>NZ_CP120742.1:4092500-6492500 GCF_029581275.1 Micromonospora sp. WMMD1155
GCCTTGGCACCAGGAGCCGATGAAGGACGTGGGAGGCCGCGATAGGCCTGGGGGAGCTGTCAACCGAGCTGTGATCCCAGGGTGTCCGAATGGGGAAACCTGGCACCAGTCATGTGGTGTCACCCACACCTGAACACATAGGGTGTGTGGAGGGAACGCGGGGAAGTGAAACATCTCAGTACCCGTAGGAAGAGAAAACAAATTTAGTGATTCCGTGAGTAGTGGCGAGCGAAAGCGGATTGAGGCTAAACCGGCTGCGTGTGATACCTGTCAGGGGTTGCGTGGTCGGGGTTGTGGGACCCTGCTGAGTGTACTGACATGCATTCGAGGAGTTACAAAGTCAATGGCTAGTCGAACAGTCTGGAATGGCTGACCGTAGACGGTGAGAGTCCGGTAGGTGAAAGCTGTTGACCTTCTGTGGGTGTTCCCGAGTAGCGGCGGACCCCTGAAATCTGCCGTGAATCTGCCAGGACCACCTGGTAAGCCTAAATACTTCCTGGTGACCGATAGCGGACGAGTACCGTGAGGGAATGGTGAAAAGTACCCCGGGAGGGGAGTGAAATAGTACCTGAAACCGTTCGCCTACAATCCGTCGGAGCCTTGCGGGGTGACGGCGTGCCTTTTGAAGAATGAGCCTGCGAGTTAGTGGCATGTGGCGAGGTTAACCCGTGTGGGGGAGCCGTAGCGAAAGCGAGTCTGAATAGGGCGGTTCAGTCGCGTGTCCTAGACCCGAAGCGGAGTGATCTAGCCATGGGCAGGCTGAAGCGCGGGTAAGACCGCGTGGAGGGCCGAACCCACCAACGTTGAAAAGTTGGGGGATGACCTGTGGTTAGGGGTGAAAGGCCAATCAAACTCCGTGATAGCTGGTTCTCCCCGAAATGCATTTAGGTGCAGCGTCGCGTGTTTCTTGCCGGAGGTAGAGCACTGGATGGTCTAGGGGGCCCACAAGCTTACCGAAATCAGCCAAACTCCGAATGCCGGTAAGTGAGAGCGCGGCAGTGAGACTGCGGGGGATAAGCTTCGTAGTCGAGAGGGAAACAGCCCAGATCACCAGCTAAGGCCCCTAAGCGTGTGCTAAGTGGAAAAGGATGTGGGGTCGCATAGACAACCAGGAGGTTGGCTTAGAAGCAGCCACCCTTTAAAGAGTGCGTAATAGCTCACTGGTCAAGTGGTTCCGCGCCGACAATGTAGCGGGGCTCAAGCACACCGCCGAAGCTGTGGCATTCACATTTCAACCACGCGTGCCCTTGATGGTGCGTGCAGGTGTGTGGATGGGTAGGGGAGCGTCGTGCCGCGAGTGAAGCAGCGGGGTGACCTAGTTGTGGACGCGGCACGAGTGAGAATGCAGGCATGAGTAGCGAAAGAAGGGTGAGAAACCCTTCCGCCGGATGACCAAGGGTTCCAGGGCCAGGCTAATCCGCCCTGGGTGAGTCGGGACCTAAGGCGAGGCCGAGAGGCGTAGTCGATGGACAACGGGTTGATATTCCCGTACCCGCGAAAGAGCGTCCCTGATGAACCTCGTTGTGCTAACCACCCGAACTGCCGGCGACCTTCGGGTCAATGGTGGGGAGCGTGGGAACCTGGCGGGTAGTAGTCAAGCGATGGGGTGACGCAGGAAGGTAGCTGAGCCCGGCCGGTGGTTGTGCCGGGGTAAGCGTGTAGGCCGTGGTGTAGGCAAATCCGCACCGCATGGGGCTGAGACGTGATGCCGAGCCGATTCAGGTGAAGTCAGTGATCCTATGCTGCCGAGAAAAGCCTCTAGCGAGTTCTTAGCGGCCCGTACCCCAAACCGACACAGGTGGTCAGGTAGAGAATACCGAGGCGATCGGGCGAACTGTGGTTAAGGAACTCGGCAAATTGCCCCCGTAACTTAGGGAGAAGGGGGGCCGGAGACGTGAAGCCCCGCGCGGGTGGAGCGTTGTATGGCCGCAGAGAGCAGGGGGAAGCGACTGTTTACTAAAAACACAGGTCCATGCGAAGAAGTAATTCGATGTATATGGACTGACGCCTGCCCGGTGCTGGAACGTTAAGGGGACCTGTTAGCTCTTCGGGGCGAAGCGGAGAACTTAAGCGCCAGTAAACGGCGGTGGTAACTATAACCATCCTAAGGTAGCGAAATTCCTTGTCGGGTAAGTTCCGACCTGCACGAATGGCGTAACGACTTCCCCACTGTCTCAACCACAGGCCCGGCGAAATTGCAGTACGAGTAAAGATGCTCGTTACGCGCGGCAGGACGGAAAGACCCCGGGACCTTTACTATAGCTTGACATTGGTACTCGAATTAGCTTGTGTAGGATAGGTGGGAGCCGGTGAAGTCCATACGCCAGTATGGGTGGAGGCAATCTTGAAATACCACTCTGGTTGATTTGGGTATCTAACTTCGGACCGTTATCCGGTTCAGGGACAGTGTCTGGTGGGTAGTTTAACTGGGGCGGTTGCCTCCTAAAGGGTAACGGAGGCGCCCAAAGGTTCCCTCAGCCTGGTTGGCAATCAGGTGTTGAGTGCAAGTACACAAGGGAGCTTGACTGTGAGACTGACAGGTCGAGCAGGGACGAAAGTCGGGACTAGTGATCCGGCACTTGCGAGTGGAAGCGGTGTCGCTCAACGGATAAAAGGTACCCCGGGGATAACAGGCTGATCTTCCCCAAGAGTCCATATCGACGGGATGGTTTGGCACCTCGATGTCGGCTCGTCGCATCCTGGGGCTGTAGCAGGTCCCAAGGGTTGGGCTGTTCGCCCATTAAAGCGGTACGCGAGCTGGGTTTAGAACGTCGTGAGACAGTTCGGTCCCTATCCGCCGTGCGCGTAGGATACTTGAGAAGGGCTGTCCCTAGTACGAGAGGACCGGGACGGACGAACCTCTGGTGTGCCAGTTGTCCTGCCAA
The DNA here is from genome assembly GCF_029581275.1 of Micromonospora sp. WMMD1155. Classification (NCBI taxonomy): domain Bacteria; kingdom Bacillati; phylum Actinomycetota; class Actinomycetes; order Micromonosporales; family Micromonosporaceae; genus Micromonospora; species Micromonospora sp. WMMD1155. The sequence goes on from NZ_CP120742.1 coordinate 4,095,386, forward strand.
GGGCACGGCTGGTTAGCTACGTTCGGAAGGGATAACCGCTGAAAGCATCTAAGCGGGAAGCCTGCTTCAAGATGAGGTATCCCACCCACCTTTGGTGGGGTAAGGCCCCCAGCTAGACGACTGGGTTGATAGGCCGGAAATGTAAGCCCGGTAACGGGTTCAGTTGACCGGTACTAATAGGCCGAGGACTTGACTACTAAGCTGCTACGCGTCCACTGTGCAACTCTGAACAAGCGAACACCCGTGAACTGTTTGCCGGGTTGTTTGATATGTTCATAGAGTTACGGCGGTCATGGCGGAGGGGAAACGCCCGGTTACATTCCGAACCCGGAAGCTAAGCCCTCCAGCGCCGATGGTACTGCACTCGTGAGGGTGTGGGAGAGTAGGACGCCGCCGGACAATCTTCCAGAACGGGCCACCCCTTTGCGGGGTGGCCCGTTCTGCATATCCGGCATTCGTTCCCGCATACGTCATCGCAGCGGGCCGATAATCGGGGCTGTCCCAACCGGGGCCGTCCCACCGGCCGTTCCGCTACACCGTCCTCCCGGGTTACTCCACCGGGACGATCTGTTAGATCGTTTTCATCGGTCCGTCTCATCGCGCCGTCCTCTCGGGCTACTCCACGGGGCCGTCCCGCCGGCCGTTTCACGGCCGGATGCTGCTGGGGCTGCGCTCAGCCGGCCCCGCAACCGCTACACCAGGCCATTTCTCCGCCGAGGGCTGCACCAGTGTCGGCTCCCGCAGCCGCTGCAACCGATCCACCGCGAGGTGATCCACTCCAGATCGCCGATGTGGGCGCATCCCCAACATCGAATACCGCCACATCGGCGACCTGAAGCCGCCGGGACCGCCAGGGCTGCCAGAGCCTCGCGGGCCGAAATCCGGGTGCAGGAGGCGCGCAGCGTGCCGATGCCTCCGCAGGGCGGCGGGAAGCGCCCTGAGGTCTGAGCGCCTCGACTTCGCTGAAACCGCGGGTATCGCGGCCCCGGGAACACCGGGACGCAGGAGCCCCGGGAACACCCCGACACAAGAGCTCCGGGAACACCACGGCGAAAGAGCGTCGGAGAGACTCCGGACGGCCTGAGGACCGGCCGAAACTGCCGGGCGGCGAGCGAGGCACCCGCTCGGGTCAGCCTCGGGTCTGCATCTCCGAGCGGAGGTTGCGGAGCAGGCCGCCGGCGTCGGTGACCGACCGGCCCGGGAACATCGCCATCACGACGCTGCCGTGGTCGGCCCAACCGCACACCGCGAAGTCACCGCCCTCGCCGCTGGTGCTGCCGCACTTGAGGACGCCGCCCAGGTCGCCGGCGGGCACCTCGCGAAGGCCGCTCACCGAGCCGGTCTCGTCCGACATCAGGCGGAAGAGGCTGTCCAGGTCCCGTTCCGGCTGCCACAGGAGGGTGGTGCCCCCGAAGATGAGCACCGAGCGCTTGTCGTCGGCGGGGTCGCGGTAGACGGTGCCGAAGCTGCGGTCCAGCTCGATGTTCGCGGCCAGGCCGCTGCGCAGGTAGTCGGCGGTGCTCTTGGCCCGCTCGCTGTCGTCGCGGGTCAGGCCCGCCACCCGATCGGGTGAGGTCAGTTGGGTGTTCTTCTGCTGCGCCACACGCCACCCACCGACGCCCAGCACACCGGCGCCGGCGAGGCCGACTGCAAGGGCGATCGCCCAGCCGATCTTGCGGCGCCGGGACCAGCCGCCGGACCGCTCGGCGGGGTCGCCCCCGGAGTCTCTGGTGCTGAGCTGGATCGGCTCCTCGCTCAACTCGACCGGCTCGTGACCGCCGTCGAGCGAACGCTCGGTGAGATGTGCGTCGGACATAGCCGACACCGTACGCGAACGAGAGGTGGCGCACGTCAGGTCCGGAGAAGCCCTCCGTAGACTTGTCAGGTGACCGAGAGACTGGATGCCCACCGCCCCGCCGCCCCGACCCTTGCCGGCCAGTACCAGCCGGGCGAGGTAGAGCAGCGACGGTACGAGCAGTGGGTAGCCGCCGGGCACTTCCGGGCCTCCGCGGACAGCGACAAGCCGCCCTTCACCATCGTCATCCCGCCGCCGAACGTCACCGGTTCGCTGCACATGGGCCACGCCCTGGACCACACCGTGCAGGACGCCCTGGTGCGGCGGAAGCGGATGCAGGGCTTCGAGGCGCTGTGGCTGCCGGGCATGGACCACGCCGGTATCGCCACCCAGAACGTCGTCGAGCGGCAGCTCGCCGCCCAGGGGCTGTCCCGACACGACCTGGGCCGGGAGAAGTTCGTCGAGCGGGTCTGGCAGTGGAAGGCCGAGTCCGGGGGTGCCATCCTGGGCCAGATGCGTCGCCTCGGCGACTCCGTGGACTGGGACCGCGAGCGCTTCACCATGGACGAGGGCCTGTCCCGGGCCGTCCAGACGATCTTCAAGAAGCTGTACGACGACGGCCTCATCTACCGGGCCAACCGGATCATCAACTGGTGTCCGCGCTGCCTCACCGCGCTCTCCGACATCGAGGTCGAGCACACCGACGACGACGGTGAGCTGATCTCCATCCGGTACAGCGACGAGGTCGTGGTGGCCACCACCCGGGCCGAGACGATGCTGGGTGACACGGCGGTGGCCGTGCACCCGGACGACGAGCGCTACCAGCACCTGATCGGCACCGAGGTCGAGCTGCCGCTGACCGGCCGCCGGATCCCGATCGTCGCCGACGCGCACGTCGACCCGTCCTTCGGCACGGGCATGGTCAAGGTGACGCCCGCGCACGACCCGAACGACTTCGAGATCGGCCAGCGTCACGACCTGCCCGCGCTGACCGTCATGGACGAGCGCGGTGTGATCACCGTGCCCGGGCCGTTCGAGGGGCTGGACCGGTTCGAGGCGCGTCCCGCGATCGTCGCGGCGCTGCGTGAGCAGGGCCGGATCGTCGCCGAGAAGCGCCCGTACGTGCACGCGGTCGGGCACTGCTCCCGCTGCAAGACGACTGTCGAGCCCCGGCTGTCGTTGCAGTGGTTCGTCAACACCACCCCGCTGGCACAGGCGGCGGGTGACGCGGTGCGCGACGGTCGGGTCCGCATCGAGCCGGCCGAGTTGGCCAAGCGCTACTTCGCCTGGGTCGACAACATGCACGACTGGTGCATCTCCCGTCAGCTCTGGTGGGGGCACCGCATCCCGGTCTGGTACGGCCCGGCCGGCGAGGTCGTCTGCGTCGGCCCCGACGAGGAGCCACCGACCGGCGACGGCTGGCACCAGGACGAGGACGTCCTGGACACCTGGTTCTCCAGCGGCCTGTGGCCGTTCTCCACCCTCGGCTGGCCCGAGCAGACCCCGGAACTGGCGAAGTTCTACCCGACCAGCGTGCTGGTCACCGGGTACGACATCCTGTTCTTCTGGGTCGCCCGGATGATGATGTTCGGCCTGTACGCGATGGACGGCCGTCCGCCGTTCGACGTGGTGGCGCTGCACGGCATGGTGCGTGACCAGTTCGGCAAGAAGATGTCGAAGTCGTTCGGCAACGTGGTCGACCCGCTGGACTGGATCGACAGGTACGGCGCCGACGCGACCCGGTTCACCCTGGCTCGGGGTGGTAACCCCGGTCAGGACGTCCCGGTCAGCGAGGAGTGGTGCCAGGGCTCGCGCAACTTCTGCAACAAGCTGTGGAACGCCACCCGGTTCGCGCTGATGAACGGCGCGCACACCACCGGCGACCTGCCGCCCGTCGAGCAGCTCTCCACCGTCGACCGGTGGATCCTGTCCCGGCTGGCGCATGTGACGGCCGAGGTGGACGAGCAGTTCGAGGCGTACGAGTTCGCCAAGGTGTGTGACCTGCTCTACCACTTCGCCTGGGACGACGTCTGCGACTGGTACGTGGAGCTGAGCAAGCCGGTGCTCGCCGAGGGTGGTGAGCGGGCGGAGGTCAGCCGTCGGGTGCTCGGGCACGTGCTCGACCAGCTGTTGCGGCTGCTGCACCCGATCATCCCGTTCGTCACCGAGGAGCTGTGGCTCGCGTTGACGGGCGGCGAGACGGTGCAGACCGCCGCTTGGCCGGTGGCCGACCGGGCGCTCGTCGACGATGCCGCCGAGGCCGAGCTGGCGAGCGTGCAGCGGGTGGTCACCGAGATCCGCCGGTTCCGTTCGGACCAGGGGCTGCGCCCGACGCAGCGGGTGGCCGCCCGCCTCGACGGGTTGACCGGGGCGGGCATCGCCGCCCACGAGCCTCTGATCCGTTCGCTGGTCCGGCTGGACCCGGCCGGGGACGACTTCCAGGCCAGCGCCACGTTGGCCATGCCCGGCGCGGTCGGTGTCGCGTTGGACACCCGGGGGTCGATCGACCTGGCCGCCGAGCGGGCCCGGCTCACGAAGGACCGTGCGGCCGCCGAGAAGGAGGTCGCGCAGGCCCGGGCGAAGCTCGACAACCCCGCCTTCGTCGGCAAGGCCCCTGAGCCGGTGGTCGCGAAGATCCGCGACCGGCTCGCCACCGCCGAGGCCGACCTGGTCCGGATCGACGCTGCTCTGGAGACACTGTCCTCGTGACCGACCGTACCGATTTCGCCGCCGTCGAGGCGGAGCTGAACGCCCGTGGTTTCACCCGCATGGTCTTCGAGCTGGACCGGATCGAGTCGTTGCTCGACCTGCTCGGTAGCCCACAGCGGGCGTACCCGGCGATCCACCTGACCGGCACCAACGGCAAGACCTCCACCGCGCGAATGATCGACTCGCTGTTGCGGGCGTTCGGGCTGCACACCGGCCGCTACACCAGCCCGCACCTGGAGACCGTGCGGGAGCGGATCAGCCTGGACGGGGAGCCGGTCAGCGAGGAGCGGTTCGCGTCGGTCTACCGGGAGATCAAGCCGCTGGCCGAGTTGGTCGACGCGCGGTCCGACGAGCCGCTGACGTACTTCGACATGACCACGGCGTTGGCGTTCGCCACGTTCGCCGACGCGCCCGTCGACATCGCTGTGGTCGAGGTGGGGCTCGGCGGCGCCGAGGACGCCACGAACGTGATCCAGGCCGGCGTCTGCGTGATCACGCCGATCGGGCTGGACCACACCGAGTGGCTCGGCGACACGCTTCAGGACATCGCGCTGGCCAAGGCCGGCATCATCCACCCGGGCGCCACCGTGATCGCGGCCGCCCAGGAGGAGGAGGCGGCGCGTCCACTCCTGGAACGCTGCGCCGAGGTCGGGGCCACCATCGCGCGGGAGGGCGGCGAGTTCGGCGTCCTGCGCCGGGCGGTCGCGGTCGGCGGCCAGGTGCTCACCATCCAGGGCCTGGGCGGTGTGTACGACGACGTGTTCATTCCGCTGCACGGTGCCCACCAGGCGCAGAACGCCGCGGTGGCGCTGGCGGCGGTGGAGGCGTTCCTGGGCGCCGGGGCCCGCCGGCAGCTCGACATCGAGGCGGTCCGGGAGGGCTTCGCCTCGGCCAGCTCGCCGGGTCGGCTGGAGCGGGTCCGGAGCGCACCCACCGTCCTGCTGGACGGCGCGCACAACCCGCACGGCATGGCCGCGACGGTCACCGCCCTGCAGGAGGAGTTCGCCTTCAGCAAGCTGGTGGCGGTGGTCGGCGTACTCGCCGACAAGGACGCGGAGGCCCTGCTGGAGCTGTTGGAGCCGGTGGCCGACCTGGTGGTGGTCACCCGCAACAGCTCGCCACGGGCGATGCCGGTGGCGGAACTCGCCGCGCTGGCCACCGAGGTGTTCGGCGAGGAGCGGGTGGAGTCGGCCGAGGAGATGCCGGACGCGATCGAGCTGGCGGTGGCTCTGGCCGAGGAGGACGTCCCCGGTGAGCTCAGCGGGGTCGGGGTCCTGGTAACCGGGTCGGTGGTCACCGTCGCCGACGCCCGCCGGCTGTTGAAGCGATGACCGGCCCGCAGCGGGATCCGCACGCCACCGACGACCCGTCCGGGTCGGCGGGCGAGGGGCCACCGGCCGACCAGCCGGTGGGGGAGCCCGGGCAGCCGCGGCGGTCCGGGTTGCGCAACCCGGAGGCGGCGGTACGCGGCCTGGGCGCGGGGACGCTCGCCCTGGAGGCGCTGGTGCTGTTGCTGGCGATCCAGCCGGTACGGGTGGTCGGCGGTGACCTGAGCGGCGCCGCGATCGGTGTGGTGGTGGCGTTGGCGGTGGCCGCCGTCGTGCTCGCCGGCATGATGCGCCGGTCGTGGGCCTGGAACGCCGGCACCGTACTCCAGGGTCTGCTGATCCTTGGTGGTCTGCTGCACTGGTCGCTGTTCGGGCTGGGCGTCATCTTCGCCCTGGTGTGGGCGTACGCGCTGCACGTGCGTCGGGTCATCCTCGGCTGACGCCGGTGGCGTCGGCCGAGGCGGGCGGGTCAGGCGTCGGCGCGTTCGCGCCACTGGGTGAGGGCGATGCCGTGGCCGTCGGGGTCACGGAACGCCGCCGCCCACACCTCCAGCTTGCTGCCCCGGTTGACCACCCGGGGTGCGTACGTGAAGCGGACGCCTGATCCACGGAGCCGCTCGTACGCCGCTTCGATGTCGTTCACCTCGAGGTTGACGTGCACCAGGCGGCGGCTGATCGGCGCGGCCCCGGTCACCTCGCGCAGGACGAGCCGGGTCGTGCCGGAGGCGAGTACGGCGTTGTGGGCGCCCTGGTCGACCTCGGTGAAGCCGAGCATGTCGCGGTAGAAGCCGAGCGACCGGGACAGGTCGGTGACCAGCAGGGTGAGCCCGACCCCGCTGATCGGCGCGGTCGGATCCGCGGCTGACGCCGCGTCGAACCCGAAGATCGCCTGGTCCAGTTCCTCGTCGGTGACGGTCTCGCGGCCCGCGGTGGTCGGGGAGGGGTCGTCCAGCGGCAGGTCGAGCGGATCCAGTGGGTCGGCCGCGCCCGGTCCGGAGCGCTGCGCGGGTGGCGGGTCGGAGCGTTGGGCGCTCAGCGGGTCGGAGCGCTGCGCGCTGAGTGGGTCGACGCGCTGAACGGGTGGCGGGTCGGCGGGGTCCGGGGTCGACAGGTCGTCGCGCGGGGGGTCGTACCGGTCGGTGTCGGGCTCGTCGAAGCGCTCCTCGGGGGCCGTGCGCGGCGCCGGGGTGGCCCGTCGGGGCAGCCCGCTGGCCTGGGGTTCGACGAGGACGCCCTCCAACACCGGGCCGCCCGGGGTCTGGTGCACCACCACCGGCTCGCGCTCCTCGGACGCGACACCCGGGTCGTCGCGCAGGGGATCCGAACGCAGGGGATCGGAGCGCACCGGGTCGCCGTGCGGGTCGCGGAAGGGGTCGCCGTGCGGGTCGCGGAAGTCGTCCCGGAAGTCGTCGTCCGGCGCGCGGTCGGCCCACGGTGGGGCGTCCTGCTGGATCAGCACCTCGTCCATCGCGTCGGCGTCGGCGAACTCCGGCGGGAGGTCGGCGACGGCGGCGGCGGTCTCGGCGTGGGTCGGCACCTCGTCCCAGAGGACCTTGACGTGCCGCTGGTCGTCCAGCGCGACCCGGATCGGCAGGGTCTGGCCCAGCGACGGCCACTTGGAGACCGGCACCCGAGGTTCGATGATCTTCTTTGATCGTGGTGGCAGGCCGGGCGCGTCGATGACCAACTGGAGTTCGCAGCGGCCGAACGCGTACTGGGTGGGTGGTTCGGAGGCGCTGTGCACGTGCCCGACGCCGACCACCCAGGTGCGCCCGCCGCCGCGTACGGTCGCCAGGGCGATGGCCAGCACCAGCAGGGCGACTCCGAGAGCCACGATGGCCCAACTGGTCATGCCCAGCCCGAAGAGGACGACGAAGGTGGCCACGGTGCCCAGCACCGTGCCGATCAGTTTGCGTACCGGCGCGATGGGCCGGTTCCCGCCATTCGCCACAGTGGACCTCCCGGGGTCAGGGCCAGGCTAGGCCGGATCGGCCACCGGGGGAAAGACCGGCCGCCGCGCCGGCGCCGGGACCGGGTCGCTAGGCTGACCGTACCGATCTCGAGCGTTCAACGCGTACAGGAGGAACCCAGCGTGTCCAGCAACAGCCCGGATGAGCGCAGCCTCGTTCTGATCAAGCCCGACGCGGTCCGCCGCGGCCTGGTCGGCGAGGTCCTCTCCCGCTTCGAGCGCAAGGGGCTGCGGATCGACGCGATGGTGCACCGGACGATGGACGCGGCGCTCGCCGACGAGCACTACGCCGAGCACGTCGACAAGGCGTTCTACCCGCCGTTGAAGGACTTCATGACCGGCGGTCCGCTGGTCGCCCTGGTGCTCTCCGGTGACCAGGTCATCGACGTGGTCCGTGGGCTGGTCGGCGCGACCGACGGCCGGAAGGCCGCCGCCGGCACCATCCGGGGCGACCTGTCGCTGTCCAACCGGGAGAACCTGGTGCACGCCTCCGACTCTCCGGACAGCGCCAAGCGCGAGATCGCGCTCTGGTTCCCCGAGCTGGGCTGACCGGAGCCGTCGACGCGGCGCCGACGGCGGCGGCGGGGTTCAGTCGACCGGCGGCACCTTCGCCGGGTTGCCGACCACGTAGATCCCGGTGATCCGGCCGTCGGCCGCCGCGACGGTCAGCGCGTAACGGTTGCCGTCCCCGCTGGTGAGCAGGGCGGCGGGTTCGCCGTTCAGCTCCAGCCGACGGAACGACCACTTCCGGGGTGGGCCGTAGACCCCGGCGAAGAAGCGGGCGACCCGGTCCGCCCCGTTGACCGGGTTGCGGGCGGCCCGCGCCCGCCCACCACCGTCGTTCCACGCGGTGGCATCCGCGGCGACCAGGCTGGTCAACGTCGCCAGGTCACCGTCGCGGGCGGCGGCGAGGAAGGCGTCCAGCAGGCGCTCGCGTTCGGAGCGGCCGGCGGTGAACCGGCGCTGCTCCTGGCGTACCCGGGAAACCGCCCGGTGGTGCAGCTGCCGGCAGTCCTCGGGGGTCCGGTCCAGGATCTCCGCGATCTCGGCGTACGGCAGGTCGAAGGCGGTGTGCAGGACGTACACGGCGCGCTCCGGCGGGGTGAGCCGCTCCAGCACGTGCAACAGGGCGATGGACACCGAGTCGCGTAACTCGGCGCGGTCCAACGGCCCGAACGGGGAGGGCTCGGTCGGCACCGGCTCGGGCAGCCACGGCCCGACGTACGTCTCGCGGCTCGCCTGCCGGGCCCGCAGCCGGTCCAGGGCCAGCCGGGTGACGACCCGGGACAGGTAGCGGCGCGGCTCGGCCACCGTCGAACGGTCCACGGCCAACCAGCGCAGGTACGCCTCCTGGAGCACGTCCTCGGCGTCGTGGCGGCTTCCGAGCAGGCGGTACGCCAGCCCGAGCAGCATCGGCCGGTGCGCCTGGAGCGCACCGGCCGCCTGCGTCGCCTCGGTCGTCACACCTGTGCCGGGGGCTCCGTACGCATGGTGACCGCCAGTCGGTTCCACACGTTGATTGTGGCAATCGCGAGGACGAGGTCCGCCAGCTCCTTCTCCGACCACACCTTCGCGGCGGCTTCCCAGACGTCGTCGGGTACGCCGTGGTCGCCGAGACGGGTCACCGCGTCGGTGAGCGCCAGCGCGGTCCGCTCCCGCTCGTCGAAGAAGGGCGCCTCGCGCCAGGCGGCCACCGCGAAGAGCCGCCGGCTCGACTCGCCGGAACCGAGCGCGTCCCGGCTGTGCAGGTCCACGCAGAACGCGCAACCGTTGATCATCGACGCCCGGAGCTTCACCAGCTCCAGCACCGTGTGGTCGACGTTCGTCTGGACGTACTTCTCCAGGCCCAGGACGGCCCGGTATCCCTCCGGCATGACCTCGGGCGTGTTCATCCGCTGCATGCTTACCTCCCTGATCGGTTCGGACACCGACACGACGAACGGACCAGGGTCGGCCGTGACAGCCGGAGGTGTGACCCCGCTCATGCCCGCACCGATTACTCGGCGGCGGGGCGGCGGGTGGGTCTTGTATCGTTGAGCACCGTAAGGCGATGACCCGGCCATCACCGGTGAGCCTCCGGAAGAACGGCCGGGTGACCGGCTCAGTAGAACCGGACGGGTGCGGCCCGTCACAGCCGGCAAACGAGCGGGCGGTCGATCCTGACCGTCAAGCGGGGTGGTACCGCGGGCCACCCGGGGAGCGTCGTTCGAGGCGTACCCCGGAAGGTTCGTCCTCGCAGACCACGAAGAGTGAGCTGCGAGGAGAGCGACAGCAGATGGCCTATCCGTTGCACGACCCGACCGGCGCCGGTGTCCCGGCGAGCCCGGACCTGCCCGCGGTCGAGCGCCGGGTGCTGGAGCACTGGACGGCGGACAAGACCTTCGAGGCGTCGGTCGAGGCCCGTCCGGCCGGCGACGACGGCAAGAACGAGTACGTCTTCTACGACGGCCCGCCGTTCGCGAACGGCCTGCCGCACTACGGTCACCTGTTCACCGGTTACGTGAAGGACGTGGTGCCGCGCTACCAGACCATGCGCGGGCGGCACGTGGAGCGGCGCTTCGGCTGGGACTGCCACGGCCTGCCCGCCGAGGTGGTGGCGGAGAAGCAGCTCGGCATCACCAGCAAGGCGGAGATCATCGACCTGGGCGTGGCCCAGTTCAACGAGGCCTGCCGCACGTCGGTGCTGGAGTTCACCCAGGACTGGGAGCGGTACATCAACCGCCAGGCCCGTTGGGTCGACTTCGCCAACGACTACAAGACCCTCGACCTGGACTACATGGAAAGCGTCATGTGGGCCTTCAAGACCCTGCACGACAAGGGTCTGATCTACGAGGGCTTCCGGGTGCTGGCGTACTGCTGGCGGTGCGAGACGCCGCTGTCGAACACCGAGACCCGGATGGACGACGTCTACCGGGACCGGCACGACCCGACGCTGTCGGTGTGGTTCGGGCTGACCGCCGACGAGTCCGCCCCGGAGCTGGTGCGCGGGCCGGTCAAGCTGGGTGTCTGGACCACCACGCCGTGGACCCTGCCGTCGAACCTGGCGCTCGCCGTCGGCCCGGACATCGAGTACGCGGTGCTGGAGCGCGAGGGTCAGCGGTACGTCGTGGGTGCCGCGCGGCTGGCCGCGTACGCCACGGAGCTGGACGGGTACGAGCAGGTCGGCACGGTGTACGGCCGGGACCTGGTCGGACGCCGCTACACGCCGCTGTTCGACTTCCTCGTCGAGCAGGCCGGGGAGAACGCCTACCAGGTGCTCGGCGCGGAGTTCGTGACCACCGAGGACGGCACCGGGATCGTGCACCTGGCCCCGGCCTTCGGTGAGGACGACCAGAACGTCTGCAACGCCGCCGGCATCCCCACCATCGTCACCGTCGACGACCACACCCGGTTCACCGCACTGGTGCCGCCGTACCAGGGTGAGCAGGTCTTCGACGTCAACAAGCCGGTGATCCGGGAGCTGAAGGAGCGGGGGGTGGTGCTCAAGCAGGACACCTACACCCACTCGTACCCGCACTGCTGGCGCTGCGACACCCCGCTGGTCTACAAGGCGGTGTCGTCGTGGTTCGTCGCGGTGACCCAGTTCCGGGACCGGATGGTCGAGCTGAACCAGGAGATCAACTGGACGCCCGGGCACATCAAGGACGGCTCGTTCGGCAAGTGGCTGGCCAACGCCCGCGACTGGTCGATCAGCCGTAACCGGTTCTGGGGCTCGCCGATCCCGGTGTGGAAGTCCGACGACCCGAACTACCCGCGCCTGGACGTCTACGGCTCACTGGCCGACATCGAGCGGGACTTCGGGGTGCGTCTGAGCGACCTGCACCGGCCTGCGGTGGACGAGCTGGTCCGCCCCAACCCGGACGACCCGACCGGTCAGTCGATGATGCGCCGGGTGCCGGAGGTGCTGGACTGCTGGTTCGAATCCGGGTCGATGCCGTTCGCCCAGGTGCACTACCCGTTCGAGAACGCGGACTGGTTCGAGCACCACTACCCGGGTGACTTCATCGTCGAGTACATCGGGCAGACCCGTGGCTGGTTCTACACGATGCACGTGCTCGCCACCGCGCTGTTCGACCGGCCGGCGTTCCGCAACTGCCTGAGCCACGGCATCCTGCTCGGCTCGGACGGACGCAAGATGTCCAAGAGCCTGCGCAACTACCCGGACGTCTACCACGTCTTCGACTCGTACGGGTCGGACGCGATGCGGTGGATGCTGATGTCCTCACCGGTGCTGCGGGGTGGGGACATGGCGGTGACGGAGACGCTCATCCGGGACGCCGTGCGGCAGGTGCTGCTGCCGTTGTGGAACGTGTGGTACTTCTTCACGCTCTACGCCAACGCCGACGGGCACCAGGCGCGTCGTCGTACCGACTCGACGCACCTGCTCGACAGGTACGTGCTGGCGAAGACGAACGAGCTGGTGGCCACGGTCGGTGCGCAGATGGACGCGTACGACATCTCCGGCGCCTGCGCGACCGTCCGGTCCTACCTGGACGCGCTGACCAACTGGTACGTGCGCCGTTCCCGGGACCGGTTCTGGTCCGGAGACGTCGACGCCTTCGACACGCTGTGGACCGTGCTGGAGACGCTGTGCCGGGTGGTGGCGCCGCTCGCGCCGCTGACCGCGGAGGAGATCTGGCGCGGCCTCACCGGTGAGCGGTCGGTGCACCTGACCGACTGGCCGGAGGCGACCGAGTTCCCGGCCGACCACGACCTGGTGGCGGCCATGGACAACGTCCGGGCGGTCGCGTCGGCGGCGCTGTCGCTGCGCAAGGCCAAGGGCCTGCGGGTGCGGCTGCCGCTGGCCAAGCTGACCGTGGCCTCGCCGGCGGCAGAGCAGTTGCGCCCGTTCGCCGACCTGATCGCCGACGAGGTCAACGTGAAGGCGGTGGAGTTCAGCGCGGAGCTGTCCGCGTACTGCGAGCAGGTGTTGACGGTGGTGCCCCGGGCGCTCGGCCCGCGGGTCGGCAAGCAGGTGCAGCAGGTGATCAAGGCGGTCAAGGCGGGCGACTGGGAGTTGGTCGAGGGCGCCCCGGTGGCCGCCGGCGTCACCCTCGCCGAGGGCGAGTACGAGCTGCGGTTGGTCGCCGCCGACGCCGAGCACTCGGCGCCGCTGCCGGGCGGTGAGGGTGTGGTGGTGCTGGACACCGAGGTGACCCCGGAGTTGGCCGCCGAGGGGCTGGCCCGCGATGTGGTGCGGGTGGTGCAGCAGGCCCGCCGGGACGCCGACCTGGACGTATCGGACCGGATCGTGGTGTCGGTGTCGGCCTCCGACGAGGTACGCGCTGCCGTGTCGGCGTACGTCGACTTCGTCTCCGGTGAGGTGCTCGCCGACTCGGTGGACTTCGCCGAGGGCCTCGACGGCTTCGCCGGTGAGGTCGGCGAGGGCGAGCAGGTCACCGTCACCGTCCGCCGGTCGTAACGCGTGGACGCGGACGCCTCCACACCTCCGTCTGCGAGGTGTGGAGGCGTCCGCTACGGTGACACCGCCTGCTCGCACCTCATCTGCCGGAGGACCAGTGCCCCTGCTCTACACCATCGGCAAGCTGACCGTGGCGCCCACGCTGCGGGTGGCGTTCCGCCCGACCGTGGAGGGTCTGGAACACGTGCCGGAGACCGGCGGCGCGATCTTCGCCGGCAACCATCTCTCGGTGGCCGACGAGCTGTTCCTCGGCACGGTCGTGCCCCGACACCTGGCGTTCTGGGCCAAGTCGGAGTATTTCAAGGGCACCGGGGTGAAGGGCGCGATCTCCAAGTTCGTCCTCACCGGCCTGGGCGCCATTCCCGTCGAGCGGGCCGGCGGCCGGGCCGCGCTGTCCGCGTTCGACGCGGCGATCCCGGCGCTCAAGGGCGGTGACCTCGTGGTGGTCTACCCGGAGGGCACCCGCTCGCCGGACGGCAAGCTCTATCGAGGCCGCACCGGCGCGGCCCGGCTGGCCATCGCCGCCGGTGTGCCGATCATCCCGGTCGGCATGATCGGCACGGACAAGGCGCAGCCGATCGGCGCCCGGGTGCCCCGGCCCGGCATTGCCAAGATCACCGTGCGGTTCGGCAAGCCGCTGGACTTCACCGGCCGACCGGACGACCGGACCTCGCTGCGGCAGATGACCGACGAGATGATGAGCGAGATCCAGAAGCTCACCGGTCAGGAGTACGTCCCCCGCTACGCCCCGCCCCGCGCCCATCCGGACCCGACCCGCGACGCCTGACCAGGGCGTCGGCCGACCACCTGCGGTCGGCCGCCCGCGCCCGGTGGCCGGCGTTCGGCCACACCCGGTCCAGAAGGCGATATACCTCTGAGTCATAAATATGACTCAGAGGTATATCGCCCGATGTGATGTGTCGTTCCGGCGCGACCTCACGCGGCGTCACGGACGTCAACGCCGGCACGCCAGCGGCGCTGGTCGACCGCCCGGCGTGGGGCTCAGCCCCTTTCGGGTCGGACGATCTGGGAGCGCAGGGTGTTCAGCAGTGTGGCGCTGTCGGTGACGGAGAGCCGGGTGAACACCGCGGTGGCGATGCTGCCGTGGTCGACCGAGGTGCAGACCACCACGTCGCCGCCGTCGGCCCGGCCGACGGCGCAGCGTTCGTGTCGCCCCCGTACGCCGGTGTCCACGGTCTCCGGGGTGTCCAGGGCGTACCGGTCGGCGAGCCGGCTGATCTCGGCCTCCGCGTCCGCCTCCGGGGTCAGCCGGAACCCGGTGCCGCCGAAGACGGTCACCCGCTTGCCACTCGACGTGGAGTAGACCCCGGCGAACGTGTCCTCGGCCAGCAGGTGCTCGTTGCGTACCTCGTTCGCCAGTTGCTTCGCGGTCTCCGCGCTGCGGTTGTCCTGTCGCAGGGTGAGGTCCTCGACCTGCTCGGGCAGCGCGGCGCGGGACGGGTACTGGGCCGAGATCGGGAACCCGTAGTAGGCGGGGCAACCGCAGCAGCAGGCCAGGGTGAGCAGCAGCAGCCACGGCCAGCGGCGGCGTCGGCGGCGCGGTGCGTACCCCTTGGGCACCTGTCGCCCGGGTGGTGGCGCGGTCGGCGGCGTGGTGTGCCCGCCCCGGCGTTGCTTCGGTGGCCGGACCGGCGCGGGCGGCGGCGCAGGCGGCGGCGCGGGCGGCGGCGCGGGCGGCGACATCGGCCGACTCGGCATCATGGGCCCGGCGACCGGCGGGGGTGATGGCGGTGGTGGCGCCTGGTGCGGCCCGACCGGGGGAGCGGGCGGGGTGGACCACTGCCGGGTCGCCGGCGGCACCGGATAGGGCGTCGTCGGAGGCAGCGGGGGCAGCTCGGCGGAGGGCAGGTCCCAGCCGCCGGTGTCCACCCCGGCCCACGGGTCGACCGGAGTCTGGTGCTCCGGCAGCCCGACGGGCACGGGTTGCGGTGGGGTCGGTTCGGCCGACTCACCCCAGGCTGGTCGGCGCGGCAACGGGGGCGGCACCGCGGCCGACCCGCTCCACCTGGGCGCGGGGACGTCCTCGGTGGCGGTTGCCTCGGGCTGGTCCGACGGTACGGGTGGGGAGGTCGGCTTGTCGGCGGCCGCCGGATCGCGGTCCGGCTCTGCGCCCGGGGTGCTCCCGTCGGCCGGCCGTGCTCCCGGCTGGGGCTCGGGCATCGCGGCAATCTCCTCTCGCGCCGGTCCGAGGTTAGTACCGCGTCGCCACCGCCGGACGGGCGCGTACCCTTGGGCATCATGAGTGCCCCGTCCACGACGCCGCGCGCGGCCGCTACCCATTCGGTCTGGTCCCAGCTCGAGCCGCTGCTGCCCCAGGTCTCCAAGCCCATCCAATACGTCGGGGGCGAGCTGGGTGCGGTCACCAAAGACTGGGACGCGGCAGCCGTCCGCTGGGCGTTGATGTATCCCGACGCGTACGAGGTGGGTCTGCCCAACCAGGGTGTGCAGATCCTGTACGAGGTCCTCAACGAGCTGCCCGACACCCTCGCCGAGCGGACGTACGCGGTCTGGCCGGACCTGGAGACCCTGATGCGCACGCACGGCGTGCCGCAGTTCACCGTCGACGCGCACCGGTCGGTACGCGAGTTCGACGTGTTCGGTCTCTCCTTCGCCACCGAGCTGGGCTACACCAACATGCTCACCGCGATCGACCTGGCCGGCATTCCGCTGCTGGCCGCCGACCGCACCGACGCCGACCCGGTGATCGTGGCCGGTGGGCACGCCGCGTTCAACCCGGAGCCGATCGCCGACTTCATCGACGCCGCGGTGCTCGGTGACGGCGAGGAGGCGGTTCTGGAGATCACCGCGATCGTCCGGGAGTGGAAGGCCGAGGGCTCCCCGGGTGGTCGTGACGAACTGTTGCTGCGGCTCGCCCGCACCGAGAGCGTCTACGTGCCACGCTTCTACGACGTCGACTACCTCCCGGACGGGCGGATCCAGCGGGTCGTGCCGAACCGGGCGGACGTGCCGTTCCGGGTGCACAAGCGCACGACGATGGACCTGGACGCCTGGCCGTACCCGAAGAAGCCCCTCGTGCCGCTGGCCGAGACGGTGCACGAGCGGTACGCGGTGGAGATCTTCCGGGGTTGCACCCGGGGCTGCCGGTTCTGCCAGGCGGGCATGATCACCCGTCCGGTGCGGGAGCGGTCGATCACCACGGTCGGGCAGATGGTCCGCGAGGGCCTGGAATTCTCCGGCTTCTCCGAGGTGGGCCTGCTGTCGCTCTCCTCGGCCGACCACTCCGAGATCGGCGACATGTGCTCGGGCCTCGCCCAGCAGTACGAGGGCACCAACGTCTCGCTGTCGCTGCCGTCGACCCGGGTGGACGCCTTCAACATCGACCTCGCGCAGGAGCTGTCCCGCAACGGGCGGCGTACCGGCCTGACCTTCGCCCCGGAGGGCGGGTCCGAGCGGATCCGCAAGGTCATCAACAAGATGGTGTCGAAGGAAGACCTGATCCGCACCGTCGTCACCGCCTACAGCAACGGCTGGCGGCAGGTGAAGCTCTACTTCATGTGCGGCCTGCCCACCGAGACCGACGAGGACGTCCTCGAGATCGCCGAGATGGCGCACGAGGTGATCCGGGCCGGTCGGGCCGCCACCGGCTCCAAGGACATCCGCTGCACGGTCTCGATCGGCGGTTTCGTGCCGAAGCCGCACACCCCGTTCCAGTGGGCCGCCATGGATCGTCCGGAGGTCATCGACCACCGGCTCAAGATCCTCAAGCAGGCGATCAACTCGGACCGCTCATTGGGTCGCGCCATCGGCTACCGCTACCACGACGGTGAGCCCTCGCTGATCGAGGGACTGCTCTCCCGGGGTGACCGGCGGGTCGGCTCGGTGATCCGCAAGGTCTGGGAGAACGGCGGCCGGTTCGACGGCTGGAGCGAGCACTTTTCCTACCAGCGCTGGGTGGACGCGGCGGCCGAGACGCTGCCCGCGTTCGGGGTGGACCTCGACTGGTACACGACCCGGCAGCGCGAGGAGTTGGAGGTCCTGCCCTGGGACCACCTCGACTCGGGGCTGGACAAGGACTGGCTCTGGCAGGACTGGCAGGACTCGGTCAGCGGGTTCGAGCAGGACGACTGCCGGTGGACGCCGTGCTTCGACTGCGGCGTCTGCCCGTCGATGGACACCGAGATCCAGATCGGCCCGACCGGCAAGAAGCTGCTGCCGCTCACCCCGGTGGGTGGCAACGGCATGAAGGTGCCGACCGGCGGGGCCTGACCTCGCCGCCGGGGCGGCGCCCGCAGGCGCTGCCCGCTACTCTCCACTTCCGATGTCGTCCAACGGGTCCGCGTCTCGCGGGCCCGTTGGCGTCGGTCGGGCTCCGTGCCGCGCCGCCACGTTCCACCGACTCCGGTCGGTGTGTGTCGACGGCGAACGGGGGCTGCCCCGACTTGGTCAGACTTCGATACGCTGCGTCTGACATGGACCGACCCGGCGGGTCGGGAACGGGGGAGGAATCGCATGGGGAGCATCCCGCCGCCGAGCACCGGCGATCTGCACGTCAGCGTCGAGGACCTGGACGCCGCGGCGGCGTACGTCGAACGCCTGAAGCAGTACGTCGAGGACACCCTCAGCTACGAGATGGAGCGCATCAAGGAACGGATGAAGGGCGACAGCAACAACGCCCAGACCGTTCCCAACGGCACCCCGTTCGGGGCGTACGAGGACGCCCGCATGCAGTGGGCGGCGCTGACCACCTCCACGGGCAACATGGAGGCGCACCTCGCGACGCTCACTCAGAAGCTCGCCGCGCTGAAGCAGGGTACCGAGGAGATCGCCAAGGCGTTCCGCGACACCGAGGCGCGTAACGCGGCCAACGGCAAGGAGATCGAGCGACTGCTGGAGTCCGCCGCACCGCCGCCCACTGCCGGCGGCACGCCCACCTACCCGTACACGGCCTGAGGGGGACGGTCATGGCTGGAGGAACCTGGGAGCGGTGTGTCCGCGAGGTGACGCTCTCCGCGGACCCGGAGACCGTCGGTTCGGTAGGAGCGGGCTGGAACAACCTCTCCACTGGTCTGCAACACCTGCGCGACGCGCTGGTCGGCCGATCGTTCGTCGGGCCGATCGCGACGGGTCAGGAGCGCCCGCACGTCGGCGGCCTGCCCGGGATGCTCGCCGGTTGGAAGGGCAGCGGCGGTGACGCGTACCGCGAGCACCTGAGCACCATCGGCAGGCAGATCGAGGATCTGATCACCGACGCGACGAACGTCAGTGGCGCCTTGATCCGGATCGAGGGCGACATCCGCAAGTCGGTCTCCACGATCCCGATTCCGCTGATGGACGACTTCGGCTTCAACGAGTGGAGCCTGCCCAACGGCACCGAACTCGACGACGCCCGCGACGGCGAGAGCTCGTCCGGCTTCCTCGCCGCCCTGCGGCAGGACTACCAGAACAACCCGGCGTCGTACGCCGACGGCGCGTTCCGCGACAAGGCCGACGACCTGGAAGCGACGATGAAGGTCGACGGCCAGGCCGGCGACCAGAAGCGGGGCGGCTGGTGGGACACCAAGTCCCACCTGGACAACTGGTACCGGGACAACCAGCAGGCGGCGAACACGGCGATG
Source organism: Micromonospora sp. WMMD1155 (assembly GCF_029581275.1). Classification (NCBI taxonomy): domain Bacteria; kingdom Bacillati; phylum Actinomycetota; class Actinomycetes; order Micromonosporales; family Micromonosporaceae; genus Micromonospora; species Micromonospora sp. WMMD1155. Next base: position 4,114,206 of record NZ_CP120742.1, read on the forward strand.
GCGCCGTTGCCGCAGGCGGTCTACACCGAGCGTCCCAAGCTCACCGTGAACAGGCCGGACGGCACCGACGGTTCGGACGACCTCCGTCGCGACCCCCGGGTCCCGCCGACCGGTCGGCCCGACATCGGTGGTGGCGACTTCGGCGGTAAGCCCGACATCGGTGGTGTTGGGCCCACCATCGGCAGCAGGCCACCGGGCATCGGCGACACGGGCGGCCCGACGTCGACCGTCGACCCGTTCTCCCCGACCGGGCCCGGTGGGATCGGCGGCGGCTCGCCCTCCGGCGCCGGTCAGCTCACGCCCCCGTCTACCGGCTCCGGTTACCCCGGCGACGACGACTACAGCAGCGGTCTGGCCGGTGCCGGCCCGAGCAGTGTCGGCGGCCTGGGCGGTGGCATCGGCGGCGGCGGGCTCGGCAGTGCCGGTCTCGGTGGCGCCGGCGGCGGGTTCGGGGGCGGGCCCGGCGTGGGCTCGGCCGGCGGGATCGGCGCCGGCGGTGGCCTGGGCGCGGGCGGCGGGATCGGCGTCGGCGGCATCCCCGGCATGGTGGGTGGCGGCAACGGAAAGGTGCCACCGCTGACGAGCGCGTCGAACGCGCTCCGCACCGCCGCCGGCGGTGCGGGGATGGCGGGCGGCGCGCGTGGCGCTGCCGGCGTCGGCGGGGTCGGGATGATGGGCGGCGGCATGATGGGCGGCGCGGGCGGCGCCGGACACGGCGGCGGCACCGGCTCCGAGCACTCGTCGTGGTTGACTGAGGACGACGACCCGTGGGGCCCTGGTGACGGTGCGTCCCCGGGCATCCTTCGATGAGGACGGGCGGATGACTGTGAACCTCGGAGCGCTCCGGCCGGTGACCGCCTGCCTGCTGGCCGGGCTTCTGGTCGTCGGGGCCGCCCAACCGGCGGCCGCCGCGCCCCGGCGCGCCGAGCAGTGGTATCTGGACGAGCTGCGGATCGACCAGGCGCACGAGATCTCGACCGGGCAGGGCGTGATCGTGGCCGTGATCGACAGCGGCGTCGAGGCCAGCCATCCGGACCTGCGTGGTCAGGTGCTCGCCGGTGGTCGCAGCTACGGCGCCTCCGGAGACGGCCGGGCCGACGAGGACGGGCACGGCACGCACATGGCCGGCATCATCGCGGCGAAGGCCAGCCGCGACGGTGTGGTCGGCGTCGCCCCCGGGGCGAGAATCCTGCCCATCAAGATGCGCAAGGACGGCGGGAGCTACCGCGACGAGGGGATTGCCCGGGGCATCCGGATGGCCGTCGACGGCGGCGCCAAGGTGATCAACATGTCCATCGGTGGCCCGGGCTTCGCCAACCCGGTGGAGAAGGACGCCATCAAGTACGCGTTGGACCGTGACGTCGTCGTGGTCGCCTCCGCCGGCAACACCGCCCGGGGCAGCGTCGCCGTGGACAGCCCCGCCAACACTCCCGGTGTCATCGCGGTGACGGGGACGACCAGGGGCGGCGCGTTCTGGTCCGGCTCCGTCCAGGGGCCGGAGGCGGTGGTCGCCGCTCCCGGCGACGGCATCTACAACGTCGCCAACAAGGGCGGCTACGGCTGGGGTGACGGTACCTCCGACTCCGCCGCGATCGTCTCCGCTCTCGCCGCGCTGATCCGGGCGAAGTATCCGGACCTCAACGCCGCCAGCGTGATCAACCGGATCATCCGGACCGCGCGGGACGCCGGTCCCTCCGGACGGGACCCGCAGTACGGCTTCGGGGTGATCGACCCGGTGAAGGCGCTGACCGCGAACGTGCCGCCGGTCACCGCCAACCCGCTGCTCGACCCGGCCGCCGCCACCGACCCGGGTCCGGCCCGCACCGGGGGTGCGGACGAGGAGTTCGACGTCACCCAGCACGGTGACCGCGGTGGCCCCACCGACCAGCAGGTCATGGTGGTGGGCATCGGGATCGCCTTGGTGCTGGTGTTGTTGCTGGGGCTGGTGGTCTTCCTGATCTGGAACCGTCGTCGCTACCGGCGGGAAGCGGCACGGGCTGCCGACATCCCGGATCACCTGCTCGACCAGGCGGCGCCCGGCGCGTACCCCTCGCCGGAGGCGGGTTACGCCCCGCCGCCCGGTTACGCCCCTCCGCCCTCCGGCTACGCCCCTCCGTCGGGTTACGCCCCGCCCCCCGGGTACGGGCCGCCTCCGGGTGGTCCGCCCCCCGCGCCGCCGACGCAGCGGTAACCAGCCCCGAGCCTGATGGCCGGTCGTCGACTTCTGGTCGCCGGCCGGCCGGCCGGCTTCACGACGTGGTCACGACACCGGCGGCCGGTTTGCACCCGTCTGTCGGTGCCGTTCGACCGCCCCGGCTGCGTACCGTCACGACGCCTGCGCCAGGATGGGTGGACACGCAGGTACCCCCGAGGAGCACACGATCGCCAGAAAGCCTCAACCCGAGGGCGGCCAGGCGCCGGTCGTCCAGCGCGTCCGCATCCGCTATGCCAAGCGCGGACCGCTGCGGTTCACGTCGCACCGGGACTTCGCCCGGGCGTTCGAGCGCGCGCTGCGCCGTGCCGCCGTGCCGATCGCCTTCTCCCAGGGTTTCACCCCGCACCCGAAGATCTCCTACGCCAGCGCCGCGCCCACCGGGGTGGCGAGCGAGGCGGAGTACCTGGAGATCGGCCTACAGGAGGCGGTCGACCCGGAGGCGCTGCGGGCCGCCCTGGATGCCGCTCTCTCGCCGGGGCTGGACGTCCTGGACGCCGTGATCGCCGAGGGCGGCAATCTGCCGGACCGGATCGAGGCGTCGCTCTGGCACATCGAGATGCCAGAGGTCGACCCGGCGGTGCTGCGCGCCGCGGTGGACGCCTTCGTCGCCGCCGACGAGGTGTTGGTGGAGCGGATGACCAAGCAGGGCCGACGGACGTTCGACGCTCGTGCCGCCGTGATATCCATCGATGCCTCCGCACCGACGCCGACGCCTTCCGGGGCGCCAGCCGTCCCGTGTGCGATACTCGAACTGGTCGTGCGGCAGGTCACCCCGTCCGTGCGGCCCGATGACGTCCTTTCCGGCCTCCGCGTGGTGGCCGACCTGGAGCCGCCGGTTTCGCCGAGGGTGACCCGGCTGGCTCAGGGCACGTTGACCGCGCAGGGTGCGATCGTGGATCCGTTGGATGCGGACCGCGGCGGGGCAGCCATCGTTGAGCACTGACCGACGGTCGGTGCTCTGGCAGGCAGACTTCGGCGGTCGCGCACCACGCGCGCCCGGCGGAAACACTTTTGCGGCGACCCTGCGTGGCAGCGCTCACCCGCGCCCGGGGCAGCCAGAACTGGAGAACGTCCATGCTCGAGAACGAGCCCGAGGGCGGCGAACGGACCGGTTCACAGCCGGCCGGCGAGACCGCTGACGACAGCACCACGGCCGTGGGTTCTGCTCCGGTGGGTCCGCCGGACGCCGGCGGCGCGGAGAGCGCCGAGCCGGCCGCGCCGGTGCGGCGCACCCGGGCGACCCGCCGCCGGGCCGCCCCGCTGAACCGACCGGAGCAGACCGACGCGCCGGTCGAGGCGACCACCGCCGGGGCCGGCATCGTCGAGTCCCCGCAGGCCGAGGTCCTCGCCCCGGTCTCCGGCGACCAGGAGGTCGCCCCGAAGACCCCCCGACGCCGCCGGAAGGCCACTCCCGTCGAGACCACCGCCGACGAGCCGCTGGTCGCCGCCTCGGCGGAGGCGGCGTCGGCCGAGGTGGTTCCGCCGGTGAAGGTGACCCGGACCCGGCGTAAGAAGGCCACACCGGCTGCCGTCGAGGAGCCGCCCGCGGCCGAGCAGCCCGCAGCCGCCGAAGAGCCGCAGGCGATCGAGGAGTCGGCCGTCGCCGACGAGCCGGCCGAGTCCGACCTGCGCGAGGCCGAGGCCGAGCTGGGCGACACGGAGACCCTCCCGAGTGCGGCCGCCGCCGAATCGGCGTGGGCCGACGGCGCGCCGGATCGCTCGGGCGAGGTGTCGCCCGGGGTGGCGGTTCCCGGTGTGACCGACGCACCGAACGAGCCCGCCGAGGTCGAGCCGGAGCAGCCGCGTACCCGTCGGCGGAGGGCCGCTCTGTCCGCGCCCACCGTGCTGTTCATGGCCCCCCAGCCGGACGCCGTTCCGGTGACCCGGCCGGTGGAGTCCGCCCCGGTCGCCGAGGAGCCGGCCGTCGAGGAGGCCGCCGAGCCGTCCCGCCGCCGTCGGCGTGGCCGCCGCGACGCCGAGCCGGTGGAGCCGATCGAGGCGATCGAGGCCGAGGAGGCGCCGGTCGAGGAGGCCGAGGAGGCCACCGAGGCGGACGAGGACGACGAGGACAGCGCCGCCGCGCGCCGCCGCCGCCGTCGTGGTCGCCGTGGGCGCGGCCGGGGCAAGGGCGGGGCCGACGACGCCGAGGACGAGGAGTCCGAGGAGGCGGCGCAGGCCGACGAGGAGGAGACCGCCGAAGCCGAGGGGGACGAGGACGAGGAGGCCGAGGGCGGGGACGGTCTGACCCGTCGTCGCCGTCGTCGTCGTCGCCGGGGCGCGGGCGACACGGAGGGCGCCGCCGACGACGGTGTCCCGACCGTGGTCAAGATCCGCGAGCCGCGTCGGACGGTCGACGAGGTGCAGGGTGTCTCCGGCTCGACCCGCCTGGAGGCCAAGCGTCAACGCCGCCGGGACGGCCGGGAGCAGCGGCGTACCCGCCCGCCGATCCTCAGCGAGTCGGAGTTCCTGGCGCGCCGGGAGGCGGTCGACCGGGTGATGGCGGTCCGCCAGCGCGGTGACCGCACCCAGATCGCCGTCCTGGAGGACGGCGTGCTGGTCGAGCACTACGTCACCCGCAACTCCGCCGGCACCATGGCCGGCAACGTGTACCTGGGCAAGGTGCAGAACGTGCTGCCGAGCATGGAGGCGGCGTTCGTCGACGTCGGCCGGGGCCGCAACGCGGTGCTGTACGCCGGTGAGGTCAACTGGGACACGTCCGGTCTGGAGGGGCGGGCCCGGTCGATCGAGCAGGCGCTGCGCTCCGGCGACTCGGTGCTGGTCCAGGTCACCAAGGACCCGATCGGGCACAAGGGCGCTCGGTTGACCAGCCACATCGCGCTCTCCGGCCGGCACCTGGTCTACGTGCCCAACGGCAACGCGTCGGGGATCAGCCGCAAGCTTCCGGACAACGAGCGCAAGCGGCTGCGGGACGTGCTCAAGAAGCTGGTTCCGGACGGCGCGGGCGTGATCGTCCGTACCGCCGCCGAGGGCGCCACCGAGGACGAGCTGGCCCGTGACGTCAAGCGTCTGCAGGCGCAGTGGGAGGACATCCAGGCCAAGGCCGCCGAGGGTGGCGCTCCGGTGCTGCTCTACGGGGAGCCCGACCTGGTCATCCGCGTGGTCCGCGACCTGTTCAACGAGGACTTCCGCGAGTTGGTGATCGAGGGCGAGCAGGCGTACGACATGGTCGAGTCGTACCTGTCGCACGTCTCCCCGGACCTGGTGGACCGGGTGCGTCGGCACGTCGGCACGAGTGACGTCTTCGCCGAGTACCGGATCGACGAGCAGATCATCAAGGGGCTGGACCGCAAGGTCTTCCTGCCCTCCGGTGGCTCGCTGGTGATCGACCGCACCGAGGCGATGACCGTCGTCGACGTCAACACCGGTAAGTACACCGGCTCCGGGGGCAACCTGGAGGAGACCGTCACCCGTAACAACCTGGAGGCGGCGGAGGAGATCGTCCGTCAGCTCCGACTCCGCGACATCGGCGGCATCGTGGTGATCGACTTCATCGACATGGTGTTGGAGTCGAACCGGGAGCTGGTGCTGCGGCGGCTCACCGAGTGCCTCGGCCGGGACCGCACCAAGCACCAGGTCACCGAGATCACCTCGCTCGGTCTGGTGCAGATGACCCGTAAGCGGATCGGCGCGGGCCTGCTGGAGGCGTTCAGCGAGACCTGCGAGTGCTGCAAGGGTCGGGGCGTCATCATCCACACCGAGCCGGTGCCGGAGAAGCCGCGCGCCGCCGGTGCGGGGGAGAAGGTCAAGGCGGTCGCCTCGTCGGCGCCCGTCGCTCCGGCCGCCGAGCAGGGCTCGACCTCGTCCCGCCGTCGGGCACGCAAGAACGCCCCGGCCGAGCGGGCGACGGTCGAGGTGGTCGACACCGACACCAGCGCCGAGGCGGACGCCGACTACCAGGACACCATGGGCTACGACCTGTCCCGGTACGAGACGGAGACCGCCGCCGCTCCGGCGGTCTCCGACAGCCAGCAGGGTGAGTCGGCTCGACTGGCCGCGGCGGACGACCCGGACGCGCTCGGCGACGGTGACGGCGACGAGGACACCACCGAGGGTGGCGGCGGCAGGCGTCGTTCGCGCCGGGGTGGCGCCCGTCGCCGGACGCGCCCCTGACCGCCTGACCGGCCACGTGTTTGGCGAGGTCCCTTCCCCGGCAATGTGACGGGGGAGGGACCTCGCCGTCGCGGCCACCCCGGCCCACGACCGGCCGGCCCGGGTCAGGAGAAGAAGATGCGCCGTCTGCTCGTCGTCACCGCGTTGGTCACCGTGCTCTCCGGCACGGTCGGGTGCCCCGCCGACCGGCCTGAGCCGGGTGGGACAGGGCTGGCCACCGGTGCCCCGGCCGGTGGCGGGGCCGCGGGCGACGCCACCGGAGTCTGCGCCGCCGCCCAGCAGGCCAGCACCACAGCCGTCCGGACGTACGTGGCGGAGCTGGGCCGGATGGTCGCGGCGGTGGGCGCCGGGGACAGCGGTGCGGCCGAGGTCGCCCGGGGGCGGGCCGAAGCGGCTCTGGAGGGCTGGCGGGCCGAGCTGCGGAAGCAGTCGGAGCGGGCCACCGATCCGCAGCTCAAGACTCTGCTCACCGACCTCGGCGCGGAGGTGGCCGCCCTCGGCGCAGACGTCGAGTCCATCGACGAGACCGAGCTGGACCGGCTCCAGCAGCGTCTCGACCAGCTCTGCGTACGCTGACCAGGGCGGGCCGGTTTGGGGTCCGGGCCGGCGATGGCGTACTCTTGCCTGCGGCGCACTTTTGGTGTGCCGAGTTCCCGTGTGCCCGCGCCGCCGTGCACTGCTACCCGGCGAGCCGCCGCGGGGACGACCGCCAGCAGACTCAACGACAGGGAGTGCGCCTCCGATGTACGCGATCGTCAAGACCGGCGGCAAGCAGTACAAGGTCGCCGAGGGCGACGTGATCGAGGTCGAGAAGCTCACCGGTGCTCCCGGTGACGCGGTGAAGCTCACCGCGGTGCTCCTCGTCGACGGTGACGACCTGGTGACCGACGCGGCGAAGCTTGCCGAGGTCGCGGTGTCCGGCGAGATCGCCGCGCACACCAAGGGCCCGAAGATTCGGATCCACAAGTTCAAGAACAAGACTGGCTACCACAAGCGCCAGGGTCACCGCCAGCCGTTGACCCAGGTCAAGGTGACCGGCATCTCCAGCGGGAAGTAGGTCGTCGTCCAATGGCTCACAAAAAGGGTGCGTCCAGCTCGCGTAACGGTCGTGACTCCGCGGCCCAGCGACTCGGCGTGAAGCGCTTCGGTGGTCAGGTCGTCAGCGCCGGTGAGATCATCATCCGGCAGCGTGGCACCAAGTTCCACCCCGGTGACCTGGTCGGCCGTGGCGGCGACGACACGCTGTTCGCGCTGTCCGCCGGTGCGGTCCTGTTCGGCACCAAGCGCGGTCGCAAGACCGTCAGCATCGTTCCGCAGCAGTAGTTCTCTTCGCTCAAGCGGGCCGTGGACCTCCGGGTCCCGGCCCGCTTAGCCTTTTTCGAAGTGCGGGGTCGGACCTCGCTGGAAGGGTTGACACCGTGGCAACGTTCGTTGACCGGGTCGTTCTGCACTTGCAGGCCGGCGATGGTGGGCACGGTTGTGTCTCGATCCACCGCGAGAAGTTCAAGCCCTTCGGTGGGCCGGACGGCGGCAACGGCGGGCACGGCGGCAGCGTGTCACTGGTGGTCGACCCGCAGGTGACCACGCTGCTCGACTTCCACTTCCACCCGCACGTCAAGGCCGACAACGGCAAGGGCGGCGCCGGCTCGAACCGGGACGGGGCCAACGGCCGCAACCTGGTGCTCAAGGTGCCCAACGGCACTGTGGTGCAGACCACCGACGGCACCGTGCTGGCCGACATGGTGGGGGTCGGCACCACCTTCGAGATCGCACGCGGTGGGCGCGGCGGGCGCGGCAACGCCTCGCTGGCCAACGCCAAGCGCAAGGCCCCCGGCTTCGCCGAGCTGGGCGAACCCGGCGACCAACTGGACATTGTGCTGGAGCTCAAGAGCGTCGCCGATGTCGGTCTGGTGGGCTTCCCGTCGGCCGGGAAGTCGTCGCTGATCTCGGTGATCTCCGCCGCCAAGCCGAAGATCGCCGACTACCCGTTCACCACCCTCGTGCCCAACCTCGGTGTGGTCCGGCTGGACAACCACACCTTCACCGTCGCCGACGTGCCGGGTCTGATCCCCGGCGCGGCCACCGGCAAGGGGCTCGGTCTGGAGTTCCTCCGGCACATCGAGCGTTGCGCGGTGCTGGTGCACGTCATCGACTCGGCGACCCTGGAGCCCGGCCGCGACCCGGTCGCCGACATCGACGCCATCGAGGCCGAGCTGAACCAGTACGGCGGGCTGGCCGACCGCCCCCGACTGGTGGCCGTGAACAAGGTCGACGTGCCGGACGGTCGGGACCTCGCCGAGATCGTGCGCCCGGACCTGGAGGAGCGCGGTTACCGGGTGTTCGAGGTCTCCGCGGCGACCCGGGAAGGGCTCAAGGAGCTGACCTACGCGATGGCCGAGCTGGTCGAGGCGGAGCGCAAGGCCGCGCCGCCCGCCGAGCCGACCCGGATCGTGATCCGCCCGATCGCCGTGGACGACGCCGGGTTCACCATCACCGCCGAGGGGGACGGCTCGTACACGGTGCACGGTGTCCGGCCGGAACGGTGGGTCAAGCAGACCAACTACGACAACGACGAGGCGGTCGGCTACCTGGCCGACCGGCTGGCCCGGCTCGGGGTGGAGGACAAGCTGGCCAAGGCCGGCGCGCAGCCCGGTGACCTGGTCCGGATCGGCGAGCGCGAGTTCGACTGGCAGCCGACGCTCTTCGCCGGCGTGGAGTTCGTCCCCGGCAACCGGGGCACCGACATCCGCCTGGAGGAGAAGTCGAACCGGGCCTCCGCGGCGGACCGGCTCGCCGCTCGGAAGGCCCGCCGGGTGCGGTCCGAGGACGAGGTGGGCGCGGACGCGTCCGACGACATCGACGAGGACGACGCCGAGTAGTCCGTTGCGCTCCGTGATCGGGTTGACTTCCGGAAACCTCCGCGAAATCCACCCCTCCTAGCGTGGGGTGATGCTGATCGAGTCCCGGCCTGCCACCGATCCGGAGATCGCCGCCCTCGTCGTCGCCCAGCAGCGTGAGCTGCGGGAGGCCGACGGCGGGTTGGACGGGCAGGTCTTCGTACCGCACGACGACGTCCGCTACCTGGCGGTGGTGGTCAACGGTCGGGCGGTCGCCTGCGGTGGGCTGCAGGCGCTCGACGCCGAGACCGGCGAGGTCAAGCGGATGTACGTCCGGCCCGCGTACCGGGGGCGGGGCATCGCCCGCCAGTTGCTGGCCGCGCTGGAGGAGTGCGCGTTCCGGCAGGGGCATTCGGTCGTCTGCCTGGAGACCGGCACCTACCTGCCGGCCGCGATCGGGTTGTACACCTCGTGCGGCTACGACCCGATCCCGGTGTACGGCGAGTACGTGGGCAACCCGTACAGCGTCTGTTTCGCCAAGCGGCTGCCGGTCGCGGCCTGACGGCCGCGCCCCCGGCTCAGGCGCCGGTGCTGGCGTGCTCGACGGTCACCGGCTTGGACTCCGGCGAACCGTGTTGGCGCAGCACCATGCTCAGCAGGATCAGCGCGCCGACGGCGAGGAACTCGCTCTGCCAGTTCTGCATGGACTGGAACCAGAAGTCGCTGGTGCTCAGGAACTCCCACACCCCGATCGGCGGCGCGCCGCTCTGTAGTGCCTGCTCCTGTTTGTAGGTGGTGGTGCCACCGAGCAGGTGACCGACGAACGAACCGGCGAAGATCAGCAGCAGGGCGAGGGAGAGGCTGTTGCGGTAGACCACCAGCGGCAGGCCACCGACGCGTACCGGCCACGGCGACTTCGGGGTGGCCCGGCGCTCGTCGTCCTCCGGTCGGTCGGTCTGGTCCACCGGCTTCGACTCGGCCGAACCCCGCAGCGCCAGGTCAGTGGCGGTCGGCGGGGTTGTCGAGGCGTCCGCCGGTGCCGGCCTCGTTCGACAGCAGCAGCCCGAGCGCGAGCATCCCGAAGCCGAGCGCGAGGTGCAGCCAGTTGTCCGCGTCGTTGACCGGCAGGATGTTCGCCCCGCCTTCCGGGTTGATCGCCTCGATCACCAGGCCGTACAACCAGAGAGCCAGGTAGATCGCACCGCCGGCGGCCAGGAACACGCGGGCGCCGGCGACGCTGCGGGCCAGCACCAGACCGGCCAGTCCGAAGATCAGGTGTATGGCGTTGTGCAGGATCGACACCTGGAACAGCCCGAGCAGCTTGGCGTCCGAGTGATGCCCGCCGAACCTCAGCTCGCCGTAGTCGGTGGTGATGCCGGGGATGTAGCCGAGGACGCCGATCAGCAGGAAGACGCCGGCGACCACCAACGCGGCCACCTGGACCCGGGGTCGGTGGACGGCCGGTCGGCCACCTCGCGCGTCTCGTGCCATCGCTGCCCCCTCCGTGGATCTGCCAACCCTCGCGAACCCCACTGTCCGCAGCGGCGTGGTGACGCAGCCCGACGATCCTCCATTTTGAAGTCGTCGCGACCGACCGCGCAGAGGAATGCACGAAGAGGTATGGAAGCCAGAACGCCGGGTAGGTGAATGGTCAGCGGTCGTGGCGACGCGATCGCATCCCCCCAGCACAACCGCGACGACTTTTCGAGCGGAAGGGAAATCATGTCTTACGAAATTTCACCTACGTCTTCCACGTACGGGCAGGAGTCGACCAACGGCGGTGGCGTCCGCGACCAGGCGCGCCAGGTTGGTTCCGAGGCCGCGCACGCCGGCGGCGCGGTCGCCCAGACCGCCAAGGAGCAGGGCACCGAGGTCGGCCGTGAGGCGGCCCGGCAGGCCCGCAACCTGTACGGCGAGGCCCGCACCCAGCTCGCCAGCCAGACCGGTGAGCAGCAGCGCAAGGCCGCCGGTGGGCTGCGTTCGCTGGCCGACGAGATGCGCTCGATGGCCGAGCAGGGTGGCCAGGCCGGCCCGGTGACCGAGCTGGCCCGCCAGGCCGCCGACCGGGTGCACGGCGTCGCCGGTTGGCTCGAGGAACGCGAGCCCGGCGACCTGATCACCGAGGTCCGCGACTACGCGCGGCGTAACCCGGGCACGTTCCTGGTCGGCGCGGCGGTTCTCGGCGTGCTCGCCGGCCGGCTGACGCGCGGCCTCTCGGCCGGTGGCGACGACTCCGGCAACGGGTCGTCGACCTACCGGGGTGCTGGGGCGTACGACCCGGAGCGGACCGCCGTGATCCCGACACCGCCGCCGGCCCCCCGCACGACGCCGGACCCTGTCCCGGCGGGCGGCTACGCCACCCCCACGTCCGGTGGCTACGCCGAGCCCACGCCGGGTGGCTACGCCGAGCCCACGCCGGGCGGGTACGCCGAGCCCACCCGGGGCGACTACCCGCAGCACTCCGGCACGGGTCAGCCGCTGCCGCCGGTGACCCAGACCGACCCGCTGCCGGGCGTGCCGTCCAGCGGCAGCCCTCGCCCGTGACCCGCCGAGTCGTCCGAAGGGAGGCGGCGGCATGACCATGCCGACGCAGGGGCCCGGGCCGGGCTCCGGCTACCACCCCGACGCGGGTGCCCCGCACACCGCCGACGAGGTGAAGAGCAGTTCGTTGGGTGACCTGATGCGTCAGGTCACCACCGACCTGTCGACGCTGATGCGTCAGGAGGTCGAACTGGCCAAGGCGGAGATCCGCCAGGAGGGCAAGAAGGCCGGCAAGGCCGCCGGGCTCTTCGGCGGTGCCGGCTTCGGCGGCTACATGGTGGCGCTCTTCGTGTCCATCGCCGTGTGGCAGTTCCTGGACAACGTCATGGACTCCGGTCTGGCCGCGCTGATCGTGGCCGTGCTCTGGGCCGTGGTCGCCGCCGTCCTCTACTCCATGGCCAAGAAGAACGCCCAGCACGTACGCGGGCTCAAGCAGACCAACGACAGCGTGCAGCGGATCCCCGACGCGCTCAAGCCACACCCGGAGGGAGTCACCCGATGAGCACTGATCCCGATCAGATCCGCCGCGAGATCGAAGCCACCCGTAACAGCCTCAGCTCCGATGTGGACGCGTTGGCGTACAAGGTCAGCCCCAGCCGCATCGTCGACGACCGCAAGCAGCGGGCCCGCTCCGCTCTGCAGAATGTGAGGGACAAGGTGATGGGAACCGCGTCTGACCTCGGCCACGGCACCGGCCACGCCGCCCACTCGGTGGGTGACCGTGCCTCGTCGGCGGCCTCCAGCGTCGGCGACGCCGCGCAGTCGGCGGCGGCCACGGTCAGCGACGCCGCCCACAGCGCACCGCGGGTGATCCGGCAGAAGTCCCAGGGCAACCCCCTCGCCGCCGGCCTCATCGCGTTCGGGGTGGGCTGGCTGGCCTCGTCGCTGATCCCGGCCTCCCGCCGCGAGCAGCAGGCCGCGACCCAGCTCAAGGAGCGGGTCAGCGAGCACAGCGGCGCGGTGACGGAGAAGCTGGGCGCGGTGGCGAGCGAGCTGAAGGAAGAGCTGCGCGAGCCGGCCCAGCAGGCCGCCGAGTCGGTGAAGTCGACCGCCCAGGACGCCGTGCACGTCGTCAAGGACGACACGAGGTCCGCCGCGTACGACGTCAAGGACCAGGCCCAGCAGGCCCGGCACCAGGTCAGCCCCTGAACCGGCCGAACACCGTTGCGACAGCTCGCTGCCACCCCGGTGACCGCGAGCTGTCGTGCGGTCCGGGCCGCCGCGCGGCCTGGTCGGGCCGCAGGGCACGGATCGGGTGGGCGGCCCGGCGGATCCGGCCGTCGCCGTACCGGACCCCGCCGAGCAGGAACCGTTGGGCGACCGCCAGCCAGCCGCACACCCCGCGTTCCAGCAGCCAGACCGGTGCCGCCAGCGCCGTCGCGGCAGGGAAGACCGCCGCGCCGCCCGCTCGGCGGCGACCCATCTCGGCGAGGGCGACGGTACCGGCCGTCGCGCCGAGCACCAGCGCCGGTCGCCGGGCCGCCACCGCCGCGGCCAGCGCCGGCAGGACCGCGAGCGCGGTCAGCAGACGCGCCGGCTGGGCCAGATCGTCGTACGCCTGACGGACCCGTTGGCCGCGGAAGTGCGCGGCGTCCGGAGGCAGCCGGCGGACGTACAGCCAGGACGGCGCGGCCTCGGTGCGGTCGTACGCGCGCATGGTGCGGATCAGTTCCAGGTTCTCGAAGAGCACGTCGGGGTCGTACCCGCCGACGGCGAGGAAGGCGCTGCGACGCACGGCGAGGGTGCCCGGGTAGTCCGCGCCGAGGGCCCGGTTGAGCAGCGTCCGGCCGGTGTCCCACCAGGCGTGCCAGGGCAGCGGGTCGAAGTAGTTCTGCGGGCGGACCAGGTCGACCTCGTCGAGCAGGAGGTGCACGGCGGTCAGCCCGGCCTGGTCGTACCGGACGTCGTCGTCGGCGATCACCACGTGTTCGTGCTCGGCGGCGCGGACGCCGGTGCGGACGCCGAGCACCTTCCCGTTGAGCCCGGAGCCGGTGGTGTCCGGTGGGAGGTGCCGGACCAGCCCCGCCCAGGCGTCGGCGTGCCGGGCGAAGAGGTCCGGTGCCGAGCCGTCGACCACGAGCACGTCGACCCTCCCGGCCAGCCAGCGCAGGTAGTCGGTCAACTCGGCCAGTCCGCTGTCGGAGTGCCAGCGCAGCGGCAGCACGTACGTCATCGGCAGGCGGACCGGCGGAGCCGGCGCCCGTCGTACCTCTGCCCGCCCTGGCCGATCACGCACGAGCATCGTCCGATCAGTCGGTGCCGCGGATGTTGGTGAGGGTCAGGCCGAGGGGCGGCAGCGCCGGCATCCGGTGCAGGTCCAGGGTCAGGTCCTGGATCGGCACGTCGTAGCGCATGGTGGTGGTGAGGTTGGCGACCGCCCGTTTCATCAGGTCGATGGTGATCCACTCACCGGCGCACCGGTGCCCGGCCCAGTGGTCACCGCCGCCCTGCGGGATCAGCTCGAACGGGTCCACCCGTCGCCCGGCGAACCGTTCCGGACGGAACAGCTCCGGTTCCGGCCACAGCTCCGGGTGGTGGTTGGTGCCGTAGAGGTCGAGCAGCACCCGACGACCGGCCGGGAAGTGGTGACCCCGCCAGTCGAAGGAGCGCCGGACCCGGGCCGCCGCCATCGGGAAGAACGGGTAGTAACGGCGTACCTCCTGGACGAAGTGCTCGGTGGCCTCGTCGTCGTGGCGGACCCGGTCCTGCCAGCCCGGGTGGTCGTGCAGGGCGAGTGCGGCGAAGGCGATGTACTGGTCGACGGCGACCACCGGGCGCAACACGTTCAGCAGCTCCACCGCCGCGATCCGGCGGGGGAGCAGGTCGCCCCGCCGGTCGCGGTGTTCGGCGATCACGGCCAGGGCGCTGCCGGTCGGCGCCGGAGCGAGACCGACCCGGGTCCGTTCGACCAGGTCGGCGAGGCGGCGTTCGGCGCGGCGCCGGGCGAGCCGTCCCCGCCAGTGCCGCGGACCGGCCACCGCCGGGGCCTCGATCATGGCGTGCAGCTCGACGGCGCGCTCGTCGACCTGCGACGCGGGCAGTGGCACCCCGGCCCAGGTGTGCACGACCCGGGTGAGCAGCCGACCCAGTTCGTCGTAGAGCGACACCGGCCCGGCGGCCTCCCAGGCGGGGATCCGAGCACGCCACTCGTCGTCGAAGAGCTGACCGAGCCGCCCGATGGCGGTCGGCGTCATGATCGACATGAACATGGCCTTGCGGTCGGTGTGCGCCGCTGCGTCGAGCCCCTGCACACCACCCCGGCCGGTGAGGGTCCGCTGCACCCGCAACGGCATGGCGGTGGCGCGTCGGAAGCGTTCGGTGTCGTAGAACAACTCGGTCGCCGCTCGGCCGCGCAGGCAGATGGTCGGAGCGAGCAGGATCCGGGTCCGGAAGACGTCGCTGCCGTACCGATCGCAGCGTTCGCCGATGAACCGGTAGCCCGCGCGGAGCAGCGCGAGGGTGCTGTCCGGGCTGCGGTCGACCGGCATGCTCGCCATCGGGTCTCCTCACGCGCGGGTGCGGCCGGTCGCCGCCGACCGGCTGCGTGTACCCCGGTCGCCGCCGCTGAATCCCCGTGTCGACGGCACGCCGGCTGGCCCCTCCCAGAGGCGGCGGAACCTGGTTGGCTGCTGGTGGAGCAACCACGGGGAGGGCGGATGCGCGACAACACATCACCGCACTGGCGGCAGCGGCGGGCGCTCGGGGCGCTGGGCGGCAACCGTGACGGGCGGTCACTGATCGGGCCGCCCCGGCGGCCCACCCGACCGCGCCGGTTCTTCACCGTGCACCTGGGCTTCACCGCGCCCGACGCCGCCGAGGCCCGCGAGCTGGCCGTGGCGTACGCGGAGGCACTGAGCCTGCTCCGCCCGGAGCTGGCGCTGGGCGCGGCGGCCCTGTCGCCGGCGGACGCCTGGCAGCGCGCCGAGCGGCTGTTCTGCGGTGCGGTCGGCCCGGACGGCGAGCGCTGCGTCGACGTCGCGGACCATCCTGGTTTCCACCACGCCCCGGGGCCGGGCGGCCTCGGCTGGGGCGACGGCGACGGTCCGGGTCGGGCCGATGGTTGACCACCGGCCCGGGCCGGTCGCCGCGACGCCGGAGGGTCTCGTGCCGGCACCCCGACTGGGGGCACCGGCACGGCGACCGCACACCGGCCGACCCGATCAGTCCAGGTCGAACTCGCCGTCCTGTGCGCCGGCCACGAACGCGTCCCACTCGGCTTGGGTGAAGACCAGCACCGGCCCCTCCGGCTCGGCCGAGTTGCGCATCCCGATCAGGTCGTCGACGAAGGCGACTTCCACGGCGCTGTCGGAGGTGTCCCCCTCGGCCCGCTGCCAGACCGCCCGAGAGAGGTCGAAGTCGCCCTTGGGGTGCTGCGCCATGGTTCTTTCCTCCAGTGCCGAGGGTCGTGTGGTGACCGGGTGCCGATCCCCATCGGGCAGGATAAGCGGATGCCGAGCCTGACCCGTGTAGAGGCGACCGCGCGTGGCGCGGCGATTACTGTCGAGTCCTATCAGGTGGACCTCGACCTGACCGGCGGCGGAGAGCTGTTCCGCTCCCGCGTCGAGATCCGGTTCCGGGCGACCCCCGGCACCGCGACCTTCGCCGAGGTCAAGCCCACCACCCTGCTGGGCGTACGCCTCAACGACAGTGACCTGGACCCCGGCCTGCTCGCCGACAACCGGCTGCCGCTCGACGACCTCGACGCGGAGAACACGCTCGTCGTCGAGGCGGAGATGGCGTATTCCAACGCGGGCGAGGGGATGCACCGCTTCGTCGACCCCGCCGACGGCGAGACCTACCTCTACGCGATGTCGTTTCTCGACAACGCGCAGCGCATCTTCGCCGCCTTCGACCAACCCGACCTCAAGGCCCCGTTCACCCTCTCGGTGACCGCGCCACCGGAGTGGACGGTCGCCGGCAACGCCGAGGTGGTCGCCAACCCTGCCCCCGGCCGGTGGGAGTTCGCCCCGAGCGCGCCCCTGGCGACGTATTTCTTCTCGCTCGTCGCCGGGCCGTGGCACGTCCGGCGGGCCGAGCACGACGGTGTTCCGCTTGGCCTCTACTGCCGCCGGTCGCAGGCCGAGCACCTGGACGCGGACGCCGACGAGATCTTCAGCGTCACCCGGCAGTGCCTGGACCGCTTCCACCAGCTCTTCACCGAGCGCTACCCGTTCGGCAAGTACGACCAGGCGTTCGTGCCCGAGTTCAACGCCGGGGCGATGGAGAACCCGGGCATCGTCACCTTCCGCGACGACTACATCTTCCGCTCGGCGGTCACCGACACGCAGCGCGAGCAGCGGGCCACTACCATCGCCCACGAGATGGCCCACATGTGGTTCGGTGACCTGGTCACCATGCGCTGGTGGGACGACCTGTGGTTGAACGAGTCCTTCGCCGAGTACCTGGGCACCCGGGTCACCGCCGAGGCGACCCGTTTCGACCAGGCGTGGACCACCTTCGCGATGCGCCGCAAGGCCTGGGGCTACGCGGCCGACCAGCGCCCCTCCACCCACCCGGTCGCCCCGGAGGAGGTGGCCGACGCCGACGAGGGCCTGCTCAACTTCGACGGCATCTCGTACGCCAAGGGGGCCAGTGTGCTGCGGCAACTCGTCGCGTGGCTCGGCGACGAGGCGTTCCTGGCCGGCCTGAACGCGCACTTCGCGGCGCACCGCTTCGGCAACGCCACCCTCGACGACTTGCTCACCAGTCTCTCCGCCAGCAGTGGTCGGGACCTATCCGGTTGGGCCGACCTGTGGCTGCGTCAGCCGCAGGTCAACACGTTGCGCGCCGAGGTCGGCGTCGACGCCGACGGCCGCTACACCGAGGTGGCAGTGGTGCAGAGCGCACCCGATTCGCACCCGGTGCTGCGTCCGCACCGGATCGGCGTGGGCCGCTACTCGGCGGACGGCACCGTCCAGCGTGACGAGGTGGCGATCGACCCGGCCGTCGACGGTGATCGGACCGTGCTGGGTCAGCTGGAGGGCTCTCCGGCGGCCCGGTTGCTGCTGCTCAACGACGGTGACCTCACCTTCGCCAAGGTGCGTCTCGACCCGGCGTCGGCGGAGGCCGTGCCGCTGGTGCTGCCCGATCTGAGCGATCCGCTGGCCCGGGCGGTGCTGTGGGGCGAGGCACTGGACGCGGCGACCGACGGGGAGCGGCCGGTCACCGGCCTGGTCGATCTGATCGTCGCCGCGCTGCCCACCGAAAGCGAGGTGATCATCGCGGAGGACGTGCTGACGCTCAGCCGGTCACTCGTCGACCGCTACCTCGACCCGCTGACCCGGTCGGCGGCGCTGGCCCGGGTCGCCGAGGCGTGCCGGCGCCTGCTCGACGGCGCGCCGGCCGGGGAGTCGTTGCAGCTCGCCGCCGCGCGGGGCTGGATCGCCGCCACCACCGACGCCGACCTGCTCGTCGGCTGGCTCGCCGGCCGGGACGTGCCGGCCGGCCTGAAGGTCGACGCGGAGCTGCGCTGGGCGGTGCTGCGCCGACTGGTGGTGCTGGGTGCCGCCGGCGAGGCGGAGATCGCCATCGAGGCGGCCGCCGACGTCAGCTCCGCGGGCGCGGAACGGGCCGCCCGTTGCCGGGCCGCCCTGCCCGACCCGGGGGCGAAGCAGGCCGCGTGGGAGATCATCGTGCGGGACACCGACCTGTCCAACCGGCTGTTGGAAGCGACAGCGGAGGGGTTCTGGCAACCCGAACAGGCCGAGCTGACCGCCGCGTACGTCGACAGGTACTTCGCGGAGATGCCGGCCGCCGCGCGTCGGCGTACCCCCTGGACGGCCGACCGGGTGGCGGCCCTGGCGTTTCCCCGCTACGCCGTGGCGCAGCCGACCCGGGAGGCGGCCGCGGCGTTGCTGGCCCGCGACGACCTGACCCCCGGCCTGCGCCGGGTGGTGACCGATGCCGACGACGACCTGCGCCGCGCGCTCGTCGCCCGAACGGCGGTGGCCGCCGCCGCGGCCTGAGCGCCGTCGGGCGTGGGGTGGCCGACGAGCCACCCCACGCCCACCGCTCAGCGCAGCGCGGGCTCCGCCGTGACCGGGGCGTCCCAGTCGATGACGTAGCGCTGCTCGTCGGCGCCCGGCGGTCCTTCGCACGGCGGTCAGGGATGATCGACTCGCTGTCCATGGAAGCGCGGTGTCCGGGCCGTTCCAACCCCCCGGTTTGCAGGAAAGTGAGTCGATCACCGCGCAGTGTGCGAATCGATCACGCGCGCCGTCCAGGGACCGTCGGCCGCGGCCCGACGGGCTGGCGGGCGTCCGTTGCCGGGCCGCAACAACCCGCTGACGGGCCCGGCCTACGATCACGGGGTGGAGGAAGATATCCGGCGGATCGGGATCATGGGTGGCACCTTCGACCCGATCCACCACGGGCACCTCGTCGCGGCCAGTGAGGTGGCGGACCGGTTCGGCCTGGACGAGGTGGTCTTCGTCCCGACCGGGCAGCCGTGGCAGAAGGCCGACGAACCGGTGAGCCCCGCCGAGGACCGGTACCTGATGACCGTCATCGCCACCGCCTCCAACCCCCGCTTCCAGGTCAGCCGGGTCGACATCGACCGCAGCGGGCCGACCTACACGGTCGACACCCTGCGTGACCTCCAGGCCGAGTACGGCCCCAAGGTGCAGCTGTTCTTCATCACCGGCGCGGACGCCCTGCAACGCATCCTGTCCTGGAAGGACCTGGACGAGATCTTCGAGTTGGCCCACTTCGTCGGCGTGACCCGGCCCGGCTTCGCGCTCACCGACAAGCACCTCCCGGCCGACACCGTCAGCCTGATCCAGGTGCCCGCGATGTCCATTTCGTCGACCGACTGTCGTGCCCGGGTCGCCCGGGGTGAACCGGTCTGGTATCTGGTGCCCGACGGTGTGGTGCAGTACATCGCCAAGCGGAGCCTCTATCAGCGCTGACCCCGTCCGATATGCCCCTGTTTCCGCCTTCAACGGGGCGGAACTGCCGGGTCGGGGCGTCGCCGGGTGTGAGACGCTTGGAGGATCGCACGCTTGATCGAAGGAGAACGGTGACAGTTTCCGAACGCGCTCACGAGCTGGCTATCGCGGCCGCCCAGGCCGCCGCCGACAAGAAGGCGCAGGACATCACGATCATCGACGTCGGCGACCAGCTCGCCATCACCGACGCGTTCGTGCTGGCCGCCGCCCCCAACGAGCGTCAGGTGCTGGCCATCGTCGACGCCATCGAGGAGAGCCTGCTGGAGCTTCCCGAGAAGGCGAAGCCGGTGCGGCGTGAGGGCGAGCGTGGTGGTCGCTGGGTGCTTCTCGACTACGTCGACATCGTGGTGCACGTCCAGCACACCGAGGAGCGCGAGTTCTACGCCCTCGACCGGCTCTGGAAGGACTGCCCCACCATCCCGTTCGTCGACCGTGACCTGGTCGAGGCAGACGCCAGCGGGTCTGCCGCCGCCGAATGACCAAGCTGATCGTCTGGCGGCACGGCAACACCGACTGGAACGCCGCCAACCGGGTCCAGGGGCAGACCGACGTACCCCTCAACGAGCTGGGTCGCGACCAGGCCCGCGCCGCCGCGCCGCTGCTCGCGGCGCTGCGGCCCGACGCCATCGTGTCCAGTGACCTGAGCCGCGCCGCGGAGACCGCCGCCGCGCTCACCGCGCTCACCGGCCTCCCGGCGCGCTCCGACGCCCGGCTGCGCGAGCGGCACTTCGGCCAGTGGCAGGGCCTGCACCTCACCGAGGTCGCCGAACGCTTCCCCGAGGAGTACGCCCGCTGGCAGGTCGGCGATCCCGCTCCCGGGGCCGACGTGGAACCGTTGCACGACCTCGGCGAGCGGGTCGCCGCCGCGCTGCTGGAAGCCGCCCACGCGGCACCGGGCGGCACCGTGGTGCTCGCCACCCACGGCGGCGCCTCCCGGCAGGGCGTCGGTCACCTGCTCGGCTGGGACGCGGCCGTGCTGCGCGGCGTGGGTTCGCTGGCCAACTGCCACTGGACGGAACTGCGCCACGACGACGTCCGGGGTTGGCAGTTGCGGGCGCACAACGTCGGCCTGATCACCGCTCCGGTCGCCGTCGACGCCGTCTGACGCCGATCCCCGCCCCGGCCGGGCGTCATCGCGCTTCGTCGTTCGGCGTCCCGATCGGCTAGCGTGCCGGGCATGCCCGTCGCGGTCGTCATCGACTCCACCGCCTACCTTCCGCCCGAGCTGGTGCACGCGCACCGGCTGACCGTCGTGCCGTTGACAGTCGTCCTCAACGGGGCGGAAGGGCTGGAGGGAGTGGAGACCCAGCCGGCCGACGCCACCATCGCGTTGAGCGCCCGCCGGGTCACCGCGACCACCTCCCGCCCGGCACCCGAGCAGTTCGCCCGCACATACCGCCGCCTGCTCGACGGCGGCGCCGACGGCGTCGTCTCGGTGCACCTCTCCGCCGCGCTGTCCGGCACCGTCGAGGCCGCCCGGCTGGCCGCCGCCGACCTCGACGGCCGCGTCGAGGTCGTGGACAGTCGCTCGACCGGCATGGGTCTCGGCTTCCCGGCGATCGCAGCCGCCACCGCCGCCGAGGCCGGCGTCGACCTCGCCGGTGTACGCGACGCCGCGCTCGCCGCCGTCGACCGCACCAGCGTCTGGTTCTACGTCGACACGCTCGAGTTCCTCCGTCGAGGCGGCCGGATCAACGCCGCCGAGGCGCTGCTCGGCACCGCCCTCTCCGTCAAGCCGATCATGCACATGCCGGACGGGGCGATCGTGCTGCGGGAGAAGGTGCGCACCGCCAGCCGGGGAGTTGCCCGGCTCGTGGACCTGGCCGTCGAGGCGGCCGGAGACGACGACGTCGACCTCGGTGTGCACCACCTGGCCGCGCCGCAGCGAGCCGAGGCGTTGCTCGTGGCGCTGACCGAGCGGTTCGGTGACCGGCTGCACGACACGTACGTCTCCGAGGCCGGCGCGGTCGTCGCCGCCCACGCCGGCCCGGGTCTGGCCTGCGTGGTCGTCCACCGCCGTCCGACCGACTGATCCGCTCTGTTAGCCTCGGTGCGCGCCCCAGATGGGCCTACCCCCCGGAGGTTCTGGCTACTTCAGCCACTACGCCGAGATCGACGCTGTGCAGGCGTTCCTCGCGCGGGATCCGGGGCGTCGGCGCCCTCGGGGCTTCGTCATCGGTGTGGCTGGGTAGGCGCTGCGGGCCTCCGGTCGGGTCTTCGGATCGACCGGGAAGAAGACGCACGGATGACAGTCACGTTCAACCACACCATCATCGCCAGCAAGGACAGGAACGCCTCGGCCGCGTTCTACCGGGAGCTGTTCGGGCTGCCGGAGGCACCGTCGTGGGGGCCGTTCACCAACGTCCAACTGGACGAGGGCGTGCTGCTCCAGTTCGCCGAGCCGCCGGTGGACATCCAGATGCAGCACTACGCGTTCCTCGTCGACGACGAGTCGTTCGTACGGTGCCTGGCGTTCGTCGAGGGGCGAGGCATGTCGTACTGGGCCGACCCGCAGCTCAAGCGCGAGGGGGAGACCAACACCGAGCACGGTGGACGGGGCTTCTACTTCTTCGACCCGGCGGGACACGCGATCGAGATCATCACTCGGCCGTACCTCTAGCTGTCACTCGCACCGGGCGTCGGCTCCGGTGGTGCGTCCGCCGGAGCCCGCGCCCGGTGCGAGTGACCGTCGCAGCGGCGTACACCGTTGCCGACCGGCCCTACCCTTCTGGCCATGAGGCGTCGTGCTCGCCGAAAGTGGATCAACTCGCTGGGCTTGACGTACCTGGCGGTGTTCGTCGTCACCGGGGCGTTCGCCGCCGTGGCGGGAACGACGTCGATCCGCGCCGACGACGTGGCTGTGCCGGGCACCGTGCTGTGGTGCGTCGCCCTGGGGGTGGCCGGGCTGATGGCCCTGCCGCCACCCCGCATGGTCATGCTGTCCGTGGCCTGGCTGATCAGTCCCATCCTCATGTTCGCCGCAGCCGGGGGACTCTGGTCGACTGTGCTCACGCTTCGCGGTGAACGGGTCGTGGCGACCGTCGTGGACGTGCGGGAGGGCGACGTGGAGGGACGCCACCTCTACTACACCCTCGCCGACCAGTACGACCGGCGGATCCCCGGGGAACTGGGAACCTGGCCGGGGAGCAGCGTGGGCGCCTCGGACAACCCGGAAGGCGCGGTGGGACAACGCGTCGTCGTGCTGCGGGATCCCAAGGGCCTGGTCGACCCGCGCCTGCCCGAGGAGATCGCCACCGGTCAGGGTGCCCTGATCCTCGGGGCCGGCGGACTCCTGCTCGTCGCCGTCTTCTGCATGCTGGCCGGGCGGCCCCTCCCGACGACGCCCGTGCACGAGCACCCGACGACGACCTGGTCGGCGCAGCCATAGCAGATCGCGGGCATGATCAGGGCGTTGTCCACAGTGGCGTCGCCTGTCCACAGGGCGAAGCCGACGCACCCTGCCGTTCCCGGCCGCCGCCATAGCGTCGCCGTGTGTCGCACGACGAGGAGACAGAGGTACGCCAGCGCCTGCGCCGGCTGACGGAGACGGTCGTCGCACCGCCGCCCCGGTCCGCAGCGCCCCTCGCTGGCGTACCCGTGGGTGGTGTGCTGCCCACTCGGGCCGCCGCGCCGCTCGCGGAGCCGGTGCCCGGCGAGCCCGAGTCGCGACTGGTCGGTCCGGGGGCGTTCGATCCGGGGCGACGTGGGGTGCGGGCGTTGGCCGTCGTCGCCGTGGTGGTGGTGTTGGGGGCGGCCGGCTGGGCCTGGCGGTCCCGGCCCCAGTCGGAGGCGGTCGCGCCACTGGTCAGCGAGTCCTCGTCGGCCGCCTCGACGGGTGAACCCAGCGGGTCCGGCTCCGACGAGCTGGTGGTGGCGGTCGCGGGCAAGGTCCGCAAGCCCGGGTTGGTGCGACTGCCGGCCGGCTCCCGGCTCGCCGATGCGGTCCAGGCGGCGGGCGGTCCACTGCCCGGTGTCGACCTGGCGCTGCTCAACCCCGCCCGCAAGGTCACCGACGGGGAGCTGATCGTGGTCGGGGTGACGCCTGCGCCGGCACCGGTCGGCCCGGCGGGAGGCGGGGCGTCAACTGCCGCCGGCCCGCTGAACCTCAACACGGCCACCCTGGCCCAACTCGACGCGCTGCCCGGGGTCGGGCCGGTGCTCGCCCAGCGCATCCTCAGCCACCGGGACCAGCACGGCGGGTTCAAGGCCGTCGGCGACCTGCGCCAGGTCGACGGGATCGGCGACGCCCGCTACGAGCAGCTCAAAGATCTGGTGACGGTGTGACCAGGTCCGCAGCCGTTGAGCCGCCGCCGGTCGGTCCTGCCCGGTCCGAGCCGCCGGATCTGCGACTGGCTGGGCTCGCCGTCGCGGCCTGGCTCACCGCGCTCACTGGTCTGCATCTGGGCGGCGTGGCAGTCCTGCTGGGGGCCGGCGCGGCGGTCGGTGTGACGGCGGTCGGTGCTCTGCACCTGCTCGGCCGCCTCGGCCGTCCCCGGGCCGTGGCGCGGCGCTACGGGTGGGTTGCCGTGGCCGTCGGTCTCGGCGTGGTCTGCGGTGGTGCGGCAACCGGGGCGCGCCTCGCCGTTCGCGACGCACCGGCGATCCGTGTGCTGGCCGAGCAGCGTGCTCCGGTCACCGTCGACCTGGTGGTGCGGGACGATCCGCGTCCGATCCGGAGCGCCGGCCGCCCGGGCCTGCTGCTGGTGTCGACGGAGTTGGTCCGGCTCACCGGCCCGGACGGTCGGCGGATCCACTCCTCGGTGCGGTTGCTCGTCCTGGCGACCGACCCGGCCTGGCGGGGCCTGCTCCCCGGGCAGCGCCTCAGCGTCGACGGCCGGCTCGGCGTCCCGCGCGGTGGCGATCTCACCGCCGCCGTGCTCAGCACCAACGGCGCGCCGGAGCGACACGGCACGTCGAGCTGGGCGCAACGCGCCGCCGGGGCGCTGCGGGCCGGGTTGCAACGAGCCTGTGCCCCGTTGCCCGACGATCCGGGTGGGCTGCTTCCCGGCCTGGTGGTGGGGGATACCAGCCACCTTCCGCCCGCCGTCGAAGCAGATTTCCGGGCCACCGGAATGACACATCTCAACGCTGTGTCGGGGAGCAACGTGGCGATTGTCGTAGGTGCGGTGTTGCTGCTGGCCCGGTGGGCGCGGGCCGGTCCGTGGCTCGCCGTCGGGCTCTGCGGGGTCGCGCTGGTGGGCTTCGTCATCCTGGTCCGCCCGTCGCCGAGCGTCGTGCGGGCCGCGACGATGGGAGCGATCGGCCTCGCGGCGCTCGCCTCCGGTCGCCCCCGGGCCGCGCTGCCCGCGCTCGCCGCCGCCGTGACCGTGCTGGTGCTGGTCGACCCGGAGTTGGCCGGTGATCCCGGGTTCGCGCTCTCCGTGCTGGCCACCGGCGGCCTGCTGCTGCTCGCACCGCGCTGGCGTGACGGGCTGCGGCGGCGGGGCGTACCGGCCGGGTTGGCCGAGGCACTGGCTGTGCCGGCGGCGGCGCAGCTGGCCTGCGGTCCGGTCGTCGCCGGGATCTCCGGCACGGTCAGCCTGGTGGCGGTGCCGGCCAACCTGCTGGCGGTGCCGGCGATCGCGCCGGCGACAGTGCTCGGCGTGCTGGCGGCCATGGTGTCGCCGATCTGGCCGGGTGGCGCCGAGTTCCTCGCCTGGTTGGCGAGCTGGCCGGCCTGGTGGTTGGTGGTCGTCGCCCGCCAGGGCGCACGGCTGCCGGGCGGCACCCTGTCGTGGCCGGGCGGGCTGCCGGGCGCTCTGCTGCTGACCGCGCTGACCGTCGCTCTGCTGGTCGCGGTGCGCCGACCACTCGTACGGCGACTGGTGGCTGTCGTCGCCGTCGCGGCGGTCTTCGGTGCGCTTCCGGTGCGGCTGGTCCACGCCGGGTGGCCGCCGCCGGGCTGGGTGGTGGTGGTCTGCGCCGTGGGTCAGGGCGACGCCGTGGTGCTGCCGGTCGCCCCCGGCCGGGCCGTGGTGGTGGACGCCGGGCCGGAGCCGGGTGCGGTGGACGGCTGTCTGCGCCGGCTCGGCGTGCGGGAGGTGCCGCTGCTGGTGATCAGTCACTTCCACGCCGACCACGTCGGTGGAGTGGCCGGGGTGTTCCGGGGCCGCCGGGTCGGTGCCGTGCTGACGCCGTCCTCGACGGACCCGGAGACCGGTCGGGACCTCGTCCGGGCGGAGGCGTCCGGTGGGCGGGCCGCGTTGCTGACCACTGTGGCCGGCGCTCGACATCCGGTGGGCGCGGTCGACCTGCTGGTGCTCGGCCCGCCGTACCCGCTGGCCGGCACCAGGTCCGACCCGAACAACAACTCGTTGGTGCTGAGCGCCACGGTGGCCGGGGTACGGATCCTGCTCCCCGGCGACGCGGAGGCCGAGGAGCAGCACGCGATGGTGGCACGGGCTGCTCCGGGTCAGTTGCGGGCGGACGTGTTGAAGGTCGCCCACCACGGTTCGGCGTACCAGGACCCAGGGTTCCTCGACGCGGTGCGGCCCGCCGTGGCGCTCGTGCCGGTGGGCACCGGCAACACCTACGGGCACCCGAGCCCCGGGTTGCTCGGTCGGTTGAGCAGGGGAGGCGCTCGGGTGCTGCGGACCGACACCGACGGCGACCTGGCAGCGGTTCGGACGAGCAACGGCCTGGCAGTCGCCCACCGAGGGGTGCCACCGGGCCAACCGCCCTGAGGCCCCACCCTGTCGATTCGCGGTCGCTGATCTCGCCTGGATCAGCGCGGTCGCCGTGGCCACGGGCCATCGCGGCATGATCGGGTTGATACCCGCCATGCCCTGCTGGGCAGCAGCTCGGGCACGGCCAATACCGTCCAAATTGAGGACTAAATGGCAATTGGGATAGATGTCGGGATTTGCGTTGTGTGCGGGCTCCGCCGACCAAGCAGTGAATGAGCAGGCACGATCCCGCCCTGGGGCGTGCGAATATGGGCGGCGTGACCCCCGCCGGCCTCGCCCCCATTCTGCTCGTCCTCGGTGACGAGGAGCTGCTCGCCACGCGCGCGGTCACCGAAGCTGTCACGAAGGTTCGCAGCGTCGACCCCGAGGTGGACGTCCGCGAGTACCAGGCCGGTGCGCTCACCGTGGGCGAGATCGCGGAGATGCTCAGCCCATCGCTGTTCGGTGGGCGGCGGCTGCTGATCCTGCGCTCCGGCCAGGATGCCCGCAAGGACCTGGTCGCCGCGCTGCTGGCGTACGCGAAGAATCCCGACCCGGACGTCCAACTTTTGGTCCTGCACCTGGGCGGGGCCAAGGGCAAGGCGTTCGCCGACGGACTGCGCACGGCCGGAGCGACCGTCGTACCGGCGGCCAAACTGAAGGGGCACCGCGACCGGTTGGCCTTCGTCCGGGACGAGATCCGCCGAGCCGGCGGAAAGTGCACCGACGACGCCGCGGAGGCACTCATCGCGGCGGTCGGCAACGACCTTCGCGAGCTGGCCGCCGCCTGCTCCCAACTGATCGCCGACACCGACGGGCGGATCAGCGCCGACACGGTCGCGCGTTACTACCGGGGCCGGGTCGAGGTGACCGGCTTCACGGTGGCGGACGCCACCATGGTCGGTGACGTGCCGGCGGCGCTGGAGGCGTTGCGCTGGGCCCTGCACGTCGGGGTCGACCCGGTGCCCATCGCCGACGCCCTGGCCGACGGAGTACGCACCGTCGCCCGGGTGGCGTCGGCCGGGCGCGGTAACCCGTACCAGCTCGCCAGCAGCCTCGGCATGCCGGCCTGGAAGATCGAGCGCGCACAGCGTCAGGGACGTGGCTGGACCCCGGAGGGCCTGGTCCGGGCCATGCAGGTCGCCGCCGAGTGCAACGCGGCCGTCAAGGGTGGCTCCGACGACCGGGCGTACGCCCTGGAGCGCGCGGTCTTCTCCGTCGCGGCGGCCCGGCAGGGCAGCACCAGGTGACGGGGGCGAACCGCCCGGTGTGGGCCACCATCGGAGCGGACGAGGAGCGGCACCGGCCGCTCTACGCCCGGATCCTCGGCCTGCGGTTCGTCAACCCCGGCGGCGTGCTGTGCTTCCTCTTCTTCGAGGGCACCATCGCCCTGGCGGCGCTGCTCTCCCTCGCCGAGTTGGTCACCTGGTGGTCGGTGCTGGTGCTGCCGGTCGTGGTGGCGGCGATGGTCAAGCTCAACGACGTGGTGGCCGCGATCGTCGTCCGTTCCGCCGCGCTCGTGCCCGAGCAGGAACGGGACCGGTTCCGCCGTCAGATGGAACCGGCGGTCGGGCGGGCCCAGGTGGAGTGGGTCTCACACACTGTCACCGGCGTGGTGATCAATGCAGACGCGGTGCCACCGCCTCGCCGTGCCGACCGGTCGGACTGAGCCCACTCGGGCGGGCGGCGACGCGTCGGGTTCGACGTGCGGCCTGTCGGCCGGGCTGCGGACACACGGAAGCCCCGGGCCGTGGCCCGGGGCTTTCCGAATCAGTCTGACGGTGTGGTCGTCAGGCGGAGAGCGACACCACGCGCTTCGCGATCGCGGACTTGCGGTTCGCGGCCTGGTTGGCGTGGATCACGCCCTTGCTGACGGCCTTGTCCAGCTTGCGCGAGGCGTCCTGCATGAGCGCGGTCGCCTTCTCGACGTCACCGGCCTCGGCAGCCTCGTGGAACTTCCGGACGGCGGTCTTCAGCGACGACTTGACCGACTTGTTGCGCAGCCGGGCCTTTTCGTTCTGCCGGTTGCGCTTGATCTGGGACTTGATGTTCGCCACGCGACAGCCTCGTCTTGATAGCTCGGGTTGGTCAGCTTGCGCGCTGGATGACGAACATGCGTCATCGCCACGCGAAGAGCCAGGCTACCAGGTTGCCCGGGACGAGCCAAAACGGCTCGGCCCGAACGGGGTCCGCGCGCTACCTGGACGCTCGACGCTTGATCCACTCGGCTTCCCGCAAACCGCGGTATCCGACCATGCCTGACAGCCCGACTTCAAGGAACCCGAGTCGATCACGGGCCGCTGGGCCGCCGGGCCGCTGGGCCGCTGGGCCGCTGGGCCGCTGGGCCGCTGGGCCGCCGGGCCGCTGAGGGGCGCCGGGGCTGGCGGGCGGCTGTCAGCGCCAGCCCCGCCGGCGGGTCAGCCACTCGAGCGACTGCTCGCCGCTCCACCGCTGGTGGGCGGGCAGGTGTGGCGATGCCGTCGCCGGTGCCGCCGCCGCGCCGGTGAGGTAGTAGCCGGCCAGCGCGGCCAGGGTCGCGTCCAGAGCGTCCGGGGGCGCGTCGGCGGTCGCCGGGTGGGTGGCGAAGAGCCGGTCCGCGTCGAGCCCGCCGGCGTACGCGGTGAGGAGCAGTCCGGCCAGGTCGAACCAGGCCGGTCCGGAGACCACCCAGGTCCAGTCGCAGAACCAGGCTCGGCCGTCCGCGCCGATCAGCACGTTGTCGACGCGCAGGTCACCGTGGATCAGGCCGGTCGCCTCGGCGGCGTACCGAGGGAGGAGGGACTCCAACGCGACCAGGTCGGGCAACCGGTCCAGGATCGACGAGGGCAGCGGCGGCGCCGGTTCGCGGCCGGCGGCGACCTCCTCCCACCAGAGGATGTCCGAGCGGGCCAGATCGGCCAGGTGTGGCAGGTTGAGGGCGGTCAGTTCGGCCGGCGGGTCGGCCAGGGCGGCGGCGACCTCGGCGTACCCGCTGAGGGTGGCAGCCAACTCGGCGGGCACCCAGGGCAGGCGCGGGGTGTGGCCGTCGACGGCGTCGGTGCAGAGCACGAACCAGTCGCCCTCGTACAGCGTCCACCGGGGGCGGGGCGCCGGAAGGTCGACCGGCAGCCGCTCCAGGATCGCCGCCTCCCGGGCGTACCACTCGACAAGGTGCGGTTGCTCGACGGCGGGTGCGGCCTTCACGAAGGCCCGGCCACCGTCGGCGGTGTGGAGCACTGCGGCGAAGCCGCGGGTGAAGCCCGCGCCCGCGACCCGGGCGGTCACCACCGGCGCGCCGAGCCGGTCGGCGACCGCGGCCCGCACCGTCGCCGGCAACGCCGACCAGGACGGCCGTTGGGCGCTCGCGTGGTAGGGCACCGGCGGCAACGAGGGAGAGGACACCACACCATGCTGCCCCGGGGTGCGTGCGCGACGCGCGGCGACACTGCCAGACTGCCAAGCCATGAGGACCGAGGACTTCTGGCAGCTGATCGACGAGGCCCGGGCCGGCGGCGGGGGAGAGCCCGGGCCGGTCGCCGCCCGGGCCGTCGCCCTGCTCGCGGAGCGCGATCCGGAGGACATCGTCGGGTACGCCAGACACCAGACCCGGGTGCTGGCCGCCTCGCACAAGGCTGACCTGTGGGGCGCGGCGTACCTGATCAACGGTGGCGCCTCGGCCGACGGCTTCGAGCACTTCCGGGGCTGGCTGATGACCCAGGGGCGGGCGGTCTTCGCCCGCGCGGTCGCCGAACCGGACTCGCTGGCCGAACTGCCGCAGGTGCGGGCGGCCTCGCTCAGCGGCGAGGAGTTCTCCGCCGAGCGGATGCTGTCGGTGCCCTGGGACGCGTACCGCAAGGCCACCGCGACCGAACTTCCAGCGGACCGGGACCCGGTGCGGACGCCGGACCTCAACGACTTCTGGGACTTCGACGACGAGGACGAGGCGCGTCGGAGGTTGCCCCGGCTGGCGGCGCTCTTCGTCGAGCCACCGCTGGAGTGAGGCGTCCGCGGACCGATGCATCGCCCGCGCAGTGGGCGTACCCCGGCGGCGTGGGAACATAGAGGGGGTCGGCGGCGCGCCGGCCTGTTCACGTCAGCCGACCAGAACGGACCGCTGTGCCACCGAAGCTCGATCCCGGCGCGAACGCCCCTGGTGCCACCGACCCCGGGCGCATCCGGAACTTCGGCATCATCGCCCACATCGACCACGGGAAGTCGACCCTGGCCGACCGGATGTTGCAGCTCACCGGTGTGGTCGATCCCCGGCAGATGCGCGCGCAGTACCTGGACCGGATGGACATCGAGCGCGAGCGCGGCATCACCATCAAGAGCCAGGCCGTTCGCATGCCGTGGACCATCCGCGAGGGCGAGCAGGCCGGTGAGCAGGCCGTGCTCAACATGATCGACACCCCGGGGCACGTCGACTTCACCTACGAGGTGTCCCGGTCGCTGGCCGCCTGCGAGGGTGCCGTGCTGCTCGTCGACGCCGCCCAGGGCATCGAGGCGCAGACCCTGGCCAACCTCTACCTGGCGCTCGAGAACGACCTGCGCATCATCCCGGTGCTCAACAAGATCGACCTGCCGGCGGCCCAGCCGGAGAAGTACGCCGAGGAGCTGGCCCACCTCATCGGCGGCGACCCCGCCGACTGCATCCGGGTCTCCGGCAAGACCGGCGAAGGCGTTCCACACCTGCTCGACGAGATCGTCAGGCAGTTCGTGCCGCCGGTCGGCGACGCCGAGGCGCCCGCCCGGGCGATGATCTTCGACTCGGTGTACGACGTCTACCGCGGTGTCGTCACGTACGTCCGGGTCATCGACGGCCGGATCAGCGCCCGCGAACGGATCAAGATGATGTCCACCGGGGCCGTGCACGAGCTGCTGGAGATCGGCGTCATCTCGCCCGAGATGGTCAAGGCCGACGCGCTCGGCGTCGGCGAGGTCGGTTACCTGATCACCGGCGTGAAGGACGTCCGGCAGTCCCGGGTCGGTGACACGGTCACCATCAACAGCCGGCCGGCCGGCGAGCCGCTCGGTGGCTACAAGGACCCGAAGCCGATGGTCTACTCCGGCCTCTACCCGATCGACGGGTCCGACTACCCCAACCTGCGCGAGGCGTTGGACAAGCTCAAGCTCAACGACGCCGCCCTGGACTACGAGCCGGAGACCTCCGGCGCGCTCGGCTTCGGCTTCCGCTGCGGCTTCCTCGGCCTGCTCCACCTGGAGATCATCCGAGAGCGGCTGGAGCGGGAGTACAACCTCGACCTGATCTCCACCGCCCCGAACGTCGTCTACCGGGCGATCACCGACGACGGCGCGGAGATCGTGGTGACCAACCCGAGCGAGTACCCCACCGGCAAGATCGCCGAGGTGTACGAGCCGGTCGTCCGAGCCACCGTACTGACGCCCAACGACTACGTGGGCGCGGTCATGGAGCTCTGCCAGGGCCGACGCGGCACCCTCCTGGGCATGGACTACCTCTCCGCCGACCGGGTGGAGCTGCGCTACACGCTGCCCCTCGCAGAGATCATCTACGACTTCTTCGACCAGTTGAAGAGCCGCACCAAGGGCTACGCCTCGCTCGACTACGAGCCCTCCGGCGAGCAGGCGTCCGATCTGGTGAAGGTGGACATCCTGCTGCACGGCGAGCCGGTGGACGCCTTCAGCGCCATCGTGCACAAGGACAAGGCGTACAACTACGGCGTCACCATCGCCGCCAAGCTGCGTACGTTGATCCCGCGCCAGCAGTTCGAGGTGCCGATCCAGGCCGCCATCGGCAGCCGGGTCATCGCCCGCGAAACCATCCGTGCCATCCGTAAGGACGTGCTCGCCAAGTGCTACGGCGGTGACATCAGCCGTAAGCGCAAGCTGCTGGAGAAGCAGAAGGAAGGCAAGAAGCGGATGAAGATGGTCGGCCGGGTCGAGGTCCCGCAGGAGGCCTTCATCGCAGCGCTCTCCTCCGACTCCGGCGACACCAAGGCCCCCAAGAAGTAACCCCACCCGCTGCTCGCGCTGCCGCGCCGTTGCTCGCGGTGCCGCGCCGCTGCTCGCGCTGCCGCGCCGCTGCTCGCGCTGCCGCGCCGCTGCTCGCGCTGCCGCGCCGCTGCTCGCGCTGCCGCGCCGCTGCTCGCGCTGCCGCGCCGCTGCTCGCGCTGCCGCGCCGCTGCTCGCGCTGCCGCGCCGCTGCTCGCGCTGCCGCGCCGCTGCTCGCGCTGCCGCGCCGCTGCTCGCGCTGCCGCGCCGCTGCTCGCGCTGCCGCGCCGCTGCTCGCGCTGCCGCGCCGCTGCTCGCGCACACCCCGCCGCTGTCCGCGGTGATCAAGAGCTTTGCGTCACCGGAGGCCCGGATCCTGACGCAAACCTCTTGATCACCGGACGTGGCGCGGGGCGTGGGGCGGGGGAGGATTTTTTGGGCTTTCGGGGGAGGTCGTCGCCCTGGGCAACATGATGCCTGACCTGTATGGACGCGCGCCCCACTCAAACGACGCAACCGGTCGACATCGACGTTGGCGATTTGTTTGCGACTGAGTCGGTTTGGATTTTCGGTGGGTCGGGCATCTAACCCTCACGACAGGAAGCACACAGATCGTGTGTCAGACATTCTTTGAGGGAGGGTGGCCGTGGAGCTCACCGTGTGGGGCATCATCACTGCGATCGTTGTTGGTCTCATTGTCGGCGCGCTTGGCCGCCTGGTGGTTCCGGGTCGGCAGAACATGCCGATCTGGCTGCATCTGTTGATCGGTGTGGGTGCGGCGCTGCTGGGTACGGTGTTGGCGCGGGCGATCGGGATCGCGACTGAGACCGCTGGTGTGGACTGGGGCGAGCTGCTGGTGCAGGTTGTCGTCGCGGCGATCGCGGTTGCTCTGGTGGCCGGTGTCGGTGGCCGCCGCCGCGTCACCCGATGACACCAGCACTGCCGTAACACCGCGACACTTCCGAGGGGCGTCCAGCCGACAGGCTGGGCGCCCCTGGTGTTTCTTTATCCGGACGGAATGGCGGCCGTAGGCCCCGTTTGTCGGCCTGATCCGCTGGCAGCAGTCGTGATCGACTCGAGTTCAGCGAAGTCGGGCTATCCCGCTGCCTCGGATACCGCAGTTTCGGCGATCTCGTGTTGATCATGCCCGGTGCCCGGTGCCTGGTGCCTGGTGCCCGGTGCCCCGACGCAGTCGGGATGATCGATGGAGTCTTGGTGTCGGCTGGTGGCGGTCCGGCGGCGCGATCGTCGTGATCGACTCCGGATCGCCGATCTGGCGGTCTTTGGCCGACCCTGATACCGCAACATCGCCGAGGTGGAGTCGATCTTTCGCGTAGCCGGAGCGCGGCCGAGCCTGCCAAGCCAATCCAGTCGTCCTGCCGGGGCCGATGGCCCGGTCGAGGGCGGTTTTGTCGGTCGACTCCGACGGCCCGGTCGAGGGCGGTTTCGTCGGTCGACTCCGACGGCCCGGTCGAGGGCGGTCTTGTCGGTCGACCCCGACGGCCCGGTCGAGCGTGCGCTGCCGGTCGAGCGTGGCCCCACAGCCCTGCCTGTCGGGCCCGGTCCCTCCTCGCCCCGCTGCGGCCCTGCCGGCCCCGCTGGCTCTACCGGTCGAGCCCGGCAGCCCCTGCCAGTGCTGGCCAGGCCCAGCCGACTCAGTCGACCTGGTCGATCGTGGCGGGGGTTGGTCCCGATCCTCCCAGGCGGGCTGATGGAACGTGTCCTTGTCGGCCATGTCGTGATCGTTTGGTAAGCGAAGTCGGTTTGGATTTTCCGCCGGTCGGGAACTTAGCGGTCACGACAGAAAGCACACCTTGTGTGTCAGAACATTCTTTGAGGGAGGGTGGCCGTGGAGCTCACCGTGTGGGGCATCATCACTGCGATCGTTGTTGGTCTCATTGTCGGCGCGCTTGGCCGCCTGGTGGTTCCGGGTCGGCAGAACATGCCGATCTGGCTGCATCTGTTGATCGGTGTGGGTGCGGCGCTGCTGGGTACGGTGTTGGCGCGGGCGATCGGGATCGCGACTGAGACCGCTGGTGTGGACTGGGGCGAGCTGCTGGTGCAGGTTGTCGTCGCGGCGATCGCGGTCGCTCTGGTGGCCGGTGTCGGTGGCCGCCGCCGCGTCACCCGATAACGACCCTGCATCACCTGGCAGGACAGCACTGACGACACAGCACTACACGAAAGAGCGCCCGGCCTCGGCTGGGCGCTCTTTCGTGCCGGTGTGCCCGACTTCGACCCGGTGCCGCAGCGCCGTTGGTCGGGCTGCTGCGGTACGGTCGCCACGCTTCGGCCGGTCCCGCCCACTGTCGTAAAGGAATTCTCCGTACTAGGGTGCGGCGGAGAAGGTTAGTTCCAAGCGGCGCGAGGGGAGAAGTGGCGTGAACAGGTGGAAGCGGCTGGCCCCGGTCACCGCCGTGGTGGCCTCGGCCGCGATGGTGCTGACCGGCTGCGGAGGCTCCGGCGAGGACGCGGCTGACGACAGCAAGCTCACGGTCTGGATGATGGGCGAGGGCGGCGAGGCGCAGAACACCTTCCTCGACTCCGTCGAGACGGAGTTCCGCCAGAAGCACCCCGACACCGACGTGGTGGTGCAGTACATCCCCTGGCTCGAGGCGCCCAAGAAGTTCCAGGCGGCGCTCGCCGGCGGTGAGGGACCGGACATCACCGAGCTGGGCAACACCGAGACCCAGGGCTGGGCGGCCCAGGAGGCGCTCGCCGACGTGAGCGGTCGGATGGGCGGCTGGGCCGACGGCAAGGACCTGCTGCCCGACCTGGTCCGCAACGCGCAGCTCGACGGCAAGCAGTACGGCGTGCCCTGGTACGCCGGGGTGCGCGCCATCTACTACCGCACCGACTGGTTCGCGGAGGCCGGGGTGCAGCCGCCGAAGACCTGGGACGACCTGGTCGCCGTCGCCAAGGCCGTGCAGGCGAAGAAGAAGGGCACCTACGGCATCGCCCTGCCGGGCAATTCGGAGCTGCCCTTCTACTCCTTCCTCTGGGGGGCCGGCGGCGAGATCGCCGGCAACCAGGGCGGCACCTGGAAGTCCGGCTACACCACGCCGGAGGCGCAGAAGGCCGTCAAGTACTGGACCGACCTGGTGACCGTGCACAAGGTGGCCCCGCCCGCGGCGGCCGGCTGGAACGAGATCGACGCGCGGACCCAGTTCGCCACCGGCAAGGCCGCGATGGCCTTCGCCGGAAGCTGGCAGCAGGGCGCCATCAAGAAGGACAACCCCGAGATCGAGAAGGTCTGGGGTACGTTCCCGATCCCCGGCCCGGACGGCAAGGCGGCGCCCGGTTTCGCCGGTGGTTCGGACGTGGCGATCTGGAAGGACAGCGAGCGGCAGGACCTGGCCTGGGACTACCTGACCGTGCTGCTGAACAAGAAGAACGCGCAGAGCTTCGCGAGCAGCCTCGGGTTCTTCCCGGTCTACCAGGACCTGGTCGCGGGTGACACCTACGCCAACGACAAGGTGATGGCGGCGTTCGCCACCACCATGCAGAACACCAAGCTCACGCCGCTCACCCCGAAGTGGGTGGAGGTCAGCCGCACCAAGACGGTGACCCAGGCGATGAACAGCTCGGTCATGAAGGGTCAGAAGACGGTCGAGAAGGCCACCGCCGACGCGGCCGCCGAGATGGAAAGCATTCTCAACGCCAAGTGACCACGCTGACCGAGGTGCCCGAGACGTCCGCCGCGCGGGAGACCCCCGCGCGGCGGCGTCGCCGGGTGGACCGCCTGCCCTACCTGCTGCTCCTGCCCGCGTTGGTGATCATCGGAGTGCTGCTGCTCTGGCCGCTCGGCCAGGTGGTGGTGATGTCCTTCTACCGGCTGAACACCGTCCGGCAGCTTCGCGGTGACCGTGAGTGGCCCTGGGTGGGGCTGGGCAACTACGCCGACATCCTCACCGACCCGTTCTTCCTGACCGTCCTGCGCAACACGGTCCTGTTCGCCGCGGCCAACGTGCTGCTCACCATGGTCCTCGGCACCCTGGTCGGCCTCCTGCTCAACCGGCTCGGCCGCAGGATGGCGACCTTCGTGGCCGGTTGCGTGATGCTTGCCTGGGCCACCCCGGCGCTGACCGGCACCATCGTCTGGAAGTGGATCTTCGACGACACGAGCGGCCTCGCCACCTGGCTGTTCAACGCCCTGCCCGACGGGCTCTCCACCAGCCTGTTCGGCCGCAGCGACTGGACCGGATACGGCTGGTTCAACTCACCGCTGCTCTTCTTCGCCATCCTCACCCTGGTGGTGGTGTGGCACTCGTTCCCGTTCATCGCGGTGAGCGTGCTGGCCGGTCTCAAGAGTGTGCCGAGCGAGCTGCACGAGGCGGCCCGGGTGGACGGCGCGAGCCCGTGGCGGGTCTTCTGGAAGATCACCTTCCCGCTGCTGCGTCCGGTCTTCGGGATCCTGATCATTCTCTCCACGATCTGGGACTTCAAGGTGTTCACCCAGCAGTTCGTGCTGGCCGGTGGCACCCAGGACCGGCCGACGTTCATGCTCGCCATCTACTCGTACGCCGAAGCCTTCTCTCCACCGCCGAAGTACGGACTCGGCGCGGCCATCGCGGTGATCCTCACGCTGATCCTGCTCGTGGTCACCGGCTTCTACGTTCGGATGGTGCTCAGGCAGGAGGACGAGTCGTGAAGAAGGTCGCCCTCAACGCCGCCGGGCTGCTGGTCGCGCTCTTCGCGGCGTTCCCGGTCTACTGGATGATCTCCACGTCGCTGAAGCCCAGCAACGAGATCTTCTCGGCCACTCCGCAGCCGGTGCCGACCCACCCGACGCTGGCGCACTACCGGGAGATCCTGACCGGCAACCTGATCCCCGGCGTGAGCTTCCTCGACTTCTTCCTCAACAGTGCGCTGGTCGCCGTCTCCACAGTGGTGCTCAGCGGCCTGGTCGCCCTGCTGGCCGCGACAGCGGTGGCCCGGTTCCGCTTCAAGCTGCGGACCAGCTTCCTGATCATGTTGCTGGTGGTGCAGATGATCCCACTGGAGGCGCTGGTCATCCCGCTGTTCCTGATGATCCAGCGGCTGGGGCTCTACAACACCCTGCCGAGCCTGATCCTCACGTACCTCGGCTTCTCGCTGCCGTTCGCGGTCTGGATGCTGCGCGGCTTCGTCGCGGCGGTGCCCAAGGAGTTGGAGGAGGCGGCGGCCATCGACGGCGCGAGCCGGGCCCAGACCTTCCGGCGGGTCCTCTTCCCGCTGGTCGCGCCCGGACTGGTCGCCACCAGCATCTTCTCCTTCATCACCGCGTGGAACGAGCTGATCTTCGCGTTGACGTTCATCAACGACCAGGGGAGCTACACGCTGCCGGTGGCGATGACGTTCTTCTTCGGTCGGGACGACACCAACTGGGGGCCGGTGATGGCTGCGTCCACCCTGTTCACCCTGCCGGTGATCATCTTCTTCCTGCTGGTGCAGCGCCGGATGGTCTCCGGCCTGGTGGCCGGCGCCGTCAAGGGCTGACCCGCACGCCGTGGCCGGCGCTCGTCAAGGGCTGCACGCCGTGGCCGGTCGTCGAGGGCTGACCTCACGCTGCGAGGGCGGTCGGATCTGGCCGTTACTAGGCTGGCGGTCATGACGGGCAGGGTGGCAGCGGTGAACCTCGGCACGGTGACCGAGGCGGAGTGGGCCGGCGACGCGAGTGGTCGCAGCGGCATCGACAAACGGCCGGTGGACGGCCCGGTGCTGGTCCGGGTCGACGGGGTGGTCGGCGACTTCATCGGCGAGCGCGCCCATCACGGCGGTCCCGACCAGGCGGTGTACGCGTACGCGGAGGAGGACGCCGCCTGGTGGGCGGCCGAGTTGGGCCGTGACATCCGACCGGGTGGCTTCGGGGAGAACCTGTCCACCTACGCGGTCGACGTGACCGGCGCGGTGATCGGTGAGCAGTGGCTGGTCGGCTCGGCCCTGCTCCAGGTCACCAAGCCGCGTACGCCGTGCACCACCTTCGCCGGATTCTGGGGCGTACCGGATCTGATCAAGCGGTTCACCGCCCGGGCGCTGCCCGGCGCCTACCTGCGGGTGCTCCGGGAGGGGGAGGTCGGCCCGGGCGACCCGGTCGAGGTGGTGGAACGGCCGGCGCACGGTGTGACCATCGGCGAGGTGTTCCGGGCCACCAGCCTGGAGCCGGAGTTGCTGCCTCGGCTGCTCGAAGCGGAGGACCTGCCGGAGCCGATCCGGGAGAAGGCCCGCCGCCGGCTCGCCAGTCAGGCCTGAAACGCGAGGAAGGCCCTCGGCGGACCGAGGGCCTTCCTTCCAGCGGTACGTCAGCGGAGCCAGGGGATGTTGCGGTCGAGCAGACCGCGCTCCTTGAGCTCCTTGCGCAGCGGGATCTCGTCGTCGACGTACCCGTCCCAGTTGATGCCCCAGTAGTTGGCGGTGTGGGTGCCCTCACCGATCAGCTGGCGCTGGACCGGGGTGCGGTTGCGGTACCACTCGCCGTTCACGTCGGGGTGCAGCTCGTCCAGCGGGCGGATCCACCGGTAGGTGTAGCCGACGAAGAGCATCTTGCGGGTGATCGTCGACAGGTTCGTCGAGCGCGAGTGCCACTGCCGGCGGTCGAAGATGAACGCGTCACCCGGGTTGGCGGTGATCTCCACCGTGCCCTCCGGGTCCGGGTTGTGCACGCTGAGGTCCTTGGGCCGGTCCAGCGAGTTCCACAGGTGGCTGCCCGGGATGACCTTGGTGGCGCCACGGCCGGTCTCCGACAGGTCCGACAGCACGTACGCGACCTTCAGCGAGAACATCGGCCGGGGCAGGTTCGGGTCCATCGTCTCCGGGTCGGAGTTCTGCC
Source organism: Micromonospora sp. WMMD1155 (assembly GCF_029581275.1). NCBI lineage: Bacteria > Bacillati > Actinomycetota > Actinomycetes > Micromonosporales > Micromonosporaceae > Micromonospora > Micromonospora sp. WMMD1155. Next base: position 4,153,298 of record NZ_CP120742.1, read on the forward strand.
GGTACCCGTCCTGGTGCCAACCCCAGTACGGCTTCTCCGGCTCGGCGGCCGGCGGGGTGACGTCCAGATGGTTGTGGTGGGTGTAGATGTTCCAGCCGGCCAGCCCCCACATGTACGGGAAGGCGATCGGGTGGGTCAGCAGCTCACCGAAGAGTTCGTCGCGCTCCAGGAAGCCCAGCAGGTGCAGGGTGCCGTCCTTCTTGGTGGTGCCCTTGGCCTGCTCCTCCGCGTAGACGCGGTCGACAGCCGCCTCCAGCGCCGCCCGGTGGTCCTCCGTCAGGACGTTGCGCAGCAGGAGGAAGCCCTGCTCGTGGAACTCCTTGCGGTCAGTGTCGCTGATCGGTTCGTAACCGGTCCGGTCGCCGTAATCGAACACCGTGTCGTACCCCTCCCCATGAGGTGAATCCTTTTCTGGCACAGGCCGCCGATCGTAACGCGGCGGCCGATGCCTCGGGGAGGGAGTCTTCGATGCGTGGACCGCAGCGGGACCCCGCGCAGCGGGAGAGCTGCGGAGAGTGAGATCTTCGTGATCGATGCAACCTTTGATGGGCATTTGTCCGATTGTGCGGTGACTGCCGGTTAAGAGATCCGGGTCGTCAGCCCTCGTTGAACACCTCGGCCACCACCTGACCGGCGGGGCTCTGCTCGCCGTCCGCCCGACCCCAGGTGCCGGCGCGGGCGGTCCACTCCAGGTCGCCGAAGCGGACGCGCTTGACCCCGTGGTCCTGCGCGTGGGAGACCAACCAGTGCGCGTACCGCCAGCCGTCGCGTTGGTCGCCGGGAGTGACCGTCAGCCCGGTCGGATCGGTCGGGTCGAGGCCCTTCAACCCCCAGTCCAGCACCAGGTTGCGGGTCAGTTGCGCGGCCGCCGCCGCGCCGTGCATCACCGGGGTGCGCCCCACCGTGCAGGCGACCGCTCCGGTGGCGTCGCCCAGCAGGGCTCGGCTGAGCACCTCGGAGTCGTCGGCCCACTTCTGGTAGGCCTCCGGGAAGGCCGAACGCTGCACCCGTTGGGCGGCGTCGGTGACGCGCATCTTCTCCCAGCCGCGCACCTTCTTGAGCGCCGCGTAGAACCGGTTGGCCGCGTAGCGCGGGTCGCGGATCTGCGCCGGCGTGCCCCAGCCCTGGCTGGGCCGCTGCTGGAACAGGCCGACCGAGTCGCGGTCGCCGTCGGCGAGGTTGCGCAGCCCCGACTCCTGGTACGCGGTGGCCAGCGCGACCACCACGGCCCGCTCGGGCATCTTGCGCTGGGCGCCGATCGCCGCGATGGTCGCCGCGTTGGCCATCTGGTCGGCGTCGAGCGCGACCCGGCCGTCGGCCTGCACTGTGCACTTCCGGGCCGACAGGGGTAACTGGAGGCGGTCACCGACCTGCCGTACGACGAGCCAGATCGCGATCACGGCGACGAGGATGAGGACCACTCCACCCGCCACGGTTGCCCGAGTTCGCACCCACACCCCCAGATCGACAGTCTCCCAAGCGTACGTCCCCCGCGGACCTCTCCGGGTCGTCTGAGCGGTTCGGGACCGGCTCTGCCGAGGCGTGCCGATCGGGACATTCCCGCTTTGGGGCCGGTCTCACCTGCCGGAACGGCCCTCTGCCGCAGCCCCGCCCGGCGACGATCAGGCGCATCAGGCACACACCGTGCCAGCACTCCGCGTGGTGCCCGTCCGGCCTGTTCCGCACGTCACGGCCTCGATCCCGCCGGGAAGTGATTGACCAGTCAAGGAGTTGCCGCAGTTGACATGTCAATCGCTTGACCGCCCGGCCGTCCGACACCGGCGACCGGACCGGTCACGGAGCAAGGAGGAGTTCCATGGGAACGCTCGACGGCAAGGTCGTACTCGTCACCGGCACCGGCGGCGGTCTGGGACGGGTCGCCGCGCAGATCTTCGCGCGGGAGGGCGCGAAGGTCGTCGGAGCCGACATCCAGGTCGACGGCAACAACGAGACCGTCGAACTCGTTCGTAACGCCGGCGGTGAGATGACGGGCATCGCCCCGGTCGACCTCACCGACCCGGAGCAGGTGCGCACCCTCGTCGAGGACGCCGCAGCGGCCTACGGCGGGCTCGACGTGGTCTACAACAACGCGGCGGCGCTCCGCTTCGGGCCGATGCCCGACTTCTCGGTCGAGGACTGGCGCTACACCATCACCGGAGAACTCGACATCCCGTACTTCGTGTCGAAGTTCGCCTGGCCGCACCTGGTGCGGCGGGGCGGTGGCGTGATCATCAACGCCGCCTCCATGGCGGGGTCGATCGCCGGTCACGTCCCCCCGATGGTCGGCCACACCGCGGCGAACGCCGGCGTCATCGGTCTGACCCGACAGCTCGCCCTCGAAGGCGCGCCACACGGCATCCGGGCGGTCGCGGTCAGCCCCGGGCCCATCATCAGCCCGGCCAGCGAGCGCGACCTGGGTGACAACCAGGCGGCCCGGGACGCCATCACCGGAAAGACGCTGCTGAAGCGCTTCGCGCAGCCGGAGGAGGTCGCCGAACTGGTGGTCTTCCTCGCCTCCGACCGGGCGTCCTACATCACCGGCGCCAACTATCCGGTCGACGGCGGCGCGACCGCGTGGTGACCGCCGGGTGGGCGCCGACGCTCGACGGCGGCGCCCACGACGGTCACCGCGGCGCGGCGGCCCCGGTCTGCCGACCGGTGAGCCCGGTCCTACCCGGCATGGTCAGCGGAACCACCGTCCAGAGCGGCCACCCATCGAGTCGATCTCTTCTCCCGGAACGCGGTGACTCCCTCGCGCCCCTCCTCGGAGAGGAAGTAGCCGGTCGACAGGGCGGACAGCCGGGCCAGGTCCGCGCGCAGCTCGGCGGTGCCCGGTCGACGCAGCAACTCCTTCGCGCCGGCCAACGCGCCGGGCGCGCCCCGCACCAGCGAGTCGCAGTAGCCCCGCACCGCGGCGTCCAGTTCGGCGGCGGGCACGGAGGCCGTGACCAGGCCGACCTGGGCGGCCCGCCGCCCGTCGAAGGTGTCCCCGGTCAGGTACAGCTCGGCCGCGGCGCGCGGGTGCAGCCGGGGCAGCACGGTCGCCGAGATCACCGCCGGGATCACCCCGATCCGCACCTCGGTGAACGCGAACGTCGCCTCGTCGGCGCAGACCGCCAGGTCGGCGGCGGCGATCAGGCCGAGCCCGCCGGCCCGCGCCGGCCCGCCCACCCGGGCCAGCACCGGCTTCGGGCACTCCCAGAGCGCCGCGAGCACGTCACCCAGCATGCCGGCGGGAACCGTCCCGCTGGCGTACGCGGCGGCCGTCTCCTTCAGGTCCGCACCCGAGCAGAAGACCGGGCCGGTGTGGTCCAGCACGATCGCCCGGACCGTCTCGTCGGCGACCGCGTCACCCAGCCCGGCCAGCAGCTGGGTCATGAGACCGGTGGAGAGCGCGTTGCGGTTGTGCGGGCTGTCCAGGGTGAGGGTGGTCACCCCACGGGCCGTGGCGACCCGCACGAGGACGTCGGGAGAGGTCATGCCGGGCACACTAGTGGCCATGCCCGGCGTCCTTCCAGATGGTGAGACCGTCCCCGCCGACGGATCGCTGCCCGCCACCGCCACCACAGCGGTCGGCGCACGCGGCTTCGGCGTGTACGTCCACGTGCCGTTCTGCGCCAGTCGCTGCGGCTACTGCGACTTCAACACCTACACGGCCGCCGAGCTGGGCGGCGGCGCGAGCCGCGACGGGTACGCCGACACCGTCCTGGCCGAGCTGGCGCTCGCCGCCCGGGTGCTGGGCGACAGCCCACCGCCCCGGGTCGACACCGTCTTCGTCGGTGGCGGCACGCCCACCCTGCTCCCCGCCGACGACCTGGCCCGCATCCTCGACGGCATCGACCGCACCTGGGGGCTGGCCGCCGACGCCGAGGTGACCACCGAGGCCAACCCGGAGTCGGTCACCCCGGAATCGTTGAAGCTGCTGCGGGCCGCCGGCTACACCCGGATCTCGCTGGGCATGCAGTCCGCGTCGCCGGGGGTGCTGGCGATCCTGGACCGCACACACAGCGCCGGGCGGGCCACCGCCGCCGCCCTGGAAGCCCGCGACGCCGGCTTCGAGCACGTCAACCTGGACCTGATCTACGGGACGCCGGGGGAGCGGGCCGAGGACTTCGCCGCCTCGTTGGAGCAGGTGGTCGCCGCCGGGGTGGACCACGTCAGCGCGTACGCCCTGATCGTCGAGGACGGCACCCGGCTCGCCGCCCGGATGCGGCGCGGCGAACTGGCGTACCCCAGTGACGACGTGGCCGCGGACCGCTACCTGGCCGCGGAGGCCGCTCTCGACGCGGCCGGGCTCTCCTGGTACGAGGTCTCCAACTGGGCGCGCACCGACGAGGCCCGGTGCCGGCACAACCTGCTCTACTGGACCGGCGCGGACTGGTGGGGCCTGGGGCCGGGGGCGCACAGCCACGTCGGTGGCGTGCGGTGGTGGAACGTCAAGCACCCCTCGGCGTACGCCCAGCGGTTGGCCGACGGCGTGTCTCCCGGCCTGGCGCGGGAGGTGCTCACCGCCGACGAGGCGCACATGGAGGACGTGATGCTGCGGCTGCGCCTCGCCAGCGGCCTCCCGTTGGCCGTGCTCGACGCCACCGGACGGGCAGGCGCCGAGCGGGCGCTGGCCGACGGTCTGCTGGCCGCCGACCAGTACGCGGCCGGTCGGGCGGTGCTCACCCTGCGCGGGCGGCTGCTCGCCGACGCGGTGGTGCGCGACCTGCTGCCCTGAACGGGACGGTGCGGGGCCGGCCGGGGGAGCGGCCGGCCCGCTGTCACTTGACGAAGCTCGCGGAGAGCGGGTAGCGGTAGAGCTGCCCCTCGTTGGCCTTGATTCCGGCCAGGATGCCGAACACCGCGCCGAGGATGATGGCCGCGCCGACCCCGATGAAGCCGATCAGGATGCAGGACAGCACCCAGCCGACCAGGCCGACGATCGACCAGATGAGCTGGAAGTTGAGCGCCGCCACGGCGTGCGCCCGCACGGTCGGGGACTGGTTGCCGCGGACCAGCATCGCCACCAGCGGGGCGATCCAGCCGAGCACGCCGCCGCTGATGATCATCCCGGCGGCGCCGCCGAAGTGCGCGATCAGAGCCCAGGTCTTGTCTTCGTTGTTCGCGTAGCCGCCGCCGGGGCCGCCGTACGCGCCGCCGGTCGGGTAGCCGCCGGGCGGGGGATAGCCCCCGGGTGGAGGGTACCCACCCGCCGGAGGGTAGCCGCCTGACGGCGGTTGGTCACCGGTGGGCGGCGGATAGCCACCGGGCGGGGGATAGCCGCCCGGGCCCGGTGCGCCGGACAGTGGTGCGGTGGGTGGCTCGGCCGACGGGTACGAACCCGGGGAGGTCGGCTCCGGCGGATGGTTGCCGGGGTCACCCGCGCCGGGAGGGCGAGGAGGTTCAGTCATGGATGTCACGGTAGGGGCACCTGGCAACGCCGCACCAGTGCGACACCGCCCGGCGGTGTGGGCCGATCGGACCGGTGGGGGTGGCGCGGGCCGCACCGACCGGCCGCCGTTGATCATCGCGTCGGCGGGTGCACCGACGTAGACTGGCACTCGTTACAGTCGAGTGCCAGGACGGCCCGGCCGGCCCCGGAGGTCGGCGGCCGACGTGCGACAGGAGGTGCGGAGGATGGGTCTCGACGACCGGAAACTCGCCGTGCTCCGCGCCATCGTCGAGGACTACGTCTCCACCCAGGAGCCGGTCGGCAGCAAGGCGCTGGTCGAACGGCACCAGCTCGGGGTCTCCCCGGCCACGGTCCGCAACGACATGGCCGTGCTGGAGGAGGAGGGCTACATCCGGCAGCCGCACACCAGTGCCGGCCGGGTGCCCACCGACCGTGGCTACCGACTCTTCGTCGACCGGTTGTCCCGGGTCAAGCCGCTCAGCCCGGCCGAGCGTCGGGCCATCGAGCGCTTCCTGGTCGGCGCGGTCGACCTCGACGACGTGGTGCACCGCACGGTGCGGCTGCTCGCCCAGTTGACGCGGCAGGTGGCCGTCGTGCAGTACCCGTCGCTGGCCCGCTCCTCGGTGCGTCACCTGGAGCTGGTGCCGATCTCCACCACCCGGCTGATGCTCGTCATGATCGCCGATACCGGTCGGGTGGAGCAGCGACTGGTGGAGCTGCCCGGGCCGGTGCCCGCCGACGACGTCACCGACCTGCGTCGGCTGGTCAACGAGAAGCTGGCCGGGGCTCGGCTGTCCGACACACCCCCGCTGGTGCAGGCACTGGTCGAGGAGGCGTCGCCCGAGTTGCAGCCGACGATGACCATGCTCTCCACGGTGCTCCTGGAGACGCTCGTCGAGCGGCACGAGGAACGCATCGCGCTGGCCGGCACCGCGAACCTCACCCGGGGTGGTCTGCTCGACTTCCAGGGTTCGCTGCGGCCGATCCTCGAAGCGCTGGAGGAGGAGGTCGTGCTCCTCAAGCTCATCGGGGAGACCGAGCCGAGCACGACCCGGGTGCTGATCGGCGACGAGAACGAGTTCGACAACCTGCGGGCCGCCTCGGTGGTCAGCACCGGCTACGGCCCGGGCGCGACGATCGTCGGTGGTCTCGGGGTGCTGGGGCCCACGCGGATGGACTACCCCGGCAACATCGCCACGGTGCGCGCCGTGGCACGCTACGTGGGCGAGTTGCTGGCCCAGAACTGACCAGTCAGGGCCGACGGCCGGCGGCTGCCGGATCGGCGCAACGCGAGACGAACATGAGGACACGGAACGCAGTGGCCAGGGACTACTACGGCATCCTCGGTGTGAGCCGGGAAGCCTCCGATGACGAGATCAAGCGCGCCTACCGCAAGCTGGCGCGCCAGTTCCACCCGGACGTCAATCCGGACCCGGAGGCTCAGGAGAAGTTCAAGGACATCAACGCCGCGTACGAGGTCCTCTCGGACGACCGGAAGCGGCAGATCGTCGACCTGGGTGGCGACCCGCTCGCCCCGGGCGGCGGCGGTGCCGGAGGCCCCGGGGGCCCCGGCGGTGCCGGCCCGTTCGTCGGTTTCCAGGACATCATGGACGCGTTCTTCGGCGGTGCCGGGGGCAACACCCGGGGGCCGCGTCCGCGTACCCGCCCGGGCGCCGACGCGATCCTGCGACTCGAACTCGACCTGCACGAGACGGCGTTCGGCGTCGAGGCGCCGATCACCGTCGACACCGCGGTGCTCTGCACCACCTGCTCCGGCGCCGGCACGGCCGCCGGCACCCACCTGGCGACCTGCGAGGCGTGTGCCGGTCGCGGCGAGGTGCAGTCGGTTCAGCGCACCTTCCTCGGCCAGGTGGTCTCCGCCCGGCCGTGCACCGTGTGCCAGGGCTACGGCACCACCATCCCGCACCCGTGCCCCACCTGCGCGGGCGACGGTCGGGTGCGTACCCGCCGTTCGCTGACCGTCAAGATCCCGGCCGGGGTCGAGGACGGCATGCGGATCCGGCTGGCCCAGCAGGGCGAGGTCGGCCCGGGTGGCGGCACGGCCGGTGACCTCTACGTGGAGATCCACGAGCGGCCGCACGACGTCTACTCCCGCAAGGGTGACGACCTGCACTGCCGGGTCACCGTGCCGATGACCGCGGCGGCGCTGGGCACCCGGCTCACCATCAAGACCCTGGACAGCGAGGAGACCGTCGACGTCAAGGCCGGCACCCAGCCGGCCAGCACGCTGCGGCTGCGCGCCCGGGGCGTGCCGCACCTGCGCGGCACCGGTCGCGGCGACCTCTACGTGCACCTGGACGTGCGGACACCCACCAAGCTCGACCCGGACCAGGAGAAGATGCTGCGCGACTTCGCCAAGACCCGCGGTGAGGAGGTCGCCGAGCTGTCCAAGCAGGGCGGCTTCTTCTCCCGGATGCGCGACGCGTTCAACGGGCACGCCTGAGGTGTCCGCGCCGCTCTTCCTGGTCGAGGCGCTGCCCACCGGCGACACGCTGACCCTGGCGGGTCCGGAGGGGCACCACGCCGCGACCGTGCAGCGGCTACGCGTCGGTGAGGAACTGCTGCTCGCCGACGGCCGGGGCGGCACGGCCGCCGCCGTGGTCACCGCCGTCGGCCGGGGCAGCCTGGAGGTCACCGTCACCTCCCGGGGGTACGCGGACGCGCCGGTACCCCGGATCGTCACCGTGCAGGGCATCGCGAAGGGCGACCGGGGCGAGCTGGCCGTGCAGGCGATGACCGAGGTCGGCGTCGACGAGATCGTGCCGTGGGCGGCGTCGCGTTCGGTGACCCAGTGGCGCGGTGACCGGGGCGTACGGGCCCGGGAGAAGTGGGTGGCGACCGCCCGGGAGGCCGCCAAGCAGGCCCGCCGGCCGTGGCTGCCGGTGGTGGCCGGGTCGCCGGACGAGTCGACCGCCACGGTGGCCCGCCGGATCGCCGGTGCCGCCGCCGCGTTCGTGCTGCACGAGGAGGCCGACGAGCGGCTGACCACCGCCGACCTGCCGACCTCCGGTGAGATCGTCCTGGTGGTCGGCCCGGAGGGTGGCATCGCCCCGGCCGAGCTGACCGCGTTCCGCGAGGCCGGCGGCCGACCGGTGCGGCTCGGTCCGGCGGTGTTGCGCACCTCGACCGCCGGAGTGGCGGCGCTCAGCGTGCTCGCCACCCGCCTCGGCCGCTGGTGACCGTTCAGGGCCTCGGGAACACCGGCACGACCTCCTCCTCCGGCCCCAGATCCAGCCCGGCGTTCCCGATGATCTGCGGGTCGGGTGTGCCGACCACCGCGAGGTCCTTGCCGTCGTAGTCGAAGCGGTGCAACACGTGCCGCATCGCCTCCAGCCGCGCCCGCTTCTTGTCGTTGCTCTTCACCACCGTCCACGGCGCGTCGGCCGTGTCGGTCCAGAAGAACATCGCCTCCTTGGCCTCCGTGTACTCGTCCCACCGGTCCAGCGACGCGATGTCCATCGGGGACAGCTTCCACTGCCGGACCGGGTCGACCTGGCGGATCGCGAACCGGGTGCGCTGCTCGTTCTGGGAGACGGAGAACCAGAACTTGACCAACCGGATGCCCGAGCGCACCAGCATCCGCTCCAGCTCCGGGGCCTGCCGCAGGAACTCCAGGTATTCCTTGCGGCCGCAGAAGCCCATCACCCGCTCGACGCCGGCCCTGTTGTACCAGGACCTGTCGAACAGCACGATCTCACCGGCCGCCGGCAGGTGCGCCAACCACCGCTGGAAGTACCACTGGCCGGCCTCCCGCTCGTCCGGTTTGGCGAGTGCCACCACCGACGCGCCGCGCGGGTTGAGGTGCTCCATGAAGCGCTTGATGGTGCCGCCCTTACCGGCCGCGTCCCGCCCCTCGAAGATGATCAGCAGCCGCTCGCCGGACTCCTTGATCCAGTCCTGGAGCTTCAACAGCTCGATCTGGAGCAGCCGCTTGTCCCGGTCGTACTCGTCGCGGTCCATCCGTTCGTCGTACGGGTAGTCCTCGCGCCAGGTGTCGACGGGAGTCCCGTCGGGTCGGAGCAGGACGGGGTCGTCGTCGTGGCCGTCGGCCACCCGGTAGTCGGCAGTGAGGTCCAGCAGCGCGGAGTCGGCCATGTCGGTGGGACTTACCCATCCACGTGCCCCGAACCACCCCCCGGACCGGGTGATCCGGCGGTTGTTCCGACGTCAGCTCCGCAGGTAGGAGGCGCCGTTGAGGTCGACGATCGTGCCGGAGGCCCACTCGGCCTGCGGCGAGGCCAGCCAGTGCACCGCGGCGGCGATCTCCTCCGGCCGGGCCACCCGGTCGAACGGGCTCTGCGCCCGGATCGCCGCACCCTCGTCCCCGCGCAGGTACTCGGCGACCATGTCGGTCGCCACGAAGCCCGGCGCGACGGTGGCGACCGCGATGCCGTACGGCGCGAGCGCCACGGCGAGGGACTGGCCCAGCGCGTTCAGCCCCGCCTTGCTGGCACCGTACGCGGGCTGGTGCGGCTCCCCCCGGAACGCGCCCCGGGACGAGACGTTGACGATCCGCCCGCCGCGTTCACGCATGTGCTGGGCGGCGCACCAGATGACGTTGCCCGCGCCGGTCAGGTTGGTCTCCAGCACCTGCCGCCAGCGCTGCTGCCACTGCTCGTAGGAGGCACCGAAGATCGGGTGCGGGTCGTCCCGGTCGCCGTACGTCCCGGCGTTGTTGACCAGGACGTCCAACCCGCCGAGCGCCTCGGCGGCCCGGTCGACCATGGCCCGGACCGCGTCCGGGTCGGTGAGGTCCGCGCGGACCACCACGTGCCCGGCACCGGGCAGTCGCGACCGCAGGTCCTCGGCCGCGTCGGCCGAGTCGCGGTGGTGGATCGCCACCCGGTCACCGCCCGCCGCGAACGCCTGTGCCACCGCGGCGCCGATCCCCCGCGAGGCTCCGGTCACGAGTACCGCCCGATCCGTCATGCCGGCCATCCTGCCCGAGCCACCTGCCAGTCCTTACACTGCCCCGATGGGATCCGACTGCCTGTTCTGCCGCATCGTCGCCGGGGAGATCCCGGCCACCGTGGTCCGGGAGACCGACACCACGCTCGCCTTCCGCGACATCGATCCGAAGGCGCCGGTGCACGTCCTGGTCATTCCGAAGGAGCACTACGCCGACGTCGCCACCCTCGCCCAGGGTGACCCTGCGCTGGCCGCCGACGTGCTGGCGACGTCCGCCGCCGTGGCCGAGGACGAGGGCCTGCTCGGCGACGGTTTCCGGTTGATGTTCAACACCGGCGCGTACGGCGGGCAGGAGGTGTTCCACGCGCACGCCCATCTGCTCGGTGGTGCGCCGCTCGGCCCGATGCTGGCCCGGGACCTCGCGTGAGCGAGCCGGCCGCCCGGGGGCACGAGCACCTGGGTCGACTCGTCCGGCGGGTGCAGGCCGACGCCCGGGTGCCGGCGGTGTCGGTGGCGCTGCACCGGGCCGACCGACCGCTCTGGACCTGCACCGTCGGCGACACCGGAAGCGACAACCCGCTGGCGCCGGACACCCAGTTCCGGATCGGCTCGGTCACCAAGACCTTCACCGCGGCGCTCACCCTCCAGTGCCGCGACGACGGGCTGCTGGACCTGGACGACCCGGTGGGTCGGCACCTGGATCTGCCCGCCCACGGTGAGCTGACCGTACGCCGGTTGCTGTCGCACACCGCCGGTCTGCAACGCGAGCCGTTCGGCGACGTGTGGGACACCCTGCGCGCACCGGACGCCGACCGGTTGGTGGCGGAGCTGGACCGGGCCGAGCGGGTGCTGCCGACGGCCCGCCGGTTCCACTACTCCAACCTGGCCATGGCCGTGCTCGGTCGACTGGTCGCCCGACTGCGCGGCGAGAGCTGGGCGCAGGCACTCAGCGAGCGGATCCTGACGCCGCTCGGGCTGACCGACACCACGGTGACCCCCCGACCGACGGCGGCCACCGGGTTCCTGGTCGACGCGTACTCCGACGAGGCGCACCCGGAGCCGCCGACCGACTTCGGCGCGGTCGGCCCGGCCGCGCAGCTCTGGAGCACCGCCACCGACATGGCGCGGTGGGCGGCGTTCCTGGCCGACCCGGCGGCACTGGACCCGGCCGGCGCGGTGCTCGCCCCCGCGACGCTGGACGAGATGCGCTGGCCGCTGACCACCACCGACGAGACGCTCTGGGGCGCGGGCTTCGGGCTCGGGCTGATCCTGGTCCCGCAGGGCGAACGGGTGATGCACGTGGGGCACGACGGGGCGATGCCCGGTTTCCTGGCCGGTGTGTACGGCCGGCGGGGCGGCGACGGCACGGCCGGCGCGATGGGCGCCGCGGTACTCGGTTCGTCCGGTACGGCGACCGAGCTGTTCGACCTGCCGCACCGGCTGCTGGCCGCGGCGGTCGAGCAGGACCCGGCCGACATCGAGCCGTGGCGGCCCGGCGCCCCCGCGCCGGCGGCCCTCCGGGGCGTGCTCGGCAGGTGGTGGGGCGAGGGTTTCGAGTACGTCTTCTCCTGGCAGGACGGCTCCCTGCGGGCACGCGGGGCCGGCGACCCGGCCGGACGGCCGCCGGCGATCTTCGTGCCCCTACCGGACCGACCGGACGTGTTCCGGACGGCATCCGGGCGGGAGGCCGGCGAGCTGCTGCGACTGACCCGGGACGACACCGGCGCGGTGGTCCGGATGCACTGGGCAACGTACCGGTTCACCCGTCACCAGGAGACCTTCGACCGGTACGACTTCCGCACCGGGCGTTGATCGCGGCCAGCGGAAATGGGCGCGATGCGGCCCGCGTCGAACGGATACGATGGGTGTAACGTCCGCACGCCGGCCAGCAGACCGGCGCCGAGATCGAGAGCAGGTGGCGCAGGGCCCTTCGGCCCGACCTATGACCGGCACCCCACCTCCCGGCCCGCCCCGGGTGCAGACCAGGATCACCGTGCCCGACTCGAAGATCATGGTCAATCTGCTCGGCGCTGGCGACGAGATCCTCCGACTCGTCGAACGCTCGGTCAACAGTGACGTGCACGTCCGCGGCAACGAGATCACCATCACCGGTGACCCCGCGGACAACGCCCTCGCCGAGCGGGTCTTCAGCGAGCTGCTCGAACTCATCGAGAAAGGCGAGACCCTGACCACTGACGCCGTCCGGCGTACCGTCGGCATGCTCGAGCAGGGCAGCGCCGAGCGGCCCGCCGAGGTTCTGACGCTCAACATCCTCTCGCGGCGCGGGCGCACCATCCGGCCCAAGACCCTCGGTCAGAAGCGCTACGTCGACGCGATCGACTCGAACACCATCGTCTTCGGCATCGGCCCGGCCGGCACCGGCAAGACCTACCTGGCGATGGCGAAGGCCGTCCAGGCGTTGCAGGCCAAGCAGGTCAACCGGATCATCCTGACCCGGCCGGCGGTCGAGGCGGGGGAGCGGCTGGGCTTCCTGCCCGGCACGCTCAACGAGAAGATCGACCCGTACCTGCGCCCGCTCTACGACGCGCTGCACGAGATGCTCGACCCGGAGACGATCCCGAAGCTGATGGCCCAGGGCACGATCGAGGTCGCGCCACTGGCGTACATGCGGGGGCGGACGCTGAGTGACGCGTTCATCATCCTGGACGAGGCGCAGAACACCACGCCCGAGCAGATGAAGATGTTCCTCACCCGGCTCGGCTTCAACTCCAAGATCGTCGTGACCGGTGACGTCACCCAGGTGGACCTTCCCGGCGGGACGACCAGCGGTCTGCGGGTCGTCCGGGAGATCCTGGAGAACGTCGAGGACGTGCACTTCGCCCAGCTGTCCAGCTCCGACGTGGTCCGCCACCGGCTGGTCGGGGAGATCGTCGACGCGTACGCCCGCTGGGACGCCGAGCGGGAGAACCAGCAGGCGCAGGGCGTCCATGCCGTGCCCGGGCGACCCGCCCAGGGCGGCCGGGCCGGCCGCCGCCGCTAAAGCAGAGGAAAGCAGTTGTCCATCGAGATCGCCAACGAGTCCGGTGTCGACGTCGACACCGACGCCGTGCTCGCCGTCGCCCGGCACGCCCTCGACGAGATGGGGGTCAACCCCCTCGCCGAGTTGTCCGTGCTGTTGGTCGACATCGACTACATGACCGAGCTGAACCACCGCTGGATGGGTGGCGACGGCCCGACCGACGTGCTCGCCTTCCCCATGGACGAGGGCAGCGTCGACCACGGCCCGGGTGAGTCCGCGCCGGCCGGCGGCGAGCCCGCCCTGCTCGGCGACATCGTGCTGTGCCCCGAGGTCGCGGCCAAGCAGGCGGCGACGGCCGGGCACTCGCCCGCCGACGAGCTGCACCTGCTCACCGTGCACGGGGTGCTGCACCTGCTTGGCTACGACCACGCCGAGCCGGAGGAGGAGCGGGAGATGTTCGGTCTCCAGGCCCGACTGCTGGCCAGCTGGCGGTCGACCCGCACCCAGTGATGTCCACTCCTCCGTTACTCGCGGCCGGTGCCACCGCCGGCCTTCCCGACCTGCAGCTGATCGCCTTCGCGGCCGGCCTGGTGGTGCTGGCCGGTCTGATCGCGATGACCGAGGCGGCTCTCGCTGCGGTCTCTCCGGCCCGCGCCGCCGAGCTGGCCCGCGACGGGGTGCGGGGCGCCAGGACCCTCCAGGCGGTCGCCGGTGACGTCGTCCGGCACCTCAACCTGCTCCTGTTGCTGCGGCTGCTGGCCGAGCTGACCGCCACCACGCTCGTGGCGTTGGTCGCGGTGGACAGCTTCGGCGCCGGTTGGCGGGCGGCGCTGGTGACCGCCGGCGCGATGACCGTGGTCAGCTTCGTGGTGGTCGGCGTCGCGCCGCGCACCATCGGCCGGCAGCACGCGTACGCCGTCGGTCGTGCGGTCGCGCCGCTGGTCCGGTGGCTGGGCCGGGCGCTCAACCCGCTCGCGTCGTTGCTGATCCTGATCGGCAACGCGGTCACCCCGGGCCGCGGCTTCCGCGAGGGGCCGTTCGCCACCCAGGTGGAGTTGCGAGAGCTGGTCGACCTGGCCGAGCAGCGCGGCGTCGTCGAGCACGGCGAGCGTCAGATGATCCACTCGGTCTTCGCGCTCGGCGACACCATCGCCCGCGAGGTGATGGTGCCGCGTACCGAGATGGTGTGGATCGAGGAGGGCAAGACGCTCGCGCAGGCGCTGGCGCTCTTCCTGCGTTCCGGTTTCTCCCGCATCCCGGTGATCGGCGAGAGCGTCGACGACGTGCTGGGCGTGCTCTACCTGAAGGACCTCATCCGCCGCTCCCGGGGCGGCGACCCGCAGGCCGAGCAGTTGCCGGTGGCCGAGTTGATGCGCCCGGCGACCTTCGTGCCGGAGTCCAAGCCGGTCGACGACCTGCTGTCCGAGATGCAGGCGGCCCGCAACCACCTGGTCATCGTCGTCGACGAGTACGGCGGCACCGGCGGCCTGGTCACCATCGAGGACATCCTGGAGGAGATCGTCGGTGAGATCACCGACGAGTACGATGTCGAACGCCCGCCCGTCGAACGTCTGGCGGACTCGTCGGTCCGGGTGACCGCCCGCCTGCCGGTGGAGACCCTGGGCGAGATGTTCGACACCGACCTGCCCACCGACGAGGTGGAGACGGTCGGGGGCCTGCTCGCCCAGTCGCTGGGGCGGGTGCCGATCCCCGGTGCGACGGTCGAGGTCGCCGGTCTCCGGCTGGTCGCCGAGGGCACCACCGGCAGGCGTAACCGGATCGACACCGTCCTGGTCAGCCGGGTGGAGTCGGGCCACGAACAGGACACCGCGGGGCGCGGCGAGCAGGGCAGCGCGGGGCGGCACGAGAAGGACACCGCGGGGCGCGGCGAGCAGGGCAGCGCGGGGCGGCACGAGAAGGACACCGCGGGGCGCGGCGAGCACGCCGACCCCGGGGACGACACGGACAACCACCGAGATGACGAGAGGCAACCAGCCGATGCCTGACACACCCGCCGCCCCCGCCGCCCGGCCGGCCCCCACCGCGTCAGCCGAGCTGAGCGCCGAGGACGCCAAGCTGGTCGTCCTGGCCCGGGGCGCCCGCGGGCGGGTCGGCGCCGTGGAGGGCGCCGCGGTCCGGGATCAGGACGGCCGGACGTACGCGGCGGCCAGCGTCGCGCTGCCGTCGCTGACCCTCACCGCGTTGCAGTTGGCTGTCGCGTCGGCGGTGGCGGCCGGGGCGAGTCGGCTGGAGGCGGCGGTGGTGGTGACCGAGGCGTCGACGCTGGACGGCGCCGGTCACGCGGCGGTGCGTGACCTCGCGGTGGACGCCCCGATCCACCTGGCCGCCCCGGATGGCACGGTCCTCGGCACGGTGACCCAGTGAGCCCCGTGCAGGACCCGGAGGCGAGGCCGTACCGGGCCGGGTTCGGCTGTTTCGTCGGCCGGCCCAACGCGGGCAAGTCCACGCTCACCAACGCCATCGTCGGCACCAAGATCGCGATCACCTCGAACAAACCGCAGACCACCCGGCACGTCATCCGGGCCGTGCTGCACCGCCCGGAGTCGCAGTTGGTCCTGGTCGACACCCCGGGCCTGCACCGCCCCCGGACGCTGCTCGGTGAGCGCCTCAACGACCTGGTCCGGTCCACCTGGACGGAGGTCGACGTGATCGGCCTGTGCATCCCGGCGGACGAGCCGGTCGGGCGCGGCGACCGGTTCATCACCGGCGAGTTGGCCGAGTTGAAGGCGACGGTGCTGGCGGTGGTCACCAAGACCGACCTGGTGGACAAGCGCCGGCTGGCGGAGCAGTTGCTCGCGGTGAGCGAGCTGGGGGACTTCGCCGCGGTGGTGCCGGTGAGCGCGGTCTCCGGGCACCAGGTGGACACGCTCGTCGACGTGATGACCGACTACCTGCCGCCGTCGCCGCAGCTCTACCCGGACGACATGCTGACCGACGACCCCGAGCAGGTGATGGTCGCGGAGCTGATCCGGGAGGCCGCCCTGGAAGGGGTCCGCGACGAGCTGCCGCACTCCATCGCCGTCGTGGTGGAGGAGATGATCCCCGAAGGTCAACTGACGAAGATCTACGCCGACGTGTACGTCGAGCGACCCAGCCAGAAGGCGATCGTGATCGGTCATCGGGCGAGCCGGCTCAAGGAGGTCGGCACCAACGCCCGCCGCCAGATCGAGGAGCTGCTGGGCGGCCGGGTCTATCTCGACCTGCACGTACGGGTGGCGAAGGACTGGCAGCGCGACCCGAAGCAGCTGCGCAAGCTGGGCTTCTGACACCACCGCGCCGACCGGCCCCGGTCGGCGGGAGCGCGACTGTCGGCGTACCTCATGATCGTCTTCGGTCGTGGTGGTGGAAAGATTCACGTTCGGTCGGGGGTGTTGCCCGTTTCGCGGCGGCACCGCGCAGGGTAGGGGAACAACGCCAAGCGTCCCCGACCGAGATGCAGGCTGATGCGCAACAGGTACCTCGATCTGCTCCGATTCCTGGCCATCGTCCGAGTGGTCGTCTACCACGTCACCGGGTGGGCGACCCTCACCCTCGTCTTCCCCGCCATGTCGGTGATGTTCGCGCTGGCCGGTTCGTTGATGGCCGCGTCGCTGACCCGCTCCGGGCCGACGGCGGTCGCGCGTCGGCTGCGTCGGCTGCTGCCGTCACTGTGGGTGCTCGCGGCGGTCTTCGTACCGGCCATGCTGCTCACCGGTCTGCCGGTGAGCCCCCGGGTTCTGCTGTGGCTGTTCCCGATCGCCGACCCGCCGGCCAACGACTGGGGCGCACTGGCCCTGAGCGTCATCTGGTACCTGCGCGACTACCTGTGGTTCGTGCTCGCCTCACCCGTGGCGTTCTGGCTGTTCCGGCGTGCCCCGCTGCCCACGGTGCTGGCCCCGTACCTCCTCCTGGTGGCGATCGAAGCGGGGATCTACCCGGCACCACCGGTGCTGCGCGAGTTCGGGCTGTACTTCGGGGCGTGGACGCTGGGCTTCGCCCACCACGCCGGGATGCTGCGCCGGCTCTCCGGCCGGTTGCTCTATCCGGTGGCGGCCGCCCTCGCGGTGGGCGGCGGTGCCTGGATCGTCGGGCATCCCGGCCCACGCGGGTACGACCTGAACGACAACCACCTGGGCAACGCACTCTGGTCGGCCGCGTTCATCCTGGTCGTCCTGGGTCGGGCCCCCTCCGGGGTGGTGTGGCTGAGTCGCAGTCGGCTGGCCGACCGGGCGGTGACAGTCGTCAACCGGCGGGCGCTCACCGTCTATCTCTGGCACATGCCGTTCGTGGTGGCGCTCACCCCGCTCGTCGACGTGGTGGGTTGGTCCCACCAGGACCCGGTGGGGTTGGCCATCCGGGTGCTGCTGGTCTTCGCGCTGGTCGGACTGGTCACCCTCGCCGTCGGCTGGGTCGAGGACGTCGCCGCCCGTCGCCGCCCGGAGCTGATCCCCGGTGGCCCGCCGCGCCCGGCCGGGGCGGCCGCGCCCGTCGGCGAGCCCCCAGCCGGGCCGGATGCCCGGTCCGGTGCGCTGTCGGGCGACTCCGTCGGTGCGGGGTCGTCCAGGCGTGCGCCCGAGCCGGCCGCGGTGCCGGCCCAGCGGTCGGCCGGGGAGCCGACCACCGTCGACGTCAACGTTGGCTGATCGTCACGTTGCCGCTGCCGGCCGAACCGTCGAGCACCAGGGACGCGGCCGGGTCGTCGGCGACGGTGACCCGAGTGTCCCCGGAGCCCGCACCGGAGCGCACCCGGTAGCTGCCCGGCGGCACCAGCAACGTCACGTCGCCGCTGGACGCGTGCACCCGCGCCGCAGCCGGTGTGTCCAGCTCGACTGTGACATTGCCGGAGCCGGCCTCGGCATCCGTGGTGGCGACGAGCCGTCGTGCGGTGATGTCACCGGACCCGGCGCGCAGGCGGACGGCCCCGCTGACCTCGCTCACGTCGATGTTGCCGGAGCCGGTCTCCACCTCGACCTTGCCATCGGCCCCGGTGACCCGTACGTCACCCGAACCCAGCCGAAGCTCCACCGCGCCGACCCTGCTCAGCTCGACGTCACCCGAACCGGACTCGCCCTGGAGGGCCACCCCCTCCGGCACGGTGACCTCGTAGGAGACGCTGCACCGGTCGCCGCAGTCGGTGTCCAGCACCAGCTCGCTGCCCTTGATCTCGTACCGGGCCTGCGGCTCGCCGCCCTGGTAGCGCACCACCCGCTTGATCCGCGCCTCCGCCGCGGTGCCGGTGCCCCGGACGACCACATCGCCGGAACCCGGCAGCACCCGGATGTTGGTGATCTTCACCGGCTCGGTGTCGTCGTAGTCGAGCCGACGCATGGCCAGGTTGTCGCACCCGGCGAGCACGATGAGGGTGGTCGCCAGCCCCAGGGCCACGGGGGCGGCGGCGCGCCGACGGAGACCGCCGGAGGTCGGTTGCATTGCCATGGCCAGCACGCTACGACCGGTGAAGAGCCGCGCGCATCGGGGTTACTCCGCGCCTGCACCCCGAACCAACCCTGATATCGCACCCCGAGGGAGAATGGCCCGATGGCCGGGTACCGCCGACAGCTCTACCGCGACGACGCGGTGGTGCTGCGTGTGCAGAAACTCGGCGAGTCCGACCGGATCATCACCCTGCTCACCCGTCGACACGGCCGGCTGCGCGCGGTGGCCCGAGGGGTCCGCCGCACCACCAGCAAGTTCGGCGCCCGGCTGGAACCGTTCGGCCACGTCGACCTCCAGCTCGCCGGAGACCCGAAGGGCAACCACGGCAGCGCGCTGCACACCGTCAGCCAGGCCGAGGGCATCGACCTGTACGGCAAACGGTTTCTGGGGGACTACCCGCGCTACACGGCGGCCAGCGCGATCGCCGAGACCGCCGAGCGGCTGACCCCGGTCGAGCGGGAGCCGTCGCTGCGGCTGTTCCAGCTCACCCTGGGCGCACTGAAGGCGCTGTCCCGGGGGGAGCACGCCACCACCCTGGTCCTCGACGCGTACCTGCTGCGGGGGATGGCCCTCGCGGGCTGGGCGCCGGCGCTCGTCGCCTGCGCGGTCTGCGGCACCCCCGGCCGGCACCGGGCGTTCTCCGTGCCGGCCGGCGGCGCCGTCTGCCCCGACTGCCGGCCACCCGGCGCGGCTCACCCCGCGCCGGCCACCATCGACCTGATGTCCGCGCTGACCACCGGCGACTGGGTGGTCGCCGACGCCACCGACACCGGGGTACGCCGGGAGTGCAGCGGACTGGTCGCAGCTCACCTGCAGTGGCACCTGGAGCGCGCGCTACGCTCGCTGCCGCTGGTCGACCGGGGTCCCTCGGCGGCCGGCACGGCCTCGCCGCCGGAAGGCGGCGGAGCCGTGGTGCTCCGGCCACAGGGCGACGTCGAGGCCGGGGCGGACGGCGCGAACAGGGAGTGACCGAGTGATCCGATCCAAGAAGGCCAACCGGCGCGAGCCGACCCCGCCGACACCACACCCGTCCGGCGCCCGGCCGCCGGCACTGCCCACCGAGGCGGTGCCGAAGCACGTGGCGGTGGTGATGGACGGCAACGGTCGGTGGGCCAAGGAGCGCGGGCTGCCCCGCACCAAGGGGCACGAGGCGGGGGAGCACAGCCTCTTCGACACCATCGAGGGTGCCATCGAGATGGGCATCCCGTACCTGTCGGCGTACGCCTTCTCCACCGAGAACTGGCGGCGCTCGCCGGACGAGGTCCGGTTCCTGATGGGGTTCAACCGGGATGTCATCCGCCGCCGTCGCGACCAGTTGGTCGACCTCGGCGTCCGGGTGGTCTGGTCGGGTCGCCCCGGGCGGTTGTGGAAGAGCGTCATCTCCGAGTTGCAGACCGCCGAGGAGATGTCCCAGGGCAACTCGACGCTGACCCTGCAGTTCTGCGTCAACTACGGCGGGCAGGCCGAGATCGGTGACGCCGCCGCCGCGATCGCCCGGGACGTGGCGGCCGGTCGACTGGACCCGGCGAAGGTCACCGAGAAGACCGTCGCGAAGTACCTCTACCACCCGGAGATCCCCGAGGTGGACCTGTTCCTGCGCCCCTCGGGGGAGGAACGGATCTCCAACTTCCTGCTCTGGCAGACCGCGTACGCCGAGTTGGTCTTCCTGGACACCCTCTGGCCCGACTTCGACCGCCGCCACCTCTGGTACGCGTGCGAGCTGTTCGCGCAGCGGGACCGGCGCTTCGGCGGGGCGCTGCCCAACCCGGTCGCCCCGGTTCTGAGCTGACGCGCTTACCCGCACGTCACACTGGGTATCAGTGACGTCAGAAGCCACTGACGGAGGTGAACCCACATGATCCAGAAGCGCATTGCCCAGTGGGCGGTGATGGCGATCGCGGTGCCGGTAGCCGCGGCCGGCGCCCGTCGACTCAGCCACACCCTGGAGGCCCGACGTGGTCCCTCCGGGGCGACCCGGCTGCTGACCAAGGGCGCCGACCTACTCCGCCCCCAGAAGGCCAAGCGCCGCCGCTTCTTCTGACCGATCTCACCTGCCCCCGGCGCCGCCCGCACCCGAGTGCGGGCGGCGCCGCGCTGTGCTGTGCTCGGGTGGGCGTGCAGCGCCGGGGCTTGTCTGCGGTCGGCGCCTTGATCCACTCCAGGTCGGCGATCTGGCGGCGTTGCCTCGCCGGGATGCCCCCACATCGCCGACGTCGTGTCGATCTTGGGCTGCCGCGCGGTTCCGGGGTGCCGGGTATGGGCGGCGGGTAGGGTCCGAAGGTGGCGGGACCGCGGCGCTCGGAGGTGAACATGCGGGATCTCCGGTTCAAGATGATCATGGCGTTGAACGCGGCCGATCTGGGTGACCCGATCTGCGAGCAGGTGGCCGACATCTGTGCCGAGATCGCCGAGCAGCACTGCGCCGAGTTCGGCCACACGCCGCAGCTGCGTACCGGCGAGATCGCCGAACTGGCAACCGGAGAGCCGGCCCTGACCTGGGCGCCGTCGATCCCCGACGCCGGGCAGCGTGCCTGGTGACCGCACCGGCCCCCGCGGTCGACGTCCGTCGCGCCGACGACCGCTTCGCCACCCGGATCTCCTGGTTGGACTCCAAGCACTCGTTCTCGTTCTCCCGGCACTACGACCCGGCCAACACCCACCATGGTCTGCTGCTGGTCAACAACGACGACGTGGTACGCCCGGGTGCCGGTTTCGAGACCCACCCCCACCAGGACATGGAGATCGTCACCTGGGTGCTGCGCGGCTCCCTGGTGCACCAGGACTCCACCGGGCACTCCGGGGTGATCTACCCGGGGCTGGCCCAGCGGATGAGCGCCGGAACCGGCATCCTGCACTCGGAGAAGAACGACGCCTGGCGGCTCGACAACCAGGAGCCGCACAGCGACCCGGTGCACTTCGTGCAGATGTGGGTGCTCCCCGACGAGCAGGGCGTCGACCCCGGCTACGAGCAGCTGGAGATCGAGGACGTGCTGCTGCGCGGTGGCCTCGTGCCGATCGCCTCCGGGATGGACCGTTCCGACGGCGCGTCCGCGATCCGGATCCGCAACCGGTACGCGACGCTGCACGCCGCCCGACTCACCCCGGGCGACGAGGTCACCATCCCCGACGCGCCCTTCGTGCACCTGTACGTGCCTGACGGCACAGTGACGCTGGAGGGCAGCGGGCCGCTCAACACCGGCGACGCCGCCCGACTGACCATGACCGGCGGCCGACGGGTCACCGCCGACGAACCGGCCGAGATCCTCGTCTGGGAGATGCACGCCACGATCAACTGACCGGGTGCTGCCCGCACAGCCGACGTCTCCCGTGGTCGGTGGTCTCCCGCGATCGGGGCGCCCTCCACGGCGCGGTCGTCTCCCGCGATCCGCGGCCAGCATGATCGTGCCCGAACATGGATGTAGTGGCCTCCCCGCGTCGCGGAGGCCACTACATCAAGGATCGAGCGATCGGGCCGTGGGCCGTGGTTTGTCTTACGCTGGCGACTCGGTGCGGTCGGCGGCCCACGTGGTGTGGAACGAGCCGTCCCGGTCCACCCGCTGGTAGGTGTGCGCGCCGAAGTTGTCCCGCAGGCCCTGGATCAGCGCGGCGGGAAGCCGCTCGGCGCGTAGCGCGTCGAAGTACGCCAGCGACGACGAGAACGCGGGCGTCGGCACACCGGCCCGGGTCGCGTCGCCCACCACCCGTCGCCAGCTCGGCACACCGGCCGCGACGGCGTCGGCGAAGTACGGTGCGACCAGCAGCGTCGGCAGGTCGGGCTGCTGGTCGTACGCCTCACGGATGCGGTCGAGGAAGCGGGCCCGGATGATGCAGCCGCCCCGCCAGATGGTCGCCGTGCCGCCGAGGTCGATGTCCCAGTCGTACTCCTGGCTGCCGGCCCGGATGTGGTCGAAGCCCTGCGCGTACGCGACGATCTTGGAAGCGAGCAGCGCCCGGCGGACGTCCTCGACGAACGCGTCCCGGTCGGTGACCTGCCACTTCTCGCCCGCGTCCGGGAACGCCCGGCGGGCGGCCTCCCGCTGGTCGACGTGCCCGGACAGGGAGCGGGCGAAGGTCGCCTCGGCGATCCCGGTGATCGGGATGCCCAGGTCCAGGGCGCTCTGCACGGTCCACCGACCGGTGCCCTTCTGCTCGGCCCGGTCCTGCACGATGTCCACGAACGGCCGGCCGGTCTCCGCGTCGGTGTGCGCGAGCACGTCGGCGGTGATCTCGATGAGGAACGACTCCAGCTCGCCGTCGTTCCAGTCGCGGAAGATCTCCGCGATCTCCGCCGGCTTGGCGTCCAGACCGGAGCGGAGCAGGTCGTACGCCTCGGCGATGAGCTGCATGTCGGCGTACTCGATGCCGTTGTGGACCATCTTGACGAAGTGCCCGGCGCCGTCCGGCCCGACGTGCATGCAGCACGGCACACCGTCCACCTGCGCGGCGATCTTCTCGAACATCGGCCCGAGCTTGGCGTACGACTCGGCGGAGCCGCCCGGCATGATGCTCGGACCGAGCAGCGCGCCCTCCTCACCGCCGGAGACGCCGGTGCCGCTGAAGTGCAGCCCCTGCGCGCGCAGCGCCTCCTCGCGGCGGCGGGTGTCGGCGAAGTGGGCGTTGCCGCAGTCGACGATGATGTCGCCCTCTTCCAGCAGAGGCACCAACTCGTCGATCACCGCGTCGGTGGGCGCACCGGCCTTGACCATGACGATGACTGCGCGCGGCCGTTCCAGTGACGCCACGAAGTCGGCCATCGTCTCGCCGGGCACGAACGTGCCCTCGTCGCCGTGCTCCGCGACGAGGCTGCGGGTGCGCTCCGGCGAGCGGTTGTGCACTGCCACCGTGAAGCCGTTGCGGGCCAGGTTGCGGGCCACGTTGCGACCCATCACCGCCAACCCGGTCACACCGATCTGTGCCCTCGCCTGCTCAGCCATCCGTGCCGCCACCTCTCGTCACCACTATTGGCGTTTCCGAACCTATCGCGATGTGGGCTGATCCGGGACCAGTGATCCACCCTCTGATACTCGGGGTGGCGGCGAGGCTGCCGTTGGTGGCGGCGAGGCTGCTGTTGGTGGCGGCGGTCGGCGCCACGGGCACACCGTGCGGGACCCGTCAACCCTCGGCGAGGCGGGCTTCGATCCGGGCGACCTTTCCGGTGAGCGCGTCGGTCACCCCTGGGCGGACGTCGGCCTTGAGCACCACGCTCACCCGGGGCGCCCGGGCGGCGACCACGTCGACCGCGCGCTTCACCACCGCCATCACCTCGTCCCACTCGCCCTCGACGGTGGTGAACATGGCATCGGTCCGGTTGGGTAGGCCGGATGCCCGGACCACCCGAACCGCCTCGGCGACCAGGTCACCCACGGAGTCGTCACCGCCGAGCGGGGTGATCGAGAAAGCGATCAGCATGTGCCGATCGTGCCAGTAAATCGGGTGCGCGTCCGCTCGGGAGGCGGTTAGGGTACGGCCATGCGTTACTGACGCCCCACCTTCCGAGCCGGCCCGCCGCCCCGCGTCGCGGTCCGTGCGCTCGCGGGCGTCCCGCATGTCCTCCCGCCGTTCGGCGGCGCTGGCTGTGTCCGACCCCGGCGAGCAGTTCCTTCCCTGTTCGGCCGTCGCGTCGCGCGGCGGCCACCAGCCGATCCGACCGACCGCCGACGCGCGGGACCGGCCAGTCGGTCGGCACCGAAGGAGGCCCGGATGCCTGCCAGGCGCAATCCGAAGAAGTCCCGTAGAACCCCACTCGGCACCGACCAGACGGCCGCCCACGGCCGATCCCGCCCCGACCTCGCGATCGAGCCGGCGGTGCCGGTCGAGCGCACGGTGCCGGCTGAGTCGGCGTTGCCGCCGGTCCTGGCCGAGCCGGCGGTGCCGGCCGAGTCGGCGGTGCCGGTGTCGCTGCCCGGGGCGTTGCTGGCGGCGGTGCTGTCCGAGTCGACGGTGCCGGTGTCGCTGCCCGAGCCGGTGCTGCCGGCGGTGCGGGTCGAGTCGGCTGCGGTGCTCGGTGAGCTGACGCCGTCGATCGACGTGCCCGCGGCGGTCGACGCTCCGGCGGTGGCAGACCTGCCGAAGTCTGCCGGGCGACCGGTGGCACCGACGGCCGGACCGCCCCAGGGTGGCGGCGGTCGCTCGGGCGGCGGCCGTAGCCGACAGGCCGGCCAGACCCGCCGCTACGCCTTCCGCCGCAGCTGACCGGACGTCCTGGCGTCCTCGCCACGCGGGGGTGCTGGGACATGACAGCAATATCAGGGATGTAGTGGCCTCCTTCACCAACGAGGCCACTACATCCCTGTTGTTGTGCGGATCTTGGCGGCGGGCGGCGGGCGGCGGGCGGCCCAGCGGCGGGCGACCAGCGGCGGGCGGCCGACGGCGCGCGTCCGACGGCGCGCGGCCAGCGGCGGGCGGCCCAACGGCGGGCGGCCGACGGCGCGCGACCAGTGGGGGGGTGACGAGCGCCGCAGCTCTCGGGGCGGGAGCGGCGGAAGGGCCGAGTCAGCCGATCAGTGGGCGGAAGGTGCCGAGAAGGACGCTCGTGGTCAGGGCCGCTCCGGCCAGGAGTGCCGCGCCGACGACGAGAAGCCCGTCGGCGGGGGTGAAGTGCTGGCGGCGGGCCACGGTCCGGGGTGTACCGGCGTCGAAGCCTCGCGCGTCCATCGCCACGGCCAGCCGGGTGCCTCGACGGATCGCACCGACCAGCAGCGCAAAAGCGGTGGAGGCGAACAGTCTCAGCTTGGCCAGCGGGTTGCGTCCCGCGTCGACGCCCCGCGCCCGCCGCGCCATGCTGATCATCTGCCACTCCTGTCCGAGGAGCGGCACCAGCCGGAACGCGGCCAGCGCCCCGATGGCGAACCGGGCCGGAGCCTTCGCATTCTGGATCAACGAGTCGGCCAGGTCGGTGGGGTCGGTGGTCGCGAAGACGATGACACCGGGCAGGGCCACCGCGAAGACCCGCAGCACCAGGCCGAGCGCGGTGAGCAGCACGCCGGTACTGACGAACACCGGCCCCGCGTCCAGCAGGACCCGGCCGGACCGGTCGGCGGCGAAGAGGACGAGGGTGACCAGGATGCCGGCGGCGCTGAGGAGCAGTGGCCAGGCCCGCCGCGCCAGCACCCGGTAGCGGATGCCGAACAGCGGCAGCACGGCGAGTTCGAGCGCGATGGCGATCGCCGGGGCCACCGGGTCCAGGGTGGCCAGCAGGGTGAACGAGAAGACCAGCGCGGCGGCGACCTTCGCCACCGGGTTGCGGCGGGCCAGTGGCGCACCGGGCGCGGCGACCGGCTCGATGCTGATCATCGGTCGTCGCCGGAGGTCGGCCGCAGGGTGACGCTGCGGTCGGCGAGCGCGGCGACGAAATCCGCGTCGTGGGTGACCGCGACCACGCCGTGTCCGGCGTCGCGAAGGTCGGCGAAGAGGTCGACCAGCTCCCGCCAGGTCCGCCGGTCCTGGCCGAAGGTGGGTTCGTCGCAGATCAACAGACGGGGCGCGGTGGCCAGGGCGGTCGCCACACTCAGCCGCCGCGCCTCACCACCCGAGAGGGTGTACGGGTTGGCAGCGGCGAGTCGGGCCAGCCGCAGCCGTTCCAGCAGCTCGGCCACTGTCTGCTTGACGGCTGACTCGGGTTGACCGGTCCGGCGCGGGCCGAGCGCCAGCTCGTCGAAGACGGTGCTGGTGACGAACTGGTGCTCCGGGTCCTGGAAGACCGACCCGATCCGCCGGGCCAGAGCGGGGGCGCGCCAGCGGTGTGGGGGAGTGCGGTGGTCCGCGCCGGCCAACTCGGCGGAGGCGGTGACCCGCCCGCTGCCCGGCCGGAGCAGCCCGCCGAGCAGCAACGCCAGGGTGGACTTGCCGACGCCGTTGGGTCCGCGTACGGCGAGCGCCTCGCCGGCGCGTACCGCAAGGTCGGTGGAGGCCAGCCGGGGTGGCAGGCCGAGCCGGTCGGCGGTGAGCAACAGTTCTCCGGGCGCGGCGGTGGCCGGGCGGGGCGCGATGGGGTGACCCGGCACCCACACCCCCTCGGCGGCCAGGGCGGCACCGTGGGCGGCGAAGACGGCCTCGGGGGTGCCGTCCGCGCGGACGCCGCCGCCGGGTTCCAGGACGACCACCCGGTCGACAAGCGGCAGCGCCTCGGCGACCCGGTGCTCGACCAGGATCAGCGTGGTGTCGTCGTCCAGCGCGCCGGCCACCGCCCGCCGGATCAGCTCGGCCCCGGCCGGGTCGAGGTTGGCTGTCGGCTCGTCGAGCAGCAGCAGGTCGGGGCGGAGGGCGAGCGCGCCGGCCAGGGCGAGGCGTTGCTGCTCGCCGCCGGAGAGCGCGGCCGTGTTGCGGTTCCGGGGGTACGGGAAGCCGACCCGGTGCAGCGCCTCGTCCACCCGGGGCCAGATCTCGCCGGTCGGCACTCCCCGGTTCTCCAGCCCGAAGGCGACGTCGTCGCCGCAGCGTGCCATCACCAGTTGGGTTTCCGGGTCCTGGAAGACGATGCCGACGCGTTCCCGCCCCTTACGGGGGTCGAGCCCGTCGATCTCGACGATGCCCTCCTGCTCGCCGGAGTCTTCGGGGAGCAGCCCGGCCAGCGCGCTGAGCAGGGTGCTCTTGCCGGCTCCCGATGGGCCGAGCAGCAGAACCCGTTCTCCGACCTCGACCCGCAGGTCGACGCCGCGCAGAGCCCACGCGCGCCGCCCGGCGTGCCGCCACCCGAACCCCCGCAGAACGACCGCGCCCACCGAACCCCCTTCCGCACGGCTTCTCGTTGTTGATCAAGAGGTTTGCGTCAGGATTCCGCCTCCGGTTGACGCAAACCTCTTGATCAACGCATCCGGCCCGGGGTCAGATCAGGGCTCGGTCCCGGCCCGCCGGGAACCGGTCCAGGACGCCGGTGTCGGCCAGTGCCTTGGTCAGCAGCCAGCCTCCGGCACCGGCGATCACGGTGGCGCTGACGATGGTGATCAGCGCGTACGGGATGCGGTAGTCGGTCAGCTCGGTCTCGACGTTCCAGATGAAGAAATCGAACAACGCGGCGCTGAGACCGGTCAGCGCGCCGGCCAGGACGGCGGTCGGCAGCCGGAACGACCGGTACCGGAAGGCGGCGAACGCCAACTCCGCGCCGATGCCCTGCACGATGCCCTGCGGGATCACCGTGCCGGCCCACTGGCTGCCCAGCAGCGCGGAGAGGACCGCGGCGACCGTCTCGCAGTAGAGCGCGGCACCGGGCTTGCGGATGACCAGGCCGCCGATCACGGCCGGCATCAACCAGACGCCGTAGAGCAGCGTCTGCGCCGGTGGGAAGAAGGCGAACGCGCCCTCGGTGGCGCTCCACACCAGGCCCCACGCCCAGAAGATGACGCCGAAGGCGACCGCGATCACCGAGGCGACCACGATGTCGATGGTCCGCCAACGGTGGGTGTCGGTGGTGGATTTCATGTGTTGCTCCCAGTTCGTGAGTGCGAACCAGGAGAAGACGCACGCCGCGTCCGGTGGCACCGGACGACGGCGCGGCTGGAGGTCGACCGAACTCCCTGCGCTGGCATTACCCAGATCAGGTTCGAGGGTCTGCGGGCATGCCCGCACTCTCAGCGCTGTGCGCTCCCCTGTCGGATGTGAAGTTGTCTCGCTGACGCTAACACCGACCGGGGGCGTGGGCCCAGCAGGGCATCAGCCTGACCTGCGGGAGCGACCGGCCCGACTCCCGGCTGGGTACGCTTCGGATCATGCGGGTCGACGCACGAGGCTTCACGTTCGAGGTAGCCGTCGATGGTCCGCCGGACGGCGTACCCGTTCTGCTGCTGCACGGATTTCCGCAGCACAGCGGTGAGTGGGACGACGTCGTGCCGACACTGCACGCCGCCGGGCTGCGCACGTACGCGCTGGACCAGCGGGGTTACTCGCCGGGCGCGCGGCCCACGGCGGTGGCCGACTACCGGATCCCGGAGCTGGTCGCCGACGTGGTGGCGGTGCTCGACGCCCTCGGTCTGGACGCCGTCCACCTGGTCGGGCACGACTGGGGTGCGGTCGTGGCCTGGGCGGTCGCCGCCCGGCACGCCGAGCGGGTCCGCACCCTGACCGCGGTGTCCGTGCCTCACCCGGCGGCCATGGCGCACGCGCTGGCCAACGACGGTCGACAGAGGGCCCGGTCGTCGTACATCGCGCTGTTCCGTAAGCCGGGCAAGGCGGAGAGGGTGCTGCTGGCGTGGCACGCCACCGCGCTGCGCAAGCTGCTCGGTGGGGTCGGTGACCGGCCCCGGGTGGACCGCTACGCCGACCCGATGCGCGAGCCCGGGGCGCTCACCGCCGCGCTGAACTGGTACCGGGCGATGTCCCGCGCCGACCTGGCCGCGGTCGGCCCGGTCGCGGTACCCAGCACGTACGTGTGGAGTGACCAGGACGTCGCCATCGGCCGGACCGCCGCCGACGCGTGTGCGGCGAACGTGACCGGGGACTACCGCTTCGTGCAGCTGACCGGCGTCAGCCACTGGATCCCGGACGAGGCACCGGGTCCGCTCGCCGAGGCGATCCTGGCCCGAGTCGGCGGAACAGCCTGAGCTGCTGGAACGCGAGGCACCCTGGTCGACCCGCTCGACTCGGGCACGGTTGACTAGATGGCCCGCAATCGGACGACGGAGGACGCATGACGGTGAGTGCCGAGGACTACCTGGCCGTGGTGACCGAGACGATCGGCCGGGTGGCCGCCAGTCAGCGGGAGGCGGTGGGCCGGGCCGCGGACCTGATCGCCGATGCCGTACGCGCCGACGGTGTGGTGCACGCGTTCGGCACGGGGCACTCGGAGGCCCTCGCCATGGAGATCGCGGGTCGGGCGGGTGGTCTGGTGCCGACCAACCGGATCGCGCTGCGCGACCTGGTGCTGCTCGGCGGTGAACCCGCCGACCGGCTCGGTCCGATGCTGGAACGGGACCCGAGCGTGGCGCACCGCCTCTACGAGTTGGCCCCGGTGCGGCCCACCGACGTGTTCGTGCTCGCCTCGAACTCCGGGGTCAACGGCGCGATGGTGGAGTTCGCCACAGTGGTCAAGGAGCGCGGCCACGGGCTGGTGGCGATCACCTCGGCGCAGCACTCCGGCCGGATGACCTCCCGGCACCCGTCCGGGCGCAAGCTGAGCGACCTCGCCGACGTGGTGCTCGACAACGGGGCTCCGTACGGTGACGCGACAGTGCCCCTTCCCGGCGGTGGCGCGGTCGGCGCGGTCTCCTCGATCACCGCCGCCCTGCTGGCCCAGCAGGTCACCGTGGAGGTGGTGGCGCGGTTGCTGGCGGCGGGGGAGCGGCCCCCGGTCTACCTGTCGGCGAACATCCCGGACGGCGACGCGCACAACACCGAGCTGGAGGCGCGCTACGCGGGTCGGATCCGGCGCGGGTCCTGAGGCTGCCGGCGACGGCTCGGCCGGTGCTTGTGGCCGACGTGCGTCCCCGAGGTGAACGGGAGATGTCGTGAACCTGTTTCGCGCTCGGCCGGGTGGGGCATTGGCGTTGCTGCCGGCGGCCGGGACCGCCGGCAGTAGCGTCTCACCGGAGGTAGCGCGTGTCCAAGGAGACCGAGAAGCAGCGCTGGCAGCGCAACTTCGCCGACCTGCTCCAGGAGTTGCGGGTCGCGCAGACCGGCGTGCAGATCCTCTTCGCCTTCCTGCTCACCCTGCCATTCAGTAGCGGGTTCACCCGGACGAGCGAGTTCCAGCGAGACGTCTACATCGTCGCGCTGCTCGCGGCTGCCGCCGCCACCGCGCTGATCATCTCACCGGTGGCGTTCCACCGGGCGTTGTTCCGCCAGGGGCGCAAGCCGGAGCTGGTGCGGTTCGCGCACCGGATGGCCACCGGTGGCCTCGCCTTCATGCTGATCGCCATGGTCAGCGCGGTGCTGCTGATCACCGACTTCGTGCTGGACCGGCCGATCGCCTTCCTGCTCAGTGCCCTGACCGGCATCTGGTTCCTCGTGTTCTGGGTGACCCTGCCGTTCGTCCGGCGCAACTGGGGTGAGGACGACATCGACGATGATGACGACGATCCGGACACCATCATCGGTCGCTGACCACGCCGATCTGCACGCACCGCTACCCCTGGGTAACAACCGGGGGTAGCGTGGCGGTAGCCGCATCGAGCTTCGAGGGGGCAGCCGTGACCACGACGCAGAACGGCCGACCGGCACCGGAAGATCCCGACTCCGCAACCACCGTCGGTGCCGCCGCGCCACTGCCGGCAGAGGCCGGGCAGGTCTCCGAAAAGGAGGCCCGGCAGGTCGCCGAGGCCGCCCGCGAGTCCACCTGGGACCGACCCAGCTTCGGCAAGGAACTGTTCCTCGGTCGGTTCCGGCTCGACCTGATCGACCCGTGGCCCCGGTCCGACCCAGGCGACGTGGCGCGCGCCGAGGACTTCCTCGGCCGGTTCCGCACCTTCCTGACCACCGAGGTGGACGGCGCGGCCATCGAACGCGACGGCTCCATTCCGGACTCGGTGTTCCACGGCCTGGCCGACCTCGGCGCGTTCGGCATGAAGATCGACCGGAAGTACGGCGGGCTCGGCCTGAGCAACCTGCACTACTGCCGGGCGCTGATGCTCGCCGGTTCGGTCAGCCCGGCCATCGGCGCGCTGCTCTCGGCGCACCAGTCGATCGGTGTGCCGCAGCCGCTGAAGATGTTCGGCACCGCCGAGCAGAAGCAGAGCTTCCTGCCCCGCCTCGCCGCCGGCGAGGTGTCCGCCTTCCTGCTCACCGAGCCCGACGTCGGCTCCGACCCGGCCCGGCTCGCTACCACCGCCGAGCCAACCGAGGACGGCACCGGCTACCGGCTCAACGGGGTGAAGCTGTGGGCCACCAACGGCATCGTGGCCACCCTGCTGGTGGTGATGGCCCGGGTGCCGGCCAGCGAGGGGCGTCGAGGCGGGATCACCGCCTTCGTCGTGGAAGGCGACAGCGAAGGCATCACCGTCGAGCGGCGCAACGAGTTCATCGGCCTGCGCGGCCTGGAAAACAGCCTCACCCGGTTCCACGACGTGTTCGTACCCGCCGAGAACGTCATCGGCGGCGAGGGCAAGGGGCTGAAGATCGCCCTGACCACGCTGAACACCGGCCGGCTGTCGCTGCCGGCGATGTGCGTGGGCGCCGGCAAGTGGGCGCTGAACGTCGCCCGGGGTTGGGCCGCCGATCGGGTCCAGTGGGGCCGGCCGGTGGGCGAGCACGAGGCGGTCGCGCAGAAGCTCTCCTTCATCGCCGCCACCACCTACGGCATGGAGACCATGCTCGACCTCTGCTGCCTGCTCGCCGACGACGACCGCAACGACATCCGGATCGAGGCGGCGCTGGTCAAGCTGTACGCCAGCGAGATGGCCTGGAAGATCGCCGACGAGCTGATCCAGATCCGGGGCGGGCGCGGCTACGAGACGGCCGACTCGCTGGCCGCCCGGGGCGAACGCCCGGCCGCCGTCGAACAGATGATGCGCGACCTCCGGATCAACCGGATCTTCGAGGGCTCCACCGAGATCATGCACCTGCTGATCGCCCGGGAGGCGGTCGACGCCCACCTGTCGGTGGCCGGCGACATCATCGACCCGGACGCGGGGTTGGGCCGCAAGGCCAGAGCGGGCGCCCGCGCGGGGGCCTTCTACGCGAAGTGGTTGCCGACGCTCGCCGTGGGCCGGGGGCAGAGCCCTTCGGCGTACGCCGAGTTCGGGCCACTCGCCGTACACCTGCGGCAGGTGGAGCGGTCGTCCCGCAAGCTGGCCCGGTCGACGTTCTACGCGATGTCGCGCTGGCAGGGAAAGATGGAGCGCAAGCAGGCGTTCCTCGGCCGTGTGGTGGACATCGGCGCCGAACTGTTCGCGATGTCCGCGGTCTGCGTCCGGGCCGCCGCCGAACGGGACACCCGACCGGAGAACGTCGAGCTGGCCGACCTGTTCTGCCGGCAGGCGCGGGTGCGGGTGGACGCCCTGTTCGCCGCACTCTGGGACAACACCGACTCGGTCGACACCGCCGCCGCTAAGCGCATCCTCGCCGGCCGCTACGCGGGCCTGGAGGAGGGTGTGATCACCCCGTCCGACGAGTTGCCCTGGGTGGCCCGCTGGACGCCCGGCCCGTCCACCGCTGCGGACGTCCGCCGCCGCATCCCACCGAAGCCGTGACCCCGCCGCCTCGCACGCCGTCTGGCTTGATCGACTGCACATCCGCGAGGTGGTGGCATTCCGCCGCCTCGATGCCCCTGGTTCGCCGACCTGGAGTTGATCAACCGGCGTGCAGTGCAGGAGGCGGCGTGGCAGCGACGGTCAGCGGGCCACCGCCCACGCCAGCACGCCTGCCAGGATCAGGCCGTTGAGCCCGGCCAGGGCCAGGTACGCCGCAGGCGGGATCTTCCTGCCCCGCCGCAGGAAGGAGACCAGGACGGCGGCGTAGCCGAGCAGCAGGACGGCGATGACGACGAGGAAGTAGAACACCCGAAGACCTTAGCGGCCCCAGCCGCGACGGCCCGACTCGGCGCGGCGAACGCGCACGGGCACGGCTGCCCGAGGCGGGCCGGGGTGGCGGCCCGAGGCTGGGCGCGGTCGCGGTTCGAGGCAGGGGCGGTGGACATGAGGTGGGCCGGTGGCGGCCCCATGGTAGGGGCGCGGTCGTGGCCGGTGTGCGCGAGACCTCAGCGCCCCCGGCCGCGGAGGCCGAGTTGGCGCAGCTCCAACGTGGCCAGGGCGTCGACTGTGGCGTCGTCGCCGCGCCGCCACGCCTCGGCGACGTCCGGCGCGATCCGGGTCAGCCGACCGAGCGGCTGGGTGGCCAGCGCGCGCAGCGCGAGCAGGTCCCGACCGGCCGGCCCGGCGGCCAGTTTCGCGGCCGACCCGGCCCGGCGCATCCAGCGCACCCGCAACGGCAGCCAACCGAAGAGCACCAGGCCGAGCGGGAAGATCAGCACGGCGACGGCGAGGGCGAGCGCGAGCTGGTCGACCAGGTGCTGCTGGTCCCGGCCCGCGTCGGCGAGCCCTCGGGCGGCGTCGGCGGCCTGCCGGAAGGGCGCGGTCAGCTCGTCACCGACCAGTGGGACCCGGCGCACCTTGCCGCCGGCGTCGGCGAGGTTGTCGGCGAGGCCACTGCCGGCACCCTCCAGCTTCTGCCCCGGTACGGCGAGCTTCTGCACCAGGTCGTGCAGCCACAGCGCGCCCCGGATCGCCGTGTACACCCAGGCGACGACGAGCAGGTCGGTGAGCAACTGACGGGCGGCGGTCGGAAACCGATCGGCATAGATCTTCACGCCGGACAGCGTGCCACGAACGCGCCGGGACCGGCACCCGTCAGCCGACGCAGGTCGGGCAGGTGCCGAAGATCTCCAGGGTGTGGCTGACATCGGCGTAGCCGTGTTGCGCGGCGACCCGGTCGGCCCAGCTCTCCACCGCCGGCCCGGCCACCTCGACGGTGCGCCCGCAGGCCCGGCAGACCAGGTGGTGGTGGTGCCCCTCGCTGCACCGGCGGTAGAGGTGCTCGCCCCCCGGCGGGCGCATCACGTCGATCTCGCCGGCGTCGGCGAGCCCTTGCAGGGTGCGGTAGACGGTGGTCAGGCCGACCCGCTCGCCGCGCTGCCGCAACATGGCGTGCAGGTCCTGGGCGCTGTGGAAGCCTTCCATCTCACCCAGCAGCGCGCTCACCGCCGAGCGCTGCCGGGTGTTGCGCACCGCGGTGCTGCTCTCGCTCATGATCCCTCCCCGGCGTGGCTGACCGCGTCCGCCACGATGTGCGCGACGTGCTCGTCCACGAGGCTGTAGGCGATCTCCCGGCCACGGCGGGAGCCGCGGACCACTCCCGCGCCACGCAGCACCCGCAGGTGCTGGGAGACCAACGGCTGCGCGGCGCCGAGCTTCTCCACCAGCTCGTGAACGCATCGTTCACCATCGGCCAGCTCGCTGACGATGGCCAGCCGGATCGGCGCGGACAGGGCGCGGAGCAACTCGCTGGCTCCGTCGAAACCCTCGTAACCCGTCGCGCTGGTCATCTTGCAACGGTAACCAATACCACCGACGTCCTGCTGATGAGGATCAACTCAGTACGACCTCGTGCGGTTCCGGTGCCGGTGCGGCGGTCGGTGTCGCCCGGCGGCGCAGCGCCCGCCAGACGCCGCCGGCCACGGCCACCACCAGGAACGACGCGATCGCCACCAGCACCACCGAGGCGCCCGGAGCGGTGTCCGCCGTGGCCGCCACCCAGACACCGGAGCCGGCGGCGAAGAACCCGAGCGCCATCGCGGCGGCCATCGTGCCGCGGAACCCCCGGGTGACCTGCTGAGCGGTGGCGACCGGGACCACCATCAGCGCGCTGATCAGGAGTACGCCGACGGCCCGCATCGCGATGGTCACGGTGACCGCGGTGGCGACGGCGATCAGCAGGTTGAGCGTGCGTACCGGGAGGCCGGAGACCCGGGCGTACTCCTCGTCGTGGCTGACCGCGAAGAGCGCCGGGCGCAGCGCGATCATGGTGACCAGGATCGCCGCGCCGAGCACCCCGATGGTGACCAGGTCGGCGGGCGAGATGGTGGTCAGCGACCCGAACAGGTAGGCGTTGAGGTTCGCGCTGGTCGCGTCCGAGAGGCCGACCAGGAGTACGCCGCCCGCGATGCCGCCGTAGAAGAGCAGGGCCAGGGCAAGGTCGCCGGAGGTACGCCCACGGGCGCGTACCACCTCGATGGCGACCGCGCCGATGGTGGCGGCGATCACGGCGACCAGCACCGGTGAGCGGTTGAGCAGGAGACCGGCCCCGACGCCGGTCAACGCCACGTGCCCGACACCGTCACCGATCAACGCCAGCCGGCGCTGCACCAGGTAGATGCCGAGCGCCGGGGCGGCCAGGCCGATCACCAGAGCGCCGATCAGGGCGCGCTGCATGTAGGGGTACTGGAAGAGTTCCATGGGTCAGTTGCTCCACAGCCCGGCGGGCTCGTCGTAACAGTGCGGGTGCACGTGGTCGTGGTCGGGCGCCGCGTGGTGCCCGGCCGGGTCCGGCACCGCACCGTCGTGCGCGATGCGACCCTCGTGGACGACGACCGCCCGGCTGATCACCGGCCGCAGCGGGCCCAGCTCGTGCGCGACCAGCAGCACCGTGCCGCCGTCGCCCACGAAGTCGCGCAACGCGCCCGCGAACGCCTCCTGGCTGGCGGCGTCCACCCCGGCGGTGGGCTCGTCGAGGACCAGCAGCTCCGGCTTGCCGGCCAGGGCGCGGGCGATCAGGGTGCGCTGCTGCTGGCCGCCGGAGAGCGTGGCTACCGGATCACCGGCCCGGTCGGCGAGCCCGACCGCGAGCAGCGCGGCGTCGACGGCGGCGCGGTCGGCTCGACCCGGCGGGCGGAGCACCCCCCGGCGGGCCAGCCGGCCGGAGGCCACCACCTCGCGGACGGTGGCCGGTACGCCGCCGCCGGCGCCCAGGCGCTGTGGGACGTACCCGATGCGGGCCCACTGTCGGAACCGGCGCAACGGCCGGTCGAAGAGGGTGACCGAGCCGGAGCTGAGCGGCACCAGGCCGAGCACGGCGCGGATCAGGGTGGACTTGCCGGAGCCGTTGGCGCCGAGCACCGCGACGACCTCGCCGGCGGTCACCGTGAACGAGATGTCGCGGAGCACGGGGCGGCCGTCGTAGCCGACCACCCCGTGCTCGACGGTGATGACAGGTGCGGTCACGAGCAGCCCAAGGCTGTCTGCAAAGTCCGCAGGTTGGTACGCATCACCGAAAGGTAGTCCCCGTCGCTGCCGGCGGCGAGCCCCTCGATCGGGTCCAGCACCGCGGTCTTCGCGCCGACCTGGCCGGCGATGGTCTCGGCGACCTTCGGGCTGACCAGGGTCTCGAAGAAGATCGTGGTGGCCTGGTGCTCCTTCGCCTCCTCGATCACGTGCGCGAGCCGCTGCGGCGAGGGCTCGACGTCCGGGCTCAGCCCGGTGATACCGACCTGGTCGAGCTGGTAGCGGTCGGCGAGGTAACCGAACGCGACGTGACTGGTCACGATCTCCCGTCGCTGGCAGGTCGCCAGACCGGTCTTGAACTCGCTGTCCAGGGCCGTCAGGTCGGAGCGAAGCGTCGCGGCGCGGGCGGTGTAGTCGGCCGCGTGGTCCGGGTCGGCCTTGCCGAGTCGCTGCGCGAGTTGGTCGCCGATGCCGGCCAGCCGGGTCGGGTCGAGCCAGACGTGCGGGTCCTTGCCACCGCTCTCCTCGGCGTGCCCCTCCTCGCCCTCGTGGTCGTGCCCGCCGGCCGAGGCGTCCAGTAGCGGCTGCACGCTCGTCACGTCGAAGGCCCGGTCGCCGCCGTTCTGGGCGACGGCGTCGTCCACGGCCGGCTGAAACCCCTTGAGGTAGACGATCAACTCCGCATCGCTGACCTGGCCGACCTGGCTCGGGTTGAGTTCCAGGTCGTGCGGTTCGGCACCGGGCTTGGCCAGGTTGGTCACCCGGGCCGCGTCGCCGCCGATCCGCTCGGCGAGGAACTGGAGGGGGTAGAACGCGGCCACCACGTCGACTTTCTTCGGGTCGGCGCCGGCGGAGTCACCGGTGGAGCAGCCGGCCCCGGCGCCCAGGGCGAGCAGGGCGGTCGCGGCGGCCAGGACACGGTACGTGGCGCGGTTGGTCATGTCGTCAACTGTCCGTGGCAACGATAATGATTGTCAAAAACGCATGATTGCATGTCAGAGCAGCTTCGCGAGGCCCACCGTCACGAGCAGGGTCAGCATCAGCAGCCGAATCAGGCGGGTCTGCGGTGCCTGAACCGCCCAGGTCGTCGCCAACAGGGCGATCAGACCCGCGGCGAGCGCCAACGTCAGCAGCCCGCCGACCACCCCGGGCGTGAAGAACGCCACCAGCACCACCACCAGGGTGAGCAGGAACACCGACGTCGGGTTCGCCCCGGCCAACCGGGCGAGCAGAGGGCGCTGCGTACGCTGCATCCCACAGACTCTACGAGGAGGGACCCCCGTTGCTGGTGACCAACCGGTTCGTGGTCGACGTCGATGTCGCCGACGACTTCACCGAACGGGCGCACGCCGCCCTCACCGCCCTGGCCGCCCGCCCCGGCTACCTGCGCGGTCAACTGGTCCGGGCCCTCGACGACCCCCGGTACTGGTCGCTGGTCACCGAATGGGAGTCGGTCGGGACGTACCGGCGGGCGCTGGGCGCCTTCGACGTCAAGGTCAGCGCCGTGCCGCTGCTCGCCGAGTCGGTCGACGAGCCCTCCGCGTACGAGGCACTGGCCATCGCTGCGCCCGGCGGGGCGGTGGTCGTCGCCGAGAGTGATCGGGCTGCGGGTCCTTACCGCTGAGCCCGCGGACACTACGCTGCTCCTATGACCGCACCCGCCCCGCCGCCCGGACCAGGGGTGGCTCCGCCGTTCGCCGCGCCGCCCACCGAGGGCCGCCGCACCCGGCTCTGGCTCGGCCTCGGCGTCGGCGCGCTCGCCGTGGTGCTCTGCTGTGGCGGAGGCGGCAGCGCCGTCGTCGGCCTGGCCGTCAGCGGTGTGCAGGCGATCCGCGAGCAGGCCCGCACCGTGACCGGCGACTACTACCAGGCGCTTGTCGAGCGGGACTACGGGCGGGCGTACGACCAGCTCTGCGACGACGCGCAACGGCGTGAGTCGCGGCCCGAGTTCGAGCGGCGTGCCGCCGCCGAGCCACAGGTCGCGGCGTTCCGGGTGGGTGAGGTGGACACCACCAGCCTGACCGTGCCGGTCGACGTGACGCTCGCCGGTGGCGACCGGGAGCAGCAGCAGGTCAGCCTCGGCCAGGACGGGCAGACCGGGGGCGTGGAGGTCTGCGGGGTCAGCTGACCCGCCCCCGGTATTCTGCTGGGCTCAGGGCTGCGGTTCTCGTACCGTGGTCCCGAACTGACCGATCCATCCACATCTCGCCCCCGCCGACCGCCAGCCGGCGTAGGAGGAAACATGCCAGCCGACCGTATCGACGCCGTCGTCAGCCTCGCCAAGCGCCGAGGCTTCGTCTTCCCCTCCAGCGAGATCTACGGGGGCACCCGATCGGCGTGGGACTACGGTCCGCTCGGCGTGGAGCTCAAGGAGAACGTCCGCCGCCAGTGGTGGAAGACCATGGTCCAGCAGCGCGACGACGTGGTCGGCCTCGACTCCGCCGTCATCCTGGCCCGCAAGGTGTGGGAGGCGTCCGGCCACATCGCCGAGTTCGTCGACCCGCTCACCGAGTGCCAGTTCTGCCACAAGCGCTTCCGGGCGGACCACCTGGAGGAGGCGTACGCCGAGAAGCACGGCAAGCCGCTGACCTCCCTCGCCGAGCTGAACTGTCCCAACTGCGGCAACAAGGGCACCTTCACCGAGCCGAAGATGTTCAACGGCCTGATGAAGACCTACCTGGGCCCGGTGGAGAGCGACGAGGGTCTGCACTACCTGCGCCCGGAGACCGCGCAGGGCATCTTCGTCAACTACAAGAACGTCGAGACGGTCGCCCGCAAGAAGCCGCCGTTCGGCATCGCGCAGACCGGTAAGTCGTTCCGCAACGAGATCACCCCGGGCAACTTCATCTTCCGGACCCGTGAGTTCGAGCAGATGGAGATGGAGTTCTTCGTCGAGCCGGGCACCGACGAGCAGTGGCACGAGTACTGGCTCCAGGAGCGCTGGAACTGGTACCTCGACCTCGGTCTGTCGGCGGACAACCTGCGCCTCTACGAGCACCCCAAGGAGAAGCTCTCGCACTACTCGAAGCGGACGGTGGACATCGAGTACCGCTTCCAGTTCGGCGGCAGCGAGTTCGCCGAGCTGGAGGGTGTGGCCAACCGCACCGACTTCGACCTCTCCACGCACAGCAAGCACTCGGGCGTCGACCTGTCGTACTTCGACCAGACCAAGAGTGAGCGCTGGATGCCGTACGTCATCGAACCGGCCGCGGGTCTGACCCGCGCCGTGCTGGCGTTCCTGTTGGAGGCGTACGACGAGGACGAGGCCCCGAACACCAAGGGCGGCGTGGACAAGCGCACCGTGATGCGGTTCGACCCGCGGCTCGCCCCGGTCAAGGTGGCGGTGCTGCCGCTGTCCCGCAACGAGGCGCTGTCGCCGAAGGCCAAGGACCTCGCGACGCTGCTGCGCAAGCGCTGGGTGGTGGAGTTCGACGACTCGCAGGCGATCGGCCGCCGCTACCGCCGGCAGGACGAGATCGGCACCCCGTTCTGCGTGACGGTCGACTTCGACACCCTGGACGACAACGCTGTGACGGTGCGCAACCGGGACACCATGGCTCAGGAGCGGGTCTCCCTGGACCAGGTCGAGCGCTACCTGATCGAGCGCCTTCCGGGCTGCTGAGACGCCGCACACGGGGCCTCGGCCGACGCGATGAGCGCCGGTCGGGGCCCCGTACACTTGTGCGGTGACTGCCTCGACCACGCCCGTGCTGCGGCCGTTGACTCTCGGGCCGTACCAGGTGTGGCCGCCCGTGGTGCTCGCCCCGATGGCCGGGATCACCAACGTCGGGTTCCGCCGGCTGTGCCGGGAGCAGGGCGGCGGCATCTACGTCTGCGAGATGATCACCACTCGGGCGCTGGTCGAGCGCAACCCGAAGACGCTGCGCATGATCGCTTTCGGTGACGACGAGAAACCGCGCAGCCTCCAGCTCTACGGCACCGATCCGGAGATCACAGCGGCCGCCGTGCGGATCGTCGTCGAGCGCGACCTGGCCGATCACATCGACCTCAACTTCGGCTGCCCGGTCCCCAAGGTCACCCGGCGTGGTGGCGGCGCGGCCCTGCCGTGGCGGCGCCGGCTCTTCGCCCGCCTGGTGAAGGCTGCCGTCGACGCCGCGTCACCCTCCGGGGTGCCGGTCACCGTCAAGATGCGCAAGGGCATCGACGACGACCATCTGACGTACGTCGAAGCAGGGCTGGCCGCCCAGGAGGCCGGCGTGGCCGCGGTGGCCCTGCACGGGCGGACCGCGTCGCAGCGTTACTCGGGCACCGCCGACTGGGACGCGATCGCCACCCTGAAGCAGGCCCTCGACGTGCCGGTGCTCGGCAACGGCGACATCTGGGAGGCCGACGACGCGCTGCGGATGGTCGCGCACACCGGCGTGGACGGCGTGGTCGTCGGCCGTGGGTGCCTGGGCCGGCCGTGGCTCTTCGCCGACCTGGAGGCCGCCTTCAACGGCCGGTCGGAACGGCGACTGCCCAGCCTCGGCGAGGTGGCGGCGACCATGCGCCGGCACGCCGAGCTGCTGGTGGACCAGTTCGTCGCCGGTGCCCGCAACCCGGCCCGAGGTGAACGCGACGGCTGCACCGACTTCCGCAAGCACGTCGCCTGGTACCTCAAGGGTTTCCCGGTCGGCGGCGAACTGCGCCGCTCACTGGCGATGATCGAGAGCCTGGCCCAGCTCGACGACCTGCTCGGCAAGCTCGATCCGACGGAGCCGTTCCCGGTGGCCACGCTGGGCCAACCGCGTGGGCGCACCAACTCGCCGGGCAAGGTCGCCCTGCCGGACGGTTGGCTGGCCAGCCGGGACGACGACACGGTCCCCGAGGGCGCCGAGATGGACGACTCCGGCGGCTGAGCCCGTGGTCCGCGACGGGATGCCGTCGGCGGGTTTGTCTCTGCCCGGATGCCGACCCCGTTCCGCCGGGCGCAGGGGTCGGACGTGCGGGTGCGGCAGGCTGTCGAGCTGATGTCGTAAACGAGTCAAGACGTCAGCTCGGAATGCGCAACCCGCCGCTGCCACCGTGCGGGGCTGCCACCTGGCGGGGCTGGTGTCGTGCGGGGCTCTGGTGTCGTGCGGGGCTGGTGTCGTGCGGGGCTGGTGTCGTGCGGGGCTGGTGTCGTGCGGGGCTCTGGTGTCGTGCGGGGCTCTGGTGTCGTGCGGGGCTGGCGTCGTGCGGGGCTGGCGTCGTGCGGGGCTGGCGTCGTGCGGGGCTCTGGTGTCGTGCGGGGCTGGTGTCGTGCGGGGCTGGTCTCGTGTGGGGCTCTGGTGTCGTGCGGGGCTGGCGTCGTGCGGGGCTCTCGTGTCGTGCGGGGCTCTGGCGTCGTGCGGCGCTCTGGCGTCGTGCGGCGCTGCGGGTGCCGTTGCGACGCTGATTCGTCTACGACATCAGCTCCAAAGGACCCGTGACACAAC
This sequence comes from Micromonospora sp. WMMD1155, assembly GCF_029581275.1. NCBI lineage: Bacteria > Bacillati > Actinomycetota > Actinomycetes > Micromonosporales > Micromonosporaceae > Micromonospora > Micromonospora sp. WMMD1155. The sequence goes on from NZ_CP120742.1 coordinate 4,195,100, forward strand.
CGACGGGCCGCGCCCGGTGCGCGTCGCAAGATTCGCGCGAAATCGGGGATGTTGCTGTGTCCCGCGTGTCTGAGGCAGCAACATCCCCGATGTTGTGAGGATCTTGGCGCGGGGCGCGGGGCGCGGGGCGCGGGGCGCGGGGCGCGGGGCGCGGGGCGCGGGGCGCGGGGCGCGGGGCGCGGGGCGCGGGGCGCGGGGTGTCGGCTCCGCCTGAAAACTGACCCCGTGGTTCCGGCTGAATTTTGACCCCTTCCGGAAGCATCGGGAGGTGCTGAGCGTGGAGGACTGGGCGGAGATCCGTCGGTTGCACCGGGCGGAGCGGATGGCGATCAAGGCCATCTGTCGCCGGCTGGGGGTCTCGCGGAACACGGTGCGTAAGGCCTTGGCCAGTCATGAGCCGCCTCGCTATCAGCGGGCGGCGAAGGGCTCGATCGTGGACGCGGTCGAGCCGCAGATCCGGGCGTTGTTGGCGGAGTTCCCGGACATGCCGACGACGGTGATCATGGAGCGGGTTGGGTGGGCCCGCGGCAAGACGGTGTTCGCCGATCGGGTGCAGCAGTTGCGGCCGTTGTTCCGCCGCCCGGACCCGGCCCAGCGGACGGAGTATCTGCCGGGCGAGTTGGCGCAGTGTGATCTGTGGTTCCCGCCGGCGGACGTGCCGTTGGGCTTCGGGCAGGTCGGCCGGCCGCCGGTGCTGGTGATGGTGTCCGGGTATTCGCGGTGGCTGTCAGCGGTGATGATCCCGACCCGGCAGTCACCGGACTTGCTGGTCGGGCACTGGACGCTGATCTCCGGCTGGGGACGGGTGCCCAAGGCGTTGGTGTGGGACAACGAGTCCGCCGTCGGGCAGTGGCGGGCTGGCAGGCCGCAGCTGACCGAGGCGATGAACGCCTTCCGCGGCACCCTCGGCATCAAGGTGATTCAGTGCCGACCGGCGGACCCGGAGGCCAAGGGCCTGGTCGAGCGGGCCAATGGCTATCTGGAAACCTCGTTCCTGCCCGGACGCCGTTTCGCCTCGCCCGGCGACTTCAACACCCAGCTCACCGACTGGCTGGTGCGGGCGAACAACCGCCAACACCGGATGCTGGGCTGCCGCCCGCTGGACCGGTGGGACGCCGACCGGGCCGCGATGCTGTCACTGCCACCGGTCGCGCCGGTGGTCGGCTGGCGCCAGGCCACCCGGCTGCCCCGCGATCACTACGTCCGCTTGGACGGCAACGACTACTCGGTGCACCCATCCGTGGTCGGCAGGCGGGTTGAGGTCACCGCCGACTGCGACCACGTGACGGTGGTCTCCGACGGCCGGCCCGTGGCCCGACATGACCGCTGCTGGGCAAGCCATCAGAGCATCACCGACCCTGCCCACCGGCAAGCCGCCGCCGACCTGCGCGTCGCTGCCCAACACAAGCCGACGACCGCGGTCGACGCCCAGGTCGAACGCCGGCCGTTGAGCGACTACGACCGCATGTTCGGCCTGGACGTCGAGGTGGCTGCGTGATGGCCGCCAAGACCAGCCGCAACGTCGCCTCGGAGATCGCGTTCCTCACCCGCGCCCTCAAGGCGCCGTCCCTCGCTGCCTCCGTCGAACGCCTGGCGGAGCGGGCCCGGGCCGAGTCATGGACGCACGAGGAGTTCCTCGCCGCCTGCCTGCAACGCGAAGTCGCCGCCCGCGAAGCACACGGCGGCGAGGGACGTATCCGGGCAGCCAGGTTCCCCGCCCGCAAGAGCCTGGAGGAGTTCGACTTCGAGCACCAACGCTCTCTGAAGCGGGAGACGATCGCCCACCTGGGCACCCTCGACTTCGTGGCGTCGAAGGAGAACGTCGTCTTCCTGGGCCCGCCCGGCACCGGCAAGACCCACCTGTCCATCGGCCTGGGGATCCGGGCCTGCCAGGCCGGACACCGGGTCGCGTTCGCCACCGCCGCCCAATGGGTGTCCCGCCTCGCCGACGCCCACCACGCCGGCCGACTGCAAGACGAGCTCGTGAAGCTCGGCCGGATCCCGCTGCTGATCGTCGACGAGGTCGGCTACATCCCCTTCGAAGCCGAAGCGGCGAACCTGTTCTTCCAGCTCGTCTCCAACCGCTACGAACGAGCCTCGCTGATCGTCACCAGCAACAAGCCCTTCGGCCGCTGGGGCGAAGTGTTCGGCGACGACGTCGTCGCCGCAGCCATGATCGACCGCCTCGTCCACCACGCCGAGGTCATCTCGATGAAGGGCGACAGCTACCGGCTTAAAGACCGCGACCTCGGCCGCGTTCCCGCAGCCACCAAGACCAACGACTGAACATCAACAACCAGCGAGGGGGTCAAAATTCGGCCGGAACAGAGGGGTCAAAGTTCAGCCGGCGTTGACACGGGGCGCGGGGCGCGGGGCGCGGGGCGCGGGGCGCGGGGCGCGGGGCGCGGGGCGCAGCAATGAGACTGGATCTGGACATGCTGAAGGGCCGGGCCCCGTGGTGGGGTCCGGCCCTTCGGTGTGTCTACGGCTTAGCTGGTGGCGTAGCCGCGGGTGGCGATCCAGTCGGCGAGGTGCTCGACGGTGACCTCGTAGGAGGCGGTGTTCGGGTCGGCGGAGTCGGCGATGGTGACGGTGGTGCCGTTGTCGCGGTAGCCGACCACGCTGATGTAGTGCCCACCCTCGAAGGAGTGGATACCACCGTCGGTGTCAGTGGTGGTGCCGGCGATGTTGGCGACCACGGCCCGGCCGTCGTCGACGGTGCGGACGATGTCGGCGCGCAGCTTGTCGGTCTGCTTGTCGTCGGCCTTCGGGGTGCTGATCTCGACGGAGTGGTAGGCGTCGTTCTTGCCGGTCTCCTTGTTCAGCACCGGGGTGATGTCGTTGATGGAGTTGGTGCCGGCCTCGGTGGTGCCCATCTCCTTGGCCATGGCGTCGACGCTGATGTCCTTGCCCTGCACGCTCAGGGCGTTACGGGCGGCGGCGGGGCCGCAGTAGTAGAAGTTCGGCTGGGCCTCGTAGCGCACGCCCAGCTGACGCTCACCGTGACCCTTGCGGTCGGTCTGCGCCTGCGACGTCGGCTTGCTGGTGTTCGGGGCGGCGAAGGCGGTGGTGACGGGTCCGGCGATGGCGCCACCGGTGAACGCGAGACCGGCGGCGGTCAGGGCGGTCTTACGAATCAGATCGGTACGCATGATGGCGTGCTCCTCTGCTTCATCGGGGGATACCGCACGACGCACGGGGGACGGCCATGCGGGGGAAGTTCAGTGCCCGGCGACCCGGTGGGGTCGGCGTCGGGACAGACCACAACGGTCCGGGGCGGCGGATCATTCCGCCGGGCTCCTCGGCCCGTGCTGCTCGGCTGTGCGGGGGATGTAACCGGGGTGGCCCGGCCGGTGTTCCCGGCGGCTGCCCCGCGCCGACGACTCGACAGTCCCGGTGGCGTGCCAGGTATAACGACCCCGCCGGGGCCACGATTCCGCGATCCGGGTGGGCCCGATCACGGGACGTTGCGGTCGTTACCGGACATTCGCGTGGGGTCGGCGCGGGCGGGCCGGTCGGCCCGAGATCATGGCCCGCGCCAGGTCGGCGATATGGGGGTGTTCGGGTTGGAAGATGCCAACACCTCGGCGATCCGGAGTCGATCACCGAGGTGGGGCCTACGTCAGGTCGACGCCCTCTCGGGTGGTGGTGGCAACGGCCGAGTCGCGCTGGGTGGGGATGGTGGGCCCGCTCGGCCAGGGGATCTCGGGCGCGCGGTGGAAGGCGATCCCGGCGGCGTCCCAGCGTGGGCCGTGGCCGGCCAGGCGGTCGCGGAAGCCGGCCCAGTCATGGGTCTCCCGGCTTGACCAGCCCAGCTCGGCGATGGCGGGGAGCCGGGGCAGGAGCAGGAACTCGATGTCCGCCAACGAGGTGACCGACTCGGTCCAGAGCGGGGCCTCCACACCGATGACGGCCGTGGAGGGCACCCCGGCGACGTGCGTGCCCGGATCCCAGTCGTACGCCCGTCGCACGTCGATCAGACCGGCCCAGTCGTGCCCGATCGGAGTGTTCGGGGCGTACTTCATGTCCAGGTAGGCGTGGTTGCCGGGGGAGACGATCATTCGGGCGCCCCGGCGTACGGCCTCGACCGTGGTGGGGTCTTCGCCGTTCGTGCCCCACCACTGCAGGACCCGCCCGTCGACGTGGGCGGCCGGTGCGAGTTGGTGCCAGCCGACGACGGTCTTGCCCAGGCCGGCGACGATGCGTTGGACCCGCTCGACGAAACCGGTGTAGACCTCGCCCTTCACCTTGAACGCCTCGTCGCCGCCGATGTGCAGCCACGGCCCGGGTGTGAGCGCGGCCAGTTCGCCCAGGACGTCGGCGATGAAGTCGTACGTCCGGTCGTCGGCCGGGTCGACGTAGCTGAAACCCACCTCGGTGCCGGTGTACGGCTGCGGCGCGACCTTGTCCGGTGCCAGTTCGGGGTACGCGACGAGCGCCGAATTGGTGTGCCCGGGGAGGTCGATCTCCGGAACGACGGTGATGTGCCGGGCGGCCGCGTAGGAGACGATCCGCGTGTAGTCGGCCTTGGTGTAGAACCCGCCGGGGCCGCCACCGACCTCGGTCGCCCCGCCGACGGTGGTCAGCTTCGGCCAGGAGTCGACGGCGATCCGCCAGCCCTGGTCGTCGGTGAGGTGCAGGTGCAGGTGATTGAGCTTGTAGCGGGCCAGGTGGTCGACCACCCGCAGGACGTCCTCGACGGTGAAGAAGTGTCGGGCGACGTCGAGCATCGCTCCCCGGTATGGGTAACGGGGTACGTCGGTGATGGTGCCGCCGGGCAGCGCCCACCGTTCGGTGACCGGGGTCGGGCTCTCGATCGTGGCCGGCAACAGTTGACGCAGCGTCTGGACGCCGTGGAAGAGGCCGTTGGCGGTGACGGCGGTGACGCGTACCCCATCGGTGGTGACGTCGAGCCGGTAGCCCTCCGCGCCCAGGTCGGCGGCGGTCTCGTCGAGCACCAGCGCGATGCCGTCGACGGGTGCCGGCGCGGTGGCGTCGGTGACCGGCAGCGGGTAGCCGGTGGCCGGGCGCAGCAGCCCGGCGAGCTGCTCGGCGACCGCCAGCGCCGCCGGGTCGGAGCTGGCCACGATGACCGCTTTCGCGCTCAGTGTCCAGTCTCCGGCCGGGTCCGGCTGGACCTGCTGGGGGGCGGGAACGACATCGGCCAGTCGGTGCGGGGCCGCCGGGGCGAGCAAGTTGCGGGCGGCCTGCTCGGCCGTGCGGGCCAGCGTTGCCGCGCCCGGCTCCTCCGCCGACAGCGGGGCGGGGGTGGCGGCGGGGCCGGGGGCGGGGGTGGTCGACACGGTGGCGACTCCGGGGTGTATTCGCGTCGGTTATGGCAAAAGTGAGGTTCACCGGCTGGCGTGTCATCCAGCGTACGACGCTCGGCCGGGGTGCGTGTTGGTGCGCATGGAAGCGTTCCCAGAAAACGGTACGAACACGGATAGTCGTGATGGCTGTGCCAATTGTCACCGAACGGTCCCAGGTCGCGCGATGTTCGCTTAACCTTCGCCCACCGATCGCGTCGACCCCGGGGATTGCCGGTGGTCCGCCTCGGGGTACAGAAAACTGAACCTTCGTTAAGTGTCAATCCGGCGCGTGTGTTGTGGAGGCTCTGGTGGCAGCGCAAGAGACCGTCGATCACAAGTACGTCTACGACTTCTCCGAGGGCAACAAGGACCTCAAGGACCTGCTCGGGGGCAAGGGCGCCAACCTCGCTGAGATGACCAACCTCGGCCTGCCCGTCCCGCCGGGCTTCACCATCACCACCGAGGCCTGCCAGGCGTACCTGGCGACGGGACGGGAGCCGGACGGGCTCGCCGGGCAGATCGAGGCCCACCTGGAGTCGCTGGAACGCGCGATGGGCAAGCGCCTCGGCGACCCGCAGGACCCCCTGCTGGTGTCGGTGCGCTCCGGCGCCAAGTTCTCGATGCCCGGCATGATGGAGACCGTCCTCAACGTCGGTCTCAACGACCAGAGCGTGGTCGGTCTCTCCGCCCAGGCCGGACAGAACGACAGGTTCGCCTGGGACTCCTACCGCCGCCTCATCCAGATGTTCGGCAAGACCGTGTGCGAGGTGCCGGGCGAGGAGTTCGAGCACGCGCTGGACGAGGCCAAGAACGCCAAGGGCACCCACGACGACCTGGACCTGGACGCCGACGACCTGCGGAGGCTGGTCGACGCGTACAAGAAGATCTTTTTGAAGCACACCGGTCGGGAGTTCCCGCAGCAGCCGCGCGAACAGCTCGACCTGGCCATCCGGGCGGTGTTCGAGTCGTGGAACGCCGAGCGCGCCGTGCTCTACCGCCGCCAGGAGCGGATCCCGGCCGATCTCGGCACCGCTGTCAACGTGGTGACGATGGTCTTCGGCAACCTCGGCCCGGACTCCGGCACCGGTGTGGCTTTCACCCGGGACCCGGCCAGTGGCGCGCAGGGCATCTACGGCGACTACCTGGCCAACGCCCAGGGCGAGGACGTCGTGGCGGGCATCCGCAACACCGTGCCGCTGAACGAGCTGGAACGGCTGGACAAGAAGTCCTACGACGAGCTGCTCGGGTACATGGCTCGGCTGGAGGAGCACTACAAGGACCTCTGCGACATCGAGTTCACCATCGAACGCGGCAAGCTGTGGATGTTGCAGACGCGGGTCGGTAAGCGCACCGCCGCCGCCGCGTTCGTCATCGCCGGGCAGCTCGTCGACGAGGGCCTGATCGACCTGGACGAGGCGTTGCACCGGGTCAACGGCGCGCAGCTCGCCCAGCTGATGTTCCCCCGCTTCCAGCTCGACCACGAGTTCGAGGCGGTCGCCAAGGGCATCGGGGCCTCACCCGGTGCGGCGTCCGGCACTGTCGTCTTCACCTCCGCCCGCGCCGTCGAGCTGGCCGCCGAGGGGGAGTCGGTGATCCTGGTCCGCCGGGAGACCAACCCGGACGACCTGAACGGCATGATCGCCGCGAAGGGCATCCTCACCTCGCGGGGCGGCAAGACCAGCCACGCCGCGGTGGTGGCCCGGGGCATGGGCAAGACCTGTGTCTCCGGCGCCGACGAGATCGAGGTGAACGTCCCGGCGAAGAAGTTCGTCGTGGCCGGGCAGACCGTCAACGAGGGCGACGTGGTGTCCATCGACGGCACCACGGGCAAGGTCTACCTGGGCGAGGTCCCGGTCATGCCGTCGGAGGTGGTGCAGTACTTCGAGGGCAGCCTCGACGCCGAGCACGTCGACGACGCCCTGGTCCGGGCCGTACACCGGATCATGACGCACGCCGACGGCAGGCGGCGGCTCGCGGTCCGGACGAACGCCGACACCGGCGCGGACGCCGCCCGGGCCCGGCGCTTCGGCGCCGAGGGCATCGGCCTGTGCCGCACCGAGCACATGTTCCTCGGCGACCGTCGGGAGCTGGTCGAGCGGCTGATCCTGGCCCGTGCCGAGGGTGAGCGGGACGAGGCGCTGGCGGCGCTGCTGCCGTTGCAGCGGGCGGACTTCGAGGAGATCTTCCGCGAGATGGACGGGCTGCCGGTCACCGTCCGGCTGATCGACCCGCCGTTGCACGAGTTCCTGCCGCCGCTGGAGCAGCTCGCCGTCAACGTCGCGGTCGCCCAGGAGCGTGGCGAGGACGTGGCCAAGGAGGAGGCGCTGCTCGCCGCCGTCCGGCGGATGCACGAGGAGAACCCGATGCTCGGGCTGCGGGGCGTCCGCCTGGGCCTGGTCATCCCCGGCCTGTTCGCGATGCAGGTCCGGGCCATCGCCGAGGCCGCCGTCGCGGTCACCCGCGCGGGCGGCACCGCCTGCCCGGAGATCATGGTGCCGCTGGTCGGGGCCGTGCAGGAGTTGGAGACGGTACGCGCCGAGGCCGAAAAGATCATCGCGGAGGTGGTGGGGGACAGCGGCGTCGAGGTGCTGATCGGCACCATGATCGAGGTGCCCCGGGCGGCGCTGACCGCCGGGCAGATCGCCGAGGCCGCCGAGTTCTTCTCCTTCGGCACCAACGACCTCACCCAGATGGGCTGGGGCTTCTCCCGCGACGACGTCGAGGGTGCGTTCTTCTGGCGGTACCTGGAGCTGGGCATCTTCGGCATCTCGCCGTTCGAGTCGATCGACCGCGACGGTGTCGGTCGGCTGGTGCGCATCGCCGCCGAGGAGGGCCGGGTCGCCCGGCCCGGCCTGAAGCTCGGCGTCTGCGGTGAGCACGGCGGCGACCCGGACTCGGTGCACTTCTTCCACGAGGTCGGCCTGGACTACGTGTCCTGCTCACCGTTCCGGGTGCCGGTGGCCCGGTTGGAGGCCGGCCGGGCGGTGGTGGAGACCGGCGGCTCGGACAGTCGTTGACGCCTGTCGGCGGCGGACCGGACGGCCGGTCCGCCGCCGGCGCTCAGATCGGCGGGCGACGCCAGGTGGGCCGCGACGAGCGGCGCAACTGCGCCGGCAGGGTCGCCATCGGGGTACGCACTGCCAGCGGCCCGTGTGCCTCCGGCACGGCGGTGCCGCCGACGCCTCCGCCGCGCCGGTCGACGACGGTGCCCGCTCGACGGGCCACCGCTCGGGCCTCCTCGTGCAGCGCCTCCAGATCCGCCGCGGGCGACACGGTGACCAGGGTCAGCAGGGCGGTGCGCCCGGCCGGGTAGGTCACCACGCACCCGCTGGTCGTGCGGACCACCGACTCCCGGAACTCGCCACATCGGACCGTGTCGGCCACCCGGTGGCCGAGCCCGAAGCTGGCCGCGGCGAGGGCGGCGAGATGGGTGGCGTCGGTGCTGGGCAGGTCGCTGGAGATGAGTAGCCCGTCGGTGCCGGCCAGGACCGTGCCGGCGATCTCGGGTCGACGGCGGCGTAGCCCGCGTAGTTCCGTTCCCACCACCGGGTCTGCGTGCACGAGATTGTCCCCTTACCGGTCGGGATCCGCGTGTGTCGATCGGCTGGTCACGTTCCGCGCCGGGAACGCTACCGGCTGCCACCTCCGCCCGCGAGCCCATAACCCTCGGCGATCGGACGGCAACTGCGGACCGATCGGCGGTTGTGTGCCCATCGTCGATGCGTCGGGGGCGGGCCGAGAGGCTACGGCGGGCGTAATCTTGGCTCGCTCGCACACGGCCGATTGTGGAGGCCGTCGAACGGGAAGGGTGACTGCATGACCAGTGTCTGGGAGAGCCTCACCGTCGATGCCCGCGATCCGGCTCGGCTGGCCCGCTGGTGGGCCGAGGCGCTCGGCTACCAGGTGATCGCCGAGAAGATGGACGAGGTGGAGATCCGGCAGTCCCCCGACCGGCTGCCCGGCCTGGTCTTCGTGCCGGTTGCCGACGGCAAGGAGCGCAAGAACCGGCTGCACCTCGACCTGCGCCCCGCCGACCAGGAGGCCGAGGTCGAGCGGCTGGTCGACATGGGCGCCCGGCACGTCGACATCGACCAGGGTGACGTCGAGTGGACGGTGCTCGCCGACCCGGAGGGCAACGAGTTCTGCGTCCTCCGTGCGAAATGAGCGAGCCGCGCTTTCGCGAGCAGCGGCGGCTGCGTGAAGATTGAGCTTGCGGGGGCGGAGGCCCGGCTGGTCGAGGAGTCGCCCAAGGACACCGGACACCGCCGCTCACCGTACGAGCGTGACCGTGCCCGGGTGCTGCACTCCGCGGCGTTCCGACGGCTGGCCACCAAGACCCAGGTGCACACCGCCGGCACCGACGACTTCCTGCGTACGCGGCTGACCCACTCGCTGGAGGTGGCCCAGATCGCCCGGGAGATGGGTGCCCGGCTGGGGTGCGACCCGGACGTGGTGGACGTGGCCGGGCTGGCCCACGACCTCGGGCACCCGCCGTTCGGGCACAACGGTGAGGCGGCCCTGGACCTGCTGGCCACGCCGTGCGGCGGCTTCGAGGGCAACGCGCAGACCCTGCGGGTGTTGACCCGCCTGGAGGCGAAGGTGCTCGCCCCGGACGGCTCGTCCGCCGGGCTCAACCTGACCAGGGCGTCGCTCGACGCGATCGGCAAGTACCCCTGGCCGCGCCGCCCCGGCGAGCGCAAGTTCGGGGTGTACGCCGACGACGCGGTGGTCTTCGACTGGATCCGGGACGGTGCGCCGGGCGACCGCCGCTGCCTGGAGGCGCAGGTGATGGACTGGGCCGACGACGTCGCGTACTCGGTGCACGACGTGGAGGACGGCATCCACGGCGGGTACGTGACGCTGCGCCCGCTGCTGGCCGACGCCGACGAACGGGCGGCGCTCTGTGCCGACGTGGCCGGCGCGTACTCGGTGGAGTCCGCCGCCGACCTGGCCGAGGTGCTGGTCGAGTTGCTGGCCGACCCGCTGCTCGCCCCGCTGGCCGGGTACGACGGCAGTCATCGCGCGCAGGTCGCGTTGAAGGCGACCACCAGTGGGGTGACCGGGCGATTCGTGTCCGCCGCGGTGGCCGCCACCGAGGAGCGGTTCGGGCCCGGGCCGCACCGCCGTTACGCCGCCGACCTGGTGGTGCCCCGGCTGGTGCGGGCGCAGTGCGCCCTGCTCAAGGGGATCGCGCTGCGGTACGTGATGCGTCGGTCCGGCTTCCGGGGCCGCTACGAGCGGCAGCGGACGATCCTGGCGGAGTTGGTCGCCGCGCTGGTCCGGCGTGCGCCGGACGGGCTCGACCCGACCTTCGCCGTGCTGTGGCGGGACGCCCCGGACGACGCGGCCCGCCTGCGGGTCGTCGTCGACCAGGTCGCCTCGCTCACCGACCCGGCGGCCGTGACCTGGCACACCCGTCTGGCGGGTGGGAGTGCTCCGCCGACTCACCGCGGGGCAGCTTAGGCTAGCCTAACCGGCATGACGGAACGCCCCAGGAACGTCACCTCGGCCCGGGTGCTGCGCACCGAGCGGCCCACCCCGCACCTGATCCGGCTCGTCCTCGGCGGGGACGAGCTGGCCGGTCTGCCGGTGGGCGAGTTCACCGACCACTACATCAAGGTGGTGTTCCCGCAGCCCGGCGTCGCGTACCCCGAGCCGTTGGACCTCGCCGCGATCCGCCGGGACCTGCCCCGGGAGCAGTGGCCCCGGCTGCGCGCGTACACGGTGCGGCGGTGGGATCCGCTGGCGCAGGAGTTGACCGTCGACGTCGTGTACCACGGCGACGAGGGGTTGGCCGGTCCCTGGGCCGCCGCGCTGCGCCCGGGTGACCCCGTGCACTTCGTCGGCCCCGGTGGGGCGTACGCCCCGAGCCCGGAGGCGGACTGGCACCTGCTGGTCGGCGACGAGAGCGCCCTGCCGGCGATCGCCGCCGCGCTGGAACGGCTGCCGGTGGGTGCCCCGGCCCACGTCTTCGTGGAGATCGCCGACCCGGAGGAGGAGCAGAAGCTGCTCAGCCCGGGAGCGGTCGAGGTGACCTGGTTGCACCGCGGCGAACGCCCGGTGGGCGAGGCGCTTGTCGCGGCGGTGCGGGCGTTGGAGTTCCCGGCCGGTCAGGTGCACGCCTTCGTGCACGGCGAGGCGGCCTTCGTCCGGCACCTGCGCCGGCTGCTGCGCGGCGAGCGGGGTGTGCCGCTCGACCGGCTCTCCATCTCCGGTTACTGGCGGCGTGGCATGGACGACGAGGGTTGGCGGTCCACCAAGGCCGACTGGAATCGACAGGTGGCGGCCGAGGAAGTGGCCGCCCTTCCCGGGTGACCGGGCTCAACTTTGTCGTTCGTCGAGGCCTGGAGCCGAACAGGGCAGCCCGACGGAGTGAGCGACGTCGAGCATCCGCTTGTCGTAGGTGACCAGTGTGGTCAGCGCGGGACCGATGATCTGCGCGCTTGCTACGTGAATGGCGTCCAGCGTCCGGAGTCCGGTCGGCAGGGATGCAGCGGCGTCCCGAACCTCCTCGGTGAGCAGAATCTCGGTGAAGCTGCGCACGAGATCGGTCATCGCGTCAGGAAAGTCGCCCATGCGGTCCAGCGTTCGGACGGTCTCCACGAAACCGAGGGTGCTCGTGCCCATGGGTAGGCCCGGATACCCGGCGAGGAAGTCCCGCAGCTCCGTCGCGTACGAGCGGCCTGAAACCAGGGTGATGATGGCCGAGGCGTCGAGGTAGATCACCGCTCGTCCTCGGCCCGCTCGGCCAGCAGCACATCCAGTGGATCCGCGCCCTCCGGCAATGCAAACCGGGGGACTTGGTCAAGGTCACTCGTAGTGGTGGCCTTGAGCTTGATCACGCCCTTGGCTACCAGCGGAGCGTAACGCCCCAGGGCGCCCGAACCCGGCAATAGGACGGCGATCACCTTGCCATGTCGGGTGATCTCGATCGTCTCGCCCTGCTCGGCCCGGGCGAACATTCCGCTTGGGTTGTACGAGAACTCGCGCACGGAGACGCTGCTCATTGCTGCACCTCCCAGGGTGTGCCTACATGCATCTCATCGTACCCACGTGAGTGTCGTAGGTGGCGGCCTGATCGCCGTACCCCGACACGCGGTGATAGGGCTGCACCGTTACGGCCGCCCGGTGGGCGAGGCGCTGGCGCGGCGGTACGCGAGCAAGGCCGACTGGAACCCGGCAGGTCGCGGCGGAGGAGACGGCCGCCGCCTGAGCATCGGTCGGCTCAGTCCTCGGCCGTCGCGGTGAGTCGCCGGGTGAGCAGCACCGCGTACCCGACGATCGCCAGCGACAGCAGGGACAGCATCAGCTTCGGCTCATGCACCGTCGTGGTGACCAGGATGGTCGAGCCCATGCCGTAGAGGGCGATGCCCAGGCGGCCGATGCTCGGCCGGTTCCACACCCAGTGCAACGCCAGCCCGCACAGCATCCACGCGGTGATCGAGGCGGCCAGCACGAGCCGCAGCTCCGTCGGCAGCCGGGCCACCTCGTCGTCGGCCAGCCGGACCATCTGCCCGAGCGCCCAGCCGAGCAGCAGCAGCGCGCCGCCGAGCGGGATGTGCAGGTAGCTGTACGTCTGGCCGCCGCGCAGCCGCCGCCGTGGCTCGCGGGTGGTGACGAAGGTGGTGTAGACCCACCAGACCGCCGCCGGTACCAGGAACGCCAGTCCGGCCGTCACGATCATGTGCGGCCGGGGATGGTCGGGCACCGCGAAGAGGAGGCTGGCAAGTGCGCTCCCCAGCACGATGATGGTGAACTGTCCGATCCGTTCCGGCAGGTGCTGGTCGTCGACCGGAAACCGGTTCAGCCAGCGCTTGCCGACCCACGGGGTGGCCAACTCGATGAGCATCGCGACGATCCACAACGTCGGGCGCGTGTTGGTGGGTGTGGCCAGCGAGGCCAACCAGATCAGCCAGCCCGACCCGAAGCCGAGCAGGTAGATCGTGGTCACCGTACGGGCCATCGGGCCGGTCGGCCGGGCGCGCAGGTACAACAGGAGCAGCACCCCCCGCACGATCAGGTACCCGACCGGCAGGAGCACGCTCTCCGGCACCTCGTCCGCCCCGAGCGTGATCGTCCCCGCGCCGACCAGCGCGACCAGCACCAGGAGCCGGTGCGGCACGTCGTCCGGGTCGAATCGGGTGTCGTAGAAGACCTGGCCCAACCAGGCCCACTGGACCACCACGAAGAGCCCGAGCACGGCCAGCACGGCGCCCGGTGACGGGGTGGGGTCGTCGCCCAGTCGGCGCACCACGGCCGCCAGCGCATACACGAAGATGAGGTCGAGGAAGAGTTCCAGCCAGGTGGCGTGGCGGTGCCCGGCCTCGTCCGCCTGCGGGGCCCGTCCGCCCAGCCCCGTCCACGCGGCCACCCATCCGGGCAGGTGGGGGGCGGTCCTCCGTACCCTGCGCATCTGGTCATGGTCCCCGGCGGACCCGGCCTGCGGGCCGGAACCGCCCAGCCGGCAGCGGCGGTCGCCACACCGGCGTCCCCCGGGCGGCGTGTCGACGGTCGGGCAGGGCAGGATGTACGGCGAGGGGGTGGCGCATGGCTGGGCGGATCCGGGACGAGGACATCGCGCTGGTCCGGGAACGCACCTCGATCGCGGATGTGATCTCCGAGACCGTCACCCTGAAGTCCGCCGGCGGCGGCAACCTCAAGGGTCTGTGCCCGTTCCACGACGAGAAGAGCCCGTCGTTCAACGTGTCACCGGCCCGCAACGTGTGGTACTGCTTCGGCTGCGGGGCCGGCGGCGACGCGATCAAGTTCCTGATGGACGCCGACCACCTCAGCTTCGTGGAGTCCGTCGAGCGGTTGGCCGGACGCGCCGGCATCCAACTGCGCTACGTCGAGGACGACCGGAGCACCCCGCGCCCCCGACCGCAGCAGGGCCAGCGTCAGCGCCTCGTCGCCGCGCACGCCGCGGCTGTCGAGTTCTACCGGGCGCAGCTCGGCACGGCGGGCGCCCGACCGGCACGGGAGTTCCTGGCCAAGCGGGGGTTCGACCGGGCCGCCGCCGAGCGCTACGGCTGCGGCTTCGCGCCGGACGGCTGGGACCTGCTCACCAAGCACCTGCGCCAGCAGGGTTTCACCCACCAGGAGCTGGTCACCGCCGGGCTGTCCCGGGAGGCCCGCTCCGGCAGCCTGATCGACAGGTTCCGCCGCCGGCTGCTCTGGCCGATCCGCGACCTGGCCGGTGACGTGATCGGCTTCGGCGCGCGCAAACTCTTCGACGACGACGACGGCCCGAAGTACCTGAACACCCCCGAGACGCCGATCTACAAGAAGTCGCAGGTGCTCTACGGCATCGACCAGGCCAAACGGGAGATCGCCAAGCAGGGGCGGGCGGTGATCGTCGAGGGGTACACCGACGTGATGGCCTGCCACCTGGCCGGGGTGACCACCGCTGTGGCGACCTGCGGCACCGCGTTCGCCGCGGACCACATCGCGGTTCTGCGCCGCCTCCTGTTCGACAGCGACGAGGTGGCCGGGGAGATCATCTTCACCTTCGACGGCGACGCCGCCGGTCAGAAGGCCGCGCTGCGCGCCTTCGAGGACGACCAACGGTTCGTCGGGCGTACGTTCATCGCCGTCAGCCCGGACAACATGGACCCGTGCGACCTGCGGCTGGCCAAGGGCGACCTGGCGGTACGGGACCTGGTCGCGCGCCGCGAGCCGCTCGTCGACTTCGCGCTGCGGCACGTGATCGGCCGCTTCGACCTGGACACCGTCGACGGCCGGGTCGAGGCCATGCGGCACGCCGCGCCGCTGGTCGCGCGCCTCAAGGACCGGGAGAAGCGCCCGGAGTACGTCCGCAAGCTCGCCATGGACCTCGGCATGGAGATCGAGCCGGTGCAGCGGGCGGTGCTCGCCGCCGCCAACACCCCGCAGCCCGGCACGCGCGACGCCGCACCCGCCCGCCCCACGCCGGCCCGCCCCGAGCCGGAGGTGGACAGCCCGCAGTCGATGGTCGAGCGGGAGGCGCTCAAGCTCGCCCTCCAACAGCCGGTCCTGGCCGGGCCGATGTTCGACGCGGTCGAGGCGTCGGAATACCGCCACCCCGTGCACATCGCGGTGCGGACGGCCATCGCGGCTGCCGGTGGCGCCGCGTCGGCGACCGGCGGCGCGGTCTGGATCGAGTCGGTCCGAGACGCCTGCGACGACCTGGCGGCGGCGGCGCTGGTCGGCGAGTTGGCGGTGGAGCCGCTGCGCATCGACGGTGAGCCGGACCCACGCTACGTGTCGATCACCATGGCGCGGGTGCAGTTCGGCTCGGTGACCGCGCGGATCCGTGATCTCAAGTCGCGCATCCAGCGGATCAACCCGGTCAACAACAAGGACGAGTACTTCGCGGCCTTCGGCGAGCTGCTGTCCCTGGAGCAGCACGCCCGGGCGCTTCGCGAGCAGGCTGCGGGAGGGCTCTAGATGGGACTGTTCAGCCGCAAGCCGAAACTGCCACCGGCCGACCGGCCTCCGCTGACCGCCGACGAACGGGTGCTGGCCTGGGCGGCGGTCGGCAACGGCGAGGGCGACGGCGTGGCGGTCGCCACCAACCTCGGGCTGTGGCTGCCCGGGCGGGGGCACCGGCTCGGTTGGCACGACATCCTCAAGGCCGTCTGGTCCGGCCGGGAGCTGACCGTCACCCCAGCCGAGACCGTCCTCGACCGCGACGGCTACACGGTGGTCGCCGACGGCCCGGCCGAGACGTACTTCCTCCTCGACCCGCGGGAGCTGCCCCACCAGGTGCGGGCGCGGGTGACCCGCTCGGTCGCGTACACCCAGCACCAGCCGGTGCCCGGCGGCGCGGCGCGGGTCGCGGCCCGCCGCACGGCCGGGGCCGACGGTCTGACCTGGACGGTCCGACTCGACCCCGGCACACCGGCGGACGACGAGGCCGTGCTCGCCGAGACCGACCGTCTGGTCGGTGTGGCCCGCGCCGCCACCGCGCCCGCCGACCTCTGACCCGTCGGGTCAGTTCGCGCCGAGGTCCGTCAACGCCTTGTCGGCGCCCCGGTGCAGCGGCACCGGCAGGGTCCTGCGGGCCCTCTCCAGCGAGATCCCCTTGGCCGCCGGGTTGGCCTGGGCCAGGGCGTCGCGCTTGTCGAACACCGTCCGCGTGATCGCGCAGGCGACGTTGGCGTCCAGGTCCTTGCGGACCAACAACACATTGGGTACGACGATCGTCGGGGTGTCGGCCGCCGTCTGGTACGCGTCCCGGCCGATCGTGCCCTCCTGGTAGCCGGGGCTCAGCGCGGCCATCTTCGGCAGCAGCGGCGCGAGGTCGACGAACCTCACCGTGTCGCCGGCCGTGGTGAACAGGTCGGTGAGGCCCCCGGTGGGCAGACCACCGGACCAGAAGAACCCGTCGACGCTTCCGTCCTTGATCCCCTCGACCGTCTTGGTCAGGTCCAGGCGCTGCGCCCGGATGTCCTTCGCCGGGTCGAGACCGGCGGCCTCCAACAGCCGGTTCGCGATCACCTCGGTGCCGGACTTCGGTGAGCCGGTGGAGATGCGCTTGCCGCGCATGTCGGCCACCGAGGTGATCCCGGAGTCGTTGCGGACCACCACCTGCGTGTAGTTGTCGTAGATGCGGGCCAGTGCCTGCACCGGCTGCGGCGAGGTGAAGCTGCCCTTGCCCTCGACCGCGTTCACGGCCGTGTCGAACAGCGAGAACGCCACGTCGTACTGGCCGGCGACGAGCTGTTCGACGTTCTGCACCGAGGCGCCGGTCTCGGCGGCGGTGCCGGTGAGCTTGCCGCCGGTCGCCCCGGACAACTGCCCGGCCAGGGCGTTGCCGACCACGTAGTAGACGCCCGTCGCGTTGCCGGTGGCGATGCCGACGCGGGTCTCCTTGGTCACCTCGCAGGTGACCTCGCTGGCCGTGTCGTCGGTGGCCGCACCGCCCTGCTGACCTCCGCAACCCGCGACGAGGGCGAGCACGCTCAGGCCCGCGGCGAGCCGTACGTCGATTCGTCTCACAGTTTCTCCTCCACAGGATCGGACGGTTGTCGGTCGGCGGATCGGCGTCGCAGGAACACACCGGCCGCCGCGACGGCGGCCAATACCGTGCCGACGGTGACCGGCACGGGTTCGAGCCAGAGCAGGGTGACCCCGGCGAGCGCGCCCAGCACCCGCTCCGGGGCGCCGGCCGGGCCCACGCCGGGCAGCCACCCACCGGCGGCGACGGCGAGCACCGCCACACTGAGCGCGGTGACCACGGCGGCGAACGCGATGCGCCGGACCCCGCCGACGCCGAGCAACCCCAGCCCGGCCGGCGTGATGACGAACGCGATCGGGGTCAGGTACGCGGGCAGCGCGTACCGCAGGGTCTGCCACATGGTCGGCACCAGACGGCCGCCGGTGACCGCGGCGGCGGCCACCGCGGCGAGCGCGGTCGGCGGCGACACCTCGGACAGGACCGCGAAGTAGAAGACGAACATCGCCGCGGCGGGCGCTGTCACACCCAGGTCGAGCAGGGCCGGGCCGACGATCACCCAACCGATCACGAACGAGGCGGTGACCGGCACGGCCAGGCCGAGCAGGCTGAGCGCGACGGCGGCGAGCAGCGCGGTGAGCACCAGGACCAGTGTCGGGTCCGAGGTGACCGCCTCCGCCCCGCCGATCAACAGCGCCGCCGCCTGCGGCCCGAGACCGGTCTTCGTGGTGGTCGCCGTGATGATTCCGGCGGCGGCGCAGACGGCCGTCACCGCGAGCACGCCGCGTACCCCGGTGACGAGCGCGGTCACCAGCCGGGCCGGGGTGAGCCGGTGCGCACGGTCTTGCGTGGAGGTGTTCGTCTGGCCTTGCGCGGCGGTGTTCGTCCGGTCTTGTGCGGGGGTGTTCGTCTGGCCTCGTGCGGGGGTGTTCGTCTGGCCTCGCGCGGGCGCCAGGAACGACAGCGCGACGGCCAGGATGGTGGCGAAGACGACGGCCCTCGTCGCGGACATGCCGACCGCGAGGAAGACGATGATGGCGATCAGCGAGGCGAAGTGGTAGCCGAAGCGGGCCAGCAGACGCCAGGGCGAGCCGACGTCGATGACGACGGGGCGTACGCCGGACCGGCGCGCGTCGATCTCCACCGAGAGCAGGATGCCGAGGTAGTAGAGTCCCGTCGGGACCGTCGCCCAGCCCAGCACCTGCAGGTACGAGACGCCCAGGTACTCGGCGATGATGAACGCCGCAGCACCCAGGGTGGGCGGGGAGAGGATCGCGCCCACCCCGGCCGCCGCCAACATGCCACCGGCCCGTTCCGGGGGATAGCCCGCGCGACGTAGCAGCGGCCAGGTGACCGCGCCGATGCTGACCGTCGTCGCCGCCCCGGAGCCGGAGACGGTGCCGAGCAGGAAACCGGAGGCCACCGCCGTCCGCCCGGCGGCGGTACGCGAGCGGCGGAACGCGGCGGCCGACAACTCGACGAAGAACCGCCCGGCCCCGGACAGCTCCAGCACCGCGCCGTAGATGGTGAACAGCACGATGTACGAGGCGGCCACGTCCAGGGGAGTGCCGTAGAAACCGCTGTCGGAGTTGTAGAACGCGTCCACCAGTTGGCTGAAGTCGAGGCCGGCGTGCGCGACCGGCCAGGACTGCGGCAGCAGCCCACCGTAGTAGCCGTAACCGAGGAACAGCAGGCACACCGCCGGCAGGATCCACCCGGTGGTGCGCCGGCACGCCTCCAGCAGCAGGAGCAGCAGGACGGTGCCCAGCACCAGGTCCATCGGCGCCAGCAGGCCCTGCCGGTCGAGGAAGGCGTTGTAGCCGCCGCCACCCGTACCGATCGTCATCGGCAGGACGGGGTACAGGCAGGCTGCCGCGGCCAGCACGACCAGCACCCAGTCGGCGACGGTGGGCCGCGCCCGGGTGCTTTCGCTATCGCGGTCGGCGTTGTCGCGGTCGGTGCTGTCACGCCGCCGCCGGGCGCGGAGCCGGGCCGGCAGCCGCAGGTCGGCCGGGTAGGCGAGAAAGACAAGAGGGAGTACGCCGGCCAGGAAGATGATCAAGTAGTACTTGCTGCCCTGCGACAGTGGGCGGAACACCTGCCAGAGAGCCAGTGCGCCGACCGCCAGCGACACCCCGGTGAGGAGCAGACCCGCCGGCCCGGTCAACACCCGGCCCGGCTTCTCGTCCTCGAACTGGGCGGCGAGGTCCCGGGTGGCCTGTTCGGCGACGGAGCCGCCGTCGGCGGAACGAGTCCGGTCGGCTGTGCTCAGGTGGACCGTACTCGGGTGTGGTCCGGTCGAGTCGTTGCCGATCGGGTCGGGCCTGGAGGTGTCGTTGCCGGTCGGGTCGGCCCTGGGTGTGTCGTTGCCGGTTGGGGCGGGCTTGGACGCCTCGTCGCCGGTCGGGTCGGGCCTGGAGGTGTCGTTCTCGCTGTGGTCCGGCTCGGTCGGGTCGGTGGCTGGTTGGGTCGGGTGGACGCCGTCGGGCTCGGCCGTCGGACGTGGCCGAGGTGCCGCACGGTCGGCGCTCGCCGTGGGCCCGCCAGTGGGAGAGTTGGCTGGTCGAGCAGGGGACGACGATCCATCGGGCGTACTGATGGGCGACACGAAGGGACGATACACGTCGATCGGTCGGTGGGTGGGGCATTGATCGGCGTTTCGGCCGCGCGGTCCGCCGAGGGCGGTGCGGCGGTGGTGGTGGTGCTGGCCGGCGCGTTGACGACGATGTCGCCGGTGGGACGACTTGGGCGGCGGTTGTGCGGGTGCGGCGGTTGTGCGGGTGGGGCGGGGTGCGGCGGCGGTGGTGCGCGGTCGGTTGGTCGTGGGCGGATATTTGCGTGGAGGGCTGTCGGACCCGGCGGTTAGGGTCGGGCGGTGACTTCGAGGCGACCACTGATTCAGGCTCGTGGGCTGGTGAAGCGGTTCGGTGACTTCACCGCGGTGGACGGCATCGACGTCGAGGTGCTCTCGGGTGAGGCGTTCGGTTTCCTCGGGCCCAACGGCGCCGGCAAGTCCTCCACCATGCGGATGGTCGGCTGCGTCTCGCCGCCCACGGCCGGTGAGCTGCGCATCCTCGGCCTCGATCCGGTGGCTGACGGCCCGGCGATCCGGGCGCGTCTCGGTGTGTGCCCACAGTTGGACAATCTCGATCCGGAGCTGACCGTCCGGGAGAACCTGACCGTCTACGCCCGCTACTTCGGCATCTCCCGCCGGGCCGCCCGGGAGCGGGCGGCTGAGCTGCTCGACTTCGTCCAGCTCACCGAGCGGGCCGACAGCAAGGTCGAGCCGTTGTCCGGCGGGATGAAGCGGCGGCTGACCATCGCTCGTGCCCTGGTCAACGACCCGGAGATCGTGCTGCTGGACGAGCCGACCACCGGGCTCGACCCGCAGGCGCGGCATTTGGTGTGGGAGCGGCTGTTCCGGCTCAAGCAGCAGGGCGTGACGCTGGTGCTGACGACGCACTACATGGACGAGGCCGAGCAGCTCTGCGACCGGCTGGTGGTGATGGACGGCGGGCGCATCGTCGCCGAGGGCTCACCGCGCGCGCTGATCGAGCAGCACTCCACCCGTGAGGTGGTCGAGCTGCGTTTCGCCGCCGAGTCACAGGAGCCGTTCGCGGGCAAGCTCGCCGGGCTGGGGGAGCGGGTGGAGGTGCTGCCCGACCGCGTCCTGCTCTACGTGTCCCACGGCGACTCGGCGGTCGCCGAGGTCACCGCGTTGGGGCTCAATCCGGCCAACGTGCTGGTGCGGCGCAGCGGCCTGGAGGACGTCTTCCTGCACCTGACCGGTCGCACCCTGGTCGACTGAGCGTCCACAAGGGATTGAAGGCAGCTCAGCCGCACGTCCTCCGGCGTGTCACACCGCTGACCTGCCAACGATCACGCTCGACTGGAAACACGAGCCGCATTCCGACCATGGGGGTTTTCTTGTCCGAACCGGTGATCGCCAACCGACGTCAGGCCGGGCTGACCGCTCTCTACCTGGGCGTCTTCGCGATGGTCTGGTTCAGTGTGCCGGCGGCCGAGCAACCGCTGCGGGCCCTGCTCGTGGTGGGCAGCATCGCCGCACTGCTCAGCGCCGTGCTGGGAGGTGTGCTGGCCGCCCGACTCCGCGGTGCAGGCAGCCCCCGGGACCGGGCAGCCGACCGCCCGTACCTGCTCATCGTCGTCACCGAGTTCGCCGCCGCCGGGCTGGGTGCCGCCGTGCTGGTCGCCGCCGGCTGGTCCGAGTACGTGCCGGTGCTGGTCTGCCTGGTGGTCGGCCTGCACTTCTTCCCGCTCGCCCCGCTCCTGCGGGATCCGCTGCTTCGTCCGCTCGGCGTCGCGCTGTGCCTGGTCGCGGCGGCGGGGCTCGTCACCGGCCTCGCCTCGGCGGTCTCCGCGGGTCTGGTGGTCGGCGTCGGCGCGGGACTGCTGCTGCTCGGCTACGCAGTGCAGGCGCTGGTCCGCGCGTACCGACCGGCCTGAGCGAACGCCGACGAGCACCGCTCAACGGGCTCTGGCCCAGGTGACGAATCTGTCGGTCAGCGGATCGTGTCCAGGCAGATCCCCGGCCGCTTCGTCCAGCAACGCGGCGAGGTAGATGAGCAGTCCGGTGCGGTTGTCGCGATACTCACCGAGTAACGACAGGCGGGCGGGCGAGCACGGCCACGCGGCACCGCAGACCCGGCACCGCCAGGACGGGCGTGCCGCCACGTGCGGGCGGTAGCGGGGCATCAGTGCCCGCCACCGTCATGAGCCGACCAGGTGAGTCGCACGAAGGAACCTCCATCGGTGGGTGGAAGCGCCCCGGACCGGGGGTCCCGGGGCGCTCCCGGCCTGGTTCCGCCCGCCGTCCGATCCCGTGAGCGGTTCCGCTGGGTGACAGTCTGGTGATCCCGCGACTACGGTGGGAGGTTCCGCATGTCGACGGCCAGCGCGTACGTCGGGCGGTCCGGCACGGTACGAAGATGTACGGAGGTTGTCCGTGGAGAGTTCGTCCATGCTGGAGCACTTCGCGGAGGAACTGCGGCTGGCCCGAGCCTCCAGCGGCATGTCACAGGCAGGGCTCGCCGACGCGCTGAGCTACTCGGGTGCGCTGGTCGCCAAGGTGGAGACGTCCGAGCGTCGACCGAGTCTGGACTTCGCGCGACGGTGTGACGCCGTGTTCCAGGCCGACGGACGGTTCGAGCGCATCCAACGGCGGATCAGCCGGGAGACCGTCGTACCGTGGTTCCGCGACTGGGCCGGCATCGAACAGGAAACCACCGCCCTGCGCTCGTTCGAGCCGCTTTGTGTGCCAGGTTTGTTGCAGACCGAGGGCTACGCGCGCGCCCTACTGACCGGCGGCGGGCTGTTCGCGCCGGACGAGATCGAGCAACAGGTGACGACCAGGCTTGACCGGCAGGCGCTGCTCGCCCGTGACCGACCACCGCTGCTTACGGCCGTGATCGACGAGCACGTGCTGCGCCGAACCGTCGGCGGGCCGGAAGTCATGCGCGAGCAGATCCAGCACCTCGTGAAACTTGGCTCGACGATCCCCCGGGTCCGAATCCAGGTAGTGCCGACCTCCGCTGGTGCTTACGCTGGGCTCGGAGGGCCCTTCGTGATCGCTAGCTCGGCGCAGGGAGAGGACCTTGTCTACCTCGCTGGCCAGCGTCATGGGCAGGTCATCGACCGATCCGATTACGTGCGTCAGATGGTCGAGGTATGGGAGTCGATCCGGGGTGAGGCACTATCGCACGGGCAGTCCCTTGATCTCATGGCGGAAGTGGCGGAGACATGGATTTGACCGGTGCCTGGTGGCGCAGGAGCACTCGTAGTGGCCCGGACGGCGGCAACTGCGTGGAGGTTGCCGACAATCTGTCCGGGCTGGTGGCCGTCCGGGATTCCAAGGACCCGGCCGGGCCGGTGCTCGTCTTCACGCCCGAGGCGTGGCGCACGTTCGTCGGGTCCGATCCCGTCCGCCGGGTGTGATCGACTCCAGGTCGGCGATATGGGGGTGTCCCGGGCGCGGCGATACCGCCTCATCGCCGATGTGGAGTGGATCGTCACGACGACCCGCCGCGAGCAAGGTGTGGTGCCACCGAAGACCCGGCTGACGAGTGGGCGAGCCCGACGACTGCGCGTCGGTCCGCTGATCGACTCGGATTTCAGGAGAACGGGGCATCCGGCGGCGATTGATACCCCGACTTTCTGCAAACCGAGTCGATCAAGGCTGCGGGCGCGTCGAGCATGGTCGGCGCGCCGGTCGAGGTCGGCGAAACCCGGACGACGCGTCGACCGCGTAGCCGTAGGGTGACCGGCGGTCTGTCGTACCCCGGGGGTAGACAGGTCGTGATGGCCGGCGCGGTGGGCGGGGTGGTCGTGTGAGTGTGGCGGGGTCGACGCGGTTCCCGTGGGTGCCGGCGTACGCGGTGTTCGAGCACTACCTGGTCGGTCTGCGGCGCACCTGGCGGGCGGGGGTGTTCTCCTCTTTCCTGTTGCCGGTGCTGACGGTCCTCGGCTTCGGGCTGGGCGTCGGGGCCTACATCGACCAGGGTGTCGGCGGGGTGCGTTACGTCGACTGGTTGGTGCCCGGTCTGATCGCCTCGACCGCGCTCCAGGTGACCGTCGGCGATTCCACCTGGCCGGTGTTCAGCAACTTCCAGTGGGTCAAGACCTACTTCTCGCAGGCCGCCTCACCGCTGCGGGTGGGCGACATCGTGGCCGGGCACCTGGCCTTCGTGCTGTTCCGGGTGCTCACCACGATCGCGGCGTTCCTGCTGGTCACCGGGCTGTTCGGAGCGTTGCGGTCGCCGTGGGCGGTGGCCACCCTGCCGGTCGTGGCGGTGCTCGCGCTGGCCGTCGCCGCGCCGACCTTCGCGTACGCCGCGTCGGTGTCGAGCGACAGCTGGCTCGCGATGCTGTTCCGGTTCGCGGTCATCCCGATGACGCTCTTCGCCGGGGTGTTCTTCCCGGTCGAGTCGTTGCCTGACGCGCTGCGGTGGCTGGCATACGTGACGCCGTTGTGGCACGCCGTCGACCTGTGCCGCGCGGCCACGTTGGGTGTCGCCCCGCAGTGGTCGATCGTCGGGCACGTGCTCTACCTGGGTGCCTGGGCCGCCGCCGGTTGGCTGTTGGCGGTGCGCACCTTCCGTCGCAAGCTCGTCGTCTGAGAGAGGCTGTCGTGGTCACGCTGATCCTGCCCCGGCTGGTCGACGTCTCCGCCGCGTCCCGGCGGTCGGCGTCAGTGGTCGAGCGCAACGTCGCGGCGCTGAAGTCGGTCTACTGGCTGCTGCTGCTCTCCGGCTTCGTGGAGCCGCTGCTCTACCTGCTCTCCATCGGGGTGGGCGTCGGCGCGCTGGTCGGCGATCTGCCGCTGCCCGATGGGCGGCTGGTTTCGTACGCCGCGTTCGTGGCCCCGGCGATGCTCGCCTCCTCGGCGATGACCGGCGCGCTCGCGGAGACCACGTTCAACTTCTTCGGCAAGATGAAATACATGAAGCTGTACGACGGGATGATCGCCACCCCGGTACGGCCGTTCGAGATCGCCGTCGGCGAGCTGGGTTGGGCGATGCTGCGGGGCAGCGCCTACTCGGCCGCGTTCCTCGGGGTGATGGTCGCTCTGGATCTGACCAGCGTGACCCGGGCGCTGACCGCTCTGCCGGCGGCGGTGCTGGTCGGGTTCGCGTTCGGGGCGCTTGGCATGGCGATCTCCACGCTCATGCGGAGCTGGCAGGATTTCGACCTGGTCGGCTCCGCCCAGTTCACCCTCTTCCTGTTCTCCGGCACCTTCGTGCCGGCGCAGGCCTACCCGACGGTGCTGCGCTGGCTGGTCGAGATCACTCCGCTCTACCGCTCGGTGCACCTGATCCGTGGGGTCACGTTGGGCAGCGGCGGGTGGCTCTGGCTGCTCGACGTGCTCTACCTGCTGGTGGTGATGGCGGTCGGCCTGCTGGTGGCCTCGCGCCGGATGGGCAGGTTGCTCTACAAGTAGGGGTTACGCCCGACCGTCGACGGGGCATGTCCGGAGGTGACACCGCCGACGATGAGGAGGGGCGATGGCCTCGAACGAGTCTCCCGCCCAGCGGGAGCAGGAGCGTGCTCCCGCCAGCGCGCCGGTCGGTCCCGACGCGGGCCCGGACAGCCCCACCGACCTGCCCGGCAGTGGATGGAAGGCGGCCCTACGTCGGACGATCAGCGAATTCCAGGACGACAGCCTGACCGACTGGGCGGCGGCGCTCACCTACTACGGGGTGTTGTCCATCTTCCCCGGCCTGCTGGTGCTGATCTCGATCCTCGGCCTGCTCGGCGAGAGCGCCACCCAGGGCGTCACGGACACTGTCAACCAGGCGGTGCCCGAAGACAGCATCCGGAAGATCATCACCGACGCGATCGGTGCCGCTGACAACGGTGGCTTGGCCAGCATCGCGGCGATCATCGGTCTGGTGGCGGCGTTCTGGTCCGCCTCCGGCTACGTCGGCGCGTTCATGCGCGCCTCGAACACGATCTACGACGTGCCGGAGGGGCGGCCGATCTGGAAGACGCTGCCGATCCGGCTCGGCGTGACGGCGGTGATCGGGGTGCTGCTGCTGGCCAGCGCGGTGATCGTGGTGTTCACCGGTCGCCTGGCCGAGTCGGTCGGCGACGTGATCGGGGTCGGCTCGACGGCGGTCGCGGTGTGGGACATCGCCAAGTGGCCGGTGCTGCTGGTCCTGGTCAGCCTGATGTTCGCGATTCTCTACTGGGCTTCGCCGAACGCGCGCCACGGTGGTTTCCGCTGGGTCAGCCCGGGCGGTGTGCTGGCGGTGGTGATCTGGCTGGTGATCTCCGGGCTGTTCGCGTTCTACGTGAGCAACTTCGGGTCGTACGACAAGACGTACGGGACGCTGGCCGGCGTGATCATCTTCTTGGTCTGGCTGTGGCTCAGCAACATCGCGATCCTGCTGGGCGCCGAGTTCGACGCCGAGTTGGAGCGCGGTCGAGCCATCGCGGCGGGGCACGCCGCCGACGACGAGCCGTACGTCGAACTGCGTGACGACCGCAAGCTCCGCAAGAAGCGCAACCAGCGCGGTTCGGTCGACTGACATGATGCTTCCCTGGCTGCCGGAAACATGCTGAAACCGGCAGCCAGGGAAGCGCATTGTGGAGCCGACCGTCAGCTACAGGCTGAGGTGAGGCACCAACCGTTGAGGGTGACTTCCTGGAGGTCGTTCACCTTGTGCCAACCGGGGTAGTATTTGTTGCCCACGCTGTCGTAATAAATGTAGCCGCTGGGCACCTGGAAACCGTCGGTGTCACGGAAGTCGTAGTAATACGACGAGTCGGATGCGCTGCCCTGGCCGGCTGGCAACCACATCGTCTTGCTGTTGGTCGGCCAGTTGCCCGAGAGCTTCACGGATCGGCCCAGCCGGTTCTTCACCTCACCGCAGAAGATGCCGGCGGTGCAGTTTCCGAGCGGGGCGAAGTCCGAGCCAGCGGGGTTGGAAGCGGCCTGCTGGACGGGCGCGGCGGCCGCTGACGCGACGGCGGAGCCCGTCGATTCCGGCGCTGCCTGGGCCGCCGATGGCACCAGGAAAGCGAAGAAGGTCGCTGCGGACACGGCCGCGATAAATCGCGTCGGTCGATTCATTGGGGTCCTTCCCGTCGGGGTTTTCGGGCACGACAGAACGGCGTTTCATCGCGATAGGAGATTTGCGGTGCGCGATTCGACCCGGTGGCTGTCGATGTCCAGGGACGCTATCGGTCACGTTGATGACTGTCAACGTCCTTTGCAATTGTTGTGGTGCTGGACGCGGGCTGTTCAGCAGGCCCTCCGCCGGCGTATTAGCTGCTTGAGCAGGGTTTTGCGCCGACGCCGCGAGAGCGCCCGGCGCCGCTGGAGTTCCGCCCGAGCTGACCCCATCGGATTCGCCCGACCCGCGCTGGGTTGAGACCTGCCCGCCCTGCCCGCGCCTGCGCCGACTGCTCGTCCTCAAGATCCGCGCAGTATCGGGGATGTTGCTGCCTCCACGCGTAGGGAGGCAGCACTTTCCCCGATACTGCGCGGATCTTCCGGCGGATTCCGCGCTCTCCGGTGGGGCGGGCGCTCATGATCGTGAAACAACCTGGATGTAGTGGTCTCCCGGCGCGTCGACACCCCTGCCTCGAGGATGTTGCGCGGGGCGCGGGGCGGACAGGGCGGACAGGGCTGACGCACGGCGTCGCCGATCCGTCCTCCGCAAGCACGACCAAAACTTCTGTCCGTTTGAGCAAAAGTTAGCGCCGGAACAGCCGAAGCTCTGGACAGCTGATGCGAGCGCTTCTACTGTGTCGGACACAACACATCGGCATTGCGTCGATGTGAACGATGCCAATGCAGAGGCGGCTCTCGGTGCGAACGGTCGACCCCCTACACGTGCGACTGTTGCGGTTGCTCCGCGACGAGGGAGCCGTGTCGCGGGCCGAGCTGGGCGACCGACTCCAGATGCCGCGCCCGCGCATGCTCGCCGAGCTGGACCGTCTGGTCGCCCTGGGTTACGTCGCCGAGGCGGGGCTCGCCGCCTCCCGGGGTGGCCGTCGCTCGACGCTGGTCGAGCTGAACCCGAAGCTGCGCTTCGCCGCCGTCGACCTCGGTGCCAGCTCGATGGACATCGAGGTGGTCAACGGCCGCCTCGAACCGGTGGCCCACTACGGCGAGGCGGCCGACATCCGTAACGGTCCGAAGGTGACCCTGCAACGGGTCAACGAGTTGCTGCACAAGGCCCGGGTCGACGGGGCGTACGAGCGGTTGGACGCGGTCGGCATCGGCGTACCCGGTCCGGTCAGCTTCCGCGACGGCGTTCCGGTGTCGCCGCCGATCATGCCGGGCTGGGACCGGCACCCCGTTCGCGAGCTGCTCAGCCGGGAGCACGGCTGCCCGGCGGTGGTCGACAACGACGTCAACATCATGGCGATCGGTGAGCGCCATGGTGGAGTCGCCCACTCGGTGGACGACTTTCTCTTCGTGAAGATCGGCACCGGCATCGGGTGCGGCATCTACCTCACCGGCGAGGTCTACCGGGGCACCGACGGTTGCGCCGGCGACATCGGCCACATTCAGGTCGACTCGCACGGTCCGATGTGTTCGTGCGGCAACGTCGGTTGCCTGGAAGCGCTGTTCAGCGGTGCCGCGTTGGCCAAGGAGGCCACGGCCGCGGCCCGCAGCGGGGCGTCACCGGCGTTGGCCGAGCGGATGGCCCTGCGTGGTGTGGTGACCGCCCTCGACGTCGCCGAGGGTGCCGTCGAGGGTGACGTGACCTGCATCCAGCTGATCCGTGACGGCGGACGGCGGGTCGGTGGTGTGCTCGCCGGCCTGGTCAGCTTCACCAATCCGTCGATGATCGTGATCGGCGGCGGGTTGGCCCAGCTCGGGCACATCCTGCTCGCCGAGATCCGCAGCGTGGTCTACCGCCGTTCGCTGCCGTTGGCCACCGGCAACCTGCCCGTCGTGCTGTCCGAGCTCGGTGGTCGAGCCGGCGTCGCCGGAGCGGCAGTGCTGGCCAGCGACGTCGCCTTCGCGGAAGCCGCATGAAGTTGACCGAGATGCTGTCGTGAGCGAGGAGGAGACTGTGGCTCTGCCCGAGGATGACCCCGCCACCGCGTCGGCCGAGGCCGCCGCAGCCGCCACCGCGTCGGCCGAGGCCGTCGCAGCCGCCACCGCGTCGGCCGAGGCCGTCGCCGAGGCACCGCTGGTCGAGGCTCCCGCCGACACCGTCGCGGGCGAGGTGGTCCTGCGCCTCACCGATCTGGTCAAGACCTTCCCCGGCGTACGCGCGCTCGACGGCGTGCAGCTGGAGGTGCGTGCCGGCGAGGTGCACTGCCTGCTCGGGCAGAACGGCGCGGGCAAGTCCACCCTGATCAAGGTGCTCGCCGGGGTGCACCAACCGGATTCGGGGCAGGTGGAGTGGCGCGGGGAACCGGCGACGTTCGCCAACCCGCAGGCCGCCATGAAGGCCGGCATCGCGACCATCTACCAGGAGCTCGACCTCGTCGAGGACCTGTCGGTGGCAGAGAACGCCTTCCTCGGCCACGAGTACCGCAACCTCGGGTTCGTTCAGCGCGGCCGGATGGCCCGGCACACCAGGCAGATCCTCAGCCGGCTCGGTCACGCCGAGATCCCGCCGGGGCGGATGGTCCGGTCGTTGCCGGCGGCGGGCAAGCAGATCGTCAGCATGGCCCGGGCGCTGTCGCACGAGGCTCGACTGATCATCATGGACGAGCCGAGCGCGGTGTTGGCCCACGACGAGGTCGGCAACCTGTTCCGGATCATCCGGGAGCTGACCGCGCAGGGCATCGCCGTCATCTACATCTCGCACCGGCTGGAGGAGATCCGCGAGATCGGGGACCGGGTCACCGTACTCAAGGACGGCCGGACCACGGCGGCCAACCTGCCGGCGCGCGACACCCCGACCCGCGACCTGGTCAGCCGGATGACCGGCCGGACCATCGAGTACGTCTTCCCGGATCGGCCGACCGACGACACCGCGGGCGACGACCTGCTCCAGGTGGAGGGGTTGACCCGCACCGGTGAGTTCGCCGACGTCTCGCTGAACGTGCGCGCCGGGGAGATCGTCGGCATCGCGGGGCTGGTCGGCTCCGGTCGCTCCGAACTGCTGGAGACGATCTACGGTGCCCGCCTCCCGGATGCCGGTCAGGTCCGGATGAGCGGGAAGGTGCTGCGTCCCGGCGTCGGCTCGGCGGTCCGGGCCGGCATGGGGATGGCCCCGGAGGAACGCAAGAGCCAGGCGTTGCTGCTCGGTGAACCGATCTACCGCAACGTCACGCTGGCCACCTTCGGCCGGTACGCGCGGCTCGGTTTCACCGACGCCGCCAAGGAACGCGCCGAGGCGGACCGGATCGCGGAGACCCTGGAGCTGCGGCCCCGGGACGTCGACCGGCCGGTACGCACGCTGTCCGGCGGTAACCAGCAGAAGGTGGTGGTCGGGCGGTGGCTGCTCGGCGGCACCAAGCTGTTGCTGCTGGACGAGCCCACCCGGGGCGTGGACGTGGGCGCCCGGGCTGAGCTCTACCAGGTCATCCGGTCGTTGGCCGCGCAGGGCGTCGGGGTGTTGCTGGTCTCCAGCGAGGTGCCCGAGGTGCTGGGTCTGGCCGACCGGGTGCTGGTGATGCGGGAGGGGCGGGTCGTCCGCGAAGCCGCGGCCGGCGAACTCGACGAGAACACTGTGCTCGACCTCGTGATGGCGGGGTCCTTGATGGAAGGCGCACCGGCATGAGCGACGCGACTCCCACTCCCACCGCGACACCGGAGCGCCCGCAGCTTCCGGCACAGTCGCCGCCGGTGGACCCGGCGGAGACGGCGGTGGCCGGCGACATGGCAACCTCGGGCCGGCTCTCCTGGTGGCGCGGGGACGGCGGCGACGGCGCCAAGCGCAACCTCGGTCTGATCGGTGTGCTGGTCGCGCTCATCGTGGTCGGCGCGATCACGAAGCCGGACCTGTACGGCGACCCGAATTGGGTGTGGAACAACGTCCTGGCCATCCTCCAGCTCGCCTCGGTCGTCGGCGTGGTCACCGTCGGGATGACCTTCGTGATCATCGGCGGCGGCATCGACCTGTCGGTGGGTGCGATCGTCGCGCTGGCCGGCGTCTGGTGCACCACCGTCGCCACCCAGAACTTCGGCGCCGGCGGCATGATCTTCACCGCCCTGGTGGTCGGCCTCTGCGTCGGCCTCGTCAACGGTGTGCTCATCTCGTACGGCCGGTTGGTCCCCTTCATCGCGACGCTCGCGATGCTGGTGGCCGCGCGCGGGCTCGCGGCGTCGATCTCCAACAAGCAGACCCAGGTGTCGAGCAGCACCTTCATCAACGACATCGCGGCCCGCAAGGTGATCGGGATCCCGATCCTCGTCTACATCCTCGGCGCGGTGGTGCTGGCCGGGTGGGTCCTGCTCAACCGGACGACCTTCGGCCGGCGGACCATCGCCGTCGGCGGTAACCCGGAGGCGGCACGGCTGGCCGGCATCAACGTCCGGCGGCACACCATGCTGCTCTACGCGCTCTCGGGTCTCTGCTGCGGCATCGCCGCCATCATGCTCACCTCGCAGGCCACCTCGGCGCAGGCGGCCATGGCCAACCTGTACGAGCTGGACGCGATCGCCGCGGCGATCATCGGCGGGACGCTGCTCAGCGGGGGTCGCGGCACGATCGTCGGCTCGCTGCTCGGCGTCATCATCTTCGCCACGATCACGAACCTCTTCGCCATCAACGGCCTCTCCATCGAGGCGCAGAACATGGTCAAGGGCGGCATCATCGTCGCCGCCGTCCTGATCCAGCAGTTCCAGTACAAGTCAGTCACTCGGCTCCTCGCGCGGAACAGGGTCACCACCGCCTGACGCACCGCACCGTTGTCCCTGGCCACGTCGAAACTTTCGACGTGGGCAGGGCCCCGCACACCCTCAATCAGTCAGATACCGCTTCCAGGAGGTCGTTCATGACCCAGCACAGTCGCGACCTGTCGCGCCGCCGGTTGCTCTTCGGCGGGGCCGCAGTCGGCGCTGCCACCCTGCTGACCGCCTGCACCAGCAACGAGACTCCGGCGGCCAGCACCCAGACCAAGGCCGCCGGCGGCGGCGAGGGCAACAACGCCCCCGGCAAGAAGGTCGTCATCGGCTTCTCCGCGCCGGCCGCCGACCACGGCTGGATGGGCGCCATCCACGCCAACGCCAAGGCCCAGGCCGCGGCGTACTCGGACGTGGAGTTCAAGGAGGTCGACGGTGGCTCGAGCTCCGAGGCCCAGCGCTCCACCCTCGGCACGCTGATCGCCCAGAAGCCGGACATCATCGTCGTGCTGCCGCACGACGGCAAGGAGGTCAACGCCGTTGCCCTGCAGGCCATGCAGGCCGGCATCCCGATCGTCAACCTCGACCGGATCTTCCCGGACGCACTGGCGTCGCGGCTGGTGATCAAGGGTGACAACTACGGCATGGGCGTCGCCGCCGGCCACTTCATCGGCAAGATGCTCAAGGACAAGGGCGTCACCAACCCGGTCATCGGTGAGATCGCCGGTCTGGAGATCCCGCTGACCGTCGAGCGCAGCACTGGCTTCAACGCGGCCCTGGCGACCTACGGGTTCAAGGTGGAGAACCGCCGCTCGGCGGAGTTCACCTCGGACAGCGGCCAGCGCGAGGCGGCGCAGCTGCTCCAGGCGCTGCCGAAGATCGACGCGATCTGGAACCACGACGACGACCAGGGCATCGGCGTGCTGGCCGCGATCAAGCAGGCCAACCGGTCCGAGTTCTTCATGGTCGGCGGTGCCGGCTCCAAGCTCGCGATCGACGCGATCAAGGCCGACAACACCGTGCTCAAGGCGACGGTCACCTACAACCCGTCGATGGCCTCCTCGGCGATCTCGCTCGCGCGGCTCATCGCGCAGGGCCGGGGCATGGGAGACCTGACGGAGCTCCAGGTGCCCAAGGAAGTGACCCTGGCCTCCGAGACGATCACCAAGGAGAACGCGAGCAGCTACGACAAGCTCGGGTTCTGACATACCGGGGGGAGACCCACCTTGTCCACGACAGACAAAGAACTGCGGGTCGGCATGGTCGGCTACGCGTTCATGGGCGCCGCGCACTCACAGGCGTGGCGCACCGTGAATCGCGTGTTCGACCTGCCGGCGCGGGCCCGGATGGCGCTGATCTGCGGTCGAGACACTTCGAAGGTGGCGGACGCCGCCGACCGACTCGGCTGGGAGGCGTACACCACGGACTGGCGTGACCTGATCAACCGGGACGACATCGACGTGATCGATGTGTGCACCCCGGGCGACAGCCACGCCGAGATCGCCCTCGCCGCGTTGGCCGCCGGCAAGCACGTCCTGTGCGAGAAGCCGTTGGCCAACACGGTGGAGGAGGCGCGGGCGATGACCGCTGCGGCGGAGGTCGCCCGGGCCGCCGGAGTGCGGTCGATGTGCGGGTTCAACTACCGCCGGGTCCCCGCGGTCACGATGATGCGGCAGTTGGTCGCCGACGGACGGCTCGGGGTGATTCGACACGTCCGTGCGACGTACCTGCAGGACTGGATCGTGGACCCGCAGTTCCCGCTGGTCTGGCGGTTGCAGAAAGACAGGGCGGGCTCCGGCGCGCTCGGTGACATCGGTGCCCACATCATCGACCTGACCCAGTTCGTCACCGGTCAGCGGATCAGCGGGGTCAGCGCGGTCACCGAGACCTTCGTCAAGGAGCGGCCGTTGCCGGCCGAGTCGAGCGGTCTGGCGGCCACCGTGGACGGCGGCAGCGCGCCCACCGGGCCGGTCACCGTCGACGACGCCGCGGTGTTCGTGGCCCGCCTCGACGGTGGCGCACTGGCCACGTACGAGGCGAGCCGGTTCGCCACCGGCCGCAAGAACGCGCTGCGCGTCGAGATCAACGGCTCGCTGGGCAGCGTGGTCTTCGACCTGGAGCGGCTCAACGAGCTGGAGTTCTACGACGCCACCCGGCCCACCGCGGAACAGGGGTTCAGCCGCATCCTGGTGACCGAGGGCGAGCACCCGTACATGTCGGCGTGGTGGCCCCCGGGCCACATCATCGGCTACGAGCACTCGTTCACGCACGAGATGCGCGACTTCATCGAGGCGGTCGCCACCGGTGTCGACCCGACTCCCTCGTTCGCCGACGCGTTGCAGGTCCAGCTCGTGCTGGACGCGGTGGCCCGGTCGGCGGGACTCGGCTCCTCCTGGACCGAGGTGGAACCGGCGCTGACCGCGGCGACCGTCTGACCATCGACCATCCGCGACGGCGGTGTTCGCACCGCCGTCGCCCGACCGGCTTCCCGAAGCCGACCGGCGAGGACCGACCGCGGATTGCGCCCCGCGGCCGGAACGAGGTCGGCGTCGGAGAGCGTGCGGCCGGGCCTGACGGCCCGGTGGCGCACGAGCAGGACGGTCGTCCGGTGCGACCGGACCGGGATTCCCCGGCCGCACCGGAGGACCGCCACCATCGGTGGAATCCGTAGGACCTGACCAGACCGCCCGCCGTTGCCCCCACCCGTACCGCATGCACTCGCCGACGTCCGGCGGGTCGTGCGTCCGGTGACCTGGTGGGCGCGGCGGCCTGAGACGCCCGGCCGGGGCATGCCAACGCCCCGATCGGTCGGATGCGGGGGAGGCAGGGTCGAGACGCCGACCCGACCCTGTCTACCAAGCCCCGTCTGCCTGTACCCGGGCCGGAATCCGGTCCGGCGTCGTCGCCGCCGACGCCGACGTCGGAAACCGGTGCCGATCCGGTGCGGGGAGGGCGGACGGGGCCCCTCGACCAAGGCCGTATCGTTCCGAAAGATATTCTGATATTCCTATATTTAGTGGTACCGACGGTTCCTCGTGAACGGGGAAGGAGCACCATGCGAACAGGTGTCTGGCTGGTAGGAGCGCGCGGATCCGTCGCGACCACCAGCATCGTCGGAGGGCTCGCGCTGCGGGCCGGCCTGGCCGGACCGACCGGCTGCGTCACCGAGCTCCCCGAGCTGCGAGGCCCCGCTCTGCCGGGCTTCGCCGACCTCGTCTTCGGCGGTCACGACCTGGCCACCACCCCGCTGTGCAAGCGCGCCGAGACCCTCGCCGACGCCGGCGTCATCCCGTGGCGGCTGGTCGCCGCGCTCCGCGACGAGTTGAGCGTGGTCGAGCAGGAGTTGCGCCCCGCTCCGGTCGGCGACACCCAGGCCGACCGGGCCGAGGCGGTGGTCCGCGACCTGACCGGCTTCCGCGAACGGCACGAGCTGGACCGGGTGGTGGTGGTCAACGTCTCCGCCACCGAGCCGGCCCCGCAGCCGCACCCCGGGCACGCCGACCCGGCCGCACTGCGAGCGGCCCTCGCCGGGCCGGACGACGTGCTGCCGGTCAGCTCCCTCTACGCGTACGCGGCGCTGCTGGCCGGTTGTCCGTACGTCGACTTCACCCCGTCCACCGGGCTGCGGCTGCCCGCCCTGGCGGCGCTGGCCGAAGAGGCCGGCCTGCCGTACGCGGGGCACGACGGCAAGACCGGGGAGACGCTGGTCAAGTCCGTGCTCGCGCCGATGTTCGCGATGCGCAACCTGGACGTGCGCTCCTGGTCCGGGTTCAACCTGCTCGGCGGTGGCGACGGCGCCACCCTGGCCGACCCGGCCGCGAACGCGGCGAAGGTGCAGAGCAAGCAGCGGGTGCTCGGCGAGACGCTGGGCTACGTCCCGCAGGGCGGCACGCGCATCGAGTACGTCGAGGAGTTGGGCGACTTCAAGACCGCCTGGGATCTGATCACCTTCGCCGGCTTCCTCGGCACCGGCATGCGGATGGAGTTCACCTGGCACGGCTGCGACTCCGCGCTGGCCGCGCCGCTGGTGCTGGACCTGGCCCGGCTCACCGCCGCCGCGCACGCCGCCGGGCGGGTGGGCCCGCTGGCCGAGCTGGGGTTCTTCTTCAAGGACCCGATCGGCGCGCCCACCCACTCGCTGGGCGAGCAGTGGGCCCGGTTGACCGACTTCACCAGGCACCTGCACGCCGGTGGGAACGGTGACCATGACAACGTTGGCTGACCTCGCCGAGTTGGTCCGGGCACCGGCCGCGCTCTCGGTGCCCGGTGACGTGGTCGCCGGAGCGGCGGCGGCCGGGGCGTTGGGTCCGCGTACCCCTGCCCTGGCCGGCGCCTCGGTGCTGCTCTACTGGGCCGGGATGGCCGCCAACGACTGGGCCGACCGCGGCCTGGACGCCGAGGAACGCCCCGAGCGGCCCATCCCCAGCGGGCGGGTCACCCCGGCCGCCGCAGTCGGTCTCGCGGCGGGTCTCACGGCCGCGGGCGTGGGCCTGGCCGCCGCCGTGGGCGGTCGCCGCGCCGCCGCGCTCGCCGTGCCGCTGGCCGCCACCATCTGGGGGTACGACCTGCTGGCCAAGAACACCGCCGCCGGCCCGGCCGTGATGGCCGCCTGTCGAGGGTTGGACGTGCTGCTCGGCGCATCCGGCGGTCGGCTGACCCGGGCGTTACCGGCGGCGGCGACGGTCGCCGCGCACACCTGGACGGTGACCGCGCTGTCCCGCCGCGAGGTCAGTGGAGCCGAGGCCACCCTGCCCATGCGTACCCTCGCGGGCACGGCTGTGGTCGCCGCCAGTGCCGCCGTCCCGGCCACCCGACGCGCGATCACCCGACGACCGGACGACCCGTCCGCCGCGCGCCCCGAGCGGTCCCGGGCGGCCGGTGTCGCGGCCGTGCTGCCCGCGGTGCTGGCCGGGTGGTACGCGGCCCGCTACGGGGCGGCCCAGGTCGAGGTGGTCCGCGACCCGTCGGCCGGTCGGGTCCGCGCCGCCGTCGGCGCGGGCATCACCGGCCTGCCCGCCCTCCAGGGTGCGTTGACCGCTCGGGGTGGAGCCGGCCTGCTCGGGTTGGTCGTCGCGGCGGCCGCGCCGCTGGGCCGACGGTTGGCCCGGAAGGTCTCCCCGACATGACGGTTCCCCAGGCCCGGCCCGCCCCGTCGGCCGCGGGCGCCACCCCGCCGGGCCTGCCGGCCGGGGATGCCACCACGCTGCGGCTCGGGTACGGGACGAACGGCTTCAACAACCACCGCCTCGACGACGCGCTCGCCGTCATCGCCGATCTCGGCTACGTCGGGGTGGCGCTCACCCTGGACCACGACTACCTGGACCCGTTCGCGCCCGGCCTCCCCCGTCGGGTCGCCGCCGTCAGCCGCCGGTTGCACGAGCTGGGGCTCGCGGTGGTGATCGAGACCGGCGCCCGGTACCTGCTCGACCCGTGGCACAAGCACGCGCCGACGTTGCTGCACGACGACCCGACCCGGCGGATCGAGTTCCTGCGCCGGGCCGTCCGGATCGGCGCGGACCTGGGCGCCGAGGCGGTGTCCTTCTGGGCCGGTGTCCGGCCCGAGTCGGTGTCCCCGCAGTGCGCCTGGGACCGGCTGGTGGCCGGCTGCGCCACAGTCGTCGACGCGGCCGACACCGCGGGCGTCACCCTCGGCTTCGAGCCGGAGCCGGGCATGCTCGTGCAGGACATCGCCGACTGGCGTCGGCTGCGCGCCGCGCTCGGTGACCCGGCCCGGTTCGGCATCACCCTCGACATCGGCCATTGCCGCTGCCTGGAGCCGTGGCCGGTGCCGCAGTGCGTCAGCGAGGTGGCCGCCCACCTGGTCAACGTGCAGATCGACGACATGCGTCGGGGCGTGCACGAACACCTGGAATTCGGCGTCGGTGAGATCGACTTTCCGCCGGTGCTGGCGGCCCTGGCGGCGGCCGGCTATCGCGGGCTGGTCGCGGTGGAACTACCCCGCGACTCGCATGCCGCCCCCGCCGTGGCCGCCCGGTCGATCGAGTTCCTGCGAGCCGCCGCCGCGACCGCGGCGGCCGTGCGCACTGAGGACGAGGTGCCCACAGGCACACCTGGGGTGCCGGCGTAGCGACAAGGGGAGGAGACGGGATGACACCGGATTCACTGCGGGCCGCGCTGCGAGGCGTACCCGATCCCGACTGGTTGGACACGGCGCTGCGCCGGGTCGCGGCCGAGCCCACCGAGATCACCCGGCTCTTCCCCGCCGTGGGTCGGCGCTGCGGTCGAGGCGCGCTACCCGACGCGCCCGGCTGGACCGCCGATGACGCGGCCCGGGTGCTGCTGCTCACCGCGCTGCCGCGCGACCACGCCGGGTACGCCGAGAGCCTCTACCAGCACGGTGACGCGGCCGAACGGCGAGCGGTGCTGCGGGCGTTACCGCTGCTGCCGATCGACGACGCCGCCGTGCCGCTGCTGCACGACGCGATCCGCACCAACGACACCCGCCTGGTCGCCGCCGCGCTCGGCCCGTACGCCCGGCACCTCGACCCGGCCGCCTGGCGGCAGGCGGTGCTCAAGTGCGTGTTCAGCGGTGTTCCCCTGGCCGCGGTCGCCGACCTGGACGCGCGGGCCGACGGGGAGTTGGCCGCCATGCTGGCCGCGCTCGCCGCCGAACGACACGCCGCCGGTCGGGACCTGCCCGCCGACGCCACCGATCTGCTCGACCGGCTCACCGCCGCACTGCCCCGGGAGGCGTGAATGCGCATCTTCGACCCCCACATCCACATGACCTCGCGCACCACCGACGACTACGAACGGATGGCCGCCGCCGGGGTACGCGCGGTGGTGGAGCCGGCGTTCTGGTTGGGTCAGCCGCGCACCAGCGCCGCGTCGTTCGTCGACTACTTCGACTCGCTGATCGGCTGGGAGCCGTTCCGGGCCGGTCAGTTCGGAGTGCGCCACTTCGCCACGATCGCGCTCAACCCCAAGGAGGCCAACGACCCCCGGTGCCGCCCGGTCCTCGACCTGCTGCCCCGCTACCTGGACAAGGACGCGGTGGTGGCGGTCGGCGAGATCGGGTACGACTCGATGACGCCGGAGGAGGACGAGGCGTTCGCGGCGCAGCTCGCCCTCGCCGTGGCGTACGAGCTGCCGGCGCTGGTGCACACCCCGCACCGGGACAAGGCGCGCGGCTGCGAACGCACTCTGGCCGTGGTCGCCGAGTCCGGCATCGACGCCGGTCGCGTGGTGGTCGACCACCTCAACGAGGTGACCGTCAAGCTGGTCCGGGACAGCGGCTGCTGGCTGGGCTTCTCCATCTACCCGGACACCAAGATGACCCCGTCGCGGATGGTCGAGTTGCTGCGCGAGTACGGCACGGACCGCATGCTGGTCAACTCGGCCGCCGACTGGGGGCGCTCCGACCCGTTGCTGACCCGGGCCACCGGCGAGGCGATGCTGGGGGCCGGGTTCAGCGACGACGACGTCGACAAGGTGCTGTGGCGCAACCCGGTGGAGTTCTACGGGCAGTCCGGGCGACTCGACCTCAGCGACCTGGAGGACCCCGCCCCCGTGGACCCGGAGACCGGCAACTCGATCCTGCGCGGCGGAAGCTGATGCGGCTGCGGCATGCCGGCGGTGAGACGGTCCACCTGGGCTACTGCACGAACGTGCACCCCGCCGAGGACCTCGCCGGCATCCTCGGTCAACTGGACACCTACGCCGTGCCGGTGCGCGAGGCGCTCGGCAGCGACCTGCTCGGGCTCGGCCTGTGGCTGGCCGCCCCGGTCGCCGCCGAGCTGGCCGACGACCCGGGACTCCGCCGTCGGCTGCGCGCCGCACTGGACGCGCGCGGCCTGGAGGTGGTCACCCTCAACGGCTTCCCGTACGCGGCCTTCCAGGCGCCCGTGGTCAAGCAGGACGTGTACCACCCCGACTGGACCACCGAGCAGCGCCTGACGTACACGCTGAACC
Source organism: Micromonospora sp. WMMD1155 (assembly GCF_029581275.1). Lineage (NCBI taxonomy): Bacteria > Bacillati > Actinomycetota > Actinomycetes > Micromonosporales > Micromonosporaceae > Micromonospora > Micromonospora sp. WMMD1155. The sequence continues at coordinate 4,234,554 of NZ_CP120742.1, forward strand.
TGGCCCGGGTGCTCGCCGACCTGCTGCCCGACGACGCCGCCCGGGGGTCGATCTCCACCCTGCCGCTGGCCTGGCGACAGCCGTGGGACGCCGGGCGGGCCGACGCGGCTCGACGGCGGCTGGACCAGCTCGCCGCCGGCCTGGCCGAGGTGCAGCGCGACACCGGCCGGGAGGTGCGGGTCGCCTTCGAGCCGGAGCCGGGCTGCGTGGTGGAGAGCAGCGGCCAGGCCGCCGCGCTGCTGTCCGGGATGGACACCGAGCGGATGGGCGTCTGCCTCGACCTGGCCCACCTGGCGTGCGCCTGGGAGGACCCGGCCGAGGCGCTCGGGCGACTGCGGGCGGCCGGGCTGCCGGTGGTGAAGGTGCAGGTCTCCGCCGCCGTCGAGGCGGCCGACCCGGCGGGCGGGGCGGACGCGTTGCGCCGCTGGGTGGAGCCGCGCTTCCTGCACCAGACCCGGGGAGCCGGTTGCGCCGGCCTACCCGACCCGGCCGATGAGTCGTACGCGGCGGACGACCTGGACGAGGCGTTGGACCGGGCGCTGCCCGGACCGTGGCGGGTGCACTACCACGTGCCCCTGCACGCCCCACCCGAGGAACCGCTCGGATCGACGCTGCCGGTTCTGCGCGCAGCCCTGAGAGCGCTCTTCGACGGCCCGGTCGCCGGCTGCGACCACCTCGACGTCGAGACGTACACCTGGGGGGTGCTGCCCGCCGCACGGCGGCCCGGCACCGACGCGGAGCTGGCCGCCGGCATCGCCGCCGAGCTGGCCTTCGCCCGGGACGAACTGGTCGGCCTTGGTCTGACCGCGGAGCGAACAGTGACGATGGGAGGGACGCGATGAGCCGCCGACTGGTGGTGCTCGACGTGGTGGGGCTGACCCCCCGCCTGCTGGCGCACATGCCCCGACTGCGGGGGGTCGCCGACGGCGGCTTCCGGGCCGAGCTGGGCACCGTGCTGCCCGCGGTGACCTGCTCGGTGCAGTCGACCTTCCTCACCGGCGAACCGCCCAGCGGGCACGGGATCGTCGGCAACGGGTGGTATTTCCGGGAGTTGGGTGAGGTGCTGCTGTGGCGGCAGCACAACGCGCTGGTCGGCGGGGAGAAGCTCTGGCAGGCGGCCCGTCGGGCCGAGCCCGGCTACACCGTCGCCAACGTCTGCTGGTGGTACGCCATGGGCGCGGACGTCGACTGGACGGTCACCCCGCGTCCGGTGTACTACGCCGACGGGCGCAAGGAACCCGACTGCTACACCGACCCGCCGGAGCTGCACGACGCGCTCACCGGCCGGCTGGGCACCTTCCCGCTGTTCACCTACTGGGGGCCGACGGCGGGCCTGCCGTCGTCGAAGTGGATCTGCCAGGCGGCCGAGCAGATCCTGGCCGACGTGTCACCCGACCTGACCCTGGTCTACGTGCCCCACCTGGACTACGACCTGCAACGGTTCGGCCCGTCGTCGGCCCAGGCCGCCGCCGCGGCGGCCGAGCTGGACGCGGTGCTCGGCCCACTGCTGGACGCCGCTCGGGCCCGGGACGCGACAGTGGTGGTGCTGTCCGAGTACGGCATCACCGACGTGTCCCGACCGGTGGACGTCAACCGGTTGCTGCGCAGCGAGGGACTGCTGCGGGTGCACACCCAGGCGGGCATGGAGTACCTCGACCCGTGGACGTCGAAGGCGTTCGCGGTCGCCGACCACCAGGTCGCCCACGTCTACGTCAAGGACCCGGCCGACGTGCCGGCGGTGGCGAAGCTCTGCGCCAACCTGCCCGGGGTGGCCGAGGTGCTCGACGCCGACGGCAAGGCCGCGCACGGGCTGGGCCATCCGCGTGCGGGTGAGTTGGTGCTGGTGGCCGAGCCGGACGCCTGGTTCACGTACTACTACTGGCTGGACGACGACCGGGCACCGGACTTCGCCCGGCTCGTGGAAATTCATCGGAAGCCCGGTTACGACCCGGCGGAGCTGTTCTTCGACCCGGCCAACCCCGGTGCCGCGAAGGCTCGCGCCGGGGTGGCGCTGGCCCGCAAGAAGCTCGGCATGCGCTACCTGATGAGCGCGGTCGGCCTGGACGCCGGTGCGCGGGCGGTACGCGGCTCGCACGGGCGGCTGCCGGACGACCCGGCGGACGCCCCGGTGCTGCTCTGCTCCGACCCGACGGCGGCCCGGGACCGGATCGCGGCCACCGAGGTCAAGGGGCTGCTGCTGGAGCTGGCCGGATTAGGCGTTGACGGCACGAGCGGTTCGGGGAAGCGGACATGACGGTCACCGTCGCGCCCACCGACACGAGCGGGTTGCGGGCGCGGTTCGACGCGGAGCTGGCCGGGTTCCTGGAGCGGCAGGGCCCGGACTGGCCCGACGGCGCGCCGCGCGGCGTGTTCACCGCGCTGCAACGGTTCGTGCTCGCCGGTGGAAAGCGATTGCGTCCACTCTTCTGCTACTGGGGCTGGCGGGGCGCGGGCGCGGCCGACGGCACCCCGATCGTGGTGGCCGCGGCGGCCCTGGAGTTGTTCCACGCGTTCGCGCTGATCCACGACGACATCCTGGACGGCAGCGACCGCCGTCGGGGTGAGCCGTCGGTGCACCGCCTCTTCGCCGACCTGCACGCCCGGTCGTCGTGGCGTGGCGACCCGGAGGCGTACGGTCGCAACACCGCGCTGCTCTGCGGGGACCTCTGCGCGGCCTGGTCGGATCAGATGTTCCACGAGTGCGGGTTGAGCACCGAGCAGGTGCACCGGGGGTACGGCGTGTTCGCGCTGATGCGTACCGAGGTGATCGCGGGGGAGTACCTGGACCTGGTCTCGGGCGTGGGTGACGGTTCGGTGGCCAGCGCGCTCACCGTGATCCGGATGAAGGCCGCCCGGTACACGGTCACCCGGCCGTTGCAGATCGGCGCTGCCCTGGCCGGCGCGGGTCCGGAGTTGATCGCCGCGCTGGAGGAGTTCGGTGACCCGCTGGGCGACGCTTTCCAGCTCCGCGACGACGTGTTGGGGGTCTTCGGGGACCCGGCGGTGACCGGCAAGTCCGTCCTGGACGACCTGCGTGAGGGCAAGCCCACGGTGATGATGGCGCTGGCCCGCAGCGCCGCGGACCGGTCACAGACCGCCCGGCTGCGGGAGCTGTTCGGCAATCCGGCGTTGGACGCCGACGGTGCCGCGGAGCTTCGCGGGATCATCGAGACGACCGGCGCCCGGGAGCGGATCGAGCAGATGATCCGGGTTCGGACCGAGGCCGCGCTGGTGGCCCTGCGGGCCGCGGCGGTGGCCGACGAGGCGCGCTCGGCGCTCGTCGCGCTGGCCGGCCAGGCGATCGACCGCCACGCCTGACCCGCGACTTTCGATCAGATTGACAAAAGTTGATGCTGAACTACCGGAAGGTATGGACACATCGACACCTTCAACTTAGTGTCGTGACCAACACGACAATGTTTCGTCGAGGTGAACCGGCGGCGCGGTAACCCACGACCCCCACCACCGCTACGGCATCCGGCGCGACGGCGCGCGCCCGGCCTGGCAGTCACTCGTCAGGAAGGGGCAGCACCCATGTCCATGAAGGACACTCCACGACAACGGTCCCGACGATGGTTCTCCGCCGGATCGGCGCTGCTGCTGGCGGCCACCACCGGCGCCGTCTCCCTCGCCGTCGGCACGGCCCCCGCGCAGGCGCACACGATCGTCGCCACCGACTTCCAGCAGGTCGAACTCGCCCGCGGGGTGAGCGACATGGGTGAGCCGATGTCACTGGCGGTGCTGCCGGACCGTTCCGTCCTGCACACCGCCCGCAACGGCACCCTGCGCCGCACCGACGCGGCCGGCACCACCTCGGTGATCGGCACGCTGTCGGTCTACACCCACGACGAGGAGGGGTTGCAGGGCGTCGGCGTCGACCCGGGCTTCGCCAGCAACCGGCAGATCTACCTCTACTACGCCCCGCCGCTCTCCACCCCCGCCGGTGACGCGCCGGCCACCGGCACCGACTTCTCCGCCTGGAACGGGGTGAACCGCCTCTCCCGGTTCACGCTCAACTCCGACTTCACGCTCAACCAGTCCAGCAAGGTCGACGTGCTCGACGTACCGGCCAACCGGGGCATGTGCTGCCACGTCGGTGGGGACATCGACTTCGACGCGGCCGGCAACCTCTACCTGTCGACGGGTGACGACACCAACCCGTTCGAGTCCGCCGGCTACTCGCCGCTGGACGAGCGGACCAACCGCAACCCGGCGTACGACGCGCAGCGCAGCGCGGGCAACACCAACGACCTGCGGGGCAAGATCCTGCGGATCAAGGTGAACGCGAACGGGACGTACTCCATCCCGTCGGGCAACCTGTTCGCGCCCGGCACGGCCCAGACGCGTCCGGAGATCTACGCGATGGGCTTCCGCAACCCGTTCCGGATCAGCGTGGACAAGGCCACCGGGGTCGTCTACGTCGGTGACTACGGGCCGGACGCCGGCTCCACCAGCTCCACCCGTGGGCCCTCCGGCCAGGTGGAGTTCAACCGGGTCGCCGCGCCGGGCAACTACGGCTGGCCGTACTGCACCGGCACCAACACCACGACCGAGACGTACAACGAGTGGGACTTCGCCACCAACGCCAGCGGGGCGAAGTACAACTGCACCGGCGGGCCGACCAACAACTCGTTCCGCAACACCGGCCGGACCACCCTGCCGCCCGCGCAACAGGCCTGGATCCGGTACGCCGGTGACGCCGGCACCCCGACCGAGTTCGGCGGCGGCTCCGAGTCGCCGATGGGCGGCCCGGTCTACCGGTACAACGCGTCGTCGACCTCCACCACGAAGTTCCCGCAGTCCTTCGACGGGCAGTTCTTCGCCACCGAGTTCGGCCGGGGCTGGATCAAGCCGATCCACGTCAACTCCGACGGCTCCCGGGGCACCATCGACACCTTCCCCTGGGTCGGCAAGCAGGTGATGGACTCGGCGTTCGGCCCGGACGGCGCGTACTACGTGCTCGACTACGGCACCGGTTACTTCAACGGTGACGCCAACTCGGCGCTCTACCGCTTCGACTACGTCGGCGGCGGCAACCGGGCACCCACCGCCGTGGCCGGTGCCAACCGCACCTCCGGCGCGGCACCGCTCGCGGTGACCTTCTCCTCGGCCGGCTCGTCCGACCCCGAGGGCGGCACCCTGACCTACTCGTGGGCCTTCGGTGACGGCACCACCTCGACCGCGGCCAACCCCACCAAGACGTACACCACCAACGGCACCTACACCGCCACGCTGACCGTCCGCGACCCGCAGGGCGCCACCGGCAGCAGCAGCGTGCGGATCAACGTCGGCAACACCGCCCCGACGGTGACCATCAACAGCCCGGGCAACGGCCAGCTGTTCGGCTTCGGTGACACGGTGCCGTTCAGCATCACGGTCACCGACCCGGAGGACGGCACGATCGACTGCACGAAGGTCAAGATGACCTACGTGCTCGGCCACGACCAGCACGGGCACCAGATCACCTCGCAGAACGGCTGCTCGGGCTCGATCACCATCCCGGTCGACGGTGAGCACGACGACGCGGCGAACATCTTCGCGATCTTCGACGCCGAGTACACCGACGCCGGTGGGCTGACCACGCACACCCAGCACACGCTGCCGCCACGGCACCGGCAGGCCGAGTTCTACGCCACCTCGTCCGGGATCAACGTGTTCAGCAAGACCCCGGCCGAGGGCGGCAAGACCGTCGGCGACATCAACAACGGCGACTGGATCGCGTTCCAGCCGTACCGACTGGGCAACGTGACCTCGTTCAACGCCCGGGTCTCCTCGGCGGGCGCCGGTGGCACCCTCCAGGTCCGGGCCGGCTCGGCCACCGGCACGGTGCTCGGCTCGGCCACGGTCCCGGTGACCGGCGGCTGGGACACGTTCACCACGGTGACCGGGACGATCACCAACCCGCCGACCGGCACGACCACGCTCTACCTGACCTTCGCCGGATCGGGCACCGGGGCGCTCTACGACCTGGACGCCTTCACCTTCGTCACCGGCACGCCGCCGGCCGGCGGGGCCGGGGCGATCAAGGGACTGGGCGGCAAGTGTCTGGACGTGCGCAACGCCGCCACCGCCGACGGCACGCAGATCCAGATCTACACCTGCAACGGCAGTGCGGCGCAGACCTGGGCGGTCACCCCGAACTCAACGATCAAGTCGTTGGGTAAGTGCCTGGACGTCTCGGGTGCCGGCACCGCGGACGGCACCAAGATCCAGCTCTGGACCTGCAACGGGACCGCCGCGCAGAACTGGTCCGCGCAGGCCGACGGAACGCTGCGCAACCCGGCGTCCGGCAAGTGCCTCGACGTCTCCGGCAACAACTCCGCCGACAGCACCGTGGTCCACCTGTGGACCTGCGTCAGCGGTGCCGCCAACCAAAAGTGGACCCTGCCCTGAGCTGGCAGGAGGGGCCCCGGTCAACGACTAGTCTCGGGGTTTGGGGCCCCTCCTAACCGCGATTAGGAGAGCGATATGCGCAGACGCCTGCGACCCGTCCTCGGTGCGGCCATGGCCGCACTCGCCGTCCTCGCCTGTACGACACCGGCCACCCCGGCCAGCGCCGCCGACGCCCCCTACGACGTCCTGGTGTTCTCCAAGACCGCCGGTTTCCGGCACGACGCGATCCCGGTCGGCATCCAGACCATCCGCGACCTGGGTGCGGCGAACAACTTCACCGTCACCGCCACCGAGGACGCCGCCGCGTTCACCACCAGCAACCTGAACCAGTACGAGGCGGTCGTCTTCCTCAACACCACCGGCGACGTGCTCAACGCCAGCCAACAGACCGCCTTCGAGTCGTACATCGCCTCCGGGCGCGGCTACGTCGGTGTGCACGCGGCCGCGGACACCGAGTACGACTGGCCGTTCTACGGCAATCTGGTGGGCGCGTGGTTCGCCTCGCACCCGGCCATCCAGCAGGCCAACATCAAGGTGGAGGACCGGGGCCACGCGGCGACCGGGCACCTGCCGCAGACCTGGACCCGCACCGACGAGTGGTACAACTACCGGACCAACCCCCGGTCGACCGCGCATGTGCTCGCCACGCTCGACGAGTCGTCGTACTCCGGCGGCGGGATGGGTGCCGACCACCCGCTGAGCTGGTGCAAGAGCTACAACGGCGGCCGGTCCTTCTACACCGGCGCCGGGCACACCCAGGCGTCGTACGCGGAGTCGGGGTTCCGTAACCACCTGCTCGGCGGCATCCGGTACGCCTCCGGCCGGAGCAAGGCCGACTGCCGGCCCGAGACCGGCTACACCCCGATCTTCAACGGCTCGACGACCGGGTGGTCGCAGGCCGGTCCGGGCAGCTTCACCAACTCCGACGCCACGCTGACCTCGGTCGGCGGCATGGGGTTGTTCTGGTACAACGCCAAGCAGTTCACCAACTACTCGCTCAAGCTGGACTGGAAGATGGCCGGTGACGACAACTCCGGCGTCTTCATCGGGTTCCCGCCGTCCAGTGACCCCTGGTCCGCCATCGACAACGGCTACGAGGTCCAGATCGACGCGACCGACGCCACCGACCGCACCACCGGGTCGATCTACACGTTCAAGGCCGCCGACATCGCCGCCCGCGACGCCGCGCTGAACGCGCCGGGGGAGTGGAACACGTACGAGCTGTTGGTCGAGGGTGAGCGGTTGCAGGTATTCCTCAACGGAGTGAAGATCAACGACTTCACCAACACCAACCCGGTCCGCTCCCTGGCCGGCCACATCGGCATCCAGAACCACGGCACCGGTGACGACGTCGCGTTCCGCAACATCCGGATCAAGGAGCTGGGCGGCACGCCGCCGCCGACCGGCAACACCACGATCCAGGCCGAGGCGTTCAGCTCGGCGAACGGTGTCTCCGCGTTCACCAAGGCGGGCGCCAACGGTGGGCAGACGCTCGGCTACATCGAGCCGGGCGACTGGGCCGCGTACAACGGCGTCAACCTGACCGGTGTCACCTCGTTCACGACCCGGGTCGTCTCCGGTGGCGCGGGCGGCAGCATCCAGGTGCGCACCGGCTCGGCCACCGGCCCGGTGCTCGGCACTGTCGCGGTGCCCAACACCGGCAGCTGGGACACGTACGCGAACGTCACCACCACGTTGTCGAACGTCCCGTCCAGCACCCAGAACCTCTACCTCACCTTCACCGGTAGCGGCACCGGGCTCTTCGACGTGGACGACTTCACCCTGGTCAAGGGCACCGGTGGCAGCACCGGGGTCGGCCCGATCAAGGGCCTGGCCGGCAAGTGCCTGGACGTACGCAACGGCGGCACCGCCGACGGCACGCAGGTCCAGATCTACACCTGCAACGGCAGCGCGGCGCAGACCTGGACCGTGACGCAGACCCCGACGATCAGGGCGCTCGGCAAGTGCCTGGACGTCAACGGCAGCGGCACCGCCAACGGCACCAAGATCCAGCTCTGGACCTGCAACGGCAGCGGCGCCCAGAACTGGGCGGCGCAGTCCGACGGCACCCTGCGCAACCCGTCGTCGGGCAAGTGCCTGGACGTCTCCGGCAACAACTCGGCGGACAGCACCGTCGTGCACCTCTGGACCTGCCTGAACGCGGCCAACCAGAAGTGGACCCTGCCCTGACCGACTGAGCCGGGAGGAGCCGCCGTCACGACCCGACCTGGTGGCGGCCCCTCCCGAGGCAGTGCCCCGGTGAGCGTCATACCTGCGCGTCGTGCACAGGTATGACGCTCACGCCGGTCACGGCCCCTAGCCGGGCGCCGCCCGGGGCCCGGCTCACAGGCCACTGCCGTACCTTGACCAGCATGGGGCGTATGGCGCAGTGGCGCCGGGTGGTGCAGGCGCACGGGCACCGGCTGCTGCACGGGGCCGAGGAGCCCGATCCGTCGACCGGGCCGGCACCCAGTCTGAACCGCCTCGACGCGCTGGTGGAGGGCTTCGCCGCAGGCCAGCCGGTGCGCTGGAGTCTGGCCGGGTACCCTCGGCCGCTGCCCGGGCCGGTCGACGTCGTGGCGTACCGGATCATCGAGGAGGCACTGACCAACGCGTGCCGGCACGCCCCGGGCGCGCCGGTCGCGGTCCGCCTGCGCTACGACGCCACCGGCATCACCATCGAGGTACGCGACGACGGCGCCGGTCCAGCGCCGTCGGGCGGGATCGCCCACCACACCGGGCAGGGTCTACTCGGGGTACGCAGACGCGCCGAGCGGCTCGGCGGCACGTTCTCCGCCGGCCCGCGTGCCGGTGGCGGCTTCACCGTGACGGTCACGCTGCCCGCGCCCGAGGAGGTGGCCGAGTGATGATCGGGCCGCGGGGCTTTCGCGATGGGGTGCCACGGAAATAGGGTGGGGTCGGCGACCGTGCTGGTGGCCGGTGACCCGGTGGGAGGCGCAACCCGCCGGGCTCAGGTGTGTTCCGCACCCACCGGTGCCCGTCCGGCGTCGCGTACGTCCGGTCACCCTCGCCCCGGTCCGCACCTGGAATCCCCATGACAACAGGGGAGAAGAACAATGGCGCGACCCATCACGCTCTTCACCGGCCAGTGGGCCGACCTTCCGTTCGAGGAGGTTTGCCGGCTCGCCTCCGAGTGGGGCTACGACGGTCTGGAGATCGCCTGCTGGGGCGACCACTTCGAGGTCGACAAGGCACTCGCCGACGACTCCTACGTCGAGCGCAAGAAGGAGACCCTCGCCAAGCACAACCTTCAGGTCTTCACGATCTCCAACCACCTGGTCGGTCAGGCGGTCTGTGACCACCCGATCGACGAGCGGCACCAGGACATCCTGCCCGCCCGGATCTGGGGCGACGGTGAGCCCGAGGGGGTCCGTCAGCGGGCCGCCGAGGAGATCAAGGACACCGCGCGGGCGGCCGCGAAGCTCGGGGTGAAGACGGTCGTCGGCTTCACCGGTTCGTCGATCTGGCACACCCTGGCGATGTTCCCGCCGGTGCCGCCGTCGATGATCGAACGCGGCTACCAGGACTTCGCCGACCGGTGGAACCCGATCCTCGACGTGTTCGACGAGGTCGGCGTGCGGTTCGCCCACGAGGTGCACCCGAGCGAGATCGCATACGACTACTGGACGACGAAGCGGACGCTGGAGGCCATCGGTAACCGGCCCGCGTTCGGGCTGAACTGGGACCCGTCGCACTTCGTGTGGCAGGAGCTGGACCCGGTGAACTTCATCTTCGACTTCGCCGACCGCATCTACCACGTGGACTGCAAGGACGCCAAGGTGCGTACCGGGGACGGCCGGCGTGGCCGGCTCGCCTCGCACCTGCCCTGGGCCGACCTGCGCCGCGGCTGGGACTTCGTCTCCACCGGGCACGGTGACGTCCCCTGGGAGGACTGCTTCCGTGCGTTGAACGCGATCGGCTACGAGGGCCCGATCTCGGTCGAGTGGGAGGACGCCGGGATGGACCGGCTCGTCGGCGCCCCGGAGGCGTTGCAGTTCGTCCGCCGGCTCGCCTTCGACGCTCCGAGCGCCGCCTTCGACGCGGCGTTCAGCAGCAAGGACTGACCGCACCTCGGACAGACCACGGGCCGGTCGCCGTGCGGCGACCGGCCCGTCGAGGTGCGATGGGTCAGAGCGTGCTGGCGTTCGTGCCCGAGCCGGACGGCTTGGTGCGGGGGTTCATGGACGACGGCGACCCGGAGGTCGTGCCGACCGTGTTGGTGCCCGCCTTCGCGCCCACGGTGGCGGGCGTGCCGGCGAACGCGTCGTCGGCGGCGGTCAACTCCTGCTTGCCGGTGCTGCCGTTGCCGGTGCCCAGCTTCTCGCCCAGCTTGGTCTGGCCGAGCTTGTCCTTGCCCTCGCTGTAGAGCTTGTTCGCCTGGGCCTGCGCGACCCCGGCCGCCTCCTGGACGGTCGGGTGGTCGAGCACCTTGCGGCCCCGGACCACGAGCTCCTCGTACTTCTCCCGGCCAGCACGGGCGCCCAGGACGAAGCCCGCAGCCAGCCCGCCAAGAAACATGATCTTTCCGCGCATGGCGGCTCCTTCCGTACCTGACGCGCCATCGCCCCCGGCGAGTCGCCCCGTCGGACGGCGACATGTTCGCGCCTGCATTCTCTGTCCGCACCTAACTACCCATCCTGCTCCCCGCTCAAGCATGTCTGGGCCGGGATGGCGATTTACCCCGTATGTCGATGTGTTGTGGCACCTGACCTGCGAGTGTCGATCATCAGGTGCCGGGTGGAACCCACTGGACCGCCACCGGGGGAAGTCCTGTACTCTTGTCCCGTCGCACGGCGTCGGCGAGATCCGATTCCGGGCGGTGCACGATCCCCTGTAGCTCAATTGGCAGAGCAGCCGGCTGTTAACCGGCAGGTTATTGGTTCGAGTCCAATCGGGGGAGCTTCTTCACCCAGCGCCCGTCGGCCCGATGCCGACGGGCGTTTTCGCATGTGCCGCCTGGCGTCCGTGGCGTCCGGCGTCCGTGGCGTCCGGTGTCCGTGGCGCCTGGTGTCCGTGGCGCCTGGTGTCCGTGGCGCCTGGCGTCCGTGGCGTCCGGTGTCCGTGGCGCCTGGTGTCCGTGGCGCCTGGCGTCCGTGGGCGTCCGGTGTCCGTGGCGCCTGGTGTCCGTGGCGCCCGGTGTCCGTGGCGTCCGGTGTCCGTGGGCGCCTGGTGTCCGTGGCGCCCGGCGTCCGTGGCGTCCGGCGTCCGTGGCAGCAACATCCGGGATGTTGCTGTCTCCCGCGTGCCTGAGGCGGCAACATCCCCGAAGTTGCTGCTTCTCGCGTGCCTGAGGCAGCAACATCCCCGATGTTGTGACGATCTTGGGTGCGGGGTGCGGGGTGCGGGGTGCGGGGTGCGGGGTGCGGGGTGCGGGGTGCGGGGTGCGGGGTGCGGGGTGCGGGGTGCGGGGTGCGGGGTGCGGGGTGCGGGGTGCGGGGCGCGGGGCGCGGGGTGCGGGGCCGTGAGGGCGCGAGGGCGCGAGGGCGCGAGGGCGCGAGGGCGTGAGGCGCGGGGCGGGCGTGGAATGGGAGGTTTGGGCCGCTTCGGGCTTGCCTGCCCGGCAGGATGGTCGATGTCGAGCCTCCGCTGCGTCGATCGACGCGCCGACCTCCTTGGGGTGAGTACGCATGTCCGGACGAGGCGGCCGGGCCACACTTGTCGCGGTGGCGGTCGTGCTGGCCTGGCTGGTGATCGGCGGCGTGGCCGGCCCGTACGCCGGACGCCTCAGCGAGGTCGCCACCAACGACAACGCGGCCTTCCTGCCCACCGACGCCGAGGCGACCCGGGCTCAGGACCTCGCCGGTCGGTTCGTCGACCGGGAGACCATCCCGGCTCTGGTCGTCTACGAGCGGCCCTCCGGCATCACCGACGCGGATCGGCAGCGGGTGAGCGCCGACGCCGCCCGGTTCGCCCAGGTGCCCGGCGTGGTCACGCCGCTGCCGCCGCCGATACCGAGCGAGGACGGCCAGGCCCTCCAGGTCGTCGTGCCAGTGGACGACGCCGAGGGTGAGGAGATCGGCGCTGTCGTCGAACGACTGCGCGACATCAGCGGCGGGGACCGGGACGGCCTCACCGTGGACGTCGCCGGGCCGGCCGGCCTGCTCGCCGACCTGATCGAGGTGTTCTCCGCCATCGACGGGCCACTGCTGCTGGTCACCCTGGTCGTGGTGCTGATCATCCTGCTGGTCGTCTACCGCAGCCCGGTGCTCTGGATCTTCCCGCTGCTGGCCGCCGGTACGTCGTACGCCCTCGCCTCGGTCTTCGTCTACCTGCTGGCCGACGCGGACGTGCTCAAGCTCAACGGGCAGGCCCAGGGCATCCTCACCGTGCTGGTCTTCGGCGCCGGCACCGACTACGCGTTGCTGCTCATCGCCCGCTACCGCGAGGAGTTGCACCGCCACGACCGGCCCTGGTCCGCCATGCGCGCCGCCTGGAAGGCTGCCGCGCCGGCCATCATCGCGTCCGGCGGCACGGTCATCGTCAGCCTGCTCTGCCTGCTGCTGTCCAGCCTCAACTCCAACCGGGCACTCGGCCCGGTCGCCGCCATCGGCATCGCCGCCACCCTGCTGGTGATGCTCACCTTCCTACCCGCGCTGCTGGTGCTCGGCGGTCGCTGGGCGTTCTGGCCGCGGCGGCCCCGCGAGGACCAGGCCGACCCGCGCCTGGAGCACGGCATCTGGAGTCGCGTCGCCGGCTTCGTGGCCCGCCACGCCCGACCGATCTGGCTGAGCACCGCCGTCGTGCTGGCCCTGCTCACGCTCGGGCTGACCCAGCTCGGTGCGACCACCCTCGGCCAGTCCGACCTGTTCACCCAACGCGTCGACTCGGTGGACGGCCAGGAGGTGATCTCTCGGCACTACCCGGCCGGCACGGGCAGCCCGGCCACCATCTTCACCACGGAACAGACCGCCCGGCAGGTCGCCCAGGTGGCGCAGGGCGTACGCGGCGTCGCCGACGTCCGCCCCCTGTCCACCGGCCCGCAGACCGGCCCACCCGATCCCGGCGCCGCACCGAAGGTCGTCGACGGGCGGGTCCAACTGGAGGCCACCCTCACCGACCCACCCGACAGCGACGGCGCCGAGCGGACCATCCGTGAGCTGCGCGTCGCCGTACACCAGGTGCCCGGCGCGGACGCCGTGGTCGGTGGCTTCACCGCCATCAACGTGGACACCTCGGACGCCGCGAAGCGCGACCAGAACGTCATCATCCCGGTGGTGCTGGTGGTCATCGCGGTGATCCTGGCCCTGCTGCTGCGGGCGTTGCTCGCCCCGGTGCTGCTGATCGCCACAGTGCTGCTCAGCTTCGCCGCGACCCTCGGCCTCTGCGCGCTGCTGTTCCGCCACGTCCTCGGCTTCCCCGGTGTGGACTCGTCGTTCCCGCTGTTCGCGTTCGTGTTCCTGGTCGCGCTCGGGATCGACTACAACATCTTCCTGATGAGCCGGGTCCGCGAGGAGTCGGTCCGGCGGGGCACCCGCGCCGGTGTGCTCGCCGGCCTCGCCGTCACCGGTGGGGTGATCACCTCCGCCGGCATCGTGCTCGCCGCGACGTTCTCCGCCCTCGCCGTCCTGCCGCTCGTGGTGTTGGTCGAGTTGGGTACGGCCGTCGCGATCGGGGTACTGATCGACACCATCGTCGTCCGGTCGTTGCTGGTGCCCGCACTCGCGTACGACATCGGGGCGAAGATCTGGTGGCCGGGCCGGTTGTCCCGGGCGAACGGTGAGCGGGAGGCGCGCGATGCCGGCTGAGACCGACGTGGTCGTCGTCGGCGGCGGCCTGGCCGGGCTCGCCGCCGCCCGCCGGCTGCACCGCGCCGGGGTGCCCTGGCGGTTGCTGGAGGCCAGCGGTCGGCTCGGCGGCCGGGTCGCCACCGACGTGGTCGACGGCTACCTCATCGACCGGGGCTTCCAGGTGCTCAACACCGCGTACCCGCGGCTCGGCACGCTGCTCGACACCGACCGCCTCGACCTCGGGTACTTCACCTCCGGTGTGCTGGTCCGCAAGGGCGACACCCTGTCGCGGCTGGTCAACCCGCTGCGCGAACCGACCGGCGGGCCGGGCACCGCACTCGCCGGTGTCGGCTCGCTGCGTGACCGGCTGCGGTTCGCCGCGCTCGCCGCGGGCTGCGCCACACTGCCCGCGGCCCGGCTCCTCGCCGCGCCGGAGACCACCGCCGAGACGGCGTTACGCCGGGCGGGCCTGTCCGACGCGATCATCGAAGAGCTGCTGCGGCCCTTCCTGTCCGGCGTGTTCATCGACCGGGAGCTGGCCACCTCCAGCCACGTGCTCGCGATGGTGCTGCGCTCCTTCGCCCGTGGCCGCATCGGCCTGCCCGCCGAGGGGATGGCCGCGCTGCCCCGGGCCATCGCCGCCCCGCTCCCCGCCGACCTGCTCGACCTGGACACCCCGGTCGCCGAGGTCGCCCCGGGCCGGGTCCGCACCCAGGCCGGCGACGTCCGCTGCCGGGCCGTCGTGGTCGCGGTCGACCCGCCCGCCGCGTCCGCCCTGCTTTCGGCGGTGACGACGGTACGCATGCACAGCTACACCACCTACTACCACAGCGCATCCGAGCCGCCGCTCACCGAACCGATCCTGCTGGTCGACGGGGAGCGGCGGGAGATCGTGGCGAACACGGTGGTGCTCAGCAACGCGGCACCCACGTACGCCCCGGCCGGACGGCACCTGATCGCCACGTCGGTGGTCGGCCCGACCGCCCCACCCGAGCCGACCATCCGGGCCGAGTTGACCCGGCTGTACGGTCAGTCCACAGCCGACTGGACACACCTCACCACAGTCGCCGTGCCGCAGGCGCTACCCGCCGCGCCACCACCGCAGGGGCGGCTGCGCAAACCCGTGTCACTGGGGGAGGGGCTGTTCGTGGCCGGTGACCACCGGGACAGCCCGTCCATCCAGGGCGCTCTCGCCAGCGGTTGGCGGGCCGCCGGGGCGGTGCTGGAGGAGCTGCGCGCCGGCTGAACCCGGCCCGAAACGGGGCCTACGCGGCGCTTGTTGATCACTTATGATCCCCGCCATGCCCGCCCCTCTGCCAGCCCCCACCTTCGATGCCGGTGCCGCGTACCCCGAGGTCAACGACCTCCGCAAGGCGCTCGACGCCGCCGACTGGCCCGCCGTGCGGGCGCTGTTCGCCGACCGCGACCCCGCCTTCCGCACACTGCTCGTCGCCGCCGCCGGGGAACAGGAGGGAACCGAGCCGTTCCTCCGGCGGGTGTACGACGAGGACCCCTCCGACGCCCTCGCCGGGACGCTGCTCGGAAACTGCCTCATCCGTACCGGCTGGCGGATCCGCAGCGCCGCCCGGGCCCAGCACGTCAGCCGGAGCCAGTTCGACCAGTTCCACGACCACCTGCGACGAGCTGAGCAAGTGCTCATCGACGTCACCGCCCGGCACGAGGACGACGCGGCGGCCTGGACACAGCGGATCACCATCGCCAGGGGCCTGCAACTCGGCCAGAACGAGGCTCGTCGCCGCTACGACCGGCTCGCCCGAAGCCACCCCCACCACCTGCCCGCGCAGGCCAGCCTGCTCCAACAGCTCTGCCCGAAGTGGAGCGGCGACTGGGACCGGGCCTTCGGCTTCGCCCGGGAGTGCGCCGAGGCCGCGCCCGACGGGGCACCCAACGGCGCGCTCGTCGCCGAGGCGCACCTGGAACGCTGGCTGGACTTCGACACCGAACGGGAACGCACGGAGTACCTGCGCAGCACGCCGGTCGTGGACGAGATCATGCGGTGTGGGCGACGGTCGGTGCTGCACCCCGACTACGTCGACCGAGGGGACTGGGTCTGGGTCCGTTCGACGTTCGCGTTGATGTTCAGCCTGACCGGGCAGTGGTCCGCCGCCGCCGGCCAGTTCACCGTCCTCGGCAACCTCGGCAGCGAATACCCCTGGGCCTACGTGGACGGGACCGAGGGCTTCACCAAGTTCCGCGCCGAGGCGTACGCGAAGGGTGGTCGTTCGTGATCCAGCACCTGGACGTGGACGGGGTGCCCACGCTGCTCGCCCCCACCGGCGGGCCCATGCACGCCGGGCTGACCTTCCGGGTCGGCACCGCCGACGAGACGCTCGCCCGCTCCGGCATCACCCACCTCATCGAACACCTCGCGCTCGCCCCGCTCGGCCTGGCCGACTACCACGTGAACGGCGCGACCGCCCCCGCGTACACCACCTTCCACACCCAGGGCTCCGAGGCGGACATCGCGGCGTTCCTCACCGCCGTCTGCGCGCACCTCTCCGACCTGCCGGTCGCGCGGCTCGACGTCGAGAAGGAGATCCTGCGCACCGAATGGAGCAGCCGAGGCTCCGCCGCCGTCGACGACATCCCGCTGTGGCGCTACGGCGCCCGCGACTTCGGCCTGAGCAGCTACCCGGAGTGGGGCCTGGGCGCGCTCACCGCCGACGACCTGCGGCAGTGGGCGGCGCGCTGGTTCACCAGGGAGAACGCCGTGCTCTGGATCGCCGGTGACCGGGTGCCCGCCGGGCTGCGCCTCACCCTGCCCAACGGGGTCCGGCAGCCGGTGCCGGTGGCGTCGTCGGCGCTGCCGACCACCCCGGCGTACTTCGTCAGCGGCGCCCGCGCCGTGGTACTCGACTCGGTGGTCCGCCGCACCACCGCCGCCAGCACCTTCGCCGGGGTGCTGGAACGCGAGCTGTACCGGTCACTGCGCCAGGACGCCGGTCTCTCCTACACCACCACCACTGCGTACGAGCCGCGCGGCGACGGGTACGCCACACTGCGGGCACTCGCCGACGCGCTGGCGGAGAAGCAGGACGCCGTGCTCGGCGGCTTCGTCGACGTACTCGCCAAGATGCGGGTCGGCCGGATCGAACAGGCGGACCTCGACGCCACGATCGCCAAGCGGGAGGACCTCCTCGCCACCACCGAGGTGGACGCCGCGCGGCTCCCCGGGTACGCCCTCAACCTGCTGACCGGGCAGCCGAACCTCACCGTCGACGAGTACCGGGCCGAACTGAAGGCCGTCACCGTCGCCGACCTGCACGACGTGGCCGGGGAGGTGATGACCTCGGCGCTGCTGATGGTGCCCGGCGGCCACAGCGCCGACTGGGCCGGCTTCACCGCCGCACCCACCCATTCCGCCGACACCGTCGACGGCCCCACGTACCGCGCGCGGGAAGGCGCCGGTGGAGTCCGCCTCGGCGTCGACGGTGTGACCTACCTGCGGCCGGACGGGCACCTGACCGTCCGCTACGCCGACTGCGCCGCCATGCTCGCCTGGCCCGACGGCGCGCGGCAACTCATCGGCACGGACGCCATCGTGCTGCACATCGAGCCGACCATGCTCGGGTTGCCCCCGGGGACGATCCAGGCCATCGACGCCGGTGTGCCGGCCGACCGGCAGGTCACCATGCCGGCCCGCAGCGCGGACCAGATCCCGCAGCCCAGGCCCATCGAGCGTCAGCCCGAACCCGCCAGGCGCTCCTGGTGGGAGGTCCCGGTGATGGTGCTCAGCGGGCTCGGCACCCTGCTCATGGGCGGCTTCTGCCTGCTGCTCACCGTCGGGATGTTCGCCGCCGAGGAGAGTTCGGAGGACGACGCGTGGTTCTGGGGCGTCATCGCGGTCGGATGGGTGCTCACTGTTATCCTCGCGTTGCCCATCGTGCTGCTGAAGCGACGACGGCGGTGATGAGGTGGGGCCGGATCGCTGCTGGCCCGTGATCCACCGGCCGGGATAAGATCCGGCGCGGTGTGAGGGGCGGTAGCTCAGCCGGTTAGAGCAGGGGACTCATAATCCCTCGGTCGCGGGTTCGAGTCCCGCCCGCCCCACCAACTTGTCCCTGGTGAGCCTTGGTGTCGACGTGCCAGGCGAACCGCGTCGAGGTCCGGACCGACGCCTCCAGTCCGCACTGAGCCCGCAGCAGCACGGCCCGCCGCCCGGTGGAGGAGAGTCCGCGTACCCCGGTCAGGACTTCACGTTTTGCTGAGACGGGAGCAAGCGACGTCCTCGAAGAGGCCCGTTCCACGATGTGCGGACTCACGGTGCAATCGGCTTCGGGCAGAGGAGCGGTACGTGGTGCGGCGGTGGCGTGGGTTCGTAATGGGTGCGAGAATCGCCCATATGAAGCCGGCCAAGAACCCGTGGTGGCAGGCAGCACAGACTCCGCGACAGGGTTTCATCACCGGGGGCGTCTGGCTCTTCGTGGCCGCCGGATGGCTGGTCCTGGCCGTCGGAGACCCCTCGCCCTGGCGTTGGGCGTTCGCCGCAGCGTGGGCGGTCATCGGTGTGGGCTATCTGGTGTCCGCCGTGGTGCTGCGGCGACGGCAGCGCGACTCGGGTTAGGGCAGGTCCGAAGCCGCTGTCCGGGGCGATCCGGCCCCGGAAACCACGTCACATCTTGAGGACATCCACGTCGTACAACGCTATCGACGCGTCGCGGGAGGCTAAGGCCATCCCTTCGACGGACGCCTGTGCCACCAGCATGCGGTCGAAGATCGCGGTGATGCAGTGGTAGGCGGCCCGCGACGATGGCGTGGGCGTGGGCGTGGGTCACCGGAAGTTCGCGAAAGCCGATGTTCCGTGCGCGCTCGGCCAGGTCAGGAGGGCCGATGAGCTTTCCCCGCGCTCTGCTTGATCGTGATCTCCCACAGGCTGACCGGGGAGAGGAAGATGTCCGGGTCGTGGCGTAACCGATCGAGGAACTCGTCGCCGAGAGTTTTATCGCCCGTGATGGCCCGCAATGCGACATGAGTGTCCAATAACAGGGTCATGCGCCGATGCCGAAGTCGCCCGCGATTTCGGCATTGGGTTGAGGTGAATCCCAGTCACCGGAGAGATCCACTTGGCCGGCCAGAGAGCCGACTGCGGTGCGGCTGGCTCGCCGCACCAACGGCACGACCTTCGCCACCGGAGTGCCTGCCCGGTCGATGATGATCTCTTCGCCGCGTTCCACCCGCTCGATGATGCGCGACAGGTGTGTCTTGGCATCGTGCATGTTGTAGTGCACGGCCTCAGCCGACATGACACAACCTCCTCGGTTAGCTAACAGCTAAGCTCGCCTTCTTCGAGGTGGCCCCGGATCTGTGGGCGACGATCTGGCGAGTCGTTCCGGAACCGCCGGCCGAGGACGCATGCATAATGAATGCATGGTTGCACTTCAGATCAGGGGCGTGCCGGAAGAGGTACGAGACGCCTTAGCTGCCCAAGCCAAGGCACGCGGCCAGTCGCTCCAGGCGTACTTGCTGGAGTTGGTGGAGACCCAGGCTCGACGTCTACGGAACACGGCAACCCTTGAGCGCTTCGCCGGGCGGTCTGATGGTGCTCGCGCCCTTCCGGGGGAGAGTGCCGCCGAGTTGAGCGAGCAGCGGGAGCAGCGGGGACCCTGGGGCAGTGCCGCATGATCGTCGTTGATGCGTCAGTCCTGGCCGATGCTCTGGTCGACGACGGGCCGCTGGGTGACGCGGCGCGCGCGGAACTGACCGGAGATCCCCACTGGGCGGCGCCAGGGCATCTTCTGGTGGAAGTCATGTCGGTGATCAGGGGCAAGGTCCTTGGCGGCAAGCTCGGCCTTGCCCGCGCTCAAGAGGCTGTCGACACTCTGCCTTCACTCGTCATCGACGAGGTTGGCGTCTCGACGTTGCTCGACCGAATGTGGCAATTGCGGGGCAACGTCTCGGCCTACGACGCAGCGTATGTCGCGGCAGCCGAGTTGATGACCTGTCCACTGGTCACCGGTGATGGCCGGCTCGCCAAGGCCAGCGGGGTCCGCTGCGAGGTCCGACTGCTCGCGCCGAACTGACGGTGCTGCGGCACCTACGGGTGATCCACGTACGATTGGGACGTGTCCGTCCACACGATCAAGACGAACGCATGCCGCCCCTGAGTCGAGACGACGTAGCGAGGACGCTTCGTCCCGTCCGTCGTGAACAGGCTGACCGCCTCACACTGCTCGATCGGTGGCATCACTTCGTCCTGGACCAACCGGTCCTCGTGCACCCTGGCGAGATCATCTGGGTCGAGGGCGACAACCTTCTGGTGCAGAGGGCCAGCGGGGTGGTGGATGCCCATCCCGGCTTCACCAACCGCTGACCAGCCGGTCCGCCACGGGCATAGGCGGTCCGCTCGTCAGCCCATGGCGGGGAGCCGCAGTTCGAGTTCGATCGTCCGCACCGCCTTCTCGGGGCTGATGTCGAGCGGTTCGGGTCGTCCGGTCTGGTAGCCCTGTGCGAAGTCGACTCCACAGTTCTTCAGAAAGTCCAGCGTCTCCTCGTCCTGGACGTATTCGGCGGCAACGCGGATGCCGAGCGTCTGGCAGAGTTTCACCAGCATCGAGACGACGGCCTGGTCGGCCGGCGACCGGCAGAGATCGACGATGAACACGCCGTCGATCTTCACCAGGTCCACCGGAAGGTACTTCAGGTGAGCGAGCGCGCCGTAGCCCGTACCGAAGTCGTCAAGGGCGAGGTGGCAGCCGATCTCTCTGATTCCGGTCGCGAAGGCGAGGGCTTCGTTGCCGTTCTCGATGAGGGCGGTTTCGGTGATCTCGAAGGTCAGGCATTCCGGCTTCACCCCGTGTCGGCGGATCGCCTCGGTCACGTAGGTGAGCAGGCCCGGGTCGGCGAGCGACTTGCCGGAGATGTTGACCTGGTAGTGGGAGGTCTGCGCCCCTCGGCCGATCAGTTCGAGGGCGTGGTCGATGACCCACTTGTCCACGGTGAGGATCTCGCCGACGCGCTCGGCCATGTCGAGGAAGGCCCACGGTGCCGCGGACTCGCCCGTGTCGCTGCGGACTCGCAGCAGGATCTCGTGGCGAGTGACCTCGTTCAGTCGCAGGTCGACGATGGGCTGGGCGTAGAGGGCGAACCTGTTGGTGGACACCGCCTGCCGTACCCGCGAACGGCATCTGTCTGTCCGGTCGTCGGTCGCCGCGGGTTCGGTCAGGACGCGGGTCTGTACACCGTTGCGGCGCGCGTCGCGCGCCGCGTGTTCGCCGTCGATGAGCAGGTCGAACCCGGTCGCCGCGATGTCGCTTCCGAAGAGTACGAGGCCCGCCCACGTGTTGAGCCGCACTGTGCGCTGCTGAACGCTGAACAGGTGGCGTCGGAAGGTGTCGACGATCCGGGCCGCCAGGGTCTCGGGAGGCTCGGCGTGCTCTGCGGTCGGAGCGAGGAGTACGCCCCAGAGGCCGGAGCCGACCACGCCACAGGTCACCTCATCGCCCACGATCGTTCGCAGGAGCCGTGCGACGTCTGCCGTCAGTCGGTCGTGGTTCTCGTCGGTGAGCGCGTCGGGTAGCCGGGTGGTGGGTTCGGTTGCCACGACGATGAGTGCCCCACCGGTGGTGCGGCGCGCGCGGTCGACCTTGTCGGTCAGGTAGCTGCGGGTCGGAAGCCCGCTGACGATGTCCAGCGCGCCCAGGTCGGCACACAGCATGTCGGTACGGGTGGCGAGCCGGCGACGTTCCTGCCGGGCGAGTTCGAGCGCGGTGACGTCCGCGCCGGTGGCGATGACCCCCGACGGTGCGCCGTCGGTGGTGAGGATTTCGATGTGGCAGTGCACGTGGCGCACGGCACCGCTCGGCTGGATCACCCTGAAGGTGACCTCGTCGGGGCGGCGGCGTCGCCATGCCGTTCGCACGACCTCACGAACGTGGTCCACGTCCGCGTGGTGGACGAGGTGGGCAAGTGTTCCGGGGGTGAGGCGCAGTGTCCCGGGCGCGTGCCCGAATATCATCGCCATCTCGTCCGACCAGGAGAGACGCCCGGCATCGTCGATCGTCCAGGTGATCGTGCCGAGCTGTGCGAGCTGCGCGGCCCGAGCGACTCTGGTCGCCTCGTCGACGACCGAGGTCAGCGGATCGACGAGGTCAGAATCGACGATGATCTCGTATCCGTTGGCGACGGCCAGGTCGTACTCGCTCTGCGCGGCCCGTGCCACGCGGCGGGCACGGGCGAGTTCCAGCGGACTGGGTCGGCTGATCTCGGCCAACGCCAGAATGTCATCGAGGTCCACGGCTGCCTCCCTGGCGCCGTCGGCCTTCCGAGTTCGTGTAGCCGGCCTCCTCGGCCAGCTCTTGCAGGCGTTTGCGAGCAGCGAGCTTGTAGGAGCGGACGCTGTTCTCGGCCAGTCCGAGGATGCGTGCGATGTCCTGGTTGGAGAATCCCTCGCGAGACATCTGGAACACCTCGGCCTGCCGCGACGGAAGGCGGTGCAACCAGGTGCGCAGCGTCTCCTGGGCTTCCCACGCGTCGGCGATGTCCGTGTGGGGTGCCGGCGGCAGGTCCTCCGGCGCGAACGCGGCTTCACGCTGGCGGCGTTGCAGCTCTTTACGGATCTTGTTGCGGGCCGTGATGATCACCCAACCGATCGGCTCGGCGTAGGCGCGGATCTTGGGCCACTGGACGCGCCCGTGCAGGTATGCCTCGTTGAGCGCGTCCTGGACCACCTCGCGGTTCCAGCACGCCGCTCGGAGAATCCCCTCCACGGTGTGGTAGCTGCCCTCGGCGAAGGTGGCGAACTCCCTGTCGTGCTCGGCCTTGAGGCGCGCGGCCTCCGCTCTGCGCGCCACTTCGCTGTCGACCGGCTCCGGGGTCAGGGCGGCGGTGCCCTCCACCCCGGTCACGCGGCCTCCCTGGTCGCGTCGCGTCGCGCCGAGTCGAGGCTGCCCAGCTCCACCTCGCGGTGCCCGTCCCGGTCGCGCTCCACGATCCGCACCACGTCGTGGTCGGCCTCCGCCAGCCTGGTCAGCCAGGTGGCCCGGGCGGCGGTTCGTGCCGACGCCTCACGTTCCTCGTGTAGGCGTGTTCGGTGCGAGACGTACGCGCGTGCCAACCCTGCCGTCGTCCCGGCGATGGCCAGCACCAAGGCCAACGCTCCGTGATCGGAGATGGCCGTCGCCAACGTTTCGTTCATCGTTTCCCCTCGTCGTCCCCGGTTAGCTAATTACTATCCGTGGGGAGGGGCGAATGTAGATATCTGACCGTTCACATTATTAGGTCTTGATCAGCGATCAAGCGTTTTGCCTGGGAACACTCCCCAAAGTCATGCTACCGGCACGTCGAGCGAGGGGCGGGCGCTCCGGCCGTCGAGGTCCATGACACGCCCGTCCGACTACTCTCGGTGAAAATTCGACCACGTGTAGCGGATGGATCCAACCGACTGGGTCCGCGACTGAGAGCTACCAGCGGCGGTTCCATGGCCGGAGCGTACGTCAAGGGTGGACCTTGGCTTCCGATTCGTCCAGCCAGCGCCGATACCACCGGGTGAAGTCGAGCGGCGTCCCGTCGTCATCGCGCAGCGGCGAGAAGCCGCCATCGTCGGCGGTGTCGTCGGCCCACATCTGCCCCCGTGCGGGGCCGCTGACGACGAGAGCCTCCCGCAGCGCGCAACCGAGGTGGCACAGGTACAACAACCCGATCGAGTGCTCGGGCTTGAAGACGATGGCGTCGTGCTGTTCCCAGTACTCGTCCTCAGCCGCGTTGAACTCGTCCACCGAGTCGTAGTTCGCCTCGTCCGGTGGCTCAGGCAGATCATCGGCCGGGTTGAACGCTTCGACGTGGAGGAAGGACTGCCCGAGGGCGTCCAGGTCGGTGAGGGTGGCGCCGTCGCCCTCCCACTGCCACCGTCCGTTCGTGCGGCGCATCGGGAAGAGCCCGTAGGCAGGCCCCGCGCCTCCCCTCCCCGCCTTCAACAGGAAGGACCGGTAGTCGTCGGGTAGCTCCACCTGAAGTTGCGTCTCGGCCTCGGCCAGTTCCTCGGCCAGCAGTGGCGGCTCAAGCTGCCAACCGTGACTGGAGGAGCCGAAGACATCATCGGCACTGGGAGCGGCGGCCACTCGTGCGAGCCGTTTGCGGACGTCCGACCAGTCGGAGGGTGTCACGGACGGCACGATACAAGTCCGGGGTGACGTCATTCAGCCGAGTGGATCACGCAGTCGGGTCCGTCCCGTGCGCGGTCAGGCCCCCGTCGGGGGCAGCACGCGGTAGGTCACGTGCTGGACCGTGCTCGCCGACCGTGAGGTCAGTTGTTCGAGGTCCAGCGGCGGGACGCCGTCGAACAACCGCACGCCGCCACCGAGGGTGAACGGCACGATGTGCAGTCGCAGCTCGTCGACCAGCCCCGCGGCGAGGTACTGGTTGATGGTCGTCGCACCTCCGTGAATCGAGATGTCGCCGTCGCCGGCCACCGCCTGCGCCTGCGCGAGCGCCGCCTCGATCCCGTCGGTGACGAAGTGGAATGTGGTGCCGCCCTCCATCGGCTGCGGCTCCCGCGCGTGGTGGGTGAGCACGAAGACCGGCACGTGGAACGGGGGGTTGTCACCCCACCAGCCGTTCCACTGCCGGTCCCACTCGCCCCGCACCGGGCCGAACATGTTGCGGCCCATGATGACCGCCGCGACGGCGTCGATCTGGTCGACCTCGGCCCGGTTCTCCTCGCCCGCGTCGAACATCCAGGCGTGCAGCCGCCCACCCCAGCCGTCGCCGCCATCGTCACCGAACGGACGGTCCTCGCTCTGGTTGAGCCCGGCCGAGTACCCGTCCACCGAGATCGTCTGGTTGACGATCACCTTGCCGGTCCGTCTGGTCACTGCTCGCCCCCTCGTTTCTGCATTGACGAAAACCGCGTCATGTGGAGTTCACCGACTCAGCCTGCGGAGGCGACGACCAACGCGATGCCGACGCCGAGGTCGACGATCGCGCAGAACTGCGCCCACGAACGACTCACCACCAGGTCCACGCGATAGTGGTACACCTCCCAGAGGCCGTGCGCAGGCCGGCCACGCGGTCCACGGCCGGCGGAGCGCGTACGCCATGAGGTAGATGCCCGCCATTGTGGCCACCGTCGGGCCTCGGCGTGCTCGTCGACCAGCGTGATCACGGCGACCACGCGGGCGACGACGGCAAGCGCCACCGCGACGGGCCATCGATCGACAAGGAGCGGCCAGCACCGCGAGGTCTGCCGGGTCATGCCCCGATCCTGGAGTCGGTGGCCGCGCGGGGCGGCGTGCGGAGAGCAGCGGTGTCCGAATAGTGGGGACGCCTGGCCGAGGCCCTGGGATCAGGCCGTGCGCGCTGCCGTCCGGGTCGTCCGGTAGCGGGAGGGCGGCACGCCGTACCGATCGACGAATGCCTGCCGCAGCGACTCCGCCGAGCCGAATCCGCATCGTCGTGCCACGGCACCGAGTGGCAGGTCGGTCGATGTCAGCAGGTGTGCCGCCGCTTCGGTGCGTGCCCGACGCACGTAGCGCCCGGGGGTCTGCCCGAGGTGTTCGGCGAACAGGCGCGACAGGTGACGGTCGCTGACCCCGGTCAGTCGCGCCAGCGCCGTCGTGCCCAGGTCGTCGGCGAGGTGGCTGACGATGTGGTCGCTGACTCGGCGGACCAGGTCGTCGTCGCTGACCCGGCGAGCCAGGAAGATGCTCATCTGGGCCTGCCCGCCGGGCCGTTGCAGGTACGCCACCGTGCCCATCGCCACTCCCCGGGCCAACGCCGGCCCATGGTCCTCCTCGATGAAGGCGAGAGTCAGGTCCAGTGCGCTCGTCACGCCACCCGAGGTCGCGATGTTGCCGTCCCTGATGTAGATCGGCTCGGCGTCGACCCGCACCTCGGGGAACCGGGCCGCCAGTTGGTCGGCGTACATCCAGTGGGTGGTGGCCCGTCGGCCGTTGAGCAGGCCGGCCTCGGCGAGCACCGTCGACCCGGTGCAGACCGACGCGACCCGCTCCGCCAGCCCGGCCAGCCGTCGAACGTGGCCGACCAGGTGTGGGCTCGCCGCCGCGCATTCGTGGCCGCGGCCACCGCTGACCAACAGCGTGTGCACCGGCCCGGTGAACCGTTCCAGGGCCGCCTCACCCGCCAGTCGCAAGCCGGAGTCGCACCTGATTTCCCGCTGACCGGGGGTGGCCAGGACGGCCCGGTAGGGAGGCGTGGCGCCGATCCGGTTGGCGATGTCGAGACTGGACGTGACGCAGGCGATGTCGAGCAGTTCTGCCCCGTCGTAGCCGACGACGAGGAACACCCGTTCCCGCATCCGTACAGCCTAAGCTACCCCTGGGGGGTATTGGTAGCGTCGACGGTGCCGCACAGCTCGCCCCGCGTCCGCGCCGGTACGCCGATCGACGACATCGCCTCCACGTAGCGCCGATACGCCTGGGCGGCCTCGCCGTGCCGGCCCGCCGCCGTCAACGTCCGGACGAACTCGCCGTGCACACCCTCGTCGTAGGGCTCCAGCTCCAGAGCACGGCCGAGGTGGCGGACGGTCTCGTCGACGGCGTATGCCAGCGAGGCCAGCTTGCGGACGACGCGTAGGTAGACCCGCCGTGCCTCCTCGCGGGTCGCGCGGGACCAGTCGTCGTACGGCTCGTCCTCCAGGAAGTCGCCCCGGTAGCGCTGCTCGGCGAGGAGGAGCGTGGCGCGGGCGCTATCGGTCTCACCCTGCTCCGCCAGCCGGAAGCCGTGTGCGGCTTCGGCGAGGAACTCCTCGACATCCAGCTCGACGTGCCCGACGTCGAGCGCCAGACTGGGATGAGCGGCGATGACGAAGTGGTCCGTCGGCGTACGACGCTGGGGGTCGAGGACACCGCGGAGCGTGGACAGGGCCACGGACAGTCGGTGGCCGACCCGGTCCGGGTCCTGGTTGGGCCAGAGCATCTCGCCGAGCTGTTCCCGGGGCACCGCGCGACCGCGTCGGGCAGCGAGGATCCGGAGCAGGTCCCGGGCCTTGCGGGACTGCCAGGCGGTGGCCGGCACGTGCGCGCCGTCCACGAACACCTCGAAACGGCCGAGGGTGCGGACGGTGACCTGTGCGACGCCGCACGGACCCTGCCGGCTGAGCGTCGGTGGCGGTACGCCGGCGGCGGTCAGCCGTTCGGCGGCGAGTCGCGCGTTGACGCGTTCCTGGGGATCCGCGCCGGGCAGCCGGCTGAGCAGCACCGCGAGTCGGTCCGCGGCCACCGCGGACCTGATGTCGTGCAGGGTGGCCTCCGCTTCCCGCCAGGCCTGCCGGGTGTCGTCGGGGTCGACGGCGGCAGCCCCGCGAAGCTCCAACGCCTCGGCGAGCGCCGCCCGGTCACGATGCAGCCGGGCGGCGGTGGACGCCGTCCGCGCCACCTCGGCGGCCCGTTCGTGGTCGCCGGTCTCCAGCGCCACCCAGCCGAGCGCGAGCCGGGCGGTCGCCGAGTCCGGGCCACGTTCCAGTTCGACGGCGCGTCGTGCCAGGGCGTACGCCGTGACGCCGTCCTCGGTGGCCAGCACCCGGGCCAGTCCGGCGAGGGCCGGCACCTGGATCTGGTGGTCGTTGACGGGTTCGCTCGCACGCAGCGCCTCCTCGTACGCCGCGCGAGCCAGGTTGGCCCGGCCCCGCAGCGCGTGCACGTCACCGATCCCCACCAGGGGGTACGCGACCTTCCGGGAACCCATGCGCTGAAGGAGCGGTACGGCCCGTTCGTAGCAGGCGGCGGCCTCCGCGAGTCGACCCAGGTGGAAGTAGGCCGAGCCCTCGTTGCAGAGCGCCAGCGCGAGCATCGCGGCGTGCCCGTTGGCCTGGGCCGACTCCACCGCCGGTCGCACCTCGGCCAGCGCTTCCAGGTACCGACCCTCGCCGACCAGCGCGGACGCGCGGTTGGCGCGGATGCGAGTCACCTGGACGGTGTCGCCGGCCGCCTCGGCGGCTCGCAGCGCCTTCTCGTGGTGCTCGTCGGCCGCCGATCGATCACCGCGCAGCTTGGCGTCGAGAGCGAGCGCGGTGTGCGCGGCGGCGAGTGCGGCGTCGCCGCCGACGGCTGTCGCCGCCGCGAGGGCGCGTGCGGCGTTGTTCCGGCACGCCTCGGCGTCCCCGGTCGTCCACTGCGCCGAGGCGGTCCAGGCGAGCAGTCGGGCGTTGTCGGTGGACGGGTGCGGGTCGAGCACGCCGCGCTGGAAGACCTCCAGCGCGGCCTGCGGTTCGCCACGCAGGTAGTGCACGAGGCCGTACTGCCAGGCCAGCCCGGCCGGCAGGACCTCCCGGTGATCGTCCAGTGCGGCGTACACGGCGATCGCGGCGTCGAAGTCGCCGCGCATCTGAAGCGCCTCGCCGTAGAGCAGCCGCAGCCCGTCGGACCGGGCGTGCTCGGGGAGGGCCTGGTAGGCGTCGACAACGGCCTCGGCGCCGCCCGACGCGATCAGCTCCGCGCCGTGGCCGGCGAGGATCGGCGCCGCCGCCTCGGCGGCACCTGATGTGCGGTACGACCGAAGGGCCGGGACGAGGTACCCGTGCTCGGCGTACCAGGTCGCGGCTCTCGTGTGCAGGCACTCCGCCGCCGCCGGGTCCAGCGGGAGATGGCGGCGGGCGACGGTGGCGACGACCGGCACCATCCGGTACGTGTGCCCGACCTCGGTCGCCGGGACGAGAATACCGGCGCGAGCCAGTTGGTCGAGCCGACGAACCCCGTGCCGGTGCCCGAGGACGTCGGCCAGATCGGGGTGGACCAGGTCGAGGTGCGCCGCGTCCCGCAGCAGTGGGTGGACCTCGGGCGGCAGCTCCGCGAACACCTCTCGCATCAGATAGGACTCCAGAGGGGTTCCCGGCTCGGCCGGGTCGTTCCAGCTCCGGCCGAGGGCAGCAGCCGTTCGGGCGGCGAGGGTGACCAGCGCCGGCCAGCCACCGGTCGCGGTGTGGATCCGGGCCGCGAGCGTCGGGTCGGTCAGGTCGTGGTCGGCGGCGAGTACGGACGCCACCTGGTCGGGGGAGAGCCGGAGATCCGTCGTCAGAGCGGCCACGTCCGGGCCGTCGCTCCACCGCACCGAACGGCCGCCCAGCCGGCCCCGCACGGCGACGGTCTCGCCGTACCCGGCTGCGGCGACGACGACGGCGTACCGCCGGCTCCATTCGCGATCCGTCGTGGCGTCCATCCGAGACCTTCCAGTCGACGCTGGTCCATGTCTCATTGGGCGCCGTCCGGGCGGCCACGCGTACTCCAGCGTCGCCGTTACGACACCGAAACCCGGCGTCTTTGACGCCACCTTGACGAGGCTCTGAACCTCGCCTCGAAGGATGTCCCGGCAAGGACCGTAGACGCGCGAACCGTCCGGGTCGGCGTCTCGCAATCGATCGGATGAGGAGTGGTCATGGCACGGAAGCTGTCGGGACGGGTGCTGCTCGCACTGCTGGTCGTCCTGCCGACGCTGGCCGCGTGGGATGCCGCGCCGGCCGGCGCCGCCGGTGGGTCGTCGACCCCAGCGGTGTACGACGACGAGCCGGTGGACCGTGAGGTCGAGGTGGCGCGGCTGGGCTACCGCAACGGTGTGCGGTTGGTGTTCTCCCGCGACGAGGGGTCCGGCGACTGGGGCCTGCGGCAGGACGGGGAGATGGGCCGCAACGCGCCCCTGGCGTACGACGACACGCAGAGCATGTTGCAGACGTACCTGACCCTCACGCCGCGGTCCGTGGCGGTGCCGCGGGTGCTGCTGTCGGAGCCGCCGGCCGGTGCGCCGACCCCACCGGAGCTGGCGTACCGGAGCATCGTGGCGTCCCCGGTCGTCGCCGACGACCTCGCCGTGCCGACGTCGAGCGGTATGTCCACAGCGGCGACGATGACCTGCTGGGACCTGTACTGGAACTCGTACAACTGGGCCGAGCTGCCGGGATACCCGAATCCGTCGACGGTGTGGCACCCGGCCAGGACGTACTACGCGTCCGACTTCGGCGGGATGAAGATGTACTCCTACAGCTACCTCGCCAACTGCGGCGGGTACGCCCGGCACCGGATCTACTACAAGTCGTTCGGTGAGTACTACAAGCACCACGACTACGAGGTGGCGTACGCCCACTGGCAGGCGGTCAAGAAGGGTTCGGTGCACCGTTACCGCAAGGTGCACTACGACGGGACCTGGGGGGACACCCGCAACGGCAAGTACACCGGTTGACGGAGCAGGTCAGCCGTCGATCGTGTCCAGTGCGCGACGAACAGATCGAGCGGCCCGGGCTCCGGAACTAGCCTGATCCGGTGATCTCGATGGCTGGCACGGGCGTACGGGTCCGGCTGCTCGGGCCGGTGGAGGTGGTCGTCGCCGACGGTCCGCAGGCGGTCAACGGCCTACGCCGCAGGGCGGTGCTCGCCACGTTGGCGCTGCAGCCGGGCCGGGTGGTGAGCGTCGACCGCCTCCTCGACGTGGTCTGGGGTGACGACCTGCCGGCCACCGCGGCGAACACGTTGCAGCGCCACGTCTCCTACCTGCGCGGGGTGCTCGGCGAGCCTGGATCGATAGTGGCACGCCAGCCCGGTTACGTTCTCGACACCGGGCCGGGGTCCACCGACGTCCAGGCCGCCGAGCGTCTCCTCGACCTGGCCCGCCGGACGACGGACCGCAACGAGCAGGTGCGGCATCTGACGGATGCGGTGGCGCTCTGGCGCGGCCCGCCGCTGGCCGACGTAACCGGGTCACCGTGGCTCGAGGAGCAGGCCGAACACCTCGTACGCCTGCGGTTGGAGGCCGAACGAGCGCTCGCCGAGGCCCGGCTGTCCGTCGGTGAGCACGCCCGGCTCGTCCCCGGGTTGGAGCGGCTCGTCCGGGAGCACCCGTTCGACGAGCACCTGCACGCGCAGCTGATGCTCGCCCTCTACCGCGACGGCCGCCAGGGCGAGGCGGTCGCCACGTACCGGCGACTGCGCGACGCGCTGCGGGAGAACCTCGGCATCGACCCGAGCCTGCGGCTGCGGGACCTGGAGTGCGCCATCCTGCGTCAGGACGCCGCGATCGCCGCTCCCGCCCCGGCGGTGGCGGCGCAGGAGCCGGTGGCGGCCCAACTGCCTCCTTCCGTGCCGACGTTCACCGGGCGCGACGCAGAGCTGGCCGCCCTCGACGCGCTCGTCGACCGGGGCGGCGCCGTCGTGATCTCCGGAACGGCGGGCGTGGGCAAGACCGCGCTCGCCGTGCACTGGGCGCACCGGGCCGCCGAGCGTTTTCCGGACGGGCAGCTCTACGTGAACCTGCGCGGCTTCGACCCGGGAGCCGCACCGACCGAACCGGCGCGGGCCCTGCACGGATTCCTGGAGGCGCTCGGTGTTCCGGCGGCCCGGATGCCGAGCGACCCGGACGCGATGGTCAGCCTGTACCGCACGATGGTGGCGGGCCGGCGTCTGCTGGTCGTGCTGGACAACGCCCGCGACGCGGAACAGGTCCGGCCGCTGCTGCCCGGCTCACCCGACTGCCTCGCGATCGTCACCAGCCGCGACCAACTCGTCCCGCTCGTCGTCACCGAGAGCGCCCAACCGGTGCCCCTCGGCCTGCTGAGCCCCGGTGAGGCCCGCGACCTGCTGGTCCGTCGACTCGGGAAGCGCCAGGTCGCCGCCGAGCCCGGCGCGGCCGACGAGATCGCCGACCGGTGCGCCGGGCTGCCCATCGCGCTGGCCGTCGTCGCGGCCAGGGCCGCCACCAACCGGCACTTCTCGTTGGCGGCCGTCGCCGGCGAGCTGAGCGACCTGGACGCCGTCGCCGGCGAGCTGAGCGACCTGGACGCCTTCCACGGGGGAGACGAGGCCACCGATGTCCGGGCCGTCTTCTCCTGGTCGTGCCGGACGCTCAGCCCACCGGCGGCCCGGCTGTTCCGGCTGTTGAGCCTGCATCCAGGGCCGGACGTCTCCGCTCCGGCGGTGGCCAGCCTGGCCGGCATCACCCCGCAGGCGAGTGGTCCGGTGCTCACCGAGCTGACCCGCGCGAATCTCTTCACCGAGCACACCTACGGGCGGTACGCGTTCCACGACCTGCTGCGCGCGTACGCCGCCGGCCTCGCCGACGAGGCCGAACCACCGGCCGAACGGGAGGCCGCCGTCCACCGGCTGCTCGACCACTGCCTGCACACCGCTCACGCCGCCGACCTCGTGCTGCACCCCCACTTCAGCGAGATCAGCCTCGCCCCGTCGAGGGCGGGCGTGACGGCGGAACGTCCGCGGAGCAAGGCGGCTGCCACGGCGTGGTTCACCGCCGAACTCCCGGTCCTGCTCGCCGCCGTTCCGCTCGCCGCGCGGTCCGGGTTCGAGGGGCACGCCTGGCGGCTCGCCTGGGCCATGGCCGGCTTCCTGCACCGGCAGGGGCACTGGCAGGACTGGCTCGGCACCCAGCGGATCGCCCTCGCCGCCGCGTCCCGCATCGGGGACCAGGCCGGGCAGGGCCACGCGCACCGCAGCCTCGGTCTCGCCTGCTCCCGGCTCCGCCGCCACGACGAGGCCGACGACCACCTGCGGCGCGCGTTCGACCTGTTCACCGCCATCGGCGACGACGCCGGGCGGGCACACACCTGCCTGAATCTCGGTCAGCTGGCCGAGCGCCAGGGGCGGTACCAGCAGGCGCTCAGCCACTCCCGGCGGGCGCTGGCCCTGTTCCGGGGCATCGAGAACCGGGCCGGGCAGGGGTACACCCTCAACGCGGTCGGTTGGCAGGAGGCGCTGCTCGGCAACTACCAGCGTGCCCTGGAGTCGTGCGGCGCGGCGCTGGGGATGTTGCGGGAGGTGGACGACGTCCAGGGGCAGGCCGACACCTGGGACAGCCTCGGCCACGCCCATCACCAGCTCGGGGACGACCGGCGGGCGATCGCCTGCTACGAGCAGGCCCTCGACCTCTTCGCGCAGGTCCGGGACCGGTACGCCGAGGCCGGCACGTACGCCAATCTCGGCCGCAGCCACCGGGCGCTCTCCGACGTCGACGCCGCCCGCGCGGCGTGGCTTCGGGCCCTGACCATCCTCGACGACCTCGGCGACGCCGACGCCGAGGCGATCCGCGTCGAACTCGACCAGCTCGACGCCGCCCGACTCCACTGACGCTCCCGCTTTCAGCGGGCTTTCCGGGCCGTTTCAGCGCGGCCCGGCACTCTTCGGACACCAGTTTCCTCCTCAGGAATGGAGTGTTCGATGAGTCGCTTGGCACACCGCCTCGCGGTGATCGGGGTGGTCAGCGGGACGGTGCTGGCCATGTCCTCCGCTGCCGTGGCCCAGACCGGAAGGCCGCCGCACAAGGGCACCGACTGTGTGGTCCAGTACGTCGACGAACGCGGTGGGGTCGACCGCACCGAGACCGAACCCGAAGGCCGGGCGCACGGCGCGTTCCGCTGCCTGGGCGGGCGGTGGACGTTCGCCTGGGACCCGTTCGGGCCGGACGACATGATCACGGCCGCCGAGATCCAGATCGACCCGTCCGGTGCCGTGTCGGTCCGACGGATCACCGGTCCCGCACTCGGCAACGACCTCACGCTGGGCGAGATCGCCGGCATCGTCCGAGCCGTCAGCGGCAGCCGGGAGGCGCTGATCGACCGCGCGGTCGTGGCCGTCGACGACGGCAAGGAACGGACCCCGGAGCAGGTCGCGGCGTTGTTGGCCGGCAAGGACGACACCGGTGTACGGGTGCTGGGCACCCTCGACAAGCCGGATCCCGCCATGTCGACGAAGGACGTGGTCGACGAGGTCGGCGGCACACCGGAGACGACGGTCGTCTACTTCAGCCTCTGGGGCGCCATCAAGTCGGTGTTCGCCTGGATCGTCGACACGATCAGTGACATCGGCGAGTGGATCGACGACCACTGCGAGTGGGGCTCCCCGAACACCTTCGGCGACCTGGTCACGTGTCGCTGGTAGCCCGGCCGACAGCGACCACCGAGACAGTGGAATGAGGACCGATGACGACTCTGCGGACCATCACCAGGCGTACCACCATCGTCGCGACCGTCCTGATCGTCGGACTGACCGCTTCGTACGCACCGTCGCACGCGGCCGAGGACGAGGCCCGGACGACTGTCACCGACCACCCCGGTGCTCCGGCGACGATGCTTCGGCAGATCGAGGACCTGACCGGCCGACCCGTCGGCGACCTGGACAGGGTGCTGGCCGTCGACACCGGCGGCCGGACCCTCACCGGCGATCAACTCGAAGCGCTCGTCGCCGGTGGGGAGGTCGACGGCGTCAAGGTCGTCGGCACGATGCCGGGCGGCCGGGACGTCCTCGGCACGACGATGGCCGACCTCGCCGACGGCACGTTCGACGGCACCGGCGGCAGCGGGACGGCGACGTCGCTGATCTTCGCCTCGTCGGTGCCCGGCGGTCGGGACTGGTGCCTGACCATGTGCGTCGCCAGCGGCAAGTCCGTCTGGGAATGTCTCCTGGCGAGCCGAGGAGGCGAACGGACCTTCACCCTCGACCTGCTCGGCGAGACCACAGTGGGTGGCACGAAGGCGGCCTTCGAGAAGATCAACGGCGTGCCGGTCGACGGCCCGTCCACCGTGGAGACCCTGACCGGTGACGGTGAGCCCTCGGCGGACGAGATCCAGACCCTCCTCGACGGCGGGGACATCCCGTCGCTGCGCCGGGTGGCGACGCTGGACGCGCCGGACCCGGGGTGGGCGTTGGCCGACATCGCCGATAAGTCCGGCGTGCCGTACGCGAAGACGAAGGCCCACATCTTCACCTTCACCCTTCCCTTCCTCGGGAAGTTCCTCGCGGTCTGCATCTCGCAGGACGACGGGAAGACCTGGAAGTGCTCCGCCCGCCAGTGGGGCGGGTTCTAGCATCAGCCCCGCTGAACCGTCCGGGCCCCGCCGTGCCGGGTCCGGACGGTGTCGGGTCGGCGCCACCCGGGAAAGGCAGATCCGGGTAAGAATTCTTCCCGCACACCGTCGAATCCGCGACGAGCCGTTCGTAGCTCAGACGGAAGGCGGCCGGAGGGTGGTCGCCGGGACAAGGGAGTCATGCGATGGCGCGGTATCTGATCTCGTTCAACGACGGCGCGATGGACCACATCCCCGCCGAGGACTTCCCCGACGTGGGCAAGGCGGCGCACTCGGTGACCCAGGAGGCCATGAACGCCGGCGTGTGGGTGTACGGCGGTGGCCTCGAACGGCAGCAGGCGAGCATCGTGGCCACCGACGGGACGGTCACCGACGGCCTCTTCCCGGAGACCAAGGAGGTCATCGGCGGTCTGACCGTCGTCGACGTGGCCACCCGTGAGGAGGCCCTGGAGTGGGCTGCCAAGATGGCAGCCGCGTGCCGGTGCCCACAGGAGGTCCGCGAGATCATGGCGGACCCCGAGCTCGACGTGATGCTCAGCGAGGCGGCCGGCCGGGGCTGACGGCACCGGCACCGTCCGGGCGGGCCGGTGTCTCGGGGGGACCCCGGCCCGCCCCACCCGACCGGACGGCGGGTCACGACCTGGCGGTGACGCTCTCCGACCGGTTCGCGGTGATGCGGTGGCGGCGCACCGGGTACGGCATCGGGTGGGAGATGCTCCAGGCCCCGCCCTTGCAGGCGAGCTCCTTGTAGCGGGCCGCCAGCTTCCCCGTGAGGAGGGACGGCTTGGCCCGGTCGTCGGCGGTCACGTACTGGATGATGCCGTCGCGGCGGCCGAGGCTGATGCACTGGTTGAAGTACCGCAGCGGTGCCTTCGGGAACGTCGACCGGCCGGTCAGCCGGGCGGCGATGGCGTCGGCGGCCTGCCACGCCATCGGGATTCCCGAGGCGCAGGCCATCCGCAGCGGCTTGCCGCCCGGTCCGGCGGCGAGACCGGCGTCGCCGACCGCGTACACGTCGGGGTGCGAGACCGACCGCATCGTGTCGTCGACGACGATCTGCCCGGTCGCCGCGACCGTCAGGGTCGTGGCGGCGGCGATCGGGTGGACGGCGAAGCCGGTCGTCCACACCGTCACCTCGGCCGGGATCACCCGGCCGTCGCCGGTGACCACGCCGGTCGCGTCGACCCGGGCGATGTCGGCGTGCTCGTGCACGGTGATGCCGAGCCGGTCGCAGACGCCGCGCAGGTGCCGCCGGGCCCTGTCGTTGAGCCAGTCGCCGAGACCGCCCCGGGTCGCGAGCGCGACGTCGAGGTCCGGCCGGGCCTCGGCGATCTCGGTGACCGCTTCGAGGCCGGTGAGGCCTCCGCCGACGACGAGCACGGTCCCGCCGGCCGCGAGGTGGGCGAGGCGGTCACGCAACCGCAACGCCGCAGGCCTGCCCGCGATGTCGTACGCGTGCTCCGCGACGCCGGGGACGCCGTGGTCGGCGGCGGTGCTGCCCAGTGCGTAGACGAGCGTGTCGTACGCGATCTCGCCGGTGCCGTGCTCGTCGGCCAGCGCGACGGTCCGGCTGTCGACGTCGACGGCGGTGACCCGCGCCTGTCGGAGCGTGACGCCGGTGCCGGCGTACACGTCGCGGAGCGGGCGGTGGTCGAGGTCCTGTCCGGTGGCGAGCTGGTGCATGCGTACCCGCTCGACGAAGTCGGCGTCGGCGTTGACGACCGTGATCTCGGTGTCGTCGGGGTGCAGTCGCCTGGCGAGGCGTCCCGCGGCGATGGCTCCGGTGTAGCCGGCTCCGAGGACGACGATGCGGTGTCTCATGGTGGCGCTCCTGTCTCGGCGATGGTCGCTTCCTGAACCGGGCAGCGACGCGTTTCCTGACAGGAGTCGGCTATGAGCTGGGTCACCAGACGCGGAAGAGGGCCTCCCCGTGTGCGGTCGCGGACCACTGACGACTCGCGCGGGCCAGCTTGTCGGGGTTGACCTGGTTGTGGATGGCCGCGACGCCGTCGGGCGTCACGTCCAGGGACATCACGCCGATCACCCGGTCGTCGATCACCACCACCACGGCCGGAGCGCCGTTCGCGGCGGCGACGTGCACGGCGGGGCTGCCTCCGACCAGGTCCCGCTTCACGTCTGCGGGTTTGAACAGGCCGCGCAGGAACTTCGCCACCGCCATCGCGCCGGTGATCGAGGCGCGGGCCGGGATCTTGCCGCCGCCGTCGGCGGTGCTCCGCACGTCGTCGGTCAGCAGCTCGACCAGCCGGTGGATCTCGCCGTTGTTGGCCGCCGTGAGGAACTCCGCGATGATCTTCTGGGCGGTGGCGCGGTCGACCTCCGCGCGGGCCCGCTCCGCGGCGACGTGCTGTTTGGCCCGTCGGTAGGTCTGCTGGCAGTTCGACTCGGTGCGGCCGAGGATCTCGGCGATCTCGGCGTGCGCGTAGCCGAAGGCCTCGCGCAGCACGTACACCGCGCGCTCGTTGGGGGAGAGCCGCTCCAGCAGGGTGAGCACCGCCATCGAGACCGACTCGCGCTGCTCGGCGGTGTCGAGCGGGCCGAGCATCCGGTCGCCGGCGAGGACCGGTTCGGGCAGCCAGCTGCCCACGTACGTCTCCCGCCTGGCCCGCGCCGAGGTGAGCTGGTTGAGGCACACGTTGGTGAGCACCTTCGTCAGCCACGCCTCGGGCGTCTCGACGTGCCCCCGGTCGGCGGCCTGCCAGCGCAGGAACGTGTCCTGCACGGCGTCCTCGGCGTCGCTCGCCGAGCCCAGCAGTCGATAGGCGATCGCCTCCAGGCGAGCCCGGGAGCGCTCGAACAGCTCGACCTGGTCCGGACTCAGCGGCATGGCTAGACAGTATCCAGCGACGCCGAGCGCCGGTCCCTCAGCACCGACGCCGGCTTCGTCGCGGTTGCCGCCGTCAGACAGATCACCGTTGCGGCGACCAGCGGCGGGCGGGCACCGAGGTGCACGGCCGCCGAGCCGAGGGGGATCGCGGCGACGAGGGGCCCGAACATCGCGGTGTTCGCCGTCGCGGAGACCCGGCCCAGCAGAGCCGGTGGCGTGTGCGTCTGCACGGCGGTCACCGCCGCGACCAGCGTCCACGGCAGGCCCACTCCGGCGACCGCCGCACCCGCGAGGGTGGCCGGCCACCACGGCAGGCAGCGGGCCAGACAACCGACGGCGAACAGCGCCGTCCCGGCGACGCCGACGGCGACGGGACCGAGCCGGCTGATGATCCGGCCGACGAACAGCCCACCGACGATGGAACCGGCTCCCTGCGCGCTGGCCAGCACTCCCAGGAACGTCGATGGAAGGCGCAGTTCCGTGACGACCATCGCGTAGACCGCCGCGGTCGTGAAGCCGGACATGGCGATCGACACGGCCGCGAGCACGACCGGCAGACGCGTCGCGCGCTCTCCGAACAGGGCCACCAGTCCGGTACGCGGACCGCCACCGTGGCGCGCGGGCCGGTCGGGAGGTGTCCGGCGCAGGCGGAGCACCGCGTACAGGAGGGCGACCAGGACGGGCATGACCGCGCTGAGGACGACGACGGCGTGACCGCCGCGCCAGGCGTAGAGGCCGGCGCCGACCAGGGGAGCGACGAGCTTCATGCCCTCCTGCGCGCTGGACCGCCACCCGTTGACGCCGCCGAGTTCCGTCGGCGACAGCGCGGACGGCAGCAGCGCCGTCTCACCCGCGTCGATCAGCACGTAGCTGATGCCGTACGCGCACGAGACGGCGAAGATCAGCCAGGTCTGGTCCGGCCCCCGTACGGTGAGGAGCGCCAGCAGCGCGGCCGCCAGCAGCAGGTTGACGGCGATGACCAGGGGCCGCCGGGGCACCCGGTCGAGCAGGCCGCCCAGCCACGGGCCGGCCAGCACCGGGGCGTACACGCAGAGCCCGGCGAGGGCCGCGAGGCTCGTCGAGCCGGTCAGGTCGAGGATCCAGACGCCGGCCACCAGGGACATGGCGCTGCTGCCGAAGCCGGACAGCAGCGAGATCCCCACGAACAGTCCGGCGTTGCGCCGCATCGGGCCTCCAGGATTGAGTCGAGACGACTCACATCCTGATTCTTGAGCCGGGCAGGGGCAATGCCATTTGGCGACGTCAAGCTTCTGTTGACAGGGCTGTGTCGATCTTCGTTGCGGCGGTGCGAACGGGTGGTGGCAGCGAGGCGCCCGCCTCGGCGAGATCCGTGGTGAGGTGTACAGCCAACGCGTACAGCGAGCCGGGAGTGGCGTCCAGGGCGACCTCCGCGGTGCGCCGGACGAGCGCCGCTCGACAGAACCGGGTGTCCCAGCGTCGGTCTGCGGCGATCCACCGCCCGAGGTCGGCCACGGCGTCACGCAGCGCCACGATCTGCGGCGAGACGTCGAGGTCGTGCCGCTGCCGTCGGGACCGCCGCGCGGTCACCAGGCGCTGGCGACGCTGCTCGGCGGCCTGCCGACTGCCGAGGCCCAGGGCGGTGGCGATCTGCGCCCACGTCGCGCCCCCGTGGCGCGCCCGGTCGATGAGGTCCAACTCCTCCTCGTCCAGCCGCGCACGGGTGATCCGGACGTCCGCCAGGCGGGCCAGCTCCGATGACACGCGTCAACGTTACATTGACACGGTGGGTCCTGTGGCGGGCGTGCGCCGAGGTCTCCGCCGCCGTGCTGCTACCTCCGTCACACCGGTTGGCAACCGGAACAGCGTTCCGTATGGTGGTTAGCGGAACATCGTTCCACTTGATCGCTCACCCGATGGAGGAAAGACATGCAGTACCGCACCTTGGGTCGCACCGGCGTCCAGGTCAGCACCCTTTCGCTGGGCGCGATGAACTTCGGCAAGCTGGGACGTACCACCCAGGAGGACGCGACGGCGATCGTCGACGCCGCCCTCGATGCCGGAATCAACCTGATCGACACCGCCGACATGTACAGCCAGGGCGAGTCGGAGGAGATGGTGGGCAGGGCCATCGCCGGTCGTCGCGACGACATCGTGCTGGCCACGAAGGCCGGTATGCCGATGGGCGACGAGCGCAACCACCGCGGCGGCTCGCGCCGCTGGCTGATCACCGAGCTGGACGACAGCCTGCGCCGCCTCGGGGTCGACCACGTCGATCTCTACCAGGTCCACCGGTGGGACCCGACCACCAGCGACGAGGAGACCCTGTCGGCGCTGACCGATCTGCAACGGGCCGGGAAGATCCGCTACTTCGGGGCGTCGACCTTCCCCGCGTATCGGCTCGTGCAGGCCGAGTGGGCCGCGCGGGAGCACCACCTGAGCCGGTACGTCACGGAGCAGCCCAGCTACTCGATCCTGCAACGCGGCATCGAGGCCCACGTCCTGCCCGTGACCGAGCAGTACGGGCTCGGCGTGCTCGCCTGGAGCCCTCTCGCCTCGGGCTGGCTCTCGGGCGCGATCCGCGCCGGCCGGGAGATCACCACCAGTCGCTCGGCGATCCTGCCCCAGCGCTTCGACCTGACCATCCCCGCGAACCAGGCCCGGCTCGACGCCGTCGAGCGGTTGGCCACGGTCGCCGACGAGGCCGGGCTCACCATGATCCAGCTCGCCCTCGGATTCGTCACCGCGCACCCCGCCGTGACCAGCGCGATCATCGGCCCGCGCACCATCGAGCACCTGCGCTCCCAGCTCGCCGCCGCCGACACCGTGCTCTCCGCCGACGTGCTCGACGCGATCGACGCGATCGTGGCGCCCGGCGTCGACCTCGCCGCACACGAGAAGTTCGACGCTCCGCCGGCCCTGCTCGACGCGGCACTCCGACGTCGCTGATGCACCGGGTGTTGCGTCGGCCGACACCCGCCCCGCGCCCATCGGGTGCGCTGATCAGGGCCGGAGGTCGCCTAGGATGAGGTCTATGGGCGCGGAGGCTGTCGGCATGCACATGCCCGCTGTCGTGACGCTCGACGACGTGGCGGCGATGAACGCTGCCGATTCGAATGGTCACCGCTACGAGAGCAGCCCCGAGGGGGTTCTGTCGGTCATGCCTCCGCCCGATTCGGAACACGCCATGATCGCCAGTCGCCTCTTCGCCTGGTGATCATGGCCGGATGGCCCGCCGAGCAGGTGCTCCAGGCCGCCGGCGTCCGCATCTCCGGCCCGGACGGTGACGGCGGCCGCATTTCCGACCTCAGCGTGTGGCGTAAGCCGCCGGTCCGCAGTGTCTGGGCGGCGGTCGCCGACGTCGCGCTCGTCGTGGAGATCGTCTCGCCCGGCTCCGAGGCGATGGACTCGGTGACCAAGGTCCGCGAGTACGCGTCGGCGGGGATCCCGCAGTACCGGGTCGTCGATCGGGACAGCGCGCAGACCGTCACCGGGTGCCGAATAGTCCCGTCAGTGGCCTTGTCACAAACCGGACAAGACGGTAAAGCCCCTGGTGGAGCACCCTTGGGGTAGGTGGAGGTGGACGGGTGGCGGGCCACATCCCGATCCTCCGGCCCGTTGGGGACAGCATCGTCCGCACCGGTGCCGCCCTCACCCAGCCCGGCCGCGACGCCG
Organism: Micromonospora sp. WMMD1155; assembly: GCF_029581275.1. NCBI lineage: Bacteria > Bacillati > Actinomycetota > Actinomycetes > Micromonosporales > Micromonosporaceae > Micromonospora > Micromonospora sp. WMMD1155. Next base: position 4,275,964 of record NZ_CP120742.1, read on the forward strand.
CGGCGGTCACGGCACAGTTGCCGTGCCGTTCGCGCGTACGACAGGCCGTGGCTGCCACTGACACCCCTGCGGGCGCCCGCAGCGGTGCCTCCGCCCACCGGGACAAGGACGTCAGCACCCGCCGGTAGTCAGGCGACGCCTCCCACCGGTCGTGCCTGCCGTCCCCGTGCCCCGCCGGCCTTTCGCACTGTGGACCCTCGCCGGTCCGGTGTCGCTCGACCGCGCGCCGGCCCGGACGACCGAGCCAGAAAGGGCCCGACATGGCCGCTCCCACCGTTACCGCAGCCCTGAACGCCACCGTCTTCGCGCCGGGCGACCAGATGCTGCTGACCGTCACCTACTCGGACGCCGACACCAAGCCACTGACCGTCACCATCGTGGTCACCGACGCGCAGGGCAACAGCAGCGCGCCGGTCAAGGTCACCGCCGTCATCGACCCGCTCACCGTGACCGTGACCGACAACTCGGGGCGTACCTGGACCCGAGTGTCCGACAACGGCTCGGTGGCCGTCTACCGGGCGGTGGCGTGATGCCCCGGGTCACCGTCCAGGTCCGCGACGCCGGCGGGAACACCGCGACGGCCGGCGTCGACTACAGCCTGGTCCCACAACAACCCGTACTCGGGGGCTACTACCTGTCCGGGGGCGCGGACCCCACCGCTGACATGACCGGCGGCAACTTCCGGTCGCTCACCCAGTACCGCAGCTTCGCCGACGGCTTCACCTTCCCCGGCTACAACCGGCCCTGGCTGGTCAACCTGGGCAAGGCCGGTGTGCAGATGAACATGGTCCTGGAGTTGAAGCACTACGGCGCGCCCAACCAGGGGCCGCAGAGCTTCACTGTGGACGGCGTCAGCTACACCGTTCCGGCGCCGTCGATGACCATCCAGCAGCGACCCGGCACGACCTTCCCGAGAGCGTACGGCTACGGACAGGTGCTCAAGGGCCAGTGCGACGGGTTGTTCGCCCGTGCCCTGTCGCAGTACCGGACGCTCGGCTTCGGGGTGAACATCCAGCTCGCCTCGGAGTTGGACACCGACCACGAGTTCGGCACCACCGAGGACGGCAAGGCGTACACCTGGGCCGAGTCGGACGCCCGGGCGGTGCAGGCGGTCAACTACATCATCACCTGGTTCAAGGCACGGTCCCTGCCCGCCAACACCACGTTCTCGGTCGGGCTGGGCGGCTTCGACCGGGCCTGCTTCCAGCGCACCCACCCCGAGTCGCTGATGGCCCGCCTCGACTTCCTGCAGTGGAACGCGTACGGCACCGACGCCAGCCACACCGCGCTGGCCCGGTTCCGCCGTACCAAGGACTGGGCGGTGGCCGATCTCGGCCCGGTGGCGCTGTCCCGGCCCGTGATCATCGCGGAGTGGGGGGTGCGGGTGGCCGAGATCCCCGACCAGGCCGCCTGGATCGCCACCGTGCCGGCGGCGATCGCCCAGCTCAACGCCGAGCGGGGGCCACGGATCGTGCGCACCAACTACTTCAACTCGGGGTGGGGCACGCTGACCCCGAAGGCGACCGGGTTGGCCGCGCTGCGCGAGGCGTACGCCAAGCGACCGTACGTCTGACCGGTCCCGGCGGCTCCGGGTGCCCGGGGCCGCCGGGGCGACACCGTCAGCCCTCACCGAGCCGTTCGGCGTACGCGTCGCGCAGCTCGGACCACCCGAAGTCCTTGGCCTCCGCGCCACGGATCGGGCCGATCGGGTCGCCGTCGAGCAGCCGGTCGGCGACGTCGAGGCAGAGGTGCCAACCGGCCGTGACCATCGGCAGCATGCCCTGGTCGGCGACGGTGTGTCGCAGGGTGAGCCGGGTGCCGTCGCCCAACGGGCTCAGTTCCCAGCGCAGCAGGTCGTCGCCCCAGGTGTACTCCAGCAGGTGTGGCGGCTCGGCCCGGCGTACCGTCGTCGGGTCCTCCTGGGTGGCCTCGCCGTCGACGAGGGTGAGCACGGCGGCGCCGGTGTGGCCGAGATCGCGGTCGGCGAGGAACGGCGCCCACTGCGCGAGCCGGCTCGGGTCGGTCAGTGCCGCCCAGACGGTGGTCGGCGGATGCCGCAGGTCGCGGACGAAGACCAGGGTCACGGCGTCGCCGGTCGGCTCGGTGCGTACCTCGGCGGGTGGGCTCGGGCGGAACGTATCGCGGTCCATTCACTGCTCCTGACTGTCGAGGTGCTGTTCCAGGGCGTCCAGGTGTCGGGCCCACAGTCGGCGGTACGGGTCCAGCCAGCCGTCGACGGCCCGCAGCGGGCCCGGATCGAGGCGGTAGATCCGCTGTCGGGCGGCCGTCCGGCAGGTGACGAAGCCGGCGTCACGAAGCACCCGCAGGTGTTTGGAGACGGCCGGCTGGCTGACCCCCAGGCCGTCGACCAGCTCGCCGACGCTGCGTTCGGCGTCGCGAAGCTGATCGAGGATCCGGCGCCGGGTGGGCTCGGCGAGGATGGTGAAGGCGTCGGTGGACACGCCCCCTAATATGCCTCTTCAGTCATATGTTCGTCAAAGCATATGGGCGGGGGTCCCGTCCCGACGTGGGCACCACCGTTCGCTCCCTATGCTCGGATCATGGAACTGCGGATCTTCACCGAACCCCAGCAGGGCGCCGACTACGACCAGTTGCTCGCCGTCGCCCGCTGCGCCGAGGACGCCGGCTACGGCGCGTTCTTCCGGTCCGACCACTACCTCAGGATGGGCGAGGGGACCGGCGACCCCGGCCCGACCGACGCGTGGACCACGCTGGCCGGGCTGGCCCGGGACACCAGCCGGATCCGGCTCGGCACGTTGATGACCGCCGCGACCTTCCGGCTACCCGGCCCGCTGGCGGTCACCGTGGCGCAGGTCGACCAGATGAGCGGCGGTCGGGTGGAGCTGGGCATCGGCACCGGCTGGTTCGCCGAGGAGCACACCGCGTACGGCATCCCGTTCCCGCCGTTGGCCGAGCGGTTCGACAGGCTGGAGGAGCAGCTCGCGGTCATCACCGGTCTCTGGTCCACGCCGGTCGGCGAACGGTTCGACCACTCCGGCCGGTACTACCCGGTGAGCGGCTCGCCCGCGTTGCCGAAGCCCGTGCAGCAGCCACGCCCACCGATCCTGCTCGGCGGGATGGGCCCGAAGCGCACCCCTCGGTTGGCCGCCCGCTACGCCGACGAGTTCAACCTGCCGTTCGCCTCGGTGCCGGACAGTGCCGCGCAGTTCGACCGGGTCCGCGCGGCCTGCGCCGAGATCGGCCGGCAACCGAACGAGTTGGTCTGGTCCAACGCCCTGGTGCTCTGCTGCGGGCGTGACGACGCCGAGGTGGCCCGTCGGGCCGCCGCGATCGGCCGTGAGCCCGACGAGCTGCGGGCCAACGGCCTGGCCGGAACCCCCGGTGAGGTCCTGGACACCATCGGCCGGTACGCGGAGATCGGCAGCGAGCGCATCTACCTCCAGGTGCTCGACCTCGGCGACCTGGACCACCTGGAGTTGGTCGCCGGTGAGGTGATGGCGAAGCTCTGACCCGGTCAGGCGCGGTGGGCGCCCGTACCGACCCCGTTCGCGTCGCCCAGCACGGTGTCCAGGCGACCGTCCCGATCGCTGTCCACATAGGTGATGTCCGGGATCCCGTCGCCGTCCACGTCGATCTGGACGACGTCGGCGACGCCGTCACCGTCGAGGTCGGTGACCACCTCCACCGAGCCGTCCAGGTGTCGGGTCACGATCGACTGGGCGCCCGGCGAACGTGGCGGTGGCCCGGGCACCGGCACCGGCGTCGGGGCCGGCGCGGGTGCCGGTGTGGGTCGGGGGCCGGGCGTGGGCGACGGGTGGCTCGACACCCCGCCCGCCGGTGGCGCACTGGCCTGCTCGACGCCGGTGCCGGTCGGGTCCAGCTCCTCCTCGGAGGGGAAGACGTCACCTCGTGCGGCCGGATCGCGGTAGCTGCTCATGGGCGTAGGGTTCCCCGACGACGACGAGAACAACCGTGCCCGATCGACCGGTGTCCCTGGTGCCCGGTCTGGCGGAAGATGTCGGGACCGACGCCACGGTCATGAACGGGGGGTCCGAGCGTGGAACTGCGCCGGAATCGGGGGGCCCGTGCGCTCGCCCTGGTGTGCGTACTCGGTGGTGTGCTTCTGTTGGTCTATCCCAGCGACGGCCAGCTGCTCCGGACGGTCATCGCCGTGGGGGCGATCGGGCTGGGCGCGGTCGCGCTGGTCAGCGCGCTGCGGCCGTTCCGGTTCGGGATCCACGCGGAGGGGCTCAGCATTCGGCGACCCGGCCTGCGCCGGGAGATCCGGTGGGACGAGGTCGACACGCTGGTCCTCGACGAGCCGCCCCGTCGCGACGGCTACGCGACACCGCCGCGACTGTTGCTGGTTCCTGTGCAGGGTGTGCCGCGTGAGCTGGTCACCGCCCGGCACCCGGTCGACGGCCGTCCGGCGATCGAGCTGCTCGTCCTCGACCAGGTGCGCGAGCAGCCCGAGCAGGTGTCCGCCGCTCTCGCCCGCCATGCCGGGGACCGTTTCGTCGACCTGCTCGCGCTGCGTCGTGACGCCTTCGCCACCCCGGATCTCACGGTCGGGCTGCGCGGCTACCAGATGGGCCGGGTCGACCGGTTGATCCGACGCGGGCAGGACGCCCTGATGTCCGGGGACGCGTCGGCCCGGCAGGCGGCCCGGGGGGAGATCGAACGCGCCACCGCCGCCGGTCTGCCGATCGCCCAACGTGGTTACAGCACGTTCCAGACGGATACGGTTCTGGACGCCCTCGTCGCCGCGTTGGCCGAGAACCAGTCCACCGATCGGGAGACCGCTACATGACCGAGCAGGGACCGCAGGCCGCAGCTCCCGAGGTGCCGCGCCGCAACTGGGCCGGCAACGTGCGGTACGCCGCCCGGGCGTTCCACCGACCGACCTCCACCGACGAACTGCGCCGGCTGGTCGCGGGCAGCACCCGGCTCCGCGCGGTGGGCAGTGGGCACTCCTTCAACCGTTTCGGCGACACCGACGGCGACCTGGTCAGCCTCTCCGGGCTGCCCCCGGCCGTCGAGGTGGACCACGAGCGCGGGCAGGTCACCGTGAGCGGCGCGATGCGCTACGGCGACCTCGCCGGACATTTGCAGACCCAGGGGTTCGCGTTGGCGAACCTCGCCTCGCTGCCGCACATCTCGGTCGCCGGGGCTGTGGCCACCGCCACCCACGGCTCCGGTCAGGCCCACGGCAACCTGGCCGGCGCGGTCGCCGGTCTGGAGCTGGTCACCGCCGACGGCGACCTGCTGCGGGTCGACCGCGACACCGACCGGTTCGCCGGCATGGTGGTGGGGCTCGGCGCGCTCGGCCTGGTCACCCGAGTAACGCTGGACGTGGTGCCGACGTTCGATCTGCGCCAGTACGTGCGGCTCGACCTCGACCGGGCGGCGCTGGACGAGGCGCTCGGCTCGGCGTACAGCGTGAGTGTCTTCACCGACTGGCGTACGCCCCGACTGCGTGAGGTGTGGCGCAAGCAGGCAGCCGACCAGCCGCCGCCCCCGGCGGACTGGCTCGGCACCACAGCCGCCGACCAACCACGGCACCCGGTGCTCGGGATGCCACCGGAGAACTGCACACCCCAACTCGGTGAGCCCGGCCCGTGGCACGAACGGCTGCCGCACTTCAAGCTCGGCTTCACCCCGAGCAGCGGCGACGAGTTGCAGTCCGAGTACCACGTGCCGCGTACGGCGGCGGCTGACGTGCTGGCCGCCCTGGACGACGTGGCGCACCTGATCGCCCCGGTGCTGCTGGTGTGCGAGCTGCGGACGGTGGCGGCGGACGAGCTGTGGCTCAGCCCGAACCACCGGCGGGACAGCTTCGTCGTGCACTTCACCTGGATCGGCGACACCGCCGCCGTGCTGCCCGTGGTGGCCGCCGTGGAGGAGCGCCTGGCGCCGTTCGCGCCCCGCCCGCACTGGGGCAAGGTCTTCGTCACCGACCCGGCCGAGTTGGCCGCCCGCTACCCGAGGTACGCCGACTTCGCCGCGCTCCTGGCCGACCTGGACCCGAAGAACAAGTTCCAGACCGACCTCCTGAACCGCTACTTCCCCCGCTGACCCCAAAGAATGAGAGAGCGTCAGCGGGCGCCGGTGAGGGTGTTGCGTTGGACCGCCCGGGCGATGTCGCTGGGGGAGACGATGCCGGTCAGGCGGCCGTCGTCGCCGACCACCAGGGCTCGACCATCGGCGCACTCGCTGAGGCGGGGGAGCAGGTCGTTGAGCTGTTCACCCGGTCGGGCGAGCACCAGGTCGTCGGCCCGGCAGGCCACCTCCGCGAGGGTGGTCGACGCCCGCCGGTCGGCCGGCACGCCCCGTACCCGGTCGACGGTGACCAGGCCGATCGGTCGGCCGTCCTCGGTCAGCGGCAACGCCGAATGCCGGTACGCGAAGAGGTAGTGGTCGACGAAGTCGGCGACGGTCACCTCCGCCGAGACGGTCTGCGGCTGCGGGGTCATCACGTCGCCCACCCGGATGCCGCGTAGCGCGTTTCCGGTGCGGGCCTGCCGCTCCTCCATCCCGGCGGCACCGATCAGGAACCAGCCGATCAGGGCCAGCCACAGGCCACCGAAACCGACCCCGGACAGGAACTGCCACAACCCGAGGCCGATCAGCAGCACACCCAGCACCCAGCCCGCGCGGGCGGCGACCACCGAAGCCCTGGTCCGGTCACCGGTGGCCTTCCAGACCGCGGCGCGCAGCAGTCGGCCGCCGTCCAGGGGCGCGGCGGGCAGCACGTTGAAGACGGCCAGCAGCACGTTGATGCCGGCCAGCCACGCCACCGCCCCGAGCAGCAAACCACCCTGCCCGGCCAGCGCGAGCAGCGCGGCCACGGCACCGAAGAACGCGCCGATCAGGAGGCTGACCAGCGGGCCGACGCCGGCGATCCGCAGCTCCGCGCCCGGGTCGCGCGGCTCGCCCCGCAACTCGGCCACCCCGCCGAACAGCCACAGCGTGATGCCGTCGACGGTGAGCCCGTTGCGCTTGGCCACCACCGCGTGCGACACCTCGTGGGCGAGCAGACCGACGAAGAAGACCACCGCCGCGGCCAGGCCGGCGAGGGTGTACGCCACGGGCGAGCGGTCCGGGTACGAACGCGGGAACTGGTTGGCGGCCAACCCCCACGCGATCAGCGCGAAGATGACCAGAACGCTCCAGTTGACGCCGACCGGCACTCCCGCGACCCGACCGATCCGGAAACTCGCCCTCATCCCGTCGGGATACCCCCGTCGGTCGCCGACATGCCGCTTGGTCAGAGGCATCCGTTGATCAGCGGGGGCCCCCCGTTCAGCGGCGGGGGGTTTCGCTGGCGATGGTCGCCTCGCGGGGGAGCGCCGCCGCGCGCAGCGGCCAGTCGAGCGCGTAGTCGGCGATCTCCTCCCAGCCGTCCTGCCCCACGGTGAAGTGGGTTCGGCCGGGGAACTCCTGGTACGCGGTCAGTGCCCGGGACTTCTGGTAGAGCCCCGCGTTGGCGCGGACCACCGACGCCGGTACGACGTGGTCGTTGTCGCCGGCCATCAGCAGCAGCGGAGGTCGGTCGTCGCGGCCGACGTCGACCCGGGCGGGTGAGCGCGGGTCGACGTTGGCGAAGGCGCCTTCGAAGAACACCCGACCGGCGCCGGGGACGGCGTAGCGCTGCCAGGCCCGGTCGGAGTCCTCGCGACTCATGGCGTTGCCGAACGTGTAGGCGAAGTCGTCCGGGGTGAACGGGACGGCCTTGCCCCGGTTGGCGGGGCTGCGCAGGATCGGGAAGCCGGAGCGCAGCTGGCTCAGCGGCACCTTGAGCACGCCCTTCACCGCCGCCGGGTGCACCCCCACCACCGCGGCGCCGAGACCCCGGTCGGCGAGGACCTGGGCGAACAGGCCGCCGAACGAGTGTCCCATGATGATCGGCGGCCGGGGCAGGGCACGGATGATCTTGTCGTAGTGCGCCACGATAGTGGCCATGCTCTGTTCGGCGATCGGGCCGGGATCGTCCCGCAACTGCTCCACGGACCGGTCCATCCCGGGCCACGCGGGGGTGATGACGTGCATCCCGCGCGCGGTGTACCGCTCGGCCCACCTCTCCCAACTACGCGAGGTCATCCAGAGACCGTGGATCAGCACGACCGTGTCGACCTGGCCCTGCGGCGTGGCACCCATCGAGTCCTCCCGGTTCGGCGGCGTCCGGCCCGGCGGTTACCCGCTGCCGCGCCCGCAATGCCTGCCCAGGCTGTTCCGGCAGGACGCCGCGAACGGCCCTGACAAATGTCACGGCCGGGACGTGACGGCCGCTCCAGGCACCGGGGTACGCGCCACCGGAGCATTACCGGCATGACCAGTACGCATCCGGCTGTCGAGTTGGACGGCCTCACCAAGTCCTTCGGCGCGGTCACCGCTGTCGACGGGTTGAGCCTGCGGGTGCAGCCCGGCGAGGTGGTGGCCTTCCTCGGCCCGAACGGCGCGGGCAAGACCACCACGATCGACATGCTGCTCGGGTTGGCCCGCCCGGACGCGGGGACCGTCCGCCTCCTCGGCGGCACGCCGGACAGCGCGGTGGCCCAGGGTCGGGTCGCCGCCGTGCTGCAGACCGGCGGGCTGCTCAAGGACCTGACCGTGGGCGAGACGGTCGAGATGACCGCCCACTTCTACCGACACACCCGTCCGGCGGCCGAGGTGTTGGTGCGGGCCGGCATCGCCGACATCGCCGGGCGGGTGGTCGGGCGCTGCTCCGGGGGGCAGCAGCAGCGGCTGCGCTTCGCGCTGGCCCTGCTGCCCGACCCGGACCTGATGGTGCTCGACGAACCGACCACCGGCATGGACGTGGAGGGTCGCCGGGACTTCTGGCAGGCGCTGCGCCGTGACGCCCGGGCCGGACGGACCGTCATCTTCGCCACCCACTACCTGGACGAGGCGGACGCGTACGCCGACCGGATCGTGCTGGTCCGGCAGGGGCGCGTGGTCGCCGACGGCACCACCGCGCAGATCAAGAACCTGGCCGCCGGCCGTACGGTGCGGGCCACCCTGCCCGGTGCCGACCAGGCCGCACTCGCCGCGCTGCCCGACGTGGACGCCGTGGAGGTACGTGGCGACAGCGTGCTGGTGCGCACCGGCGACTCGGACGCCGTCGCCCGGCACCTGCTCACCCGGACCGCCGCCCGGGACGTGGAGATCACCTCCCGCAACCTCGAGGACGCCTTCCTCGCCCTGACCACCGCGCAGACCGGAGCCTGAGATGACCACTCTGTCGGCCACCCCGAACCGCACCGCCGAGCCGGACCGTCGGCTGCCCGCCCTGGGCGGGTTCTCCCCGGGAGTCCTGCGCATCGAGCTGCGCCGGGTGCTGCGCAACCGCCGTACCCTCGCCTTCACGCTGATCATGCCGGGCGTCTTCTTCCTCATCTTCGGTCTGCCGCAGGGCGGGCAGCACCTGGACAACGGTCGCCCGGTGACGGCGTACGTCATGATCAGCCTGGCCGTGTACGCGGCCATGGTGGCGACCACCAGCGCCGGTGGCGCGGTGGCCACCGAGCGGGCGCTGGGCTGGAGCCGTCAGTTGCGGCTCACCCCGCTGCGTCCGAGCGCGTACGTGGCCACCAAGCTGGCCACGGCGATGGCCCTCGGTCTGCTCGCTGTCGTCGTCGAGTTCCTGGTGGGCGCGGCGGCCGGCGTCCGCGTTCCGGCGTCCGTCTGGCTGGTGTCCGGGCTCGCCGCCTGGATCGGTTCGCTGGTCTTCGCCGCGTTCGGGCTGTTCGTCGGCTACCTGGCGCCGGCCGAGAACGTCATGCAGTTCATCGGCCCGATCCTGGCCGTGCTGGCCATGTTCGGCGGGCTGTTCGTGCCGGTCGAGGTGCTGCCGGAGGTGCTACAGCACGTCGCGACGTTCACACCGGTGTACGGCGTGGGGGTGCTGGCCCGCGCCCCACTGACCGGCGACGGGGTGAGCATGGCGGCGGTGGCCAACATCGTGGTCTGGGCGCTGGTCTTCGGCGTCGGTGCGGCTCGGCTGTTCCGCCGGGACACCGGGCGGGTCTGACCGGCCGGGCCGATAGCGTGGACCCGATGGACCTCTCGACGGGGCAGCTCTGGCCGGTGAACCGCCACTGGCGGTTCACCGGTTGGCTGCTGGCCGCGGTCTGGCTGTTCTTCCTCAACGTGCCGCTCGCCACCGCGCTGCGCCAACCGGAGCCGTGGCGACGGATCCTCGGTGTGGTCGCCCTGGTCGTGTTCAGCGTCGGCTACGTGCTGCTGTTCCAGTGGGCCCGCAGGCGGCGTCAGTCGCTGCTGCCGATCCCGGCGGGCCGGGCGCGGGTCGCGTTGGCGCTGCTGTTCGCGGTGGGCTTGGCCAGTCTCCCGGGCACCGGCGGGGACTGGCTGGCCACCGTGGTCTACGTGGCCGCGGCGGCGGTGTTCCTGTTGCCGCGGTGGGAGGCGTTGGCCACCGTGCTGCTCTGCGCGGTGACCCCGGTGCTGGCGTCCTGGCTGGTGCCGGGGTGGGAGGCGGAGAAGGGCATCGTCTTCGCCGTGCTGCTCGCCTCGTTCGCCATGTTCGGGTTCTCCCAGTTGGCTCAGCGCAACAGCGAACTCCGGGCCGCCCAGCAGGAGATCGGCCGGCTCGCGGTCGCCGAGGAGCGGGCCCGCGCCGCCCGCGACCTGCACGACATCCTCGGGCACTCGTTGACCGTGGTGGCGATCAAGGCCGAGTTGGCCGGCCGTCTGATTGAGGTCGACCGGGACCGGGCCGCCGTCGAGATCGCCGAGGTGGAGGCGCTGGCCCGGGCCGCGCTGGCCGACGTGCGGCAGACCGCTGGGGCGTACCGCGAGGTCAGTCTCGGCGCGGAGCTGGCCGGCGCCCGCTCCGCGCTGGCCGCGGCGGGCATCGCGGCGGACCTGCCGGTCGAACTGCCCGAGCTGCCGGAGGAGTGGGACCGGTTGTTCGGTTGGGCGGTACGGGAAGGGGTGACCAACGTGGTCCGGCACAGTGGGGCGCGGTGCTGCGTGATCCGGGTGCACCCGGATCGGGTCGAGATCAGTGACGACGGGCGTGGTCCGTCCACTCCCGACGCGAGTGGGCACGGGCTGGTCGGCCTGCGGGAGCGGGCGCGGCGGCTGGACGCGGCGGTGACCGTCGGTCGCCGGCCGACGGGCGACGGCTTTCTGCTGCGGGTGCACACCCGGGAGGCGGCCCGGTGAGCGGCGGTCCGACGCCGATCCGGCTGTTGCTCGCCGACGACCAGGCGCTGGTCCGGGGCGCGTTGGCCGCGCTGCTCTCGTTGGAGCCGGACCTGACCGTGGTGGCCGAGGTCGGCCGGGGCGACGAGGTGGTGCCGGAGGCGCTGCGCAGCACACCCGACGTGGCCCTGTTGGACGTGGAGATGCCCGGCCTGGACGGGATCGCGGCCACCACCGCGTTGCGGGCCGCGTTGCCGACCTGCCGGGTGCTGGTGGTGACCACCTTCGGGCGACCCGGCTACCTGCGCCGGGCGATGGAGGCCGGCGCGAGCGGTTTCGTGGTCAAGGACACCCCGGCCCGACAGCTCGCCGACGCGGTCCGCCGGGTGCACGCTGGTCTGCGGGTGGTCGACCCGACGCTCGCGGCCGAGACCCTGGCCACCGGCGTCAGCCCGTTGACCGAGCGGGAGACCGAGGTGCTGCGTACGGCCCGGGGCGGTGGCACGGTCGCGGACCTGGCCGGGGTGCTGCACCTCTCCGAGGGGACGGTGCGCAACCACCTGTCGGCGGCGATCGGTAAGACCGGCGCACGCAACCGGGCCGACGCGATCCGGGTCGCCGAGCAGAACGGTTGGCTGCTCGGCGACTGAACGGCGGGTCTCGCCGCGGGGCGCTCAGGCGGTCGGCGGCGGGGTGGGCAACCGGTCGACCACGACCAGGCTGCTGCCGGGGCGCACCTCGGCGAGCAACTCCCGCTGACCGGAGCGGGTCAGCCGGATGCAGCCGTTCGTGGTGTTCTCGCCCAACTCGTCGTCATTGTGCCAGGTGTGCACGCCGATGTGCGCGCCCCGCAGCCCGGCCGGCACCGACTCCGGGTCGTCGGGCACCGACCCGAGCGCGTAGATGTCCACGCCGCCGTAGACCGACTCCGGCGGTGGGGTGCGGCCCAGGATGAAGGTCCGTCCGAGTGGGGTCTCCTGCCCCGCCTGGCCGAGGCTGACCTCCCACGAGCGCACCGCCTTGCCGGCCCGGTACCAGGTGAGGCGGTGGACCGCGCGTTCCACCACGATCTGGTCGCGCAGCGGCACGGTGTCGAACCCGCCCGGCGGCAGCCAGGCGAGCCGCCGATTGGCCGAGGGCAGCAGGACTGCCGTCCAACCGGCGTGCCGGTCGGCGATCGGCATGGTCAGCTCCACGCCTCGGATCGTCGGTTCGAGGAAGGCACGCGGACGACCGCCGGGCGCGTCGTACGCGGCGATCCGCTTCGTCGGGTGCGCGCCCTCGGTCAGCGGCGTGGTGTCCATGGTGGCCGGGTCGGCGGGGAACCCACCGGGGGCCGGGTCGTAGTCGACCACCGGCAGTCCCGCCGGGGCGGGTGCGGCCGGGGGGATCGACTCCTCGGCGTTCTGCTCGACGCTGCCCGGCGTCGGGTCGGCTGCCGTGACGACCCGTTCGGGGGCCGTCGAGTTCGGAGTGAGGGCCTGGTCGATCAGCAGAGCGGTCACCAGCAGCACGGGGACGGCGATCGCTGCGGTCACCCAGACACCACGACGGCGGTACGGCTTCTTTCCGTCAAACGACACCAAACGACTGTATCGGACAAAGTGCTGCTAAGTGGAGGTCCTTCCCGCACGAAATCGATAAAACGGGGTGCTCTGTGGCCCATGTGGGCGGCGCAACGCACGACGGCACCACTCGGTTCGATCTCGACCCAGAAATTTTCGGCAGTGGGTGATCCGCGCGCCCCGTCCGTCCGTACTGGATGGGGGAGCAGGGGTCGGCCGGTGGTACGCCGCCGCGAGACGATCGAGGAGCAGATGGCCCGGGCACAGCAGGACAAGAAGGCGGCCACCGTCCGGACCAGCGCCAGCAGTCGGGGGGTGCGAACCCCCTCGAGGCCGGCGGTCGGCATGCTGATCGCGTCGGCGCTCGCCGCGCTCTGGGCGGCGGTCATGCTGACCGGCGCTGGACAGAAGGCGTACGCGTACGGCTTCTTCTTCACCGAGTTCTTCGCCGGGGTGATCTCCCTGGTGGCGTTGAGCCTGACCGTGATGCTCGGTCTGCTCGCCACCGACCGGCTGGTGCTGCGCATCCCGCACCGGGTGCTGATGCAGTCGGCGCACCGCGCCACCGGTGTGCTGGGCGTGGCCGGGCTCGGATTCCACGTCCTCACCAAGGTCGCCACAGGTCGGGCGGCGGCGACCGACGCGGTGGTGCCGTTCGTCGGTGGCCGAGGGCTGTACGTCGGGCTCGGCACGGTGGCCGCCCTGCTCATGGTCAGTGTGATCTGGACCGGAATCATCCGGGCCCGCTTCGCCGACGTCGGTCCGAAGTGGCTGTGGCGCGCCCTGCACTCCGTCGCGTACCTGGCCTGGCCCTTCGCCGTGCTGCACGGCCTCAACGCCGGTCGGGCCGCAGCGCCCTGGGTGATGTTCAGCTACCTGGGCTGCATCCTGCTGGTGGTGCTGGCCCTGCTGGTGCGGCTCTCGGTCAGCCTCGGTCGGCGCAGCCGCGAACAGCACCAGGCGGCGGCGCGCAACGCCGCGATGGCCGGTCGGGCCGGTGACGCGAAGGCCGCTCGGTCGCTGCTTGCCGGGTTGGGTCGGCGCAGCAACTCCGCCGCGGAGAAGCGTCCCGCCTGGGCGGACACCACCACCGCCACCTGGGCCGCCCCGCCCGCGCGGCGCGACCCCGAACGGTTCACCGTCCCGGTGGTGCCCGAGCCCGGCTCCCTCGTGGAGCCGACCCGGCCCAGCCGACGCCGACGCGAGGAGGAGCCGGCCGCCCGCCGCGACACCGAACGGTCGTCCCGTAGCCGCCGCGGCGAGGCGGAGCCCACCACCCGCCGGTCGCCCCGCCGCGGCGTCGAGGAGACCGACACCCGCCGACGCGACGAGGAGGAGTTGCAGCCGGTGGCCCGGCGACGTGGCTCGCGTACCCGGGACGAGGAGGCTTCGGCCGGTCGGCGACGCGCCGAGGAGTCGGCCGCCGAGCGACCCAGCCGCCGGTCCCGCCGTGAGGACGAGGACAGCCGGTACTCGGCCCCGCCGCTGCCGACGCCCGAGCCCGAGGAGCCGTGGGACAGCCCGCGCCGGTGGCAGGCCGCCGAGCCGATCTCCGCCGGCCCGGTCTCCGCAGAGCCGATCTCCAGCAGCCCGATCTCGGCGACGCCGCGCAGCGGCAGCGGCCGGCACAGCGCGGAGGACGACCTGCCGGAGGAGCCGGACTACTGGCGTCCGCCGGCCCGGTACGTGCCGGACGAGGTGCCGCCGGTCGACGACACGCCGACGCTGGTCGACCTGGCCTCACGTCGCGCCAAGCGGGCCGCCGGTGAGGGCCGCTCCGCCAAGCGCCGCAAGGCCAGCGCCGACGCGGTGGACGGGGCGTACTGGGCTGGGCTGCGGGGTGAGGCGAAGTGATGCGGACGGCTGTGCCACCGGTCGCCTGCGTGGGCGAGCCGCGGCTGACCGCCGGCTTCGCCGAGTACGGTCGGCTCGACCTGGCCGCCCACGAGGAGGTGCACGGCCCGATCGGCCCGATGGAGCCGGCGCAGCTGCTCCGGCTCGCCGAGGGCATGCAGCTCAAGGGCAAGGGCGGGGCGGGTTTCCCGTTCGCCCGCAAGATGCGGGCCGTGCTGGAGTCCTGCGAACGGCAGGACCTCGCCGCCGTCGTGGTGGTCAACGCCACCGAGGGTGAGCCGGCCAGCTGGAAGGACAAGGTGCTGCTGACCCGGGCACCGCACCTGATCCTGGACGGCGCGGCGCTGGCCGCGTACGCGCTGGACGCCGACGAGATCGTCATCGGGGTGGCCGACGACGGGGTCGGCAAGGACTCGCTGATGGAGGCCCTCGATGAGCGCCGGATGCCGGTGATGACGACGATCGTCACCGTGCCGCACCGGTTCATCTCCGGTGAGGGCGGCGCGCTCGTCAACGGGATCAACGGGCTGCCGCACATCCCACCCGGCACCAAGAAGCGTTCCAGCGACTCCGGGGTCAGCGGCCTGCCCACCCTGCTGTCCAACGCCGAGACGTACGCCCAGCTCGCGATCGGTGCGCGACTCGGCCCGTACGAGTACGCGGCGCTCGGCACCGACGACGAGCCGGGCACGGTGCTGCTCACCGTGACCGGCGCGGCCGGTCGACCGGCCGTGGTGGAGTGCACCGCAGGCATGCCGCTGCGCGACGTCCTGGACCTGTGCGAGGTCCCGGACGTGCAGGGCATCCTGATGGGCGGCTACCACGGCAAGTGGATCACCCCGGAGGCGGCGGAGAAGGCAGAGGTGTCCCGCAGGGGTCTGGCCGCGGTCGGCGGCACCCTCGGCGCGGGCATCATCATCCCGGTCGGTGTCGACACCTGCCCGCTCGGCGAGGCCGCGCAGGTGGTGCGTTACCTGGCCGGGGAGTCCGCCGGCCAGTGCGGACCGTGCAAGATGGGCCTGCCGGATCTGGCCCGCGCGGTGGACCTGGCGGTCGCCGGTAGCCAACCGGCGGACGTGGTGCGGGCCGCCGCCGGCGAGGTGAGGGGCCGGGGTGCGTGCAGTCACCCGGACGGCACCGCCCGGTTCGCGCTCTCCGCGATCGAGGTCTTCGCCGAGGACCTGCGGCTGCACAGCACCGGCGACGGTTGCGGCCGACGGGTCAAGGGCGTGATGGGGCTGCCGGGCGCACCGGACGCGAACCCGCAGAAGCTCACCCTGGACTGGTCGCGGTGCGACGGGCACGGGCTCTGCGCGCACGTCGTACCGGACTTCATCCGGCTGGACGCGAACGGATACCCGGCCTTCCCGGCCACCCCCGTGCCGACCTGGCTGCGGGAGGGGGCGCTGAAGGCGGTCAAGGTCTGCCCCGAGTTGGCCCTCCGACTCGCCAAGGCCGAGTAGGTAGGCCCCAGGTCCAGCAACGGTCCCTTCCGGACCGGAGACGGAGAAGCGGATGCGGATCAGCAGGACGTGGACGGCGGCCGGGCAGCTGCGCCGCTGGACAGCGGCCGGACCGGTACGTCGTGGCGCCACCGCTGGGGCGCTCGTGGTGGCCCTGTTCGGCGTCGCCGCCTGCACCGGCACCGCGCCGGGCGGACCCACCGCCGCCGGATCGGCCCCGGCCTCGACCGGTGCCGCACCGACCGCGACACCGTCCCCGCCGACCGCCTCGCCCACCCCGACCGGCGGACCGCCGGCCGCCGCGGCGCAGGTCCCGGACGTCCTGCGCTTCACCGGGACCACCCTCACCGGTGCGGCGTTCGACGCGGCGCAGCTCGCCGGCAAGCCGGTGGTGCTGTGGTTCTGGGCGCCGTGGTGCGCCACCTGCGCCAGTCAGGCGTGGACGGTGGCCGAGATCGCGCCGAAGTACCGGGACACCGTGCCGATAGTCGGCGTCGCCGGGCTGGGCGAGCAGCGGGCGATGAAGGAGTTCGTCACCGAGTTCGAGCTCGCCGGGACGACCCAGGTCGACGACCGCAAGGGTGCGCTCTGGAAGCGGTTCAAGGTGACCGAGCAGAGCATCTTCGTGATCATCGACCGGACCGGTGCTGTGGTCCACCAGGGCTTCCTGGACGGTGAGGCGCTCAGCGCCCGCGTCGCCGCCCTGGCCGGGGCGTGACCGCCGCGCTGCTGCTCGCGCTGACCGCCGGCATGCTCGGCGCGGTCAACCCGTGCGGCTTCGCGCTGCTGCCCGCGTACCTCTCGCTGTTGGTCGCCGGAGCGTCGGACACTCGCGGCGCGGTCGGCCGCGCGCTCACCGCGGCGGCCGGGCTGACAGTGGGGTACGTGCTGGTCTTCGGCGCGTTCGGCCTGGCGCTCGCGCCGCTGGCCGGCTGGCTGCGGCCCCGCCTGCCGTGGCTGACCGTGACCCTCGGTGTGCTGCTGGTGCTGGCCGGTTGCTGGCTGCTCGCCGGACGGCGACTGCCCACCCTCGGCCGGTCGGCCCGAGCGCCCCGGCTGACCCGGTCCTGGCCGTCGATGGCCCTGTTCGGCGCGGCCTACGCGTTGGCGTCGCTCGGCTGTGCCATCGCCCCGTTCCTGGCCATCGTGGTGACCAGCCTCCAGGCCGGTTCGACCGGGCGTGGGCTGGCGCTGTTCGGGGCGTACGCCCTCGGGATGGGTCTGGTGGTCGCGGTCGCCGCGCTCGGGGTGGCGCTGCTGCGCGACGGGCTGGTGGCGCGGCTGCGCGTCGCCGGGGCGTTGGTGCCCCGGCTCAGCGGTCTGATGCTGCTGGTGGCCGGTGGTTACGTCGCGTGGTACGGCTGGTACGAGCTACGGCTGGCCGCCGGCCGCCGCGACGCCCTGCACGATCCGGTCATCCGAACGGCCGCCCAGGTTCAGCGAGCCCTGGCCGACACTGTGGATCGGGCCGGCCCAACGGTTCTGCTGGCCGCCCTGGCCCTGCTCCTCCTGACCGCGCTCCTGGCGAAGCGCGCCCCCCACCGCCCGCCCCCAGCCTCCGTCGATCATGACGTTAGCGCCCCGACACGCCGGGGTGACGGGCGATAACGTCATGATCGACCGCCGGAACGGGCTGCGGAGCTGAGGGCGGCGGGGCTGGTGCGATCCGCACCAACCCCGCCGCCGACTGATTCAGCGCAGGGGCGTCAGCCGGTCGGTGCCCAGGCGCTCCTGGAGGACCTTCGGGACCAGGACGCTGCCGTCGGCCTGCTGGTACTGCTCCAGGATGGCCGGGAAGAGCCGGCTGGTGGCCAGCGCGGAACCGTTGAGCGTGTGCACGAAACGGGTCTGCTTGCCGCCCGGCTCGCGGTAGCGGATGGCGGCCCGACGCGCCTGGTAGTCACCGGCCCAGGAGACCGACGACACCTCCTTGTACTTCCCGGTGCTCGGCATCCACACCTCGATGTCGAGCGTCTTCTTCATCGAGGCGCTGGCGTCGCCGGCCGAGAGCAGCGTGCGCTGGTAGTGCAGGCCCAGCCCTTCGACCAGGCTCTCCGCGTGGGCGAGCATCTCCTCCAGCGCGGCGTCGGCCTGCTCCGGAAGGGTGAACTGGAAGATCTCCACCTTGTTGAACTGGTGGCCCCGCACGGTGCCGCGCTCGTCCGAGTGCGAGCCGGCCGACTCCCGCCGGTAGCACGGCGTGTACGCGAACGCCTTCAGCGGCAGCTTCGGCGTCTCCAGGATCTCGTCCTGGTACGCGCCGAGGATCGCCGTCTCCGACGTCGGCAGCAGGAACTGGCCGCGCGGGGCGGACGCCGAGTCGAGGTGGTAGACGTCGTCGTAGAACTTGGGGAACTGCCCGGCGGCGAAGCCGGCCGAGTCCAGCAGCAGGTGCGGCGGGAGCAGGAACTCGTAACCGGCCCGGATGTGCTGGTCGACGAAGTAGTTGAGCAGCGCCCACTCCAGCCGGGCGCCGATGCCGGTGTAGATCCAGAAGCCGGACCCACCGAGCTTGACCCCGCGCTCGTAGTCGACCAGGCCCAGCGCCCGGCTCAGCTCCACGTGGTCGCGGACCTTCTCGATCACCGGCGGCTCGCCGAAGGTCTTCACGACCTGGTTGGCTTCCTTGCCGCCGGCCACGACGTCGTCGCTGGGCAGGTTGGGCAGCTCGCTCATCGCGTCGCGCAGTCGGGCCTGCACCTCGTCGAGCTGGGACTCCAGGTCGGCGAGCTGCCGACGTTCGGCATCCGGTGCGACGACCTGCGGCTCCTCGCCGGCACGCAACGCCTGCGCGTACGCCCGGGCCTCCGCCTTGCGACGTTGCCGCTCGGCGTCGATCTCCGTGATCAGTGCGCGTCGTTCCTGGTCGAGCCGCTGGATCTCGTCCAGGGATCGGGTGACCTCGGCGGGATCCAGTCGCTTCGCCAGCGCGGTCGCCACCGCCTCGCGATCCTTCCGGATCAACTCCATGTCGAGCATGCTGCTCCGTACGCCTCCGTCCGGGGTCACAGGTGAACCACCAGATGCTACCGTCGCGGCCCCGTCGGGCCGGGACGGGGAGGTTCTACAGCCGGATCGGCATCAGCACCGAGTAGGTGTCCGCGTCGTCCGTCCGGCGTACGGCCAGCGGGGCGATCGGCCCGTCCAACTCCAGCACCAGTTGCGACGCGCCGGTCGCGTTCAACGCGTCCAGCAGGTAGCCGCCGTCCACCCCGACCCGCAGCGTGTCCGAGGTCAGCTCGCTGTCGGGGAGCAGCCGCAGGACACCGGCGTCGTCGACGCCGAGCACGGTGACCGTCCGCGCCGTGCCGTCGTGGTCGCGGGCGACGGTGGGCGCCGCCGGGTCGGACAGCGCGGCGCGCAGCGCCGCCACGTCCACCGGGATGCGACGGGCGGTGGGCCGCTCGCCGACGGCCTGGCGCACCAGTCGGCGGTAGTCCGGGAAATCGTACGGCAGGGCGGTGCCGGTCAGCGTCCGTCCGGCCACCAGCACCCGCAGGTCCGCGCCCGCCACGGTCAGCCGTACCGGCCGGGCGTCGGCGGCGGTGAGCAGCACCCGGACCTGGTCGACGAGGTCGACGGGGGCGAACGCCCGCACCGGGGGACCGTCGACGTCGGCCCCGGCCCGGGCCAGCGCGAGCCGGTACCGGTCGGTGGCGACCAGCCGCACGCCGTCGGACTCCACGTCGAGCAGCACGCCGGAGAGCATCGGCAGCTCCGGGTCCGTGCCGACGGCGAAGCGCACCGCGTCGAGCGCGGCGGCCAGGTCGGCGGGGGAGAGCAGCAGCGTGGTGCTGGTCGGCGGGGTCGGGTCGACGAGTGCCCGCAGCCGGGTCACCTCACGGCGGGCGTCGGCGAGCCCGTCGACCAGCCGACGCAGGTGCGTGTCGAGCAGCCGGTGCACCGCCGTCGGCTCGGCGCGTACCGCGGCGGCGATCTCCGGAACCGGCATGCCGATGCGGCGCAGCCCGGCCACCAGGCGGGCCGGCGCGACCTGCTCGTCGGTGTACCAGCGGTAGCCGGTCACCGGGTCGACCAGCGCCGGTTGCAGCACCCCCGCCGAGTCGTAGAAGCGCAGCGCGCTGACCGTCAGACCACTGGCCCGGGCCAGCTCACCGATGCTGTGCAGGTCGCTCACGCCGGGCATCCTCCCCCCTCGACCCGGTCGAGGGTCAAACCGAGGGGCCCAGCACCCGGAAGGTGAGCCCGGCCCGGACGAGCCGGTCGAGCAGCGCGTCACCCATCGCGGCGACCGGGGTGAGCTGCCCGGCGCTCGGCGGCAGGTCGTCGAGCGCCAGGCAGAGCGCCGACTCGCCGAGCATCTTCGCCGTCTCGTCGTAACCCGGGTCGCCGCCGGCCACCTCGGTGACCACCCGACGTCCGCCGCCGGTGCCGACGAACCGCACCCGGAACCAGGACGCGGCCCGCTGCTCGGCGGTCGGCCCCTGCCCGGAGGAGAGCCGACCGAGCAGCCACCGTCGAGTCGGTGGCAGCTTCACCAGCCCGATCAGCGCGCCCAGCCCGGCCGCACCGGCCAGCACGGTGGGCAGCCGCTTCATCGCAGCGAAGTGCCGGTAGCGGAAGTCCGGGCCGTACTCCGGTCGGGTCGCGGCCGAACGGCGGACCACCTGCGGGTCGATGGTCGGCAGCGGGACCGCCCAGATGCCCAGCTCGGCGGAGCGGGCCAGCCGGCCGGGTACCGCCCGGACCCGACGGTCGGTGGGGCGCGGCTCCACCGCGCGGCGGTCCCGGGCGGCCCGACCGGCCTGCGCCGTGCGGGAGAACGCAGTGAGCGCGGAATGGTACGTGCCGGCGGAGAACCGACCACCGGCGCGTACGTAACCGTCCACGGTGATCGGCACGTCGGCGGGCAGGTGCTTGACAGTGAACCAGGCCCCCAGGTCGTGCGGGATCGAGTCGAACCCGCAGGCGTGCACCAGCCGCGCCCCGGTGCGGGTCGCCTCGTCGTGGTGGCGCACGTACATCAGGTCGACGAACTCCGGCTCGCCGGTGATGTCCAGGTAGTCGGTGCCGGCCCGACTGCAGGCCGCGACCAGCGGCTCCCCGTGGTGGATGTACGGCCCGACCGTGCTGGCCACGACGCGGGCGCTCTCGGCCACCGCGCGTAGCGAATCGGCGTCGGTCACGTCGGCGGTCAGGAGCGGCAGCTCGGCCAGCGTCGGGTCGATCGCCGCGAGCCGTGCCCGGACGGCGGCG
Organism: Micromonospora sp. WMMD1155; assembly: GCF_029581275.1. Lineage (NCBI taxonomy): Bacteria > Bacillati > Actinomycetota > Actinomycetes > Micromonosporales > Micromonosporaceae > Micromonospora > Micromonospora sp. WMMD1155. The sequence goes on from NZ_CP120742.1 coordinate 4,297,211, forward strand.
AGGCGCTGCCGGTCACGCCCGGCCAGCGCCCAGCGCAGCCCGGCCGGCGCGTGCCGGGCCAGATATTCGGCGGTCAACCCTCCGGTGAACCCGGTCGCCCCGAACAGCACCACGTCGTACGTCCGCTCGCCAGTCATCCTCGGAGTCTGCCATTCGTGGCCCCCGATGGCCGATCGCGACGAGGCCGTCAGGGCGTGAACACGGCCCGCACGCAACCGTCGGTCCGGTCCCGGAACAACGCGTACCCGTGCGGGCCCTGCTCCAGCGGCAGCCGGTGGGTGGCCAGATGCTCGGTCCGCAGCTCGTCGCGGGCCATCCGGTCCAGCAGCATCGGCACGTCGCGCAGGTCCGGCCGACGTACCCCGCGCAGCGTCAGCCGACGGTCGGTGACCGTGCCCAGCGGAAACGCGTCGACGAAGCCGCCGGTCGCGCCGAGCACCACCACCACACCGCCCTTGCGGCAGGCGTACACGGCTTCCCGCAGCGCGTCCGGTCGGTCGGCGGTGTGGCCACCACCACCGAACCGGTCGGCAGACGATCGGGCGGGCGTCGGGCCGGAGGCCACCACGCACACGTCCGGACCGCGTCCACCGCTGCGGTCACGTAGCTCCGCGGCGACGTCGGTGCGGTGGTAGTCCAGCGGCTCCGCGCCGCAGTGCCGCTCGGCCATCCGCAGCCGCTCCTCGTGGCGGTCCACCACCAGCACCCGCGCGGCCCCACGCAGCACCGCCGCCCGGGCGGTCAACTGGCCCACCGCACCGGCGCCCCAGATCGCCACCACGTCGCCGTGGCGGACCGCACCCACCTCGGCCGCGAGCCACCCGGTCGGCGCCGCGTCGGCGGCGAACACCGCCCGATCGTCGTCGACCGCGTCCGGCACCCCGAACGCCCCCACGTCGGCGTACGGCACCCGCACGTACTCGGCGTGACCGCCGGCGAATCCGCCCGCCGCCCGGGGTCGGCCGAAGCACCCCGCGTCGGAGTGCCTCCGGTCGGGGTCCGCGCTCGCCAGGTCGGCGCTGGCGTTGTCGCAGCAGGAGTGCAGGCCCTGACGGCAGTACCAGCAGCCACCGCAGGCGACGCTCGCGCCGACGACGACCCGGTCGCCGGTGCGGTGCCGGCGCACCGCGGGCCCGACCTCGACCACCTCGCCCAGGAACTCGGCCCCGAGCACGTCACCGGCTCGCAGCAGCGGGTCCCGGCCGGCCAGCAGCGGCAGGTCACCGCCGCAGGTGGCGCTGCGCCGCACCCGGACGATGACGTCCCGCTCGTTGCGCAGCTCCGGGTCGGGCACCTCGCGTACCGCCACCTCGTCGGCGGCCACCCAGCACAGCGCCCTCACCCGCGCACCCCGGGGCGGTCCAGCGCGGACCGGTCCGCGCGCAGCACCTCGCCGGCCTCCACGCGCTGCTTGACCTGGCGCAACGTCCGTCGTACCAGCAGCGCGGGGTCGTCGCCGACCAGGTGCGCGGCCAACCCGGCCGGTGCGGGTCCGCCGACCAGCGGGCGGGCGGCCAGCTCCGTGCCCCGGTCGCCGGGCGCCGGGCGCACCCGCACCTCGATCGCCCCGCCCAGGCGGCGCAGCGGTTCCGGCCAACGGCCGTCCGGGAGCACCTGCTCGGGCGGCCGGTCGACAGTCACCACCTCCCACCGGGCCGGCGCGACGGGGTCGCCGTCCGCGCCGGTCCGGCCCCGCGCGGGGGCACTCGGCCAGGCCCGCGTGGCGGCACCGCCGTCCGCGCCCGGCCGACCCCGCCACCGGGGTACGCGCAGCGAGCGCGCTGCCCGGGCGAGCGCCCCGCTGCCGAAGGCGGGTCCCGTCCGCGCCAGCCGTCCCATCGGTCCCACCCGTCCTCCCTGTCCACGTCCCTCGATCGTCGGTGCCGGTCGGGTGAAGCGTGCTCGCCCGGAAGGGGTGAACCGCCCACCGCCGGGTAACCGCTCGCCGACCGGGGGCGGAACGTGCGGTGGGGGTGGGGCCGGGTGCCGGAACAGGATCAGGTGTCTGTCGGGGCGGCGCCGCTGCTGGCGTCCCGACTGACTCCGGCCGTGCCGCCGGAGCCGGTGGTGGCCCGACCCCGACTGCTGCGCAGGTTGGACGAGGGAAGCGCGGGGCCGGTCACCCGGATCGCCGCTCCCGCCGGTTGGGGCAAGACCACGTTGCTCGCGTCCTGGGTTCGGCTGGGCGGCGCTCCGGCCGAGGTGGAGCCGGGTGCGGTGGTGCCCGACTCCGGCGAAGTCGCGGCCCCGCCCGAGGCCGGTCCGGTTCCGGCGTGGGTGTCCGTGGAGGTCGGCGACGATGGTGACCGGCTCTGGGCGTACCTCGCGGCGGCGTTGCGGTCGGCGACCAGCTCGACGGAGAGCGGCCCGGTGCCCGACCGACCGCCGCGTCCCGAGCACCTGGAGGCGCTGGCGGCCTCGCTCGCCGCCGCGGACCGGCCGGTGCTGCTGATCCTGGACGACCTGCACCGCATCGCCGACCCGGCCGCGTTGACCGGGTTGGAGTTCCTGCTGCGCCACGCCGAGCAGCGGTTGCGTCTGGTGATCGGCGCGCGGGCCGGGCTGCAGCTGCCGCTGCACCGGCTCCGCCTCGCCGGGGAACTGACCGAGATCGGCCCGGACGAGTTGGCGTTCACCGACGACGAGGTGGCCGACCTGCTCACCGCGCACGGCGCCGTGCTGCCGGCGACCGCCGTGCGCCGTCTGCGGGAGCGCACCGGAGGGTGGCCGGCCGCGCTGCGCATCGCGGCCCTGGCGGTACGCGGCCAGCCCGACCCGGAGCGCTGGGCGGGACAGTTCGGCGGTGACCAACCGGAGATCGCCGGCTACCTGCACGAGGAGGTGCTGACGACGCTCGACCCGGCCGAGGAGGACCTGCTGCGGCGTACCGCAATCGTCGACACCGTCTGCGCCGACCTGGCCGAGGCGCTGACCGGCCGTGCCGACGCCGGGCAGGCGCTCGCCGACCTGGCCGGGGCGGGCGGTCTGCTGCACCGGGACGACACCCGCCCGCCCTGGTACCGCTGCGAGCCTCTGCTGGCCGACCTGCTCCGCGCCGACCTGGCCCGGCTGCCCGCCGACGACCTGCGCGATCTGCATGCCCGGGCCGCCGACTGGTACGCGGGTGACGGCCGACCGGCCGACGGGCTGCGGCACGCGCTGGCCGCCGGTCGGTGGGACCTGGCCGGCGACCTCTTCGTCGCGCACTGGCCGGAACTGACCCGGTACGACAGTGAACCGGTGCCCGCCCCCGCCCCCGCCGCCCCACCGGCGGAGGTGGTCCGCGCCGACCCGGAGGTGGCGCTGGCCTGTGCCGCCGAGCGCGCGTACGCGGGCGACCTGCCGGCCGCCACCGGCCACCTCCACGCGGCGGCCGAACACGCGGCGGGCCTTCCCGTGCCGCGTCGGGACCGGTTCCTGCGGTTGGTCACCGCACTGGAGGTGAGCGTGGCCCGGCTCGCCGACGACCCGGCGGAGGTGCGGGCCGCCGCCGCCCGTCTGCTGCGAACCCGCCCGCCGGGTGCCACGCCGACCCGGGTGCCGGAGTCAGGGCCGAGTGGGCCGTCCAACTCCGCCCCCACCACCGGCGGGGGCGGTGCGGCCGACGACGCGGACCTGCGGGCGTTCACCGGCACCGCGCTGGGGCTCGTCGAGTTGGCCGAGGGCGCGTTGCCGGTCGCCCGCTTCGTCCGGGCCCGGGCGGCAGCGCGGGAGTCCGGTCGGCCGCGTACCGAGTTGGTCGGCGCCAGCCGCGCCGCACTTCTGCTCGCGGTGCGTGGGGAACTGCGCGCGGCCGAGCAGGCGGCCCGGGACGCACTGGGCATGCCACCTTGCCGAGGCTGGTCCTGTCGGCTCGACTGCGCCTACGCGTACCTGGCGCTGGCAGTGGTGGCCCTGCTGCGCGACCAGCCCGACGAGGCTGCGGCGAACCTCGCTCTCGCCGGTCCGGCGCTCGGCGTCGCCGACGGGTGGGTCGGCGGCGTCGAGCCCGACACCGGCGAGGACTGGCTCGCCGCCGCCTCCGGCGAACCGGTGGCGGCGGCGGTGGCGGCACTGTGCCGGGCGCAGTTGTACCGCGACGCCGGTGACCCGGCGGCCGGCCAGCGGCTCCTCGTCCGGGCTGGCGCGGTGCTGGCCGACCGTCCCTCCGCCACCGAACTGACCAGCCTCCTGCGGGCCGCCGAGGCCGAACTGCGCGCCGAGCGGGGCGATCTGGACGCCGCCCGCGACCTACTGGCCGGTGCGACCGACGACCCGGTGCTCGCGGTGGCGGTGGCGAAGGTGGAGTTGCTGGCCGGCGACGCCGCCGCCGGGCGGGCGCTGCCGGCCTGGCAGTCGCCGACAGCCACAGCCTGGCCCCTGCCGGTACGCCTGGACGCGGGCCTGCTGGACGCCGTGCTGGCCGAGCAGGCCGGGGACGGCCGTCGGGCCGGTCGGGTCCTGGAAGAGGTGCTCGATCTGGCCGGCCCGCAGGGCTGCCGGCGGGTCTTCACCCACGCCGCACCACCCGTGCGGGACCTGCTGGCCGCCCACCTGGACGCGGGTACGGCGCACTTCACGCTGGTCAGTGACCTGGTGCGGGGGACCAGCACGGGCACGGCCCGGCCGGTCGCCGCCGCCTCGGGGGGTGTCCTCGACGAGCCGCTCACCGAGCGGGAGCTGACGATCCTGCGTTACCTGCAGAGCATCCTGTCCAACGTGGAGATCGCCGGCGAACTGTCGCTCTCGGTCAACACGGTGAAGACCCACGTCCGCAACATCTACCGCAAACTCGACGCGACCCGCCGGCGTGAAGCGGTCCGGCGGGCGCGCGAGTTGCGGCTGATCTGATCGGGTCGAGGCGGTCAGGCGTCACCGGCGGCGTCCACGGCCGTCAGCAGGTCGGGCAGGTCGTAGCCGCCGTCGTGCCGGACGCCGTTGACGAACAGGGTCGGTGTGCCGTTCACCCCGCTGCGGATGCCGCCCACGAAGTCCCGGCGCACCCGGTCCGCGTGCGCACGGCTCTCCACCTCGGCGTTCAACTCGTCCGGGGGCAACCCGACCTGCTCGACACCGAGCGAGAGGTGCACCGGGTCGAGTTGGTCCTGGTGCTCGTAGAGCCAGTCGTGCATCTCCCAGAACCGGCCCCGCACCCCGGCGGCCTCGGCCGTCTCGGCGGCGCGTTCGGCGTACGGGTGGACGTTGGCGATCGGGAAGTACCGGTAGACCAGCCGTACGGTGTCGGCCCGCTGCCGCAGCAACTCGTGCAGGTTCGGGTACGCCGCACCGCAGAACTGGCACTGGAAGTCGCCGTACTCGACCACGGTGACGGCCGCGTCGGCCGGACCGCGGATGTGGTCCTCGGTGGTCACCGGGTCCCGGAGTCGGGCGGTGACCTGCAGTGGCGTGGTCATCCGGTCGTCACCTTCCGGTCGGCGGCGAGTTGGTCCAGCGCGTCGAAGATGCCGTCGGCGCCCGGGTTCACCTCGGGCGGCGAGAGATGGCTCCAGGCCACGGTCCCCGTCGGGTCGAGCACCACGAGCGCGCGGGCGGCCTCACCCCGCGGCTGGTACGCGCCGTAGGCGCGGGCCACCTCGCCCTTTGGCTCGAAGTCGGCCAGCAGTGGGAACTCGATGCCCCGGCTCTCCGCGAACGCCCGGTGCGACCAGATGCTGTCCACCGAGAGGCCGAGCACCACCGCCTGGTACTGCGCGAAGACGGGGGCGGCGGACTGGTAGAGCGACATCTGGTCACCGCAGACCGGGCTCCAGTCGGCGGGGTAGAAGGCGAGCACCACCGGTCGGCCGCGGAACTGCTCAGGCCCCATCGGGTCCCCAGCAGGGGTGGCCGGCAGGGTGAAGCCGGGCGCGGCGTGCCCCGGCTGGATCAGCCCGTTCGGATCACTCATGCCCCCAGCCTGCCCCCGGGGTGGGTGAGACGGGCTCACCCACCCCGGGTGGTTCCGTGCCGGGCGGCGCTCAGCGCCGTGCGGGGCGCTCGCTCACCGCAGACCCGGGGCGACGGCGATGTGGTTCTGCACCTCACGGATGCCGGGCGCGGACCACGCCACCTGTTCGACCTCCGCCCGCTCGGGCATCGAGTGGACCAACCCGGCGAGCACCGCCGTGTCACCGTGCACCCGGACGCTGATCCGTTCGGCTTCGGTGGCACCGGCTCGGGCGAGCGCGTCGACGATCCGGTCGGCCAGGTTCCGACCGTCCGGTGGGGCGGCCGGTCGGACGGCGATGCCGTTGCTCACCCCGCGTACGCCGGTCAGTCGGCTGACGGCCCGCTCGGCGGCGCGGCGCTGGTACTCCCACTCGACGTCGCCGTGCAGCGTCACCCAGCCCGCCGAGACGGTGACCTGGAGCTTCTCGATCGGCACGAACGCGTCCCACTCCAGTGCGTGGCTGGCGGCGGCGGCCAGGTCGGGGTCGGTGCGCTCTGCGCCGTCGGCCAGTTGTACGGCCAGGTCGTTGGCGACCGCCCGAACCCGGGCGACCCGGTGTGCGGCCCGTTCGGCGGCCCACTTCTTCGCGTAGCTGTCCACCCGGCCGGTCAGTGTGACGACGCCCTCGCCGACGGTCACGCCGATCTCGTGCGGCTGCACCCGTGGTTCCCAGGTCAGCTCGTCGAGTACGGCGGACTGGATGTCCTGGTCGGTACGGCTGATCTCCGCGATGGCCATCTGTCCTCCTCCCGTGCTCCGTCGGCGAACCGGGCGGCGACTCGCAGCCGGAGGCCCGCCGACGTCGAACCTGCCGCAGCCTCGGGTGAACCGTCCTCGCCCGGAAGGGGTGACGACACGGTCGGCGCGGACCGTCTCCCACCCGTGGGAGCGCTTCCATTACGAGCGCATTTCGGTTACGGTAATCGCGTTCCTCGATCGCGGGAGCCGTCGCGTCGGGTGGTGGAGTCAGGGCAGCTCCGTCCGTCCCCGGCGTCGTGCTCGTCCCCCGGGCCACGACGTTCCCACTCGGTCGACCCCGTCCCCCGGGGTGTGCCCACCACCACCACCACCACCATCACCACCACCACCCGAGCACCGGTCCGCCGGGCCGCCTGAGGGGTCCGGCACCCGGCGGACCGGTTCCACCCCGTACCGACCCCAGCGGTACGGGCCCCGTTCGACCTGGGTCGATCGGGGCCCGTGGGATGCGCGGTGCGGGGGAAGGTCGTCGGTCAGACCGCCGGTGAGTTGGGGCGATCCACGTCGACGAACTCCACGTCGTCGACGGTGGAGTCGTCCCGGCTGCCGGCGGCCCGCGCGGCGGAACCGACGGCCCAGCCGACCGCCGCGCCGACCAGGGCCGCGCCGATCAGCAGGGTCCAGGGCAGAGCCGGCTGGCGACCGGCCAGCGCGTCGAAGGCCAGCGAAGCACGGCGGCGTGCCTCCTCGGCGGCGGAGCCGACCAGGTCACCGGCGCCATCGGCCAGGTCACCGCTGTTGCGACGGGCCGACCGCGCGGTGTCCCGCACACTGTCTCCGGCGGAGCTGACGGCGGAGACCAGGTGCTCCCACGCCTGGTCCGCGATCCGCTCCGGCTTGCTGCGGCGATCCAGCAGGTTGGTTCCGAACATCGTGGTTACCTCCTCGGGTGCCGTAGCCGCCGGCCACTTCGGACTTCGGCGTCTGTTCAGCGCGTCACGGTTCGCCTACCCCGCCAGTGCCCAGGGTCGCCCGCGCGCAAACCCGGCCGGGCGGTACCTCAACGCACCGCCACCGCCGTAGCGCCCCTGGCGAAGTCGTCGTCATCGTCGTCATCGTCGCCGCCTCCGCCGAAACCGCAGGCCAGCACCAGGGCGAGCAGCACGCCGACGCCAGCCAGCCCTGCAAGTCGCTTGATCATTGAAGGTCCTCTCCGTCACGGTGGGTGTCCCGGCCCGATGCTAGGACGGGTCGGCAACCACGGGCACCGATCCGGCCGGGGGTCGTGGACGACACGCCGGTGGCACGCGGGATGGGCGTACGTCGTGGGGCGGTTGTCGGGCGCGCCGGGTCCGGACGGCTACCCTGGTCCGGCGACGCGTCGGTCACGACTGATCGACGAGCCGCAGATAACGAAAAGTGTTGAGTAATCAGATACTGAAAAGTACGGATATGGGCCGCTTTGTTGGCTCGGATCCGCGAATTGCTCATCCCGAGGGGTGGCGACCGAGGCCGTTGGAGGAATACTCTCGGTCGCGGCCCGCGTACTGATGAGGCGCCCGGGGGACGGGCGGGTGGAGGTGCTCGCGTGAGCCTGTCGATCGTGAAGTCGGTTCTGTCCGGTGGTGTCGTGGAGATCGCCCCGCGGGGCGAGATCGACGTCGACACAGCGTACGAGGTGCGCGAAGCGATCGCGGAGGTGCTGGCCAAGGGTCGGCCCCTGCGCATCGAGCTCAACATGAGGCTGGTCACCTTCATCGACTCCGTCGGCATCAGCGCCATGGTCGCCGGCTTCCAGACGGCCGAGGTCAGCGACGTCAAGCTGGTGGTGACCGAACCGAGCCGGTTCGTGCACCGGCAGCTCTGGGTGACCGGTCTGCTCGGCCTGTTCGGCGCTCCGGAGCCCTACTTCGCCGGGGCCGCCACCCCCGAGGTGCTGCCGGGCGCCTGACGCCCCCGCGTCAGGTCTGCTCGTCCAGCCCGGTCAGGTCCACGTCGGCCGCTTCGGTGACCGCCCGGATGGCCGTCACCGACGCGTACCCGGCGGCCAGCAACGCCACGTCGGTGCCGGGCTGTGCGGCCTGCCCCGGCTCCTCCAACGAGGTACGCACGTAGCCGTGCCCGGATTCGGCCACCGTCATCTGCACCTGGCCGAAGCTGGCCAGCGCACCTCGACGCACCCCGCGCAACTCCCCGTGCGGCAGGTCCGGTGCGTTCACGTTCAGCACGCTCTCCAACGGCGCTGAGGTCAACCGGGGGAGCAGATCCAGGGCGACCCGTGCGGCGGTGCTCCAGTGCCGTTCGGCGTCGCGTACCCGGGCGGCGGCGTCCACCGCGGCACCGCCGCTCGCCGCCGTCGCCTCACCCGCGGAGAGCACGTCGAGGGAGACCGCCATGGCGCGACACCCGTTCGTGGCGGCGGTGAACGCGGCCCCCACCGTTCCCGAGTGCAGCACCGCCCGGCCGGCGTTGGCGCCCCTGTTGATTCCGGAGAGCACCACCGACGGGGGCGGACCGAACGCGCCGTGCAGGGCGATCAGCGTGATGAACCCGGGGGAGCCGCCGACTCCGTACGCGGGCACTCCCGCCAGGTCCGGTAGCGGATGATCGTTCACGACGACCCTCCCGTCCCGTTCCATCGCGCTCATCGCGGCGCTGGTGCCGCTCGCCTCCTCCAAGGGCGCGGCGACCACCACGTCCAGGCCCCGCTGCACGGCCGCCCAGGCGAGTGCCTGGATGCCGGGTGCTGCTATCCCGTCGTCGTTGGTGATCAGGACCCGCAGGGTCATCGGTCGACCACCCGGTCGGCCAGCTCCTCGGGGGTGGTCCGCTCCTGTGGCCGGCTGTCCGCCGGTACCAGCCGGACCCGGTCCACGAGTCCGGTGATCGAGTCCAGCCGTCCGGTGCCCAGGCCGTGCCGGGTCACGTTCAACGCGCCGGCTGCGGCGCCGGTCCGGATGGCGGTCCGGATGTCCCCGCCGCCGGCCACGACGGCGGCGACCCCGGCGGTCATCGAGTCGCCCGCGCCGCGCGGATCGGCCGCCTCCAGCCGGGGCATCTCGACCTCGAACAACTCCCCGTCGATGAGCGCGAGCGCCGGCTGGTCGGCCCGGCTCACCACCACCGTCTCGGCACCGGCCGCGTGCAGCTCGTACATCGCCCGGGTCAACTCCACGCTGTCGTCGGTGCGGGCGCGGCCGTCGCGGATCAGCTCCTCGTGGCTCACCTTGAGGAAGAACACCCCGCTCTCCAGCACCGCGGAGAGATGATCGCCGGAGAGGTCGACCACCACCCGGCCGCCGTTGGCGCCGAGGTCCGCCGCGAACCGCCGGTACAGGTCGGCGGGGACGAGCCACGGCTCGTTCGGCCCGCTGAGGATGCTCACGGCCGCCGCCAAGCCCTCCCCGAGGGCCAGGTTGTACAGCTCGTCGAGTTCGTGTCGGCTCAACGGCTGCCCCGGCACGTCCGCGATCTCCTCCCGGGACCCGCCCCGGCGGTCGTGCACGTACCCGCCGCTGCCGGAGTCACGGACCACCATCTTGAGGTCGACGCCCTCGCTGACCAGCAGCGGCTCCAGCACCTGCCCGATCTCGCCGCCGAGGGCGGCGCAGAGCACCACGTCGACGCCGAGCGACATCACCATCCGGGCCTGCCAGACGCCCTGCCCGCCGGGGTGCAGGTGCAACTCCGGGTGGTCGTTGGGCTGGTCCACGGTCACCGTCAGCTGTGGCGTTGGCGCGAAGACCATCACGTGCCCGCTCACCGGATCGTCGCCGTTCATGGTGTCCACCCTCAGCACGGTTGGGTTATTCATCACTAATGCGACAAATAGTAGCTTGCATCCCATCCTCCGACGCCCGCCCAGCGGGGCGTTGCCAGCCAGACATCGGTAGGGGACGATCGTGCGACAGTCGACGGCGGGAGACGGTGTGCTCAGCAGCGATACCTTCAGCTACACCGTTCAGGCCCGATGCTCGGTCGCCCACGCGGCCGCGCTGCTCAGCGACCTGACCCGGCAGGGTGAGCTGCACCCACTGATCGTCCGGGTCCGCCGACTGCCGCCCCGCCCCGGCGCGCAGGCCAGCTACACGATCAACGACCGGCTGGCGGCCGGCCCGCTGCGCTTCACCACCACCTACCACGCGGACGTACTGAGCAACGAGGACGACGAGATCGTCATGGTGGCCCGTCAGTGGCCGGCCACCACCGTCCACAACCACACCCGGCTACGCCCCGAGCCGGACGGCCTGGTCCGCGTCGACGTCGAGATCACCCTGACCGCGCCGACACCGCTGTTCCGGTACGCGTTCCGCCAGGCCCGTGCCGCTCACCTCGCCCTGGCCACCCGCCTGGGCCCGGCCCTGGAACGCGCCAGCAACCCCCCACCCACCACCTGACCCCGCGCGTGCGCGCCCCGCGCGTGCGCGCCCCGCGCCTGCGCGCCCCGCGCGTGCGCGCCCCGCGCGTGCGCGCCCCGCGCGCCGCGTCTCGCGTCTCGCGCCGCGCGCCAAGATCCGAGCAACATCCCGGATGTTGCTGCCTCCGGGGCGCAGGAGGCAGCACTATCCCTGATGTTGCGGGGATCTTGAGGTCGAAACACCCGGCGCGACCGCCCGGAGCGGATCGGCGAGCCCGCAGCCGTCAAGGCCACGCTCGATCATGGATGTAGTGGCCTGATGGTGCCCAGGAGACCCCTGCATCATGGTTGTAGCGCGATCATGGTCCCGTGGTCACGGTCGGGGTGCGGTCGCGGTCGGGGGGCGTGGCGGCGGTCGGGGGTGTGGGTTCGGTCAGGCGCGTGGTCGCGGTCGCGGTGTGGTCACCGCTGGGCTCCCCGGTGGGCGCGTCGGCGAGGATGTGCAGGCCGCAGGCGTGGGTCGCGGTCACGGCGAGGTCACCGCAGGGGCGTCGGGGCACGGCCACCCACGCGGCGTGGTCACCGCTGTGGCCTGGTCAGGGCGCCGTGGGCGTCGACCTGCGGGCGTTGCTCACGGTGGCTGGTCGGGCGGCCCGCTGCCGTCCCCACGGCTTGTAGGTGGAGAGCACCGTCGCGATGATCATGAGGCTGGTCGACACTGCTGGTGCGATCACCAGGTCGGCGCGGTCCCGCGCGGGCAGGGCGGCGCTCAACGCCCCGGCGTGGCGCAGGTTCGGGGTGAGCAGGAACAGCACCAGCCCGACCATCACCGTGGTGAGCACGAGCTTGACCAGCACCCACCGGTAGCGCAGCAGGCCCCACGGTGTGAGCAGCGCGCTGGCGACGCCGACCAGCCAGACCAGGATGCTCAGTGGCGCGAACAGGACCGTGCCGACCAGCGCGCCGACCGGGTAGAGCACCGCCGGGTCGCCGCCCCGTTGCACGGCGATGCCGAGGGTGAGCAGCACCAGGTCGGTGCCGAGCCAGCCCAGCGAGGTGACCAGGTGCAGGGTGAGCAGCCCCTTGCGGGCGGCCGGTGGGATCCGAGGCATACCGCGATGTTGCCCGTCGACCGCGGCCGGGTCGTCCGACGACCGGCGACATCGGGTGTACGCCCCGCGACGTAGCCGTGGCCGGTGCCCCCGGGCAGGTGGGCACCGGCCACGGGTGGTCAGTAGACGGACAGGTGTACGTGGTTGGTGTGGTCGCTGGACGGGTCGCCGCCCGCCCCGCTGTACGACTTCCACCCGCTGCTGGGCAGCCAGATCTGCCGGTACCAGATCACGTAGAGCACGGCGAGCCGGTCGGCGTTGCGGATGAAGTACGCGGCCAGGTTGTTGCCGTACGTCTTGTCGCCGCCGGTGGCGTCCCCGCCGAAGCCGCCCTTCTGCGCGGCGAAGTCGCAGGCTCGGCCCTTCGGGTGTTCGCCGGAGCCCCCGCTGCGGTGGCAGGAGACGTACCTGGTGAAGCCGGCTGCCTTGGCCTGGTTGAGGGCGTGCAGGGTGCGCGGGGTGATGCAGCCGCTGGCCGGCGTGGGGTCGTCGACGCTGCACGACTCCTTCGGCCAGGAGCCGTCGGAGTTGCGGGGCGCGGCCTTCGCGTTGCTGGTGGAGGTGCCCCGGTTGGAGCCGGTGTCGGCGGTGGTCTGTGGCTTCGGGGCCGTGGCGACGGTCAGGGCCCGCTCGGCCTGCTCCTTGCGCTTGGCCATCACCGCGACCTGCTTGCGTTGTTCGGTGATCTCACCGTCCAGGGCGGCGCGGGTGCGGTTGGCCTGGTCCTTGGTGGTGAGGAGGTCGCGCAGCACCCGGTCCTCGTTGGCGGCCACCGCGTCCAGGGAGGCGGCCCGGTCCATGAAGCCTTCCGGGGTGTTGCTGTTGAGCAGCGCCGAGATCGTGCTGAGTCGTCCGGTGCGGTACGCGACGCCGGCGATCTCGCCGACCTTGCCGCTGCGCTGGTCGAGCTCGACCTCGATGGTCTTCAGTTGGGTGGTGAGCTGCTGCTGCCGCTGCACGGAGGTGTCCAGGGCGCGTTTCGCGTCCAGGTAGCCCTTGCTGGCGGCCTCCAGTTGGGCGCGGAGTGCCGGGGTGCCGCCCTCTTCGTCGGAGTCGGGTGCGGCGGCCCGCTGGCCGGTCGGGGGAGCGGCCGAGGCGGTGCCGGCCGGGAGCGCGACGCCGAGAGCGAGCATCGCGACGATCAGGGCCGCCAGTCGGGCGGCGGGTGGTCGTGCTGGTGCCACTGCGCAGTCCTTCCGTCAGCCGCCGACCGGGTTAGCTGACGGGTTCGGGACGGAAGATCCCTACCGCTGACGCGGATGCACCCCAGGAACGTGGTTCCCCGGTTCGCCCGTGCGGGCGATTAGGCGACGACCACCACCGGCGCCGGGAGGCGCCGCCTGGTGGCGGCCGGGACAGAGCCTACCGGTACCGGTGGGGCCGCTGCAGCGAATGTGACGGACGGTGCGTGCGTCATCACGGTGAATCGACCTTCACCACTCGATGGAGCCGCATTCTCCGGATGCCGCGCCCGGCTCGATCTGCAACGTGGCGTGCTCGATGCGGAAGTCGTCGTGCAGGGCGGTGCGCGCGGCGGTGAGCACCGCGCCGACCTCCGCGCCGGGCTCCATGGTCAGGTGGGCGGAGGCGACGTCCATGCCCGAGGTGAGCGTCCAGACGTGCAGGTCGTGCACCTCGACCACGCCGGGGACTGCGGCCAGCCGGTCGTGCACGGCGGTCACCTGGAGGTGTTCCGGTGCGGCCTGCACCAGGATGCGGATGGCCGCGCGGGCCAGCCGCCAGGTGCGCGGCAGGATGAACACGCCGATGGCGACGGCGACCAGCGGATCGGCCCACCACCAGTCGGTGACGGTGATGAGCACCGCCGCGCCGATCACGCCGACCGAGCCGAGCAGGTCGCCGAGCACCTCCAGGTAGGCGCCCTGGATGTTGATGCTCTCCCGCGCGCCGGCGCGGAGCAGGCCGAACGCGGCGATGTTCGCCAGCAGGCCGAGCACCGCCACCACGAGCATCGGACCGGTGATGACCTCGTGCGGGTCGCCGAAGCGGCGGATCGCCTCGATCACCACGTAGACCGCGACGCCGGAGAGCAGGACGGCGTTGGCCAGCGCGGCGAGCACCTCGAGTCGGTAGAGCCCGAAGGTGCGCTGCGGGTCGCCGGTGGCCCGTCGGGTGGCGGTGATCGCGGCGAGCGCCATGCCGATGCCGAGCACGTCGGTGAACATGTGCCCGGCATCGGAGAGCAGGGCGAGTGAGCCGGTGTGCAGGGCGGTCACCGCCTCGACCACCATCAGGGTGGCGAGCAGCCCGAACGCCGCCCAGAGTCGCCCCCGGTGCTGGTGCGCGGCATTGGCGACGGACCCGTGGTGGTGGTCATGACCTGCGCCCACGTGAATCACCTTCCGCCGCGATCCGGGATCCGGTCCAATGTATGTTCACATCGCAATGTGTGCAAGTGTCAGGGCGGCGGGCTCTCATCGGCCTCATCCGGGCAGGTCAGCCGGTCGGGTCGATGGTGGTGAGTCGCTGGGTGGCCCGGGACAGCGCCACGTACAGGGTGCGTACTCCGGCGCCCGGATCCGCCCGGATCTCGCTCGGCGCGACCAGCACCACTCCGTCGTACTCCATGCCCTTGGCCTCCAGGCTGGTGACCACCTGCAACCTCGGCGCGGCGAGCGCGTCGAGCCAGCCGACGACCTCGTCGCGGCGCGGCACCGGCGTGATCACGCCGACCGTGCCCTCCACCTCGGCCAGCAGGTCGGCGGCCGCCTTCACGGTCGCGGTCTCCAGCCCGGTCGCGGGCACCACCAACTCGACCGGATCGACCCCGGTGGAGCGGACGGCGCTCGGCAGCGGCAGATCCGGGTACAGCCGACGGATCTCCGCCGCCGCCACCGCGAAGATCTCGGAGGAGTTGCGGTAGTTCGTGGTCAGCGTGAAGTCGTGCCGTTTGCGCCGCCCCAGCGCCTGGTCCCGGGCCCGGTCCAACTCGTCGGGGTCGCCGGTCCACGCGGTCTGCGCGGGGTCACCCACCACGGTCCAGGAGGCCAACCGCCCCCGACGGCCGATCATCCGCCACTGCATCGGTGAGACGTCCTGCGCCTCGTCGACGACCACGTGCGCGTACTCCCGGTAGTCCTCCGGCCGCTCCCGGGCCGCCGCCCGGGCGGCCCGCTGTCGGTCGGCGGCGGTGCTCAGCTCGCGTACGCCCCCGGCGAGCTGGAACGGGTCACGACGGGCCCGGGCCGGTTGTGCCGGCTTCCCGAGCAGCGCGTCCAGTTCGTCCAGCAGCGCGATGTCGGCGATGGTGAGCCCGGCCGAGTCCAGGTCCCGGTACGCGGCGGTGAGCAGCCGGATCTCCGCGCCGGAGAGGATCCCCCCGGCGTACCGGCGCAGCCGGTCCGGCCGGGTCAGCCAGCCGAGAACGTGCCGAGGGTGCAGACGCGGCCACCACGCCTTCAGGAACTCCCGGAACTCCGACCGCTCGGCGATCTCCGCCTCGAAGGCCCGCTGCTCCGGCAGCCGGGTGACGCCCACCTCACGGGCCTGCGCCCAGAGCGCGGCGAACACCCCGTCGAAGCCGGCCCGGCGCACCTCGTTGCGTCGGGCGCCCCGGTGCAGCGCGCGGTCCCGGATCCGGTCCAGCGTCGTCCGGTCCAGCCGCAGCAGCGTGCCCCGGTAGAGCAGCCGCAGCTCACCCGGGCCGCCCGGCACCGCGTCGCGGGACGCCCGCTCCAGCACCCGACGCATCCGCAGCGAGCCCTTCACCGCCGCCACCTCGGGCGGGTCGGTGCGGGTGGCGGTCATCCCCGGGAAGAGGGTGCCCAGCGAGTGCAGGGTCGCGGTGTCCTCACCGAGCGACGGCAACACCGAGCCGATGTACTCCACGAAGACCGACGACGGGCCCACCACCAGGATGCCGCCGCCCGCGTACCGGCTGCGGTCGGAGTAGAGCAGGAACGCGGCCCGGTGCAGGGCCACCGCCGTCTTGCCGGTGCCGGGGCCACCCGCGACGATCGTCACCCCGTTACCGGGCGAGCGGATCGCCTCGTCCTGCTCCCGCTGGATGGTCGCCACGATGTCCCGCATGCCCCGGCCGGTGGCCTTGGACAGGGTGGCCAGCAACGCCCCGTCACCGACGACCGTCATCCCCTCCGGAGCGGCGGTCGGGTCCAGCAGGTCGTCCTCGATCCGGGTGACACGCTCGGCGCGGGACTGGATCGTGCGGCGACGCACCACGTTCAGCGGCTGCGCCGGGGTGGCCTGGTAGAAGGCGGCGGCGGCCGGCGCCCGCCAGTCGACGACGAGGGTGCTGGCGTCCTCGTCCCGGATCCCGAGCCGCCCGACGTGCAGCACCTGACGGTCGCGCAGGTCCAGCCGCCCGAAGACCAGCCCCTCGTGCTCGGCGTCCAGCGTGTGTCGTCGCTGTGCCGCGTGGAAGACCATCGCGTCGCGCTCCACGAGCGCGCCGAAGGTGCCCACCCGAGCCATCCGGTAGCCGTCGCGCTCGGCGCGGACCGCCGACTGCCGCAGCTCGGCCAACCGGGCGTACACCCGGTCGAGGTGGCGTTGCTCGACGGCGATCTCCTGCTCCAGGCCGGTCTGGTCGGTCAACGCACGCTCCTTCGACTGTCGCCGGCAGGCGGCGGGAACCGCGCAGGCCGACCGCAGAAGGGTACGGCCCCGGGCCCGGCCCGCCGCGCCCGAGGTGCGGGAACGTGCTCAGGCGGGGGTCGCGTCGAGGCTGCGGGAGGGCGGTTCGGCGAGCACCCGGCGCAAAACTCCGGTGAGCGCGGCGTTGACCTCGTCCGGGCGTTCCATCATCAGCATGTGCCCGGCACCAGGGCAGATGGTCAGCTCGGTGGCCGGCAGAGTCGCCGCGATCGACTCCGCGCACGGCGGTGGGGTCAGCCGGTCCCGGTCGCCGACCAGTGCGGCGGCCGGCAGCGGAGCCAGCGCGGCGAGGGTTTCCAGGCGGTGCTGGGCGCCGATGGAGGCGCGGAACCCCCCGATCGAGCGCAGCGAGGCGCGCGCCACCGCCGAGGTCACCAGGCGGAGGTCGGACGGTTCGCAGCGGTCGCCGAACAGCATCCATCGAATGCTCGGCCGCAGCGCGTTCAACAACGCTCGGGGTGCCCGCCACGAACCGCATCGGGCCAACACGCCGGCACCCGTCGTCTCGGCCAGCCGGATCAGCCGGGCGATCCGCGGCGAGAGGCCGTAGACGGTGTGCGTGTGCCCCTCGGCGGTGGTCGAGACGAAGACCAGCCCGGAGGTACGGGCGGCGAAGTGCTCCGGGTGGCGGTGGGCGTACTCCATGATCGTCATGCCGCCCATCGAGTGCCCGACCAGGACCACCGGCCCGGTCGGCGCCACGGTGTCGATCACCGTGGCCAGGTCGTCGCCGAGCTGGGCCAGGGTGGCCGTGGGCAGCGTCATACAGCTGGAGCGGCCGTGCCCCCGCGCGTCGTAGGTGACCACCCGCACCGCCCCGCCGAGCGACGCCGCGCCGAGCGCCTCGACCTGCCGGTGCCAGGCGCGCCCGTCGAGCGTCCAGCCGTGCAGCAGGACGGCTGTCACCTGGGCGTCCGGCGGCCCGGTCACCCCGACGTTGAGCCGTACGCCGTCCGGCATGGCGACCTCGAGCCGTACGCCGTCCGGCTCGGTGACCTCGAATCGCTCCGGCATCGCCACCTCCCCAGGGCCGCCCAGCACCACGAGCACCGGGATACCCGGCGGTAACACCGGCTACCCGCCATGAGAGCACGCCAATCGCGCCAGGGCGAACATTCCCGACCCCGCCCCTGATCGGCGGCGGAAGGCCAAGCTGAACGGCATGGGGTCGTCGGGAGCACCCATGGGTGGGACGCCGGGGCAGGAACGGCAGGCCGGCGGCACGCCCCGTGCCGCGCTGGCCGACCTGCTCGCCGGCAACCGGCGGTTCGTCAGCGGCCGGCCGATCCACGGGCACGACGTCACGGCCGCCGCCGCAGCGGCCTCCGGTGACCAGCAGCCGTACGCGGTGGTGCTCGGCTGCATCGACTCGCGGGTGCCGCTGGAGGCGATCTTCGACCAGACGTTCGGCGCGATCTGCGTGATCCGTACCGGCGGGCATGTGCTCGACCGGGCGGTGTGCGGCTCCATCGAGTACGTGGTCCGGCAGCTCGGCGTACCCCTGGTGATGGTCCTCGGCCACGAGCGGTGCGGCGCGGTGGGTGCCACGGTGGACGCGCTGCGCACCGGGGAGCGGCCCGGGGGGTCGCTGGCGTACCTGGTGGACGAGATCGCCCCGGCGGTGAGCGAGGTCGGGTTCGACGACCCGGCGGTGCACCCGCTGGCCGTCCGCCGGCACGTCCGGCGGACGGTGCGCACGCTGCGCGACGACGAGCTGCTGGCCGGGCCGGTGGCCGCCGGTCGGGTGGCCGTCACCGGCGGCCTTTACGATCTCGCCACCGGTGAGGTCGCCCTCCTCGACCCGGGCTGACCGTCCCACCCGCGCCGCCGGTCCGAGCGCGCGCGAAACCGCCCGCCGGGAAGTCCCGGCGGGCGGTTTCAGATGATGCGGTGGGGGAGGGCTCAGCCCTCGAAGACACCGGCCGCGACGAGGCGCTTCTCGGTGGCCTCCCAGCCGTCACCCGGGTGGGTGGCAGCCAGGGTGTTGATCTCCGCCCGGATCTTGGCGGCGTGGCCGGCGGCGGCCAGCACGCGGATCTCCTCGACGAAGGCGTCCGAGTCGGTGCGCAGGTGCGCGGTCTTGCCGTTGGTCAGGTTCCGCACGTAGGCGTGCTTGCCGCCGTTGAGCGGGATGAGGTACTTGAACTCGCCCAGCACGCTGAGGGCGCCACCCTGGCCAGCCTGGCCGGCCCGGACTGACGCGCGCGCGGTCTTAGAGGTGTTGCTCGCCACGGAGGTACTCCTTGCAAGACGTACGGGAGGACTGGACGTCCGGGGGCTGTGTGCGGGCCGAACGGACTCGGCTCGCGTAGGTGTAACGCGGCAGAAGCCGCCGGTGGAACTGTACAGGACCACGACATCATGCTGGTCGTCGCGGTGTCCTGAGAGGCAACGGCAGCCACCCGTCCGGCTATTCCGCCCGGCGTTTTTTCCGATTCCCTGGCGCACCACGCGTCACAGGAGTCATCATGTGTTGCACGAGCCACCTGGGTGGTCGAGGTCGTAGGGGAAGACGCACCTCGCTCTCCGGGAGGTCACCGTGCCAACGCGTGGCGTCGTATACGTCCACTCGACCCCGCTCGCCGTGTGCTCACACGTCGAGTGGGCGATCGCGCGCGTCCTAGCCGCGCCGGTCAACCTGCAGTGGACGGCTCAGCCCGTCGACCCCGGCGCACGCCGGGCCGAGTGCGGGTGGACCGGCCGTCCGGGAACGGGCGCCGAGCTGGCTGCTGCCCTACGGCAGTGGCCCATGATCCGTTTCGAGGTCACCGAGGAGCCGAGTCCCGGTGCCGACGGTGAACGCTTCATGTACGTGCCGGCCCGTGGCCTGTTCCGGGCCACCGTCGGCGTGGCCGGGGACATCCAGCTCGGCGAGGACCGGCTGCGGACGCTGATGGCCGCCTCCCGGGCCCCGGAGGCGCTGGCGCACGCGCTGGACAAGGCGCTGGGCACCGCGTGGGACGCCGACCTGGAGCCCTACCGATACGCCGGCGACGGCGCGCCGGTGACCTTGCTCACCCGGGTCGGCTGACTCGTCCGCGTGCCGGTCGGGCAACCTGCACGCACGTCGTCGGTGGCGCCTGCGGGCGGAAAGGTCAAGTTGCCCCGATAAGGGGGAACTGATGGGATAGGCCGCGTGTCGAATCGCCCGTGGCGCGCCGCCGTCGCAGTCGCCGCCCTGACCGCCCTGCTCGTCTCCGGCTGCTCCGGTTCCGCCGAACGCCCGGCCCCGACGCCGAGCCCGTCCGGCACCTCGGCGGCGCCCGGCACCTCCGCCGCGCCGCCGGCCGGCGACCCCGCCGCCCGGGCCACCGCGCTGGTCGCCACGCTGTCCGACGAGGACCTGGTCGGCCAGGTGCTCATGCCGTACGCGTACGGCGACTCGGCGACGAAGGTCTCGGCCGGCTCGGCCGCGGGCAACCAGGCCCTCGCCGGAGTCGACACCCCCGCCGACATGATCAGCAAGTACCGGCTGGGTGGCCTGATCCTGGTCGGCTTCAGCGCCGACGACCCGACCAAGGGCAACCAGGAGACCACGAACGTCGACAACCCGAAGCAGGTGCACGAGCTCACCACCGGGCTGCGCGCCGCCGCCGGTCGGCTCGCCGCCGGCCCCGCGCCCCTGCTGATCGGCACCGACCAGGAATACGGCGTCGTCACCCGCGTGACCGACGGGGTCACGCTGCTACCCAGCGCGCTCGCGGCGGGCGCGGCCGGCGACCCGAAGCTGACCGAGGCCGCCTGGCGGGCCGCCGGCGCCGAGCTGGCCGCGATGGGAATCAACGTCGACTTCGCCCCGGTGGCCGACGTGCTGGCCACCCGCAGCACCGTGATCGGCTCCCGGTCGTACGGCTCCGACCCCAAGCAGGCCGCCGCGCAGGTGGGCGGCGCCGTCCGTGGCCTGCAGGCGGTCGGGGTGGCGGCCACCCTGAAGCACTTCCCCGGACACGGCCACAGCGCCGACGACTCGCACCAGGATCTGCCGGTGCTCACCCAGTCCGCCGAGGCGTTGCGGAACGGCGCCTGGCCGCCGTTCACCGCGGGCATGGACGCCGGGGCGATGGCGGTGATGTCCGGGCACCTGGACGCGCAGGCGATCGACCCGGGGACCCCGGCGACGTTCTCGCACAAGCTGCTCACCGACGTCCTGCGCGGCCAGCTCGGCTTCAAGGGCGTGGTGATCACCGACGGCATGAACATGCCACCCGCGAAGCGCTGGGCGCCCGGCGAGGCGGCGGTCCGCGCGCTGAACGCCGGTAACGACCTCATCCTGATGACCCCGAACGTGGGTCAGGCGTACGACGGGCTGCTCGCCGCGCTGCGCGGCGGCTCACTGCCCCGGACCCGGCTGGTCGAGGCGGTCACCCGCGTGCTGACCATGAAGTTCCGGCTCGCGGACACCCCGGCCGCGCAGCTGTCCACGCTCGACTCCCCGGAACACCGCGCGGCGGCCGACGCGCTGGCCGCCGCCGCCGTCACCGTGCTGCGAGGAGCCTGTGGCAAGGCGGTGGCCGGGCCGATCACCGTCACCTCCTCCGGCGGTCGGGACGGAACCCGGGCCGCCCTCACCGCCGCGCTGACCGCCGCCGGGGTGCCGGTGAAGCCCAGCGGCGGCACGATCGTGCACCTGGTCGGTTACGGCGACGGCGCCACCGACCTGCGGCCCGACGCGGCGGTCACGGTCGCCATGGACACCCCGTACCTGCTGAGCGACGCGAAGTCGCCGACACTGCTGGCCACCTACTCGTCCAGCCGGGCGTCGATGACCGCGCTGGCCGCCGTGCTGGCCGGCAAGGCCAAGCCGAGCGGCAAATCACCGGTGGCCGTGTCCGGCCTGCCCGCCACCACCTGCGGCACCTGAACCGGCGCGACCTTCGCCCCGGTCGTCCGGTGGGAAAACGGCTCGCCCCGGCCCGGTCGCCCTGACAGTCTCCCGGCATGGGAGCGGCAGGAGGATTCCGATACGTGCGGCGGGCCGACGGCACGGTGGTGATCACCCACCACGGGCGGGCGGCCGGCACGCTGCGTGGTGCCCGGGCGGCGGAGTTCCTCGCCGAGGTCGACGACGACCCGCAGTCGGTGATGGCCCGCTGGACCGGCAACTACCGGCACGGCAACGAGCGCACCGCCAGGCAGCACCCCCGCAACCGGGGCTGAACGAGCGGAACGGGCCACCTCCGATCGGAGGTGGCCCGTTCCGGGCAGGCTCAGGGGCGGGCGAAGACCAGCGCCACGTTGTGGCCGCCGAAGCCGAACGCGTTGTTCAGCGCCGCCGGGATCTCCATGTGGCGGGCCTTGTGCGCGGCGACGTCCAGGGTGAGGCCGGGCTCCGGGTCGTCCAGGTTGATCGTCGGAGGGACGACACCGTCGCGGATGGCCAGGATGGTGGCGATCGACTCCAGCGCCCCGGCCGCACCGAGCAGGTGACCGGTCATCGACTTCGTCGCGGACAGCACCGGGTGGTCACCGAGCGCCTTGTGCAGCCCGCCGATCTCCAGCATGTCCCCGACCGGGGTCGAGGTGGCGTGCGCGTTGACGTGCACGATGTCCCGCTTCGCCACGTCCGCGTCCGCGATCGCCTTGGCGATGGCCCGGACGGCGCCCTCGCCCTCGGCGTGCGGCTGCACGATGTCGTACGCGTCCGAGGTGATGCCGGCACCGGCGAGACGCGCGTACACCCGGGCGCCCCGGGCGGCCGCGTGCTCGGCCCGCTCCAGCACCACGATGCCGGCGCCCTCGCCGAGGACGAAGCCGTCCCGGCCCCGGTCCCACGGACGGGAGGCGCGCTCCGGCTCGTCGTTGCGGGTCGACATGGCCCGCATCGAGCTGAAGCCGGCGATCGGCAGCGGGTGGATGACCGCCTCGGTGCCGCCGGCCACCACCACGTCCGCCCGACCGGAGCGGATGATGTCCAGGCCGAGAGCGATCGCCTCGGCGCCGGTGGCGCAGGCGCTGGCCACCGAGTGCACACCGGCCTTCGCGCCCAGCTCCAGCCCGACCCAGGCGGCCGGACCGTTCGGCATCAGCATCGGGATGGTGTGCGGGGAGACCCGCCGTGGCCCGGAAGCCTCCAGGATGTCGTCCTGGGCGAGCAGGGTGGTGGCACCACCGATGCCGGAGCCGACGCTGACGGCCAGCCGTTCCCCGTCGAGGTCGGAACCGGCGAGACCGGCGTCGGCCCAGGCCTGCTGCGCCGCGATGATCGCGATCGCCTCGGAGCGGTCCAGGCGGCGCAGTCGGACCCGGTCCAGCACCTCGGACGGCTCCACGGCCAACTGGGCGGCGATCCGGACCGGCAGTTGCGCGGCCCACTCCTGGGTGAGGGCACTCACCCCGGAGCGGCCGGCGAGCATGGCGTCCCAGGTCGACGCGACGTCCCCGCCAAGCGGGGTCGTCGCGCCGAGCCCGGTGACGACGACGTCAGGACGACTCATGATCAGGACTGCGCCTCGATGTAGCTGACGGCGTCACCGACGGTCTTGAGGTTCTGCACCTCGTTGTCCGGGATCTTGACGCCGAACTTCTCCTCGGCGGCGACCACGACCTCCACCATGGAGAGCGAGTCGACATCGAGGTCGTCGGTGAAGGACTTCCCCTCGGCAACGTCGTCCGGGTTCACCCCGGCAACCTCTTCGAGGATCTCGGCGAGGCCGGTGGTGATCTCGTCACGGGTCATTGCGGTTGGTTCCTTTCATCGGGGTTTCCGGCGGGCGGCGTCGCCGACCGCCACTCCTGGACGCGTCCGCGCCCGAGGGGGTCATCAGGGGCAGCGGACGACCTGACCGGCGTAGGTCAGGCCGCCGCCGAACCCGAACAGCAGCACCGGCGCGCCCGAGGGCACCTCCCGGCGCTCGACGAGCTTGGACAGGGCCAGCGGAACGCTCGCCGCAGAGGTGTTGCCGGACTCGACGATGTCCTTCGCGACGATCGCGTTGGGGATGTTGAGCCGCTTGGCGATCCCGTCGATGATCCGGGCGTTGGCCTGGTGCGGCACGAACGCGGCCAGCTCCGACGGGGCCACCCCGGCCCGCTCGCAGGCCTGCAGCGCGAGCGGCGCCAGCGCGGTGGTGGCCCAGCGGAACACCGCCTGCCCCTCCTGCTGGACGTACGGGCGCCAACCCTCGATGCGGACCGCGTCGCTCTTCTCCGGCACCGAACCCCAGACCACCGGTCCGATCCCGGCCGGCTCGTCGTCAGCGGTGGCGGAGACCACCGCCGCGCCGGCACCGTCGGCGAAGATGATGCAGGTGGAGCGGTCGGTCCAGTCGGTGAAGTCGGACAGCTTCTCCGCGCCGATGACGATCGCGTTGCGCGAGGCACCGGCCCGGATGGCGTGGTCGACGGTGCCCAGCGCGTACGCGAAGCCGGAGCAGGCCGTGTTGACGTCGAACGCGCCCGGCGCGGCGATGCCCAGCTTGGCGGCGACCCGGCAGGCCACGTTGGGGCTGCGGTCGACGGAGGTGCAGGTGGCCACCACGACCAGGTCGATGTCGGCGGCGGTCAGGCCCGAGTTGGCCAGCGCCTTGCCGGCGGCGGCGGCGGCCATGTCGGCCACCGTCTCGGTGTCGGCGATCCGCCGGCTGACGATGCCGACCCGGTCCCGGATCCACTCGTCGTTGGTGTCGACGAGCTGGGCGATGTCGTCGTTGGTCACCACCCGGGAGGGTTGGTAGTGCCCCATCGAGACGATGCGACTGCCAGTCATGAGCGACCTCCGATGCGGGCGATCAGGTCCCGTGCGGCCGGCAGGTCGTCCGGGGTGTTCAGGGTGACGATCTCCGGGGCGCCGTCGCCCTTGAGGTCCCGCTTCACCAGCCCGGCGAGAGTGCCGGCCGGTGGCAATTCGATCACGCCGGTGACCCCGAGGTCGGCCAGCGTACGCATGCACAGGTCCCACCGCACCGGCGCGGTGACCTGACGCACGAGGCGCTGCACCATCTCGGCACCGTTGTCGACAGCCGTGCCGTCGAGGTTCGACAGCAGGAGGCGGGCCGGGTCGGCGGGGGTGATCTCGGCGGCGACCGAGGCGAGCGCGGTCTCGGCCGGGGCCATGTACGGGGTGTGGAAGGCTCCGGCCACCTTGAGTCGGATGATCCGGGTCCGCGCGGGCGGCTCGGCGGCGAGCTTGTCGAGCCCCTCCAGCGAGCCGGCGGCGACGATCTGCCCGGCACCGTTGCGGTTGCCCGGGTACAGCCCGTGCGTCTCGATCGCGGCGAGCACCTCGTCGGGGTCGCCGCCGAGCACCGCGGCCATGCCGGTCGGCTCCAGCGCGCACGCGGCTGCCATCTCCCGGCCGCGGACGCCGGCGAGGCTGATCGCGGCTTCGGGCGTCAGCAC
Organism: Micromonospora sp. WMMD1155; assembly: GCF_029581275.1. Lineage (NCBI taxonomy): Bacteria > Bacillati > Actinomycetota > Actinomycetes > Micromonosporales > Micromonosporaceae > Micromonospora > Micromonospora sp. WMMD1155. The sequence continues at coordinate 4,322,280 of NZ_CP120742.1, forward strand.
ACCGGCCAGGGCGGCGGCACCCAACTCGCCGACGCTGTGGCCGGCGGTGAGCGCGACGTCGTCCAGCGGCAGCTGCTCGCCGGCGAGCAGCGCGGCGGCGACCAGCAGCGGCTGGGTGCGAGCGGTGTCCTTGATCTCGTCGGCGTCGGCCTCGGTGCCCAGGTGCAGCAGGTCGACCCCGGCCAACGCGGACCACTCGCGCAGACGCGCCTCGGTGCCGGTCAGGTCGAGCCAGGGGGTCAGGAAGCCGGGTTTCTGGGAACCCTGGCCGGGACTAAGTACGGCGAGCACGCCTATGACTCTCCCGGATACGCGCGGGTAATGCTGTGCCGCCCCCGACCAAACCGCACTAGTGCCTTTGGAGGTTTCCTACAAAGATCGGCGGGGATCATCCTCGTTTTGAGCGGTTTTCCGGGCGGCCGGGGTCATTGTCTGAGTCGGGACGGGTGCGGCGGGCGGGGCGACCGGATCCAACCGGCCCACGGTCAGCGCGACCTGGAGGGCGAACGCGTCCCGAGGGGACAACGGCGAGAAGCCGGTCACCTCGGCGATGCGCCGCAACCGGTACCGCACGGTGTTCGGGTGGACGAACAGGGCGCGCGCCGCGCTCTCCAGCGTGCCACCGGCGGCGAGGAACGCGTCCAGGGTCGCCAGCAGTTCGCCACCGGCGCGCACCAGCGTCGCGTACACGTCGTGCCGCAACCGTCGACGCGCCTCGGCGTCGCCCGCGAGCGCCCGCTCCGGCAACAGGTCGGCGGCCGGCACCGGCCGGGGAGCGCTGGGCCACGCCGGCGCCGCTCGGAAACCGGACAGCGCCGCCCGCGCCGACTCGGTGGCCTCGTCCAGGCTCGGCACGGCCGGACCGACCACCACCGGACCGTCGCCGAACGCGCTCAGCAACGTGGCGGTGGCGGTCATCGGGTCCGCCGCGCCACCCAACACGATCACCAGCCGGTCGCCGTGCACACCGCCGATCACCTCCACGCCGATCCGGCGGGCCTGCCGGTACACCACGTGCAGCACCGCGGAGACCTCCCCGCCGGGCGACCGACCGACCGCCACCGCCACCGGCGGCGCGTCCGCCCAGCCGAGCGCTGCGGCCCGACTGGCCAGCACGTCCGGCGAGTCACCGCGCAGCAGCGCGTCGACGAGCAGGGCCTGCAACCGGGCGTCCCAGGCACCACGGGACTCGGCGGCCCGCGCGTACACCCGGGCGGCGGCGAACGCGATCTCCCGGGAGAAGCGCAACACCGCCTCGCGGAGTTGCTGCTCCTCGCCCTCGGCGGCCAGGTGCGACACCTGCTCCTCGACCACGTCGATGGTCACCTTGATCAACGCCACGGTCTGTTGGAGGGTGATCGACCGGGCCAGCGCCTGCGGAGCGGCGGCGAAGACCTCGTCCGAGACCTCCTGGGTGCTGTCCGCGGTGCCGCCGCCGTCCTGCAACCACTGCACCAGCGATCGGGCACCCGCCTGGGCCACCAGCATCACCCAGGAGCGCTGGTCGGCCGGTAACGCCCGGAACCACGGCAGGGTCTCGTCCATCCGGGCCACGCTGGAGGTGGCCAACGCCCCCGCCGAACGTTCGATCCGGCGCAGCGTGGCCGACAGTTCTCCACCGCCCGGCGTACTCACCGCCCTAGCCTGACACGTTCTGAGCAGGCCATCCACGTCGGGACCGGTCAGCGGGGCTCACGGGTGCGGGGGAGTGGGCAGGCCCAACTCCTGGGCCAGGATCGCGGCCTGCACTCGGCTCCGCAGGCCCAGCTTCGCCAGGATCCGGCTCACGTGCGTCTTGGTGGTGCTCTCCGCCAGCGCCAGCCGGTCGGCGATCTGCTGGTTGGACAGGCCCAGACCGAGGCAGGCCAGTACGTCCCGCTCGCGCGGAGTGAGGGTGTCCGACGCGGCCCGGGTGTCGGCCGACGCGCTCGGCGTGGTGGCCGCGAAGGCGGCGATCAAGCGCCGGGTGACCGCGGGAGCGATGAACCCGTCGCCCCGCGCCACCGTACGCACCGCGTCCACCAGGCCGTCGGCGTCGGTGTCCTTCAACAGGAACCCGGCCGCGCCGGCCCGCAACGCCCCGAAGACGTACTCGTCGAGGTCGAAGGTGGTGAGCACCAGCACGTCGGCGAGCACGTCGGTGACGATCTCCCGGGTCGCGGAGATCCCGTCCCGGCGGGGCATCCGGACGTCCAGCACCGCCACGTCCGGGCGCAACTCCCGGCACAACCGCACCGCCTCGTCGCCGTCGGCCGCCTCGCCGACCACCTCGATCCCCGGCGAACCACCCAGGATCAGGGACAGTCCGGCCCGTACCGCGGGCTGGTCGTCCGCGAGCACCACCCGTACCGTCGCCACCGCGTCGCTCATCCGCCCTCCCCGATGGGCAGCGCGGCGCGGACCTGCCAGCGGCCGTCGTGCGGGCCGGCGCTGAACCGGCCGGCCAGCAGGGTGGCGCGTTCCCGCATCCCGATCAGCCCGGCCCCGGCGCCGGGTAGCCCGGCCCCGTCGCGGCGCACCGGGTTCTCCACGGTCAGCACCACCTCCGCCGGTCGGTACGCGATCGTCAGGTCCGCCTCACCCGTGCCGTGCTTGAGCGCGTTGGTCAGCGACTCCTGCACGATCCGGTACGCGGCGAGGTCCACCCCCACCGGCAGCGGGCTCGGCGCGCCGTCGGTGCGTACCCGCACCGCGAGGCCGGCAGCCCGGACCCGCTCGACCAGCTCGTCCGTCTCGGCGAGCCGGGCGCTGACCGACTCCGGCATCGCCACGCCGTCACCCGCCGGGCCCGGTCCGCCCCCGGCACCCGGCTCCCGGAGCACCTCGATCATCTGACGCATCTCCGCCAGGCCCTGCACGCTGCTCTCCCGGATCACCCGCAAGGCAGCCTCGACCTGACCGCGATCCAACCCGGGCACGGACAGCACGGCGGTGGCGTGGATCGCCACCGCGCTGAGGTGGTTGGCGACCACGTCGTGCAGCTCCCGGGCCATCCGGGCGCGTTCCGCGCTGACCGCCTGCCGCCGGTCCAACTCGACCAGGCGGGCGGTCTGCTCGGCCCGGGCCCGTTCGGCGGCAGCCTGGTCGCGGTACTGCCGTACGCTGATCCCGGTCAGGACCGGCAGCAGGCCGACGAGCACCACCAGCACCCCGACGGCCACCCCGCTCCACTCGTCGGTGAGGACCACGCCGACGACCGCACCGATCACGCTCAGCCCGATGGTCGCCCGCAGCAGCCACCGCCACAGCCGGGGTGGGCCGTAGACGCAGGCGTCGTAGAGCACCTGGGTGTAGATCAGGATCGTCCCCAGCGAGCCACCGAGGGCGATGTCCACCACCACCGCCGTCGTGCCGACGGCGAGGCTGGCGCGCGGGGCGACGAGGCGCAGGCCCACGGCGACGCACATCGCCAGCAGCGGCGGCAGGAACAGGACCGCGGGCACGTCCGGGTGCGGGCGGATCTGCGGTTGCCAGCCGAGGGTCCACAGCACCAGCCCACCGGCCAGCGACGCCCCGGCCAGCGCCAGGTCCCGGCCGCGGGTGCCGGAGCCGAGCCACGGTGGCGGACGCATGCCCTGATCCCACCACAGCCGCACCCGCTCGGACTCCGACCGGGGGAGGACGCCGCCACCCCCGCCATGCGCCGAAAGGGGTACGCGGAAAGCGTCAGGCCGACCGCAGAATGATCATCATGACTGATCTGGACGTCCGGGCCGCGCTGGCCCGTGAGATCGACGCGACCTGCCGGCTGACCGGCACCTTCGTGCTCCGCTCCGGGCGGACCGCCGACGAGTACTTCGACAAGTACCGGTTCGAGGCGGACCCGCGCCTGTTGGACCGGGTCGCCGCCCAACTGGCACCCCTCGTTCCGACGGACACCGAGGTGCTCGCCGGGTTGGAGATGGGCGGGATCCCGGTGGTGACCGCGCTCGCTCGGCACACCGGGCTGCCCTGCGCCTTCGTCCGCAAGAGCGCCAAGCCGTACGGGACGGCCCGGTTGGCCGAGGGGGCCGATTTGGCCGGTCGGCGGGTGCTCGTGGTCGAGGACGTGGTCACCTCCGGCGGTCAGGTGGCCGTCTCGACCGGACAACTACGCGAGTCGGGTGCCCGGGTGGAGCATGCCCTCTGTGTCATCGACCGGGCCGAGGGTGGGGCGCAGGCGCTCGCCGATCACGGGGTGGCCCTGCGGGCGCTCTTCACCCGAGCGGACCTGGAGGCTCACCGCACCCGCTGACCGTCGAACCGGCCGGTCGCGACGCCGGGGTGAACGACGCGAGAAGACGCTGTGAACTGGGCGACCGGCGTCCGCGCTCACCGTGCTGCGCACTGGTCGCCCGGGTACGCCGTGCGCGGCCCGTCGGGCCCGGCCAGTACGGTGACAGGGCACGTCGGGGGGCACCCGGGGTGAGACGAACGTGAGGAGACCGGGGATGGCGCACGGGGAGGCCGAGCACGGCTGTGCCCAGGGCGAGCCCTGCCGTCCGGGGCACCACGACCCGCAGCCGGCCGGCAAGCACCGCCGGTCGGTCGGCGGTGCGCCATTCGTCGGTGGTGAGGTTGACGCCCTGGACCGACGGCTGCACCCGGGGGAGCCGCCCGCCGGTCGGGCCGACGACGAGACCCCGCTACCGCGTCAGCGTTCCGGCGAGCCCGCCGCCCTCGGTGAGCCCGACGTCGACGTCCCGGCTGGTTGCCTCAGCGAACTTCCCGGCTGGGCCGGGGCGCATCGGCACGGCCCGGTCCGGCCGCGTCCGCGGGCCACCCGCCGCGAACGCCCACCCCGCCGCTGGTGCTGACCTGATCACCGCCCGCCGCTGACCGGCGGGTGCGGCTGCCGCTGTTCAGCGGGCACGGCCAGTCAGCGCGTGCGGTTGACCGGCAGGCGCGGTCGACCAGCGCGTGCGGCTGGTCAGCGCGTGCGGCGCCGGATCAGCAGGGCGATCCCGGCGAGGCCGACCGTGATGGTCAGCATCACCCCGACGTTGAGCAGCAGCAGTCGTTGCAGGTCGCCGAGCGCCTCGTCGAGATCCTTGGCGGGGTCGAGCGTGTCCTCCGGGAGCACCCGCTCGCCGCCGCCCACGCCGCCGCTGACCGTGTCGAACTGCCGCTCCAGCGGCACGCCGGCGGTGCGCAGGGTCTCGGACATGCTGAGTCGACCCAGGAACCAACCGGCGCTGGTCTTGCGGCCGTCCGGCTGCTTCGCCGGCCGGTAGACCCGGGGGCCACCGACCGCCTTGGGATAGAGGTCGTAGGTCTGCTTCGGGGTGTCCCCGGCGAGCACCACGACCGTGTACTTCGGACCGAGGTCGGCGGCTTTCGGGCCCTTGGCCATGCCGGTGCCGGAGAGGAAGTTGACCTGGTCGATGACCGCGCCCACGTGGGCGGGCTGCGTCTCCGCTCGTAACTGCAACGGTGCGGACAACCCCACGCCGGTGATGTCCACTCCGGCGGGTGCGGGCTTCGGCGCGGCCGAGGCCGGGCCGGCGGTGCCGAGTGACAGCAGCGCCGTCGCCAGCGCGCCCGCCAGCACGGCGGCCAACCGCCTCATCTGTCGGACCATCCCGCCTCCTCGCCCCGTTCGATGGATGGCATCGTTCGTGTCGTCCGGACCGGTCTGCCGGTACGACGCCGACCGGAGGGTCGGGGTCATCTTTACAGACTCCGGGGAACGTCGATGAGTTGCAGCAAGTGGAGCAGTAATTGGAACTATCTGCGATCTCGGCTCGACTAATGAGGAGCCGTTTGATCAGCGGGCGGATCGTACCCTTACGGAGGGGTTCATGGGGGGCAGGGTTACACGTACGGCGCGGGTAGTGCCAGTGGTGCTCGGCGTGGCGTTCGGTGTGTCGTTTCTGGCGCCGCCGACGCCGGCGGCGGCGCACAACTCGCTGACCGGCAGCGACCCGCGTGACGGTGCCAAGGTGGCGACGGCACCCGCCCGGATCGAGCTGCGGTTCCTCGCCAAGCCGGCACCGGCAACGACGAAGATCACAATAACGGGGCCGGACAATGTGGTCGCTGGCGGCCCACCCGTCTTCGACGGCAGCCGGGTACGGGTGCCGTTCAAGCCGGCGGCGGCGGGGCTCTACATCGTGGGCTACCAGCTCGCGTCCTCCGACGGGCACCCGGTGAAGGGTGAAGTGAGGTTCACCCTCACGACCGGCACCGCCGCCGACCCGTCCGCCTCGCCGTCGGCCACCCCGACCGTTGACGGCACCGCCCCGGCCGCCGCCGCGAGTCCGACCGCCGAAGGGACGTCGTCCGCGACGCCGGTCGCCACCGCGGCGGGCAGCCCGCTGCCGGCCGCGCAGGAGAGCAGCCAGGTGCGCGGTTGGCTATGGACGGTCGGGGCGGCTCTGCTGGTGGGCACGCTCGTCGTCTGGTTGCAGCGGCGCCGCCGAGCCCGCCGCCGCTGACCGGCCGGGCGCCAGCCTGACCGGCCGGGCGCCAGCCTGACCGGCCGGGCGCCAGCCTGACCGGCCGGGCACCAGCCTGACCGGCCGGCGTCCGGCGACGGCGCGGGCGTCGGTGCCCGGGGTCAGACCAGGCGGAGGCGGGCGGCGCGGATTCGGGTCAGAGTGCGCTCGCGACCGAGCACCTCCAGCGACTCGAACAGCGGCAGGCCCACGGTGCGGCCGGTGACCGCGACCCGCACCGGTGCCTGCGTCTTGCCGAGCTTGAGGCCACGCTCGGCACCGACCGCCTCCAACGTCGACTTCAGCGACTCGGCATCCCAGGACTCCAGCGCCTCGAACGCCGCGACGGCGTCGTCGAGCAACTCGGCGGAGCCGTCCTTCATCGTCTTGGTCCACGCGGCCTCGTCGATCAACGGCGAGGCGAGGAAGAGGAAGTCGACGTTCGACACGATCTCGCTGAGCACCGCGATCCGCGTCTGGGCCAGCGGCGCGACAGCGGCGAACGCGTCGGCGTCGAACTCCTCGGGCTGCCACGGCGGTGGCGCGATGGTCCCGGTGCCGGTCAGCCACGGCTGGCAGGCGTCGACGAACTCGGCAACCGGGAGGGCGCGGATGTACTCGCCGTTGAACGCGCGCAGCTTCTTCTCGTCGAAGAACGCGGGGGAGGGGTTGACCTCGTCGAGCCGGAACTCGTCCTCGATCACCGACCAGGGCACGATCTCCCGGTCGCCGGAGGGGGCCCAGCCGAGCAGCATCAGGTAGTTGCGCATCGCACCGGCGAGGTAGCCCTCCTCGCGGTACGCCTCCAGGGCGACCTTGTCGCGCCGCTTGGAGAGCTTCTGCCGCTTCTCGTTGACCACCACGGGCACGTGCGCCCAGATCGGCGGTTTGACCCCGAGGGCCTCCCAGAGCAACTGCTGCTTGGGGGTGTTGGGTAGGTGCTCCTCGGCCCGGATCACGTGGGTGATCCCCATGGTCATGTCGTCGACGACGTTGGCCAGCAGGAAGACGGGCGACCCGTCGCCCCGGGCGATGACGAAGTCCTCGATGAGCTTGTTCTCGAAGGTGGGCTCGCCGCGGATCAGGTCGACCACCACCGTGGCGCCCTCGTCGGGCGTGCGGAAGCGCAGCGCGTGCCCCGGCCCCGGGCCGAGGCCGCGGTCGCGGTGGTAGCCGTCGTAGCCCTGGTACTGCGAGCCGGTGCGGGCCTGCACGTCCTCCCGGGTGCAGTCGCAGTAGTACGCGCGGCCCGACTCGTAGAGCCGGGCGGCGGCGGCCCGGTGCTCACCGGCGTTCTCCGACTGGAAGTACGGGCCCTCGTAGCTGCCCCGGGAGATGCCGATCCAGTCCAGCGCGGAGAGGATGCCCTCGGTCCACTCGGGCTTGTTGCGTGCCGCGTCGGTGTCCTCGATTCGCAGCACGAACACCCCGCCCTGCTGCCTGGCGTAGATCCAGTTCTGCAGCGCCGAGCGGGCGCCGCCGACGTGGAACATACCGGTCGGGGAAGGGGCGAAGCGCACACGTACCGTCACGCCCCCAGCCTACGGCGAGCGTCGACGGGTTTCCGCCACGGCCCCCTGACTCAGGGCACCGAGCGGATCTTGACGACCAACGCGCTGCCGATCAGGGTGACCACCGCCGTGACGGCGTAGAGCGTGGGGTAGCCGCCCAGGTACACCACGAGCGGGGCGGAGAGCGCCGGGCCGAGGACCTGCGGTGCCGAGTTCGCGATGTTGATGACGCCCAGGTCCTTGGCCCGGTCGGTGGCCCGGGGCAGCACCTGCGTGATCAGCGCGGCGTCCACCGAGAGGTAGACGCCGTAGCCCGCGCCGAGCAGCAGCGCGGCGACGATCGCCATCGGCCAGACCGGCGCGACAGCGAGCAGCAACGCCGCCACCGCCATGATCACGCCGGACGCGATCACGTAGATCTTGCGGCGGCCGGAGCGGTCCGACATCCGGCCGGCGACCACCGCCGTCAGCATCATGCCGAGCGTGTAGAGCAGGATCAGCACCAGCAACGAGCCCTCGGGGTCGGGGTGGCGCACCCCGTCGGTGAGGAAGTACAGCAGGTAGAGGGTGCCCAGGGCGTTGCCGAGCTGGACCAGGAACCGGGTGATCCAGGCCCAGGCGAAGTCCGGGTGCCGACGCGGGTTGATCCACATCGAGGCCAGCAGCGTCCGCGCGCGCACCGCCTGCCGATGCGTACGCGGCAGCGGCTCGTCAGGAGTGAGCAGCGCGAACGGTAGCGACAACAGCAGGATGGCCACGGCGATGGTCAGGTAACCGGCGGCGTTGCCGGTGACCACGGCGGTGACCAGCACCGCGCCGAGCACCAGCCCGAGCGCCTGCGGGATGCCCACCCAACCCGAGACGCCGCCGCGCTGCGCCACCGGAACCCGGTCCGGGATGGCTGCGGTGAGGCTGGCGAGCATCGCGTTGAAGCAGACCTGGGCGGCGACCCAGCCGAGGGCGACCCCGAGGATGGTCCGCTGCTGGGCCAGCAGCACCAGGGCCGCCGCCCCGAGCACCGCCCCACCCGCGGTCCAGACGTGTCGGCGACCGAACTCGCGGCCGGCCACCCGCAGGCAGGTCCGGTCGGAGAACGCGCCGGCCAGGGGGTTGGCGAGCACCGCCGCCAGCGCGCCGAGGCCGGTGACCACGGCCAGCATGTTCTCCTTGTCGCCGGGCGCGATCTGCTCGATCTGCTGGGGCAGCAGCACCTGGATGGGCGTGAAGAACGCCATCCAGACGCCGAGGTTGGCGGCGAAGATCAGCCCGATCCAGCCGCGCCGCACCGGCACCGTCGGCTCGGCGAGCGCCGCCGGCAGCGACGCCGGCGTCGGGTCGACCGTGGTCACCGCGCCGACCCCGGCCGGCTGGCCGCGATGACGTCGCGCAGCCAGGTGTACGACGACTTCGGGGTACGGGTCTGCGTGGCGTAGTCGACGTGCACGAGGCCGAAGCGTTTGGTGAACCCCTCGGCCCACTCCCAGTTGTCCAGCAGTGACCAGACGAAGTACCCGCGTACGTCGACCCCGTCGTCGATGGCGGCCCGTACCGCCCGTAGGTGCCCGTCGAGGTACGCGATCCGCTGCGGGTCGGCCACCCGCCCGTCCGCGTCCGGCGCGTCGTCGTACGCGCACCCGCTCTCGGTGATCTCGATGGGTGGCAGCGCGTCCCGGTAGGTGTCCCGCAGCCAGCCGAGCAGCTCGTGCAGCCCGTCCGGGGCCACCGGCCAGTCGAAGGCGGTGCGCGGGTAGCCGTCCAGCGGGACGAGGTCGAACGGGAGGGGAGAACCCTCCTCGGCGGCGCGTACCCCCGTGGGGTTGTAGTAGTTCACCCCGAGGACGTCGATCGGTGCGGCGATCGTGTCGAGGTCGCCGGGGTGGACGATGCCCGGGTCGAGGCCGGGCAGTTCCGGGTAGCCGCGGCCCAGCAGCGGATCGGTGAAGAGCCGGTTGTGCAGCGCCTCGTACGCCTCCCCGGCGGCCCGGTCGGCGTCACCGTCGCCGAGCACCCGCACCGGGGAGTAGTTGTTGGCGATCGCCACCGGGCTGCCGGTGTGGGTCCGCAGCGCGGCCACCGCGAGACCGTGCCCGAGCAGTTGGTGGTGGGCGGCCGGGAAGGCGTCGAAGAGCAGCATCCGGCCGGGGGCGTGTACGCCCATCCCGTACCCCATGCTCATGTGGATGAACGGCTCGTTCAGGGTGATCCAGAGCCGGACCCGGTCGCCGAGTCGGGCGGCGGTGAGGTCGGCGTAGTCGGCGAACCGGGCGGCGGTGTCGCGGTGCAGCCAGCCGCCGGCGTCTTCGAGGGGTTGGGGCAGGTCCCAGTGGTAGAGGGTCGCCACCGGGTCGACGCCGGCGGCCAGCAGGTCGTCCACCAGGCGGTCGTAGAAGTCCAGGCCGGGCGCGTTGGCCGGGCCGGTCCCGGTGGGCTGCACCCGGGGCCAGGCGATGGAGAACCGGTAGTCGGAGACGCCCAGCCCGCCCAGCAGCGCGACGTCCTCGGCGTGCCGGTGGTAGTGGTCGCAGGCCACCGCACCCGTGCTGCCGTCGCCGATCCGGCCTGGCGAGTGCGCGAACGTGTCCCAGATGGACGGACCGCGTCCGCCGACTGTGGTGGCGCCCTCGATCTGGTGGGCCGAGGTGGAGACGCCCCAGCGGAAGCCGGTGGGGAACTGGGGCAACGGTGCTCTCGACATGCGCCCTCCCGGTCAACGTGAAACGTGTTCGGGACTTTAGAGCGCTCTCGATGAATGCGCCATAGGCCGCTCTGGCGCTATCCGCAATGGCTGATCGGCGTGTCTTTTTCCAAACCCGTCCAGGTAAGTCCGATTTAGCGCATAGAGTGCCGATATCGTGGGATGTCCTCACCGGAGGAAGACGGAAAATGATCCTCGTTGAACGCAGTGCGCACGTGGCGGCGCCGATCGAAGTTGTCTGGGATGTCGTCCAGCGGGCCGAGCAGTTGCCGGCCTGGCTGGCGGGGGTCCGCGCGGCCGAAGTGCTCTCGGGAGAGGGCTTCGGCCGGCGGCAGCTGGTCCAGGCGGGGCGCGGCTCGGCGCATGAGGCCGAGGTGATCGCCTACCAGGAGCCGACGCTGATCGGCTGGCGGGAACGGGCCAAGGGGGCCGGCTCTCGGGCGGAGGCGCGCACCGAGATCTACGTCCAGCTCACCACCGACGAGGAGGAGGGCGGGACCATCGTGCGGCTCATCGTCGTCCGTTGGCCGGCCGGGCCCGTCAAGGCCGCCCTGCTGCGCCTCGGACTGCGTCGGGTCGGCGCCGACCTGGAGGACTCGCTGGCCCGGCTCACCGACCTGGCCGCCGTCGGCTGACGAGAGCCCATCCTCCCGGCGCCACCCGCGACGGCGGTGGTCCGGATCCCCGCCAGGGACCCCGGCCCACCGCCGCTCCCGGCTTCCGGGCGTGAGCGGTACCGGAAAAAGGGCCCGGCGCGTGTGCGCCGGGCCCTTCCTCGATCGTGACGCGGGTCAGCTGTCGCCGCCGGTCTCCCCGACCGGGGCGGCGTTGACGTCGTCGATCGCGTACTTCTTCGCAGCCTCCGCCGGTACGGTGGCCGCCACCGCGCCGCTACGGGCGAGCTGCCGCAGCGTGGCGACGACGATCGACTCGGCGTCGACGTGGAAGTGCCGGCGCAGCGCGTGCCGGGTGTCCGACATGCCGAAGCCGTCGGTGCCGAGCGACGTGTAGTCGCCGGGCACCCACCGGGCGATCAGGTCCGGTACGGCCCGCATCCAGTCGCTGACCGCGACCTTCGGGCCGTCCGCGTCGGCCAGCTTCTGCTGGATGTACGGGATCTTCGCCTCGGCGCCCGGGTTGAGGAGGTTGTACTCCTCGGTCTCCACCGCGTCGCGGCGCAGCTCGGTCCAGGAGGTCACCGACCACACGTCGGCGGCCACCCCCCAGTCCTGGGCGAGCAGCTGCTGGGCCTTGAGTGCCCACTGCATGCCGGTGCCGGAGGCGAGCACGTTGGCCTTCGGGCCGTCGACCTCCGGCGCCGGGGAGTAGCGGTAGATGCCCTTGAGCAGGCCCTCCACGTCCACCCCGGCCGGCTCGGCCGGCTGCAGGATCGGCTCGTTGTAGACCGTCAGGTAGTAGAAGACGTTCTCCTGCGCGTCCCCGTACATCCGGTGCAGGCCCTGCTCCATGATGTGCGCGATCTCGAACGAGAACGCCGGGTCGTACGCGACCACCGCCGGGTTGGTGGCGGCGAGCAGCAGCGAGTGGCCGTCCTCGTGCTGGAGGCCCTCACCGTTGAGCGTGGTGCGCCCAGCCGTGGCGCCCAGCAGGAAGCCCCGCGCCATCTGGTCGGCAGCCGCCCACAGCCCGTCGGCGGTCCGCTGGAACCCGAACATCGAGTAGAAGATGTACATCGGGATCATCGGCTCGTCGTGGGTGGCGTACGCCGAGCCCGCCGCCGTGAACGAGGCCACCGAACCGGCCTCGTTGATCCCCTCGTGCAGGATCTGCCCGGTCGTCGACTCCTTGTACGACAGGAACAGCTCCCGGTCGACCGACGTGTAGCGCTGGCCGTGCGGCGAGTAGATCTTCGCGGTGGGGAAGATCGAGTCGAGGCCGAAGGTACGGGCCTCGTCCGGGATGATCGGCACCCAGCGCTTGCCGAACTCCTTGTCCTTCATGATGTCCTTGAGCAGGCGGACGAAGGCCATCGTGGTGGCGACCTTCTGCTTGCCCGAGCCGCGCTTGACGTCGGCGAACCGCTCCGGACCGGGGATGGTCAGCCGCTTGGTGCTGGTCCGCCGGGACGGCAGGTAGCCGCCGAGCTGCTCGCGCCGCTCCTTCAGGTATTGGATCTCGTCGGACTTCTCACCCGGGTTGTAGTACGGCGGCAGGTAGGGGTTCTCCTCCAGCGCCGAGTCCGGGATGTCCAGGTAGAGCCGGTCGCGGAAGGTCTTCAGGTCCTCCAGCGTCAGCTTCTTCATCTGGTGGGTCGCGTTGCGGCCCTCGAAGTGCGAGCCGAGCGTCCAGCCCTTGATCGTCTTCGCCAGGATGACGGTCGGCTGACCGGTGTGCTCGGTGGCCGCCTTGTAGGCCGCGTAGAGCTTGCGGTAGTCGTGCCCACCCCGCTTGAGGTTCCAGATCTCGTCGTCGCTGAGCGGTTCGACCATCTTGCGGGTGCGCGCGTCGCGCCCGAAGAAGTGCTCCCGCACGTACGCGCCCGACTCCGCCTTGTAGGTCTGGTAGTCGCCGTCGGTCGTGGTGTTCATGAGGTTGACCAGCGCGCCGTCGGTGTCCGCGGCGAGCAGCGGGTCCCACTCGCGACCCCACACGACCTTGATCACGTTCCAGCCGGCACCCCGGAAGAACGCCTCCAGCTCCTGCATGACCTTGCCGTTGCCCCGGACCGGGCCGTCCAGCCGCTGCAGGTTGCAGTTGATCACGAAGGTGAGGTTGTCCAGCTCCTCGCGGGCGGCCACGCCGATGGCGCCCAGCGTCTCCGGCTCGTCCATCTCACCGTCGCCCAGGAACGCCCACACGTGCTGCTGCGAGGTGTCCTTGATGCCGCGGTGCTGCAGGTACCTGTTGAACCGGGCCTGGTAGATCGCGTTCAGACCGCCGAGGCCCATCGAGACGGTGGGGAACTCCCAGAAGTCCGGCATCAGCCGCGGGTGCGGGTAAGACGGCAGCCCGCCGCCGGGGTGCGACAACTCCTGGCGGAACCCGTCGAGCTGGTGCTCGCTGAGCCGCCCCTCCAGGAACGCCCGCGCGTACATGCCGGGGGAGGCGTGACCCTGGTAGAAGATGTGGTCGCCACCGCCCGGGTGGTTCTTGCCGCGGAAGAAGTGGTTGAAGCCCACCTCGTACAGCGACGCCGAGCTGGCGAAGGTCGAGATGTGCCCGCCGACGCCGATCTCCGGGCGCTGTGCCCGGTGCACCAGCATGGCGGCGTTCCACCGGACGTACGCCCGGATCCGCCGCTCGACGTGCTCGTCACCCGGGAACCACGGTTCGCGCTCCGACGGGATGGTGTTGATGTAATCGGTGGTGGTCAGGGGCGGAACCCCGACCTGGCGCTCACGGGCCCGCTCCAGCAGGCGCAGCATGACGTAGCGGGCACGTTTGGCACCGCGCTCGTCGATGACACCGTCAAGCGACTCGACCCATTCGCTTGTCTCTTCAGGGTCGATGTCCGGAAGCTGGCTCGGTAGGCCGTCGCTGATCACCGGGCGCTTGCGTTCCGTAGCCACAGGCGTTCCCTCGGTTGTGTGTGGGATAGGTCTCTAGCGCCATCCTGCCCCCTGGTGGCACCTGCCGTCACGCCTAGGTGCCCTCGACGCGATGCTGAACACAGGTACTCGCCGGTAACTTAGCGCGACGACGCGGGGAACTCTGGGCGGTTTGCTCGCCACTCCTACCGTTGCGGACATGAACAGGCGCCATGTCGCGGTCGCCGCGACCATGATCGTTGCCGGGGTCGCGGGCCTGGTGGTCGGCGTCGTCCAAGTCGCCTCCGGCGAGGCGGCGTTGGTGGGACTGGTGGCCATCGGCGCCCTCGTGGCCGTGCTCGGAGCAGTCCTGCTCCGTGACACGGCCCGCGCGGCCCGGCAACCGGGCGGGTCCGGCCGCCGCCGTCCGGACACCGACGAGAGCGGCCACCGCGTCTACCCGGGGCCGACCGGCGACGTCGGCAGCGAGTGGCACGTCAACCGCCAGCGCGACGGCGAGACCTCCGGCGGTACGGAGTCCGTCGGCGGCACCAGCGGTGACTCCGGCTGGGGCTGGTCCAGCGGTGACTCCGGCGGCGGCTGGTCCGGTGGCGGCGGTGACTCCGGTGGCGGTGGCGGCGGCTCCTGACCCCGCACCGGCCGGCCCGGCAGCGCCGCTGACCCGGTCGGTAGCGGCGGCGGTTCGGGACCCGCCGCTACGGCAGAATGCGGGGTATGCGCAGCGACGTCATCACCGTCCAGACCGGGTCCCGCCCGGCCGTCCGCGACATCACCGCGGAGGCCCAGCAGTTCGTCTCCGGTGCGGGCGACGGACTGCTGCACGTCTTCGTGCCGCACGCCACCGCCGGTGTGGCGATCATCGAGACCGGGTCGGGGTCCGACGACGATCTACTCAGCGCGTTGGACGACCTGCTACCCACCGAGGACCGCTGGCGGCACCGGCACGGCTCGCCCGGCCACGGCCGCGACCACGTGCTCCCGGCGTTCGTCCCGCCGTACGCGACGCTGCCGGTACTGGCCGGTCGGCTCGCGCTCGGCACCTGGCAGTCGATCTGCCTCGTCGACACCAACGGCGACAACCCGACCCGGCAGGTCCGTTTCTCCTTCCTCCCCGGCTGACGGCCGCCCGCGTCACGATCCGCGCGGCGTCCCTCGAACGGTGGCGCCTCGACCAGAGCGAGGCGCCGCCGTTCGAGGATCGTGACGCGTCGGGCGGGTTACGGGCGGGCGGTCTCCTGGTCGACGGTCTGCTGGCCGGGGTCCGTGAACGGCGTGGCGCTGCGGGCCGCCGACGGGACCGGGTTGTCCGCCGTCTGGTGCAGGCCGGGCACGCGGTCCTCGATCACGAACGAGGCCCGGGTGTACGCGGGCGCGCCCGGCCGGCTGACGTACGGCAGCACGTCGAAGTCGGCGGTGAGCTGTCCCGGGGTGATCGTGGTGCGCACGTACCCCCGCAGGTTGTTCTGGAAGCGCAGGTGCGGGTTGAACGCGAACCACGGGTGCGAGCCGGCCGCCGAGTCCGCGCCGTCACCCGTCGAGGTGATCGAGGAGCAGACCAGTTCGGTGCCGACGGTGCGTGAGGTCGGGTCGGCGTAGTCCAGCTTGAGATCGCTGGCCCAGTGCGCGTGCACGTCGCCGGTCAGCACCACCGGGTTGCGTACCCCGGCAGCCAACCAACCTCGGGTGATGCGGTCCCGGGAGGCGACGTAGCCGTCCCAGGCGTCCATGCTGGTGACGGTGAGCGGGCCGGAGTTGTTGTCCCGTTGGGCGAAGAAGACCTGCTGGCCCAGAATGTCCCACTGGGCGTCCGAGCGACGGAAGCCGTCCAGCAGCCACGCCTCCTGCGCGGCCCCGGTGATCGACCGGGCCGGGTCGCTTGCCGCCGCGCAGTCCCGGTAGCCGTCGCCGCAGGCCTGGTCGTCGCGGTACTGCCGGGTGTCGAGCATGTGGAACGTGGCCAGCCGCCCCCAGCGCACCCGCCGGTAGAGCTGCATGTCGATGCCGCGGGGGATCGACGTGCGTCGCAGCGGCATGTTTTCGTAGTACGCCTGGAACGCCGCCGCCCGCCGCGCGGGGAACTCCGGGTCCGTCGCCTCAGGCACCTCGTCGGCCCAGTTGTTCTCCACCTCGTGGTCGTCGAACACCACCGCCCACGGCGCCACCGCGTGTGCGGCCTGCAGGTCGGCGTCGGTCTTGTACTGGGCGTGCCGCTGCCGGTAGTTGGCCAGCGTCCGGGTCTCCGGGCCCTCGTGGTCACGCGGGTTGCCACCGGGGACGTTGTACGTGTCCGGGGCGTACTCGTACTGGTAGTCGCCCAGGTGCAGGATCAGCTCCGGCTCGGTCTCGGCCAGCCGCCGGTAGGCGGTGAAGTAGCCGTGCTCGTACTGGGAGCAGGAGGCGAAGCCCATCGCCAGGGCGGCCGGCATGCTCCACGGAGCCGGGGCGGTGCGGGTGCGTCCGGTCGGCGAGACATGGCGCTCGGCCCGGAACCGGTAGAAGTATTCGCGCCCGGGCAGCAGGCCGGCCAACTCGACGTGCACGCTGTGCGCCGAGCGGGTGCGGGCGATCGCCACCCCGCGGCGCACCACGTGCCGGAACCGCTCGTCGGCGGCCAACTCCCAGTGCACCGGCACGTCGCGGTCCGGCATGCCGCCGAGGCCGTCCTCGGCCAGTGGCTGCGGGGCCAGGCGGGTCCACAACACGAACCCGTCGTGGTCGGGGTCGCCAGAGGCCACACCGAGGGTGAACGGAAAGGCCAGCGGTCGACCCGCCGCCGCGCCGGCCGCCGCCGGCAAGCCGGTGACCGCGCCCGCGGCGCCGACCGCGCCGGACAACAGGATGGTACGTCGGGACAGTGACACGAATCCTCCCCAGAGTCCGATCTTCGTGACTCCGGGAGCCTCGCGAGCCCCGGTGGCCGACAGGTGACAGTGAGTGGCCCTACTCGTCGCCGGCAGTCGAACACCGCTGGCCGCTGTCGATGCGTACCGACCCCCGATCCGCCGTCCGAGGGTGATCCGGCGGCCGGGCCGTGACCGACGATGCCCGTCCGGTCGTCGTGCCGAACCTGATCGCTGACCTGGACGACCGGCGCCGGTGCGTACGATGTGGCCGTGGGGCAGGAGGTGGGTTCCGTAGCAGGTGGACCGGTGGACCGGGCTGGTCTCGCCGCCGATGTGCTGCGCCGGATGGCCCACGTCAGCGACGCCCTACGACACCAGCAGGGCTCCGCGTTCGCCGAGTTGGGGCTGACTCCGGCAACGGCTCGGGCGTTGCGCGAGCTGGACCCGGACCGCCCGCTGCCAGCCCGGGATCTCGCCGGCCAACTGGGCTGCGACCGGTCGAACGTGACGGTGCTTGTCGACAAGCTGGAGCAGGCGGGGTTGGTCGAGCGACGCACCGACCCGGCGGACCGCCGGCAGAAGACGTTGGTGGTGACCGAGAAGGGCCGCGTCGAACGGGATCGGGTGGCCAGGGCGATGTCCGACTCCCGACTCCTGTCCGGGCTGACCGACGGGGAGCTGCGTACCCTTCGTGACCTGGTCTGGAAGGTGTCCGACGGTGGTCGCCTGGAGCCCTGCGGTCCGGAGTGAGTCGGCCCGCGGCGGCCGTGTCCCGCTGGGCGACCGGGCCTCCCGTCGGTAATGCTGTGCGACGTGACCACCCCGCAAGACCTCGACGACCGCTTCCGGGAGACGCTGGCGGCGCTGCCTGCCGCGGAGCGTCGGCGTGACCCCGCAGACCCGGTCACCGACGACGCCCCACTGACCGGCGCGCAGGTGCTGGACCTGTTCGACGCGCAGGTGACCAGCCGGCAGCTCGACCTGGCGGGTCGCTGGCTGCGCAGCTTCGGAGAGGGTTTCTACACGATCGGTTCGGCCGGGCACGAGGGGAACGTCGCGGTCGCCGCCGCGCTGCGCCCCACCGATCCGGCGCTGCTGCACTACCGTTCCGGTGCCTTCTACTGCCTCCGTGCCGCCCAGGCCGCCGCCGCGGCGCCGAGCGACCCGGGCTCGTCCGCCGGCCCTGAGCCGACCGGCGACTCGGGCTCGTCCGCCGGCCCGGAGCCGACCGGCGACCCGGCGTCGACCGCCGGTCCGGTGACCTACAGCGACCGGGGGCCGAGCACCGATCCGGCGCGGACCGCCGACGCCGAGTCGACCGCCGACAGCGACCCGTCCGGGCCCGCGCCGGCCTCGACGAGCGGCGGCGGGTTCGACGCGTACGCGGACGCGGCCCGGGACGTGCTGCGCGGGATGGTCGCTTCCAGCGAGGAGCCGATCGCCGGTGGTCGGCACAAGGTGTTCGGTCGGGCCGACCTGGCCGTGGTGCCGACCACCTCCACGATCGCCTCGCACCTGCCCCGGGCGGTCGGGATGGGGCTGGCCGTGGAGCGGCTGCGCCGACTGGACAGCGCCGGTCGGCGTACCGGAGGCGGGGTTCGGGTCGGCAGCGGCGCGGGCGTCGCGCACGTCCCGTGGCCGCCGGACGCGATAGTGGTGTGCTCGTTCGGGGACGCCTCGGTCAACCATGCCAGCGCCACCGCGGCGTTCAACACCGCCGGGTGGTACGACCACGCCGGTCTGCGCATCCCGGTGCTCTTCGTCTGCGAGGACAACGGGCTGGGCATCAGCGTCCGGTCACCGGAGGGCTGGGTCGAGGCGACCCTGCGCGCCAAGCCGGGCATCCGCTACTTCAGCGCGGACGGGGCCGACCCCGTGCGGACGTACGAGGTGGCGGCGGAGGCCGCGGCCTGGGTACGCCGCAACCGTCGTCCGGCGGTGCTGCACCTGCGCACCGTCCGCCTGATGGGGCACGCCGGGGCGGACGCGGAGTCGGCGTACCGCAGCCCGGCCGAGCTGGCCGAGGACCTGGACCGCGACCCGGTGGTCGCGACCGCGCGGCTGCTCGTCGACGCCGGGGTGGCGACCGGCGAGGAACTGCTGGCGCGGTACGACGAGACCGGCTGGCAGGTACGCCGGTTGGCCGAGGAGGTGCTGGGCGAGCCGAAGCTGGCGTCGGCGGCCGACGTGGTGTCGGCGCTGGCGCCCCGCCGTCCGGTGCGGGTGGCGCGGGCGGTGGCCGACGCCGCGGCGCGGGCCGGCGGTCCGGGCGCGGCAGCCCGCGCGGAGGCGTTCGGTGGCAAGCCGCCGGAGCTGACCGGTCCGCTGACCCTGGCGCAGAGCATCAACGCCGCGCTCGCCGACGGGATGCTCGATCATCCGCAGATGGCGGTGTTCGGCGAGGACGTGGCCGCCAAGGGCGGCGTGTACGGGGTGACGAAGGGGCTGCGGGACCGTTTCGGCCCGGCCCGGGTCTTCGACACCCTGCTGGACGAGACGTCGGTGTTGGGGCTGGGGCTGGGTGCGGGGCTGGCCGGGATGCTGCCGGTGCCGGAGATCCAGTATCTGGCGTACCTGCACAACGCCGAGGACCAGCTCCGTGGCGAGGCGGCCACGATGCGGTTCTTCTCGCAGGGGGCGTTCCGCAACCCGATGGTCGTGCGGGTGGCCGGGCTGGCGTACCAGGAGGGGTTCGGCGGGCACTTCCACAACGACAACTCGGTGGCCGTACTCCGGGATGTGCCCGGTCTGGTGGTCGCGGTGCCGGCGCGCCCGGACGACGCCGCGCCCATGCTGCGGACCTGCCTGGCCAGCGCGGCGGTGGACGGCAGTGTGTGCGTGTTCCTGGAGCCGATCGCGCTCTACCACACCCGTGACCTGTACGCCGACGGTGACGGGGAGTGGCTGGCCGGCTACCCGGAGCCGGGGGCGTGGGTCGCCGGGCACGTGCCGATCGGTCGGGCCCGGGTCTACCGGGTCGGCTCGGCGGACGACCTGACCATCATCACCTTCGGCAACGGCGTGCGGATGTCGCTGCGCGCCGCGGCCGTCCTCGCCGAGGAGGGGGTCGGCACCCGGGTCGTGGACCTGCGCTGGCTGGCCCCGCTGCCGGTGGCCGACATCATCCGCGAGTCCTCGGCGACGGGCCGGGTGCTGGTCGTGGACGAGACCCGCCGTTCCGGCGGGGTCGGCGAAGGTGTGATCGCCGCTCTGGTCGACGCCGGATATGTCGGTGCCGCGCGGCGAGTCGCGGGAGTTGACTCGTTTGTACCATTAGGTCCGGCAGCACGTCATGTTCTGGTCTCCATGGACGCCATTACCGACGGTGCCCGTACGCTGCTGGCACGGTAAATTCCGTTCCACCCGGTGCGCCACTTGCGCAGGGACCGACAACTGTGTGGACTTGCCTGACGGCGTCGCACCGACGCCGCGAGCAGGGACGAGATGAGGAGGCACGCGACAGTGAGCGCGACCGCTGGTCAGGCCGCCGACGGGGTACGCAGCCTGGCGGACCGGTTCGGGATCGAACCGGGGATGGTCGTCATGGAGATGGGGTACGACGACGACGTCGACCAGGATCTCCGAGACGCCCTGACCGACCGCTGTGGAGATCTGGTCGACGAGGACACCGACGAGGTGGTCGACGCGGTGCTGGTCTGGTACCGCGACGGCGACGGTGATCTCTTCGAGCTTCTCGTCGATGCCCTCGGCCCGCTGGCCGACAACGGGGTCGTGTGGCTCCTCACCCCGAAGGCGGGGCGTGACGGGCACGTCGAGCCGAGCGAGGTCGCGGAGTCCGCGCCCACCGCCGGCCTTCAGCAGACCTCGACCGTCAACGCCGGCCGGGACTGGAGCGGAGCACGTCTGGTGCTGCGGCGAGGGGCTAAGGCCAAGAAGTAGCCTCCGCCGCTTCGCGCACCCGGTGGCCCGCACCGCCGCCGGGTGGCGCGCCGGTGCCGTCTCCCTGACCGAGCCGAGGAGGGTTCGCATGCCCATCGAGGTCGGCGCCGAGGCGCCGGACTTCGTGCTCAAGGACCAGAACAACCAGGAAGTCCGGCTCTCGGCCTTCCGGGGTCGGCGTGCCGTCCTGCTGGTCTTCTACCCGCTCGCGTTCACCGGCACCTGCCAGGGCGAGCTGCACGAGGTGCGGGACAACCTCGACGTGTACGAGAACGACGACGTCCAGGTGTTGACGGTCAGCGTCGACTCGGTCTACAGCCACAAGGTCTGGGCCGACCGCGAGGGCTACCGGTTCCCCATGCTGGCCGACTTCTGGCCGCACGGCGGTGTCGCCCGGGCGTACGGGGTCTTCGACGACAGCGCCGGCGTCGCCAATCGGGGCACCTTCGTCATCGACAAGACCGGCGTGGTCCGCTTCGCCGAAATGAGCAGCCCGGGCACGGCCCGCGACCAGCAGGGCTGGCGCAAGGCCATCGCCGAAGTGACCGTCTGATCGGGGTACGCCGTGCACCCGGGTCGGTGGCGGGCAGGGTAAGCTTGCCAGCCACCGGCCCGCCGTACGGGCGATCCGGGCGCGTAGCTCAGTGGGAGAGCACTCGCCTTACAAGCGAGGGGTCGCAGGTTCGAAACCTGCCGCGCCCACCCTTCACCACCGTCAGTCCTCGACCGCCGTGACGAGCGTGCGGTCCAGCCGAACCACCCGGGGAACGCTATTCGTGTCCGCGCGGGGATGGACCTCCCTCGGGCGGCTCGTTAGCCTCGATCACCATGACCAACGCAGACGAGCACGGTCACCCCGAACCGCCGATCGCGGGTGACGAGACCGCCACTCTGCTGGGCTCCCTGGAGCGCCAGCGCGCGACCTTCGCGTGGAAGACCGGTGGGCTCGACGCCGACGGGCTGCGGGCGACGCTCGGCCCGTCGTCGATCACCCTGGGCGGGCTGCTCAAGCACCTCGCCCTCGTCGAGAGCCTCTACTTCTCGCTGAAGCTGGCCGGGCGCTCGCCCGGCGCACCCTGGGACACCGTCGACTGGGAGGCGAACCCGGGCTGGGACTGGCGGTCAGCCGCCGAGGACACCCCGGAGCAGCTCTACACGCTCTGGCGGGATTCGGTGGCCCGCTCCCGCACCATCGTGACCGAGCTACTGACCGACGCCGGACCGGAGCAGTTGGCCCGGGGCGAGTGGCCCGACGGCCGGGTGCCGAGCCTGCGGCGGATTCTCGTCGACCTGATCGAGGAGTACGCCCGGCACGTCGGTCACGCCGACCTGATCCGCGAGTCGGTGGACGGGCTCACCGGGGAGGACCCGCCCGGGCCGGCCGTCCCGCTCACGCCATGATGGGCGGGTGCAGGACACCGTCGCCGTCGCGCTGATCACCTCTCTGTCCACGTTGGCCGCCGCCGGCCTGACCGGGTTGGTCGGCGCGCTCAGCACCCGCCGGCAACTCGCCCATCAACTCACCGTCGCCCGCCAGGAGAGCGTCGAGCGCCGGGCGACGCGCCGGGACGAGCTGCGGCGGGACGCGTATGTCGGGTTCCTGAGCGCCTGCGACCAGGCGTACCGGCAGTTGGACCGGCGGTGGCTCGACGTCGGCGGGAGTGAGCCGGTGCCCGGCTACGACGAGGCGTACGCGGCGATGCGCGCCGTGGACGAGGCGTACAACCTGGTGTTGCTGGAGGGCCCGGCGGCTGTGGACTCGGTGGCCCGGTCCGTGCTGACCAGCCTCACCCTGGAGTACGCCGACCAGCGCCGCTTCCGCGACGAGCCGGGCGACGCCGCGACGCCGCTGCGCGAGCGGCACCGGGAGCGTTGGATCACCGCGATCGAGACACGAACGAAGCATCGGATCGCGTTCGTCGACGCGGTACGCCCGGTGTTGAACGCCGACGCCTGACGTTCAAGATCCGGGCAACTTCACCGATAGTGCTGCCTCGGCCGTCGGCGAGACCGCAGGATCACCGACGTTGTGCGGATCATGGAGGTGGGAGAGGGTGGTTCGTGCGGCGGGCGAGCAACAGGGGGAGCGTGAGCGTGGAACTGGCGGGCATCGGCGCGGTGCTGTTCGACATGGACGGCACCCTGGTCGACTCGGACGCGGCCGTCGAGCGGGCCTGGAAACGGTGGGCGGCCGAGTACGCGGTCGACCCGGCAGCGGCGCTGGCCATCGCGCACGGCAGCCCCGCCGACCGGACCATCCGCCGGCTGTTGCCCGACGTCGACGACCACGCGGTCGCCACCGCGGCGGCACGGCAGCTCGCGTTGCAGTACGACGACCTGTCCGACGTGGTCGCCACCCCCGGAACGCGCGAACTCCTGGACACCCTGGCCCGGTCAAGGCTGCCCTGGGCCGTGGTGACCAGCGCCGACGCCCGGCTGGCTCAAGCGCGGCTCGGCGCGGCCGGGATCGTCGCTCCGGTGCTGGTCACGGTCGAGGACGTGCGGGTCGGCAAACCGGACCCGGAGGGCTACCTGCGGGCCGCCGCCCTGCTCGGCGTACCCGTTGCGCGGTGCCTGGTCGTGGAGGACGCCGAGGTCGGCTTGCGAGCCGGGCGGGCGGCCGGCGCACTGACCGCCGCGTTGAAGGGACTCGACGGCGATCTGCGTCTGCACGACCTGGCGCAGCTGGCGCGTCACCTGGAGTCGACGCCGACCGCACCCTGACGGGCAGCTGCCTCATCGTGTCCGACGGCGGGTCAGATGGACGGCGGTCAGGGCGATCACCAGCAGACTGACGGCGAAGAGCACGGCGTTGAGGGCGACAGTGGGATAGCCCAGTCGGGGCACGTCGAGGAACGGGTAGAGGTAGCGGTCCTCGGCCCCGCCGAGGGCGCCCCGGACCAGGATGACGGTCAGCCACACCAGCGGATAGCCGAGCAGGCCGACCGCGTACGCCGGGCGCAGCGCGACCCGGGGTCGACGGCTCAGCCAGTGGGCGGCGGCCAGTGGCGGCGCCACGACGTGCAGCAGCAGGTTGGCGGCGTCGGAGATCGTCCCCCGGGCGTCGGCGTTCGCCACCATGGCGTAGCGGCTCCACGGGTTGGCCAGCACCAGGACGAAGACGACTGCGGTGCCGACGAGGTAGACGGTGAGCGCGGTCCGCAACCGGTCACCGCCACCGGCCAGCAACACCACCAGGTAGGCCAGGTCGACCTGCACGGTGAAGTAGAAGAGCAGCTCGACGGGATCGTCGCGGGCGGCGACCAGCGCGAGGACCAGCCCGACGGCCACCACCGCGGCCGTGCCCAACCGCAGGGCCCGGGTGACGTCCCCCGTCACGGGGTCGCCTCCACCGGGGGCAGCGCCTCGTACAGCCTGACCAGCTCGGCCAGGTAGCGCTCCCCGGACCAGGCCGCCACCGCCGCCCGGCCGTCCCGGATCACCTGCGCGCGCAGGTCGCTGTCGGTCAGCAGCCGGGTCAACAACGCGCCGTACGCCGCAGCGGTGGGTTCGGCGACCGGCCGGGCGGCGCCGGTGCCCGGCCGCTGCACCAGCGCGGTGTCCACCATGGCCACCGGCAGTCCGTACGCTTCGGCCTCGGACAGCACCAGGCCCTGGGTGTCGGTGGTGGAGGTGAACGCGAGCACGTCCGCGGCCCGGTAGTGGGCGCCGACCCGGTCGTGCGGTACCGGGCGCAGCAGGCGCACCGCGCCGGCCACCCCGTATCGGTGGGCCACCCGGCGGATCGCGAGCCGGTTCCGTCGGGCACCCAGCAGCACCAGGTGAGCGGCCGGCAACGTCCGGCGGACCTGGGCGAACGCGGCGAGCAGCAGCTCCGGGTTCTTCTCCGGCGTGGCCCGGCCCACCGCGAGCAGCACCGGCGCGTCCGCCGGGATGCCCAGCCGGGCCCGTAGCCGCCGCCGGTCATCGGCATCGGCGCGCGGCGCGGCGGCCGGGGTCGGCAGGACCACGATCGGGGTACGCCCCGCCATCGCCGCCATCATCGTCGCGGTCTTCACCGAGGGGGCGATCAGGACGCTGGTGTGCGCCAGCAGGCACCGCCCCAGCTCCGCCAGTCGGGTCTGCCGGTCCGGTCCGGGACGGCAGAGGGCCCACAGGTCCCGCGCGCCCCACCGCAGGCCCAGCCGCAGGCCCGCGTACGCGGCCCCGATCGGGATCTCCGGGTAGTGCGCCGCGTACGCGACCAGGTCGGTGTGCCAGGTCAGCACGGTCGGTACGCCCCGAGCGGCGGCCCACCGCAGGCCGGCGACGCCGAGCGGGCCGGTGGTGTGCACGTGCACCACGTCCGCCGGTGCGTCCGGCGACCGGGGCACCGCCAGCCGGTAGGGGCGGGTCGGCACCGCCAGCGAGGGCACCTCACCCGGTCGGCGGCGACGTCGCAGGGGGCCCGGGCAGTGCAGCACGACCCGGTGCCCGGCGGCGCGCAGCAGCGCCACGGCGGTGCCGACCGAGGTCGCCACCCCCTCCGGGTTGTCGAGGTGGCTGTCGCTGACGTGGGCGATGCGCACGTCGCCATCATGGTGGGCCCGCGCACCCCCTCCGTCGCGTCCGCGACCGCGCGGGGCCGGGTGGCGCCGTCCGGGTCGGTTCTGCTGCACTGTCCGCTGGCGACGACGAGGGGGAGCCGCGGTGGAGTTGACGTTGACGCCGATGACGGCACCGGAGCTGGCCCGGTTGCGGGGGCCGTTGGAGCAGGGGTACGCCGAGGACCTGGTGGCACATCGAGGGTTGAGCCCGGAGGCGGCCCGCGAGCGGTCGGTCGAGCAGATCCGGGAGTCGCTGCCGGCGGGCGCGGCGACCGACTGGGCACTGCTGCGGGTGGGCCGTGTCGACGACACCGAGGTCGGCTGGATCTGGGTGACCCTGCCGGCGGCGACCGGTTCGCGCCAGGCCTGGATCCACAACATCGAGGTGCATCCGGAGCACCAGGGGCGCGGTCACGCACGGCGGATGATCCAGCTCATCGAGGCCGAACTCGCCCAGCTCGGCGTACCCGAGTTGGGGTTGAACGTCTTCGGGACGAACACCGTGGCGATCGGTCTCTACCGCAGTCTGGGGTTCGAGGTGACGTCCCAGCAGATGGCGAAGCGGATCGACCCGGTGGGCTGAGTCGGCGAGCCGTCGGGACCGGTCCCTCCGGCAGGACTGTTCACCTGCCCAGCGGGAAACCGGCGCGGACCGCACCTGGGGAGGAGCGACGGATGACGCACGGCGGCGGACTGACCATCGGTGTGCTCGGCTCGTACGGCGGGCGAAACCTCGGCGACGAGGCGATCCTGACCGGCCTGCTCACCGACCTGCGCACGCAGGAACCCAACGCCCGGATCATCGTCTTCTCCCGTAACCCGGAGCACACCCGGGCCGCCCATCCGGACGTCGAGGCGGTGCCCTGGGAGGGCGTCAGCCGTACCGACTCCGCGCTGGTCCTCGCCCAGCTCGACCTGCTCATCCTGGGCGGGGGAGGCATCCTCTACGACCGGGAGGCCCGCCGCTACCTGCGGGTGGTCCGGGTCGCCCAGGAGCGGGGCCTGCCACTGATCACGTACGCGGTGGGGGTCGGGCCGCTGGGCGAGGCGGTGGACACCGGCATGGTCCGGGAGACGCTGTCCAGCGCGGTCCAGGTGACAGTGCGGGACCAGGAGTCCCGGATGGTGCTGGAGGAGGCCGGGCTACTCAACCCGATCACCGTCACCGCGGACCCGGCGTTCCTCCTGCAACCGGAGGAGTTCCCGGCCCACCTGCTGGCCGAGGAGGGGATTCCGGTCGGCCAGCGGCTGGTGGGGATCAGCGTGCGGGAACCGGGACGGGCCGCCGAACGGCTGGACGTGGACGGTTACCACCGGCTGCTCGCCCAGATCGGCGACTTCCTGGTGCACCGGATCGACGCGTACGTGCTGTTCGTACCCATGGAACGCGACGACATCCGGCACGCCCACGGGGTGCTGTCGCACATGGTCGCCGCCGACCGGGGTCGGATCCTGCACGGCACCTACTCGCCGCAGCAGATCCTCGGGCTGATGCG
Source organism: Micromonospora sp. WMMD1155 (assembly GCF_029581275.1). Classification (NCBI taxonomy): domain Bacteria; kingdom Bacillati; phylum Actinomycetota; class Actinomycetes; order Micromonosporales; family Micromonosporaceae; genus Micromonospora; species Micromonospora sp. WMMD1155. The sequence goes on from NZ_CP120742.1 coordinate 4,349,197, forward strand.
CCACTTCGACCTCGCCGTGGGCATGCGCCTGCACTTCCTGATCTTCGCGGCGATGGTCGGCACACCGTTCCTGCCCCTGCCGTACGCCGGCAAGGTCTTCGACCTGGCCCAACGGCTCGGCGTGCCGGCCCTGCGCGGCGTGGAGCGGGAGGTTGAGGGGCCGCTGCTGGCCGAGGTCGACCGGCTGTGGGACGAGCGGGAGCAACGCGCCGAGGGCACCGCGCGACGGGTGGCCGAGGTGTGCGATCAGGCAAGGGGCACCTCGGAGGTCACCCGGGGCGTGTTGGAGAGCCTGCGCAGCCAGACCCTCACCCGGGTCTGAGTCGACGCGGTCAGACCGCCGGGCCGGTCCACCGGTAGCGCCACTCGCGGGCCTCCTCCCGAGCGGTCTCCAACTCGTAGATCTGCGCGTCGGCGAGCCCACCCGCGCCGACGTGGTGATGGGTCAGCGGCGGGCGGCCGTTGCTGTCCAGCTCGACGGTGATGGTCTGCCCGTCCGCCGTGCCGCCGACGAGCAGGATCTGCACGGATGAAGCCATGCGCCCATCCTGCCCGCCGTGCCGCCGGTCCGCAGCGGATAGCGGGGCAGCGGGGGAGCCGCTTCGTGGCTAGGGTCGGCGGATGGAGCAGACGATCGATCCGTCGCTCGGTCCGGTGCTCGCCCGCACCGGCGACGAGCGTGCCGTGCTGGAATCATTCCTCGACTTACACCGTGGGGTGCTGCTGCGCAAGCTGCGCGGTCTGTCCGACGCCGACGCCGGCCGTCGGTTGGTGCCCTCGGCCACCACGCTCGCCGGGCTGGTCAAGCACCTGACCCTGGTCGAGCGGAACTGGTTCCCGACCCTGCTGGCGCCCGAGCCCGGCGACGTCTACCTGACCTCGGAAGAGGACGCGGTGGCCAGCTTCGTCCTCGGCGAGCAGGAGACCGTCGCCGCGCTCGTCGAGGCGTACGAGCGGGCCTGCGCCCGATCCCGGGCCGTCGCCGCGAGCTTCGACCTCGACCACGTGGTGCCGCACCCGCAGCTCGGTCAGGTGTCGCTGCGCTGGATCCTGGTGCACATGATCGAGGAAACGGCCCGCCACGCGGGTCACGCCGACATCCTGCGCGAGCTGACCGACGGCGAGTGCGGCGCGATCTGACCCCCGGCCGTCGCGGGCCTCGCGTGGGCCTCGCGCGCCTCGCGTGGGCCTCGCGCGCCTCGCGCGCCTCGCGCGTCTCGGGCGCCTCGCGCGCCTCGCGTGGGCCTCGCGCGCCTCGCGTGGCCAAGATCAACACGAGTTCGCTGATGTCGGGGTGTCCGACCGACGTGGATACCGCGATATCGGCGAAGTCGTGTCGATCACGCAAGCGGGTCCGCCACGATGCCGGTGCGCGCCGTACGGCGAGCCGGTTCGGCGGTGGCTGCGGACGCAGGACCCGGCGGGCCGCCTATTCTGGGGCGCGGGCGGCGACGAGGGGGAGTAGGTGCTGGTCATCCACGGGCTGTGGTCGCCCGGCGACGGCTCGACCGGCAGCCTCGCCGTGTGGGCCGAGGACAGCACCGCCCCGATTCCCGCTCCGCGCTCGGGCCGACCAGCCCGGGACCGCCCACACCCGTTCGCCGCCGGGCACGTTGACCTGGCCGCCGTCCTCGCCGACGCCGCCGAGCCGACCCGGCCGGACACCGCGCTGCTCACCCTGCCCACCCGGGCGGGCGCGCCGACCGACTCACCCGAACTGATCCGGGCCACCGTCGCACCCGCGACCCGCGGGCGGCTCACCCTCGCCGGGTGGCGCGTTCCCGTCCTGGTGTACGCCCCAGACGACGCGCTGTCGCTGCTACGCGCCCTGGACGACCTCCCGGCGGTGCCCGGGGCAACCCTGCGTCACCTCGCCGAGCTGGCAGACTTCGCCGCCGACCTGGTGACCCGTGGCCGCGTCCTGCCCGGCGTCAGCGCGACGTCGGCGAGCCCTACCCCGGCGACCGTCTCGCCGCCGAGCACCACCGCGCCGCCTGTCCCGTCCGCGAGCATCCCGGCGGCAGGGGCTTCGTCGGGCGGTGCCGCGCAGGTGTCGGCGCGGGCGGTCTGGCGTCCGCTGCTGACCGGCACCGACGCCGCGTGGGCGCGATCGTTGGCGCTGGCCCTACCACCCGCCGCCCGGGCCGCCGTCGTGCGGCCCGACGTCGCCGCCGCCCCGCCGCACCCCGCCCCCGCTCTGCCCTCCACCCCGACCACCGCGAGCCCGGCTGCCACGGGCCCCGCCGCCGTCGACCTGCCCGGCGCTGCCAGGGTGGCCGGTGGTGCGGGCGGGCGTGAGCTGACGGCGGCCGAGGTGGTAGCGGATGCGCTCGACGCGCTGACCGACGCCGCCGCGCGGGCCGCGCTGGCGACCACCACGCTGTCCCGGGGGCTGCGGCCGGGTGGTCCGGCACCGGCCTGGCTGGCGGCGCTCACCGGTCCGCAGCGAGATTTCACAGTCGACGCCACGGCGTTGGCCACCCTCCGCGACGAGCTGAACGTCTGGCAGCGGGACGCCGCCGGCGGCCCGGTGCGGGCCAGTTTCCGGCTGGTGGAGCCGGCTCCGGACGAGGTCACCGAGCCGATCCTGGCCACCCGCCCGGCACCGGGAGACATCGTGCCGGCATCGGTCGAGTCCTCCGGCGCTGCGCGGTGGCGGTTGGAGTTCGGGTTGCAGGCGGCCGACGAGCCCGGCCTGCACGTCGACGCCGGCCAGGTCTGGCGGGCACCGCAGACCCTCGGCGGCCTGACCGGGCGTACGGGCAACCCGCAGGAGACACTGCTCGCCGAGTTGGGGCGGGCCAGTCGGCTCTGGCCGGACCTGGACGCGGCACTGCGTACCGCCGCTCCGGAGGTGATGCAGCTCGACGTCGAGGGGGCGCACCGGTTCCTCAGCGAGGGCGCACCGGTGCTGCACGCGGCCGGGTTCGGGGTGCTGCTGCCGTCCTGGTGGCAGCGCCCGTCGGCGCGGCTCGGCGCCCGCCTGCGCGCCCGCAGCCGTACCGCGCCCGGCACGGTGAGTGGCGCCGACGCCGGTGTCGGCCTGGACGCCCTGGTGGACTACCGCTGGGAGATCGCCCTCGGCGACCAGCCGCTGTCCGCCGAGGAGTTGGCGGAGTTGGCCGAGCTGAAGACCCCGCTGGTGCGGTTGCGTGGCCGGTGGGTGGAGCTGGACCCGGGGCGGCTCGCCGCCGGTCTGCGCCTGCTCCGGTCCTCCGGTGAGTTGACGGTCGCCGACCTGCTCCGCCTCGGGCTGGCCGACGGCGAGGCCACCGGCGCGCTACCGGTGTTGGAGGTGACCGCCGACGGGGCGCTGGGTGACCTGCTCGCCGGTGCGGTCGAGCGGCGGCTCACCCCGCTGGAGCCGCCGCCGAGCTTCCAGGGGACGCTGCGGCCGTACCAGCAGCGGGGTTTGGCGTGGTTGGCGTTCCTGCGCTCGCTCGGGTTGGGCGGCGTGCTCGCCGACGACATGGGGTTGGGCAAGACGGTGCAGCTGCTCGCGTTGCTCGCCGGGGACCCACCGGACGCCGGGCCGACCCTGCTGGTCTGTCCGATGTCGCTGGTCGGCAACTGGCAGCGGGAGGCGGCCCGGTTCACGCCGACGCTGCGGGTGCACGTACACCATGGGGCGGAGCGGGCGCGGGGGGCGGAGTTCACCGCGGCCGCGCACGGCGCGGACCTGGTCCTCACCACCTACTCGGTGGCCGCCCGCGACGCCGCCGACTTGGCCGGCATCGACTGGCACCGGGTGGTCGTGGACGAGGCGCAGGCGATCAAGAACGCGTCGACCCGGCAGGCCGAGGCGGTCCGTGCGTTGCCCGCGCGGCAGCGGGTGGCGGTGACCGGTACGCCGGTGGAGAACCGGCTCGCCGACCTCTGGTCGATCATGCAGTTCGTCAACCCGGGCCTGCTCGGGCCGGCGGCGACGTTCCGTAAGAGGTTCGCCGAGCCGATCGAACGCAACGGCGACGCCGAGGCGGCCGAGCGGCTGCGCCGGATCACCGGCCCGTTCGTGTTGCGTCGACTCAAGACCGACTCGTCGATCATCTCGGACCTGCCGGAGAAGTTGGAGATGGAGGTGCTCTGCAACCTCACCGCCGAGCAGGCAGCGCTCTACCGGGTGGTGGTCGACGACATGCTCGCCCGGATCGAGAGCAGCGACGGCATCGAGCGACGCGGTCTGGTGCTGGCCACCATGACCCGGCTCAAGCAGGTCTGCAACCACCCGGCCCAGTTGCTGCGCGACGGTTCGGCGTTGGAGGGGCGCTCCGGCAAGCTGGCCCGGCTGACCGAGATCCTGGAGGAGGTGCTTGCGGCGGGGGAGAAGGCGCTGCTGTTCACCCAGTACGCCGAGTTCGGCGCGATGTTGCGCGGTCACCTGTCGGCTCGGTTCGGCCGGGAGGTGCTGTTCCTGCACGGCGGGCTCGGGAAGGCCGAGCGGGACGCCATGGTGCAGCGTTTCCAGTCGGCGGAGGGCCCGGCGCTGTTCGTCCTCTCCCTGAAGGCCGGCGGCACCGGCCTCACCTTGACCGCGGCCAACCACGTGGTGCACGTGGACCGGTGGTGGAACCCGGCGGTGGAGGACCAGGCCACCGACCGGGCGTTCCGGATCGGGCAGCGCCGTCGGGTGCAGGTCCGCAAGTTCGTCTGCGCGGGCACCGTGGAGGAGAAGGTCGCCGCGATGATCAACGACAAGCGCGCCCTCGCCGAGCGGGTCGTGGGCACCGGCGAGCAGTGGATCACCGAGCTGTCCACCGGCCAGTTGCGGGAGTTGTTCGCCCTGGAGGCCGGGGCGGTGGTGGAGTGAGCGAGCCCGGCACCGACCGGTTCGCCGACTACGGGCGCCCCCGCCGCGTCGACGGGGGTCTGCGGGCGCGCAGCGCGCGGGGTGCCATCGGGCGCTCCTGGTGGTCCCGGCGTTTCCTGGAGGTGCTGGAGTCGTTCGCGCTGGGCACCCGGTTGACCCGAGGTCGTTCCTACGCACGTGCCGGCCAGGTGCTGACGCTCGACATCGCACCCGGCCGGGTCAGCGCCGTGGTGCAGGGCTCCCGCCCGAAGCCGTACCAGGTGTCCATCGCACTGCGGCCGTTCCCGGCCGCGCTCTGGTCCCGGATCGAGGAGGAGTTGGCCGGGCAGGCGTTCTTCAGCGCCCGACTGCTCGCCGGAGACCTCCCCGACGAGCTGGAGGAGTTGTTCGGCGCCGCCGGGGCGCCGCTGTTCCCGGCCGCTGTGGACGAGCTGACCCAACGCTGCAACTGCCCCGACTTCGCCGTCCCGTGCAAACACCTGGCGGCGACGTTCTACCTGCTGGCCGAGGCGTTCGACGCGGACCCGTTCGAGTTGCTGCACTGGCGTGGTCGGTCCCGTGCGGAGCTGCTGGACGAGCTGCGCGCCCGGCGGGTGCAGGCCACCGGCGCCGTCGCGCTGCCCGAGGCGGTGGACCCACCGTCCGAATCGGACGGTGGCCCGTCGACCGTGGCGCCGGTCGGCGCGGCCCGCGCGCTCGTCGGACTGTCGACGACTCCGCTACCGGAGGCGGTGGACCGGTTCTGGCTGCCGCCGGTGCCGTTGCCGGACCAGCCGCCTCGACTGGTGACCGCCCCCGACCTGCTGCTCCGCCAGCTCGGCGCGCCGGCACCCGCCATCGGGGGCCCCGGAATGCTCGAACGGTTGCGCCGCGCGTACCGGGCGTTCGGCCCGGACGGCAGGTGAGCCGTCACGTCCAGCGGCGGCGGAACCGCCACATGATGGCCGCGTTCGCCACCAGCACCACCGCGCAGATCGCACCGGTCAGCCGACCGGCGAACACGGCTATCGCCGGCAGCGACGCCCACAGCACGATGGTCAACAACATCAGGTAGCGGCCCCTGCGGGCCCGGACCCGGTGGTCCAGCCGCTTGAAGAATGCCGGGTCGCTCTCCCGGAGCTGACGGGTGATCTGGTCGAACCTGCGCTGATCCTCTTTGCTGAGCATGGCGCTGCCTTCCCCTCACGCGTTCAGCGGTTCGGCGGCATACCCGCTGTGGTGCCGGCTCACGCTCGCCTGCTGCAGCTACTTTTCCTCCTCGCGAGGCCCGGTGACGTCGAGCGCGCAGACCATCGTGAGGTCACCTCATGTCCGGCTTACCTGAACCTTAAGTTTGTCTGTGGTCGTGAACGACGCGGAAAGTGGCGCGTACGGCGGTGTGGTCCGGTCCGTACCCGGCCGCCGCACGTCCGCCCTGCTGAGAAGGTCTGCGCCCGTCCCCGCCCCGCCGACCGGCGCAGAAGCCGCACTGAACGCTGTCTTAAGTGCCCTCGGGAGGGTGTTCGGCCCACCTTGAAGGGCCCCGGGGGCTTGGTTACCTTGCCGTAGCAACTCCCCTCAGGCAACAGTCGCCGCACCTGCCGCACCTGCCCGGTCGCAGCTTCCGGCGCTCATCAGAAATCGGGATTGGTACATGGCCGACCAGAATGTGCCACCACGTCAACCGCGGGACGACCGCGGTTGGGACGGACGCCAGCACCACAACGCGGACGGCTACGGCGACCCCAACGCGTCCGCGCCCTACGGGTACGACTCGCCCCACCCCTACCAGGGCGGCTACCCCGCACCGGCCGACCCCCGTGAGCAGTACGGCGAGGGTTACGCGTACGCCGGGCAGCCCGCCCCGCGCGGGCCGCAGTGGGTCGGCCCGGAAGGGCTCGGTCACCAGGTAGCGGCGCGGCCCGGCACCGGACTGCCCACTCTGGACGACGACGAGTCGGGCCCCAGGGTCGGCCGGCGCAAGGCGATGGTGGCCCTCGGCGGCACCGCCGCCGTCGTCGCCGGTGGCGCGGCGCTCGCCATGACCCCGCAGCTCCGCGGCATCTTCGGTGACGAGGTGGCCGGTGACGCCACCGGCAGCACGGTCACCGACGGCACCGCCGCACGGCCCAGTGGCCAGCAGCCCAGCACGGTGCGTACCTACACCGAGCAGAACGAGAGCTACATGGGCTCCCGGGCCGGTGAGGCGCTGAAGAAGAACGCGCCGGCCGGTGGACGGATCCTCTCCGGCCCGGCCGCCGCCGCCGCGGCGACCGAGGTGACGGTGAAGACGGTGCTGGCCAAGGACCCGATCCTGCACCTGGCCCGCCGGGCCACCTTCGGGCCCACCCCCGAGGTCGTCGCCGACATCAAGAAGCAGGGCATCGACGCCTGGGTCCGCGCCCAGTTGGACCCGGACAAGATCGCGCCGAGCAAGGCCGAGCTGAAGCTCGCCGAGCTGCCCACCCAGAAGCTCAGCGTGCAGCAGTTGCGGACCCAGCGGGACCAGCTCAACGAGCAGGGCGCCCAGCCGGAGCGGGAGATGGTCGACGCGACCATCGCCCGGCAGATCTGGTCGAAGCGCCAACTCTTCGAGGTGATGGTCGACTTCTGGAACGACTTCCTGCACGTGGCGGCCGACTTCGACGGTGGCGAGGTCTACCGCAACTCGTTCGACCAGGACGTCGTGCGTAAGCACGCGCTGGGCAGCTACCCGGAGATGCTGATCGCGGCGAACAAGCACCCCGCGCTGCTGATCTACCTGAACCAGAAGGACTCCCGCAAGGACGCGATCAACGAGAACCTCGCCCGGGAGAACCTCGAGCTGTACTCGGTCGGCGTCGACGGCGGCTACAAGGAGCCGGACGTCCGCCAGGCCGCCATGCTGCAGACCGGCCGTGGCATCGACAAGGACGGCAAGTACGTCTTCAGGCCCGAGCAGCACTACGTCGGCAAGGTGAAGATCCTCGGCTTCACCCACGCGAACAACTCGTCGGACCCGAAGAAGGCCGACGCGGCGATCGACGCGTACATCACCTACATCGCGCTGCACCCGTCGACGGCCAAGTACGTGGCGCAGAGCCTGGCGACCCGGTTCGTCTCGGACACTCCGCCGAAGTCCCTGGTGGACCGGCTGGCCAAGGTCTACACCTCCAACAACGGCCTGATCAAGCCGGTGCTGATGGCGATGTTCTGCTCCACCGAGTTCTGGGCCGCCGTGGGCCAGAAGGTGCGCCGCCCGATGGAGTACCTGGTCGCCACGTACCGCACCCTGGGCGTCTCGCCGGAGGCGTCGCCGAAGCACAACAACGGCGACAACAAGCGCACCCCGTACGCGCGGGGCCTGCGGCAGATCCACGACAAGCTGCGCGAGTTGGGCCAGTTCCCGATGGGACACCCCACCCCGGACGGCTACCCGGACGTCTACGTCGCCTGGACGTCGGCCGGCACCATGGTCAACGGCTGGAACGAGGCGGGCGAGATCCTCGCCGGCTACCGCACCACCTTCACGTACACGGCGCCGGAGAAGCTGGTCGCCAAGCCGCCGGCCACCGCCGGGGCGTACGTGGACGCGCTCTCGATGCGCCTGGTGGGCCAGAAGCTGAGCACCCGGGAGAAGAACCTGATCCTCGGTGTCGCCGGCGTCGCGGCCACCGCCAAGGTCGACGCCACGTTCAACGGGGCCATCACCGCCGTCGCGCGGGCGATCCTCGCTTCCCCCCAGCACCACCTCCGGTGAGGCACCCGATGGAGAAGACTGTGTACAACTCTTTCCCCCTGCACCCCGAATGCCCCGACGTGCGGCGGCTGGCCGACAACCCGGCCGAGGCGATGCTGCGCGCGGAGGCGGACATCGTCGCCGCCGAGAACGCCGCCGAGCTGGACCGCTACCGCACTCTCGAGAACCTGGAGGAGGCCCAGCAGGACGGTCGCGGCGTCACCCGGCGGACCTTCGTCGCGGGTGCCGCGGCCACCGCCACCGCCCTGGCCACGGCCCAGTTCGTCACCACGTCGGCGTCGTTCGCGGCGACCAAGACCGGCACCCTGATCCACGTCTTCCTCTACGGCGGGCTGGACGGGCTGAGCCTGGTCGCACCGGACAACGACCCGGTGCTCAGCAAGGCCCGCCCCGACCTGCTGCTCGGCAACGACTCGTTGGCCCTGGGCCGCGGGTTCAAGCTGACCAGCGCGTTCAAGCCGCTGGAGAAGTGGCTCACCGCCGGCCAGCTCGGCTTCATCCCGGGCGTCTCGGACGAGCGGCTGTCGCGCAGCCACTTCCAGGCCGCGGACGCCTGCAACCTGGGCGGACTGCCCAACGAGACCGGTGGTCGGGGCTGGCTGGACGGTCTGGTCGACAACCTGGGCAAGGGCACCGCGTTCCGCAGCGTCGGCATCGGCAGCACGCTGCCCCGCTCGCTGGTCGGCAACAACGGCGCGTTGTCGCTGAACAGCGTCGGATCGTTGCGGCTCAACGGCGACGAGAAGTACCGGGCGGCCACCGAGAAGGCCATCAAGGGGCTCTTCACCGGGATCAACCACCCGGTCGAGGAGGCCGTGCAGGAGGGCATGGGCGCGCTGGCCACCGCCCAGAAGCTCGCCGCCAAGCCGTACGAGCCGGTCGAGGGCGTCACGTACGAGGGCGTCGGGAACGCGTTCAAGCAGCTCGCCCAGCTGATCAAGGGTGGCGCCAACGTCCGGGTCGCCACGGTCGGCATGGGTGGCTACGACACCCACGAGAACCAGGGCACCAGTGCGGGTGGCCAACTGCACCGCCGGTTGAACGAACTGGCCAAGGCCATGGCGGCCTTCTTCACCGACCTCGGTCCGCAGGCCGCCGACGTGACGATCATGGTGTCCAGCGAGTTCGGCCGCCGGGTCGGCTCCAACACCGGCGGCACCGACCACGGGCACGGTGGCGTGGTCACGGTGCTCTCCGGCAAGAAGCTGGCCGGCTCCCTGCTGGGCACCTGGAACGGGCTGGACAAGCTGGACTCCGGTGACGTGCCGGAGTACAACAACATGTTCAACGTCTACGGCGCGGTGGCACAGGGCCGGTTCGGGCTCACCAACGCCGAGGTCCAGAAGGTCTTCCCCCGCCAGAAGTACGCCCCGATGAAGCTGTACGCGTGACGTACCCGCACACCCACGCCGCCGGCCGTCGTACCGGGACCTCGTCCCGGCACGGCGGCCGGTCGGCTGCCCCCGTACCCCCGCAGATCCCGGACCGGCGCGGACCCGGCGGCCGACGGCTGCTGGGCGTGCTGCTCCTGGTCGGCCTGGTCGCCAGTGTGCTGCCGTGGTGGTTGGGCACCCCCGCCGGTTCGTTGCGCAGCACCGCGGCCACCGTCACGGCGGCGGGCCGGATCACCGGCCTGATCGCCGGCTACCTGCTGCTGGTGCAGGTGCTGATGATGAGCCGGCTGCCCGTGCTGGAACGCTGGATCGGCGGCGAGCAGATGGCCCGCTGGCACCGCGACGTCGGGGCGACGCTGCTGGTCGCCGTGCTGGCGCACCTGTCGCTGATCCTCGTCGGCTACGCGGACCTGCGGAACCAGTCGATAATCGCCGAGGTCGGCACGCTGCTCGGCGACTACGAGGACATGGTCTCGGCGTTCGTCGCCACCGGCATCATGATGCTGGTCGGCTTCAGCAGTGTCCGGGCGATCCGGCGGGCGTTGCCCTACGAGCTGTGGCACGCGCTGCACCTGTCCAGCTACCTGGTCCTGCTGCTCGGCTTCGGCCACCAGTTCACCCACGGCGCCCAGTTGTACAAGCCCGGTCCGGTGCGTACCGGCTGGATCGCGCTCTACCTGCTGGTGGTCGCCGCCCTGCTCTGGGGGCGGGTGATCGCGCCACTGGCGTTCAACCTGCGGTACAAGCTGCGGGTCGCCGACGTGGTCGCGGAGAGCCCGGACACCATCTCCATCTACCTCACCGGTGAGCGCCTCGGTCGGCTGACGATGCTCGGTGGCCAGTACTTCCGCTGGCGCTTCCTCACCCGAGGTTGCTGGTGGCAGTCGCACCCGTTCTCCGTCTCCGCCGCCGCGAACGGTCGCTGGCTGCGGCTCACCGTCAAGGTCGTCGGCGCGCACACCGCGGACCTGCGCGACCTGGAGCAGGGCACCCGGGTCTGGGCGCAGGGCCCGTCGGGCACCTTCACCGCCGCGCACCGGGTCCGGGAGCGGGCCCTGCTGATCGCCGGCGGCAGCGGCATCACGCCGATCCGGGCCATGTTGGAGGAACTGCCCCCGGGCGCCGCCCTGATCTACCGGGCCCGCACCCCGGCCGACGTGCTGCTCAGCCGGGAGCTGGACTGGCTGGCCCAGGAACGGGACACCTCCGTCTGGTACGTCATCGGCTCCCGCGACGACCCCGGCCCCCGCCAGCTGATCAGCCCGGACGGGTTGCGTCAGCTGGTGCCCGACGTGGCCCGGCGCGACGTCTACCTGTGCGGGCCACCCGGGCTGGTGGAACAGTCGGTGCGCGCGCTGCGCCGTGCCGGTGTGCCCCGGCGGCAGATCCACCTGGCCACGTTCGAGCTGTAGGAAGGGCACCCCCATGCGTCGCGCGTTCCTCGCGATCACCGGCCTGGCCGCCAGCACCACCGCGCTGGTCGTCTTCAAGGGCTCCCCGGCCACCAACCAGGTCGCCCAGAACCTGCCGACCGTCCAACCGGTCGACCCCACCGGGCAGGTCGTCGACCCGGGCGCCGACCCGAACGCGCCGGGCACCGACCCGGCGGACGGCGCGGCGACGCCGTCCAGGAGCGCCGACGCGCCGGTGTCGCCCAAGCCCGGCAAGACCACCGCCCGCCCGTCGGCCACCAAGACCACCAAGGCCCCGAGCGCGCCACGCACCACCAAGCCACCCCAGTCGACCAACCGCCGGGTCACCGGAGCCGGCTTCGACAACGAGTACGGGTACGTGCAGGTGCAGATCGTGGTCTCCGGCAACCGGATCGTCGAGGCCGTCGCGTTATCGCTGCCCAGCGGCGGCGAATCCGACATCCACAGCAGCGACGTCAGCAACGCGTACGACGGCACCGGCGGGGAGGTGGTGCGGAAGCAGAACGCCAACCTCAACACCGTCTCCGGTGCCACCGAGACCAGCAACTCCTACAAGCAGTCGCTGCGGTCCGCCATCGAGCAGGCGTTCTGACGTGTCGACCGCGCTGACCCGACCGGGTCTCTGCCGGGTCGAGCAGATCATGGGTACGGCGATCACGGTGGACCTCGCCGACGACCTGCCACCGGCACGGGCGGGTGAGCTGGCGGACGACGTCTTCGCCTGGATGCGCGAGGTGGACGCCCGCTTCAGCACGTACCAGCCGGACAGCGAGGTGTGCCGCTTCGACCGGGGTGAGGTGCTGCTCTCCGAGGCGTCGGCGGACCTGCGGTTCGTGCTGGAGACCTGCGCCGACCTGTGGGGCGTCACCGACGGGTTCTTCGACGCGTACGCCACCGGGCGGCTCGACCCGTCCGGTTTCGTGAAGGGCTGGGCAGCGCAGGTCGCCTCGGACCGGCTGCTCGCCGCCGGTGCCGCGAACCACTGCGTGAACGCCGGCGGCGACGTGCGCGTACGCGGGATGTCGCCCTCCGGGGAGCCGTGGCGGATCGGCATCCGGCACCCGTGGGACGCGATGGCGACCTGCCTGGTGCTCACCGGGACCGATCTGGCCGTGGCCACCTCCGGGGTCTACGAGCGGGGTCGGCACGTGCTGGACCCGCGCCGGGGCGCGCCGGCCGGCGGGCTTCGCTCGGTGACCGTCGTCGGCACCGACCTCGGGGTTGCCGACGCGTACGCCACCGCCGCCCTGGCCATGGGAACCGCCGGTCGCGGCTGGCTGGATCGCCTGGACGACCACACCCACGCCGTCGTCACCGACGACGCCCGCCACTACTACTCCGCCGACATCCCGCTGACCGACTAGCGGATCGGGCGGTGGGTGCCGGCCGGGCGGGAACCGGTGGGGCGGGGGCGGCCGGGGCGCGAGCCGGACGGTCGGGTGCCGGCCCAGCCGTGTCGTCGGTGGCCGCGTCGGGGCGGTTCGGTGCCGCCCGGATGGGACGCTCTGTCGTTCGTGGACATGTCTCCCCCGATCGTGGCGCGCGCTCGCGCCGTCCCCCTGTCAACGAGGACCCGCGCCCCGGCGACGCTGTCGGTCACCGGATGGATCGTCGGACGGGGCGTCTTCTTCACATTCCTCGTCGGGGCAGCGGCAGGTGACCGGGCACCAGGTCGGGGGTGAGCGTCACCCCGGTGGCGCGTAGCGCCCCGATCAACGTGTTCTGCACGAGGTACGAATCCGGAAGTCGCCAGCGGGCCTGCTCGGGGGCGACCGCCCAGCGGACCGTCCCCTCGGGCAGCCGGGTGGGTGGTGCGGGGATCCACGAGCCCGGTCCGTGCCGGACCACGTGGAAGCAGTGCTCCAACTCCGGCCGCAGCGGGTCGCCGGGGCGGACCAGGAACATCCACCGCCCGGTGGGCGTGGCCAGCACCGGTCCGCGTACGCCGGTGCCGGCCGGGTGGATCCGCACCGCGTCGAGCACGAGCCGTCCGAGGTGGGTGGGCACCTCCAACACGTCGAAGGCCCGGCCGGTGGGCAGCAGCACCCCGTGCGGGCGGCTGCGCCACCAGGTCGCCACCCGGGCCGGGTCGGCGCTGGCGGCCAGTTCCCAGTTCTCCAGGGCGGGGTGGCAGCCCACCGTGGGACAGCCGGCCCGGCCGCAGACGAAGCGACTGCGGGCCAGACAGGCCCCCGGGGTGACCTGCCAGCCGTGTGCGGCGTACCGCATGGCGACCCGGCGCAGCCGGACGCGTTCCAGCGGCGACAGTTCGACGACGCGCGGTCCGACATTCCCCCACATGTGTGCCATCTCCCCTCCTCGGGCCCGGCGTTCGCCAGGTCCCATGTCGAGCACCGTCACTGCCGTAACCCACGATCGTTGAGGTTGACGAACGGCTCGTGCAACTTGCACGAAAAGTACGAGGACTGGCTGTCCGGCTGACGTACATCGTGTGCGACCAGCGGAAACGTGAAAGTGAATGAAGGCCGCCGCGCCCGGGGACATCGCTTCGACTCGATCGGTCGTCGCGCAGGGGAGGATGGGGAGATGGACGAGCTACCCATAGGACGGCGGGTCGCCTACTGGCGCGGACGGCGCAAGATGTCGCAGCAGGTCTTCGCGGACCGGCTGGGCAAGTCGAAGAGCTGGGTGGACAAGGTCGAACGCGGCGTCCGCCGGTTGGATAAGTTCTCCGTCCTCTACGAGATCGCCGACATCCTCCAGGTGGACGTCCAACTCCTCATGGGCAAGGACCCGGAGCGCCGCACCGACGCGTTGAACTGCATCGACCAGATCGAGGTGCAGGAGATCCGGGCGGCGCTGGAGCGTTACGACTCGATGAGCGCCTACTTCGACGCGGCGCCCTCGCCGCCGCCGCTGGACGACATGCGCAAGGCCGTCAACCACGCCTGGCTCACCTACCAGTACGGCCGCTACGGGATGCTCACCCGGGCGCTGCCCAAGCTGCTGCGCGACGCCCAGGCGGCCGACGCCGCGTACGGCGGGGACCGGGGCGTCGAGGCGGCGCACCTGCTCGGGCAGGTCTACCAGATCGCCTCGTCGGTGCTGCGTAAACTCGGCGAGTGCGAGCTCGCCTGGCTGGCCGCCGACCGGTCGATGGCGGTGGCCCAGCGGGCCGACGACCCGCTGCTGGCCGGGATCGCCACCACCCGGGTCTGCAACGCGCTGGTCGCGATGGGTCGGGCCCGGCCCGCGTTGGAGCTGAACGTCCAGATCGCCAACCGGCTGGCCCCGGGTGGCGGCAACGATGTCTCCCCGGCCCGGCTCTCCGTCTACGGGATGCTGCTGCTCCAGGGTGCGATGGCCGCCTCGCGGATCGGCGACACGGCGAGCGTCGACGACCTCATCAACTGTGCGCAGGAGGCCGCCACCCTGCTCGGCGGCGACCACAACCACTACTGGACGTCCTTCGGTCCGACCAATGTCGAGTTGCACCGGGCCGCCGCCGCCGTCGAGTTGGGCGACGGTGGTCGGGCCGTGGAGGTGCACCGGCTCCGCATCGCGGAGCCCGCCTTCAACGCCCTGCTGCCCGAACGCCGCGCCCACCACCTGCTCGACATCGCCCGTGGCTACGCCCAGATGGGCGACGTGGCCAACGCCGGCGAGATGCTGCTGCTCGGCGACCGGCTCGCCCCGTCGGAGATCCGCTGCCGGCCGATCGCGCACGAGGTGATGTCGGACATCCTTCGTCGCACACGTGGTGCGCCGCCTTCTCCGGTAGCGGAGTTGGCTGAGCACATGGGAGTAGGGGTATGAGCGCGGAGCCGGTCTGATGGCCGGTTCACCGCGCACCAGCGGGCACCGTGAGGTGCTCTACGTCATCGCCTGCGGCTCACCGCTGGCACGGCACGTCGGCCTCCTGGTCGACCTCGCCCAACAGGATGGTTGGGACGTCTGCGTGGTCACCACGCCGGACGGCGCGAAGTTCGTCGACCAGTCGGCACTGGCCCGGCAGACCGGCCATCCGGTGCGGACGCACTACAAGAATCCGGGTGACCCGGACGTGCTGCCGCCCGCCGACGCCATGATCGTCTGCCCGGCCACCGTCAACACGGTCAACAAGTGGGCGGCGGGCATCGCCGACACCCTCGCGCTCGGCCTGCTGGTCGAGGCGCAGGGCAAGGGCATCCCGATCGTGGCGGTGCCGTACACCAACGTGGCGATGGCCGCCCACCCGGCGTTCCGGGCCGGGGTGGCGCGGCTGGCCGAGTGGGGTGTCACGGTGCTCTTCGGTGATCACGTCGTCGCGTTGCACCCGCCGGGCACGGGGGAGCAGCACCTGTCCGCCTTCCCGTGGGCGAAGCCCCTGGCGGCGTTGCACACCGTCGCCGCGAACGCCGCCTAGGCTCACCAGGACCGGCAGGCCCGGACGACCGCCTCGGGAAACGCGGCCCGGCGCTTCGGGTCGACGCGGCCGGGCGGGCGTCACCGCCCGAGGGCCCTCGCGCCGGTAAGCTGGCCCGCCGTGAGCACAAGCGGATCCGCGCCCACGGTGGCCGACGTGGTGGCCGAGCTGGAACGGCGTTTCCCGGCGGCCTGGGCCGAGGAGTGGGACCGGGTGGGCCTGGTGCTCGGCGAGCCGTCCGCGCCGGTGCGCCGGGTGCTCTGTGTGGTCGACGTGGTGCCCGAGACGGTCGCCGAGGCGCTGGCCGCCGACGTGGACATGATCGTCTCGCACCACCCTCTGCTGCTGCGTGGCGTCTCGTCGGTCGCTCCGACGACCTTCAAGGGGCGGATCATCCACGACCTGATCCGGGCCGGTGTGGCGCTCTACGCGGCGCATACCAACGCCGACGTGGCCGCCCCCGGCGTCTCCGACGCCCTCGCCGCCCGGTTCGGGCTGACCGGGCTGCGCCCGCTGGCGCGTCCCGCGCCCGGCTCGCCCGCCCACGGCGACGACCGGGGCTTCGGCCGGGTCGGCGAGCTGCCCCAGCCGATGACCCTCGCCGAGCTGACCCGGCACGCCGCCGCCGTGCTTCCCGTCACGTCCTGGGGAGTTCGCGCTGCGGGCGATCCCCGGCGTATGGTTCGTACCCTCGCCGTCAGCGGCGGGTCGGGGGACGGTTTCCTCGGCGCCGCGACCGCCGCCGGGGTGGACGCCTTCCTCACCGCCGACCTGCGGCACCACCCGGCCGGCGAGCACCTCGCCGCCGATGGTCCCGCCCTGCTCGACGCCGCCCACTGGGCGACCGAACGACCGTGGCTGGACGACCTGGCCGCCCTCCTCCGGGAGGCGCCGGGCGTCGAGACGCTGGTGTCCGACCTGGATACCGACCCGTGGACAGTGCACGCCGCCGCACCCGTTGTGGACGACAAGGAGCCCCGACCGTGAAGGCTGACCCTCAGGTGCAGCGCCGCCTGCTCGACCTCCAGGCGATCGACACCAACCTCGCCCAGCTCGCCCACCGTCGGCGGTCGCTGCCCGAGCGGGCCGAGTTGGAGGCGCTGGCCCGGGAGTTGTCGGCGTTGGAGGACGAGCGGGTCCGCGCCCAGGTGGCCGTCGACGACCTGGACCGGGACATCGCCCGGATGGAGAAGGACGTCGAGCAGGTCCGGGCCCGTAAGGAGAAGGACGAGAACCGGCTGGCCGCCGGCACCGGTCCGGCCCGCGAGTTGGAGGCGCTCCAGCACGAGCTGGTCTCGCTGAACCGGCGGCAGAGCGACCTGGAGGACGCCGAGCTGGAGCTGATGGAGCAGCGGGAGACCGCGCAGGGCGTCCTCGACGGGGTGGAGCAGCGGTTGGCCGACGCCCGCGACAAGCGGGCCGCCACCGAGCAGCGCCGCGACGAGGCGATGGCCGAGATCGCCAAGGAGGAGGAGTTCAAGCGCGGGGCCCGTCAGCCGCTCGCCGCCGACCTTCCTGCCGACCTGGTCAAGCTCTACGACAAGATCCGCGAGGACACCGGGCTGGGCGCCGCGCTGCTCACCGCCGGGCGCTGCGGCGGGTGCCGGTTGGAGCTGTCCGGCGCCGACCTGGCCCGGATCCGCGGGGCCGCCCCGGACGACGTGGTCCGCTGCGAGGACTGCCGACGGATCATGGTCCGCACCAACGAGTCGGGTCTGTAGGTCGTGGCGCCGCGCGTCGTCACCGTCGAGGCCGACGGCGGGTCCCGGGGCAATCCCGGCCCCGCCGGCTACGGCGCGGTGGTCCGTGACCCGGAGACCGGCGAGGTGCTCGCCGAGCGCTCCGAGTCGCTCGGCACGGCGACCAACAACGTCGCCGAGTACCAGGGGTTGATCGCCGGGCTGACCGCCGCCGCCGAGGTGGGCGCCAGCGAGGTGGACGTCCGGATGGACTCCAAGCTGGTGGTCGAGCAGATGTGCGGCCGGTGGCAGATCAAGCACCCCGGCCTGCGACCCCTCGCCGCCCAGGCGGCCGGGCTGGTCGGCCGCTTCGCCGCGGTCCGGTTCGCCTGGATTCCCCGGGACCAGAACCGGCACGCCGACGCGCTCGCCAACGCCGCCATGGACGCCGCCGCCGGCCGACCCACGTCGACCGGCGCCGCCGCCCCGGCGGTCGGCAGTGACCCGGCGACCGCCCCAGCGGTCGGCAGTGACCCGGCGACCGCCCCGGCGTCCTGGGAGCCCCGGCCGACCTTCACCGCCACCCGGCTGATCCTGGTCCGGCACGGCGAGACCGAGTACACCGAGCAGCGCCGCTACTCCGGGCGCGGCGACGTGCCGCTGTCCGAGAAGGGCCGGGCCCAGGTCCGCGAAACCGCCACGAGGGTGGCCGCGCTGGCCCCGACCGTCGCGGCCGTGCTCAGCTCACCGCTGTCCCGGTGTACGGCCACCGCGGCGGCGATCGCCGCCGCGCTCGGTGACGTGCCGGTGCGTACCGAGGACGACCTGATCGAGTGCGACTTCGGCCAGTGGGAGGGGCGCACCTTCGCCGAGGTACGCGAGGGGTGGCCGGGGGAGATGGACGCCTGGCTCGCCTCACCCCGGGTCGCCCCGCCGGGCGGGGAGTCGTTCACCCACGTCGCCGAACGCGCCCAGCGCGTCGTGGCGGGGCTGCTCACCGCGTACCCCGGGGAGACCGTGGTGCTCGTCTCGCACGTCTCGCCGATCAAGCTGGTGCTGCGCGACGCCCTCGCCGCCGGCGACGGGTTCCTGCACCGACTCTTCCTGGACGCGGCCGGGATCTCGGTGCTCGACATGTGGCCCGACGGCGGCGTCGCCGTCCGCACCGTCAACGACACCTCCCACCTCGCCGGCCTCTGAGCCGTTCACCAGTCGGCTGGTCGGTCGCGCCGTTCGGCGCAGCCGACCGGCCGTTCGGCGCAGCACCCTCCGATCGGGCCGCGTGACGGCCGTCACAAAGTCGTAGCCTCCGGCCGTTACATCGAGAGCCTCGACTCCCCGGAGGTGTGTCAGATGGCTGCACCGGAACCGGAGGCGCCCACCACGGCGCCGACCAGGGCGAAGGACCACAGCCCCTGGAACTGGTTGCTCTTCATTCCCATCGTGGTGCCGCTGGTCCCGGCCTTCTTCAACGCCGACTCGCCCCGGGTCTTCGGGTTTCCGCGCTTCTACTGGCTGCAACTGGCGTTCATCCTGCTCGGCGTCGGCACCACGACGCTGGTGTACCAAATGACCAAGAAGCGTGGAGGTCGCTGATGTGGCGGGATCACCTCACCGAGATCATCGTCTTCACGCTGCTGTTCCTCCTGGTCAGCGCGATGGGTTTCGTGGCCGCCCGCTGGCGGGCCCCGAAGGACATGGCGCACCTGGACGAGTGGGGCCTGGGCGGGCGCAGCTTCGGCGGCTGGATCACCTGGTTCCTGGTCGGCGGCGACCTCTACACCGCGTACACCTTCGTGGCGGTGCCGGCCCTGATGTTCGGCGCGGGGGCGGCCGGGTTCTTCGCCGTGCCGTACACCATCGTGATCTATCCGTTGGTGTTCCTGGTGCTGGTCCGGCTCTGGTCGGTGTCGCACCGGCACGGGTTCGTCACGCCTGCCGACTTCGTCCGTAAGCGCTTCGACTCGCCGGTGCTGGCGCTGCTGATCGCGATCACCGGCATCGTGGCCACCATGCCGTACATCGCGTTGCAGCTGGTCGGCATCGAGGCGGTGCTCAAGACGATGGGGGTCACCGGCGACAACGCGCTGGCCCGGCACCTGCCGATCATCATCGCGTTCGCGATCCTGGCCGCGTACACGTACCAGTCGGGTCTGCGCGCACCGGCGCTCATCGCGTTCGTCAAGGACAGCCTGATCTACATCGTCATCCTGGTGGCGGTCATCTACCTGCCGTACAAGCTGGGCGGTTGGGGGGACATCTTCGCCGCCGCGGACGCGAAGTTCGACGCCTCGCCCAACCCGAACGACGGCATCCTGCTCAACGGCAACAACCAACTCCAGTACGTCACGTTGGCGTTCGGCTCGGCGTTGGCGCTCTTCCTCTACCCGCACAGCATCACCGGTGTGCTGGCCAGCCGGAACCGCGACGTGATCAAGCGGAACATGTCGGCGCTGCCCGCGTACAGCCTGCTGCTCGGGTTGATCGCCCTGCTCGGCTACATGGCCATCGCGGCCGGTGTGAAGCCGCTGCCGGGCAACTCGGCCGGGTCGGTGGACAACAACACGGTCGTGCCGTTGCTGTTCGACCAGCAGTTCCCGGACTGGTTCGCCGGTGTCGCGTACGCGGCGATCGGCATCGGCGCGCTGGTGCCGGCGGCGATCATGTCGATCGCGGCGGCGAACCTGTTCACCCGCAACATCTACAAGGAGTACCTGAAGCGGGACGCCTCACCGGCCCAGGAGGCCAACGTCTCGAAGATCACCTCGCTGGTGGTGAAGGTCGGCGCGGTGGCCTGCATCGTCTTCCTCGACCCGCAGTTCTCCATCGACCTCCAGCTGATCGGCGGCGTGATCATCCTCCAGACGCTGCCGGCGGTGGCGCTGGGCCTCTACACCAGGTGGTTCCACCGCGCCGGCCTGATCACCGGTTGGGTGGTCGGCATGGGGTTGGGCATGTGGATGCTCTACCAGGTGGCCAGCCCGACCCGGAAGCACTTCGGTGGCTCGGCGTTCCCGCTCTCGGAGTTCGGGTTCGACACCACCAAGACGATCTACGTCGGCATCGTGGCGGTGGCGGTCAACCTGGCCGTCGCCGCGCTGGTGACCCTCGCCGTACGGGCCGCGAAGGTGGCCGAGGGCGTCGACGGCACCGAATCGGACGACTACTTCGCCGACGAGGGCGACCCCCGGGTCACCCCCGGCACCGACCGCGACGCCGACTCGGCCCGCGAACCGGTCGCCTGACCGCTGGGTACGCCCGGGCACCGACGCCGGTCGGTGCCCGGGCGTATCTGTGTCCAGGGCCGTCGTCGTCGCGGGGCGGTGAGGTGGTTTCAGACGCTGTCGAGCTGATGTCGCAAACGAATCATGCGCCGAGATCGCCCCACCACGACACCGCCGCGCGTGGTCAGCGGCGGCGGTTGCGGTTCACCAGGGCCTGGTTGAGGCGACCCAGCAACCGCGCCAGGGTTTCCCGGTCCTCGGGGCTCCAGTCGGCCAGCATGTCGCCGTAGAGCCGGGTTCGCGCGGACCGCACCGCCGCCATCCGTTGCAGCCCCGCGGTGGTGGCGGAGATGACGGTGCCTCGGCCGTCGGACGGGTCCGGGGTACGGGTGATCAGGCCGTCCCGTTGGAGCGCGGACACCTGCCGGGTCACTGTCGAGCCGTCCAGGTTGAGTTGGGCGGCGAGCGCGGAGACGTTCTGCGGGCCGGCGTTGTCCAGGTGCCGCAGGATCACGTACGCCGCCCGGTCGAGCACCCGGTGCTCGGCGGTGCCGGTGGCCCGCCGGGTGGCCTCACCGAAGCGCATCAGCAGGGCCACCTCGGTCTCGATGTGCCCCAGGGTGATCTCGTGGTCGTCGCTCATAGCTGTATGATACAGAATAAGTATCTGTACAATACAGCTATCTGAGGAGTCGGAGTGGATCGGCGTTCCGAACCGAACCGCAGTGCCATCTACGCCACCACACTGGTGGCCTTCCTCGCCATCGCCGGCATCGCCGTCGTCGACCCGATCCTGCCCGCCATCGGCGACGCGATCGGCGTCACCGCCTGGCAGGTCGAGTTGCTGTTCACCGCGTACATCGCGGTCATGGCCGTCGGCATGATCCCGGCGACGCTGGCCAGCGGCCGGTTCGGCTTCAAGCCGGTGCTCATCACGGGTGTCTCGGTGGTCGGCGTCGCCGCGATCCTCGCCTCGTTCAGCGACACCATCGTGCAGCTCTCCGTGCTGCGTGGCGTCTGGGGGCTGGGCAACGCGATGTTCTTCGCCACCGCCATGGTGGTGCTGGTCAACCTGGCCGTCGACCGGGAGTGGGTGGTCGGCCTCTTCGAGACCGCCCTCGGACTCGGCTTCGCCGTCGGCCCACTCATCGGCGGCCTGCTCGGCGAGGTCACCTGGCGGCTGCCGTTCTTCGTCTGCGGCGTCTTCATGGTCCTCGCCCTCGGCGTGGCCTCCCGCAAGCTCCGCGAACCCGCCAACCGGCAGCCCCCGGTACGCGTCGGCCAGATCTTCGCCACCTTCCGCCGGCCGGCGTTCATCGCCCTCTGTGCGGTGACCGCCGCGTACAACTTCGTGTTCTTCGTGGTCCTCGGCTACACGCCGCTCTTCCTCAAGCTGGACATCATCCCGCTGGGGCTGGCCTTCACCGGCTGGGGTCTCGGTCTGGCCGCCGGCATCCTGGTGATCGGCCACCGGCTGGCCCACCGCATCGGCGCCGTGCAGACCGTCGGCGTGGCCATCGCCGGGCTGCTGGTCTGCATGGTCCTCTTCGCCACCTCCACCGGCACCGCCGAGTCGCTCGTCGTGCTGGTGCTCGCCGGACTCTGCATGGGGATGGCCAACGCCAACCTCACCGACCTGGCCCTCGGGCTCGGCTCCACCGACCGGCGGGTCGCCACCGGCGCGTTCAACCTGGTCCGCTGGGGTGCCGCCGCACCGGCACCGATCATCTCCGGCAAGCTCGCCGAACACTCGCCGGCCCTGCCGTTCTGGGTCGGCCTCGGGGTGCTCGCCGTCGGTGTCCTCGTCTACCTGGCCTTCGCGCACGTGATGGCCGCCGGCTACGGCGAGCGGGTCCTCTGGTCCCGCTGGAACCGCGCCGCCGCCGGTGCCGAGAACACCGCCGAAGAGCCGGTAGGCGAGGCCTACTGAGTGCCGCGGGCTCGCGCCGCCCGCCCCGCCCGCCCGCCCCGCCCGCCCGCCCCGCGCGCCCGCCCCGCGCGCCCGCCCCGCGCGCCCGCCCCGCGCGCCCGCCCCGCGCGCCCGTCCCAAGATCCGCGCACTTTCGGGGATGTTGCTGCCTCCGGGCTCGCTGAGGCAGCAACATCCCCGATGTTGCTCGGATCTTGCGCGTCGACGCCGGGGCGGGCGGGGTGGACGCCCTCAGGCCAGGGCGCGGTAGAGCAGGTAGAGGCCGATCGTCGTACCGAACACCACGATCATCGTCTTGAGCACCACCGGCGGCAGCCGACGGACGAGCCGGGCACCCGCGTACCCCCCGATGAGGGTGGCGGGCGCGACCACCGCGACCGCCGCCCAGTTCAGCGGGCCGAACAGGGCGAAAATCACGAGCGTGGTCAACCCGACCACGGCCGAGAGCAGATTCTTGATCGCGCTCACCCGCGCCAGGGTCGCGTCCAGCACCAGGGCCAACCCGGCGACCAGCATCACCCCCAGGGCCGCGCCGAAGTACCCGCCGTACACCGCGCCGAGCGCGACCATCGTCTGCACCGCGACCGTCCGCTGGCGTGGCGACAGGTCCCGGGGGTGACCGACCAGGCGGCGCAGCGGGTCCTGGAAGGCCAGGACCGCTGTCGCGCCGAGAACCAGAAAGGGTACGACCAGCTCGAACGCGCGGGCCGGGGTGGCCAGCAGCAGCAACGCCCCGAGGATCGTGCCGACGATCGTGGTCGGCACCAGCGTGGCCAGGGCACGGGGGCGTGGCAGGTCCTGCCGGCTGCCCGCCACGCTGGCCACGTACCCGGGGAAGACGGCGACGGAGTTGCTGACGTTCGCCGGCACCGGGGGCAACCCGACCGCGAGCATCGCCGGAAAGGTGATCAACGAGCCCCCACCGGCCACCGCGTTGACAGTGCCAGCGGCGAGACCGGCGGCGAGCAGCAGCGCGGCGTGGGAGAGATCCATAGCCCCACGAGGCTAGCCGTCGCCCTCCGAGGCGACTCCGCCGGACCGCCATTGAGCTGCGCGATCTTGCCCAGGCGGGGCGGCAATACCGGCAGCACGCTCGTCGTTAGGATGAGAGCGCGACGGACGAGTCGACCGGGCGGTCGCGTCGGCGGGCTCCGGCCCGCCGCCGAGGAACGTCCGGACTCCACAGGGCAGGGTGGTTGTTAACGGCAACCCGGGGCGACCCGCGGGACAGTGCCACAGAAAACAGACCGCCGACCCCAACGGGGACGGTAAGGGTGAAACGGTGGGGTAAGAGCCCACCAGCACCCCGGGTGACCGGGGTGGCTCGGTAAACCCCACCCGGAGCAAGGCCAAGCAAGGGCCGTCACCGCAAGATGACGACCCGGCGCAGACGCTTGAGGGCTGCCCGCCCGATGTCTGCGGGTAGGCCGCTAGAGCCTGCCGGCAACGGCAGGCCGAGATGGATGGCCGCCGCCGACGCGAACCCCTTTGGGGTACGCGTCGCGCACAGAATCCGGCGTACAGGTCGACTCGTCCGTCGCCCACCAGCTCAGAGCCGTGATCACGGCTCTGAGCTGTTCATGTTCGGTTGCCGATGATCGTTCATGGTCAGCCTCGGGCGGTGCTTGACGCCCTGGCCGCAGCCGCTTCGGCTATCTTGACCAGCGACTTACCGCTTTACTATGGTACTAGGAAAGCAGTAAGGGGCTCCCGTGTTCGTCTTCCGGCTCGACACCCACTCCGGCGTGCCGCCGTACCTGCAACTCGTCCAGCAGGTCCGCCAGGCGGTGCTGCTGGGCTTCCTCCAACCCGGTGACCGCCTCCCGCTCATCCGCGAGGTGGTCGAGGACCTGGCGATCAATCCGAACACCGTCGCCAAGGCGTACCGGCAGATGGAGCAGGAGGACTTGGTCACCGGCCGTCCCGGCCAGGGCACGTTCGTCAACGAACAGCAGTCGGCCGTGATGTCGGCTTCGACGTACACGTCGCTGCGCCGCGGCCTGACGACCTGGCTGCGCCGCGCCTACGCGACCGGCCTCGACGAGCAGGCGGTCAACGCGCTTTTCGCCTCCGTCCACCAGCAGACGAGGAACGAGGACGTGGCATGACGGCGACCGAGTTCGCGCTGCGCGCGGACGGTCTGGGCAAGCGGTACCGGAAGGGTTGGGCGCTGCGGGACTGCACCCTGGCCCTGCCTGCGGGCGGCGTGATCGCCCTGGTCGGGCCGAACGGCGCGGGCAAGACCACGCTGCTGCGCATGGCCGTCGGGTTGCTGGCGCCGAGCACCGGCAGGGTGGAGGTCCTCGGCCACGACGTCACCGCCAGCACCTCGCAGACTCTGTCCCGGGTCGGCTACCTGGCCCAGGACCACCCGCTGTACAAGCGCTTCACCGTGGCCGAGATGCTCCGCTTCGGCCGGGCCTGCAACCTGCGGTTCGACCAGGGATTGGCCGAGCGTCGGCTGGCGAAGCTGGGCATCCCGCTCGACCGTAGGGTCGGCACGCTCTCCGGCGGGCAGCAGGCCCAGGTCGCGTTGGCTCTGGCCCTGGCGAAGCGGCCGGACCTGCTCGTCCTCGACGAGCCGGTGGCCAGTCTCGACCCGCTGGCCCGGCACGAGTTCCTGCAGGTCCTCATGGGCGCGGTGGCCGAAGGCGGGGTGACCGTCCTGTTCTCCTCCCACGTCGTGCACGAGCTGGAGCGCGTCTGCGATCACCTGGTCGTGCTCAACGACGGCCGGGTCACGCTCTCCGGTGACATCGACACCCTCCTCGCCGAGCACCGGCTGCTCGTCGGCCCGCGCACGGCCAACGACCTCGACCGGGCCGCCGGCGTCGTGCAGGCCGTCCACAGCGACCGGCACACCACCCTGCTGGTACGCGACGGCGCGATCCCGGCCGCGCCCGGGTGGCAGCCCCAGCCGGTCGCGTTGGAGGACCTGGTGATGGCGTACCTGCGTCGGCCGTCCGAGTCGAGCGCTCCGGTCACGTCGGGGGTGGCGGCATGACGTGGCTGATCTGGCGGCAGCACCGGACCGAGGTCGGCGTTCTGGGGCTGCTCGTCGGCCTGTTCGGCGTCGCCCTGCTGGTGCTCGGGGCGCAGGCCCACGACCTGTTCCCCGGCGGTCCCGCCCGGTGTGCGGGGGAGGCCGGTGTCACTGAGGCGTGCACGGCCTCCTTCCGTCGGCTTGACGAGGAGTACGGGTACGTCGAGAACCTTCTGGCGGCCTTCTATCTGGTCCCCGTCGTCATCGGCGCGTTCCTCGGTGCGCCGCTGCTCGCGCGGGAACTGGAGGACGGCACCTGGCAGCTCGCCTGGACGCAAGCCGTGCCGCGGATGCGCTGGCTGGCGGCCAAGCTCGCGGCACTGGCCGGCGTCACCGTCGCGCTCACCGGGATGTTCACGGCGGTGCTCACCTGGTTCCGTCAGCCGTTCGACGTGTGGGAGGGGCGGTTCCAGTACGACGCCTTCGACCTGGAGGGACTCGTGCCGGTGGCGTACGCCCTGTTCGCGTTCGGCGTCGCCACCGCCGCCGGGGCGATCCTGCGGCGCAGCCTGCCCGCGTTCGGCGTCGCGTTCGGGGCGTTCCTCGCCGCCCGGATGTCGGTGGCGCTGGTGGCCCGTCCCGCGTACGCCACCCCGCTCACCACCATGGAGCCGATCCCCGTCGGGAAGGACCAGGCGGGGCACCGGCCCGGGACCGGCTTCGCGGACTGGGTTATCGAACACGGCTACGCAGACGCCGCCGGGCGCAGGCTGAACTCGACCGAGTACTACGAGCTGGAGGATGCCGCCGACCGGGCCGGCACCAACCTCAACCAGTTCCTGCACGCGCGGGGCGTCCAGCAGTTCGGGGTCTACCACCCGGCCGACCGGTTCTGGACCTTCCAGCTCATCGAGGCGTCCCTGTTCGTCGCCGTCGCGGCGGCCCTGATCGGTGTGGTGGTGTGGCGGCTACGACGCCGCATCATCTAGGCGCCCCGGGGACGGGCGGTGGGAGCGAGACGGTTGCCAGGCGGTTACTCGACCGGTTTGCCACCTCCGGCCTCCGGGAAGAACTGGCTCATGTCTATCTGGAGCCGGTTCACGAAGAGGCGCAGGGAGAAGATCGAACAGCAGCGTTCCGAGGCTGTGGCCAGGGCGATGGCTCGTGGCGCCACCCCGGAGGAGGCGGCGGCCGCCGGAGAACGCGCCGCGCGCGGCAACACCGCCACCACCATGATGGGCGCCATCAACACCTGATCCGTCGGTGCGACCGGGACGAGCCGTCCCGGTCGCACCCGGGCCGTTCGTCGGAGAGTCGATCGCTGCCCCGGCTACGGGATTGGGGCTCTTCGAGCCACCGAATGAGACGTGGTGCGTTGCGGCGGTTAGGGCCGCTCGGTGACCTGGGCGACGAAGGCGGCCCAGGCCGCTGGGGCGAAGGTCAAGGACGGGCCAGCGGCGTCTTTCGAGTCACGGACAGCCACGAGACCGGGCAGGTTGCTTGCCACCTCGACGCAGTTCCCGCCGCTCGCGCCGCTGCGGGTGGACTTGCGCCACCGGGCGTTACTGAGGTCCATGATGGCTCCCAACTTCCTTCAGCAGGTCGATGGACTGCCGGCGAGGTAGCGCCTCGTTCCGGACGCTCTCCCACCTTGCCTGAAGCGTAGCCACCTCATCGTCCTTGTCGATGACCTCCCCGCCAAGCTGGTTTTCGAGGTGGCCGACCCACACGCCCTCGCTGGACCGAGCCAGCGCGAACGGTCCGGACAGCCCGATGTGCAGGCCGCTCGCGATCGGGATGACATGGACGTGAACGTGCGGAAGTTCGGCCATCGCGACCAGGTGGGCGACCTGCTGGGCCATGATCCCGCCGAGGCCGTCGCCCGTTCGACGTATCGCGGCTTCGTCCAGCACGGCGACAAACTGTGGGCGGTGCTGTCCGGTGAGGATCGCTTGCCGGTTCATTCGCGCCTCAACCCGCTGCTCGACCTCCTCGTCGGTGAGGGTTTCCACGGTTCGCAGGACCGTGCGAGCGTAGTGCTCCACCTGTAGGAGGCCGGGGATCAGGTTGGGTTCGAAGTAGCGAAGCTGCGTCGCGCCCCGTTCCGCGTCCAGCCAGGGCAGGAACCACGACGGCGCGCCGAACTTCGTCGCCAGGCGCTCGAAGAGTCCGCCGTTCTTCAACGCCCGATCAGCGCCCTTGATGAAGTCGATCGTCAGCGCCCGGGTGCCGCTCTCCACGGCGCTGACGTGTGAGGCGCTGAAGCCCGCCGCCCGGCCGAACGACTCCTGCGTCATCCCGGACGCCCCGCGAGCGCGGCGGATCTCGCTCACGACGAAGTCCGCGAGTGGACTCGGCACGTCAGCCATTCAACGCTCCTCACATCGGAGATCGACTACCCGAGGTGCCACACGCCTCGGGCCGGTCCGGCCAGCTCCGGCCCGGACGCCTGGAACGCCTTCCGAGCGTAGTGGTCTCCACAGCAGAGTGTCACCAGGCGGCGCGGCTGGTAGGACCACGAGACCGGCGGTCGCGTTCGTAGCGGGGCCGCTTCCGATGGGCGAGCACTCACGGGAGCGGCCCCCTCCCAACGGCACCGAGGGGGAGAGCGTGCCCGACGACAAGCCCGAGAGGCCCGAGCCGAAACCAGCGAGCCGACCGCAGGCGAGCCGCGCTGTCGCGTACCCCTGGGGGTTGCGGTGATCGGGACGATGACGGCCGGTGACGTGGTCTACCTGAGCACCGCGGCGAGTGTGCAGTTCCTGCGCCCGATCTTCGTGCGCGTCATCCGCGAGTTGCCGGAGCGGCACACGTACCACGGTTGGGTCTGGATCGAGGGTTACCAGCTGAACGCGGCGGGCGACGCGGTCGCGCGGCGCGAGTTGTTCGTGATGCGGGCGGGCGTGCGGACGCAGGCCCTGCCGACCGAACGCCGTCGGCGTCCGGTGCGGGTCGGATGACCCCGCACCTGCCGATGCGCCCGGCGTGGTTGTGCCGCAACTGCGCCGCGCCCTGGCCGTGCGGTCCGGCTCGGCTCGACCTGGCGGCCGAGTTCTACGGTCATTCGATCGCGCTGGCGTTCTACCTGGCCGCGTCGATGCAGGAGGCGATCGACGACGGGTACGGGCTGGGGCTGCGCCCGGACCTGGCCGCGCTGCACGCCCGGTTCCTCGGGTGGCTGTCGCTGGCCCGGCGGCCTCGACGTTGGACCTGAGGACACCGGCCGGGTGGGTCACCCTACCCGGCCGGTGTCTTGATCCCTGGAACCTCAGTGCTTCTTGAACACCGGCATGGTGTCCAGCGTGGTGGTGATGGTCTGCGTGGTGCCGCCCCGGTACGTCTTGCCGCTGGCCAGGCTCCAGGTGTCCCAGTTCGTGGTGGGCGGCATGGTCAGCGTGCGACCGGCGTCGCCGTCGACCCGCACCGTCAGGGTGCGGGCGTTCTGGCCGTCGCCGCCGGTGCTGTTGGCGTAGCGGACGGTGAGCTGCTTCGTGCCGTCTTCCGGCTCTCTTTCGCCGCCTGCCGCACCCGTATGGCAGGCGCACCGCTGTGAGGCTCTCGGGCTTGCAACCGATACGTAGGTACGGGCTTACCGTCGGGCTATGAGTGACCACATCGCGACGGACGACGCCTGGGTGCCGGAGGACTGCACCCTGCCGACGGCTGAGCGGCCGCTGCGGCTCGCCGAGTTCGACCAGTTCTTCGCGGAGGCCGTGCGCGGCCTCGATCGGCTGTCGGCCCAGCATCTGCGGTTCCATCTCGACGGCGGTACGCAGGTCGAAGAGGCGGCGCGGGACCTGACAACCCGGGAGTCGTCCTGCTGCTCGTTCTTCACCTTCGGCCTCTCCCGGCCTGACGGGAAGTCGCTGTTACTGGACGTTCGGGTGCCGGCGGCCCACGTCGACGTGCTCGACGCCCTCGTCAAGCGGGCCGTGTCTGTTCGGGACCATCGGTGACCGGACCGGGACTGCGCAGCGGGCAACTGGCCGACGCGGCCGGAGTCAACCAGCAGACGCTGCGCTACTACGAGCGTCGGGGCCTGCTCGATCCGCCGCAGCGGTCACCGGGCGGGCACCGGCTCTACCCGACCGAGACGGTCACCCTGCTGCGAGTCATCAAGACCGCGCAACGTCTGGGTTTCACTCTCAACGAGGTCGCCGACCTGCTCGACGCCGTCCGGAATCGGCGGTCCGGCGCTGGTCTACAGGCACGTGCCAGCGACAAGCTGATCGAGGTAGAGCAGAAGCGGGCGGACCTGACCGTCACCCGCGACACCCTGCGGGCCGCCATCTCGGCCGGTTGCGACGACCTGATCGCCTGCGCCGGGACCTCCTGCTGCCCGCTGCCCTTCGCCGAGTGAACGGATCGAAGGTCGATCGCGCGCCGGTTCACCGCCGCGCGTTGACCCGGCAGACACGAGCCGCCCACCAGACGGCCCCGAACGTGGCCGGGTGTGCTCGAACTCAAACGAAGGGCAAGGAGTCAGCAACGGGTCACCAACCGTCATCAGTCTGTGACGTGGGCGGGGTCGGAGATTGACGTGGTGCTGCGACCGTCGGGGTGTGGCGATTCAGATGCTGATGAAGGCGCGGCGGATCAGCGCTTCGCTGATCGTTGCGATGCTCGTGCTGGCCGGGGCGACCGGTTGCACTCCTGTGATCAAGGCCGTCACCGGCCTGACCGTGGACGCCGACGGTCAGCCCTTCGCGGTTCTGTCCTGGTGCGCGGACCGACCACCAGGCAGCGTCATCCTCCTTGCCGAGAAACGCTCGGTCTCGCCCTCGCCGTCCGGCACGGTGGCCTCCCAGAGTCAGCCCTCCTGGATGCGACAACGGTATGCCGTGCCGCGTGCCGCCACCTCGCCGACCGGGGTGCGCCTGGAGGGGTTCCCACCTGATCCGGCCCCTGACCCGGACGAGGCCTTCCGGATGTACGGAGTCGCCGATGACAGCAGCTTCACCTCGCACGCGGTGAGCTTCCGGTTCGCTGAGGTGGCGGACCTGCGGCCCGGATCTGTTCTGATCACCGAGGTCGTGGACAACCTCGACGAGCAGCGGACCGTGTCCATGGAGGAGTTCGCGAGCCTCGCAAAGGACGAATGCTGACCAGTGCTGATGGGCCGTGGCGCTCGGACCGTCTCTGCGCGGTGGTCGCCGGCTCGGCCCGCCGCCGACTCGCGGGCGCACGGCGTGCGAGCCGTTACGAGCCGGAGTCCTCGGCGTATCGGGTCAGCAGCGCGCGCTGCCGAGCGGGGCGGGCCCGGCGAGCGCTTCGACTGTCGCCGTCGGCGCGGGCGAGGGCGGGGCGGCGCTCGGTGAGGACGGGGCCGAGGGCGAGGCCGGGGGAGACGGCGAGGGTGAGCTGCTCGGCGTGGCCGGGCTGACGAGGGACACCGTGCTGCGTTGCACCTGCTTGGTGACCATCCGGATGCCGGTGGCGGTCGCCCGGTGCCCGTACACGTCGGTGACCTTGATGCTGAACGGCCCGGGGCCGAGCCCACCCTCGACGGTCCAGTAGTTGTCGGTCTGGCGGATCGCCTTGCGGAAGCCGCCGCTGGTCCCCTTCGCCTCGACCGAGCGCAGCGGGTTGCCGTGGTTGCCGACCTGGACGGCGAACCACCACTGCGAGGCGCCGCCCTTGATCCGGAAGGTGAGCCCGCCGTCGAGCGGCGGGTTGAGTGCCGCCCGGTACGTCACTGACGCGATGCCCTGCGACCGGTCGGCGATCCGGGTGAACGCCTCGGTGGAGAGGTCGATCTTCGTCGGCCCGCAGCCGCCGCACTGGTCCATGACCATGACCCGGACGGTGCCCTTCGGGCCGGTCACGTCCAGGTAGCTGCCGCAGGCCGCTCCCTTCGAGTACTGCGACGAGCCGAGGGCCACGTAGAGCCGGTCCGCGGGCGGGCCGGGAAAGGAGCAGTTGCCACCGGAGCGACCCGCGTCGTAGAAGCTGGCCTTTCCCTTGTGGACGGTGTTCCCCGACGGGGGCGCGGCGCAGGCCGGGGTGGCGCCGCCGCGTACGGCGAGGGTGATGCCGAGGGTGGCGGCCAGGGCGGTGAGGCCGGCGCCGACCAGCCAGTGCCGGGTCCGCCGACTCATCCGGGGTGTGCTGGCCGGGGTGTCGTTCTCGGGGTCCGTGCCTGGTGCCGTCACGGCGCCTGATGTTGCCGCACCGGGCTACGGTCACGCAAAGACGGTCACTCGCCGGGTCTACGGGGTCGCAACCCGTCAAGGGCGGTGGTGACGACCTGGTCGGCGTACTCGGTGGTGAGCGGACCGCTGCGGTAGAGCCACCTGTTCAGCACCGGCCCCCAGATCAGGTCCACCGCCACGTCGAGGTCGAGGTCGTCGGCGAGTTGCCCGGCCTGCTGGGCACTGCGAAGGCGTTGCCGTTTGGCCTCCCGCAACGGCCCGTCCAACCGTTGCGCGTACGCGGCTGCCAACTCGGGGTCGAGCGTTATCTCGGTGGCGAGGGCGCGCATCGGTTGCTCGTACCGGGGATCGTTCATCTCCTCGACGGTGGCGCGGAGCACCAGGCTGAGGTCCGCGGCCAGGTCACCGGTGTCCGGCAACGTCGGTGGCTCGCCCTCGGTGCCCTCGCTGAGCAGGAGGAAGGCGTCGAAGATGACCGCGCCCTTCGACGGCCACCAGCGGTAGATGGTCTGCTTGCCGACCCCGGCCCGGGTGGCGATGCCCTCGATGCTGACCTTCGCGTACCCGATCTCCTGGAGCAGGTCGAAGGCCGCGGTGAGGATGGCGCGCCGTGACGTCTCGTTGCGGCGGGCCGTGTTGGGCGTCATGGCCCGAGACGATACCAGCGACGAGACGGACCGTCTCGTCTTGACGGCGGCACCACCGGGAGTTAGCCTTCTGGCCGTAACGAGACGGACCGTCTCGTCTCGCGAGAACCGATGGGGAGATTGTCATGCGTACCTGGTTCATCACCGGCGCCAGCCGTGGCCTGGGCCGTGCCTTCGCCGACGCCGCCCTCGACCGGGGCGACCGGGTGGTCGCCGCGTCCCGCAGCATCGCCGCCGCCGACTTCGACGAGCGGCACGCCGACCGGCTGCTGACCCTGCCCCTCGACGTGACCGACCGGGCGGCGGTCAGCACCGCGGTGGACACCGCCGTGGCGCACTTCGGGCGGCTCGACATCGTCGTCAACAACGCCGGCACCATGTCCATGGGCATGGTCGAGGAGTTCACCGAGGCCGAGGCGCGCGCCCAGTTCGAGGTGAACTTCTTCGGCGCGCTCTGGGTCGGTCAGGCCGTGCTTCCGCACCTGCGGGCCCAGCGGTCCGGCCACATCGTGCAGGTGTCCAGCATCGCCGCGCTCGGTGGTTTCCCGAGCACCGGCATGTACAGCGCGAGCAAGTTCGCCCTGGAGGGCATGAGCGAGGCCCTGGCCATGGAGGCGGCGGCCTTCGACATCACGGTCAGCATCGTGCAGCCGGGCGGATACTGGACCGACCTCTACACCAGCATCGCCGCCACCACCCCGTTGGAGGCGTACGCGCCACTGCGCGCCGAACTGGAACGACAGTGGGCGGAAGGCTCGGTCGACAGCGAGCCCAGGCTCGCGGCCGAAGCGTTGCTACGACTCGTCGACAGCGACGACCCGCCGCTGCGGCTCCTGCTCGGAAGCATGGTGTACGACCTCGCGTTCGACATCTCCCGACGGCGGATGGACACCTGGGCGGGCTGGGAGCAGGTCAGTCGAGCCGCCGAGAAGGCCGTCGCAGCGCCCTGAGCACCGTATCGCCACGGGCCGGGGGCGCACCGTTCTAGGCTCCGAATATGGCGGCGGCGTGCCCATTTCGGAAATGGCGCACAGGCGCATGAATTCTCCTCGCAGGGCGCAAACCTAGTCGGAGAGGAACCCGCATGGCTGTCAAAACCAAGACCCGTCCCGGCACCACGGAGATTCGGCCGTTCTCGGTCGACATTCCCCAGGCCGACCTCGACGACCTGAAGAGGCGCATCAAGGCGACCCGGTGGCCGGACAAGGAAACGGTGGACGACCAGTCGCAGGGCGTGCCACTCGGGACCATTCAGGCCGTCGCCCGTTATTGGGAGAAGGAGTACGACTGGCGCAAGGTCGAGGCACGACTGAACGCCCTGCCGCAGTTCATGACGACGATCGACGGAGTGGACATCCATTTCATCCACGTACGTTCGAAGCACGAGGACGCGCTGCCGCTCATCGTCACCCACGGCTGGCCCGGTTCGGTGATCGAGCAGATGAAGATCATCGAACCGCTCACCGATCCCACCGCCCACGGCGCGAGCGCGTCCGACGCCTTCCACCTGGTGATCCCGTCGCTTCCCGGGCACGGCTTCTCCGGCAAGCCGACCGAGTCGGGCTGGAGCCCGCAGAAGATCGCCACCGCCTGGACCGAGTTGATGAAGCGCCTCGGCTACACGCGGTTCGTCGCGCAGGGCGGCGACTGGGGTGCGGTCATCGTGGACCAGATGGGCCTCCAGGCGCCCCCGGAACTGCTCGGCATCCACACCAACATGCCCGGCGCGATCCCACCCGAGATCGACCTGCTGTTCCAGGGCGACACCACCGGCGCGAACAACGCCATGGGCTCACTGCCGTCCGGTCTCTCCGCCGACGAGATGCGTGCCGCCGAGGAGGCCAACTACGTCTGGAAGCACGTCGCGTACGCCCTGATGATGGCGACGCGTCCGCAGACGCTCACCGGGCTGGCGGACTCCCCGGTCGGTCTGGCGTCCTTCCTGCTCGACCACGACGCCAAGAGCCTCGCGCTGATCGCGCAGGTCTTCGACGGTGCCAAGGCGGGCCTGACCCGTGACGACATCCTGGACAACATCTCGCTCTACTGGCTGACGAACACCGCGGTCTCCGCGTCCCGGCTGTACGCGGAGAACAAGCTCTCGTTCTTCGCCGCCAAGGGCGTCAAGATCCCGGTCGCGGTCAGCGTCTTCCCCGACGAGCTGTACGAGGCACCGCAGAGCTGGGCCGAGCAGGCGTACTCCAATCTCATCTACTACAACAAGCTCGACGTCGGCGGGCACTTCGCGGCCTGGGAACAGCCGAAGATCTTCTCCGAGGAGCTTCGGACCGCCTTCCGGTCGCTGCGGTAGATGGCCGTGCACCTGCCCCCGCTGAACGGGGCGGTCGAGTGGCTCAACTCCGAGCCACTCGACCCCGCCGACCTGCGCGGGCGCGTCGTCCTGGTCAACTTCTGGACGCTGACCTGCATCAACTGGCTACGCCAGGAGCCGTACGTTCGGGCCTGGTCGCAGGCGTACCGCGACGACGGGCTGGTCGTCGTCGGGGTGCACACGCCGGAGTTCTCGTTCGAGCACGACGTCGACCAGGTGCGCCGCGCGGTCGAGGCGCG
Organism: Micromonospora sp. WMMD1155; assembly: GCF_029581275.1. Lineage (NCBI taxonomy): Bacteria > Bacillati > Actinomycetota > Actinomycetes > Micromonosporales > Micromonosporaceae > Micromonospora > Micromonospora sp. WMMD1155. Next base: position 4,384,101 of record NZ_CP120742.1, read on the forward strand.
GTCGATCGACTACCCGGTCGCCGTCGACAACGACTACGCGATCTGGCGGGCCTTCGACAACCACTACTGGCCGGCGCTCTACTTCGTCGACACCGACGGGGTCATCCGCGACGAGCACTTCGGCGAGGGGCGCTACGAGCAGTCCGAGCGGACGCTGCAACACCTGCTCGGCATCGAGCGGGACCCCGTACCCGTCGACGGGGTCGGGCCGGAGGCGGAGGCCGACTGGGACGACCTGCGGACGCCCGAGACGTACCTCGGTTTCAGTCGCGGCGAACACTTCGCGTCGCCGGACGGCCCGGCGCTCGACGAACGTCGCGCCTACCACCTGCCCGAGCGCCTGGGTCTCAACCAGTGGGCGCTGGCGGGGGACTGGACGATCGGCGCGGAGAGCGTCACGGTCGACCAGGCCGGTGGCAGCATCGCCTTCCGGTTCCACGCCCGTGACGCCCACCTCGTGCTGGGCCCCGTGCCGGGACGGTCGATCCCGTTCCGGGTGCTCCTCGACGGGGAGGCGCCCGGCCCGTCGCACGGCGTCGACGTCGACGCCGACGGCCACGGGGTGCTTCAGGACGGTCGCCTCTACCAGCTCGTACGCCAGGACGGCGCGGTCCGCGAGCGGACCCTGGAGGTCACGTTCGGCGAGCCCGACGCGGCCGCGTACGCCTTCACCTTCGGGTAGTACGTGTGTCGGATCCGGGCCGCTCAGCGACGCAGGTCGACGCTGACCGTGTCGGAGACCGGCGACAGGCAGTGCACCCGCGGCCCGGGACGGAGCCGGGCGTCGCCGGCGTACCGGTCGGCGAGGGCCTTCTCCGCCGCCTCGTCCCCGTCGTCGGCGGCGAGCAGCAACGCGGCGATCTCGTCCACCAGCGTGAGGTCGGCGGTGGCGAGATCCTCGGTCATCGCACCGAAGCCGTCCCAGAGCAGCAACTCGTCCTTCTGCCGATGGGCCAGTTCGATCAGGACGTAGTCGTGGATGAACCAGTCGCCTCGGAACGGAAGCTCCGGGCTGACGCCGTAGCGGTCGGGGTCGATCGTCCCGGCCCGGAACGCCGACCACACCCGCGCCGCCGAGTCGAACAGCCCGGCCTTCGGGTCGATGTCGTAACCGTCGAACCCCCAGTCACCGGCCGGGTCGAGCTCCGGGTCGGCCCAGACCCACCGGTGGCCGTTCCAGTACTCCACCAGCACGTGGTCGTGGTGCCAGTCGGGAGCGAAGTACGAGGCGAAACCGACCCGGCTGCGGCTGGGAATGCCGTGCTGACGCAGCACCGCGACGGAGAGCAGCGTGTGGTCCCGGCAGCAGCCGGCCACCCGGTCCACGGCCGGCCGCTCGGCGGCCAGGGGCAGCGGGAAGCGGGACTGGTCGGTGTCGAGGATGCGGTCCACCCAGCGACAGTTGACCTCTTCGAGCCGGTCGGGGGGCAACTCGACCCCACCGGCGCGGTAGTGGACGATCACATTGCGGACGGTGGCCGCCACCGAGGCGATGTCGGCTGGGACGGCGTCGAGCAGCGCGGCGTGCCGACCGGGATCGCTGTACGGGGAGTGCTGACGGTAGTCATCGATGCTCATGCGACGAGTCTGCCGTCCCGCGCCGGGGTCGGTGGGGCCGCTCGGCCTGCAATATCGTCAATCTCATGACGACGCCCGAGATCACCATCGCCACCCCGGCAGACCGCGAGGCGGTTGTCGATTGCCTGGTCGCCGCGTTCGTGAAGGATCCCATCCTGCGCCACCTCTTCCCCGACGACGACACCTACCCGCGATACGCCGCCACCTTCTTCGGGAACCTCTTCGACAAGCGGGTGCACCTGTCGTCCATCTGGACGATCGGCGGCGGCGCGTCGGTCGCCCTCTGGGACCCGCCGGCCGGGCAACCGGCTGCCGCGCACGGGTCGCCGACGGACGCTCCCTACCCGGCCGACGTGCGGGCCCGGGTCCAGGGCTACGACGACACGATGCACGCCGCCCTGCCGACGTACCCGTTCTGGTATCTCGGTGTGCTGGGCACCCACCCGGACAGCGCCGGACGCGGCTGGGGCCGGGCCGTCATGCGGGCCGGGTTGGATCGCGCCGCCGCCGAGGGGCTTCCGGCGATCCTGGAGACCAGCAACCCGGGCAACGTCGACCTGTACCGCCGGGCCGGCTGGGAGGTGCTGGGCACGCTGTCGGAGCCGGTACCCACCTGGATCATGCAACAGCCACCCCGCTAGCGGGACCGGCGCGCCGGGTCGACCCGACCGATGTGGGCACCGGATGTCGGGTCGACCACCTGCCCTCCCGCCTAGCGTGGCTGCTGGAAAGGGAAGGAGATCCTGGTGCTGGAGCGGCTCAACGAAGCCATGACGTACATCGAGCGGCACCTCGACCGGAAGATCGAGGTGGCCGAGCTGGCGCGGATCGCGCTGACGTCGGAGTACCACTTCCGGCGGCTGTTCTCCGCGCTGGCCGGGATGCCGCTGTCGGAGTACATCCGTCGGCGTCGGCTCACCGTCGCCGGGGCGGACGTGCTGGCGGGGGAGCGGACGTTGCTCGACGTCGCGGTGCACTACGGCTACGGGTCGACCGAGGCGTTCGCCCGGGCGTTCCACGCCGTGCACGGCGTGGGGCCCGGAGAGGCTCGGCGTACGGGGGCGGCGCTGCGTGCCCAGCCCCGGATGTCCTTCCGACTCACCGTCGAAGGGAGCGGCAGTATGGAGTACCGGATCGTCGACAAGGACGCGTTCGCGCTGGTGGGGCGCAAGGCTCGGGTGCCGCTGGTGCACGAGGGGATGAACCCGGCGATCGTGGCGTTCATCAAGGGCATCGACCAGGAGACGACCGAGCGGATCGAGGCGCTCTCCGACCAGGAGCCGAAGGGGATCGTCAACGTCAGTGACAACCTCGCCGACAGTCGGGCCGAGGGCACCGAGTTGGACTACTGGCACGGAGTGGTGACCGGTGCCGTACCGCCGGAGGACCTGGATGCGCTGCCGGTGGCGGCGGGCACCTGGGCGGTGTTCACCACCTCGGGCGCGTTCCCCCAGGCGGTGCAGTTCCTGTGGCGGGACGTGTTCACCCAGTGGTTCCCGTCCAACCCGTACCGCAGCCGACCCGGACCGGAGATCTCCCGGGTCCGGGTCTCCGCGGACGGCACCGAGGCGGACGCCGAGCTGTGGATTCCCGTCGAACGGGTACCCACCCCTATGTAGAGTTCCGATACAGTGGTCGGATGCGGATGACCATTCCGGTGGCCAAGGTGCTCGCGGCGCTGCTCGCCGAACCCGACGCGCAGCGCTACGGGCTGGACCTGATGCGCATGACCGACCTGCCCAGCGGCACCCTCTACCCGGTGCTGCACCGGCTCACCGAGGCCGGCTGGCTGGCCGCCGACTGGGAGGAGATCGACCCCGTCGCGGCCGGTCGGCCGGCCCGCCGCTACTACCGGCTCACCGCCGTCGGGGTGACGCGGGCCCGGCAGGCGCTAGCCGACCTGCGAGCCGCGATCCCCGACGGCCGTCCATCGTGGGGCGGCACCGAGCCGACCGGAGCGCCGGCATGGTGAGCCGACGGGTCGCCGAGTTGCTGTTGGAGCTGGCCGCCCGCCGCTGGTCGGTCGACGTCCGCGACGACCTGCGCCGCGAATGGGCCGCCGCCTCAGGTGCAACTGCCGCTCTGGTCGCTGTTGACCACCGGATCGGCGGTGCTCCTCGCGGTGCACGCCGCACGCTGGGCCCGGCACACCGCGCTCGGCGGTCCGCTGCGAATCGCGCTCGGGGTGGTGCTCCCCATCGGTGCGGTCATGGCCCTGGCCGGGTACACCCTCGACCCCGACGACATGCCCGGCTCCGGCCCCGTGATCGAGGCCACGGCGGGAGACTCCGTCGACCGGATCTCGGCACCGCTGTGGCTCTTCTCCTGCCTGACCGACTGGAACTTCGGCCTGCCCCGGCCGACCCGTTGGAAGATCTTCCTGATCGCCGACGAGGTGCTCGTGGAGCCGATGTTCTATCTGGCCTGCTCGCCCTACGCGCTCGCGTACACCATCCGGGCGGCCCGGTCGGCCCCCGCCGAGCAGGTCGCCCTCGCGGCGACCCCGGTGTGAACCTCAGTCGGGTACGTCGTCCCAGGTGGTGCCCGGCTCCAGGTAACCGGCGACCTGGTTCTCGCGCAGCGCGTAGGCGAGGACCAGCAGGGCGTGCTTGTCCAACTCGGGCAGCCGGTCCACCGGGAACCACCCGACGGCCAACGACTCGTCGTCGTTGACCCGGGCGGTGCCGGACACCAGCCGGCACAGGAAGCCCAGGTTCAGGTATTCGCAGCGGTCCCCGTTGGGATAGGTGTGCGGGTGCGAGACGGCGCTGGACAACCGCACCGGCGCGACCTCCAGACCGGTCTCCTCCCGCACCTCACGGACCAGCGCGGCGGCCGGCTGTTCGCCCGGCTCGACGAAACCACTGATCACCGACCAGCGGCCGTCGTCGGCCCGCTGACCGAGCAGCAGCTCACCGGCGTCGTTGCGGACCACCGCGCTCACGCTGGGCAGCCAGAGCAGGTCGTGCCCGACATGCTTGCGCATGCCCACGATGTAGTCCGGTGTTCCCATCCGGCGATCATAGGCACGACCCCACCGGCCGGCGCCGCCCCGTCACGGCACGTCGGGGATCAGGCCGACCAGCTGACGGTACGGCGGAAGCGCTCGTACTCCCGGACGAGCTCGGCGTCGATCTGTTCCATGCGGGCCTCGGTGAGCACCACCGAGGGGTCCTGCCACTGTCGGTCGGTGAGCATCCGGCGACGCAGTCCGGTCGGCGGGTGGGCGGCGAACAGCGACGCCTCGTCGCGGACCGACAGTTGGCGCAGCAGCGGCAGCCGATCGGCGTTCGCGGCGCGGGCCTCGGCCAACGCCGAACGCCACCGGTCCGGGCCGTGCCCCGCCCGGGTCTCCCGGCGCACCGCCAGCGCCATCGACTCTGCGCTGAGCAACGCGTCGAGCAACTCGGTCGCGCCAGCCGAACCGGCCACCCGGGCGGAGAGTTCGTCGGCGAGGTACTCGGCCCGTTGGCTGTCCCGCAGCGCCACACTCACCAACACCAGGTGACCGACGAACAGCACCCGGGACACCACCCACTGGAACGCCCGACCCAGCGCGTCGCCCACCATCTCCACCAGCCCACCACCGCCGCCGGTCTGCACCGGCCGGAACAGGTCCGCCGCGGAGCCGAGCATGGTGAACGCGGGCTGCGTGAGCAGGCCCCGACGCGGGTCACCGTTGACGAAGTGGCCCAACTCGTGGCCGAGCAACGCCACCCGCTCACCGGCGGTGAGCGAACCCCACAGCGGCAGCCCGAGGCACAGCACCTTTCGTCGCCGCAGGCCGACCGCGCCCGCGTACGCGTTGAGCTCGCCGTCGACGCCGACCACGTCGGGCGTCGGCGCCCCGATCACGGTGGTCACCTCGTCGATCAGCGCGAACAACTCCGGTGCCCGGTCCCGGGAGAGCACCTCCAGGTCCGGGTCGAGCCGACCGAAGCGAGGCCGCAGCGCGATCGCCAGACCCACCATCACGACACCGGGCAGGATCGCCAGGTTGGGAAACGGAAACGCCACGGTCAGCCACACACCGGTCACCGCGAGCGCGAGCACCCCCGCGACGAGCACCAGGGACACCAACGCGGTAAGCGTTCGGGCGCGATTGGACCCGTTGGCGCCCAGCGGTCGCCCGGCCAACTCGGTGAACTGCCGCGTGGTCGCCCGGAACGCCATCCGGTAGGTCCACCTGTCGACCCAGGTCCAGCCGAACTCGCGTTCCCGCCGCACCGGGTCGTATGTGTTCAGATTCCACTCGCAACTGGGGCACCAGGGCACGGCGTCGCGTACGGATCTCGTCGTGGCCCCACACCCCGGGCACGCCCCCGTACCGGTCACCGTGTTGATCACGGGGACGATCCTGCACCAGGTACGTCGTACGCCGGAACTGGCCGTTCAGCCGAAGGTCGGCGGTGGGAAAAGTGTCCCGGCCTGGGCTTCTTTTGCTGTTCCGGCCCGACGAACGCCCTGCATATCTACTGTGGAGAGGGTCGGCGACTTGTGCGATCCGGTGGCGGCCGGCCGGATCGCGGTGCACAGTGATTCCCATGAGCGACAGCGGACGTGGTGGGCAGTTCTACTGGTGCACCCGGCATCACCGGGTCGAGACGGACGCCGACGTGTGTCCGGCGAAGCACGTACTCGGCCCGTACGACTCGGCGGCCGACGCGGAGAACGCCCTGCAACGAGTGCAGGAGCGGAACGAGGCGTGGGATGCCGAGGACGCTCGTTGGGCCGGGGAGGACAGATAGGCGGCGCGGGACGGCTCGCGCCGAGGCATTTCGTGCTCCGCGACGCACGCGAGAGCACGTCCCCGAGGAGGGAACCACGATGGCCGAAGCACAGCAGGCCACCACCCGTCCGACTGCCCGACGTACCACCGCGAAGAAGACCGCCGCGGCGGAGCGGAACACGGCGGCGAGCCGGACCACCCCCGTCCGCAAGTCCACCGCGGGTGCGACGGCGGCGAAGGCCCCGGCGCGCAAGGCGGCCGGCGGCGCGGGGCGTGCCCCGGCCAAGAAGACCACCACGGCGGCCAAGAAGGCCCCCGCGAAGAAGGCCACCACGACGAGCAGGACCACCACGACGAGCACGGCCAAGAAGGCCCCGGCGAAGAAGACCACGACCCGCACGACGACGGCCGCGGCGAAGCGGGCCCCGGCATCTCGCACCTCCACCGCCGCCGCGTCGCGGCCCTCGACGCGGCCCGCGACGCGCAAGAGCACCGCGACCGCGAAGAAGACCACCGCCGCCGCGAAGAAGACGACGGGTACGGCGAAGAAGACCACCGGTGCCGCGAAGAAGACGGTGAGCGCCGCGAAGAGGACCACCACCTCGGCGGCGAAGAAGACCACCGCCGCGGCGAAGGCGCCGGCCCGCAAGACCGCCACCGCGACGAGGGCAACGGCGCGGAAGACCGCGACCGCGGCGAAGGCGCCGGCCCGCAAGACCGCCACCGCGGCGAAGGCGCCGGCCCGCAAGACCGCCACCGCGGCCAAGGCACCGGCGCGGAAGACCGCGACAGCGGCGAAGGCACCGGCGCGGAAGACGGCGGCGAAGGCGTCCGCCGTCAAGAAGACGGCGGCGAAGAAGACGGCCGTCACGAAGGCCGCCGTCAAGAAGGCCCCGGCGAAGAAGGCCGCGTCCACCCGACCCAGCGGTGGCGCTCGCAAGGCCCCGGCGAAGAAGGCCCCCGCCGCAAAGGTGACCGGCACCTCATCGACGACCGCGCGCAAGGCGGCGGCGAAGAAGGCACCGGCGAAGAGGACCGTCGCCGCCAAGGCCCCGGCCCGCAAGGTCACCGCCCGCAAGTCACCGGCCCGCCCGGTCGCCGCCCGCGCCACCGCCCCCCGGGGTACGCGCAGCACCGCCCGGAAGGCCACCGGCTGAGCGGGCCGCGGACATCTCGGCCGGTCACCGGAAGCGGATCACCGGCGGCGCTGTCAGGATTGACCCGTGGTCATCCGACGCGTACTCGCGCCCCGCATCGACTTCGGCGCGCTGCGCCGCGAACTCGGCCTGCCCGAGGAGTTCCCGCCCGACGCCCAGCGTGAGGCGGACGAGGCGGCGGGCGCGCCGCCTCGTCCGCCCGTCGACCGCACCGACGTACCGTTCGTCACCGTCGACCCGGCGACCTCCCGGGACCTGGACCAGGCGATGCACCTCGCCCGCCGTCCCGGTGGGGGTTACCGGGTGCGGTACGCGATCGCCGACGTCGCCGCGCACGTCAGGCCGGGCGGCGCGTTGGAGGCGGAGACCTGGCGGCGGGGGCAGACGATCTACCTGCCCGACGGGAACGTGCCGCTGCACCCCCACACCCTCAGCGAGGGCGCCGCCAGTCTGCTGCCCGACGACGACCGGGCCGCGGTGATCTGGACGATCGACCTGGACGCCGACGGCGGCACCGTGGCTGTCGAACTGGAACGCGCCATGGTCCGCAGCCGCGCCAAACTCGACTACGCCGGGGTGCAGGCGGCGGCCGAGGCCGGTCGACTACCCGACCCGATCGCGCTGTTGCCGGAGATCGGCGACCTGTTGACCGCCCGTGGGTTGCGTCGCGGCGCGATCAACCTGCCGCTGCCCGAGCAGGACCTGGAACCCGACGGCGAGGGCTGGCGGCTGGTGCTGCGCGCGCCGGTGCCCATGGAGGAGCACAACGCCCAGATCTCCCTGCTGACCGGGATGGCCGCCGCCGACATCATGCTGGCCGGCCGCATCGGGTTGCTGCGGACCATGCCGGCTCCCAAGCCGGAGGCGGTGCAGCGGCTACGGGCCGCCGCCGCACCGCTGGGCGTGCACTGGCCGGAGGAGATGGGCCCGGGTCAGGTGATCGCCGGTCTGGACCCCGCCCAGCCGCGCGCCGCCGCTTTCATCGACCAGGCGGCCGAGTTGATGCGCGGTGCCGCGTACACCGCCTTCGACGGGACGGTGCCGGAGCAGCCGGAGCACGGCGGTGTGGCAGCCGCGTACGCCCACGTCACGGCGCCGTTGCGACGCCTGGCCGACCGGTACGCCACCGAGGTCTGCCTGGCGCTGCACGAGGACCGGCCGGTGCCCGACTGGCTCCGTGCCGCGTTGCCCCGGCTGCCGGAGGTGATGGCGAGCACCGACCGGACCGCCTCGGCGGCGGCCCGGGGCGCGGTCGACCTGGCCGAGGCCGCGGTGTTGGAGCACCGGGTGGGCGAAACCTTCGACGCGGCGGTCCTCGACGTCGACGCCCCGCCCAACGGTCGGTCCCGTCCCCGACCGCCGGGCGGCACCGTGGCCCTGGACGAGCCGCCGGTACGCGCCCGCTGCCTCGGGCGACTGCCGCTCGGCGAACGGGTCCGGGTCCGCCTGGTCACCGCCGACCCGGCGGCCCGCACCGTCCTGTTCGAGTTGGCCTGACCGAGCCGTCCGGCGGCGGCCTGACGCGCTTGCGGGCCGGAGGGCCCGAGCCGGCCTGACCTCGACGGCCTGACGCGGTGCCGGGCCGGACGGTCCGAGCCGCCCGAGCCGGCCTGACCTCGACGGCCTGACGCGGTGCCGGGCCGGACGGTTTGCGAGGATGACCGCATGGCATACGACGCGAGCACGCTCCCCGACGTGTCCGGGCTGACGGTCGGCATCATCGGTGGCACCGGCGACCAGGGGCGGGGCCTGGCCTACCGGTTCGCGCGGGCCGGGCAGACGGTGCTGATCGGTTCCCGCAACGCGGAGCGGGCCGCCGAGTCCGCCGCCGAGATCGCCGCGCTGCCGGGCGTGCCGGCCGACGCCGGTGTCACCGGCGCGGCCAACGACGAGGTGGCCCGGCGCAGCGACGTGGTGATCATCGCGGTGCCGTGGGACGGGCACGCCGCCACCGTCGCCGCCCTCGCCGAGCCGCTCGCCGGTCGGATCGTCGTCGACTGCGTCAACCCGCTCGGCTTCGACAAGCAGGGCCCGTACGCGCTGACCGTCGCCGAGGGCAGCGCCGTGCAGCAGGCCGCCGCGCTCCTGCCCGACTCCCGGGTCTGCGCGGCGTTCAACCACGTCAGCGCCCCGCTGCTGGCCGACCCGGAGGTCGACCGGATCGACCTGGACGTGCTGATCTGCACCGAGGACCGCGAACTCGTCGGCATCGTGGGTGCGCTCGCCGCCCGGATCCCGGGGATGCGCGGCATCTACGCCGGTCGGCTGCGCAACGCCCACCAGGTCGAGGCGTTCACCGCCAACCTGATCGCCATCAACAAGCGCTACAAGGCACACGCCGGCATCCGCGTCACCGACGTCTGACCGGGTTCCCGGTCCGACGATCGCCGTGATCCACTCGGGTTCGGTGATATCGCGGTGTCCCGGTGCCGGGGATACCCCGACATCGGCGAACCCGAGTCGATCACGGCTCCTGCTGGACTAGAAGGTGTGTTCGGCGGCGGGGAACTCGCCACCCCGGACCTCGTCGGCGAAACGGCGGGTGGCGTCGGTGAGGGCCCCGGCCAGGTCCGCGTACCGCTTGACGAAGCGTGGCGTCTTCCCGGTGCGCAGGCCGGCCATGTCCTGCCAGACCAGCACCTGCGCGTCGGTGTCCGGGCCGGCGCCGATGCCCACCGTCGGGACCGGCAGCTCGTTGGTGATCCGCTTGGCCACCTCGCCGGGCACCATCTCCAGCACCACCGCGAACGCGCCCGCCTCCGCCACCGCCCGTGCGTCGGCGAGCACCTCGTCGGCGGCGTCGCCCCGGCCCTGCACGCGGTAGCCGCCCAGGGTGTGTTCGCTCTGCGGGGTGAAGCCGATGTGCGCCATCACCGGAATGCCGGCGCCGACGATCGCGGCGATCTGCGCGGCGCAGCGACGGCCACCCTCCAGCTTCACCGCGTGGCAGCCGCCCTCCTTCATGAACCGGACGGCGGTGCGCAGCGCCTGGCCGGGCCCCTCCTCGTAGGAGCCGAACGGCAGGTCACCCACGATCAGCGACTGCCGGGTCGCCCGCACCACGGCCCGCACCAGCGGAAGCAGCTCGTCGGCGGTGATCGGCAGGGTCGTCTCGTAGCCGAACACGTTGTTCGCGGCCGAGTCGCCGACCAGCAGCACCGGGACGCCGGCCTGGTCGAAGATCGACGCCGTGTACTGGTCGTACGAGGTGAGCATCGGCCACCGCTCACCGCGTTCCTTGGCGGCGATCAGGTCCCGGGTGCGGACCCGTCGGGTGGCCGGGCCCCCGTAGAGCGCGGTCACCTCGTTCGGAGTGGACTCCACCATCTCTGTCTCCCTTCCTCGAGGCCGCGTGCGCGGTCCCCGGGTTCAGTCGCGATCGTCGCACCGCGAGACGGGGCGATGGCAGGGCCCAGTGCAAGATGTCACTCCACCGCGACGCGAGGCCGTCGGCGGCAGAGCCGCGAGGCCGTCGCGGGCAGTGCCGCGGGGCGGTGTCGGGTCGTGCCACCGACCCGACACCCCACGGTGTACGGCTCAGCCGCGCTCGCGCCACCGGTTGGTGATCGGCAGACGGCGGTCCCGACCGAACGCCTTCATCGAGATCTTCGTGCCCGGCGCGGACTGCCGTCGCTTGTACTCGGCGGTATCCACCAGCCGCAGCACCTTGTCCACCACCGCCGGGTCGTGGCCCGACTCGACCAGCCCGTCGCGGCCGAGGTCGCCGTCGACGTAGCCGATCAGGATCGGGTCCAGCACGTCGTACTCGGGCAGGCTGTCGCTGTCGAGCTGCCCCGGGCTCAGCTCGGCGCTCGGCGGCTTCCCGATCGAGTTCTCCGGGATCGGCGGGGTCTCGCCGCGCCGGGCCGCGTCGGTGTTGCGCCACTTGGCGAGTCGCCAGATCAACGTCTTCCAGACGTCCTTGACCGGGTTGAAGCCGCCCACCGAGTCGCCGTACAGGGTGGAGTAGCCGACCGCCAGCTCACTCTTGTTGCCGGTGGTCAGCACCAGGTGGCCCTCCTGGTTCGACAGCGCCATCAGGATCACGCCACGAACCCGGGCCTGCAGATTCTCCACGGCCAGGCCGGACAGCGACAGGTTGGCCAGGAACCCGTCCACCATCGGCTGGATCGGTTCGACCCGGTAGTCCAGGCCGGTGCGCTTGGCCAGGTCCGCGGCGTCCTCCCGGGAGTGCTCGGAGGAGTGCTGGCTGGGCAGCGACACTCCGACCACCCGGTCCGGTCCGAGGGCGTCGACGGCCAACGCGGCCACCACCGCCGAGTCGATGCCGCCGGAGAGACCGAGGACCACCGACGGGAACCGGTTCTTGTTGACGTAGTCGCGCAGACCGAGGACCAGCGCCTGCCACACCTCGGCCTCGTCGGCCACCGGCTCGATCAGACCGCCGGTGGCGGCCGGGCCGGTCGGCGCGGCCGGAATCCCGTCGAGGGTGCTGCGGACGATCCGCATGCCGTCCGCGACGGACTCGCCGGTCGGCAGGTCGGTGGCGGTCGGCAGGTCGACGTCGTGCACGAGCAGGTGCTCGACGAACTGGGGAGCCCGGGTGAGCAGGTCACCGTCCGCGCTGACGATCATCGAGTCACCCTCGAAGACCAGTTCGTCCTGGCCGCCGATCATGTTCACGTACGCGATGGCGGCACCCGCCTCGGCGGCCCGGCGGCGCACCAGCGGCAGCCGGATGTCGTCCTTGTTCAGCTCGTACGGCGAGCCGTTGATGTTGACCACGAGGCCGACGCCCGCGCGCCGGGCGGCGGCGAACGGGCCCCCGGCCTGCCACAGGTCCTCGCAGATGGTCAGCGCGACGTCCACCCCGCCGATCCGCACCACGGTCAGCGCGTCCCCGGAGACGAAGTAGCGGTCCTCGTCGAAGACGCCGTAGTTGGGCAGGTGGTGCTTGAAGTAGCGGGCGGCGACGGTGCCCCTGTGCAGCAGCGCGGCGGCGTTACGGGCCCCCCGGCCCGGCTCGGCGTCCCCACTGACCTGCGGCGGCCCGTCGGCGTCCAGGTAGCCGACCACGACCGGCACGTCGCCGAGCCCGTCGGTGGCGAGGTCGGCCGCGAGCCGCTCCACGGCGGCCCGGGACGCGGCCACGAAGGAGCGCCGGAAGACCAGGTCCTCGACCGGGTAACCGGTCAGCATCAGCTCCGGGAAGAGCACCAACTGGGCGCCGGCATCGGCGGCCTGGCGAGTCCAGCTGCGGACCAGGTCGGCGTTGCCGGCGATGTCGCCGACGCTCGGGTTGACCTGGGACAGGGCGAGACGCAGGGTGGGCATGTCCTCATCTTGCCCCAGCCTCGGCGGCTGAATCCCACCCCTCGGACGAGATGGCCGCCACGCTGCGACGGACGCGTCCGCCGGGCGGTGCGGCCGCGGGCCCCCCGAGCAGCAGGGCACGGGGTTCTTCGACGGCAGGGCGCACGCCTGTGGGGCGGGAGGTGAGGGGACGGCCGGCGGCGGTTCGCGTAACGTCTGCGTAACCAGGCCCGGGAAGACTGGGCGATCAGGCCGGGTGCAGCCCGGCCAATGCGGACAAATGAGTGTCGCGAGGGGTTGGGGAAGTGGACCGTCAGCAGGAGTTCGTCCTCCGGACGCTGGAAGAGCGGGACATCCGGTTCGTCCGGCTGTGGTTCACCGACGTGCTGGGCACGCTCAAGAGCGTCTCGGTGGCGCCAGCGGAGCTGGAGGCCGCCTTCGAGGAGGGCATCGGCTTCGACGGCTCGGCGATCGAGGGCTTCGCCCGGGTCTTCGAATCGGACATGGTGGCCATGCCCGACCCGACCACCTTCCAGGTCTTCCCGTTCGAGGGCGGGGTCAGCGGCGAGAGCGCCCGGATGTTCTGCGACATCCTGCTGCCCGACGGCGGGCCCTCCTGGGCCGACCCCCGGCACGTGCTGCGCCGGGCCCTGTCCAAGGCCGCCGAGAAGGGCTTCACCTTCTACACCCACCCGGAGATCGAGTTCTTCCTGCTGGAGAACGGCCCGCAGGACGGCTCGCTGCCCACCCCGGTCGACACCGGCGGCTACTTCGAGCACACCACCCACGCGGTGGCCCGCGACTTCCGCCGTCAGGGCGTGCTGGCGCTGGAGCGCATCGGCATCTCGGTGGAGTTCAGCCACCACGAGGTCGCCCCCGGCCAGCAGGAGATCGACCTGCGCTACGCCGACGCGCTGACCACCGCCGACAACATCATGACCTTCCGGCACGTGGTCAAGGAGGTGGCGCTCTCCACCGGCGTGCAGGCCAGCTTCATGCCGAAGCCCTTCACCGACCAGCCGGGCAGTGGCATGCACACCCACCTGTCGCTGTTCGAGGGGGAGCGCAACGCCTTCCACGACTCCGGCGACCCGATGAAGCTCTCCAAGGTGGCGAAGTCGTTCATCGCCGGCCTGCTGGTGCACGCCCGGGAGTACACGGCGGTCACCAACCAGTGGGTCAACTCGTACAAGCGGCTCTTCCCGCAGCACCTGCCGGACCGCATCACCGAGAGCCCGGCGTACGTCTGCTGGGGTCACCTCAACCGGTCCGCGCTGGTCCGCGTGCCCGCGTACGGCAAGCCCAACTCGGCCCGGGTCGAGGTCCGCTCGCTGGACTCGGCGACCAACCCGTACCTCGCCTTCGCGGTGCTGCTCGGTGCCGGCCTGAAGGGCATCGAGGAGGGGTACGAGCTGCCGCCCGGCGCCGAGGACGACGTCTGGGCGCTGACCAGCGCGGAACGGCGTGCGATGGGCTACGAGGCGCTGCCGGAGAACCTGGCCGAGGCGATCGACGTGATGGCCGAGTCCGAGCTGGTCGCCGAGGTGCTCGGCGAGCACGTCTTCGACTTCTTCCTGCGCAACAAGCGGGCCGAGTGGGAGCAGTACCGCCGCGAGGTCACCCCGTACGAGCGGCAGCGTTACCTGGCGCTGTAGCGGCGGGGCTGACGCGGTTGCGCCCTGCCGCTATCGTCTCGATCACCGCGCCGGTACCCCTCCGGGCGGAGAGTCGGGAGGCAGTCGGTGCTGGAGGATCTGCTCAGCGGTGCCTGGCAGAGCGTCGTGTTCGGGATCGTGGGCGTCGGGCTCATGGCGGCCGGGTTCGGGCTGGTCGACCTGCTGACCCCGGGCCGGCTGCGGGACCTGATCTGGGTCGACCGCAACGCCAACGCCGGGCTGTTGCTCGCCGCCAACCAGCTCGGCATCGCCGGGATCGTCTTCACCGCGATCCTGACCAGCTACAGCGACTTCGGCAAGGGGCTCGCCTCCACCGTGGTCTTCGGGCTGGTCGGCCTGGCCATCATGGCGCTGGCCTTCGTCGTGCTGGACCTGCTCACCCCGGGCAAGCTCGGCGAGGTCATCTGCTCACCCGAGCCGCACCCGGCGGCCCGGGTCAGCGCCGCCACCCACTTCGGGGCCGCACTGATCGTCTGCGCCTGCATCGCCTGACGACGCGCGCAGGCGTGGCGGTTCCGGTCCACGATCTCCGGCCGGTCGAGGTGCGCGCGGGCGTCGTACCCCGGTCGTAGCGTGCCGGGCATGAACCGACGTGTCGGCGGGCCGAGGCGGCCGGTGGCAAGGTGCTGGTCGCGGCGCGTACGGCGCCGAGCGGGTTCACCCTCGCCCACCTGCTCGACCCGGCCGGCAACCACCTCGGCGTGTTCACGCCGCCGCCCGGCCAGAACTGACGCCTCCGCCCCCGGGCGGTCGGCCGTTCCCCGGCGATCGGCCGGCCCCGGAGGGGCCCGGCCCGGAGGTGCACGGCGGTGATCGACACCCAGATCGCCGATGTGGCGGGGTCCCCGCTTAGGGACACCGCCACATCGGCGAAACGGAGTGGATCACGGGCGCCGGGGGCTCACTTGCCGGGCGTACCCGCCGGGCCGCCGTGGTGGCCCCACCCACGGTGACCGCCGGGGAAGACGCCGGCCTCGACGGCCTTGGTGATGGCGTCGGCCTGCTCCTGGGTGAGCTTGCCATCCTTGACGGCCTGGTCCAGCCGCTCCTTGAGCGCGGCCTTGCGGTCCTCGCCGGAGGGGCGCTGCGGCCGATCGGCCGGCCGGTGCTGCTCGCGGACCTTCTCCAGGGCGGCGGTCACCTTGTCGGTGGGCACGCCCAGCTCCTTGGCGAGCGCCTCGGCGAACTCTCCCTGCCGGTCGGCCTTAGCGCCGGGGCCCGGGGCGGTGCTGGCGCTCGGCGCCGGGGTGGGGGTGTCCGCGGCGAACGCGATCGTCGGGGCCGCGATCCCCACGCCGAGGACCCCGGCGGTGGCCAGGCCGGCCAGCAGGTGCTTCCTACGGATGGTGCGGGACATGCTGTCCTCCAGAGGTTCGGTCATCGTGCAGGGTCGTCACCGACAGTGACCGGGCAGTCTGGGTGGAAGCCGTGGCGATCCTGTCAGCGGGCTGACAATCGCGGCGGGTGGCGGACGAAGTCGGTTGTGGAGCGCTGGCCGTACCGGTCAGGGTGGGCGATCCGACCACGGAAGGACACCGCACGTGACGACCGTCGACATTCGGGAGATACCGCTCGTCGCGCCGGGAGCGGGCCCGTACGGCATCACGGCTGGCCCCGACGGCGCGTTGTGGCTGACGCTGGTCCACGCCGGAGCGATCGCCCGCCTGGGGGCGGACGGCACGGTCCGTACCCATCCGCTTGATCCGGCCGGCGGTCGCCCCTTGATCATCACGGCCGGGCCGGACGACGCGCTCTGGTTCACCCGCTCCGGCGACGACCGGATCGGTCGGATCAGCCTCGACGGCGAGCAGCGCACTGTCGCCCTACCCGCGGGCAGCGGACCGGACGGCATCGCCACCGGAGCCGACGGCGCGCTCTGGTACGCCGGGATGACCTCCGACACGATCGGCCGGGTCGACACCGACGGCACTGTCACCGTGTTCCCGCTGCCGGTGACCGGCGGGTTCGCCTCGATGATCACCGCCGGGGCGGATCAGGCGCTCTGGTTCACCCTCAACCAGGCGAACGCGATCGGCCGCATCGACCTCGACGGTCGGGTCACGGTGCATCCGCTGCCCACCGCGAACGCCGGACCGGTCGGCATCACCCTCGGCGCCGACGGGGCGGTCTGGTTCGTGGAGATCGCCGCCGGTCAGCTCGGCCGGATCACCCCGGACGGCGAGATCGTCGAGTTCCCGCTACCGGACCGTGCGGCCCGGCCGCACGCGATCGTGGCCGACCCGGCGGGCGGCGTGTGGTTCACCGAGTGGGGCGCCAACCGGATCGGCCACCTCGATCCGACCGGCCGGATCGACGCTCACGACCTGCCCACCCCCGATGCCGAGCCACACGGCATCACCCGCACCGCCGACGGCGTCTGGGCCGCCCTGGAAATCGGCGCGGTAGCCCACCTGCCCCACCCCGCCCAGTCCTCGGTGATCAAGAGGTTTGCGTCAGGATCCGGGCCGGAATTGACGCAAACCTCTTGATCACCGGGGGAGACGGGGGGAGACGGCGGGGGCCACCGTCAGGGTTCCGGTTTCGGTGTTGATGGTCGCTCGGGTGCCCACCGGGACCGTCAGTTGGTCTTTGCCGTGGCCGATGGGGAGGCCGCCGAGGACCGGTACGCCCAGGTCGCCGAGGCGTTCGGTGAGCACGTCCACGATCGTGGTGTCCCAGCCGTCGCCGCAGTCGGTGAACTGCCCGACCGCCACCCCGGCCAGGCCGTCCAACGCGCCGGCCCGACGGAGGTGGGTGAGCATCCGGTCGACCTTGTACGGGGGCTCCTGCACATCCTCGATCAACAGCACCGCACCGGTCAGGTCGGGCAGGTCCGGTGTGCCGATCGACGCGGCGATCATGCACAGGTTGCCGCCGAGCAGGGTGCCGGTGGCGTGACCCGGCACGCGGACGTCGAACGTCTCCTCGGTGGGCACCGCACTGATCGACACCGGTTCGGTCGTCATCAGCGCCGCGTGCAGGGACTCGGCGGAGCGCAGCGGGGTCCGCTCGTCGCGCCAGGCCGCCCCCGGGCCATGCACCCCGGCCAGCCGGGCGCCCCGCCACAACGCGAACTGCAGGGCGGTGATGTCCGAGAAACCGGCCACCACCTTCGGGTCGCGGCGGACGGCGGCCATGTCGACGGCGTCCACGATCCGCTGGACGCCGTACCCGCCCCGGGTGCAGATCACCCCCCGGATCTCCGGATCGGCGAAGGCCGCGTTCAGGTCGGCGGCGCGCAGCTCGTCGGTGCCGGCGAGGTAGCCGTGGCGGGCGTACGCGTTCGGGGCCGGCACCGGGCGCAGACCCCAACCGACCAGCAACTCCATGCCCCGGGCCACCCGCTCCGGCGAGGTCGGCCCGGACGGCGACACCAGCAGCACGGCGTCACCGGGCACCAGCACGGGTGGGCGGACGGCGGCGGTGGTGTGCTCGCTGATCACAACCGCAGAGCCTAACGATCCCACCAGCACGGGCACGCTGGTCCGTGGCAGGGCGTGGCACGGGGTGGCGTACCCGCTAGCCTCGACGGGTGGCAACCGCGCTGGTGATCGAGAACGACCCGACCGACGACGCCCGCCGGCTGGGCGAGTGGCTGACCGAGGCGGGGCTGGAGTTGTGGGTGGTCCGCCCGCACGCCGGCGACGAGCTCCCCGCCGACCTGGAGGGGTACGCGGCGCTGGTGGTGCTCGGCGGCGAACAGCAGGCGTACCCGCTGCCGGACGGCTCGCCCGGCGCGCCCTGGTTCCCGGCCGTGGAGGGCCTGTTGCGCAAGGCGGTCCGGCACCGGGTGCCGACCCTGGCCGTCTGCCTGGGCGCGCAGCTGCTCGCCACCGCGCACGCCGGGCTGGTCGAGCGCAGCCCGTCCGGGCCGGAGATCGGCCCCGGCGTGGTGGGCCGGCGCGACGCCGCCGAGAGCGACCCACTGTTCCGGTACGTGCCGTTGATCCCGGACGTGCTCCATTGGCACGTCGACGAGATCACCGAGCTGCCCCGGGGCGCGACCCTGCTGGCCGCGTCGACCCGTTACCCGCACCAGGCGTTCCGGCTCGGTGACCGGGCCTGGGGTCTGCAGTTCCACATCGAGTGCGACGCCGCGATGATCGCCGACTGGTCGACCGACTCGGCCCAACTCGCCGAGCTGGGCTACGACCCGGAGTTGGTGGTGGCGGCCTGCGCCTCGGTGTTGGCCGACATCGAGGAGGTCTGGCAGCCGTTCGCCGCCCGGTTCGCCGCGCTGGCGCTCGGCGAGTTGGACGACAGCGTGACGCGGCGCGGCCTGCCGCTGCTCGGGCACTGATGAGCCGGCCGACCAGGACGCCGGGGCGGCTCGCCCGGTACGGGTTCGGCACCGCGGAGGGCGACGGCGGCGCGCGCGCCGCGGACCTTCTCGGCCCGGACGGGCTGCGGCTGTGGCGGCCGGAGGAGCAGGAGCCGACCGACGAGCCGGCCGGGGAACTGCTCGCCGCGCTGTCCCGGGCCGCCGACCCGGATCTGGCCCTGCGCCAACTGCACCGCATCGTCGAGGCCGCGAGGCGGACCGACGGCACCAACGCGCCGGGCGGCGGCAGCCGTGCCAGTGTGCCGGGCAGCGGCAGCGGCACCAGTGCGCGAGGTGGCGGCAGCGGCACCAGTGCGCGAGGTGGCGGCAGCGGTGCCGGGACACCGGGCGGCAGCGGCGGCGACGCGTACCCTCCGCTGCTGGCGGAGCTGCACGCCGACCCCGGGCTGCGGCGGCGACTCATCGCCGTGCTGGGCGCGTCGTCGGCGCTCGGCGACCACCTGGTGGCGAACCCCGAGCACTGCCTGACCCTGCGTACCGCCCCGGACGGGCTCGCCCCCGTTGCCGAAGGGCGGCTGGAGGTGACCGACGGCGGCAACCCGGTGGCGGCGCTGCGCACCGCGTACCGGTTGGCGTTGCTGCGGATCGCCGCGGCGGACCTGACCGGTGGCCGCGGCCTGGAGCAGACGATGGCCGCGCTCTCCGCGCTTGCCGACGCGACGCTCGCCGCCGCGTACGAGATCGCTGTCGCCGAACTGGCGGACGGCACCGAGCGGCCCCGGCTCGCGGTGGTGGCGATGGGCAAGTGCGGCGGTGGCGAGCTGAACTACGTCTCCGACGTGGACGTCATCTTCGTCGCCGCCGAGGACGCCGACCTGTCCGCCGCGACCCAGGTGGCGACCCGGCTGATCTCCGTCTGCGGGATGGTCGCCTGGCCGGTGGACGCCGCGCTGCGCCCCGAGGGCAACCGGGGCCCGCTGGTGCGGACCCTCGCCAGCCACCTCGCCTACTACCGGCGGTGGGCGCGCACCTGGGAGTTCCAGGCGCTGCTCAAGGCCCGCCCGGCCGCCGGTGACCTGCCGCTGGCCCAGGAGTGGATCGACCAGCTCGCGCCACTGGTGTGGCGGGCGGCCGAACGGCCCGAGGCGGTCGAGGACGTGCGCGCCATGCGCCGCCGGATCATCGACAACATCCCGCCGAAGGAGCTGGAACGCGAGATCAAACGCGGCCCCGGCGGGCTGCGCGACATCGAGTTCGCCGTCCAGTTGCTGCAACTCGTGCACGGTCGCGGCGACGAGACGCTGCGGGAGCCGGGCACCATCCCGGCGCTGCGCGCGCTCGTCGCCGGCGGCTACGTCGGTCGCGCCGACGGCGAGGCGCTGCTGCGCGGCTACCGCTTCCTGCGCGGCGTCGAGCACCGGCTGCAACTCCAGGGCCTCCGTCGCACCCACACCGTGCCGACCGAGCCGGGCGCGCTGCGCTGGCTCGCCGCCGCGCTGGGTTTCACGGCCACGCCGGGGCGCAGCGCCGTGGAGAGCTTCCGGGCCGAGTGGGTCACCCACGCCACCGAGGTACGCCGGCTGCACGCCAAACTGCTCTACCGGCCGCTGCTGGAGTCGGTGGCCCGGGTGCCGGCCGACGGGCTGCGGCTCACCCCCGAGGCGGCCCGGAACCGGTTGGAGATCCTCGGTTTCGCCGACCCGGCCGGGGCGCTGCGGCACCTCCAGGCGCTCACCGGCGGGGTGAGCCGCACGGCGGCCATCCAGCGGACCCTGCTGCCGGTGCTGTTGAGCGAGTTCGCCGACGCGCCGGAGCCGGACCGAGGGCTGCTCAACTACCGCAAGGTCTCCGACAAGCTCGGCAGCACCCCCTGGTACCTGCGGCTGCTGCGCGACGGCGGCCCGGTCGCCCGCCGGCTGGCCCGGGTCCTCGCGCTGTCCCGGTACGTCGCCGACCTGCTCGCCCGCGACCCGGAGGCCCTGCGGCTGCTGGCCGAGGAGAACGAGCTGGCCCCGCGCTCATCCGACGTGCTCCGGGAGGGGTTCCTCGCGGCGGCGGCCCGGCACACCGATCCGGTCGAGGCGGCCGGTGCGGTGCGCGCGCTGCGACGTCGGGAGCTGGTCCGGGTGGCCTGCGCCGACCTGCTCTGCCGGGCGGGCGCGCTCGCGCCCACCCCCACCCGACCGGACGGCGCGAACCGGCCCGCCCCCGGGCTGGCCGACATCACCGAGGTCGGCACGGCGCTCGCCGACGTCACCGACGCCACCCTGGCCGCCGCGCTGCGCGCCGCCCGGGCCAGCCAGCCCGCGCCGGAGGGGCTGCGGTTCGCGGTGATCGGCATGGGACGGCTCGGCGGGTACGAGTCGAACTACCTCTCCGACGCCGACGTGCTCTTCGTCTACGACCCGCCCGCCGGGGTCAGCGAGAGCGCCGCCAGCGCCGCCGCGCACGCGATAGCCGAGGAACTGCGCCGGTTGCTCGGGGTGCCCGCCCCGGACCCGCCGCTGGGCGTCGACGCCGACCTGCGCCCGGAGGGCCGGCAGGGTCCGCTGGTGCGCAGCCTCGCCGCCTATTCGGCGTACTACGCCCGCTGGTCGCGGGTGTGGGAGGCGCAGGCGTTGCTGCGCGCCCGGTTCGTCTGCGGCGACGCGGGTCTGGGCGCCGAGTTCGAGGCGATGATCGACCCGGTGCGGTACCCGGCCGACGGGCTGACCCGCGAGCAGGTCGTCGAGATCCGGCGGATCAAGGCCCGGGTGGAGACCGAGCGGCTGCCCCGGGGCGCCGACCCGGCCACCCACACCAAACTGGGTCGCGGTGCCCTGGCCGACGTGGAGTGGGCGGTGCAGCTCGTCCAGCTCCGGCACGCCGGGGCGAACCCGGCGCTGCGCGGCACGCGTACCCTCGACGCTCTCGCGGCGGCCGAGCGGGCCGGCCTGATCGACCCGGCGGACGCCGCCGAGATGGCCGCCGGGTGGTCCCTGGCCGCGCAGGTCCGCAACGCGTTGATGCTGGTCCGGGGTCGGGCCGGCGACCAGCTGCCCCGGCACGGGGTGGAGCTGGCCGGTGTGGTCCGGCTGCTCGGCCGCGACGACCCGGGGGAGTTCCTCGACGAGTACCTGCGCGTCGGTCGTCGTTCCCGGGCCGCTACCGAACGGGTCCTCAATGCCTGACGCGTCGCCCCGCCCGTTCGGGCGGCGCACCGGCTGGGCGGCGGCGACCGGGGTCGCGCTGGTGCTCGCCGTCGCGTTCCTGGTCGCGCCCCGGATGGGCACCGACCTCGCGGCGCAGGTGGCCCGCGCCGAGTTCGCCGACCGGTACGGTGCGACGCCGCTCGACCTCGGCTGGTACGGCGGCGTCAACCAGTACGGCTACAGCCTGTTCACAGCCCGGCTGGGTGCGTTGGTCGGGGTGCGTCCACTGGGGGCCGTCGCCGCGGTGCTCGGCGCGTTCGCGCTGGCGTGGCTGTTCGCCCGGAACCGGGCCCGACGGCCGCTGCTGGCCGGTGTCCTCGGCGCCGTGGTCCTCGTCGGCAACCTGGCGAGCGGACGGATCACCTTCGCGGTCGGGCTGACGTTCGGATTGGTGGCGCTCTGCGCCGTCAGCACGGAACGCCCGCCACGTCCGCTCCGGTTGGCGCTGGCCGCGGTCTGCGCCGCCCTGGCGACGGCGGCGAGCCCGGTCGCCGGCCTGTTCACCGGGCTGGCCGGTGCGGCGTTGCTGCTGGCCGCCCTGCGGCGCGGCGACGGACCGGGCCGCCCGCTGGCGGGTGGGTGGCGGGCGGAGGGTCCACTGGCGGAGGGTCTCGTCCTGGCCCTGGCCCCGGCGGTCACGCTCGCGCCGATCGCGCTCCTCTTCGGCAACGGCGGCACCCAGCCGTACTCGGCCGAGTCGATGCGGATCAACGTCGCGCTCGCCGTGCTGGTGGCGGTCCTGCTGCCGCGACGCCGCCGGGTGCTGCGGGTCGGCGCGGCGCTCACCGTCCTGCTCCTGGTCGGGGCCTACTACGTGCCCAGCCCCATCGGGTCCAACGCGCTGCGCCTGCCGCTGCTCTTCGCGCTGCCCGTGCTGGCCGGGTACGCCCCGCTGCCCGGCCCGTGGCTGGCCGGGCTGCTCGCCGCCACGGTGTGGTGGCAGTCGCCGGTGATGACGAGCGACGTCACCCGGGCCGGTGCGCCGGAGAGCGCCCCGGCGTTCCACCGACCGCTCGTCGACGAACTGCACCGGCGGCAACCCGTCGGACGGGTCGAGGTGGTGCCGCTGCGCGACCACTGGGAGTCGGCGTACCTGCCCCCGACCGTGCCGTTGGCCCGTGGCTGGGAACGTCAGGTCGACAGCGACCGCAACGCGCTGTTCTACGACGGCACCCTGAACGCGCAGACCTACGAGCGGTGGCTCCACGACGAGGCGGTGACCTACGTGGCCGTCGCACCGGACGCCCCCGCCGACCGGTGGGGTCGGGACGAGGCCGCGTTGATCCGCGCCGGCCTGCCGTACCTGCGGGAGGTCTGGCGTGATGCGACCTGGCGGCTGTACGCCGTGGCCGACCCGACGCCGCTGGTCGGCGTACCGGGCCGGCTCGTCGCCTCCGACCGGGGCTCGGTGCGGTTGACCGCCGCGCCCGGCGACGTGCCGGTGCGGGTGCGCTGGTCGCGGTGGCTGTCGCTGAGCGGCCCGGACGGCTGCCTGCGCCCCGGTGCGGACGGGTGGACCGAGGTGCGGGTCCGCGCGGCCGGCGACTACACGATCAGCAGCGACCTGGCACCGGCCGAGCACTGCTGACGGTGCCTGCCGTCGCCCTCCGACCCGAGGGCTGGCAGCATGTCGGGCGTGCCTCCCCACCTCGCGCGCTGGACCGGCCTGGTCGGCTCGACGCTGCTCGCGCTGTCCGCGTTCCTCGGCGGCGCGTTCCCGAGCGGCCCGCTGCGCAGCACCCCGGTCAGCATCTGGCAGGGCCCCCACGGGCCACTGGTCCTGGCCGCCTGGCTGGTCGGCACCGGCCTGCTGGCGTACGCCTGGTGGGCTCTGCGCGACGCGGTGCCGTCGACCCGCTGGGCGCTGGTCACCGTGGGGCTGTGGCTGCTGCCGCTGCTCGTCGCGCCCCCGTTCGGCAGCCGCGACGTGTACGCGTACGCCTGCCAGGGTGCCAGCTTCGCCGGTGGCATCAGCCCGTACGAGCACGGCGTCTCCGCGTTGCCCTGCCCCTGGCTGGACACCGTCTCCGTCATCTGGCGGGACACCCCGGCGCCGTACGGGCCGCTGTTCGTCCTCATCGCGGGTGCGGTGGTCGAGGTCACCGGGTCGCTGAACGCCAGCGTCGTGCTGTTCCGGGCCCTGTCCCTGGTCGGCGTGGCGCTGACCGCGTGGGCGCTGCCGGTGCTGGCCCGCCGGGCCGGGGTGCCCGCCCGACGGGCGGTGTGGCTGGCGCTCGGCTGCCCGCTGGTCGCCACGCACCTGATCGGCGGCCCCCACAACGACGTGCTGATGCTCGCCGCGCTGGTCGGAGGGCTGGCCGTGGTGGCCTCGAACCCGGGTCGGCGCGGAATGCTCCTGGTCGGCGGGCTGCTCCTCGGCATCGCCGTGGCGATCAAGGTCACCTCCGTGGTGGTGGTCCCGTTCGCCGCGTTGGCGGCGACCGCCGGGCCGTACCGGATCCGGACGCTGATCCGTGACGGCGGATGGGTGGTCGGCGGTGCCGTCGCCACCGTCGTGGGAGTGACGGTCGCCGGTGGGCTGGACTTCGGCTGGATCGGCGGGCTCTCCCAGGGCGGTGCCGCCATCGCCTGGACCTCCCCACCCACCGCCGTCGGGCAGACGATCGGCTACCTCGCGGTGCCGTTCGGCGGTCACGTCGACGCGTTGCCGGTGACGCGCGGGATCGCCGTGGTGCTGCTGGCCGTCCTGCTCGTCTGGCTCTGGTGGCGGGCCCGCACCCGGGACCCGCTGTTCTACGCCGGCCTGGCGCTCGCCGTCACCGTCGCGCTCGCCCCGGTGGTGCATCCCTGGTACTGGACGTGGCCGCTGTTCGTGCTGGCCGCCACCGCCCGGCGTACCGGATGGTTCCTCGTGGTCGCCCTGGTCGCGTCGTTCCTGATCCTGCCGGACGGCACCGGCCTGCCCCGCTACACCAAGACGGTCGGGGCGCCGCTGATGACGCTGTTGGTGATCGTCGTGGTCGTCCGGTTGGTACGGTCGGCTCGGGCGACCCGTCAGCCGGTCGCCGTCGACTGAGGGGGAAGGTGCGCCGGTGACCGCTCCCGGCCCGCCTGGTTCGTCTGGCCCGCCTGGCTCGCGCGGCCCGGCTGGTTCGCGCGGCCCGGCTGGTTCGGTGGCTGCTGGTCCGGTGGCGGCCTCGGGAGCGCGGTACGTCGGGCTGGCCGGCGCGATCCTGCTCGCCGTGGCCGGATACCTCGGCGGCGCGCTACCAGACACCCCGTTCGGCGCGACACCGGCGTCGATCTGGCGAGCCCCGGACGATCCGGCGACGCTGACCTGCTGGCTGCTCGGCACCGTGCTGCTGGTCGGCGCGTGGTGGTCGTTGCGCGACGGTGCCCCGTCGACCCGATGGGCGTACGTCACCGCCGGGCTGTGGGCGCTGCCACTGCTGCTCGCGCCTCCGCTGGGCAGCCGGGACGTCTACTCGTACGCCTGCCAGGGCTGGACGTACGCGCACGGCGTCGACCCGTACGCGGTGGGGGTGGCGGCGGCGGGCTGCCCGTGGCTGGACACCGTCGCGCCGATCTGGCGGGACACCCCGGCACCGTACGGGCCGGTGTTCGTCCTGCTCGCCGCGCTCGCGGTCGACCTCGGTGGCGGGTTGACCGGCACGATCGTGGCGCTGCGGGTCATCGCCGTGGCGGGGTTGGTGCTGGCCGCGCTCTGTCTGCCCGGTCTGGCCCGTGCCGCCGGGGTGCCGACAGGGCGGGCAGCCTGGCTGGCGCTGGCCGGGCCGCTGGTCGGCGTACACCTGGTGGCCGGGGCGCACAACGACGCCGTGATGCTGGGTCTGCTGCTCTGCGGGCTGCTGGTGGCGATCCGGCGACCGGGTCGGCCCGGGGCGCTGCCGCTGGCCGGAGGGTTGCCGCTGGCCGGAGGGCTGCTGCTGGCTGGAGGGTTGCCGCTGGCCGGAGGGCTGCTCGGGCTGGCGGTCACGGTGAAGGCCACCGCCGTGGTGGTGGTGCCGTTCGCCGTGCTGGCCGGGATGCGGCGCCCGTACACGCTGCGGGCGTTGCTGCGCGACAGCGGTTGGCTGGCCGGAGGGCTCGTCGGCGCGGTGCTGGTCACCTCGGCGCTGTCCGGTCTCGGCTTCGGCTGGGTGGGCGGGCTGACGCACAGCGGCGACTCCGAGCAGTGGACGTCGCCACCCACCGCCGTCGGGTTCGTGGTGGACTACGTCGGCGCGCTGGTCGGTCGGGACCCGCAGGCCGTACCGGTGGTGCGGGCGGCCGCCCTGCTGCTCCTCGCCGGGTTGCTGGTGGTGCTCTGGTGGCGGTCCTGGCGGACCCTGCGCCGGCTGGACGACACCCCGGTTGCGATCGATGGCCGGGCTCAGGTCGCGCCGGTGCGGTTCGAGGTGGCGCGTCCCCGGGTGGCGCTGCGCGGTGCGGCGCTGGCGCTGGTCGCCACCGTCGTGCTGTCCCCGGTCTTCCACCCCTGGTACGCGACCTGGCCCCTCGCGCTGCTCGCGCTGACCGCCCTACGGACGACGTGGTACGCGCTCCCGGCCGCCGTGGCGGCCTTCCTGGCCCTGCCGGACGGCACGAACCTGGCCCGCTTCACCAAGGCACCCGGCGCGCTGGCGATGACCGCGCTGCTCCTGACCGTCCTCCTCCGCGCCACCCGCCGCCGCAGTCGACCTGGATGATCATGAGGTTGACGGGGCTGATCCGGACGGAACGCCTCGCCAACCTCATGATCGTCACCGTCGTGGGGTCACCTCGCGCTCGTCCGCGCGCCGCAGGTGGGGCACTGTTGTTCGGGGGGTTGGGGGGTTCGGGTTTGGTGGGAGCGGAACAGGACGGTCAGGAGCAGTACGGCCGGACCGGCTACCGCGACGACGACGGCGGTCACTGCCAGTTCGGTGAAGGTGATGGGGCCGTACGCCGGGCCGAAGCTGTCGGCCAGGCCGGGCACCGCCAGGAAGCCGGCGGGGGTGAGCAGTGTGACGAGCGCCCAGCCGCCGCGGGTGTCCCCGCCCAGTGCCAGCCCCATGGCCAGCAGAGCCCCGACGACCAGCAACACTCCGCCGACGGTGGGCAGGAAGATCTCCAGGGTGGCGCCGTAGTAGAGGAAACCCGGGTCCAGGCCCACCAGGAATTCCGTCGCCATCACCGCCGACAGTGCGGACAGCGCGGGCGCGAGGCGGATCGCCCGGGAGGATCGGTCGGGCAGGGCGAGCCCCAGCAGGCCGAGGACCACCTGCGGCAGCAGCACCATCAGCGGCGGTCGGAGTGCGTCGAGCGCCGCGGCCACCGACGGCAGCGCAATCGTGAGCAGGAGCGCGAGGGTGATGGCCCACCGGGCGACCCGGCTCGGCGCGACGGCGATCACCACCGCCGCCAGCAGCCACGCCGCCCACGTGACGACACCGAGCGAGACGAACGGGCCGACGTGGGGGACGCCCCACTCCGCGGGCGGTGGATGCAGCTCTGCCGTACCCCAGACGCCGGCGAGAGCGCTCGCGGTGACCAGAGCCAGCAGCGCCGCGAGGCGTACCCCCGGGATCAGGCCGGTGACGCCCGCGGCCCGCAGCCGCTGGCGGAGGCCGCCGCGCACCAGGTCCGCGGCGTCCGCCGGCGTCGGCCAGCGTTGGCCAGGGGTGGCCAGGTCGAGGTAGGTACCGACGATCTCGGCGCCGCGGGCGCGCCGGTAGTCGGTGGGGTACGCGCGCAGCAGCCGGAGGTAGCGGCGTTCCAGGTCGTTCACGCCATACCTCCGGCCGTGCGCGGAATGGTCGGGAGGCTGGCCCGAGAGCGCTTGGACAACCGGCTGGTGGCGGCTTCGACGTTGCGGCGCAGCCGCTCGGTCTCGCTGCTCAGCGTTGTCTCGCCGCTGGTGGAGAGGCGGTAGTAGCGGCGCATTCGGCCGTCCACCACCTCTTCCCGGTCGACCTCGACGAGGCCGGCGTCGACGAGTCGGTCGAGCGCACCGTAGAGCGTCCCGGGGCGGAGCGACACGCGGTTGTCGGAGAGGGCGGCGACCTCACCGATCAGCCCGTAGCCGTGCATCGGCTGGGCGGCCAGCGCGGTGAGGATCAAGAAGGTCGGTTCGCGTAGAGGCGTGTCCACAGGGAGCAATGTATCGGACGCGAAGGTATGCCGGGGGGCGGCGCACAGCGAGCCGGGCCGGTTCCGCGATCGCGGAGCCGGCCCGGCCGGTGTACGAGTGACTGCTCAGCAGTCGTAGTACATGGCGAATTCGTGCGGGGTCGGGCGCAGGCGCACCGGGTCGACCTCGTTGGCGCGCTTCCAGTCGACCCAGGTGGAGATCAGGTCGGGGGTGAAGACGCCACCGTCGAGCAGGTAGTCGTGGTCGGCCTCGAGCGAGTCGAGCACCGCCGGCAGCGAGCCCGGCACCTGCTTGACGTCGCCCCACTCCTCCGGCGGGAGGTCGTAGAGGTCCTTGTCGATCGGCGTCGGCGGCTCGATCTTGCTCTTGATGCCGTCCAGGCCGGCCATCATCATGGCGGAGAAGGCCAGGTAGACGTTGGCCGACGGGTCCGGGACGCGGAACTCGACGCGCTTGGCCTTCGGGTTGCTGCCGGTGACCGGGATGCGGGTGCAGGCCGACCGGTTGCGCTGCGAGTAGACCAGGTTGACCGGCGCCTCGAAGCCCGGCACCAGGCGACGGTACGAGTTGACCGTCGGGTTGGTGAAGGCCAGCAACGACGGGGCGTGGTGCAGCAGACCGCCGATGTACCAGCGGGCGGTGTCGGACAGGCCGGCGTAACCGGTCTCGTCGTAGAACAGCGGCTCACCGTTGAGCCAGAGGCTCTGGTGGGTGTGCATGCCGGAGCCGTTGTCACCGAAGAGCGGCTTGGGCATGAAGGTGGCGGTCTTGCCGTTGGCCCACGCCTCGTTCTTCACGATGTACTTGAAGAGCTGGAGCTGGTCACCGGCGTGCAGCAGCGTCGAGAACTTGTAGTTGATCTCGGCCTGGCCGGCGGTGCCGACCTCGTGGTGCGAACGCTCCACGGTGAAGCCGGTGTCGACGAGCCGGCGCACGATCGAGTCACGCAGGTCGGCGTAGTGGTCGACCGGCGGGACCGGGAAGTAGCCGCCCTTGTAGGCGGTCTTGTAGCCCCGGTTGCCGCCCTCCTCCTCGCGGCCGGTGTTCCACGCGCCCTCGATCGAGTCGATGTAGTAGAACGACTGGTTCGCCGAGGTCTCGTGGCGGATCGAGTCGAAGATGTAGAACTCCGCCTCGGCGCCGAAGTACGCGGTGTCGGCGATGCCGCTGGCCGCGAGGTACGCCTCGGCCTTCTTCGCCACGTTGCGCGGGTCGCGGGTGTACGCCTCGCGGGTGAACGGGTCGTGGATGAAGAAGTTGAGCGCAAGAGTCTTCTGCGCGCGGAACGGGTCGATGAACGCGGTGGCGACATCCGGGAGCAGGAGCATGTCCGACTCGTGGATCGCCTGGAAACCGCGGATCGACGAACCGTCGAACGCGAGGCCGTCGGTGAAGAGGTCGTCGTTGACGGACTCGACCGGCAGGTTGAAGTGCTGCATCACGCCGGGAAGGTCACAGAACCGAACGTCGACGAACTTCACGTCCTCGTTCTTGAGGTATCGCAGCAGTTCCTCGGGATTGGCGAACACACATCCTCCTGGCACGTCCACTGGGTGGCTAGGCTTCTGGCGACGCTAGGGCCGGGGGGTTGCCCGGCCGTGTCTCCGTTGTTTCTGCCGTGTTACGTCCCTCGCGCAGCGTCAGCGACGCTCCGGTCGACGCCTCGGTCCGCTGCGAACGCCGTACCGACTGTGCCAGTCTAGTGACATCTGATGTGTTTGGCCTGAATCGGCACGCAGTGGCGGCGACACTCGGCAAGCCCTCGTCACGGCGCGGATACCCTTGACCGCTGTGACCAATCCGCACGCCCCGGCAGCGCCGGCCACCGACCCCACCTTCACCCCGCCGACCCTCGGGCGACGGTTCGGGGCGCTGATCATCGACTGGGTGCTCTGCCTGCTGGTGTCCAACTTCTTCGCCGACCCGGTACGCGACGGTTGGGCGCCGGTGCTCGTGCTGGTACTGGTCTACGGCTTCTTCCTCGGGCTGTTCGCCCAGACGCCCGGCATGTACATCACGAAGATCCGCTGCGTGAACTGGCACGACGGCGGGCGGATCGGGATCCTCCGAGGGCTGATCCGGGGCCTGCTGCTGGCCCTCGTCGTCCCCGCGCTGATCATGGACGAGCACCGCCGGGGCCTGCACGACCGCCTCGCCGACTCGGTCATCGTCGACGCGCCCCGCGGCTGAACCGACCCTCTGCGCCCGCTAAGGCGACCGAGCCAGCCTCAGCGCTCCCAAGATCGCCCTCGATCCTTGATGTGGTGGCATCCACACGTCACTGAGACCACTACAACCAGGTTCGAGCACGATCATGACCGCGCCCGGGTCTGCGCCGTCCGCGTCTGCGCCGCCTGCGCCGCCCGCGCCGCGCACCAAGATCCGAGCAACATCAGGGATGTTGGTGTCTCCCGCGTGTCGCAGGCAGCAACATCAGGGAAGTTGCTCGGATCTTGGCGACGGGCGACGGGCGACGGGCGACGGGCGACGGGCGACGGGCGACGGGCGACGGGCGACGGGCGACGGGCGACGGGCGACGGGCGACGGGCGACGGGCGGCTGGGCCAGGTGCGACAAGCGGACGGGCCTCCGGGACGGGCGTCAGGCCGGGGTGACAGGCGGGTGCGCGCGACGGGTGGCGTCCCTCTCCGGGGCCACGACGCGAAAGAGCCGGGCCCGTGCGGGTCCGGCTCTTCTCGGCGTACGGCCGAAGGGGTCAGCGGCCCCGCGACTGGCGGAAGGCGCCTGGCGGCCGCATGTTCTTCGGGATCGCGCCCTTGGGCATCTGCGGCCGGGCGGTGAGTGCCTTGAGCCGCTTGTCCAGCGAGTTGACGTCCTTGCCGGAGAGCGCGCGGGGGAGGCGCAGCAGCGTGGTCCGGAGCTTGCGGATGGGCAGCTCGCCCTCCTGCTGCCCGATCACGTAGTCGTGCAGGGGGGCGGAGCCGATCACCTTGGCCAGCCGCCGCTTCTCCTGCCCGAGCAGGCCGCGCACCCGCTGCGGGTTGCCCTCGGCCAGCAGGATCACGCCCGGGCGACCGATCACCAGGTGAACCATGTCCATCTGGGTGGTGGAGCTGACCGCCGGGGTCACCCGCCAGTCGCCGCGCATGTTCTCCATGATCTGCGCCGCCGCGCCGGGCTGCCCCTCGGCGGCGTTCATCATCGCCTTGTTGGACCGCAGGTTGAGCACGATCAGCACGGCGAGCAGGATGAACAGGATGCCCAGCGGCAGCCAGATCCAGCCCCAGAAGATGACCGCGACCACGGTGAGGGCGAGCGGGAGCAGCACCGCCGCGGCGACCAGCGGCGCGAACCACCGGTCCTGCTTGGCGGTGAACTGGAACACCATCCCGATCTGCTTCAGCCGCTGGCCGAACGAGACCTTCTCCTGGGGCTTTGCCATGCCGCAGAGTCTAGTGGTCGCCGCCTGCCCCGTTGATCCGCGTCCGGGTGCTGGGCCGACTGAGTACCTTACGTCGCCTCAGGCGCCCGGACCGGACGGGTAAGGAGGGTGCCGGTCGGGAAGATGAGGCGTCCTGCCCATGCCCGGGTGGGGCCTTCGCGCGAAGAGTCGTCAGCAGAAGACGACGACGCGACGAAGGAGCCCGACATGTTCGGCAACGACGCAGAATTCCTGCTCACCCTGCACCGCTCCCACTCCGCCGAGTTGCGCGCCGAGGCGGCTGCGGAACGGCTCGCCCGGTCGCTGTCCCGGCCGGTCAGTAAAGGTTGGCTGGGGCGGCGCAGGCAGTCCGGCCGCACCGCCGACGCCCGCCGGTGACCGCCCCCGCCAAGCCGGCCGGCCGGACCGAGCCGGGTGATCGACTCGAACCCGCCCCGCCGCCCGGACACCGGCCGATCGGCGGGGCGGGCGCTGCGGGCGGGCGTGGCATGCTCGAACCTGTGACCGTACGCACCGCCAGCTCAGTCCTCGTCGGCCGCCAACGCGAGCTCGCGGCACTGCGGGACGCGCTGGGCCGCGCCCGGGCGGGCGAGCCGACCACTGTGCTGGTCGGGGGCGAGGCGGGTGTGGGTAAGACGCGGCTGCTGGAGGAGTTCGGCAGCGGGGCCGGTGACGGCGGGGTGCGGGTCCTGGTCGGCCAGTGCCTGGAGTTGGGCGAGGCGGGGTTGCCGTTCGCGCCGTTCGCCGCTGCTCTGCGCTCGGTGCTGCGGGCCGACGGTCCCGAGGTCTTCGCCGGCTACGAGGCGGAGTTCGCCCCGCTGCTACCGGAGTTGGGCCGGGCGTCAGCGGCGCTGACCGGCCCGCGTGCCGTGCCGCTGGGTGACGCCCCCCGCGGCTACCTGTTCGATCTGGTCGCCGAGTTGTTCCAGCGGCTCGCCGACGCCTGCCCGCTGGTCCTGATCATCGAGGACCTGCACTGGGCCGACCGTTCCACCCGGGACCTGATCGGCTTCCTCGTCAGGGCGGCCCGGCCGGGTCGGCTGCTGTTGGTCTGCACGTACCGCACCGACGAGTTGCAGCGCGGGCACCCGCTGCGTCCGTACCTCGCCGAACTGGACCGGGCGCGCGGTGTGGAGCGGGTCGAGCTGGGCCGACTGGACCGTGACGGCACCGCGGCGATCCTCGCCGACCTGCTCGGCGCCGAGCCGCACACCCGTGCCGTCGACGATGTCCACGACCGGACCCAGGGCAACCCGTTCTTCATCGAGGAGTTGGCCGTCGCCGGTGACCCGGTGGGCTGCGCTGCGCTCCCGGAAACGTTGCGGGACCTGCTGTTGGCCCGGGTGGAGCGCCTCCCCGAACCGGCCCAGCGGGTGCTGCGCATCGCGGCCGCGGGCGGCACCCGGTTCGCCCACGACCTGATCGCCGAGGTCGCCGGGTTGCCCGACGTCGAGCTGGAGGAGGCGCTGCGCGCCGCCGTCGCCGCCCAGCTGGTGGTGGCCGACCGCGACGGTGACTACGAGTTCCGGCACGCGCTGGTCCGCGAGGCCGTACACGACGAGTTGCTGCCCGGCGAGCACGCCCGGCTGCACGCCCGCTTCGCCGCCGCGATCGAGGCGCAGCCGCACCTGGTCGCCGCCGGGCGGGCCCCCGCCGAGATCGCCCACCACTGGCACGCGGCGCACGATCACCCGCGTGCGCTCGTCGCCGCGAAGGTCGCGGCGTGCGCCGCCGCCGAGCGGTACGCGTACGCCGAGCAGCGCCGGCTGCTGGAGCGGGCGTTGGAGCTGTGGGAGTTGGTGCCCGACGCCGCCTACCTGCTCGGCATGGACCACCTGGCGTTGCTGGAGCAGACCCTGGACGCGGCGGTCACCGCCGGCGACTTCAGCCGGGCCAAGACCCTGACCCGGGCTGGACTGGCCGAGGTGGACGCCGACGCCGCGCCGCTGCGGGCCGCCCGCCTGCTGGACCAGAGCGGCCGACTGATGGCCCTGCTCGGCAAGAGTGACGGTGGCCGGGAGCTGGACGAGGCGTACCGGCTGGCGTCGGCCAGCCCGCAGAGCGCGGAGCGGGCCCGGCTGCTGGCCGAGATCGCCGCGCACCTGGTCAAGATCGACCCGCAGAAGGCGGCCCGGGTCGCCGCCGAGGCCGCCGACGACGCCGAGGCGCCCGGCGCGCACTCCGCCCTGCTGTCGACGCGGATCGCACTGCTGTGCCACGGCGAGCGGGACCTGACCGGGGGGCTGGTCGAGTTGGGCCGGGCGGCCGCCGCTGCCCGTGCGGCGGGGGACGCCCCGGCCCTGGTGCTCGCGCTGGTGTTCGAGTCGGACATGCTCTGCGAGCTGGGCCGGTACGCCGAGTCCGCGCAGGCAGCCGAGGCCGGCGTGACCGAAGCGCGGCGGGTGGGGATCAGCCGTTCCACCGGGGCGTACCTGTTGTCCAACCGGGCCGAGGCGTTGATCGCGTTGGGTCGGTGGGACGAGGCGGAGGCGGTGTGCGCGGAGGCCGCCCGGATCGACCTGTCCGGTGTCACCGCGCTGCACTGGCTCCAGTTGAGCGCCGGACTGCGGCTGGCTCGCGCCCGCCCCGGCGCCGACGAGGTGGTCGACCGGGCGCTCGCCTTCCTCAATCGGCCCTACCTGTGGCCGAACCACAGGTTGCCGCTGCACGAGCTGGCGATCGAGGCGGCGTTGGCGGCGGACGACAAGGTCGAGGCGGTCCGTGCGGCAGGCGTCGCGGTGGCCGACGAGAGCCTGCCGCAGCTTCCCCGCGAAGGCTGGCCGGTGCTCAGCGCTGTCGCGCGAACCGCCGCGCGGGTGGGTGACCGCGACCTGTCCGGGGCGGCCGGGGCGCTCGCCGCCGACCTGCCCGCCCGGCACCCGGCGGCCCGGGCACACGCCGCCCAGGTCACCGCGCTGCTCGCGGTCGGTGATCGCGCGTTGCCGGCCTGGCGTACGGCGGTCGACGCGTGGCGGGCCGACGGGCAGCCCTATCCGCTGGGCCGCGCGTTGCTGGCGCTGGCCGAGGCGGCAGCCGCGACGGGGGAGCGCGACGAGACGGCGGCGGCGATCACCGAGGCCACCGAGATCGGTCGGCGCCTGGGGGCGGTGCCGCTCGTCGAGGCGGCGGCCACCCTGGCCCGGCGGGTCGGCCTGCGCACCCCGGGGCAGGGCGGGGTCGGCGCGGATCTGCTGACCGCCCGCGAGCGGGAGGTGCTGCGACTGGTCGCCGAGGGGCACAGCAACAGCCGGATCGCCGAGCGGCTGTTCATCTCCCCGAAGACGGCAAGCGTGCACGTGTCCCGGATCATCGCGAAGCTGGACGTGACCAACCGCGGGGAGGCCGCCGCGTTGGCGCACCGCCTCGGCCTGCTCACCGAAACCGCCGGGCCCCGCTGACGCTGACCGCCATTGCCGGGCCGCGCTGACGCTGACCGCCACCGCCGGGCCGCGCTGACCGCCGGGCCGCGCTGAAGCTGACCGCCACCGCCGGGCCGCGTTGACGCGCGACCCCGCACCGCACGGAGCGAGAGCCACCGCGCGATGCGTCAGACGCGCAAGATCACCGGGGCAGGTAGATCCGCCAGCCGTCGATCGTGACCAGGTCGAGGCTGCCCGCGCGTTGCCGTACGTCCAGCGTGGCCGCCAGCGGCGAGCCGGTCGGTGCGACCCAGGCCGGTGCCACCGCGGCGTCCACCTCCCGCCGGTAGGCCGGGTAGCGGTCGAAACCGGGGCGCAGCGCGTCGTCGACGACAGCGCACACCACCTGCTCCGCGCTGGCGAAAGTGAGCCGGTTGCAGGTCCAGTAGTCGGCGCGCACCTCCCGTACGCCGAGTCCGCGCAGGGTGCTGACCAACTCGGCGTGCCGGGCCTCGGCCGCCCGGGTCGCCGACGCGGTCTGCGCCGCCCGCCAGGTGGCGTGTGCGGCGGTGCCCAGGGTGGCGGCGAGCAGTGCCACCGCGACCGGCCGGGCCAGTGTCCGTCCGACGCCGCGCGGGCCGGACGCCGCCGGAGGTCGGTGCCGGGCCACCGTCCACACCGGCCAGAGCAGCGCCGGCACGGAGATGAGCAGGCAGGACAGGTACCGGGAACTCTCCACCGGGGTGAGCCCGGCGGAACTGCTCACCGTGTACGCGCCGAGCGTCGCCACCGCGGCCAGCACGAGCGCCAGCGAGGTCGCCGCCGCCACCCGGTGCGGCAGGACCATGGTGGCCGCCGGTGGGGTCGGCGGGCGGCGTAGGGCCCGCCAGGCGGTGACGCCGCCGACGGCCAGCAGCAGCGGCAGGGCGAACGCCCACCAGAGTTGCCAGGTGGCGCACCGCCCGGGGTCGCAGAAACCCATGCCCAGCGGCGGGCCGAGCAGCAGGCCGCCGTGCAGGCGGTCCGCCCAGCCCGCGGTGGTGTCGGCGCCGCTGGCGGCGAGCACCGCGTGCAGCGGGTTCCGTCCGTTCAGCAGGCTGTGCAGCAGCAGCGGAGCCGCACCCAGCAGGGCCGCCGCCCCGAGCAGCGTCCCGGCCGCACCCCGCAGCTCCTGCCGGCGGAACCCGACGAGCACCGCCCCGGTCGCCACCACGTACGGCAGCACGAGTGGGTCGACCCAGAGCATCAGGCCGGCCAGGAATCCCCAGGCCGCCCAGCGGGCCGGTCGCCTCCCGGGTCGGCCGGCGGCCAGGTCCACGGCGAGTACGGCCAGCGCCACCCCGGCCGCGTTCATCTCGGGGTACCCGCCACCGGCGATGAGCTGGTTCTTGACGATCCGGTCGGAGCCGAGCGCCAGCAGTGCCACCACCAGCAGCCCGAACCACCGGTCCCCGGTCAGTCGCAGCGTCAACCGCCAGGCCAGCAGCAGGAACACCACGTACAGCAGCAGCGTGGGCAGTCGCAGACCGAACAGCGACGGCCCACCGGCCACCGCGAACACCGGCGCGGCCAGGTACGCCTCCAGCGTGCCCATGTACTGCTGCCCGTAGAACCAGACCGGGAAGCCCTCGCCCCGGGCGATGTGCAGCGCGGCCAGCCCCATGGTGGCCTCGTCGCTGTTCGTCGGAGGTGTCGCGTGGGCCAGCAGCCAGAGCCGGTGACCGACCCCGGCGAGCACCGCCGCCGCGGTGAGCCAACCGGCCGGTCCGAGGCGCGTGGCGGGCCGCGGACGACCAGCGTCGCGCGGCTGCTCGCGTACCCCGGTGGTCATCGCACGATCATGACACCCGGGCGCCGCACGGTCCGTGCGGCGCTGCCGGTGGGTCAGCCGGCGGTGACGACCGACGCGGCGGCGCGGGCGTCGATGGCCTGCTGGTAGAGCCGACCGGCCCGGTACGACGAGCGCACCAGCGGCCCGCTCATCACCCCGGCGAAGCCGATCTCCTCGGCCTCCTCGCGCAGCTCGACGAACTCCTCCGGCTTGACCCAGCGGGTCACCGGGTGGTGCCGGGGGGAGGGGCGCAGGTACTGGGTGATGGTGATCAGCTCACAGCCGGCGTCGTGCAGGTCGCGCAGCGCCTGCGAGACCTCGGCCCGCTCCTCGCCCATGCCCAGGATGAGGTTGCTCTTGGTGACCAGGCCGTCGGCCCGGGCCTGCCGGATCACGTCCAACGAACGGTCGTAGCGGAAGGCCGGGCGGATGCGCTTGAAGATGCGCGGCACGGTCTCCACGTTGTGGGCCAGCACCTCCGGCCGGGAACCGAAGACCTCGGCCAGCTGCTCGGGAACGGCGTTGAAGTCCGGGATCAGCAGCTCGACGCCGCAGCCGGGCTGGAGGGCGTGGATCTGCCGGACGGTCTCGGCGTACAGCCAGGCGCCGCCGTCGGGCAGGTCGTCGCGGGCGACACCGGTGATCGTCGCGTACCGCAGCCCCATCGAGACCACCGACTCGGCCACGCGGCGGGGTTCGTCGGCGTCGAACTCGGCCGGCTTGCCGGTGTCGATCTGGCAGAAGTCACAGCGTCGGGTGCACTGGTCACCACCGATGAGGAAGGTGGCTTCCCGGTCTTCCCAGCACTCGTAGATGTTGGGGCAGCCGGCCTCCTGGCAGACGGTGTGCAGCCCTTCGCGCGAGACGAGCCCGCGCAGCTGGGTGTACTCCGGCCCCATCTTGGCCTTGACCTTGATCCATGGCGGTTTGCGCTCGATCGGCGTCTCGGCGTTGCGCGCCTCGATCCGCAGCAGACGCCGCCCCTCGGGGGCCGCCGTTGCGGTACGCGCTGCCTGGCCGGTCGTCGGCGCGGAGTGCTCGATCGTCACGAAAACGAGCCTACGCCGGACGGCGGGTGTCTATGTGCGTCGGGCGACCGGCGTCACGCCCCAGATGTTGTGACGCCGGACACCGGCATGTCGAAAATGGGCGTCACACGAGAGGGTTTCGGGTGCTACGGTCGGCGCCAACAGCGACGACGGAGCCGAGTAGCGCGCCGACCCGCCAGTCCAGAGAGCCGCCGGTGCTGAGAGGCGGTCTGGCGCCGGTGCGCGAAGACCCTCCCGAGCTGCGGGCAGAACGGCGAACGCCTAGTAGAGCCCGCCCGGCTGGCCCCGGTCACCAGGCGACGAACGAGGCCCCCGCTACGGCGGGGGTGAAGGTGTGGTGGCACCGCGAGGATCCCGCTCGCCCACACCTCCCTGGGGCTGACGCGACGCTTCGCCGCCCCCGGGCGGCGGCGCGTGGCGATCGACCGAGGAGTCCGCCATGCAACGAACCCTGTCCCACCACCTGCCCGCCCGGATCGGCGAGACCGTGCGCGTCGCCGGCTGGGTGCACCGCCGTCGACTGCTCAAGTCGGTGGCCTTCCTGATCGTGCGCGACGCCACCGGCCTGGCCCAGGTGGTCGTCACCGACCCGGCCGTCCGCGCCGACCTGGAGAAACTCACCGAGGAGACGGTCGTCGAGGTCACCGCCAAGGTCACCGCGAACGACACGGCGCCCGCCGGGGTCGAGCTGACCGACCCGACGGTACGTCCACTCGGGCCGCCCGCCGTGCCGCCACCGTTCGACCTGTACCGGCCGGCGCTCACCGCGAGCCTGCCCACCCAGTTGGACAACGCGCCCACCGCGCTGCGACACCCCACCCGGTCGTCCGCGTTGCGGATCTCGGCGGCGGCGGTGGCCGGGTTCCGGGCCGCCCTCGACGCCCAGCGGTTCGTGGAGATCCACACCCCGAAGATCGTCGGCTCCTCCACCGAGAGCGGGGCGAACGTCTTCGCGCTGGACTGGTTCGGCGCGCCCGCGTACCTGGCCCAGTCACCGCAGTTCTACAAGCAACTGATGGTCGGTGTCTTCGAACGGGTCTACGAGGTGGGGCCGGTCTTCCGGGCCGAGCCGCACGACACCGTCCGGCACCTCGCGCAGTACACCTCGCTCGACGCGGAGCTGGGTTTCGTCGCCGACCACTCCGACGTGATGCGGGTGCTGCGCGACACGGTGGCCGGGATGCTGGACACGGTGGCTGAACGGGCCGGGGCCGCGCTGACCACGCTCGGCGTCGACGTGCCGGTCGTGCCGGCGGAGATCCCGGCGGTGCACTTCACCGAGGCGCTGGCGATCGCCGGTGCGCCCGCCGACGAGCCGGACCTCGCGCCCGCCCACGAGCGGGCGCTGGGCGGGTGGGCCCGCCGCGAACACGGCTCGGACTTCCTCTTCGTCACCGGCTACCCGATGGCGAAGCGACCGTTCTACACCCACCCCGACCCGGCGCGGCCCGCGTACTCGAACGGTTTCGACCTGCTCTTCCGTGGCCTGGAACTGGTCACCGGCGGGCAGCGGTTGCACCGGCACGCCGACTACCTGGCGGCGTTGGCGGCCCGGGGCGAGCCGACCGAGCCGTACGCCGGATATCTGGACGCGTTCCGGCACGGCATGCCACCGCACGGTGGCTTCGCCATCGGCCTGGAACGCTTCGTCGCCCGCCTGGTCGGCGCGGCCAACGTCCGGGAGGTCACCGCGTTCCCGCGCGACCTGCACCGCCTGACGCCGTAGGGCCGTGCGCCGGCTGTGCGCTCAGATGTCGATCAGGGTGGACAGCCGGCGCTCGACCACCGGCAGCACGTCGGCGACGGTGATCGGGCGGCCCAGCTCGGCGGTGAGCGAGGTGACGCCCGCGTCCCGGATGCCGCACGGCACGATCCGGTCGAAGTACGTCAGGTCGCAGTCACAGTTGATCGAGAAGCCGTGCAGGGTGACGCCCCGGGCCACCCGGATGCCGATGGCCGCCACCTTGCGGGCCGGCCCCCGGTCGTCAGCGGGCACCCAGACCCCACTGCGCCCCTCGACCCGGCCGGCGGTCAGCCCGAACTCCGCGCACACGTCGATGAGCAGCTCTTCGGTCCGGCGCACGTAGGCGACCACGTCCACCGGGTCCGGCAGGCGCAGGATCGGGTAACCGACGAGCTGCCCCGGCCCGTGCCAGGTGATCTTGCCGCCGCGGTCCACGTCGACGACCGGAGTGCCGTCCACGGGCCGGTCCCACGGTTCGGTGCGCTTGCCCGCCGTGTAGACGCTCGGGTGCTCCAGCAGCAGCACCGTGTCGCCGCGCTCGCCCGCCACCACCGACTCGTGCAGGCTCCGCTGCTCGTCCCAGGCGGCCTGGTAGTCGAGCAGACCGGCACGGACGGCCGTCAGGCCGGGGGTCGTCGTTGTCACGGCAACCAGCCTAGTCCCGTCCGGGGCGATCATCCCTGGTGAGCCGCCTCACCAGGGCCACGTCATGTCGGTCGCGCTGCCACTCGGCGGCGCGTCGTCACGCCGGAGCGGGGCCCGTCGCAGCGCGACGGCGGCGGGTCCGGCGGACGACGAGAGCGATCACGAGCAGCATCGGCGCGGCCACTGCCAGGTAGACCCAGAGCGGGGCGGCGAACGGTGACGGTCGGGGCTCCGGCCCACCGAACGCGGCCCGGGTCAGAAGGTCGCCCGGCACCATCAGGTCGGTCGACCCGACCGGCGTGGTCACCAGCACCTCGCGACCGCCCTCGGGCGACAGCGCGGCGAGAGTGGCCTGCCGGTCCGTGTCCGCCTCCGTCCTGGTGACATACCGCAGGAGCGGGTCGTCGCCGCGCCAGCCGACGAGCCCGCTGACCGAGGTGCCGGCCGGTAGGGCCCGGCCGACCGCCTGACCGGTGGCCGTGTCCAGGAACTCGATCCGCCAGCTGCGCGCCGCCAGCTGCTCGGCCGTGCACCTGGGCCCGGCGCAGCCGTCGAAGGCGAGCAGCGCGAGCCGCCGGCCGTCCGGATGCCAGGCGGCGGGGCCGGCCAGTATCCGCCGGTCGCCCAGGTCGACCTGCCAGCGAGGACCGCCAGCGGTCGGGTCCAGGACCACGAGTCGCTGGCGTTCGGCGAGCCGAGCGGGCACGTCGGGCGGGCCGGTGACCGCCACCAGGTCGCCATCGGGTGACCAGGCCGCCCCGTCGTGGGCGGCGAAGGTGCCGGCCGCGACCACCTGCTCGCTGCCCCCGCGCGGATCGACGACGAGCAGGTCGTCGGGCTTCTCCGGGTCGTTGAGCTGCTGATTGTCCGGCCCGTAGCTGATGACGTGGTCGTCGTTGCTGCGGGTGCCGAGCACGCGTCGCCCATCCGGTGACCAGGCGAACGGGTGCAGCCCGGGTTTCACTGTGCGGCGCTGCTGACCGGTGGTGAGGTCCAGCAACTCGCCGGACTGTGGCCGCAGGTAGTGGCGCCCGTCGGGGGAGAGCAGCCCGTGCCCCTCCGCCATGCCGATCGGGATGAGCCGGTAGGCGCCGTCCCGGTCGACCAGCACGCCGGTCGACTCGAAATAGCGGGTGCGGTCGGTGAAGAACACCAGCGCGGCCGGACCGGCCGGGCGTTGCCCCACGGTGGCCTGCCACAGCCACGGATCGCGCACCCGGCTCGGCAGCACCCCGGCCGTGCGGTCGGTGACAGTGCCTCCGTCGGCCGTGCCGTCGGTGACGGCGCCGCCCACGACCGTGGCGATGCTGTCAGCGGCCGTGGCCGTTGGAGCGCTGAGCGCGACGAGGACCAGCGCGACGGCGCCCACGACCGCGCGTCGCCATCGCCCACCGGTCATTCGCATCACCCCATTAGACGCGATCCCGACCGGTTACGATGCCCCGGTCGATAGCGTGGCGCGGTCTACCGGTCGGCGGGCGGGATGCGCCAGAGCCAGACGTCGTCGACCCGTTGCGGTTCGCCGAACAGGGCGACGCCGGTACGCCGTAGCGCCTCCTCGTCGACCTCGAACTTCGCGCCGTGCACCTCGTCGGCGAGCACCACCGTCTCGATCCGCCAGTGCCGTAGGTCCGACTGGACCGCCTGGATGGTCCCGTCGGTGATGATCGGCACCAGGCCGGTGCGACCGGCCTGGTCCATCAGGGCGCTCAGGGTGCGCGGGACCGGACCGATCCGGCCACGCCCGTCCGGCCCTCCGGGGCCGAGGAAGAAACCGCCGGGGATCGCGAACTCGCCCTGCCGGTGCGACAACGCGTACGCCTGCCAGCGCTGGCCGTCCGGGTAGATGTCCACGGTCAGCGGCACCGGGGTCAGCACCCCGTCCGGTGAGACGTACTCCCGCCAGGTGCCGGACGTGATGAACCGCGGGATCGGTTCCCGCTCGTCGGTCAGCAGCGGGGTGGGCAGCAACGGCACCAGGGCCGCCGCGAACCCGATCACCCAGGCCAGCTCCGTGGGGCGGTACCGGGGTGGTGCGGTGCGCAGCTGGTCGACGGCGTACGCCAGCACCAGCCCGATCACCGGCGCGACGATCAGGGCCAGCCGGGCGGGCAGCGCGGCGTTCACCACGGGAAGCTGACCGAGCACGTCGAACGGCATGGGCAGGTCGGTGCGACGCCCGTCGACCTTGGCGACCGGGCCGAAGGAGAGCACCGAGAAGATCAGCGCCAGGGCGCCCAGCGCCCAGAGGGTGGCCCGGCGGTTCGCGTCGGCCCGTCGCCAGAGCGCGACGAAGCAGATCACGGTGAGGATCAGCAGCGGGATGCCGAAGAAGGAGTTCTCCTCCGTCGGGTTCGGCGCGAGCGAGGTGCCGAGCCCCGCCTCACCGGCCAGCGAGCGGCGCGGGAAGGCGGCGAACGCCGCGATGTCCTCGGAATGGATCACGGGGTCGAAACCGGTGCCGTGGAACCGTTGCGGCCCGGCGAAGTGCAACCACAGCGGGTACGACAGCAGCACACCGGCGACCACGGCGGTCACCCCGAGCCCGCGCAGGAAGTCGGGCAGCACGGCGCGTGCCTCGGCGCGGTTGGCCGGGTGCAGCGCCCAGACGGCGACGAACACCCCGAGCGCCAGCGCGGTGAAGAAGAGCCCTTCGGCGGCGATTGAGAAGGCCACCGCGACCAGCACGCCGAGGATCACCCCGTCGCGCAGCCAGTGCCCCGCCCGGCGCAGCGCGAACAGCCGCCAGACCAGCAGCGGCACCAGCCAACCGGCGGTCCAGTTCAGGTGGGCGTTGGCGTGCGACACCATGCCGGGGGAGTAGGCGATGAACAGGGCACCGATCCCGGCGGCCAGCCGGCTGCGGACCAGGTGCCGGGAGAGGAACCAGTACCAGGCCAGCGCGGTGGCGAACAGGTTCAGGGTGAGGATCACCAGGAACGTCGCCGGCGGCCCGATGAGGAACGTGAGCGGGGCGAACACCACCGCGTACACCGTGATCGAGGTGTTGACCGCGAGGTTCACGCCGTCCGGGACGTTGATCAGGTAGGTGAAGAGCGGGTTGTCGCCGTGGGTGACCGCGTGCCCGCCGAAGGCCAGCAGCCACTCGAAGAGAGCCTGGTCGCTGGAGTTGGCGGTGATCGTGCGGGTGTTCGGGTCCCGCCACAGCCCGCTCGTCACCCAGACGGCGAGCGCGAGCGCCACCAGCGCGACGATCAGGTCGGCCCGGCGGTCCCGGACGACACGTGGCGGTGACGCTGGTGCGGGCCCGGTGGCCAGCGACGGGGAGGACGGCACGCAGCGGACGTTACCAACCGGACCTGGACACGCCGGTCAGACCGGCGGTTGTGGTGGCTTCCCCTTCGGCGGCGGCGGTCGCTGGTTCGGCGTACACAGCGGTCGCCGTAAATGTGTGAGTGTGCCCCATGTCATAACGGCGACACATCGTCGTAACGTCTCGGCAATTCGACAGTGACCCAGTTCAC
Organism: Micromonospora sp. WMMD1155; assembly: GCF_029581275.1. Lineage (NCBI taxonomy): Bacteria > Bacillati > Actinomycetota > Actinomycetes > Micromonosporales > Micromonosporaceae > Micromonospora > Micromonospora sp. WMMD1155. The sequence continues at coordinate 4,427,597 of NZ_CP120742.1, forward strand.
AGTCCGCCCCTCAGGAGGCTGCCGTGCGCCGCTCCTCGTCCACCCTCACCCGGCTGACCGGCGCCATCGCCGGGCTCGCCCTCGCCCTGGTCGGAGCGTTCGCCGTCGCCGCACCCGCCCAGGCCGCCACCCTCACCCAGGTCACCGGGTTCGGCTCCAACCCGGGCAACCTCGCCATGTACGCCTACCGCCCGGACAACCTGCCGGCCAACTCCCCGGCCGTCGTCCTGCTGCACGGGTGCGTCCAGAACGCCTCCGGCTACTTCGCCAACTCGGGTTGGCAGAAGTACGCCGACCAGTGGAAGTTCGCCCTGATCGTCGCCCAGCAGCCGTCCGGCAACAACGCCAACTCCTGCTTCAACTTCTTCGAGGCCGGGGACACCACCCGAGGCCAGGGCGAGGCGCTGTCGATCAAGCAGATGGTCGACCACGCCAAGGCCAACTTCGGCGTGAACGGCTCCCGGGTCTACGTCAGCGGCCTCTCCGCCGGTGGGGCGATGAGCGCCGTCATGCTCGCCACCTACCCGGACGTCTTCGCCGCCGGGTCGATCATCGCGGGCATCCCGTACCGCTGCGCCACCAGCATGGTCAACGCGTTCAGCTGCATGAACCCGGGCGCGGACAAGACCCCGGCCGCCTGGGGTGACCTGGTGCGCGGCGCGTACTCCGGCTACACCGGCCCGCGCCCCCGGGTGGCCATCTGGCACGGCACCTCGGACACCACCGTCACGCCGCTCAACGGCACCGAGTCCCGCGACCAGTGGACCAACGTGCGGGGCGTCTCGCAGACCCCGAGCAGCACGTCGTCGCTTCCCGGCAACACGACCCTCGAGGTGTACGGCAACGACGACGTGCGCCTCTACCGGGTCTCCGGGATGGGCCACGGGACGCCGGTCGACCCGGGCTCGGGCGCGGACCAGTGCGGCACCGCTGCGGCGTACTTCCTGGACACCATCTGCTCGACGTACCGGGACGCGCTCTTCTTCGGCCTGAACGGCGGCGGCACCGGCCCGACCCCCACCCCGACCGTCACCCCGACCCCGACTCCGACCGTCACGCCGACCCCGACCCCGACGCCCACCCCGACCGTGCCGGCGACCTGTGTGACCGCCAGCAACTACGCGCACGTGGCGGCCGGCCGGGCGTACCAGTCCGGTGGCTACGCCTACGCCAACGGCTCCAACCAGCGGATGGGCCTCTACAACACCTTCTACACCAGCGCCCTCAAGCAGACCGGCCCCAACTACTGGGTGATCGGCTGCTGACCCCACCCCTGCCCCTGTTGATCAAGAGGTTTGCGTCATCAGGAAGCCGAAATCTGACGCAAACCTCTTGATCAACGCCGATTGTGGCGGGTGGTCAGGGGGTCAGGGCTGCGCGCAGTGCGCCGGGCAGATCAGGGTGCTGGTAGCGGTAGCCGGCTCTCGTCAGGACGCCGGGGAGGACCCGGGTGCTGGTGAGGGCCTCGTGGGCGAAGCCGCCGAGGACGACCTTGAGCGCCAGCGCGGGGATCGGGATGATCGCCGGCCGGTGCAGCTGCCGGGCCAGCTCGCTGGTGAACTCGGCGTTCGTCACCGGGTTCGGCCCCACCACGTTGACCGGGCCGGAGATGTCGTCGCGGTCCAGCAGGAAACGGGCCGCGTCCAGCCAGTCCTCCATCGAGATCCACGGCAGCCACTGCCGGCCGCTGCCCAGCCGACCGGCGATGCCCAACTTGAACGGCAGCAACTGCGGTTTGAGCAGACCACCGTCGCGGTCCAGCGGCAGGCCGGTACGCAGCCGTACGACGCGTACCCCGGCGTCCTCGGCCGGTCGGGTCGCGGCCTCCCACACCCGGCAGACGTCGGCCAGGAAGCCCTCACCGGCCGGCGCGTCCTCCTCGACCGCCCGGTCGCCGGTGTTGCCGTACCACCCGACGGCCGAGGAGTTGAGCAGCACCCGGGGGCGGTCGGCGGCGGGGAGCCCGGCGATGGTGGTCGCCAGTGTGGTGGTGCTGTCCGCCCGGCTGGTGCGGATCAACCGCCGGTAGTCGTCGTTCCAGCGCTTGTCGCCGACGCCCGCGCCGGCCAGGTTGACCACCGCGTCCGCCTCGGCGGCCACGGCCGGGTCGAGCTGCGCGGCCGCCGGGTCCCAGCGCCGCTCCTGAGGACCCCGCGGTGCCCGACGGACCAGCCGGGTGACGTCGTGCCCGTCCGCCGCGAACCGGTCGGCCAGCCGGGTACCGAGGAAGCCGGACGCGCCGGCCAGAAGGATCCGCATACCCCCATCTTCGTCCAGAACGCCGTCGGTGGATGCCCGGTGGGCTCAGGCGGGGCGCAGATCGGCGAGCAGACGCTCCACCTCGGCGTACGCGTCGGCGTCGAGCGGCCCGAGCTCCAGGGTGGCCAGGTTCTCGTCGGCCTGCGCCACGGTGCGCAGGCCGGGGATCGGCACCGTACGCGGGCTGCGGGCCAGCAGCCAGCCCAACGCGCCCTGCGCGAGCGTCCGCCCGTCGGCGGTGAGCGCCGCGCGGACCTGTTCGACGCGGGTCGCCCAGCGGGGCGTCGGTCGGCCGTCGGTGAACCAGTCCAACCACTCCGGCGCCCGCCCGCGCACGTCGTCCGTCCCGACCGCCCGCGTCGACCCGGTGAGCAGGCCCATCGCCAGTGGCCCACGGTTGAGGCTGGCCAGGTCGTGGGTGTCGCAGACCGCCAGCACCGCCGCGTTGTCCCGCAGCACCGACTCGTCGTGTTGGATGGCGGCACAGTGCGGGCCGGCGGCAGCGAACGCCTCCGCCGAGGCCGGTTCGTCGGTGCTCCAGCCGTACGCCCGGATCTTGCCCTGGTCGACCAGGGCCTCCAGGGTGTCGACCAGATCGAGCGCGGCGGGCACCGGCAGCTCGTTGATGTGCAGTTGGTACAGGTCGACGTGGTCGGTGCCGAGCCGGCGCAGCGAGTCTTCCAGGCTGCGTACCGCGAAGGCCGGGCTGGCGTCGGTGCCGAGCGCGCGCCGGGTGGCCTCCTCGCTGACGTTGCCGAACTTCGTGGCGATCACCACGCCGTCCCGTCGGCCGGCCAGGGCCCGACCGAGGATCCGCTCGCTGTGCCCCGCGCCGTAGTTGCTGGCCGTGTCGAACAGGGTCACCCCGAGGTCGAGCGCGCGGTGGATGGTGCGGATCGACTCGTCGTCGTCCACCTCGCCCCAGCCGAAGGGCTGTCGGTCGTCGCCCCAGAGCGGGCCACCGATGGCCCAGCACCCCATCCCGATCGCGCTCACCTCGATGCCGCTGCGTCCCAGCGTTCGTGTCATCGTCATGCGCTCCACCCTCCAACCTGGAGCGCGCTCCAGGTCAAGCACTACGATTCCGCGACATGAGCGGTTACGCCCCCTCGGAGGCCGCCCGCCGCAGCGGCTTCAGCCTGGACACCCTGCGGTACTACGAGAAGATCGGCCTGCTCGCCGACGTGGAGCGGACGGCCGGTGGGCAGCGGGTCTTCACCGACGACGACCTCGGCTGGCTGGAGCTGTTCCGGTGCCTGCGCGACACCGGGATGCCGATCGCGCAGATGCGCCGCTACGCGCAACTGGCCCGCGCGGGTGAACACACCGCCGACGAGCGTCGTGAGCTGCTGCAACACCACGCGGTACGGGTCGAGGAGCAGATGGACCTGCTGCAGCGCCAGTACGAGCACCTCCGGGCGAAGATCCGCTACTACGAGCGGCTGCCCGGCCCGGAGCCGTCGTGACGGTGGTCGGCACCGGCAGCTGTGCCGATGTGGCGGTGTCCCGCGGTCGGTGACCCCGCCACATCGGCGATCCGGAGTCGATCACGGCTCAGCCGGGCGGCACGGTCAGGCCGAGGAGGTCCTCGGCTGTCCCGGGTCGACCGGTGAGCGCGTTCAGGGCGGTGACCAGTCGCTTCTCCTCGTAGCGGAAGTGCGACTCCAGCAGCGCGGCCAAGCCGTCCAGCTCACCGCGTACCTGCTCGACCGGCACTGCCACGTCACCGGCCAGCAACGCCTCGACCCGCCCCAGGATCCCCGCCACCACCTCGTGGTCGGTGATCAGGTTGGCGATGACCGGACGCAGTTCGGGGGCCTGCTCGGCCAGCAGCCGGAACGCGCCGGTGTCCTCACCGGTGTGGTGTCGACCCAGGGCGGTGCAGAAGGTCAGACAGTGTGCTCGCAGGTCACGCGACGGGGTGCCGAGGCTTGCCCGGAGACGGGCCAGCTCCGCGCTGAGCCAGAGGTGGATCTCGATCATCTGATTGCCGACGGCGGCGAGCCGGTCGGCCGGTGAACCGGTCGGGTGCACGTTCGTCCCATGCTGTCCCCGCGCCTCCATGCCCACGGCGGCCTTCGTGCCGGGTGCACCGCGACGCTGCGCCGGAGTCTATCCCGACCGGACGGGCCGGTGCCGCCCTGTCACCGGGGTCCGCCGCTTAGGGACCCGTCGGCTCGTCGCTCTCCGGGACGTCGTGCCAGCGCGCACGCCAGGCCGCCTCGTGCGCCTCGTGGGTGGTCCGCTCCTGGAAGACGGCGGACCGCAGCGCGTGCCGGGACTGCGACATCACCAGCACCTCCACGGCCACCAGGCCCACACAGATAAGCGTGGCGAGGATGAGCGTGCACAGTACCGGCAGGTGCTGACCGATCGGGAGGGCGGCTGCGAGCACCACGATGACGCCGACCCGGGTCCAGCTGACGGTGTGCAGGGTACGCAGCTGGAACAGCAGGTTGACAGCGAAGTAGCAGATCAGCCCACCGAAGAGCATCGGCACCGCCGGCCCCTCGATCTTCTCGGCGATCCCGCCGGCCGGATCGGTGATCTTGTGCAGCATCTGCTCGTTGCCGATCGAGAAGAGGATCACCCCGGCGATCATCGGCAGGTACGCGTACGCGTACGCGTCGCGGGCCATCGCCACGCGGGGGGCGCCCTCCGCCGCGTGCAGGGCGATCCGGGCGGCCGGGCCGATGAAGTCGAAGTGCGCCCACCAGAGGGCGGCGGTGATCACGATGCCGAGCGCGGCGGCGGCCACCGCCGGCCAGGTCACCGGCTTGCCGAGCAGGTTGCCGCCCACCCCCGTGGAGATGATGGACTCGCCCAGCGCGATGATCAGGATGAGGTCGTAGCGCTCCGTCCAGTGCTCGGCGCTGGTCACCCCCCAGCCCCAGGTGCCGACGATGAAGCCGGTGGCGTACTGCACCACCACCACGGTGATCCACAAGCCGTCGCGGACCAGGGCGGCGTCGTCCGGGTCGGCGATCTGCGGCGGGATCAACGCGGCGGCCAGCAGCAGCACGATGCTCACCGCCAACTCCGGGGCGAAGCGCCGCAGTTGCCGGCGTTCCTGCGGGCTGTCCCGCACCACGTGCTGGTAGAGGATCATGTGGACGGCCCGGACCACGACGTAGCTGATGGCGACGAGCATCGGGCCCGCCGTGCTGCCCTTCGGATCACTGAACGCCTGGGGCAGCGCCAACGCGAACGCGAACAGGGCCACCATCGCGATCACCATGAGCACCGGGACGTAGCCCTCGCCGAGCCGGACCCGGGTGGCGACCAGGCTGTGCACCACCCAGATCCACCAGAGCACGGCGAGCACCAGAGCGGCGTGCAACAGTTGCCGGCCGGTGATGTTCGCGGCCGTCGCCCGGGTGATGATGAAGAACGAGAAGACGAAGACGAGGTCGAAGAAGACTTCGAACTTGTCGACCCGGGCGCCGGGGGCGATCGGGACGGCCGGTCCCAGTTGCCCACGCCGCCGGTGACCGCCCACGCCCCCACTCTGGCAGCGTCCGGGCTGGTCGGAGGGGCGAACAGCGATGGCCGGGGCATCCCGGGTTACCTCCGGCCCGGGCCGGGAAACCACCCGGACTGCCGCCTACGCCAGCGGGCCGGTCGGTCCCACCCACCCCGGACAAGGATGGATCATGACCACGAACAAGCCGATCACCACCTCGTTCACCCCGCACTCCACCGCCATGGACGTGATCCAGGGCGTCGACCTCGTCCGGCGGCGGGCGATCGTGACCGGTGGGTCGTCCGGCATCGGCGTGGAGACCGCCCGCGCTCTGGCCAGCGCCGGAGCGGAGGTCACCCTGGCCGTCCGCAACCTCGACGCCGGGCAGAAGGCCGCCGACGACATCATCGGCACCACCGGCAACGACCGCGTCCTGGTCGCCCCGCTCGACCTCGCCGACCAGGATTCGATCGCCGACTTCGTCGCCAACTGGGACGGCCCGCTGCACATCCTGGTCAACAACGCCGGCATCATGGCCGCGCCCCTGTCCCGCACGCCGCAGGGCTGGGAGATGCAGTTCGCCACCAACCACCTGGGGCACTTCGCGCTCGCCAACGGGCTCCGCCCGGCGCTCGCGGCCGGGGACGGGGCCCGGATCGTCTCGGTCAGCTCCGCCGCCCACCTGCGCTCACCGGTGGTCTTCGAGGACATCCAGTACGACCACCGGGAGTACGAGCCGTGGCAGGCGTACGGGCAGTCCAAGACGGCCAACGTGCTGTTCGCCGTGGAGGCGACCCGGCGCTGGTCCGACGACGGCATCTTCGCCAACTCGCTGATGCCCGGCGCGATCCGGACCAACCTGCAGCGCTACGTCAGCGAGGAGGAGCTGACCCGCTTGCGCAGCGGCAACGCGGCGGCCTGGAAGACAGTCGAGCAGGGCGCCGCCACCTCCGTGCTGGTCGCCGCGTCACCACTGCTCGACGAGGTGGGCGGGCGCTACTTCGAGAACTGCCAGGAAGCCGCCCCCGCCCAACCGGGTCAGCGGACCGGGGTCGCCGACTACGCGCTGGACCCGGAGGCCGCCGAGCGGCTCTGGCAGGTCTCCACCGCCCTGCTCAAGAGCTGACCACGACAACGGAAAGGGGCGCCCCGGTCATCGACCGGGGCGCCCCTTTCGGCGTGCAGGCGGATCAGGCCAGGCCCAGCTCCGACTCGAAGTTGCCGGCCTCCAGCCGCTCCTTGACCGCGGTCAGGAAGCGGGCCGCGTCGGCACCGTCGATCAGTCGGTGGTCGTAGGACAGGGCCAGGTAGACCATCGACCGGACCGCGACGACCTCGCCCAGCTCCGGGTCGTTGACCACGACCGGGCGCTTGACGACGGCACCCGTGCCGAGCATCGCCGACTGCGGCGACGGCACGATCGGGGTGTCGAAGAGCGCACCCCGGCTGCCCGTGTTGGTGAGCGTGAAGGTCGCCCCGGCGATCTCGTCCGGGCTGATCTTGTTGGTCCGGGTGCGCTCGGCCAGGTCGGCGACCCGCTTGGCGATGCCGCCCAGGTTGAGGTCACCGGCGTTGTGGATGACCGGCGTCAACAGCCCACGCTCGGTGTCCACGGCGATGCCGAGGTGCTCGGCCTCCGGGTAGGTGATCGTCCCGCCTTCGAGATCCATCCGGGCGTTGACGATCGGGTACGTCTGCAGCGCCTCGATCGCCGCGAGCGCGAAGAACGGCAGGAAGGACAGCTTCACGCCGTGGCGCTGCACGAAGGAGTCCTTCGCCTGGGCCCGCAGCTTCGCGATCCGGGTGACGTCCACCTCGACCACGGTGGTGAGCTGCGCCATCTCGTGCAGCGACTCGTGCAGCCGGGTCGCGATGGCCTTGCGGATGCGCGGCAGCTTCTCGACAGTGCCCCGCTTGCCGCTGGGCTGCGGCTTGGCGGCCGGCTTGGCCGCAGCCGCCGACGGAGCGGCGGCCGGTGCGGCGGCGGGAGCGGGAGCGGCCTTCGCCTTCTCGGCAGCCTCCAGCACGTCCTGCTTGCGGATCCGGCCACCCACGCCGGTGCCGTTGAGCGAGGACAGGTCCACACCGTGCTCGGCGGCGAGCTTGCGCACCAGCGGAGTGACGTAGCCGGCGGCCTCCTCGCCGCCACCCTGCGCGGGCGCGGACGGACGCGGCGGCGTCGAGGCGGCAGCGGCCGGCTGCGCGGCCTGCTCGGTCTTCGCCGGCTGGGCCGAACTCTCCGTCTCCGCAGCCGGCTCGTTGTACGACATGCCCGGCGTCGGCTCCTGGACCTTCGGCTCCGGCTTCGGCTCGGCCTTCGGCTCCGGCTTGGCCTCCGCCTGGGGCTCGGGCTTCGGCTCGGGCTTCGCCTGCGCGGGGGTCCCGCCGGCGACACCGATGATCGCCAGGTCGGCGCCGACCGCGGCGGTCTCGTCCTCGGCGACCTTGATCTCCAGCACCGTGCCGGCGACCGGGGACGGGATCTCGGTGTCCACCTTGTCGGTGGAGACCTCCAGCAGCGGCTCGTCGACCTCGATGGTCTCGCCGACCTGCTTGAGCCAGCGGGTGACCGTACCCTCGGTGACGCTCTCGCCCAGGGCCGGCATCTTCACCGCGGTGCCCTCGCCCGACGAGGCGGCGGCCGGAGCCGGCGCCTCGGCCGGGGCCTCGTCCTGGGCCACCTGGTCGGCGGTGCCCTCGGCGGCGGCCGTCGGCTCGGCGGCCGGCTCGACCGCCTCGGCCGGGGCCTGCTCCTGCGGAGTGGCCTCGCCGCCGCCGGCGGCGGACTCGCCCTCACCGGCGATGACAGCGAGCTCGCTGCCGACCTCGGCGGTCTCGTCCTCACCGACCACGATCCGGCTCAGCACGCCCGCAGCGGGCGACGGGATCTCGGTGTCGACCTTGTCGGTGGAGACTTCGAGCAGGGGCTCGTCGACCTCGACCGTGTCGCCCTCCTGCTTGAGCCAGCGAGTGACGGTGCCCTCGGTGACGCTCTCGCCGAGCCGAGGCATGGTGACCGATACCGGCATTTTCTCCAGACTCCTTCATTCCCCTGGTGGGATCTTCGCCCGTCGCCGGACGCCGCGGTTGATTGTCAGGCGTGCGCGTGCAGCGGCTTGCCGGCGAGGGCCAGGTGCGCCTCGCCCAGGGCCTCGTTCTGGGTCGGGTGGGCGTGCACGAGCTGGGCGACCTCGGCCGGGTAGGCCTCCCAGTTGTAGATGAGCTGCGCCTCACCGATCAGCTCACCCACCCGGGCGCCGACCATGTGTACGCCGACGACCGGGCCGTCCTCCACCCGGACCAGCTTCACGAAGCCGGTGGTCTTGAGGATCTGGCTCTTGCCGTTGCCACCCAGGTTGTAGTTGTACGACGTGACCTTGTCGGCGCCGTACTGCTCCTTGGCCTTCGCCTCGGTCAGGCCAACCGACGCCAGCTCCGGGTCGCAGTAGGTGACGCGCGGGATGCCGACCTCGTCGATCGCGGCCGGGGTCTGCCCGGCGATCTCCTCGGCCACGAAGATGCCCTGCTGGAAGCCCCGGTGCGCGAGCTGGAGGCCGGGCACGATGTCGCCGACCGCGTAGACGTTCGGCACGCTGGTGCGCAGCCGCTCGTCGGTCAGCACGTAGCCGCGGTCCATCTTGACGCCCTGCTCCTCGTACCCGAGGTCGGCGGTGTTCGGGCCGCGACCGACGGCGACCAGCAGCAGCTCGGCCTCGACGGTCTCGCCGCCCTGGATGGTCAGCTTGACGCCGTTCTCGGTCTTCTCGACCTTCTCGAACGGCTTGCCGACCTTGAAGTTGATCTTCCGCTTGCGGAACGCCCGCTCCAGCGCCTTCGACGACTCCTCGTCCTCGGCGGCGACCAGTCGGGGCAGCGCCTCGACGATCGTCACGTCCACGCCGAAGGACTTCCAGACGCTGGCGAACTCGACGCCGATCACGCCACCGCCGAGCACGATCACCGACGACGGCACCCGGTCCATCGTGAGGGCGTGGTCGCTGGTGATGATCCGCTCGCCGTCGACCTCCAGGCCGGGCAGGCTCTTCGCGTACGAGCCGGAGGCCAACACGATGTTGCGGCCGGTGTAGCGCTTGCCGTCCACCTCGACCACGTTCTTGCCGACCAGCTTGCCGGCGCCGGTGACGACGGTGATGTTCTTCGAGCCGCCGATGAGGCCCTGCAGGCCCTTGTAGAGGCGGGAGATCACGCCGTCCTTGTACGAGTTGACCCCGGCCATGTCGATGCCGACCAGCTCGGTCTTCACACCGAACTGCTCGGACTCGCGGGTCTGGTCGGCGATCTCGGCGGCGTGTAGCAGAGCCTTCGTCGGGATGCAGCCGTTGTGCAGGCAGGTCCCGCCGAGCTTGCCCTTCTCGACCAGCGCGACGGAGAGGTCCAGCTGGGCGGCGCGCAGCGCGGTCGCGTAGCCGCCGCTGCCACCTCCGAGAATGACGATGTCGAAGGTCGCTTCGTTCGGCTCGCTCACGTCCAACTCCCAGGTCGCGTCGCTGCATCGGGGGTCACGGGGTTGTAACACGGACACACCCCACCTCGGTCATCTTGTCACCACCGGGCGCAGGGTGCGTACCGAGGTGCCCAACGACACGTCATCGACACGTACCCTTGGCACCGTTGTCGATGACATACAGCTGGGGGAGAGAACCGGTGGGGTTGTTCCGGCGCCGCAAGCAGACGGCTGTGCCGAGCCATGACCGTGCCGCCGACCGCGGTGATCTGGACCATCTGGAGAACTTCATCCGGAGTCGGCGCGGCGTCGAGGCGTTCATCGAGCCCCGCACGACGGTGACGGAGACCACGGTCATCCTGATCGCCGACGACGGTGAGTGGACCCGCCGGCGCATCGACGGTCCGGACGGCGCACGGCGCTTCGCGTACCGGATGGGCATCCCGGTCTACGACGTGCGGCTGATGGGCTACCCGCAGCGGATGCGCGACTTCAACGAGCGCCGCAAACGTCGCCCCGAGCGGTACTGACAGCGAGGGCCCCCGGCATCGACCGGGGGCCCTCGCTGTCGGATCCGTCAGCCGTTGGCCGCGATGTCCTCGACGAGCTGCACCAGGGTGCGGACCGGGACACCGGTGCCGCCCTTGGTCCAGTAGCCGGTCGGCTCACCGGAGTGGTAGCCCGGCCCCGCGATGTCGATGTGCGCCCAGGCCACGTCGTCGGTGACGAACTCGCGCAGGAACACGCCGCCCTGCAGCATGTGACCGGCGCGGTCCATCCCGGCGTTGACCTGCGAGATGTCCGCCACGTCGGAATCCATGCCCTTGCGCACGTCGTCGGGCAGCGGCATCGGCCAGGCCGGCTCGCCGACCGCGTCCCCGACCGCCTGGACCCGCTCGCACAGCTCAGGGGTGCCCATCACACCGGCCATCCGCTTACCCAGCGCGATGACCTGACCGCCGGTCAGGGTGGAGGTCTCGAACAGGTAGTCGGTGCCGTCCGCGCAGGCGCGGGCCATCGCGTCGCCGAGCACCATGCGGCCCTCGGCGTCGGTGTTGAGCACCTCCACCCGCTTGCCGTTGAACATGGTGATCACGTCACCCGGCCGGTAGCTGGCACCCGACGGCATGTTCTCCGCCATCGGCAGGTAGCCGCTGACCGCCACCGACGGCTTCAGCGCGGCGATCGCCAGCATGGCCGCGCCGACCGCAGCCGCGCCCGCCATGTCGGACTTCATCTCCCACATGCCCTGCGCCGGCTTGATCGAGATGCCGCCGGTGTCGAAGGTGATCCCCTTGCCGACCAGCGCGACCCGCTTGCCGTTGCCGCCGTTCCCCGGGGTGTAGGTGAGCTTCACCAACCGCGGCGGAGCCTCCGAACCCTGCCCGACCGCGACGATGCCGCCGTACCCACCGGCGACGAGCGCCGCCTCGTCCAGCACCTCGACGGCCAGCCCCGCCGCCTGGGCGGCCTCGGCGACCGCGTCGGCGAACGACGGAGGCCGCAGCTCGTTCGGCGCGGTGTTCACCCAGTCCCGGCTCACCCGGACCGCGCCCGTCACCGCCTGCGCCCGGGTGACCTCCGCCTGGGCGACCGCGTCGCCGGCGTCCGGCACCGCGATGAGCACCTCGGCCACCGGCTCCCGCCGGGTCGGCTGGGGGCGGGTCTTGTAACCGGCGAACCGGTACCCGCCGAGCAGCGCACCCTCGGCGACCGCGCGCAGCTCCGCCGACGTGTCCGCGTCGTCCGGCAGCGGCAGCGCCAACGCGACCTTCGGCGCGCCGGCCAGGGCCCGGACCGCCGCACCGGAGGCCCGGCGCAGCGTCTCCGGAGCCGGGGCGGCACCCGACGGCTCCGGGCCGAGCCCGACAGCGACGACCAGCGGGGCGGTCACGGTGCCCAACGTGGCCAGCTTGACGACCTCACCCGGCCCGCCCGTCGCGCCGAGCAGCGCGAGGGTCTCGGTCAACGTGCCGTCGAAGGCGGCGGCGATGCTCTCCGCGCCGCTGGCGAGCAGCAGGGTGCCGGCGAGGCCGCTGGTGGCGCCCTGCTCTCCGGTCTGGCTGTGCAGGCCGATGACGATCGCGTCGACGGCGAGCTCGGCCGGGTCGGTGTCGACCAGGCTCAGGTTGGTGGTGCGGGGTGATGTCACTGAAGCTACTCCGGGCGGGCCGGGCCGGTCGCGGCGTCGCGTACCGGCGGTGAAGGTCTCCGGCGGAACCTACCCGCCGGACGTGATGGTTGTCCCGCCGACAGCGTCAGCGGGCTCCCGCCGATGCTAACCAGCCACGTTGCCCCCGGTAAGTTGCCACCCATGACCGACGTGACCTCCGCCGCCGCCGCGACCCGGCTGCGACGTTCCCCGCTGCACGAGCGGCACACCGCCGCCGGTGCCAAGTTCGCTCCCTTCGGCGGTTGGGAGATGCCGCTGGAGTACGCCGGCGGCGGCGTACTCAAGGAGCACACCGCGGTCCGGACGGCGGTCGGGGTCTTCGACGTGTCGCACCTGGGCAAGGCCCGGGTGAGCGGGCCGGGCGCGGCGGACTTCGTGAACGCCTGCCTCAGCAACGACCTGGGCCGGATCGGCCCCGGCCGGGCGCAGTACACGCTCTGCTGCGACGACGCCACCGGCGGTGTGGTGGACGACATCATCGCCTACCTGTACGCCGACGACCACGTCTTCCTCATCCCGAACGCCGCGAACACCGCCGAGGTGGTGCGCCGGTTGCGCGCCGCCGCGCCCGCGCAGGTCACCGTCACCGACGAGCACGAGGCGTACGCCGTACTGGCCGTGCAGGGCCCCCGCTCGGCCGAGTTGCTGGCCGCCCTCGACCTGCCGACCGAGCACGACTACATGAGCTTCTCGGCGGCGAGCCTGGCCGGGGTGGAGTTGACCGTCTGCCGTACCGGCTACACCGGTGAGCTGGGCTACGAGCTGGTGGTGCCGGCGGAGCACGCGGTCGCGGTGTGGGACGCGCTCTTCGCTGTCGGCGCGACGTTCGGGCTGCGCGCCTGCGGGCTGGCCGCCCGTGACACGCTGCGCACCGAGATGGGCTACCCGCTGCACGGGCAGGACCTCTCCCTGGACATCAGCCCGGTGCAGGCCCGCTCCGGCTGGGCGGTCGGCTGGGGCAAGCCTGCCTTCTGGGGTCGCGACGCGCTGCTCGCCGAGAAGGCCGCCGGCCCCCGGCGTACGCTGCGCGGCCTGGTGGCCGTCGACCGGGCCATCCCGCGGCCCGGGATGACCCTGCACGTCGGCGACACCCAGGTCGGCGTGGTCACCAGCGGCACCTTCAGCCCGACGAGGAAGCAGGGCATCGCGCTGGCCCTCGTCGACACCGACGCCGACCTCACCGACGGCGACCAGGTCGAGATCGACATCCGGGGCCGCCGAGCACCCCTGACCCTGACCAAGCCCCCCTTCGTAACCCCCTCAGTCCGCTGACCCGCACCCACCCCTCCCACCCCCACCCACCCCACCCGGCGTTGATCATGAGGTTGACGGGGGCGTTGATCTCTCAACGGCCCGTCAACCTCATGATCAACGGGGTGGGAGGGGTGGGAGGGGTGGGAGGGGGTGGGAGCCGGGTGGGGGTCAGGGTCAGGGTTAGGGGGTGGGGGGTTCGCCTGCGTCCAGGACCGCTTGGGTCCAGCCGCCCTGGATGACGCCCGTGGCGTCCAGGACCGCCCAGTCGACGACGTCGGTCGCCTCCACCACCACCGGCGCGCCGATGCGGACCGTCGGGTCGGTGGCGGCGTCGCTGGCGCTCACGCCGACGATCCGTTCCGGCGCCTCCCAGGAGGTCACGCCCGCCCAGACGTACTCCGGGCCGTCGTCGCCCGGTAGGCCGTACTTCACCACCAACTGCGACTCGGCGGGCAGTTGCCCGGCCACGAAGCGGGCCCGCGCGTCACCCAGCTCGGCGCGGGCGGTGGCGACCGCCCGGCTCATCGCGTCACCCGAGCGGGCGTAGCGCACGTCCGGCTGGATCCCGGAGAACAGGGTCGCGCAGGCGGCGGCGTAGTAGCGGCCGTCCGGACCGGGGTGCCCGGCCGGCGGGCGCAGGCTGAGGAACGAGTCGGCCTCCGGGTCGGTCGCCGGGTCCAACTCCAGGCGCAGCAGCACCGGGGCGGTCGCGCCGTGCTGCTCCGGGTTGCCGTACGCCACCGCGATGTCGTGCCCGGTGACCGTGGCGAGCACCGGCAACTGCACGAACGCGGGCACCTCCTCGCCGGTGAGCCCGTCGGTCCAGTCCCGCAGCAGCCGCCGGGCCGCCCCCGTCATCACCGCACCCCAGGCGCGGGTGAGGTGGTCCGGCACCCCCTGGGTCTGCAACTCCAGCAGCCCGAAGCGCCGCAGCCCCTTGGTGGTGAACCACAACCCCTCGGTGTCCGACGAGTACGGCACCAGCACCCAGTCGACCAGCCGGATGCGGCCCTGCTCGTCGGGGAGTGAACGCAACGCGGTCGCCGGGTCGAGGAACTGCAGGCCGAAGACGTCCACCACGTCGCCGCCGACGGACTCCGCCACGGCGGCCGCTACCGCGCGGGCCGCCCACTCGTGCGCGGGCGGCCAACCCGGCCGGTACTCGGCCTGCACGACCACCAGGTGGGTCGCCGCGGCCAGGCGGGCCAACTGCTCCTCAGTGGCGCCGAACGCGGTGAGCAGGTCCGGCGGAAGCTCCGGGAACTCGCTGATCGGCCGGGTGTCGACGCTCATCAGCGGGCTGTCCAGCATCTGCCGGGCCAGGCCGTGCACCGGCTCGGCCAGCCGGCCGGTCAGCGCCGCCACCGCGGTCTTCGCGCTGACCTTCGGCAGCCCGGTCATCGGCACCAGGTAGGTCGCGCTGAGCGACTCCGGCACCGGTACGGGCAGGAAGTCGTCAGTGATGAGCATGGGGTTCCCCCGGTGGCCGTGCTGGTGCTGTCGAGCCGAACGCTACCCGGCCGGTCGTGCCCGGTTCAGCCGGACAGCACCAGACCCAGGTAGACCAGCGTGGTGACCACCTCGACGGTCGCCCCGAGGACGTCCCCGGTGATCCCGCCGAGTCGGCGTACCACGTGCGTCAGCAGCGGTAGCGCGACGGCGAGCGCCGCGACGACGGCCAGCGGCCCCTGCCACGGGCGGCCCGGCACCGCGGGCACCGCCAGCAGCGCGACGGCGACCGCGCCGACGGCCAGGGCCGACGGGCCGACGGTGCCGGCCACGAGCGCTCCCAGCCCGTCGGGTCGGGCCGCCGGCACGCCCCGACGGCAGGCCACTGTGACGCCGAACCGCCCGGCGGCGGTCGCCGTCACCACCGCCGCGAGACACGCCGGCCAGGACCGCCCGGCCAGGTCGGCGAGCGCCGCGGCCTGCACCAGGAGTACGACCACCAGGGCGACCACCCCGAACGGGCCGACGTCCGGCTTCTTCATGACCTCCAAAGCGGCTGCGCCCCGCCGGTACGAGCCGAGCGCGTCCACGGTGTCGGCGAGCCCGTCCAGGTGCAGCCCCCGGGTGAGCAGCGCGGAGGCGCCGACGGTCACACCGGCGGCCACCAGTGGTGGGGCGAACGCGCCGCTCAGCAGCAGCACTCCGGCCAGCAGCGCGCCGAGCAGCGCGCCGACAGCCGGTGCGAGGGCCATCGCGGTGCCGGCGACCGGGCGGTCGATCCGTCCGGCCCGTACCGGCAGCGTGGTGAACGTGGTGATCGCCAGCCGGGCCCCGGCGAGGAGCCGCGACTCAGCCGGCACGCCAGCCCGACGCCGGCTGGTCGTCCGCCCCGGCGCTGGCCGGACCCGGCCCGGCCGGTTCCGGCTCGGCGAAGTCGGGCTCGGTGCCGTCCGGGTCGGTGTCGCTCGCGTCGAGGTGGCTCGGCTCGTCGACGTTCGGGGTCGGCTCGCCGCCGCCGAGTGACGGGTGCACCGGCAGCGCGGCGGACAACGCCAGCACCGAACGCAGCAGCGGGAGCGCGACCAGCGCGTTGGCGCCCTCGCCGAGATCCAGCCGCAGGTCGAGCAGCGGGGTGAGACCCAGCACGTCGGCGGCGAGTCGCACCGCCGGGTGCCCCCCGTGGTCGGCGAGCAGGCACCAGTGCCGTGCCTGCCCGGCCAGGTCGCGGCTGACCATGCCGGCGGCGACGCCGACCGGCCCGTCGAGCAGCACCGGCACCCGGCGGGCGGTGGCGCCGAGCAGCACGCCGGTGGCCACCGCCACGTCGCCGCCGCCCAGCTCGGCCAGGATGTCCTTCGCCCCGCGCGACGAGCGGCGGGTGCGGTGCAGGGCGTCGCGTACCGCCGCGCAGCGGACCATCCACGCCGCGTCGTCGATCTCACCGGAGTCGGTGATCACCCGGCCCAGCACGGTGGGCGGCTCCGCACCGGCGGTGGCCGCGAGCACCGCCGCGGCCGCCGCCTCGGTGCCGGCTCCGCAGGCACCCAGAACCAGCAGTCGTACGCCGGCGTCGGCCGCCTGTTCGGCCAACCGCCAGCCGTAGCGCAGTGCGGACTCGACCTGGTCGAGCGTCAACGCCGGCTCGTCCTCCATCGCTGCGGAGGCGGGTACGTCCACCACCTGGAGGCTGGCGCCGTTCTCGGCGGCCAATCGCGCCAACGCGCCCTGGCCGGCGCGGGCCTGCGCGGCCCGGCGCGCCGACTCACCGGCGACGGCACCGGCCGAGCCGCCGCCGGCGTGGTCGCCGTGCAGCAGCAACACCCGCACCGAGCCCCACGCCTGCGGGGTCGAGGTGCCCTGGGTGGCGGCGGCGAACCCGACCACCCGGTCCAGCACACCCAGCCCGGCGCCCGGAACGTCGAGCGTGGCCAGCCGGTCAACCGCCTGCGGGCCCGCGTACTCGTCGGGCATCGGCAGCTCCATGCCCGGCTGGATGATCAGCCCGGTGGCCACCATCGGTAGCGCCATGGTGGGCGCGGCCCAGGGGTTGCCGGGCTCCTGGGCGGGTGCGGCGGGCGGCGTGTGGGTCAACACGTCGGGCAGCTGCACCTCGGGGATGTCGTCGGCGTCGGCCAGTGTCGGCACGACCGGTGCCGCGGTGCCGGCGGGAGCTGAGGCCGCCGTGGCGATCGGGGTGGCGGCAGCGGGGGCCTCCGGGGCGGCGACCGGCTTCAGCCAGACGGGCTGGCCGGCGACGACGAGCACCACCGCGTCGCAGGCGTCGGCGACCGCGCGGTTGGCCGCGCCCAACGCGTCGGTGAACGCCCGGCCGAGCGGGGTGGTCGGCACCAGCGACAGCCCGACCTCGGGGCTCACCAGCACCACCCGCGCCGAGCAGGTGCGCAGCGCGTCGGCCAGCTCGGCGATCGTCGCCACGTCGTCGGCGGGCTGGTGGTCCGGGTCGAGCAGCACCGTCACCCAACCGCCCAGGTCGTCGACGAGCAGCGTCTCGTTGGGCTCCGCGGACGCGAGCACGTCGGCCAACCGGCGTGGATCAGCGGAGGTCTCCTCGGTGGTCCAACTGCCCGGGCGGCGGGCGCGGTGCGTCGCCAACCGCGTCGCCCACTCGGTGTCCTCCGGGTCGCCCTCGGGCGCGGTGGCGACATAGCGGACCACCGGCGCGTCGGTGACCAGGGACTCGGCGAACTCGGACTTGCCAGACCGGATACCGCCGAGCACCAGGACGGTGTTCCACCCCTCTACGGACATGCCCGTACCTTAGTTCTCATCCTTCGGGGCTGGGCACGTCGCCCCGACCCTAGCGAAGATCAACAGCCCGTTCCGCGACCATTGCGGGAAAGCGTCCAGGTTCCTGCCCCGGATGCGGCGCGCCCCCGGGGGCCGGTGCACCCGCCGCCGCTGGGCAATCGTGGACACTTACCGTGCTCGCGTAACTGTGCGTAACGGAAAGTGTCCAAGATCTACCCTGCCGACTCCCGCGAGGTGGCGCGTCGACGGGAACCACCGGCGCGGCCGGCGATGATCAGTCGCAGTGTTCGAAGCCGCTGCCATAGCTGACCCCGCCGGTGGCACCGCCCCACTTCACGCACGTCCCGGCGGCGCCGGCCTTCACCGGCCCGGCGTAGTAGTCGAACGACCCGCTGTCGGTGCTCCGGGCCCGCCCCTGCACCTCCAGGTACGCGGAGACCGCCGACTTCGTGCCGACCGCCGTGTCCTTGAGGGTGACCACGCAGTTCGTGCCGGTGCCCGAGTAGTACAGCAGGAAGACCCGACCCTTGCGCTGCCCGTCGGTGCCGGTCAGCGTCGCCGAGTCGATCACCTGGTAGCCGCTGCCGCACGCCTGTGCCGCCGTGTACGGGTTGGGTCGGCTCGACGGGGTGCGGCCGGGAGTCGGTCGGCTGCTGGTCGTACCCGTCGGCGTGCTGCCCGGCGCGCCGATGGTCCGGTCCGGCCCGGCGCTGGTCGTCGCGTCGGTCGGAGATCCGCTCGGGTCGGCCGTCGCGGTGCGGGTGGCGTCCGGCGTACCGCTGGGTCGAGGCCCGGTGGCGCTCGCGTCCCCGGGCGACAGCGGTGCGTCGGTGACCGCCGCCGACTCGCCGGCCAGCGCGGGTGGCTGGTCCGCGGAACCCGGCTTCGCCTCGGGCCGGAGCGCCACCACGGCCACCGCGACGACAAGCGCGACGAGGACGACCGCCCCGGCCCCGACCAGCAGCGGACGGCGTCGGCCCACCGGCCCGATCCCGACCGCGTCCGCCCGGGTCGGCTTCGGCTCGGTCGTCGCCTCGACCGCGACGTTCGCCGCTGTGCGTGGAGCGGCAGGCCCTGCCGACACCGACCCGGCGGGCGGCGTCGCCGCAACCGACGGGGCGGAAGCCGGGCCGGCCGGCGGCGCGGAAGCCAGGCCGGCCGGCGGCGCGGGAACCAGGTCGCCGGGAGTGGCGGGGGCCGGGGCGGACGGCGGCGTGGAGGCCGGGACGGCAGGCGGCGCGGCGGCCGGGACGCCCGGGGCGAGCGGTGCGGCGACCGCCCACGGTGGGCGAGCCGAGACCGGGATGCTCGCCAGCGTCGAGTCACGCGCGTCGGCGGCGGCCGCCGCCAGCTCGGCGGCGCTGCCGAACCGCTCCTCGGGGCGCTTGCCCAGCGCGCGAGCCACCACCGCGGCGACCGCCGGTGGGGTGTCCGGCGGCAGCGGTGGAGGCGTCTCCTGGGCCTGCCGCAGCGCCACCGCGAGGGGGTTGTCACCGTGGAAGGGCGGCTGCCCGGCCAGGCAGAAGTACGCCACCGCGCCGAGCGCGTAGACGTCGGTGGCGGCCGAGACCGGCTGCCCGGTGGCCTGTTCGGGGGACATGTACGAGGCGGTGCCGAGCACCATGTTCGCGGCGGTCAGCCCGGCCATGTCCCGGGACCGGGCGATGCCGAAGTCGACCAGCACCACGGTGCCGTCGGCCTTGACCAACAGGTTGCCCGGCTTCACGTCCCGGTGCACGATGCCGGCGAGGTGCGCGGTGTGCAGCGCGTCCGCGGCTTGGGAAAGAACCGACATCGTGGTGGCCGCGTCCAGCCGCCCCGCCGCGCGCACCCGGGCCGACAGCGGCTCGCCCTCGACGTACTCCATCACCAGGTAGTCGACCCGGCTGCCGTCGGCGAGCGCGGCCTGCCCCACGTCGTGCACCGGGACCACGCCGGGATGCCGCAGCGCGGCCAGCATCCGTGCCTCGGCCCGGAAGCGGGCGGTGAACTCCTGATCGGCGACCAGCGACGGGAGCAGCACCTTCACCGCCACCTCGCGTTCCAGCAGCACGTCCGTGCCGCGCCAGACCGCGCCCATCCCGCCCGTCGCCACCCGCTCGCCCAGCCGGTACCGGTCGCCGAGCAGCACTCCCCGAGTCAACACCGGGCCACCGTACCGGTCGGCCTCGATCGAATTGATCCGCCTGCGGGGTCCTGCCGGGGGCAGCGAGGGGCCGTTGCGCGCCGGGCCGACTACGCTGGCGAGGGTTCGTCCCACGGGGACTTCAGCGGCGAGGGGAGACGCGGCATGGCGTGGAGCTGGCGGTACGAGGGCACGGACGGCCAGACGGTCGAGGGACCGGCGGAGTCGTTCGGCAGCCAGGCCGACGCCGAATCCTGGATCGGTCAGACCTGGCGGGAGCTCGCGACGTCCGGCGTCACCTCGGTCGCGCTCGTCGAGGACGACCGGGTGGAGTACCGGATGAGCCTGCTGCCCACGGCCGAGTGATGGCCTACGACCGGCCGGGCGCCGACGGGCTGGTCCTCGGTGTGCCCAGGGCGGCGTTGCGGCCCAGCCCGGTCTTCCTCGGCCTGGTCGCCCTCTTCGCGGTCAGCGGGGTGCTGGCCTGGAACGGTTACGGCAACGTCCGGTTCAACGTGTTCCTCTTCGTGGTGTCCGGCTGGCTGGTGTCGCTGTGCCTGCACGAGTACGCCCACGCGGTGGTGGCCTACCGGGCCGGCGACCGGGACATCGCCCACCGGGGCTACCTGACGCTCAACCCGTTGAAGTACACCCACCCGCTGCTGTCGATCGTGCTGCCGGTGGTGGTGGTGCTGCTCGGTGGCATCGGCCTGCCCGGCGGTGCGGTCTGGGTGGACCGGCACGCCATCCCGGGCCGCCTACGGCACACCCTGGTCAGCCTCGCCGGCCCGGCCACCAACGTCGTGTTCACGCTGGTGCTGGTGGCGGCGGTACGCTTCGGCACCCAGTCGGGTGGCCCGGTGGAGTTCTGGGCCGGGGTGGCGCTGCTCGCCTTCCTCCAGCTCACCGCCAGCGTGCTCAACCTGTTGCCGGTGCCCGGCCTGGACGGCGGCAACATGATCCAGCCGTGGCTCAACCCGCAGTGGCGCAAGATGTACGACCTGTTCGCCCCGTACGGCTTCATCCTGCTCTTCGCGCTGCTGTGGAACCCGCGTATCGGCGGCTGGTTCTTCGACGCGGTCTTCGCGGTCGGTGACCTGCTCGGTCTGCCGTCGTGGCTCTACGCCACCGGCCTCGACCTGATCCGCTTCTGGCAGAGCTGAGCCGACCCTGACCGGGTGGAAGCTGAGCGGACCCTGGCCGGGTCGGGGCTGAGCTGTTCCGACCCGGTCGGCGCGACTGTGCCGCGCCGACCGGGCCGGATCGGCGTCAGGGACGCTGCGCGGGGGACTCGGTCTTCGCCGGGTCCCGCTCGGTGACCGGCTCGACGATCTCGTCGATCGCCTTGAGCAGCTCGGCGTCGAGCTTCACCCCGGCCGCCTTCACGTTGTCGTGCACCTGCTCGGGGCGGGACGCGCCGATGATCGCCGACGAGACGTTCGGGTTCTGCAGGACCCACGCCACCGCGAGCTGGGCCATGCTGAGCCCGGCCTGCTCCGCGAGGGGCTTGAGCCGCTGCACCCGGGTGAGCACCTCGTCGTTCATGAACCGGGAGATGAAACCCGCACCGGACTTCTCGTCGGTGGCGCGGGAGCCGGCCGGCGGCGGCTGACCCGGCAGGTACTTGCCGGAGAGCACACCCTGCGCCATCGGCGACCAGACGATCTGCCCGATGCCCAGCTCCTCGCTGGCCGGCACGACCTCGGTCTCGATGACCCGCCACAGCATCGAGTACTGGGGTTGGTTGGAGACCAGCGGGATGTGCAGCTCCCGGGCGAGCGGGTGGGCGGCACGCAGCTGCTCGGCGGTCCACTCGGAGACTCCGATGTAGTGCGCCTTGCCGGAGTGCACGACGTCGGCGAACGCCTCCATCGTCTCTTCCAGCGGGGTGCTGTAGTCGTACCGGTGGGCCTGGTAGAGGTCCACGTAGTCGGTGCGCAGCCGGCGCAGCGAGCCGTTGATCGACTCCATGATGTGCTTGCGGGAGAGGCCACGGTCGTTGCGGCCCGGCCCGGTCGGCCAGTAGACCTTGGTGAAGATCTCCAGCCCCTCGCGGCGCTCGTTCTGCAACGCCCGGCCGAGCACGTCCTCGGCCCGGGTGCCCGCGTACACGTCGGCGGTGTCGAAGGTGGTGATTCCCGCGTCGAGGGCGGCGCGGACGCAGGCGAAGGCCGCGTCCTCCTCGACCTGGGAACCGTGCGTGATCCAGTTGCCGTACGAGATTTCGCTGACCAGCAGGCCGGAACGGCCCAGGTGTCGGAATTCCATGTACCGACCCTAACTCCGCTAGATCACTAACGTCGACCGGCCACTCACAGCACGGGATTGGCGTCGGTGAGTAGCCGGTCGATCTCCGCCAGCACCTCCGCGCGGTCGCGGTGCACCGGGTCGATCAGTGCCGCGCCGCGCCGGTCCAGCGCACCCCACCGCCCGGTGTCGGTGGCCACCAGGAACGCCACCGGGTGGATGACCAGCACCGGATGCGCCGGGGGGACCAGCACCGTACCGGTGCGGTCCACCACGCCGCGCCGTCCGGCCACGTCGACGACCGCGAGCCCTTCCTCGGTGAACCCGTCGACCTGCCGGCCGTCGGCCAACTCGGTGACGAACCCGTGGTAGCGGGTGGGCACGACCATCCGGCCGGTCCGGTCGACCGCGCCCCACCCCTCGCGGCGGACCGGGGCCAGCCCGCGGCGGAACGGCCGTACCTCGGCGAAGTTGGGCGGGACCTGCACCGTGCCGGTCGCGTCGATCGCCGTCCAACCGCCGTCACCGACCACCCAGGCCAGCCCGTCGCTGAACGGGTGCGCCGCCCGGAAGGACGGCGGGATCACCGTCGTGCCGAGCAGGTTGATCAGCGACCACCGGTCGGTGTCCGGTCGGCGGACCCAGGCCAGCCCGTCGTGGAACGGTTGCGCCTCGGCGTACCGGGCGGGGATGACCAGGTCGCCGTCCGGGCCGGTGTAACCCCACAGCTGCCCGTCGCGTTCCGGCACCGGGGGTCGGTCACGGTCGAGCACCTCGTCACGACCCCGGGGGTACGGCCCGAAGCCGTCCGCCGAGGCCCGGACGGCGACCGCGTCGAGGGCCACCCGGATCCGGCCCAACAGTTCGGCGTCACCGGCCCCGCGCAGGTCGAGCGCGTCCTCGAAGTGCTCGCAGGCCTCCATGAGCCGCCCCTGGTCGTAACACGACCGTCCGGCGTGCTCGTGCAGCGCGGCCCGCAGCCGGTCGGGTAGCTCGACCGAGTTGGCCTGGGCGAAGAGTTGGTCGGCCTCGGCGAAGTCGCCACGCCACCGCAGGACGTGGGCCAACCTGGCCTGGGCCAACGCGGTCCGGCGCAGCTCACCCGTCGCCTCGGCGTAGGTGAGGGCGAGTCGACCGTCGGCCAACGCGTCGTCCAGGTCACCGAGGATCCGTGACGTCACCGCCCGGAGGCTGAGCAGCCGGGCGCGGGCCCGGTTGTCGACGGCCGAACCCAACTTCTCGGTCAGACGTCGCCGGATGGCCCGCAGATCGTCCGGTTCCGTCAACTCCTCGCGCAACGTGACCGGGTCCAGCCCCCAGCGGTACGCCGCGAGGACCTGCTCCGGGTCACCCGGGTCGGCCAGCGACGGGCGGGCGGCGACCGGCGCGGCCTCGGCGGGTGGTGCGGACACCGGCATGGCGTCCCCGCCGCTCCTGGGCCCAGGGACGGCCGAGGCGGGTGGTGCGGAGGTCGGGAGGGGTGGTGCGGAGGTCGGCGTGACCGAGGCGGGCGGTGCGGAGGTCGGGAGGGGTGGCGCGGACGTCGGCATCACCGACGCGGGTGGTGCGGAGGTCGGGAGGGGTGGTGCGGAGGTCGGCATCACCGACGCGGGCGGTGCGGATACCGGCGGTGCGGAGACCGGTGCCGCCGAGGTGGGCGCGGAGAAGGCCGGCGGTGCCGACACGGGTGACAGGAAGGCCGGCTCCGTGGGCGCGGACACGGGTGCTGCGGGAGCCGGCGGCGCGGACACGGGCTCCGCGGAGACCGGAGACGCGGGTGGTGCGGAGACCGGTGCTGCGGCGGCCGGGTGCGGGGGCGCGGGTGACGCCGGCGGTGCGGAGACGGGCACGGCCGACACGGGTGTCGGGGCGGTCGTCTGCGGTGGCGCGGGCGGCACGGAGACCGGAGACGCGGGAGGGGCCGACACGGGTTCGAACGCCTCGTCGTCCGCCGTCTCGGGATGCGCCGACGGCGCGGCGTCGGTCGGCCAGTCGTCGGCCCGAGACACGTCCGCCGGTCCACTGGTGCTCGGACCGTCCACACCGTCCCACCGGTGGTCGCGCGGGGCGGCCTCGTCCACCGGCTCCCGCTCGACCTGGGTGACGCGCTCGACGGGGTGAGCGGTGACCGGTTCGGGCTGGTGGTACGGCGTCGCAGTGGCGGGTACGCCGGAGACGGGCCGGTTGTCGCCGTCTGCCGCGGCCGGCTCGGCGGGCGGTGGTGGATCGTCGGCCAGGTCGTCCGCCCAGGTGGGCGCCCCGTCGGCGGGCGGCTCGGAGACCGGCTCGGGGGCGTCGGTCGAGGTCGACCCGCCGGTGGGCTCGTCGGCTGGCCGGTCGTGGTCGTGGGTTGTCGGTGTCGACGGGATGTGCCCGGTCGTGCCGGATGCGGCGGCGACGTCGAGGTCGTCGGAGGTCGGCATGTCGTCGGTGGTCGACGTGTCGTCGGATGCCGGCTCGGTCGGTTCGGGCTCGACCTGCTGAGCGGGGCTGAACCAGGCGGCCGGCCCGCGGGTCCCGGGAACACCGTCCGGCTCCCGAAGGGGTGTCACCGGCCCGTCCGAGGGCGGCGGGGGTACGTAACGGCGCGGCGTGCCGGGGGCCGGTGGGAGCGCCGGTTCGACGTCCTCCACACGGGGATCCTGGGCCGCCGGGGTCGGGATGCCCGGGTTCGGCGCGGCTCGGTCGGCCGGTGGGCTCTGGACCTGCCAGGCGGGCGGCGGTGCGACCGGCGGGCGGCTGTCCGCCACCGGGATCGGTCGTTCCGACGCGACCGGCCGTTCCGTCGAGGTCGGCGCCTGCGGGGGACCGGGACGCTCCGGCGAGACCGGCCACTGCCGTGCGTCGGGCCGTTCCGGCGTGTGCGGCCGGTCGGGGGAGTAGGGGCGCTGGTCCACTGGGCGGTCGTCGACGTCCGGACCGGGGTAACGCGGCGGGGGCGCGGGCTGCGCGTAGGAAGTCGGTGGTTCGGCCGCCGCCCGGCGCTCGGGTGTCGGCGTGACCTCCGACCGGTCGGCGACGTGTGGCGGGTCCACCGGCGCCGGCAGGTACTCCAGTCGTAGCCGTGCGGCGGGTGGGCCCGAGACGGGCACACCACTGGCCGGGGAGACGGGGGCGGCCGACACCGGGCGGTCCCGGCCGGGCGCGGCGGGGGACACGGACGCGGCGGGGGAGACGGGCGCGGCGGGGGAGACGGGCGCCGCCGGGGAGACGGGCGAGGCGGGGGACACCGGCGCGGGCGACACCGGCCGATCCGGGGTGACCGGCGCGACGGGTGTGGCACGGCCCGACGACGGCGGTGCGGGTGGAGCCGTCGCCGCGGGCCGCACGGGCCGCTCCTCGTACCGGGAGGGGCCCGTCGCCGGTCGCTCGTCCGGGCGGGCCGGCGGCCGCTCCGACGGCGCGGATCGGCCCGGCTCCGCGCGGTACGGGTCCGGCATGCGCTGTGGGTCGGTGGGTCGGTACGGGTCAGCGGGGCGGTACGGCTCGGTGCGGTGGCTCTGCTCGCGGGTGCGGTCCGGACGCAGCGGGCCCGGTGGTGGCCAGGGCAGGGTGCCGTCGGGTCGCTGGCTGGGCCGAGGCTCCCGGTATCCGTTCTCGCGGTGCCCGTCCTCACGGCGGCCGTTCTCGCGGTAGGCGTCCGGGCGGGCCTCCTCGCGGGAACGCCGCTCCGGGTACGCCTCGGCGCGGGCGGCCGCCTCGCGGGGCTGCTGCCGGTGCGGGTCGGTGTCGGGACGTCGCCACTCGTCGTCGCGGTGGGGTGGTTCGGGCATGTCCGGCTCGGGCCGACGCCGTCGTCCACCGTTGGGTGCCGGTGCCGCCTCGTACCCCTCGTCCGCGCGGTAGCGGCGCTCCGGGCGACGGACGTCGTCGGCGGTGCGGTCCGGGTACCCGTCGGCGCGGTACCGCGTGCGGCCGTCCCCGGACGCCCACGGGTCGGCGCCGTCGGTGTGCCGGTCGTCAGTGGCGCGGCTGTGGCTCTCCCGGGCGGGTCGGTCGGCGTACCCGTCTGCGGGGTGCCGCTCGTAACCGGCGGCCGTGCGGTCCGGTGCGCCTCGACGACGCGGTGCGTCGTCCGGTTCGGGCATCCAGCCGACGTCGGGCCGGGGCGCCGGGGACACCGGCGGTGTGCCGCGGTATCCCCGGTCCCGTTCGGTGGGCTCCTGCCGCGGGCGTCGGCTGTCGTACCGCTCGGAGGCGGGCTGGTCCCGGTGCCAGGCGGCTTCCCGCGCCGGTCCCCGCTCGTCCGCGGGACGCCGCTCGGACCAGGCGGTACGCCGGTCCGTCTCGGGCGATCGGCGTTCGTCGCGTCGGGGCGGTTCCGGTAGTGGCCGGCGGTACGGCTCGTGGTCGTAGGTGCGGGACTCGGCGCTGTCGGAACGCCCGTAGGCGGATCCGTCGACGTCGCCCCGGGGTCGACCGTAGGTGGGTGTCTCGCCCGGGCCGTCGTCCACCCAGGACCGGCCGTGTGGTGTCGGGTCCGCCGGCGGCTCGTCGGCCCAGGACCGGCCGAGGTAGGTGCCGTCGGGACGGGTCGGTGCCAGCGGCGGGACCTCGGCCCGGCCGGTCACCGTGGCACGGCCGCGCGGCGGCGGCTGGTGGAGCGCGCCGATGTCGCCGGGGTAGCGCTGGCCGGGGAACTGGGGATGCCACTCGGTTGTCGGTTCGACCACCCAGGACGGTTCGTTGGGGTCCGGCCACCGGTCGTCGTAACGGCCGTTCATCCGTCGAGCCCGTCGCCGCACCCGGCCACTCGGCCGATATTCGACGGAGGTGAGTTGTGCCCAGCCGCGAACGGGTGACCCCCGGGCGTCCGGTCGCCGCCTGCCACGCCCCGGTGGCCGGCTCGCGTCCGCTCGCTCACGGCGTTGTCACCTCGTTGCAAATTGTCGCGCTGGAGCTTCGCGTGCCGGTCAGGTCGCCCGTTCCGGCTGCCCGTGGCTGCGGATGGAGGGTAACGGCGTGGGCTCGCTCACCGCCACTGTGGTGCCGCCCATGGGCGCAAACGTTATCCCATTGGTTTCGGACATTTGACCCTATAACCGAATCTGGTCCTCGACCATACCCCACCTGAAGGCCGTCCGGCTCCGGCGGTACGCCGCGCGTTACCGCGAACGGCCGCCGCGCCCCGGTGGGAGCGATCGCAGCGGTGCGGCCCACGCCGAACTACGAAACTGCCGCCTCGGAAGCGACCGAGGCGGCAGTTTCGTAGCTCTTGCAGTGGGTGGGGAGTCGGTGTCAGACCTTCTCGCCGAGCTTGACCCGGGGGGCCGGGGCACGCATCCGGCGGAACGTGATCGACCGCATGACCGCGTACAGGTAGAGCGACCCCATCCGCTGGTCGGTCTTCGGGAACCGTTCCCGGACCAGCTTGCCGATCTTGCGGCAGATCAGCACCGAGTCGACGACCACACCGAGCGCCAACGCGCCCCAGAGCAGGTTGGAGATCAACCGAACCGGTGCCGGCATGGCCGCGTTCGACCCGATCAGCACGATCAAGGCGCCGCCGAAGAACCAGGTGCCGACGGTACGCCGGGAGTCGACCACGTTACGGGCCAGCAGTCGCTCCGGGCCGCGGTCGCGGGGGCCACCCTCGCGGCGGAACTCCGATGCGGCCTCGGCGCGCAGTTGGCGGCGGCGCTCCCGCTCCTCCTCCTTCGTGAGGGGGCGGGTGGGGCCGGCCGGCCGGCGACCGACGGTCGGCCGCTTGGGAGTCTCCCGACCCTTGGCCGGGGTGTAGCCCCGGGGACGCTCGGCGGTCTCCTCGGGGGTGGGCACCGAGGAGACGGCCTCGTCGACGAGGTCGGTGGACTTACGGCGAAAGAGCGACGGCACGCGGCAAGGGTAGCCAACGTCCCACGCCCGGTGCACATCGCGGTGCACCGGGCGTGAAGAGTGTGTCGGGCCTTACGGACGCTCGGCGTGCGCGCCCAGGTCGGCGAGCTTCGCCTCGAAGTCCTCGTAGCCCCGGTTGATCAGGTCGACGCCGTACACCCGGGAGGTGCCCTCGGCCGCGAGCGCCGCGATCAGGTGGCTGAAACCGGCGCGCAGGTCCGGGATGACCAGGTCGGCGGCGTGCAGCTTGCTCGGCCCGGCGATCACCGCGGAGTGCTTGAAGTTACGCCGGCCGAAGCGGCACGGGGTGCCGCCGAGGCAGTCCCGGTAGACCTGGATGTTGGCGCCCATCGAGTTGAGCGCCTCGGTGTAGCCGAGCCGCTGCTCGTAGACCGTCTCGTGGACGATCGACAGGCCGCGGGCCTGGGTGAGCGCCACGACCAGCGGCTGTTGCCAGTCGGTCATGAAGCCGGGGTGCACGTCGGTCTCCAGCGCCACCGCGTTCAGCTCGCCGCCCGGGTGCCAGAAGCGGATGCCGCCCTCCTGGCCCGGGTCGCCCAGCTTCGGCGCACGGGCGTCGGTGACCTCGTACTCGCCGCCGACCGACCGGAAGATGTTCAGGAAGGTCATCATGTCGGCCTGCTGTGCGCCGAGCACCTCGACGTGACCACGGGTGGCCAGGGCGGCGGCCGCCCAGCTCGCCGCCTCGATCCGGTCCGGGATGGGCCGGTGGGTGTAGCCGTGCAGCTTCGGCACGCCCTGGATCTCGATCACCCGGTCGGTGTGGACCTTGATGATCGCGCCCATCTTCTGCAGGATGCAGATCAGGTCGATGATCTCCGGCTCCACCGCGGCGTTGCGCAGCTCGGTGACACCCTCGGCCATCACCGCGGTCAGCAGCACCTGCTCGGTCGCGCCGACGCTCGGGTACGGCAGGGCGAACTTGGTGCCGTGCAGCCCGTTCGGGGCGGACAGGTGCAGACCCTCGGGCCGCTTGTCGACGGTGGCGCCGAACTCACGCAGCGCCTGCAGGTGGAAGTCGATCGGGCGCGGGCCGATGTGGCAGCCGCCCAGGTCCGGGATGAACGCGTGCCCGAGCCGGTGCAGCAGGGGGCCGCAGAACAGGATCGGGATACGGCTGGACCCGGCGTGCACATTGATCTGGTCGGTGCTGGCGCTCTCCACGTTCGCCGGGTCGAAGACGAGCTCGCCGTCCTCGGTGCCGTCGGTGACCTTGACGCCGTGCAGACCGAGCAGACCCCGGACCACCTCGACGTCACGGATCTTCGGCACGTCGAACAGTCGGCTCGGGCTGTCACCCAGGAGCGCGGCGACCATCGCCTTCGAAACCAGGTTCTTCGCGCCGCGCACGCGGATCCGCCCTTCGAGCGGAGTGCCTCCGTGCACAACCAGGACGTCGTCGGTCAACGCAACCTCCAGCGCGTCGGTGCTGCCGTGTTGATGGTGGGGCGCCTGAACGTCGTCGCTACCCCGGATGCGGCCATGTCGAAACGGCCCGCTTGTGTCGTCGCTCCGGCAGCATAGCCCTCGGTGACGAGAAAGGACTCGGTCACATCGGCGTGTGTGGCATTAATCGGTGATCCGGCACTTTTGCGTACCAAGGGCGTTACTGAATGTGATCAGGGCGCAGTCGGCGGTGGGGTGTCCGCACCGGGCAGGGCGAGCATCTGGTCCAGCGCGACCCGAGCGTGGTGCGCGGTGTCGGCGTCCACCGTGATCTGGTTGACGACCCGGCCCGCGACCAGCTCCTCAAGGGCCCAGACCAGGTGCGGCAGATCGATCCGGTTCATCGTCGAGCAGTAGCAGACGGCCTTGTCCAGGAACATGATCTGCTTGTCCGGGTGGGCCAGCGCGAGCCGGCGGACCAGGTTCAGCTCGGTGCCGAGCGCCCACGCCGAACCGGCCGGAGCCGCCTCGATGGTCTTGATGATGTATTCCGTCGAGCCCACGTGGTCGGAGGCGGTGACGACCTCGTGCCGGCACTCCGGGTGGACCAGGACGTTGACCCCGGGCACCCGCTCGCGGACGTCGTTGACGCTGTCCAGCGTGAACCGACCGTGCACCGAGCAGTGCCCCCGCCAGAGGATCATCTTGGCGTCACGCAACTGCTCCGGGGTGAGCCCGCCGTTCGGCTTGTGCGGGTCGTAGAGCACGCAGTCGTCGAGCGACAGGCCCATCTCCAGCACCGCCGTATTGCGGCCCAGGTGCTGGTCGGGCAGGAAGAGCACCTTCTGCCCCTGCTCGAACGCCCAGTCCAGGGCGCGCTTGGCGTTGGAGGAGGTGCACACCACGCCGCCGTTGCGGCCGACGAAGCCCTTGATGTCGGCCGACGAGTTCATGTACGTCACCGGCACGGTCTCGGCGGCGATGCCCAACTGGGTGAGCGTGTCCCAGGCGGCCTCGACCTGCCCGAGGACGGCCATGTCCGCCATCGAACAGCCGGCGGCCAGATCGGGCAGGATCACCCGCTGCGCGTCGGTGGTGAGGATGTCGGCGCTCTCGGCCATGAAGTGCACGCCACAGAAGACGATGTACTCCGCGTCCGGGCGGGCGGCGGCCTCCCGGGCCAGCTTGAACGAGTCGCCGGTCACGTCGGCGAACTGGATCACCTCGTCGCGCTGGTAGTGGTGCCCCAGCACGAAGACCTTGCTGCCCAGCTTCGCCTTCGCGGCCGTGGCACGAGCCACCAGATCCGGGTCGCTGGGCGCCGGCAGGTCGCCCGGACACTCCACGCCACGCTCGGTGTCGGGGTCGCTGCCCCGGCCGAGCAGCAGCAGAGCCGTCGCCGTGTTGGAGGGTTCCACCCAGGTCGAAGTCACCTAGCCATGGTCCCACAGCGCGAGCGCGCCGCAGCTTCCCTCGGTGTGGGCTGCCACACTGCTCGGCATGCGCGTGCTGCTCTGCCCGGACAAGTTCGCCGGCACCCTGCCCGCACCGGAGGTGGCCGCCGCGGTGGCCGACGGCTGGCGGTCCGTCGCCCAGGGCGACGATCTGCTGATCCGGCCGCTCGCCGACGGCGGGCCGGGCTTCGTGCAGGTGCTCGCCGAAGCACTCGGTGGCCGGCGCATGCCGGTGTCGACGGTCGACCCGCTGGGGCGGCCGGTGACCGGTGAGATCCTGCTCACCACCGACGGCACCGCATACCTGGAGAGCGCCCAGGCGTGCGGCCTGCACCTGCTCTCCGCGACCGAACGCGACCCGAAGACCACCACCTCGTACGGGCTGGGGCTGTTGGTGACCGCGGCGGTGGAGAGCGGCGCCCGGACGGTGGTGATCGGGCTGGGTGGCTCCGGCACCAACGACGCCGGGGCCGGCATGCTCGCCGCGCTCGGCGTCACACCACTCGACGCCGGTGGTGCCGCGCTCCCGTACGGCGGGGCGGCGCTCGCCGCAGTCGACGCCGTGGACGGTGTGCCCCGGCTGCGGGGTGTCCGCCTCGTCGCGGCCACCGACGTGGACAACCCCCTGCTCGGCCTGCACGGCGCGAGCAACGTGTTCGGCCCGCAGAAGGGCG
This sequence comes from Micromonospora sp. WMMD1155, assembly GCF_029581275.1. Lineage (NCBI taxonomy): Bacteria > Bacillati > Actinomycetota > Actinomycetes > Micromonosporales > Micromonosporaceae > Micromonospora > Micromonospora sp. WMMD1155. The sequence continues at coordinate 4,459,171 of NZ_CP120742.1, forward strand.
CCGACCGTGCCGACGTGCTGCTGCTCGACGCCGCGTTGGAGCGTTTCGCGGAGGTTCTGCAGCGGGACCTGATCGGCTGCCCGGCGGGGCTCGGCACGCTGCCCGGGGGCGGCGCCGCCGGCGGCATCGGTGCGGCGCTGCTCGCCCTGGGGGGTGGCTGCGAGTCGGGCATCGGCCTGGTCACCCGGGCCACCCGGCTGGACGCCGCGCTGGACACCGCCGACCTGGTGATCACCGGTGAGGGGTCGTTCGACCACCAGTCGTTGCGCGGCAAGGTGGTCGCCGGGGTGGCCGGGGCGGCCCGGGACCGGGGCGTCCCGTGTGTGGTGGTGGCCGGGCAGGTGAGCACCGGTCGGCGGGAGGCCGCCTCGGCGGGAGTCACCGACGCGTACAGCCTGGTCGAGCACTTCGGTGGCGAGTCCGGCGGCGGGCTCGACGCCGCGCTGAGCCGACCCGCCGAGGGTTTACGCGAGTTGGGCGCCCGGCTGGCCCGGCAGTGGAGCCGCTGAGCGGGTTCCGACAGCGCGCCCGACCGGGCCGACCTGCGGCGGGCGTCACGCCACCCGGGTGCGTCCGGCCGAGGCGGCGTACGATCGGTTGAGGACCACAACCGGGAATCACTGGACGGCGTGCGGCGTTGGCCAGTGCGTCCGGACCCAAACCGCGCAGGGAGACTTCCACGTGACCACGCCAGCGCAGACCGAGTCGACCGAGGCCCAGGCCCCTACTTCCGTCGTCCTCACCGACGTCGCGGCGCAGAAGGTCAAGGCCCTGATCGAGCAGGAGGGCCGCGACGACCTGCGGCTCCGCGTAGCCGTGCAGCCGGGCGGCTGCTCCGGCCTGCGGTACCAGCTCTTCTTCGACGAGCGTTCGCTCGACGGTGATGTCGTCACCGACTTCGGCGGTGTCGAGGTCGTCGTCGACCGGATGAGCGCCCCCTACCTCGCCGGCGCGACGATCGACTTCGCCGACCGGATCGACGCCCAGGGCTTCACCATCGACAACCCCAACGCGGGCAACTCGTGCGCCTGCGGTGACTCGTTCAACTGAGTCACGCACCACGCACCACGACGACGGGGCCGTCCTTCGGGACGGCCCCGTCGTCGTGGCGGTTCCGATCCGCTCGTGACGACATGGTGGCCGTTGTCCGACCGACTGGTCACCGTCGGGTTGCCGGGCCGGTAGGCTGACCGCGCCCTGCTCCCGACCCCGAGGGTTGACATGAAGATCGCCGTCACCGGCTCGATCGCCACCGATCACCTGATGAGCTTCCCCGGTCGCTTCGCCGACCAACTCATCGCCGATCAGCTGCACAAGGTGTCCCTCTCCTTCCTGGTGGACGACCTGGTGCTCCGCCGCGGTGGCGTGGCGGCGAACATCTGCTTCGGCATGGGCCAGCTGGGGTTGCGCCCGGTGCTGCTCGGCGCGGTGGGTGCCGACTTCGCCGACTACCGCTCCTGGCTGGAGCGCCACGGCGTGGACTGCGACTCGGTGCACATCAGCGAGGTCGCGCACACCGCCCGGTTCGTCTGCACCACCGACACGGACATGTGCCAGATCGCGTCGTTCTACGCCGGCGCGATGAGCGAGGCCCGCAACATCGAGTTGGCGCCGGTCGCCGACCGCCTCGGCGGCCTGGACCTGGTGCTGGTCAGCGCCAACGACCCCGAGGCGATGCTGCGCCACTCGGCCGAGTGCCGCACCCGCGGGTACGCGTTCGCCGCCGACCCGTCGCAGCAGCTCGCCCGGATGGGTGGCGAGGACGTGGTGGCGCTGATCGAGGGCGCCGAGTACCTGATGACCAACGACTACGAGAAGTCACTGCTGCAGAGCAAGGCGCAGCTGACCGACGACCAGTTGCTGGACCTGGTCAAGGTGCGGGTCACCACGCTGGGCAAGCACGGTGTGGAGATCGTCGGCCGGGGCATCGACCCGATCCACGTACCGATCGCGCGGGAGATCCGGGCGGTCGACCCGACGGGTGTCGGCGACGCCTTCCGGGCCGGCTTCTTCACCGCGCTCTCCTGGGGCGTCGGCCTGGAGCGGGCGGCTCAGGTCGGCTCGCTGCTCGCCACGCTGGTCCTGGAGACCGTCGGAACGCAGGAGTACGACGTCCGCCCCGACCTGTTCGTCAAGCGGCTCGCCGAGTCGTACGGCGACACCGCCGCCGACGAGGTCCGCGCCCACCTCCTGCCGTAGCCGCCGACGCGTCTGGCCGGACGCGTGGCCTCAGTGGGAGCGGCGGACGTCGTAGGCGGGGCCTTCGGGGCCGGTGACCGCGCCCAGGAACTCGTGGCCGCGCATCCGGCACCAGGCGGGGATGTCGACGGCCGCCGCCGGGTCGTCGGCGAGCACCCGGATCACGGTTCCCACCGGCACCTGCGGCAACCGCCGGGCGGCCGCGATCACGGGCAGCGGGCAACGCTGCCCCCGGCAGTCGATGACCTGGTCCGGCATCGTCACAACCCCACCACCCCGGCGTCGGCACGCAACTCGGCCACGATCGTCGGCAACTCACCGAGGAACCGCTCGACGTCCGCCTCGGTCGTCTCCCGGTGCAGGCTGACCCGCACGTTCCCGTGCGAGAGCACCCCCATCGCCTCCAGCACGTGCGAGGGGCGCAGCGTGGACGAGGTGCAGGACGAACCAGACGAAACAGCGAAACCTCGCCGGTCCAGCGCGTGCAGCAACGTCTCACCGTCGACGTACAGGCACGAGAAGGTGACCAGATGCGGCAGCCGGAGCACCGGATCGCCGACCACCTCCACGTCCGGCACCTCCGCCGCGACCCGCGCCCGGATCCGGTCCACCAGCGGAGCCAGCCGGGCCGCCTCGGCCGCCGCGTCGGCCGCCGCCGCCCGCAGGCTCGCCGCCGCCGCCACCACCGCCGGGAGGTTCACCACCCCGGGGGTACGCCCGCTCTCCCGCTCATCGGCCGGCCAGGGCGACTCCCAGCGGGCGCCCTTACGGACCGCCAGCACCCCCACGCCCGGTGGGCCGCCCCACTTGTGGGCGCTCGCGCTGAGCACCGACCAACCGGCCGGAAGCGGCACCCGGGCGACCGACTGCGCGGCGTCCACGTACAGCGGCACCCCCACCTCCGCACAGACAGCCGCCGCCTCGGCGACCGGTTGCACGGTCCCCACCTCGTGACTGGCCGTGATCAGAGACGCCAACGCCACTCCGGGTTGGCGTACGGCAGTCGACCATGCGGCCAGATCCAGCCGACCCGACCGGTCGACCGGCACACTCACCGCCGTACCACCCGCTGCCACCTGCCGCTCCGCCGCGTGCAGCACCGCCGAGTGCTCGATCGCCGAGTGCACCAGGGTCGACCCGACCCGACGCCGCCCGGCCAGGCTCCCGAGCACCGCGCCGTGCGCCGCGGTCGTACCACTGGAGGTGAAGGACACCTCGTCGGCGCGGACACCGAGCGTCAGCGCGGTGGCCTCGCGGGCGGCGTCGAGGAGTTGCCGGGCCCGACGGGCCTGCGTGTACAGCTTGCCCGGGTCCGCCCAACCGTCGTCGAGAGCGGCCAGCAACGCCTGCCGCGCGACCGGATGCATCGGCGCCGCCGTCGCCGCGTCCAGGTAGACCGGGGATGCGCTCACAGATCACTACGCTATCGCGGCGGTATGCCCGGGATCCCCCCGATGGGGGCGGACAGTGACCCCACCACGGTCGAGTCCGTCATGGTCGAGTAATCTGCGACCGTCGGTGACGCCTTTGCCGTCGGTGCTGAGGAAAGACGCACCGCGGCGCGCTAGGGAGGCAGGACCAGGTGGTCGCAAGGAGTTCGGAGGTACGGCCGTCGGCCGTACGGCACAGTGCTTCCCCGGGGGTTGGTGGACGCCGGGGGCGTGGTGCTGGTCGGTTGGCCGGGCTCGGTCTCGGTGGCGTGGCGCTGCTGGTTCTGCTCACGGGCTGTGACGTGGGGCAGACGTTCCACGGCTTCGGCTGGCCGCAGGGCGGCATCACGCCGGAGTCCAAGCGGATGTACGACCTGTGGATCGCCTCCTGCATCGCCGCGCTCGCCGTCGGCGTCTTCGTGTGGGGCCTGATCTTCTGGTGTGTCGTGCGCTACCGCAAGCGTGGCAACGCGCTGCCGGTGCAGACCCGCTACAACCTGCCGATGGAGTTCCTCTACACCATCGCGCCGATCCTGATCGTCTCCGTGCTCTTCTACTACACGGCGATCGTGCAGACCGACGTCGACAAGCTGTCGAAGAACCCGGACGTCACGGTCGAGGTCGTCGCCTTCAAGTGGAACTGGCAGTTCAACTACCGCGACGGCCAGGGCCCGGACGCCAACACCACGGCGTCGACCCTGGGCACCAGCGAGGTCATCCCGGTGCTGGTGCTTCCGACCAACCGGTCGATCCGGTTCGAGGAGACCAGCCGCGACGTCATCCACTCGTTCTGGGTGCCGGAGCTGCTGTTCAAGCGGGACGTCATGCCGGGCAAGATCCGCAACGTGTTCGAGGTCTCCAGCCTGGACGCCGAGGGCGCCTACGTCGGCCGCTGCGCCGAGCTGTGCGGCAGCTACCACGCGTTCATGAACTTCGAGCTGCGGGTGGTCTCGCCGGAGAAGTACGACCGGTTCCTGGCGGCCAAGCAGGGCGGCAAGTCCACCCAGGAGGCGCTGGCCGAGATCGGTGAGGAGCCGTACGCGGAGACCACGCGCCCGTTCGACACCCGGCGGACGCAGGACAACTTCAACCCGGACGACGTTCCGGCCCGTACGGGAAGCTGAGGCAGCGGCATGAAGACCGAGTGGCGTATCTTCCTGATCATCGCCGTGTTCCTCTTCGGTGCCACCATCCTCTACGGCGCCTGGACCCACGGTGAGGCGGGCGGCGTCGAGTGGGTCGGAACCGTCGCCCTGCTCCTGTCGTTCCTGCTCTGCTCGATGTGCGGTGGCTTCTTCTGGTTCGTCTCCCGCCGGATCGACCTGCGCCCGGAGGACCGCCCGGACGCCGAAATTGCAGACGGCGCCGGCGAGGTCGGCTTCTTCAGCCCCGGTAGCTACTGGCCGTTCGGCCTGGCGCTGGCCGCCGCGATCGCCGCGCTCGGCATGGTGTTCTGGCAGTACTGGCTGATCGGTGCCGGCCTGGTGGCGGTCGTCTTCGCCGCCTGCGGGTTGCTGTTCGAGTACTACAGCGGCACCCGGCGCACCGCCGAGCACTGACCGGACCCGGTCCACCGCGAAGGCCCGTTCCCCAGGTGGGGAGCGGGCCTTCGTCGTGCTCGCGTCGCGGCTGGTCCACGGCCTGGCTCCCAGGTCAGCCCCGGACCGGCCCTGGCGAGGCGGTCACGGCCGTCTGGGTGTGCTGACGTGCCGTCGCGCCGGATGATCGACTCCACATCGGCGAGGTGGCGGTCACCGCGCGGCGGGATGCCGCCAGATCGGTGACCTGGTGTTGATCAAATCGAGGGCCACGGCGGGAGTCGGCCGGTTGAGGTCAGGCGGCGCGGCGGGTGGGTCGGTGATGAGGTCAGGCGGCGCGGCGGGTGGGTCGGTGATGAGGTCAGGCGGCGCGGCGGGTGGGTCGGTGATGAGGTCAGGCGGCGCGGCGGGTGGGTCGGTGACGAGGTCAGGCGGCGCGGCGGGTGGGTCGGTAATGAGGTCAGGCGGCGCGGCGGGTGGGTCGGTGATGAGGTCAGGCGGCGCGGCGGGTGGGTCGGTGATGAGGTCAGGCGGCGCGGCGGGTGGGTCGGTGATGAGGTCAGGCGGCGCGGCGGGTGGGTCGGTGACGAGGTCAGGCGGCGCGGCGGGTGGGTCGGTGACGAGGTCAGGCGGCGCGGCGGGTGGGTCGGTGACGAGGTCAGGCGGCGCGGCGGGTGGGTCGGTGACGTCGGCCTTCGGCCAACCGGGGGACCGGGGCGATGAAGGTGGCGATCATCACGGCGGCACCACAGTCGGTGCAGACCAGCTCGGGACAGTCGATGCCGTGGCCGTCGACGCAGGGCGGAGCCTCGAACGGTGCCACACCCTCGCAGACGTCGCAGTAGAGCTCGCGGTGCGACACCGGCGTCTCCTCTCACTCCAGGCGAACCGCCCCCGGATGCGACAGCGACGCACGGACAGGAGCGGAGAACTACTCGCCTGTAGTTTTCGACGCGGGTCCGACAAATCTCCGTCCGGAGGTCCTGCGTCGGCTGCTGAACGATCGCACCGCAGCACAGGACGGATGATCCACTCGGGTTCCTTGATGACGCGGTGTCTCAGCGCGAGGACACCGCAGTTTCAAGGAACCCGAGTCGATCAATCGCCGTGACGCCGGGGGAGGCCCGCCGTGACGCCGGGGGAGACCGCCGTGACGCCGGGGGAGACCGCCGTGACGCCGGGGGAGACCGCCGTGACGCCGGGGGAGACCGCCGTGACGCCGGCGCCGTCGTGGCTGGTCAGGCGGCGGTGGCGGCCTTGACCCAGCGATCGAGGGTCGCGGCGGCAGCGCCCGAGTCGATCGACTCGGCGGCGCGGTCCAGGCCGGCGCGGAGTGCCTCGGTCAGGTCACCGTCCAACGGGCCCTGGGTCGCCAGCGCCGCTGCCGCGTTGACCAGTACGGCGTCCCGGACCGGGCCGGTCTCGCCGGCGAGGAGACGACGGGCCACGTCGGCGTTGTACGCGGCGTCACCGCCGCGCAGGTCACCGAGGGTGGCCCGGGGTACCCCCAGGTCCGTGGCGTCCAGCACGGCTTCGCGTACGGTGCCGCCCTGGGCCACCCAGACCCGGGTCGGCGCGGCGGTGGTGAACTCGTCCAAACCGTCCTCGCCGCGCATCACGATCGCCGAGTCACCGCGGGCGGCGAAGACGCCGGCCATCACCGGGGCCATCCGGGAGTCGAAGCAGCCGACCGCTCCGGCGCGGGGGCGGGCCGGGTTGGTCAGTGGGCCGAGGAAGTTGAAGAAGGTGGGCACGCCCACCTCTCGGCGGACCGGACCGGCGTGCCGCATCCCGGGGTGGAACCGGGCCGCGAAGCAGAACCCGATGCCGGCCTCCTCGACACAGCGGGCCACCTGCTCCGGGCCGAGGTCCAGCGGGATGCCGAGGAATTCCAGCAGGTCGGCGGTGCCGCACAGCGAGGAGGCGGCCCGGTTGCCGTGCTTGACGACGCGGACGCCCGCGCCGGCGACCACCAGCGCGGTCATCGTGGAGATGTTCACCGTGTGGGCGAGGTCACCGCCGGTGCCGACCACGTCGAGCGCGGTGTCGCGCAGGTCGTCGGAGAGCACCACCGGGACGGAGCGGCCCAGCATCGCCTGCACCAGGCCGCCCAGCTCGGCCGGGGTCTCGCCCTTGGCCCGCAGCGCCACGGCGAAGCCGGCGATCTGGGCCGAGGTCGCCGAGCCGGTCATGATCTCGTCCATCGCCCAGGCAGTGTCGGCGGTGGACAGTTCCTCGCCGCGCAGCAGCGAGTTGAGCAGGTTGGGCCAGGTCCGATCGCCCATGGCGGGCCTCCCGAGCGTACGAAGTGCGGGTGGGCTGGAACGGGCGCCGGCTGGTCCGGCGCCGTGACGGTGCCGGTGAGCGTGGGGGACGTCAGGCGGGTGCGTGCGTCCGCAGCAGCTCGGCCACCGTCCCGCCGGTGGTAACCGGGTCGAGCGGGTGCACCAGCGTGGCGTCGACCTCGGCGTACGCGGCGAGCCATCGGTCGGCGGCGCGGGCGATCACGAGGCAGGTCGGGGGAGCGTCGTCCCGGTCGTCCTTGATCTGCCGGGCGATGCCGATGCCGCCACCGGGGCTGGCCTCGCCGTCGAGCAGCAGGAGGTCGATCTCGTAGTCGTCGACCAGCCGGATGGTCTCCGCGTAGGTCGAGGCGTCGACGAACTCGATCTGCAGCCCGGGCGCGGGACGGGTGCCGACGGCCAACCGCATCCGGTCACGGACCTGCGGGTCGTCGCTGTAGAGCAGGACGGTACAAAGACGATCGCTCATGCCGACCTTCCGCTTTCACCTGGTAGCTGCCCGCCGATCGTACCGGTCGGCGTGACGTAGCCGACATCCCGCCCGCCGCCGCGCGTCGGGGCGTACCGTCCGGGCAGCTCAGGCGGCCGCGGCGTCGGCGGCGCGTTCGCGGGCCTCCTGGCGGTCCAGCTCGCGGTCGACCCGGCGGGCCTCGCGCTCGGACTGCTTGACCCACTGGACCACCAGCACCGCGAGCATGGTCACACTGACGAATTCGCCACCGGCCCAGAGGATGCCGCCGGCGACCACCTGGTCCTGCCAGGGGTCGACCCAGCCGAGGTTGAGCGAGGGGTACCAGTCGCCGCCGAAGAGCGTGCTGCTCTGCATGATGGTGAGACCGAGCACGGTGTGGAACGGCACGGAGAGCAGCATCAGCAGTGCGCGAGCCGGGTACGGCCACCGGCCGGGCAGCGGGTCGAGCCCGAGCAGCGGCCAGAAGAACACGCAGCCGGTCATGATGAAATGGGCGTGCACCAGCTCGTGCGCCCAGGCGTGTTCGAGGGTGTAGCGGTACAGGTCGCTGAAGTACAGCACGAACGGGTTGACCACGAAGATGGCGAACGCCACCAGCGGGAAGCTGTAGACCCGGGCGATCCGGCTGTGCACGATCGCCAGCAGCCGTTTGCGCGGCCCGACCGGCAGGGTGCGCAGGGCGAGGGTCATCGGCGCGCCCAGCGCCAGGAAGATCGGCGCCACCATCGACAGCACCATGTGCTGGATCATGTGCACGGACAGCAGCGCGGTGTCGTACGCGTGCAGCCCGCTGACCGTGACCAGGGCGATGCCGCCCAGGCCGGGGCCGAGGAAGAAGACGGTACGGACGATCGGCCAGCGGTCGCCGCGCAGGCGCAGCCGGTACACCCCGTAGAGGTACAGGCCGGCGGCGAGCACCAGGCCGAGGGCCAGCCAGCTGTCCAGCCGGGTCTCGGTGAGCACCGCGCCGACGGTGAACGGCGGCGGTGTCGAGGTGGCGGCGAAGATCGGATCGACGTGCAGCACGCTTTTCAGGCTAGGCCAGGCGAACCGGACCCTGACGCTCGGGCCACGGAAGGCGCACGTTTGCCACCCCGCTGATCGCCGGCCCCGGTCAGGGGCAATAATGACGGCGTGACTGCGGCCCCAGCCATTGACAAGAGCCGGATCCACTCTCTGACCCGACCCAACATGGTCAGCGTCGGGACGATCGTGTGGCTCTCCAGCGAACTCATGTTCTTCGCGGCGCTGTTCGCGATGTACTTCTCGATCCGCGCGGCTGCGCCGGAGCAGTGGGAGAAGCACACCGAGGCGCTGAACATCCCGTACGCGACCACCTTCACGGTGATCCTGGTGCTGTCCTCGGTGACGTGCCAGCTCGGCGTCTTCGCGGCGGAGAAGGGTGACGTGCACGCGCTCCGGCGCTGGTTCACCGTCACCTTCGTGATGGGCCTGATCTTCGTGCTCGGCCAGCTGAACGAGTACCGGCACCTGGTCGCCGACGGCGTCAAGATCAACGAAGACGGTTACGGGTCGGTGTTCTACCTGACCACCGGCTTCCACGGCCTGCACGTGACCGGCGGTCTGATCGCCTTCATCATCTTCATGGTCCGTACGACCATGGGCCGGTTCACCCCGGCGCAGGCGACCTCGGCGATCGTCGTGTCGTACTACTGGCACTTCGTCGACGTCGTGTGGATCGGGCTGTACGCCATGATCTACTGGCTTCAGTGATCTTGCGCGTCACGTTCCGTACTGCTGCTCCGTCCCCTGAGACAGGTCCAACCGGTTAAGGACACCGCTCATGACTTCTGACAACGACCGCCGACGCGGTCTGCTCGCGCGGTTGCGCGAGCGGCCCGCCGCGCGCAGCAGGGGCCGCCGCCGGCTGGGCGCCGCGGTCCGGCTGATCGCCGCGCTGATGCTCGCCGGCGGCGCCTACACCGTCTTCGCCCCGGGTGCCCAGGCGCAGGACAACCCGCAGCTGACCGGCGCCGCCGCCGAGGGCAAGGCGCTGTTCGACGTGAGCTGTGTGACCTGCCACGGCCGCAACGCCCAGGGTGTCGAGGGCCGCGGGCCGAGCCTGATCGGCGTCGGCGCGGCCTCGGTCGAGTTCCAGGTCAGCTCCGGGCGGATGCCGCTGGCCCGCCAGGAGGCCCAGGCCCACCGCAAGCCCCCCGTCTTCACCGACGAGCAGACCCGTCAGCTGGCCCAGTACATCCAGGAGCTGGGTGGCGGCCCGGTCGTGCCCGAGGGCGACGACCTCCGTGAGGACGGCAACATCGCGGCCGGCGGTGAGCTGTTCCGGATCAACTGCTCGCAGTGCCACGCGTTCGGCGGTGGCGGCGGCGCGCTCTCCTCGGGCAAGTTCGCCCCGAGCCTGCACCCCGCGACCGACCGTCAGATCTACGCGGCGATGCTGAGCGGCCCGCAGAACATGCCGGTGTTCGGCGACAACCAGCTCCGGCCGGAGCAGAAGGCCGACATCATCGCCTACATCCAGGAGACGCTGAAGCACGACCAGGACCCGGGCGGCTTCAACCTCGGGCGGTACGGCCCCTCGACCGAGGGTCTGGCGATCTTCCTGGTCGGCATCGTGGCGCTCGTCTTCGCCAGCCTGTGGATTGCGGGCAAGTCGTGACCGAGCGGATACTCAGTTTCAGTGCCGTGGTGCTGTTGGGCACCACCCGTAGCGAGGTGACGGCATGAGCACCCACACCGAGCACCAGGCCCCGCAGGGCCGGGAGCCGCTCGACGTGAACGACCCCAAGCTGACCCGGTTCGACATCGTTCGTGAGGGTGCGCGGCGGGACGACATCGAGATCGTCCACTACGAGCCGCAGGTGCTGCCCGGCACCAAGGCGGAGCGTCGGCTGACCCGGGTGGTCGCCGGGTTCTTCCTGATCACCGGTCTGGCCGCGACCGCCTTCCTGGCCATCTACATCTGGTGGCCGTGGCAGTACGAGGCCGGCCGTGGCGGCGACAAGTTCTACACCCCGCTGCTCGGTCTCACTCTCGGCGTGGCGTTGCTCGCCGTCGGCTTCGGCATCCTGACCTGGGGCAAGAAGTTGCTGCCCAAGGAGGTCTCGATCCAGGACCGGCACGAGGGCCAGGTGGACGAGGAAGGCCGTACGATCACCGGCCAGACCATGCTCTACATGGCCGATGAGCTGGGTGTGAAGCGTCGCCCGCTGTTGGGCATCTCGCTGCTGGCCGGTCTCGCGCCGGTCGCCGCGGTCGCCGCCGCCCCGCTGGTCGGCGGTCTGATCTCGCAGCCGCACAAGAACAACCAGATGTTCACCACCGGGTTCGCTCCGGCCGAGGGCGGCGAGCTGATCCGCCTGGTCCGCGAGGATGGTCGTCCGGTCCGTCCGGAGGACATCAGCGCCGGTGGCCAGCTGACCGTCTTCCCCGGCATCGATCACGGCGTGAGCAACAAGCACGCCGACTCGCCGACGCTGCTGATCCACCTCCGCGACTCCGACGCGCAGGAGTCGCGTCGGGCCAACGAAGGCATCGGCCACGGCGACTACATGTGGGGCAACTACGCGGCCTTCTCCAAGATCTGCACGCACGCCGGCTGCCCTGCCAGCCTGTACGAGCAGCAGACCAACCGGTTGCTCTGCCCGTGCCACCAGTCCCAGTTCCTCATCACCAACAACGCCACGCCTGTCTTCGGCCCTGCCAGCCGGCGACTGCCGCAGTTGCCGATCGAGGTGGACTCCGAGGGCTTCTTCGTGGCGAAGTCCGACTACACCGAGACCGTCGGGCCTGACTTCTGGGAGCGGCCGTGAAGCGTCGAAAGTTGGACCTGGCGGCGACGCCGGGCAAGGCCGCGGTGGGAGTGGACGACCGCTTCGCGGTGGCCACTCCGCTGCGCAAGCTGCTGAACAAGGTCTTCCCGGACCACTGGTCGTTCCTGCTCGGCGAGATCGCGCTGTTCTCGTTCATCGTGCTGCTGCTGACCGGTGTGTTCCTCACCTTCTTCTTCGAGCCGGCGATGACCGAGGTGGTCTACGACGGCAGCTACGCGCCGTTGCAGGGCACCCCGATGTCCGCCGCGTACGCCTCCAGCCTGGACATCTCGTTCGACGTCCGCGGTGGTCTGGTGATGCGGCAGATGCACCACTGGGCGGCGTTGCTGTTCATGGCCGCGATCGTCGTGCACATGCTGCGGGTCTTCTTCACCGGCGCCTTCCGCAAGCCGCGCGAGACCAACTGGATCATCGGTTCGCTGCTGTTCTGGGTCGGCTTCCTGGCCGGCTTCACCGGCTACTCGCTGCCGGACGACGGCCTCTCCGGCACCGGCCTGCGGATCGCCTCGGCGATCATGCTGTCCATCCCGGTGATCGGCTCCTGGGTGACCTCGTCGGTCTTCGGCGGCGAGTTCCCGGGCACGATCATCATCAGCCGGTTCTTCATCGCCCACGTGCTGCTCATCCCGGGCCTGCTGGTCGCGCTGATCAGCGTCCACCTGGGGCTGGTCTTCAAGCAGAAGCACACCCAGTGGCCCGGCCCCGGTCGGACCAACAACAACGTGGTCGGCGAGCGGATGTTCCCGCGGTACGCGCTGAAGCAGGGCGGCTTCTTCATGGTCGTCTTCGGCGTCATCGCGCTGATGGGCGGCCTGTTCCAGATCAACCCGATCTGGCTGTTCGGCCCGTACGAGGCGTGGGTGGTGTCCGCCGCCAGCCAGCCCGACTGGTACGTCATGTTCCTCGACGGCTCGACCCGACTCATGCCGGCCTGGGAGATCCCCATCCCGATCGGTGACGGGTACGTGATTCCGCCGCTGTTCTGGCCGACTGTCGTGTTGCCGGGCATCCTGGTCGGTCTGTCGACCATGTATCCGTTCCTGGAAGCGCGGCAGCGCAAGGACTACCAGAGCCACAACCTGCTCGAGCGGCCCCGGGACGCTCCGGCCCGCACCGCCGTCGGCGCGATGGCCGTCGCGTTCTACATCGTGCTGACGCTCTCCGGCGCCAACGACGTGATCGCCGACAAGTTCCAGATCAGTCTGAACGCGATGACCTGGGCCGGCCGGATCGGTCTGCTGGTGCTCCCACCGCTGGCGTACTACGTCACGTACCGGCTCTGCCTGGGTCTGCAGCAGCACGACCGGGAGGTGCTCGCGCACGGCGTGGAGACCGGCATCATCCGGCGCCTGCCGGACGGCCGGTTCGTCGAGGTGCACCAGCCGCTCAGCGCGTCCAACGGGCACGCCGACGGTCACGGCCAGCTGGACTACGTCGGCTGGGTCGTTCCGAAGAAGATGAACCGGCTGGGTGCCCTCGGGCCGGCCATCCGGGGCTTCTTCTACCCGATCGAGAAGCCGGTCGAGGCACCGGTCTCGCCGGGGCACCCGCCGGTCGAGCCCCGACCCGAGCGCGAGGAGATCGGCAGCGGCGAGAGCCGTCGCTGATCGCCCGATCGCACCGTCACGTGACGCCCGCCGGTCTTCCGGCGGGCGTCACGTCGTTTCCGTACCCGACGCCCATCCGAGGCGGAGTCGGACGGCCACGGTAGGACCGGCCGACCCCGCGCGCCGGGCGATCGCAGGAATAACCCCGGTGAGCCGGGTATCCGAGCGGTCCAACGTCTCAAGGGGGGGAAGCATGTTGGGTATCAAACGCCTCGGCCTGTTGGCCGCGCTGGTACTGGTCGGCGTCGCGCCGGCCGCGGCCGCGCAGGCCGCGGCACAGCCGTCGACGCAGGACACCCAGTACCTGCAGGCGGTTCACCAGGTCAACCTGTTCGAGATCACCGCCGGTGACCTGGCCCAGCAGAAGGGCCAGAACCAGGGGGTCAAGGACCTGGGTGCGATGTTCAAGACCGACCACACCCAGCTGGACCAGACGGTGCAGCAGACCGCGTCCCAGCTCAACGTGGAACTGCCGAACGAGCCAACCGCCGACCAGCAGGCGGTCATCGACCAGCTGAACAACGCCAGCGGTGCGGAGTTCGACCGGCTCTGGGTGACCAGTGAGCTGGCCGGTCACGTCCAGGCCATCCAGGCCACCCAGACGGAGATCTCGCAGGGCTCCGAGCAGTCGGTGGTCCAGTTGGCCCAGACCGCCCTGCCGACGCTGCAGGCGCACTACGACGAGCTGGTGCAGCTCGCCAACCAGTTGGGCATCCCGGTTCCGCAGACCAGCGCCAGCGGTACGCCCAGCCCGGGCGTCACCGGGGGCACCGAGTCGCCGGCTCCGGGCGGCACCGGCACCGAGTCGCCGGCTCCGGGTGGCAACACCGAGGCCCCGGGCGGCGGCACCACCGAGACGCCGGCTCCCAGCGAGAGCTGACGTAGCGACAGCAGACGGCCGGTCCACCCGAGCGGTGGACCGGCCGCCGTGCGTGCGGTGAGCCCCGAACGGGCGGGCAGGTCAGTCGGCGCCGGCCAGGCCGATCGCGAACGCCTCCTCCAGGTCGTGCTGGGAGTACGCGCGGAACGCGATGTGCGACTCGGTGTTGAGCACTCCCGGCACCTTGGAGATGCTGCCCGCGATGACCTGGGCGATCTGGTCGAACTCGCGGACCCGGACGATGGCGATGAGGTCGACGTGCCCGGCCACCGAGTAGACCTCGCTCACGCCGGGGAGGTTGGCCAGGGTCTCGGCCACCTCGGGGATCGCGTCGGTGGCGCAGTCGATCAGCACGATCGCGGTGATCACGGGACATTTCTCCGTTCGTCGGCGTCGTCGCCCATGCTAGATGTTTTCCGGCCGGGCCGAGCGAGGGCTGCCGACCAGAGCCGTCGGGCTACCTGTAGGCGGCGGCGGGCACGGTGCGGCCGTCGCCGAACCGGACGGCGTCGACCAGCCGTTCCCCGTCACGGACCGTCGCGCCCGGCCACACCACGCCGCGCAGCACGTCGCCGTCGACCTGTGCGCCCGCGCCGATCACCGCCTCCACGCAGCGGCCGGTGACCGTCGCGGTGGGGTCGACGAGGGTGCCGCCGGCCGCCGCGTGCAGGTTGGCCGCCAGGTAGTCGGGCGGGGTGCCGGTGTCGAAGAAGGTGCCCGGATAGGGCACCACCTCCAGGGCGCCTGCCGCCTCCGCCGGGCGCCAGACGGCGTGGACCAGGTCGGAGACGACGACCGGCAGGTCGCGGACCAGTCGCCAGGGCAACAGCGAGAAGCCGGTGAAGCAGTGCCCGTCGAAGGTGCCCGGCGCCGTCGGGTTCGCGGCGGGCCGGCCCAGCAGACGAACGGTGTACCCGTTCCAGCCGTCGAGCAGGGCGGCCACGTCTCGGCCGGGCGCGGCCGCCGGGTCGGCGAGGTACGCGTCGGCGTTGCCGACCAGCACCGGCCGTCCGTCGATCCAGTCCCGCAGGTTGGCCACCCCGCCCGCGGTGCCCAGCGGGTCGCCCACCTCGACGGACAGGTGCGCGCGGTCACCGACGTGCGCGACGACCTGGTCGCCGAGGTAGCAGGCGTTCACCGCGACCCGCTCCGGACCGGTCAGGCCCAGCCCGGCCGTCCGGGCCAACGCGCGGTCGAGCAGCGGCACGTTGCCCACCGGGCAGAGTGCCTTCGGGACCTGTTCGGTGAGCGGGCGCAGTCGGGTGCCCTCGCCGGCGGCGAGCACCACCGCGCACAGCTCCGCCGGCACGCCCGCCGCGCCGGTCATGGCAGGTCGTCCGGGACCGGTGGCGGGAACTGCCCGGCCAGCGGCCCGATGTCGTAGTAGGCGAGCAGCCGGGCGGTCGGCCAGGTCAGCTTGGGCAGGTCGTCGAGCGGGTGCCAGGCGGCCTCGAAGACCTCACCGCCGTCGACGGTCAGCTCGGTGGTGGACGCCGGCACCTCGGTCTCGAAGACCATGTCCACCCAGCCCTTGGCGTGCACGATCGCGTTCGGCGTGGCCGGGCGCAGCCGCGACGGGGGGAGCCGGATGCCGGATTCCTCGAACAGCTCCCGGGCCGCCCCCGCCACCGGGGCCTCGCCGCGGTTCAGCAGGCCGGCGGGGAGGGACCAACCCTTGCCGGGTGGCTGGCGCAGCATCAGCAGGCGGCCCGCGCCCGTCGCCTCGGCGTCGCGGACCAGGGTGACCGCGCCGACGATGTACTTGGGCACGGCCAGCCGGACCAGCCGCCGACGCACCGGCAGCGGCATTCGGTAGAAGGCCTGGTAGAAGATGGCCCGACCGGTGGCGCGGGAGCGGGGGATCATGACTCCAGGCTAGTGGTCACGAATGTCCTTCGGACGCGCCGGGGCCGGCCCGGGTCACTGTCGATGGTCGACCAGGTCGATGAGCTGGCGTACCACGGTGTCCGGTTCGATCACCCGGTCGAAGACGGCGACCAGCATGGTCTCCAGGTCGGGGTAGCCCAACTCCTCGGAGAGGCGCAACAGGGGCAGGTCACTGGCGAGGCCGCGGTTGTGCTGCCGGAGGGCGAGCCCGATGGTGGCCCGCCCGAGGCGGACCTTGTCGCTGATCGTGATGCCCGGCTCGGTGTGCTCGGCGAACCACCTGTTGATCTGCATCTGCGCGTTGGGGGACTTGACGAAACTGAGCCACTCCCGGCGGGGGCCGCGTGGCGCCACCCCGGCCTCGAACCCGTTGTCGCCGTCACTCTCGGTGAAGATCTCGACCACGTCGCCCTCGTCCAGCTCCGAGCTGAGCGGGGCCAGCCGACCGTTGATCCGGGCGGCCAGGCAGTGATCACCCCGCTCGTTGCCCAGCTCGTACGCCAGGTCGACGGGGGTCGCACCGGCCGGCAGCACGACCTGCTGCCCGTCGGCGAAGACCTGGATCTGGCCCTCGGCGAGGTCGCAGCGCAGCGACTCGTAGAACTGCGCCGGGTCGGCGGCGTCCGGCTCCCAGTCGAGCACCCGGCGCAGCCAGTCCAACTGCTCCGCGCGGGCCGCCGCGCTGCCGCTGTTGCCCGAGCGCGGGAAGCGGAAGTCGGCGGCGATGCCGTACTCGGCCGAGCGGTGCATCTCCTCGGTGCGGATCAGCACCTCGACGGTGCGGTCCTGCGGGCCGCAGACGCTCGTGTGCAGCGACCGGTAGAGGTTGTTCTTCGGTGAGGCGATGAAGTCCT
This sequence comes from Micromonospora sp. WMMD1155, assembly GCF_029581275.1. NCBI lineage: Bacteria > Bacillati > Actinomycetota > Actinomycetes > Micromonosporales > Micromonosporaceae > Micromonospora > Micromonospora sp. WMMD1155. The sequence continues at coordinate 4,476,156 of NZ_CP120742.1, forward strand.
TGAAACGGCCGGGGATCGGTCGCCACGTGCCGTGGATCGCGCCCAACGCGGCGTAACAGTCGGTCGCCGGGCCGTCGACGACCACCACGATGCGGGGCAGGTCGTACGGAGCCGTGTGGTTGCCGGCGATGGTGTCCTTCCAGATCGAGTAGAGGTGCCGGGGACGAGGACTGACCTCGGCGTCGACCCGGCTGCGTTTGAGCGCGACCCGGGCCCGGGCGACCACCGAGTCGAGGTACGCGTCCCACCCCGGTCGGTCGTGCACGTGTCGGGCCAGCCGGGCGTGCTCGTCGGGCTCCAGGTGCAGCAGCACCACGTCGTCCAACTCGCGCTTGAGGGTCTGGATGCCCAGCCGGTCACAGAGCGGGACCAGCACCTCCTGGGTCTTGCGGGCGATCCGTTCCCGGGAGGAGGCCGAGCGGACCCCGAGGGTGCGCATGTTGTGCAGCCGGTCGGCCAGCTTGATGATCAGCACCCGGACGTCCTTCGCGGCGGCCACGATCATCTTGCGGATCGTCTCCGCCTCGGCGGCCTTGCCGTAGAACGCCTTGTCGAACTTGGTCACCCCGTCGACCAGGTGGGCCACCTCACCGCCGAAATCCTCGGAGAGCGCCTGGAGGGTGTAGCGGGTGTCCTCCACCGTGTCGTGCAGCAGCGCGGCGACCAGGGTCGTGGAGTCCATGCCCAGCTCGGCGCAGATCTGCGCCACCGCGAGGGGATGGGTGATGTACGGCTCCCCGCTCTTGCGGAACTGCCCGCGGTGCATGTTCTCCGCGATCGTGTACGCCCGGCGCAGCACCGCGGGGTCGGTGCCGGCGTGGATCCCCCGGTGGGTGCGCACCAGGTGGGTGACCGGGTCGGAGTCGGTGGTCGGCCAGCTGAGCAACGACCGCAGCCGGCGGGCGAGCGGCAGCTCGCCCGGCTGTGTCGGAAGGGCGCCCCCCAGGGCGGCGCCGTGTCCGGCGTCGACGTCCACGAGGGACACCTCCTCACCCCGGCTCCACACCGCCGGAGGCCGGCGGCGGGAGCAGGCCCACGAATCGGGCAGGACTGCACTTCTCTAACAGCCTAAGCGAGTCGACGTAGTCCGATCGGTCAGTTGGTCATGAGCGTTCGGTCGAGAGTTGCTGGGACGAGCCGTTCTCGGCCTTCGCCAGCAGGTCACGGAACCGCCCCGCCCCACCGGCCGGCGAGGACCAACCGGAGGACATCTCCACCAGCCGGGTCTCCGGTCGTTCCAACCAGGACAGGATCCGCTCGGACTCCTCCGCCGTGGCGGCCGGCACCGGGCCGTGCCCACCCGACACCGTCTCGGCGGTGGCCCGGATGGCGGTCAACGTGGGCCGCGGGTGGGCACCCGGCGGAGACACCCCGGCACCGGCCAGCCGACCGTGCCGGACCAGCGCCAACTCCCAGCCACCTCGCGCGGCGGGTCGTGCGGCGGCCAGCTCGACGATCCCGGTCAGCGCGGCCAACCGCTGCATCCGCACCGTGGCCCGCAGCACCGCGGCCAGTCGGGACCGCACCACCGCCGCGTCCTCGTAACGCTGGTCGGCCGAGAGCACGTCGATCCGGGCGAGCAACGCGTCCACCACCGGCTGGGGGTCGGCGGCCGTGGCGGTGCGGAACGGCTGCGCGGCGCGGTGGTCGTACTCCTCGGGGGTGATCTTGTGTTCGCAGGGTGCCGGGCAGCGGCCCAGCTCGGCCAGCGCGCACGCCGGCGTCACGGTGCGTAGCGAGAGCCGGTGTGTGCACTGGCGCAGCGGCACCGCGTCGTGGAACCCGGCGGCGGCCAGCTCCGCGGCGCGCCGGGAGGTGAACGGCCCGAGGTACGCGGTGTCGGTGGGGGAGAGGTCACGGACGATCGACAACCGGGGGTACGGACCGTCGGTCAGTTTGAGCCAGACCATCCGCTCCGGGTATTTCGACCGTCGGTTGTACGGCGGGGCGTGCGCGGCGATCAGCCGCAACTCCCGGACCTCCGCCTCCAACGAGTGCGCGCACTCCACCGCCTCGACCCGCTCGGCGGCGGCCAGCATCTCGGAGATCCGGGCCCGCTTCTCCCCGGCGGTGAAGTAGCTGCGCACCCGGGTCGCGATGTCGACGGAGGTGCCCACGTAGAGCGGACGGTCGTCGGCGGCCCGGAAGATGTAGACCCCCGGCACCTTGGGCAGCCCCTCGGCCAGGTGCCGTTTGCGGCGCTGCGTCGGGCTGACCGCCCGGGCGAACTCGATGGCGTCGCCGACCGTGTCCACCCGGTGGCCGCCGAGCCGACCGATCAGCCCGTGCAGCACGTCGACGGTGGCCTTGGCGTCGTCCAGAGCCCGGTGGGTGGGCTGGGTGGTGGTGCGGAAGTAAGCGGCGAGCGTACCCAGCTTGCGGTTGGGCACCTCGTCGCGGGTCAGCACCCGGCGGGCCAGGGCCGCCGTGTCCAGCACCCGGGGGTTGGGCCACCGGTAGCCGTGCTTGGCGCAGGCGGCCTTGAGGAACCCCACGTCGTACGGGGCGTTGTGGGCCACCAGCACCGCGTCGGCGATGAACTCCAGGAAGCTCGGCAGCACCTGCTCGATCGGCGGCGCCGGCAGCAGCATCGCCTGGGTGATCCCGGTCAGCACGGTGATGAACGGCGGGATCGGCTGACCCGGGTTGACCAGCGTGGCGAGCACACCCAGCTGCTCACCGCCGCGCACCTTCACCGCGCCTATCTCGGTGATGCCGCCGCCGTCCGGCGCGCCGCCGGTGGTCTCCAGGTCGACCACCACGAAGGTGGTCGCGTAGAGCGGCAGCGCCGGGTCGACCCCACCCACCGCCGGGTCGAGACCAGCGAGGGACTCCTGGACGTACTCCGCCTGTGCCATCGGCGGCACGCTAGCGCCCTGGTCCGACACTCCCGTCGCATGCGCCCCACCAGTCACCATGGGGCTAGGATGAGAGATCGGCTCACTCACCGGGCGGTGGGCCCGCTCGCGGTGGGAGACTTGCCACATGCCCCTCGCCGAGCCGCACGACGACCACCTCCCAGAAGAGGATCTGGTCGCGCTCGACGGGGCCTCGGGCAACCCGGACGACAACGTAGTCAGCGAGACATCCGACGCATCCGACCCGACGGCTACCGCTGACGGCGGCGCCGTCGAGCCGGAGCCGACGTTGCCCGAGCCGGTCCGGCAGCGGATCGTGACGCTGACCGCCGCGGTGCTGCCCACGCTGCCCGCCGACGAGGTGCCGGTGCCGCTGCGCCGGGTCGCCAAGTTCGCCCCCAACCGGCGGGCCCGGCTCGGCGCGCCCGTCATCGCCGCCCAGCTCACCGCCGACCCGCTGTTCCGGCAGCGGGTCACCGCCCGCGTCCTGGCCGACGCCGGTGACCTCGGAGCCGCCGTCGTCGAGGGCACCGCGCCCGCCGCCGCCGACCCGGTCGAGGTCGCCGCTCTGGCGTACCTCGCCCGCCCGCGTGGCTGGCGGGAGCTGATCGACGCCAGCGGCGCCGCCGTTCGCGCCGAGGCGGACAGCGCGGTCGTCGCCGAACTGGTCCGGGAGGCCGAGCAGCGCGCCACCCGCGCCGAGCACGACCGGGCGGTGGCACGGGTCGAGGCGGAGAAACTGCGCGACGAGTTGGCCCGCGTCCGTGAGGAGTTGGGACAGCTCCGCGAGGAGTCCCGGCAGGTCGCCCGTACCCTGCGGGAGACCCAGGCCCGCGAGCGCAAGGCCACCGAGTTGCTGGCCACCGAGCGTGGCCGGGCCGCACGGGCCAGCGCCGACGTGGACGCCGAGCTACGCCGGGCCCGGGCCCGGTTGGCCGAGGCGGAGGCCGCCGCCGGGGTGGCCCGGGCGAGTGCCAAGGAGGCGCGTTCGGTCGACGACGCCCGGCTGTGGCTGCTGCTGGAGACCATCGGCCAGGCCGCCGTCGGCCTGCGCCGGGAGCTGGCACTCGACCCGGTGGACAAACTCCCCGCCGACTTCGTGGCCGACGCGTTCGCCGAGCAGCCGGGCACCGCACCGGCCAACCCGGCCGCCCGCGCCCGCGACACCGACGACCCGGCCCGGCTCGACCAGTTGCTCGCCCTGCCCCGGGCACACCTGGTGGTCGACGGCTACAACGTCACCAAGCGCGGCTTCGGCGAGATGTCCCTGGAGCAGCAGCGCAAACGCCTGATCACCGGGCTCGGCGGCATCGCCGCGCAGACCGGCGACGAGGTCACCGTCGTCTTCGACGGCGCCGAGCGGATGCACGGGCTGCCACCCGCGCCGCGCGGCGTTCGGGTGCTCTTCTCCCGCAAGGGCGAGACCGCCGACGAGCTGATCCGGCGGCTGGTCCGTGCCGAGCCGGCCGGCCGCCCGGTGGTCGTGGTGTCCTCCGACCGCGAGGTCGCCGACGGGGTACGCCGGCACGGCGCCTACCCGCTGGGCGCGGACTCGCTGCTGCGGCGGCTCGCCCGCTCCTGACCGCGCGTTGCCGGCGCGTGTCGGACCTGAGCGTTAGCATCGCCGCGACCACGGGGATGGGAGGCGCGATGGTGCCGGAGGACGTGAAGGTCTTCGTCGACAAGGATCTGCGGGAAGCACGGTTCAACCGCTCGACACTCGCGGGCGCGGTGATGCGTGGCGTCGACGTGGACGGTCTGCACATCGACGCGCCATGGCTGGCCGAGGGCACGCTCCTGGTCAACGGTGTCGACGTCGTGCCGCTCGTCGAGGCCGAGCTCGACCGGCGGTTCCCCGGCCGCGACCTCAGGCAGGCCGGCGAACCCGCCGATCTCCGGGCGGGGTGGGCGGCGGCCGAACGAGCCTGGGCGGCGGCGGTCGACCGGGTCCTCGCCATGCCCGAGGGCGCGGTCGACGTGTCGATCGACGGCGAGTGGTCGTTCGCGCAGACGCTGCGTCATCTCGTGTTCGCCGCCGACGCGTGGTTGGGCAAGGCGATCCTGCGCCTGCCGCAGCCGTTCCACCCGCTCGGTCAGTCGCACGTCGAGTATGAGACCGACGGCTTCGACATGTCGGTCTTCGCCACGGAGCAGCCGACCTTCGAGGTGGTCCTCCGGGTGCGGGCCGAGCGCCAGGCCATGGTGCGCGATTTCCTCGCGACCGTCACGCCGGACCTGCTCGCCGAGTCTCGGCCGAGCGCGTGGTGGCCGGAGCACATCGTGTCCGTCCGGCGCTGCCTTCACGTGATTCTCAACGAGGAGTGGCAGCACCTCCGCTTCGCGCTGCGGGATCTCGACGCGCAGGGCTGACCAGGCCGGGCCCTCGTCACCGTCCCCGCGGACCTGTCGGCGTTGACGGATGATCCACGCCAGATCGCCGATGTCGCGGTGTCCGGGTGGTCGGGTTACCCCGATATCGCTGATCTGGAGGGGATCTCGCCCGCAACGGGTCGGTGGCGACGGTTCTGTCGTACCCGGTGGTTAGCGTCGATGTGACCGACGGTGCTCAGGTGGCGACGACAAGGCGTCGACTGCCCGCCGCGAGCGATCCAGGAGGCGTTCATGCTCATCGACTGCGACGGGTGCGCGAGGCGGGGTGACGACTGTTCCGGCTGCCTGCTGGCCGCCCTGTTCGACGACACGTCCCCGGCGGCCGGGCTGGTCGCCGCCGAGGTGGAGGCGATCGAGGTGCTCGCCCGGGCCGGTTTCGACGTGGAGGTGCTGGAGGTGCCCGCGCACCGCGCCACCACCGGCCGCCGGGCCACCCGCCGGGTGGCCTGAGAGCGGCACCGCACGGCCATCGTGGTCGCGCCGGGTCGCCGGGTGGCCTGGGGGCGGCACCGCGCGGCCATCGTGGTCGCGCCGGGTCGCCGGGTGGCCTGAGGGCGGCACCGCGCGCCATGGTTTGTCGCGCCGGGCACCGGGTGGCCGAGCGCGACACCGCGCCCGATGCGCGCCTTTCGCGGGCCATAGGATGGGCGGTCACGGCGGGAGGAGCGGCGGGATGAGCGGGGTACGACGCGACGACGGCACGGCTGTCGGCGGCGCTGCGTTCGGTGGCGGCGACCCGGCCCCCCGGGCGGTGTCGCGGTGACCCCGCGCGGGTGGGCGCTGCTGGCCCTGGCCGGGTTGACCGTCGCGTTGGTCGTGATCGCCGCGCTGCTCATCCCCTGGCACCGACCGCCGGCGCCCCGGGCCGACCAGCTCGCGGCGCTGCGTGACCTGCCGGCCGAGCAGGTGGCCAGGGGGCGGGAGTTCCGGTCCGCGTTGCGCCCCGGCAGCTACACCGCGCTCGCCGTCGGGCTGCTGGTCGCCCTCGCGCTCGGGCTCACCCCGCTGGGCAGCCGCCTGATCGAACTGGCGGGCCGGCCCTTCGGTGGGCACTGGGCCGCGCAGGCCGTGCTCGGCGGGCTGGCCGTGGTGCTCGTCGCCGACCTGGTGACACTTCCGTTCGCCGCCTGGCGGCAGAGCGTGCTCACCCGCTACGGGCTGAGCACCAACGGTTGGAGCGGCTGGGCGGTCGACCTGCTCAAGTCGTACGCGGTCAGCGCGGTGATCGGCGCGGTGGCGCTGTTCGGCTTCTACGCGGTCATCCGGCTCGCGCCGCGCTGGTGGTGGGCGTTCGGCGCGGGCGGCGCGGCAGTGCTGGTGATCCTGCTGTCGTTCGTGCTGCCGGTGCTGGTAGAGCCGGTGTTCAACCGGTTCACGCCGATGGAGCAGGGGCCGCTGCGCACCGAGCTGATGAGCATGGCCGCCCGGGACGGGGTGCCGGTGCGTGACGTGCTGGTCGCCGATGCCTCCCGCCGCACCAAGGCGGTCAACGCGTACGTCTCCGGTCTCGGCCCGACCCGGCGCGTGGTCGTCTACGACACGTTGCTGACCGAGGCGACACCGGCCGAGGTGACCGCAGTGGTGGCGCACGAGTTGGGGCACGCCAAGGATTCCGACGTGGCGGTCGGCACGCTGACCGGGGCGCTGGGAGCCGCCGCCGCGGTGGTGGCGCTCTACCTGCTCGGCTCGTGGGGGCCGCTGCTGCGGCTGGCCGGTGTCGACTCGGTCGCCCATCCGAGAGCGTTTCCCCTGCTGTTGGCCCTGGTCACGGTGGCCGGGTTGGTGGCCGCGCCGGTGCAGGCGTTGATGTCGAGGCGGGTGGAGGCACGGGCCGACGCGCACGCTCTCGCGCTCACCGGTGACCCGGATGCCTTCGAGTCGATGCAGCGGCGGCTCGGCTCGGTCAATCTCGGCGACCCCGACCCGCCGCGCTGGGAATACCTCTACTCGGCCTCGCACCCGTCCACAGTGGAGCGGATGGCCGCCGCCCGCGCGTACGCCCGGGAGGCCGGTCGATGAGTCGCACACTGCTGATCACCAACGACTTCCCGCCCCGCCCCGGCGGGATCCAGTCCTTCGTGCACAACCTCGCGGTGCGGCAACCGGCCGGCTCGGTGGTGGTGTACGCGTCCAACTGGCGAGGGTCGGCGAAGTTCGACGCCGACCAGCCGTTCGAGGTGATCCGGGAACGCACCCGGGTGCTGCTGCCGACCCCGTTGATCGCCCGACGGGCGGCGCGGCTGGCTCGCGCGTACGACTGCGACACGGTGTGGTTCGGCGCGGCGGCCCCGTTGGGGCTGCTCGCGGCCGGTCTGCGCCGACGCGCGGGCGTACGCCGGGTGGTGGCGCAGACCCACGGCCACGAGGTCGGTTGGGCGGCGTTGCCGGCTGCCCGGCCGGCGCTGCGGCGCATCGGTCGGGGTGTGGACGTCACCACCTACCTCGGTGAGTACACCCGCAGCCGGCTGGCCCGGGTGCTCGACGGGGTGACTGAGCTGCGCCGGTTGGCGCCCGGCGTCGACGTGGACACCTACCACCCGACGGTGGACGGTGAGCCGGTCCGGGCTCGGCTCGGGTTGACCGATCGGCCGGTGGTGGTCTGTGTGTCCCGGTTGGTGCCGCGCAAGGGCCAGGACATGCTGATCCGGGCACTGCCGGAGATCCGCCGTCGGGTGCCGGACGCGGCGCTGCTGATCGTCGGCGGTGGACCGTACCGGGCCACCCTGGAGAAGCTGGCCCGGCAGACCGGTGTGGAACGGGACGTGGTGTTCACCGGCTCGGTGCCGTCGGCCGAGTTGCCGGCGCACTACGCGGCCGGCGACGTCTACGCGATGCCGTGCCGCACCCGCAACCGTGGGCTCGACGTCGAAGGGCTGGGCATCGTCTACCTGGAGGCGTCCGCGACCGGCCTGCCGGTGGTGGCCGGTGACTCCGGGGGCGCGCCGGACGCGGTCCGTGAGGGCGAGACCGGCTACGTCGTCCATGGCCGGGACGTCGCCCAGCTCGCCGACCGGGTCTCCCGGCTGCTCGCCGACCGGGACCTGGCCCGCCAGTTGGGTGCCGCCGGCCGGGCGTGGGTGGAGCGCGAATGGCGCTGGGAGGCGCAGGCGGAACGGATGGCGGCACTGCTCGCCGGCTGACCGGCGCCCTCAGCTCTCCCGGGGCGGGGCGTAGCGCGGCACGTACTCCTGGCCGGTCAGCTTCTGGATCGCGGCCATCACCTCGTCGGTGATCGTCCTGATGTCGCGGGGCCCGGTGATCCGGTCGGCGACCGGGATGGGTGGGCCGAACCGCAGCGTGACCGGGTGGCGGCGGGGCAGTCGCGCGTCGACCGGCAGCACCTCGGCGGTGCCGACGACGCCGACCGGGATGATGGGCACCTCGGCGTCGCGGGCCAGCCTGGTCATCCCGACCCGACCCCGGTAGAGCCGTCCGTCGGGGGAACGGGTGCCCTCCGGATAGACGGCGACGAGGCCGCCGGAGCGCAGCACCGGTACGGCGGCGTCGAGGGCGCGCAGGGCGGCCCGACCGTCGGCGCGGTCGACCCGGATGGCGCCCATGCCGGCGACGATCCGGCGGTTGAGCCAGCCGCCCGGACCGCGGCCGGTGAAGTACTCCGCCTTGGCCCAGAACGTCACATGTCGGGGCGTCGCGGTGACGAGGAACAACTCGTCGGCGACGGAGAGGTGGTTGCCGGCGAGGATCGCGCCGCCGCGACGGGGCAGATGCTCCAGCCCTTCCACGTGAGGCCGCCAGCCCAGACGCAGTGCGGTGCCGACGGTCAGCTTGGTGAGGTCGTACAGCAGGGGCACGTGTCCTCCGGAGGCGGGGTCAGGTGGGGGTCGGGCCGAGGTGGGCGTCGAGCGTGGCGCGCAGCAGGGCATCGTCGTCGGTGGCGCCGGTGGCCAACGGCAGGCTGCCCCAGGCCCAGAGTTGGGCGATGCCGTGCAGGTTGGCCCAGAGCGCGCCGGCGAGCACCGGCGCGGGCGCGTCGGTCGGTCGGCGTACCTGGGCCACCAGGTCGGCCAGCACGGCGAACAGCGGGAGGCTCGTCTCCCGCAGCCGAAGCCGGCCGCTGTCCAGCAGGTCGTGGCGGAACATCAACTCGAACATGCCGCGATGGGCCGCGGCGAAGTCGAGGTACGTCCGGGCCAGCGCGGTCAATCGGGTACGCGGGTCCGGGTCGACGTCGCGCATCGTCTTCTCGACCCGGGCGGTGAGGTCCGCGAAGCCCTCGCGGGCGATGGCGGAGAGCAGGTCGACGTGGGTCGGGAAGTAGCGGCGGGGTGCGCCGTGCGAGACGCCGGCGCGACGGGCGATCTCCCGCAGCGACACCGCCGACTGGCCCTCGCTCAGCACCAGGTCGACTCCGGCGGCCACCAGTCGCGCCCGCAACCCGGTCTCGTCCACATCCATAGACACTGTCTACCAGACGGCGTAGACGCCGTCTACGCCGCGTTGGTGTCGGTGCGGCGTGGGCCGGGATCTCGCGCCCTATGTCTTCACACCATCAGCGATACTGCTGCCTCAGCCGCGCGGGAGACACCAACAAACCTGATGTTGCGCGGATCTTGACGAGGAACACCCGCCGCCGACGGCCGGACGGGTCAGCGGATGCGGGCCAGGATGCGGTCGGCGGGGGCCGGGCGGCCGAAGTGCCAGCCCTGGGCGGCGTCGCAGCCGATCGCGCGCAGCCGTTCGGCCTGCCCGGCGGTCTCCACCCCTTCGGCGGTGACGGTCAGGTCCAGCGCGTGCGCCAGCGAGACGAGCGAGGCGAGGATCCGTTCGTCGGTACGGCCCACCGACGGCGACCGCAGGCCGGCCACGAACTCCCCGGCCACCTTCAGCTCGGTCACCGGTAGGTCCCGCAGGTACGCCAGGTTGCTGTAACCGGTGCCGAAGTCGTCGATGGCGATGCGTACCCCGAGGTCGGCGAGGACCCGCAGGGCGCGTACCGGCTCCTCGGCGGTGCTCATCATCGTGCTCTCGGTGATCTCCAGTTGCAGCCGCTCCGGAGGCAGGCCGGTCTGGCGCAGCAACGCGCGGACCTCCTGCACCAGCCCTGGCCGGTGCACCTGGCGTACCGCCAGGTTGACGCTGACGAACGGGGCTGCCGCGCCACCGGCGGACCAGGCCTCCGCCTCCCGGCACGCCTCGGCCAGCACCCACCCGCCGAGCTGCACGATCAGGCCGGTCTCCTCGGCCAACCCGATGAAGCTGTCCGGTCGCAGCACCCCGAGCTCCGGGTGCCGCCAGCGGACCAGCGCCTCGACCCCGACCAGGCTGCCGTCGCGCAGTGAGGTCAGTGGCTGGTAGTCGAGGTAGAACTCACCCCGCTCCAGGGCTGCCGGAATGGCGGCGGACAACGCGTAGCGGGCCAGTTCACGTTGGTTGCGCTCGGCGTCGTAGAGGGCCCAGCGGGCCCCACCGGCGGCCTTCGCCCAGTGCAGGGTGCTGTCGGCGGCGCGCATCAGGTCACTGGGATTGGCCCCGGCCACCTGACGCTCGACGATGCCGATGCTCGCCGAGATCTGCAGCTCGTGCCCGTCCACCAGGGCCGGTGTGCCCACCGCGGCCAGCGCGGTCTCGGCCACCGTCACCATGGAGTCGGTGCCGCCGCTGTGCTCCACCAGGATGACGAACTCGTCGCCGCCGAGCCGGGCCACCAGGTGCTGACCCATGGCCTTGGACAGTCGTTCGGCGACGGTGACCAGCAGTTGGTCGCCCACCTGGTGCCCCAGGGTGTCGTTCACGACCTTGAAGCGATCCAGATCCAGGAAGCACACCCCGACCCGCTGCGCTCCCCGGCCCGGCTCGTTCAGGGCGGCGGCGAGCCGCTCGGTGAACAGCGTGCGGTTGGGCAGGGCGGTGAGCGGGTCGTGGGTGGCCTGGTGGCGGAACCGGGCCTCGCTGGCCCGCAACGCCCGTTCGGCCTGCGTACGAGCCCTCATCGCCGCCCGGCGGATCGACTCCTGCTCGTCGAGCGTCCGGTCGCGCAGCGCGCGGGCGTAGCCGGTCGCCACGGCCGCGAGCAGCCGAGCCATCCGGTCCTCGACGTCCTCGGCGACCAGACCGAGGTCGCGCACCAGGCGGAGCTGGATGACCTCGACGGTACGCCCGAGCCCCTCCGCGGAGGCGATGTGCGCGGCGACCAGCTCGGTGCCGACCCGGTGCCCGGCACGCACGTCGAACGGCTCGGTCAGCAACGCGCCGGCCAGTTCGCCGGTGAGCCGGTCCAGAAGCGTTTCCAGCTGGGCCTGCGTCATCGGCAGATAGCTGGTCCCGGAGACCGCCTTGGCCCAGGCGCGGGCGAACGTGCCCGGGTGGGAGGTCACCCCGGGCGGCTCAGCCACCGAGCCGCCCGACACCGCCCATGAAGACCGCGCGTTCGGCGTCCTCGGCGCTCTCCGGAGTGTCCGGTCGCCACTCGGGCACCCAGACCACGCCAGGGTCGAGCAACTCGAACCCGTCGAAGAGCGCGGTCAGTTCGGCGCGGCTGCGCACCCACAGAGGGTTGTCGGTGCGCTGGTAGACCCGCTCCGCCTCGGCCCGTTCGTCCTCGCTGCGGCCGTCATCGCTGGCCTGCGAGAGCACGAGGTAGCTGCCGGGGGCCAGTGCGTCGCGCAGGGTCCGCAGCAGCTCCGCCGGCCGGTCGTCGTCGGAGACGAAGTGCAGGACGGCGACGACCATCACGGCGACCGGCTCGCTCAGGTCGAGCAGCTTACGGACGTCCGGGTGGGTCAGGATCGCCTCCGGGCGTCGCAGGTCCTCCTGCACCACCACCGCCCGTTCGTTGCCGGCGAGGATCTCGCGGCTGTGCGCCACCGCCACCGGGTCGACGTCCACGTAGACCACCCGCGACTGCGGGTCGAGCCGCTGGGCGATCTCGTGCACGTTGCCGACGGTCGGGATGCCCGAGCCGATGTCCAGGAACTGCCGGATCCCCGCCTCGGCGAGGTGGTGCACGGCCCGGCGCAGGAACGCCCGGTTGGCCTGGGCCATCAACGGCGCCTCGGGCACCGCCGCGACCATCGCCTGCGCCGCGGCCCGGTCGGCGGCGAAGTTGTGCGAGCCACCGAGGTAGTAGTCGTACATCCGGGCCACGCTCGGGCGCTCGATGTCGATGGTGTCGGGTGCCCAGTCCGGCCGCTGCATGCGTCAACCCCTCGAAATCCTCGACGCGGGCGACGTCGCCCGCGCGGGTATTGTGCACCCGCCACGCACGCCAGACCATAGCGCGGCGGAGGTTCCCCGCCGACGTCGGTCGATGCGCGACGGTCCGCGCCGGGCCGAAGCCGGCGCGGACCGTCGAGACATCCCGTCCCGCTCGACGAGCGGGGGCAGGTCAGAACTTGGGCGCGTCCGGTGCCTCGAGCAGGCCGAGCCGAAGCGCGGTCATCAACGCCTGAGCCCGGTTGGCCGCCCCGAGCTTCTCGTAGAGCTTCGAGATGTGCGTCTTGGCCGTGGACTCGCTGACGAACAACTGCTTCGCGATGCCCGCCACGCTCATCCCGTCGGCGAGCAGCCGCAGCACCTGCCCCTCCCGGGGCGACAACTGCGGGCCGGACGGGGCGAGCCGGCGCTTCATCGCCTCGGCCAGGTCGGCGGCCGTGAACGCGCTGGGGGAGGAGGCGGCGTGCCGCGCGGCGGCCACCACCTCGTCGGCCGGGGCGGTCTTCGGCACGAAGGCGCTCGCGCCGGCCTCCAGGGCGCCGAAGAGCTGGTCGTCGCCGGCGTACATGGTCAGCACCACGATGCCCATCGACGCGCTGGACTTGCGCAGCGCGCGGGTGGCCTCCAGGCCGCTGCCGTCGGGCAGCCGCAGATCCATGATCACCACGTCCGGCTGCAGGGCGCCGGCCTGGCGGACCCCCTCCGCCGCCGTGGCCGCCTCACCGACGACCTCGAACTGACGGTCGCGCTCGAAGGCGTGCCGCAGACCCTTGCGAATCAGGTCATGATCGTCGACAAGGAGGACCTTGGTGCGGGTGGCCGGTGTCGGACTTGTGGTCATCCTCGGGTTACTCCCCTTCTGGTGCTGCGCTGTCGCGCACGTTGTCGCGCCGGGACGAGGAACCGAGAACCACCGCCACGGTCGTGCCGCTGGGTTGCCGCGGCCTGATCTCCAACCGGCCCCGGATACGTTCCGCCCTCTCGGCCATGATCGCAAGACCGTACCGTCCGTCGGGGCGCTGGTCAGCCATCCCCTGACCGTCATCCGACACTTCTATTTGCGCGTACGGGGGGTCGACCTCACAGGTGACCCACAAATTCGAGGCTCCGGCGTGCTTGCGAGCGTTGGTCACCGCCTCCTGGGCGATGCGCAGCAACTCGGCCTCGGTGGCCGCCGGCAGCCGGGCGGTGGACTCGTCCAACGACAGGTGTACGCGCAGCCCGCCGGACGCGCCCACGGTGCGTGCGTACTCGGCGATCGCCGCGGCCAGCCCGCCCTGCCGGTCCACCTCGCTGCGTAGCTCGAAGAGGCTCAGCCGCAGTTCCTGGATCACCCGGGTCACCTCGGCGCGCAGCGTACGCAGGGCCTCGGCGGTCTCGTCCGCGTCGTCGAAGACGGTGGCCATGGCGTTGTCGATGCCGTAGCCGACCATCACCAACTCCTGCGCCACCCCGTCGTGGATCTCCCGGGCCAGCCGCTGCCGTTCCTCGTTGGTGGCCAGCGAACGGACCTCGTCGAACAGCAGCGCCGCCTCCAGCCGCAGCGCGGCCGGGCGGGTCAGCGCCGTCACCCGGGACACCACCGGCGGCGGGTACGCCTGCGCGGCGTCCGCCTCCAGCACCACCAGCCCCACCGTGCGTACCCCGGCGACCAGCGGGACGATCAGCGCGGACACGTCACCGCCGCGGTGCGAGCGCGACTGGGACCGCGCGGCCGTCGTGGCCTGCTGGCTGGCCCACGCGTCGGCGATCGCCGAGTCCGCGTCCAGCGTCGTCTCCCAGTCCACCCGGTCGACACCGGCCTGGGCGAGCACCACGAGTCGGCCGCCGCCGCTGGCCGAGAGCACCGCCCCCCGGTCGGCCTGGGCCACCGTGCGCAACTCCTCCAGGAGGTGCTCGGAGATGCCACCCGGGTCGAGGGTGGCCCCGGGCAGCTGCCGGGCCACCGTCCGCAGCTGGGTCAGCAGGCGGGTGGCCTCGGCGTACGGCTGGGGTTTGCCCTCGCCGCGCACGGCCATGACGCGGTGCAGGGTGCCGGCCGCGTAGAGCCCGAGAGCCGCCAGGATCAGCCACTGCGCGCAGACCGCGAGGTAACCCGGCTGGCTGAGCTGGATCTCGCCGCCGACAGTGGTCAGGGCACCGCTGACCAGCAACGCGGCGGCCGTGACAGCGAGCAGGGCGGAGCCCTCCCGGAAGCGGCGACGCAGCGCGGTGACGGTCACCGGGACCGCCAGGTACGGCAGCATCGCCGAGGCGCCGAGCCCGTCGACGGTGCCGCCGATCGACGCGACCGCCGCCACGTGGCTCGCGGCCAGGCCCAGGACCACCACCTCCGCCACCCTGCTCAGCGGCGCGACCAGCCGGTGCTGGGGGGCCAGCAGGGACGGCAGCCCGGCCACCGCCAGCAACGCGACCCACCACAGCTGGGTGACGTCACGGGTGGCGAACAGGGTCAGGACGGCGATCAACGCCAGCATCACCAGGCGGGCGGCCGCGGCGAGGGGATGCGGGTGCGGTGCGGTGGCTGTGGATGCGGGCACGTGACGGATGGTAGTCAGCCTCGGTAGATATCGGCGATCTCCGCCGCGTACGTCTTGTGGACGACCTGGCGCTTGACCTTGAGCGACGGGGTCAACTCGCCGGTCGCCTCGGTGAAGTCGCGGGGGAGGACCCGGAACACCTTGATCGCCTCGGCCTTGGAGACGGCCTGGTTCGCGGTGTCGATCGCGGCCTGGATCTCCCTGCGCAGGCCCTCGTGCTCGCGCAGTTGCCCGACCGGGGTGTCGGCGGGCATGCCGGCGCCCTCCAGCCAGGCCGGCAGCGCCTCCTCGTCGACCGTGACCAGTGCCGCGATGAACGGCTTGGCGTCACCGACGACGACACACTGACTGATCAACGGGTGCGCCCGGACCAGGTCCTCCAGCACCGCCGGGGCGACGTTCTTGCCACCGGCGGTGACGATCAGCTCCTTCTTGCGGCCGGTGATGCTCAGGTAACCGTCGGCGTCGAGGTCGCCCAGGTCGCCGGTGCGGAACCACCCGTCGGAGCTGATCGTCTCGGCGGTCGCCGTCTCGTTGCGCCAGTAGCCCTGGAAGACCAGCTCGCCGGAGATCAGGATCTCGCCGTCGTCCTCGATGCGGACGGTCACGCCGGGCAGCGGGCGGCCGACGGTGCCGATCCGGGTGCCGGTGGGCAGGTTCGCCGCGGCGGCGGGCGAGGTCTCGGTGAGGCCGTAGCCCTCCAGGACCGTCACGCCGATGCCCCGGAAGAAGTGACCGAGCCGGGCGCCGAGCGGCGCGCCGCCGGAGATCGCGTCCCGGCATCGCCCACCGAGCGCGGCGCGCAGCTTGCGGTAGACCAGCCGGTCGAAGACCGCGTGTTGGGCGCGCAGGGCCAGGCCGGGGCCGCCCCGGGTCTCCAGAGCCTCGCTGTACGCGATGGCGACCTGCTCCGCGCGGGCGAAGATGCCGCCCTTGCCGTCCGCCTCGGCCTTCTGCTTGGCCCCGTTGTAGACCTTCTCGAACACCCGGGGTACGGAGAGCACGAAGGTCGGCCGGAACGCCTGCAACTCGGCGACCAGGTTCTTGGTGTCGGCGCAGTGCGCCATGGTGGCCCGCGCCTGGACGACGCCGATCTGGATCAGCCGGGCGAAGGCGTGCGCCAGGGGGAGGAACAGCAGGGTGGACGCGCCGGCGTTGAACAGGTTCGGCAGCACCGGCACCGCGTTCGCGACGTCGGCGTACATGTTGCGGTGGGTGAGCACGCAGCCCTTGGGCCGGCCGGTGGTGCCGCTGGTGTAGATGATCGTGGCGAGGTCGTCGGCGCGGACGGCCTTGCGTCGCCGCTCGACCTCGGCCGGCTCGGCCTCGGCGCCGGTCGTGACCAGCTCGCCGACCGCGCCGCCGTCGATCTGCCAGACGTGGTTCAGCTCGGGCAGCCGGTGCCGGACGCCGGCGACCAGGTCGGCGTGCGCCTCCGTCTCCACCACGACGCCCACCGCGTTGGAGTCTTCGAGGATCCACGCGGCCTGTTCGGCGCTGGACGTCTCGTAGATCGGCACGGTGACCGCGCCGACGGCCCAGATGGCGTAGTCCAGCAGCGTCCACTCGTAGCGGGTGCGGCTCATCAGGCCGACCCGGACGCCCGGCTCGATGCCGGCGGCGACCAGCCCACGGGCCACGGCGGCCACCTCGTCGCGGAACTGGAGGCAGGTCACGTCGGTCCAGGTGGTGACGGTGCCGTCGGCGTGCGGGACGGGGCGGGCGAACTGGACGGCGTCGGGCGCGACCTCGGCGTTGTCCCAGACCGGATCGGTGAGGTTGGCCGCGTCGCCAACGGTGACGATCGGCGGGACGGAGAACTCGCGCACCTGCACTCCTTCGTGCTCGCACTGGCCGGGCCGGACGCCACGGCGGGCGTCGGTTGTGTCGAAACCTACCCGGTGAGCTAGGGCACCCGGTCAACGCCCGGTGCCGGACACCGCCGGGGGCGGCGCGGCGTGCCGGCGGTGCGCGCCGGGTAGCCTCCCCCCATGGCGGACTCCTCCACCCAGTCGATCATCATCGGCGCCGCACCGGACCGGGTGACGGCGGTCATCTGCGACTTCGCGCGCTACCCCGAGTGGACCGACGCGGTGCGCCGCGCCGAGGTCGTCGAGGAGTACGAGGACGGCTACGCCAGCCAGGTGCGCTTCACCATCGACGCCGGGGTGATGGCCGACGAGTACGTGCTCGCCTACGAGTACGCCGAGGACCTGTCCCGGATCGAGTGGCACCTGGTCGCCCCCTCGAAGATGCAGAAGAGCCAGCGCGGTTCGTACGACCTGGTGGGCAACCCGGACGGCAGCACCACGGTGACCTACACCCTGGAGGTCGACCTGTCGGTGGGGATGCTCGGGATGTTTCGGCGCAAAGCCGAGAAGATGATCATGGACACCGCGTTGAAGCAGCTCAAGCGCCGGGTAGAAGCAACAGGTGCGGCGCAGTGACGTGTCCGGTGGCACGGTAGAGGAGCCGAGGGTGGGCGGAACGGATCCGGGTTCGGCCCGGGAAGAGGCGGAGCGGCTGGTCGCCACCCTGCTCGCAGGGGCGCGACTGGCCTCCGCGGGCTCGGCGGGCGGCGGGCTCGGCTCCCTGGGCGGGGTGCTGGCCGGTGTCCTCGGTCACAGTGGCGGCCCCGACAGGCGTCCCGGCTCCGGTGGCGCTTTCGCCACCGGATCGCCCGAATGCTGCGTCTGCCCGGTCTGTCGGAGCATCGCCGCGTTGCGTGACCCGAGTCCGGAATTCGCCGAACGTCTCGCGACCGGCGCCGGAGACCTCGCGGCGGGCGTCGCCAGCCTGCTCCGCGCGTTCTCCCCGCCGGAGTCGCCCTCGGCGAACCCCGCCGAGTCGACGACCGAACCACCTACCCGCACGTCGCCGGCACCCGCCGCGAGCACCGACGACGTGCTGCCGGAGCCGACCGTCCGCGAGCCGTCGGCCGCGGCCGACGACGAGCACGTGTGGCGCGATGCCACCCGCACCGGGCATGATTCTCAGCCGGCGCCGGAACGGGATGTCTGGTCGGTCGCCACCCGGACGGCGAATCCACTCGCCCCGGCCGCCGCACCACCCGTCGACGAGGCCGGGTCGGCGACCGTACCGGCACCGACCACCCGTCCCGTGGTGCCCGCCTCGCGGGTGCCCGACGACTCCGGCGCGGAAGCATCGGGCGACGGCGCCTGAAGCGCGGGACATCCCGACCCGGACCGGCACGCCGCCGGGCGCGGGCCGGACAGCAGCAGAGGGGGGCGGCAGCGGTGACGCTGACCATCGGAGTCGACGTCGGTGGCACGAAGGTGGCCGGCGGTGTCGTGGACGAGACCGGCACGGTCCTCGTACAGACCCGACGGGACACTCCCGCCGATGACGTCGGCAAGACCCGCGACGTCATCATCGACCTGGTCGCGGAGCTGGCCGCGGGCCGGACGATCGAGGCCGTCGGGATCGGTGCGGCCGGCTGGATCGACGCCAGTCGGTCGACGGTGCTCTTCGCCCCCAACCTGGCCTGGCGCGACGAACCGCTGCGCGAGTACGTCGGCAAGGCCACCGGGCTTCCGGTGATTGTGGAGAACGACGGGAACGTGGCCGCCTGGGCCGAGTTCCGGTACGGCGCGGCCCGCGCCGCCGACGACTCCATGATCATGTTCACCATCGGCACCGGCGTGGGCGGCGGCGTCGTCCTCGGCGGCGAGCTGATGCGCGGGGCGCACGGCATCGCCGCCGAACTGGGCCACATGCTGGCGGTTCCGGACGGGCACCAGTGCGGCTGCGGCCGGCTGGGCTGCATCGAGCAGTACGCCAGCGGCAGCGCCCTCGTACGCTTCGCCCGCGCCGGCGCCCGCCAGGAGCCCAACCGGGCCACCGCACTGCTGGAGTTGGCCGGCGGTGAGGCCGAGGCGATCACCGGTCCGATGGTGACCGCCGCCGCCCAGGACGGCGACCCGATCTCCGCCGAGGCGTTCGCGCAGATCGGTCGGTGGCTGGGCACCAGCCTCGCCGACATGGCGCAGATCCTCGACCCGCAGACCCTGGTCGTCGGCGGCGGTGTGATCGATGCCGGTGACCTGCTGCTCGGCCCGACGCGCCGCTCGTACGTCGACGCGCTCGCCCAGCGTGGTCGCCTGCCGGTGGCCGAGGTACTCCCGGCGGAGTTGGGCAACAGCGCCGGGGTGATCGGCGCGGCCGACCTGGCCCGCCGGATCTGAGGCGGCTCGGGATGGGCGTGCCGCTGCGGGTGGTGTCGTACAACATCCACAGCCAGCGCGACGACACCGCCGCGCTGGCGGCGGTGGTCCGGGCCGCGAAGCCGGACGTGGTGATCGTGCAGGAGGGGCCACGCCGGTTCCGGTGGCGGCAGAAGTCCGCCACGTTGGCCGAGTCGTTCGGCCTGGTGGTCGCCGCCGGTGGGCTGCCGGCGCTGGGCAACCTGCTGTTGACCAGCCTGCGGGTCCAGGTGCAGGCCACCCGGTGCCAACGCTTCCCGCTCACCCCCGGCCGGCACCTGCGCGGCGCCGCGTACGCCGACTGCCGGGTGGCCGGCGCCCGGTTCACCCTCGCCGGCTCGCACCTGTCCACCGACCCGGCCGAACGGCCGGCGCAGGCCGCCGAGTTCAAGCGGGGCCTCGACGCGGCGACCAGCCCGGTCCTGGCCGGGGCGGACCTCAACGAGGGCCCGGACGGCCCGGCCTGGGCGACCGTGTCGAGCGGGTTGACCGACGCCGCGGTGGCGGCCGACCGGGCGGACCGGCTCACCTACTCCTGCCGCGAACCGCGCCGACGCATCGACGCGCTCTTCGTCGACCCGCGGATCAGCGTGGTCGACTACGACGTGGTGGACACTCCGCAGACCCGCCGCGCCAGCGACCACTTCCCGGTGCTGGTCGACCTGCTGCTGCCCGCCGTCGACTGACCCCGGCGTCGGCGCGACAGTCGATGTCGGCACGGCGGGACTGGACATCCGGCGTCGTTGTGGAGAGGATTTCGCGGCGACCGGCACGCCTGCCGTACCAAAAGGAGATGTTTCGGTGTCCACCTCCACCGACCACGGCCGGCCCGATCCGGAGGCGATCCCGTCGGCGCTGAGCAGCGGCGACGGTCACCCGGTCTCCGACCGGGGCGAGACGGTCTGCGTCATCGGGGCCGGGGCCAGCGGCCTGACGGCCATCAAGAACCTGCGTGAGCACGGGTTCGGCGTGGACTGTTACGAGCGGGAGACCGGCGTCGGCGGCGCCTGGAACTGGCGGCACGACCGCAGCCCGGTGTACGCCAGCACCCACCTGATCTCGTCGAAGCCGTTCACCCAGTTCCCCGACTTCCCGATGCCGGACTCCTGGCCGGACTACCCGCACCACAGTCAGCTGCTGTCCTACTTCGAGCGGTACGCCGACCACTTCGACCTGCGCTCGCACATCTGGTTCGGCACCGAGGTCGTCCGGGTCGAGCCCGCTCCCGGGGAGCGGTGGGACGTGACCACCCGCTCCACCGGCGGGTACGGCCCGGAGCGCACCTCCCGGTACGCCGCGGTGGTGATCGCCAACGGTCACAACTGGTCGCCGAAGCTGCCCCGCTACGAGGGGCTGGAGGAGTTCCGCGGCGAGATCATGCACGCCTCGTCCTACAAGGACCCGGCGCAGTTGCGCGGTAAGCGGGTGCTGGTGGTCGGTGCCGGCAACACCGGGTGCGACATCGCCGTCGAGGCCGCCCAGCAGGCGTCGCGCTGCTGGCACTCCACCCGGCGCGGCTACTGGTACGCACCGAAGTACGTGCTGGGCCGCCCCGCCGACCAGATCAACGACAGGCTGCTGGCGCTGCGGGTGCCGCTGCGGGTGCGGCAGTGGCTCTACCACTGGACGCTGCGGCTGACCGTGGGCGACCTGACCCGCTTCGGCCTGCCCAAGCCCGACCACCGCGTGTACGAGACGCACCCGATCGCCAACAGCCAGCTCGTCTACTACGTGGGCCACGGTGGGATCGGCCCGGTGCCGGACATCGCCCGGTTCCACCCGTACGCCGTGGAGTTGGCCGACGGCCGCGAGATCGACCCCGAGGTGGTCATCTTCGCCACCGGCTACCTGCCGCGCTTCGAGTTCCTCGACGCGTCGGTGTTCGGCGACAGCGCGGGGGCGGGTCGGCCCACCCTGTGGCTCAACGCGTTCACCCCGGGGCACCCGACGCTGGCGGTCGCCGGCCTGGTCCAGCCGGATTCCGGGTTGTTCACCCTGTCGCACTGGCAGACCGTGCTCTTCGCCCGAGTGCTCCAGGCCCGCCGGGACCGGCCGGAGCGGGCCGCCGCGTTCGCCCAGCGGGTGCGGGAGCGGGCCGGGGAGCGCTACTCCGGGCAGGTCAAGGAGAGCAGCCGGCACTGGTTCGAGGTCGGCCACGCCGACTACCTGCGCGCCGTCCAGCGCGCCCTAGTCGACCTGGAGGGCAAGTGACCGAGCTGCGGATCATGCGGGGCCGGGAGTGGTCACGTCCGGTCCGGCCGGTTCGGCGGGAGGTGCTCAGCGCGCTGCCCGAGCACGAGGAGGGGCGTCCGCCGCTGCTCTTCGTGCCCGGCTTCGGGCACGGCGCGTGGGCGTTCGCCGAGCACTGGCTGGGGCACGCGGCGTCGCGGGGCTTCCCGGCGTACGCGGTGAGCCTGCGGGGGCACGGCGGCAGCGAGCCCGCGCCGGAGGCGACGCTGCGCGCGTACACCCATGACGTGGTCCAGGTGGCCGCGAGCCTGCCACGGCAGACGGTGCTGGTGGGGCACGGCGCCGGGGCGCTGGTCGTGGCGCACGCGTTGGCCCGCTACCCGGCGCGGGGCGCGGTGCTGGTGGCGCCGGTCTTCGGCGGTTGGGGAGTGCTGGGCGCGGCGCTGCGTCGTAACCCGGCGGGCACGCTGCCGGCGGTGTTCGGCGGGCCGTTGCGGCTCAACCGTGGGCAGTTGTTCAGTCGCGAGCTGCCCGACGAGGAGGCGCGACGGCACGTCGGGCGGCTCGGTCGGGCCAGCCGGCGGGCGCAGTGGACGCTGCTGAGCGAGCCGGAGGCCGAGCCGGCCGTGGGCGCGCCGCCGGTGCTGGTGTTGGGCAGCCCGGACGACCGGGTGGTGCCGGCGTCGACGTTGACCCGGGTGGCCCGCCGGTACGGCTCGGCCCCGCTGCTCTTCCCCGGCATGGGTCACGATCTGATGCTGGACGCGCGCTGGGCGGAGCCGATCGACGCGATCCTGGACTGGTTGGAGAAGGAGCCCGCCGCGCACTGAGGCGGGCGGTCAGCCGCCGGCCTGGTGGGCCGCCGGGCTGCCGGCGGGAGTGGCGGGTCGGGGCACCCGGGCTGCGCCGTCGGCGTTCGCGTCGGTGCCGGACAGGCGGCTGACCAGGGCGCCGCCCTCGTCCACGGCGCGCAGGTAGGAGCGGGCCCAGGCCCGGATGTCGTGCTGCTGCAGGTGGGCGCGCATGGCCCGCATCCGCTGGGTGACGTCCTCCGGGCCGGCCCGCAGCGCCGCGCGGAGACCCTGCTTGAGCCCCTCCAGGTCGTGCGGGTTGACCAGGTACGCCTGGGACAGCTCGGCGGCGGTGCCGGCGAACTCGCTGAGCAGCAGCGCACCGTCGTCGTCCACCCGGGCGGCCACGTACTCCTTGGCGACCAGGTTCATCCCGTCCCGCAGCGGGGTCACCGCCATCACGTCGGCGACCCGGTAGAGGGCGGCCAGCTCGGCCCGGTCGAAGGGTTGGGTGAGGTAGTGGATCGCCGGCTCGCCGACGCGGCCGAACTCGCCGTTGATCCGGCCCACCTCGCGTTCGATGCGCTCCCGCAGGATCTGGTACTGGCCGACGCGTTCCCGGCTCGGCATGGCGACCTGCACCAGCACGGTGTCGCGGACCTTGACGTCGCCGGCGGCGAGCAGTTCGCTGTACGCCTTGAGGCGCTGCTCGATGCCCTTGGTGTAGTCCATCCGGTCCACGCTGAGGATGACCTGTCGAGGGTCGCCGAGGTCCTGCCGCAGGCGGTGGGCGCGGGCGGCCACGTCCGGTCGGGCGGCGAGCGCGGCCATCTCGGCGGTGTCGATGGAGACCGGGAACGCGCCGATGCGGACGACCCGGTCGTCGACGCCGATCCGCCGGTCGGTGGCGGGCAGCTCCAGCACCCGGGTCACCAGTTGGGCGAAGTTGTGCGCCGCCTGAGCCCGCTGGAAGCCGACCAGGTCGGCGCCGAGCATGCCGCGCAGCAGCTCGGCACGGCGGGGGAGCTGCATGAACAGCTCCGGCGGCGGGAACGGCACGTGCAGGAAGAACCCGATGCGCAGGTCGGGGCGGAGCGCGCGGAGCTGACCGGGAACCAGTTGCAGGTGGTAATCCTGCACCCAGACCACCGCTCCCGGCTCGGCCACCTGGGCGGTCGCCTCGGCGAACCGCTGGTTGACCCGCTGGTACGCCTCCCACCACCGCCGGTGGTGCTCCGGCTGCTCCACGGCGTCGTGGTAGAGCGGCCAGAGGGTCGCGTTGGCGAACCCCTCGTAGTGGTCGCGCAGGTCTTCCGCGCTGAGCGCGACGGTGTGCATCCGTACGCCGTCCACGTCCGGCAGGGTGGGGGCGGGCCCGGTGCCGCCGGCCCAGCCGACCCAGGTCGCCGGGGTGTGCCGCAGGAGCGGGTGTAGCGCGCTGACCAGCCCACCCGGGCTGCGCCGCCACTCGCAGGCCCCGTCGGGGGCCTGGCTGTCGTCGATGGGAAGGCGGTTGGCGACCACCACGAGGGAACTCTGTCGCATCTCGGGCATTCCGATCAGCAGAGGACTGACCGCCACGAGCAAGGGAAAACCGGTCAGTCAGCGGGGTAAGTGACGTACAGCGGTATTCCTACTGACAGTAAGTTACACCACTGTTACGGCATCGGCAGGTCGCTGCCGTCCCGGAATGCGGGCGAGGGTCAGACGACGGCGCCGTTGTCCGGGTCGTCCTCGTCCTCGTCGCCGGGGCGCAGCCGCCAGATCAGCGTGACGAAACCGGCCAGGATGCCGGTGAACCCGAACAGGGTGACCGCCGACCGGTCCACCGGGAGCAGCCACGGGAAGAGGAAGAGCACGAACCCGATGACCACGCCGAGCACGCCGACCACCGCGTACTTGCTGACCTTCGGCAACGGCGGCGGTGGGGGCGGGTGGTAGCCCTCGTCGTCGTCCTCGTCGTCGGGCAGGTCGGCGCCGAAGGTGTCCAGCCCGTCCAGCAGCGATGGTTCGTCCGGGCGAGCGCCGCGACCGACCGAGATGCCCGAGATATCGGTCGCGGACGGCATCCGGCGGACGTCGGTGGCGGTCGGGCCCGGCTCGTCCGCCCCGGATCGGGTCAGCGGACCAGCCGTCGGCTCGTCCCGCTCCTCGATGTTCTCCGACGCCGGCCACGGGTGCTCGTCGGTCGACGAGGTGGTGTGGAAGCCGGCCACGATCCGCGCCCACTCGGCGTCGATGTCCGGTTCGTCGCGGGCCGGCGGCTGCTCCGGAGCGGCCTCGTCGGCGAGCTGGGTGAGGTAGTCCCGTGCGGTGGTCAGATGCGAGCGGTCGACGTAGAGCCGGTCGACCGGCCGGGCCGGAACGGTGGTGGTGCGGGTGACCGGGTTGAGGTCGGCGGAGGGCTGGAGGTAGGCGGCGATCCCACCGGCGGCCAGCACGTCGAGCAGGTGCTCACCGACGCGCGGATCGACATCGCCGACGACGGCGTACTCGTTCGCGTCGAGCCCGTTGTCCCGCCGTCCCCGGCGGGCCCCACCCGCTGACACCCGGACTCCCCCTTAACGCGCCTTCCGGCGCGGCCACCCCTGCCCCTCGGCGCCCGACGGCACGCCGTGCTCTGAATCGTGACACGTCAGGGCATGGTTCCGGGAGTGCGTTGTGTCGCGTCTTCCAAAGTCACGGCTACCGCCGCAGGTCGCGGCGGGGGTCCTTTGTCCGTTCTTGCGCGAGACGTGCGATCTCGGTGATCGTCGACGCCGGGCGCCCCGCCACGCCGTGCGCCGCCCGCCGACCTGCCGGCGCGAGTGTCGACCCGGCACTGCGGTGACCCCGGTTCGGCGAACTCGCGGTATCCCAGCGCCAGGGATGCCCCCACATCGGCGAAACCGAGTGGATCAAGCCCGCACTCGACGAGCCGGAAGTGGCTCTCCTCTGAGAGGATCACCTAGATGAATGTCGACCCGTTCACTCGAACCGGGTCGGAAGGCAGGTTCGCGGCGGCGGCCTGGCGGCCGCGTCCCCGGGCCTGACGCGGTCGCGGGCACACCACGGGAAAGGACGCCGGTGCTCTACTGGCTGTTGAAGTACGTGCTCCTCGGTCCGCTGCTCAAGCTGATCTTCCGCCCACAGGTGGAGGGCCTGCACCACGTGCCGGCGACCGGCCCGGTGATCCTGGCCAGCAACCACCTCTCCTTCTTCGACTCGATCTTCATCCCGTTGATCGTTTCGCGGAGGGTCACCTTCGTGGCCAAGGCGGAGTACTTCACCGGCAAGGGGATCAAGGGCCGGCTGATGAAGATGTTCTTCGTCGGCACCGGGACCATCCCGGTGGACCGCTCCGGCGGTCAGGCCGCCCGCGCCGCCCTGGACACCCAGTTGCGGGTGCTGCGCGCTCGGGGAGTGGCCGGCATCTACCCCGAGGGCACCCGATCCCCGGACGGGCGGCTCTACCGGGGCAAGACCGGCGTGGCCCGGCTCGCCCTGGAGAGCGGGGCGGTGGTGGTGCCGGTGGCGATGCTCAACGCCGACGAACTCCAGCCGCCCGGCCGGCTCCTCCCGCGGGTCGGCCAGGTGCGGGTCCGCTTCGGCGCGCCCCTGGACTTCTCCCGCTACGCGGGCCTGGCCGGCGACCGGTTCGTCGAGCGCGCGGTCACCGACGAGGTCATGTACGAGGTGATGGAGCTCTCCGGCCGGGAGTACGTCGACGTCTACGCGCAGAAGCTCAAGGAGCCCGTGGCGGCGGTGGCCGCCTGACCACTGCCCGCGCCGGCCCGGTCGACGGTCAGGGCAGGTGGAGCAGGGCGGGGGCGTGATGACGGGTGGCGAACTCGTGCAGGCGGGCGCGGGCCGCCGCGGCGGCCGGTGGGTCGATCTCGTTCAGCGGGCCGACCGCCAGTGCCAGCGTGATGATCTCGTCGGTCACATCGGTCATCCGGGCGTAGCTCGCCGCCGCCGACCGCAACAGGCTGGCGGCGGTTGCCTGGTCCCCGGTGTGCCGGGCCAGCGTGGCGTCGGCGACCTGACCGGCGGCGCGAGCCCACGGGGTCGTCCGGGGCGAATGGTCGAGCATCTCCCGGACCAGCCGGGCCGCGTCCGCGCCGAGCACCCCGGCGACGTGCCCGACGGCCGGCACCCACTCGGCGAACGGGATCATCCGGGTCCGCCGCCAGTCCTCGTCCAACTCGGTGAGCAGCGCCATCGCCTCGGCCCGGCGGCCCTGCACCGCGCGGCAGAGCGCGGCGTGCGCCAGGGTGGACCGCAGCACCCGGTGGAATCCACTGCGCCGCGCCGCGTCCAGCGCCTGCTCGATGAGGTCCGCACCGGATTCGTCCGGCCCGGTAGCCACACCCGGCTCGGCGCCGGCCAGCCCACGCATCCAGCCCGAGACCGCCACGATGTGCAGGTCCCACTCCGCAGTCGGCCGGCGGGTCGACTCCGCCGCCATCGCCAGCGCCGCCGTCCAGTCACCGGCGTAGTACGACCGCGCCCACTGGTCGGCGAAGCTGGTGGCCAGGCTGTGCTCACCGCCCAGGTCGAGGGTGAGCTGCTCGTCGACCAACCGGGCCGAGCCGGCCAGGTCACCCTCCTCCTGCAACGCCCAGGCCAGGTTCTGCACCGCCCGACGTCGACTGGTCAGCCGTTCCACCCGGCAGTGCTCGGTCACCTCCGTCAGCTCTGGGAACGCCGACGCGGCACCGGCCAGGTAGCGCGCCACGGCCAGGGTGATCCGCGCGTTGGCCT
Source organism: Micromonospora sp. WMMD1155 (assembly GCF_029581275.1). Taxonomy (NCBI): domain Bacteria; kingdom Bacillati; phylum Actinomycetota; class Actinomycetes; order Micromonosporales; family Micromonosporaceae; genus Micromonospora; species Micromonospora sp. WMMD1155. The sequence continues at coordinate 4,503,065 of NZ_CP120742.1, forward strand.
GGACCTCCCGTAGCTGGAGGCGCTCGGCCAGGGCCGCTGCCGCCCGCGCCGCGGTGCACGCCGGCTCGGTCTCCGCGTTGAGCATGTGCACCCGGGCCAGCTCCAGCAGGGCACCCGCCTTCTCCTGGCTGTCCGGCAGGTCGCCGTAGATGCCGATCGCCTCGTCCAGGCAGCGCAGGGTCGCCGAACGGTCGGCCCGACTCCACGCGGCGGTGGCGAGCAGCGTCCAGGCGCGTGCCGCACCCGTCCGGTCGCCGCTCACGGTGAGCCGCTCGGCCAACCGGGTGAGGGTGTCGGTGCCGCCCTGCACCAGGAAGGCGTCCCCGTCCCGATAGAACGCCAGCTCGGCGTCGAACAGCTCCAACGCCGGGTCCGGCCCGACGTCCAGGGTCAGCGCCCGGCCGACCAGCGCGGCGGCGGTGTCCAGCGCGTGCAGCTCGTACGCCCGGCGGGCCGCCCGGTGCAGCGCGGCCCGCGCCGCCGGAGCGTAGGGGGCGGTGTCCAGCCCGACGGTCCGGGCGATCTCGTGGGCCGCCCAGCGATGGTTGGCCAGCACTTCGGCCAGGTCGTACTGCCGGCCGTCGGCGAGTTGCGCCATCCAGTCGGCGGTGCGTTGGTGGCGCAGCACCCGCTCGGCCCTCGGTAGCCGCTGGTAGCAGACGTCGCGCACCAGGATGTGCCGGAACCGGTACTCGGACTGGCCGGGCATCGTCGACGTGCTCTGCTCATACACCAGGTCGCGGCGTTGCAGCCGGTCCAGCGCACGCTCCACCCACTCCACCGGCCGCCCCAGCGCCGTCGCCACCGGCGCGGCCCAGAACTGCACGCCGACCACTGCGGCGGCCTGGAGCACCGCCCGGTCGGCCGGGTCCAGCAGGTCGAGCCGGTTGGCGATGACCGCCTGCACCGTGCGGGGCATCTCCGCGCCGCCGTCGAGGTCGAGGCGGGCGGCGGAGCCGACGGTGTCGAGCAGGCCCCCGTCCAGCAGCATGCGGGCGTACTCCTGGGCGTAGAGCGGGTTGCCGTCGGCGAACTCGATCAGCGGGGTACGGGAGCTGGAGGGCAGCGTGGCCTGTCCGAGCAGCAGCGAGTAGAGCGTGTCGATGTCGGTGTCGTGCATCGGCGGCACGGAAATCGACATCGCGCCGCTGATCGTCCCGGTCCAGGCCGGGTGCCGTTCCCTCAGTTCGGGCCGGGCGGTCGCGACGACCAGCAGCGGTACGCCACGGGCTGACGCACCCAACTGCTCGACGAAGGTGAGCATCGCCTGGTCGGCCCAGTGCATGTCCTCGAAGACCAGCACGGTCGGCCCGGTGGTCGCCAGGGCGAGCAGGAACCGCCGCCAGGCGGCCTCGGTCTCGCCCGGGGTGAGCCGCTCGCCGGGTACGCCGATCAGCGGCCCGAGCGCCTCGGCCAGCCGGGTCGCGTGCGGGTCGGCGAGCTGCCCCAGCCGGGCCCGCAGCTGTTCGCGTAGCGCGGCTGCGTCGTCGACCTCCGGCACGCCCACCCAGGTCTTGACGATGTCCGACAGTGCGGCCCAGGTGACGTTCTCGCCGAACGGTGGGCACTGCCCGACGAGCCAGGTGATCGGCGGCCCGGGCAGGCTGGCGGCGTGCCGCGCCAGCTCGCGCAGCAGTCGACTCTTGCCCACACCGGCCGGGCCGAACACCGTCACCAACTGGGAGGTCCGCTCGGTCACCATCCGGTGCAGCGCGTTGACCAGCAGGCCACGCTCGTGCTCCCGGTCCACCATCGGGGTCAACTCGACGGCCCGCGGATCCCGATGTGGTCGCACCTGGACGGCCAACCAGATCCGGCTCACCGCGGACCGGCCGCGCAGGGTGACCGGTGGTTGGTCCGCGTACTCCATCTCGTGTCGGGTGGCCGACCAGGTGCTCTCGTCGACGACGACACCGCCCGGCGGCGCGAACGCCTGCAACCGGGAGGCCGTGTTGACCACGTCTCCGGTCACGAAGGCCTGCCCGCCGTCGCGGGTCGCCGAGAGGTCGACCAGAGCCTCGCCGGTCGCGATGCCGACCCGGAAGCCCAGCGGCGGCTGCGGACCGGCGGGCTGCCGGGCCAGGCTCCGTTGCAGCTCCAGACCGGCGCGGACGCACCGCAGCGCGTCGTTGTCGGTGGCCACCGGCGCGCCGAACAGCGCCATCGCCGCGTCGCCGATGTACTTCTCGACGACGCCGCCGTACTGGTGCACGATCCGGCGCACGGTGGCGAAGTAGCCCTGCTGCAGGCTGCGGGCCTGCTCCGGGTCGGCCCGCTCCGCGTACCGGGTGAAGTCCACGATGTCGACGAAGAGCACGCTGACCTGACGCCGGTCCTCCTGCACCACCACGACGTGATCGCGAAGTGGCTGACCACAGGCGGTGCAGAAGTTGACCTCGGTGCTGTTGGCGTGCCCGCAGTGCGCACAGGTGACCCCGAGCGGCTGGCCACACCCGCCGCAGAAGCGGTCGTCCGGCCCGGCTGCGCGTGCGCAGTGTCCACACTTGAGGTCGATGGTCAGCTCCGTGGGCGAAAGAGGTCAGTATCGCGCCCCGCCCGCCTAGTCGGGTACCCGACGTGCGGACGGGCAACGTCATCGATCGGTCGGGGCTACTGTTCCGTACCAGGAAGTTTCATATCAGGGAGAGTGCCGTGCAGGTACGACTGTCCGCCTCGTGGACCGATCCGGGTGGCACGTCATGGGCGCCGGGCGACACGATCGACGTCGATGCGGCCACTCTTGCCGAACTGGAGGAGCAGGGCATGGTGGAAGAGCCTGAGGGTCAGTCGGGTGGGTCGGGGGAGACCACGACCACCTCGTCGAGCACGTCCACGGCCGGAAAGCCGACCGACCCGAAGAAGATCGGCCCGGGGCCGGGTGCGCCGCCGGCCGACAGCAAGGAGAACTGATCGCCCGGGTGCGGCCGGCGGCCCAGTGGTCCGCCGGCCGCACCCGTTGGGCAGCCTCACCCGTTGGCCGGTGCGAACCTGCCCGGCACGGGCAGCCGTAGTCCCAGGGCCCGGGTGAGCAGGGGAGCGATCAGCCCCAGGGTGGCCAGCACACCCAACCCCGAGATGACCAGCACCCATCGTGGCCCGGCCGCCGCCAGCAGCGGTGCGCCGACGGCGTAGGCCAGCGCCTCCGCCGCGTACGGGAACATGTAGACGGTGCCGAACACCACGCCGAGCCGGTCGGCCGGCACGTTCTGCTGGATGAGGGTGTCGGCGGCGACGTTGTGCCAGCCGGCGCCGATGCCGGCCACCGCCTGGCCCGTGATGACCAGCGCGATCACCGGGCTGAGGCCGGTCACCAGCGTGCCGACGCCGAGCGCGAGCAGCGCGCCGTAGAGGACGAGGTCCATCCGGATGCGTACGCCGGTTCTCGCGAGACACATGGGACCGAGCACCATGCCGACGCCGTAGGCGGTGCCCAGCAAACCGATCGTCGCCTCGGTGGCGCCCAGTTCGGCGCGTCCGAGGGGGACGATGGCGAGGTTGTCCAGCGCGGCGAAGGCCACCATCACCAGGAATCCGACCGACACCGCGCGGACGACGCGGTGTCCGCGGACCACCCGCAGCCCTTCCCGCAGCACGCTGTGCAGCGATTCGGACCGGCGGGTCGTCGTGGTCGCCGAGAGCGTCCGGACCCCGCCGATGAGCAGTGCCGAGAGCACGAAGGTCGCCGCGTCCACGAGCAGTGTGGTGGTCAGCCCGAGGGTCGCCAGCAGAAGGCCGCCGACCGCCGGCCCGGCGGCGATGCCGATGTTGACGCCCGTCGCGAGTTGCGCGTTCGCCGCCGGCAGTTGCTCACGCTCGACCAGGCGGGGCAGCAGGCTGCGCCCGGCCGGGGTGAACGCGGTGGCGGCCGTGGTGGCCGCGGTGATCAGCGCCAGTAGGACGGGCAGGGGCGGTGCGAGCAGCGCGACGGCGAGGTAGGTCAACGCCTGTGCGGTGTCGCAACCGATCATCAGCCGGCGCTGGTCGAACCGGTCGGCCAGGGCGCCGAGCAACGGGCCGAGCAGCCGGGGGACCGTCGAGGCGAGCAGCAGCAGGGCGACCGCGGCACCGCCGTGCCGGTCGTAGACGGCGATCAACAGCGCCGTCCGGGCCAGCTGGTCACCGGTGTACGACACCAGGCGCGCCGACCAGTACCGACGAAATGCGACATTGCCGCGGAGTAATGACATGACCGGTGGCTCCTCACTGCTGCGGGTATGTCGGCGCGGGCCCTGGAACAGGGGTGGGCGCGGCAACCTTGTCAGTGCGGTGTGGAGGCCGACAACCGCCCTTCAGCCAGTGATTCATGTCGATTTGTCCTATTTTGAACTACTGCTTCACGTCGTAGCGTCATGGCAGACAGGCACCACCCATCGATCGGGGAGATGACATGGCGACCACGACGACGACCACCACGACCGCGAGCGGCTGGGCCGGACCGGGCATCTGGGCTGGACCGGGTTTCTGGGCCGGACCGGGTTTCTGGGCGGGCCCCGGCTACCAGTCGACCGCGGCCCGGTGGCCGGGTGCGACCCGCTGGCTCGGCCCGACCCGTTGAGCCCGACCCGCTGAACCGCGAGCACGGTGACGCCGGCTGCCACTGGCAGCCGGCGCAGCCGTGCGTACGGGCGGCAGCCGCCCACATCGGACGCCTGCTCGGCGACGAACCCGGACCGGGTCGGTCAGCGGTCGTTCATGCCGGCACGGCGGCGCAGGGCGGCCACGTCGGTCACCACGATCCGTCGCCCCTCGGTACGCAGCCAGCCGCGGCTGGCGAACGAGCCGATCGCCTGGTTGACGCTCTGCCGGGAACCGCCGGCCATCTCGGCCAACTGGCTCTGGTTGAGCTCGATCGTGATCATCGGTGCCTGGCTCTCGCCGGCCAACCGGACCAGCGTCTTGGCCACCCGGCCGGGCAGGTCGAGGAAGACGTGGTCGGCGTTCTGCTCGGTGAGGCGGCGGATCAGCCCGCCCAGCGAGCGCATCACCGCGTCCAGGATGCGGGGGTTGGAGTGCACCAGTTCCATGAACGCGCCCCGGGAGAGTGCGAGCGCGGCGCAGTCCTCGATGGCCTCGGCCGATGCGGACCGGGTGGACGCGTCGAGCAGGGAGACCTCGCCGAGCACGTCCGGTGGTCGGATCACCGACAACACGGCGCGTTCGCCGGTCGGCGCCGTGCGGAAGACCGCCACCGCGCCACGGCGCAGCACGATCAGCGACTCGCCCGGGTCGTTCTCCACGAAGAGCAGCTGGCCCTTGCGGTAGGTGCGCGGAACAGCGGCGGCGATGACCCGCTGCCGTACCTCGGGCTCCAACCCGGCGAACATCTCGACACCCGTGAGCGCGTCACCCGGCTCCGGCAGGCGCATCTCCACGGCCCAACCCCTCCCCGGTCACGGACCACAAACTCGCTCACCGGGTGAACCTCATGGCCCTGACAAGGTGAACTGACACCGATTCGGCGTCCGGTAGCGGTACACATCAGATCATGACGGTCCGGTCGCTTGCTGTACACCCCTCGAAGCACTTCCGTGACCGTCGCGAGCTGGACCCCCGCCGGGCGGGGTCGCGCGGCGGTGGGCGAGGATGGCCGGAATGGTCTACCGCTACTTCTACGACTGCGAGTTCATCGAGGACGGCACGACGGTCGACCTCGTCTCGATCGGTGTCGTCGACGAGTACGGCCGCGAGTTCTACGCGGTCTCCACCGAGTTCGACGACTCCCGCGCCGTGCCCTGGGTCCGCCGCAACGTCCTGGACAAGCTGCCCTCCCCGGCGGATCGGGCCTGGCGGTCGCGGGAGCGCATCCGCGACGACCTGTACGACTTCCTGGTCGAGCCGATCCGGGACCGGCCGGGGGAGCAGTTGGAGCTGTGGGCCTGGTACGCCGCGTACGACCACGTGGTGCTCGCCCAGCTCTGGGGCGCGATGCCGGCGCTGCCCCGGAGGATCCCCCGCTACACCAAGGAGCTGCGGCAGCTCTGGGACGACCGGGGTCGGCCCACCCTGCCGGAGGCGGACGCCGCCCGGCACGACGCTCTGGTCGACGCCCGGCACAACCTGGCGCGCTGGCGGGCGATGACGACCCGCTGACCGCCGGTCGTACCGCCGTAGGTTTGACCGGTTCTGTCCCGGGCATCGGTTCGGCGAACCGAAGCGGAGGAGAGTGCCATGACCAACGAGCCGACCAGCGCCGCGGAATCCCGTGCCCGGATCACCGAGCTGGCCCGGGCCGCTCGGATCTGCATGCTCACCACGATCGCTCTGGACGGTCGGCAGGTGAGCCGGCCGATGGGGCTCCAGGAGGCCGAGTTCGACGGCGACCTGTGGTTCTTCGCCTACTCCGACTCCGCCAAGGTCCGGCAGCTCCGGGTGAACCCGGAGGTCAACGTCGCCTTCTCCGACCAGAAGCACCACGCCTGGGTGTCGATCTCCGGGACCGCCACCGAGGGGCTCGACCGGGCCCGGGCCGAACGGCTGTGGAACCCACTGCTCAAGGCCTGGTTCCCCGGCGGGCTGGACACCCCGGGCCTCACGCTGATCAAGGTGCACGCCACCTCCGCCGAGTACTGGGACTCGCCGGGCAGCACGGTGGTCAACCTCCTCGGCTACGCGAAGGCCGCGGTCACCGGCCGCCCACCGAAGGCCGGCGAGAACCACGAGGTGACCTTCTGAGCCGGGTCGCCACCGGGGCGCGCTGTCGCCGTACCTGCGGGCCGACTACAGTTCGCAGTGACGGCCCGCCCCGGGCCGGCAACGGCGCCGATGGTCTGACCTGACACATACCCTGGGGCAAATCGGGCTTTACCTGATGCTCCAGGAGGATGACGGATCATGCGTATCGGCGTGCTCACCGGCGGCGGCGACTGCCCCGGCCTCAATGCGGTCATCCGGGCGGTGGTCCGTAAGGGTGTCGCCACCTACGGTCACGAGTTCGTGGGCTTCCGGGACGGTTGGAAGGGCCCGCTGGAGGGTCTGACCCGCCCGCTGGGCATCGCCGACGTCCGCGGCATCCTGCCCCGCGGCGGCACCATCCTCGGCTCGTCCCGGACCAACCCGTTCAAGATCGAGAACGGCGTCGAGCGGATCAAGGACAACCTCGCCGAGCAGGGCGTGGACGCGCTCATCGCGATCGGCGGCGAGGACACCCTCGGCGTCGCCACCAAGCTGCACGAGCTGGGCGTCAACGTCGTCGGCGTGCCGAAGACGATCGACAACGACCTCGGCGCCACCGACTACACCTTCGGCTTCGACACCGCGGTCAACATCGCGATGGAGGCCATCGACCGCCTGCACACCACCGCGGAGAGCCACCACCGCACCCTGGTCGTCGAGGTCATGGGCCGGCACGCCGGCTGGATCGCCCTGCACGCCGGCCTGGCCGGCGGCGCCAACGTGATCCTGCTGCCCGAGCGGCAGTTCGACGTCGAGCAGGTGGCCGGCTACGTCGAGAAGCGCTTCCAGCACCAGTACGCCCCGATCGTCGTGGTCGCCGAAGGCGCCCAGCCGCTCGACGGCCAGATGGTGCTGCACAACCAGGAGCTCGACGCGTTCGGCCACGTCCGCCTCGGCGGCATCGGCCAGTGGCTCGCCGAGCAGCTGGAGGCCAAGACCGGCAAGGAGGCCCGCACGGTGGTGCTCGGCCACATCCAGCGCGGTGGCACCCCGACCGCCTTCGACCGGGTGCTCGCCACCCGCCTGGGCCTGCAGGCCATCGACGCGGTCAACGAGGCCGACTGGGGCAAGATGGTCGCGATGCAGAGCACCGACATCGTCCGGGTGCCCCTCGCCGAGGCGACCCGCGAGCTGAAGACCGTGCCGCTGGAGCGGTACGCCGAGGCCGAGGTCTTCTTCGGCAGCTGATCGACGGTCGGCGGCGCGGCGGGCCTGCGGGTCCGCCGCGCCGCGACCCGACGCGAGGGGGTACGACCGAGATGTCAGCCGGGGTGCACACGGTCGCGGTGATCGGCGCGGGCAAGATCGGTGAGCTGATGCTCTCCGGGCTGCTGCGCTCGGGATGGCCCGTGGACAAGCTGCTGGCCACCGCCCGCCGCCCGGCGCGCGCCGAGGAGCTGACCGCCCGCTACGGCGTACGGGTGGTCGACAACCTGACGGCGGTGGACGAGGCGGCGGTGCTCGCGGTCTCGGTCAAGCCGCAGGACGCGGCAGCGCTGCTCGACGAGATCGGCCCCAAGGTGCCGGCCGACAAGCTCGTCATCTCGCTCTGCGCCGGCCTGCCCACCAGCTTCTTCAGCCGTCGGCTGCCCGACGGCACCCCCGTGGTCCGGGTGATGACCAACACCCCGGCGCTCGTCGACGAGGCCATGACCGCGATCTCGGCGGGCGCGTACGCCACCGGTGCCCATCTGGCGTTGGCCGAGGAGATGTTCAAGCCGCTCGGTCAGACGATCCGGGTGCCCGAGTCGCAGCAGGACGCCGTCACCGCGCTCTCCGGCTCCGGCCCCGCCTACTTCTACCTGCTGGTCGAAGCCATGATCGACGCGGGGATCCTGCTCGGGCTGCCCCGGCAGGTGGCCCACGAGCTGATCGTGCAGACCGCGATCGGGTCCGCGGTGATGCTGCGCGACTCCAGCGAGCACCCGGTGAAACTGCGCGAGGCGGTCACCTCGCCCGCCGGCACCACCATCTCCGCCATCCGCGAGTTGGAGAAGCACGGCGTACGCGCCGCGCTGCTCGCCGCGCTGGAGGCCGCCCGCGACCGCGCCCGTGAGCTGGCGGCGCAGGCCGACTGAGCCTTCTTCGCGCGTGGCGGGCCGGTCTGGTGTTCCGAACGCGTGCCGACGGGCCGATCCGGTGTTCCGGACGGGCCGGTTGAGCTCTTCGGGCGCGCGGCGGTGCGGGCGGCCGAGCGTTCCGGGCTCGTGGCGGAGCGGGGCGTGGCGCATACTGGCGCGGTGTTCACACTCGCCCAGGCCCGGCACCTGGTGGCCACGCTGCAACCGCGCGTCGACGAGTTGATCCGGGTCCGGGCCGACCTGGCCGAACTGCGCGCCGACCTCGCCGACCACGGCGTCAGTGCCCTCGGCGGGCTGGCCGAGGTGAAGGGGCTGGAGGCCCGGCTGCACGCCGTCGTCGACGAGTTGCACCAGCACGACATCCAGGTCAAGGGCATCGCTCCGGTGCTGCTCGACTTCCCCGGCGAGCGGGAGGGCCGCGCGGTGCTCTGGTGCTGGCTGGAGGGCGACTCCGACGTGCGCTGGTACCACCGGGCCGAGTGCGGCTTCGCCGGCCGCCGCCCACTCTGACGCACCCGCCCTGGCGTCGTGTCCGCCCTGGCGTCGTGTCCGCCCTGGCGTCGTGTCCGGCCGCGCTGCCGGCCTTGATCCACTCGCGTTCACGGAAAGCGCGGTATCCGAGCGCGGCGGACACCCCGGGCTCCTTGAACCCGTGTTGATCTAGCAGGGCGCGGCTCAGCCCGCCGCGCCCTGCCGCCGACCTGCCCCGCCGTCCCGCCTTGATCCACTCGAGGTCGCCGAAAACGGGGTATCCGAGCGCGGGGATACCGCCAAATCGGCGACCTCGAGTGGATCAAGCCCGGTGCGGCTCGTTCCGCCGCCGACGCTGAGGCGGATCAGGCGCGGTGGGGCTGGACCGCCGCCGACGCTGACGCGGATCAGGCGCGGTGCGGCTCAGCCCGTCGCGGGCTTCGGCAGGACCGGGCCGGGTGTCTCGGCCACCGCGAACACCACGACGTTGTCCCGGTAGTGCCCACTTCGCCGATCGAAGGCACCCCCGCAGGTGACCAGGCGCAGCTCCGGGTTGGGCGTCGGCCCGTACACCACGGAGGTCGGGAACCGGTCCTTGCGGGTGCGCAGCGACCCGGTCACCCGGAACGCCAACCGCTGCCCGCCGCGCCACACCTCCACCCGGTCGCCGGGCCGCAGCTCGCCGAGTCGGGCGAAGACCGCCGGGCCGCGCCGGGAGTCGAGATGCCCGGCGAGCACGGCCGGGCCGGTGTCTCCGGGTGCCGGACCGCCGCCGTACCAGCCGGCGGTGTCGAAGTCGGCGGGCGGGACCAGCACCCCGGACTGGTCCAGGCCCAGCACCGTGAGCGTGGAGTCGACGCCGATGCGCGGTACGCGTACCCGAGTGGGTGGTCCCTGTGGGGTGGGCGCGGCGGCCACCGACGGGCAGTCGTCGGTGCAGCCGGGGTGCCAGCTCGCGACCGGCGGCGCCGGGCCGGTGTCGGCCAGCCCGACCCCGGTGCCGGCGGCGAGGCCCACCGCCGCGCCGGCCGCGAGCAGCGCGGCCAGCGGCACCCGGCGGTCGCGGTGCCGCCGGATCGACGGGCCCGGCCCGGCGCTCACCAGGCGGTGCGCCGCCGCCGACGCCAGAGCAGCAGCGCCACCACCCCGGCCGCCGCAGCCAGACCGCCGGCCACCAGGGGGTACGCGTCGAGCCCGGCGCGGGCGGTGCCGCCGGCGCCGGTGTCCACCCCACCGGCGGGGACGACGGTGCCGCCCTCGGCGTCGCGGCGCAGCTCGGCGGTGAGCCCGCCCTGCCTGCCGTCGAGCACCAGCAGCGAGTAGACCGCGCCGCCGGTGAGGCGCACCTCCGCGTCGGTGCTCGGGCCACCGGCACCGGTCAGCTTCAGCCGCCACGTGCCCGGCTCGACCTGCTGGTAGTCGGTCGTCGTCGCGAACTGCACCCCGTCGGCGATCTTCGGGCCGTCGGCGGCGGCCACGTCGAGTATCGGGGTGCGCACGGACGCCTGCACGACCCGCACCTTGGCGCGGCCGTCGGTGGGGGCGCTGAGGTCGTCGTTGAGCACCCGTAGGCCGAGGTCGGCGTGCCGTCCCACACCGGCCACCGTGAAGGCGTCACCGCTGGTCACCGCGACCTCGGTGGTGAGCACCGGGGGATCGCTCGCGGGGGCGCCGGCCTCGCGCATCGCCACCGCGTACCGTCCGGGTGCCAGCTCCAGATAGTCGGAGACCACGCCGTAGCCGACCCCGGGGAAGACCCGCGGTTTCGCGGTGCCCGGCGCGGCCAGGTAGACGTCGACGGCCGGGGTGTCGGGGGAGAGGTGGGCGAGCCGGACGTATCCGACGGTGTCCACGGCCGTCGCGGCACCGGCCGGAACCGGGACGCCGGTGGCAGCGAGGGCGGTGCCGAGCAGGAGCGCGCCGGAGCCGGCCAGCAGCCGGCGGGGCACGGTACGGAGCGTGTGCATGTCGCCTCCGGAAAGCACTTTCGGTGAGCGGGACACAACCCAGAGACAGGGTCCCGTTTACGGGACTGAGGCGCAAGTTGCCACGTCGATGTTTTTGCCGCTGCCGCTACCGATCTCGGATGGCGAGGAGGCCGAGCAGGTCCGGGACTCCGCCCCGGCCCGCCTCGACGACCCGGACCAGTCGGAGGCCGGCGTCCACTGTCGCGTTGACAAGGTCGGAGATGGGGATGTGCCAGGCACCCACCCGTACCCGTACGCCGGTGACGTTCCAACTGTCGAAGCTGTGCGACCGATCGGCGTACCGGGCGTCGACGACGACACGCGGATGCTTACTCCAGTCGGCGAACGCGCCCACGAAACACGGGTGCACACCCATGTGGACGAACCGCCCGCCGGGACGCAGCACCCGGGCGACCTCGCGCAGCACTGCCGGGTAGTCGGGCAGGTCGGTGCTGGCCAGCACGCACATCGCGGCCGGCAGCGACGCGTCGGCGACCGGCAGGGCACCCGCGTCACCCCTGGCCGCCGGCAACCGTCCTCGCGCGTGCCGCAACTGCCCGCCGGACAGGTCCACGCCCACCGGCGTCCAACCCAGACCAGTCAGCACCGGAGCGTGCGCACCGGTGCCGCAGCAGATGTCGAGGCAGCGACCCTCGCCCGCGCCGAGCAGGTCCGCCACGGTCGCGTGCACCCGCCGCAGGTAGTCGCCGCTGCCGGAGATGTAGCCCTCGTACCAGTCCGCGTGGGCGTCGTACGCCGGTGTGCTCGTCGTCCCCATCGGCCGAGGCTACGAGTCGGCGCCCACCCGGGAAAGCCGTTCTTCCGGGGGCAGAAGTGGGCGTTTGCGTTCGCTCACGTGTGGCTACTGAACAGCAGTGGTGACGAAGGTCGATGCAGGCGACACCTGGTTCCGACGATCCCGCTGGCGGGTGCTGGCCCGGGTGGCCTGCGCGGGACTTGTGGTCCTGCCGGCCTTCGCGTTGCTCAGCGTCGCGTTCGGCAACGCCTGGTACCACCCGCTTCCGCACGGGCCGATACTTCTGCTGGCGGCGATCCGCTACCCCGTGCAACTGCGACATCAAGGTGGGCTGCCAATTCGGCTGACCCGCGACTTCCTCGAACTGACCCTGCCTGCCGGCGGGACGGTGCAGGTCGACTGGGCCGATCTGACCCGAGCCGAGGTACGCGGCCGGATCAGCCCGACCCTGATCGTCGACATCGCCGATCGGGATCGGACCCGGCCGGTGCTGGACCGCTGGGATTGGGGTCGGGTGGGCGTGTGGAACCGGGCGCGCGGGCGGAACTCGCAGGAGGTCCACCTGTCAGTGGTCGCCGTCACGCCGAACCTCCACCGGCTGCGCGTCGAACTGGCGCACCGGATGGCCGGCGTCGCGGAAGAGCCGACGCCCGACCCCACGACCTGACCCCGCTGAAGCCCCACGCCGGCCGTGACCGGGCCCACCGGGACCACGCCGGTCGCCTATTCTCGGGCGATGCGGGATCGCCGGGTGGCGCTGGTGTGGGCGACCTTCGTCGTCGTCGCGCTGGTGTCCTGTGTGCTCGTCCTGAGTCGACCGGACCGCCTCTCCGACCTGCACATCTACTACGGGGCGCTGACCGACCTGCGTGCCGGCCGGCCGCTGTACGAGTACGCGGCGGAGAACGGGGGCCCGTTCACCTATCCGCCGTTCGCGGCACTCGTGCTGGGTCCGATCACCGTCGTGAGTGAGGGCGTACTCCAGGGGATCTGGCTGGTGGCGACCTGCGCGGCGGTCGTCGCCGTCGCCGGGGCGGTCGGTGTCGCGTTGACCACCCGGCAGTCCCGGCGGCCGCTCGTGGTGGCGGTCGCGGCCACGGTGCTGATGCTCTCCGCACCGGTGCAGAGCAACCTGCGCTTCGGTCAGGTCAGCATCTTCATCGTGCTGATGGCCCTGCTCGACGGGATGGGCCTGGTCCCGCCCCGGCTGCGCGGGATCCTGGTCGGGGTCGCGTCGGCGATCAAGCTGACCCCGTTGCTGTTCGTCGTCTACTTCCTCGCCACGGGCCGCTACCGCGACGCGGGCCGGGCGGTGGCGACGTTCCTGGCGTGCGCGGTGGTCGCCGGGATCGTGCTGCCCGGCGAGAGTTGGACGTACTGGACCGAGGCGGTGCGGCAGACCTCGCGGATCGGCAACCTGGCGTCGCTGGGCAACCAGTCGGTGCACGGGATGCTGCTGCGCGTCGGCGTGGCCGAGACGACGTTGCCGGTGCTCTGGGCCGCCCTGGTGACGCTCGTCTGTGCGGCGGCGCTGCTGCGGGCGCGACAGTTGACGCGACAGGGCCGCCCCGGGCACGCGGCGGTGCTCGTCGGCTGCGCCACCGTCGCCGCGTCCCCGGTGTCCTGGACCCACCACCAGGTGTGGCCGGTGCTCGCCGCCATGCTGCTGATCGGCGCGTCCGGCGTCACCCAGCGGGCAGCCGGGGGAGCGCTGCTCGCCGCGATGGTCGTCTCGCTGGGTGCGGTTCTCGGCCCGGTGTCGACACGGCCGGGGGTGCAGTTCCTCTTCGAGAACGCCCGCGCGATCGGGGTGGGCGTGCTGTGCCTGGTCGGCTTCGGTGGCGTCGCGGTCGCCGCCACTCGAACGCACCGCCGGGCGGCGGGCGGACGGGGATGGTTGCGGGTGGGCGTGACCGCCACGGTGGCTGTCGCGTTCTTCGCGGTGCAGCCGTTGCCCGCCGGTGCGGATCCGACCTTCAAGGCCTACGCCCTCGATGACGTGGTCAACCCGCGATACTTCTTCGTCTGCCGTGGCCCGGTCGAGTGCGCCGCCTACGGCACCGACGCGCCGGTCACCTTCGGCACCCGGGCCGAGAAGACCAAGGTGCGGGTCAACGGTGTGGTCTCCGCACAGGTGACCCGACTGGAATACTTCTCCGCCCCGGGCGGGCCGCCCCGGGTCATTCCGCTGCTCGACGCGTACCCGGGGAGCCGCACGTTCTCGTTCCGTTCGGCGAGCATGGCGCAGGGGCGACTCGTCGCGTACGCCTCGAACGGTCGACCGCTCGCGAGCTACGACGACGAACTCGCCGCCGCCCTCCGGACGGCCACCCGGTAGGCGACCGTCGTGAGGGTGGCGGCGGCGCTCAGCGGGTGGCGGCGGCCAGAGCGGCGCGCAACTCGTCGGCGCCGCCCGGGGCCGGGTGCTGCCAGTCGGTCGGCGAGGCGGAGTAGAGCGTGCCGTACGCCGGGGTGTCGGGCTGGTAGCGCCATCCCTCGGCGAGGGAGCCCACGTCGACGGCGTCGTAGCCGATCCGGTCGAGGAAGGCCGTCACCTCGGCCTTCGCGGCCTCGTCGTCACCGGCGATGGCGAGGGCGCTGCGGTCGGCCGCACCTGTCGGCCGGGCCAGCGCGGCCAGGGCCGCGAAGTAGATGTTGTTGAAGACCTTGACCACCCGCGACTCCGGTAGGTGTCGCTGGAGCAGTTCGCTGCTGGTGGTCTCGCCGCTGTCCAGCTCCGGAAGGTTCCCGTCGCGCTGCGGGTAGTAGTTGTTGGTGTCGATGACGACCTTGCCGGCCAGCGGCTCCACGGGCACCGCGCGGTATGCCTTCAGCGGCACGCTGACCACCACCAGGTCGCCCACGCGCGCCGCGTCCTCCGCCGTGCCGGCGCTGGCGTGCCCGCCGAGGGCGTCGACCAGGTCGGTGAGGGTCTCCGGGCCTCGCGAGTTGCTCAGCACCACGTCGTAGCCGGCGTCGACGGCCAGTCGTGCGACGGTGCCGCCGATGTGGCCGCTGCCGATCAGTCCCACAGTTGTCATGCTCGTCCCCAACTCCGCCCGCCCGTGCCGCATTCCCCACCGACGTGATGGGTATTTCGGGCTACCCGGCTGCGCCGGACCGACACGCCAGCGCCCCGCGACCCGTTGTCAGCGCCCCGCCGGCTGTCCTGCGCCAGCCGGCGCTGCTCCGCCGGCTGTCGAGCCCGTCCTGCCCAACGTACTGCTCATGCCGGTCAGCGACGGCGGCTCCGACGTGTTGATCAAGAGGTTTGCGTCAGAAGGGGGCGCTGAATTGACGCAAACCTCTTGATCAACACGCTCCGGGGTCAGGCGGGGAGGGTCTTCTCGATGGCGATGCGCACCTCGTCCGCGGTGGGCTCGACAGTGGGGGCGAACCGGGCCGCCACGGTGCCGTCCGGGGCGATAAGGAACTTCTCGAAGTTCCACCGGACGTCCCCGGTGTGCCCGTCGGCGTCCGCAGTGTCCACAAGCGCGGCGTAGAGCGGGTGCCGGGCGGTGCCGTTGACGTCGACCTTCTCGGTCAGTGGGAAGGTGACTCCATAGTTGACCTGGCAGAACTCGCTGATCTCGGCGGCGCTGCCCGGCTCCTGCCCGGCGAACTGGTTGCACGGCACACCGAGCACCACCAGGCCGCGATCGGCGTAGCGGTCGGCGAGTTTCTGCAGGCCGGCGTACTGCGGGGTGAGGCCGCAACGGGAGGCCACGTTCACGATCAGCAACGCCTTGCCGCGGTAACGGGCCAGGTCGGCGGGGCCGCCGTTGAGGGCGTCGATCGGGATGTCGAAGACGGTCATGGGGGGAGGCTACGCGCCGGCCACCGACGGGCCGGGCAAGGGCACTCCACGCACCAGGAGAAATCGAAACATGGACATCTTGACGAATTGATGACGCCGTGAGTACCGTCTCACCATCTCTTTTGGAAAGTTTCCTAACAGTTCGGGAGACGCCTCATGAAAAGATCGCTCCGCCGGGCCCTCTGGGCCGGTGCCGTGGTCGCCGTGACCGTCGCAGCGGTGCCGGTCACCACCGCGTTCGGCGCCGGCACGGTCACCACCACCTTCACCAAGGCGCAGGACTGGGGGACCGGTCACGAGACGAGGGTGACCGTCACCAACGGATCGAGTGCCACCATCAGCACCTGGCGCATCGAGTTCGACCTGCCGTCGGGCACCACCATCAGCAGCGCCTGGGACGCCGACGTCACCAGCAGCGGTAACCACTACGTCGCGGTCAAGAAGAGCTGGGCCGGTGGCATCGCCCCGGGCGCCTCGTTCAGCTGGGGCTACAACGGCACCGGCGCGTACAAGGCCCCGCTGAACTGCACCATCAACGGCGCGGCGTGCGGTGGCGGCACCACCCCGCCGACCACCACCCCGCCGACCACGACGCCACCGACCACCACCCCGCCGACCACCACTCCGCCCACGACGACCCCGCCGACCACGCCGCCGCCGAACACCGGTGGCAAGAAGGTCGTCGGCTACTTCGCCGAGTGGGGCGTGTACGGCCGCAACTACCACGTCAAGAACATCCAGACCAGCGGCTCGGCCGCCAAGCTGACCCACATCCTGTACGCCTTCGGCAACACCACCGGCGGTCGCTGCTCGATCGGTGACAGCTACGCCGACTACGAGAAGGCGTACACGGCCGCGGACAGCGTGGACGGCGTGGCCGACACCTGGGACCAGCCGCTGCGGGGCAGCTTCAACCAGCTGCGCAAGCTCAAGCAGATGAACCCGCACCTCAAGGTGATCTGGTCGTTCGGCGGTTGGACCTGGTCCGGCGGCTTCACCCAGGCCGCGCAGAATCCCGCCGCCTTCGCGGAGAGCTGCTACAACCTGGTCGAGGACCCGCGCTGGGCGGACGTCTTCGACGGCATCGACGTCGACTGGGAGTACCCGAACGCCTGTGGCCTGACCTGCGACAGCAGCGGCCCGAACGCGTTCAAGAACGTGATCAGCGCCCTGCGGTCGAGGTTCGGGTCCAGCGCCCTGGTCACCGCCGCGATCACCGCGGACGGCAGCAACGGCGGCAAGATCGACGCCACCGACTACGCCGGCGCGATCGGCAACCTCAACTGGCTGATGCCGATGACCTACGACTACTTCGGGGCCTTCGCCGCGCAGGGGCCGACGGCGCCGCACTCGCCGCTCACCTCGTACACCGGCATCCCGCAGCAGGGCTTCAACTCCGACGCCGCGATCCAGAAGCTCAAGAGCAAGGGCATCCCGGCCAACAAGCTGCTGCTCGGCATCGGCTTCTACGGCCGTGGCTGGACCGGGGTCACCCAGGCCGCACCGGGCGGCAGCGCCACCGGCGCGGCACCGGGCACCTACGAGGCGGGCATCGAGGACTACAAGGTCCTCAAGAACACCTGCCCGGCCACCGGCACGATCGCCGGCACCGCGTACGCCAAGTGCGGCAGCAACTGGTGGAGCTACGACACCCCGTCGACCATCAACGGCAAGATGACGTACGCGAACAACCAGGGCCTCGGTGGCGCGTTCTTCTGGGAGCTCTCCGGTGACACCAGCAACGGCGAGCTGATCGGCGCCATCAAGGGCGGTCTCGGCTGAGCCGAGGGCCGACGCACCACCCACACGGCGGGGAGGGGCCCGCACCGTCCCTCCCCGCCCGTGAGACCGGCGGCCCGGTCGACGCCCAGCGTCGGCCGGGCCGCCGTCGTTGGGCCGGCCCAGCTCGATGTGGCAGACTCCCGGCTCGGCAGGTCTCGATGGCACCGACGACGGAGGTGGTCATGCGCTCGACCCACCGCAGGCTGGCGGCGACCGCCGCCGGGCTGGTGCTGCTGCCCGTCATCCTGGGCGGCTGTGGCATCGGCGGCGACGCCGAGGAGGAGGGGCCCGCGGCCAAGCCCGCACGCGCCCCCGCCGAGGAGGCCACCACCCGCTCCCGGGAGCGGGTGCAGGCGTACCTCGACGCGATGACCGCGAAGGACGTCGCCGCCGGTAGGAGCCAGCTCTGCGCTCTCCTGCACGACGGCTTCGACCTGGGCGCCACCGGGCCCAACGGGGACTTCGCCGACCACTTCCAGGTGCCCGAGGCGGCCATCACCGACATCCGGCCCGGCCCGTTCGGGCAGGAGGTCAGCGTCTCGGTCTCGGTCACCTCCGGTAAGCGCGCCGTCAAACGGCCGCTGCTGTTCACCGTCACCCGGGACGGAGGCGACTGGTGCATCGCCGGGGAGGCGCCGGGCGGAACTCCGACCGCCGGCCCGACGCCGGGCGGTGCCGTCCTCACGCCCCCGTCCTGACCAGCGCCCGACGGATTGATCTCCCACCTGCCGGAACCGTCCCCCTCGCCGCCCGGTCACCCCGACCGTCGCCGTACGCTTTCTGTCATGCGCCATGAGTGGCATCAGCTGAGCCATCCCGGGGTGGGTAGCCCCGGTCTGCAGACCAGCCGACCGACTGTCGACTCCGCCGAGGACGCCGCGCTCGGCCTGGACCGATGGCGGGAGCTGCCCCGTGAGCAGGTTCCGCCGTGGTCCGACCCGGCCGCCGTCGCCGAGGTCTGCAAGGTCCTCGACACGGTGCCGTCGGTCGTCGCGCCCTACGAGGTGGACCAGCTCCGGCAGAAGCTCGCCCTGGTCTGCGAGGGCAAGGCGTTCCTGCTGCAGGGCGGTGACTGCGCCGAGACGTTCGCCGACAACACCGAGAGCCACCTGCTGGCCAACGCCCGCACCCTGCTCCAGATGGCGATCGTGCTCACCTACGGCGCGTCGCTGCCGGTGGTCAAGGTCGCCCGGGTGGCCGGGCAGTACACCAAGCCCCGCTCGCTGCCGACCGACGCGCGCGGCCTGCCCGCGTACCGCGGCGACATGATCAACTCGCTGGAGGCCGACCCGGCCGCCCGGGTCGCCGACCCGCAACGCATGATCCGGGCGTACGCCAACTCGGCGGCGGCGATGAACATGCTCCGGGCGTACCTCGCCGGTGGGCTCGCCGACCTGCACGCGGTGCACGACTGGAACAAGGGCTTCGTGAAGAACTCCCCGGCGGGGGAGCGCTACGAGGCGATCGCCCGGGAGATCGACCGGGCGCTGGCGTTCATCCGCGCCTGCGGGATGACCGACGACGAGGCGCTGCGTACCGTCACGCTCTACTGCTCCCACGAGGCCCTCGCCCTGGAGTACGACCGGGCGCTCACCCGGGTCTCCGACCGTCGGGCGTACGGGCTCTCCGGGCACTTCCTCTGGATCGGCGAGCGCACCCGGCAGATCAGTGGCGCGCACATCGACTTCATCTCCCGCATCGCCAACCCGATCGGCGTGAAGCTCGGCCCGACCACGTCCCCGGACGAGGCGATCGAGCTGTGCGAGAAGCTCAACCCGGACAACATCCCCGGTCGGCTCACCCTGATCAGCCGGATGGGCAATCACCGGGTGCGCGACGCCCTGCCGCCGATCGTCGCCAAGGTCACCGCCGCCGGCGCCAAGGTGGTCTGGCAGTGCGACCCGATGCACGGCAACACGCACGAGTCGTCCAACGGCTACAAGACCCGGCACTTCGACCGCATCGTCGACGAGGTGCTCGGCTACTTCGAGGTGCATCGTGGGCTGGACACCCACCCGGGCGGTCTGCACGTCGAGTTGACCGGCGAGGACGTCACCGAGTGCCTCGGCGGCGCGCAGGGCATCGAGGACCTCGACCTGCCCGACCGCTACGAAACCGCCTGCGACCCGCGTCTGAACACCCAGCAGTCGTTGGAGTTGGCCTTCCTCGTGGCCGAGATGCTCCGCGGCTGACGCGAGGAGTGAGCTTGCGAGCCCCGCAGTCGGCGGCCGGAAGAATGACAGCGGCTGACGCGAGGAGTGAGCTTGCGAGCCCCGCAGTCGGCGGCCGGAAGAATGACAGCGGCTGAGGCCGGGGCCCCTCTGCCGCAGCCGAGAAGAATGACCGTGACCAGGTGTGCGAGACCCGCAACCGGCGGTCGGAAGGATGACAGTGGCTGACCAGTTCGTGGACCTGCGGTCCGACACGGTGACCCGACCCACCGCCGGGATGCGGGAGGCGATGGCCACCGCAGAGGTGGGTGACGACGTCTACGGCGAGGACCCGACAGTCAACGCCCTCGAAGCCGAGGTCGCCGCCCTGTTCGGGCACGAGGCCGCGCTGTTCGCCCCGAGCGGGTCGATGGCCAACCAGATCGCCCTGCAACTGCTGGTGTCGCCGGGTGACGAGCTGCTCTGCGACGCGGACGCGCACGTGGTCACGTACGAGGTCGGGGCCGCCGCCGCGTACGGCGGGATCTCCTCGCGGACGTGGCCCGCCGTCGGCGCGGACATCGACCCGGAGGCGGTGGCCGGGATGATCCGGCCGGACGGCTTCTTCGCCGTTCCCACCCGCGCGATCGCCGTGGAGCAGACCCACAACCGGGGCGGCGGCGGGGTGATTCCGCTGGCCACCCTGCGGGATCTGCGTGGGGTCGCCGACGAGGCGGGCGTGGCGGTGCACTGCGACGGCGCCCGGATCTGGCACGCGCACGTCGCGGACGGGGTGCCCCTGATCGAGTACGGTCGGCTCTTCGACACGCTGTCGGTGTGCCTCTCCAAGGGCCTCGGCGCCCCGGTCGGCTCGCTGGTGGTGGGCAGCGCCGACAAGATCGAGCGAGCCCGGCTGATCCGCAAGCGGATGGGCGGCGGCATGCGTCAGGCCGGCATCCTCGCCGCCGCCGGGCGGTACGCGCTGGCACACCACGTCGACCGGCTGGCCGACGACCACGCCAAGGCGGCCCGGCTCGCCGAGGCGGTCGCGCCGTTCGGGGTGCTGGCCACCCCTGCCCGCACCAACCTGGTCGCGCTGGACCTGACCAAGCACGCCCTGGACGCGCGTGCCCTGGCGGCCGTCGCGCGGGCCGAGGGCGTCCTCATCTCGGTGCTCGGCCCCCGTACCGCCCGCCTGGTCACCCACCTGGGCGTCAGCGACGCCGACATCGACCACGCGGTCGAAGCCCTACCCCGAATCCTGGCAGCGTCCTGACCCCGCGGGGCCCGGCCCGCCTCCTGGTGTTGATCAAGAGGTTTGCGTCAGATTCCGGCGTCCGGATGACGCAAACCTCTTGATCAACGAAGATCGGCGGCGTGGAGGCGGGGTCAGGGGTGCAGGCGGGTGAGGGTCTGGATGTCGGCGGCGTGGCCGATCTGCTTCTCACTCGGGGTCTCCACGACCAGGGGTACGCCGGCGGTGGCGGGATGCGTCATCAGCTCGGCGAAGGCCGGCTCGCCGATGGTGCCCTTGCCGATGTTCTCGTGCCGGTCCCGGGTGGAGCCGCACAGGTCCTTCGAGTCGTTGGCGTGGACCAGCCGTAGCCGGTCCGCACCGACGGTGGCCACCAGCGTGTCCAGGGTCGCCGTCATACCGCCCTCGACCGCCAGGTCGTGGCCGGCGGCCCAGGCGTGGCAGGTGTCGAAGCAGACCCCGAGCATGGGGTGCCGGTCCACCGCGTCCAGGTACGGGCCGAGCTGCTCCACCCGCGAGGCGAGCGACCGGCCCCCGCCCGCGCTCGGCTCGACCAGCAGCATCGGCCCACCGGCGGCGGCGGCCCAGTCGAGCAGCGGCAGCAACTCCTCGCGGACCTGTCGCATCGCTGCCTCGGCGTGCCCCTCGTCCACCGAACTGCCCGCGTGGAACACCACCGCCTGAGCGCCGATCGCCACGCCGCGACGCAGCGCGTGCGCCAGCGTCCGGGTCGACTTCTCGACCGTGGCCGGGGTGGGTGAGCCGAGGTTGACCAGCAGCGAGGCGTGGATGAACGCCGGAATGCCCCGCTCGGCGCAGCCGTCGCGGAACAGGGCGTCCTGCGCGGGGTCACCGTCGGGCAGCGCCCAGCCCCGCGAGTTGGAGACGTAGACCTGCACCACCCGCGCGCCGGTCGCGTCCGCGTACGGCAGGGCGGCCCTGGCCAACCCGCCGGAGGTCGGAGTGTGCGCGCCCACCGGACGCGAGGTGACCGCCGACATCAGAAGCACGTGAGGGTGACCGGGGTGCCCGGCGGCACCTGCGAGTTCTCGCCCGGTGCCTGGATCCGGACCGTGGCGTTCGGGTTGATCAGGGCCGTCACCGGGAAGCCCTGGCCCTCCAACGCCTGCTTGGCCTGCTGGCACGGCAGGTCGATCACCCGGGGCATGACGATCGCCGGTGGGCCCTTGCTGACGTCCAACTTGACCTGGGTGCCCTTCTCCACGCCGGCGCCGTCGGCCGGGCTCTGGCCGAGGATCTCGTCCTTGGGCTTGTCCGACTCCTTGTAGGTCTCGACCAGGGTCAGGTTGAGCTGGGCCAGGGTGGTGCGGGCTTCGGTCAGGCTCTTGCCGACCAGATTCGGCACCGTCACCGGCGCCCTGCCCCGGCTCAGGATGAGGGTGATCTTCGCGCCGGGTTTGACCTCGGTGCCCACCTTGGGGGAGGTGTCCAGCACGACGCCCGCCGGCAGGGTGTCGTCGTAGCGGGCGGCGCCCTTGGCCACCACCAGCTTCACGTTGACCAGATCCGCCTCGGCGAGCTCGAACTCCTTGCCGATCACGTCCGGCACCGGGAAGCGTTCCGGGCCCAGGGACAGGGTCAGCGTGATCGTGCCACCCTTGACGATCTTGGAGGTCGAGCCCGGGGTCTGCTCCAGCACGCTGTCCTTCGGTGCCTTCTCGTCGAAGCGCGGCTCGCCGTACTCCAGGACGAGCCCGGCCCGGTCGGCCTGCGCCTGCGCCTCGGCGTTGCTCAAACTCACCAGCTGCGGGGCGGTCGTGTAACGCCCGACACCGAACCACCAGCCACCGATCGCGGCCACCAGACCCAGCGTCACCACCACGGCCGCGACGGCCAACCGGCCACGCGGACTCGCCATCAGCGTGCCCCGCAGTGCGGCGAGCCGGGACCCCAGGCCCTCCGCGGGTTCCGGAGCGGCCCGACGTCGACCGCCGCCCTGGTTGCCGCCGCCCTCGGGCAGCCGCGCCCAGGCCGGGCGGTCGGGCGGCCGGACCGTCGCGACCACCATGGTCGGCTGCGACAGGGGCGCGTCGCCGCTCACCGGACGGAGCACCGCGGTGTGGGTGTTGCCGTCACCCAGGCGTTCCCGGGCCGTCTGAACCTCGGTCAGCAGTGCTCCGGCGTCGGCGGGCCGGGCACTGGGATCACGTCGGGTGGCGCGCTGCACCAGGTCGTCGAGGACCGGTGGCAGGCCGGGCACCAGCGTCGAAGGTGCCGGCACGTCCCTGTCGACGTGCTGCCAGGCGACGTCGACCGGGCGGTCCCCGTCGTACGGGACGCGGCCGGTGAGCATCTCGAACAGCACGATGCCCGCCGAGTAGACGTCGGTACGGGGATCGGCGCGGCCCTCGGTGACCAGCTCCGGGGCGACGTACGCCACGGTGGCCATCAGTTGGTTGCCCTGCTCGTCGTCGGCGCTCGCCTCGACCGCCCGGGCCAGGCCGAAGTCGGCCACCTTGACGACGCTGTCGACCAGGTTGGCCACGCCACCGGTGGGTGCCTCGGCGACCAGCACGTTCTCCGGCTTGACGTCGCGGTGCACCAGACCCGACCGGTGCGCGGCGGCGATCGCGGCGAGCATCTGCTCGGCGATGGCCAACGCCTCGTCCGGGTTGAGCCGGCGGCGCTCGGCCAGCACGTCGCGCAGGGTGCGGCCGCGGACGTACTCCATCACCAGGTACGGCAGGCCGGCGTGGGTGCCCTGGTCGTAGACGGCCACCACGTTCGGGTGGGTCAGCCGCGCGATGGTCTTCGCCTCGTCGGTGAACCGAGCCACGAAGTTGGCGATCCGGGCCCGGGCCTCGGGCGCCTGGGTCGGATGAATGATCTTCACGGCGACGGTGCGCTCGAGACGCTCGTCGGTGGCGGTGTACACGGTCGCCATGCCACCACGGGCCACGCGACCGCGAATGCGGTAGCGCCCGTCGATCAGCGAGCCCAGCAACGTGTCGGCGACCTGAGTGTCCATCGGCAGGGAGTCTATGTGTCCAAGGGGTGAAGGTTGAACAGGATGCTACAGCCGAACGCCGAACTGGTTCGTCCCGCCGCGCTCGCCGCCCCTCGTCCGCTGGTCAGCGGCGCGTACGAGCGAGGGCTCCGATCGGCTGTCCGGGGTGCCGGTGGCTCGTCGTGGCGGCGGCGTGGCAGGGTGGTCGGGTGACCGAATCCGTACCCGACCAGGCCGTGCCCGGCCCGGAACTCGCCGGACCAACCGACCCGGCCGGCTGGCTGACCCTGCCCGACGTCGCCGAGCGTCTCGACGTGTCGATCAGCAAGGTGCACCAGATGATCCGCGACCGTGAATTGCTGGCGGTCCGCCGCGACGGCGTCCGCCGCATCCCGGCGGACCTGGTCGCCAACCAGACGGTGCTCAAGCACCTGCCCGGTGTGCTCAACCTGCTCTCCGACAACGGCTACGACGACGAGGCCGCCCTACGCTGGCTCTACGAGCCTGACGACACCCTCCCCGGGAACACCCCGGCCGCCGCCCTCTCCGGCGACCAGGCCCGCGAGGTGAAGCGCAGAGCCCAAGCCGAAGGCTTCTGAACCGACCCCCTCCCTCGCCGCCCCCCGTCGATCATGAGGTTAGCGGCGCGACACGCCGCTGCGGACGCCGCCAACCTCATGATCGACCGGGAAGAGGGGCCGGGAAGGGGGCCGGGAAGAGGGGCCGGGAAGGGGGGCCGGGAAGAGGGGCCGGGAAGGGGGCTGGGGTTAGTCGGCTCGGCGGGTTGCGGCTATGGCTAGGTCCACCAGGGTCTGGCGGGCCTCGGTGTCGAGGTCGACGGCGGTCAGGGCGGCCAGGGCGGCGTCGGTGAGCGTGACGATCCGCTGCTCGGTACGGGCGAGAGCCCCGCTCGCGGTGATCAGCTCGCGCAGCCGGGCCACCCCCTGCTCGTCCAACTCCGGGTCGCCGAGCCGGCCGAGCAGCAGCTCGCGGCCCGCGTCGTCGGTGGTCTCCAGGGCGGCCGCCACCAGGTAGGTGCGCTTGCCCTCGCGCAGGTCGTCCCCGGCCGGCTTCCCGGTCAGGGCCGGGTCACCGAAGACTCCCAGCACGTCGTCGCGGAGCTGGAACGCCTCGCCCAGCGGCAGCCCGTACGCCGAGTAGGCCGTCCGCACGTCGGCCGTCGCGTCGGCCAGCGCCGCACCGAGCAGCAGTGGACGTTCGACCGTGTACTTCGCCGACTTGTACCGGGCGACCTTGCCGGCCCGTTCCACCGAGGTGTCCCCGGTGGCCTGCGTCAGCACGTCGAGATACTGGCCGACGGTGACCTCGGTGCGCATCTCGTCGAAGACCGGCCGGGCCCGGGCCAGGACCCACGGGTCCAGCCCCGCGGAGTGCAGCAGCTCGTCGGACCAGACCAGGCAGAGGTCGCCCAGCAGGAGAGCCGCGGCGTCGCCGAAGCTGTCCGGGTCACCACCCCAGCCGGCCCGCCGGTGCCGGGCGGCGAACCGCCGGTGCACCGCCGGCTCACCACGGCGGGTGTCGGAGCGGTCCATCAGGTCGTCGTGCATCAGGGCGCTGGCCTGGACGAACTCCAACGAGGCCAGGGCGGCGAGCACCGGTTCGCCGTCGACTCCGCCGGCGCCCCGGAACCCCCAGTACGCGAACGCCGGACGCAACCGCTTGCCGCCACCGAGCACGAATGCCTCGATCGCCTCGGCCACCGGGACCAGCGCGTCGTCCACGGCGGTGAGCCGGGCCCGTTGACGGGCCAGGAACTCGGTGAGGGCCTTGTCGACCCGCTGCCGCAGGTCGGCGCGGTCGACGGGAGACACGGGAGCAGCGTGGGTCACGCCCCCGACGCTAGCCGGTCCCCACCGCCCGCGCGCCACCGCCACGCGTGGTCCCGGCGGTGCGGCGGGGACCGGTGCGGCCCGCCGCCGCCGCGCCGGCCCGAGGGGCGCGGCCCGGTCCGGTGGCTCGGGTGGCGCGTGTCGGGACGGCCCGGCGGGTGACTGCGGCGGCCTCGGCGAGCACCACCAACGGCACGTCCAGGACGACGGCGAGCCAGCCGAGCCAGAACCCGCCGGGCACCCGGCGCTGTCGTTCCCAGCGGGACACCTCGTGCCGGCTCAACGTCGGCACCCCGGCGGCGGCACACAACTCGGCGGCGGCGCGCTGCTGGCTCCAGCCACGGGCCAGTCGGCAGCTGACCAACAGCGGCCCGAGCTGCCCGGAGCGTGGCGATGCGGGTGCGGGCACAGGTCCTCCTGGCGGGCGTCGGGCGGTGACGACCCACTCCACCGGGCGGACGGACGTCACCGTTCGGTTGCTGACCCCCGCACGGGCCCGGGGCCGCCCCCGCCGCCCCTCCCACGCCACTCATTCCTACCCCGGGGGTACGACGCCCTCGCGCCCACCGGCCGGGCGTACGGCGCGACACCGGTCACCGGGTGGGAAGTGTCTGGGTCGTCCCGGCCTCGCCCGCTAGAGTCGGGTCGTGGCGCTCGGTCTTCCCTCGGTACTCCCCAATCCGCAGCCGGCGATCGGGGAGCTCATCCGCGAGCGTCAGCCCACCTTCTCGTTCGAGTTCTTCCCGCCCAAGACCGAGGCGGGAGAGCAACTGCTCTGGCAGGCCATCCGCGAGCTGGAGTCGCTGCGTCCGTCGTTCGTGTCGATCACGTACGGTGCGGGCGGCTCGACCCGGGACACCACGGTGGCGGTGACCGAGCGGATCGCCACCGAGACCACCCTGCTGCCGATGGCGCACCTGACCGCGGTCAACCACTCCGTCGCCGAGCTGCGACACGTGGTCGGCCGGCTCGCCGGGGTCGGGGTGCGCAACGTGCTGGCCGTGCGCGGCGACCCCCCGGGCAACCCGGGCGGCGAGTGGATCCGCCACCCCGAGGGCGTGGACTACGCCGAGGACCTGGTCCGCCTGGTGCGTGACTCCGGCGACTTCAGCGTCGGCGTGGCGGCCTTCCCGTACAAGCATCCCCGCTCGCCCGACGTGGCCAGCGACACCGCGCAGTTCGTCCGCAAGTGCCGGGCCGGCGCGGCGTTCGCGATCACGCAGATGTTCTTCGACGCCGACGACTACCTGCGGCTGCGGGACCGGGTGGCCGCCGCCGGCTGTGACACCCCGATCCTGGCCGGGGTGATGCCGGTGACCCAGATCGGCACCATCGAGCGGTCCGTGCAACTGTCCGGGGCGCCCTTCCCGCCGGCGCTGGCGGCCCGCTTCGAACGCGTCGCCGACGACCCGGAGGCCGTCCGCCGGCTCGGCGTCGAGCAGGCCAGCGAGATGTGCCGCCGACTGCTGGACGAGGGCGTGCCGGGAATCCACTTCATCACCCTCAACCGGTCCACGGCCACCCGTGAGGTCTGGCAGAACCTGAAGGTCGACGCGCGGGTGTGAACGCTGGTCCTGCGACACCTGATGCCCGGCACGACGGTTGATCCCCAGGTGGGCACACAGCTGAACTGGGATCAGTACGCCACGGCCTGGGCGCGGTTGCACGGCGGGTTCGACCCTCGGGTCGCGGCGCCGGTGGTGCGCGCCTGGCTGCGATTCGCGTACCACGTGGGGTATGTGCTGGGTCGGCTGCGGATCAGCCCCACCGCGGTCACCGTGGCCGGGGTGGTGCTCTGCTTCTGCGTACCGTTGCTGGTGACCCGGCCGGGGAACGGCCTCTTCCTCGGCGCGTTGTTCGTGTTGCTCGCCGCCGTGGCGGACAGCGTGGACGGCGCGGTGGCGGTCGCCACCGACCGCACCACCCGGCTCGGCTACGTCTACGACTCGGTCGCCGACCGGCTCGGTGAGGTGGCGTGGTTGCTGGCGTTCTGGCTGGTCGGCGCGCCCGGCGGGCTTGTCGTCGCGGGCGGCGCGCTGTCCTGGCTGCACGAGTACGTCCGGGCCCGGGCGGTCGCCGCCGGCATGCGTGACATCGGCGCGGTGACAGTGGGCGAGCGCCCCACCCGGGTCTCGGTGGCGCTGGCCGGGCTGCTGGTCGCCGGGCTGGCCGGGCTGATCGAGCCGGACCTGGCCGCCGGCACCATCACCATGGCGACCGCGGTGTGGGTGCTGTTGGCCGGCTTCGGCCTGGGGCAGTTACTGTCCACCATCCGCCGCGCCCTGCTCGACGCCGGCTGAGGCCCCGACCGCCGGCTGAGCAGCGCTACCAGGCGGGGCCGATCTCGTCGGCGACGATCTGCGCGGACAGGGTCACCATCGGCAGCCCGCCGCCCGGGTGGGTGGAGCCACCCACCAGCCACAACCCGTTCGCCGGGCCCCGGTTGGCGGGGCGGAGCAACCCACCGGCGGTGCCGTAGATCGAGCCACCCGGCGCGCCGGTCGCCACGTCCAGGTCGGCCGGGGTACGGACCTCGCGGAACAGCACCCGGTCGCGGACGTCCACGCCGCGCCGCGCCAGCACCTCCAGGACCCGATCGGCGTACGCGTCGGCCAGCCCCGGGCGTCGCCAGTCGACAGCGCCCGCCGCGGTGCCCTGTCGAGGGGCGTTGACCAGCACGAACCATGCCTCGTGCCCGGCCGGGCGGACCATCGGGTCGTCGGCCACGGTGACGAACACCGTCGGGTCGGCCGCCGGCCGGGCTCGTACGCCGCTCCCCGGGTCGCCGAAGACCGCGTCGAACTCGGCGTCGTAGTCGTCGGGGAAGAAGACGTTGTGGTGGGCCAGCCCGGTGCTGCCGGAGACGCCGAGCAGCAGCACGAAACCGGCGAGGCTGCGGTCGGTCAGCGCGGCCAGCCGACCCGGGTGCGGCAGCAGGTCACGGTAGACGGTGAGGGCGTCCACGTTGGCCACCACCACGTCGGCGGGCACCGGCGCGCCGACACCGGCGAGGCGTACCCCGTGCACCCGGCCGCCGGTGGCGTCGATCCGGGTGACGGTGGCGTCGGTCTGCACGACCACGCCCAGGTCCAGACAGCGGGTGAGCAGCGCGTCGGCGAGGGTGCCCAACCCGCCGCGCAGGTACCAGCCACCGAAGGTCAGCTCGGCGTACGGGACGGCGACCAACGCCGCCGGCGCCCGGCGTGGGTCGGCCCCGGTGTAGGTGGCGTAGCGGTCCAGCAGCATCCGCAGCCGAGGGTCGGACAGGTGTCGGCGGCCCAGGCCGCGCAGGGTGCGGCCCGGGGCGATGGCGGCCAGGTCACCGACCCGCCAGGCCAGCGAGGCGAGGTCGCGGGGGGAGTCGACGGCACGGCGCAGGATGTCCCGCGAGGAGGCGTTCCACACCCGCGCGGCCCGACGCCACAGCCGCTGCCAGTCGGCCGCCGCCCGGTCACCGAAGGCGGCGCCGATCCTCGTGGCGAACTCCACCGGGTCGGCGCACGAGTCCAGGGGCGGGCCGCCGCCGGGGAAGACGTGCCGGACGATCGGGTCCAGCGGGACCAGGTCCAGGTATTCGTCGAGCTTGGCCCCGGTCGCCTCGAACAGGTCGTGGAACACCTCGGGCAGGGTGAGCAGGCTCGGCCCGGTGTCGAAGTGGAACGAGCCGGCCGGGGTGTCGTGCGCGTACCGGCCGAGTTTGCCGCCGACCGTGTCGGCCCGTTCGAAGACGGTCACCTGGTGCCCGGTGGCGGCCAGCCGGGCGGCGGTGGCGAGGCCACCCACCCCGGCGCCGACGACCACGATCCGCGCCATGCCGCGCCCTCCCTAGCTGACCGGGCGGCCCCGCCAGGTCAGGCGACGTCGCTTTCGCAGATGGTACGACCGCAGCGTCAACCAGCCGAGGACCACGACCGACACGGGGTGTGCGAGCGCGTCGGGCCACCACCGCCCCCCGGTCGCCCGGGCGGTGAGCACCCGCCCGGCCACCCCGAGCAGGTAGCCGGCCAGGCCCACGGCGGCCACC
This sequence comes from Micromonospora sp. WMMD1155, assembly GCF_029581275.1. Taxonomy (NCBI): domain Bacteria; kingdom Bacillati; phylum Actinomycetota; class Actinomycetes; order Micromonosporales; family Micromonosporaceae; genus Micromonospora; species Micromonospora sp. WMMD1155. The sequence continues at coordinate 4,532,859 of NZ_CP120742.1, forward strand.
ACCGGCGCGCCGGCCGCCACACCCACCAGCGCGATCAGCGGCGGGGCGGTGTAGAGCAGCAGCAGCGCCGCCACCACGGCCGCCGCCGCGCCCGGGTGCCCGAACGACGCCCAGAGCGACTTCGAGTACCCGTCGCGCAACTGCGGCCAGTCGTCGTACATCCGGCAGCCGGCCAGCCGGGAGCCGTCGGCCAGGGCGATCCGCCCACCGGCCCGCTTGACCGCCCGGGCCAGCTCGACGTCCTCCAGGATCTTGTCGGCGACCGCGGCGTGCCCGCCGGCGGCGGTGTAGCCGGCCCGGTCCACCACCAGGAACTGGCCGCCCGCCGCGGCCAGCGACGGCCGCGACGAGCGCTCCATCGCCCGCAGCGGCAGGAAGGTCAGCCAGAGCCACTGCAGCAGCGGCTGCACCAGCCGGTCGGCCGCGGTCGCCACCACGATCCGGGGGTACGGCGACAGCAGCGTCGCGCGGGCGGCGCGCAGCTCGGTGACGGCGGCGGCCACGGCGTGCGGGGCGAGCACCACGTCGGCGTCCACGAAGACCAGCGCGGTGGCTTCGGGGTCGGCCCGGGTGGCCAGCTGCCAGCAGGCGTGCGGCTTGCCCAGCCAGCCCGGTGGCGGGGCGACCCCGGTGAGCAGCGTGACCCGGGGGTCGTCGCCGGCCACCGCGCGGACCACGTCGGCGGTGCCGTCGGTGGACCCGTCGTCGAGGACCACGACACGCAGCCCGGGTACGCCGCGCTGGGCGAGCAGGGAGCGCAGGCAGGGGGTGACCCGGGCGGCCTCGTCGCGCAGCGGCAGCAGCACGGTCACCGACTCGTCGACGGCGGTGGGCCGGTCGGAGGGCCGGCGCAGCCAGCGGGCGGCGTTGAGCCAGGTGTGCCCGGTCAACGCGGCGACCGCGACGAGCAGGGCGAGCAGGACGGTCATCGGGTCGCGTCGACGCCGGGCCGGTGCGGCTGCTGGTCCTCCTGGGGGGTCTCCCGAGCCCGGCGGGCGCGCAGCAGTGTCACCGCCAGCGGTATCGCGGTCACCGACATGCCGGCGGCGCCCCAGAGGGCCGAGGCGGGCAGGTCGAGGAAGACGGCGTGGGCCAGGATGCTGGAGAAGTACGTCCACAGGTAGAGCGCGGCCATCGGGTGGTCCCGCCGGTCGGTGCGCTCGGCGGTCGGCCCGGCCAGCGGGCGGAGCGCGCTCATCATCAGCACCGCGAAGAGCAGCCAGCCCAGGTAGTTGCTGACCGGGATGCCGGGCAGACCGGGCAACGCCGGGGTGGCGTCGCGCCAGACCCAGTAGCCCTCGGCCACCATCTGCGGATCGAGGAAGAGGTCCCAGGCGGCCAGCCCGACGGTGGCCAGCGCGATCCGTCCCACCCATCGACCGACCGTCGACCCGCCACTGCCGGTTGCCGCCGTGCCGCCGCTTGCCGCCGTGTCGCCGCTTGCCGCCGTGTCGCCGCTTGCCGCCGTGTCGGCGGTTGCCGCCGTGTCGGCGGTTGCCGCCGTGTCGGCGGTTGCCGCCGTGTCGGCGGTTGCCGCCGTGTCGGCGGTTGTCGCCGTGTCGGCGGTTGTCGCCGTGTCGGCGGTTGTCGCCGTGTCGGCGGTTGTCGACGTGCCGCCGCCGGTGAGGCGGACCGCGGCCAGCCAGGCCGGCCAGGCCATCCAGGTCCAGGCCAGCGGAATGATCAGCGGCACCCCGGCCAGTTTGGGGCCCAGCTCGCCGGAGTAGTCGTAGCTGCCGAACGGCACACCGGTGGCCACCCCGATCGCCTCGATCGCGAACCCGCCGCCGGTGGCCACCGCGACCAGCGTCGCCGCGACCCGCGGGCCCCGGCTGAGCAGCGCGTGGCCGACCGAGAGCAGCCAACCGAGCACGACGGTGGCCACGGTGAGCCCGGCCCTGGTGGCGCCGGTGGTGAGCGGGTAGCAGATCTGGGCGAGCACCAGGACGGCGAGCAGCGCCCAGGAGATCCGCCGGGTCATGACGCCGGTGGTTCGAGGGGCAGATCCCGACCGAGGACGCCGAACGGCCGCTCGTCGCCGGGGAAGTGGAAGTTGCGCAGCACGTCGACGAAACCGAAGCGCCGGTACAACCGCCAGGCCCGTGAGGTCTGCTCGTCGGCCTCCGGGGTGGACAGCAGCGTGGTGTCACCCTCGGCCATGCCGAGCAACGCGCGCAGCTGCCCGGTGCCCAGACCGTGCCCCTGCGCCGGCGGCCGGACGTGCAGCTCGACCACCTCGAAGCAGTGGGTGAGCCAGCGTTGACGGGTCGGTGCGTCCAGCGCTCGGTACACCTGGTCGTGCCACCACTGGCCGGAGGCGCCCAGGTAGCCGTAGCCGAAGCCGGCGAGGTGACCCTCGCTGGTCAGGCTGGCGACCGCCCGGAAACCCGGACGGCGGACGTGGGTGGCGATGTAGCCGCGCCGGGCCTCCAGCAGGTCGGTGCGGTAACCCATCGCCTCGCCGTAGACGGCCACCACGTCGTCCAGCCGCCGGACGAGATCGTCCGGCGTCCAGCGCACCAACCTCATGCCCGTCCACCCTTCACCGTTGCCGGGCCGCCGTCGGCGACCCACCCGAGCACCGACGGGTCGCCGACCACGTCGCGTACCTCGAACCGGGCGAACAGTTCCTCGGCGTACCAACCCTCGGTGGGGGTTCGCATGATCGCCGCCCGGTGCTCCGGGTGACGGTACGCGAACGCCACCAGGTCCGTCGGGTCGCGCCACACGCTCACCGTGCCCTGCCAACCCAGCGGCGCCTCCCCGACCCCGAAGCGGGCCAGCAGCCCGGGCGCGTCGCGCAGGGCGGCGGCCACCGGGGGGATCGCCCGCCAGAAGGTGGCCGCCCGGCGGGCCCGCAGCCGGGCCCGGGTCAGCGCCAGCACCGGGCCGGTGACCCGGCCGCCCGGCGGGTCGCCGAACGGCCGCTGACCGGACCACTCGCCCCGGCTGGTCAGCGGGCGCAGGTCGACCCGGGCGGAGGCGCGGGCGATGCGGGCCCAGGCGCGTCCGACCGTCGAGTCGTCGAAGTCGGCGGCGGCTGCGGGGGAATCCCAGACGGTGAGCGCCGCCCACCGGGTCAGGTCGGCGTCGCCCGGCCCGAACCCGGTGCCGGTCCCGGTGCCCAGCAGTTTGCCGAACCGGGCGCCGGGGAGGGCGCGCAGCCGGCGGGGGTCCACCGCCATCCGGGTCAGCGCCCGGGGCAGCGCGCCGCGGGAGGTCCTCCACACGTGCAGCGTGACCAGCTCCGGTGCGGTGCTCACGCCACCTCGGCGGGGCTGCCGGCGGCGGGCGTGTCCGGCACCGTTCGTACGTTCGGGTGTGGCTGCATGGGGCCATTCTTCCCGGTTCGGTGGGTGCCGGCTCACTCTGGTTCGCTCGGCCGGCACGTCCAGCGCGTCACACGTTGCATTTTCGTCGGAGGGGAGGTGTACTGTCAGCAGCAGTTAGAACGAGTGTTCGATTGCCTCGAACGCTCGTTCCAACCAGCCGGAGCGCGGTGTTTCGCGGCGCCAGCCCCGGCGGTGCGGCTCCGCGGGCCGCACCTGGGTTTCCAGGCAGTCGCGAGCCTGGTCCCGACAGGCAGGATCGTCGCCCGCCGCCCACGACCCCCGGGCGGCGGGCGACGAACCCGCCGGTACGCCGGCCGGGTGTGGTGTGGGGAAGCGTCCACACCCGGCCGGCCACACCCGGTGCGTCTTCCTCCGCACCACCCGACCTCGGCGTCTCGCCGGCGGCACCAGCGCGCCGGGGCGACGCCCCGGCCATGTGGAGGAGACACCCATGCCGACCAACCCGGCTCAGGCACCGACGGTGCCGGCGCACGTGCTGCCGCACCGCACCCCCGCCCAACTCCTCACGTTGGCCCGACGTGGGCTGGTCGAGGCCGGCCAGACCCGACCTGACGGTCTGCGCTACGCGGCTGCCCACCTGGCGGCGCTGCGTGCGGCGGCCGCCCTGCTCGCCGCCCGTGCCCGACCCGCTCCGAGTCGACGCAACCGGATCACCAGCGTCTGGGTCCTCCTCTGCGCCGTCGCTCCGGAGCTCGACGAGTGGTCCCGCTTCTTCGCCGCCGGTGCCGGCAAGCGCGCCGCCGCCGAGGCCGGCATCCCCCGGGTGGTCAGCGCCCGGGAGGCAGACGATCTGCTGCGTGCCGCCGAACAGTTCGTCACGGTGGTGGAGACCGCGCTCGGCGTGGCCCACCAGCCGGCCCTGGACGGTCTCGCCGCCTGATCCCGCCGTGCCACCGACCGCCCCGCGGGGGGAGCCGGGCGGCCGGTGGCACGGCGTGCCGATCCTGATCTGATCCACAGCAACGACGGGGGAGTTGGTCCAATGGCGGGCCGCACGGTGGTCGGTTCCGCCGCACTGGCCGACCTGGTGCGTCCGGCGAGCACGCCGGGCCAGGTCGGCGGTCACCGGGTGCTGCCGGTGGTGCCCGAGCTGACCGGTCTGCTGCCCAATCGGGGTCTACGCCGGGGCAGCACCATCGCGGTCGCCGCCGGCCAGCCCCAACGCAGCGGTGGCACCTCGCTGATGCTGGCCCTGCTCGCCGAGGCGTCCCGGGCCGGTTCGTGGTGCGCCGTCGTCGGGGTGCCCACGTTCGGTGCGGGCGCGGCCGCCGAGCTGGGCATCGCCCTGGACCGGCTGGCCCTGGTGCCGAACCCCGGCCCCGAGTGGGCCACGGTGGTCGCCGCGCTGATCGACGGGGTGGACGTCGTGGTCACCGCCGTGCCGGCCACGGTCTCCGCCTCGGTCGCCACCCGGTTGGCCGCCCGGGCGCGGCAGCGCGGCAGTGTGCTCGTCCCGTACGGCCGGTGGGACGGTGCGGACGTGACGCTGCAGGTGGTCCGTGGCGTCTGGGAAGGGCTCGGGCCTGGCCGGGGGCGGTTGCGCCGCCGGGAGGTCACCGTCTCGGCGCGTGGGCGTGGGGCAGCCGCCCGGCCGAAGGAGATCAAGGTCTGGCTACCGGGTGACGGGCTGACCCGGGTGATCCCCCGTCCGAAACCGTCGACGGCGGGCCGCCCGACCGCGTCACTCGCCCTGGTCGGTCGGGAGTGACCGGATCGCCGGCACGGACTCTGCTGCTGTGGTGTCCGGACTGGCCGGTGCTCGCCGCCGAGATCGTCGACGGGGTGCCGGCGACCGGCCCGGTCGCCGTGCTGCACGCCAACCGGGTGGTCGCCTGCTCGGAGCGGGCCCGTGCCGAGGGGGTGCGCCGAGGGCTGCGCAGACGGGAGGCGCAGGGTCGGTGCCCGCAGCTCACCGTCGTGGACTACGACCCGGGTCGGGACACCCGGGCGTTCGAGCCGGTGGTCGCCGCGGTGGAGGAGTTGGTCGCCGGCGTCGAGGTGGTCCGTCCGGGTGCCTGTGCGGTGGCCGCCCGAGGGCCGAGCCGTTACCTCGGTGGCGAGGAGGCGGCCGCCGAGCGGATCATCGAGCACGTCGCCCAGTCGTGTCTGGTGGAGAGTCAGGTCGGCATCGCCGACGGGGTGTTCGCGGCCGGGTTGGCCGCGCGCGCCGGTCGGGTGGTGGCACCGGGTGGCACACCGGAGTTCCTGTCCGGGCTACCGGTCGAGGCGCTCGGCCGCTCGGCGCTGGCCGACCTGCTGCGTCGGCTCGGTGTGCGTACCCTCGGTGACTTCGCCGCGCTGCCGGCTGGTGACGTGCTGGCCCGGTTCGGGTTCGACGGTGCGCTGGCCCATCGGCTGGCCGCCGGGCGGGACCACCGCCCGCTCGCAGTCCGGCAACCGCCGGCCGACCTGACGGTGACCGCCGAGCACGACGAGCCGATCGACCGGGTCGACGTGGCGGCGTTCGTGGCCCGGGCGCTGGCCGAGCAGTTGCATGAGAGCCTGGCCGGGCACGGGCTGGCCTGCACCCGGCTCGGCATCGAGGCGGTCACCGAGCACGGGCAGGAGTTGCACCGGGTGTGGCGGCACGACGGTCTGCTCACCGCCGCGGCCATCGCCGACCGGGTGCGCTGGCAGCTCGACGGTTGGCTCTCCGGCAGCAGTGGCCGCACCGGCGCCCGGCCGGCCCGACCGACGGCCGGCATCATCCGGCTGCGACTGATCCCGGACGGGGTGATCGCCCAGGCCGGTCTGCAGGCAGGCCTGTGGGGGGAGACCGGTGAGGAGCGGGAGCGAGCACACCGGGCGTTGAGCCGTGTGCAGGGCATCCTCGGGCCGGAGGCGGTGGTCACCGCGGTGCTCGGTGGTGGGCGCTCCCCGGCCGACCAGGTGCGACTGGTGCCGTGGGGTGACGAACGCCTTCCGGCCCGCCCCGGCCCGCCACCGCTGCCCGGCGAACCGACCACTGCGGGCGCCAGCCGAGCTGGGGGCGCTGGCGGCGCTGCCGATGCCGGCCAGGCTGCGGGCGCCGGCCGAGCTGGGGGCGCTGGCGGCGCTGCCGATGCCGGCCAGGCTGCGGGCGCCGGCCGAGCTGGGGGCGCTGGCGGCGCTGCCGATGCCGGCCAGGCTGCGGGCGTCGGCCGGGCTGCGGGCATGGGGCGGGCGGCTGGTCGCGGTGAGGGCGGAGTGCCGCCGTGGCCCGGTCGGCTGCCGCGGCCCTCGCCGGCGGTGGTGCTGCCGAGCCCACTCGTGGCGACCGTGCACGACACCGCCGGCGAGGCGGTGGTGATCAGCGCGCGGCTGGCGGTGAGCGCCCCGCCCGCCCGACTGGTGGTCGGCACCGGTCGGCCGGCGGAGATCGTCGGCTGGGCCGGCCCGTGGCCGGTGGACGAGCGGTGGTGGGCTCCGGCCGAGGCGCGGCGGCGGGCCCGGTTCCAGGTCTGTCTCGCCGACGGCACTGCTCTGCTGCTCGCCGTCGAGGCCGGGCAGTGGCTGGTGGAGGCGATCTATGACTGAGCGATCCGCTCGGTGCCATCCAGATCTTGATCGACTCGACATCCTGCAAACCGGGGTATCCCGCCTCTTCGGACACCCCGGTTTCCATGACGTCGAGTGGATCAAGCCGGTTGTGGGCGGTATGGGGACGGTCTGATGAGCTTCCACAATCCGAAGATGCCCTGGTCGGAGCTGGAGCGGGTGCTCTCCGGGCGGGCCGACGGCAAGCGGGCCGACGGCAAGCGGGCCGGTGGTGGGTCGGGCGGCGGGTGGTCGCGCGAGGAGCGGCACCTGCACGTGGTGGACCCGCTCGCCGTGGACGCCGACGGTGGCGACTCCCCGGCCTGGAGTCGTCGCCGCGAGCAGTACCAACCGCCGGAGCTGACCCGTCCCGACGGGGTGGTGCCCTACGCGGAGCTGCACGCGCACACCAACTTCAGCTTCCTCGACGGCGCCAGCCACCCCGAGGAGTTGGCCGAGGAGGCGGCCCGCCTGGGGCTCACCGCGCTGGCCGTCACCGACCACGACGGTTTCTACGGTGTGGTCCGCTTCGCCGAGGCGGCCCGCACGCTGGGCCTGCCGACCATCTTCGGCGCGGAGCTGTCCCTCGGGCTGCCCGGACCGCAGAACGGCGAACCCGACCCGCACGGCGCGCACCTGCTGGTGCTCGCGCACGGCCACGAGGGGTACGCCCGGCTGGCCGCCACCATCGCCCGCGCCCAGTTGCGCGGCGGGGAGAAGGGCCGCCCGGTCTACGGGGAGTTGGAGGAGGTCGCCGCCGAGCTGAAGGATCACGTGCTGGTGCTGACCGGTTGCCGCAAGGGGCACGTGCCGGGTGCGCTGCTCACCGAGGGGGTGGACGCGGCGGCCCGCGAGTTGGACCGGCTGACCGCGCTCTTCGGCGTGGAGACGGTGGCGGTGGAGCTGACCGACCACGGCCACCCGGTCGACGCCGACCGCAACGACGCGCTCGCCGAGCTGGCCGCCGCGGCCGGGCTGCCGACGGTGGCCAGCAACAACGTGCACTACGCCAGCCCCGGCCGACGGCGACTGGCCACCACCGTCGCCGCCGTCCGGGCCCGGCGCAGCCTGGACGAGATCGACGGCTGGTTGCCCGCGGCGGCCACCGCCCACCTGCGCAGCGGTGCGGAGATGGCGGCCCGGTTCGCCGCGTACCCGGGTGCGGTGGCGCGAGCCGCCGAGTTCGGCGCCGAGTTGGCCTTCGACCTGCAACTGGTCGCGCCGCAGCTACCGGCGTACCCGGTGCCGCCGGGGCACACGGAGATGAGCTGGTTGCGGAAGCTGACCGCCGACGGGGCACGCGAGCGGTACGGCCCTCCGCAGGCGCACCCGACGGCGTACGCGCAGCTCGACCACGAGCTGAACATGATCGAGGAGTTGGGCTTCCCCGGTTACTTCCTGGTGGTCTACGACATCGTCACGTTCTGCCGCGAGCAGGACATCTACTGCCAGGGCCGGGGTTCGGCGGCCAACTCGGCGGTCTGCTACGCGTTGCGGATCACCAATGTGGACGCGGTCCGGCACCGGCTGCTCTTCGAGCGGTTCCTCGCCCCGGAACGGGACGGCCCACCCGACATCGACGTGGACATCGAGTCCGACCGTCGGGAGGAGGTCATCCAGCACGTCTACACCCGCTACGGCCGGGAGCACGCCGCCCAGGTCGCCAACGTCATCTCCTACCGGCCCCGCTCGGCGGTACGGGACGTGGCCAAGGCGTTCGGTTACTCGCCGGGGCAGCAGGACGCCTGGAGCAAGCAGATCGACAGGTGGGGTTCGGTCGCCACGGTCGACGTCGAGAACATCCCCGAGCAGGTGGTGGAGTACGCCAACGAGTTGCAGACGTTCCCCCGGCACCTGGGCATCCACTCCGGCGGCATGGTGATCTGCGACCGTCCGGTGATCGAGGTCTGCCCGGTGGAGTGGGGGCGGATGCCCGGGCGCAGCGTGCTCCAGTGGGACAAGGACGACTGCGCGGCGGTCGGCCTGGTCAAGTTCGACCTGCTCGGCCTGGGCATGCTCTCCGCGCTGCACTACGGCTACGACATGATCGGCGAGAGCCTCGACCTCGGTGACATGACGCTGGACGACCCGGAGGTCTACGACATGCTCTGCCGGGCCGACTCGGTGGGCGTGTTCCAGGTGGAGAGCCGCGCCCAGATGGCGACCCTGCCCCGGCTCAAGCCCCGCGAGTTCTACGACCTGGTGGTCGAGGTGGCGCTGATCCGGCCCGGCCCGATCCAGGGCGGTTCGGTGCACCCGTTCATCAGGCGCAAGAACGGCCAGGAGCCGGTGACCTTCGCGCATCCGCTGATGCGTAACGCGTTGGAGAAGACCCTGGGTGTGCCGCTGTTCCAGGAGCAGTTGATGCAGCTCGCCATCGACCTGGCCGGCTTCGACGCGGCCGAGGCCGACCAGTTGCGCCGGGCGATGGGCGCCAAACGGTCGGTCGAGCGGATGAGCCGGATCGCCGATCGGCTCTACGCCGGGATGGCCGAGCGGGGCATCACGGGTGAGCTGGCCGACGACGTCTACCGCAAGCTCACCGCGTTCGCCAGCTACGGCTTCCCGGAGAGCCACGCGATGAGCTTCGCCTACCTGGTGTACGCCAGCTCCTGGCTCAAGCGTTACCACCCGGCGGCGTTCCTGGCGGCGCTGCTCAACGCCCAGCCGATGGGGTTCTACTCTCCGCAGACCCTGGCCGACGACGCCCGCCGGCACGGGGTGGAGGTCCGTCGTCCGGACATCAACGCCAGCGCGGCGTCGGCGGTGCTGGAGTCCACCCCGGAGACCCGGTGGGGCAGCGGGCCGGGGGAGCCGCCGCACGCCTGGGGGCTGGGCGGTCCCGCCGTCCGGCTCGGCCTGTCCAGCGTACGGACCCTCGGCGCCGACATGGCCGAACGGATCGAGGCCGAGCGGACGGCCGGTGGGGCGTACCGGGACATGCCTGACCTGGCCCGGCGGGTCGGCCTGACCGCCGCGCAGTTGGAGGCGCTGGCCACCGCGGACGCCTTCGCCTGTTTCGGGCTGACCCGGCGGGAGGCGCTGTGGGCCGCCGGGGCGGCGGCCCAGGACCGGCCGGGCCGGCTGCCCGGCACGGTGACCGGCGCGGCGGCGCCCACGCTGCCCGGGATGGAGGCGGTGGACCGGCTGGTCGCCGACGTGTGGGCCACCGGGCTGTCGCCGGAGAGCCACCCGGCCCGGTTCATCCGGGGTCAGCTCGACGTGCTCGGCGCGGTGCCGATCGCCCGGCTCGGTCGGGTGGAGCCGGGGCAGCGGATCCGGGTCGGTGGCATCGTCACCCACCGGCAACGCCCGGCGACCGCGGGCGGCGTGACCTTCCTCAACCTGGAGGACGAGACGGGGATGCTCAACGTCACCTGCTCGCCGGGGTTGTGGCAGCGCTACCGGCGGGTGGCCCGGAGCAGCGCCGCGCTGGTGGTCCGGGGGCGGTTGCAGCGACACGAGGGGGTGACCAACCTGGTGGCCGATCGGCTGGACGCCATCGAGCCACCGGTCAGTCCCGCCTCCCGTGACTTCCGCTGATTAGTGATCCACATTACGGTTTCCTGCGGCGGTGGGCGGGAGACTCGTCCCCGAGCGGGCAGAGTGGCCCGTGATCCGTGAGGGGGAGTGACAGTGATGGGGAATCACGCGTACACCGGTGGAATCGCGAACGCCCGGCGGACCCGGCTGGGTGCGACCTGGGTGCCGTCGCACCTCGCCGACCCCCGCGAGTACGAGGTGACCAACGGCCCGGTGGCCAACGAGCGCCGGTCCCGGGCGGAGGACGAGGTCGAGGGCACCGAGTCCTGACCGACCGGCACCGCAGGCCGACCGGACGGGTGGCGGGTGCGCCCGCCACACGCCCGCACCGGGGATGGACCGGGTGACTAGGCTCGACCGGGTGGAGCAGACCCGAGGCCGGTTCGCCGGGCCGCCGCTGACCCCCCGTACCGCCGTGATCTGGTCGGTGCTCCGCGCCGAACTGGACCGGCGCGGCGACGCCGAGCTCACCGTGCTGGACGTGGGCGGCGGCACCGGTGGTTTCGCCGTCCCCCTGGCCCGCGCCGGGCACCGGGTCACCGTTGTCGACGCCAGCCCCGACGCGCTCGCCGCGCTCACCCGCCGGGCCGCCGAGGCCGGCGTGGCGGACCGGATCGCCGCCGTGCAGGGCGACGGCGACGCCCTCGCCGGGCTGGTCGAGCCGGCCGGCGTCGACCTGGTGCTCTGCCACGCCGTGCTGGAGGTGGTCGACGACCCGGCGTCCGTGGTGGCGGCGCTGGCCACCGCGCTGCGTCCCGGCGGCGCGGCCAGTGTGCTGGTGGCCGGTCGGGCCGCCGCCGTGCTGGGCCGCGCGATGAACGGTCACCTCGACGTCGCGGCCACGCTGGCCACCGACCCGGACGGCGCCGCCGGGCCGCGGGACACCCTGCGGCGACGCTACGACACCGCGAGCGCCTCCGCGCTGCTCGGCGCCGCCGGCCTCGTGGTCGAGGAGATCCACGGGGTACGCGTGCTGGCCGACCTGCTGCCGGCCGCGGTCGCCGACGGGCAGCCCGCCGCCCTGGTCGAGTTGGAACGCGCGTTGGCCGCCCAGCCGCCGTACCGGGACCTGGCCGCCCAACTGCACCTGTTCGCCCGCCGGCCGGCATGAGCGACGCACCAGCCGGGGCGCCGCTGGCGGTCCTCGGGCCGGATCACGGTGGCGGCCGTCTCGCCGACGTGCTGCCCAGTGCGCTCGCCGTGCTGGGCGTCCCCGGCTCGGCCGACCCGCTCGGGCTCGTCCCCGCCCTGGCGGGGGTACGCCGGGTGGCCGTGCTGCTGGTCGACGGGCTCGGGTGGTACCAGTTGCCGACCGCCGCGCCGTACGCGCCGACCCTCGCCGGGCTCGCGGCGACGGTGGCCCGGCCGCTCATCGCCGGTTTCCCGTCCACCACCCCGACCAGTCTGGTGTCGTTGGGCACCGGCGTCGCGCCCGGCGCGCACGGGGTGCTCGGCTTCACCGTGCGGGTGCCCGGCACCGACCGGGTGCTCACCCACACCGACTGGGCCGCCGACCCGCCGCCGCTGACCTGGCAGCCGGTCACCACCCAACTGGAGCGTGCCCGCGCCGCCGGTGTGGCGGTGACCGTGGTGAGTCGGCCGGAGTTCGGTGGCAGCGGGTTGACGGTGGCCGCCAACCGGGGTGGCGACTTCCGGGGCGCCGCCGGCGGTGCGGCGGTGGCCGCCGCCATGCTGGCCGCGCTGGCCACCGGCTCCGGGCCGACACTGGTCTCCGGCTACCACGCCGACCTGGACCGGTACGGCCACGTCTACGGCGTCGACTCGGAGCCCTGGCGGATCGCCGCCGCCGAGGTGGACACTCTGCTCGCCCGGCTGGTCGACGGGCTGCCGCCGGACGCGGCGCTGCTGGTGACCGCTGACCACGGTCAGCTCGACGTACCCGCCGAACACCGCTTCGACCTGGACACCGACCCACGGCTGCGCGCCGGGGTGCGGCTGGTGGCCGGTGAGGCCCGGGTCCGCTACCTGCACGTCGAGGCGGGCGCGACGGACGACGTGCTGGCCGCCTGGTCGGAGGTGCTGGGCGACGCCGCCCGGGTCCGCACCCGGGAGGAGGCGGTGGCCACCGGCTGGTTCGGTCCGGTGCCCGAGGAGCATCTGGCCCGGATCGGTGACGTCGTGGTGACCTGCAACGACACGTACGCGGTCATGGCCACCCGCACCGAGCGGCCGATGGCGTCGAAGCTCGTCGCGTACCACGGGTCGGACACCGCCGTCGAGCTGACCGTGCCGCTGCTGGTCGTCCGCGGCTGACCGGGGTGAGGTCCGGCCCACTGGTGGCTGGTGGTGTCGTACCCCCGGGTTAACCTGCCGGGATGGGCCGCAGCCAGTCGTTGCCCCGGGGCGACGATCCGCGCTTCGGGCCGGACGCCGACGACTCCGCCAGCCCGATCCTGCACGTCGACATGGACGCGTTCTTCGCCGCCGTCGAGGTGCGCCGCCGACCCGAGCTGCGCGGCCGGCCGGTGATCGTCGGCGGCGTCGGGCCCCGCGGGGTGGTCAGCTCCGCCAGCTACGAGGCCCGTCGGTTCGGGGTGCGCAGCGCGATGCCGACCAGTCAGGCCCGGGCCCGCTGCCCGCACGCGGTCTACCTGCCACCGGACTTCACCGCCTACAGCGCCGCGTCGCGGGCGGTCATGCAGATCTTCCGGGACGTCACCCCACTGGTCGAGCCGCTCTCCCTCGACGAGGCGTTCCTCGACGTGACCGGCGCCCGTCGGCTCTTCGGGTCCCCGGCCACCATCGCCCGTCTGATCCGCCGCCGGGTCGCCGAGGAGCAGGCGCTCACCTGCTCGGTGGGGGTGGCCCCGAGCAAGTTCGTGGCCAAGCTGGGCTCCACCCGGGCCAAACCGGACGGCCTTCTGGTCGTGCCGCCGGGGCAGGTGCTCGACTTCCTGCACCCGCTTCCGGTGGACGCGTTGTGGGGGGTGGGGGAGCGCGCCGCCGAGGCGCTGCGCCGGCTGGGTCTGGCCACCGTCGGCGACCTCGCCGAGGCGCCGGTGGGCATGCTCCGGCGCGCGGTCGGTGCCGCCTCGGCGGCGCACCTGCACGAGCTGGCCTGGGGACGGGACCCGCGTGCGGTCAGCCCGGAGCACGTCGACAAGTCGATCGGCGCCGAGGTGACCTTCGACGTCGACGTGTCCGATCCGTTGGAGATCCGCCGTGCGTTGCTCGCGCTCAGCGCCAAGGTCGGTGTCCGGTTGCGGGGTTCCGGGCAGGTCGGGCGCACCGTCGCGCTCAAGGTCCGGCTGGCCGACTTCCGCACCGTCAGTCGCTCCCGCACCCTCGACGTGCCCACCGACACCGCCCGGGAGATGTTCGACACGGTCTGGGCGCTCTACACCGCACTGGACCCGGGCGAGCGGATCCGACTGGTCGGTGTCCGGGTCGAAGGGCTCGCCCCGGCACAGGGTGCTCCCCGGCAACTCACCCTCGGCGCGCCTGAGCGTGGCTGGCGCGAAGCGGAAGCTGCCGCCGACGCCGCCGCTGCCCGTTTCGGGCGGTCCGTCATAGGTCCGGCCAGTCTGATGGGCGACCGTGAGACCCGTCGAAAGGAAAATCCACCCCACCCGTAGGTCGTCCCGCTTTCCGACGCGCGACCCCCCTCGTAGACTTGCGGCTAAGCAGCCGGTTGGCTGCCACGGTCTGTCGGCCCGAGTGGGCCCGACCAACGTGACCGGGGAGGAGTGCCGTGCCGCTCTCGGAGCACGAGCAGCGGCTGTTCGAGCAGATCGAGCGGTCGCTTGCCGAGGACCCCAAATTCGCCTCGGCCGTGCGCGCCAGCGATCCGCGCTTTCACGCGCGGCGTCGCCTGCTCGTCGCCGCCGGCGTCATCATCGCTGGCTTGGCTCTACTGGTCTATGGCGCGGTGATCAAGACTCCACCGCTGGCGGTGGCGGGCTTCGTCGTCATGTTGGCGTCGGCCGCGTTCGCGGTGCAGTCGCACCGACGGGCGCAGTCACCCGACCTGCACGTGGTGGGCGGCACGACGAGTCGTCGTCGCCCCCGCGGTGGCCGATCCGGTCGCCGGTCGTCGATCCTGGACCGCATGGAGGACAGGTGGCGGCAGCGCCCGGAGGGGCACAGGTGAGCCGACCCCGCCGCTGAGGCGGGCCGGACACCGCGACGAGGAGGTCGCCGGGTGCACTCCCGGCGACCCTTGTCGTGCCCGCCTGCCTGCGGGCCTCGTTGCCCGGAGTGCCCGCGGGCCTCGTTGCCCGGAGTGCCCGCGTGCCTCGTGCCCGGCCCGGCGTGCTCGGGGCCCGTCCCGGCCCGGCGTGCTCGGGGCCCGTCCCGGCCCGGCGTGCTCGGGGCCCGTCCCGGCCCGGCGTGCCCGGGGCCCGTCCCGGCGCGGCGTGCGTCGCGACCTGGCGTCTCGGGCGGTACCGCACGATGATCGACTCCAGGTCGGCGAGGTGGTGGCATTCCGTCCGCCGGACACCCCCACATCGCCGAAGTGGAGGCGATCAACGATCCGCGCGTCGGCCCGGGCATGCCGTCCAGACGGTGGGGCGGCGGCGGTGGGCCGCCGCCCCGAATCATCGACGGACGGTCGTCAGCGCGCCGCCCGGTCCGCCAACAGCCGACGGGGGTTCCAGCGCAGCAGCTGGTACCGGGCCCGCCCGGTCAACGCCACCATTCGGCTGGAGGTGTCCGCCAGGCCGGTCCTCCACCGCATCAGCACCGACGGCGGCAACACCGCGG
The DNA here is from genome assembly GCF_029581275.1 of Micromonospora sp. WMMD1155. Classification (NCBI taxonomy): domain Bacteria; kingdom Bacillati; phylum Actinomycetota; class Actinomycetes; order Micromonosporales; family Micromonosporaceae; genus Micromonospora; species Micromonospora sp. WMMD1155. The sequence continues at coordinate 4,547,996 of NZ_CP120742.1, forward strand.
CGAGCAGACGGGTCCGTCGGTCCGCCCGCGTGGCGAGCGCCCCACGGACCGTACGGAGTGCCGGCGACAGCGGCTCACCGGTCAGCGGATCCCGCGCGTACCGGGCCCGCTCCTCCGCCCTGCCGAGCAGTCGTGCCGACTCCACCGCCGCGGCGTCGTCGAGCGTGTCCCGGACGAGCCGGTCCGCTGTCGCCCTGGGCGTCTCGGTCAGATCGACCGGAACCCGGAAGTCCACCAGAGTGTCGAGCAGCTCCGCCCACGCGGCGTGTGCGTCGGCGCGGGCACGGTCGGCGTCCGCGGTGACCACCACCGCACGGCCACCCGGCTCGGTGCCGTCGTCCAGAACGGTGGCGGCCACGGTGGCGCTCGGCCTCCCGCCCCGCCGACGTCGCAGCGCGAGCCGGCGCAGCGCAGGCACCGCGAGGAGGGCCAGCAGGGCCAACAGGCCCGCCGCCCACCAGGGCCAGACCGGTGGCTGGTCCTCGGGGGTCGAACCGCCGGAGGAGAACCCCTCGTCGATCTCCCGGTCCGCGTTGTCCGGCCCCGTCGGCTCAGCCGACGCCTCGGGGCCGGTCGGAGTGTCAGTGACACCGGTGCCCGGCGTCGACGGCTCCGGCGCGTCGATGTCCGGTGCCCAGGCCGATCGGGTGGAGCCGGGCACCCCGTACGCCGGGGTGGCGTCGAAGGGCACCCAACCGACGCCGTCGAAGAAGACCTCGGTCCAGGCGTGCAGGTTGAGGTTGGTCAGGGTGAACGTGTCACCGTCCCGGTTGCTGCCGTTGGTGAACCCGAACGCCACCCGGGCCGGGATGCCTGCGGCGCGGACCAACCAGGCCATCGACGCCGCGTACTGCTGGCAGTAGCCGACCTTGTTGGTCAGGAAGTTGACGATGTCCTGCCCGCTGCTGCCGCTCTCGGTGCTGAGCCGGTACTTGAACCCGTTGTCCGCCGAGAAGTGCTGGTAGATCGCCAGCACCCGGTCGTAGTCGGTGCGCTTGCCCTGGATCAACCCCTTGACCAGCTCGTCCACCTCGGGCACCCGGTCGGGGGTGGCGGTCATCTGCCGGCGTACCGGGTGCTCCGCCGGAAGCGGCGGCGCGGCCCGCAACACCGCCGGGGTGTACGTCGAGCGGACGTAGTCGAAGGAGTACTTACGGCCCCGGGAGTTCTCCCGGTTGGAGAAGACGATCTGCTGGTTGGGGTCGTACAGCCAGTTGGAGCTGAGGTCCTCGGTGCGCACCGGCTCGGCGTACACCGGCATCAGCGCCATGCTCAGGCTCTTGGTGACCTCGACGGTCGCCCGGTAGGTGGTGCGCTGCACGCCCCGCCCGGCCCGGTCGGCCGGGTCCGGCAGGTCCCGGTTGGCCGGCCGGCCGCTCGGGCTACGCGCCAGGAAACCCACCGGACGCAGCTCGTCGGCGACGGCGTACCGCAGGTAGAACGGGTTCGCCTCGGTGGTGGTGACCTTGACCATGTCGAACACCTGCGACTGGTTGAGCTGGCCGGCGAGCGACGCGAACAGGTCGATCCGCCCCGACGTGCCGCCCGAGCCGGTGCCGTTCCCGGTGCCGTTTCCCGACCCCCGGCTGAGGCTGTCGAGCATCCCACCGGTCATGCCCGGCACCGCCAGGGGCAGGACCACCGCCACGGCAACCCCGATCACCGCGAGCCGGCGACCGGCGGACGCCAGCGGCGATGCCTCCCACACGTCGATGTCGCGGCCGTCACCGGTGAACCGTCGCCCGAACCGGCGTACGCGGTCGACGTTGTCGGTGACCAGCAGCCAGAGGTAACCGGCGGCGCCAACCACGAACGGCACCGGGGGGACGCTGTCGACGTAGACGGCCACCGGCACCGAGTAGATGGCGAGCATCGGCAGCCCCGCCAGCGCGGGCCGGCGCAGCCCGACGGCCAGGACGTCGACGAGGACGGCCACCCCGGCGACGCCGAGCACGGTGATGAACAGCAGCGGGTCGGTGTCGGGAACCTCGACGCCGTACGACCGCATGTCCTGTGCGGACCCGGCGACCAGCTCGCTGAAGTGCGCGAACGTGCTCGGCGTGGGCAGGACGGCGAACAGCTCCGCGCCGCTGGGGAACAACCAGGTCAGGGCGAGGACCAGGCCGGCGAGCATGCCCAGCACCTGACCCCACAGCGGGGCTCGGGCGAGCCTGGTCAACGCGGCCACCCCGGCCACCACCGCGACCGCGATGACGGACTCGATCAGCCACGTCCAACTCTCGAAGATGGCCGACAGCGGCGCGGCCGCCAGCAGAGTCGCCGCGGCCGCCACCGCACCGATGTTGCGACTGGCGCTCATGAGGGGAACCTTCCGTTCATCGCACGCCGCCGGCCACCGTCTCGGCCAGCGCGGCGCGCAGGGCGAAGCCCTGGGAGCCCCGACCGGCCTGCGGCCACAGCGCGGGCAGCCGGCTGCCGTGGTCGACTCCGACCACCCGCCAGCCGCTGCGCACCATGGCGAGGACGGCGGTGCCGTGCGCGTGCTCGGCCTCGGCCCGGGCCTTCTCCGGCAGGCTGAGCCAGGTCGAGCTGTTCAGCAGGAACCCCACACAGGTGGCACCGTTGCCGCGCAACCCGGCCAGCAGCTCGGCCTCGGTCACGCTCACCGTGCCGAACAGCCCGATGATCAGGCCGCCGTCGGAGCGTTGGCGGACCTGTTGCACGAGGTCGGTCACCTCGGCGCGTTGATCCAGCCGGACCTCCGCGAGATGGTCGAGCAGGGCCCCGTCACCGCCGGCCTCCGAGGCGTCCACGTCCACCCCGGAACCGGTGACCAGACGCAACTTGTAACCGGCCTGACGCAGGTGGACGGCGATGCTCGCGGCGGCGGAGACGGACCACTCGAAGCTGGCCGTCGGCCCCTCGCCCCGGTGGCCGTACGCCCGGGTGTCCAGGACGACGGTGGCCCGGCTCTCCCACGGCTGCTCCTCGCGACGCACCATCAGCTCGCCGGTGCGGGCGGTGGACTTCCAGTGCACCCGGCGCAGGTCGTCGCCGCGCCGGTACTCCCGGGTCGCCGCGTCGTCCTCGCCGTGCACCGCCACGGACCGGGCCCGGCTGTCGCCACTGCCCGCGTACTCCCCGGGGAGCCGCACCGACGGCAGCGGGGTGACCTGCGGGATGACCGTCAGGTGGTCGGTGCTGGGGAAGGACCGGGTGAGCTCGCACAGGCCGAACGGGTCGGTCATCCGGACCACCAGCGGGCCCACGTCGTAGCGACCCCGCACGTCGGCCCGCACCGTGTACGCCACGGAGGTGGCCTGGTGCGCGCCGAGCCGCTCCAAAACCACCCGGGGCCGGCTACCCAGCGCGTAGGGCAGCCGGTCCTCCAGGAGAAGGGTGCCGGTCGGCAGCCGGGAGAGGTTCTGCAGGCGCAGCACCACGCGGGAGTTGGCGCCGACGGGAACCCGGTGTGGATCCAGGGACCGGTTGCAGGCGAGCTTGTAGCGGCTGCGCCCGACGTAGGCCGCGGCCAGCAACGGGAGGATGGCCAACAGCACCGCCACCCGCAGCAGGTCCTTCTCGCCGAGGATGGCGGCCGAGATCGCCGCCGCGAGCGCGGCGGCGAGGAAGGAGCGCCCGCGGGTGGTCAGCCCGCGCAGCCCGGCACGCACGTCACGGCCTCCGCGGCTCGTAGGGCGCGCGGCCGTTACCGGTGGCGGGCCGAGTGTCGTACGGGTTGCGCTGCCGGTCGTGCGGCAGGGGAAGGCGGTGCACCAGCTCGGAGACGATCGCGTCGGTGGTGCGGCGGGCGAGCTGCGCGTCGGCCGTCGGAATGATCCGGTGCGCGAGCACCGGCACCGCCAGGGCCTGCAGGTCGTCCGGGAGGACGTAGTCGCGACCCTCCAGGGCGGCGACCGCTCGGGCGGTGCGCAGCAGTTGCAGGGTCGCCCGGGGGGAGGCGCCGAGCCGCAGGTCCGGGGCCTCGCGGGTGGCGGTGACCAGGTCGATGGCGTACTGCTTGACCGCGTCCGCGACGTGCACCTGCCGGACGGTCGAGATGAGCTGCCGGACGATGTTCGCGTCGGACACCGGGCGCAGCTCGTGCAGCGGGTCGGTCGCGCCGTGCCCGTCGAGCATGGCCAACTCGGCGTTGACGTCCGGGTAGCCCATCGCGATGCGGGCGGTGAAGCGGTCGCGCTGCGCCTCGGGGAGCGGGTACGTCCCCTCCATCTCGATCGGGTTCTGGGTGGCGATGACCATGAACGGGGTCTGCAGCTGGTAGGTCACGCCGTCGACGGTGACCTGCCGTTCCTCCATGCACTCCAGCAACGCCGACTGGGTCTTCGGTGAGGCCCGGTTGATCTCGTCACCGACCACCAGGTTGGCGAACACGGCACCGGGGCGGAACTCGAAGTCGTGCGTCTCCTGGTTGTAGACGCTGACGCCGGTCACGTCGCTGGGCAGCAGGTCGGGGGTGAACTGGATCCGCCGCACGGTGCAGTCGATGGACCGCGCGAGGGCCTTGGCCAGTTTGGTCTTGCCGACACCCGGGACGTCTTCGATCAGGAGGTGACCCTCGGCGAGCAGGACGGCCAGGGCGAGCCGCACGGTGGCGGTCTTACCCTCGATGACCTGCTCGATGTTGGCCACGATGGCCTCGCTGGCGGCGCGGAACTCGTCGTGCGGCAGTAGGCCGCCCACCTCGTCCCAGGTCTGTTGTGTCACGGGCCTCCTCCTCGTCGCCGTCACGGCAGCTCTGACTAGAGCACCTGGACCCGCCGTTGGGTTCGCGACGTCGAGCCTCGTTTGCCGCAGGAATCTCACTGGTCTCTCAGGCTAACCATGTTTGTCGTTATCGCCGACCCCCGCAGGTAGTCCGTCGGTTACGCCCCGGAATATTCGCCGGCCCGGGGCTCGGGTACGACCTCGGCCGGGGGCGGGCAGGCCGAGCCGTGGGCGAGGTACACTGCGGGACATGGCCGGAGTCTTCCTGCTTCTTACCGGGCCGTGCTGATGCGCTGAACGCAGCGACAGCACGGCGGCCCCTCCTGCGCGAGGGGCTTTTTTGTGCCCGCCGCCGGCCCGGCCCGGTGGTGCCGAGACGAAGCGAAGCGAAGCGAGGAGAGACGATGAGCGAGGCAGCCGCACCGGCGGACGACATCCCCCCGTTCCGGTACACCGCGGCCCTGGCCAACGAGATCGAGATCCGTTGGCAGGACACCTGGGCGCGCGAGGGCACCTTCCACGCGCCGAACCCGACCGGCCCGCTGGCCGATCCGACCCACCCGCGCGCCGGCGCGGAGAAGCTGTACGTGCTGGACATGTTCCCGTACCCGTCCGGTGCCGGCCTGCACGTCGGTCACCCGCTGGGCTACATCGGCACCGACTGCTACGCCCGTTACCAGCGGATGGCCGGCCACAACGTGCTGCACGCGATGGGCTTCGACGCGTTCGGCCTGCCCGCCGAGCAGTACGCGGTGCAGACCGGCACGCACCCCCGGACCACCACGGTGGCCAACATCGAGCGGTACAAGGCGCAGCTGCGTCGGCTGGGCCTGGCCCACGACGAGCGCCGTTCGGTGGCGACGATCGACACCGACTTCTACCGCTGGACCCAGTGGATCTTCCTGCAGGTCTTCAACTCCTGGTACGACCGCGACGCCGGCCGGGCCCGCCCGATCGCCGAGCTGATCGCCGAGTTCGAGGGCGGCAACCGACCCACCCCGGACGGCCGGGCCTGGGCCGAGCTGAGCGTCGCGGAGCGCCGCCAGGTCGTCGACGACCACCGCCTGGCGTACGTCTCGCAGGCCCCGGTGAACTGGTGCCCGGGCCTGGGCACCGTGCTGGCCAACGAGGAGGTCACCGCCGACGGCCGGTCCGAGCGGGGCAACTTCCCGGTCTTCAAGCGCAACCTGAAGCAGTGGATGATGCGGATCACCGCGTACGGTGACCGGCTGCTGGACGACCTGGACAGCCTGGACTGGCCCGAGCCGATCAAGCTGATGCAGCGCAACTGGATCGGCCGCTCCCAGGGCGCGCACATCGACTTCCCGACCGCCGCCGCGCCCGTGCGGGTGTTCACGACCCGCCCGGACACGATCTTCGGGGCCACCTACATGGTGCTGGCGCCCGAGCACGACCTGGTCGACACGCTGGCGCCGGCCACCTGGCCGGACGGGACGCGGGACGCCTGGACCGGCGGGCACACCACCCCCCGGGCGGCCGTCGAGGCGTACCGCAAGGCGGCGGCGGCCAAGACCGACGTCGAGCGACAGTCCGACACCAAGGAGAAGACCGGCGTCTTCATCGGCGCGTACGCCACCAACCCGGTCACCGGCGGGCAGATCCCGATCTTCATCGCGGACTACGTGCTGGCCGGCTACGGCACCGGCGCGATCATGGCGGTGCCGGCCCAGGACGAGCGGGACTGGGCGTTCGCCGAGGTCTTCGAGCTGCCCATCGTGCGTACCGTGCAGCCGGCGGAGGGCTTCGACGGCAAGGCGTACACCGGCGACGGCCCGGCGATCAACAGCGCCGCGCCCGACCGCGGCCTGGACCTGAACGGGCTGGGGGTCGCCGACGCCAAGGCGGCGATCATCAGCTGGCTGGAGGCGAACGGGCACGGCACCGGCGCGGTCACCTACCGGCTGCGGGACTGGCTGTTCTCCCGGCAGCGCTACTGGGGTGAGCCGTTCCCCATCGTCTACGACGAGACCGGCGCGGCCATCGCCCTGCCGGAGGAGATGCTGCCGGTCGAGCTGCCGGAGGTGGACGACTTCTCGCCGAAGACGTTCGCCGCCGACGACGCCGACAGCAACCCGGAGACCCCGCTGTCGCGGCGGCGCGACTGGGTCGAGGTCGAGCTGGACCTGGGTGACGGGCCGAAGCGCTACACCCGCGAGACCAACGTGATGCCGCAGTGGGCCGGTTCCTGCTGGTACGAGCTGCGCTACCTGGACCCGACGAACGGCGACCGGTTCGTCGACGCCGAGAACGAGCGCTACTGGATGGGCCCGCGCGGCGACGGTGACTGCGGCGGCACCGACCTGTACGTCGGTGGCGCCGAGCACGCCGTGCTGCACCTGCTGTACGCGCGCTTCTGGCACAAGGTGCTGTTCGACCTGGGCCACGTGTCGTCGTTCGAGCCGTTCCGCAAGCTGTTCAACCAGGGCATGATCCAGGCGTACGCCTACACCGACTCGCGCGGCAGCTACGTGCAGGCCGAGGACGTGGTCGAGCGCGACGGCGCGTACTACCTGGAAGACCTGGTGGTCAACCGCGAGTACGGCAAGATGGGCAAGTCGCTGAAGAACGTGGTGACCCCCGACGACATGTGCGCCGCGTACGGCGCGGACACCTTCCGGGTGTACGAGATGTCGATGGGCCCGCTGGAGGTGTCCCGCCCCTGGGAGACCCGCGCGGTGGTCGGGTCGTACCGGTTCCTGCAGCGGGTGTGGCGGGCCGTCGTCGACGAGCAGACCGGCGCGCTGCGGATCACCGACGACCCGGCCGACGAGGCGACCCGTCGGCTGCTGCACAAGGTGATCGACGGGGTCCGTGGCGACATGGACGGCATCCGGTTCAACACCGCGATCGCCAAGCTGATCCAGCTGACCAACGGGCTGACCGGCCTGTCGGCCACGCCCCGCGAGGTGGCCGAGCCGCTGGTGCTGATGGTGGCGCCGTTCGCCCCGCACCTGGCCGAGGAGCTGTGGCGCAAGCTGGGCCACGACACCTCGCTGACGTACGTGGACTTCCCGTCCGCCGACCCGGCGCTGCTGGTGGCCGACACGGTGACCTACCCGGTGCAGGTCAACGGCAAGGTCCGTGGCCGCGTCGAGGTCCCCGCCGACGCCTCCGAGGAGACCGTCCGTACAGCGGCCCTGGACGCGGTGGCCGCGACCCTGGCCGGCAAGGAGCCGCGCAAGGTCATCGTCGTCGCGGGCCGAATGGTCTCCGTGGTCGCCTGACGATCGCCGTCCCGTCCCCGCCCCCCGCCCCGCCCTCGTCCCCCCGCCCCCCGCCCTCGTCCCCCCGCCCCCCGGCTCTCCCGCCCTCCGCAGGGAGGCAGCAACATCTCCGATGTTGCTGCCTCCCGCACGCCGCAAGCAGCAACATCCCCGATGTTGTGACGATCTTGGGCGCGGGGCGCGGGGCGCGGGGCGCGGGGCGCGGGGCGCGGGGCGCGGGGCGCGGGGCGCGGGGCCGTGAGGGCGCGAGGCTCGGGGCGCGAGGGCGTGAGGCGCGGGGGTTTCCGTGCGGTTCGGTGCCGGGTCAGACCGGCATCCGTCGTCGGCGGCGTTCGGCGCGCCACCACTGGTGGACGAGCACCACGCTGGCGATCAGGCCGAGGCTGGCCGGGGCGGCGGCGTACCAGTTGATCTGGCCGGGTGAGCTGACCGCCGCGCCGATCGCCGCATAGCCGAACGCGGTCGGCGCGGACGCGATCACGCTGCCGGCCAGGAACGGCAGCACCCGGGCACCGGTCGTGCCGTAGCCGTAGCTGACCAGACCGAAGCCGGCGATCGGCAGCAGTCGGACGGTGACCACACCGAACACGCTCTGCCGGGCGAACCAACCGTCGAGGCGGGCCAGGCGACCACGGACCCGTTCGGCCACGAACTCCCGGCCGAGCAGGCGACCGACTGTGAACCCGATCGCGGCGGCCACCAACGCGGCGCCCAGGGCGTACGCGGCGCCTTCCAGCGGGCCGAAGATCGCGCCGGCGGCGAGCGTGATGAAGGTCCGGGGGACCAGCGCGACGAGCAGCAGCGCACCCCCGAGGATCGCCGCCACCGGGGCGAAATCGCCCAGCTTGTCGGCCAGCAGCGGAAGGTGCTCCGGATCCGGCCGGGGGACCAGGAGCAGCAGCAGCCCGCAACCGCCGATCAGGAGCACGAGCAGGGCGAACCGGACGGCCGACGGCTGCCGGAGCAGCCGTCGGACGGCGCGGATCATGCCCGGGCGGCGGCCACTGCGGAGCGGCGCTCGTTGCGGAGCCGGTCCGACCAGGTGTCGTCGAGCGGCGGGAGCTGGTGCGCGCCGGTGGCCCATCGCAGCAGCAGGTCGGCGAGCGCCGGGTTGCGGGCGAGCGCCGGGCCGTGCGAGTAGGTGCCCAGCAGCTTGCCGCGCCAGGCGCCCTCGGTGGTGCCGTCGTTGCCGATCCCGGCGGTGATCCGGGCCAGCGGGGAGACCTCGGGGCCGAGGTGGGTGCGGCCACCGTGGTTCTCGAAACCGGTCAGCGGGGGCAGACCCAGCCGGGGGTCGATCTCACCGGCCAGCTCGCCCACGGCCCGGCTCTCGCCCCGGTCGGACTGCAGGTCGAGCAACTCCAGGCCACGGCACTGCACGCCCTTGGCGAAGAAGGAGGTGCCGAGCAACTGGTAACCGGCGCAGACGCCGAACACGACCGAGCCCTGGGCGACCGCCCGGTGCAGACCGCCGTCGGCGATCAGCCGCTGCGCGCCCAGCGCCTGCGGGCCGTCCTCGCCGCCGCCGACCAGGTAGATGTCGGCTGTCGAGGGCAGTTTCTGGTCGGAGCGCACCTCGACCACCTCGACCGGCATGCCGCGTTGGCGGGCTCGGCGGGCGAGGATCAGGGCGTTGCCCCGGTCGCCGTAGGTGGACAGCAGGTCGGGGTAGATCCAGACGATACGCAGGCTCTCAGATGACACGGTCCAACTCCGCTCGGATGTCCTGGAACGCGGTGTAGTTCGCGATGACCTCGAGCCGCCCGGGCGGAACCGACCGGATGGCGTCCTCGAACGTGCGGACGTGCTGGAAGGGCACGTCGTTGACGTCCAGCCGAACCGCCAGGTCGAATGCCCGGTCACCGGTGATCAACACCTGCCGGCCGCGGAGCGGGGCGAAGTCGACGTCGAAGAGCCAGGACGTGTCGAGGCCGTCGGGGTCGCGCGCGTTGATGGAGAGCAGTGTCGGCGCGTTGTCGGCCATGTCGAACGCCTCCAGCCAGCTGGCCGGGTTCTTGGCCAGCAGCAGCCGGATGTTGCGCCCGTCCTTGTCGACCTGCGCGTAGCGGCCGGCGACCGAGGTGACGATGCCGAGGCGGGACACCGCGTCCACCGGACGGACACCGAACTCGGCGGCCACGGCCAGCGCGGTCGCCGCGTTGCCGACGTTGACCTTGCCGGGCAGTTGCAGGGAGACCTTGTGCCAGGCGCCGGTGGGGTCGAGCACCCCCTCGTCCTCGACGACCCACTGCGGCTCCGGTCGGCGCAGCGCGCAACCGGTGCACCACCACTGGTCGCCGGAGCGCGCGATGGTGGAGCCGCACTCCGGGCAGACCCACGAGTCGTCGTGCCAGCGCTGACCGGCGCTGAACCAGGTCACGTGCGGCGGGTTGATGCCGCGGGCGGGGTCGCCCGGCGGCGTGGCGGCCCAGACCACCATCGGGTCGTCGGCGTTGGCCACCACCCGGACGTCGGCGTGCCGGACCAGGGCCGCGCGCCAGAGCTGCGCCATCATGGCGACCTCCTTGGCGCGGTCGAGCTGGTCGCGGGAGAGGTTGAGCAGCGCGACCACGTGCGGCTCGGTCGCCTCCAGCACCTGGGCGAGGTAGTGCTCGTCGACCTCGAGCACCGCGTACGGGGTGCTGCCGGCCTTCGCCAGCGCCGAGGTGTGCCCGGTGGGCATGTTGGCGCCGAACGAGTTGGTGGCGACCCGGCCGAGCACGCCGACCGCGGCGGAGGTCAACCGGGTGGTGGTGGTCTTGCCGTTGGTGCCGGAGACGAGCGCGATCGCACGCCCGGCCGACAGGTGGGCCAGCAGGTCCGGGTCGATCTTCAGGCCGATCCAGCCACCGATCACCGAACCGTCGCCACGGCCGGCCGCCCGCGAGAGCGCCGCGGCGGTCCGTGACACGGAGCTGGCCACCTTGGCCCGTAGGGGCATTTTCGCGTCCGTCACGCGAGCGAGGTTACCGGACCGCCCGCCCCGCCAGATCGCCGCCGACGGTGAACCGTTCGGCCGTGGCGGCTGTGCGGGCGGCCGGTCACGCCTCCACCGGACAGAGTCGATCTATGTCGGAAAGCGGACCACGCCGGGGGACCGCCGCGGCCCTCCACTCCGCTCCACCCCTCGTGACGTGCGGTTTTGCCCTCGGGTGGAGCGCGCCACGCGGGCGAATCTGGTTGCAGGTGGAGGGAAGTGGAGTAGAGTGGGGACCAATGGTGAGGCCGGGAGGGCTCACCGGCCCGGGGGGTCAGCGGCGCCGCGAACGCCGCTCAGGGGCAAGGGGGGTAGGGCCGTGTTTCTCGGCACCCACACTCCACGCCTGGACGAAAAGGGCCGGCTGATCCTTCCGGCCAAGTTCCGAGACGAGCTGGCGGGGGGTGTTGTGGTCACCAAAGGGCAGGAGCGCTGCCTCTACGTCTTCCCCACCCCCGAGTTCCAGCGGATCGCGGAGCAGTTGCGCGCGCAGCCGATGACGCACAAGGCGGCCCGGGCCTACAGCCGGGTCTTCTTCGCCAGCGCGCACGACGAGGTTCCGGACAAACAGGGTCGGGTGACCATTCCAGCCCACCTGCGGGCGTACGCCGCGCTGGACCGCGAGCTGGTGGTGATCGGCGCGAGCACGCGGGTGGAGATCTGGGACAAGGTCGCCTGGGAGACCTACCTCGCCGAGAGCGAAGACGACTTCGCCGACATCGAGGAGGGGGTGCTGCCCGGCGGTCTGTAGGGCGGAACGGCGCCCGACGTACTGCGAGATCTCCAGCCGCTTTCGAGTTCCTGGCATCCCTTCCCCGGTGCCAGGCGCACGATCCAGTCATCGGGTGCGAGTCCGGTGTCCGGCGGGAGCGGATGGGGATCTGGCGGTACGACGGCAGCGCCGTCCGACGACAGGCGCACGAGAAGAACGGACGTTTCAACCAGTGGGGGTCACCATGGGGGAGTTGCGCGGCACGCACGTGCCGGTGCTGCTCGAGCGCTGTCTCGAGCTGTTGGCCCCCGCGCTGGGTCGAGGCGGCCGGACGGTCTACGTCGACGCGACGCTCGGTCTGGCCGGGCACGCCGAGGCGGTGCTGGAGGCGCATCCGGAGACGGTCCTGATCGGGCTCGACCGGGACACCGAGGCGCTCGCCCACGCGCGGGTCCGACTGGCTCGGTTCGCCGATCGGGTGCACCTGGAGCACGCCGTCTACGACGAGCTTCCGGAGGTACTGGACCGGCTGGGCTATCCGGGCATCGACGGGATCCTGTTCGATCTGGGCGTCTCGTCGTTGCAGTTGGACGCGCCCGACCGCGGGTTCGCGTACGCCCAGGACGCGCCACTGGACATGCGGATGGACCAGACCCGGGGGGTGACCGCCGAAGAGGTGGTCAACACCTACGCCCACCCGGACCTGGCCCGGGTGCTGCGGGTCTACGGCGAGGAGAAGTTCGCCGGCCGGATCGCCTCGGCGATCCTGCGGGAGCGGGAACGCGGCCGGATCACCTCCTCCGCGCGGTTGGCGGAGCTGGTTCGGGAGTCGATTCCGGCACCAGCCCGACGAACGGGCGGACACCCGGCAAAGAGAACGTTTCAGGCTTTACGGATCGAGGTAAACAGAGAACTGGCAGCGCTGGAGACAGCGTTGCCATCCGCACTCGACGCACTGACCGTGGGCGGTCGCATGGTGGTCCTGTCCTACCACTCGTTGGAGGACCGGCTCACCAAGGCGGCGCTCGCGGACCGGGTTCGCAGTAAGGGCCCGGTCGACCTCCCGGTCGAGCTTCCCGGGTCGGGTCCGACGTTCCGGCTGCTCAGCCGGGGCGCCGAACTACCCGGGGAGGCGGAGGTCGCCGCGAACCCGCGGGCCGCCTCGGTGCGGCTTCGGGCAGCGGAACGACTCGACCCGAACGCGACGGAGCAGGGGCGGACCGACCGCGAACGGTCTCGCCGACGGGTGAAGGGAATGCACCAACCGGGCACGGGGTCCGCCTGATCCGTGGGGGGTCAGGGGCACCGGGACGGCAGAGGGACGGATGTTGAGGGGGAGGGACATGAGCATTGACAAGCGCGACCGCCGGTACGCCGGCGGCGAGCAGCGCGCACCGCGGTCGGGGGGCCGGACCGCGGCGGAGCGGGCTCCGCGCCTCGGAAACGGTACGCCACGCATCGATCGAGTGAACCGGCAGGGGGAGACTCGCGCCCGGGGGGCGCGCGAGTTCCCCACTCAGGGCACCGCCGCGCTGCGGCCGGTCGAGAAGGCCGGCGCTGCCGGCGGCGCGCGCCCGCCCCGGCTGCGGGTGGCGCCACCACCGCCGGTGTCGGTGCCGCGTGCGCCGTTCGCGGCGCTGATCGTGGTGCTGGTGGTCGGCGGGGTGCTGGGCATCCTGGCGGTCAACACCAAGATCAATGAGAACGCGTTCCGGTTGGAGCGGTTGCAGCAGCAGCAGGCTCGACTGGACCTGGAGAAGCAGCAACTGGACAAGCAGATCGCCGAGGCCGAGGCGCCGGGCAACCTGACCGCCGAGGCGCGGCGGCTGGGCCTGGTGGACGCCGGCGAGCCGGGCTACATCCGGCTGCCGGACGGCAAGACGCTGGAGGTGCCGCAGCCCGCCACCGGCCAGCGGTCGGTGACCAGCCAGGGCACGGGAGGCTGACCGGTGCCACCGAGGTCGGACGAGCCGCGCCGGGACCCGAAGGGGGCCCGGCGCGGTTCTTCGCGTGAGGCCAGGCCCGCCGACGACGAGCCGCGCACCGGTGAGCCCGGGATCGGGGGTATCTCCGGCGCTCGGGCGTACACCCCGAGGGGTCGGACCGTCCGCGAGGACCGCGGCACGGCGGCTCGCGGTGGCGGCGCCGAGCAGCGTCGTACGCCGCGCAGCACCCGCTCCGGCGATCCGTTCCGGCCGGCGTTGCAGGTGCTCGACGGCGGCCGGGCCGCCGCGCGTTCCGGCCGACGCGACGCCCCGGCGGCCGGGCGCGGCGGCGTCGTGCGCACCGTCTCCCCGCGTACCCCGCGTGCTCCGGGTGTGGACGAGCCCGCGCCGCGCCGTCGGACCACGCCACGTGCGCCGCGCCGCGCCGACCGGCCGGTGGCCCGCCGCCCGTCGCGCAAACCTCCGCGCCCGCCGAAGCTGGCCGACTCGCGGCTGCGGCTGCGGCTGGGCACCGCGCTGGCCCTGACGCTGTTCGCCAGCATCGGAATCCGGCTGATCTTCCTTCAGGCGGTCGACGCCCCGGCGTACGCCGGCGGCGGCACCGCCGACCGCACCCGCACTGTCGAGCTACCCGCGCCGCGCGGGGCGATCTACGACACCACCGGCGCGCCGCTGGCCCGCAGCGTCGAGGCGCGGTACGTCTCGGTCGACCCGACAGAGGTCGAGGACCCGCCCGGCACTGCGAAGGCGCTCTCCCCGTTACTCGGCATCCCAGCGTCGAAGCTGGTCGAGCTGATGAAGCCCCGCAAGCTGGAGAACGGCGTCGAGTCGCGGTTCGCGTACCTGGCCCGGGGTGTGGAGATCGCGACCGCCAAGCAGGTGCAGGCGCTCGAACTGCCCGGCATCGGGGTGCACCGCGACGAACGCCGCGACGTGCCCGGCGGCGACCTGGCGGCCAACCTGATCGGCTTCACCAGCCAGGACATGGCCGGGCTGGAGGGTCTCGAGGCCCGCTTCGACGACGTGCTCGCCGGGCAGGACGGCAAGCGGGTGTACGAGGCCGGCCGCCGCGACCTCGCCGCGCCGATCCCGGGCGGCTACAGCCGGACCATCCCCGCGAAGCCGGGCAGCTCGCTGGCCCTCACCATCGACCGTGACCTTCAGTTCCGCACCCAGCAGATCCTCAGCGCGGGCATGGCCCAGGCGCCCGGTGGCACCGGCGCGGCCGTGATCATCGAGATCCCCTCCGGCGCGGTGCTGGCCCAGGCCAGCAATCCCACCTACAGCGCGGCGAAACCGTTGTCGAGCGACCCGGTCGCCCGGGAGGACGCGGCGACGAGTTTCGTCGTCGACCCCGGATCGATCCACAAGGCGATCACCTTCGGCGCGGCGTTGCAGGAGGGCGTCATCACGCCGGACACCACGCTGCCCATCGCCAACGCCATCAAGAAGGGCGACACCTGGTTCCCCGACACCCACCCCGCCGACGGCAAGCGGATGAGCATCCCGGGGATGCTCGCCTACTCGTCGAACGTCGGCACGATCACCATCGCCGACAAGCTCGGCCGGGACCGGTTGATCGACTACCAGAGGCGGTTCGGGCTGGGCAAGCCCACCGGCGAGGGTATGCCGGGGGAGGCCAGCGGGCGGTTGCTGCCGGCCGACGAGTGGAGCGGGTCGTCGTACGGGTCGGTGCCGATCGGGCACAGCGTCGACGCCACTCCGTTGCAGATGGCCGCCGCGTACGCCGCCATCGCCAACAACGGCACGTACGTGCAGCCGCACCTGGTCAAGGAGGTGATCGGCCCGGACGGCAAGCGCACCCCCACACCGGCGCCGGTGACCCGGTCGGTGCTCAGCCCGCAGAACGCGGCGGCGTTGCGCACCATGCTGGAGGCGGTCACCACCGTCGACAACGCCACCGGCCTGGCCGCCGCCGTCCCCGGCTACCGGGTCGCGGGCAAGACCGGCACCGGCTGGCGGCTGGTGGACGGCAAGAAGCAGCCCGGTGAGGTGTCCTCGTTCATCGGGATGGCCCCCGCCGAGAACCCCCGGTACGTCATCGCGGTCTTCGCGTACGCGCCCAAATCCAACGGCGCGGCGATCGCCGGGCCGGCGTTCCGCGACATGATGCAGTTCACTCTGCGTCACTACCGCGTGCCGCCGTCCACCGGCGGTTCCGCACCCAAGTTCACTGTCTATCCGCGCTGAGCAGCGACGGCGGGACATCATCGGTGAGTGCCGACGAACCACCGGGGCGGCTGTGCGGCCGGAACCGGACGACCGGGTAGGGTCTGACGCCGTGCCCGGCAATCCACGTCCACGTACCGTGACCGGAGTCCGGCTCGGTGATCTTGCCGTCCGACTCGCCGTCGACCTCCCGGCGGACGCCGCCGCGGTGCTCGTCACCGGGGCCACCCACGCCAGCGGCGAGGTCCACCCCGGCGACCTGTACGCGGCCCTGCCCGGTGCCCGTCGGCACGGCGCGGAGTTCGCCGCCGGTGCCGCCGAAGCGGGTGCCGTGGCAGTGCTGACCGACCCGGCGGGTGCGGAGACGGCCGCCGGCAGCGGTCTGCCGGTCCTGGTGGTGCCCGACCCGCGTGCCGTTCTCGGCGAGCTGGCCTCGGCCGTGTACGGGGACCCGACCGCCGACCTGACCGTCATCGGGATCACCGGCACCGCCGGGAAGACGTCCACCGCGTACCTGGTCGAGTCGGGGCTGCGGGCCGCCGGCCACACCACCGGGCTGATCGGCACGGTGGAGACGCGCCTCGGTGACCTGGTGATCGACAGCGTGCGTACCACCCCGGAGGCGACCGACCTGCACGCCATGCTGGCCACCGCCCGCGAGCGGGGGGTGACGGCGGTGGTCATGGAGGTCTCCAGCCACGCGCTGGCCATGGGCCGGGTGGGTGGTGTGCGGTTCGCCGTCGGCGGCTACACCAACTTCGGCTCCGACCACCTGGACTTCCACGCCGACAGCGACGACTACTTCGCCGCCAAGGCCCAGCTCTTCGACGGGCGGTGCGCGGTCGAGGTGCTCAACCACGACGACCCCGCCCTCAAGTCGCTGTACAAGCCGGCCACCGTCACCTACTCGGCGGCCGGCGACCAGGGCGCGACCTGGTGGGCCGACGGCGTGAGCGGCGAGGGGTACGCCCAGCGGTTCACCGCGCACGGCCCGGACGGCGTGGTCCTGTCCGGCGGGGTGGCGTTGCCCGGGCGGCACAACGTGGCGAACGCGCTGCTGGCGATCGCCGCGCTGGTCGGCGCCGGGGTGGCCCCGCAGACCGCGGCGGACGGCGTGGCCGCCTGCGGTGGCGTGCCGGGTCGCCTGCAACTGGTCGACGTCACCGCCCCGGTACGCGGCGTCGTCGACTACGCACACAAGTCGGACGCGATAGTGGCCGCGCTGGCCGCGCTGCGGGAGCTGAGCGCCGGTCGGCTGATCTGTGTGATCGGCGCCGGCGGGGACCGGGACCGGGGCAAGCGGCCGGTGATGGGCGCCGCCGCGGCGGAGGGAGCCGACGTGGTGCTGGTGACCGACGACAACCCGCGTACCGAGGACCCGGCGGAGATCCGCGCCGAGGTACTCGCCGGGGCGTACCGGGCCGCCACCGCCGCCCGGATCGTGGAGGTGGCGGGCCGCCGCGCCGCGATCGACGAGGCGGTCCGGTTGGCCGAGCCGGGTGACGTGATCGCGCTGCTCGGCAAGGGGCACGAGCGGGGCCAGGAGGTGGCGGGCGAGGTGTTCCCGTTCGACGACAGCATCGAGTTGGCCGCCGCGCTGCGGGCCCGCTTCGAGGACCCGGCGGGTCAGCGATGATCGCGTTGAGCCTGGCCGAGGTGGCCGCCGCCGTCGAGGGGCGGCTCGTCGCCGCCGACCCGGCCGCCACCGTCACCGGCAGCGTCGAGTTCGACTCGCGCAAGGTGGGTCCGGGGTCGCTCTTCGTGGCATTCCCCGGGGAGAAGGTCGACGGGCACGACTACGCGGCGACGGCGATCGAGGCCGGCGCGGTGGCGGTGCTGGGCAGCCGCGAGGTGCCCGGGGTGCCGATGGTGCTGGTCGACGACGCGCTGACCGCGATGGGCCGGTTGGCCCGCGCCGCGGTGGACCGGCTCCCCGACCTGACCGTGGTCGGTGTGACCGGCTCCTCCGGCAAGACCACCACCAAGGACCTGATCGGCCAGCTCACCGCCCGGCTCGGGGCCACGGTGGCGCCGCCCGGCTCGTTCAACAACGAACTGGGTCACCCGTACACCGCCCTGCAGGCCGGACCGAACACCCGCTACCTGGTGATGGAGAAGGGCGCCCGCGGGATCGGGCACGTGCGCTACCTGTGCGAGCTGGTGCCGCCGCGGATCTCCGTGGTGCTCAACGTCGGCACGTCGCACATCGGCGAATTCGGTTCGCAGGACAACATCGCGCTGGCCAAGGGCGAGCTGGTCGAGGCCCTGCCGGCCGACGGACTGGCCGTGCTGAACGCCGACGACCCCCGGGTGGCCGCGATGGCGAGCCGCACCGAGGCCCGGGTGGTCCGCTACGGCGAGGCGTCGGACGCCGACGTACGCGCCGAGGACGTCACGTTGGACGAGCGGGGGCACCCGTCGTACACCCTGGTCACCCCGGAGGGGCGCGTGCCGGTGCGGCTCGGTCTGACCGGCCGCCACCAGGTCGGTAACACGCTCGCCGCGGCGGCGGTCGCCCGGGAGCTGGGCATGCCGCTGGCGGAGCTGGCCACGGCCCTCGGTGAGCTGGGCCTGGTCTCGACCCGGCGGATGGACGTCTTCGACCGGCCCGACGGGGTGACGGTCATCGACGACTCGTACAACGCCAACCCGGCCTCGATGGCGGTGGCGGTGCGGGCGCTGGCCGGCATCGGCCAGGGGCGGCGTACCGTCGCGGTGCTCGGTTACATGGCCGAGCTGGGCCCGTTCGAGCGGGACGGCCACGCCGAGGTCGGTCGACTCGCCGCCGAACTGGGTGTCGACCGGCTCCTCGTGGTGGGTGAGCCGGCTGCGCCGATCCACGAAGGCGCGACAGCGGTAGCGAACTGGGGAGGAGAGTCGGTGCTGCTCACCGATCAGGCAGCGGCCGTCGAGGTGCTGCGGAGCGAACTACGACCGGGTGACGTCGTCCTGGTCAAGGGCTCCCGGTATCGGACCTGGGAGGTGGCCGACGCCCTGCGCGCCGACGCCGCCGCCGGGGAGGCCGGCCGATGAGGGCGGTCATCGTCGCCGTCGGGGTGGCCTTCATCGTCTCGCTCTTCTGCACCCCGATCGCGATCAAGGTGTTCACCCGGCTGAAGGCCGGCCAGCCGATCCGGGCCGAGGGCCCGGCCATGCACCAGGGCAAGAAGGGCACGCCGACGATGGGCGGCGTGGTCTTCATCCTGGCCACGGTCATCGCGTACGTGGCCGGGCACCTGGCGCTGACCACCCTGCCGGACGCCCAGATCGCCCAGGTGGAGCCGACCATCACGGCGTTGGTGCTGCTGGGGCTGATGGTCTTCTCCGGCGCGGTGGGCTTCATCGACGACTTCCTCAAGGTGCGCAAGCGCAACAGCGCCGGCCTCAACAAGCGGGGCAAGCTGCTCGGCCAGATCCTGGTCGGCGCGGTCTTCGGGGTGATCGCGCTGTGGTTCCCGAGCACGATGACCGACGCCACGGGTAGGGCGACGAACACCGAGACCGTGGGCAGCACCACGCTGAGCTTCATCCGGGACATCGACTTCCTGGAGGTCAGCAAGGTCGGCGCGGTGATCATCTTCATCTTCGTGGTGATGGCCGCGACGAACGGCGTGAACCTCACCGACGGTCTGGACGGTCTGGCCACCGGCGCGTCGGTCATGGTGCTCGCCGCGTACGCGCTTATCGCGTTCTGGCAGTACCGGCACTGGTGCGCCGACCCGAGCTACACCCAGCCGTACTGCTACGAGGTCCGCGACCCGCTGGAGATCGCGCTGATAGCCGGGGCGGCGGCCGGGGCCTGTGTGGGCTTCCTGTGGTGGAACACGTCCCCGGCGCGGATCTTCATGGGTGACACCGGAGCGTTGGGGCTGGGCGGCCTGATCGCCGGCATGGCGATGTCCACCCGCACCATCCTGCTGCTGCCGATCATCGGTGGGCTCTTCGTGATCATCACGATGTCCGTGGTGATCCAGATCATCTCCTTCAAGACCACCGGCAAACGGGTCTTCCGGATGTCTCCGCTTCAGCACCACTTCGAGTTGGCCGGCTGGAGCGAGGTCAACATCGTGGTGCGTTTCTGGATCATCGCGGGAATCGGCGTGGCCATCGCCCTGGGCCTGTTCTACAGCGAGTTCCTGGCCAACATGACCTGACCCGCACCCCGGCCTCCCGCCGATCCCCGACCCTCGGCCCCGCCCCGGACGCCCCGGCGCCCGGGGCTGCGCCTGCCCAAGATCCGCGCAACGTCGGCGACGTTGCTGTCTCGGCGTGCTCTGAGGCGGCAATTTCCCCGATGTCGTGCGGATCTTCGCGGTCCGACACGCCGGGGGTCTCGTTGTGGGCTCGCCGGGCGTGGCTAGCGGTGATGATGTCGGGGTGGGGGAGGAACCAGGCACCGACGACAGGACAACCAACCGACCGCGACGGTCAGCGGCCTCGGCACGTACCGCGGAGGCCGGGGCGCCGCCGGACGACGCCCGCGGCCCGGAACCGGGCGGGGCGCCACGCACGGCGGAACCGCCACCGGCGGTGCCGCTGCGCGGGCTGGACGGGGCCGCCGGGCTCGCCGCGTTGCGCGGCCTGCTGGACCGGCCGCTCGCCTCCTACTACCTGCTGCTGTCCTGTGCCGGCCTGCTGCTGCTGATCGGGTTGACCATGGTCTTCTCGGCGACCAGCGTGAAGGACTACGCCGAGGACGGCAACGCCTCGGCGTCGGTGACCAAGCAGGCCATCTTCGCGGTGATCGGCATCGGGGCGTTCTGGGCCTGCCAACGGCTGCCCGCCAGCACCTACCGGTCGCTGGGCCGGCCGCTGCTGTTCGCCTCGATCGGGCTGTTGCTCCTGCTCAACCTGCTGCTCGCCTACGCCCGGCTGACCCACCAGGACTCCGCCCGGATCGGCCCGATCGAGGCGCGGCTGCTCTGGCTGTTCATCGGCGGAATCCAGGTGCAGCCCTCGGAGCTGGCCAAGTTCGCGCTGGTGTTGTGGGGCGCGCACCTGATCGCCCGCAAGGGTGCCGCGTTGGGTTGGTGGCGGGAGTTGGCCACCCCGCTCTTCCCGGTGATGGGCCTGCTCTTCGTGCTTGTCGGTTACAACGACGTCGGCACGATGCTCTGCCTGCTCGCCCTGGTGGTGGGGCTGCTCTGGGCCGCCGGCGTCCGGATGCGGGTCTTCGGCGTGCTGACCGTGGTCGGGCTGCTCGGTGTCGGCCTGCTCGTCGCGGTGGCCTCGCTCGGTGCCGGCTCCGGCGAGCGCGGCGCGGACAACTACCGCCTCGCCCGGCTGGCCATGTTCTTCAGCCCGCCGGACCCGGAGACCTGCAAGCTCGACGGGTGCCTCCAGTTCTACCAGGGGCGGCTGGCCATCGAGCACGGCGGCTGGTTCGGCGTCGGGTTGGGCAAGGGCAGCCTGAAGTGGGACTGGCTGCCCGAGGCGCACAACGACTTCATCTTCGCGATCATCGCCGAGGAGTTGGGCGTGATCGGCTGTGCGGTGGTGCTCGCCCTGTTCGCCGTCCTCGCGTACACCGGGTTGCGGATCGCCCGCCGGGTCGACGACCCGTTCCGGCGGCTCGCCGCCGCCGCGGTGACCACCTGGCTGGTCAGCCAAGCCGTGATCAACATCGGTGGGGTGGTCGGGCTGCTGCCGATCACCGGCCTGCCGCTGCCGTTCATCTCCGACGGCGGAAGTGCCCTGGTGGTGACGTTGGCGGGCATCGGCATGCTGGCGTCCTTCGCCCGCGCCGAACCCGATGCGGCCAGAGCACTGCATGCCCGTCCGCCGGCCCGGTGGGTCCGACTACTCTGGGCCCCGTTGCCGCCGCTTCCCGGCCGGCGCCGCCGACCGGCGACGCCACCGGCGGCCCGAGGGCCCGTGCCCCGGTCGCGGGAGCGACGGAAGGACGACCAGGCCGCACCGCGCGGTGTCCGGCAGGGCCGGAGCCGTCAGGGTACGGCGAGCGAGAGGAGACGCTGATGGGTCCGCTGCGTTCGGTGGTGCTCGCGGGAGGTGGCACCGGGGGGCACGTCTACCCGCTGCTCGCCTTCGCCGACTGCCTGCGCCGACACGACCCGGGCGTCCGGATCACCTGCCTCGGCACACCACGCGGCATGGAGAACGACCTGATCCCGCCACAGGGCTACGATCTGCGGCCGATCCCGGCGTACCAGCTGCCCCGGTCGGTCAACATGAACCTGGTCCGTACCCCGGGCCGGATGTGGACCGCGGCGCGCGCCGCGGGCAAGGTGATCGACGAGGTGAAGGCCGACGTGGTCGTCGGCTTCGGCGGGTACGTCTCGGTGCCGGCCTACCTGGCCGCCTGGCGTCGGGAGATGCCCATGGTGATCCACGAGGTGAACGTGCCGCCGGGCGTGGCCAACCGGCTCGGAATGAAGTTCACCAAGAACGTCGCCGTCGGCTTCCCGCACCAGCCGAGCCAGGCCGAGTCGCTGCGCGACGCCACCATCGTCGGGGTGCCGCTGCGCCGCAGCATCGCCGCACTGGACCGGTACGCGCTTCGCAACGCCGCCCGCGCCCACTTCGGGCTCCGCCCGGACCTGCCGGTGCTCTTCGTCTCCGGCGGCTCGTCGGGCGCCCGCTCGATCAACCTGGCGGTGTCCGGGGCGGCCAAGGAGTTGGCCCGCAACGGCGTGCAGGTGCTGCACGTGATGGGCGCCCGCAACGAGCCGGTGCCGATCCCCACCGACCTGCCCGTGCCGTACGTGACCCTGCCGTACCTGTCCGAGATGGAGCTGGGCTACGCCGCGGCCGACCTGATGCTGGCCCGGGGCGGCGCGATGACCGTCGCCGAGGTCTCCGCGATCGGGCTGCCGACGATCTACGTGCCGTACCCGCACAGCAACCAGGAGCAGCGGCGCAACGCCCTGCCCGTGGTGGAGGCCGGCGGCGGGATCCTGGTCGACGACGCCGAACTCACCCCGGACTGGCTGGAGCGCACCGTCATCCCGCTCATCCGCGACCCGCAGCGGTTGCAGGGGATGGGCGCCGCCGCGGCGAGGTACGGGCGACGGGACGGTGACGAGGCGCTGCGCTCCTTCGTGCTGCAGGCGGTGGCTCGATGACCGCGCAGTTCACCCCGGCCGGCACGCTCACCGCCGAGGATCTGGGCACGGTCCATCTGATCGGGGTCGGTGGGGTGGGCATGCTCGGCGTGGCCCGGCTGCTGCTCACCCGGGGCATCCGGGTGTCCGGCAGCGATCTGCGGGAGTGGCCCTCGCTCGCCGGGCTGCGGGCGCTCGGCGGCACCATCTACCTCAGCCACGAGACGACCAACCTCGACGGCGTCGACACCGTCGTCTACTCCTCGGCCATCCCGCAGGACCACCTGGAGCTGGTCGAGGCGCGTCGGCGCGGCCTGCGGGTGCTGCACCGCTCCGAGGCGTTGGCCGCGGCGATGACCGGTCGCCGGGCGATCGCGGTGGCCGGCACGCACGGGAAGACCACCACCACGTCGATGGTGACGATGGTGTTGCAGCAGGCCGGGGTGGACCCGTCCTTCGTGATCGGCGGCGAGATCTCCGAGGTCGGCTCGGGCGCCCACCACGGCACCGGCGAGCACTTCGTGGTCGAGGCGGACGAGAGCGACCGCTCGTTCCTGATCTACCGCCCGTACGTCTCGATCATCACCAACGTCGAGGCGGACCACCTGAACACCTACGGCGACTACGCGACGCTGGAGGCGGCGTTCGTCGAGTTCGCGCGCCTCACCGACCCGGCCGGGTTCATCATCACCTGCGCCGACGACGCGGGCGGTCGACGGCTGGCCGAGAGCCTTCGCGCCGAGGGGCGGCGGGTGTTCACCTACGGCGAGGCCGCCGACGCCGACCTGCGGTTGACCGAGATCTCCTCCTCGGCGCGTGGGGTGCGCTACCTGGCCGCCATCGACGGCCGGTCGCTGGGCGAGTTCCGGCTGCCGGTGCCGGGGCGGCACATGGGGCTCAACAGCGCCTCCGCGGTGCTGGCCGCGTACCTCCTGGAGTTGCCCCTGGAGGCGGCGGAGGCCGCGCTGGCGGTCTTTCCCGGGGTGCGACGGCGCTTCGAGCGCAAGGGTGTCGCGGACGGCGTGCTGGTCTACGACGAGTACGCCTACCATCCGACGTCGATGACGCTGGCGTTGCAGACGCTGCGCGAGGTGGCCGGGGACGGGCGGTTGATCGTCGTCTTCCAGCCGTACCGGCTGTACCGCACCCGCGACAACCAGGCGGAGATCGCGGAGGCCCTCGCCATCGCCGACGAGGTGGTCCTGCTGGAGGTCTTCGGGCCGGGCGAGCTGCGCCAGCCCGGCGAGGGCTCGGCGGCGCTGATCGCGGCGGTGGACCTGCCCGCCGACCGCAAGGTCTTCGTCGACTCGTGGGAGGCCGCGCCGGTCGAGGTGGCCCGTCGGGCCCGCCCGGGGGACGTGGTGGTGACCATGGGTGCCCCGCCGATCTCGCTGATGGGCGACGAGTTGCTGGCCGCGCTGGGGGAGCGGCCGGCCGGCTCCGCGACGGTCGACCCGGTGGGCGCCGCCCCGGTGCTCGGTGATCCGGTGCCGGGTGGGGCCACGGCCGGCGGCGACGGTGCGGCCCTCGGTGGCACCGCCGCCCCCGGCGGCACTGCGCCCACGGCCGGATGAGTCCCGGGCCGGCCCGAGGGCGGACCAGCGCCGGCGACGGCGGCGTACCGCGCCGTGGTCCGGCCCGGCGTTGGCAACTCGTCCGGGCCGGTCGGGACGCCGTTCCGCCCTCGACCCGCCGGTTCATGGCCCGGGCCCGGCAGCGCCGGATGCGCGCCGCACTGCCCTGGGCGGTGGCCGCCGGGGTGCTGGCGCTGGCCGGGCTGGTCGCCTGGACGGTGCTCGGCACCGGGCTGTTCGGTGTGCGGGAGGTACGGGTCGAGGGTGCCGATCTGGTGACCCCGGTGCAGGTTCACGACGCGGTGGCGGTGCCGGACGGGGTGCCGCTGGCCCGGGTGGACCTGGCCGCCGCCGCCCGTCGCGTCGGCGCGCTGGCCCCGGTGGAGCGGGCCACCGTGTCCCGGGACTGGCCCGGCACGCTCGTGGTGCGGGTGACCGAGCGGACTCCGGTGGCGGCGGTGCCGCAGGGGCAGGGGTTCGCCCTGATCGACCGCAGCGGGGTGGCGTTCCGCACGGTGGATCGACGACCCGCCGAGTTGCCCCAGGTGACGGTGGGCCGGCCGGCCGCCGACGACCCGGGCACCCGCGCCGGGCTGGAGGTGCTCGTGGCGTTGACCCCGCAGCTGCGCGCCGAGGTGGTGGACGTGAACGTGGAAGGGTTGGCCCGGATCACCCTGCGGCTGAAGGGGGACCGGACGGTGGTCTGGGGCGACGCGACGCGGGGCACCGACAAGGCGCGGGTGGCCACCGCGCTGCTCGACCAGGACGCCGATCGGATCGACGTGAGCGCGCCGGACGTGGTGACCTTCCGGTGAACCGGGAAGCGCGTGACGCCGTGACCCGTTGCGCTCCGCCCGGCGACACGCCGGGCGGGTCCTTGGCTCATGGCGTGGTGGCGCTTACGTTGCCCCGAAGAGGTTCAGTGGTTGACATAACTGTAAGCCTCTAGTAGAGGGTGAGGGTTCACCCCTGATCCTCGCTGGTGACAGCTGTCGTCGGCCGCTGGTCTGGCCACGCCGTACCCGGTCGGCCGAAGCCAATCTCGAAGGAAAGGACCGGAGATGACACCTCCGCACAACTACCTGGCGGTCATCAAGGTCGTCGGCATCGGGGGCGGCGGCGTCAACGCCGTCAACCGGATGATCGAGGTTGGGCTCAAGGGCGTCGAGTTCATCGCGATCAACACCGATGCGCAGGCGCTGCTGATGAGTGACGCCGACGTGAAGCTCGACGTCGGCCGGGAGTTGACCCGCGGCCTGGGCGCCGGGGCCAACCCGGACGTCGGCAAGAACGCCGCCGAGGACCACCGCGACGAGATCGAGGAGGTGCTCAAGGGCGCCGACATGGTCTTCGTGACCTGCGGTGAGGGCGGCGGCACCGGCACCGGTGGCGCGCCCGTGGTGGCCAACATCGCGCGCAAGCTCGGCGCGCTGACGATCGGTGTGGTGACCCGCCCGTTCTCCTTCGAGGGCAAGCGCCGTCAGGTGCAGGCCGAGTCGGGGATAGACGAACTCCGCAACCAGTGCGACACGCTGATCGTGATCCCGAACGACCGGCTGCTGGCCCTGGGCGACCGCAACATCAGCATGATGGACGCGTTCCGCACGGCCGACCAGGTGCTGCTCTCCGGTGTGCAGGGCATCACCGACCTGATCACCACCCCGGGTCTGATCAACCTGGACTTCGCCGACGTCAAGAGCGTGATGAGCGGCGCCGGCAGCGCGTTGATGGGCATCGGCAGCGCCCGCGGTGAGAACCGCGCGGTGGAGGCGGCCGAGGCGGCCATCTCCAGCCCGCTGCTGGAGCAGAGCATGGACGGCGCGCGCGGCGTGCTGCTCTCCATCGCCGGCGGTTCCGACCTCGGCCTGTTCGAGATCAACGACGCCGCCCAGCTGGTCACCGACGCGGCCCACCCGGACGCCAACATCATCTTCGGTGCGGTGATCGACGACGCGCTCGGCGACGAGGTGCGGGTGACGGTCATCGCGGCGGGCTTCGACGGCGGTACGCCCGCGTACAAGGCGGCCGAGCCGACCCGCAAGACCAACACCAACCAGCCGGCGCCGCAGAGCACGCCGGTGTCGGCACCGGCGACCAATCCGGCTCCGGCGCAGTCGCCGCGCCGCGTGCTCTTCGACGACGTGGACGTTCCCGACTTCCTCAAGAACGGTTCCTGAGCAGCGCCGATGACCGACAGCTCAGCCACGGTGCGGCCGGAACGGCACGCCGAGATCGCGGCCGGCCTCACTCAGGTGCGGTCCCGGATCGCCGACGCCTGCGCGCTGGCCGGACGGGACCGCGCCGACGTCACGATGATCGCGGTGACCAAGACCTACCCGGCCGGCGACGTGTTGGCGTTGGCCGGGCTCGGGGTGACCGACATGGGGGAGAACCGCGACCAGGAGGCGGCCGTCAAGGCCGCCGAGGTGGCGGCGGCCGGGGTGCGTCCCCGGTGGCATTTCATCGGTCAGTTGCAGCGCAACAAGGCCCGCTCGGTGGTCCGGTACGCCGACGTGGTGCACTCCGTCGACAGTGTCCGGCTGGCCCGGGCGTTGGCCACCGCGACCGCCGACCGGGAGTCGCCGCTCGACGT
Source organism: Micromonospora sp. WMMD1155 (assembly GCF_029581275.1). Classification (NCBI taxonomy): domain Bacteria; kingdom Bacillati; phylum Actinomycetota; class Actinomycetes; order Micromonosporales; family Micromonosporaceae; genus Micromonospora; species Micromonospora sp. WMMD1155. The sequence continues at coordinate 4,574,983 of NZ_CP120742.1, forward strand.
CCTGGTCCAGGTGAGCATCGACGGCGACGCGGCCCGGGGCGGGGCGTTGCCCGGGTCGGCCGATCCGGGCGCCGGGCTGGAGCCGGTGGCCGAGGCGGTGGCCGACGCGTCCGGGCTGCGTCTGGTCGGCCTCATGGCGGTCGCACCGCTGGGTTGGGAACCGGAGCGGGCATTCGCCGGCCTCGCCGAGGTTGCCGACGTGTTTCGGCGCATCCACCCGGGAGCGACAGAGCTGTCCGCGGGGATGAGTGGCGATTTCGAGGTCGCGATCCGATATGGCGCGACACATGTCCGCGTCGGTAGCGCGTTGCTCGGAATGCGTTCCACGCTGCGGTAGCCTGACCGCGAGACATGCAAATTACATCAGTGTTGTTTCAGAGGCGGCGTCTCCTGGTCGGGGGTCGTGGCGCGCGACGCGAATCGCGCGCCGGGGGATTGCCGTCTCGGTCCGATGGGCATGGTTGTCCACTCGCGACGGGCGACATGGCACGGGGGCGCGTGCCGCACGGCGGACGGAAGGGCGCGGGATGGGTGCACTGCGCAAGGCGGGGGTCTGGCTCGGTCTGGTCGAGGAAGACGACGAGCGGGCCTACGACGACGGTGGCTACGACAAGGGTGGCTACCGCGAGTCGCGTTACCGGCAGAGCCGGTACGCCGAGGAGTTCGCCGACGAGGACGAGGACGACACCGAGGAGCCGCCTGCTCCCCGGCCGCGGGTCAGCGAGCGGGGGCGGCTCTCCGAGCGCACGAGCGCGCGGTTGGGTGAGTCCGAGCGTGGTGACGGCGAGCGTCCGGAGCGGATCGAGCGGTCCAGCGTCCGGTCGATCACCCGGTCGTCGGCCGGTGAGACCTCCGGCGCGCTGACCTACCACACCCGCGACAACCTGGCCCTCGCGCCGCAGGTCACGGCACGTGAGCGGGCGTTGCCCGAGGAGGAGCAGCGGTACCAGATCACGACGCTGCACCCGACCACCTACCGCGAGGCGCGCACGATCGGTGAGCACTTCCGCGACGGGGTTCCGGTGATCATCAATCTCACCGAGATGGATGAGGCCGATGCCCGCCGTCTGGTGGACTTCGCCGCCGGTCTGGCGTTCGGCCTGCGCGGTACGATCGAGCGCGTGACCAATCGGGTGTTCCTGCTCTCACCGGCTAATGTCCAGGTCACCGCTGAGGACAAGGCCAAGATCGCTGAGGGCGGTTTTTTCAGCCTGAGTTGACCCCGCCCGACCCGAGGGACGTCGCTGACCGTGTTGTCGATCTTACTGCAAGTGCTGTACCTGATCCTTTATGTCTTCCTGCTCCTTCTCCTGTCCCGGTTCGTGTTGAGCGCCGTCCTGCAGTACGGCCGGCGCTGGCAACCGGGGCGCGGCGCATCGGCAGGATTGGAATCCGTGTGGAGCGTCACTGATCCCCCTCTCAACGCGTTGAGGCGTGTGATCCCTCCGCTGCGAATTGGTACCGTGAGCATCGACCTGGCCTCCCTTGTGCTCCTGGTTATCCTGTTCGTGCTGATGGAGTTCGTGTTAGGGCCGTCGATCAGGGCATCTGCCTGATGACCGACGCGCTTTCGCGGCCGCAACTGACCCGAGGAGTTTCGATGCCGCTGACCCCGGCCGACGTCCACAACGTCGCCTTCAAAAAGCCGCCGATCGGCAAGCGGGGGTATGACGAGGAAGAGGTCGACGCCTTCCTCGACGAGGTCGAGCGCGAGCTCGCCCGTCTCATCGAGGAGAACAACGAGCTGCGCGCCCAGGTGGAGCGCGGCGGCCGTGGCGGCGCCCCCGCGGGCCCCGGCGGCGACGCCCGACTGGCGGCGGAGCTCAACGACGTCAAGGCCCAGCTGGACCGGGTGCAGCGCGACAAGTCGGCGGCCGAGCAGGCCGCCCGCGCGATGCAGGCCGAGCTGGAGCAGGTCCGCACGACCGGCGGCCCCGCAGGGGTCACCGGTGACGGCGAGCAGCAGGCCCTGCGCGTGCTGATGATGGCTCAGCGCACCGCCGACGACCACGTGTCCGACGCCCGCCGCGAGGCCGACAGCCTGCTGTCCGAGGCTCGCAGCAAGGCCGAGGAGGTGACCCGGGAGGCACGCGCGAAGGCTGACGCCCTCGAGCGGGACGCCCGCCAGCGGCACCAGGAGGCCATGGGCGGCCTGGACGCCAAGCGCACCGCCCTGCAGAAGCACATCGAGGAGCTCAAGCAGTTCGAGCGTGAGTACCGCACCCGGCTCAAGGCGTACCTGGAGAGCCAGCTGCGGGACCTCGACGGTCGCGGCCAGGGCCTCGAAGCCGAGATGACCCGCTCCGAAGCCGGCCGGGTCGCCGGCGGCAACGGGCTGGCCGCCGCGGGCCTCGCCGGTTCGTACGGTGGCGGCGGGCGCTCCGGCGCCCTCGAAGCCGGACGCTGAGCACCGGCCGGCGATCGGTCTCCGACAATGGTGACGGTCGCCGGCCCCGCCTTGGCGGTACGACGCGGCGGGGGTGAGCCGTGATAGTCGCAAGTCTCCTGCTCATCCTCGTCGCGGTGGTCCTCCTGGTGCTCGGCCTGGCCGGTGGGTCCAGCTTCCTGCTGATCATTTCAATCGCGGCCAGTCTGCTGGCCGCCGTGGCGTTGGTGGTGGGCGCCCGCCAGGCAGCCGCCAACCGCGCGACGGTGGATCCCGATCGGACCAGCCGGCGACACCCCGACGGACCCCGCACGGCCAGCCAGGCCACGGGTTCCGCGTACGGGCCGCCGCTGGCCGAGCCGGAGGTGCCGGTCCAGCACGTGCCCACGACGGTCGGTACCGGCGGCACCGGGTGGCGGCAACCACCCGAGCCGCCGGTCGACGATGAGCCGCCGTTCGGCTCCCGGGCCGACGATGCCGCGCCGTTCGACGACGCCGCGCCGTTCGGCTCCCGGGCCGACGCTGCGCCGTTCGTGACGACGGCCGACGGCGTGTCCGCTCCCGCCCGGCCGGTCAGTCCCGCGTCGCCGTCCGCGACATCGACCGACGGCGCCCTCCACGACGGCCGCCCGGTGTCCGACGAGCCGGCGGAGCAGTCGGTCACCCCCGCCGAGGCGGCCCGGGTGGCGCGACTCCCCGACGCCGTGCAGGTGGTCGACGGTCACCCCCGCTACCACCTCGCCAGCTGCCGCTACCTCGCCGACCGGGTGCCCGAGGAGCTGCCGGTCGCCGAGGCCGTCGAACTCGGTTTCACCCCCTGCGCGCACTGCGCGCCGGCCACCGCCCTGCTCGCCGACGTCCGGCCGATCTGAAGCGGCGCCGGTGCCCGCGCAGGAGACGCTCACCGTCGCGGTACGGGTGAAGCCAGGCGCCTCCCGGGGCCGGGTGGGTGGGCGCTTCGACGGTCCACACGGGCCGGCCCTGGTGATCGCCGTGCACGACCCAGCCGTCGACGGGCGGGCGACCGAGGCGGCCCGCCGGGCGTTGGCAGCCGCCCTGGGGCTTCGGCCGGCCGCGGTGTCGCTGCGCGCCGGCGCGGCCAGCCGGGACAAGCTCTTCCTCGTCGACCGGCCCACGCCGGAGCTGCCCGCGCTGCTGCGCCGACTGCGCGACGGATCCGCCGAGTGAGGAACGCCCAGGCCAGGCAGCCGTGACACCCGGGTTGGACATCGCGCTGCTGCTCGGTGCGGCCGTGCTGCTGGTAGCCGTCGGTGCGGTGCGGCTGTCCACCCGCCTCGGCGTGCCCAGCCTCCTCGTCTACCTGGCGCTGGGCGTGGCGATCGGCGAGGGCGGGCTGGGCATCCGCTTCGACGACGTCGAGCTGACCCGGGCGCTCGGCTTCTGCGCTCTGATCGTGATCATCGCCGAGGGTGGTCTCACCGCCCGGTGGACCACGCTACGGCCGGTGCTCGGGCTGGCCTCGGCGCTCTCCACGGTCGGCGTGATCGTGAGCATCGTGGTGGTCGGTGTCGCCGTACACCTTCTGTTGGGGTTGGACTGGCGGTTGGCGTTGCTCTACGGGGCCGTGCTGTCGTCTACCGACGCGGCGGCCGTCTTCGCCACCCTGCGCCGGCTGCGGTTGCCGCCCCGGCTGGTGGCCACCCTGGAGGCCGAGTCGGGCATGAACGACGCCCCGGTGGTGCTGCTGGTGGTGCTGCTGTCTCACGAGGGCTGGGCGCATCCGTGGTGGTATGAGGCCGGGTTGGTCTGCTACGAGCTGGGCGTGGGCGCGGCGGTGGGCGTGGGCGCCGGTGTGGCGGGCACCTGGGCGCTGCGTCGGGCGGCGTTGCCGTCGGCCGGTCTCTATCCGATCGCCGCGGTGGGCATCACCGTGTTGGCGTACGCCGCCGGAGCGGTGCTGCACGCCTCGGGTTTCCTCGCCGTCTACGTGGCCGGGGTGCTGCTGGGTAACGCCCGGTTGTCGCACCGGCAGGCGATCCTGGGTTTCGCGGACGGGCTCGCGTGGCTCGCCCAGATCGGGCTGTTCGTGCTGCTCGGGTTGCTGGCCTCACCGGGTCGGCTGGCCTCGGCGGTGCTGCCCGCGGTGGTCGCGGGGCTGGCCCTGGTGCTGCTGGCTAGGCCGTTGTCGGTGGCCGTCTCGGCGTTGCCGTTCCGGGTCGGCCTCCGCGAACAGGCGTTCCTGTCCTGGGCGGGGCTGCGCGGGGCGGTGCCGATCGTGCTGGCCACCATTCCGCTCTCCGAGCGGGTGCCCGGTGCGGAGCGTCTCTTCGACGTGGTCTTCGTGCTGGTGGTGATCTTCACGCTGGTGCAGGCCGGGGCCCTGGGGCCGTTCGCCCGTCGGTTGGGGGTGACCGCGCCGACCGAGGCCGCCGAGATCCACGTGGAGACCGCCCCGCTGGAGCGGATGCGCGCGGACCTGCTCCAGGTGGAGGTGCCGCCGGGCTCGCGGTTGGCCGGCGTGCACGTCGACGAACTGCGGCTGCCGTTGGGTGCGTCGGTGACGTTGGTGCTGCGCGACGGGGTCGGTTTCGTGCCCGCGCCGGACACCCGTCTGAAGACCGGCGACAGCCTGTTGATCGTGGCGACCGCCGGGGTGCGGGACGCCGCCGAACGGAGGTTGCGGGCGGTCAGTCGGCGGGGTCGGTTGGCCCGGTGGTTTGGCGAACACGGTGATGAGGTGCCTGGTTGATCTGCTAGCGTTCCCTTTGCCCCAGTTTGGCAGGGGCTAGGGGCTGTTGAGCGGTGCGACGGTGCGGCACGTTGTCGGACGCCTGTACGTTCCGTATTCTTGCCAACCTCCGGAGTGCGCGGCCAACGTCGCCGTGCGCCCCTTTTCGTCCATTAGGGGACGCCTTGGTCGGCGCCCCCTGACCAGGATGCCGCTAACCACGCGGCTCCCCGGCCGAGGGAGCGACCCATGGCTAAGCCAGCCGACACCAGGACCGCCGGGCGTAAGCCGGTGGCCAAGGCCACCCGGAGCACTGCGGAGACCGAGAAGATCCGGGCGGCGTTGGCGGCGCGGCGGGACGAGCTCCGCGCCGAGTACGATCAGACGCTGAGCGAGATCACCGAGCTGCAGCGCGACCGGCTGACCGACTCGGCCGGGGACGACCAGGCCGACACGGGCACCAAGACGCTCGAGCGGGAGCAGGAGATCTCTCTCGCCAACAGCATCCTGGAACGGATCACGCAGGTGGAGCGCGCGCTGGAGCGCCTCGACGAGGGTGGTTACGGCTGGTGCGAGCGGTGCGGCAACCCGATCCCGGTCGAGCGCCTCGCCGCATTCCCGTCGGCCACCCAGTGTGTGACGTGCAAGCAGCTGGAGGAACGGCGCTGAGGTCCGTTCCCCGGCGGCGATGAGACGGTGAGCGATCACCGCCGAGACTGTCGATGGGGAGCGCATGACCGCAGTACCGTCCGCCGAACCCGGCCGCACCGACCCGGGTGGCGGCACACGCCGACCTCGGGCCGTCGCGATTCTCGCCGGAGTCGCCCTGGTGGCCCTGCTGGCCGACCTGGTCACCAAGCACCTCGCGCTGGCCGCGTTGACCGACCGGGAGCCGGTCCGACTGCTCGGCGGGTTCGTCTACCTGAGCCTGACCCGCAACAGCGGCGCCGCCTGGAGCATCGGGGCGGACCACACCTGGGTCTTCCCGCTGATCACCATCGGTGTGGTCGGCTGGATCGTCTGGATGGCACTGCGACTGCGCTCACTGCCCTGGGCGATCTCCCTCGGCCTGGTGCTGGGTGGCGCGCTGGGCAACCTCGTCGACCGGATCTTCCGGGCACCCGCGCCCTTCCACGGGCACGTGGTCGACATGATCAGCCTGTTCGACCCGTACGGCCAGGTGTGGCCGGTGTTCAACCTGGCGGACAGCTCGCTGGTCTGCGGCGTACTGCTGGCCGTGCTGTTGGAGTTGACCGGCCGCCAGCGTGACGGCGGGCGGGCCGGCCGCGACGGCGACCCGGCCGAGACCGACGCCGCCCAGGGCGCCGACCAGCGGGAGCGGGCATGACCTCCGCATTCGCCGCCGGCGGCGACCACCGTTCCCTGCCGGTGCCGGACGGCCTCGACGGCATGCGACTGGACCAGGCCGTGTCCCGCCTGTTCGGGCTCTCCCGCACCGCCGCCGCGGCCCTGGTGGATGCCGGGGACGCGCTGGTCGACGGCAGCGCCCGGCCCAACTCGCACAAGGTGAAGGCCGGGTCCTGGCTGGACGTCACGTTGCCGGCCCCGGTCGCGCCACCGACGGTGGTGCCGCAGGCGGTGCCCGGCCTGCGGGTCGTCTACGCCGACGACGACATCGTGGTGGTCGACAAGCCGGTGGGGGTGGCGGCCCACCCGAGCCCCGGGTGGACCGGCCCGACGGTGATCGGCGGCCTCGCCGCGATCGGGCACCGCATCTCCACCAGTGGCGCCGCCGAGCGCCAGGGCGTGGTGCACCGGCTCGACGTGGGGACCACCGGGATCATGGTGGTCGCCAAGAGCGAACAGGCCTACACGGCGTTGAAGCGGGCCTTCAAGTACCGCGAGGTGGACAAGGGCTACCACGCGGTGGTGCAGGGTCACCTGGACCCGCTGCGCGGGACGGTGGACGCGCCGATCGACAGGCACCCCACCCACGACTACCGCTGGGCGGTGGTGTCCGGCGGCAAGCCGAGCATCACCCACTACGACACCCTGGAGGCGTTCCCGGCGGCGAGCCTGGTCGACGTCCGGCTGGAGACCGGTCGGACCCACCAGATCCGGGTCCACTTCTCCACCCTGCGGCACCCCTGCGTGGGTGATCTGACCTACGGCGCCGACCCCACCCTCTCGGCCCGTCTCGGTCTGGCCCGACAGTGGTTGCACGCCCGCGAACTGAGCTTTCTGCACCCCCGAACGGGGGACGAGGTCCGGTTCGTCAGCGACTACCCTGACGACCTGGACCGTGCGCTCCAGATCCTGCGTGACTGAGCGGCGACCGCCCGACACCGATCCGACGAGGGGATCCCGCCCGTGCGCGCCGGCAACCTGCTGCGGCAGCTGGACCAGCGGCTGCTGCCGCAGCTGACCCGGGCCGTGGCCCGGCTCGGCGACCGGTCGGCGCGGTCCGGGGTGCTCAGTTGGGCCGCCGTGCTCTCCGCGGCGGCTGTCCTGGGCACCGCGGTCTGGGCTGCCGACGACGCGCCGGTGGGCGACCGGACGGTGGGCGAGGTGACCCGGGTCGGTGTGACCGACGGCGACTCCGTTCCCGGCTACCTGCGGTCCGCCGCCGACGACCTGGCCGCGCTCTCCGGGTCCGCCTCGTCCGGCGGGAACGGGACGTACGCACTCGTCACGCTGACCGAGTACCTGCCGCCGCAGCGCCTGGCGGCGGTGCTGGGCGACGTCGGGGTCTCCACCGTCTTCGGGCGGGTGCCGCTGCCCGGGCGGCAGACCGAGATCGTCCGGATTCCCGCGCTGCGGGTGCCGGACGACGTGGTCGCCGGGATGGAGGAGGTGGCGGCCCGCAAGGACGCCGAAGCCGCCGACTACCGGGCCCGAGCCACCGCGGTCGACGGTGACGGGGCGGCCGAGCGGGAGCTGCGGGACCGCTACGTCAGTGGCGCCGAGGTGGCGACCGCCGAGGCGGCGGCGTACCGGAGTGGCTGTGCCTGCGTCTACGCCGCCGTGGTGCGTGCCGTGCCGGAGGCGCTACGCGGTGTGGCGACCCGAGCCGACGTCCGGGCGGTCGACCCCGCCCCCGAGGTGTACCGGCTGGACCGCACGGTGTTCACGCCACCACTGCCCGAGCAGCGCGACGTGGTGCGCCCGCCGGCCGACACCGGGCCGAGTCCGGCGTCGACCCCGGACGGTCCCGTGCGGTCGACCCCACCCGCGCCCGCGCCGCTGGCATCGGTGGGCGAATCGTCGGAACCCGCACCAGTCGTCACGATTCCGTCGCCCGCGCCGTCGACGCCCGGGCCGACCGAGCCGCCCCCGCCGAGCATCACCACCTCCCCGGACAGCGCCGGTGCCGAACCGCCGTCGCCCGCGTCGTCGTGATCTGCGTCGGCTGGTGTGCGCTCCGAGGTGTGGTCCGAATAGGGTTTGGTTCGTAGCCTGTCAGACGGAGATCGATGGCGCTGGGAGGGCGGGCCGTGGAGGGCAGTGAGACCGGCTGGGGCCGGCCGGCCGAACCAGCGCCGCGGTGGCGTGCGTTGTTGGACCGCGCCCGGCTGGGCGGTCGCGGCGCGGAGCAGACCGAGCCGGACCGGCGTGCCGACGACGCGCCGCCGGACCCGCTGCCACGGCGCGCGGCCCCCAACGGCTACGCCGGGCGGGCACCGGCCATCGGGCATCCAGCCGATCTGTCGTACGGCGCGGAGCCCGACTACCGGGCCGAGGCGACCTACCGCGTCGACCCCGCCTACCGGGCCGAGCCGGGTTACCGGGCGGACCCCGCGTACCGAACTGAGCCGGACTACCGGGCGGACCCCGCGTACCGGGCGGAGCCGGACTACCGGTCGGACCCGGCGTACCGGACGGAGCCGGGCTACCGGTCCGAGCCCGGCTTCCGGACCGAGCCGGACTATCGGGCGGAGCCCGCGTACCGCGCCGAGCCGACCTATCGCCCCGACCCGGGCTATCGGGCGGAGCCGGGTTACCGGGCCGAGCCCGGCTACCCGGCTGAGCCGGCGTACCGGCCCGAGCCCGGTTACCGGGCCGAGCCGGACTATCGGGCCGAGCCGACGTACCGGACCGAACCCGAGCCGCCGCCGGCCGTCCCCGACCCCGGTCAGTCGCGGTACGCGTTGCTGGACAACGGCTACCGGCCGAACGACCCGCCGGTGGAGTCGCGGTACGCCCTGCTGGAGACCGGCTACCAGCCGGAGACCGGTTATCCGGTCGCCGTGCCGTCGCCCCCGCCGGTCGCAGCGCCACCCGCCGCGCCGGTCGTGCCACCACCGGTCGCGCCGCCGACCCCGTCGGTCGGTTCGGCGGTCGTCGAACGTGCCTACCCGGCCCGGATCGAGTGGCGCCCGCAGGGCGTCGACCAGGAGCAGGAACGAGCCAACGGGGTGCTCCGGCGGGATCTGGGCACTCCCCGGGTGCTCGCCTTCGCCAATCCCAAGGGCGGGGTGCACAAGACCACCGCCACCGTGCTCGCCGCGGCCACCGTCGGCAGCGTGCGGGGGCAGGGCGTGCTGGCCTGGGACGACAACGAGCTGCGTGGCACCCTCGGGCTGCGGGCAGGCAGCGCCCGGCACGCCCGGACGATCCGGCACCTCGTCACCGACCTGGCCCAGATCGAGATCCTCGAGGGCGACACCCTGCTGGGTCGGCTGGACGACTACCTGCGGCACGCCTCCGACGGCTCGTACGACGTGCTGGCCGGCGAGGAGAGCCCGCGCTTCGCCCAACGACTGGACCAGTTCACCGTCCGGCGGGTGTTGGAGCTGCTGCGGCGCACCCACGACGTGGTCTGCGTCGACACCGGCAACAACGTGGAGAGCCCCAACTGGCGCACCGTGATGCAGGCCGCCGACCAGTTGGTGGTGACGACGGTGCCGCGGGAGGACGCGGCGTTCAGCGCGGACTGGATGCTCGACCTGCTGCACGAGGAGGGCATGGGGGAGTTGGCGGACAACGCCGTCACCCTCATCTCCTGCCCGACCCCGGGTCGCTCGCCGCTGCAGGACGACCTGGAGAGGCACTTCGCCACCCGCACCCGTGGAGTGGCGGTGGTGCCCTACGACCCGGCGCTGGAGACCGGGGCGTCCATCGAATACCACCAGCTCCAGCCGGAGACCCGGCAGGCGTGGTTGCGGGCGGCGGCGATGATGGTGGAGCCCTTCGCCCGGTGAGCTGGTGTGCCGCCACCGGAGCCCCAGCCGTCGACCGGGCCTGAGAGGATCATCGGGTGAGCCCGGACAACCCCGACCCCACGCGGCCCGTCGACGAGCCCGACCGACCCGCGCCAGCCCGCACACCGAGCGCGGACTCGCCGCAGACCGAGCAGGGGGCCGGAGCGCCGCCGCAGGCGGAGCAGCCGCCCGGGCCGCAGCCGGAGGCCGGGCCGCAGTCGGAGGCCGGGCCGCAGTCGGACACCCACCCACTCGCACCACCGCACGGGTACGGTCCGGGCGACGCCCCGGCCTCGGCCGCGTACCAGAGTTCGTTGGAGTTGACCTTCGACGAGCCGCGTCGTCCGGCGCGCACCGTGGCGACGGTGCTGGCCAGTGTGCTCGCCGTGGCCGTCCTGGGTGTCCCGTTCGGGCTGATCTGGGCCGCGTTCGCGCCGGACACGCCGGTGCTCAAGACCGCCGAGGGGGCGATCTACGCCGACCCGCAACCGGAGCAGCCCATCGCCGCAGACGGATGGTTCAGTCTGCTCGGGCTGGCCTTCGGGTTGCTGGTGGCGCTCGCCCTGTGGTTCGTGCTGCGACGTCGGCGCGGCCCGGTCGGGCTGCTCGCCGCCGTCCTCGGCGCGTTGGCCGCCGCGCCGGTGGCCTGGCAGGTGGGACGGCGGATCGGCCTGGCCACCTTCGACCGGATGCTGGCCACCGCCCCGGCCGGGCAGTCCTTCACCAAACCCGCCGACCTGCGGGCCGGTGGGGTCGACTGGTTGCTCGGTGTCCTGCCGGTGCCCCACGGCAACCTGCTGTTGCCGGCGTTCGGCGCCGCGATCACGTACACCCTGCTGGCCGGCTGGTCGCGGTGGCCGGGCCTGCGCCCGGAGCCCGAGCCGGGGCTCAGTTGGGTGTCGGCGGGGACGCCAGTTCCGCCAACGGCACCGGAACCGCCCGCACCTGACGCAGCAGAGCCGCCTCGCGGTTGAGCAGTCGCAGCTCGGCGCGGAGCCGCGCGGCGGTGTCGTCGATGGCCAGCAGCCGTTGCCGGTCGTCGACGGTGAGCGCCGCGGTCGCCGCCACCAGATGCGACAGCACGGTCGGGTCCTCCGGCAGCTGCTCGGAGATCTCCTCCGGGTCGGGGCGGATCAGCCCCAGGTACTGCCGGAACACCGCGATCACCCGGGCGGCCAACAGGTCGGCGACCTCGTCCGGCCCGGACGGGTCGGGCAGCCACTCGACGTCGGCGGTCAGGTAGGGAGCCGCGTCGTCGTCGACCTCGGCGATCCGGAACCGGCGACGGCCGACCGTGACGATGTCGAAGCCACCGTCGGCCAGCTCGGTCACCTGCCGCAGCTCGGCGGTGCAGCCCACCTCGTGCAGGGTGACGTCGCCGACGCCCGCCGTCGCGCGGGCACCGGGACCGGCGGGCGCGACCTCCCACCCGGCCTGGATGGCCACCACACCGAACTCGCGGGGCGCACCCTCGGGCAGGTCGACGAGGTGTCGGACCAGTGCCCGGTAGCGCTCCTCGAAGATGTGCAGCGGCAGCACCAGCCCGGGAAAGAGCACCGTTGCGAGCGGGAACACCGGCAGCCGTGCGGTCACATGGTCGAGCCTAACCAATCTCGCCCCGGTGGGCGTGGCCCGGCTCACCGTCCCGGCGTACGGGCGGCTCGGGTGCGTCGCGGGCGGGCCGCCTAGACTCGCAAGGGTGCTGAACCGGATCGACCTGCGCAACGGTCTCGGAGACCCGCGCCGCCTGCTGCCCCGTGCCCAGCTCGACGTGTCGGTCGCCGTCGAGCGGATCCGACCGCTGGTGGAGGCGGTCCGCGAGCATGGTTACCCGGCGATCCGGGAGGCCAGCGAGCGGTTCGACGGCATCTCCCCGGAGGTGCTGCGGGTGCCGGTCGAGGCGATCGCCGAGGCCGAGGGGGTGCTCGACCCGGCTGTGCGCGCCGCGCTGCTGGAGTCGATCAGCCGGGCCCGCCGGGTGCACGCCGACCAGCGGCGCACCGACCACGTCACGCAGGTGGTGCCCGGCGGCACGGTCACCGAGCGGTGGCTGCCGGTCGACCGGGTCGGCCTCTACGTGCCCGGCGGCCTGGCGATGTACCCGTCGACGGTGGTGATGAACGTCGTTCCCGCCCAGGCGGCGGGCGTGCGGTCGCTGGTGGTGGCCAGCCCGCCGCAGAAGGACAACGGTGGTCTGCCCGACGCCCGGGTGCTCGCCGCGTGCGCGCTGCTCGGTGTCGACGAGGTGTACGCCGTGGGCGGCGCCCAGGCGGTGGCGATGCTGGCGTACGGCGCGGCGGTCGACCCCGCGGGTGAGCTGCGGTGCGACCCGGTCGACCTGATCACCGGCCCGGGCAACATCTGGGTGACCGCCGCCAAGCGGTTGCTGCGGGGCGTGGTCGGCATCGACGCCGAGGCCGGGCCGACCGAGATCGCCATCCTGGCCGACGACACGGCCGACCCGGCGCACGTGGCCGCCGACCTGATCAGTCAGGCCGAGCACGACCCGCTGGCCGCGAGCGTGCTGGTCACCCCGTCGCCGACGCTGGTCGAGGCGGTCGAGCGGGAGCTGGCCCGGCAGGTGCCGGCGACCAAGCACGCCGAGCGGGTGACCACCGCGCTGACCGGCGAGCAGAGCGGCGTGGTGCTCGTCGACGACCTGGAGGCGGGGCTGCGGGTGGTCGACGCGTACGCGGCCGAGCACCTGGAGATCCAGACGGCCGACGCCCGGGAGTGGGCGCTGCGGGTACGCAACGCTGGGGCGATCTTCGTGGGCGCCTGGTCGCCGGTGTCGCTCGGCGACTACTGCGCCGGGTCCAACCACGTGCTGCCCACCGGCGGCTGCGCCCGGCACTCCTCCGGTCTGTCGGTGCAGTCGTTCCTGCGCGGCGTGCACCTGATCGAGTACACCGAGGCCGCGCTGCGGGATGTGGCCCCGCACGTGGTCACCCTGGCGACTGTCGAGGACCTGCCCGCGCACGGCCAGGCGGTCCAGGCGCGCTTCCCGGAGGGGGCGGCGTGAGCAGCCTTGACGACCTGCCGATCCGCGATGACCTGCGGGGGCTGTCGCCGTACGGGGCGCCGCAGTTGGACGTGCCGGTGCGGCTCAACACCAACGAGAACTCCTACCCGGTGCCGGAGCCGGTGGTCGAGGCGATCGGCAAGGCGCTCGCGGCCGAACTGCGTGAGTTGAACCGCTACCCGGACCGGGACGCGGTGGCGCTCCGCGCCGACCTGGCCGAGTATCTCGGTCACGGGCTCACCGTCGAGCAGGTGTGGGCGGCCAACGGCTCCAACGAGATCCAGCAGCAGTTGCTCCAGGCGTTCGGTGGGCCGGGGCGCAGCGCTCTCGGCTTCGTTCCGGCGTACTCGATGCACCCGCTGTTGGCGTTGGGCACCGGCACCCGGTGGGTGCCCGCCGCGCGTGGCGTCGACTTCGGGTTGACCGCCGAGGAGGCGGTCGCCCAGGTCCGCGAGCACCAGCCGGACGTGGTCTTCCTCTGCTCGCCGAACAACCCCACCGGCACGGCACTCGATCCGGCGGTGATCGCCGCGGTGCTCGACGTCGCGCCGGGCATGGTGGTGGTCGACGAGGCGTACGCCGAGTTCGCCCGACCCGGGACGGTCAGTGCCCTCGCGGTGCTGCCCGGCCACCCCCGGCTGGTGGTCAGCCGCACGATGAGCAAGGCGTTCGGCTTCGCCGGTGGGCGGCTGGGTTACCTGGCCGCCGACCCGGCGGTGGTGGAGGCGGTGCAGCTCGTCCGACTGCCGTACCACCTGTCCGCACTCACCCAGGCCGCCGCGCGGGCGGCGGTGACCCACCGCGACGCCCTTCTCGGTACGGTGAGCGCGATCATGGCGCAGCGGGACCGGATCGTGGCGACGTTGCGCGAGCGCGGGTTCCGGGTCGCCGACAGTGACGCCAACTTCGTGCTCTTCGAGGTGGGCGGCGACCAGGCCACGGTCTGGAAGGCCCTGCTGGCCCAGGGCGTGCTGGTCCGGGACGTCGGTCTGCCCGGTTGGCTGCGGGTGACCGCGGGCACCGCCGCCGAGACCGACGCCTTCCTTACCGCAATAAAGACTGTGACAGGGGAGCGCGAGGAGTGAGCGTGCGAGCCCCGCAGTCGCGAACCGGCAGGCCCGGTGAGCGCGAGGAGTGAGCCGGTTTTGCGAGCCCCGCAGTCGTGAACGAAAGGTTGCACAGCGATGAGCCGGACCGCCCGGGTGGAGCGGATCACCAAGGAGACCAAGGTCCTCGTCGAGATCGACCTCGACGGCACCGGCGCCGCCGAGATCAGCACCGGCGTGGGCTTCTACGACCACATGCTGCACCAGATCGCCCGGCACGGCGGCTTCGACCTGACCGTGCGCACGGTGGGTGACCTGGAGATCGACGCGCACCACACGATCGAGGACACCGCGCTCGCCCTGGGTGCCGCGTTCGACCAGGCGTTGGGCGACAAGGCCGGCATCCGACGGTACGGTTCGGCGACCGTGCCGATGGACGAGGTGCTGGTCCGGGCCGCGGTGGACCTGTCCGGTCGGCCGTACGTGGTGCACGACGAGCCGGTTCTGGCCCCGTACATCGGGCCGGTGTACGCGACGAGCATGACCCGGCACATCTGGGAGTCCTTCGGGCAGGCGGCCCGGGTCACGCTGCACGTCGACGTGCTGCGGGCGGCCCGGCCGGGCGGTCACCCGGACGCGCACCACGTGGTGGAGGCGCAGTTCAAGGCGGTCTCCCGGGCGTTGCGCGAGGCCACCTCGATCGACCCGCGCGCGGCCGGTGCGATCCCCAGCACGAAGGGTGCGCTCTGATGAGCGCGAGGAGTGCAGCGGAGCGGAGCCCCGCAGTCGCGAATGGCGGGTGGAACTGATGAGCGCGAGGAGTGCAGCGGAGCGGAGCCCCGCAGTCGCGAATGGCGGGTGGCTCTGATGGGCGCCGTGTTGCCGACGTTGTTGTTGATCCTGGCCGGGGTGTTGGTGGGTGGCGTGTGGTCGCTGTACCGCCAGGGCGCGTCGAAGGGCGTGGTGGGCGTCACCGCGTTGCTCGCGGTGCTCGCCACGGTCGGTGGGGTGTTGTGGCTGTTGCCGGGGTCTGACGCATGAGCGACGTGGTGGTGCTCGACTACGGCTCGGGCAACCTGCGGTCGGCGGAGCGGGCGTTGGCCGCCGCCGGAGCGGACGTGCGGGTGACCGACGACCTGTCCGCGGCGGCCGCCGCGGATGGCCTGGTGGTGCCGGGGGTGGGCGCGTACGCGGCGTGCATGGCCGGGATCGAGGCGTTGGGCGCCGGCCCGGTGATCGCCGAGCGGGTGGCGGCGGGCCGACCGGTGCTGGGGATCTGCGTGGGCATGCAGGTGCTCTTCGAGTACGGCGAGGAGCACGGTGTGGTGTCCAAGGGGCTCGGGTTGCTGCCCGGTGGCGTGACCCGGTTGGCCGCCCGGCGGCTGCCGCACATGGGCTGGAACACGGTCCGGGCGCCGGGGGAGTCGGTGCTCTTCGCCGGGTTGCCGGAGCAGAGCCGGTTCTACTTCGTCCACTCGTACGCGGTGGGGGATCCGGTGGCGCTGGCCGCTGCCGGTGCCACCGTGACCACCGCCCACCACGACGTGGATTTCGTCGCCGCGGTGGAGCGCGGCCCGCTCTCGGCGGCCCAGTTCCACCCGGAGAAGTCCGCCGACACCGGTGCCGCGCTGCTGCGCAACTGGCTCGCCACGTTGCCCAGCGGTGGTTGAGCGTCGTGGCCCGGTGCCCGACGCGGGTGCGTCGCGGTGAGCCGGGAGCGGGCCCGCCGGAGGGCGGAGCGGGAGGCGGAGCAGGCCAGGGAGCGGGCGGTCCGGCAGCGGAAGGTGGCTCGCCGGCAGCGCCGACGCGCTGTGGTCCGTCGGTTGACGCCGCAGGTGCGGCGGGGCCGCTCGGGTCGGCTGGCCCGGCACACCCGGGGTGAGCGGGCGGCGATCGTGCTGCTCACCGGCGCGGCGCTGATTCTGATCTGGACGTTCGTCGACAATGTGGCGTTGCGTGTCGCGTTGATCGTGCTCTTGCTGCTCGTACTGCCGGCGATCGTGGTGATCGCCCTGGACCGTCGTAGCTGATCGAGGAGATGACGTTGAGCCTGACCCTGTTACCCGCCGTGGATGTCGCCGACGGCCGGGCCGTCCGGCTCGTGCAGGGCGCCCTCGGAAGCGAGAGCGTCTACGGCGACCCGTTGGATGCGGCGCTGGCCTGGCAGCGGGACGGCGCGGAGTGGATCCACCTGGTCGACCTGGACGCGGCGTTCGGGCGGGGCACCAACGCGCACCTGCTCGCCGAGGTGGTGCGCCAGTTGGACGTGAAGGTCGAGCTGTCGGGTGGCATCCGCGACGACGAGTCGTTGCGCGCGGCGTTGGGCACCGGTGCGGCCCGGGTGAACATCGGCACGGCCGCCCTGGAGGACCCGGTGTGGTGTGACCGGGTGGTCGGCGAGTACGGCGACCGGGTGGCCATCGGGTTGGACGTGCGGGGTCGGACCCTGTCCGCGCGGGGTTGGACCCGCGACGGCGGCGACCTCTACGAGGTGCTGGAGCGGTTGGACAAGGCGGGCGCGAGTCGGTACGTGGTCACCGACATCACCAAGGACGGCACGATGCGCGGGCCGAACCTGGATCTGCTGCGTGAGGTGTGTGCTCGTACCGACCGGCCGGTGATCGCCTCCGGTGGGGTGTCCACGCTGGACGACCTGCGGGCGTTGGCGACCCTGGAGTCGGTGGGAGTGGAGGGTGTGATCGCCGGTAAGGCGCTCTACGCGGGCGCCTTCACGGTGTCCGAGGCGCTGCGGACCCTGGCCGAGGCGTGACCGTCACCCGGTTGGGGTCGGGTGGCCCCTGGGAGCAGAGCTACGGCTATTCCCGGGTGGTCCGGGCCGGTGACCGGGCCTGGACGGCCGGCTGCACGGCGACTGTCGACGGTCGGGTGGTGCACGTCGGTGACGCCGCCGCGCAGACCGCGCAGGCGCTGCGGATCGGCCTGGACGCGTTGGCCGAGGTCGGTGTGGAGCCGGGTGACGTGGTGCGGACCAGGATGTACGTGACCGACCGGCGGCACGCGGACGAGGTGGGCCGGGCGCACAACGTGGTCTTCGGAGCCGTCCGGCCGGCGGCGACCCTGGTGGTGGTGGCCGGTCTGCTGGACCCGGAGCACCTGGTCGAGGTGGAGTTGGAGGCGTACCTCGGCGATCGCTGAGGGTGTGCCCGGCCGAGCCACGGTCGGCCCGATTAGGTTGTGCACAACTTAATTGTGGACTACGGTTCAACGGTGACCGATGACCTGGTGCTGCGCCGGCAGGTGTGCTTCGCGCTCTACAGCGCGTCGCGCGCCCTCACCGACGTCTACCGGCCGATCCTCGACGAGTTCGGGTTGACCTACCCGCAGTACCTGGTGCTGCTGGTGCTCTGGGAGCGCCCCGACGACCCCCGCACGGTGTCCGAGCTGGGCACCGAGCTGCGGCTGGACTCCGGCACGCTCTCCCCACTGCTCAAGCGGCTGGAGGGGGCGGGGCTGGTGGTCCGCCGACGGTCGACCCACGACGAGCGGCGGGTCGAGGTGGGCCTCACCGAGCAGGGCCGCGCCCTGCGCCGACAGGTCGACCACGTCCCGATGTGCGTCGCCCAGGCCACCGGGCTGGGCATCGCCGAGCTGGTCGCGCTGCGCGACACCCTCACCCAGGTCGCCGACACCATCCACCGACAGAAGGAGCAGTGACCATCATGCAGGTCCTCTACACCGCGTCAGCGACCGCGAGCGGCGACGGCCGGGACGGCCACGTCGAGACCTCCGACGGCACCCTCGCGCTCGACCTGGCCGTGCCGAAGGAGATGGGTGGCGCCGGCGGCGCGGCCAACCCGGAGCAGCTCTTCGCCGCCGGCTACGCGGCCTGCTTCCACAGCGCCCTTCGGGTGGTGGCCCGTCGGGCCAAGGCCGACGTGAGCGGCTCCGTGGTCGCCGCCGAGGTGGGGATCGGCCCGAACGGCAGCGGTGGCTTCGGGCTCACCGTGCAGCTCGTCGTCGACCTGCCCGCCGTGCCCCGCGAGGTCGCCGAGCAGTTGGTCGAGCAGGCCCACCAGGTCTGCCCCTACTCGAACGCCACCCGCGGCAACATCGACGTCGCCCTGACCGTCCGCGAGGCCCTGGCGGCCTGACCCGCGCCCCCGGCAACCCACCGCGGACGAGAGGACGACCACCCCGTGACCAGCAACCGTGAGATCCACCTGGCCAGCCGCCCCGAGGGCTGGCCCACCGACGACAATTTCCGGCTCGTCGAGGCCGACGTCCCGACGCCGGGGCCGGGCCAGATCGTGGTCCGCAACCAGTACCTGTCCGTCGACCCGTACATGCGGGGACGGATGAACGACGTCAAGTCGTACGTCGCGCCGTACGCCCTCGACGCGCCGCTCGACGGTGCCGCGGTCGGCGAGGTGGTGGCCAGTGAGGCGGCGGACATCGCCGTCGGGGCCACCGTCCTGCACGGGCTGGGCTGGCGGGAGTACGCGCTGCTCGACGCCACCGCCGCCCGGCCGGTCGACCCGAGCATCGCCCCGGTCAGCGCGTACCTGAGCGTGCTGGGCATGACCGGGCTGACCGCGTACGCCGGGCTGCTGGAGGTGGCCGCGATGAAGCCCGGCGAGACGGTGTTCGTCTCCGCCGCGGCCGGGGCGGTCGGCAGTCTGGTCGGCCAGATCGCCAAGCTCAAGGGCGCCGGGCGGGTCGTCGGCAGTGCCGGGTCGGCGGCCAAGGTCGAGCGGCTGCGGGCCCTGGGCTTCGACGCCGCCTTCGACTACCACGACGGGCCGGTCCGCGACTCGCTGCGGACGGCCGCCCCGGACGGCGTCGACGTGTACTTCGACAACGTCGGCGGCGACCACCTGGAGGCGGCGATCTCCGCCATGAACCTGCACGGCCGGGTCGCCATCTGCGGCATGATCGCGCAGTACAACGACACCGAGCCGCCGGCCGCCCCGCGCAACCTCGCGCTGGTCATCGGCAAGCGGCTCACCCTCCGCGGCTTCCTGGTCAACGACCACAACGCCGTGCGTCCGGCGTTCGTCCGCGACGTCGCCGGCTGGCTGCGCGACGGCACGCTGTCCTACGACGAGACGATCGTGGACGGCATCGAGAACGCTCCGACGGCCTTCCTCGGCCTCCTGCGCGGCGAGAACCTGGGCAAGATGCTCGTCCGCGTGTGACGCCGGCCTCTCCCACGGCGGTCGACCCGAACGGGTCGACCGCCGTGCCGCGCACGGAGGATAGGCTCGCGGCATGACGGTGGCGGTACGGGTGATCCCCTGTCTGGACGTGGACGCCGGACGGGTGGTCAAGGGGGTCAACTTCCTCGACCTGCGTGACGCCGGCGACCCGGTGGAGTTGGCCGCCGCGTACGACCGGGCGGGCGCGGACGAGCTGACCTTCCTCGACGTCACCGCGTCGTCGAGCGACCGGGGCACCATGCTCGACGTGGTGCGTCGCACCGCCGAGTCGGTGTTCATCCCACTGACCGTCGGCGGTGGGGTCCGCCAGGTCGCCGACGTGGACACCCTGCTGCGTGCCGGGGCGGACAAGGTGGGCGTGAACACCGCCGCGATCGCCCGTCCGGAGCTGATCGCCGAGATCGCCGACCGGTTCGGCCGGCAGGTGCTCGTGCTCTCCCTCGACGTACGCCGGGCCCCGGACGGCACCACGCCCAGCGGCTTCGAGGTCACCACCCACGGCGGCCGGCGCGGCACCGGGATGGACGCCGTGCGGTGGGCGGCCCGGAGCGCCGAGCTGGGCGCGGGAGAGATCCTGCTCAACTCGATGGACGCCGACGGCACCAAGGCCGGCTTCGACCTGGAGCTGATCGCCGCGGTACGAGCGGTGGTGGACGTGCCGGTGGTGGCCAGTGGCGGTGCCGGCGAGGTGGCCCACTTTCCGCCCGCGATCGGCGCCGGGGCGGACGCGGTGCTCGCCGCCAGCGTCTTCCACTTCGGCGAGCTGACCGTGGCCCAGGTCAAGGACGCGTTGCGCGACAGCGGTCACCCGGTGCGCTGAGCCGTTTCAGTGCCCCCCGGAGTGCCCCTCCGGGGATCGGCGGGGCGTCGGGATGGACCGAACCGCGTACTCCTGGACGGCCGCCGCGTGGTCGGCCTCGTCCAGGTTCCAGTCGGCGCTGCCGGGCGCGTGTCGACGGGTCAGCACCCCCTGCACGGTGTCCACCATGGTCGCCACACCCGCCCGCGGGCGGGTACGCCAGAGCTGCTCACCCTCTGCGGTGATCCGGAACCAACCGTCGGCGACGCTGACCAGCCCGGCGCCGACCAGCCGCTGGACCGCGGCTTCCACCTCGTGCCGCTGCGGGATCGTGTGGTTGAGGTGGTCAGCGGTGGAGAGCACGTCGGTCAGGCGGACGCCCTCCGGCCGTCTGCTCGTCGCCGACCGACGGTGCCGACCGGCACCACTCGCGATCACCAGCGACACGAAGATCCAGGCGTCCGTCCAGCGCCAACCGTTCTCCCCCATGAGGAGATGATGACGGCGCGCGTCCCGGAAGGGAACACCCACCCTCCATCTGAACACTGTGGAGCACCACCGCGTGTCGGCTCGCGAACGGTCGGTGAGAGTTCAGCCGGTGGGGGCGACCGGTGCGGCGCCGCCGGGTGCCGGATCGGCCGCTGCGGCCCTGCCGGGCGCGTCGTCGGCCGCTGCGGCCTGGTCGGGCGCGGCCTCGGGCACGGCGAACAGCGGGATGAAGAACTGCGCCAACGGGCCGATGGCCAGCGCGTACGCGACGGTGCCCAGGCCGACGGTGCCGCCGAGCAGCCAGCCCAGCGCCAGCACGGTGACCTCGATGGCGGTGCGCACCAGCCGGATCGACCAGCCGGGCCGACGGGCCACGAAGCCGGTCATCAGCCCGTCCCGGGGGCCGGGGCCCAGCCGGGCGCCGAGGTAGAGGCCGGTGGCGGCGCCGTTGGCGACGATCCCGCTGATCAACAGTGCCAGCCGGACGCCGAGCGGACCACCGGCGGGCAGCAGGGCCAGAGTGGCATCCACGACCAGGCCGATCACCACGACGTTGCTGACCGTGCCGAGGCCGGGCCGTTGCCGCAGCGGGATCCAGAGCAGCAGCACCAGCGCGCCGACGCCGATGGTGACGGTGCCGAACGAGAGCCCCGTCAGCTTGGAGAGGCCCTGGTGAAACACGTCCCACGGGTCGAGGCCCAGGTCGGAGCGGACCATCAGGGCCATGCTGACGCCGTACAGGCCGAGCCCGAGGTAGAGCTGGACCAACCGTCGAACCGGCCGGTGCCGCAGATTGCCAAGCAATGCCATGCATGCCACCCTAGGTGCCAATCCTCGTCGTAAGAGAAGCCAATATCGGGGGAGTGGCATGACTGGTCAGGTGCGAGGAGTCCAATTGGCTCGCCTGCTCGGGCAGTGGCATGCCCTCCCGGGCCGCCGACGCAGCCCCGACTACGCCGCCCTGGCCGGTGCGGTGCGCGGTCTGCTCGCCGACGGTCGCCTGCCGCTGGGCGTCCGCCTCCCCGCCGAACGGGAGCTGGCCGAGGCGCTGCGGATCAGCCGGACCACGGTCACCGCCGCGTACCGGCACCTGCGCGAGACCGGGCACCTGGCCAGCCGCCGGGGCGCGGGTAGCTGGACGATGCTGCCCGGCAACCACCGGGTCGCCAGCACCGGCCTGTGGACCCCGCTCGACGACCAGGACATGATCGACCTCGGCGCCGCCGCACCGGCCGCCCCACCGCAACTGCTGGACGCGGCCCGGGCCGCCGCCGAGGACCTGCCCCGCTACCTGGGCGGAGCCGGTTACCACCCGACCGGCATCATCGAGCTGCGCGCAGCGGTGGCCGACGGGTACACCGCCCGGGGGCTGCCCACCTCGGCCGACCAGATCATGGTCACCAGCGGCACCCAGCACGCCCTGGACCTGGTGCTGCGCCTCGCCCTGGCCCCGGGAGGCAGTGTGCTGGTCGAGTCCCCGACCTACCCCAACGCGCTCGCCGCGCTGGCCGGGCGACGGGCCCGGATCACCACCCACGGTCTGGCCGCCGACGGCTGGGATTCCGACCTGCTGCTGGGCAGCCTCCGGCAGACCCGGCCCAAGCTGGCCTACCTGATTCCGGAGTTCCAGAACCCGACCGGGCACCTGATGCCCGCCGCGCTCCGCGAGCGGGTGGTGGCCGCCGCCCACGCGGTGGGCACCGACCTGGTCGTCGACGAATCCTTCGTGGACCTGCCGCTGGACGGCACCGAGGTGCCACCACCGGTCGGCGTGTACGACCGGCACAGCCGCGTGATCAGCATCGGCGGGATGAGCAAGCCCTACTGGGGTGGTCTGCGGATCGGCTGGGTGCGCGCCTCCGCGCCGCAGGTGCAGCGGCTGGCCGCCGTGCGGGTCGGGGTGGACATGGCCAGCCCGGTGCTGGACCAACTGGTGGCGGTGCACCTGCTCGCCCACGCTGACGCGATCGTCACCGACCGACGCGTCACGTTGGCCGCCCAACGCGACGCCCTGCTCGGCGCGCTGGCGCAACGGTTGCCGGACTGGCGGGTGACCGTGCCCCGGGGCGGCGTGACGCTCTGGGCCGAGTTGGACGGCCCGGTCTCCAGCGCGTTGGCCCGGGCCGCCGAGGAGGTCGGCGTACGACTGGCACCCGGCCCCCGGTTCGGCCTGGACGGCACCCTGGAGCGGTTCCTGCGGCTGCCGTTCACCCTGCCCGCCGCGGACCTGGTGGAGGCGGTGGGGCGGATCGCGGCGGTCCGCTACGACCTGGACCGGTCCGGCCGGCAACGGTGGCGCGAGCCCACCGTCATCGCCTGAGCCCGGACGCCGAAGGCCGACGGCCGCAGCAGCGCCGCGCCGAAGGCCGACGGCCGCAGCAGCGCCGTGGCGGAGGCCGACGGCCCCGTACCCGCCCGGGTACGGGGCCGTCGGCCACTCCTCACAGCTCGGCGAGCGTGCCCGCGTACATCTCCTCGATCTGGGCGGCGAAGTTGCTCTCCACGCCACGACGCTTGATCTTGAGCGACGGGGTGATCTCGCCGTCCTCGATCGTCAGATCGCGCGGCAGGATGGCCACCTTCTTGATCGTCTCCCAGCGGTTGAGCTTCGCGTTGAGCTGGGCGACGTACTCCTCGACCATCGCCCGGGCCTCCGGCGACGCGACGATCTCGCCGTAGCTGCGCCCCTCCAGCGGCCCACCGGCGACCCAGCCCCGGATCGCGTCCGGGTCCAGCGTCACCAGCATCGTGCAGAAGTTGCGGGCCTGACCGACGACGACCGCCTGCGAGGTGTACGGGCAGATGGCCTTGAACATCCCCTCGATGTGCGACGGTGCGATGTACTTGCCGCCCGAGGTCTTGACCAGGTCCTTCTTGCGGTCGGTGATCCGCAGGTAGCCCTGCTCGTCGAGGCTGCCGATGTCGCCGGTGCGGAAGAAGCCGTCGTCGGTGAACGCGGCTGCGGTCTCCTCCGGCAGGTTGTGGTAGCCGCGCATCACCGGCCGACCACGCACCAGGATCTCCCCGTCGGTGTCGATCCGGCACTCCAGGTCACCCATGGCCCGGCCCACCGTGCCGATCCGCAGCCCCGAGGGCGGGTTGACGAAGTTGCCGGCGCTGGTCTCGGTCAGGCCGTAGCCCTCGCTGATCGGCAGGTTCGCCGCGGCGAAGAAGGTGGCGATCTCGGGGCTCAGCGGGGCGGCGCCGGACACCAGCACCCGCATCCGACCGCCGAGGCGGGCCTGGAGCTTGCTGAACACCAGCTTCTCGGCCAGCCCGTAGCGCAGCTTCAACCCGCCCGGCACCGGCTTTCCGGCCTGCTCCAGGGCGACCTTCTCCTTACCGACCTGGACGCCCCAGGCGAAGATCTTCGCCTTCGCGCCGCCCGCGCCCTGCGCGGTGGTCACCGCCCGGTTGTAGACCTTCTCGAACACCCGGGGCGCGCCGCACATCAGCGTCGGACGGATCACCGACAGCAGGTCGACGAGCTTTTCCACCCGCCCGTCGACGTAGGTGGGCAGGCCGACGTGGATGGCGCCGCAGAGCAGCGTCTTGCCGAACGAGTGGGCCAACGGCAGCCACAGGTACTGCAGGTCGTCGTCGCGTAGCAGCCCGACCTCGGCCTGCGCCACGGCCTCCCAGCACCAGCCGCCGTGCAGCAGCTCGACGCCCTTGGGGCGACCGGTGGTGCCGGAGGTGTAGATCAGCGTGGCGAGGTGCTCCGGGCCGATGCCGGCCACCAGCATGTCGATCAGATCCGGTTCGGCGGCCAGCGCGCGGGTGCCGCGTTCCTCCAACTCGGCGAGCGTCAACTGCGGAATCGCGGCGGTCGGGTCGGCGGCACCGTCGAGGAGCACCACGTGGGTCAGCGCGGGCAGGTCGGCGCCGGCGATCTTCGCGGCCTGGGTCGGGTTCTCCGCGAAGAGCACCTTCGACCCGGAGTCGGCGATGATGTACGTCGCGTCGGCCGGCTCGGTGGTCGGGTAGACGGTGGTCGTCGCGCCGCCGGCACACATGATGCCGAGGTCGGCGATCACCCAGTCCAGCCGGGTGTTGGCGAGGATCGCGACCGGGTCCTCCTGGCCGACGCCCAGGCCGTGCAGGCCGGCGGCGACCGCTTTGGCACGCTGGCCGACCTGCTCCCAGGTCAGCCATGCAGGCCCCGCGTCGTCGGGGGTCGGGGACGCAAACGCGTTCCGGTCGGGGGTGGCCGTCACACGCTTGAGGAACATGTCCGGGATGGAGCGGTACGGTACATCGAGAGCCATCGCTGTAGCCGCCTTCGGGGGTGGTGGCGTGACGGGCGTCACGTCATGATGGTTACCGAAGAGTATTGCCTGCCACCGTGCATCGGCTAGCCCCGGTGATCGTCCGGCCGTCCCAACCCACCGACCGGTACTGCGGAATCAGGCGTACCGGGCAGCCACGACTGACCAGTCGTAGGTGGCCCGCACCCAGTTGCGCCGGGCGGCCAGCGCGAGACGTACCTCGTCGTTGCCATTGGACAGCAGCGCCTCCTCGGCGTCCAGATAATCCGCCAGGCCCTGGTTGAACCGGTTGGCCGCGGCCCGCAGCGCGGCCTGCTCGTCGGCGTCGCCGTCCTGGGCGATCACCGTCACCAGATTGTGCGCGTCCGGGTCGGCCCGACTCTCCTTGCCGTAGGAGAAGAGGTCGTTGCACCAGCAGACCAGGTCCACCGCCAGCAGATCCAGGGCGAGCAGCGCCGGGTCGGCGCGCTGGGCCGACCCGGGAGGCCGTGCCGACGCCAGGTCGGTGAGCGTGAGGCAGGGATGCACCCCACCGATGTGCCGGCGCAGCTGTACGTACTCCGCCACGTCGGGCACGCGCCGGCGCTCCCGGTTGGTCGCCTCCCAGAGCAGCGCCAGCAGGTACTGGCGCATCTGGCTGACGAAGCGCAGCAGCAGGGCCGCGTGGTCGTGCAGCCGAGTCCGGCGGCACAGGTCGTGCAGCGCGTCACCGAGCGGCCCGACGGCGGGCGGCGGGACATCCGGGTCACCGTAGCGGTCCAACACGTCGAGCAGCGTGCTGATCGCCGGACCCAGCCTGGCCGGGTCGGCGCCGAGGCCGTCCTCGTCGCAGGCGTCGTCCATCACGAAGAGCCAGCTGATCAGGTCGGTGAGCAGTCGTAGCCCGTCGATCGAGCCGTCCGGGCAGGCCCGCCCGGACAGCCCGGCGGCGTCGGCTCCCTGCAGTCGACGCACACGTTCGCTGGAGTCGACCAACCCGAACGTGCGCGCCCACTCGACGCTCTCGCTTGCCACCTGCTCCGTGGCGCCATGGCGCCCCGCGGAGAACGGGGGCTCCCGCAGCGCCGAAATCGCGAAACTCCGCACAGTGCGCCCCCACTTCGTGCCGCCCGGCGCGGAGCGGCGCGGTGAAGCGTACGGGAGGAGGTATCTGCATGTTTCGTTGGGTGTGGGGAATTCCACACCTGTTTCGTGTCCGTTTAGGTACAGACGGTCACATTCCCAGGCGGGCGGCACGAAGCCGTCGTGCCGCCTCCGCAGGGCCGTCCAGCTGGACCCGGGCCACCCGTTGGCGACCGGAGAGGAACAGGACCAGCTCCGCCGGAGGGCCGACCACCCGCAACCGCTCGCCCCCTCGACCGACGGACAGCTCACCGTGCCCGGGCGCCTGCACGTAGAGGTCCGCCGGGAAGCGGCGCAGCGCCAACCGCGCCATCGAGCTGGCCCGCCTCCACAGCGCGCCCTGCAGGTCGGCGGGCAGGTCCCGCGGCTGCCAGCCGGAGCCGGCCCGGCGGACGTCCTCGTGGTGGATGAAGAACTCCATCAGGTTGGCCGGTTCGTCGGTCACCGGATTGCTGACCGGGCTCCAGAGCGGCGGGCGGCGGACCTGTGCGACCAGGTCGGGATAGGGCCGCGCGGCGAGTCGCCGACGGACCTTCTCGGCGTAGCCGCGCAGCGGCGGCAGCACGATCCCCCCGGCCGCGTCCGGGCGACGTTCCCGCAGCACCAGGTGCGCGGCGAGGTCACGGGTCGCCCAGCCCTCGTTGATCGTCGGGGCGTCCGGCCCGAGGGCCAGCAGGAGATCGGCCAGCGCCTCGCGCTCGGCTCGGGCGTACCGGGGCATGGGCTGATCGTAGGCCCGGCGACCCGTCGGCGCGCGGCGGCGGATGCCGGGGACGACGCCGCCGTCCGCTACGTGACGGTCGACATATCCGGTCGGGGTCGGCGGTGCCGGCCCGGACCGGTAAGGATGAGGGAGATAATTGACGCTTACGGCGGGGGAGAGCGTGGCGAGCAGGACAAGTCGGGACGTGCTCAGTCGAGGACTGGGGGTCCTGCGGCAGGCCATTCGCGAGCAGCCACGGATCTTCGCGGTGGCGGTCGTCGGCAGCGTGCTCTTCGGCGGAATGATCATCGTCAGCGCGCGGGTCGTCGGGACGGTCATCGGCGAGGTGGCGCTCCCGGCCATCGAGCGCGGCGAGGTGGGCGCGGGCACCCTCGCGCTGGCCGCGACGGCGTTGTTCGGGATCAGCGTGCTGCGGGTGGCCGGCATCGTCGGCCGCCGGCTCGGGGCCGGCTACATGCAGTACCGCCTCCAGGCGTCCTACCGCCGCCGGGTCACCCGCCGGTACCTGGAGCTGCCGCTGTCGTGGCACCACCGCAACTCCACCGGCACGTTGCTGTCCAACGCCAACTCCGACGTGGAGGCGGCCTGGTACCCGATCGCGCCGCTGCCCTTCGCCGTCGGCACGCTGGTGATGCTGGTCGGCGCGATCGTGTCGCTCTTCGCCACCGACTGGGCGCTCGCCCTGGTCGGCCTGGCGGTCTTCCCCGCGCTGTTCGCCCTCAACGTCGTCTACTCCCGCCGGATGGCGCCCCGGCAGGCCCGGGCCCAGCGGCTGCGCGCCGAGGTCAGCGGCATCGCCCACGAGAGCTTCGACGGCGCCCTGGTGGTCAAGACGATGGGTCGCGAGGCGCAGGAGACCGCCCGGTTCGCGGGCCGCGCCGGCGAGCTGCGCGACTCGTTGATCGCGGTCGGTCGGCTGCGCGGCGTCTTCGACCCGCTGTTGGAGACCCTGCCCAGCCTCGGCACCCTCGCCGTGCTGGTGGTCGGGGCGTTCCGGCTGCGCCAGGGCGCGGTGAGCGTGACCGAGCTGGTGAGCGTGGCCTTTCTCTTCACCGTGCTGGCCTTCCCGGTGCGGGCCATCGGTTGGGTCCTGGCCGAGCTGCCGCGCAGCGTCGCCGGCTGGGACCGGGTCCGCCGGGTGCTCGACGCCACCGGTGAGATGCCGTACGGGCAGCGCGTGCTCGACCCGGCCGGTTCCGCCCCGGCCGCTCTCACCTTCAGCGACGTGCACTTCTCCTACCCGCCGGCCGAGGCGCACCAGCCCGGCGCGCAGGTCCTCGGCGAGGTCGGCTTCACCGTGCCGGCCGGTCGGACGGTGGCCCTGGTCGGGCCGACCGGCGCCGGTAAGTCGACGATCGCCTCGCTGGCGGTGCGCCTCGTCGACCCGGACACCGGCGTCGTCACCCTGGACGGGGTGGACGTCCGCGAGCTGACCGCCGAGTCGCTGGCCGGCACGGTGGCGCTGGTCGCCCAGGTGCCGTTCGTCTTCGACGACACGGTGCGCGCCAACATCGCGTTGGACCGGCCGGGCATCGACGACGAGGCCGTCTGGGCGGCGCTGCGGCTCGCCGAGGCGGACGGGTTCGTCGCGGCGCTGCCCGACGGTCTGGACACCATGGTCGGCGAGCGGGGCACCTCGCTCTCCGGTGGGCAGCGGCAGCGGCTCACCCTGGCGCGCGCCCTGGCGGGCCGCCCGCGCCTGCTGGTGCTCGACGACGCGACGAGCGCGGTGGACCCCCGGGTGGAGGCGGCCATCCTGGCCGGGCTGCGGTCGTCGTCGGCCGAGCCGGGTGTGCCGGTGGCGTCGATCCTGGTGGTGGCGTACCGGCGGGCCACCATCGCGCTCGCCGACGAGGTCATCTACGTGGAGCAGGGGCGGGTGGTCGCCCGGGGCACCCACAGCGAGTTGCTGGCCACCGTGCCGGGCTACGTCGACCTGGTGACCGCCTACGAGCAGGCCGAGGTCGAACGCGCGCAGGAGAGTCCGTACGGCGACGACGTCGCGCCGCTGCCCTCGGGCCTGGAAATCGAGGTGGACCGGTGACGACTTCTACGGATGCGGGCGGCACGCGGGAGGAGACGACCTGGCAGACCCTGCGTCGGGGATTGGCGTTGTCGCCGGAGCTGCGGACCGGTCTGGCCGGCACGTTGGCCCTGGCGTTGGTCTACATGGTGGGCCGGGTGGCGGTGCCGGTCGCCGTCCAGCAGGGCATCGACCGGGGCATCGTCGGTGGTTTGAGGTTCGGCGTGCTGTGGTCGGTCGTGGGGATCACCGCGGCGATCCTGGCGATCACGACGCTCTGCGGTTACCTGATGATGCGCCGACTGTTCACGGTGAGCGAGACGGCGTTGGCGAACGTGCGGACGCGGGCGTTCCGGCACGTGCACGACCTGTCGATGTTGCACCAGCAGTCGGAGCGGCGTGGGTCGTTGGTCTCTCGGGTGACCAGCGACGTCGACCAGATCACCCAGTTCCTCCAGTGGGGTGGGGTGATCCTGCTGGTCAACCTCGGTCAGCTGGTGGTCACGACTGCCGTGATGCTGGCGTACTCCTGGCAGTTGACCCTTGTGGTGTTGGCCGCGTTCCTGCCGGCGGTGTTCGTGATCCGGCAGTTGCAACTGCGGCTCGCGACGGCGTACGCGACGGTGCGGCAGCGCACCGGAACGTTGCTCGGCGCGATCGGCGAGAGCGTGGTGGGCGCGCCGGTGATCCGGGCCTACGGCATCGCGGGGCGCACCGAGCGGCGGCTGGACGAGGCCATCGACAAGCAGCGGTTGGCGCAGCAGCGGGCGATCCGGATCAGCATCGTGGGCAGTTCGGTGGGTGAGCTGGCGGCGGGGCTGGCGTTGGCCGGTGTGGTGGCGCTCGGTGTGACACTCGGCGTGGGCGGGACGTTGTCGATCGGCCAGTTGACGGCGTTCCTGTTCCTGGTGACGCTCTTCATCCAGCCGGTGCAGATCGCCACCGAGGTGCTCAACGAGGCGCAGAACGCGATCGCGGGCTGGCGTCGGGTGCTGGACGTGTTGGACGTCGCCCCGGACGTGGCGGACCCGGGGGAGCAGGGCCGGGAGTTGCCGGGTGGGCCGTTGGACATCCGCTTCGCGGGTGTGCGGTTCGCGTACCCGGGTGGCCCGCCGGTGCTGCACGACATCGACCTGGAGATCGCGGCGAAGAGCCGGGTGGCGGTGGTCGGCGAGACGGGCAGCGGGAAGACCACCTTCGCGAAGTTGTTGACCCGGCTGATGGACCCGTCGGACGGTGCGGTGTTGCTGTCCGGGGTTCCGTTGGCGCAGGTGCGGTTCGACTCGTTGCGGTCCCGGGTGGTGATGGTGCCGCAGGACGGGTTCCTGTTCGATGCGTCGGTGGGGGACAACGTCCGGTTCGCCCGGCCGGAGTTGACCGACGAGCAGTTGGTCGTGGCCTTCACGGAGTTGGGCCTGTCTGACTGGTTGGGGGGTCTGCCGGCGGGTCTGGACACGCCGGTCGGTGAGCGTGGTGAGGCGCTGAGCGTCGGGGAGCGGCAGTTGGTGGCGTTGGCCCGCGCGTACGTGGCCGATCCGGACCTGCTGGTGCTGGACGAGGCGACCAGCGCGGTGGACCCGGCGACGGAGGTGCGGTTGCAGCGCACCCTGGACGCGGTCACCCGGGGGCGGACCACCCTCGCCATCGCGCACCGGCTCTCCACGGCGCAGGCGGCCGACGAGGTGATCGTGGTGGATCGGGGTCGGGTGGTGCAGCGGGGTCCGCACGACGAGCTGGTGCGTGACGCCGACTCGGTCTACGGCCTGCTCTACGCCTCGTGGCTGGAGCAGACCAGGTGATGTGGTGTTCCGGTGTGGTGGACGTCGACGGTCAGGTGCTCTAGGCTCCGGCTTAGGTAAGCCTAACCTTTGAAGGAGGTCGCGCCCATGCGGCCCAACCCCGCCGAGATCGTCCGTACCCTCGTCGCCGGGCGCCTGCCCGGTCTCGTCCACCTGGCCCACCGGCCGGGCCCGCACCATGCCCGGCACGTGACCGACCCGGACGGGCGGGTGCTGCTGTTGGTGCCGGTGGCCAGCCATCTGGCCGCCGCCCTGCAACCGGTGGCCGGGGGCAGCGACGTGGCGGTGGTGCTCGACGTGCTCGACCTGCCACCCGCCGCGGGCGCGCCCGGCCTGGGTCGGGCGTGGGTGTCCGGTTGGGCGGCCGAGCTGCACGGCGACGAGGCCCGTCGGGCGGCTGTCGACTTCGCCGTGGTGGAGCCGACCGGTGACCTGCTCGACCTGGGCACCCGCTTCCGGCTGTTCCGCTTCGAGGTGGTCGAGGTCCGCTGGGAGCGGGCCGGGGTCGTGCACCGGGTCGACCCGGGGGAGTACGCCGAGGCCGAGCCGGACCCGGTGCACCCGGTCGAGGCGCGCCTGCTGGCCGACCTCGCCGAGGGCGACAGCGGCCAGGTCACCGACTACCTGCGTCGGCAGCTCGGGCTGACCGAGCAGGCTCCGGGCGGGGCGCCCCGGGTGGTGCGCATCGACCGCTACGGGCTGGTGGTCGCCCTCGGTCGACCCGGTTCCCGGCGTCGGGTCCGACTGGCCTTCCCCGACCCGGTGGTCGACCCGGCCGACCTGCCGGGGCTGCTGCCGCCGCTGCGGCTCCCGGCCGGTGCCCGCCCGCCGCGCTGATCGGGCTGTGGCGCCCGCGCCGCGCTGGCCGGGCTGTCGCGCCAGCGCCGCGCTGGCCGGGCTTGATCCACTCGGGTTCGCCGATGTGGGGGTGTCCCTGGCGCTCGGATACCGCGAGTTCGCCGAACCGGAGTGGATCACGGCGGGGACGTCGCGGGCCAGCAGGGTTGGGAAGGTGCTCGGACCTCAGGCCGGCAGCGGCCCGGTGAGGTACCGCTGAATGGTCGGCCCGACCGTCGCGACCAGGGTTTCCGGGTCCGCCGACGCGACCGGCTCCAGGCGCACCACGTATCGCATCATCGCCAGGCCGATCATCTGGGTGGCCACCAGCGAACCACGTAGCGGCAGCTGGGCCGGGTCGACGTCGAGCTGTTCGAGTACCCGGCGCAGGATCTGGGTGGTGACGAACTCACGCAGCAGCCGGGCGGTCCACTCGTTGCTCACGGCGGAACGCAGTAGAGCCTGCGCGGCACTGCCGGCGGGGGAGTCCCAGACGCCGAGGAAGGTGCGCACCAGGCGCTCACCGGCACCGTCCCGGTCACCGGCGAGCACCGTCGGCACCACCTGGGCCGGGTCGACCGGGATGTTCATCGCGGTGAGGAAGAGCTGGTCCTTGCTGCCGAAGTAGTGGTGCACCAGCGCGGGGTCGACACCCGCCGTGCCGGCGATGGCGCGGATGGACGCGGAGTCGAAGCCGCGCTCCGCGAACGTCGTGCGCGCGGCGTCGAGGATCGCCTCCCGGGTGTCCGGGTTGCCGGGTCGTCGGCCGGTCCGCCGCGTCATCGCCGCCCTTCGTCTCGTCCACCTGGCAGCCGTGGGCCGGTCGGCCCACGGCTGCCGCGGTCTCAGCCGCTGCGCCGCCGCAGGGTGGCCGCCGCGAGCACCAGTGCCAGCACCACCGCCCCGACCACCACCGCCACGTCCCGCCACATCCGGCCGGTGGGCTCGGCGTGGGCGCCGACCTCCTGCAACGCCTCGATGGCGTACGACAGGGGGAAGGCGTTGCTGAGCGCCTGGAGCCAACCGGCCATCTGGTCGCGGGCCACGAACAGCCCGCAGAGCAGCAGTTGGGGGACCACCACGACTGGCAGGAACTGTACTGCCTGGAACTCGGTGCGGGCGAAGGCGCTGCACAGCAGCCCGAGGGCGACGCCGAGCACGGCGTCGACGACGGCGATGCCGATCACCAGCCCGATGCTGCCGGCGGTCTCCAGACCGAAGATCCAGTACGCCACCCCGGCGGCGACCACGGCCTGCACGGCGGCGGCCAGCCCGAACGCGATGCCGTACGCGAAGAGCAGGTCGAGCTTGCCCAGTGGTGTGGTGAGCAGCCGCTCCAACGTGCCGGAGGTGCGTTCCCGCAGCATCGCGATGCTGGTCACCAGGAACATGATCACAAAGGGGAAGATGCCCAGCATCACCAGCGCGATCCGGTCGAACGTCGTCGGTTGGCCGGGCGGGGTGGGCTGGTCGGCGTACATGAAGTAGACCAGGGTGAGCAGGGCCGCCGGCACCACCACGAGCAGCGCGATGGTCCGCCGGTCGTGCCGGAGCTGACGCAGGATGCGGCCGGTGGTGGCCGCCAGGATCCGGGGGTTCACGACCGCTCCTGTCCGTTGGTCGCGTCCATGGTGGCCGGAGTCGCCTCGCCAGCCCGGATCAGGCGCAGGAACGCCTCGTCGAGGTCGTCCACGCCGGCGGCGGCGCGGACGGCGGCCGGGCTGTCGTCGGCGATCAGCCGCCCCTGACGGATCAGCAGGAGCCGGTCGCAGCGGGCCGCCTCGTCCATGACGTGGCTCGACACCAGCAGGGTGGTGCCGGCCGCGGCCATCGCGTGGAACCGGGCCCACAGGTCGGCCCGCAGCACCGGGTCCTGACCGACGGTCGGCTCGTCGAGGATGACCAGCTCCGGTTCTCCGACCAGCGCGCAGGCCAGGGAGGCCCGGCTGCGCTGGCCGCCGGAGAGGGTGCCGACCAGTTGACCGGCCGCCTCGGCCAGCCCGACGTCGCGGACCGCCCGGTCGGCCTCGACCCGACCTCGGCCGTACAGGGCCGCGAAGTACCGGGCGTTCTCCCGCACGGTCAGGTCGGCGTAGACGCTCGGCGCCTGGGTCAGGTAGCCCACCCGGTGCCGAAGGGTCGGGGTGCCCGCCGGCTGGCCCAACACGGTGATCGTCCCGCCGCTGACCACCTGCACCCCGACCACCGCCCGCATGAACGTGGTCTTGCCGCTGCCGCTGGGGCCGAGCAGGCCGGTGACGGCACCGCGCGGGACGTGGCAACTGATGCCGTCCAGCACCCGCCGCCCGCCCCGGTCGACGACCAGGCCCCGGACGGCTATCGCGTCGTCCATCGCGCACCTCCACAGGAAACTCATCATCCGTTGAACTCAACGCTAGATGAAATACTGGTCCCGACGCAACGCGTCGCACCGCACAGTTCGTCACGCGCAGCATGAGAACGGGCAGTAGGCTCGGACCGGACACCGAGTCCGCCAACGGGCATTGCGCGCTGATCGGACGTACGGCACGATGGCGCGGTGGGTCACCCTCCGTTACCGGACAGCGGTTTTCTCGAGGACTGGGCCGCGCGGTTGCGGCAGGCCGCCGAGCGGCCGGTCGTCGGCATCCTGCTGCGCGGCAGTCACGCCCGCCGCGCCGCCACCGCGCACAGCGACGTCGACCTCGACGTGCTCGTCGGCGGTGGGACCCCGTACGCCGCCCGACGTGCCTACCTGACCGAAACCGCAGGCCGCGTCACCCACGTCTCGGTGGCCGCCCGCGACGTCCGCTCCTGGGTGCACCGACTCGGCGAACCGGCCGACTGGGCGTTCGGGCTGCCGGTCACCACGCCGGCCCGGCTGCTCTGGGCCGACCCGCACTGGCGGCCCCGAATCGACCTGCCGGTGCTCTGTCAGCCCGCCGAACCACCCCGACTCGAGGAACTGATCGCCACGCTCGGTAAGGCCGCCTCGGCCCGAGCCGTCAACGACCGCCTCGGGGTCCGGCTCGCCGTCGCCGACCTGGCCCGCCTCTGCCCGTCGGTGCTGCGCCCGGCCAACCCCTCGGTACGGGTGCACTCCCGTCGGGCGGCCTTCGCGGCGGCCCTGGAACTGCCGGTGGCCCCACCCGGGTACCGGGCCGACATGCTGCTCTGCCTCGGGCTGCGCCCGGGCGCCACCAGCGCGCTGTGGGCCGCCGCGGTGCGGCTGGTCGCCGGCACGTTGCCGTTGATCCGGCCGTACGCCGAGGAGATCGCCGACACCGCCGGAGTCGACCTGGCGGCCGCCCTGGTCGACGGCCGCCTGGACCGCTATGTGGCCCAGTTGGCCCGACCCGTCGGGCCTCCGCCACAGCCCGGGCGGGAGCGGTCGCCGGTACCCGCGCCGCGTGCGGGACAATTGGTCACTGTGCCCGTACCTGACGCGCCGGTGACCGGCGTTCCCAGCGATCCGAGCGACCCGGTGACCTCCGAGCCGGCTCGCCCGTCCCGGCTCGACCCGGCCATCGCGGCCCGACTGCGCCGCAGTGCCGACGGTCTGGTCGCCGCCGTGGTCCGTGCGCACGACTCCGGCGAGGTGCTGATGGTCGCCTGGATGGACGACGAGGCGCTGCACCGCACCCTCACCACCGGCCGCGCGACGTACTGGTCGCGCAGCCGCCGCGAGTACTGGGTCAAGGGGGCCACCTCCGGGCACCACCAGTACGTCCGCTCGGTCGCCCTGGACTGCGACGGGGACGCGCTGCTGGTGAGCGTGGACCAGGTCGGCGCCGCCTGCCACACCGGCCACCGGACCTGCTTCTTCACCGAGCTGCCCGTCACCACCCAGGCCCAGCCGTGACCGACGGCGCGGTCAGCCCGGACCTGGCCGGCTTCACCGAGTCGGCCGCCCGCTGGCGGGTGGTGCCGGTCACCCGACGCCTGCTGGCCGACGCGGAGACCCCGGTGGGCGTCTACCGGAAGTTGGCCGGAGGGCCGGGCACGTTCCTGTTGGAGTCCGCCGAGCAGGGCGTCGGGTCCGCCGGCATGGCCTGGTCGCGCTACTCCTTCATCGGCGTACGCAGCAGCGCGACCCTCGTCGAGCGGGACGGCGTGGCGACCTGGCTCGGCCGGCCGCCCGCCGGGCTGCCCACCGAGGGTGACCCGGTGCGGGTGCTGCGGGAGACGGTGGCGGCCCTGGCCGGCCCGGTCGGCGATCCGACCGACGGGCTGCCGCCGTTGACCGGGGGCATGGTCGGCTACCTGGGGTACGACCTGATCCGCCGCTTCGAACGGTTGCCCGAGCTGACCGAGAACGACCTGGGCGTGCCGGAGCTGGGCATGATGCTCGCCACCGACCTGGTGGTGCTCGACCACTACGACGGTTCGGCGATCCTGGTCGCCAACGCGGTGCTGCCACCGGTGGACGCCCCGGACCGCGCCCCGCAGGTCGCCGCCGCGTACCACCACGCGGTGGGCCGGCTGGACGCGATGACCACCGCGCTGTCCCGGCCCATCCCGCCGATGATCTCCACGGTCGAGCGTCCGCCGGTCGGGGAGGTGCTCTGCCGGACCCCCGCCGACGGGTACCCGAAGGCGGTGGAGGCGGCCAAGGAGGCGATCCGGGCCGGTGAGTGCTTCCAGATCGTGCTGTCGCAGCGGTTCGAGCGACCGATCCACGCCGACCCGTTGGACGTGTACCGAGTGCTGCGCACCAGCAACCCGAGCCCGTACATGTACCTGCTGCGCTTCGACGGGTTCGACATCGTCGGTTCGTCACCGGAGGCGCACCTGAAGGTCACCGCCGCCGAGGACGGGCGACGGCGGGCGCTGCTGCACCCGATCGCCGGCACCCGGCCGCGCGGCGGCACCCCCGCCGCCGACGCCGCGCTCGCCGCCGAGCTGCTCGCCGACCCGAAGGAACGGGCCGAGCACGTGATGCTCGTCGACCTGGGCCGCAACGACCTGGGCCGGGTGTGCCGGCCGGGCAGCGTGGAGGTGCCCGAGTTCGCCACCATCGAGCGGTACAGCCACGTCATGCACATCGTCTCCACCGTCACCGGCACCCTGCGTGACGACCAGACGGCCTTCGACGCGCTCGCCGCGACCTTCCCGGCGGGCACCCTGTCCGGTGCGCCGAAGGTCCGGGCCATGGAGATCATCGAGGAGTTGGAGCCGGTCCGCCGTGGTCTGTACGGCGGCACTGTCGGCTACTTCGGCTTCGGCGGTGACCTGGACATGGCGATCGCCATCCGGACCGCGCTCATCCGCGACGGCCGCGCCTACGTGCAGGCCGGGGCGGGGGTGGTCGCCGACTCGGACCCGGCCGCCGAGGACCAGGAGACGCGGAACAAGGCCGCTGCGGTGCTGGCGGCGATCGCGGCGGCCGAAACACTGAGGCCGGCCCGGTGAGCGCGAGGAGTGCAGCGCAGCGGAGCCCCGCAGTCGCGAACGAAAGGCCGGCTCGGTGAGCGCGAGGGGTGCGGGGGAGCGGTCCGGTGTGGGGCGGCGCGAGTTGACGTACTCCGTCCTGCTGTGTCTGGTCGGTGCCGGCCTGGCCTTGTGGGCTGCGACGCGGAGTTGGTCGGTGGAGTTGACGGTACGCCCGGCGCCGCTGCCGCCGGTGCGGGACACCCGCAGCGGCGCGGGCCTGTTGCCGTGGTTGCCGGCGTTGGCTGTGGTGGCGTTGGCGGGTGGTGGTGCGGTGCTGGCCACCCGGGGCCGGGTGCGGCGGGTGCTCGGCGGGCTGCTCGGCGTGTTGGGTCTGGCGGTGGCTGCCGGTGGCGGTTACGGGCTGGTCGCCGACGTGGGTGGTTCGGTGAGCCGGCAGTGGCCGGCGCTCTGCCTGGTCGGCGGGTTGCTGGCCGCCGCCGGGGGTTGGTGGACGGCGGTGCGGGGCGGCGGTTGGCCGGCGATGGGCGCTCGGTACGAACGGCCGGCGCGCTCGGGCCCGGAGCCCGCGCCGGTCGGCCCGGAGGGTTCGTCGGCTCCGCTGGCCGGGCGGCGGACCACGGAGGCGTGGGACGCGTTGGACCGGGGCGAGGACCCGACGGCCGACTGAGACGTCGGCCGGCGGGGTCAGCCGACCGGCTGACGCTCGCGCTGTGCTCGGTGGCCGGCGGCGCGGGTGGCGGTCAACTCGGCCACCAGGCGGTTCAGCTCGGCGCGTTGGTCGGCGCGGGCTCGGTCGGCGCAGACGGCCTCCCAGGCGTTGCCGCGTGCGGTCCGCATTCGTCCTTCGCCGACCACCGCGCGCTCGACGGTGTGCACCACGCCGACGGCGAGCGACGCCACTGTCCGTGAGAGGGTGGTCAACCCGTTGGTCGGCTGCGGCTCGGACATGCTCATGGTCACCTCGCACGAGGAGTTGCGACGGTCGGGCAGGCGCGCCGTTGAGTCTGCCCGAGGACGATGTTCGTCGGCCGAGGTTTCGCCGCGGTGACCGCCCGGTCAACTGTCGCGCCTGGGGCGTGACCAGGGCGGTCCGTCCGACCTTGAGCTTGCTCACAACATCGATCGACGTTGTTGTCGCCGCGCGCCGACCGGCGACTGGTGGCATGATCGATGGATCGGCCCGGTGCGACCGTGGCCGTGAGGCCTCGTACCGTGTGACGGCGGTCGATACCGGAGGTGGCGCTGCGTGACACACCGTTCACGGCAAGTCGGCCATTATGCCGCAGCCCTTTTCGTGAGCAGCGCCATACCCCCGCCATTCGGCGTCGGTCGGTTGCCCCTAGCATCGGCCCATGACGCCCGGAGAGGGGAGTCCGTTGGTGACTGCTGAGCATGCGCACGCGGAGGGGGACGAGGCCGGTCAGGCAGCGTCCGTAAGCGTGCTCGACGAGATTCTGGCCGGCGTGCGCGAGGACGTCGCCCGACGCCAGGAGCAGGTTCCGCTGGAGCGGATCCGTGAACTGGCGGCGGCCGCGCCGCCGCCGCTGGACGCGTACGCGGCGCTGCGCAAGCCCGGGGTGGCCGTGATCGCCGAGGTGAAGCGTTCGTCGCCGTCCAAGGGTCGACTGGCCGAGATCGCCGATCCGGCCGATCTCGCCGTCGACTACGCGGCCGGTGGGGCGCGGGCGATCAGTGTGCTGACCGAGGGGCGCTGGTTCGGCGGCTCGCTGGACGACCTGGCGGCCGTCCGCGCCGCCGTGACGGTGCCGGTGCTGCGCAAGGACTTCGTGGTCTCCAGCTACCAGGTGCACGAGGCGCGGGCGCACGGCGCGGACCTGGTCCTGCTGATCGTCGCCGCCCTCGAGCAGAACGTGCTGATGGGTCTGCTGGAGCGGATCGAGTCGCTCGGGATGACCGCGCTGGTCGAGGTGCATGACGAGGAAGAGGCCGACCGGGCTCTGGAGGCCGGCGCGCAGGTGATCGGCGTCAACGCCCGTGACCTGCGTACCCTTGAGGTCGACCGGTCGGTGTTCGAGCGGATCGCGCCCGGCCTGCCCAGCAGCGTCGTCAAGATCGCCGAGTCCGGCGTGCGTGGCCCGCACGACCTGATCCGGTACGCCTCCGCGGGCGCCGACGCGGTGCTCGTGGGCGAGGGCCTGGTCACCCAGAAGAGCCCCCGCGAGGCGGTCGCCGAGTTGGTCAACGCGGGCAACCACCCGGCAACGCCCCGGCCGGTGCGCTGATCCCGCACCGACGTGACGCCCCACCGAGAGGATTTCCGATGAGCGCCGACGCGCTGGCCCCGGTGGCCGGCCCGCAGCCCGACTCCGCCGGCCACTTCGGCCGCTTCGGCGGTCGGTTCGTTCCCGAGGCCCTGGTGGCCGCGCTGGACGAGCTCGACGGGGCGTGGCGGGCCGCGATGGCGGACGAGTCCTTCCGGGCCGAGTTCGGGGCGCTGCTGCGTGACTACGCGGGCACCCCGTCGCTGCTCTACGAGGCCCGGCGGTTCTCCGCGGAGGTCGGCGCGCGGGTGCTGCTCAAGCGCGAGGACCTCAACCACACCGGCGCGCACAAGGTGCGCAACGTGCTCGGCCAGGCGCTGCTCACCAAGCGGATGGGCAAGACCAGGGTGATCGCGGAGACCGGCGCCGGCCAGCACGGTGTGGCCACCGCGACCGCCGCCGCCCTGTTCGACCTGGAGTGCGTGGTCTACATGGGCCAGGTCGACACCGAGCGGCAGGCGCTGAACGTGGCCCGGATGCGGATGCTCGGCGCCACCGTCGTGCCGGTCACCAATGGTTCGCGCACCCTCAAGGACGCCATGAACGAGGCGATGCGCGACTGGGTGGCCAACGTCGACGAGACGCACTACCTGATCGGCACCGCCGCCGGCCCGCACCCGTTCCCGGCGATGGTCCGCGACTTCGTCCGGGGCATCGGTGACGAGGCGCGCCAGCAGTGCCTGGACCTCACCGGCGCGTTGCCCGACGCGGTGACCGCCTGCGTGGGTGGTGGGTCCAACGCGTTGGGCATCTTCCACGCCTTCGTCGGCGACGACGACGTGCGGCTGTACGGCTTCGAGGCCGGCGGCGACGGGGTGACCACCGGCCGGCACGCGGCGAGCATCACCGGCGGTTCGGCCGGCGTGCTGCACGGCACCCGGACGTACGTGCTGCAGGACGCCGACGGGCAGACCCTGGAGTCGCACTCGATCTCCGCCGGTCTGGACTACCCGGGCGTCGGGCCCGAGCACGCCTGGCTGCACGACACCGGTCGGGCCACCTACCTGCCGGTCACCGACGACGAGGCGATGGCCGCGTTCGAGCTGCTCTGCCGCACCGAGGGGATCATCCCGGCGATCGAGAGCGCGCACGCGCTCGCCGGCACCGTGGCGCTGGCCCCGAAGCTCGCCGCCGAGCTGGGCCGGGAGCCCACCATCGTGGTCAACCTCTCCGGGCGGGGCGACAAGGACGTGCACACCGCCGGTGACTACTTCGGCATCCTCGACAAGGAGCGGTGAGATGAGCCGGATCGGGCTGGCCTTCGACAAGGCCCGCGCCGACGGGCGGGCACTGCTGGTCGGCTGCATGCCGGCCGGTTTCCCGAGCGTCGAGGGCAGCATCGCCGCGATGACCGCCATGGTCGAGGCCGGCGTGGACGTCATCGAGGTGGAGATCCCCTACTCCGACCCGGTGATGGACGGGCCGGTGATCCAGCGGGCCAGTGACATCGCCCTGGCCGGGGGCGTCCGCACCGCGGACACCATGCGCATCATCGAGGCGGTGGCCGCCACCGGCGCACCGGTGGTCACCATGACCTACTGGAACCCGGTCGAGCGGTACGGCGTGGACGTCTTCGCCCGTGACCTCGCCTCCGCTGGTGGCACCGGTCTGATCACCCCGGACCTGATTCCGGACGAGGCCGACGAGTGGCTGGCCGCCTCGGACGCGCACGGACTGGACCGCACGTTCCTGGTCTCGCCGTCGTCCACCGACGCCCGGCTGGCGATGACGGTGCAGCACTGCCGTGGCTTCGTCTACGCGACAGCGGTGATGGGAGTGACCGGTGCCCGGGCGCGTACCTCGGACGCCGCCCCGACGCTCGTCTCCCGGACCCGCGCGGTCACCGACCTGC
Source organism: Micromonospora sp. WMMD1155 (assembly GCF_029581275.1). Lineage (NCBI taxonomy): Bacteria > Bacillati > Actinomycetota > Actinomycetes > Micromonosporales > Micromonosporaceae > Micromonospora > Micromonospora sp. WMMD1155. Next base: position 4,616,033 of record NZ_CP120742.1, read on the forward strand.
CGATCGGTGTGGGCCTCGGGGTGGGCACCGGCGCGCAGGCCGGCACCGTCGCCGGGTACGCCGACGGGGTGATCGTCGGCAGCGCCCTGGTCCGGTGCCTGCTCGACGCGCCCACCGAGGCCGACGGGCTGGCCGCCCTGCGCACGCTCAGCGCCGAACTCGCCGAGGGTGTCCGCAACCCCACCCGCTGAACCCGTCCGCGCTGGGCCCCTGTGGCCGGCCGGCGCGCAGCGCGGGGCATGTCTGTCTGTTGAGCGGTATACCTGTGAGTCATATTTATGACCCAGAGGTATACCGCTCAATCGCATGTGGCGCGGCGGCGAGGGTGCCGGCTGGGCGGCCCTCCTCGGCCGGGCGAGCCGCCGGCAGGGGCGCGGAGGCGACGGCACCGGGTACGCAGGGCACCTCGCGGAGCACGCCGGAGCGACCGGCGGTCGCGTCGGTGACGGCGGCCCGGGTGAGCGGGGTGACCGCACCGGGTAGCGCCCCGGGGGAGTGCCAGGTCAACCGGCAGCCGGGTGCGGGGTCGGCGGCGGGTCGGACCCCGGCCGCGCGGGCCCGGAACACGTGCACGAGTACGTCCGGCAGTGGAGCGGCGCGCCCGGCCAGGGTTTCCACCGGCGGGCCGGTCAGGTGATAGACACCGACCAGGTCGACCAACTCGATGTCCCAGCCGGTCTCCGCGCGGATGTCCCGCAGCGCCGCCCCTACCGGGCTCTCCGCCGGACGTAGCCGTCCACCGGGCAGCGCGTGGCGGCGCGTACCCCGGCTCTGCCGGCAGAGCAGCACCCGGCCGGTGTCGTCGGTGACGACAGCGGCGACCGCCCAGGTGAGCGCGCTCATGGACAAAGAGCGTACGGGGGTGCAAACCAGAAGTCACCGAGTTGCGGGCTCCGGCGGCCCGGGGTGCCGCGGTGGGGGTGTGCAGCGGTAGCGTGTGCACCCGTGACCCTCGCCTCGCTGTCCCCCCAGGCGGCCCTGCCCAGCCCCAGCACCGCGGTCTGGCAGCTCGGGCCGGTGCCGATCCGGGCCTACGCGCTCTGCATCATCGCCGGCATCGTGCTGGCCTGCTGGGTGACGGAGCGCCGGCTGCGGCAGCGCGGCGTCGCGCCCGGCGCGGTGCTCGACATCGCCGTCTGGGCGGTGCCCGCCGGCATCATCGGCGCCCGGATCTACCACGTGATCACCTCACCGGAGAAGTACTTCGGCGCCGGTGGTGAGCCGTTGAAGGCGTTCGCCATCTGGGAGGGTGGTCTCGGCATCTGGGGCGCGGTCGCCGGCGGCGCGGTCGGGGCGTGGATCGCGGCCCGACAGCTCGGCATCCCGTTCGGGGTGGTGGCCGACGCGCTGGCGCCGGGGCTGCCGCTGGCCCAGGCGGTCGGCCGGCTCGGCAACTGGTTCAACAACGAGCTGTTCGGCGCGCGTACCACACTGCCGTGGGGCCTGGAGATCCACCGGATGGACCCGGACAACCCGGGGCACGCGCTGCGCGACGACGCCGGGCAGCCGATCCTCGAACCGGGCCTGTACCAGCCGACGTTCCTCTACGAGCTGCTGTGGAACCTCGGCGTGGCCGCCCTGGTCCTCGTCCTCGACCGTCGGCTCAAGCTGGGTCGGGGTCGGGCCTTCGCGCTCTACGTCATGGGCTACACCGCCGGCCGGTTCTGGATCGAGCTGATGCGCACCGACGAGGCGAACCAGATCCTCGGCGTCCGGCTCAACGTCTGGACCGCCGCGCTGGTCTTCCTCGGCGGGTTGATCTACTTCGTGCGGGTGCGCGGCCCGCAGGAGTTCCTGATCCCGCTCGGCGCGACGGCGACGCCGACTCCGCCCACCGCGTCCGACCTGTCCCAGGTGGACCTGTCCGAGCGGGAGACCCCCACGCGGGCTGCCGCGCCGGAGGGCTACCGGGTGGTCAGCGAGGAGCAGTACGCCGCCTGGCAGGAGACCGGCGTCGTACCGCCGGAGCCCGGCGCCGACGAGACCCGCACCGACGAGATCCGCACCGGCGAGGCGGCCGTCGACGGGCCGTCGTCCCACGACCCGGCGGACGAGTCGTCAGCCGACCGTGCCGACGTCACGAGCACGCGGCCCGCAGACGGGGCTGACGTCGCCGGCACCCGGCCCGCCGATCGGGCTGACGCCGCCGGCGCGCGGCCCGCCGACCGGGACAGCTGAGCGGGGGCGTAACCGATGCGAAGCGCGGTGGTGGTCGGCGCCGGGGTGGGTGGCCTCGCGGTGGCCGGCGCGCTGGCCCGCTCCGGCTGGACGGTCACCCTGATGGAGCGCGCCGAACGGGTCCGGCCCGAGCCGACCGCCGTCGTGCTCTGGCCCAACGGTGTCCGCGCGCTGCAAGCCCTCGGGCTCGGCGCGGGTCTGGCCGCCATCGCCACTCCGCTTCCCGACGGCGGGGTCCGCCGCCCGGACGGGCACTGGCTCGTGCAGCCCCGGCCCGTCCCCGCCGACCGGATGCCGGTGGTGGTGCACCGCGAGGACCTGCACGACGCGTTGATCGCCGGCCTCGGCGAGCGGGTCGACCTGCGGACCGGCGTGACCGTGCGCCACGTCCGGGTCGAGCCCGGTCAACGACCCGCGGTCAGCGACGGGCGACAGACCATCGAGGTCGACCTGGTGGTCGCGGCCGACGGCACGGACAGCGGCATCCGCCGCCAACTCGCCCCCGAATCCCGGGTGGTCAGCTCCGGGTGTGCCGCCTGGCGCGCCGTCATCCCCTGGTACAAGGCGCCTCGCCTACCCGACGATCAACCGCTGGCCGGTGAGATCCTCGGCGCGGGCTACCGGTTCGTGGCGGCGTCGTTGGGCGAGCGCGGCTCGTCGGGTGGTTCCACCCGGGGTGGCATCTACTGGGTGGCCACCGCCGCGGGCGCGCCCCGCCCCGAACCACCGGAGACCCAGCTCGCCCTGCTGCGGCGCTGGTACTCGGGCTGGCCCGACCCGATCAGCGCGCTGCTCGACGCCACCGACCCCTCCGACCTGGTCCAGCAGGAGGTCCGCGAGCTGCGTCCGCTGCCCCGCTCGTACGGCTTCCCGGCCGGGCCGGGAGGGGTGGTGCTGCTCGGCGACGCGGCGCACGCCATGCCGCCGCACCTCGGGCAGGGCGCCTGCCTCGCCTTCGAGGACGCCGCCACGCTCGCCTCCCTGCTCCGCGAGGCGCGGCTGCCCGACGCCGTTCAGGCGTACGACCGGGTGCGTCGCCCACGCGCCGCGACAGTGGTTCGGCAGACGCGGCGGATGTCGGCGGTGCTCCAGGCCCGTGGCCGGTTGGCGCTGCGCGCCCGCGACGCCGCCCTGGGCACGATCAACTCCCGACTGCTCTCCAGCGCCGCCGCGTCCGCCGCCCAGTGGCGTCCCCCCACCTGACCATCCCACCCCACCCTGGCCCGCCGCTCGCACCCTCGTGCCCCCATCGATCATGGAGTTGTGGTGGTAGACGGAGGATGGCAAAACCCTCCTTAACCGGCACCACAACTCCATGATCGGGAGGGTCGAGGGGTGGGGTTGGTTCCTGTCGCGCCTCGGTCTATGCGGCCCGGTCCGGGCCTCGGTGCCGGTCGCCCGTCGCCGTCGTGTCTGCCTCTCGCGAGCCCTCTCCGTCGGGAGATCCGCGCAACATCAGAGATGTTGCTGCCTCCGGCGCGTCGCAGGCAGCAAGAACAGGGAAGTTGCTCGGATCTTGGTGCGGGGTGCGGGGTGCGGGGTGCGGGGTGCGGGGTGCGGGGTGCGGGGTGCGGGGTGCGGGGTGCGGGGTGCGGGGTGCGGGGTGCGGAGTCAGGGATCAGGGGATCAGGGCCGCGGGTTCGGCGATGCAGGCGGTGCCGATGCGGCGGAAGCCGACCCGCAGGTAGACGCGAGCGATGTCCTCGCTGCCGGCGGAGAGGAAGACCAGGTCGGTGCCGGCCGCGAGGAGTTCCCGGGCGAGGGTGGCGGTAAGTGCGGCGCCCAGCCCGCGTCGCCGGGCGGCCGGCAGGGTGGCCACCCCGGCGATCTCCGCGACGTCGTCGACCCGCATGGCCATGCCGCTGGCCAGCGCGCCCTCGGTCGGCGTGCCGGCCAGTGCGGAGATCCGTCGGCCGTCGGCGATGCGGGCGCGTTCCTCGTCGAGTGCGGCGAGTTCGAGTTCGGTGACGGCGGCGTCCCGCTCGGCCGGGCCCGCCTCTCCGGTCGCGGTGCCGGCGGCGGCGAACGACACGGCGGCCACCGCCCGTCGGGCGGCGACGTCGGCGGCGAAGTCGGGGGAGTCGGCGGCCAGCACCCGTACCGCCACGTCGGACAGGGTCGCCGGGTCGGGCAGCTCGGTCGGGTCGAGCACCATCAGCGGTGCCTCCAGCACGTGCAGCCCTGCCGAGCGCGCGACCGCCAGCAGCTCAGGGGTCGTCTCGTGCACCCACTCGAAGGCTTCCGGCAGGCCCAGCTTCCGTTGCCGTTCGCGGACCGCCGTCACGTCGGCCAGCGACGGTGGTCCGGTGGCGTCGAGCCGGGGACGGGCGTAGAACGGCCAACCGTTGCCCTCGCGGACGAACAGCACCAACCCGCCATGGTCCTCCGCACCGGCGACGTCGCGGGGCACCGCGTCGTAGAAACGTTCCAACCGGTCGAAGACGTGTTTGTTGAGCGGATCCACCGCGCGAGACTACACGTCCCAGCCAGTGGACGGTGTGATCAATCTCAGGTGGCCGTGCGAGCGTCGCCCTAACGTAGACTCAATAGACCCACGGGCCGACGTCGTCCCCACCATGATCCAACCTGAGTGACGACAGGAGGCCCGGTGGCTCAGCCGTACGCGGATATGACACAGCCGTACCCGCACAGCCCGCAGGCGTCCCCGATGCCCGATCCCCGCCCGTCCGCCCAGGGGCTCTACGACCCCGCGCAGGAGCACGACGCCTGCGGTGTGGCGTTCGTGGCGGACCTGCACGGCAGGCGTTCCCACGCGGTCGTCGCCAATGGGCTCGGTGCCCTGTGTCGGCTGGACCATCGCGGTGCCCGGGGCGCGGAGCCGAACACCGGCGACGGCGCGGGCATCATGATCCAGGTCCCCGACGCGTTCCTGCGCGCGGTGGCCGACGTCGCGCTTCCCCCGGCCGGCGAGTACGCGACGGGGCTGGTCTTCCTCCCCGACGACGACGCCGCCGAGGCGCGTGCCCGGCAGGTGGTCGAGAAGTACGCGCTGGTCGAGGGGGCCGACCTGCTCGGCTGGCGGGATGTGCCGATCGACAGCAGCGATCTCGGCGAGACGGCCCTGGCGGCGATGCCCCGGGTCCGGCAGCTCTTCCTGGCCGCGCGCCGGCTCACCGACGCGCCCGAGGGGCCGGCCGGTTCGCCGCTGCACGGCATCGAGCTGGACCGGGTGGCGTTCAGCCTGCGCAAACAGGCCGAGCGGGAGACCGCCGAGCGGGGTGTGCCGGCGTACTTCCCGTCGCTGTCCAGCCGCACCATGGTCTACAAGGGAATGCTCACCCCCGACCAGTTGCCGGCGTTCTACCCGGACCTGCGTGACGAGCGGATCGACAGCGCGATCGCGTTGGTGCACTCGCGCTTCTCCACCAACACGTTCCCGTCCTGGCCGCTGGCCCACCCGTACCGGTTCATCGCCCACAACGGCGAGATCAACACGATCCGCGGCAACCGCAACTGGATGCAGGCCCGCGAGGCGCTGCTGCGCTCGCCGAACGTGCCGGGCAACATCCGGCGGGTGTTCCCGGTGTGTACGCCCGGCGCCTCCGACTCGGCGAACTTCGACGAGGTCCTGGAGTTGCTGCACCTGGCGGGGCGGAGCCTGCCGCACGCGGTGCTCATGATGATCCCCGAGGCGTGGGAGAACGACCCCGGCATGGAGCCGGCCAAGCGCGCCTTCTACCGCTTCCACGCCAGCCTCATGGAGCCGTGGGACGGTCCCGCCTCGGTGGCGTTCACCGACGGCGAGATCGTCGGCGCGGTGCTGGACCGCAACGGGCTGCGTCCGGGGCGCTGGTGGCAGACCGACGACGGCCTCGTCGTGCTCGGTTCCGAGGCGGGCGTGCTCGACCTCGACCCGGCTCACGTGGTCGCGAAGGGGCGACTCCAGCCGGGGAAGATGTTCCTGGTCGACACCGTCGCCGGTCGGATCGTGCACGACGAGGAGATCAAGTCCGAGCTGGCCGCCGCTCAGCCGTACGAGGAGTGGCTGCACGCGGGGCTGATCGAGCTGGGCGACCTGCCGGCCCGCGCGCACACCGTCTACACCCACGACTCGGTGCGTCGCCGCCAGCAGACCTTCGGTTACACCGAGGAGGAGCTGAAGATTCTCATCGGGCCGATGGCCCGCACCGGCGCCGAGCCGCTCGGTTCGATGGGTACGGACACTCCGATCGCGCCGCTGTCCACCCGGCCACGACTGCTCTACGACTACTTCCACCAACTCTTCGCCCAGGTCACCAACCCGCCGTTGGACGCCATCCGGGAAGAGTTGGTGACCAGCCTGGCGTCGACCATCGGGCCGGAGGGCAACCTGCTCGACCCGGGTGCGGCGAGCTGCCGGCAGATCGTGCTGCCGCACCCGATCCTCGACAACGACGAGCTGGCGAAGATCCTCTCCATCGACGAGGACGGCGACCTGCCCGGCTTCAAGGCGGTCCGGGTGTCCGGGCTGTACCGCGTCCGGGAGGGCGCCGCCGGGATCAAGGCGCGGCTGACCGAGATCTGTCGGCACGTCTCCGAGGCGATCGAGGACGGCGTCCGGATCCTGGTGCTCTCCGACCGGGACTCCAACGCCGACCTGGCACCGATCCCGTCGCTGCTGCTCACCGCCGCGGTGCACCAGCACCTGGTGCGCGAGCAGACCCGGACGCAGGCGGCGTTGATCGTGGAGTCCGGCGACTGCCGGGAGGTGCACCACGCGGCGGTCCTGATCGGCTACGGCGCGGCGGCGGTCAACCCGTACCTGGCGTTCGAGTCCGTCGAGGACATGATCGCTACCGGCGCGCTGGCCGGCGTCGAGCCCGCCGCCGCAGTGCGTAACTATGCCAAGGCGCTCGGCAAGGGCGTCCTGAAGATCATGTCGAAGATGGGCATCTCGACGGTCTCCTCGTACTGCGGGGCGCAGGTCTTCGAGGCGGTCGGTCTGGACACCCGGCTGGTCGAGCGCTACTTCCGGGGCACCCCCAGCCGCATCGGCGGGGTGGGCCTCGCGGGCGTACACGCCGAGGTGGCCGCCCGGCACGCGCTGGCCTGGCCGGCCGCGGGCACCGCCGCCTCCGACCGGTTGGAGGTCGGCGGCGAGTACCAGTGGCGTCGCGAGGGTGAGCTGCACCTGTTCAACCCGGAGACGGTCTTCCTGCTGCAGCACGCCACCCGCAGCCGGCAGTACGACGTCTTCCGCGAGTACACCGCGAAGGTCGACGCGCTCGCCGCGCAGGCCGGTTCGCTGCGCGGGCTGTTCACCCTGCGGACCGGGGTCCGCCCGGCGGTGCCGATCGAGGAGGTCGAGCCGGCCTCCGAGATCGTCAAGCGGTTCGCCACCGGCGCCATGTCGTACGGGTCGATCTCCGCGGAGGCGCACGAGACGCTGGCCATCGCGATGAACCGTCTCGGCGGCAAGTCCAACACCGGTGAGGGCGGCGAGGACGTCGAACGCCTGCACGACCCGGCCCGTCGCTCGTCGGTCAAGCAGATCGCCAGCGGTCGCTTCGGCGTGACCAGCGAATACCTGGTCAACGCCGACGACCTCCAGATCAAGATGGCCCAGGGCGCGAAGCCGGGTGAGGGTGGTCAGCTGCCCGGCAACAAGGTCTGGCCGTGGATCGCCCGTACCCGGCACGCCACCCCCGGCGTCGGTCTGATCTCCCCGCCGCCGCACCACGACATCTACTCCATCGAGGACCTGGCCCAGCTCGTCCACGACCTGAAGTGCGTCAACCCGGCGGCCCGGGTGCACGTCAAGCTGGTCAGCGAGGTCGGTGTCGGCACCGTCGCCGCCGGGGTGGCGAAGCTCAAGGCCGACGTCATCCTGATCTCCGGCCACGACGGCGGCACCGGCGCGTCCCCGATGAACTCGCTCAAGCACGCGGGCACCCCGTGGGAGCTGGGGCTGGCCGAGGCGCAGCAGACGCTGTTGCTCAACAAGCTGCGCGACCGGGTCACCGTCCAGGTCGACGGTCAGCTCAAGACCGGCCGGGACGTGCTGGTCGCGGCGCTGCTCGGCGCGGAGGAGTTCGGTTTCGCGACCGCGCCGCTGATCGTCGCCGGCTGCGTGATGATGCGGGTCTGCCACCTGGACACCTGCCCGGTCGGCATCGCCACCCAGAACCCGGTCCTGCGGGAGCGGTTCACCGGCACCCCGGAGTTCGTGGAGAACTTCTTCCTCTTCCTCGCCGAGGAGGTCCGGGGTTACCTGGCCGAGCTGGGTCTGCGGTCGATCGAGGAGGCGATCGGGCAGTCCGAGTTGCTCGATGTGGCCCCGGCCCTGACGCACTGGAAGGCCCACGGGCTGGACCTGGCACCCGTCCTGCACCTGCCGGAGCTGCCCGCCGGTGCGGCCCGACGCGGGGTGCGCGCCCAGGACCACGGCCTGGAGCAGGCCCTGGACAACGAGCTGATCGCGCTGGCCCGTCCGGCGCTGTCGGAACGGGCGCCGGTCCGGGTCGAGGTGGCGGTGCGCAACGAGCACCGCAGCGTCGGCGCGATGCTCGGCGGGGAGGTCACCCGCCGCTTCGGCGGCGCCGGCCTCCCGGACGACACGATCGAGTTCGTGCTGCACGGCACGGCCGGGCAGTCGTTCGGCGCGTTCCTGCCGCGCGGGGTCACCCTGCGGCTGCACGGCGACGCCAACGACTACGTGGGCAAGGGCCTCTCCGGTGGGCGGGTCGTCGTCCGTCCGGACGCCGCCGCGCCGTTCCTCGACCCCGACGCCGAGCCGGGTCGGCGGGCCGAGGATCAGATCATCGCCGGCAACACCATCCTGTACGGAGCCACGGCGGGCGAGGTCTTCCTGCGCGGCCGGGTGGGGGAGCGGTTCGCGGTCCGCAACTCCGGCGCGGTGGCCGTGGTCGAGGGCGTCGGCGACCACGGTTGCGAGTACATGACCGGCGGCACGGTCGTGGTGCTGGGTGCGACCGGCCGTAACTTCGCGGCCGGCATGTCCGGCGGTACGGCGTACGTGCACCACCTGGACCGTGCGCGGGTCAACACCGAACTGGTGGACCTGGCGCCGCTGGGCGAGCAGGAGCAGTCCTTGCTGCACGAGCTGATCCAGCGGCACGTGGCCGAGACCGGCTCGTCGGTCGCCGAGGAGCTGCTCAAGCGCTGGCCGGAGGCGGTGGCCGAGTTCACCGCCGTGGTGCCCCGCGACTACCGCCGGGTGCTGGAGATCATGCGGGCCGCCGAAGCCGCCGGCCGCGACGTCGACGACGCGGTGATGGGCGCGCTCAGCGCGCCGGCCGCGCCGCCCGCCCCGCGGGTGGCGGCCCAGGAGGTGGCACGTGCCTGACCCGAACGGTTTCCTGCGCTACGACCGGCGGCTGCCGGCCCGCCGTCCGGTGTCGGTGCGGATCAGCGACTGGCGTGAGGTCTACCCGCCGGCCGGCGAGGAGTTGGTCCGTGAGCAGGCCACGCGCTGCATGGACTGCGGCATCCCGTTCTGCCACGACGGCTGCCCACTGGGCAACCGCATCCCGGACTGGAACGACCTGGTGCGTACCGGCAACTGGGACGCCGCGGTGGAGTCGTTGCACGCCACCAACAACTTCCCGGAGTTCACCGGTCGGCTCTGTCCGGCGCCCTGCGAGGCGGCCTGCGTGCTCGGCATCTCCGGCGGTCAGCCGGTGACCATCAAGCAGGTCGAGGTGGAGATCGCCGACGCCGCCGCGGCGCGCGGGTTCACGCCCCGCCCGGTGCCGGCGCCGTCCGGCCGGTCGGTGGCCGTCGTCGGCTCCGGGCCCGCCGGTCTCGCCGCCGCCCAGCAGTTGGCCCGCGCCGGTCACGCGGTGACGGTGTACGAGCGGGACGACGCGATCGGTGGTCTGCTCCGGTACGGCATCCCCGACTTCAAGTTGGAGAAGCGGCACATCGACGCCCGGTTGGCCCAGCTCGCCGCCGAGGGGGTGCGCTTCCGTACCGGTGTGAACGTCGGGGTGGACGTCACCGCCGAGCAGTTGCGCGCCGAGCACGACGCGGTGCTGTTGGCCTGCGGCGCGTTGCAGGGCCGGGACACTCCGGAGACCCCGGGGCGGGCGCTTCGGGGCGTACACCAGGCGATGGCGCACCTGGTCGCGGCGAATCGCGCGGTCGCCACCGCGACCACCGAGGAGGCCGGCGAGCGCCGGCTGGCGCCGGCGGTGCTGCCCGACGGCAGCCCGATCGACGCGGCCGGCAAGCACGTGGTGATCATCGGTGGTGGCGACACGGCAGCCGACTGCCTCGGCGTCGCGCACCGCCAGGGCGCCGCGGGCGTGCACCAGCTCGACCTGTACCCGCAGCCTCCCCAGGAGCGCGACGAGGCACGGGATCCGTGGCCGACGTGGCCGTGGGTCCTGCGCAGCTACCCGGCGCACGAGGAGGGCGGCGAGCGGGTCTTCGCCGTGGCGGTGCAGGAGTTCGTGGACGACGGCACCGGCCAGGTGCGGGCGGTGCGGATCGCCGAGGTGACCGTCGAGAAGCGCGACGGTCGGCGCATCGTCACCGTGGTACCGGGCTCCGAGCGGGAGCTGCCGGCGGATCTGGTGTTGCTGGCGATCGGTTTCGAGGGCACCGAGCGGCAGCCGCTGCTGGAGCAGTTCGGGGTGACCCGCAACCCGCGGGGCGCGGTCGACGCCCGCGACGACTGGCAGACCGACGCCGACGGGGTGTTCGTCGCGGGTGACATGCACCGGGGCGCTTCGCTGATCGTCTGGGCCATCGCCGAGGGGCGTGCGGCGGCCGCCGCGATCCACGCGTACCTCGGCGGTGTCGGTGCGCTACCGGCCCCGGTCGGCCCGGCAGCGCAGGCTCTGGCCGCCCGCTGACCCGTTGGGGTGTCCGGCCGGTGCGGCAGGCTGCTGCCACACCGGCCGGGGCATTCCCGCTGGTGAAGCCGCTCACAAATGTGGGCAAACAGGTTTAAGGTGGCAAGACTTGTCGGCTGCCGAGCCGCGCCGCGATCGGCCTGAATGATCATGCCGCCGATCGCTGGAGGTCCGTCGTGGCCACGGGTGCCACCTTCGCCGCGCTGCGCCATCGCAACTACCGCATCTGGGCGCTCGCCGGGTTCGTCTCCGTCATCGGCACCTGGATGCAGGTCCTCGGAGTCAACTGGTACGTCCTGAAGGAGACCGGTTCGGCGACGTCCATGGGCTTCGCCGTGCTGCTCCAGGCGGCACCCACCCTGCTGCTCAGCGTCTGGGGAGGTGTGCTGGCCGACCGTCTGCCGGCCCGCCCGTTGCTGATCGCGGCCCAGGTGACCCACGCGGCGCTCGCCGCCGGACTGGGCGCGGTCGCCCTGACCGGTTTCGGCGGGCTCCCGCTGATCTTCGCGATCTCCCTGGCCACCGGTGCCGTCTCGGCGATCGAGGGGCCGGTGATGGGGCGCTGGGCCTCCACCCTCGTCGACCGGGAGACCCTCGGCAACGCCCTGGCGCTCGGTTCGCTCTCCAACTCCGCCGGGCGCATCCTCGGCATGAGCCTCGGCGCCCTCGTGGTGGCCGCAGTCGGCCCCGCCCTGCTGTTCGGCATCAACGCGGCGAGCTTCGCCGCCGTGGTGGTGGCGCTGTTCGCCGTCCGCCCGGGGGCCGTGACCGGCGTGGCGGTGGCCGCCGCCGGTGCGACCCGCGGCGGCGTACGGGCCGGGTTCGCCTACCTACGCCGGCAACCGGTGCTGCTCGTCGCGCTCGCCCTGTCGTTCGTGCTCGGCAGTCTGGGCCGCAACTACCAGGTGACGATGGCGGCGATGAGCGACGGCCCGCTGAACGCCGGCGCTTCCGGCTACGGCGTCCTGTCCACCGTGTTCGCGATCGGAACGGTGGTCGGCGCACTCGTCGCGGCCCGCCGCCGGTCCCTGGGCTACCGGACGCTCGTCGTCGCCGGCCTGCTCGCCAGCGGGTTGCAGATCGTCGCCGGGCTCGCCCCGGGGACCGTGAGCTTCGCGGCGGTGATCCTGCCGATCGCCGCCGCCGCGGTGGTCATCGACACCACCGTCGGTACCCGCGCCCAACTCGACACCGACGCCGCGATGCGCGGCCGGGTGCTCGCCGCCCTGGCGGTCACCGGCTCGGTCTCCGCCGCGGTCGGTGCCCCGCTGCTCGGCTGGCTCGCCGAGTACGCCGGGCCGCGCCAGACGCTCGTCCTCGCCGGAACCGCCGCGACGATCGCCACGGTCGCGGCGGCGGTCGCCCTCGACCGTCAGCAGGCCCGCGCGGCGACAGCCCCGCTGGTCGCGCCCCGGCCACGCCATCCGGTACGACGGGTGGCGTTTAGGGCCGCCCGCATCGTCCGCCCCACCGGGGCGGTGTGTGTGATCGCGCCCGCCGACGGTGTTCCCTCGGGCCCGATCCGGCTTCCCGAGTTGGCCACCGCCGGATCCCTGCCCCGCCGCTGAGAAAGCGCCCCCGCCCCGCCCCGGGGCGCGGGCGGGGCCGGGGGTGGGTGGGGATTAGTGGGACATCAGGGCATGGGTCTCGCGGATCTTGGCCCAGGACTTCGGCTCGGTCGGCGGGGCGGCCTTGCGGGCGGCGCCGGCCACGTCGGGGCGGCCGGCGGTGAAGAGCCAGGCGGTGAACAGGTCGTCCAGGTCCAGCCCGGAGATCCGCTCGGCCAGCGCCTGGAACTGCGCGACGGTGCCGTTGCCGTACCGGTGCTCGGTGGCCCAGGCGGGCAGGATCTCGAAGAACGCGTCGTCGCCCACGGCCAGCCGGAGCTGGTGCAACGTCATCGCACCCCGGTCGTAGACGGCGTCGTCGAAGATCCGGCCGGCACCCGGGTCACCGGGCAGCACCTGCCAGAACTCGTCGTCGGCCGGGTAGCTGTCATAGACGAAGTCGAACACCTCCTGCGCGGTGCCCTCACCCTGCTCCTCCGACCACAGCCACTCGGCGTACGAGGCGAAACCCTCGTTGAGCCAGATGTGTCGCCACTCGGCCACCGAGACCGAGTCACCGAACCACTGGTGGGCGTTCTCGTGCACCACCACGTACGTGTTGGCGCCGCGCCGCCAGAAGCCCGGCCCGTACACCGGTCGGGTCTGCGTCTCCAGCGCGAAGCCGATGCCGTCGACCGGTCCGGCCACGCCACCCTGCGCCTCGAACGGGTACGGCCCGAAGATCCCGCTGCACCAGTCGACGATCTCGGCGGTCCGCTCGATGCTGGCCCGCGCGGCCGGCCCGAGGGCGCCCAGTGAGGTGCTGTACGCGTTGACGACCGGCTGGCCGCCCGGGGTGGTGTCGGTGACGATGTCGTACTGGCCGATGGCCAGGAAGGCCAGGTAGGTGGCCGTGGGGGAGGTGGTCCGCCAGATCCAGCGGGTGCGGTTGCCGGCCTCGGCCGCCGGTGGCCTCGGCTGCACGCCGTTGCTGATCACCTCGACCCCGGTGGGCACCGACACCGAGATGTCGAAGGTGGCCTTGTCCAGGGGGTGGTCGTTGCTGGGGAACCACCACCACGCCGCCTCGGGCTCGTTGACGGCGAGCGCGCCGTCGTCGGTCCGCGTCCAGCCGGTGTAGCCGCCGACCAGGGTCTCCGACGGGACGCCGGAGTAGCGCACCACGATGGTGAGCTGCTGCCCCCGGGTCACCGTGCGGGCCGGGGTGACCACCACCTCGTGGACGCCGGCGGTGCTGGTGGTCGCCGCCCAGCCGTTGACCCGGACCGACTCGACGTCGAGCAGGAAGTCCAGATTGAACGTCGAGAGGTCCTGGGTGGCGGTGGCGAGGATGGTGGTGGTGCCGGTGAGCAGGTCGGTGGCCGGGTCGTAGCGCAGCCGGACGTCGTAGTGCTCGACGTCGTAGCCGCCGTTGCCGTAGTCGGGGAAGTAGGTGTCGCCCAGGCCGGACGCGCCGGGTTGCGGCGCGGCGGTGACGACCGGTCGGCCCCAGCCCGTCGGGGCCGCCTGGCCGGGGGTGCCGGCGAGCATGGTGCCGGCGGTGGTGAGGGTCAGGGCGGCGGTGGCCGCCGTGAGTGCTCGTCGCACGGGGTGGACTCCCTCCATCGGGGTGTTCGCCACGCCAACCTAATCGACAACTGTGAACGTCGCCGCCCGTGACACCGCCGATCGGCGTCGATCTCTGGTGTGTCTTGCTCGGCAAGGTCACACTGTGTGGATCGGAGGTGACGCGTGCGGCGGTCCGAGGTGCCCAAGCGGGAGTTGATCGGCCAACGGCAGGCCACAGGTGGTCGGGAGCGGCTGCCTGCCGGCGGGTTGGAGTTCTTCACGTTGCTCGCCCGGCTGCTGCGGCGACCCCGCCGTGGCGACCGCCGGCTGCCGCTGCTGTGGCTGGTCCGCTCGGACACGTCGGACCTGATGACGCCGCTGCGCCGGTTCCTCGGTCAGGGCCCACGGCGGCGGGTGCCGCACGCGGTGGTGGACGCCGACGTGCCGCCGGGCGCCGGGGACGTCTCGGCGCTGCTGCGTGAGCTGCACCGGCAGCTCTCCCTGGAGGCGTTCGGCGCCGCCCGGCTGCGCTTTCGGCACTACCCGCTCGCCGACTGGCTGATGCACCAGAGCCTCAGCTTCGGCGTCGACGCCGACGACAGCCGCGCGGCCCTGGTCCGCCGGCTGCGCGACCGCCGGGGCACTCGTGCGCCGGAGGCGCCGCCCAGCGGCGGTGACGCGGTCAGCATCGTCTCGCAGGTGCTGCTCTGGCTGGTCCGCCGCGCGGTGCCGGGGGTGCTCTTCCGGGCCGCCGTCTCCGGCCGGGTGCCGGTGCTCGGGCGACACTACAACTGGTTCATGCGCCAGCAGTACCTCGCGCCCCGGCAGTCGGTCACGTTCCTCGGCTTCGCCGAGCGCCTCACCGCCGGGTGGCGGGACGGCGAGCAACCCGACCAGGTCAACAAGCTGCTGCTGCACGCGTTCCTGGAGGACCTGCGGCAGGCGTACCAGCGTCGGCCGTGGCGCCCGTCGGACTGGCGGCGCACCGCGTACCCGGTGCTGCTGATCGACCACGTCGCGCCCGGCAACGTCGGCGGCGAACTGGTGCGTCTGGTCGGCGACGTCCGCACCGAGACGGGCCGCAACGACCCGCTGCTGATCGTCGTGTCCGGCGGGCAACCGCCGCCGGAACTGCCCGAGCCGCACCCGTTGACCGAGGCCGACGAGGCGTACGACGAGTGGGCCGAGGCGTTGCCGGAGATGCGGCGGCTGCGCCGCCAGGCCGCCTGGCTCGTGGCGTTGCGCCCCGACGACACCGACACCGGCCCACCGTCGCGGGGCGGCGTCCGGCCGTTCTCCGCGCCCGACCCGCCCTGGTGGTCGCGGCGTTTCCTGCCGGCGGCGCTCTGCCTGGTGCTGGTCGCGGCGCTGGGCGTCTGGGTGGGCAGCCGGTGGGGGCCGGGTTGCCACCCCTCGCTGACCGGCGGCCGGGTGTCGGTCGAAGTGGTCGCCCGCGACGAATGTATCGGCTACAGCGACAGCGCCGCCCAGGTGTTCAACAACGACCCGGGCCAGGACGGGCTGCGGACCATCCAGCGGCGGATCTTCGCGCAGAACCGCGCCGCCGAGGAGGTCTGGCAGCGCAGCGACCGACGCCGACCCTTCCTGACCCTGGTCTACCTGGGCACGCTGACCGGCAACCTGACCCGCGCCGACGAGGAGTCCTACGTCTCCGAGCGCGAGGAGCTCGAAGGCATGGCCACCGCCCAGTACGCGTTGCTGAAAGAGTCGGCCGGCGCCAACGGCGCGGCGCTGCTGCGGATCGTGGTGGCCAACGGCGGCCGGCAGATGATCTATGCGGACCGGGCCGTGGCGATGCTCGCCGAGTTGGCCGCGGACGACCCCACCGTGGTCGGGGTGGTCGGTCTGGTGGAGAGTCGGACGAGCACCGCCCGCGCGCTGCGCGAGTTGAACCGGGTCGGGCTGCCGGTGCTGGCGCCCACGCTCTCCGCCGATCGGATGGACGCGAACTCCCGCCTCTACCTGCAGATCTCCGCGCCCAACGCCGACCAGGTGGAGATGGTCGACGCGTACGCCCAACAGGTGCTGAAGGTCGACGAGGCGCACGTCTACTACACGACGCTGGAGGGCAGCACGCTCACCGAGGACCTGTACGTGGGTACGCTCGTCGACGGGCTCCGGCAACGGTTCGGTCCCCGGATGACGCGCCTCGAAAAGTGGAGCACCGGTGCCCGGCTGATCGACGAGTGCGGCTACCCCGGCCTGCTCTTCTACGCGGGCCGGTGGTCGGAGTTCCACGGTTTCCTGCGGGCGTTGCGCGAGTGCGGCGGCAACCCGCCCCGGCACCTCGTCGCCGACGACTCGGTCAACCGCTACATGGCCAATCCCGGGCTGCGCGTCGCAGCCCCCAGCAACCTGCCCGTCACGTACGTCTCCAAGGCGGCCCTGGCCACCTGCGCCGCGTTGAGGGCCGCCCAGGACCGACGGGACGACGCGCGGGCCAGTTTCCTGGCCTGGATCCAGGCCGACGACCTGCTCGACCCGCCACGCTGCCGACCGGGCTCCGAGCACCAGGTCGGCGAGCGGGTCAGCCTCGCCTACGACGCGGCGATGATGATGATCCGCGCGGTGGAGAGCCTCGCCGCCCGGCTGCACCACGCCGACCCGCGCCAACGGTGGGAGCCGACGTCGGTCAACCCGGTCGCCGTGCACGCGGAGGTGCTCCGGCAGAACGCCAGCCAGGGTTACCCGGGGGTGGCCGGGCTGATCCGGTTCACCCCCGACTCGGGGGAGCCGGTCGACAAACGGCTGGCCCTGCTGCGGGTGGAGCAGGTGCCGGACGTGGTCACGGCGCCGGTGGAGGTGTTCCGCTGCGGGTTGGCCGACACCGCCGAGCCGGTGCCGTGCGGGCCCGCCTGACAGAGCGGGCGTGACACGTCCTGGCAGGACTGTCCCGGTGCCACCGGCGTCCGTTAGGGTTCCTGGGACCAGGCGGCCGTCGGCGTTGGGGGCAGAGGGTGGGCAGGCTCGCGTCGGCGTACGGGCAGGCGGTCAACTCCCACCGGGCGGCCCGGGCGCATCTGGACAATGCCCGCAACGCGCTCGGCACGGCGACCGCCGCCGCCCCGGCCGGGGTCGACGACCTGGTGACCCGACTCGCCCGTCTCGGCAGCGCCCTGGCCACTCCCGCTCCGGGCGTCACGCCGCTGACCGACGAGCCGGCCGCGGTGCGCATCGGCGCCGCGTCCACCCCGGACGGTGACTTCCCGGTGCTCGTCCCGCTCGGCGGCGGTCACCACCTGGCCGTCGACACGGACGCCCGCGACCCACTGGTCGCCGGGTTGCTGCGGGCGTTGGTGCTGCGGCTGGTCGCCACCGCACCACCGGGTCAGGTCCGGGTCGCCGGCATCGACACGGCCGCGCTGGGCGCCACCTTCGGCCCGTTGCGCCCCCTGCTCGACGCCGGGGTGCTCGACCCACCGGCCACCGGTGAAGCCGAGGTGACCGCGCTGCTCGACGCCGCGGAGCAGCACGCCCGGGCCGCGCAGCACGGTCAGCCTACCGCCCGGCACCTCCTGGTGGTGGTCGCCACCGCCGCACCACCGCCACGCGAGCTGGCCCGGCTCGCCGCGCTCACCCACGCCGGTCCGGCCGCCGCCGTCTGCGTCCTGCTCACCGGCCACCCGTCCCGGCTGCCCGGCGAGACCCCACCGCCGCTGGGCGGCACCACCGCGATCCGGCTCGACCAGGGGTACGCGCACGTCGGCGACCCGCCCGGCACCCCGTTCAGCGCCGACGGCAGTGGGCTCGCCGCGCCCGTGCTGCTCGACGGTGACCCGCCGCCCGCCTCGGTACGCGCGCTCGCCGAGCACCTCGGGGCCGCCACCCGACGCGCCGACGCGTTGCCCTTCACCGACCTGCTGCCCGAGCGGCGGTGGGCCGAGTCCGCCGGCAACGGTCTGCGGACGGTGATCGGCCGGGCCGGCACCGCCGCGCTGACGCTCGCCTTCGACGACGCCACCCCGCACTGGCTGGTCGGCGGGCGCACCGGCGCGGGCAAGACCGTCTTCCTCCTCGACGTCCTCTACGGGCTGGCCGCCCGCTACTCGCCGGCCGAGTTGCAGCTCTACCTGCTCGACTTCAAGGAAGGCGTGAGCTTCACCGAGTTCGTGCCCACCGGCCGGGACCCGTCCTGGCTGCCGCACGCCCGAGCCGTCGGCATCGAATCCGACCGCGAGTACGGCCTCGCCGTTCTGCGGGAGCTGCGCCGGGAGGCGCAACGCCGGGCCACCGCGCTCAAGCGACACGGTGTCACCAAGCTCGCCGACCTACCCCGGGACAACCCGCTGCCCCGCATCGTGGCGGTCGTCGACGAGTTCCATGTGCTGCTCGCCGGTAACGACGCGTTGGCCCGCGAATCCGTGGACCTGCTGGAGGAGTTGGCCCGCAAGGGCCGCTCATACGGCATCCACCTGGTGCTGGCCAGCCAGAGCATGACCGGCATCGAGGCCCTCTACGGCCGGGCCGAGGCGATCTTCGGGCAGTTCGCGTTGCGGGTGGCGTTGCCCGGCGGGGGTGGGGTGCTCGACCAGCTCAACGACTCCGCCTCGGCCCTGCCGATCGGCTCCGCCGTCATCAACACCGCCGCCGGGGCGGTCGGCGCCGACACCGTGCTGCGGTTTCCCGACGCGCACGCCGCCGCCGCGGACCTCGCCGCGTTGCGCCACGAGCTGTGGCAGGCCCGCCCACCGGGTTCGCGGGCACCGGCGGTCTTCAAGGGGTACGAGGCCGCACGCGTCGAGAACGACCCGACCTTCGCCGGGCTGCGTCCCGGTGGCCGCCGTCCGATGGCCCTGGTCGGCCGGACCGTCGACGTGCACGGCACCACCGCCCTGTTCCTGATGGACGCGACCCCCGGCCGGCACCTCGCCGTGGTGGGCACCGCGCCGACCGGCGCGGACGTGCTGCGTGCCGCGACGGTGAGCCTGGCCCGCCAACACGCTCCCGGTGACGCCCGCTTCCAGGTGGCCTCCCTGGTCACCGCCGCCGATCCGGTCGCCGACGACACCGAGGCGATCCTGCGGACGGCCGGCCACCAGGTGTCGCGACTCGACGCGGCCGGGCTGCGCGACCGGATCGCCGCCCTGGCGGCCGAACCCGACGGCCGCGAGTACCTGGTGGTGTTCGGCATGGACGCCGCCGCGCCGGTTCTCGGGGCCACCGACCCGAGCACGTTCCGCTCCGGCCTGGACGACCTGCGCGCACTCCTGCGCCAGGGCCCCGGGCAGGGGGTGCACCTGCTCGGCTGGTGGCGCGGGCTGCGTCGCCTCGCCGACGACCTCGGCGGCACCCAGAACCGCGACGACGTCGCCTGCCTGGTCGCCCTCAACGTGCCCGGCGCCGAGTTGGCGCTGCACCTCGGGACACACGACCTCGCCTACACCCCCCGCGCCGACCGGGCACTGCTGATCGACCGGCACGACCAGCGCACCCGGCTGATCGTCCCGTTCGCCGGCGACGGGCACGAATCGGACGGGGAGCGGTGACAGTGTCCTTCGAGGAGTACGCCGCGCTGGCCCGACAGCTCTCCGAGCAGCGTCGTGCCGGTGAACAGCACGCCGCCACCGAGGCCGCGCGCCGCCGCGACCTGCACGCCGCCGTCGACTATCTCCAGCAGCGGCTGACCGCTCAGGGGCACCGCCTCGACCAGCTCGGCCGTGCGATCGGCGTGGACCAACCGCCACCCGGCGCACCGTCCGGCGTCGGGTCGGCCCCACCCCCACCCGGCGCACCGTCCAGCGCCGCGTCGGCTTCGTCCGGCCCACCCGGAACCGGGGACGGGGGAGTCGCCGGCGCAGCCGGCGTGCCGGGGCGGCCGGGGGTCGGGGCGTACCCCGAGCTGCCGGCGGGGGAGGCGCGGCTGGCGTTGCCGACGGCGGTGAGCGCGCCGGGCGCCGGGGTGCCCACGCAGCGCGCGGCGACGGTCGACCCGACGGTCGAGTTGGAGTTGGCCCGGCGGATGGCCGACGAGGCCGACCGGCACGGGCAGCAGGCCGAGGTGCTGGCCCAGCGACCGGCGCTGCTACCGACGTGGTCACCGCTGGCGCGGGCCGTCGCCGTCTACGCCGGGTGTGGGGCCGCCGCCGGGGTGCTGGTGCTGGCCCTGGTGCTCGCCTCCGGGGTCGGTCTGGTCGACGGATTCACGCTCGGCGCGTGGATCTGCGCGGGGCTTCCGGCGGTGGCGTTCTTCGGTGGGTACCTGGTGCTGGGCCGGTGGGGGAGGCCCGCGATGGTCGCCGGGACCCCGCCGCGATATCTGCCGCTCGGGTTCCTGATCTGTTTCCTGCTGGTGCCGATGGCCTACTGCGCTTATCTGCTGCTGGTTCGCGGCCTGCGCTGAGACCTGCAATTTCTGTCATTTGCGCCGGGCCGATTCCGAGGGCGTTCGCCGTGTCGCACGCGTGAATTATTCACGTGCGACTTCAGGTCAGTCGAGCGTTGTGGCTGTGGTTATAGTCGATGCCCAGACACGCAGTTCGCGCGCGATGAGGAGGTCCGGTGATTCGTTGGGCCGGAACGAATGCTCTACGGTTCGTGCTCGCCGGGGTGATTGCCCTCGCGTTGCTCGCGCTCGTCGGCGTGCTCGTCCTCAAGCAGCGCGAACCAGATCCACCGCCAGCCGGTAGGCCGACCGCGACCGCGAATGCCTGCCCGGGGATTTTGACCGCGGAAACGGACGAGTGCCTTGGTCTGATAACCGACAGTGCCACGCTGGATCCCGCAATAAGGCCGGTCGCCGACAAAATCATGGCCGTTAACCGAGAGGTTGAGAAGAGCTCTTCGCGCTACGTCCGGATCGTTTTGTTGGTGCCGCTGAGCGTGGCCCGCCCGCCGGCCGCCTCGGCGATGTCCCTCGACCAGATCAGGTTCAGTCTGCAGGGCGCGTACGCGGCCCTGCAGAGGGCCAACAGCTCGTCCGCCTTCGGCGACAAGAACGCGCCTGCCGTGCAGCTGCTACTGGTCAACCAGGGCAGTCGGCAGCCGTTCCACGTCGAGCTCGTGGACCAGATCGCGGCCCTGCGCACTGCCGAGAACCCGCTGGTCGCGGTCGTCGGTCTCGGCTCCAGCTTCCAGGGCAGCAAGGACGTGGCGGCGAAGCTGTCGGCGCGGGACGTCGGCATCCCGATGGTCGGGGCGGTCACCTCGGCGACGGACTTCAACGCGGTCTCGTACCCGACGTTCCACAGCGTGTCACCGAGCAACATGGACTACGCCTTGGCGTTGAAGGATCTCCTGGACAAGCAGCGCGACGTGCTGCCCCTGCGCAGCGGCATGATCGTCGCCGACCAGAACGACGACCCGTACCCGCGGACGTTGACGGCGGCGTTCACCGAGGTGCTGAGGGACCACATCAAGACCGGTTCGCCTCCGTTCAACGGCGGGACGGTCGACAGCCCCGCCACCCCGAACGTCTTCACTCCGGTGGTGTTGAACCTGTGCAACGCGGTCGTCGACCCACGCCTGCAAACAGACACGGTGTTCTTCGCCGGCCGCGTCGCCGACTTCCCGAGCTTCGCCGAGGCGCTGAAGGTGCGCAGCTGCCGCAAACATCCGCTGACCATCATGGTCGGTGCCACCGGATTCCAGCTCACGCCTCAGCAGGTGGGTCTGCTGGACGAGGCCAACGTGTCGGTCATCTGGGCCTCCTCGGCAGACGCACCGGCCTGGGTCGCCAACCGACCCGGCACACCGGACGGCTTCGCGGACTTCCTCAAGGCGCACCGCGACGCGGGTTTCCGCGACGACTCCCTCAACGACGGGTACGCGATGATGCACCACGACGCCGTGGCGAGCGCCGTCCGGGCGATCCGGGTGGCTGCCCTGGGCAACAGCGTTCCGGGCGTCGCCGACGTGCAGACCCAGTTCGGCAACCTCGCGCTGGCGCACCAGGTCCACGGCGCGTCCGGCACCCTGTCGTTCGGCCTGCGGGCGAACGGCGACGGGCGGGCCACCGGCAAGGTCGTGGCGTACCGGCAACTCGGCCGGACCGGCCCCCGACTGCCGGCCGACGTGCAGCCCTACCTCACCCGGTGACGCCGGAGCCGTCACCGGCGTCGGGCACCAGCCAGTGTCGGCTGCGCGGGTCCTCGTAGGCATCGACCCACTCGTTGGGCCGCCACAGCCGCACCCTGCGCATCCCGAGCTGCGGCTGGAACCCGAGCATGGTCAGCGCCAACCCCAGCTCCGCCGCCGCCAGCACGACCATCGCGGTGCCGACGACCGGGCTCAGCACCCCGGGTTCTCGGGCCAGGTCCCACCCGACCGCGACGAGCGCCGCGACCGAGAGCACCGCCAGCAGCGCGCCGGTCGCCCGTTCGGCCCGGTGCCGGTCGACCCGCTGGGCCCGGAACACCGGGACGACGGCCGACGCGGACTGGTGACGCCGGTCCGCTTCAAGGCTCGCCCACCGGGCCGGGTCGGTGGCCTTGGCCGCCAGGAAGCGGTTGACGTCCGGCGCGGCCAGCCCGATCTCCTGAGCCCAACACAGCAGCGTCACCAGGTTCGACTGTCGGTCCAGCCCGCGCCGGAACGGGTACACCTGCTGCCGCAGGAGCGCGGTGGCGAACCCGGGGTGTGCGGCTGGTTGGCGCTGCAACGCCGCGAAACACGCCGGGTCGGTGGCGAGCCGGAGCAGTCGGTCGACCAGCGCCACGAGCGACTGGTCGTCGGCGGCGGCACCCTCGGCGGTACGGAGACACCGCCACAACGGTTCGACGAACCGCGGATCGTCCGGTACGACGGTGACCAGCCGGACGACCATGGAACGGCTGACCGAGCTTTCACCCAGCCGTTCTACCAGCATCGTCATCACGTCGAGCAGCGTCTCGTGGGTGCCCCCGAGTGCGTCCGCCGCGTCCGCCCCGCCCGCGACCTTCGTCAACCAGGTGAACGCCTGGTCGCGTGCGGAGTCGCGGATCGCCGCCCGTGGGGACGCGGCGGCGCTCAGGACCGCCGCCAGGGCGGGGAGCATCACCGCGGGCGCCGGGTCACGCAGTGGTTCGGCCATCCGATCGAGTACGGCGAACCCGACCGGGTTGAGGCAGTCCGCCCCGGCCAGACAGGCGCAGGCGAGCACCGGGTCGATGTCGGCCAGTTCCCCGATGAAACCCGTGACGACCGACTGGTCCGCGACGGCCGTGTAGAAGAGCACCACCCGACGCCACTCGCGCTCCATCACCCGCTCCCGCAGCAGCCGCAGGCCGTCGTCGCCCTGGCGGAGCAGTTCGGCGGCGACCAGGTGCTCCTGCAACGAGCGGTGCACGAACTCGTACTGCCCGTCGACGACCCGGCTGAGCAGCCCGGACCGGTCGATGATCTCGTCGACGAACTCGTCGGCCCGGCCGTCGATGTTCTGCCGTAGCCGGTCACCGGTCGCCGACCCGAACTCGACCAGCGCCAACCGGCTGAACGGTCCGAAGCCCTGCGGGCCGAGCGCCGCCGACAAAGCGAACTCCCGCAGCACCCGCAGCTTGTCGGCCTGGTCGAACTCGTTCACAGCGGTGGTGAGGCCGTCGGCCCGGAAGCTGTGCCGGCCGAGCATCTCGTCGATCATCTCGTCGTACAGCCGGGCGGTGGAGTGCGCGATGGCGGGAAACTTGCGGCCCGCGTACAGGCCCACCGACATCGACAGGACCAGCGGATTGCGGTGCAGGCCCAACGTGCCCGAGGAGCGGAGTTGCTGCAGGAACCGCTGCGGCCCGTCGACGTCCGGGAAGCGGTCCGGGAAGGCCCGCAGGTAGGCGAGGATCTCGGTGTCCCGCAGCGGTGCCAGCGCGTAACTGCGGTGCGCGCCGAACCGCTCCGCCTGCCAGTCCTCGGCGATCCGCAGGAACGTGAGCCGCCGGCAGGTGATGACGATCCGGGCGTTGGCGGTCGGCAGCTCCGGTGTGTGGTCGTCGAGGAACCGGTACACCTCGTCCCGCACTGCCGCGTACGTCGTCGGCGTCACCTCGTCCAGCCCGTCGAGCAACACGACGCAACGCCGCTGCTGCAACACCTGGGCGAGGAACTGGTCGGCCTCCTCCCTGGTCAGGGCGAGCCCCTTCTGCGACCGCAGCAGCGCGAGGATGTAGTCGGTGAGCGCCCCGGGTTGCACGACGCCACGCAGCAGCCGCACCGGCACCAGGAACGGCACCTCCCGGTCCCGACCCGTCCCGCCGCGACCGTCGACACCGCCCAGCGCCGCGATCCCGAACGCCTTGAGCGTCGTCGTCTTGCCGGACCCGGCGTCACCGAGGAGCACGACGTGCCCGGTGCGATCGGCGATCCGCTCGGCCGCGTCGGCGGCGCGGTCCGGCTGCCCGTCCTCGGTGACGAACAACGGCACCAGGGTCCGTTCGAGCCGCAGTGTCTCCGGTGCCGCAAGGTACGGGTTGTACACCCGGTACTCCTCGACGAACCACCGGCGGTACCGCTCCTCGGGAGCACCCCGTCGGAGCCGGCTCATCCGTCGAACCAGCCAGCCGGACATCGCCACCGCGGCCACCCCGGCGCTGATGAGCACCTCGGCTCCCTGGATCACGTTGAACGCGTTGTTCAGCCACTCCCGCAGGTCCACGTACCAATGGTCCGTCATCGCTGTCACGAAGCGTGACGGCTTGGTCACGACTCGCCGGGTGGCTGTGTGGTTCCCCGGGAACCGCCGCCGGGGTTGCCGCACACCCGAGTGTCGCAGCGTCCACATTGGTGCCGTAATCTCCCGCCCCGAGCGCCGTGGGTGCGCAGTCGTTCGGGAGCGCGAGGTGCACGCCTCGATGTCTCGGTGAACGGCGGGTCGAAAGGTTGGGCAGGACAGTGCAGGGACAGGCGTCCACCACCGTCGAGGTGGAATCCCGTCGGGACGGCGCGGCGGTCGAGGCGGCCACGCCACGAGCAGATCAGGAGTCGGGGCTGACCGTCGTCGCGGCATCGCAGCAGGCCGGTCCCGGGGCGGTGCTGGCGGGGTTCGGGCTGATCGCCGCCGGAGCCGTCGCAGCCTGGGCGATCTGGCGTAGCGGTATCTCCGCCGCGAAGATCCAGCCGGAGGACTCCACGGCTGTCTTCCTCACCCTCCTGGTGTTCGCCGCGGCTGTCGAACGGATCCTGGAACCGTTCTCACGCTGGCTGCCCGGACGTGCCGCCGAGGCCGCGTTGGCACGAACGGTGGCCGAGGCGGACGCCCGGACCGACGGCCCGACCGACGCCGACCGCGAGGCGGTCGCCGCGGCCACGGCCACGGCGGCCCGGGCGAAGGGGAACCGCACGATCGTCGCGTGGGGTCTCGCGAGCGGGCTGGCCACTGTGGCGTCCAGCGCCGGCGGGTTCTACATCCTGCACGCCGTAGCGGGTAGCGACTGGAACGGGGTGGCGGTCTGGATCGACGCCATCGTGACGGGTGTGATGGTCGGCAGCGGCACCAAGCCGTTGCACGACCTGATCAACCGGGCGCAGAACGGGCCGCCCTCAGCGGCGTGATCCACGCGGTTCCGCGGACGTCGGAGCGTCCTGGGGATGCCCCGACGTCGGCGATGTCGTGTCGATCATCCCGGCTGATCGCTGCGGTAGCTGAGGCGTCCGGTGTCGTTGAATTGCTGCTCCGTGGTGGACAGACCGAAGACGCGGCAAGCGCAGCCCTCGCCGGGTTGCTTCGCTGACGCTTCGGCGTAGTACCAGACCTGGCCCACCTGGGCGGTGAACGTGCGAGTGGTCCGCGGCGGCAGCTCGACCGCCCGGTGTGGACGGCACTCGGCGTCGAAGAGCCAGAGCACGTACGGCTCACTGAACGTCGAAACGGTTCCCCGTACCGGCTCTCCCCAGCGGTCCGCCGGAATGTCCCGCAGGAACAGCGCCGCCGCCTCCTGGCCCTTGAGCCGCACGACGCAGTCCCGGGTGACCTGGCCCGGCGGAGCCGCCGGTTCGGATGCGGCTTCGGGTGCGGGCCTCTCGCGGATGCCGGTCGCGAGCAGGAGGGCCAGCAGCAGCACGAGACCACCGCCCAACCCGGCGGCGAGAGCCAACCGACGTCGGCCGGGCGTACCCGCAGCTGTCACGTTGCCGCCCCCATCCCGCGTCGGCCGTCACCCTCGCCGTCCGCGGACTCTACGGCGCTTCCCGTCCCGGCGCCGCCCCGCGAAGGCTTGGTGGAGGTGTCGGTCCTGTGCCGTTCGGCGTCCTGTGTCGAGGCGTCGACGGCCTGCGCGGCGGCAGTGAGGATCTCGTCGCGTTCGCCGTCGGTGAGACCTTCGTCCTCAAGGAGCCCGAGCAGCAGCACCGTCCGGGCGACGACCGCCGCCGCGCTGTCGGGCACCGGTGGGCGCTCGCCGAGTGCCGCCCAGACCAGCGCCTCGGCCAACACCGGGTCGACGTCGTGCCCGCCGGCGTCGTAGCGTTCCCGCGCGGACGCCACGAACCGGATCACCGGGGCCCGATCCTGCCCCGCGACGAACCGCCGCCGCACCGCCACCAGCAGCGCACCGGCCAGTAGATCGCCGTACCGCCGCCAGTCCCGCTCGGTGAACCGGCGCAACCGCCGTTCGTGGCCCCGCAGCCGCCCGGTCAGCAGACCTCGTAGCGCCGCGTGCGATTCAGTCACCATCGTCGCCCTCTGCTCATCATTGGTGCCCTCCGCCGTCGATGTCTCCTGGCCACCAGGGCGCTCGCCGCGTGGCAGCCGTGGGCGATCTGCTCGGCGCGGACCCTGTCGCTTTCGGGGTTTTCGCCTCCGGCGTCGCTGGCGATGCGGTTGTCGCTTGTGGTGCTGTCCGCCCGGTGGGTGTCGCCGTTGGTCGCGGTGCCACCGCTGCGTACCGGCGGTGCCGCCAGCACACTGATCAGCGCCGCCACCGACTGGTCGATCCGGCGGCTGCCGACCGCGAGCCGGGCACTCACCAGGTCCAACCGGGTGATGGCCCCAGCGAAGTGTCCGGCCGCGACCACGTCGGCGACGCTTCGGGTACGCCGCAGCCGGTCCTCGGCCGCCGCCAACCGCCATCGGACCCGGGCCGCCGACACGGCGGCCCGATCCGCGTCCACCCGTGCCGCTCTCAGGTCGGCGAGCAGCTCGCCGGCCGAGCCCGCAGGGGAGTGCCGATCCCCGGCCAATCCGGCGTAGACCAGGCTCAACGCCCGCCAGCACTCGGTGACCGCGTCCTGCCAGGGCAACCGTCGACCGGGAGGCCCTGCCCCGTGTAACTGTGCACCGGCCCGGTCGGCGGCGGCGATCGTCGCCAACCAGGCGTCGCGCAGCTCGTCCACGGTGCCGACGGTCATTCGCCCGCCTCCGCGGCGGACTTCATCAGGAGGGCGAAGCGCACATCGGCGCACGGGTAGTCCGCTCCGCAGCCACACAACCAGCGGCGCACCACGCGGGGAGGATGGGCGAAGAGCGTGTCGTCGGCGTCCTCCACGTCCTGATCGGACACGAAGCGGTGACGTTGTCCAGGTGGGGGATCGGTTGGGCGTTCGTCGGGTCGATCGGGCATCGAGGGCTCCCGTCGGGTCGGTCTCCTTGCTCAGGCTCTTGCCGTCGGGGCGGCGTGCGGGCACGCCCCGGCACGCCCGGCCGAACGGGGGGACCGACCGACCGGGCGCTCTCTGCGCGGGTGGGGAAGAACCAGCTCCGGGTTTGCAGACCTGGGAGCCGGTCGATTGGAGCTTTACACAACTAGTCACAGATAGCAAGCGTGACAACACGTTACTTGTCATGAGTAGTTGCGCGTGATCAAATGGCGGGGCAGACCTGGGAGTCCATATGCCCGTCAAACCGAAGTGGGAACAGCTCGCGGATCACATCCGGAGCCAGATTGAGTCGGGAGAACTCGCGCCGGGGGACCAGTTGCCGTCCACGATGCAGCTCAAGGCTCAGCATGGCGTCTCAACGACCGTGGTCCGGCAGGCCATCCTGGTCCTTCAGACCCAAGGTTGGGTGCAGGGCGTTCACGGGCTTGGAGTGTTCGTCGCCGAGCGCTAACCGTCTCGGCCTTCGCGCAGGTCTTGAGATCTTGGAAGGAAAGCGCCCCTGGAAGGGCCGAAATCTTCCAAGATCTAGCGCTGCGGGGGCCGCGATACGCAATCGCGTGGTCGCGCTCGGTGCGCGGATTTCGTACGCTCCCTTGTGGTCTCCGCCGGTGCGGTGGTGGAGGCGATGGTCGACCACGGGGAGGTGCGCGTGAGCGCGGCACAGATCATCGCGAGGTTGGCGGCGGCGTCGCAGAAGCTGGACGAGGCGAAGGCCAAGACCGCAGCGGCGGCGCAGGACGCCGCCGAGGCGCGGGCACTCGTCGCCGGTGCCCTGGAAGGTGTGGCTGCGGGTCCGCTGGTCGGCATGATCGACGCGTACCGTCAGGCGCTGGCGCAGGCGTCGCAGGGTGGCGAGCCGGCCAAGCAGCACGTCCAGGAGACGATCGCCAAGGTCCGAGCGCTGGGAAACTGACCACGGGTGGTGGCAGCACAACCCGCCAACCACCCGCAGCGGCGGACATCACCTTGCGACCTGCGATTCCACCTTCGGCAGCGGCATTGGCCGACCGCGACGGACGACGCGTTGCACGTAGTCGAGAGGGACGGGAAGCGCCTCCGCCCACACGGCGCAAGAAAGTCAGCGCGGAGGCGATTGCTGTTGGTGGTTCATCGGCGGCGACAGCGTGGGCGACCGTCTCAGAGTTCCTGCCAGCTCTGCCGAAGGCAGTAGCCGGCGTCGTGCTCGGGGCGGTAGCCACCTGGGGATCCCTCAAGGCTTACAAGGCGAGATCGCAGAACGACGGAGGTTCAGTTGAAGATCGATGAGCGAGTCGAGCAGCTCGTCCGCGACGCGTTGCACTGGGCCGTCAAGCGGCAGCCGGGCAAATTTGACGAGGCACTGAAGACGTTCTCCGACGAGCCAACGCGGCGGTCGGCCATGGAACTGCTCATCTCTATCTCTGCCTTCGTCAGTGCTGACATCTGCGCGGGAAAACCATCACTACCCCAAATACGGGAGTTGGCGGCCGAGGTTGCCGAGGCCGAGGCCTGGACTTCCGTAACCGCTGGTGAAGTCGAAGCCTTCCTCAGTGCCGTGCTGACCGGTCGACCGCTGTCGGGAGTGCTACCAGCCGGCAGCGCAGTCGTTCTTGCCTTCGTTGTGGCGGCGAGTCTCCTGTCGCTGCGTCCGAAAGACGAGGGGGAGTGGTGGTTCGACTATCTGGACAAGGTGGAGGCGGCGATCGAGGCGGCCGGGTGATGGGCGCGCCTGATTCCCATGCCAGGGACGGCGGGTCCCTGGACGGCTTTCGCATCAGCTTCGTGCCGGCGAGCGTCGGTGACCTGGTCTCGGACTTCGCTTCCGAGTGGGAGGACGTCACTGTCTCTACGCGGGTCTGGGAGCGCCAGGTCGAGGACGGCCACCGAGTCGACCTGCGAGTGCACGTGCTCCGGGGCGATCGGCTGGGTAACCTCGCCGAGTTACGCGACTTCCTGGCCGAGTACCACGAGCGCGATCCTGCTGACGAGGCGTTCACTGAGTTTCAGCACGGCGAGGGTCCCGGCCTCATCGGCACCGCCGAAGCGTTCTGGCTAACCACGCCCGGGGTGGCAGTCGACCTGCTACTCGATCCGGAGCGGTTGACTGTGGACACTCTGCGGCCGACTGCGCTGGGAATTACCGCAGCCGCAGCAGGTCCCGCCAGCCCGTCGGACTCAGACGAACCGCCCGCCCCGAACAAGGAGACCTGAGCGGGCGGCGTCAGAATGCGGTGACCCTGCGTGTCGCTGACGATCGGTGGTGCGATTCGGTAGGCTCCCTGGTATGACCGGATCGGTGAGCAAGAAGTCGTTCTCGCTTCCGCAAGACGTGGCGGAGCGCCTGGAGCGTGAGCCCAACGCCAGCGCGTACGTGGTCGACACGATCCGGGCACGGATGCGTGCGGAGGATCTCGACGCCGAGTTGGCCCGCCGGGGGATGACCGTGTCGGCGGAGGGCCAGGCCCGGGCCAGGGCCCAGCGCGCCCAGGTCGAGCAGGAATGGTCCTCTGGTCGACGCGCCGCACTTCGGGACCGTTCCCGCCGTGCGGCAGCGGAGATGCTCGACGGCTCTGGCAGTCAGGCATCGGCGGCGTGACGGGTCCCGACGCGCCGGCGGTCCGGCTGATACTGGACCGGTCCGCGCTGCTCGCCTACGTGGCTGGGTCGATGGATGTCGCTGAACCCATCCACGAGGTCGCCCAGGATGGGGTGCGGTTCGGCGTTCCGGCGGTGGTCGCGGCCGAGGTGCTGGCGGTGGTGGACGACCCGGGTGATCGGGCGGTGCTGCACCGACTGCTCGAACGTCCCGCCTGCGCGGTGTTGCCGACCTGGGGCGAGGGCTGGCAGGAGTTGGCGTACTGGCGGGTTGTCACCGGTCGGGTTGACCTGGCCGCCGCCGTGATGGCTGTCCTGGAGCACGACGCCTCCGTGCTGACCAGCGAAGGTAAGGCGTACGGCGACGGCGGCGACCTTCCGGTCATCCGCTTCCCTCACTAGTGCGTTCGATGATGACCAGGGGAATCTCCCGCTCGGTCCCCTTCTGGTAGCGCGCGTAGGTAGGGAAGACCTTCGTCATCACCGGCCACAGCCGGACGCGCTCCTCGGCGGTCGCCGTGCGGGCCCGGCCGACGAACCGCTCCGCGTCGACCTGGACCTCCACGGTCGGGTCGGCGCTCAGGTTCAGGTACCAGGCCGGGTGCTTGTCCGCCCCGCCGTTGGACGCCACCAGCAGGTGGTCGTCGCCGTCGCGTCCGTACATCAGCGCGGTGCGGCGCAGTGTGCCGCTGCGGCGTCCGCGGGTGGTGAGAAGCAGCGAGGGTACGCCGTGGAAGGTGCCGCCGTCCGCGCCGTCGGTCTGCACGTAGCGCCGGATGTGGCTGGCGACCCAGCCGACCGGGCTGTCCTCGACCGTCTCGTGCTGATCCTGCTCGGTCAAGGGATTGCCTCCTCGGGAAGGGTGACAGGACGGTCAGCCGCGCGAGCGGGGCAGGCAGCACTTCTTGTACTTGGTGCCGGACCCGCACCAGCAGAGGTCGTTGCGGCCGGGTGGCCAGGCGGTCACGCCGGCCTCGTCGAGGCTGTCGGCGTACTCGTCGAGGGTTTCCTCGTCAATGGGGTCGACGCCGGCGAAGGCCGCCAGGCCCGCGACCGTGCCCGTGACCACGCCCAGGTCGGCGCCGCCCAGCCCGGAAGCCTCGACGAGGGCGCGTTCGAGGTTGGCGCGGTGTTCGTCCCAGGTGGGCGGGTAGCTCTCGGCGAGCGCCGACCAGCGCACCAGCAGCGCGTCGAACTCCGCCTTCGGCCAGAACAGCAGCGTCGCCGGGCCGTCGTCCAGGGCGTCGAGCGCGTGGTCGCTGGCGGCGCGCAGCCGGTCGGCGAGGTTGTCGTACTCGTCGTGCGGCAGACCCAGGTCCTCGCGCAGGTCGTGCCGTTGCTGGGTCAGGCCGAAGATCATGGCGGCGGCCTCGTCCTGGGCGTCCTCGGACTCGTGTTGGTGGGTGCGGGTCCGTTCCAGGATCGCGTCGAGTGCCCCGGTCAGCCACTCCAGCGCCGTCTCGGTGTGGTCGGATTCGACCAACTCGTCGATCAGGTACGCGGCGTCGGGGTGGGTCTCCAGCAGCGGGCGTAGCGCGGTCAGCTCGGCCAGACCCTCGTCGGTACGGCCGAGGCGTAGCAGCAGGCCGCCGCGCACCGCCCGGGGGTACGCGTCCTCGTCGGGCTGTTCGGCGATGGCGCGGGTGGCCAGGGCGAGCGCGTCGGCGCGGTCGCCGGCCTGCTCCAGGATGTCCGCGGCGACCAGCAGGGCGAACCCGGTGTCGGCGGGGTCCGCGACCCGCCCCTCGTCGACGGCGCCCACCAGTTCGGCGACCAGCGCGGCCGGGTCAGGGCTTCCCGGGCCCAGGGCGCCGATCTGCTCGATGCGGTCGGCGGTCAACAGTTCCGGCATGGACACATCCTGACGACGGCTGATGGGCGCAGGCGGCCAGCCTAGCTCCGACACCGCCGCACCCGGCGCAGCCGCACCCGACACTGCCGCACCCGACACTGCCGCACCCGGCGCCGGCCGGGCCCGGCCGACCGGCGCCGGTCGTGTCAACGGATCAGCGTTCGTCGACGAGCTGGACCTCCTCGGCGGTGGGGTCGATGGCCAGCGCGAACGCCGCCGTGCCGGCGGCGCTGCCCGGTGTCACCTCCCGTGCCGCCGCCAGCTGCTCGGCCGACTCCCACCGCCACACGCCCACCCACTGCCGCTCGTCGACGCGGCCGAGGCGGGCCTCGAGCGGGCCGCCGACGGCCGCCCGGGTGGCCGACACGAGGTCGGCGTGGCGGGTGGGCACCTGCTCGGCGTGAGCGGGGTCGGCGGTGAAGCGTGTGATCACGAGCAGAGACATCGCTGTAGTTCCTCTCTAGAGTTGACTTCTAGTAACTTGTTCTAGAGATAATCTCTCGCATGAGCGATGTCAAGGGCTTGGGACTACGCAGCCAGAAGGCGCGACAAACCCGGCAGAAGATCCTGGCGGCCGCGCGGGAGTTGTTCGTCGAGCGCGGCTACGGCGCGACGAATCTTCAGGACGTGGCGGCGGCAGCCCAGGTGGCGGTGCAGACGATCTACTTCGCCTTCGGCAACAAGCGCACACTGCTCAAAGAGCTGATCGATGTCACGGTGGCCGGGGACGACGAGCCGGTGGCCACCATGGACCGGCAGTGGTTTCGGGCCGCCATGGCTGCCGGGACGGCGCAGGAGCAGTTGCGCGCGCACGTCGACGGCACCATGGCGGTGCTGGACCGGGTGGCGCCGATCATGCGGATGCTCGATGCCGCCGTCGCGACGGACGCCGAGGTCGCCGCGATCTGGCCCCCGGAGATCGATCCCCGGTACGTGGTGCACGAGGCCGCCGCGACGTCGCTGATGACCAAGCCGGGGGCGCGTACCGACGTGTCCGTCGCGCAGGCTGCCGACGTGCTCTACGCCCTGCTCGGCCCGGAGCTCTACCTGGTCCTGGTACGGGAGCGGGGGTGGTCGCCGCAGCGCTGGTCGGAGTGGGCTTTCGCCACCCTGCGCGCCCAGCTCTGCGTCACCTGACGCGCCGGAGCCCGGGACGGCTGACCGTCCCGGGCTCCGACCGACCGACGAACCTCAGCGGGTCGCGGGCATGGTGGCGAACTCGCCGGCTAGCTCCGACTCGACGATCGTCGCGGTGGACGGCCCGCGACCGGCCGACGCCCGCCGGGCGGACGGGACGGCCAGGGCCGCGAGGGTGGCCGCGACGGCGATCGCGGTGAGGAGGAGAAACCCCATCGTGAAGTCGGCCTCCCGGGGCAGGCCGCTGGCCTGCGGGTGGGCGGTGATCACGCCACTGACCACGGCCGCGCCGATCGCGCCGCCGATGGTGCGGATGTTGGCGTTCATGCCGGTGGCCACGCCGGTCTGGCTGGCGGGCACGCTGGCGACGATCAGGTTGGCCATCGACGCGAAGGCCAGGCCGATGCCGAGACCGGCCAGGCCACCGGCGACGGCGACCTCCCAGCGGGTGTCGTGGGCGGTGGCCAGCATGGCGGACGCGGCCACGTTGAACGCGGCACCGGACGCGAGCTGCGCCTTGGCGCTGAAGACGGCCTGGAGGCGGCCGGCGACGAGGCCGGCGACGAACATCGCGACGAGCATCGGCAGCATGAGCAGACCGGCCTGGCTGATGCTGGCGCCGAAGCCGTAGCCGGCGGTGGCCGGGGTCTGCACGAACTGGGGGAGGAAGGCGTACACGGAGAACATCGACGCGCCGTAGAGCAGGGCGACCAGGTTGGTGGTCCACACGCCGGGCAGGCGCATCATCCGCATGTCGATCAGCGGGTTGGCCGAGCGCACCTCGGCGACCAGCCAGCCGGCCAGCAGCACCACGGCGAGCGCGAGCAGGCCGACCACCCGGGTGGAGGTCCAGCCCCAGGCCGCGCCCTGGCTGATCGGCAGCAGCAGCGCGACCAGCCAGCCGGAGAGCAGCAGCGTGGCGCGCCAGTCGATGCGTCCGGGGGTGCGGACCGGCGACTCGGGAATGAACAGGTGGGCGGCGACGGCGGTCAGGCCCACCACGACCATCGGGATCCAGAACAGCCACCGGTAGTCCAGCGCGGCGACGATCGGGCCGGCCAGCACGATGCCCAGGCCACCGCCCGCCGCGACGATCGCCGAGATGGCGCCGACGGCCGAGGAGACCCGGGCGGCCGGGAACTCGTCCCGGATGATGCCGAACGACAGCGGGAAGACCGCGCCGCCGATGCCCTGCACGACGCGGGCGACGATGAGGACGCCGATGTTCGGGGCGATGGCGGCCACCAGGCAGCCGAGGGCGAGCGCGGCGAGCGAGGCGACGAGCATCCGCTCCTTGCCGACCATGTCGCCGACCCGCCCGAGGATCGGCGTGAAGATCGACGCCGAGAGCAGGTAGGCGGTGAGCACCCAGGTCACGGTGTTCTGGGAGGTGTGCAGGTCCTGCTGGATGGTCGGCAGCACCGGGGTGATCAGCGACTGGAGCATCGCGAAGAACCCGGCGCCGGCCGCGAGCACGGTGAAGGTGAGCCGACGCGAGCTGCGTCGGGAGGTCACTGCCACGAGAGAAGACTCCTGATAACGGTACGGAGGGAGGTGTGTCACCCGTCGTCTCTGGCGGGCGGGCTTGTCGGGTCCGGGCGATCGGGGTGGCCAGGCGGCGATCGTGCGGGTCCCGAGGTAAGCTAACCGGAGGCAGGCCTCCGGCGATTCCGGAGGGGTGCCTCCACTAAGCTAGCGGAGGGATGCCTCCGGATGCAACCAGGTTGAGGTGACGCACGTCATGAGCAGCACGGGGCAGGCGCCCGAGGTCTTCGCCCAGCGGCCCAAGCGGGCCGATGCGCGGCGCAACTACGACTCCCTGATCGCCGCTGCCCGTGAGGCGTTCGCCGAGAACGGCGCCGCCGCCTCGTTGGAGGACGTGGCCCGGCGGGCCGGGGTGGGCATCGGCACGCTCTACCGCAACTTCCCCAGCCGACGGCACCTGTTCGAGGCGGTCTACGTCGAGGAGGTCCGGGCGTTGAGCCGCTCCGCCGAGGACCTGGCCGAGCTGGCACCGTGGGACGCGCTGGTCGCCTGGCTGCACCGCTTCGTCGCGTACGTCGCCACCAAGCGGGCGCTCGCCGAGCATCTGCTGCACGACTCCGAGATCTTCCAGAGCTGCCGGACGGAGATCTACGCCGCCGGTGAACCGCTCATGCGCCGGGCCCAGGCCGCCCGCGTGGTCCGTGACGACATCGGGTTCGACGACGTGGTGCGGCTGATCAGTGGCCTCACCATGGCGCAGTTCCCGTCCCCGGAGCAGCGCGACCGGGTGCTCGGCGTGGCCCTGGACGGGCTGCGCCCGCCCGCCGCGTCGAGCTGACCGCCGCCCGGTCAGCTGTCGACGAGCAGTAGCCACTCGTCGTCGAGGCGTTCGGTCACCGTGCCCGCCGGCCAGCGGTGACCGGCGTCGACCATCGCCCGGGCCTGCTCCACCTGTGGTGGTCGGCTGAACTGGGTGTCGCGGAAGCTCGCCATGCTGTGGAAGCGGGCTCGGCCGAAGTTCGCGGCGTCGGCGAAGCGGGCCCTGTCGAACAGCGCCTCCGCGCCGAACACCGTCCAGCGGAACAGCGCCATGTTCGTGAAGCGGACGGAGTAGAAGGTGGCCGACCGCCCGAACTCGGTGTGCTCCATCGACAGGGCGCCGTCGAAGGCGGCCTCCCGGAACGTGACGGCGTCCTCGAAGCGCGTCGCGTCGAAGCTGGTGGGCTGGCCGAAGGTCGTCCGGCGGAACGAGGTCTGGCCGGCGAAGCCGGCTCGCCGGCAGGACAGGCCACCGGTGAAGGCGGCCCCGTCGAAGCCGGCCTGGCCGACGCCCCGAACCCCGTCCAGCACGACCTCGCCGTCGGCCGTGAGGCCCTCGAAGATCACGTCGCCGAAGGTCGCCGCCCCGAGCAGGAGACGCCCCCGCGCCGTCGCGCCCGCGAAGGTGGTCGTGCCGGTGAACACCGCGCCGGTGAAGTTCGCGTCGACGAGCGTGCAGCCGGCGGCGTCGAAGTCGACCAGCCGGGCGCCGACCAGGTCGAGCGTCAGCTCCGGCCAGTGGGCCGCGTCGTCCGCACGCAGGTGCCGGGTGAGGACGCGCTGCGCGGTGCGCCGGACCTCCGTCTCGCGCGGCTCGTCGTCGGGCGCCGGCATCCGCAGGTACGCGCAGAGCACCGCCGCGATCGTCGTGCGCTGCCCCGGATTGTCCTGGCCGAGGCGTTCCAGCGCGTGCAGGCCACCGAGGCGTACCGCCGCGCTGTCGTTGCCGAGCAGCTCCACCGCCCGGGTGTAGAGCTCGGTCAGCCGCCGTTCCGCCGCGTCGTGCTCGGCGGCTGAGGACTGCCGGTCCTGGTGGCGCTGCGCGGCCTCGGCCACCGACTCGGCGTGCGCCTGAACCCGGTCCCGGTGGCTCTGATCCCGGGCGGCGACGTTCTCCTGGTGTCGCTGGGCGCGTTCGGTGATCCACTGCCGGCGGGCGGCCAGCAGCAGGGCGAGCCCTCCGCCGGTGCCGGCCACCACGGTCAGGCCGGTGCGGATCGCGTTGATGCGCAGCGTGGCCCGGGTGTCCGGCTGACCGGCCCGGTCCGCCTCGGTGAGGAGCAGGTCCAGCACCAGCCAGCCCAGGACGGCGGCGATCAGCAGACCGACCAGGACCAGCCACCAGGGCATCACCCGTAGCCGGCGCTCGGGGGGTTCGTCCGTGGACACGGCCACAGCATGCCATTTCGACGGCCCGACCCGGGGGTACGCAACAACCCGCCGTCCGATGTGGAGAGCAGGCGAATTGCCGGTTTGCACCCTCGGCGGAACAACGGGTTACCGGCGCGTAACAAGTCATTGACGTTGCCGAATCGTTGCGGGGATGATCGTCGCACGGTCGACCGGACACCCCCACCCACCTGCCCGGTTCGCCGGGTGCCTCCCCCCGGAGGTGCAGCCATGCTGCTCCGAAAGACCGTCCTCGTCGTGTCCGTCGCCGTCGCCGCCCTGATCGCGTCCGCCGGCACGGCGACCGCCGCCCCCGCCGTACCGACCGCTGCCCCGACCGCCGCCGCCAACCCCGTGATCGTGGTCGGCGGGCTCAGTGGCGTCGCCGTCGCGTACGAGCCGATCGCCGCCCGGCTGCGCGCCGACGGCTACCGCGCCTTCGTCTACCAACTGCCCGGGCTGGGCCTGGGCGACATCCCCACCTCCGCCCGCGCGTTCGCCACCTACGTCGACCAGGTGCGCGCCGGCACCGGCGCCTCGACGGTGGACGTCGTCGCCCACTCCGAAGGTGGCCTGGTCAGCCGCTACTACCTCAAGCGGCTCGGCGGCACGGCCACCGTCGGCCGTTACGTCAGCCTGGGCACCCCGCAGTACGGCACCTACGTCGCCAACATCGTGGCGTTCCTCGGACTCGGCAGCTGCGCCGGCATCGTGGCCTGCCAACAGATGACCATCGGCTCGGCCTTCCTCGCCGACCTCAACGCCGGGGACGACACCCCGGGCGCGGTGCGCTACACCACCATCCGCACCCTGCAGGACGAGCTGGTCCGGCCGACCGGCAACGCCGTCGTCAACGACGGTGCGACGAACGTGTTGATCCAGTCGTACTGCCCGCTGCGGGTGGTGGGGCACCTCGGCCTGGTGCTCGACGGCACGGCGTACAGCATCGTGCGTGGCGCCCTGGTCGACGGCCCGGTGCGGCCCAACTGCCTCGCGCTCTGACCCGGCCCGTGGGGGTGGTCCCGCCGGGACCACCCCCACAGTCGTGGACGGGTGACTGTCGGTTGCCCGACGTTGCCGGGAAAGGATGTGGCAGACATCAGACGTCCTCGATAGCCTGCTGCGGCTGTCCACTGACGACAGAGGAAGTGACCTTCGCGAAGGAGCAGCGCGCATGACCGAGCCGCACACCATGCCGCCGGAGAACACCCCGCCGACCGTGCCGCAGCTCGACGTCCGAGCCGCCGAACCACCGGCGGCCGACCCGCCGTCGACCGTCGGTGGGTTGACCGACCGCCCACCGGGTTATCCCAGCGCGCTGGTCTGGCTGCGCGCCGGGATCCTGCGGGACTGGCGCGGTGTGCTGGGCGCCTTCGTCGCCACCTGGTTCTACCTGCCGGTGGCGCTCCTCCTGGCCTTCTGGGGCGGCCTCAGCTTCGGCATCGTCGGCCTCTTCGCCGGCGGTCTCGGCGCGGACGACCAGGTGCCACAGGTGCTCCGCGACGCGCCGCTGATCGGCTCCCTGCTGGAGTCGTTCCTGAGCCGCTCCGGCGGGGTTCTCGGCGGTGTCGCGGGCTTCGCCGTCGGCTTCGTCGTCGGCTTCCTCAGCGTGCTGGTGCTGCCCTGGCTGGGTGCGGGTGACGGGCCCTTCACGGTGGTCACCGGTCTGCTCGGCACCGTCGTCGCGGCCGCGCTGATCGGGGTCCTCTACACGCTCTACCGGGTGCTGCTGGAACCGCGACTGCTCGTCGTCTCCGGCGCCCGCCAACCCAGCCGTCGCGAGGCCGCGCGGCTGCGACCCGTGCTCGACGACTGCGCGCGACGGCTCGGCCTGCCCAGCGTGCCGCGGCTACTCATGGAGGACGACCCCGTCCTGAGCAACGCCCGCACGTACGCCCGGCACGTCGTGGTCACCACCGCGGTGCTCACCGAGGCCGACGACGAGATCGCCGCGCTGCTCAGTCACGAGCTGGTGCACTGGCGCACCGGTGACGAGGTCACCAGCGCCTTCGTGCGTGGCGTCGGCTTGCCGCTCACCCTCGCGCACGCCCTGCCGACCTGGCTGATGCGGACGTTCCCTCATCCGGCCACCAACTTCGTGGTCTTCCTGTTCTTCTGGCCGGTGCTGCTCACCATGCGGTACGTGGTGCTGCCGCTGCACGCCCGGGACGTCCGGGCGGCGGAGTACCGGGCCGACCTGGGTGCCGTGCTCACCGGGCACGTCGACGGGATGCGGCGCATCCTGGAACGGCGGCTGTCCTTCGAGACCGGCCGCAGCGGTTGGGACGAGGCGGTCTGCGCCACCCACCCGCCGCACGAACTCCGGCTCGACGCGCTGGAACGGGCGACGCCGACCGGCGCGCCCGTCGGGGTGGCCGAGCCGGTCACCGTCGAGCGACTGTTCAACCAACCCGGCCCGGTCGGGAGCCGCCGCACCTGGCTGCTGGTGGGTGTCCTCGCCCTGGTCGCCTGCCTCGGCGCCGGTGGGCTCAGCGCGGTGCAGTGGGCGTTCTTCCGCCCCCAGACGGCGGTCGAGGGCTTTTTCGGCGCGCTCGCCGACCGGGACAGCGAGGCCGCGCTCGGCTACCTGACCGACCAGGGCGCCGGCACCGACACCGAACGGCTCGGTCGACTGCTGCGCGGCGACGGCTACCAACCACCGACCGACGTCGAGGTCAGCTCGCTGGAGCGCGACGGCGACAAGGCGACGGCCACCGTGGCGTACCGGCTGGCCGACGCGCCGCAGACCGCCACCCTCACGCTGGAGCGCGACCAGGAGGCCACCGCCGGTCTGTTCCGCGGTTGGCGGTTGACCGGTGGGCCGATCTCGCTCCACCCGTCGATCGCCGACCCCGGGGTGAAGCTCAACGGGGTGGAGTTGCCGGTCGCCACCGAGGGGCCGCCGCTGGTGCTGCTGCCCGGTGCCTACACCGCCACCGGCCCGTCCAGCGCGCTCAGTGAGACGCCGAGCACGACGGTGCTGGCCGTACCGGGGCAGGGCGCCGCCACCCTGCAACTGACCCCGGTGCTCAAGCCGGCGGCGACCGAGGCCGTCGACGCCCGGGTCCGCGCCTGGCTGGACGAGTGCGCCAAGCAGACGGTCGCCGCACCACCCGGTTGCCCGTTCCGCTACTACGGCGGGTCCGCGCAGAAGATCACCTGGAAGATCCTGGAATACCCGAAGGTCACCGTCGAGCTGACCGGCCCGAGCAGCGCCCGGGTGGCCACGCCGCTGCAGGGCCAGGGCCGGGTGCAGGTCAGCGGCACCACCACGTACTTCGGCACCAGCTCGCCGTTCACCGACGACAACGCGCTGACCGTCACCGGCGTCGCCACCGCCGACGGCGACACCGTCACCTTCCGACCCGCCTCCGACGACTGACCGGGAGACCCACCGTGACCGACAGCGACGCCGCGGCCCGGCTGCCCGTACGGCTGACCATCAACCCCCGGCAGCGACAGCAGCCGTCGGTCGACCTGCTGACCTGGATCCACCGCCGCCCGGAGTACCGGCCGGTGGTCCGCCAGGCCGGCGGTGGTGGGGGCCGACCGGGCTTCAGCGACGCGGTGATCATCGCGGTGCTGGCCCAGGGTCTGCTGCCCGGTCTGTTCAACCTGTTGCAGACCTGGGTCGACCAGCAGCGCACCGAGGCCAGCATCCGGATCCAGACGGGGGACACCGAGGTGGAACTCCAGGTGAGCGGGCGCACCGATTCCGCGCGCCTGCTGGCTCAGGCGACCGAGGCGCTGCGGGCCGCCCGGGAGCCCGGTCCGGACGCCGCCGACTGAGTCGGCGGCGTCCGGTGGCTCGGTGCCGGCGGGCGTCCGGACCGGCCGGGGGTCAGCTCGCCTTGGCGAGCGCCTCGAACTCGTCGTCGGTGAGCCGCACGTCGGCCGCGCCCACGTTCTCCTCCAGGTGCGCCACCGACGACGTACCGGGGATCGGCAGCATGACCGGCGAGCGACGCAGCAGCCAGGCCAGCGCGAGCTGTACGGGCGACGCGCCGTGCGCGCTGGAGATCGCGTCCAGCGGGCCGCCCGGGCGGGCCAGCTCACCGGTGGCGATCGGGTACCACGGGATGAACGCGAGGTCGTTGCGCTCGCAGTACTCCAGCACGTCCTCGGCGCTGCGGTTGGCGAGGTTGTACAGGTTCTGCACCGACGCGATCGTGGTGATCGCCCGGGACTCCTCGATCTGCGCGACGCTGACCTCGGACAGCCCGATGTGCTGGATCTTTCCCTCCTGCTGCAACAGGGCCAGCTCACCGAGCTGGTCGGCGAGCGGCACCTTCGGGTCGATCCGGTGCAGTTGATAGAGCGGGATGCTGTCCAGGCCGAGGTGGCGCAGGCTCAGCTCACACTGCTGACGCAGGTACTCCGGGCGGCCCACCACCCGCCAGTCGCCCGGCCCGGACCGGGTGAACCCACCCTTGGTCGCGATGACCAGGTCATCGGCGTACGGGTGCAGGGCCTCCCGGATCAGCAACTCCGAGACGAACGGCCCGTACGAGTCGGCGGTGTCGATGAACGTCACGCCCAGCTCGACCGCGCGGCGCAGCACCCGGACCGCCTCCGCCGGGTCCTTCGGGTCTCCCCAGACACCCGGACCGGTGATCTGCATCGCCCCGTAGCCGAGCCGGTTGACGGTGACGTCGCCACCGATGCGGTACGTGCCGGACGCCTTAGCGGGCTGCTCACTGATGTTTGTCGCCATGGGGCAGATCATCCCCTGGAATCCGGCCGTGACACCGCCGGCCCGCCGACTGTGTGGCCGGACACGTCGCCGGCCCGCCGACTCCGGTTGCCTGGAAGCGACGGGTACGGCCACCGCGTACGTGCGACGCTGACCGGGGCCGGTGCGAACCGGTGCGACGGCGAAGGGAGCACCCATGGCGGGAGTGCCGCAGGTCGACTTCGCGCTCGACACGTACGAGTGCATCGTGCTCTACCCCGGCGCGGCCGGGCGGGTGCTGCCCGCCGAGACCGTGCAGCGGTTGCAGGCCGAGCACGCCGAGCACATGCAGGCGTTGCAGCGACGCGGCATCATCCTGGTCTCCGGCTCGATCGACGGGACGACGAGCAACCCGGAGCCCCCGATCGGCTTCGGGCTCGCCCGCACCGGCAGCGTCGAGGACGTGCGCAGCGTGCTGGAGGCCGACCCGGCGGTGCAGGCCGGGCTGTACCGGGTGGACGTGCTGACCTTCCTCTGCCCGGCCGGGTCTCTGGAGTTTCCGCTGGTCAAGGCCGGGAGCTGACTGGCCGGTCAATCGGCGGCTGTCGTGATGGTGACGGCGCTCGGCGGCCCTGCGGTGCTACGGTCGCCCCCAGCGAGGGCCGCCGCCGGGGCGCACCCGGAGCCATCGATCGGCCCCGGTCGAGGAGTCGCCATGAGCTCCGCCGCCACCGGTGATGTCGCGACGGCCACCGCCCGACTGCGGGCCCTGCTCGGCGACCGGCTGCACGAGCCGGGCGATCCCGAGTACGCCGCCACCACCCGGCTCTGGAACGGCGCGGTCCAGCGCGCGCCCGCCCTGGTCGCGCACTGCCGGGACGCCGACGAGGTGGCCGACGCCGTCCGCATCACCGCCCGGTGCCACCTGCCCCTGTCGGTCCGCTCCGGCGGGCACGACTGGGCCGGTCGGGCCCTGCGCGACGGCGGGCTGGTGCTCGACCTGACCGGATTGCGGGCCGTCCGGGTGGACCCGGACACGGCCACGGTGACGGTCGGCGGCGGCACCACGGCCGCCGGGCTGCTCGCCGCCGCCCGCCCGTACGACCTGGTGGTGCCCACCGGTGTGGTCGACGCCGTGGGCATGGCCGGGCTCAGCCTCGCCGGCGGGTACGGCCCGCTGGGCGGCCGGTTCGGGCTGACCGTGGACAACCTGCTCGGTGCGGAGGTGGTCCTCGCCGACGGCCGTCGGGTCACCGCCGACGCCCGGCACGACGCCGAGCTGTACTGGGCGTTGCGCGGCGGTGGCGGGAACCTCGGCATCGTGACCGAGCTGCGCTTCCGGGCGCACCGGCTGCCCGCCGTGCTGGCCGGCATGATCATGTTTCCGCTGGCCGAGGCGCCGGACGTGCTGCGCGGCTACGGCGCGCTGGTCGCCGAGGCCCCGGACGAGCTGACCGTGATGACCGGTTTCCTGCCCGGCCCGGCCGGCGAACCGGTGATCTTCGTCTGCCCCTTTCACAGCGGCCCGGACCTGGACGCCGGGCTGCCGTGGATGGACCGACTACGTGCCCTGGGCACCCCGCTGGTCGACCAGATCGCCCCGATGCCGTACGCGGACGCCCTGCGGATGTTCGACGGCGGAATGGTCGACGGCAACCACTACCTGCTGCGCACCCGCTGGCTTCCCGCGCTCACCGACCGCGCCGTGGACGTGGTCGTCGACGCCGCCCGGCAGGTCAGCTCGCCGTTCTCCGCGCTGGCCGTGCACCACTTCCACGGTGCGGCCACCCGGGTCCGGCGGGCCGACACGGCGTTCGGGCTGCGCACCGAGCACCTGCTCGCCGAGATCATCGCGGTGTGGGCGCCCGGCGATTCGGCCGAGCCGCACCGCGACTGGGCCGAGCGCACCTCGACGGGGCTCGCCCCGCACGCCCTGCCCGGCGGTTACCCCAACCTGCTCGCCCCCGAGGAGACCGACCGGGTCCGGCTCGCCTACGGCGCGAACTGGCCGCGGCTGCGCCGCGCCAAGCACCGTTACGACCCCCGTGAGCTGCTCACCGCGGTGCCCACCCTGCCCCCGTCGGCGCACTGATGGCAGGCCGCCGCCGGGAGCACCCCGACAGCGCACGTCACCGGAGGCGTACGATTCCCGGCGCGCGGTCGCTGTTGCCCGTCGCCACAACGTTCCCGGCGTGGTTCCGCCCGTCGGCCCGACGCGCGCCGCGCGTCGTTGGACACATGTTCCGCTGCCTGCAATGGGTCGGTCCCGAGTCCGACCTGAAGGAGAGACTAGCCTGATGGGCGTGACACGCCGCGCGAAGATCGTCTGCACTCTTGGTCCCGCCACCTCGTCCCCGGAGCGCATCCGGGGTCTCGTCGAGGCCGGCATGAACGTGGCGAGGCTCAACTTCAGCCACGGCAGCCACGCCGACCACGAGGCGGTCTATCGACTGGTCCGGGAGGCGTCCGAGGCGGCAGGTAAGCCGGTGGCCGTCCTCGCCGACCTCCAGGGCCCCAAGATCCGCCTCGGCAAGTTCGCCGACGGCCCGCACGAGTGGCGCACCGGCGACTCGGTCGTGATCACCGGCGACGACATCCTCGGCACCAAGGAGCGGGTCTCCTGCACCTACACCAAGCTGCCGCACGAGGTGAAGCCCGGAGACCGGCTGCTGATCGACGACGGCCG
This sequence comes from Micromonospora sp. WMMD1155, assembly GCF_029581275.1. NCBI lineage: Bacteria > Bacillati > Actinomycetota > Actinomycetes > Micromonosporales > Micromonosporaceae > Micromonospora > Micromonospora sp. WMMD1155. Next base: position 4,660,278 of record NZ_CP120742.1, read on the forward strand.
CGTCGCCGTCGAGGTCAGCGACGTCACCGGCAACGACATCCGCTGCCTCGTCACCGAGGGCGGCCCGGTCTCCAACAACAAGGGCGTCTCGCTGCCCAACGTGGCGGTCAGCGTGCCCGCCATGTCGGACAAGGACGCCGAGGACCTGCGCTTCTCCCTCGGGCTCGGCGTCGACCTGGTCGCGCTCTCCTTCGTCCGCTCGGCGGAGGACATCAAGCTCGTGCACGGCATCATGGCCGAGGAGGGCGTGTTCCGCCCGGTGCTGGCCAAGGTCGAGAAGCCGGAGGCGGTGGACGAGCTCGAGGCCATCGTGCTGGCCTTCGACGGCGTCATGGTCGCCCGCGGTGACCTCGGCGTCGAGATGCCGCTGGACCAGGTCCCCCTGGTGCAGAAGCGTGCCGTGCAGCTGTGCCGCGAGAACGCCAAGCCCGTCATCGTGGCCACCCAGATGCTCGACTCCATGATCGAGAATTCCCGCCCCACCCGCGCGGAGGCCTCCGACGTCGCCAACGCCGTGCTCGACGGCGCGGACGCCGTGATGCTCTCCGGCGAGACCAGCGTCGGCAAGTACCCGGTGCTGACCGTCAGCACCATGGCCAAGATCGTGACGACCACCGAGTCCGGCTCGATCGGCGTTCCCCGTCTGCAGCACGACCCGCGTACCCACGGTGGCGCGCTCACCGTCGCCGCCTCGTCGATCGCCCGGGCCATCAACGCCAAGGCGCTGGTCGCCTTCTCGCAGACCGGCGACACCGTCCGACGGCTGTCCCGCCTGCACTGCGACCTGCCGCTGCTGGCCTTCACGCCGGTCCCCGAGGTGCGCGACCAGCTCGCCCTCACCTGGGGCGTGGAGACCTTCCTGATGCCGTTCGTGCAGCACACCGACGACATGTTCCGTCAGGTCGACCAGGCGCTGCTCGGCCTCAACCGGGCCAACCCCGGTGACTACGTGGTGATCGTGGCGGGCAGCCCGCCCGGCACCCCCGGCTCGACCAACACGCTGCGCGTACACCAGCTCGGTTCGCTGGTCGACGCGGCGTCGGCGCGGGCCCTGCAGTGAGCGACGGTCGGGTCGCGGTCGGCCAGGCCGCCGTGGACCAGCTCCTGGAAGTGCTGGACCTCGACCCGACCGGCGAGATGGCCTTCCGGGGGATGAGCCCTCCGGTCGGCCCACAACGGGTGTACGGCGGCCAGGTCGCCGGTCAGGCCCTGGTCGCCGCCGGCCGCACCGTCGACCCGGAGCGGTTCGTGCACTCCCTGCACGGCTACTTCGTGCGCCCCGGCGACCCGGTCGAACCGATCGAGTACCAGGTGGAGAACATCCGCGACGGACGGTCGTTCTCGGTGCGCCGTTCGGTGGCGCTGCAGCACGGCAAGCCGATCTTCTTCATGTCGGCGTCCTTCCAGCGGGCCGAGGAAGGCCTGGACCACCAGGTCACCGCCCCGCTGGACGTACCCCTGCCGCAGGACGTGCCGACGATGGCCGACCGGCTCGCCCGCTACCCGGAGCGGCTCGGCATGTGGGGTCAGATCCCGCGACCGATCGACGTGCGTTACGTGGGGGAGCCCGGCTGGGTGCGCCCCGGTGACCGGCCCGCCGACCCGCACCAGCGGGTCTGGATGCGCATCGACGGCAAACTGCCCGACGATCCGCTGCTGCACGCCTGCGCGCTCACCTACGCCTCGGATCTCACCCTGCTCGACTCGGTGCTCTCCGCGCACGGTGAGGTGTGGGGGCCGGGCGGGCTCGTCGGCGCGAGCCTGGACCACGCCCTGTGGTTCCACCGGCCCTTCCGCGCCGACGAGTGGTTCCTCTACGACTGCCTGAGCCCGTCGGCGTCCGGGGCCCGCGGATTGGCCACCGGCCGGATGTTCACCACCGACGGCCAGCAGATCGCCAGCGCCGTCCAGGAGGGTCTGCTGCGCCGCGTCGGGGCCTGACCCCCTCGTCATCCCCGCCCGGCCCGTGGCGGGGATGACGAGAGTCAGCCCTGGTGGATCGCCTCGCCGGCGATCTCGATCTGCACCGTCTTACCGACCAGCACCCCGCCGCTCTCCAGGACGACGTTCCACAGCAGACCGTAGTCCTCGCGGTTGATCTCGGCCGTCGCGCTGAACCCGAAGATGTTCTGCCCGTACGGATCCTGACGTGCGCCGCCGAAGTTCACCTCCAGGTCCACAGCCCGGGTGATCCCCTTCACCGTCAACTCACCCGTGAGGACGAATCGTCCGGGAATGCCGTCGGACTGCGGCGGAACAATGTGACTCCGGCCTCGTCCGGCCAGCCGGTGGTTGCGCAGCCGGGCCCACTGGAATATCGGGTTGTCGTTACCCTGCCATTTGATGCCGGTGCTTCGATATTCGAGGGTGGGATAACGCTCCACGTCGAGGAAGTCGGCGCTCTTGAGATGCGTGTCCCGGTCACCGCTCCCGGTGGTGATGCTGGCCGACATGATGGTCGCCGTGACCGAGGAGAGCAGCGGATCCTCCGCCACGAAGACCTGTGCGCTGGCCTCGGCGAACTCGCCGCGTACCGGGCTCACCATCATGTGCCGGGACAGGAAACCGATCCGCTTGTGCGCCTGATCGAGATGATAGGTGCCGGCCACCGGGATGGTCATGCCATCCCAGTTACGTGTCGCGGTATCGGTCATCGTGGTGCCTTCCCCCCGAGGGTGCCCGGGCGTTTATCAATATCTTGCCGGCGGTCGGGTAAACGGCCAGACAGTCGTACTCCCGCCCAGCATAAGGAGGCTCCCGAACCGCATTTCGGCCCCCACCGTTCGGTGGATCATGAGGCAGCTCACCCGTCCCCGGCGGTGGCCTCGGTCGGTGTGCTGTGCGCATCCCCGGCGGTGGCCGTCGCCGCTGCCGGCGGGGCCTCTCATCGGTTCCCGGTAGCAACCGCGGAGCGCCCGACCGGTGCCCGTTCCGATCGGTGTGTGTCCGATCGGCCGAGGGTCGCCTGCCCGCCTGGTTGACCAGCGACTAACCTTGCCGGCATGCGCCTCTCCGCCCGGGTCGACTACGCCCTCCGCGCGGCCGCCGAACTCGCCGCGACGGCCAGCGGTCCCGGGCGCGGCCGCCCGGTCACCGCCGACCAGATCGCTCGAGCTCAGGAGATCCCACCGAAGTTCCTGGAGAGCATCCTGCTCCAGCTGCGGCGCGGCGGCATCGTGCACGCCCAGCGTGGCCCGGAGGGCGGCTACTGGCTGGCCCGCCCGGCCGAGGAGATCTCCCTCGCCGACGTCATCCGGGTGATCGACGGGCCCCTCGCACACGTACGCGGCCAGCGCCCGGAACAACTCGGCTACCACGGCCCGGCCCGGGCGCTGCAGGAAGTCTGGATCGCGCTGCGGGCGAGCGAACGCGAAATCCTCGAACTGGTGAGCGTCGCCGACGTGGCCGCAGGCACCCTGCCCGCACGGGTCACCGAGTTGGTGGCCGACCCGCGCGCCTGGACCTGAGCTTCGCCCGTTCCCCGCCAGGGCGCGATGGTGTCCTGCCGCGTCGCGCCCGCTGTCCCTGCTGTGCCGCTGTCGGGTTCATCACGTCGAGCTGGTCAGTCTCGCCGTCCGCCGGGCGCCGTTGTCGGTGCGGGTGCGCGGGGTCGTCTCGCCGTTCGTCGTCTCGGCGTCTGTCGTTCCGGCGTCCGCCGGCCTGCTGGGTCGGCGCGCTGAGTCGTCCGGCCCGCCGAACAGGTCGCTCAGGTCCCGCCGACCGGCTCTGGTGCCGTTGCGGCGAGATCTTGGACGGTTTCCGTCCGCGCTGAACTGTGCCGCGCTGAACGGTAACTGTCCAAGATCTTCCGGTGGTAAAGCGTTCGGTGGGCGAGGCGGCGGAAATCGCCGTGCCCGCACTGTGTCGCGCGGTCCAGCGTGATCAGTCCTCCCACGCACACCCACATCGAGGCCGCCACCCTCATCCGCATCGGTGATCAGAGGGTTGCGTCGGCGTGCGCCACACGTCGGCGTCCCATCCACCGATCGGGGGCTTGACCCTGGCTGCCCCGTGCCGCATTGTCGACCAAGTCGATAGGAGATACCGAAAAGTCAGGGGGCGCTCGTGCGCAAGCTACTGGTCCTCGCTCTGGTCGGGCTCGTCGCGCAGTTGATCGATGGTTCGCTCGGCATGGCGTACGGGCTGACCTCGTCCACGCTGCTGTTGGTCGCCGGAGTCGCCCCGGCTGCCGCCTCGGCGTCGGTGCACCTGGCCGAGATCGGCACCACGCTCGCCGCCGGGGTCGCTCACTGGCGGTTCGGCAACGTCGACTGGCGAGTGGTGACCCGCATCGCCCTGCCCGGCGCGATCGGGGCCTTCGCCGGCGCCACCCTGCTCAGCTCGATCTCCACCGAGGCCGCCGCGCCGTGGATGGCCGGCATCCTCTTCGCCCTCGGCGCGTACCTGCTGGTCCGCTTCGCCCGACCGCTGCGCACCGGTCGGGTCGGCGGGCGGCTCCGCGGTCGCTTTCTCGGCCCACTCGGCCTGGTCGCCGGCTTCGTCGACGCGACCGGCGGCGGTGGGTGGGGCCCGGTGGCCACCCCGGCGCTGCTGGTGTCCGGCCGCATGGAGCCCCGCAAGGTGATCGGCTCGGTGGACACCGCCGAGTTCGTCGTGGCCGGCGCGGCCAGTGTCGGGTTCCTCATCGGGCTGGGCACCGAGGGGTTCCTGCTGCCCACCGTCGCCGCGCTGCTGGTCGGCGGACTCATCGCCGCCCCGCTGGCCGCCTGGCTGGTACGAATCGTGCCCGCCCAACTGCTCGGCGCGGCGATCGGCGGCGTGATCGTGTTGACCAATGCCCGCACCCTGATCCGTTCCGCCGAACTCGACGGACCTGTCCGCCCCATCCTGTACGCACTGCTGGCCGTCGGCTGGCTTGCCGCCCTGGTGCTGGCCGTGCGGGCCCTGCGCCGAACCCGGCAGTCCCGCGCCGAGGAAGCCGCGGCGGCGAACGCCTCTCCCGCGCCCGCCCCGGCCGCCCTCGTCGGCGCTGCCGCCGCCGTCGTGGTCCCGGCCGATCTGACCCCATCGGGTACGCCTCACCCACGCTGAACCCCACCCCCGCCCGCGTGCTCGTCCCCGCGTGCTCGTCCCCGTTCCCGCCCGCGTCCCCGCGCTCGTCCCCGCGTGCTCGTCCCCGTTCCCGCCCGCGTCCCCGCCCGCGTCCCCGCCCGCGTCCCCGCGCTCGTCCCCGCCCGCGTCCCCGCCCGCGTCCCCGCCCGCGTCCCCGTCCCTGTCTCCGCGCTCGTCCCCGCGCGTGCCCGTCCCTGTCCCCGCGCTCGTCCCCGCCCGCGTGCTCGGTCGACGGGCGCGTGCTCGGTCGACGGGCGCACCCGTCACCGGGCCCCAACGGTCACGGCTGACCTTTCCGCCAGGCGCTCCTCGCCAAGATCGCGCAAGATCCAGGATGTAGTGGTATCCCGGCGCTTCGTGGCCACTACATCCTGGTTCGAGCGTGACCTTGACGGTTGCCGGCGTTCGACCTGCTCCCGGTCGGCCGCGCGACGGGTTCGTGGTCAAGATCCGCGCAACATCAGGGTTGTTGCTGTGTCCCGCGTGTCTGAGGCAGCAACATCCCTGATGTTGTGAGGATCTTGGCGCGGGGCGCGGGGCGCGGGGCGCGGGGCGCGGGGCGCGGGGCGCGGGGCGCGGGGCGCGGGGCGCGGGGCGCGGGGCGCGGGGCGCGGGGCGCGGGGCGCGGGGCGCGGGGCGCGGGGCGCGGGGCGCGGGGCGCGGGGCGCGGGGCGCGGGACGCGGGACGCGGGACGCGGGACGCGGGACGCGGGACGCGGGACGCGGGACGCGGGACGCGGGACGCGGGACGCGGGGCGCGGGACGCGGGGCGCGGGGCGCGGCGACGGGAGGCGGGGCGTCTGCGGCGGGCGACGGGGCGCGGCGCGGCGGGCGACGGCGCGGCGGGCGACGGCGCGGCGGGGCACGGGGTGTCTGCGGGGGCGGGGCGCGGGTCAGCGGTTGAGAAGATCTTGGGCCGTGGTGGCGAGCAGGGTCCAGGCGTCGTCGACGTGCTTGTCGGTGGTCTGCGGGGAGCCGATGGCCATCCGCAGCGTGTAGCGGCCGGCGATTCGGGTGTGCGTCAGGTGGACGCGTCCGGTGGCGTTCACCGAGGTCAGCAGTGCGGCGTTGACGTCGTCGTCGGCGCGTAGCCGGAAGCAGACAAGCGCGAACGGGTGCGCGGCCGCCAGCTCGAACCGGTCGTCGGAGCGAACCTGTTCGGCGAACCGTTCGGCGAGCCGCACGCCGGAGCGGATGTGTGCCTGCAGTCCTTCGGCGCCGTACCAGCGCAGCACGAACCACAGCTTCAGGGCCCGGAAACGTCGGCCCAGCGGCACCTGCCAGTCGCGGTAGTCGATCACCGCGCCGGAGTCGGAGGCCGCGTTGCGGAGGAACTCTGGAAGCACGGTCAGCGCCTCGATCAGCTCGGCCCGGTCGGCCACCCAGAACGCGTCGCAGTCGAAGCCGGTGAGCAGCCACTTGTGCGGGTCGAAGCAGTACGAATCGGCGTACTCCAGGCCGGCGTGTGACCACCGCAGTTCGGGGCAGACGGCGGCGGCGCCCGCGTACGCGGCGTCGACGTGCAGCCAGATGCCGTACTCCGCGCAGATGGCCCCGATCTCCGGTATCGGGTCGACGGCGGTGGTGGAGGTGGTGCCGATGGTGGCCACCACGACGGCCGGTACGTCTCCGGCGGCGAGGTCGGCTTCGATGGCGGCGCGTAGCGCGGCGGGCAGCATCGCCTGGGTGGCCGGGTCCACGTCGATCGTGCGGACCCCGTCGCTGCCCAGTCCGGCGATCCGGACGGCCTTCTCGATGGAGGAGTGCCCGTGGGTGGACGTGTAGGCGCGGTAGCGTCGGTCGATGCCGGTCTCGCGCCAGCGGCCCCCGCTGGCCCGGTGCAGAGCGGCGAGGGTGGCCACCAGGGTGGCCGAGGAGGCGGAGTCCTGGATGACGCCGCCGCCTCTGCCGCTGGAACGGAACTGCTGCGGCAGGTCCAGCAGGTGCGCCAGCCAGTCCATCAACACCGTCTCCAACTCGGTGCTGGCGGGGCTGGTGGCCCAGAGCATGCCCTGCACGCCGAGCCCGGAGCTGACCAGGTCGCCGAGCACGCTGGGGCCGGAGGTGTTGGCCGGGAAGTAGCCGAAGAAGCTCGGGTGCTGCCAGTGGGTCAACCCCGGTACGACGATCGCGTCCAGGTCGGCGAGGACCGCCTCGACCGGTTCGCCGCCCGTGGTGGGTGGCGTGGTGGGGAGGGCGGCGGCGACAGTGCCGGGCGGGTCGGACGGGGCGACCGGCTGTTGCCCGACTGTCGCCCAGTAGTCGGCGATCCAGTCGACGACGGCGTGGCCGGCGCGGCGGAACTCGTCGGGGTCCATGTGTGCAGCGGTCACCCCAACGAGTTGATCAGGCATCGATCGTGGACGCAAGACCCGGAATCGCGGTGACGGACGTCGATATTGCGGAGCGGAAAGCGCTTGCCCTACGATGCGGCTTGAGTCGGATCCGTGAGTTCCAGGGCGTTCACCCCCGATCAGACCGCCGTCCGCCGCCGCCGCGGCCGGGCCGATCCACTGTGCTCCCCGGGCCGGGCCAGTGGGCCACAGCGGTCGTCACCGGATCCCCGGAGGCAGCTCATGCACCCGTCCAGACATCGGCTGATCCTGCTCGCCGGTACGACGGCCGCCGCCGTCGTGACCGGCACCCTCGCCACGGTCGCCGCCTCGGCCGCGGCCGTCGGCTGCCGCGTCGACTACCAGATCACGAACCAGTGGCAGGGCGGCTTCGGTGCCAACGTCGCCGTCACCAACCTCGGCGACCCGGTCAACGGGTGGGCCCTCACCTGGTCGTACGCCGCCGGCCAGCAGGTCACCCAGGCGTGGAACGCCGTCGTCACGCAGTCCGGCGCCCAGGTCACCGCCCGCAACGTCGACCACAACGCGAGCCTCGCCACGAACGGCTCCGCCTCGTTCGGGTTCAACGGTTCGTGGACCGGCAGCAACCCGGTGCCGAGCAGCTTCACGCTCAACGGCACCGTCTGCACCGGCGCCCCGCCCACCGGCGAGCCCACCACCCCGCCTCCGACCACACCACCGCCCACCACGCCGCCCCCGACCGGCGGGGGGCTGCAGATGGAGAACCTGGACCGGGGCCTGATCAGCGTCCGCTCCGGCAGCGCCAACCTGGTCTCCTGGCGGCTGCTCGGCACCGAGAACTCCGCCGTGTCGTTCAACCTCTACCGGGGCTCCACCAGGGTCAACGCCAGCCCGATCACCGGCGCCACCAACTACCTCGACAGCGGAGCGGCGGCCGGCTCGGCGTACACCGTGCGGGCCGTCGTCGGCGGTGTCGAGCAGGCGGCGTCGGCACCGGCGCTGCAGTTCGGCGCGGGTTACCTGGACGTGCCGTTGCAGGTTCCGGCCGGCGGCAGCACGCCCAGCGGCGAGAGTTACACGTACAGCGCCAACGACGCCTCGGTCGGTGACCTGAACGGTGACGGCACCTACGAGATCGTGCTCAAGTGGGAGCCGTCGAACGCCAAGGACAACTCCCAGTCCGGCTACACCGGCAACGTCTACGTCGACGCGTACACCCTCACCGGCACCCGGTTGTGGCGGGTCGACCTGGGCCGCAACATCCGGGCGGGCGCCCACTACACCCAGTTCCAGGTGTACGACTACGACGGTGACGGCAGCGCCGAGGTGGCCATGAAGACCGCCGACGGCACCCGTTCCGGCACCGGTCAGGTCATCGGGTCCTCGTCGGCGGACCACCGCAACTCCAGCGGTTACGTGCTCAGCGGCCCGGAGTACCTGACCATGTTCAACGGTCAGACCGGCGCGATCCTCTCCACGGTCGCCTACGATCCGCCGCGCGGTACCGTGTCGTCCTGGGGCGACTCGTACGGCAACCGGGTGGACCGCTTCCTCGCCGGCACCGCGTACCTGGACGGACAGCGCCCTTCACTGATCATGGCCCGGGGTTACTACACGCGTGCGGTGATCGCGGCCTGGGACCTCCGCAACGGCACCCTGACCAAGCGCTGGACGTTCGACTCGAACTCGTCGGGTAACGGCGCCGCCGCCGGTCAGGGCAACCACCAGCTCTCCGTCGCCGACGTCGACGGCGACGGCCGTCAGGAGATCGTGTACGGCGCGGCCACCATCGACGACAACGGTCGGCTCCTGCACTCAACCGGCAACGGGCACGGCGACGCCCTGCACGTCGGGGACCTCGACCCGAGCCGCTCCGGCCTGGAGGTGTTCAAGGTCGACGAGGACGGCAGCAAGCCCAGCTCCTACTTCGCCGACGCCCGTACCGGTCGGGTGCTCTGGTCCACGCCGGCCTCCGGCGACAACGGTCGGGGCGTCTCGGCGGACATCTGGGCGGGCAGCCCCGGGGCGGAGTCGTGGTCGTCGGCGGCCTCCGGGCTGGCCGACACCAGGGGGCAGAACATCGGCCGTAAGCCGTCGTCGGCGAACTTCCTCGCCTGGTGGGACGGCGACCCGGTGCGGGAGCTGCTGGACGGCACGAAGATCGACAAGTACGGCACCGGCGGCGAGACCCGGCTGCTCGACGGCAGCGGGGTGGCCTCCAACAACGGCACCAAGTCCACGCCGGCGCTCTCCGGCGACATCCTCGGTGACTGGCGTGAAGAGGTGATCTGGCGGACCACCGACAGCCGGGCGTTGCGCATCTACAGCACACCCACCCCGACCAACGTCCGGCTCTACACCCTGATGCACGACCCGCAGTACCGGGTGGCCATCGCCTGGCAGAACACCGCCTACAACCAGCCGCCGCACCCAGGGTTCTTCATCGGCAACGGGATGGGCAGCAGCCCGCCCACGCCGAACATCCACCTACGCTGATCTGACCCCTGGCGGTCCCGGACCGGGTCGCCTAAGGTGGCAGGCACCGGGCCGCAGCCGCGGAATCCGCTCAGCTCCGGCCCGGTGCGCCACACCGCGGCACTCTCGACCCGTCCCGACCGAGAGTGCCGTACCACCACCGGAACCAACATTAGGCACCGTCCGGGTCGGCGGAGTGACGCTGACGTGAAGATCGTGTTTCACGCCGTCCGGCGCAGACCGCCCGCCACCTGCTCGGCGATCAGCTCGTACGACCGCACCCGGTCGGCGACGTCGTACACCAGTGTGGTCAGCATCAGCTCGTCCGCGCCGGTGCGCTCCACCAGCTCGGTCAGCTGCCGGCGTACCGTCTCCGGTGAGCCCATCGCCTGCCCGTCGCGGCGTTGCAGGACGAACTCCCTCTCGACCTCGGAGTACGGGTACGCCGCCGCCTCGTCGGGCGTCGACAGCGGCTCGGGCCGCCCGGAGCGCAGCTTCAGGAACGACAACGCGCTCGGCCCGGCCAGCCACTCGGCCCGCTCGTCGGTCTCGGCGCACACCGCGTTGACCGCCACCATCGCGTACGGCTCGTCCAACCACTGCGACGGCCGGAAGTGCTGCCGGTACAGGGCCAGCGCCGGCAGGGTGTTCGCCGAGCTGAAGTGGTGCGCGAACGAGAACGGCAGACCGAGCAGCCCGGCGAGTTGAGCGCTGAAGCCGCTGGAGCCCAGCAGCCACACGGCCGGCTGCGCACCCCGACCCGGCATGGCGATGATCTGCCCCGGCTTCTCCCCGCTGAAGTAGTTCATCAGGTCCGCCAGCTCGCGCGGGAAGTGCTCCGCGGACAGGCCCTCCATGGTGCGCCGCAACGCCAGCGCGGTCACCTGGTCGGTGCCCGGCGCCCGGCCGATGCCCAGGTCGATCCGACCGGGGTGCAGCGCTTCGAGGGTGCCGAACTGCTCGGCCACCACCAGCGGCGCGTGGTTGGGCAACATCACCCCACCCGAACCGAGGCGGATCGTCGAGGTGTTCGCGGCGAGGTGGGCCAGCAGCACCGCCGGAGCCGAGCTGGCGATCGCCGGCATGTTGTGGTGCTCGGCCACCCAGAACCGGTGGTAGCCCAGTTCCTCGGTGCGTCGCGCCAGCTCGGTGGTGGCCTCCAGGGCCGCGCCGACGGTGGTGCCCTTGGCGACCGGAGCAAGATCAAGAACAGACAACGGTACGGTGATCACACGGTGTGCCAACTCCCCGGCCTGCCCGTTCATTCCGACCGCCGGTCAACCCATCCCGCGTGCCTGCTCGAAGATCAGGCTGGTCTGCGTGTGCTGCACCACCGGATCGACAGCCAGGTGATCCAGCACGAAGTCCCGTAACGCGTCACCCGACGCCGCCCGAACGTGCAGCACGTAGTCGTCCGCGCCGGCCACGTGGAACACCGACACCACCCCCGGCAGTCGCACCGACCGGGCCCGGAACGCGTCCACCGCCGCCCGCTCGTGCGCGGTCAGCCGCACCGACACCAACGCCTGCAACGGCAGACCGAGCGCGGCCGGATCCACCTCCGCGTGGAAACCACGGATCGCGCCCCGCTCACGCAGCGCCCGGGTACGGGTCAGACACGTCGACGGCGCGACCCCCACCCGCTCGGCGAGGGCGTTGTTCGGCAGGCGACCGTCCGCGGCCAGTTCGGCGAGGATCGCGCGGTCCACCTCGTCCAGGGCCGGATACGGCCGCACATCGTTCGGCTCAGGAGACATTCGGCCATCCTCGCCCGAATCCATCACCGAAACCAGGCCGATCGACAGAATGATCTGCCGAAGCATTGCCTGTTCATTGGTAGATGTTCGACGCTACGGGCATGACGACGGTGGACACCCGGGCCGTACACGCCGGCCGCGACGACCTACGCGCCCTCGGCGTGCACGTGCCACCCATCGACCTCTCCACCACCAACCCGCTGCCCTCGGTCGACGACGGCGGCGCCGCATACGAGCAGCTCGCCACCGGCGGCACCCTCCCCGCCGACGGCAGCGCCGTCTACCAGCGGCTCTGGAACCCCACCGTCGCCCGCTTCGAAACCGCCCTCGCCGCACTGGAGGGCACCGCCCAGGCCGTCGCCTTCGCCAGCGGCATGGCCGCCCTCACCGCCACCGTGCTCGCCGCCACCCGCGACGACCGCCGGCACGTCGTCGCCGTCCGCCCCCTCTACGGCGGCACCGACCACGTCCTCGCCAGCGGGCTGCTCGGCACCACAGTCACCTGGGCGCGACCCGACGAGGTCGCCGCCGCCGTCCGACCCGACACCGCCCTGGTCGTCGTCGAGACACCCGCCAACCCCACAGTCGACCTGGTCGACATCGCCGCCCTCGCCGCGCAGGCCGGCGACGTCCCACTGCTGGTCGACAACACCGTCGCCACCCCCGTGCTGCAACAACCCGCCCGGCACGGCGCCACCCTCGTCCTGCACAGCGCCACCAAGAGCATCGGCGGACACGGCGACGTGCTCGCCGGTGTCGTCGCCTGCGACGCCGACTGGGCCGCGCGCCTACGGCAGGTCCGCGCGGTCACCGGCGCGATCCTGCACCCGCTCGGCGGCTACCTCCTGCACCGCGGCCTGCAAACCCTGCCACTGCGGGTCCGCGCCCAACAGGCCACCGCCGAGAAACTCGCCGGCTGGCTCGCCGACCACCCCGCCGTACACCGGGTGCACCACCCCTCGACGCACGACCCGGCGGCGCTGGTCGGCCGCCAGATGGCCGGACCCGGCAGCCTGCTCGCCTTCGAGGTACGCGGCGGCGCACCCGCCGCGGCGACCGTCGCCGGCGCCTGCCAGCTCATCACCCACGCGGTCTCGCTCGGCGGCGTCGACACCCTCATCCAGCACCCGGCCTCGCTCACCCACCGGCCGGTCGAGGGCGACGCGAAACCCGACGCCGCGCTGCTGCGCCTCTCGGTCGGGCTCGAAGACCCCGAGGACCTGCGCGCCGACCTCGCCCAGGCGCTCGACGCGATCGCCTGATCAGCGCAGCTCGCGGTTGCCCAGCACCCGCGTCGGCGAACCCTCCCGGGCCACCCGCAGCATCGCCCGACCGATCCCGTCCGTCGTGGTGACGTGGTTCGGCAACAACCGCCGCAACACCGGGAACAGCGGACGCGTCACCGCGTACCCGATCCGGTACGCCCGGGTCCGCGACACCGCCCCGTGGGTCGGCTGGATGAACCCCGGCCGCGCCGCGTAGCCGTTGGGCAGCAGCTCCATGATCGCGTTCTCGGTGCGGCCCTTGACCCGCGCCCACATCACCCGGCCCTGCCCGGTCGAGTCGGTGCCGACACCGGAGACGTAGACGAACGTGACCCGCGGACTCACCTCGGCCAGCAACCGCGCCGCGGCGAGGGGGTAGTCGTAACTCACAGTGGTGTACGCCGCCTCGTCCAGACCGAGCGAGGACACGCCCAGGCAGTAGAAACACGCGTCCACGCCGGTCAGGTCGGCGCGCACCGACGCCAGGTCGCCCACGTCCGCGACGGTCAGCTCCCGCAGCTTCGGATCCCGCTGACCGGTCGGCCTGCGGCCGACGGTGAGCACCTCCCGCACGTCCTCGGCGAGCAGCGCCTCCCGCAACACGCCCTGGCCGACCATGCCGGTCGCACCGAAGATCGCCACTCGCATCAGCACCCACCTCTGTCGTCACCCGCGTTTCGCCGTGATCGTCAGCCAGGCTCCCACGGTCGGCGTGATCCGCGCGGTACCGGTCAGGACTTCGGGCCGACGTGCCGGTCCAGCGCGACGACCGCGTCGCGTCGCGCCACCGACAGCGAGTTGCGCCGGTTCATCCGCCAAGCGATGCCGAGCAGGTCGAGGCCCCACTGGCAGAGCCCCATGATGTCGGCCGACTCGTTGACGAACATGTAACGCGGGTAGACGTACGCCTTGCCGCGCACTGTCACCCGGTTGGCGAAACGGCAGCCGTCGGAGTGGAACAGGCCGCGGAGGAAGTCACCCGGATGCGTCGCGACGATGTCCCGTTGCCAACCGGCGAGAACGATCGGACGTTCGTGTTTCTTGCCGGGACCATGCTGGGGAAGCAGGCATGGCCAGTGCTTGCCGGAACTCTGCACGCTGACGCAACCGGGCTGCTGGACGCGCTGGACCTTCGCCGCGAGCACCTGCCGCATGCTGATGTCGCACGCCTCGATCAAGCCCGGCCAACTGCTGCTGCAAGCGATGCGCAGCACCGGCACACGTGCGGAGATGACGAGATGCCCGTCTCCCAGGTAGAGACCGAGCAGGTAGAGGTACGCAGAGGGATCTGTCTGATTCTTGACCTCGGGCCGGCATCGGAAGCAACGAAGCTCGCTGCTGGACCTTCTCGGCTCGACCTGGTGCTTGCACCAGTCCCTGACCGTCGCATACGGAAGTCTCAGACGTCTGGCAACCTCGGCGACCGTAGTGCCGCCGAGGTGCTGCTGCCGCGCACGATTGCGTAGTTCAGGTGGATGCACCCGACGATTTTGGAACAGCCGTACGACGCTTTTGGTGCCCCCGGTGGGATTCGAACCCACACTGTCGGAGGTTTGAGCTCCGCTTCTCTGCCGGTTGGAATACGGGGACGCTTGGCCGAATGCTCTGGTGGCCTCCCATAGGTTACCTACTACGCTGAGGGCGGCGACACCCGGTCGGGTTGGTGTCGGCTTATGACTGGTGGGGGTAGGGCTGGTGGCTGAGATGCCGACGGATACCGAGCGCAGGCGCGTACTGATCGCCGAGGACGAGGCGCTGATCCGGCTGGACCTCGCCGAGATGCTTGTCGAAGAGGGTTACGAGGTGGTGGGGGAGGCCGGTGACGGCGAGACAGCCGTCCGCCTCGCCGAGGAGCTGAAGCCCGATCTGGTCATCCTCGACATCAAGATGCCGATCATGGACGGGCTGGCCGCCGCCGAGCGCATCGCCGGCGCGCGGATCGCCCCGGTGATCATCCTGACCGCGTTCAGCCAGCGTGACCTGGTGGAGCGGGCGCGGGCGGCGGGCGCGATGGCGTACCTCGTGAAGCCCTTCCAGAAGAGCGACCTGGTCCCGGCGGTGGAGATCGCGCTGTCGCGCTACTCGGAGGTCGCGGCCCTGGAGGCGGAGGTCGCGAGCCTGACCGACCGTCTGGAGATCCGTAAGGCGGTGGAGCGGGCCAAGGGTGCGCTGATGACGACCTACGGGATGACCGAGCCGCAGGCGTTCAAGTGGATCCAGCGCACGGCGATGGACCACCGGATGACCATGAAGGAGGTCGCCGAGCGGATTCTCGCGGAGACCGCCGGCGGCGAGGTGTCGCAGCAGCCCACCGTCTGAGCGCCTGATCCGGCCCGCGCGGGGCCGCCGGGCGTGACTTCCGGTGGTTAGCATCGACGCGTGTCCGTCCGACGGGTGATCGCGGTGTTCGGCCTCTTCACGCTGGCGCTCGCCGGGTGCGACGGGTCGGGCGGCGGCCCGCCGACGACGCCTCCCGCGTCGGCGTCGCGACCGGCCTGGCAACCGCTGACGCTGCCGGCGCCGCCGGGCGGTGCGGGGCGTCCGGTGGTACGCGACGCGGCCGCATGCGCGGGCCGGTGGTTCGTGGTCGGTGGCGTCGTCGACGCCGAGGGCGGCACGCGTCCGGCGGCCTGGACCAGTGTGGACGGTACGACCTGGACGGTGCTGCCGGTGCGTCCGGAATCGTTCTACGGTCGGCAGAACGTGTTCCTGTCGGTGGCCTGCCGGGATGGGAAGGCGGCGCTGATCGGCGCGAAGGTCGGTGGGGCGCACGGCTATCCGCGGGTGAGCACGTGGCGACAGGTGGCCGACGGCGCGCTGGTCGAGGTGCAGGCGTCGTTCGAGACGTACGGCGGGCCGACGGCGGTGAACGTGTCGCGCCTGACGGCTGGTCCCCAGGGTTGGTTGATCGTCGGCAACCGTTCGGCGGGGGCGGCCTCCTGGGTGGGTTCGCCGGACGCGGCGGAGTTCACGCTGGTCGAGGGTGCGCCGGAGTTGGCCAGTGATCCGGTGGGCGTGACCTGGGCGTTCGACTCGGTGGCGACGTCGGCGGGTTGGCTGGCGGTGGGTGGTCTCCTGCCGGCCGGTCGGATCGACCGGGACCCGGCGTTCTGGTCGTCGCCGGATGGGCGGTCGTGGCGGCGCACGGTGCTGCCGGGCGGTTCGGAGTACGAGGAGTTGCAGCGGGTGACGCTGGTCGGCGGGGTGCCGGTGGCGGTCGGCCTGCGTGGCGGGACGTTCGGCGCGTGGCGGCAGGAGGCGGCGGGCTGGGTGGCGGCCGGGACGTTCGGGCGGCGGGCCGGCGCGGGGGTGCCGGCGGTGGCGTCGCTGGTGTCGTCGGGCGATCGGCTGTTCGCCGCGGTGGTCGACGGGGCGCGGCATTCGGTGTGGGTGTCGGCGGATCGTGGTGGGTCGTGGCGGGAGGCCGCGCTGCCACTCGACGTGCCGGCGGGCGTCGACCGGGACGTGACGCTGGTGGCGGTTGGTGACCGGTGGTGGTTGGCTGCGGACGACGGCACCCGGGCCGGGCTGTGGTGGGCGAACGGGTCCGGGGTCTGAAAGTCGACTCTGCTGTGCCGGCCCGCCCCGATCACGCTGTTCCCGCTGCTCAGGGCGCTGTTCATCGGCTTGAAGCGGCCCGTGTGAGCGTGGGTGGTATTCGACCGGGGCGTGGGCTTAAGGACCGTCTGGCCGATTCACCTGTGACGGACATCGACAAGATTGCCCACGTCTTCGTAACGGTTTCGCAGACCCCGCGTTCAGGCCTTCCGGGACGGTATGCGGTGTCGGTACGCTCCGCCATCACGAGCCGTAACGCAGGGGGCGTCCCTGCGGGGTGGGTGGAATTGCGGTCTGCTGCTGTCGCCGTCGCTTCGGGTCAGCCGGGTCGCATCTGGAGGAGGTCAGGAAGCCGTGAGGCGAAGCTATGTACGGGCGCTGGGCACCGTTGCGCTCGCCGCGACCCTGGTGGTCGCGGCTGGTTGCCAGGATTCCGGTGGCGGCGAGGGTGGGACCGCGTCGGGTGACTGCGGTGGCAAGATCGCGATCTTCGGCGCGTTCACGGGTGACAACGCGGGTCTGGTGATCCCGTCGCTGAACGGCGCGAACCTCGCCGTGGAGCAGTTCAACGCGGCGAACCCGGACTGCAAGGTCACCATGCAGCCGTTCGACACCCAGGGTGACCCCGCGGTGGCGACCCCGTTCGCGAACCAGATCGCGGGCGACAACTCGTTCCTCGGTGTCATCGGTGGTCACTTCTCCGGTGAGTCGGACGCGACGATGCCGATCTACCAGGCCGCCGGCCTGGCGATGGTCAGCCCCTCGGCGACCCGGACGGACCTGACCCAGAAGGGCAACACGTCCTTCTACCGCGTGGTCGGCAACGACGGCACGCAGGCCGGTGCGGTGGCGAGCTACCTGAAGTCCCAGAACGCGCAGAAGGTCTTCATGGTCGACGACGCCAGCGCCTACGGCGCCGGCATCACCGACGAGCTGGGCAAGCAGCTCGGCCCGCTGGTCGTGAACAAGGACAAGATCCAGGAGCGGCAGACGCAGTTCGACGCCACCGTCTCCAAGATCAAGGCCGCGCAGGCGGACTTCGTCTTCTACGGCGGTTACACCCGTGAGGCCGCTCCGCTGGTGAAGCAGATGCGTGCCGCCGGCGTCAACGCCAAGTTCGTCGGCCCGGACGGTCTCTACGACACCGCGTTCCCGAAGGGCGCCTCCGGTGGCGCCGAGGGCGCGATCATCACCTGCCCGTGCCTCCCGGCCGACAAGGCCGGCGGCACCTTCTCCGCCGACTACCAGAAGAAGTTCGGCATCCCGCCGGGCTCCTACGGCGCCGAGGGCTTCGACGGCGCGACGATCTACCTGGACGCCTTCAAGGCCGGCAAGAAGACCCGGGCGGACATCCTGGCGTTCGTGAAGTCGTACGACAAGCAGGGCGTGTCGAAGTACATCAAGTTCGACGCCAAGGGCGACGTCGACCCGACGAAGGTCGTCATCTGGGCCTACCAGATCAAGGGCGAGGCCATCGAGCCGCTGCAGGAGCTCAAGCTCAGCTGACGCCCCACGAAATGGAGTGCGGCCGGGGTGTCTCACCCCGGCCGCACTCGATTCAAGGAGACCCCCGGTGCATTTCGATGAACTGATCGGCCATCTCGGCCAGCACACGGTCGACGGCCTGTCCAAGGGCGCCATCTATGCCCTGATCGCCCTTGGCTACACCCTCGTCTACGGCGTCCTTCGCCTGATCAACTTCGCGCACTCCGAGGTGTTCATGGTCGGTACCTTCGCGGTGCTGATCCTCTGGAACCAGATCGGCGTGCAAAATAACCCACCCATCGGCCAGGCGATCCTGTTCCTGGTGCTCGGTCTGGTCGTCGCGGCGGTCGCCTCCGGCGGCACGGCCCTGGCGCTCGAGCGGGTCGCGTATCGACCACTGCGACGCAAGAACGCCCCTCCGCTGATCTTCCTGATCACCGCGATCGGTCTGTCACTGGTCTTCGTGGAGCTCTTCGGGCAGGTGCTGCCGGAGCTGCTCGGTGGCGTGTTGCCGGACGTGTTCGGTCGGCCCCGCCAGATCGTCGGTATGCCGACGATCATCCAGCAGGAGACCCTGTTCACCATCGGCAACACCGCGATCACGAACATCCAGCTGATCGTCTTCGTCGCGGCCGTGGCGATGATGGCGTTGCTGGACTGGTTCATCAACCGCACCCGGTACGGCCGGGGTGTGCGGGCGGTGGCCCAGAACCCGGAGACCGCCGCGCTGATGGGCGTCAACCAGGAGCGCGTGATCATGCTGATCTTCGTGCTCGGTGGCATCATGGCCGGCGCCGCGGCTCTGTTGTGGAGCATGCGGTTCGGCTTCACCCAGAACAGCATCGGCTTCGTGCTCGGCCTGAAGGCGTTCACCGCCGCGGTGCTCGGCGGCATCGGCAACCTGCGCGGCGCGCTGTTGGGTGGCCTCTTCCTGGGCGTCGTCGAGGTCTACGGCGCGACGCTCTTCGCGTCCAACTGGGAGGACGTCATCGCCTTCGTGGTGCTGATCGTGGTGCTGATGTTCCGGCCCACCGGCCTGTTGGGTGAGTCGCTCGGGAGGGCCCGCGCATGATCGACAAGATTCGCACCGCGGACCGCCGCCGGGTCGGTTTCCTGAACTCGGTCGGCGAGCGCTGGCGGGCGCTGCCGAAGTGGCAGAAGGCCATCGGTGTGGTGGCGCTGCTCGTCTTCATCTACTCCCTGCCGTACCTGGGCAAGTTGCCCGGCGGTCTGATGATCCCGGGCCTGAACGATCTGCGTACCGACTCGATCGAGGGCGGCAACAACTGGGCGGGCGTGCTCTTCGTCTGCGCCATCTACGTGCTGGTCGCGATCGGTCTGAACGTGGTGGTCGGCCTCGCCGGTCTGCTCGACCTCGGCTACATCGGCTTCTTCGCCATCGGCGCGTACAGCGTGGCGCTGTTCGGTTCGGTGAACTCGCCGGTGGTCAAGTGGATCCAGCAGGAGTTCGACCTGCCGCCGACGTGGGCCGTGACCTGGGGCATCTGTCTCCTGATCGCGATCGTGCTGACGATGATCTCCGGGGTGCTGCTGGGTTGGCCGACGCTTCGGCTGCGCGGTGACTACCTCGCGATCGTGACGCTCGGCTTCGGTGAGATCATCCGGATCGTGGCCCGCAACGCCACCGGTGTCACCAACGGTCCGGTGGGTATCTCGGCCATTCCCGGCCCGGAGGGTCCGCCCTCGGCGGACAACAAGGTCTTCGGTCTGATCGATGCGAAGCCGTGGTACTGGTTGGCGATCACCTTCGTCCTGCTGATGGTGATCCTGGTCCGTCGGTTGGAGCACAGCCGGGTGGGCCGCGCCTGGCTGGCGGTTCGCGAGGACGAGGACGCCGCCGCGGTGATGGGCGTGTACCCGTTCAAGTTCAAGCTGTGGGCGTTCGCCATGGGCGCGGCGCTCGGTGGCCTGTCCGGCTTCCTGTTCGGCAGCCGGAACGCGTTCATCGACCCGACCCAGTTCAACGCGAACCTCTCGATCCTCTTCGTCGCGATGGTCGTGGTCGGTGGCTCCGGCAACATGCTCGGTGTCTCGCTCGGCGCGGTGCTGCTGGCGTACCTGCCGGAACGGTTCCGCGACTTCGCCGACTACCGGTGGTTGGTCTTCGGCCTGGCCATGGTGCTGGTGATGATTCTGCGTCCGCAGGGTCTGATCCCGAGCCGGCGGCGAGCCCGCGAGTTGAAGGACCGCGCGTCGGAGGCAGAGGAGGCGCCCGCTCATGTCTGACCAGACCACCAGCACGTCCGCGCCGAAGATCCCGGCGCAGCCCGGACCTCGGTCGGTGTTGCTCGAAGTCGACGACGTCACGCTGCGCTTCGGTGGCGTGGTCGCCCTCGACAAGATCAATTTCCAGATCTACGAGGGCGAGATCCTCGGCCTCATCGGGCCGAACGGCGCGGGCAAGACCACCAGCTTCAACGTGATGACCGGGGTCTACAAGCCGACCTCGGGGGCGGTCCTGTTCCGCGGCCAGAAGGTGACCGGCCGCAAGCCGCACCAGATCAGCCAGTTGGGCATCTCCCGGACGTTCCAGAACATCCGTCTCTTCCCGGAGATGACGGCTCTGGAGAACGTCATGGTCGGTACGGACTCCCGGCACAAGACCAGCGTGCCCGGGGCGCTCTTCCGGTTGCCGCGGAAGAAGGCGAAGCCGCACGAGTTGCCGCAGGTGACCGCCGAGGCGGGCATCCAGCGGACGTGGCAGGAGACGCGCCGGTCGTTCGCCAAGACGTTCGGGTTGTCCCGACACATCCTGGAGGAGCGGGCGGCCGAGGCCAAGGCGCTGGAGTTGCTGCGTTTCGTCGGCATCGCCGACCGGGCCAACGACGAGGCGCGCAACCTGCCGTACGGCTACCAGCGCCGCTTGGAGATCGCCCGCGCGCTGGCCACCGAGCCGAAGCTGATCTGCCTGGACGAGCCGGCCGCCGGCTTCAACCCGGCGGAGAAGGAGGAACTCCTCACCCTGATTCGCAAGATCCGGGACATGGGCCTGACCGTGCTGCTCATCGAGCACGACATGCGGCTGGTCATGGGTGTCACGGATCGGATCGTGGTGCTGGAGTTCGGCCGCAAGATCGCCGAGGGTGCGCCCGCGGAGGTCAGCCGCGATCCGAAGGTGATCGCCGCGTACCTGGGGGAGTCCGCCGATGACGCTGCTTGAGTTGGAGAACGTCGCCGTCGCCTACGGTCGGATCGAGGCGCTGCACGGGATCAGCCTCACCGTCAACGAGGGTGAGGTGGTGGCCCTGATCGGCGCGAACGGCGCCGGCAAGACCACCACGATGCGGGCCATCTCCGGGACCCGGTCGCTGTCCGAGGGGAAGATCACCTTCAACGGTGAGGACATCAGCAAGCTCCGGGCCGACCTGCGGGTGGTCCGGGGGCTGTGTCAGTCGCCGGAGGGCCGGCAGATCTTCCCGGGCATGACGGTGATGGAGAACCTGGACATGGGGGCGTACACCCGGCGGGACTCCGCCGGCATCGCCGCCGACCTGGACCGGGTGCTGGGCCTCTTCCCGCGGCTGGCCGAGCGGCGCAAGCAGGCCGGTGGCACGCTCTCCGGCGGCGAGCAGCAGATGCTCGCCGTCGGTCGGGCGCTGATGAGCCGTCCGAAGCTGCTGCTGCTCGACGAGCCGTCGATGGGTCTGGCTCCGCTGGTCATTCGGCAGATCTTCGACATCATCACGGAGATCAATCAGCAGGGCACCACCATCCTGCTGGTGGAGCAGAACGCCCAGCAGGCGCTGTCGCGGGCACACCGCGGCTACGTGCTGGAGACCGGTCGGATCGTGAAGGAGGGGTCCGGTCAGGACCTGCTGCACGATCCGTCGGTCAAGGAGGCGTACCTCGGCGTGGCCTGAGCCATCCGAGCGGCGGCCGGTCACCCCCTGGTGGGGTGGCCGGCCGTCGGCGTTCGGGGCGCCCGTCGTCGTGGCGTCGCTGGTGGGGTGGCCGGTGGTCGGCCGCCGGTCGCGCGTCGTTTCCGCGTCGTGTCACCCGGTGCCGCCGACCAGGGATGTCGGTGCGACGGGCTAGAGTCGCTGCCGTGACAGCTACGACGCCGCGCCTGCTTCTCGTCGACGGACATTCCATGGCATACCGGGCCTTCTTCGCCCTTCCCGTGGAGAACTTCTCCACCACGACGGGTCAGCCGACGAACGCGGTGTACGGCTTCACGTCGATGCTGATCAACGTCCTGCGCGACGAGCAGCCCACCCACATCGTGGTGGCCTTCGACGTCTCCCGCCGTTCCTTCCGCACCGAGCAGTACGCGGAGTACAAGGCCGGCCGCAGCGAGACCCCGAACGACTTCAAGGGCCAGGTCAGCCTGGTCAAGGAGGTCCTGGCCGCGCTCCAGATCCCGGTGGTGGAGAAGGAGGGCTTCGAGGCCGACGACGTCATCGCCACCCTCGCCTGCCAGGCCCGCGACCAGGGCATGTCGGTGCTGATCAGCAGCGGTGACCGGGATGCCTTCCAGTTGGTCGACGACCAGATCACCGTCCTCTACCCGCGCAAGGGCGTCTCCGACCTGGCCCGGATGGATCCGGCGGCGATCGAGGCGAAGTACGGCGTCGGCCCGCAGCAGTACCGGGACCTGGCCGCTCTCGTCGGGGAGTCCAGTGACAACCTGCCCGGCATCCCCGGCGTCGGCCCGAAGACCGCAGCCAAGTGGATCACCACCTACGGCGGGGTGGAGGGCGTGATCGCCCGCGCCGACGAGATCAAGGGCAAGGCCGGCGACAGCCTGCGCGAGCGCCTCGCCGACGTGATCCGCAACTACGAGATCAACCGGCTGGTCTCCGACCTGGAGTTGCCGCTGCGCCCGGAGGACACCCGTTGGACCGGGTGGGACCGCGAGGCCGTGCACCAGGTCTTCGACACCCTCGAGTTCCGCATCCTGCGTGACCGCCTCTACCAATACCTGGAGGCGGTCGAGCCGGAGGCCGAGTCCGGGTTCGACCTGGCCGGCGAGGTGCTCACGGAGGCGGGCGCGCTGGCCGGCTGGCTGGGCACGCACGCCCCGACCGGCACCCCGGTCGGGCTGGCGGTCAAGCTCGACACCGGCGTCAACCGCCGACACACCGCCTCCATCACCGGCCTGGCGCTGGCCACCGCCGGTGGCGCGGCGGCCTGGGTCGACCCGGCGCGGCTCGACCCGACCGACGAGGGCGCCCTGGCCGCATGGTTGGCCGACGCGCAGCGCCCCAAGGTGCTGCACGACAGCAAACCGGCGGTGCTGGCCTGCGCCGCGCACGGCTGGCAACTCGCCGGCATCGTCCGCGACACCCAGATCGCCGCCTACCTGGCTCGCCCCGACCAGCGCTCCTACGACCTCACCGACCTGGCGCTGCGCTACCTGCACCGCGAGCTGCGGGTCGATGTGCCGGAGTCCGGTCAGCTCACCCTTGACGGGCTGGGCGACGAGGGCATCGCCGAGCAGAACCTGATGCTCCAGGCCCGGGCCACTCTCGACCTGGCCGACGCGATCGACGCCGAGTTGTCCCGCGACGGCGAGCAGTCCGCCCGGCTGATGGCCGGGGTGGAGCTGCCGTTGATGCGCGTGCTGGCCGCCATGGAGAGCACCGGCATCGCCGCCGACACCCACTACCTGTCCGAGTTGGAGGCGCACTTCGCCGCCGAGGTGAAGGCCGCCGCGCAGGGCGCGTACGAGGCGGTGGGTCGCGAGTTCAACCTCGGCTCACCCAAGCAGTTGCAGGAGATCCTCTTCACCGAGCTGGGCCTGCCGAAGACCAAGAAGATCAAGACGGGCTACACCACCGACGCCGACGCCCTGCAGTGGCTCTACGCCCAGCAGCCGCACCCGGTGCTGGCGCATCTGCTGCGCCACCGCGACGTGGCCAAGCTCAAGTCGACGGTGGACGGTCTGCTCAAGTCGGTCTCCGACGACGGCCGGATCCACACCACCTTCAACCAGACGGTGGCCGCCACCGGTCGGCTCTCCTCCACCGAACCCAACCTGCAGAACATCCCGATCCGCACCGAGGAGGGGCGGCGCATCCGCCGGGCCTTCGTGGTGGGGGAGGGCTACGAGTGCCTGCTCACCGCCGACTACAGCCAGATCGAGATGCGCATCATGGCGCACCTGTCGTCGGACGACGCACTCATCGACGCCTTCAACTCCGGTGCCGACTTCCACGCCGCCACCGCCTCGTCGGTCTTCGGGGTGCCACTCGACGAGGTCACCGCCGACCAGCGCCGCAAGATCAAGGCCATGAACTACGGCCTGGCGTACGGGCTCAGCGCGTTCGGCCTGTCCCAGCAGCTCAGCATCAGCACCGAAGAGGCGCGCGGGCTGATGGAGAACTACTTCGCCGGCTTCGGCGGGGTGCGTGACTACCTCCAGCAGGTCGTCGCCCGAGCCCGCCAGGACGGCTACACCTCGACCATCCTGGGTCGTCGCCGCTACCTGCCCGACCTGGTCAGCGACAACCGGCAGCGCCGCGACATCGCCGAGCGGATGGCGCTCAACGCCCCCATCCAGGGCTCCGCGGCCGACATCATCAAGGTCGCGATGCTGCACGTCGACACCGCCCTCGGCGAAGCCGGGCTGCGCTCGCGCATGCTGCTGCAGGTGCACGACGAGTTGGTCTTCGAGGTCGCCCCCGGTGAGCGGGAGGCGTTGGAGGCACTGGTCCGCCACGAGATGGGCGGCGCGTACCCGCTGTCGGTGCCGCTGGAGGTCTCGGTCGGCGAAGGCCGGGACTGGAACAGCGCCGATCACTAGGTCTTGATCGCGGTGGGCGGGTTGCGGGGCAGCCTGGCCCGTTGCGGTGGGCGGGTTGCTGGGCAGCCCGCCCCGCTCCGGGCGGTCAGGCTTGATCCCTGCGCGCCGCCCCGCTCCGGGCGGTCAGGCTTGATCCCTGCGCGCCGCCCCGCTCCGGGCGGTCAGGCTTGATCCCTGCGCGCCGCCCCGCTCCGGGCGGTCAGGCTTGATCCCTGCGCGGGTCGGGCTGCCCCGGAACCCTGACCTGGTCGTCCTTGTCGCGGCCGTAGGTGTCATGAACCCGTCCCCCGCCTCATGATCTGCGCAACTTCGGGGAAAGTGCTGGGTCGTGGCGTTCTGAGGCAGCACCTTCAGCGAAGTTGTGCGGATCTTGCTGCAGGGGCCCGCGACGTATCGGCCCGGTGCGCTACTTCATCGGGTCGTGGCCCCAGTTCATCAGGGACCAGCGCCACTTGGTGTCGCGGATGTTGCCGGAGGGGCGCTGCGCCATGTGCCGGCGTACGTAGCCGACCACCTTGCGCATGTGCTTGTAGTCGCCCTCGGACAGATCGCTGCGTTTACGGCGCAACAGGTTGATGATCTTCCGGCCGGACTCGTGCCCGACGGACTCGCCGCCACCGGAACGACCGCCCTTGTGCCAGCCGACCTGCTTCGACTCGTCGGTCTCCAGCCAGGACGACAGCTCGCCGGGCTTCATGTTCACCGCCTCGGTGAACTCCCGGTAGGTGTCCCGGCCCTGGTCGTCAGCCCTGCTCATGGCGCAGCGCCTCGGGGCGGTGGGCCACGTCGCGGCCCGTTCCGTCACTGCGGACCCGGTACTGCGGGTCGTCGGGCGACGCGTTCACGGCTCGCCCCCGGATCCGGGTCCGCTCGGTGATGGTCTCCCGCACCACGCCGTACGCGCGGCTTCCGTGGGCCGACCAGGAGACATGGTCGCCCTTGTGGAATCTCTGTTCGGCCATGCCCTCGGCTACCCGACGCCGGTGCGGCGAAACGGCTACGGCAGGTCGGACCATAGGCGCGACGCGCTCAGGCGGCGGGCTTCTCGGTGACGAAGATGGCCGTACCGGGAAAGAGTCTCCCGCGCAGTGGGCTCCACTGCCCCCAGATGCCCTCGTGCCCCTCCGGCCACTCGGGCTCCACCAGGTCCACCAGCCGGAAGCCGGCCCCGACCAGCTCCCGGACCCGGTCGCCGAGCGTACGGTGCTGCTCGACGTAGGTCGCCACGCCGGATTCGTCCTGCTCCACGTACGGGGAACGGTCGAAGTACGAGTGCACGGCGGTCAACCCGCGCTCGCCCGGATCGTCCAGGAAGATCCACCGCATCGGGTGGGTCACCGAGAACACCCATCGTCCGCCGGGGCGCAGGACCCGGTGCACCTCGGCGTGCAGGGTCGCCGAGTCGTCCACGAACGGGATCGCGCCGAACGCGGTGCAGGCGAGGTCGAACGACCGGTCGGCGAACGGCAGGGCGAGGGCGTCGGCCTGCACCAGCGGTACGCGTACCCCGGTGTCGTCGGCGGCCTTGGCGGCGTGCCGCAACATGCCGGCGGACAGGTCGAAGGCGATCGGCCGGGCGCCCTGGGTGGCGAGCCAGCGGGCAGCGGCCGCCGCGCCGCAGCCGACCTCCAGCACGCGCCGTCCGGGCAGCTCGCCGAGCAGGCGGGCGTCGGCCTCGCGGAGCCCCTCCGGGCACCAGACGAAGTCGACGTCGCCGAGGAACGCGCCGTGCTCGGCCTGGTAGTCGTCGGCGTCGGTGTCCCACCAGCCACGGTTGGCCCGACGGGTCTCCGCGTCACCCACCCGGCGCCGGGTGACCCGGCTGTCGTCATCCACGGCGCCCACGCTAGGCCCTCCCCGCCGCGTCGGGTGCGGCGGCGCGGCCGAGATTCGAGCGGCACCTCGTCGAGGCCCGGTCGCGGGGACCCGCCGGGCTCCCGGTGAGCCCGAGTCGATCAAGCGATGACCGGCGCCCGACACTCGTCCGGCGGGGGTCGGTGTGGCTGCTGTGACGCACGAGACAGCAGGGGTCGTTTCCGGGTGATTGTTCGCCTTTCGCAGGTCACCGCACGTAGAGAAGCCGGGAGGGCTTGCACGCTGTGGTAATGCGCACGGTAGGCTAGACGATGCGCTCGCGGATCGCGTTGCCTCGGCAGGGAGCAGGTGCGCGGTCGACGGAGCCACATCATGATCTCACTAGCGATCGTTCGGTGTGCCCGGCGACGGATCCGCTGGCGCGAACAGGTCACCGCGACACCAGCCTGCTGTGACAACCCACCGACCGGAGCAACCGCCCACATGACGAGCAGCATCGAGGCCCCCTCGAGCGCCACCCGGGTCACCCACGACGATCTCGGTTCCGAGGAGGCTTTCCTCGCCGCGATCGACGAGACCATCAAGTACTTCAACGACGGCGACATTGTCGAAGGCACCGTCGTCAAGGTCGATCGGGACGAGGTCCTGCTCGACATCGGCTACAAGACCGAGGGCGTCATCCCCTCTCGGGAGTTGTCGATCAAGCACGACGTGGACCCCGCCGAGGTTGTGACGGTTGGTGACCACATCGAGGCCCTGGTCCTCCAGAAGGAGGACAAGGAGGGGCGTCTGATCCTCTCCAAGAAGCGGGCGCAGTACGAGCGGGCCTGGGGCACGATCGAGAAGATCAAGGACGAGGACGGCGTCGTCCGCGGTTCGGTCATCGAGGTGGTCAAGGGCGGCCTCATCCTCGACATCGGGCTGCGCGGCTTCCTGCCCGCGTCGCTGGTCGAGATGCGTCGTGTGCGCGACCTGCAGCCGTACGTCGGGCGGGAGCTCGAAGCCAAGATCATCGAGCTGGACAAGAACCGCAACAACGTGGTCCTGTCCCGCCGGGCCTGGCTCGAGCAGACGCAGTCCGAGGTGCGCACCGAGTTCCTCAACAAGCTGCAGAAGGGCCAGGTCCGCAAGGGCGTCGTGTCCTCGATCGTCAACTTCGGCGCGTTCGTGGACCTCGGTGGCGTCGACGGTCTGGTGCACGTCTCCGAGCTGTCCTGGAAGCACATCGACCACCCGTCCGAGGTCGTCGAGGTGGGCCAGGAGGTCGAGGTCGAGGTCCTGGACGTCGACCTGGACCGCGAGCGGGTCTCGCTGTCGCTGAAGGCGACCCAGGAGGACCCGTGGCGGCAGTTCGCCCGCACCCACGCGATCCAGCAGATCGTGCCGGGTAAGGTCACCAAGCTGGTTCCGTTCGGTGCGTTCGTCCGCGTCGACGACGGCATCGAGGGCCTGGTCCACATCTCCGAGCTGGCCGAGCGCCACGTGGAGATCCCGGAGCAGGTCGTCCAGGTCGGCTCCGAGGTCATGGTCAAGGTCATCGACATCGACCTGGAGCGTCGCCGGATCTCGCTGTCGCTCAAGCAGGCCAACGAGGGCTTCGTCGAGGGCGAGGAGCACTTCGACCCGACCCTCTACGGCATGGCCGCGACGTACGACACCGAGGGCAACTACATCTACCCGGAGGGCTTCGACCCGGAGACGGGCGAGTGGCTCGAGGGCTACGACAAGCAGCGCGAGACCTGGGAGAACCAGTACGCCGAGGCTCGTCAGCGCTGGGAGGCCCACACCAAGCAGGTGCAGACCTCTCGGGCCGCCGACGCCGAGGCCGCTGCCAACCCGGCCCCGGCCGTCCCGGCCGCTGCCGGTGGCGGCGGTGGTACCACCTCCTCGTCCAGCCCGGCCCCGAGCCGGCAGGCCGAGGAGCCGGCCGGCACGCTGGCCACCGACGAGGCGCTCGCCGCACTGCGGGAGAAGCTCGCCGGCGGTAAGTGACCCGCTGAACGACGACGGGCCCCGTCCCCGCGATCTTCGGATCGCCGGGGGCGGGGCCTTCGCCGTGAGCGGGCTGCCCTGTCGTGGGCCGCGCCGCCCCGTGCGACGCCGCGCCGCCCCGCCCCGTGCGACGCCGCGCCGCCCCGCCCCGTGCGACGCCGCGCCGCCCTGTGCCAGGCGGACCTCGGGCGGGCCGGGTTGGTCGGGTGGGCGGGTTTGCTGGTGGGGTTGGGCATCCGGTTGACTGGTCGGGTGTTGAGAGTGGGGTTGACCGGCGGGATCGGGTCGGGCAAGAGCGCGGTGGCCGCACGGCTGGTCGAGCGGGGCGCGGTGCTCATCGACGCCGACCAGGTGGCGCGGGAGGTCGTGGCACCGGGCACGGACGGGCTGGCCGAGATCGTCGCCGCGTTCTCCGACGAGGTGCTGGACGCCGACGGCGCGTTGGACCGGCCCGCACTGGGCGCACTGGTGTTCGCCGACGAGGCGGCGCGCCGGAGGCTCGAGTCGATCACCCACCCTCGGGTTCGGGCCCGGACCGCCGAGCTGACCGCCGCCGCGGCACCCGACTCGATCGTCGTCAACGACGTACCGCTCCTGGTCGAGGTGGGGCTCGCGCCCACGTACCACCTGGTGGTCGTGGTGCAGACGGCCGTGCCGACGCGACTGGAACGGCTGGCGCGTGACCGGGGGATGGGCCGCGCGGAGGCCGAGCGGCGGATGGCCGCCCAGGCCGACGACGCCCGTCGGCGGGCCGTAGCCGACGTGGTGCTGACCAACGACGGCAGCCTGGCGGCCCTGCACGACGCCGTGGACGCGCTCTGGGGGCGGCGGCTGCTGCCCTACGAGGACAATCTGCGCGAGCGGCGGGTGGTCCCGCCCGGTCGGGTCGACCGGGCTGACGCCGACGCGACGTGGCCGGAGCAGTACGCGCGGCTGGCCGCCCGCATCCGACACGCGCTCGGCGCGGACGCCCTGCGGATCGACCACATCGGCGCGACCGCGGTGCCCGGCCTCGCCGCCCAGGACGTGATCGACGTGCAGGTCGCCGTCTCCAGCCTCGCCGACGCCGATGGTGCCCTGGCCGACCGGCTGGCGAACGCCGGGTTCCCCCGGGTGCCGGGGCAGTGGTGGGACGACCCGCGCCCGGCCGGCAGTGCCCGGTGGGAGAAGAGGTTGCACGGCAGCGCGGACCCGGCCCGCCCGGTTCGCCTGCACGTCCGGGTGGCCGACTCACCGGGCTGGCGTTACGCCCTGATGATGCGCGACCACCTGCGTGCCGACCCGGACCAGCGGGCCGCCTACCTGATGTTCAAGCGGGACCTGGCCGACGCGGCACCGGAGGTCGGCGTCTCGGGCACGGCCAGCGATCCGTGGTTCGACGAGGAGTACCTGCGGGCTGAGCAGTGGGCCGAGCAGACCGGCTGGCGGCCCTGAGCGGCACGGATCAACGAGGGCGAGAGGCGGCGGCCAGCCGCGGCACCACGGCGGGACGGAGATCCAGTTGAGCCCACGCGTCGGCGTCGGTGTGCAGTTCCAGCCGGCGTAGCGACCCGTCCCGGTCGATCCAGTAGCGCAACCGCCCGTCGGGCGGGCCCACCTCGATGACGTCCACGGTCCGGCGGTCGGCGACGTCCTCCCGTACCCGCACCGCCGTACCGCGTGCTCCGACCGAGCCGGCGGCCACCGCCGCGTCGACGAGCACGCTCAGGGCGTCCCCACCGGGTCGGGTGACCCGCCACGGCCCGGCCGGGGGCGGCAGCGGCGGCCGTTCGGGAGCCTCCGCGGTGCCGCCACCGGCGGCGCCCGCGGGCAGGTCCACCCGGGCCAGACCGGTGGTGTCGCGCCGCAGCAGGGTCCGGCGCTCCGGCACACCCAGGTCGGCGACCACGAGGTACGCGGTACGCCTGGTCCAGCTCACCCAGCCGGCGCCGCGCAGGTTCGTGTCCGTGCCCACGGGTGCGGTCAGCGTCACCGTGGCACCGCCCTGCGCCGTCAACCGGGCGGGCAGGCGCTCCAGTCGACGGCGTTCGGCGTCGGTCAGCGCGCGCGGCAGCCCGGGTCGGCCGCCGAGTGCGTCCACCGGGTGCAGGGTCGGCCGGTCCGCCCGGTTGAGGACCACCGTGACCGGGCCGACGCCCGGCAGCCTGGTCACCAGTTTGTGCAGGCGGGCATCCTGGTCGAGCCAGTACCGGGTCTGCCCGTCCGCGTCGGCGCCCGTGTCAGCGTTGGCCGAACCGGCGGTGCTGCCCGGTGCCGGATCGGGGGCTGGTGTCCCGGGCAGCGACGCCTGGAGGACGTCCACGGGGCCGGCGGCCACCGTCTCCCGGGCGACCCAGCGCGCCCCGCCGCCCGGCACCGCCTGGGTCGCGTCCGGGCGATCGGCGGCGAGGCGCAGGAGCAGGTCGAGAACCGGTGCCAGGTTCGTGCCAGGTGCCAGGCGGTGCAACCGCCAACGGTCCGCCGGAGGCACCAGGGGCGGCGCGGCGGGAGTGGGTACGGCCGCCGGGTCGGGCCGGACCACCAGGACCGGGCCCACCCTCTGCACCAGCCCACGCTCGGCACCCGCGCCCGGCCCACCCACGTCGAGGTAGAGCAGTGACCGCGACCAGTCCACCCAACCCACCAACTCGACCCGGGCGGCGTCGACGCCGGCGGTGACACGGACCCCGGCGCGTAGGTCCCGCAGGTTCGTGACCCGCACGGCGGCCAGCCGCTCGCCCTCGGCGACGGTGAGCGGCCGGGCCGGCTCGGGCGGGTCGGGCGGGTCGGGCGGGTCGGGCGCCCAGCTCAACAGCCCGAGCACCAGCGCCGCCGCCGACGTCACCGCGGTCAGCGCGAGAAGCAGCAGCAGGGTACGCCGACGGCGACCGGCCGAGGCCCTGCCGGACGCGACCGCCGGGTCGACGCCGGAAGCGGTGGTGTCGTCACCGGGGGCGGCCCCGGTCGGCCCGGTGCCTCGCCCGGTGGCGGTCCGGCGCGCGGCGGCTCGGCCCCGGTCGGCCGATCGGGCGGGAGCGGCTCGGCCCCGGTCGGCCTGTCGGGCGGGAGCGGCCCGGCCCCGGTCGGCCTGTCGGGCGGGAGCGGCTCGGCTGGTGGTCGGCCTGACCTCGGCGTCAAAGGGCGGCCGCGCGAGGTCGGCACTGCGGGAGGTGGCGGACCGGCGCGTGCGTTTGGCGTCGGTGTTGCGCGTGGTGGCTCGGCGTGCGTCCCCGGCGTCGGTGTTGCGCGTGGTGGCTCGTCGCGCGTCCCCGGGGTCGGTGTCGCGCGTGGTGGTGGCTTGGCGTGCGTTCCCGGCGTCGGTGTCGCGCGTGGCGGCTCGGCGTGCGTCCCCGGCGTCGGCGTCGTGGTCGGTGTTCCGACGGGGCGTGGTGTCGGGAGTCGGGGTCGCAGAGGTGTCCACGGAGATGAAACGGGCGGGGAGGCACCGGGGTGACGAGCAGGGGCGCTCGCGGCGGCCGGTCTGCGCCTCGAGCGCGACCACACGGGTGCGCACGCCGGACGAGCCGGGTGCTGCGACCGCAGTGCCGGGGGCGGCCGGCCGTGATGACGGCCTGGCCACCGGCCCGGTCGGCCGCCGCGAGCGGCCTACACGAAGAGGGTAGTCCCGGTGACATGGGCCACACAATGGGAATATTGAAGCTGATCACGTACCTGGCGTGACGGCCGTTCCTGTCGGACCTCCGGCGTACCGTTGACGGTATGGCGCTCGACATTCCCCGGCTCGACAGCCGCTTCCAGGTCGTCAGTGAGTTCCAGCCGGCCGGCGACCAACCGGCCGCCATCGACGAGCTTGCGCGCCGGGTCCGGCGCGGCGACCGTAACACGGTGCTGCTCGGCGCGACCGGCACCGGCAAGAGCGCCACCACGGCGTGGCTGGTCGAGCGGTTGCAGCGTCCGACCCTGGTGCTCGCCCCCAACAAGACGCTCGCCGCGCAGCTGGCCAAGGAGTTCAGCGAGCTACTGCCGCACAACGCGGTCGAATACTTCGTCTCGTACTACGACTACTACCAGCCCGAGGCTTACATCCCGCAGACCGACACCTACATCGAGAAGGACTCCTCGATCAACGAGGAGGTCGAGCGGCTGCGGCACTCGGCCACCATGTCGCTGCTCACCCGCCGCGACGTGATCGTGGTGGCGACCGTCTCGGCGATCTACGGCCTGGGCACCCCGGAGGAATACCTCGACCGGGCGGTGAAGGTGCAGGTCGGCCAGGAGCTCGACCGTGACCAGTTGCTGCGCCGGCTGGTCGACATCCAGTACACCCGCAACGACATGGCCTTCCAGCGCGGCACCTTCCGGGTCCGCGGCGACACGCTGGAGATCATCCCGGCGTACGAGGAGCTGGCCGTCCGCGTCGAGCTGTTCGGCGACGAGGTGGAGAAGCTCTACTACCTCAACCCGTTGACAGGTGACGTCGTCCGCGAGGTCGACCAGCTGGTGATCTTCCCGGCGACGCACTACGCGGCCGGTCCGGAGCGGATGGAGCGGGCGATCCGTGACATCGAGGCGGAGCTGGCCGAACGCCTCGCCGAGTTGGAGCGGCAGGGCAAGCTGCTGGAGGCGCAGCGGTTGCGGATGCGCACCACCTACGACATCGAGATGATGCGGCAGGTGGGCTTCTGCTCCGGCATCGAGAACTACTCGATGCACATGGACGGGCGGTTGCCCGGCAGCCCGCCGCACTGCCTGCTCGACTACTTCCCCGACGACTTCCTCACCGTGGTCGACGAGTCGCACGTGACGATCCCGCAGATCGGCGGCATGTACGAGGGCGACGCGTCCCGCAAGCGGATGCTCATCGACCACGGCTTCCGGCTGCCCAGCGCGGCCGACAACCGGCCGTTGCGCTTCGACGAGTTCCTGGAGCGCGTCGGCCAGATGGTCTTCCTGTCCGCGACTCCCGGCACCTGGGAGATGGAGCAGGCCCAGGGCGAGTTCGTCGAGCAGGTCATCCGGCCCACCGGTCTGGTCGACCCGGAGGTCGTGATCAAGCCGACCAAGGGCCAGATCGACGACCTGATGCACGAGATCAAGCTCCGGACCGACCGCGACGAGCGGGTGCTGGTCACCACGCTGACCAAGAAGATGGCCGAGGATCTGTCCGACTACCTCCTGGAGAACGGCATCCGGGTGCGTTACCTGCACTCCGAGGTCGACACGTTGCGCCGGGTGGAGCTGCTTCGCGAGCTGCGCAAGGGCGACTACGACGTGCTGGTCGGCATCAACCTGCTCCGCGAGGGTCTGGACCTGCCCGAGGTGTCGCTGGTGGCGATCCTCGACGCCGACAAGGAGGGCTTCCTGCGCAGCGGGCGGTCGCTGATCCAGACCATCGGGCGGGCGGCCCGTAACGTCTCCGGCCAGGTGCACATGTACGCCGACAAGATCACCCCGTCGATGGCGGCAGCGATCGACGAGACCGACCGGCGGCGGGCCAAGCAGATCGCGCACAACGAGGCCAACGGCATCAGCCCGGAGCCGCTGCGGAAGAAGATCCACGACATCCTGGACGACATCTACCGCGAGGCGGAGGACACCGAGAACTCCCGGGTCGGGGGAGCGGTGCGTCAGCTCTCCCGGGGCAAGGCGCCGGTCAAGGAGACCCGCAGCCGGAGTCGGTCCGCCGCTGCCACCACCTCGCGCGAGGGGATGGCCCGCGCCGACCTCGCCCAGCTGATCCAGGATCTCAACGACCAGATGCTGGCCGCCGCCCGCGAGCTGCAGTTCGAGCTGGCGGCTCGGATTCGCGACGAGGTCTCCGACCTGAAGAAGGAGCTACGTGGCATGGACGCCGCCGGCGTGAAGTGACGGCCGGCCGTTCGGCGACAACCAGCGCCCGCTCGGGCGTCGGCGGTCGAGGCATGCGACGGGTGGGCTGAACGGCATCGGCCTGCGAGGCCGCCGTCGTCGGGTGGCCCGATTCCTGGGTGCGTGCGGGCGCTTAGCTGGGCGTGATCGACCGGCGCAGCACGGAGCGCCCTGACGGCCGGGCGCCTGGCTGGCGGACGGGCGTCGGCTGGTGGGCGGGCGTGGGCTGACTGTCGGAAGCCGGCGGACAGGCGTTGGGTGGTAGGCGTTGGCTGGCAGTCGGTGGCGGGTTCGGAGTTGTGTCGGTGGTGGGAGCCTTTGGAGCTGAATCGTTTGTGGCATCACGGCCACGCATCGGCCCCGCCAGGCGGCCGCCCTTACGGTCGTTCCTCGACCGGCCTCCGGCCCTCTCTTCGGCTCGCCCTCCGGCCGTTCCGCGACGAACCTCGCTTGACGGCCATATCGTCTGCGACATCAGCTCCTCGACCGAGCCTCTTTGACGGTGGGTGAATCGTCTGCGACATCAGCTCCATAGGGGCCGTGAGTGGTATCGCCCACCGGCGCCGGCCTCACCATTCTGACCCCACCGACGACGCCTTCACGCCAGCGGTCAGGCCGCCCCACACCAGGTGTTCGTCGCCAAGATCCGCGCAGTATCGGGGATGTTGCTGTGTCCCGCGTGTCGGAGGCAGCAACATCCCCGATGTTGTGAGGATCTTGGCGCGGGGCGCGGGGCGCGGGGCGCGGGGCGCGGGGCGCGGGGCGCGGGGCGCGGGGCGCGGGGCGCGGGGCGCGGGGCGCGGGGCGCGGGGCGCGGGGCGCGGGGCGCGGGGCGCGGGGCGCGGGGCGCGGGGCGCGGGGCGCGGGGCGCGGGGCGGCGATTTCGGCGGATTCTCTGGTCTGAGTCGGCGGCGGCACCGGATGCCCTGATTGCGGTCTGCGAGCAACCTATTGCACTGGGTGATCGTCCTGCGTACTCTCCCTCGGTGGGGAGGCCGGGATGCCGCTACCGACAAGTCCTGTCATTCGACGTGCACGTCTGGGCGCAGAGCTGCGCCAGCTACGCCGGCGCGAGGCGCTGACCCTGGAGCAGGTCTGCGACCGGCTGGGGTGGGCCTCGACGTCGAAGTTGTCCCGCATCGAGTTGGGTCAGAGTCGTCCTGACCTCGCCGACGTGCTCGATCTGCTGGACATCTACAAGGTTCCCTCGCCTGCCCGTGAGGCGCTGATCGTGATCGCCCGGGACGCGGCCACCAGTCGCGGCTGGTGGAAGACGCTGGGCGAGATGAGTGAACGGCAGCGCACCTACGCCGAGTTGGAGGCGGGTGCGGCCGACATCGTCGAGTATCAGCCGTCGGTCGTGCCGGGGCTGCTCCAGACGCCCGCGTACGCCCGGGTGCTGGTCACGGCCAGCGCGCAGCTCACGCCCGAGGTGGACGTGGAGGCCGAGGTGCGCGCCCGGGCGCTGCGGCAGGAGGTGTTGCGGCGGGCCTACCCGCCGCGCTACACGGCGGTGCTCGCCGAGGCGGTCTGCGACCCGGGCGACCTGCCCGAGGCGGTCTGGCGTGAACAGTTGCGGCACCTGGTGGCCGTGACCGGGCTGTCGCACGTGACGGTGCGGCTGCTGCCCCGTGGCGTGGCCGGTGGCGGGTTGCACCCGCTCACGCCGTACTCCTGCTATGCCTTTCCGGACCCGGCGGACCCGCGGACGGTGATGCTCGAGGCGTTGACCACCGACGTGCGGTTGGCCACCGTGCTCGACGTCGACCGTTACCAGCGGATGACCGAGGCGCTGCTGGCGGCTGCGTTGTCACCGGAGGAGACGGTCACCGTGCTGGCCCGCCGCGTCGGCGAGTAGCACGTCGTGCCGCGCGGCCACCGGGCCCGGCGCCCCCGAGCCCGTCGGGACCGGCGGCCGGCGCGTGCGCGGGCACGATAACCGAGGGGTACGACAGCGAGCCCGGGGTACGACAGCGACGCTCAGGCCGGTACGTCGAGGAAGTGCTCGACCACGGGCGGCCCGGCGAAGTGCGGCCCGATCAACGCACGCCACCGCTCGAAGCGTGCGGTGGCGCGGAAGTTGTCCTCGTGGGCCTCGACCGAGTCCCATTCGACGAGCAGCACGAAGCGGGTCGGGGACTCGATGCCCCGCGTCATCCGCACGGACCGGCAGCCGGTCGCACCGGCGAGCACCGGGTGACCCTCGGCGTAGGCGGCGGCGAACGCGTCCTCGTGGCCGGGTAGTACGTCGATCAGCGCGACTTCGAGCACCATGTCGGAAAGCCTCCCACGGCGGGCGGGGGCGCTGGCGTCCCGGGGTCTGTTCCAGCCTGGAGGCTGCCCCCAGGGCGGCCTCGTGATCATCGGGTTCGTCCGGCGGATGGTGGTCGGCGCCGAGTCGACGGGCACCCTCGCCGACCCGATCGTCGTACTCGACAGGGCCTAGCCTCCTAGGAAACCTGGCGGGTGTGACGCGTGTCCGGGACCACCGACCGCCCGGGGTGTGATCACGCGCGGTGGTGGGCAACAATGGTCACCGAGGAGGGGAGTATTCCCCCGCAACGGAGTCGTCAGCACGGTCGGTCGTCGGAACCACGGCGTCCCGACCCGGCCCCGTTGGTCGCCTCCCGGTGACGGGTGGCGGCGGAAGAGACCTCCGACAGTCACCAGAGTGAGCGACAGCGGCACACCGGCCCCTCCGGAGGCGTACGGTGTGCCCGACGCCGCGTGTCTGCCGGAGGAATGAACGTTGGACGTGTCCGGATTGGTGTGGGCGGGGACGCTTGTCGCACTGACTGCGGTCCTGCTCGTCGACCTGTTGATCATTGGTCGGCGCCCGCACGAGCCGAGTGTGCGGGAGTCGAGCCTCTGGGTCGCCTTCTACGTCGGTCTCGCCCTGCTCTTCGGCGCCGGTGTGTGGTTGACCTCCGGTGCCAGTTCGGCCGGGCAGTTCTACACGGGTTGGCTCACCGAGTACAGCCTCTCGGTGGACAACCTCTTCGTCTTCGTGATCATCATGGCTCGCTTCGGTGTGCCCCGGCAGTACCAGCAGAAGGTGCTGCTCGTCGGCATCGTGCTGGCGCTGGTGATGCGGGGCGGGTTCATCGCCGCCGGTGCCGCGTTGATCTCGCAGTTCTCCTGGGTGTTCTACATCTTCGGCGCGTTCCTGATCTACACGGCGGTGAACCTGGCCCGGCAGGGCGAGCCGGACGAGGACGAGTTCTCCGAGAACGTGCTGATCCGGTGGAGCCGCAAGGCGCTGCCGATCTCCAAGGACTACGACGGCGCGAAGCTCACCACCCACGTGGCCGGCAAGCGGTTGTTCACCCCGATGCTGATCGTGATGATCGCGATCGGCACCACCGACCTGATCTTCGCCCTGGACTCGATCCCGGCGATCTTCGGCATCACCCAGGAGCCGTACCTGGTCTTCACCGCGAACGTTTTCGCGTTGATGGGTCTTCGGCAGCTGTACTTCCTGCTCGGTGGCCTGCTCGACCGGTTGATCTACCTGAGCTACGGCCTGGCCGTGGTGCTCGGCTTCATCGGCGTCAAGCTGGTGCTGGAGGCGTTGGCCGACAACAACCTGCCGTTCATCAACGGCGGTGAGCACGTCGGTTGGGCGCCGCACATCCCGATCTGGCTGTCGCTGCTGGTCATCCTCGGCACGCTGGGCGTCGCCACCGCCGCCAGCCTGATCAAGTCCTCCCGGGACCGACGCCGCGAGTTGGTCGACGCTCGCCGCTGACCCGTCGCGCCGACGTGGTCGAGGCGACGGCCGGAGCGGTGGAAAGCCGGCCGGGTGCGGGAACGCGCCCGGCCGGTCAGACCCGGTGTGCTCCCACCAGGGTGGCCGTCCGGTCGGCTGGCAGCGGCTCCTCGACGACCCGCCGGCGGCGGTAGCAGGCGTGCAGCATCCGCCGCTCGCTCCCGTCTCCGGGTGGGGCGGTGACGATGCCGATGTGATGGATCTTGCGGCCGGGGCGGGCGAAGAAGTAGAGGTCGCCGGGGCGTTCCGCGCCCAACGTCAGCGGGGTGGTGGCGGCGGCCTGGTCGTCGGCGTCGCGGGGTAGCAGCACCCCGAGCCGCCGCCAGGCCAGGTGCACCAGGCCGGAGCAGTCGATGCCGTGTGC
This sequence comes from Micromonospora sp. WMMD1155, assembly GCF_029581275.1. Taxonomy (NCBI): domain Bacteria; kingdom Bacillati; phylum Actinomycetota; class Actinomycetes; order Micromonosporales; family Micromonosporaceae; genus Micromonospora; species Micromonospora sp. WMMD1155. The sequence continues at coordinate 4,698,720 of NZ_CP120742.1, forward strand.
GGAGAGGCCACCCCAGATGTAGATCACGTCCAGCAGTCGCTGCGCCACCGCGAGCGCCTGCTCGGCGCTCGGCGCGGCGGCGGGCGTCGCGACGAGGTGGTCGTCGGGCAGCCAGAGCGGCCCGGCCCGGCCGGGCACGTGTACCGGCCGCCAGTCGTCGCGTACCGGGCCGGCGGGGACGAGGCGGGTGCCGACGACGACGCCGGGCAGCACCACCGGACCGCCGGGGGCGGCGTGCAGCCCGGTGACGGTGGTGTCCACGACCAGCGGCGGTTCGGTGCCGGTGGCGGCCGGGTCGACGGCCGTCAGTTGCTCGGTGGGCAGCCATCCCGGGTAGCCGCGCGGGTCGAGCTTGGCGGCGGGCTGCTCGACGGCGACGACCCGGGCCCAGCCGTCCGGGCGCAGCTCGCTGACGAGGACCCGCTCGCCGAGCAGGAGTTGGCTCAGCACGCAGTCGCCGACCTGCTGGTCGGTGTTCATCCCGGAGACCCAGGCCAGGATGTCGGCGCGGGCGGTCAGTGCCGGGCGGTCGACCGGACGGACCGCCTCGGGGGAGGTCCACAGGGTTGCCACCGCGACCCGGACGACGGCCTCACGGCCCGGTTGCAGCTCCACGTCAACCCCCAGATCGTGTCGGCTGTCCAGGGGGAACCCTATGAAGAAAACCAACGATCATCAACCGTTCGCCTGCACCTTTGCTTCAGCCAGGCCGGAGATGCCCAGGCCAGGGGCGCTCGGCAGCACCACTGTCGCCCCCTCGTACCGGATGCCGCCCTGCACCGGCGACCAGGCCAGCCACCAGGCGGCGTCCAGGTCGGGGACCGCCGTGGTGCCGTACGCGGCGACCAGGCTCGCCGCCGCCCCGATGCCGACCTGACTCTCCATCATCGAGCCGACCACCGTGCCGAGGCCGTGGGCGGTGGCCAGGTCGAGGAGGGTACGCGCCGGGTGCAGCCCGCCGCACTTGGCCAGCTTGACGTTGACCAGGTCGGCGGCCCGGCGGCGGATCACCTCCACCAGGTCACGGACCCCGAAGACCGCCTCGTCGGCCAGGATGGGCACGGAGACCCGGTCGCTGACCCAGGCCAGCCCGTCCAGGTCCCAGCGGGCCACCGGCTGCTCGACCAACTCCACGTCGAGCCCGGAGTCCTCGATGCCCCGGATCACCCGGACCGCCTCCCGGGGCGTCCACCCCTGGTTGGCGTCCAGCCGGATCCGGACCTCCGGCCCGACGGCCGCGCGGACGGCCCGCACCCGGTCCAGGTCGCCGCTCGCGTCGGTACCGACCTTCAACTTGAGCACGCCGAAGCCGTCGGCCCGCCGCTGCCGGGCCGCCGCCGCCAGGTCCACCGCGTCGCCGGCCGCCAGCGTGACGTCCGTCGGCACCCGCAGGGTGGTGCCGCCGAGCAACCGCGCCAGGGGTACGCCCAGCCGGCGGGCGGCGAGGTCGTGCAGCGCGACGTCCACCGCCGCCTTCGCCGCCTCGTTGCCGGCCACGGCGCGCTGCACCTCGGCGCAACGGGTCACCAGGTCGTCCGGGTCACGCCCGATCAACTGCGGGCCGAGCAGTTCGCGGACGCAGGCCCCCGCGCCGGCGACCGACGCCCCGGTGACCTGCCACACCTGGGGCGCCTCGCCGAAGCCGGACCGGCCGTCGGAGTCGACCAGTTCGACGACCAGGGTGTCCACTGTGGTGGCCCGACGCAGCGCGGTGACGAACGGGGTGTGTAAGGGGGCGGAAACCCGGTGGGTGCGTACCTCCGAGATCGTCATGTCGGGCACCCTATACGCAGGCGCACGGCGGGAGGGGAGACCGGATGACCGGGCAGGGCTGGGAGTTGGTGGGCGCACCGAACGCGCGTGAGCTGGGCGGGCTGGTCGGCGCGGGCGGGCGGCGGGTCCGGGTGGGGCAGCTGATCCGTACTCCCGCGTTGGGGCGGCTCACCGACGAGGACCTGCCGGTGCTGGCGAAGCTGGGGCCGGCGTGCGTGGTCGACCTCCGGGACGGCTCGGAGATCGCGGTGGCCCCGGCCGACCGGCTCGCCGGTGAGACACGGGTGGTGTGCCTGCCGGTGCACGACCCGGAGCACCCCGTCTTCACGTACGTCTCGGCGGTGCTGCTCGGCCACGACCTGAACGCGTACGCGGAACTGGCCCGGCAGGGCACGGCGGGGGCGATGGCGGCGATCTACCGGTGGTTCGTCACCGGTGAGTCGGCCCGGGTCGGCTTCGCCGAGGCGGTCCGGCTGGCCGGTCGGGCGGAGAACCTGCCGATGGTCTACCACTGCTCCGCCGGCAAGGACCGCACCGGCTGGCTCACCGTCATCCTGTTGACGGCGCTCGGGGTGGACGAGGCGGCGATCCGCGCCGACTACCTGCGCAACAACGAGCTGACCGACAGTCTGCGCGCGGTGATCGTCGAGGCGATGCGACGGCGGCAGCCCGGACTGGACGTCGACGCGGTGCTGCCGGTGCTGGAGGTCCGCGCCGAGTACCTCGACGCCGGTTACGACGAGGTGCGCCGGGTGCACGGCTCGTTCGACGCGTACCTGCGCGACGGGTTGGGGTTGACCGACGGGGACATCGGGGCGCTGCGGGCGCAGCTGTTGGAGTGATCGGCTCGGGATGCTCCTATAGAAGTCAAGGGGTGTTGAGGGCGGTGAAGTCGGCGAGGAGGGCGGTGTGGACCTCGCGGACGATGTAGCGCTTGAGGCAGCGCATGATCTCTTTTTTGTTGAGTCCTTGTTTGGTGCGTTTGTCGACGTAGGCGCGGGTGCGGGGGTCGTAGCGCATGCGGACCAGGGCGATGGTGTGCAGGGCTGAGTTGGCGGCTCTATCGCCGCCGCGGTTGAGGCGGTGCCGATCGGTGCGTCCGCTGCTGGCGGGGATGGGTGCGGCTCCGCAGAGGTGGGCCAGGGCGGCGTCGGAACGCAGCCGGTCGGGGTTGTCGCCGGCGGTGGTCAGGAGCTGTCCGGCGACGTCGGGGCCGACGCCATAGACGGCGCTCAGGTGTGGGGCGGTGCGGGCGACGACGGGTCGTAGCCGGCGATCGGCCTGGTTGATCTCGGTGGTCAGGGTCTGGATCCGGGTGGCGATCACGGCCAGGGCCGCCTTGGTGGCTTCCACAGGGTCGGTGAGCCGGGTCTCGTTGACGGGCAGTGCGGCGCATCGGTTGACGAGTGTCGTTGCCGGACCGTTGAGTTCTTGGCGCAGCGTGTCGGGCGCGGAGGCGATCAGCCCGTGCAGCTGGTTGAGGGCAGCGGTGCGGGCCTTGACCGCTCCGCGTCGGGCGACCCGCAGGGCGCGGATGGCTTCGACGGGGCCGGTGCGGGTCTTGGGTGTGCCGTTGGCCTGCCCGGACAGGGCCGCGCGGGCAGCGGCGAGCGCGTCCAAGGGGTCGGACTTACCTTTGGCGCGGCGGGCCCGCCGATCGGGGCGGTCGACCTCGACCAGGGCGATGCCACGAGCGGTGAGGAAGCGGGCAAGTCCGGCGCCGTAGGTGCCGGTGCCTTCCACGCCTACCTTCACCACCGCACCGAACCCCCGCAGCCAGGCCAGCAGGAGCTGGTAGCCGGCGGTGGTAGCCGGGAACTCCTGATCACCCAGAATCCGGCCGGCCTGATCAACCGCCGCCGCGTGATGAGTCTTGCCGTGGGTATCGACTCCGCCTGTGACCTGACGCTTCCTGGCTGCCATGCTGAAACCGTCGTCCCTCTCGCTTGCACCGAACAGGGTCGGCACGCACCGCCGGGACGGGCGGACAGGACAGTGATGGGACCTCTTGCACAGGCTCCTATCAGGTCACGAACGCCCCGCAGGTGAGTGCAGGAACGGGTCACCCGGACAGGCCGACGAATCCGCTAGAAGACGCCAACGTCAGTCAGAGGCTGAGTCAGACCAGCCGGGTGATCCGCTCCTACATCCTCACTGTCAGAGGTCGTGGCGGGCGGCCCAGACCCGGGCGGAGACGTCCGCGATCAGCAGGCAGGCGTCGTCGTCGACCCCGTCGTCCGGGTCGGTGGTGGTGCAGACGGCGATCAGGTACGGCGGGGCGTCGTCGGGCAGCACCACGCCGACGCCGTGCCGGACCCCGCGTACCCACCCGTTCTTGTGCGCGATGCGGGTGCCCTCGGGCAGACCGGCGGCCAGGTCCTCGCGGTGTTCCTGAGCGAACAGGACGTCCAGCATGGCGGCGCACGCGGCGGGCGTGGCGAGCGGGCCGGGGGAGTTCGCGCCGGAGGCGAGCGCGCCGAGCAGGGCGGCCAGGTCGGCGGCGGTGACGGTGTTGGTGATGCCGGCCTCGCGGGCGGCGAAGTCCTCGATGCCCCGGCCGGTGACGCTGTTGCGGGCACCGGTCGACGCCCACACCTGCGCCACCGCGGGCAGCCCGACGTGTCCGATCACCAGGTTGGTGGCCAGGTTGCTGGACCGCACGATCATCCGGTCGGCCAGCCACCGCAGCGGTGCCGTGCCGCCCACCCGGTCCCAGACCGCGTCGTCGTTGTCGTAGGGCTGCGCGCAGGTGAACCGGGGCGCGCCGGGCTGGGCGGAGTCGAACTCGTTGACCACCGGGACCGGGGCGTCCAGGTCCAGTTCGCCGGCGTCGGCGGCGCGGTGCAGCGCGGCGAGCACCGCCACCTTCATGGTGCTGGCGGCGTAGTGGGCGGCGTCCGGGTGCCGGGTCCAGGTCGGCGGCGCGTCGAGTCGGCCCACGTACGCCGAGACGGTGCCGGGCACCCGGTCCAGACGGGCATCGAGATCATCCCAGGTCATGCCGGTGACCGTAGCGGATCAAGGGCGGGCGGGCCCGCGTACCCGGGTGGGGAGACGGACGGGCGCGCCGGCCGGAAGCGGCCGACGCGCCCGGTGCCGGGTGCTGGTGGGTCAGTTGGCGTGCTTGCGGCGGGCGGCGGCGCGGCCCCGCTGCTGCTGGTCGAGCACCACCTTGCGGATGCGTACCGCGGTCGGGGTGACCTCGACGCACTCGTCCTCGCGGCAGAACTCCAGCGCCTGCTCCAGCGACAGCTTGCGCGGCGGGATCAGCTTCTCGGTCTCGTCGGAGGTCGACGCCCGCATGTTGGTGAGCTTCTTCTCCTTGGTGATGTTGACGTCCATGTCGTCGGAGCGGGAGTTCTCCCCGACGATCATGCCCTCGTACACCTCGGTGGTCGGCTCGACGAAGAGCTGGCCGCGCTCCTGCAGGTTGATCATCGCGAACGCGGTGACCGCGCCGGACCGGTCGGCGACGAGCGAGCCGTTGTTGCGGGTGCGCAGCTCGCCGAACCACGGCTCGTACGACTCGAAGACGTGGTGCAGGATGCCGGTGCCCCGGGTGTCGGTGAGGAACTCGGTGCGGAAGCCGATCAGGCCGCGCGCCGGGACCAGCCACTCCATCCGGATCCAGCCGGTGCCGTGGTTGACCAGCTGCTCCATCCGGCCCTTGCGGGTGGCGAGGAGCTGGGTGATCGCGCCCAGGTATTCCTCCGGGGCGTCGATGGTCAGCCGCTCGACCGGCTCGCAGGTCTTGCCGTCGATCTCCTTGGTGACGACCTGCGGCTTGCCGACGGTCAGCTCGTAGCTCTCCCGGCGCATCTGCTCGACCAGGATGGCCAGCGCCAGCTCGCCGCGGCCCTGCACCTCCCAGGCGTCCGGGCGCTCGGTGGGCAGCACCCGCAGCGACACGTTGCCGATCAGCTCCTTGTCGAGCCGGTCCTTCACCATCCGGGCGGTGACCTTGGAGCCCTTGACCTTGCCGACCAGCGGCGAGGTGTTGGTGCCGATGGTCATCGAGATGGCCGGCTCGTCGACGGTGATCAGCGGCAGCGCCACCGGGTTCTCCACGTCGGCCAGCGTCTCACCGATCATGATCTCCGGGATGCCGGCGACCGCGATGATGTCGCCCGGGCCGGCGGTCTCGGCCGGCTTGCGCTCCAGGCCTTCGGTCATCAGCATCTCGGAGATGCGGACCCGCTGGGTGCTGCCGTCGGTGCGGCACCAGGCGACCGTCTGGCCCTTGCTGATGGTGCCCTGGCGGACCCGGCACAGCGCCAGTCGGCCGAGGAACGGCGAGGCGTCGAGGTTGGTGACGTGCGCCTGCAGGGGGGCGCCGTCCTCGTACGCGGGGGCCGGGATGGTGTCCAGCAGGGTGCGGAACAGCGGCTCCAGGGAGGTGCTGTCGTCGGGCACCGAGCCGTCGGCGGGCTGGGTCAGCGAGGCGATGCCGTCGCGGGCGCAGGCGTAGACGATCGGGAAGTCGATCTGCTCCTCGTCGGCGTCCAGGTCGAGGAAGAGCTCGTAGGTGTCGTCCACGACCTCCTTGATCCGGGCGTCCGGCCGGTCCACTTTGTTGATCACCAGGATGATCGGCATCCGGGCCCGCAGCGCCTTGCGGAGCACGAAGCGGGTCTGCGGCAGCGGGCCCTCGCTCGCGTCGACGAGCAGGACGACGCCGTCGACCATGGTGAGGCCGCGCTCCACCTCGCCGCCGAAGTCGGCGTGGCCGGGGGTGTCGATGATGTTGATGGTGACCGGGTCGGAGCCGTCCGCCGGCAGGTACCGCACGCCGGTGTTCTTGGCGAGGATCGTGATGCCCTTCTCCCGCTCCAGGTCACCGGAGTCCATCACCCGCTCGGTCGTCTCGCCGCGTGCGCCGTACGCGCCGGCCTGCCGCAACATGGCGTCGACCAGGGTGGTCTTGCCGTGGTCGACGTGAGCGATGATGGCGACGTTGCGGAGGTCGGTGCGAAGCTGCATACCCTCTATCCTTCCGCCTGCGCTCGCGCAGGCCGCGTCGGGGTCACCCCCAGGTGCCCCTGATCTATGGTGAAACTGCTGTGCCGGTGGTTCTCCCGGCTGGCATGCTGGCTCCCGTGTCCCGGGGGCCTGAGTGCACGACCTGCTGACCTGGGTGCAGAGTCTGCCCACCCTGTGGATCTACCTGGTCGCCGCGCTGATCGTGGCGGGCGAGACCGCGGTGATCTTCGGCCTGCTCGTGCCGGGTGAGGCTACCCTGCTGCTCGTCGGCTTCCTCACCTATAACGGTACCTTGCGCCTCGGGCCGGCGTTGCTCGCGATGATCGCCGCGGCGGTCGTCGGGGATGGGCTGGCCTTCCGCGCCGGACGGCGGTACGGCCCCCGGCTGCGCGCCGGGCTGGGTCACCGGGTCGGGCCTGAGCGGTGGGCCCGGGCCGACGCCATGCTCGCCCGGCTCGGGGGGCGGGGGGTGCTCGCGGCCCGGTGGGTGGCCTTCGCCCGCACGTTGGTGCCCCGGTTGGCCGGCGCGGCCGGCATGCCGTACCGGCGGTTCGTGCTGTGGAACCTGGCCGGGGTGGTGACCTGGGTGGGCGGCTCGGTCCTGCTCGGCCACCTCGCCGGTGAGTCGTACGACACGGTTTCTCGGTTGCTCGGCCGGGCCACCGGCGCGGCGCTGGTGCTGCTGGCCGGGCTGTTGGCCGTGGTGCTCGCCGGCAGATGGTTGGGTCGCAACCCCGACCCGGCACGCGCGTTGCTGTCCCGGGCGGGCGCGTTACCCCCGGTGCGCTGGCTCACGGCGCGGTACGGGGTGCTGTTCTTCCTGGTGGCCATGCGGATCGGCCCGGCGTGGACGCTGCTGCTCAACCTGGCCGCCGGGCTTCTGCTGCTCTTCTGCGCCGGGCTCGCCATCGCCGGTCTGCTGGCCCTGGCGGTACGCAACAGTGGCCTGGCCGCGCTGGACGGCGCCATCGCGGGCTGGTTCGCCGCGCGGCGTACCCCCGATGCCGCCGACGCCACGACGGTCCTGGTGTCGGTGGTACGAGGGTCGGTGCTGATCCTGCTGGTGGCGCTGGTGGCGGCGGTGCTGGCGTGGCGCAGCCGGCCCTGGCGCACGGACCTGCTCAGCGTGGTCGGCACGGTGGGCGCGTTCGTGCCGTTGGTGGTGCTGGCCGTGGTGGCCGAGTTGACCGGGCCGCAGGGCGGCGGGTCCGCCCCGCTGCCGACCCAGAACGCCGTGGTCGCGGCGAGCTTCTGCACCCTGGCCTGGCTGGTGTCCCGGGGCGCCCGCTGGCCGGTGGCGGTGGCCGCCTGGACGGCCGCCGCGGCGGGGGTGCTCGGGATCGGAGGCGCGCGGCTCTACCTGGGCCTGGACACGGCGAGCGGGACCGCCGCGGCCGTGCTGCTCGGGGTGCTGTGGACGGTGGTGTTCATGGTGGCGTGGGCCACCCGGGACCGTGCGGTGCGGGAGTTGGAGCAGCCGGCGGACCAGGCCCGGCCGCCGTCGCAGGGACACCGCAGCCCGGTCGAACCTTGCTAGGGTGCGGCGACGGTCACACGGGGAGGCAGCGGCATGATTCGACGGACCGGTCGGTGGGGCGCCGTGGTGCTCGCCGGGTTCCTGGTGGCGGCCATGCTGGTCGGCTGCGCCGACAAGGGGGAGCGCCCGCAGGACCAGGCGGCTCCGGTGGCGCTCACCGACGCGCCGAACGACGCCCCCGCCGACGAGGCCACCGGGGAGCCGAGCCCGTCGGCGAGCGCGGTGGAGTCGATGGGCTCGGCTCCGAGTCGCAGCGCGACCCCGACGCCGACGAAGAAGGCGACCAAGAAGCCGACCCGCACCGCGACGAAGCCCCTCGCGGTGGCGAAGCCGCCCACCGAGACGCAGGTCCCGCCGGCACCACCGAAGCCCGCGCCGAGTTCCTGCAAGCCGAGCTACAAGGGCAGCCAGGCGACCCGGGCCGAGGTGAAGGCGGCGCTGACCGACGCGGCCGGCCGCACCTACTGGCCGTCCTCCGCACCGGACATCAAGATCCCGCTCAACCTGCTCAAGGCCACCGCCTGGCAGGAGAGCGGCTGGCAGTCCAACATCTACGCCTGCGACGGCGGCGTCGGGCTGATGCAGGTGATGCCGGCCACCGCGACCTGGATGAACCAGCGGTTCGACAAGAGCTACGAGATCGACGCCTACCGGGACAACGCCTACCTGGGCGCCACCTACCTGGCCTGGGCCACGAAGTACATCGGCGACATGTACTTCGAGTCCGACTTCCGCCTCGACCCGGCCCTGTGCACCACCGAGCTGAACTCCTGCCTGCTCAACGCGGTGATCGCCGCGTACAACTACGGGCACGGGGCGGTGGCGCAGGAGGGGAGGCCGCTGGCCATCCCCAACCCGTCGTACGTGCGCAACGTGCGCGCGCTGATGACCGAGTGCGTCTGCCTGGACTACTGACCCGACGGGGCCGTGACGGTGTCGCCACGGCCCCGTCGCGGCTGTCGGTCAGTCGCGGGCGGCGACCGGCTCCGGCGACGCCGGGACGTCCGCGGAAGGCTCCCGGGTGATCCGGCCGGGCCACCAGAAGCGTTCGCCGAGCAGGAACGCCAGCGCCGGCACCACGACCGTGCGGACCAGCAGGGTGTCCAGCAGGACACCGATGCAGACGATGATGCCGATCTGGGTCAGCGTGATCAGCGGCAGCACGCCGAGCACGGCGAACACCGCGGCGAGTAGCACCCCGGCGCTGGTGATCACGCCGCCGGTGACCCGCAGGGCGGAGAGCATGCCCTCCCGGGTGCCCACGCTGCGGGCGTCCTCCCGGGCCCGGGTGACCAGGAAGATGTTGTAGTCCACGCCGAGCGCCACCAGGAACACGAAGGCGAGCAGCAGGACGCCGCTGTCGAGCGCCGGGAAGTCCAGCACGTGGTCGAAGAGCAGCCACGCCGCGCCGAGGCTGGCGAAGAACGACGCGATCACGGTGAGCACCAGCAGCAGCGGCGCGAGCAGCCCGCGGAGCAGGAGCACCAGCACCGCGCCGACCAGCAGCAGGATGATCGGCAGGATCAGTCGCAGGTCGCGGTCGTTGGCCTCGTCCGAGTCGTACGTGGCGGCCACGGAGCCACCGACGATCGCCCCGGACGGCGCGTCGGCGCCGGCGACGGCCGGGGGAGCGGAGTCGGGAACGGCGGCGACCGCCGCCCGCAACGCCTCGATCGCGCGGTCCGAGGCGGTGGTGCCCGGCTCGGCCTCCAGGACCACGTCGACCTGGGCCACCGCCGCACCGGCGTCGCCGGGGCGCGCCGAGGCGACGCCGGGCACGGCGGCGGCGGCGTCGGTGACCGCCCCCACCGCGCCCGGGGTGGTGAGCACGGCCACCGGTTGGGTGCTGCCGGCGGGGAACGCCCGGGCCAGCGTCTGCGCCCCGGTCACCGCCTCGGGCTCGGCCCGGAACTGCTCGGTCTCGGACAGGCCGGTGCGGATCCCGAGCCCACCCAGGGCCAGACCACCCAGCAGGACGGTGGCCAGCACCGCGACCACCACCGGACGGCGTTCCACGGCCGCGCCGAGCCGACCCCAGAGCCGTCCCTCCCGGGCCGGGCCCCCGACGCGCGGGACGAACGGCCAGAACAGGCCCCTGCCGAACAGCACCAGGACGGCGGGGAGCACGAACAGGGCCGAGAGCATGGCGAAGACCACACCGGTGGCGCAGGCCACCGCCAGTGCCCGGTTGGTCTCCTGCTCGCTGAGCAGCAGGGTGAGGACGCCGAGGACCACGGTGCCACCGCTGGCCAGGATCGGCTCGGCGGTGCGGCGCAGCGCGGCGCGCATCGCCGCGAAGCGGTCCTCCGTACGCCGCAGCTCCTCCCGGTACCGGGCGATGAGCAGCAGGGCGTAGTCGGTGGCGGCGCCGAAGACCAGCACGCTGGCGATGCCGGTGACCTGGCCCTGCTGGAGGTTGATGCCGACGGCCGGGACGATGGTGTCCACCGCGCGCAGGGTGAGCTGCTCGGTCGCCGCGACCACGACCAGCGGCACGATCCACAGGAACGGGCTGCGGTAGGTGATCAGCAGGAGCACCGCCACGACGGCGGCGGTCACCGCGAGCAGGGTGATGTCGGCGCCGTCGAACACCGAGGAGAGGTCGGCCGTGAAGGCGGGTGCGCCGGTCACGTCGGCACTCAGCCCGTCGGGCAGGTCCGACAGCGCGTCGCGCAGGTCGGTCACCGTCGCGGTGACGGCCTCCTGCCCGCCGGCGGTGTCGACCGGTACGACGACCAGGGCGACGGTGCCGTCCGGGGAGACCTGGGCGGGGCTGACCCGGCCGCCCGCCGCGAAGCGGCGCAGCTCGCCGGCGCGGGTGTCGACGCTCGCCCGGTCGGCCTCGCTCAGCGCGCCACCGTCGCCGCGGCTGACCACCACGATGGCCGGCTGCACGTCGCTCGCGGGCAGCTGGTCCTGGAGGCGCTGCACCTGGGTCGACTGCCACTGCGCGGACAGGCCGGTGGCCGAGACCGGTGCCGGGTTGTCCGGCTGGGGTGTCCCGAAGACGATCGCGGCGACGACGATCGCCGCGGCCACGGTGAGCCAGGCGGCCAACCGGCCTCGGGCGACTCTGGTGAACACAGACATCAGGATTGACCTCGGGGTCCTTCGGGAGTCGAGTATCTCGATGATCGAGATTATCGACGGCTGTTCTATGCTGCAACCCGAGAGACGGACGACGGGGGAAAGCGGCGCGAGGTGGCGACTCACGGCATGTACCGGCGGCGCGACACGCGCCGCGAGCAGCTGGTCGCGGAGATCACCAACAACCTCCGGCGGTACGCGTCGGACGCCCAGCAGGTCGGCCACGCCTTCGCCAACCTGCACGGGCTCAACCCGACCGACCTCCAGGCGTTGATCGCCGTGATGGACGCCGAACTGCTCGGTGAGCCGATCACCCCCGGCCGCCTCGGTGAGCAGCTCAACCTCTCCTCCGGCTCGGTCACCGCCCTGATCGACCGGCTCGAGCGGGCCGGTCACATCCGCCGGGACCGGGACACCGTCGACCGGCGCAAGGTGCTGCTGCACTACGCCGACCAGGGAGCCGCCCTCGCCATGGAGTTCTTCCAGCCCCTCGGCGCGCGTACCGACACGGTGATGGACCGCTTCGGCGACGACGAGCTGGAGATCGTGCACCGGTTCCTGGCCGACATGGGCGAGTCGCTGCGGGACCATCGGGACGCGGTACGCGCCGCCCGCCCCGAGCCGCCCCGCCGCCCGACGGGCTGACCGGTGCCGGACCGGCTCCTCGCCCGCCTCGCCGCCGCCGCGCTGCGGCTACCACCCACCCGACCCGGCCCGGTGCGGGTCACCCGCGACATCCCGGTCCGGGCCCGCGACGGTGTGGTGCTGCGCACCGACCACTACGCCCCGGCGGCCCGGGACGCGCCGACCGTGCTGATCCGCACCCCGTACGGGCGGGGTGGACCGCTGCGGCTGCTCGGCCGGCTGCTCGCCGCCCGGGGCCGGCACGCGGTCATCCAGGCGTGCCGGGGCACCGACGGCTCCGGCGGCACGTTCGCGCCGCTCGTGCACGAGCGCGACGACGGAGTGGACACCCTGGACTGGCTGCGCCGCCAACAGTGGTGGGCCGGCCGGCTCGGCATGTTCGGGGTCAGCTACCAGGGCTTCGCGCAGTGGGCGCTGGCCGCCGACGCCGACGAGGACCTGCGCGCGATGGTCGCGGTGGTGACCGCGTCGGCCACCCGGGACTCGACGTACGCGGGGGAGTCCTTCGCCCTGGACACGGTGCTGACCTGGGCGGAGTTGCTGCACGCACAGACCGTGCCGTGGCCGGCCCGGCAGTGGGAGCTCAAGCGTGGGCAACCCCGGCTCGTCGCCGCGCTGCGGCACCTGCCGTTGGCCGACGCCGACCGGGTGGCCACCGGCGTGACCATCCCCTTCTTCCAGGAGTGGCTGCGCCACCACGATCCGGGTGCCGTCTACTGGCGGACCCGGGTCTTCGCCGACCGGGTGGCCCGGGTGCGGGCGCCGGTGGCCATGGTCAGCGGCTGGCACGACATCTTCCTGCCCGCCCAGCTCGACGACTACGCCACGCTGCGCACCACCGGAGCGCAGCCGCGCCTGGTGATCGGCCCGTGGACGCACGGCAGCCCCGGCCTGTTCGCGGCCGCCCTGCGCGAGGGACTGGCCTGGCTCGACGAGCACCTCACCGCCGCGCCGCGCTCGCCCGTCCCGTCCCGGCCGCCCGTGCGCATCTACGTCACCGGCCCCGGCGGCGGATGGCGGGACCTACCCGACTGGCCGCCCTCGGCGGCGCAGACCGCGTGGCACCTGCATCCGGGTGGGGAGCTGGCGGTGCGCCCGCCGGTCGGGTCGGCCCCGGACGAGTTCCGGTACGACCCGGCCGACCCGACCCCGTCGGTGGGTGGGCCGCTGCTCGTCGCCCAGCGCGCCGGTCCGGTGGACAACCGGCACGTCGAGGCCCGCCCCGACGTGCTGACCTACACCAGCGCCCCGCTGACCGCGCCGGTCGAGGTGATCGGCCCGGTCCGCGCCGAGATTCACATCCGCTCCGAGCTGTCGCACCTGGACGTCTTCGTGCGACTGTGCGACGTGGACCGTCGAGGTCGCTCGTGGAACGTGTGCGACGGTCTGGTACGGGTCACGCCGGAGCGCTTTCCGGCCGGCCCCGACGGCGTGCTGCGGGTGCCGGTGCCGCTCTGGCCGACCGCCTACCGGTTCGCCGCCGGACACCGACTGCGGGTGCAGGTCGCCGGTGGCGCCCATCCCCGCTGGGCGCGCAACACCGGCACCGGTGAACCCCTCGGTACGGCGGTGACGCTGCGTGCCGGATGGCGGCAGGTTCTGCACGACCCGGCGCACCCCTCGGCGCTGCTGTTGCCGATCGTCCACTCTGCCCCGGCGTCGGCTCCAATCTGAACAGAGCCCGTCTGAGCTGGGCATTCACCGGAATTGCGGGCTATGGTTGAGCCAACGCCCGGCGCCGTGCACCAGCAGACCGGGCTCGCCCGAAGCCCAGCACCGCGTACGCGGTGTGACGTCGTGCCCGGTCCCCGTTCCCGTTGAGAGGGGGACCCCATGACCCGGGCCCCGGCAAATCTGTTGGCCCTTCGAAGTCTGCTCCTCACTCACCTCGACAACGCCCCCGGCCCGGACGACCTGGAGCCGGCGGAGGTCGGCATCGTCGGCGACCCGTCCCACCGGGGCGGCTACCACTGCGGCTCGGACCGGGTCGTCGCAGGCGACTACTCGGTGGTCGAGTCACCCCGGGACCGGGCCGGCCTGACCCTCGACGCGGCGGCGCTCGACGTCGGCCAGTTCGACGTCCGCTCCGGTGGCCGTTCGAACACCCTGCCCAGCTTCTCGGTCTGGTGCGTGGCGCAGTGCGCCGCGAACGCGGCCGACACCCGGGACATCCGCGAGATCATCTACAGCCCCGACGGCTCCACCGTGAAGCGGTGGGACCGCCTCGGCAAACGCAGCACCGGCGACAGTTCGCACCGCTGGCACACGCACTTCAGCTTCTTTCGTGACGCCATCAAGGCGGGCCGCGACCAGCGGCCATTGTTCCGCCGCTACCTCAGCTCCATCGGACTCCTGGAGGACGACGACATGACCCCCGAAGAGCACAACTGGCTGGCGACCGTCCACAAGAACCTCACCGTGCTGGACGGCCGTAACCCGATCGGACAGATCTACACCCGAATGGCGGAGGGGCGGGACGACACCGGCGCCCCGGTCAACGGCAACTGGAACCTGCAGGCGATGACGAAGCAGCTCACCGACCTGCAGGCCACGCTCAACGCACTGGCCGCGAAGGACTTCACCGACGAGGCGGCGATCGTCCAGGGCGTGCTGGCCTCGCTGACCCCGGAGAAGATCGCCGCGGCCATCCCACCCACCATCGCCAAACAGGTCGCCGACGAGCTGGCCCGCCGGCTGGTCGCCTGAGCGGAGGGGCGGCCCGTAGCCGCCGGGCCGCCCCTCTCCACACTTCCGCAACGATCGTTGGGCAATGACCATTGCGCAACAAGTCTTGCGAATGGCATGGTGGGGCCATGGAGAGCCCCGACGTACGCCAGATCACCGACTCGCGGGCACTGGCCGCCATGGCCCACCCGCTTCGCCGCCGCCTGATGGACGTGCTCAAGGTGCACGGCCCCTCGACGGTCGGCCTGCTCGCCGAGCGCACCGACCAGGCACCGGCGAACGTCAGCCACCACCTCAAGGTCCTCGCCGCGGCGGACCTGGTCACCGAGGCCCCCGAGCTGGCCCGGGACCGGCGTGAGCGGTGGTGGCGGCTGGTCAGCAGGAGGCTGAGCTGGTCCACCGCCGACTTCGACACCGACCCGGCCGCCCAGGTGGTCGCCGACGCCGCCACCTCGCTCAACCTCGACCGGCACGTCGCCCTGGCTCGCGCCTGGCACGCCACCGACGAAGCCACCCGGGCAACCTGGGAGGACGCGCCGTTCTCCACCGACCGCTGGCTGCACCTCACGCCGGGCGAACTGGCCCAGCTGAGCCACGAACTGA
Organism: Micromonospora sp. WMMD1155; assembly: GCF_029581275.1. NCBI lineage: Bacteria > Bacillati > Actinomycetota > Actinomycetes > Micromonosporales > Micromonosporaceae > Micromonospora > Micromonospora sp. WMMD1155. The sequence continues at coordinate 4,714,030 of NZ_CP120742.1, forward strand.
ACGACGTCCTCACCCGCTGGGCCGACCGGGACCTGCCCGACGACGACGCCGAACGCCGACCGGTCTTCCTGTTCGTCCACGGCGTACCGGCCCGACCGTGACGACCGCCACCCGCGAGCAGCAGTTCGGCGTCCAGCCGACCGGCGGGTTGCTGCGGCACCGCGACTTCCGGCTGCTCTGGGCCGGTCAGGCGGTCAGCAGCGTCGGCAGCAACGTCACCACCGTCGCGCTGCCCCTGGTCGCGGTCGCCGTCCTCGACGCCGGCACCTTCCAGGTCGCGGTGCTCACCGCCGCGGCCTGGCTGCCCTGGCTGCTGATCGGCCTGCCCGCCGGAGCGTGGGTGGACCGGCTGCCCCGCCGATCGGTGATGGTGGTGTGCGACCTGTTCTGCGCGTCGGCCTTCCTCAGTGTGCCCCTCGCCGCCGTGCTGGGCTGGCTCACCGTCGCCCACCTGCTGGTGGTCGCCCTCAGCGCCGGCGCCGCGCGGGTCTTCTTCGAGACCGCAGACCAGGTCTACCTGCCGGTGCTGCTGCGACCCGAGCAGTTACCCGAGGGCAACGCGAAGCTCCAGGCGACGCAGACCGTGAGCCACGTCGTCGGGCCCGGCCTCGCCGGCCTGATCGCCCAGCTCACCGGTGCCGTCGCCGCCCTGCTGCTGGACGCGCTCACGTTCCTCGCCTCGGCGGCGCTGCTGCTGCGGATCCGCACCCGTGAACCACGCGTACGTCGGCGGGACCGATCCCGGTCCCTGCGTCAGGACATCGCCGAGGGGCTGCGCTTCGTCGTCCGGGACCCGTACCTGCGGGTGCTGACGGCCTTCGGTGCGGCCAGCAACCTCGGGCTGAGCGGCTACCAGGCCGTCCTGGTGGTCTTCCTGGTCCGCGAACTGCGCCTCGAACCCGGTCTGGTCGGCGCGCTGGTCGGGGTGATGAGCATCGGAGGCATCATCGGGGCGCTGGTGGCCACCCGGGTCGGCCGGCGCTGGGGGACCGCGCGGGCCCTGCTGATCGGTGGGGTGCTCGCCGGCCCGCCGGCCCTGCTCATCCCGCTGGCCGCGCCCGGCACCGGGCTGACCTGGCCAGCGCTCGGTGGCGTGCTGATCGGCCTCGGCGTGGCCGTCGGCAACGTGGTCAAAGGCGCCTTCCGGCAGACCTACACCCCGCACCACCTGCTGGGCCGGGTGACGGTGAGCATGCAGCTGCTCAACTACGGCACGATCCCGATGGCGGCCGTGCTGGCCGGTGTGATCGGCGCGCGCTACGGCGTCGCGACAGCAGTGTTCGTGATGACCGCCTGGCAGGCGTTCACCCCGCTGATCCTGTTGGTCGGGCCGATCCGGAGGCGGCGGGACCTGCCCGCCGCCCCGGTGGCGTCTTGAGTGCGCTGCGACGGCGGCCGGAAAGCGGCCGCCGTCACCGGCACGGAGCTACATCGGGCGGACGTTGTCCGCCTGCGGACCCTTCTGCCCCTGGGTCACCTCGAACTCGACCTTCTGGCCCTCGTTGAGCTCCCGGTAGCCGCTCGTCGCGATGGCGGAGTAGTGGACGAACACGTCCGGCCCTCCACCGTCCTGCTCGATGAAGCCGAAGCCCTTTTCCGAGTTGAACCACTTAACCGTGCCGGTTGCCATGCATCTCTCCCTGTTCAAAGCGGCTGACCATCGGCCTTCGGCCGATGATCGCCCGTACCTGTTCGACAGTAACGGGCGAAACCCCGATCTGCTGGCCGAAGTGCCGTAGGTCTTCGAGTGAACTCTGCGCGCCGGCACGCGAAAGCACACCCGGAGCCCGCCCTCCTGGGGCATGCTTGCGCCGATGACGGGTGCCGCAGCCGACGCGCTGACCGAGCTGGAGCGCGAAATCGACGCTCCCGGCGGCGGCCTGGACCGGCTCCGGCTGGTCCCCACCCCGTTCGTCCCCGAGGTGCGGCTGCACCTGGCCGAGGACGCGATCGTCTGGTGGGCCCGGATGGAGGCCACCGCCGGACACGCCCTGCCGGCCCCCTACTGGGCGTCCGCCTGGGCCGGAGGTCAGGCACTGGCCCGTCACCTCCTGGACCACCCGGAGCTGGCCGCCGGTCGCCGGGTGCTCGACCTCGCCGCCGGGTCGGGACTGGTCGCCATCGCCGCCGCGCTGGCCGGCGCCACGCAGGTGATCGCCAACGACATCGACCCGTACGCCGTCGCCGCTGTCACCCTTAACGCGCGAGCCAACCAGGTCGCCGTCGACGCCGTCGGAGACGACCTGCTCGACCGCGTCGACGCGGAGGCCGACCTGGTCGTCGCCGGGGACGTCTTCTACGACCGTGCGATGGCCGACCGGGTGCTGCCGTTCCTGGAACGGATCGCCGCCACGGGCGCCGACGTGCTGGTCGGTGATCCCGGCCGGGAACACCTGCCGGCGGACCGGCTGACGGTGCTCGCCGACTATCCGGTGCCCACCACCGAACCGTCGGTCGACCCGTCACCACGCCGAGTGCAGGTGCTGCGACCCGGGTGAGCGTCCTCGACGCCTCAGGGTGACCCCGAGACGGAAGCCAGGGATCGGTGGGGGCATCGACCGGATGTCCGAAGTGGTGCGGCGGTCATAGCGTACGAGGCATGACGCAATGGCTGGCCCAGATCGGAGAACTGCCTGTTCTGCTGCTTATGGGCTCGCTCGGGCTCGTCATGCTCTTCGATGCCGTACCCCTGCTGGGTGTCCTGGTCCCCGGCGACGTGGCGATCCTCGCCGCCGTCGGGGTGGGCCGCCCGTCCACCGGGCTGGCCACCTTCGCCGCCGTCCTGGTCGGCTGCCTGGCCGGCTGGTCGCTGAGTTTCCTGGTCGGTCGCCGCTACGCCGAGCAGCTCCGACACAGCCGGATCGGCGACTGGATCGGCGAGGCACGCTGGGCGGCGGCGGAGGGCATCCTGCGTCGTGGCGGCGGCCGGATGATGATCGTCGCGCCGTTCCTGCCCGTGTTCAACGCGCTGCTTCCGCTGGCCGCCGGTGGGCTGCGGATGTCGTACCGCCGATTCCTGGGATGCGCCACGCTCGGCGCGGCCGCCTGGGCCGGTCTCTACCTCGCGCTGGGCACCGCGGCGCGGTCCGTCGCCGGGCTGCTGCCCGGTGAGCCCAGCCCGCTGGTGATCACGATGGGGGTCGGGCTGGTGCTGGCTTCCGTCGTGTTGCTGGGGGCGCGGCGGCGGCTGTTTGCTGTGGCTTCTTGATCTTCGGGTGGTCGCGGTGGTGGGGCGGGGGCCCGCCGTGCCCGGCTCCGGGCGGTCAGGCTTGATCCCTGCGCCGGGCACGGCGGGCCCCCGCCCCCGTCGTGGTCGACCTGCGTCTGGTCGTGCCGCCCCGCCGGTGGGTTTTGATCTTTGGTGGTTGCCGGTCGACGTCGGGTTCTCTGGTTGTTACCAGCCTCTGGCTTTCCACTGGGGGAGGGCGGGGCGTTCCGCGCCCAGGGTGCTGTCCTTGCCGTGGCCCGGGTAGAACCAGGTGTCGTCGGGGAGGCGGTCGAACAGCTTGTGTTCGACGTCGTCGATCAGCGCGGCGAAGCGCTCCGGGTCCTTGTCCGTGTTTCCCACGCCACCGGGGAAGAGGCTGTCCCCGGTGAAGAGGTGCGGCGTGCCGGCCGGGTCGCGGTAGAGCAGCGCGATCGAACCCGGGGTGTGCCCCTTGACGTGGATGACCTCCAGCGCGCAGTCGCCCACCGGCACGGTGTCGCCATCGGACAGACGCTCCGCCTCGATCGGCAGCCCGGCCGCGTCCTCGGCGTGCACCAGGGCCCGGGCGCCGGTCTTGGCGACCACCTCCTCCAGCGCCACCCAGTGATCCATGTGCTGGTGGGTCGTCACCACGGCGGTGAGCCCGCCGTCGCCGACCAACTCCAGCAGCCGGGGCGCCTCGTTGGCGGCGTCGATCAGCACCTGGTCACCGGTGCTCGTGCAGCGCAGCAGGTAGGCGTTGTTGTCCATCGGGCCCACCGACAGCTTGCTGATGGTGAGCCCGTCCAGCTCGCGTACCGCCGGCGCTCCGCCGGGGGTGACGTCTCCGCTGTATGTCATGACGTTTCAGATCCATTCCGGTGGAGTAGGCAGGGGACCGTCAGGGGTGACGGAGAGCGGGGCGCCGTCGGCGCGGCCGATCAGCCAGGCGGCGAGGTCGGGGGCGGGACCGGCGACGATCGGGGCGCCGTCACGGTCACCGATCACCACGTCGTGCTCGCTGCCGTCGAGGCGCAGCACCATCGAGGGCGGTGTCGGCGCCATGGCGTGGTGGCTCGCCGCCTCGCGCAGCAGCCGTTGGGTGAACGTGGCCGACCAGTCGGCGGCCCGGTAGCCGGCGGCCAGGTCGAGGTGGTGCACCTCGATCTCGCGCAGGCGACCCCAGACCAGCAGCGCCGCCGGCCACGGGCCCAGACGCGCCTGCACCGTCGCCGCCCACGCCTCGGCCGGCATCGCCGCGACCGCCTCGGCGAAGAGGTCCGCGCTGCGCCGCAGGTCGTCCAGGTGCTCGGCGGGCGGACGGCCCGATCCGGCCTCGATGTCCGCGTTGCGGACCTCCAACGAGGCGTACATCGGCCGGTCCTGCCCGGTGCGCGCCGAGGTGAGCAGGTTCACGAAGCCGTCCGCGTTGCGCGCCAGATGCGCCAGCACGTGGCCGCGCGTCCAGCCCGGCAGCAGCGACGCCGCGGCCAGGTCCGCCTCGTCGAAAGAAGCGGCGGTACGCAGCAGCCGGCTGGTGGCCGCGTCCACCTCGCCCATCAGCAACAGCGGATCCGTGGTCACCCGTCGACCCTAGCGGTCCGCCACCGCGGCGTCGCCGGGGAAATCGCTTTCGGCGCGTCGGCGCGGGACCTACCGTCAGCGGCAGACGCGGCACCGGGACATCGGACGGAGGTGGTGATCATGCCGGACGTGGCACGCGTGTTCCGCCATCACCAGCTTCGACACCGATGAGGATGCCATGACGATCGATTTGACCACCCTCGGCTGGGACGCCGAGCGAGCGGCGTACGCCGAGCGACGCGGCGAGCACCACCCGGGTCGGGTGGCCCGCGTGGACCGGGGGGTCTGCACGGTGCTCACCGCGACCGGCCCGATCCGGGCCAGCCTGGGCGGGACGGTGTTGGCCGCCGCCGCCCGGGATCCGTCCGCCCTACCCTGCGCCGGTGACTGGGTACTGCTCACCCACTGGCCGGACGGTCGCGTCACCGTCGAGGTGGTGCTGCCGCGCCGGAGCGCGCTGATCCGGCGTACCGCCGGCAAGGACGCCAGCGGGCAGGTGCTGGCCGCCAACCTCGACGCCGCCGCCGTGGTGGAGCCGGTGCACCCCGAGCCGGACGTGGGGCGCATCGAACGGCTGCTGTCCCTGGCCCACGAGTCCGGCGCCCGGCCGCTGGTCGTGCTGACCAAGGCCGACCTCGCGGCCGACCCGGCCGCGCTGGCCCGGCAACTCGCGGCTGTCGCACCCGGGGTGCCGGTGCTGCCGGTCAGCGCCGAGCGGGGCGTCGGGCTGGACCCGCTGCGCGCCGAGGTCACCCCGGGCCGCACGCTCGGCCTGCTCGGGCCCTCCGGCGCGGGCAAGTCGAGCCTGGTCAACGCCCTCGCCGGCACCGTGACGATGCCCACGCAGGCGATCCGCCGGGTCGACGGCAAGGGCCGGCACACCACGACGTGGCGGGCCCTCGTACCGATCCCCGGCGGGGGTGCGGTGATCGACACGCCCGGCGTACGCGCTGTCGGCCTGCTCGACGGCGCGGCCGGGCTCGACCGGGCGTTCGCCGACATCGCCGGGCTGGCCGAGGGTTGCCGGTACGCCGACTGCGGGCACGACGGCGAGCCCGCCTGCGCGGTCCGGGAGGCGCTGCACACCGGCGAACTCTCCACCCGGCGGTGGGAGAGTTGGCGGCGGCTACAGGGAGAGGTGGCCCACGAGAGTCGACGGCGGGAGGCGCGGGTGGCGGCGGAGCGGCGCGGCGGCTGGCGGTCGGCCCGACGCCGGGCGGCCCGTCCGCCGAGGCCCGGCGGCTACTGACCTGGGCTCCCCGGTCGTCGTCAGCTCTCGACGCCGGGGCCGGCCCCGCCGGTCGCGCTGAGCCTCGCGCTCGGTGTGGCCGGCGGGCTGCCGCTCGGTTCGGGCCGACCGCCTCGGCCGGGCGCCGATGTGGGTCTGACTCACCGCGGCTGATCGGGCTGACCTGGGGGAATGTGCCGGCGGGGGAAAGTGTCGTACCTCGGGGCTAGAGTTGCCGAGGCGTGTTCTGCGCGCCCGTACGACCGCTCAAATCACCCAGAGCGGGACACATTCTTCGCTTCGTCTTCTCCCGGGAGTACACGCACCGTGGCCGACCGACTGATCATCCGTGGCGCGCGCGAGCACAATCTGCGTGACGTCAGTCTCGACCTGCCCCGGGACGCACTCATCGTTTTCACCGGGCTGTCCGGGTCGGGCAAGTCGAGCCTGGCCTTCGACACGATCTTCGCCGAGGGTCAGCGCCGCTACGTCGAGTCGCTCTCGTCGTACGCCCGGCAGTTCCTCGGCCAGATGGACAAGCCAGACGTCGACTTCATCGAGGGCCTGAGCCCCGCCGTCTCGATCGACCAGAAGTCCACCTCGCGCAACCCGCGCTCGACCGTCGGCACCATCACCGAGGTCTACGACTACCTCCGCCTGCTCTTCGCCCGCATCGGCGAGCCGCACTGCCCGGTCTGTGGCGAGCGCATCTCCCGGCAGAGCCCCCAGCAGATCGTCGACCGGGTCCTCGCGATGACCGAGGGCACCAAGTTCATGGTGCTCGCGCCGGTCATCCGGGGCCGCAAGGGTGAGTACGTCGACCTCTTCGCCGAGTTGCAGGCCAAGGGCTACGCCCGGGCCCGGGTCGACGGCGTGGTCTACCCGCTGACCGAGCCACCGAAGCTCAAGAAGCAGGAGAAGCACACCATCGAGGTGGTGATCGACCGGCTCACCGTCAAGCCCAGCGCCAAGCAGCGGCTGACCGACTCGGTCGAGGCGGCGCTGGGTCTCTCCAGCGGCCTGGTGCTGCTCGACTTCGTCGACCTCCCGGAGGACGACCCGGACCGGGAGCGCCGCTACTCCGAGCACCTCGCCTGCCCCAACGACCACCCGCTCGCCATCGAGGACCTCGAACCCCGGGTCTTCTCCTTCAACGCGCCGTACGGCGCCTGCCCGGAGTGCACCGGCCTGGGCACCAAGAAGGAGGTCGACCCGGAGCTGCTGATCCCCGACCCCGAGCGCAGCCTGCGCGAGGGCGCGATCCAACCCTGGTCCACCGGGCACAACCTGGAATACTTCCTGCGCCTCTTGGAGGCGCTCGGCGAGGCCCAGCACTTCGACGTCGACACCCCGTGGCGGGCGTTGCCGGCGCGGGCCCAGAAGACGATCCTGCACGGCTCCGACGACCAGGTGCACGTGCGCTACCGCAACAAGTACGGTCGCGAGCGCTCCTACTACACCGGCTTCGAGGGCGTGGTGCAGTGGATCGAGCGCCGGCACTCCGACACCGAGTCCGAGTGGTCCCGCGACAAGTACGAGGGCTACATGCGCGACGTGCCGTGCGCGGCGTGCGGGGGCGCCCGGCTCAAGCCCGAGGTGCTCGCGGTCACCCTCGCGGGCAAGAGCATCGCCGAGGTCTGCAACCTCTCCGTGGGGGAGTGCGCCGACCTGCTCGCCGGCATCGAGCTGAGCGACCGGCAGAAGCTGATCGCGGAGCGGGTCCTGAAGGAGATCAACGCCCGGCTGCGGTTCCTGCTCGACGTCGGTCTGGACTACCTCTCCCTGGACCGGCCGGCCGGCACCCTGTCCGGCGGCGAGGCGCAGCGCATCCGCCTCGCCACCCAGATCGGCTCCGGCCTGGTGGGCGTGCTCTACGTGCTCGACGAGCCGTCGATCGGGCTGCACCAACGCGACAACCACCGGCTGATCGAGACCCTGGTCCGGCTTCGCGGGCTGGGCAACACGCTGATCGTGGTGGAGCACGACGAGGACACCATCCGCGTCGCGGACTGGATCGTCGACATCGGGCCGGGCGCCGGTGAGCACGGCGGCGAGATCGTGCACAGCGGCTCGGTGCCCGCGCTGCTGAAGAACAAGGAGTCGATCACCGGGGCGTACCTGTCCGGTCGTCGGTCGATCCCGACACCGTCGACCCGTCGCGCACCGGACCCGGCCCGGGAGTTGGTGGTGCACGGGGCGCGGGAGCACAACCTGCGCAACCTCACCGTCTCGTTCCCGCTGGGCCAACTGATCGCGGTCACCGGGGTCAGCGGCTCGGGCAAGTCGACGCTTGTCAACGACATCCTGTACGCGGTGCTGGCCAACCAGATCAACGGCGCCCGGCTGGTGCCCGGCCGACACACCCGGGTCTCCGGTCTGGAGCACGTCGACAAGGTCGTCGGCGTGGACCAGTCGCCGATCGGTCGTACGCCGCGCTCCAACCCGGCCACCTACACCGGGGTGTGGGACCACGTCCGCAAGCTCTTCGCCGAGACCACCGAGGCGAAGGTCCGCGGGTACGGTCCGGGTCGGTTCTCGTTCAACGTCAAGGGCGGGCGCTGCGAGGCGTGCTCCGGCGACGGCACCATCAAGATCGAGATGAACTTCCTGCCCGACGTGTACGTCCCCTGCGAGGTCTGCAAGGGCGCCCGGTACAACAGGGAGACCCTCGAGGTGCACTACAAGGGCAAGACCGTCTCGGACGTGCTGGAGATGCCGATCGAGGAGGCCGCCGAGTTCTTCTCCGCCATCCCGGCCATCCACCGGCACCTCAAGACCCTCGTCGACGTCGGCCTGGGCTACGTACGCCTCGGTCAGCCCGCCCCCACCCTCTCCGGTGGCGAGGCGCAGCGGGTCAAGCTCGCGTCCGAGCTGCAGAAGCGCTCCACCGGGCGGACGGTCTACGTGCTCGACGAGCCGACCACCGGTCTGCACTTCGAGGACATCCGCAAGCTGCTGATGGTGCTCGAAGGGCTCGTCGACAAGGGCAACACGGTGATCACCATCGAGCACAACCTCGACGTGATCAAGTCCGCCGACTGGCTGATCGACATGGGTCCGGAGGGCGGTCACCGGGGCGGCACGGTGCTCGCCACCGGCACCCCGGAGGAGGTCGCCGAGGTGGCCGAGAGCCACACCGGCGAGTTCCTGCGCCAGGTGCTCAAGCTCGACGGCGCGGCCAAGGGCGCGGCCGCCGCCACCAACCGCGCCGCCAAGGCCAACGGCACGACCAAGGCGCGGGCGAGCCGAAAGGTGCCGGCCGGAGCGCGCTGACCCGGCAGCTTCCCCGGGGATCGCGGGTTGTTGCGCGCCCGTCCGGGCACATGGAGCGGGGCGGTCCGGGACCGCCCCGTCCCGTTTCCGGGGTCGGACGGATGCCGCGATGAACCATCCGGCACAGTTGCCCGTGTGGAGAAGTGTGGCCGGCTTCTGACCGGCAGCGGGCTAGAGAGAGGCGAGGCATGAGTGACGATCAGGCGCTGACCGGTCCGGGTACGCAAACACGTCGCACCCTGCTCACCGGCGTCGGGGCAGTCGGCGCGGCCGTCGTCCTGGCGGCCTGCGGCAGCGACGACGGCAGCGGCAGCGACACCCCCACCAGTGGCGGTCCGGCCGTGCCCAGCACCGGCGACGCGGGCGGCGGCGACCGGCAGAACGCCCAGTCGCTGGCCACCACCGCCGACATCCCGGTCGGCGGCGGCAAGATCCTCGCCGCCGAGGGCGTGGTCATCACCCAGCCCACGGCCGGCGAGTTCAAGGGCTTCAGCCCGATCTGTACGCACCAGAACTGCCCGGTGTCGAACGTCGACGGCGGCACCATCAACTGCACCTGCCACGGCAGCAAGTTCTCGATCGAGGACGGCTCGGTGAAGGCCGGTCCGGCCACCAAGCCGCTGCCGCCGAAGGACATCAAGGTCACCGGGGACCAGATCTCGCTGGCCTGACCGGAGCGGTGAGGCCGGCCGCCGGTCCTGCCGTGGTGCGGGGCCACGCGAGCCGGTCCTACCGTGTCGGCCGCGCGAATCGGTCGGTGCCGTGGTGCGCGGCCGTGCGCGCTGGTCCCGGCCGTGGTTCGGCCGCGCCGGTCGGTCCTGCCGCGTGATCGACTCGTGTCTCGGGATGTCGGGGTGTCCGTGACGGACCGACACCCCGACATCCCGGAAGCCGAGTCGATCTAGAGCTTGGGCTGGGCTGTCGGTGCTGCGGACTAGGCTTGCTGGCGTGGCTGACCCCTCGACCTACCGCCCCGCGCCCGGCACCATCCCGGAGCTACCGGGGGTCTACCGCTTCCGCGACGGCACCGGCCGGGTGATCTACGTCGGCAAGGCGAGGAACCTGCGCAGTCGGCTCAACTCCTACTTCGGCGACGTGTGGAACCTGCACGAGCGCACCCGTCAGATGGTCACCACCGCCGAGTCGGTGGACTGGATCACCGTCGCCACCGAGGTCGAGGCGCTCCAACAGGAGTTCACCTGGATCAAGCAGTACGACCCGCGGTTCAACGTCCGCTACCGCGACGACAAGTCGTACCCCTATCTGGCCGTCACCCTCAACGAGGAATACCCCCGGCTGCAGGTGATGCGCGGTGCCAAGCGCAAGGGAGTGCGCTACTTCGGTCCGTACTCGCACGCCTGGGCCATCCGGGAGACCCTCGACCTGCTGCTGCGGGTGTTCCCCGCCCGGACGTGCTCCGCGGGTGTCTTCAAGCGGGCTGGTCAGGTCGGCCGTCCCTGCCTGCTCGGCTACATCGGCAAGTGCTCGGCGCCGTGCGTCGGCACCGTCTCCGCCGACGAACACCGCGCCATCGTCGACGGGTTCTGCGACTTCATGGCCGGTCGCACCGACACCATGGTCCGCAAGATCGAGCGCGAGATGCTCGAGGCGAGCGAGCAACTCGAGTTCGAGCGGGCCGCCCGACTGCGCGACGACGTCGCCGCGCTGCGCCGGGCCATGGAGAAGCAGACCGTGGTGTTGGGCGACGGCACCGACGCCGACGTGGTCGCGTTCGCCGACGACCCCCTCGAAGCGGCAGTGCAGGTCTTCCACGTCCGCGACGGCCGGGTCCGGGGCCAGCGCGGCTGGGTGGTGGAGAAGACCGAGGACCTGACCACCGGTGACCTGGTCCATCACTTCTGCACCCAGGTGTACGGGGGCGAGCACGGCGAAGCCGACGTCCCCCGGGAGTTGCTGGTGCCCGAGCTGCCCGCCGACGCCGACGCGCTGGCGGAGTGGCTCTCCAGCCACCGGGGCAGCCGGGTGTCGCTGCGGGTGCCGCAGCGCGGTGACAAGCGCGCGCTGATGGAGACCGTCGAGCGCAACGCCAAGGACGCGCTGGCCCGGCACAAGCTCAAGCGCTCCGGTGACCTGACCACCCGCGGCAAGGCGTTGGACGAGATCAGCGAGGCGCTGGGCATGAGCACCTCACCCCTGCGCATCGAGTGCTTCGACATCTCCCAGATCCAGGGCACCGACGTGGTGGCCAGCATGGTGGTCTTCGAAGACGGCCTGCCCCGCAAGAGCGAATACCGGCGGTTCATCGTCCGTGGCGCCACCGACGACCTCTCCGCGATGTCCGAGGTGTTGCGCCGTCGCTTCGCCCGCTACCTGGATGCACGGGCCGAGACGGGTGAGGTGGGGGTCGAGTCCGCCGACGACCCGACCACCCCGGACGAGACGGCTGAGCCGCAGGTGGGTGTCCTGATCGATCCGACCACCGGCCGGCCGCGGAAGTTCGCGTACCCGCCGCAGTTGGTCGTCGTCGACGGCGGCGCCCCGCAGGTCGCCGCCGCCGCGCAGGCCCTCGCCGACCTGGGCATCGACGACGTGGCGCTGTGCGGGCTCGCCAAGCGGCTGGAGGAGGTGTGGCTTCCCGACGACGAGTTCCCGGTCATCCTGCCGCGCACCTCGGAGGGTCTCTACCTGCTGCAACGGGTCCGCGACGAGGCCCACCGGTTCGCCATCACCTTCCACCGGCAACGCCGGTCGAAGCGGATGACCGAGTCGGCGCTCGACCACGTGCCCGGCCTCGGGGAGGTACGCCGCAAGGCGCTGCTACGACACTTCGGCTCACTCAAGCGACTCTCCGCCGCGACAGTCGAGGAGATCACCGAAGTGCCCGGTGTGGGCCGGCGTACCGCCGAGGCGATCCTCGCCGCCCTCGACACCGGCACGAAGGCCGACGAGTCCGCAGAGTCGAACCCGACAACCTGACACCGCCTTTCGACGGATCCGGGCAACATCGAGGTAAGCGCTGATTAGGCGTCGGAGTGAGGCAGCAGTCTCCCCGCGCTATCAGGGTCGTGCGCACGGTGCGCCGGTTCGTGGTGTCAGGTCGCTTCCTGGATGATCGTGCTCGATCCAGGTTGTAGTGGCTTCGCCGACGCGCCAAGGGGACTGTTTCCTGGTTCGAGCACGATCTCTTGTTGGCCGGGCCGCGTAGCCGGGACGGTTGGGCTGGTTGGTCGGGCCGCGTGGTCGGGTCGGGGCGTGGGACGGTGATCCCATACCTTGTCAAGTCGGACGAAACCTCGCACGCGGGGCGGGGCCTTCACGAAGACCCGAGTCGCTACGGGGCGCGCAGACCGCACGTCGCCGGCGCGGCGGGTTGATCCACTCGGTTTCGTGGAAGTCGGGGTATCCCCGGCACTTGGATACCGCGCTTTCGCCAAACCCGAGTGGATCAAGGCGAGTGCACCGCGCACCGGCCGGGATGATCGCGCTCTACGCGAGGTTTGTCCGGTGGTGGGGGTCACCCGGGCGGCGGAATCGGGGGCCGGGCGGGGCCGTTATACCTGGCACGGCCGCGACGCTGGGTCGTGGTGAGCGGCAGCCGCCGGGAACACCCGGCAGGTCGCCTGGGTTACACCCCCGGAACACAACGGGCCGGGAGGCCGGCGCAATGACTGGCCGCCGCAGCCGGTTACGTTCCCCTGGCTCGGCGGAATGAATGTGCCGCCGGACCCGGTTACATCCCCTGGCGCAGGCCGGGCATCATCCGGCCGGCGCTCGGCGGCGGAATGAGTCGCCGCCCCACCTGGTTACATGTGGTCCCGATGCCGGCCCTGTAGGGCCGCCGGGCAGCTGAGCTTCCCCCCTTGCACGTGCGGCACGTCCACCCCCCGGGCGTGCCGTGCACCCCCGATGCAGAGGAGCACGCCATCATGCGTACCGATCTGATCCGGAAGACTGCTCTGACCGCTGCTGGCCTCGCGTTCACCGGTGGTGCCATCGCCGGCCCCGTGACCGCGGCGTATGCGATGTCGGATGCCAAGCCCACCACGCAGACGCAGGATCGTAAGAGTGGTGAGCGGGAGTTGGGTGTGCGCTACGAGGCCCAGCCGAACTTCTACTACTGCGGCCCCGCCGCCGCCCGTAACGCCCTGAGTGTGCAGGGCAAGGACATCAGCGTGGACGCCATGGCCAAGGAGATGGGCACCACCGAGGCCGGCACGAACTCCATCAACGACATCACCCCGGTGCTGAACAAGGAGACCGGCAAGAACGACGCCTACCACTCCGTCGAGATCAGCACCCCGAAGGCCGACGACAAGCAGACCGACAAGCTGCGCGCCGACATCGTCCGCACCGTCGACGACGGCCGGGCCGTGGTCGCCAACATCGCCGGCACCACCACTGACACCGACGGTGGTATCCACTCCTTCGAGGGTGGGCACTACATCAGCGTGGTCGGCTACCGCGACAACGGCGACATCGTCAAGATCGCCGACTCCGCCGACCCGAACACCGCCTCGTACGAGGTCACCGTCGAGCACCTCGCCGACTGGATCGCCACCCGCGGCTACGCCACCAGCTAAGCCGTAGACACACCGAAGGGCCGGACCCCACCACGGGGCCCGGCCCTTCGCCGTGTCTCAGTCGGTGGCGAGCACGGCCAGGATTTGCTCGCCGTACTTGGCGAGCTTGTTCTCGCCGACCCCGCTGACGCGGGACAGTTCGGCGAGCGTGCTCGGCGCGTCGCTGGCGATCTGTCGAAGCGTGGCGTCGTGGAAGATCACGTACGCCGGAACGCCCTGCTCTTTGGCGGTGGTCGCCCGCCAGCCGCGCAGGCGCTCGAAGACCGACGCGGCGGCCGGGGTCAGCTCGGCGACGACGGTGGCCGAGCCGCGCGGCTTCGACGAGCGGCTCGACGTGGGCCTCTCCGGCTCGCGGCGCATCGTGACCGTGCGGCGTCGGCCCAGCACGTCGGCGCTGGCGTCGGTCAACGCGAGCGTGCCGTAGTCGCCCTCCACGGCGAGCAGCCCCTCGGCGAGCAACTGCCGGACGACACCCCTCCACTCCGCCTCGCTCAGCTCGGAGCCGATGCCGAACACGGTCAGCGAGTCGTGGCCGTACTGGCTGATCTTGTCATTGTGTTTGCCGAGCAGGATGTCGATGCAGTGCCCCGCGCCGAAGCGCTGGTTGCGCTCACGGTCGAGGCGGAAGACCGTGGAGAGCAGTTTCTGGGCGGCGACGGTGCCGTCCCAGGACTCCGGCGGGCTGAGGCAGGTGTCGCAGTTGCCGCAGGCGGGGGTGGACGTCTCGCCGAAGTATTCGAGCAGTTGGACGCGCCGGCACCGCACCGTCTCGCAGAGGGCGAGCATCGCGTCCAGGTGGGCGGCGAGGTTGCGGCGGTGGGCGAGGTCGCCGTCCGACGTCTCGATCATCTTGCGTTGCTGGACCACGTCCTGCAGCCCGTACGCGAGCCACGCGGTGGACGGCAGGCCGTCGCGTCCGGCGCGGCCGGTCTCCTGGTAGTAGCCCTCGACGGACTTGGGCAGGTCGAGGTGGGCGACGAAGCGGACGTCGGGCTTGTCGATGCCCATGCCGAAGGCGATCGTGGCGACCATGACCAGGCCGTCCTCGCGCAGGAAGCGTTGCTGGTTGGCGGCGCGGGTGGCCGCGTCCAGACCCGCGTGGTACGGCAGTGCGGTCACCCCGTTGGCGACCAGGAGCTCCGCGGTCTTGTCGACGGAGGCCCGGGACAGGCAGTAGACGATCCCGGCGTCGCCCGGGTGCTCGTCGCGCAGCAACGCCAGCAGTTGCTTGCGGGGCTCCCGCTTGGGGACGATCCGGTACTGGATGTTGGGCCGGTCGAAGCTGGCCACGAAGTGGCGGGCGTCGTCGAGCTTGAGCCGGCTGGCGATCTCGGTGCGGGTGGCGCTGGTCGCGGTGGCGGTCAGCGCGATCCGTGGCACCTGCGGCCAGCGTTCGTGCAGCATCGACAGCGCCAGGTAGTCGGGGCGGAAGTCGTGCCCCCACTGGGACACGCAGTGCGCCTCGTCGATCGCGAACAGGGAGATGCGCCCCCGGTCCAGCAGGGCCAGCGTGGAGCGGACGCCGAGCGCCTCCGGGGCGAGGTAGAGCAGGTCCAGCTCGCCGGCGACGAAGGCGGCCTCGACCCGGCGTCGGGCGTCCATGCTCTGGGTCGAGTTGAGGAACCCGGCGCGGACGCCGACCGCGGTGAGCGCGTCGACCTGGTCCTGCATGAGGGCGATCAGCGGGGACACGACGACCGCGACGCCCTCGCGGACCAGCGCCGGGATCTGGTAGCACAGGGACTTGCCGCCACCGGTGGGCATCAACACCAGCGCGTCGCCGCCGTCGACCACATGGTCGATCACGTCCTGCTGGAAGCCGCGGAAGGCGTCGTAGCCGAACACCCGGCGCAGCACCGGCAACGCGCCCTCGGGCCGCAGGTCGGTGGGGGAGGCCATCCGGGGAGTCTACGAGCCGACCCCGACAGCGCCCGCCCGGCGCACCCGGGCGGTGACCGTGACCCGCCGGTCGCCCGGTCTGGCCTGCGAAGATCGCCAAGAGCGCGTCCATGGTCACTGATCGTCATCGAGGGTGGAGGGTGGCAGGCCGTGCCGGGTGCGCGGACTGGGCCCGGAAGCGGGATAGAGTCGCTGATTGACCAATCGCGGCCAAAGGCGGCCACGGCGCCACGGCTTGGGGGTACGGGTGAGCGAGGCGCGCACAGTCGGTGACCGGATCGACGACCCGGATGCGGTCGACGGGCAGTCGACGACGGAGTCGGAGACCACACTCGTGGTGGTCACCGGGCTCTCCGGCGGTGGCCGCAGCACGGTCGCCAGGGCGTTGGAGAACGTCGGCTACTACGTCGTCGACAACCTGCCGCAGGCGTTGATGCTGGACATGGCCGAGTTGGCGGTCAAGGCCGGCGGCGCGGCCCGGCGTACCGCGATGGTGCTGGACGTGCGGTCGCGGGCCTTCTCCACCGACCTGGCCGGGGCGATCCGCGAGCTGAAGGAACGCGGGTTCTCACCCCGGGTGGTCTTCGTCGACGCCGACGACGAGGTGCTGATCCGGCGGTTCGAGAGCGTCCGCCGTTCCCACCCGTTGCAGGGGGACGGGCGACTGGCCGACGGCATCGCCGTCGAGCGTGGGCTGCTCGAAGAGGCCCGGGACCAGGCCGACGTGATCATCGACACCAGCCACCTGAACGTCAACCAGCTCCGCCGTCGCATCGAGGAGCTGTTCGGCGGCGAGGACGCGCGCCGGCTGCGGGTCACCGTGCTGTCCTTCGGATTCAAGTACGGCCTTCCGCCGGACGCCGACTTCGTGCTGGACGCCCGGTTCCTGCCCAACCCGTACTGGGTGCCGGAGTTGCGCGAGCACACCGGGCGGGAGGAGGCGGTCAGCGCGTACGTGCTCGGGCAGGAGGGCGCGGACGCCTTCGTCGCCTCGTACGCCGACCTGGTCAACGCCACCACCACCGGCTTCGAGCGGGAGGGCAAGCGGTACCTGACGGTCGCCGTGGGCTGCACCGGCGGCAAGCACCGCAGCGTCGCCATCGCCGAGGAGTTGGCCGGGCGGCTGCGCCACTCCGGGCTGGCGGCCAACGCCCAGCACCGCGACCTGGGGCGCGAATGACGGCCCGGCGGGTGGTGGCGTTCGGCGGCGGGCACGGGCTGTCCGCCTCGTTGCGCGCGCTGCGGCACTGCGCCCCCGAACTCGACCTCGACATCACCGCGGTGGTCACCGTCGGAGACGACGGCGGCTCCAGTGGTCGGCTGCGCGCCGAGCGTGGCGGTCTGCCCCCGGGTGATCTGCGCCAGGCGCTGGTGGCACTGGCCGGGGACCACCCGGCGACCCGGCGCAGCGCTGGGCTGTTCCAGCACCGCTTCGCCGCCGTGCCGGCCGGCGTACCCCCGCTCGGCGAAGCCGACCCGGACCCGGCGACGACCGGCGGCGGCCGTGCCCCCGACCGGGACGCGGCGACCGGCGGCGGTCGCGATTCCGACCGGGACTCAGCCTCGACCGGCGGCCGTGCCCCCGACCGGGGCGCGGGGGCCGGCGGCCGTGACTCCGACGCCCGAGGCGAAGGTCCGGAGGCGGCCCGCGTCGACGGGCTGACCGGGCACGCGGTCGGCAACCTGGTGCTCTGCGGTCTCATGGAGCTGCTCGGCGACCCGGTGGCCGCGCTGGACCACGCCGGAGCGATGCTCGGCGCGGTCGGCCGGGTGCTGCCGATGTCCCGGCAGCCGGTCGGCATCGAGGCGCAGGTCCGCGGGATCGACCCGGCCGCCCCGGACGAGGTGCGCACCGTGCGCGGCCAACACCAGGTGGCGGTCACCACCGGGCGGGTCGAGTCGCTGCGCCTCACGCCCGCCGCCCCACCCGCCTGCGCCGAGGTGATCGAGGCGATCATGGCGGCGGACTGGTTGATCTTCGGACCGGGCAGTTGGTACACGAGCGTGCTGCCGCACCTGTTGGTGCCGCAGGTGGCCGACGCGATCGTGTCCACCTCGGCGCGGCGGTTGGTCACGCTGAACCTCGCCGCGGAGAAGGAGACCCTCGGGCTCTCCGTCGCCGACCACCTCGCGGCTCTGCACTGGTACCTGCCCGAGCTGAAGGTGGATCTCGTGCTCGCCGACGCCAAGGCGGTGGGTGACCCCGAACCGGTCGAACGTGCGGCAGAATCGCTGGGTGCCCGCCTGGTCCTCGCCTCCGTCGCCGTCACCGGTGGCACCCCCCGCCATGATCCGGCTGCCCTGGGCGCCGCACTGGTGCCTGTCCTGGGCGCCGATCGTTAGACACGTACGTAATCTCCGGCGACACGCCGGAACAGGTCCGTGAGGGGACGCACAATGGCGATGACGGCCGCGGTCAAGGACGAGCTGAGTCGGGTCGACGTGCCCAAGCCCTGCTGCCGGCGGGCGGAGATGGCCGCGCTGCTGCGCTTCGCCGGCGGCCTGCACATCGTCTCCGGCCGTGTGGTGGTGGAGGCGGAACTGGACACCGGGGCGGTGGCCCGGCGGTTGCGCCGGGAGATCGCCGAGGTCTACGGCTACCCCAGCGAGATCCACGTGCTGGCCTCCGGCGGGCTGCGCAAGGGCAGCCACTTCATCGTGCGGGTGGTCAAGGACGGCGAGGCCCTCGCCCGGCAGACCGGCCTGCTCGACGTGCGGGGCCGCCCGGTGCGCGGGCTGCCCCCGCACGTGGTCGCGGCGAACGTCTGCTGCGCCGTCTCCGCCTGGCGGGGCGCGTTCATGGCCCACGGCTCGCTCACCGAGCCCGGCCGCTCCAGTGCGCTGGAGATCACCTGCCCGGGGCCGGAGTCGGCGTTGGCGCTGGTCGGCGCGGCCCGCCGGATCGGCATCACCGCGAAGAACCGTGAGGTACGCGGGGTGGACCGGGTGGTCGTCAAGGACGGCGACGCGATCGCCGCGCTGCTCACCCGGATCGGCGCGCACTCCAGCGTGCTGGCCTGGGAGGAGCGTCGGGTACGCCGCGAGGTGCGGGCCACCGCCAACCGGCTCGCCAACTTCGACGACGCCAACCTGCGCCGCTCGGCGCGGGCGGCCGTCGCCGCCGCCGCCCGGGTCACCCGTGCCCTGGAGATCCTCGCCGACGAGGCGCCCAACCACCTGACCGACGCCGGGCGGCTGCGCCTGGAGCACCGGCAGGCGTCGCTGGAGGAGTTGGGCGCACTGGCCGACCCCCCGCTGACCAAGGACGCCATCGCCGGACGGATCCGCCGACTTCTGGCGCTGGCCGACAAGCGAGCCCGGGACCTCGGCATCCCGGATACCGAAGCGGCAGTCACGCCCGACATGCTCGTGGTCTGATAGGACGGTAAGGCCGCACGGTGCGTCCGGGGCACGACCCGGCGCAGCGTGGTCTCGCACGCTCGGATAAGGTCGCTGCGTACGGCAAGGGGGCCGACACAGGCACTCCTCGTCGTGCACACCGCCTCGGGCGGTCAAGGTCCTCAGACCGCGGCGGGGTGGCCGAGACGAACCGTCAACGGCCGGCTCCAACGGTCGGCGCACACCACTCCGCCGGCCCGTTGTC
The DNA here is from genome assembly GCF_029581275.1 of Micromonospora sp. WMMD1155. Classification (NCBI taxonomy): domain Bacteria; kingdom Bacillati; phylum Actinomycetota; class Actinomycetes; order Micromonosporales; family Micromonosporaceae; genus Micromonospora; species Micromonospora sp. WMMD1155. The sequence goes on from NZ_CP120742.1 coordinate 4,733,346, forward strand.
TGAGGCCGGCAGACCAGAACGCGAGGAGATGGGACCTGTGACCATCCGGGTTGGCATCAACGGCTTCGGCCGAATCGGCCGTAACTTCTTCCGGGCAGTGCTGGCGTCCGACGCCGACATCGAGGTCGTGGCGGTGAACGACCTGACCGACAACGGCACGCTCGCCCACCTGCTCAAGTACGACAGCATCCTGGGCCGCCTGCCCTACGAGGTGAAGGCCACCGCCGACGAGATCACCGTCGGTGGCAAGACCATCAAGGCGTACGCCGAGAAGGACCCGTCGAAGCTGCCATGGGGCGAGGTCGGCGCCGACGTCGTCATCGAGTCGACCGGCTTCTTCACCGACGCCACCAAGGCCAAGGCGCACGTCGACGGCGGGGCCAAGAAGGTCATCATCTCCGCCCCGGCGAAGAACGAGGACGTGACCGTCGTCATGGGTGTCAACCACGACACCTACGACCCGGCGAAGCACACCATCATCTCCAACGCGTCGTGCACCACCAACTGCCTCGCGCCGATGGCGAAGGTCCTGCACGACACGTTCGGCATCCAGCACGGTCTGATGACGACGATCCACGCGTACACCCAGGACCAGAACCTGCAGGACGCGCCGCACTCGGACCTGCGTCGGGCCCGGGCCGCCGCCCTGAACATCGTGCCGACCTCCACCGGCGCCGCGAAGGCGATCGGCCTGGTCCTGCCGGACCTCAAGGGCAAGCTCGACGGGTACGCCCTGCGGGTGCCGATCCCGACCGGCTCGGTCACCGACCTCACCGTCAACGTGGGTCGCGAGACCACCGTGGACGAGGTCAACGCCGCGCTGAAGGCCGCCGCGGACGGCCCGCTCAAGGGCATCCTGGTCTACAACGAGGACCCGATCGTCTCCACCGACATCGTCACCGACCCGGCGTCGTGCATCTTCGACGCGCCGCTGACCAAGGTCGTCGGCAACCAGGTCAAGGTCGTCGGCTGGTACGACAACGAGTGGGGCTACTCCAACCGCCTGGTCGACCTGGTCAAGCTGGTGGGTTCCTCGCTGTGAGCATCCGGACCCTCGACGACCTGCTCGCCGAGGGGGTGTCGGGTCGGCGCGTGCTGGTGCGCGCCGACCTGAACGTCCCGCTCGACAAGCAGACCGGTGACATCACCGACGACGGCCGGATCCGCGCGGTGCTGCCGACCCTGGGTGCGCTGGTCGAGGCCGGCGCGAAGGTGGTCGTCTGCTCGCACCTGGGCCGCCCGAAGGGCGCGCCGGACCCGCAGTTCAGCCTGAGCCCGGTCGCCGGGCGGCTCGGTGAGCTGCTCGGCGCTCCGGTGCACTTCGCCACCGACACCGTCGGTGAGTCGGCTCGTTCCACCGTCGCGGGCCTGGCCGACGGCCAGGTCGCCCTGCTGGAGAACCTGCGTTTCAACGCGGGTGAGACCAGCAAGGACGAGGCCGAGCGGGGCGCGTTCGCCGACCAGCTCGCCGCGTTCGGTGACGCTTATGTGGACGACGCCTTCGGTGCGGTGCACCGCAAGCACGCCAGTGTCTACGACGTGCCGGCCCGGTTGCCGCACGTCGCGGGCCGACTGGTGCTGCGTGAGGTCGAGGTGCTGTCCAAGCTCACCGGTGACCCCGAGCGTCCGTACGTGGTGGTGCTCGGCGGGTCGAAGGTGTCCGACAAGCTCGCCGTGATCGAGGCGCTGCTGCCCACTGTCGACCGGCTGCTCATCGGCGGCGGGATGTGCTTCACCTTCCTCAAGGCCCAGGGCCTGGAGGTGGGCACCTCGCTGCTGGAGAAGGACATGGTCGACACCTGCCGCAACCTGCTGGAGCGGGCCGACGGCAAGATCCTGCTCCCGGTCGACGTGGTGGTCGCGGACGCGTTCGCCCCGGACGCCGCGCACGACACGGTCCGCGTGGACGGCATCCCGAGCCACCGGCTCGGTCTGGACGTCGGCCCGGAGACGGTTGCCGGCTTCAGCGCCGCGTTGTCCCAGGCGAAGACGATCTTCTGGAACGGCCCGATGGGCGTGTTCGAGATGGCGGCCTTCGCGGCGGGCACCCGGGGGATCGCCGAGGCGATCACCAAGGCCGACGCGTTCAGCGTCGTCGGTGGCGGTGACTCGGCGGCGGCGGTCCGTGCCCTGGGGCTGGACGAGTCGTCCTTCGGGCACATCTCCACGGGCGGCGGCGCCTCCCTGGAATACCTCGAGGGCAAGACCCTCCCCGGCATCGCGGCCCTGGAGAACTGAATGTCGAGCACGACCCGTCGGCCGCTGATGGCCGGCAACTGGAAGATGAACCTCAGCCACCTCGAGGCCAACCTGCTGGTGCAGAAGCTGGCCGCGAGCCTCACCGAGAAGCAGCTCACCGAGGTCGAGACGGTCGTGCTGCCGCCCTTCACCGACCTGCGTACCGTGCAGACCGCGGTGGACGGCGACAAGCTGCTGATCGGCTACGGCGGGCAGGACCTCTCCCCGCACGCGTCCGGCGCGTACACCGGGGACATCTCCGGCCCGCTGCTGGCCAAGCTCGGTTGCACGTACGTGGTGGTCGGGCACTCCGAGCGGCGGGCCTACCACCACGAGGACGACACCGTCGTCAACGCCAAGGTGAAGGCGGCGCTGACGCACGGCCTGACCCCGATCCTCTGCGTGGGGGAGGGGCTGGACGTCCGCGAGCAGGGCACCCACGTGGCGCACTGCGCCGACCAGCTCGACGGGGGCCTCGCCGGCCTCACGCCCGAGCAGGTGCGGCAGGTCGTGATCGCGTACGAGCCGGTCTGGGCGATCGGCACCGGCAAGACCGCGACCCCGGAGGACGCCCAGGAGGTGTGCGGGGCGGTCCGGCAGCGACTGGCGGAGCGCTTCGGCCAGGACACCGCCGACCAGGTCCGGGTCCTCTACGGCGGCTCGGTCAAGGCGTCCAACGTCGCCTCGATCATGGCCCAGCCGGACGTGGACGGGGGCCTGGTGGGGGGCGCCAGCCTGGACGCGGAGGAGTTCGCGCAAATCTGCCGGTTCCCGGAGCACATCGCTCGCTGATCGCTCGGTATCCTGGACACCGCCCGTCCGCCGGTCGGTGCCGCCGTGCCCGATCAGACCGGGCGAGGACCGTTACGAGAGGAACTGACCCCAGCCATGCCGATCTGGTTCGCATACACGTTGATCGTGTTGCTGGTCATCACGAGCATCCTGCTCACGCTGCTGATCCTGCTGCACCGCGGCAAGGGCGGCGGCCTGTCGAGCATGTTCGGCGGTGGCGTCAGCTCCAGCCTCGCCGGGTCGTCGGTGGCGGAGAAGAACCTGGACCGTTACACCGTTCTGGTGAGCGTCGTCTGGTTCGCCGCCATCGTCGGTCTCGGGCTCTGGCTCCGCCTGCAAATGAACAGCGGCGCCTGAGCGAGCGCGTCTAGTCGTACAATCTGCGCGCGGTCCGTCACTCGACGGGCCGCGCGCAGGCTTTTCTCCGCTGCACCGCGTCGCCCGCCGCGCACCCCCCTCGACGACGGCGGGTCCCCTCCGACGACAGGAGCGAGCAGCCGTGCCGAGTGGCAACGTCATCCGTGGCGCCCGCGTCGGGTCCGCACCCGTGCGCCCCGACGAGCGGCACCAACCCGCCCCCCGACAGGACGTCACCTACTGGTGCCGCAACGACCACCGGACCGACATCCGGATCGCCGCGGACGCCGAACCGCCGGGCCTGTGGGACTGCCCCCGCTGCGGCCTACCGGCCGGGCGGGACGCGCAGAACCCGCCGGGCCGGGTCCGCGCCGAACCGTACAAGAGCCACCTGGCGTACGTGAAGGAGCGGCGCACCGCCGAGGAGGGCGAGGCGCTGCTGGCCGAGGCACTCGCCGCGCTCCGCCGCCGCCGCGGCGAGTAACGGCTCCGCCGCCGCCAACGGCTCCGCCGCCGCCAACGGCTGCTCCGCCGCCGCGGCTATCGCAGGCTGCGGAAGCGGGCGGGTACGTCGGCTGCGGCGGCCCGGTCCAGCAGCCAGCGGGTACGGCTCACGCCGTGCACCCCGGCGGCGGGCAACTGCACCGGCCCGGCACCGGCCAACGCCATGCCCACCGCGCGGGCCTTGTCGGCGCCCCCGGCGACCAGCCAGACCTCGTCGGCGGTGTTGATCGTCGGCAGGGTGAGCGTGGTCCGCACCGAGGGCGGCTTCGGGCTGCCCCGCACCGCGCTGCACGGACGGGTGTCGTAGTGCACCGGGTGCTCCGGGAAGACCGAGGCCACGTGCCCGTCCTCGCCGACACCCAGCATCAGCACGTCGAAGTGCGGCAGCGTGGCGTGCCCGGGTCGGGCGGCGCGCGCCAACTCCTCGGCGTACGCCGCCGCGGCCGCCTCGGGGTCGTTGCCGGTCGGGCCGTCGGACGCCGGCATCGGGTGCACCCGGGCCGGGTCGAGCGGCACCACGTCCAGCAGGGCGGCCCGGGCCTGGGTCTCGTTGCGGTCCGGGTCACCGGCGGGCAGGAACCGCTCGTCACCCCACCAGACGTCGACCCGGGACCAGTCCACCGCGTCGCGGGCCGGCAGCGTCGCCACCGCCCGGTAGACGGCCGCGGCGATCCGACCGCCGGTGAGCACCACCGACGCCTCACCCCGATCGGCCTGCGCGTCGAGCAGCTTCACCAACAACCGGGCGGCCACGGCCTGCGCCAGCAGGTCGGCGTCGGCGTGGACGGCGACACTCGCCTCACTCATGGGATGCGCCTTCGTTTCCCGACCGCCGAGCGGCCGTAATCGCGTCGTGCCCGGGCGGATGCGCCCGGAGGTTTCGGGGCAGGACCCGGTCGTGACCCGGCCCTGCCCCGACGTCGTGCCGGTGGTGGATCAGCCCTCGCCGCTCGTGCCGGTGTGCGCGGTGACCCCGGCCTCCGCGCGCCGTGCGGTGGCCGGATCCTTCCACACGTGCACCCGCTGCGCGGGACGCTGCTCCAACCCCCGCAGCCCGACCGTCGCACCGAGCGCCTCCGCGTACACCTGGTCGGCGTCCAGGCGGCGCAGCTCCTCGGCCAACTCGTCACCGAGCGGGCGGCGGACCAGCGGCAGGGCCCGGTCGTCCTGGCCCGTACGCCGGAACACAGCCATGCTGTCCTCGCGGGTCAGCGTGAGCTGGTCGCCGTTGGCGCAGCTCAACTGCACCTCCCGCATCCGGGGGAACTCGTTGGTGTCCACCCGGCGCGGGGTGATGCCCAGCCGGCTGGACAGCCAACCGATCATCAGCGCGGCAGTCGGGTCGGTGGGTGGGGCGACGACCGTCGCCTCGGTGATCTGCTCGCTGGTCGTGTCGAACGCCCCGGCGACGAGCGTCCGCCACGGGGTGATCCGGGTCCACGCCAGGTCGGTGTCGCCCGGGGCGTAGTCCCGGGCCCGCTGCCGCAGCGCCTCCAACGGGTCGGCGGCCTGCGCCGCGTCGGTGATCCGCCGGTCGGCGACCACCCCGAGGAAGTCGGTGGCGATCTCCGCCGGCGGTTCCCCGTGCCACCAGGTGACCACCGGCACGTCGGGGACGAGCAGCGGCATCACGACCGACTCGGCGTGCAGGGCCAGCCGACCGTACATCCGGGTGACCACCGCCTCGCACGGGCCGAGCCGCCCGCCGACGACGATCTCCGCGTCGAGCCGGTTGCGGTCCCGCTCGATGTCGGAGCGGACCACGACCACCAGCCGGCACGGGTGTGCGGCGGCGGCGATCGTCGCCGCCGCCTCCGCCTCCCGAACCCGCTTCTCGTCGACGACCACGATGAGGGTGAGCGCCATGCCACTGGCCACTCCGCCGGCACTGCGCCGCTCGGCGGCGAGCGCCTTGACCACCTCGTTGCCGGTGGTGTCCCACAGCCCGATCATGCTCGTCTCCAAGCGCGGCCCTCACGGGCCAGCATCTCGTCGGAGGCCCGTGGCCCCCACTCACCGGCCCGGTACGGCTCCGGCGTGGTGCCCTCCCAGGCGTGCTCCAACGGGTCGATCACCTGCCAGCTCTGCTCGACCTCGGCGGCGTCCGGGAACAGGGTGCGGTCGCCGATCAACACGTCCAGGACGAGGCGTTCGTACGCCTCCGGGCTGGACTCGGTGAACGCCTCGCCGTACTGGAAGTCCATCGCGATGTCGCGGACCTCCATCGTCGTGCCCGGCACCTTCGACCCGAACTTGAGCACCACGCCCTCGTCCGGCTGCACCCGGATGACCAGTTGGTTGTTGCCCAGCGACTCCATGTCGGCGTCGTTGAACGGCAGGTGCGGCGCCTTCTTGAACATGATGGCGACCTCGGTGACCCGCCGGGGCAGCCGCTTACCGGCCCGGATGTAGAACGGCACCTCGGCCCAGCGCCGGTTCTGGATGCCCAGCCGCACCGCCACGTACGTCTCCGTCGTGGAGTCGGCGGGAACGTCCTGCTCCTCCCGGTAGCCGACCGCCCGTTCGCCGCCCACCCAGCCGGGCAGGTACTGGCCGCGCACGGTGTCCCGGGCCACGTCCTTGGGCAGGGTGATCGCCTTGAGCACCTTCAGCTTCTCGGCCCGGATCTCGTCGGCGTCGAAGCTGGTCGGCTCCTCCATCGCGACCAGGGCGAGCAGTTGCAGCAGGTGGTTCTGGAGCACGTCGCGGGCGGTGCCGACGGTGTCGTAGAAGCCGGCGCGGGTGCCGATGCCGACGTCCTCGGCCATGGTGATCTGCACCGAGTCGACGTACTGCGAGTTCCACAGCGGCTCGAACAGGTTGTTGGCGAACCGCAGGGCGAGGATGTTCTGGACCGTCTCCTTGCCCAGGTAGTGGTCGATCCGGAAGACGTCCTCCCGGGTGAACACGTCGTCGACGAGGTCGTTGAGCGCCTTCGCCGACGGCAGGTCGTTGCCGAACGGCTTCTCCACCACGACCCGACGCCACCCGCCGGACTTCTGGTTGTCGGCCATCCCGGTGCGGGCCAACTGCTTGAGCACGACGGGGAACGCGGCCGGCGGGATGGAGAAGTAGAACGCCGCGTTGCCGGTGATGCCGTGGGTCTGTCGCAGGTCGTCCAGCGTCGAGGCGAGGTGGTCGAAGGCCGCGTCGTCGTCGAACGAGCCGCCGACGAACTTGATGTTGCCGGCCAGCCGTGCCCACACCTCGTCCCGCCACGGGGTGCGGGCGTGCTTGCGCGCCGCCTCACACGCGAGGGTTTCGAAGTCGCCGTCACCCCAGTCGCGGCGCGCGAAGCCGAGCACCACGAACCCGGGCGGTAGCAGCCCCCGGTTGGCCAGGTCGTAGACCGCGGGGAGCAGCTTCTTGCGGGCCAGGTCGCCGGTCACCCCGAAGATCACCAGAGCGCAGGGCTCCGGGATCCGGGGCAACCGGCGGTCCTGTGGGTCGCGCAGCGGGTTCACCGAGCCACTTTCGACTCGCGACTGCGGGGCTCGCAACCCCGGCTCACTATTCGCGCTCACGGAGCCAACTCGGTTCGCGACTGCGGGGCTCGCAACCCCGGCTCACTCCTCGCGCTCACGGTGCCCCCTCGCTTCCGCTTCAGTCACGTCGTCCATCCTCACGCGCGCAGATCACCGGCGGCGTCGAGCAGTTGAGCGACACCGGCCGCACGGTCGGTCAGGTGCAGCCGCAGCACCGGCCGCTCCCGACCGGCGAGAGCCTGCCGGTCACCGGCGGCCTGCGCCGCCTGCAACTCACCGAAGGTGTACGGCTTGCCCGGCACCTCCAGGTCCTCGGCCACCGCGCCGGTCACCTGGAGGTAGCTGCCCACCTGCGGGCCACCCTTGTGGTACTGGCCGGTCGAGTGCAGGAACCGCGGCCCCCAACCGAAGGTGACCGGCCGACCGCCCGCCTGGGCCAGCAGCGGCCGCAGCCGGGCCGCGTCGGCGTCGGCGAACCGGTCGAGGTACGCCATCACCGCGAGGTAACCGTCGTCGCCCAGCCCGTCCAGCAGCCAGCGCAGCACGCCGGCCAGGTCCCCGGGAGCGCCCTGCGGGGCGTACACCTCGATCGCGCCCTCGGTGAACGACGGCGTCTCCGCCGGCAGGCCCGAAGCCAGGATCTTGTTGGTGTTCTCCTTGGACTCGGTGACGTTGGGCTGGTTGAACGGGTCGATGCCGAGCACCACACCGGCCACCGCGGTCGCGTACTCCCAGGCCAGGAACTGCGCGCCCAGCGGACCGTTGACGGCCACGTCCGGGTTGGCGCCGCCGCCCGGCACGTCGCCCGCGGCGAGCGCGCCGCCGTAGCTGACGGTCAGCACGTCCGACCCGGTGGCGCCGGGGCTCTGCGGGGACTCCACGACCACCGGGAGGATGCCCACCCCGGCCTTGCCGGTGGACTCGGCGATCAACTGCTCGGCCCAGTCGCCGAGCCCGTCGATGCCGGTGCCGTCGGAGAGCAGGGCGACCTTGTCCCGGGCCAGCGTCGCCGCCGCGCCCAGGGCGGCGCCCAGCGCGAGCGCCGGGTTGTTCTGGTCGGCGCCGAGCGACGCGGCCAGCGCGTCGGCCTGGTCGAGCAGTTCCGCGACCTCGACCCCGGCCAGCGCCGAGGGCACCAGACCGAACGCCGTCAGCGCCGAGTACCGGCCGCCGACGTTCGGGTCGGCGAGCACGGTGAACGCGCCCATCTCGGCCGCGGTGGCCTCCAACGGCGAACCCGGGTCGGTGACGATGACGAAGTGCCGGCCGGCCTCCGCCTCGGTCATCCCGGCGTCCAGGAACGCCTGCCAGTAGGCACGTCGGTGGCTGTCGGTCTCCACCGTCGACCCGGACTTGCTCGCCACCACCACGACGGTGCGCTCCAGCCGGTCACCGAGCGCCGCCCGGACCTGACCCGGGTCGGTGGTGTCCAGCACCGTCAGCGGGCGCCCCAGCGTCCGGGTGATCACCTCGGGGGCCAGCGACGAGCCGCCCATCCCGGCGAGCACCACGTGATCCAGATCGGCCAGCTCCGCCTTCAGCTCGGCGAGCTGCGCCAGCAGCTCCCGGCTGCGCCGGTGGGTGTCCACCCAGCCCAGCCGGATCTTCGCCTCGGCCTCGGCGTCCGGACCCCACAGGCTGGCGTCCTTACCGGCCAGCTTGCCCGGAACGCCGGACTTCACCAGGGCGTCGCGGGTCGAGGCGGGCGCGGCCTTGTCGACCGCGTCCGCGCCGTACACGGCGAGCCCGGCGGCTGCCTCCACCGGCCCCGCAAGCAGGTCGCTCATGCCGTCACTCCGCTTCGCTGCGTGCCGTCATGAGGCGCCTGCGCGCTGAGCCTGCTGATTCGCTCGCTCATGCGCCACCGGCCTTCTCGGCGGCCTTCGCGTTGTCCTTGGCGGCCTTGTTCGGCGCGCCGGTGCCCTTCGCGGCGGCCTTCAGCGACTTGCTGACGCCGTCGAGCAGCTCCTGCCAACTGGCCTCGAACTTCTCCACGCCCTCGCGCTCCAGGGTGGCGATCACGTCGGCCATGTCCACCCCGACCGACTCCAGGTCCGCGAAGACCTGCCGGGCCGCGTCGTAGGAGCCGGTGACGGTGTCGCCGCGGGTCTCGCCATGATCGGCGTACGCGTGGATGACCGACTCCGGCATGGTGTTGACGGTGCCGTCGGCGATCAGCTCCTCGACGTAGATGACGTCGCGGTAGTCCGGGTTCTTCGTCGACGTGGACGCCCACAGCGGCCGCTGCGGGTGTGCGCCGGCGGCGGCGAGCGCCTTCCACCGGTCCGAGGAGAAGACCTCGGTGTAGCGCTCGTACGCCAGCTGGGCGTTCGCCACGGCGGCCTTGCCGCGCAGCGCCTTGGCCTGGTCCGAGCCGATCTTCTCCAGCCTCTTGTCGACCTCGGAGTCGACCCGGGAGACGAAGAACGACGCGACCGAGCCGATCTTCGACAGGTCGTGACCGTTGGCCTTGGCCTGCTCCAGACCGGCGAGGAACGCCTCCATGACCGCCGAGTAGCGGTCCAGACCGAAGATCAGCGTCACGTTGACGCTGATCCCCTCGGCGAGGGTGTCGGTGATCGCCGACAGGCCCTCCTCGGTGGCCGGGATCTTGATGTAGAGGTTGGGCCGGTCGACCAGCCACCACAGCGCCTTGGCCTCGGCGACCGTCTTGTCCGCGTCGTGGGCGCTGCGCGGGTCCACCTCGATCGAGACCCGACCGTCGACGCCCGCGCTGCCGTCGTACGACGGGCGCATCACGTCGCAGGCCCACCGCACGTCGTACGTGGTGAGCATGCGTACCGCCTCTTCCACGTCCACGCCACGGGTGGCGAGGTCGCGGAGCTGCCAGTTGTACTCGTCGGCGTCGCTGAGTGCCTTCGCGAAGATCGTCGGGTTGGTGGTGACACCGGCCACGTGCTTCTCACGGCGGAGCTGGTCCAGCCCGCCGGAGCTCAGTCGTACCCGGGAAAGGTCGTCGAGCCAGACCGCCACGCCCGCGGCGGTGAGCTCATTCAGCTTGTCGGTCATGCCGTCCACGCTCCCTCAGTTGCCGGTCGTGAAACCGGTGATGTCGCCCACCCGGGCCAGCGAGGCGTGCGCCGCCGCCACGATCCGGTCCGGGGTGAACCCGAACTGCTCGAAGAGCACGGTGTGCGGCGCACTCGCCCCGTAGTGCTCCAGGCTGACGCTTTCGCCGAGGTCACCGACGATGCCGCGCCAGGACATCGCGATGCCCGCCTCCACGCTCACCCGTGCCTTTACCCCGCGTGGCAGAACCGACTCCCGGTACGCCTCGTCCTGCTCGAAGAACCACTCCTGGCAGGGCATCGACACGACCCGGGTCGGGGTGCCGTCCGCCTCCAGCCGCTCCCGGGCGGTCAGCGCGAGCTGCACCTCGGAACCGGTGCCGATGATGATCACCTGAGGCTTGCCGTTGGACGCCTCGGCCAGCACGTAACCGCCCTTGGCCACGCCGTCCGCGGCACCCAGCACGTCCCGGTCCAGGGTCGGGAGCGCCTGCCGGCTCAGCGCCAGCGCGGTGGGCCGGTCGGTGTGCTCCAGCGCCAGCCGCCACGCCCAGGCCGTCTCGTTGGCGTCCGCCGGGCGGACCACGTCCAGCCCCGGGATGGCGCGCAGCGCGGTCAGGTGCTCCACCGGCTGGTGGGTCGGGCCGTCCTCGCCGAGACCGATCGAGTCGTGCGTCCAGACGTAGGCCACCGGCAGCTTCATCAGCGCGGCCAGCCGCACCGACGGACGCATGTAGTCGCTGAACACCAGGAACGTGCCGCCGTACGGGCGGGTGCCACCGTGCAGGGCGATGCCGTTGAGGATCGCTCCCATGGCGTGCTCACGAATGCCGAAGTGCAGCGTGCGGCCGTACTCGTGGCCGGGGAAGTCCTTGGTGGCGTGCGCGGCCGGGATGAACGACGGCTCGCCCTTCATCGTGGTGTTGTTGCTCTCGGCCAGGTCGGCCGAGCCGCCCCACAGCTCCGGGAGCACCGGCGCCAGGGCCTCCAGCACCTTGCCCGAGGCGGCCCGGGTGGCCACGCCCTTGGCGTCGGCCGGGAAGACCGGCAGCGCGTCGGTCCAGCCGTCGGGGAGTACGCGGCCGGCGATCCGCTCGTAGAGCGCGGCGCGCTCCGGGTTGGCCTTCTTCCACGCGTCGAACGAGGTGGTCCACTCCTGCTGAGCGTCGGAGCCGCGGCCCATCACGGTGCGGGCGTGGGCGAGCACCTCCTCGTCGACCTGGAAGGTCTGCTCCGGGTCGAAGCCGAGGATCCGCTTGGTGGCCTTCACCTCGTCGGCGCCGAGCGCCGAACCGTGGATCTTGCCGGTGTTCTGCTTGTTGGGCGCGGGGAAACCGATGATGGTGCGCAGCGCGATGAAGGAGGGGCGGGCGGTCTCCGCCTTGGCGGCCACCAGCGCCGCGTACAACGCCTCGGCGTCCTCGTGGTAGTCGCCCTGGTCGGCGTCGCCGTTGCGCCAGTCGACGGTCTGCACGTGCCAGCCGTACGCCTCGTAGCGGGCGGCCACGTCCTCGCTCTTGGCGATGCGGGTGTCGTCCTCGATGGAGATCTCGTTGTCGTCGTAGATCACCGTGAGGTTGCCCAGCTGCTGGTGCCCGGCGAGGGCGCTGGCCTCGTGGCTGATGCCCTCCTCGATGTCGCCGTCGGAGACGATGCACCAGATGTCGTGGTCGAAGACCGACGCGCCCGGCTCGGCCTCGGGATCGAACAGGCCGCGCTCGCGGCGGGCCGCCATGGCCATGCCGACCGCGTTGCCCAGGCCCTGCCCGAGCGGGCCGGTGGTGGTCTCCACACCCGGCGTGTGCCCGTGCTCCGGGTGACCCGGCGTCTGCGAGCCCCACTGCCGCAGCGACTTCAGGTCGTCCAGGCTCAGCGGGTAGCCGGACAGGAACAACTGGATGTAGAGCGTCAGGCTGGAGTGCCCGGCGGAGAGGACGAAGCGGTCCCGGCCGGGCCAGTTCGGGTCGGCCGGGTTGTGCCGCATGACGCGGTTGAAGAGAAGATAGGCCGCGGGCGCGAGGCTCATCGCGGTGCCCGGGTGGCCGTTGCCGGATTTCTCCACGGCATCCATGGCCAGTACGCGGACGGTGTCGACGGCCCGGCGATCGAGGTCGGACCAGTTCAGTGCGGAGTGCTCGGGTCGTTTGGCAGCCACGATGGTTGTGCTCCTCGGCAGATGGGCGGAACCCTCACCGATGACCTTATCGAGCGTGCCTAAACGTGCGCCCAGGGATCTGCGCATGGTGTGCGCTACGTGACGATCCAGATGCGCGGTTGACCTCGGTGGTGTGACCGTCCGCACCGTTGTCGGGTCGGCCGGGCAGCCAAAACGACGACGCGTAGTGTGTGGGTCGGTGTGCGGACCCGAACGGGCCCGACATTTCCGAATCTCCCCGTGCCAATGCCGGAAGGTGGCAATCCGTGAGCATGATCACCGAGCGCCCCGCGAGCAACCCGGCCGGGTCGCGCCCGGCGCGGGCGGCCGAGGGCCCGGTGGCCCGGCGGGACGTACGCGCGGTCATCTCGGCGTACGTGGCGCTCACCAAGCCGCGGATCGTCGAGCTGCTGCTGGTCACCACCATCCCGGCGATGATGCTCGCCGAGGGCGGGCTCCCGTCGCTGTGGCTGATGGCCGTCGTGCTGATCGGTGGCTCGCTCGCCGCCGGCGCGGCCAGCGTGCTCAACTGCTACATCGACCGGGACATCGACCAGTTGATGCGGCGTACCAAGCGTCGTCCGTTGCCGGCGCACACGGTGTCGCCGCGGAGCGCGCTGATCTTCGGTCTGGTGCTGGCGGCGGTGTCGGTCGCCCTGATGGCGGCGTTCACCAACCTGCTGGCCGCCGGGTTGACCCTCGCGGCGATCGCCTACTACGACCTCGTCTACACCCTGTGGCTCAAGCGGTCCACCCCGACGAACACGTTCTGGGGTGGCGCCTGCGGGGCGGCCCCGGTCCTGATCGGGTGGGCGGCGGTGACCGGATCGCTGGCACCCGCCGCTTGGGGGCTCTTCGCGGTGGTCTTCTTCTGGCAGATGCCGCACTTCTACCCCCTCGCCATGAAGTACAAGGACGACTACGCACGCGCCGGCATCCCGATGCTGCCGGTGGTGGCGTCGACCCGACGGGTCAACGCCGAGATCCTGATCTTCGCGTGGCTCACGGTGCTCACGTCCCTGGCCGTCTGGCCGCTGGGGCTCAGCGCGATCTACGGGGTGCCGACCCTGGTGGTGGGTGCCGTCTTCCTGGTCGAGGCGCACAAGCTGTGCCGGCGCGCGACGCGCGGCGAGGCGGTCAAGCCGATGCGGCTGTTCCACTGGTCGACGACGTACCTCACGATCGTTTTCGTGGCCGTCGCGCTCGACGCGCTGATCTGACCGATCGGCGGCCTGCGCGGCGCCGGTCTGGACCCGCGCCGCGCCGGCCTGGTTCGCTCCCTGGTCTGACTCGTGCGGCGCTGGTCTGGTGCGGCCGTTCGTGGGTGCGGCCCGGCGGGCGGCGATCGAGGCCGTTGATCACGTGATTAATCATGGACGTGGATGAGTTGTCCCGGTTTAACGTCACATCAGAGTAACTTTCAACATGAGTCGTATGGGCTCAACCTGGGGCGGTTGAGCGGCCAAATGTCGACGCGGTTTAGGCTTAAAAGTCGGTATATAAGCGGACAGCAAGTCTGTGGTCAGCCTTAAACCTGTAGGTAATTGGCATCACAAAAGGTTCATGGTTCTCGCCCGGGAGGGTGCGAGTCTGCTTAGGCTTCGCGTCATGGCAGATGGTTCCGATACGACGCTGACGGCTGAGCAGACCGCCGGCGAGCAGACGCCCCAGGGCCTCGTTGCGGGTCTCAAGGCGTTCGCCGCTGGACACGGCGGCGCGAAGGCGGTCATCGAGTACGTCGGCAAGCGCGGCGCGCGGATCGTCCTGGTCGGTGCCGACGGTGAGTGGGGCGACCAGTTCGCCGACGACACCGTCACCGCCCGGGAGGCGTGCGCCAAGGCGGGAGTAGCCGTCGAGAACGCCTGGGAGCGTGAACTGATGGACCAGATGCGCCCGAGCAACGACCTCTGGCGGTCGATGGCCCGACGCACGATGGCCCGCTGAATAGACACCTGAATTGACCACCCACCACCAGTCGACCCGGGGGGAACCCCGGGTCGCTCTCGTCACCTGTGCCGACCTGGTCGACCTCGACCCGGACGACCGCCTGGTACTCGCCCCGCTCACCGCCCGTGGCGTCACCGTGGAGACCGCGGTGTGGGACGACGCTGACGTCGACTGGTCCTCCTACGACCTCGTCGTACTCCGTTCACCGTGGGACTACGCGCTACGCCGCGACGAGTTCGTCGCCTGGGCGGCAACCGTCCCGACCCTGGTCAACCCGGCCGAGGTGGTCCGCTGGAACACCGACAAGCACTATCTCGCCGAGCTGAGCGCCGCCGGGGTGCCGACCGTACCGACGTCGTGGATCGAGCCGGGGGAGACCTGGAAGCCGCCCGCCGAGACCGGCGAGTACGTGCTCAAGCCCGCGGTCAGCGCCGGCAGCCAGGACACCGGCCGGTACGACCTGACCGACCCGGAGCACCGGGACCTCGCCGCCGCGCACGTCCGCCGGCTCTCCGACGCCGGCCGGGTGACCATGGTCCAGCCGTACCTGCGTGCCGTCGACACCGAGGGCGAGACGGCACTGCTCTTCCTCGCCGGCCCGGACGGGCTCGCGTTCAGCCACGCGATCCGCAAGGGCCCGATGCTGACCGGCCCGGACCTGGGCCCGGACGGGCTCTACAAGGCGGAGGAGATCACCTCCCGTGCCGCCCGCCCCGACCAACTCGCGGTGGCCGAGAAGACCCTCGCCACCGTGCCCGGCGGCACCCGACAGCTCCTCTACGCCCGGGTCGACCTCATTCCGGGCCCGGCCGGCGAGCCGGTCCTGGTCGAGCTGGAGTTGACCGAACCGTCCCTCTTCATCGGGTACGCGGACGAAGCCCCCGACCGCCTCGCCGACGCGATCACCACCCACCTGGCCCGCCGCGGCTGACCCTTCCTTTCCTCGTTTCTCGGGCAGGGTGGTCGGGTGCGGAGCGCAGATCGTGCTCGATCATCGATGTAGTGGCGTCGGCGCGCCGCCGAGGCCACTACATCCTGGTTCGAGCGTGACCTTGACGGTTGCGGGCGTCCCCAACCGCCCCCGGGCGGCCGGCGACGGCGTTCGTCGCCAAGATCCGCCGTTCGTGGTCAAGATCCGCCGTTCGTGGTCAAGATCCGCGCAGTATCGGGGTTGTTGCTGTGTCCCGCGTGTCTGAGGCAGCAACATCCCTGATGTTGTGAGGATCTTGGCGCGGGGCGCGGGGCGCGGGGCGCGGGGCGCGGGGCGCGGGGCGCGGGGCGCGGGGCGCGGGGCGCGGGGCGCGGGGCGCGGGGCGCGGGCCGGGATCCCTGGGGGTGTCGTCAGGCGGTGACCGGGACCGGGGTGGTCGCGTCGGAGGGGGTGGCCTGGGAGGGGGTCGGGGCGACCGGCCGGCGTTCCCGGGTGGACCACTGCACGGACAGGGTGGCCAGCAGCACCAGGCACGAGCCGAGCATGTGCGCGCCGACCAGGAGTGCCGGCACGTGGGTGAAGTACTGCACGAAGCCGATCACGCCCTGACCCAGCTCGACGGCGATCAGGACGATCGCGGCGCGGGTGGCGCGCTGAGCGCCGACGGCGCGGAACGCGAAGATCAGGGCCACCGAGAGACCGATCAGCAGGAAGACACCGTCCGCGTGCACCTGCGAGATCGTCTCGGGATCGAGCCCGTTGCGGGCGGCGCCGTGGTCGCCGGCGTGCGGGCCGCTGCCGGTCACCCAGGTGCCGATGACCAGTACCGCGACGGTGACGCCGGTGGTGATCCGAGCGAGGGTGCGCAGCGGCGCGGGCACCACGGCGACGGTCGGGCCGTCCGGGTCGCCGACGCGCCGCCAGAGGGCGTACGCGGCGGCGATCACCGCCATCGAGGCCAGGAAGTGCAGCCCGACCACCCACGGGTTGAGGTTGGTGAGCACGGTGATCCCGCCGACCACCGCCTGGGCGGGAATGCCCAGGAAGACCGCTACGGCCAGTGGGAGGAGCCCGGGTCGGCGGGGTCGGTGCGCCAGCACGGCCAGCAGGGTGGCCAGCGCGATGAGGCCCACCGCGAAGGTCAGCATCCGGTTGCCGAACTCGATCACCCCGTACACGCCCATCTCGGGCGTGGTGACGTAGGAATCGTCGGTGCACCGGGGCCAGGTGGGGCAGCCGAGGCCCGAGGCGGTCAGCCGGACGGCCCCGCCGGTGACGACGATCCCGACGTTCGCGATGATCGAGGCGAGCGCGAGGCGGCGCAGCAGGATGCCGGAGACCGGACGGGCGATTCGGTTCACGGCGCAAATCCTACGCACTGTAGTGATTGAGGTTCGTCCGACTCCGCCGACGCGGTGGTTCGGATCACCGGGACCCGGGTTTGCGACAGTCCGGGTAATTACGTAACGTTGGCGTTGTGAAAAACGCGGCGGCGCTCTCCGGGCAGCAGCCGACGGCCGGTCCGGCTGTCGGTGCGCCCACGTCGGCGCCCGTCACGAGCATGCCGGGGGCCACGGCGGCCGAGATCTCCACCCGGGACCGGGTCACCCAGTTGCTGCTGGAGCAGGGGCCCACCACGGCCGCGCAGCTCGGCGTGGCCCTCGGGCTCAGCCCGGCGGCGATCCGCCGACACCTGGACGCGATGCTCGCCGACGGTGACGTGCATGCCCGCGAGCAGACCGTGCAGGGCAGCCGCGGCCGGGGGCGTCCGGCCAAGGTGTTCATGTTGACCGAGGCGGGCCGGGTCCGCTGTGGCACACACCACTACGACAACATGGCCACCGCCGCCTTGCGGTGGATCGCCCGTAGCGGCGGTTCGGGCGCGGTGGAGGCGTTCGCCGCCGAGCAGGTCTCCGCTCTCGAATCCCGCTGCCGAGCGGCGATGGAGGACGCCGGCGACGACCCTCTCGCGCGTGCCGAGGCACTCGCCGCGGCGCTGACCGCCGAGGGTTACGCTGCCAACGCGACCACGATCGCCTCCGGCGGTCAGCTCTGCCAGCACCACTGCCCGGTGGCGCACGTGGCCGCCGAGTTTCCCCAGCTGTGCGAGGCCGAGACCGCGGTGATCTCCCGTCTGGTCGGCACCCACGTGCAGCGCCTGGCCACCATCGCGCACGGCGACGGGGTGTGCACCACGCACATCCCGACCCAGCCGGGCCGTGTTCAATCCGGTAATCCCGTCACCACTGTGAGGACAGATAGATGACCGAGCAGATCGTCCAGCCCCTGACCCAGGAAGAGCAGCTCGCCGCCCTGGGCCGGTACGAGTACGGCTGGTCCGACCCGGACGCCGCCGGGGCGGCTGCCCAGCGCGGCATCAGCGAGGCGGTGGTGCGGGACATCTCGGCCAAGAAGAACGAGCCGGAGTGGATGCTCGACCTGCGCCTGAAGGGCCTGCGGCTGTTCGGCCGCAAGCCGATGCCGGCGTGGGGCGCGGACCTCACCGGGATCGACTTCGACAACATCAAGTACTTCGTGCGGTCGACCGAGAAGCAGGCCACCAGCTGGGAGGACCTGCCGGAGGACATCAAGAACACCTACGACCGGCTGGGCATCCCGGAGGCGGAGAAGCAGCGGCTGGTCGCCGGTGTCGCGGCGCAGTACGAGTCCGAGGTCGTCTACCACAAGATCCGCGAGGATCTCGAGGAGCAGGGCGTCGTCTTCCTGGACACCGACACGGCGCTGCGCGAGCACGAGGACATCTTCAAGGAGTACTTCGGCACGGTGATCCCGGTCGGCGACAACAAGTTCGCCGCGCTGAACACCTCCGTGTGGTCCGGTGGCTCGTTCATCTACGTGCCGAAGGGCGTGCACGTGGAGATCCCGCTGCAGGCCTACTTCCGGATCAACACGGAGAACATGGGCCAGTTCGAGCGGACGCTGATCATCGTCGACGAGGGTGCGTACGTGCACTACGTCGAGGGCTGCACCGCGCCGCTCTACTCCTCCGACTCGCTGCACAGCGCGGTCGTGGAGATCATCGTCAAGAAGAACGCGCGCTGCCGGTACACGACCATCCAGAACTGGTCGAACAACGTCTACAACCTGGTCACCAAGCGCGCCGTCTGCCACGAAGGCGCGACCATGGAGTGGGTCGACGGCAACATCGGCTCCAAGGTGACGATGAAGTACCCGGCGGTCTACATGACCGGTGAGCACGCCAAGGGTGAGGTGCTCTCGGTGGCGATGGCCGGCGAGGGCCAGCACCAGGACGCGGGCGCCAAGATGGTGCACGCGGCGCCCCACACGAGCAGCACCATCGTGTCGAAGTCGATCGCCCGTGGCGGCGGCCGGACCTCGTACCGGGGTCTGGTCCAGGTGCTGGAGGGTTCGCACCACAGCCGGAGCACTGTCAAGTGCGACGCACTGCTGGTCGACACCATCTCCCGCTCGGACACCTACCCGTACGTCGACATCCGCGAGGACGACGTGGCGATGGGGCACGAGGCGACCGTCTCCAAGATCAGCGATGACCAGCTCTTCTACCTGATGAGCCGGGGCCTGAGCGAGGACGAGGCGATGGCCATGATCGTGCGCGGCTTCATCGAGCCGATCGCCAAGGAGCTCCCGATGGAGTACGCGCTGGAGCTCAACCGTCTGATCGAGCTGCAGATGGAGGGCGCGGTCGGCTGACGCCGTCCCGTCCCGTGGCGGGCCTGCGATATCGGCCCGCCACACCAGGCCCCACTCGTCGTCACGGAACAGACAGACCAAGGAAGAGATGACTACCCAGGCTTCCGCGCCGCCGCCCAGCACCAAGTCGCAGGCGCTGCGCTCGTACGACGTCGCCGACTTCCCGGCCCTCACCGGCCTGGAGGAGGACTGGCGTTTCACCCCGCTCAAGCGCCTCCGCGGTCTGGTGGCCGAGGCGCCGGCCGCGACCGGCGTGGTCCGGCACGAGCACGACGACCTGCCCGAGGGCGTGACGATCACCCGGGTCGGCCGCGACGACGAGCGGGTCGGAAGCGTGCTGACCCCGGTGGACCGGGTCAGCGCGCTGGCCTACGGCGCCGCCACCGACACCCTGCTGGTGCGGGTCGCCCCGGAGGCGGTGCTCGGTGAGCCGGTGCGCCTGCGGGTGGTCGGTACGGGTGCCGAGCAGCCGGCGTTCGGGCACACCTTCGTCGAGGTGGGCCGCTTCGCCGAGACGACACTGGTGGTGGAGCACGTCGGGTCGGCCACCCTGGCCGACAACGTCGAGGTGCTGGTCGCCGACGGCGCGAAGCTGACCCTGGTCACGATCGCCGACTGGGCCGACGACGCGGTCCAGGCCCAGCACCTGAAGGTCAAGCTGGGCCGGGACGCCAGGGTCGTGCACATCCAGGTCTCCCTCGGCGGTGACCTGGTCCGGCAGTTCACCAGCGTGGAATACACGGGTCGGGGTGGCGAGGCCGAGCTGTACGGCGTCTACTTCGCCGACTCCGGCCAGCACCTGGAGCACCGGCAGTTGGTCGACCACAACGTTCCGGACTGCCGCAGCTACGTCGGCTACCGGGGTGCCCTGCAGGGCGAGGACGCGCACACCGTCTGGGTGGGCGACGTGCTGATCCAGGCCGAGGCGACCGGCACCGACACGTACGAGATCAACCGGAACCTGCTGCTCACCGACGGCGCGCGGGCGGACTCCGTACCCAATCTGGAGATCGAGACCGGCGAGATCGCCGGCGCCGGCCATGCCAGCGCGACCGGCCGCTTCGACGACGAGCAGTTGTTCTACCTGATGGCCCGGGGTATCCCGGAGGGCGAGGCCCGTCGCCTGGTGGTCCGTGGTTTCTTCGCCGAGGTGATCAACAAGATTCCGGTGGAGTCGCTGCGTGAGCGTCTCGGCGAGGCGATCGAGGCCCGGCTGACCAAGGCCGGCGCCTGATGATCCGGATCTGCTCCGTCGAGGACGTGCCGAAGGGCACCGCGATCAGCGTGGACGTCGACGGCACCCCGATCGCCCTCGTGCACGGCGAGGACGGTCGGTTCTACGCCGCGTACGACGAGTGTTCGCACGCCGCGGTCGCCCTCTCCGAGGGTGAGGTCGACGGCTGCACGCTCGAATGCTGGTTGCACGGTTCGCGTTTCGACCTGCGCACCGGCGAGCCGAGCGGGTTGCCCGCCACCGAACCAGTCCCCGTCTACCCCGTCGACGTCCGCGACGGCGACATCTACCTCAGCCTGACGCCGAGTAATGGAGTGACCCGATAATGAGCACCCTGGAGATCCGCGACCTGAAGGTGTCGGTCAAGCTGCCCGAGGGTGAGCTCAAGCCGATCCTGGCCGGCGTCGACCTGACCGTCCGCTCCGGTGAGACCCACGCGATCATGGGGCCGAACGGCTCCGGCAAGTCCACCCTGGCGTACTCGATCGCCGGTCACCCCAAGTACGAGATCACCGGCGGCACGGTGACCCTCGACGGCGAGGACGTGCTGGCCATGACGGTCGACGAGCGGGCCCGCGCCGGCCTCTTCCTGGCCATGCAGTACCCGGTCGAGGTCCCCGGCGTCTCGGTGGCGAACTTCCTGCGCACCGCGAAGACCGCCATCGACGGCGAGGCCCCCAAGCTGCGCACCTGGGGTGGCGAGCTGCGCGGCGCGATGGAGCGCCTGCAGATGGACCCGGCGTTCGCCCAGCGCAACGTCAACGAGGGCTTCTCCGGTGGTGAGAAGAAGCGGCACGAGATCGTCCAGTTGGAGCTGCTCAAGCCGAAGGTCGCGATCCTCGACGAGACCGACTCGGGCCTCGACGTGGACGCGCTGCGCGTGGTCAGCGAGGGCGTCAACCGGGTCCGCGACACCGGCGACACCGGCGTGCTCCTGATCACCCACTACACGCGGATCCTGCGCTACATCAAGCCGGACTTCGTGCACGTCTTCGTCGCCGGCCGGATCGTCGAGCAGGGCGGCCCGGAGCTGGCCGACAAGCTCGAGGCCGAGGGCTACGAGCGGTACGCCGCCGGGGCCGGCACGGCCCGGGCCTGAGCGGGAGAGGCGCTGCCGAGATGACCAGCATCGCGATCCCCGAGGGGATGCCGCAGTACGACGACGTGCCGCGTTTCGACGTGGCTCGGGTGCGCGCCGACTTCCCGATCCTCGATCGGGAGATCAACGGGCACCCACTGGTCTACCTCGACAGCGCCAACACCTCCCACAAACCGCGCCAGGTGCTCGACGTGCTCGACGAGCACTACGTGCGGCACAACGCCAACGTCTCGCGCTCGGTGCACACCCTGGGCACCGAGGCCACCGAGGCGTACGAGGGGGCGCGGGCGAAGGTCGCCGCGTTCATCAACGCGCCGAGCGTCGACGAGGTGGTGTTCACCAAGAACTCCACCGAGGCGATCAACATCGTGGCGTACGCCTTCTCCAATGCCTCGCTGCGCCCGGACGCCTCTCCGCTGGCTGCTCCGTCCCGCGAGACGGACGACCGGTTCCGGCTCGGCCCCGGCGACGAGGTGGTGATCTCCGAGATGGAGCACCACTCGAACATCGTTCCCTGGCAGCTACTCTGCGAGCGGACCGGCGCGACCCTGCGCTGGTTCCCGGTCACCGACCAGGGTCGGCTGGACGAGTCGGGCCTGGAGGACCTGGTCACCGAACGGACGAAGATCGTCTCGTTGGTGCACACGTCCAACATCCTGGGCACGATCAACGCCACCGCCCGGATCACCGCCCGGGTCCGTGAGGTGGGCGCGCTGCTGCTGCTGGACTGCTCCCAGTCGGTGCCGCACCTGCCCATCGACGTGGTCGACCTGGACGCCGACTACATCGTGTTCACCGGTCACAAGATGTGTGGCCCGACCGGGATCGGTGTGCTCTGGGGTCGGGGTGACCTGCTGGCGGCCATGCCGCCGGTGATGGGCGGCGGCTCGATGATCGAGACGGTCACCATGGGCCGCTCGACGTTCGCCGCGCCGCCGGCCCGGTTCGAGGCGGGCACGCCGCCGATCGCCGAGGCGGTCGCGCTGGGTGCGGCGGTGGACTACCTGACCGGCGTCGGGATGCGGGCCATCCAGTGGCACGAGAAGGAGCTGACGGCGTACGCGCTGGACGCCCTCGGTTCGGTGCCGGACCTGCGGATCTTCGGCCCGACCGTGCCGGTGGGTCGGGGCGGCACGATCTCGTTCGCGGTCGGTGACGTCCACCCGCACGACGTGGGGCAGGTGCTCGACTCGCTCGGCGTGCAGGTGCGGGTGGGTCACCATTGCGCCAAGCCGGTGTGCAGCCGATTCGGCGTCCCGGCCATGACCCGGGCCTCGTTCTACCTCTACACCACCACCGAGGAGATCGACGCTCTGGTGGCCGGTCTGGAGCAGGTGCGGAAGGTGTTCGACTGATGGTGCAGCTCGACCAGCTCTACCAGGAGATCATCCTGGATCACTACAAGCACCCGCACGGGCGTGGCCTGCGCGACGCCGACGACGCGGGGGACCGGGTCGCGGAGGCGCACCACGTCAATCCGACCTGCGGCGACGAGGTCACCGTCCGGGTGGCCACCGACGGCACGGTCCTGCACGACATCTCGTACGACGGGATGGGCTGCTCGATCAGCCAGGCCTCGGCGAGTGTCCTGCACGAGTTGCTGCGTGGTCGGGGCGCCGGGGAAGCATTCGAGGTGCACGAGGCGTTCGTGGAGTTGATGTCCGGACGTGGCCAGGTCACGCCGGACGAGGACGTGCTCGGCGACGGGGTGGCCTTCGCGGGCGTGGCCCGCTACCCCGCCCGGGTCAAGTGCGCGCTGCTGCCGTGGATGGCGTTCAAGGACGCGGCGGCACGTGCCGGCGTGGGCGTCAACCCGGAGGTGACGGCGTGAGCGAACGTCAGCGAGCGAGTCGTCGGTGCGGTGCGGCCTCACGGCGCGGCGGAGCGGATGGCATGAGCGAGCGAAGCGTCGGTGCCGCACGGCGCCGCGGGAGCGGTGCGTTGGCTTGAGCGAGCGGACAATTGGTGCAGCGCAGTGCTGCCCGGTGGCGGCACGGAGCGAAGCGGAGTGATGGCATGAACAGCGAGAACACGGCAACTGCGGCGACGCCGGAGGCCGGTGACGCCACCGCGGCACCGCAGACCGACGCCGCGACGACCGACGGTGCCGCGACGCCGGAGGCCGGCGACGCCGGCACCCCGGCGGGCGGCGTCAGCAAGGCCATGATCGCCGACATCGAGGAGGCGATGAAGGACGTCGTCGACCCGGAGCTGGGCATCAACGTGGTCGACCTGGGTCTGGTGTACGGCGTGCACGTCGACGACGAGAACGTCGCCACCCTGGACATGACGCTCACCTCGGCGGCGTGCCCGTTGACCGACGTGATCGAGGACCAGGCTCGGCAGGCACTGACCACCGGTCCCGGAGGCGGCCTGGTCAACGACATCCGGATCAACTGGGTGTGGCTGCCGCCGTGGGGCCCGGACAAGATCACTGACGAGGGTCGGGACCAGCTTCGTTCCCTCGGTTTCAACGTCTGAGCGATCCCGTCCTTCGAGCGCGGTACCCCGTCGGGGTGCCGCGCTCGATTGCTTTCTCACATTCGTCGGCCTCACTTGTGGAACGGATCGTTCCGGTCTGCTAGGCTGATGACAGTGAAGCGGAGCGGAACATTCCGCTCCGCAGGCGGGCGGGATCGTTCGTCTGACGGGATTGACGGAGAGGCCAGGACGATGAGCGAGATGGCAGCGGCGCAGTGGCGGATCGTGCTCGGCGAGGCGCACAAGGCACTCCGGACGGCCGTCGAGGGCGTACCGGCCGACGCCTGGGACCGACCCACCCCGTGCGACCAGTGGACGGTCACCCAGGTTCTCCAGCACGCGACGGGTGACCAGCTCGCCTTCGCCTCGGCGATCGTCGGCGGCCCGGGGCCGACGGAGGACCCGTTCGCGCCCTCCGGCCGGATCGAGGGTGACAAGGTGGTCGACCTGCGCGCCGCTCTCGACGCCTCCGCCCGCGCCTGGGCGAGTGTCGCCGACGACGACCCGCAGGTGCCCACGCCGCTGCCCCAGGGCACGTTGCCGGCTCCCGTCGGCGCCGTCGCGTGCGCCCTCGACGCCGCGGTGCACGCCTGGGACATCGCGACGGCCACCGGTCAGGCGTCCCCGCTAGGCGAGGACCTGGCCCGCCCCCTGCTGGTGGTCGCCCGGCAGATCGTCGAACCGCTGCGGAACTACGGCGCGTACGCCCCGGCGATCACCACCGACCCGGAGGCCGACGAGGTCGGCGTCCTGCTCGCCTACCTCGGCCGCGACCCCCGGTGGTCGGCCGGGAAACGCTGACCGGCCCGACGAGGCCCGTTCAACCCCATGATCGTGCTCGACCATTGATGTAGTGGCCTCGGCGGCTCGCCGAGGCCACTACATCCTGGTTCAAGCACGATCTTGACGGTGCGGCGTGGGGCGGCGTGCCCGCGCCGGGTGCCTCCTCGTCAAGATCCGAGCAACATCGGGGATGTTGCTGTGTCCCGCGTGTCTGAGGCAGCAACATCCCCGATATTGTGAGGATCTTGGCGCGGGGCGCGGGGCGCGGGGCGCGGGGCGCGGGGCGAAAACCGGTGGCGGGGGTGGGGGTTCGGCCCGCAGGATGCCGGTGTGATTGAGGCGTACCCGATGCAGGTCCCTGTCCGTGCGGCGACTGCCGTGCGTCGACAGCGGCCGGTTCCGGGGCGAGCCTCGATCCGCCACCGACGGCCGTGAGCGGGGCGTTCCTCGCCGGCCTGGTGGCCGGTTACGGTGTCGCCATCCCGGTCGGCGCGATCGCGATCCTCATCCTGGGGCTCAGTGCCCGTACCTCGTTCCGGGTCGGCGCGGCGGCGGCCCTCGCGGTGGCGACGGCGGACGGCCTGTACGCGGCGGTCGCCGCGCTGGGCGGCGCGAGCCTGGCCGGGATCATCGCGCCGGTCGCCGGGCCGCTGCGGGTGGTGGCGGCCGTGGTGCTGCTGGGGCTCGCCGCGCACGGCCTCCGGCGGACCTGGGCCGCCCACCGTTCGAAAGCGACGCCGACGGCACGGGCCGGTCGGGGCCTGGGCACTCCGGGGCGGGCCTACGCGGCGCTGCTCGGGTTGACCCTGCTGAACCCGGCGACCGTCCTCTACTTCGTCGCGTTGGTGCTCGGTCGCCCGGACACCACCGACGCGGGCCTGCTCCCGGCGGCACTGTTCGTGGCGGGCGTGTTCCTCGCGTCGGCGAGTTGGCAGTTGCTCATCGCCGGTGGCGGCACCGTGGTCGGGCGGGCGTTGAGCAGTCCGCGCGGGCGGCTGGTCACCGGTCTGGTCTCCAGCGCGCTGATCGCCGCGCTGGCGGTGCTCGCGCTGCTGCCGGGCTGAGCACCGGGCATACCGGGCCGTGCCGTACGGTCGGGCGGTGACCAGTCGACCCGCAGCCGGCGGTGGCCGCTGGGTGGAGGTCGACCCCGCCCGTGTCGGCCGCTGGGTCGAGGGCTTCGCCGAGCGGCACGGCCCGCACACCACCACCACGCGGGAGTACGGGCTGCTGCTCACCGCCGACGACGGGTCCACCGCCGAGTTGTACGCCCCACCGGGGGCTCCGGTCGGCGACGACGTCGCCGGTTTCGTGGCCGCCGCCGTCGCGCCCCGCCGGATCGGCCTGCTGCTGGCCCGTAAGGGTGCGGTGGCCGTCGGCGTGGCCGACGGGGGCGACCTGGTCGTCTCCAAGGTGGACAGCCGCTACGTGCAGGGGCGCACCGCCGCCGGCGGGTGGTCGCAGCAGCGGTTCGCGCGGCGGCGTGACAACCAGGCGAAGGCTGCCATGGGTGACGCGGCCGACCTGGCCGTACGGCTGCTGCTGCCGGAGGTGGCGAGGCTGACCGCGGTGGTCTGCGGCGGGGATCGGCGGGCGGTGGACACCGTGCTGGCCGACCGGCGGTTGGCCCCGCTCGTGCCGCTGCGCGCGGATCGGCTGCTCGACGTGCCGGAACCCCGGCACGCGGTGCTCGTCGCGGCGGTGACGGCGGCGCGGGCGGTGCACATTCGGCTGCGCGACCCGGAACCCGGCTGAGGGCGGGAGACGACCACCACGCAGAACGGGGTTCCCGGCCTGCCGCCGCGCCACCGGACGGAGGATGGGCACGTGGAGTTTCTGGTGGACATGGTGACGACGGTGCCCGAGGGCACGTCGGAGGACGAGGTGGCCGCGATGCGGGCGCGTGAGGCGGCGCGTTCGGCCGAGCTGACGGCGCAGGGCAGTCTCCTCCGCTTGTGGCGACCGCCGCTGGCGCCGGGGGAGTGGCGTACGTGGGGGCTGTTCCAGGCCGACGACGCCGGTGCCCTGGAGACGGTGCTCGCGTCGATGCCGTTGCGGGCGTGGCGTCGGGAGAGCGTCACGCCGCTGACACCGCACCCCAACGACCCGGGTCAGCCGCCCCGGCAGCCGGGGAGGTGACCATGGCCAGCAGCGAGGTGGAGATCCTGCGGAGCGTCCTGGACCGGTGGGCGTCGGCGGTCGACGCCCACGAGCCGGAGCGCGTCGCGTCGTCCTTCACCGAGGACGCGATCTTCCAGGGGCTGCGCCCGTACTCCGTCGGCCGGGCGGGGGTCGCCGCGTACTACGCCTCGCAGCCGCTCGGCCTGACCGCCGGGTACGACATCCGGGAGGTCCGCCGGTTCGCCGACGACCTGGTCCTCGGTTACCTGGATGTGCGGTTCGGCTTCACCGACCGTCCTGCCCTGAGCGTGCACCTCGCCGTGTTCGTGCGGCGGGTCGACCACGACTGGCTGATCGCGCACTACCAGGTCTCCAAGCTCGACTAGCCCCGCCAGCGTGATCGGCGCTGACGGGGCGGGTCGGGTCGGGCGGGGAGCGGTCAGAGCTGGTCGGTGCCGAAGGTGTCGCAGGTCTTCGGGGTGCCGCTGTCGAAGCCCTGCCGGAACCAGCGCTGCCGCTGTTCCGAGGTGCCGTGGGTGAACGAGTCGGGGTTGACCTGCCCGCCGGAGCGTTCCTGGATGCTGTCGTCACCGATCGCCTCGGCGGCCACCAGGGCCTCCTTGATGTCGGTCTCGGTGATCGACGTGAACAGCGGTTCCTGACCGGTCTTGTCCTTGCTCTCGGTGGCGTTCTTGGCCCAGGCGCCGGCGTAGCAGTCGGCCTGCAACTCCAGCCGCACCGAGGCGGAGCGGGGGCCGCTCTGGTCGCCCTGGCCGGCCTTGGCGTTGGTGCCGAGCAGGTTCTGGACGTGGTGCCCGTACTCGTGGGCGAGCACGTAGGGCTGGGCGAACTCGCCCTTCGCCCCGAACCGGGAGGCCAGCTCGTCGTAGAAGCTGAGGTCGATGTACACCTGCCGGTCGGCCGGGCAGTAGAACGGGCCGACACCCGAGTCGGCCTGCCCGCAGCCGGTGTTCACCGCGGCCTGGAAGTAGTTGGTGTCGGTCGGCTCGTACTGGCCGTTGCCCAGCTCCGGGTACGCCTTCTCCCAGTACGCCTGGATGCTGTTGACGTAGAGCAGGTTGCGGCAACGGATGTCGTCGAAGCGCTGGGCGTTGTCGCGCGAGCACACCTGCTCCAGGTCGGCGCCGCCACCGGCCTGCCCGCCGTCCTCGCCGTCGGTCATCGCGTTCAGACCGAACCCGCCGCCGAGCAGCGCGACCAGCACGGCGACGACGATGCCGATCAGCCCACCGCGTCCGCCTCCGCCGGGCAGGGGGATGCCGATGCCGCCGCCCGCCCCACCTCCCCGGCCCCGGTCGTTGACCTGGGAGGTGTCGAGTTCGGCCCGCTCGTTGAGTTCCATGCTGACCCCGATCGCCGTATGTCCGTGAATGTCGTCTGTGTAGCGTTCTGTCGCTCGAAATGCCGGACGCGGTCCGGACAGGCGTTCCGGTACCCGATGATCTTGATCGGTAATCCGAGCGGGCCGTCCGTGCGCGCCCGGTACACTTGTCGGGTGCTGCGCTGCGAAGGCTGAACCGCCCCGCGCCGTCGGGCCTCTTGAGCCCGCCGGCCGTTTCGCGTGCCCCGAGTCAGCCTTCCAGACCCCGAGAGCGAGCCCGACACCATGATCACTGCCACCGGCCTGGAACTGCGTGCCGGTTCCCGCATCCTGCTGTCCGACACCACGCTGCGGGTGCAGCCCGGTGACCGGATCGGCCTGGTCGGTCGCAACGGCGCCGGCAAGACCACCACGTTGAAGGTGCTCGCCGGCGAGGGGCAGCCGTACGCCGGTCAGATCGACCAGCGCAGCGCCATCGGCTACCTGCCACAGGACCCGCGTACGGGTGACCTGGAGGTGACCGGCCGCGACCGGGTGCTGTCGGCGCGCGGCCTGGACGTGCTGATGGCGCAGATGAAGGAGATCGAGGAGCAGCTCGCCGAGAACGCCGACGACAAGCTGGTCCGTCGCTACGGCGCGCTGGAGGACCAGTTCGCGGCCCTGGGCGGGTACGCCGCCGAGGCCGAGGCCGCCCGGATCTGCGCCAACCTCGGCCTACCGGACCGGGCGCTCGCGCAGACCATCGGCACGCTCTCCGGCGGTCAGCGGCGGCGCATCGAGCTGGCCCGGATCCTGTTCCGCGACGCCGGTGAGAACGGCGGCGGCATCCTGCTGCTGGACGAGCCGACCAACCACCTCGACGCCGACTCGATCACCTGGCTGCGTGGTTTCCTCGCCAACCACAAGGGCGGCCTGATCGTGATCTCCCACGACGGCGCCCTGCTGGAGTCGGTGGTCAACAAGGTCTGGTTCCTCGACGCCACCCGTTCCGTCGTCGACGTCTACAACCTGGGCTGGAAGGCGTACCTGGAGGCGCGCGAGACCGACGAGCGGCGTCGCCGTCGGGAGCGGGCCAACGCGGAGAAGAAGGCCGGCGCGCTGATGGCGCAGGCCGACAAGATGCGGGCCAAGGCGACGAAGACGGTGGCCGCGCAGAACATGGCCCGCCGCGCCGAGAAGCTGATCTCCGGCCTGGAGGAGGTACGCGTCGCCGACCGGGTGGCCAAGGTGCGTTTCCCCAGCCCGGCTCCCTGCGGCAAGACCCCGCTCACCGCGACCGGCCTGTCCAAGTCGTACGGCTCGCTGGAGATCTTCACCGACGTCAACGTGGCCGTGGACCGGGGTTCCCGGGTGGCCATCCTGGGGCTCAACGGCGCCGGCAAGACGACGCTGCTGCGGATGCTCGGCGGGCTGCTCAGCCCGGACACCGGCGAGGTGCACGCGGGTCACGGCCTGCGGCTGGGCTACTACGCCCAGGAGCACGAGACGCTGGACGTGGAGCGGACCGTGCTGGAGAACATGCGCGCCGCCGCCGTCGAGCAGTCCGACACCGACCTGCGCAAGATCCTCGGTGCGTTCCTCTTCTCCGGTGACGACGTGAACAAGCCGGCCGGGGTGCTCTCCGGTGGTGAGAAGACCCGGCTGGCGCTGTCCACGCTGGTCTGTTCCGGTGCCAACGTGCTGCTGCTGGACGAGCCGACGAACAACCTCGACCCGGTCAGCCGGGAGCAGGTGCTCGACGCGATCGCCAACTACCCGGGCGCGATCGTCCTCGTCACCCACGACCCGGGGGCGGTGCTCGCGCTCAAGCCGGACCGGGCGATCCTGCTGCCCGACGGCGACGAGGACGCCTGGAGCGACGACCTGCTCGAACTGGTCGAGCTGGCCTGACCGCGTCCCGCCCGCCGACGCTCGGCCGCGTTCTCAGCCGAGCAGGTCGACCAGTCGGCCGACGACACCGGAGCTGACCAGGATCACCACGCCGATGCCGATGAAGATCGTCGGCACCAGCCAGTGGCCGGCGCGAGCGCAGCGATACCGACGTATTGGCCGGCGACAATCTGCCACGGGCGGGGACGGCCGGTCGTGCGCGCCGCGACGAAGAACAGCGTCAGAGTGACGATGTCGTCGATGTCGGTCGCGGCGAAGACCACCGCCGCTCCGGCCGCCGTGCTGAACAGGTCGATCACGACGGCAGGTTACGGCTCGTCGGCGGCGGCCGGGGCCTGCGGGGGGTACGTCCGGAGGGCCGGACGCGACCGATTGCCAGGATCACTCTATCGGGAAGCTGACATTGCATAGCGTGTCGGTTGGCGAAGAGTTGATATCTGGCGCATGATCGTCCGAGGCGGTCTAATAGGTGGGACCGTATCCGAACCGCACAGTCTGGGACGTGAGGACACAGTATGGCAGCCACTGGCACAGCCACCAGCACTGAGAAAGGTCGCCGGATCGTCGGAGCCGAGCGTCAGACGCTCGCCAAGGACCTGGTAAAGCGGTACACCTCGGGGGAAAGCATCCGCGCGTTGGCGGCCTCGACCGGCCGTTCCTACGGGTTCATCCACCGAGTGCTCACCGAGTCCGGGGTGCAGCTGCGTCAGCGCGGTGGTGCCCGACGCCGCAAGAAGGCGTGACCCGCCCCTCAGCGTCGTCCACCAGCGCCGCGCCCCGGGCCGTCCGGTGACCGCCGAGGCGACCGGGGTTCGGCTGACCTGCGACGGGCCGGTTGCCACGGTGACGTTGTGCCGGCCCGACGTGCTCAATGCCCAGACGCCTTCGATGTGGCGGGCGATGAGCGACTTCTCCCGCGACCTGCCCGGCGACGTGCGGGTGGTAGTGGTCCGGGGCGAGGGGCGTGCCTTCTCCGCGGGCCTCGACCTCGCGGTCGCCGGTGCTTCCGGCCCGGGCTCGTTCGCGGAGCTGGCCGCCCTGCCCGAGCAGGAGTGTGCCGAACGCATCGCGGAGTTCCAGGCCGGCTTCACCTGGCTGCACCGCCCGGACGTCATCTCGGTCGCCGCCGTGCAGGGCCACGCGATCGGTGCGGGCTTTCAGCTCGCGCTCGCCTGTGACCTGCGTGTTCTTGCCGCCGACGCGAGACTGTCGATGGCCGAGGTGACCCTGGGCCTGGTGCCGGACCTGGCCGGCACGAAACGCCTCGTCGAGCTCGTCGGCTACGCCCGCGCGCTGGAGATCTGCGCGACCGGCCGTCGGTTGGACGCCGCCGAGGCGGACCGGATCGGGCTGGCCACCCTCGTCGTGCCTCCGGCCGAGTTGGACGGCGCGGTCCAAGACCTGACCGCCGGTCTGCTCGCCGGGTCCCGGGACGCGGTGGTGGAGATCAAGGCGTTGCTCGCCGGCGCGGCTGGGCGATCGCACGCCGACCAGCAGCGCGCCGAGCGGGAGGCACAGACCCGTCGGCTCCGCGACCTGGCCGGCAGCGGAGAATAGGTAAGGACCGCACGGGAAGATCCGGGTTACGACCGAGGTTGTCACAGTCGTCGGGAGAATTGACCTGACGACGCGGTCTGCCCGACGACCCGGAGGTGAGCGATGTCCAACCCGATGTCCGGAGGCGGCATGGCCGGGTGGAGCATGCTCCGGTCCATGCGCAACCAGGACGAGGTCGCCACCCACCGGCTCAAGCGCGGCGTGGCCCGCCGCATCGTCGCCTTCGCCCGGCCCTACCGGCGTGACATCGTCGTCTTCCTGGCCACCGTCGTGTTGGCCGCCGTCATCGGCGTGGCCACCCCGGTGCTCGCCGGTGACGTGATCAACGCGATCAACCGGGGCGGCGCCGAGGCGGGCCGGCTCGTGGTGCGGCTGGCCCTGTTCATCGCCGCGCTGGCAGTCGCCGACGCGTTGCTCTCCCTCGCCCAGCGGTGGTATTCCGCCCGGATCGGCGAGGGCATCATCTTCAACCTGCGCACCCGGGTCTACGACCACGTGCAGCGGATGCCGTTGCAGTTCTTCACGCGTACCCAGACCGGTGCTCTGGTCAGCAGGCTCAACAACGACGTGCTCGGCGCCCAGCGGGCGTTCACCTCCACCCTGTCCGGTGTGGTCAGCAACGTCATCCAACTGGTGCTCACCGCCGCGGTGATGTTCACCCTCTCCTGGCAGATCACCGCGCTCTCGTTGGTGCTGTTGCCGATCTTCATCATCCCGGCCCGCCGGGTCGGTCGGCGGCTGGCCGACATCACCCGGGAGGCGTACAACCTCGACGCCAAGATGAACGCGACGATGACCGAGCGGTTCGGGGTGGCCGGGGCGCTGCTGGTCAAGCTCTTCGGCCAGCCCGAGATCGAGGCGCGCCGGTTCGCCGGCCGGGCCGAACGGGTCCGTGACATCGGCATCCAGTCCGCCATGTACTCCCGCACGTTCTTCGTGGCGATGCTGCTGGTGGCCTCGCTGGCGCAGGCGCTCACCTACGGCCTCGGCGGTTGGCTCGCGGTCACCGGTGGCGTCAGCGCGGGCACGGTCGTGACGCTCGCGTTGCTGCTCACCCGGCTGTACGGTCCGCTCACCGCGCTCTCCAACGTCCGGGTGGACGTGATGAGCGCCCTGGTCTCGTTCGACCGGGTCTTCGAGGTGCTCGACCTCAAGCCGGGCATCGTGGAGAAGCCGGACGCGGTGCCGGTGCCCCGGGGGGCCGGTCGGGTCGACTTCCGCGACGTGCGGTTCCGCTACCCGAGCGCCGCCGAGGTCTCGCTGGCCTCGCTGGAGGAGGTCGCGACGCTCGACCGCACCGTCAACGAGCCGGTGCTCAAGGGTGTCTCGTTCAGCGTTGAGCCGGGGCAGATGGTCGCGCTGGTCGGCCCGTCCGGCGCGGGCAAGTCGACGTTGTCGATGCTCATCTCCCGGATCTACGACGTCAGCGACGGCCAGGTGCTGGTCGGTGGGGTGGACGTACGCGACGCGACGTTGGCGTCCCTGCGCGACGAGATCGGCGTCGTCACCCAGGATTCGCACCTGTTCCACGAGACGATCGCCGAGAACCTGCGCTATGCCAAGCCCGACGCCACCGACGACGAGATATGGGCCGCGTTGGCCGGCGCTCAGGTGGCCGACCTGGTCCGGGCACTGCCCGACGGTCTGGACACCACCGTCGGGGAACGCGGCTACCGGTTCTCCGGCGGTGAGAAGCAGCGCATCGCGATCGCCCGGCTGCTGCTCAAGGCGCCGTCGATCGTGATCCTCGACGAGGCGACCGCCCACCTCGATTCGGAGAGCGAAGCGGCTGTGCAACGGGCGTTGGCGGTGGCGTTGACCGGGCGGACCGCCCTGGTGATCGCGCACCGGCTCTCCACCGTGCGCGACGCCGACCAGATCCTGGTCCTCGACGGCGGGCGGATCGTCGAGCGGGGCCGGCACGACGAGCTGGTGGCCGTCGGCGGGCTCTACGCCGAGCTGTACCGGACCCAGTTCGCTGTCGCCGACTCGCCCACCCCGTTCGTCGACGCCACCGGGCCCGAGCCGGTGGTCATGCCGCTGGGCACCTACCGCGCCGACGAGGTGCTGCCACCGGCCGCCGCGAACTGAGCCCCGAGCGGCCGTTCACGGTCGACTGGGCCCCGGCCGGCCGTTCACGGTCGATCGCATGTCGGTCGGTTGCTCTACGGTGTGCGCCATGTCGAGGTGCCGAAGCCCGCTGCCGCCCACCGTGCCCGCCGTCGCGGAGGTGGCGGTGTGACGCACTTCCTCAGGTGCCTGAGCCTCGGTCACGTGGCCGCCGTCGGTGAGCTGCTGAGCACACTCGACGAGCCGGCCCGCCGGGCGCTCGGCGACGAGCTGACGGCCCACGTCCGACGTCGACGCGACACCTGGTGGGCGGACAAGCAGGCGACCGCCCTGGCGGTGGCCGCGGTGGGCACGTTGAGCACCGCCACCAAGACCGCGACCCTGCTCGGCCGGCGGTCGGTCGAGCTGGGTAACGCCGACCCGCAGCCGGTCGTCGAGGCGGCCCGCCTGCGGGGCGTGCCCTGGTTGGCCGAGGTGGCGTACCGGCTGGCCGAGCGGTTGCCCCGCAGTCGCTCGTGGGACGGTTGGCACTTCGTCGCCGGGCTGCTGCTGGCCGAGAAGGCACCGCCCCCCACGGCTGACGCGTTCGTCGCCGGATGGGCGCAGTCGTTGTGGATGGCGCGCTTCGAGAGCCGGCCGCAGTCCCTCGTCGACCGGCTCCGCGCCGACCCGTTCCTGGACACGCTGCTGCCCCGACTGTTCGAGGTCGACGGGATCGGCACCGACCTGACGTTCAACGGCGCCGGGCAGGGCGTGCCGCCGGCGTTGGCGGCGCTGGCGACCGAGGGCCGACTGGACCGGTCGACGCTGCTCGACGGGGTTCTCGGCCGGCTGCTGCGCGGCGATCGGCCGACCGCGTTGCGGCCGTTCATCGCCCTGCACGACCTGGTGGCGCCCACGCCGGGAGAGGTGACGGCGCGGGCGAGCGCGTATCTGCGGTTGCTCGCCGACGCGCCGGGGCCGGTCGCCGGCCTGGCCCAGCGGGCGCTACGCGACGCGGACGGCGACCTGGACCTCGACTCGGTGTTGGACACCGCGCGGGTCGTGCTGGGTCGGCCGGAGAAGGCGCTGGTGCGGGCTCAGTTGTCCTGGTTGGACCGACTGGTCCGGCAGCACCCCGACCGGACGGCCGGCATCGCCGAGGCCCTGGCGTCGGGTGTCGCCCAGCCCTCCGCCGACCTGCGCGACCGCGCGCTGGCCCTGGCGCAGCGGCACGGCCATCGTCCGGCTGCCACGGCCACCGTCGCGGTGCCCGGCGACGAGCTGCCGCCACCGGTGCCGCCCGCACTCGCGCCGCCACCGATCACCGACGTGGACGAGCTGGTGGAGGAGGTCACCGGGTTGCTCGGCCAGGAGTGGCCTGCGCTGACGCTGGAGCGGGTCCTCGATGGCCTGGCCCGGTTGGCCACCCGCGAGCAGGACCGGTTGGCGGCTGCCCTGTCGCCGGTGGTGCGCCGCGCGGAGATCCGGGGGCACGACGGCAGGTCGGCGGTGTCCAACGTCCGGGCCCAGTTCAACGGGGTGCTGCTGGCCGCGGCCGCGCCGACGGAGGCTCAGCGACGGCGTGAGCAGTGGTCCCGCATCCTCGGCCAGTCGGTGACCTGGAGGGACCGCCTCTTCCGGCGCCGGTCGACGGACGAGTCGTCCACGCAGTCTCCGATCTCGCGGCTCTACTGCGCCCGACTCGCCGAGATCGGCCAACGGATGGACGGCTCGGACGATCCCGGGCTGCTGGCCGCTCCGACGTCGGTCACCGGGGCCGTCGACCCGGCGGTGCTCTACGAGCGGCTCGTCGCGCTCGGCGGCCGGCCCGCCTGGCGGTGGGATCTCACCCAGGCCCTGCTGCGGGTGCCCGTCGGCGTGGACGACGCTCTGGCGAGCCGCGCCGCGGCGCTCGGCACACCGGCCGGCGACGAACTGGCCGGCTGGCTGCGCGGGGACGCCCTACCGGCACCCGTGCAGCAGGTGGTCACGGTCGGCCGACGCGAGCGCCGCCACGGGTTCGACTACGGCTACGACCGCCTGCCGGTGCGGCGTACCGTCGTCGCCACCACCCCGCCGGAGGGCGTGGCCGACCCGATCGGCCTGCTCACCGTGTCGGTGCGCCTGGTCGGGCAGGGGCCCGCCGACTGGAGTGACCTGTGGCCGGCGCTGCTGCCGGGGCATCGGGGTCTGGTCGCCGCTCGCCTGCTGCCCGGTGTCGCCAGCGGGGCGCAGGAGGACGCCGAAGGGTTCGGCGCAGTGCTGCCGCGGCTCGCCGAGTGCACCGGCGTCGGCGGGCCGGCACTCGACCTGGCGCTGGCGTACGGGCTCTGCGCCCGACACGAGGCGGACCGGGTCGCCGCCCTCGACGCCCTCCTGATCCTGGCGGCCGCCGGTGAGCTGGACGCCCCGGGCGTCGGCGGGCGGGTGGGTGCGCTGGCGGCGGACAACCAGGTGACGCTGACCCGGGCGGTGAACCCGCTGCGGGACGCGATCGCGGCCGGTGCCCGGCTGAGTGTGTGGCGGCTCCTCGCCGCCGCGCTACCGCCGTTGCTGGCCGCGCCGACCGCGCCCCGTGGCACGCCCGACCTGCTCGCCCTGGCCACCGAGGCGGCCGGCGCGACAGGCGTCCACATCGAGCTGCCGGGGCTGGCCGACGTGGCGGCGCGCGGCGGCACGAGCCGGTTGGTGAAGGAGGCCCGCCGGCTGCGCGCCGCGTCGACCGGCTGACCCGCCCGGCCGGCGCCGGTCAGGTGGTCGTTGGCGTGCGGCGGTCCGGCAGCTCCGCCGCCACCCGCAACTCGGCGAACGCCAGCCCGAGCGTGACCGGGGTGAAGTGCGCGTTCAGGCCGCTCGGGTTGGGCAGCACCCAGAGCCGGGCATCGCCCAACGTCTCCGGTTGCGGCCCGAAGGCGGCCTTCGGCCGTTGAAAACCGATCCGGTACGCGGTCACCCCCACCACCGCCACCCAGCGCGGCCGGTGGCGGGCCACCGTGTCGGCCAGGATCGCCGCACCGGCGAGCAGTTCCTCGGTGCTCAGCTCGTCGGCGCGGGCGCTGGCCCGGGCGGCCATGTTGGTGATGCCGAGCCCGTGGGCGGGCAGCTCGTCCTGCTCGCTCGGATGCAACAGTCGCGGGGTGAAGCCGCCCGCGTGCAGCGCCGGCCAGAACCGGTTGCCGGGTCGGGCGAAATGCCACCCGGTGGCGGCCGACCAGAGCCCGGGGTTGATGCCGACGAAGAGCACCTCCAGGCCCGGCGCGAGGACGTCGGGGATGGTCCGGTCCGCGGCGGCGGCCAGCTCCGCCCGGGTCGGTCGAGGATGGCCGCCGGCAGCGCGGGCTCGAACCGGGTCGGGCGTCACCGCGTCGGCAGCGCGGGCTCGAACCGGGTCGGCATCGTCGGCCGAACCGAGCCGCACCGGACCGGCCGGCTCACCCGGTGAACCGGGCCGCACCGGATCGGCCGGCTCACCCGGTGCACCGGGCCGCGCGGCCCGGCCTGGCGTCACAGCCCGCGCAGCGCGCCGCCGTCGACCGGCACGGTGATGCCGGTGAGGTAGCTCGCGGCGGGGGAGAGCACGAACGCGGCCACCCGACCGAACTCGCCCGGGTCACCGAGGCGGCGAAGCGGGATGCTGGCCTCGACGTCGGCGCGGGCGCGCTCCGGGTCGCCGGTGGCGGCGAACAGCTCCCGGTTGCGGTCGGTCAGGATCCGGCCGGGCAGCAGCCCGACCACCCGGACTCCGCGGGGGCCGTAGTCGTCGGCGATGTCCTTGGCCGCACCGACCAGACCGGGCCGCAGACCGTTGGAGATGCCGAGGCCGGGCACCGGACCCCGGGCCGAGGTGGAGAGCACCAACCCGATCGCGCCGCCCTCGGGCAGCGCGGCGGCGATCGTGCGGACCGCGCGGATGGTGCCCAGGAAGACGGTCTCGAAGGACAGCCGCCACTGCTCGTCGCTGATCGCCGCCGCGTTGCCGGCCGGCGGGCCGCCGACCGAGATCAACGCGCCGTCGAGCCGACCGAAGTGCTCCCGGGCCGCCGCGACGAGCTGGTCCGGGGTCTCCGGGTCGGCCAGGTCGGCGGTCAGCCCCACGGCATGCTCCGGGCCGCCGAGCTGCTTCGCGGCGGCGGCCACGGCGTCCGGGTCACGGGCCGAGAGGACCACCCGTGCCCCGTCGGCGACCAGGCACTGCGCGGTCGCGAAGCCCAGCCCGCGGGAGGCGCCGGTGAGGACGTACACGTGGTCGGTCAGCCCTAGATCCATAAGCTCGATCCTGCCGCATCCGGTACGTCGTCGCCAGCGACGGTGGCCGTCGTCGTGGGGCGCGGAGCGGCGCGCAGCAGGCGTACCCGGCCGCCGATCTGCACCGCCACGGCCCCGCCGGCGCGGCCCACCGCCGGCGACCGGCGCGGACGTGGCGCGGAACGCCCGTTGTAGCGCAGGCTGGCCTCCCGGGCGGCCAGCTCCTCGGCGGCCGACGGGGGAAGCGCGTGCTGGTCGCGCAGCGTGCGGGCCAGGTCCCAGCCGTCGCGCAGCGACCCGGTGGTGGGTCGCCCCGCGGCCCAGCCGGCGAAGGTCGTCGACCATCCCGCGCCGAGGCCGGCGGCGAGGAGCGGCCAGTGCCGGGCCACGTCACCGGCCCGTTTGCGCAGCAGCGCGGCCCGGGCGGCGGCCAGCGGCCCCGGGGCGAAACCCGGCGGCGGCGGGCCCCCGGCGACCAGCGCCGCGACCAGTTCGGCCTGCCGTTCGGCCAGCCCCGCCCGGGGCGGGGAGGTGCCGTCGTCGTCGGTCATGTCACGGCCGGAAAGCCGGCGGTGGCGGACAGGGCGTCCAGTTCGGCGCGGAGGACGGCGGCCGGCGGGTAGTGGCCGTCGCGTTCCAGCAACAGCGCCGGTGGTCGCCGTCGGGCGCAGAGCGCGCCCACCAGCTCCAGCACCTCCGGAGGAACCGGGTCGGTGTGGGTGTCGTGGTAGAAGCCGCCGTGTTCGGCGCCGCCGGCCACGTGGGCGTACGCCACCCGCTCCAGCGGCAGTCGGTCCAGCAACGCGAGCGGGTCGGTGCCCCGGTTGCGGGCGTTGGCGTGCGCGTTGGCGACGTCCAAGAGCAACAACGCCCCGGTCCGGTCGAGGATCTCGGTGAGGAAGTCCGCCTCGTCCAACTCGTCGTCGGGCCAGTCGACCAGCGCGGCGATCGGTTCCAGCGCGATCGGCACCGGCAGTTCGGCCTGGGCCCGTGCCACGTTGGCGCAGACCGCGTCGACCGCCTCCCGGCTGCGCGGCAGCGGCAGCAGGTGCCCGGCCTCCAGGCCACCGGCCCGGACGAACGCGATGTGCTCGCTGACCAGCGGGGCGTCGACGCGGTGCGCCACCGCGGCCAGGTGGGCGACCCGGGCCGGGTCGACCGGCTCGGCGCCGCCGAGGGAGAGCCGCACCCCATGGGGTACGACGGTCACCGCGCGCTCCCGCAGCCGGGCCAGACCC
Source organism: Micromonospora sp. WMMD1155 (assembly GCF_029581275.1). Lineage (NCBI taxonomy): Bacteria > Bacillati > Actinomycetota > Actinomycetes > Micromonosporales > Micromonosporaceae > Micromonospora > Micromonospora sp. WMMD1155. Next base: position 4,772,519 of record NZ_CP120742.1, read on the forward strand.
GGCGGGAGCGGCCCGGACGCGGGCACCGACTCGGCCACCACCTCCACGAACCGCAGCCCGGGCAGCTCGGCCACGAAACCCGCGATCTCCGGACGCCAGCCGATGCCGACCCCGGACGGGCCGGTCATCCGCCGCACCCCCCGCCGCCGCATCCGCCCCCGCCACCGCAGGAGCTGCCACCGTCCGAGCCGGAACTCTCGCCGCCGCCCGACGACCCGTCGCCGCCTCCGCTCCAGCCACTGCCGGAGGCGGCCTGGCGCTGGATCTCGGCCTGCTCGGCGAAGCCCGGGTCGAGTGCCCAGAGCGAGGCGGTGCCGTACAGGGCCACACCCATCGCCGCACCGGCCGCCCCGTAGGTGGCGTAGGCCGGCGCGGACGCCGGAGCGAGGTGGGTGTGCTCGCGGCGCACGCCGCGCAGCGCCGCCCGACCGGCCCGGGTGAGCGCGGGGGCCCGACGGAGCACCAGCGTGACGATCAGGAGCGTCACCAGGGTCAGCAGCAGGTAGCCGACCGGCTGACCGTTGAACAGGCCGGAGACGAATCGGAAGACGCCGAGACCCAGCAGGCCGATCAGGAGCGTGGTCCAGAGGCGGGCACGCGCCCGCTGCGCGTCGGTGTTCAGCAGCCCTCGGTGCTCCAGGCCGTCGCGGAGTCGGTCCAGCGCGGCGCGTACGCGCTCGTCCTTCGGCAGGTCCGCGACCCGGGCGTGCTGGTGCGCGGCCCAGTGGACGGCCTGCTCCAGTGGGGTGAGCCCGGTGGGCGCGGCACCCGCTGTGGTCAGTCGGCGGTCCGGTCGTACGCCGATCGCGCCGCTGCCACGGAGGCCGCCGAGCGCGGCGTGGACGGCGAGCCGAGGCCCACCGTTGAGGTACGCGACCTGCTGCGGCCCGAGTGCATCGGCGGTCGGGGCGGTCGTCGACCCGGCGGCCAGCCGGACCCGGTGGTAGACCGCGACGGCCACCACCAGGGCGGCTGCCACCAGGTAGAACCGGAGGAAAGTCGGGCCGGAGACGCCCCAGGTGTCGCCGGACGCGGCGTGAACGATCATCGACTGCTCCTGTCACCGGAGGGATCCGCGGCCCCATTGTGGAGCAGCCTCGCCACGGTCGACAGACCGCTGTCCGCGCACTCAGTGGCGGCGGACCGCCTCCTCCACGAGGTCGAGCACCGGGCCCAGGTCGCCGGCCGGCCGCCCCATGGCCAGGTGCAGCACCAGACCGTCGTAGGCCAGTTCCAGGAACTGGGCCAGCACGTCGATCGGGACGTCCTCGCGCAGCACCCCGGCGTCGCGCTGGCGGGCCAGCCGGTCGCGGGTCGCCTCGGCGATCGCCGCAGACCGCTCGGCCCAGCGCTTGGCGAACGCCGGGTCGGTGCGCAGGCGGCGGGAGACCTCCAGTTGGCTGCCCAGCCAGCCGGTGGTGTCCGGGGAGACGGCGCGGGCGAGCAGGTCCCGCATCACCTGCACCAGACCGTTGCGGGCCACCGTCTCGACCATGGCCGCGGCGTCGTCCTCGGCGACGGCCAGGAAGAGCGAGTCCTTGTCCCGGAAGTGGTGGAAGATGGCGCCACGGGACAGGCCGGTGGCCTCCTCGAGGCGGCGGACGGTCGCCCCCTCGTAGCCGAGCCGGGCGAAACACGCCCGGGCCGCGGCGAGGATCTCCTGCCGGCGCGCGTCGAGCTGGTCCTGACTTACTCTGGGCACGCGTCGATCGTTGCAGGTCACCCCGGGTCACGCAAACCGTACGTACGGCTTGGGAGTCCGCCGATTACCATCGCCCGGTGACCCCGCCGCAGACCGTCCCCACCGCTCCGCTGACCGTGGCCACCATCCAGGCCACTCCGACTCCAGGTGACGTCGTCGGCAACGCACTCCTCGCCGCCGACCTCGTCCGCCGGGCCGCTGAGCGGGGTGCCCGGGTGGCCGTCCTGCCGGAGCTGTTCCTGTGCGCGTACCACCCGCCGACCCTCGCCGCCGACCCGGCCGGCACGGACATCGCGGCCGACCCGGCCGGGGTCGTCGCGGACGCCCGCCTGGACCCGCTGCGCGACGCGGCGCGCGAGGCCGGCGTCACCGTCGTGGTCGGCGCCGCCGTCCGCCACCAGGACCGACGCCGGACCATCGGCGCGCTCGTGGTGGGCCGCACCGGCGCGGTCCGGGTGGGGTACGACAAGCAGCAGCTGTGGGGTGACGAGAGCGAGCTGTTCAGCGCCGGCGGTCGCGGTGCCACGTTGCTCGTCGACGGATGGCGGCTCGGCCTCGGCATCTGCTACGACGGCTGTTTCCCCGAGCACGGGCGGGCCGCCGCACTCGACGGCGCACACGGTTACCTGTGCCCCAGCGGATACCTGGCCGGCTCCGAGCACCGCCGGGACCTCTACTACGCCGCGCGAGCCCTGGACAACACGATGTTCGTGGTCTTCGCCAACGCCGTCGGCGGCGACGACCCCTGGCGGTTCAACGGCGGCGCGGCGGTCTACGACCCCGAGGGCCGGGTGCTGGCGCGGGGCGCTGACGAGGGCACCGCTGTGCTCGTGGCGACGCTGGAGCCCGCCGTGCTCGCGGCCACCCGGACGGCCCATTCGATGCTCGCCGATCGACTGCCGGACCAGGGCGGGGCCCGGGTGTCGATGTCCGGCTGAGCACGTCGTGAGGTCGAAACCCGCCGGCTCTGTTGGCGGACACGTCGGTCCCGTAGGGTGCCCGAGTGCCACTGCTCCTGCTGGACCTGGACAACACCCTGCTGGATCGGGCCGGGCCGTTCCGCCGCTGGGGTGAGCGCTTCCTGGCCGGCATCGGCGCGCCCCACACCGACATCGACTGGCTGGTCTCGATCGACGCCGACGGTCTGACCGACCGGTGGGATCTCGCCGATGCCATCCGGGACCGCTACGAGCTGCGCATCCCCTCGATCGACCTGGTGGAGGAGTTGCACGACGGGGTGGTGGCGCAGACCCGGCTCGACTCGTTGACCGCCTGCGCGCTGCGGATCGCCGACGACGCCGGGTGGGTGCCGGTGGTGGTCTGCAACGGCACGGTACGCGTCGAGGACGCCAAGATTCGCCAGACCGGCCTGGACCGGTACGTCGCGGACTGGGTGATCTCCGAGGAGGCCGGCGTCAGCAAGCCCAACCCGAGGATCTTCGCGCTCGCCGCCCAGCGGGTCCGGATGCCGCTGCGCGGCGCCTGGGTGGTCGGCGACAGCCCGGAGGCGGACATCGGTGGCGCGGCCGCCGTCGGGCTGCCGAGTGTCTGGCTGCACCGGGGACGTACCTGGTCGGACGTGCGGTTCGCGCCGAGCCACACCGTGGACGGGCTGATCGCCGCCGTCGCCACCGTACTGGCCCGCTGAGGGCGGTCCTGTCCGCGCGGGCTGCGCCCGCGCTGTGCCCGGCGCGCCCGCGCTGTGCCCGGCGCGCCCGCGCTGTGCCCGGCGCGCCCGCGCTGTGCCCGCGCAGTTTCCCTGATGTTGCTGCCTCCACGCGCCTGGAGGCAGCAACATCAGGGTTGTTGTGCGGATCATGCCCGAGGACGGGACGGGACGGGACGGGACGGGACGGGACGGGACGGGGCGGTTCGGGGCGGGGCGGGGCGGGGCGGGGCGGTTCGGGGCGGGGCGGTTCGGGGCGAGGCGGGGCGGGGGAGCGAGGCAGGGGAGCGGGGCGGGGCGGTCGCGACGCACCGGCGTGCGGTCGGCGGTAATTCGGTTGACCGGGTGTCGCGTGGCCCTGAGAGTGGTCCTGCGCATGGTGCGTCCCGGGCGTGGGCCCGGTCGAGGAGAGGAGGTCGGTCATGACCGTCTTCGCAGGTCGATTCCAGCCGCCTAGCTCAGCCTCGACCAAGGGAACCTCACCACAGTGCGCGATCACGACTTCCCGGCGCTGGAGCGCCGGAGCCGCGGCAAGAGCCGCTTCGACGACGACGAACCACAGTTCCTGAAGCGCGGGCGGCCCACCGAGCCGCCCGCCGACCCGGACGGCGAGCCCGATCCGGACACCGGCGACCACTGGTCGTCCTGGGACGACGCCGTGCACGGGCCGGAGCCGCACCCAGCCTGGCTGGTCACCGAGTTGGCCGCCCGGGACACCGAGTTGGGTGTGCTGAAGACGGGCAAGGAGGCGGACGTCCACCTGGTCCGCCGGGCCGTGCCCGACACCGACCGGTCCTGTCTGCTGGCGGTCAAACGCTACCGGGATCCCGAGCACCGGTTGTTCCACCGCGACGCCGGTTATCTGGAGGGGCGTCGGGTGCGTCGGTCCCGGGAGAACCGGGCGATGGCCGGGCGCACGGCGTTCGGTCGGCAGATGATCGCCGGGCAGTGGGCGGCGGCGGAGTTCGCGGCTCTGGCCCGGCTCTGGGAGATCGGGGCCGGGCACGACCGGATCGCCGTGCCGTACCCGGTGCAGCTACGGGGCACCGAGCTGATGTTGGAGTTCGTCGGCGACGCCGAGTCGGGGCAGGCCGCGCCCCGACTGGCTCAGCTGCGGCCCGACCCGGCCGAGCTGCGCGACCTGTGGGCGCAACTCGTGGAGGCGCTGCGGGTGTTGGCCCGGGCGGGCTACGCGCACGGTGACCTGTCGCCGTACAACCTGCTCGTGCACCGGGGGCGGCTGGTCGTGATCGACCTGCCGCAGGTGGTCGACGTGGTGGCCAACCCGCAGGGTCCGGAGTTCCTGGCACGTGACGTGCGGGTGGTCGGGGCCTGGTTCGCGGCTCGGGGGCTGCCCGCCGAGCAGACCGATCCCGGCACGTTGACCGGTGAGTTGCTCCGCGAGGCGGGGCTGCGCTGATCGGAGCGAGGCGGGGCTGCGCTGATCGGAGCGGGGCTGCGCTGCGCTGCGCTGCGCTGATCGGAGCGGGTCGGGCGGTCGAACCGCCCGACCCGCTGTGCCGTCACTGCAGGTAGCGCTCCACCTCGGGCTTGGGGCGTTCGCCCTGCGCGTCCGGGTCGCCGTGGGTGTCCCGGGCGGCCCGTCGGCGGCGCAGCAGGTCCCAGCACTGGTCGAGGGACTCCTCCAGGGCGCGCAGTCGCTCGCTGGCCTCGCCCGCGGTGCCCGACTCGTGGGCCTGCGCCTCGGCACGCAGCTTGTGTTCCTCGTCGACCAGCTCGGAGATCCGGTTCAGGATGGTCTTGTCGTCCATGCTCCTGAGCCTGGCACAGCGGCCCCGGAAACGCCTGGATTCGTCAGCCGCTTGTGTTCCGGTCGTCAGCCTGGATCACACCGACGCCGACGCGTCAATGTGCCATTTTTCACTCTCCGTCCGGATGGCCTCACGCGGTGCTCATCACGGGGGCACCACCTGCGGGATTCTCGTGGATGGGCCTTGCCCGTCCGGATCAAAGGCACAAATCACCCGGCCTGAGCGAAAAGTCTCCCCGATCCGCCTGCTGGTGAAGCGGATTCGCGAATGCGAAGCTCTGCCTGATGGTCACGCGCCATCGCCGAGGCAGCACGAAGCGCGACCCGCAGTGCGGTGCCACCGGAGAGGACGGACCCGTGCAGGTGAACGATGACTGAGCCGACCATGCCGACCCACCGTGATCCACACGTGGCCACCCTTCGGCGGACGTTACCCGGGTTGCTCCGTGATCCACTGGGCACGATGGTCGGGCTGGCCGACTCGGCACCCGGGCGGATCGTGCGACTGAACCTCGGCACCATCCGCCCGTACCTGGTCACCGAGCCCGCACACGTCCAGCACGTGCTCCGTGACAACGCCGCCAACTACACCCGGGCCGGCGACAGCATGCTCTGGCAGTCGGTCAAGAAGCTCGGCGGTGACGGCATCCTCTCCGAGGGGCCACAGTGGGAGGCGAGCCGACGGCGGCTCCAGGTCCACTTCACCCCGAAACGGCTCGACGCCGCGATCGGCGATCTGAGCCGGGCGATCAGCGATGCGGTCGACGACCTGAAACTCCCGGCCCGCAACGGCCAACCGGTCGACGCGGCCGACGAGATCTCCCGGATCATCTGCCAGGCCGTCATCAAGGTCTTCTTCGGCGACCGGATCACCGTCGCCGACGCCGTACGGGTCGTCGCGGAACAGGACACCGTGGCCAACGCGCTGCGCTTCCGGCTGCTCACCCCGTTCATGCCGGACGCCGTGCCGATGCCCGGGGACCGCGCCTTCCGCCAGGCGGTCCGGAACATCGACGACATCCTGCTGCCGCTGGTCCATGCCGCGCGAGCCGAGGACGACGAGGGCGACGACATCGTCGCGTCGCTGGCCCGGGCCCGTGACGCACACGGCCGCAGACTCGACGAGCAGCGGGTACGCGACGATCTGGTGTCGATGTTCGCCACCACGACCGAGACCACGTACGTCGTGCTCACCTGGCTCTTCCCGCTGCTGGAGCAACAGCCCGACGTCGCCGCGCGGCTCTACGAGGAGATCGATCGCGTGGTCGGCCCCGACGACGTGATCGACAAGAAACAGCTCGGCGAGCTGCGCTACCTGCGGATGGTGCTGGACGAGCTCCTGCGTGCCTACCCGTCCGGCTGGTTGGTGCCCCGCACCGCCGTCGCCGACGACGTCATCGACGGCACCCGGGTCAGGGCCGGCAGCACGATCATCCTGAGCCCGTACGTGACCCAGCGGTTGGCCCGCTTCTGGGACCGGCCGGAGGTGTTCGACCCGGAACGCTTCGCGCCCGACGCTCCCCGGCGCGCTCACCGCTACGCCTACTACCCGTTCGGTGGCGGCGCTCACCAGTGCATCGGTCAGTACCTCTTCCAGCTCGAGGCGCCACTGATCGTGGCGACCCTGCTCAGCCGATTCCGGTACCGACTCTGCACGCCCGGGATGCCGTCGGCGAAACTGGCGGCGTCGCTGCGACCACGGGAACGGGTGCCGCTGCTGCTCACCCCCCATCGGCAACCGGCCCTGGCCTAGCAGTGGCACAACGATCTGCGATCAGCGACGACCTCCAGCAGGCCGCCGAGCACGGGCGCGTCTGTGCCCTCGCCGCCCAGGGGCAACGTGACCTGCAACGGTGTCTGACCGCGCACCCGGACCTTTTCGCGGAAGGGCCCTTCGACGGCGCTCTGACCAGCACCATCGCGCTGGTCACCGCGTTCAGCGCGCCCTGGTGTGCGGCCGCCGAGCTGCGACTGACCAATCGGGCCGTGCTCTGGGTGTTCGCGCTGGACTGGCAGGTGGACCGGCTGGCCACCTCCGCCGCCGAGCTCGACCGGCTGGTGCAGGGGCAGCTTCGGGTGGCCGACGGTGAACCGCCGTCGGCCGACGAGCCACTGCAACGGTTCCTCGCTGCTCTCCACGACGACCTGGCTGCCGCGCCCGCATTCGACCGGCTGGGTGGGGCATGGCGGGCGGCGGCCCGTCGAAGCCTGCTGGCCATGCGGCAGGAGTGGCAGTGGAAGACGGCGATGGGCGACGACCTCCGAGCGCGGCCCAGCCTCGCCGAGTACCTGGACAACGCGGACAACCTGGCCAGCACTCTCGTGAACGTTCTGCAATGGATCCGGACCGGCGCGGCCGAGACGGAGGCCGCGCTCGACCGGCTGGTCATCGTGAGTGACGCGGTGCAACGCGCTCTTCGACTGGTCAACGACCTGAGTACGTACGAGCGGGACCTTCGCTGGGGCGACCTGAACGCGATCATGCTGGTGGACGACCGGTCAGTCGTGGAACAGGAACTGAAGCGCCTGGTCGCGGAGGCGACCGACCTGCTGGAGGAGTTGCGGGTCGACTGCCCGAGGGAGGCGGCGTACCTGACCCGACAGCTCGGCTACACCACCGGCTTCTACCGGAGCACCGACTTCTGGGGAGTGTCGTGAGCACCGGGGCCTTGGTCCAGGACACCGGGGCGTCCAGAGATCGCGGGCCGGCGCGCGACGTCACCGAGGTGATCGCCGAGCTGAGCCGGCACCCGTACGGCCGTACGTCCGCCTCGCCGTACGAGACCGCCCGTCTGGTCTCCCTGGCCCCCTGGCTGCCACGCCACGCCGACCGGATCCGGTACCTGCTCGCCGGGCAGCGCCCGGACGGCGGCTGGGGCGGGCCGGACGGGTACGCGCTGGTGCCCACCCTGAGCGCCGTGGAGGGGCTGCTCGCGACGTTGCTGCGCGACGAACCGGCGGGCTGGTCTCCCGAGGCGGTGTCCGATGCCGTCGATCGTGGACTTCGACTGCTGTTCGACCGGGCGACCGGCCCGGCGACCCACCCCGTGCCGGACCTGCCGGCCGCGGACCTGATCGTTCCGGCACTCGTCGACCGGATCGCCGACCACCTCGCCGACCCGCCGACGCGGTTGGTCCACTGGCGAGGCGTCGGCGCGCCGGCGATGCCCGACGCCCTGGACCGGCAGCGGCTCGACCGGGTACGCCTGCTGCTGGGGTCCGGTCGGCCGATTACGCCCAAGCTGCTGCATGCGTTGGAGGTCCTCGGCCCGGCCGCCCGGGGTGCGGCAGGTGTCACCGCCACCGCCGCCGGCCCGGTCGGAGCCTCGCCGGCCGCCACCGCCGCGTGGCTCGGCGACCCCGACGGTACTCAATCCGCCACGCTGGACTACCTCATCCGGGCAGCCGACGAGCACGGTGGAGCGGTTCCGTGTGCCACTCCGATCACCGTGTTCGAACGGGCGTGGGTGCTGAGCACCCTCGCGCGGGCCGGTGTGTTCCCGACGGTGCCGCCGGAGCTGCTCGCCGGGCTGCGCGACGCGCTGGGACCCGACGGTGCGGCCACCGGCCCGGGGCTGCCCACCGACGCCGACACGACGGCCGTGACGTTGTACGCGCTGGCCCTCCTGGGTCACCCCGCCGATCCGTCGTGCCTGGGCCGCTTCGACGCCGGTGAGCACTTCGGCACCTGGCAGGGCGAGGACGGCTCGTCGGTGACCACCAACGCGCACGTGTTGGAGGCGTTCGGTCGGTGCGTCGGCGTCGGCGGCCCGTCCCCGGCGCCCGTGCTGCGCCGGCTCACCGGATGGCTGCTCGATCGGCAGGAACCCGACGGTCGATGGTCGGACCGGTGGCACGCCTCGCCGTATTACGCCACCTACTGCGTCACGCTGGCGCTCCGGGAGTACGGCGGGCCGTCGGCACACCACGCAGTGCGGCGGGCCGTCTCGTGGGTGCTCGACACCCAGCGGGCCGACGGTTCGTGGGGGCGCTGGTGTGGCACGGCGGAGGAGACCGCCTACGGGCTGCTCGTGTTGCTGGCCGCGCCGCCGTCATCCACGATCCGTGCCGCGGGCGTCGCCGCCGCCCACCGTCTGTCCACAATGCAGGATGAGCGTACCGATCATCCACTGTGGCATGACAAGGACCTTTATCATCCGGCGGTGATAGTCCGAGCGACGGTGGCGGCTGCCCGGGTTTCGGCTGCGGCGCGGCTGGGCGGATCCGCCCATATCCCGGATAGCCGTTGGTCTGCACCGCTTGAGTGAAATTCCGGACACTGCTAGCGTGCGCCGGGCCGGGGGCTGGGCTCGTTCAGCCAATCGAAACGGTCGAGGGACGGGTGGGATGGCTTCCCGCAGTGCAAGTTTGCGCACCAAGATTGTGGCCCTGCTGGTCTCGCTCGCCGCGCTCTGGGCGTTCGCGGCCTGGGTGACCCTGCGCGACGGCTTCAACGTGCTCGGTGCGCAGACGCTCGACTCGCAGGTCGCGCAACCGAGTGAGTCACTGCTCACCGAGCTTCAACGGGAGCGTCGGATGTCGGTGGCCTACCTCGGCCGCCGCGATCAGGGCCTGGCACAGGAGTTGCAGGCGCAGCACGAACGCAGCGAGAAGAGCGCGACCACCTTCGCCGAGTCGGCCCGCAGTTGGCGGGCCCGGTTCGCGTCGAGCGACGAACTGATCGGTCGGATCGACGAGATGGTCGCCCGACTGGACGGGCTCGGCGAGATGCGTGCGGCCGTCGTCTCCGGCTCCGTGGACCGGGCCGGCGCGGCCGCGGCGTACACCGGGGTCCTCGACTCGCTGTTCCGGGTGTACGCGGCGATGGGTCAACTGGACGACGAGCAGATCGCCCAGGACACCGTCAACCTCACCCGGCTCGTGCGGGTACGGGAGCTGATGTCGCAGGAGGACGCGCTCTTCGCCGGGATGGCCGCCGCCGGTCGGGTCAGCGCCCCGGAGTACACCCAGTTCGCCCACCTGGTCGGCGCGCAACGGTTCCTGGTCGCCGAGGCGTTGGCCGAGCTGCCGGACGCCGACCGTGAGCGCTACGTCCAGATGACCGAGGGGCAGGCCTTCACCCGCCTCCGCGCCCTCGAAGACCGGATGGTCACCGCCGGTCGCCCCAACGCGCCGCTGCCGGTCGAGGCCGGCGACTGGCAGGCCGCGATCGATCCCTCCCTCAAGGAGCAGGAAGCCGTCGTCCTGGCCGGTGGTGACGCTCTGGTGAAGCGCGCCACGCCGGTGGCGGTCTGGGTGGTCATCCGGCTGGTGCTCGCCGCCGGTCTGGGTCTGCTCGCCGTCATCGCCTCCGTCGTCGTCTCGATCACCACTGCTCGCGCCCTGCTACGCCAGTTGGGCCGGCTGCGGGAGGCCGCCTGGCAGCTCGCCGACGAGCGGCTGCCACGCGTGGTCGATCGGCTCGGCCGCGGCGAGGAGGTCGACGTGGCCACCGAGGCACCGCCGCTGGAATTCGGCACCGACGAGATCGGCCAGGTCGGAAAGGCGTTCAACGCCGTCCAGGAGACCGCTCTGCGGACCGCCGTCGAGCAGGCCGACCTGCGTCGCAACGTCCGCGAGGTCTTCCTCAGCCTGGCCCGCCGCACCCAGGCACTCGTACACCGCCAGCTCACCCTGCTGGACGCGATGGAGCGCCGTGAGCACGACGCGGAGGAGTTGGAGGACCTGTTCCGCGTCGACCACCTGGCCACCCGGATGCGGCGTAACGCGGAGAACCTGATCGTCCTCTCCGGCTCCACCCCCGGTCGGGCCTGGCGGCGCAACGTCCCGATGGTCGACGTGGTACGTGGCGCCGTGGCCGAGGTGGAGGACTACACCCGCGTCAACGTGCTGCCGCTCGGTGAGGTCTCCCTCGCCGGCCGGGCGGTCGGCGACGTGATCCACCTGCTCGCCGAGCTGATCGAGAACGGCCTGTCCTTCTCCCCGCCGCACACCACCGTCGAGGTCCGTGGCCAGTCGGTGGCCAACGGGTTCGCCATCGAGATCGAGGACCGGGGCCTCGGCATGAGCGAGGAGGACCTGGCCGCGGCGAACCACCGGATCGTCGACCAGTCCGAGCTGAACCTCGCCAACGCCTCCCGCCTCGGCCTCTACGTGGTGAGCCGGCTGACCGAGCGGCACGGTGTGCGGGTGCGGTTGAAGGAGTCGGCGTACGGCGGAACCACGGCGGTCGTGCTGATCCCGCTCGAACTGGTCACCGAGGACGGTCCCAACCCGGAGGACTCCGGCTCGATGCGGACCGGCTCGGCCGCTCCGACGCCGTCGACGAACTCCGCCGACACCGGCCGGTCGACGGCCCTCGCACCCGTCGCGCTCGCCGCGACGCCAGCGACCGCGTCGGACGTACCGGAAGCGGTCGTCCCGGCAGCGCCCACGTCGGACGGTGCCGACCCGGCGACGTCGGCCGACGAGGGCGACACCGCCCTGCCCACCCGGCAGCGGACGACCGCGACGCCCGAACTGCCCGTCCGGGCCCGGCGTGGTCCGACCGTGCCGGCGCTGGAAGCACCCACGGTTCCCACCGGCCTGCCCGCTGTCGACCGCACCCGAGGGGCGGAGCGCGTGGAAGCACCCGTCACGGCCGACGACGGCCCTCCGGTCGCCACCGGCGGCGACGCCCCGACGCCCGACCAGGCCGAGGCGGCGCGAACCGACTCCGGTCTCCCGGTCCGGGTCCGACAGGCGAACATCGTTCCCGAGCTACGGGACGACCCAGCGGAGTCGGAGAGTGACGACGAGGATGTGGTGCGCCAGCCGGAGCAGGTGCGCCGGATGATGAGCTCCTACCAGACCGGCACCCGTCGTGGCCGCACCGACGCGGCACGGCTGCTCGGTGGCCCGTCCGGCGCCCCGACGACGGCGACGCCCGAGCCGAGCGACGAGGACCCCCAAGCCCCCTGACCGCTGTCCAAGTGCGGGAATCCCCCGCACAGCGTGACGGTCAGCCCTAGACGAACACGGCGCAACAGCCGGGCGAGAAGAGGACGACGAAGTGGCGCAGAAGACGGCTTCGAGTGCCGACCTGACGTGGTTGCTGGACGATCTGGTGGGCCGGGTGAAGCAGGCCGAGCATGCGGTCGCGCTCTCCAGCGACGGGCTGTTGATGGCCTCCTCCCAAGGGCTGAGCCGGGACGACGGTGAGCACCTGGCGGCGATGGCGGCCGGCATCCAGAGCCTGGCCCGAGGCGCCGGGAAGCGCTTCGGCGGCGGGCAGGTGCAGCAGACCATCATCGAGATGCAGTCGTCGTTCCTGTTCGTCACGGCGGCCGGGCGCAACGCCTGCCTGGCGGTCCTGGCCAGCGAGGACGCCGACGTGGGCCTGATCGCCTACGAGATGGCGATGCTGGTCACCCGCGTCGGCAAGTACGTCGCGTCTCCTTCCCGGGCAACTGAGCAGTCGGTCGACGAGAGGTAGCGGCGATGACGGTCCAGGGGGAGTCCGCAGACCATCAGTGGGTGGATGACCACGCGGGTCCGGTCGTACGCCCGTACGCGGTGACGCGCGGGCGAGCCCGCCCGGTCACCGGCACCTTCGACCTGATCTCCCTGGTCACCGCGACCCAAGCCGAGGTCACGCCGGAGATCGGTCTCGGTCCGGAGCACGTGGCGATCGTCGGCTTGTGCCAGCGCATACAGTCCGTCGCCGAGATCGCCGCTCATCTCGACCTGCCGGTGGGCACCATCCGGGTGCTCCTCGGTGACCTGGCGGCCCGCAGCCTGGTGCGGGTCCGCGAGCCGCAGACCACGGCCGGTCTTCCCGACAACAGCATCTTCGAGGCGGTAATCAATGGACTACGGGCACTCTGACCGGCCGGCCGGAGCGACGACACTGCCCACCGCGATCAAGATCCTGGTCGCCGGCGGCTTCGGCGTGGGCAAGACGACCATGGTCGGTGCGGTCAGCGAGACCCGGCCCCTGCGCACCGAGGAGGTGCTGACCGAGTCCGGTGTCGGCATCGACGACCTCTCCGGAGTGGAGGGCAAGTCCACGACCACCGTGGCCATGGACTTCGGCCGGATCACCATCAGCGAAGACCTGGTGCTGTACCTGTTCGGCACGCCCGGGCAGGACCGGTTCTGGTTCGTCTGGGACGAGTTGGCGTTGGGCGCGATCGGTGCCGTGGTGCTGGCCGACACCCGCCGGCTCGCCGACTGCTTCCCGTCGATCGACTACTTCGAGGGCCGGGGTACGCCGTTCGTGGTGGCGGTGAACTGCTTCGCCGACGCCCGGCAGTACCGGCTCGACGAGGTGCAGGCCGCGCTGAACCTGGACCCGGGGGTGCCGGTGCTGCTCTGCGACGCCCGGCAGCGCGAGTCCAGCAAGGAGGTGCTCGTCACGCTGATGGAGCACGCCATGAAGACCCGCGAGGCCCGTCGCCGCGCCGCCAGCGGAGACTGACCGACGTTTTTCGGGGGAGGGTGTCCGGAACGCCGTCGGCCGATCGTCATGCTGGCGACACCCCGAGAGACCAGGGAGCGACCAGATGAAATACATGATGTTCGTGTGCAGCGACAGCGAGCCGGACACCGACCCCACCGAACTGCCCGACATCCACAAGTGGGTGGCGGAGAACGACTCTCGTGGCCGCCGCCTGACCGGCGACGTGCTGGCGCCGACCAGCGCGGCCACCACCGTCCGGGTGCGCGACGGTGAACTGCTCGTCTCCGAGGGGCCGTTCGCGGAGACCGCCGAGGTGATCGTCGGCTTCGACCTGATCGAGTGCGCTGACCTGGACGAGGCGATCGAGGTGGCCCGCACCCACCCGATGGCCCGTGCGGGGCGACTGGAACTGCGTCCGTTCGCGGACCTGCCCGACTGACGGTGCCCACATCGCAGCGCCGGACGGTGCGCACGGGGGCACCGGTCGGCGCGGCGGCGGAAGCCGTCGCGGCCGCCGGCGTCGAGGCGTACCCCCGGATCGTCGCGACCCTGATCAGAGTGACCGGGGACTGGGCGTTGGCCGAGGACTGCGCCCAGGAGTCGGTGACCGTCGCCCTGGAGCGCTGGCCCGTCGACGGTGTGCCGGACAACCCGGGCGGCTGGCTCATGACGGTGGCCCGCAACCGGGCGATCGACGCGCTGCGGCGGGCCACAGTGGAACGCCGCAAGCTGCACGACCTCGCCCTGCTCACGCCCCCTGACGCGCAGCCCGAGCCCGAGGTGGGGGAGGACGTGGTGGACGACCGGCTACGGCTCATCTTCACCTGCTGCCATCCGGCCCTCGCCTTCGAGGCCCGGGTGGCGCTGACGCTGCGTACCGTCTGCGGGGTGCCGACCGCCGCCATCGCCCGGCTTCTGCTGGTCACCGAGTCGACGATGACCCGGCGGTTGACCCGGGCCCGCACGCGCATCGCGCAGGCCGGGATCCCGTACCGGGTACCGGCCGGGCCGGCGTTGACCGAGCGGTTGCCCGGCGTCCTCGCGGTGCTGTACCTGCTGTTCACCCGAGGCTACGTCGCCGACGGCGAACCGGCCTTCGCCGACGAGGCGGTCCGACTGGCCCGGCTGCTCGACCGGCTGATGCCGGAGCAGTCCGAGGTGGCCGCGCTACTGGCGTTGGTCCTGTTCCAGCACTCCCGCCGGGACGGCCGCCGCGACGCCGCCGGCAACCTGCTCACCCTGGAGCGGCAGGACCGCTCACTGTGGGACCGGGCCGCCGTCGCCGAGGGCCTGGAAGCCCTCCATCGGGTACGCCACGACGGGCCGTACGCGTGGCAGGCCCGGATCGCCGCCTGCCACGCCACCGCCGCGTCGGCCGACGACACCGACTGGCCGACCATCGCGCGGGCCTACGACGCGCTGGCCGACCTCCGGCCCTCCCCGGTGGTCGCGCTCAACCGCGCTGTCGCGCACGGGTACGCGTACGGGCCGACCGTCGGGTTGGCTCTGCTGGGCGCGGCGCGGGCCGGGGGAGGGCTGGACGGCTATCCGCTCGCGGTGGCGGTGGAGGCCGACCTGGTGGCCCGGCAGGGCGACCGACGTCGGGCCGCCGGACTGTTCCGGGAGGCGGCGGCGACGGTGGGCTCGACCGCCGAGCGCCGTGCGCTGCTGGACCGGGCGGCCGAACTCGCCCGATAGGACGGTGCGGTCAGCCGCGCTTGGCCGACTCCAGGAATCGGGACCAGGCCGCCGGGTCGAAGGCGAGCGCCGGACCGGCCGGGTCCTTGGAGTCGCGTACGCCGATGACGCCCGCGAGGTTGTCGGCCACCTCGACGCCGGCGACCCCACCCGCCAGCGGGTGGATGTCACGCCACCAGGATCGGTACGTCGTACTTCTGGATGCGGTCGTCCCTGGTGACCAGGGTCAGCCCTTCGTGCAGGGCCTGCGCGACAAGCATCCGGTCGAAGGGATCCCGGTGGATCAGCGGCAGTCGACCAGCCGCGATGGCGTGATCGTGGCGGATCGGGAGTTCCCGCAGTTCGGCGTCACGGATCCGTTCGGTCAGATCGGCCGGGCCGGGCAGCTTGCCAAGCGACTGCTTGATCGCGACCTCCCACAGCGTGACCGGGCTCAGGTACACGTCGGGTTCGGTGTCGATGCGGTCCTTGATGTCCGTGGCGAGGACCGGGTCGTCGGTCAGCCACCAGAGCACCACGTGCGTGTCGAGCAGGAGCCTCATCCGGGCAGCCCGAAGTCGCGGGTGATCTCGTCGTTGATCTCGTCGGAATCCCAGTCACCGGTCAGATCCAGCGCACCGCGCAGAGACCCGCGACCGGTGCGTGTGGTACGACGAAGAGGAATGACCTTGGCGACCGGGTTGCCAGCCCGGCTGATCACGATTTCCTCGCCGTGCTCGACCCGTTCGATGATGCGTGACAGGTTCGTCTTCGCATCGTGGATGTTGAACTGCGCCGCAGCTTCACCGGCCACCGTGGCACCTCCTTAGCTAAGAGGTTAGCCCGCGGCAGGGCCTGATACGAGGAGCGACCCGGGAACGACGCAGGCTCCCTCCCGCCGAGGGCGGGAGGGAGCCTGGCGACGTCGGTACGTCAGTTGGCGATCATGCGGCGCAGCACGAACTGCAGGATGCCGCCGTGCCGGTAGTAGTCCGCCTCACCGGGGGTGTCGATCCGCACCACGGCGTCGAACTCCACGCCGGTGTCGGTGCTGACCTGCACGGTGCGCGGGGTCTCGCCGTCGTTGAGCGCGGTCACCCCGGTGATGGTGAACGTCTCGGTGCCGGTGAGCCCCAGCGACTCGGCGGTGACGTCCACCGGGAACTGCAACGGCAGCACGCCCATGCCGATCAGGTTGGAGCGGTGGATCCGCTCGTACGACTCGGCGATGACCGCACGGACGCCCAGCAGCATCGTGCCCTTGGCCGCCCAGTCTCGCGACGAGCCCGAGCCGTACTCCTTGCCGGCCAGCACGACCAGCGGGACGCCGGCCTCCTGATAGGCGACCGAGGCGTCGTAGATCGAGGTCTGCTCGCCGGTGAGGTGGTTGACGGTGAAGCCGCCCTCCACCCCGGGCACCAACTGGTTGCGCAGCCGGATGTTGGCGAAGGTGCCCCGGATCATCACCTCGTGGTTGCCCCGGCGGGACCCGTACGAGTTGAACTCGTGGCGGGGCACACCGTGCTCGGCGAGGTAACTGCCGGCCGGGGAGTCGGCCTTGATCGCGCCGGCCGGCGAGATGTGGTCGGTGGTCACCGAGTCACCCAGCTTGGCCAGCACCCGGGCACCGGCGATGTCGACGACCGGGGTCGGCTCCTGCTGCATGCCCTCGAAGTACGGGGGCTTACGCACGTAGGTGGAGTCGTTCTCCCAGGCGAAGGTGTCACCGGTCGGAGTGGGCAGCGACTGCCACCGCTCGTCACCGGCGAAGACGTCGGCGTACGCGGCGCTGAACCCGGTGGCGCCGATCGCCTGGGCGATGACGTCCTGGATCTCGGCGCTGTTCGGCCAGATCTCCCGCAGGTAGACCGGGTTGCCCTCGGTGTCCTCACCGATCGGCTCGTTGGCCAGGTCGATGTCCATCGTGCCGGCCAGGGCGTAGGCGACCACCAGCGGCGGGGACGCCAGGTAGTTCATCTTGACGTCCGGGTTGATCCGGCCCTCGAAGTTGCGGTTGCCGGAGAGCACCGAGACGACCGACAGGTCGTGCTCGTTGACCGCGGCGGACACCTCCTCGGGCAGCGGGCCCGAGTTGCCGATGCAGGTGGTGCAGCCGTAGCCGACCAGGTTGAAGCCGAGCTTGTCCAGGTACGGCGTGAGGCCGGCCCGCTCGTAGTAGTCCATGACGACCTTCGAGCCGGGCGCCAGGGTGGTCTTCACCCACGGCTTGCGGGTCAGGCCCTTGTCGACGGCGTTGCGGGCCAGCAGGGCGGCACCGATCATCACCTGCGGGTTGGACGTGTTGGTGCAGGAGGTGATCGCGGCGATCACCACGGCGCCGTGGTCCAGCTCGTACTCGACACCGTCGGTGCCGGTGACCCGGACCGGGTTGGTGGCCCGCCCGCCCGCTCCGGCGGCGGCCGTCTCCAAATCGCGCGGCTCGTCGGCCGGGTCGCTGAACTCGTTGGCCGGCGGGTCGCTGGCCGGGAAGGACTCGGCGCTGGCCTCGTCGGCCGGGCCGTTCGCGCCGCGCGGCAGCTCCTCACGGGCCACGCTCGGCTTCAGGTCCCGCTCACCGGCGGAGTCGTCGGCGACGTAGTCGGTCAACGCGGAGCGGAACAGCGTCTTCGCGCTGCCCAGCGGCACCCGGTCCTGCGGGCGCTTCGGGCCGGCGAGCGACGGCTCGATGGTGCTGAGGTCCAGCTCCAGGCGCTCCGAGTACTCCGGCTCGGCGTCCGGGTCGTGCCAGAGGCCCTGCTCCTTGGCGTACGCCTCGACGAGCGCGACCTGAGCGGCGTCGCGGCCGGTCAGCTCCAGGTAGCGGACCGTCTCCGCGTCGATCGGGAAGATCGCCACGGTGGAGCCGTACTCGGGGGACATGTTGCCGATGGTGGCCCGGTTGGCCAGCGGCACGGCGCTGACGCCGGGGCCGTAGAACTCGACGAACTTGCCGACCACACCGTGCTTGCGCAGCATCTCGGTGATGGTCAGCACCAGGTCGGTGGCGGTGGTGCCGGCCGGCATCTCGCCGGAGAGCTTGAAGCCCACCACGCGGGGGATCAGCATGCTGACCGGCTGGCCGAGCATCGCGGCCTCGGCCTCGATGCCGCCGACGCCCCAGCCCAGCACGCCCAGGCCGTTGACCATGGTGGTGTGCGAGTCGGTGCCGACCACGGTGTCCGGGTACGCCTGCATGACTCCAGACGCCTCTGCGCGCGCCATGATCGTGCGGGCCAGGTACTCGATGTTGACCTGGTGCACGATGCCGGTGCCCGGCGGGACGACCTTGAACTCGTTGAACGCGGTCTGGCCCCAGCGCAGGAACTGGTAGCGCTCCTTGTTGCGCTCGTACTCCAGCTCGACGTTGCGGGCGAACGCGTCCTCGCGGCCGAACAGGTCGGCGATCACCGAGTGGTCGATGACCAGCTCGGCCGGGGCGAGGGGGTTGACCTTGGTGGCGTCGCCGCCCAGGTCGCGCACGGCCTCGCGCATGGTGGCCAGGTCGACCACGCAGGGCACGCCGGTGAAGTCCTGCATGAGCACCCGCGCCGGGGTGAACTGGATCTCCACGCTCGGGGCGGCGGTGGGGTCCCATCCGCCGAGCTGACGGATGTGGTCGGCGGTGATGTTCGCGCCGTCCTCGGTCCGCAGCAGGTTCTCCAGCAGGATCTTCAGGCTGTACGGCAGCCGAGCGTGGCCGTCCACCTTGTCGATCCTGAAAATCTCGTAGCTCGCGTCTCCGACGCGTAGCTGGGTCTTCGCACCGAAGGTGTCGAGGCTCGCCACGTCGTACTCCTTCACACCAGCGACCGTGAGTAGTCCTGAGCAGTCTGTCGCACCGGTCGGGGTGCCGCCGAGGTTAGGTGACACTTACCGCCGATTCCGCGCTCAACAAAACCGTACGTCCGTCTTGCTAGTTGTGCAACCCGGCCGCCTGTCCGCCCGTGCCGCGGCGGCACCTGCCGGACAAGTCGCCCGGGAGGGTTCGCGGCACTGTTGCGGACCCAGGCCGGGCCGCTCGCGAGCCCACCGGGTCGAGGCCGTCGAACCGACGCCAGACGCCGAGGTGGTACGCGCGGACACCTGAATCGAGCACGGCGAAGGGCCGGGCCCCGTGGGGGGTCCGTCCCTTCGTGTGTTGGTGGTGGCTTAGCTGGTGGCGTAGCCGCGGGTGGCGATCCAGTCGGCGAGGTGCTCGACGGTGATCTGGTAGGAGGCCTGGGTGGGGTCGGCGGAGTCGGCGATGGTGACGGTGTCGCCGTTGTCGCGGTAGCCGACGACGCTGATGTAGTGCCCACCCTCGTAGGAGTGGGTGGTGCCGGTGGTGTCGGTGCTGGTGCCGGCGATGTTGGCGACCACGGCCCGGCCGTCGTCGACCGTGCGGACGATGTCGGCGCGCAGCTGGTCGGTCTGCTTCGCATCAGCGTCCGGGCTGGAGATCTCCACCGACCGGTAGGCGTTCTTACCGGTCTCCTTGTTCAGCACCGGGGTGATGTCGTTGATCGAGTTCGTGCCGGCCTCGGTGGTGCCCATCTCCTTGGCCATCGCGTCGACGTTGATGTCCTTACCCTGCACACTCAACGCGTTACGGGTGGCGGCCGGGCCGCAGTAGTAGAAGTTCGGCTGCGCCTCGTAGCGCACACCCAACTCCCGCTCACCGTGGTTCTTGCGATCGGTCTGGGTCTGGGCGCTCGGCTTCGCGGTACTCGGGGCCGCGAACGCGGTCGTGACGGGACCGGCGATCGCACCACCGGTGAACGCCAGACCAGCAGCGGTCAGAGCAGTCTTCCGGATCAGATCGGTACGCATGATGGCGTGCTCCTCTGCATCGGGGGTGATGGCACGGCACGCCCGGGGGGTGGACGTGCCGCACGTACAAGGGGGAAAGTTCCCGGCGGCCCTGGGGGGCCGGCATCGGGAGACGGTGCAACCGGCTGGGGTGGCGGATCATTCCGTCGGGCTCCCGGCCGGTCGTGCTCGGAGGTGTAACCGGGGCGGCCTGCCGGGTGTTCCCGACGGCTGCCGCGCATCAGCGACCCGAAAGCCGCCGCAGCGTGCCAGCCGCAACGACCCGCATCGCCGGCCGTGCCAGATGCAACGACCCCGCATCGCGACCGTGCCAGGTATAACGACCCCGCACCGGCCCGGATTCCGCCGCTCCGGTGACCCCGACCACCGGACAAACCCCACACACCGGCCGAACCTCACAGCCGACGACCGCGCACCCGCCTTGATCCACTCCGGTTCGCCGAAATCGTGGTATCCCAGCGCCAGGGATACCCCAACATCAGCGAAACCGAGTGGATCAAGGCCAAAGGAACGCCGACGTACGGTCTACGCACCCAACGAACGCCTCGAGCGCTCCGAACCCCCCTGCGCCGTGCGGGCGTTTTGCCCGACTTCACCGATATGTCTCATGCCTCGGCCCGAGGCCGCCGCCGTCCCGTCCCGACCTGTGCGTTCCGGCCCGTGCGTCCCGTCGAGGGCGATCAGGGGTGGGCGGCAGGGGGCCACCGTCCATCCGGGAGCGTCGCGGCGGGTGGTCAGGCGGGGTCGGCGGGCTTCGCGGCGTCGCCGGCCTGGGCGTGCCGCTCCAGCAGTCGCTGCCGGATCTCCTCGGGGGTGTACGCGCGTCGGCGTCGTTCGGCCCGCGCGATGACCACGCCGGAGGCTGCGACGCCGGCGAGGCCGGCCAACCCGAGAACCTTCCACCACCGCATTCGTTGCGCCATCGGCCTAGGCTAGTCCCTCATGAGCATCAGCCTGGATGAGGCCGTCGAGTTGACCCGCACCGGCGACGTGTGGGTGTTTCGGGGTCGCAGCGTGCCGGACCGGGCGATCCAGTTCACCACCAACAGCCCGGTCAACCATGTTGGCATGGCGGTGGTGCTGGACGACATGCCGCCGTTGATGTGGCATGCGGAGTTGGGCAGGTCGTTGCCGGATCTGTGGTCGGGTACGCACCAGCGTGGCGTCCAGTTGCACGACTTGCGGGACGCGGTCTGCGTCTGGGCCAACAGGTATGGGCAGCGGGCCTGGCTGCGGCAGCTCGATCCGCCGGCCGACGGGGAGATGGAACGGGCGGTACTGCGGACGATCGCGCGGTTGGACGGCACCCCGTTCCCGTCTACCGCTCAGTTGGCGTGGCGGTGGGTGCGTGGCCGGGTGCCGACGCTGCCGCGCCCCGGCCGCCCCGCACTCCGATCGACCCCGGCCGGCTCGACGGGGGAGCGGGACCGGGCGCTGGAGACGGCGTACTGCGCCGAGGTGGTCGCGGTGACCTACGAGGCGATGGGGTTGCTGCCGGCGGGCCGGCGTCCTAACTGGTACGACCCGGGACGGTTCTGGAGCGGTGACGACCTGGGTCTGGCCGCCGGTGCCCAGCTGGGCTCGGAGATCGAGGTGCGGGTGCCGGCGCGCTGAGGTTTGACCTGGGCGGTGACCGGCAATTGCTGTGGCCGTGAACGCCTCCACGGATCTCGACACGCTGGCCGACTTCTTCGACCGGTACGGCGCGGCGCTGACGTCCGGCGACCTGCCGGCGATCGCGGGCTGTTACGCCCTTCCGGGTCTGGTGGTGGCCGACACCTACAGCTTCTCCTTCACGTCCCCGGCGGCTGTGGCGTTGTCCTTCGTGGGGGCCGCACCGGACTACCAGGACCGGGAGCTGATCGCGGCGCACGCCCGGATCGAGGATGTGCAGGCGGTGTCCGCGCTGTTGACGATGGTCGCGGTGGAGTGGGAGTTCCTGGACAGTCAGGGGCAGGCGGTGCCGGGGGAGCGGTACCGCTACCTGCTGCGGATCTCGGACGAGGGGCCGGTGATCTGCACCGTCGTCCGGACGGCCTGATCGAGCGGGACCGTCCGCCGGGTCGGACCGTTTTCCGTTGGGCGTCGGCTGGTCGGCCCGATCCGTACCCGCCCGGTTTCCGCGCGGAGCGGTGCTGGCTACGCTGTCGCGTCGGTGGGGACGAGGGGAGACCTGATGGCGGTGCGGCCGGATGGCGCGGCAGGGTCACGGGCGGCTCGACTGTTGGCGTCGGTGCCGTGGATCGTGGTGCTGTGCGGTGTGTGCGCGCTGGTGGTGCTGCTGGTGGTGGCGCTGCTGTCCTTCCGGACCAGGGAGCGGGAGGCCGTACCGCAGGGTGCCCCTCCGGTGTTCGTGCCGACCGTGCCGGCTGCCGCGTCGGCGACGGGTGGGCCGACTCCGGCCGGTGTGGAGCGGCGCTCGGTGTCGCCGCGGCCGTCGCGCAGCAGTCGGACGCCGTCGCCACGGCCCACCGTGACCGGCGCTCCGACGCCGGGACGGACGAGCGCTCCGCTGGTGTCGGCGTCCTCGGCGGGTGCGACGGTCACCGCCCGCTACCAGGTCGGCACGGACGGCTGGGACGGGGACGCGGCGGTGTTGTCGATCGCGAACGAGTCGAGCCGGTCGGTGGACTGGTCGGTGGAGTTGACGTTCGACGACGACCTGTGGGCGTTGCGCCTCAGCGACGACTCGGGGATTTCGGTGCGGGGTCGCGGGAACGGCGAGTTCGTGTTGCGGGGGACCCGTTCGCTGGAGCCGGGTGGTTCGCGGACGGTGCGGTTGCGCGTGGGGTGGGGTGAGTCCGCGCAGCGGCCGGAGCGGTGCACCATCAACGGGGTCGACTGTCGGCTCGGCTGAGCGGACGTCAAGCGGTCCCGGCGCTTTCCGGTGCGGCCGCCGATCGCTACGCTGCCCGGACGGTCCGCTGAGGGAGGTACATGTCCGGCATGCGTCGCGCCCCGCGACTGACGCCCGGCCCGGCCGCGATCGTGTCGTCGCCCTGGGTCGTGGTGGGCGCTGGGGTGGTCGTGATGGTCGTCCTGCTCGTCATGACCCTGAGTGCGTACCGGGGGCGTAGCCCGGCACCGGACGGTGCGTCGGCCCCTCCGGCGTTGCCGCTGCCGTCGGCGGAGGCGGCGCCGAGTCGACCCACGCCGGTGGCCTCGCCGGCGCCGGTGATGCCGGGGTTGTCCGGGCGCGCGAGCGGGTTGCCGCCGGGTGCCGTGACTGGTTCGCCGTCGCCGTCGGTCGCCCCTCCGGTCAGCCCGCCCGGTCAGCCGGTGGTGACGCGGTCGCCGAGTCGTGCGCCGCAGGGTCAGCCGGCGGTCAGTGGGCGGTACCGGGTGGTGCAGAGCTTCGACGGTGGCTTCATCGGCGAGGTGGCGATGGTCAACGCGTCCGCCCAGAGCCGTGGCTGGACGGTCCGGCTGGAGTTCTCCGGTGGGCGGCTGGTGACCGCCTGGGTGGAGGGTGTGCCACAGGGGACGGTCCGGCAGTTCGACGACGGTTTCACGTACGTCAGCGGGGTGGACGTGCGGCCCGGCGGGTCGGTGTCGTTGCGGTTCCACATGGAGCGGGCGTTCAGCACGCCGCGGTCGTGCACTGTCGACGGGGTGCGCTGCGCCGGCTTCTGAACGGCACTTCCGCAAGAACATGCTCGGTTACGACCATGTTTGCAAGGCATTGCAGAATGTTTCGGCAAGGGTTAGCGTGCGGCCATTCAGCGACCAGAGGAAGGCGTCGATGAAACAGCCGCCGGTACCGCGCACCACCCTGGCCCTCGTCTCCCTGCTCACCGTGACGCTCGTCGGCACCTCGGTCGCCGTGCCCCCGGCCGCCACCGCGGCCCCTCGCCCCTCCGGGGCCGTCCCGGTCGGCGGCGCCACCCAGTGGACCAGCGAACCCACCGCCGAGGCGCTGGTGAAGGCCGGTGGCGGCTCCGCGCGGGCCGAACAGTTCTACTTCGTCCTGCCGGACCGGTTCGCCAACGGAGACCCCCGCAACGACCGGGGTGGCCTGACCGGTGACCGGCTGCGGACCGGGCTCGACCCGACCGACAAGGGCTTCTACCACGGCGGTGACCTCAAGGGTGTCATCGACAGGCTGGACTACATCCAGGGGTTGGGCACCACCGCCATCTGGCTCGCCCCGATCTTCAAGAACCGACCGGTGCAGGGCTCCGGCGATGACATCTCGGCCGGCTACCACGGTTACTGGATCACCGACTTCACCCAGGTCGACCCGCACTTCGGCACGATGGCGGAGATGAAGCGGCTGGTCCGGCTCGCCCACCAGCGCGGCATCAAGATCTACCTCGACGTGATCGTCAATCACACCGCCGACGTCATCAAGTACGCCGAGGGCTCCTACGCGTACGTCGACAAGGCGGCCTCGCCGTACACCGACGTGCGGGGGCAGGCGTTCGAGGACCGTAACCACGCCGACGGCAGCCGGGCGTTCCCGCCGGTCGACGAAACGTCGTTCCCATACACGCCGACGTTCGACGAGCCGACGGACGCCACCGTCAAGGTCCCGGCCTGGCTGAACGACGTCACCATGTATCACAACCGGGGTGACTCCACCTTCGCGGGTGAGAACAGCGAGTACGGCGACTTCTTCGGTCTCGACGACCTGTGGACCGAGCGGCCCGAGGTGGTCCGGGGGATGACCGAGGCGTACGGGGACTGGATCGGCGCCACCGGCGTTGACGGGTTCCGGCTGGACACCGTGAAGCACGTCAACATGGACTTCTGGCCGCAGTTCAGCCAGGGCATCGAGCGGGCCGCCGAGAAGGCCGGCAAGAAGGACTTCTTCATGTTCGGCGAGGTGTACAGCGCCGACCCGGAGATCAGCTCCCGCTATGTCCGGCAGGGCGGGCTGCCGGCGACCCTCGACTTCGCGTTCCAGGAGGCCGCCCGGGGTTACACAGCCGGTGCGGGCTCGGCGAAGGCGCTCGCCGACGTGTACGCCCGCGACGACCTCTACGCCGCCCGGAACACCGACGCGGGACGGCTGCCCACCTTCCTGGGCAACCACGACATGGGCCGGATCGGGTCGTTCGTCGCCGCCGGTGGCACCGACCCGGCCAGTCATCTGCGCCGGGACCAGCTCGCACACCAGTTGATGTTCCTGACGCGTGGCCAACCGGTGGTCTACTCCGGTGACGAGCAGGGCTTCACCGGGCCCGGCGGGGACAAGGACGCCCGGCAGGACATGTTCGCCTCGAAGGTGCCCGACTACCTCGACGACGACCTGCTCGGCACCGACCGCACCCATGCCGCCGACCAGTTCGACACCGGCCACCCGCTGTACCGGACCATCGCCGAGCTGGGGCGGTTGCGCCAGGCCCACCCGGCGCTGCGCGACGGTGTGCAGGTCAGCCGGTACGCCGCCGACGGCCCGGGTGTCTTCGCCGCCTCCCGGGTCGCCCCCTCCGACCGGATCGAGTACGTGGTGGCGGTGAACAACGCCGACACCGCGCAGACTGTCACCGTGGACACCTGGTCGGCCGGCGCCACCTTCACCGGCATCTACGGCGACACCGGCCGTGCCACGGCGAACGCCGACGGCAGGCTGACCCTCACCGTGCCGGCGCTGTCGGCTGTGGTGCACCGGGCGGGCACCCCCGTCGCACGGCCGACCGCCGCGCCGCGCATCTCTCTCACCACCCCGGACGCGCCGGTCGCCACCCGGGTTGCGGTGACCGCCCAGGTGACCGGTGACCCGCTCTCCACGGTCACCGTCGCTGCCCGGGTCGCGGGCGGTCGGTGGACGTTGCTGGGCAGCGCCGACCGCGCACCGTACACGGTGCAGCACGACCTGACCGGCCTGGCCGGCGGCACCCGGGTCGAGTACAAGGCGGTGGTCCGCGACGGTCGGGGTCGCACCGCGACCGCTCGGTCCACCGCCACCGTCGGCACGCCGCCGCAGGGCGGGTCCCGGGAGTGGGCGGTGGTGCACTACCAGCGCCCCACCGGCGGGTACGACGACTGGGGGTTGTACGCGTGGGGTGACGTCGACCCGGCGTACGCCACCGAGTGGCCCGAGGGGCAGCCGTTCGCCGGGGAGGACTCCTACGGCCGGTTCGCCTGGGTGAAGCTCAAGCCGGGCGCGACGTCGGTGGGTTTCGTGGTGGTCGACGAGGACGGAAACAAGGACGTCGCCCAGGACCGCAGCATCGACGTCACCGCCACCGGGGAGGTCTGGCTCAAGCAGGGCGACCCGACGGTCTACCCGACTCGGCAGGCGGCCACCGGTGAACCGGACCCGCCGGCCGAGGAGGACACCGCGGTGATCCACTACCGGAGGGCCGACGGCGACCACGACGGCTGGGGTCTGCACGTGTGGGACGGCGCGGCCGACCCGACCGACTGGTCCGCGCCACTGAAACCCATCAGGACTGACGCGTTCGGGGCGGTGTTCCGGGTGCCGCTGGCGGCCGGTGCGACCGGGCTGAACTACATCATCCACCAGGGCGACACCAAGGACCTGCCCGACGACCAGCGGCTCGACTTCACCAGCGCGGGCCGGGAGGTGTGGCTGCTCGCCGCCACACCGGGCCGGTTGCTGCCGCCGACGCCGACCCGCGCCAGCGGGGACACCGACATCACCCGGCAGAAGGCGCACTGGATCGACAGGTCCACAGTGGCGTGGCAGACCCCGCCGACCGACGGCAAGACGTACGCGCTGGTCGTCGCACCCGAGGGCGGGATCGGTGTGGCCGACGGGGAGTTGACCGGGGCGTACACCACCCTGCCGTTGCGGGCGCAGCGCAACGGGCTCACCGAGGCCCAGCGCACGGCGTTTCCGCACCTGTGGTCGTACCGCAGCTTCACGCTGGACCGGCGCGACCTGGCCGAGGTCCCGGCGGCGCTGCGGGGGCAGGTGCTGGTGACCGAACGCGACGCCTCGGGGGCCCTGCTCGCGGCGACCGGCGTGCAGATCCCCGGCGTGCTCGACGACGTGTACTCCCGGGCCACCGACGCCACCCTCGGTCCGAGCTTCGACGGCCGGACGCCGAGCCTCGCGGTGTGGGCGCCGACCGCGCGGACCGTGACGGTGCAGCTGTTCGACTCGCCGACCGCCACACCGAAGGCGGTGCCGATGCGCCGCGACGACCGTACCGGCGTCTGGTCCGCGCGTGGCGACCGGAGCTGGACCGGCAGGTACTACCGCTACCAGGTGCGGGCGTGGCAGCCGGCGGCGCAGAAGATGGTCAGGGCGTCGGTGACCGACCCGTACTCGGTGGCCCTCGCCGCGGACTCCACGCACAGCCTGCTGGTCGACCTGAACGACGCGGCGCTGGCCCCGCCGGGCTGGCGGACGCTGCGCAAACCTCCACCGGTGCCACCGGCGAAGGCGCAGGTATCCGAGCTGTCGGTACGGGACTTCTCCATCGCCGACGAGACCGTGCCGGCCGAGCGTCGGGGGACGTTCCTCGCCTTCACCGACCCGAGAACCGCCGGGATGACCCACCTGAAGGCACTCGGCGACGCGGGCGTCACCCACCTGCACCTGCTGCCGGCCTTCGACTTCGCGACGATCCCGGAGAAGCGGGCCGACCAGCGGCAGCCGACCTGCGACCTGGCGGCGCTCCCGCCGGACTCCGCGGAGCAGCAGAAGTGCGTGGCGGCGGTCGCCGATACCGACGGCTACAACTGGGGGTACGACCCGCTGCACTACACGGTGCCCGAGGGCGGTTACGCCGTCGACCCGACCGGTGCGGCGCGGACCATCGAGTTCCGGCGGATGGTCGCCGGGCTGAACGGCGCGGGTCTGCGGGTGGTCATGGACGTGGTCTACAACCACACGGCGGCGGCCGGCACCGACGCGAAGTCGGTGCTCGACCAGGTCGTGCCCGGCTACTACCACCGGCTGCTGGACGACGGTACGGTGGCCGACTCCACCTGCTGCGCCAACACCGCTCCCGAGCACGCCATGATGGGCAAACTGGTCATCGACTCGCTGGTCACCTGGGCCCGGCAGTACAAGGTGGACGGTTTCCGGTTCGACCTGATGGGTCACCACCCGAAGGCGAACATCCTGGCCGTACGCCGAGCACTGGACCGGCTGACCGTCGCCCGCGACGGGGTGGACGGCAGGTCGATCCTGCTCTACGGGGAGGGCTGGAACTTCGGCGAGGTCGCCGACGACGCGCGCTTCGTCCAGGCCACCCAGGCGAACATGGCCGGCACCGGCATCGGCACCTTCAACGACCGGCTCCGCGACGCGGTTCGCGGCGGTGGACCGTTCGACAGCAACCCGCGCGCCCAGGGCTTCGCCTCCGGGCTCTACACCGACCCGAACGGCGACGAGGTCAACGGGTCGCCGGCCGAGCAGAAGGCGCGCCTGCTGCGCGCCCACGACCTGATCAAGGTGGGTCTGACCGGCAACCTGCGCGACTACCGCTTCACCGACACCGCCGGACGGCAGGTCACCGGGGCGCAGGTGGACTACAACGGCTCCCCGGCCGGCTACACCGCCGCACCGGGGGAGGCGGTCACCTACGTCGACGCGCACGACAACGAGATCCTGTACGACGCGCTGGCGTACAAACTGCCGCAGGCCACCTCGGCGACCGACCGTGCCCGGATGCAGGTGCTGGCGCTCGGCACCGTGGTGCTCAGTCAGGGCACCGGGTTCGTCACCACCGGCACCGAACGGTTGCGGTCGAAGTCGCTGGACCGCAACTCGTACAACTCCGGTGACTGGTTCAACCAGATCCGGTGGGGCTGTGAACGGGGCAACGGGTTCGGTGCCGGCCTACCACCCGCGGCGGACAACGAGGACAAGTGGCCGTACGCGAAGCCGCTGCTGGCGGACCCGACGTTGGTGCCCGACTGCGCGGCGATCGACACCACCGACGCCCGGTACGCCGAGCTGCTGCGCATCCGGGCGTCGTCGCCGGTGTTCGGGCTGGCCACCGCCGAGCAGGTCCAGCGACGGGTGGCGTTCCCGCTGTCCGGGGCGCAGGAGACGCCGGGCGTGCTGACCATGACGTTGGACGTGCGCGGGCTGGGCGGACAGTGGACGTCGATCACCGTCGTCTTCAACGCCACCCCGAAGACGGCCACGCAGACGCTGACCGGTCTGCGTGGGGCGGACGTGGCACTGCACCCGGTGCTCGTCGACTCGGCCGACCCGGTGCTGCGTACGGCCTCGTTCGACCGGTCCGCCGGGACGTTCACCGTCCCGGCGCGCAGCGTGGCGGTCTTCGTCCAGAGGTGACACGGAACCGGCCCCCTCCCGCTGGTGCGGAAGGGGGCCGGCTCGTTGGTGCTCTGCTATCTCGTCACCCGAAGGGTGATCAGGCGAAGCAGTTCTCGATGGTCCCGCCCGGGATGGCCAGGCAGTTGGTCGGGCGGTTGGCGGTGATCGCGGACTTGTCGTCCACGTTCACGTTCCCGAAGAAGCTGAAGACACCGCCCGGAGCGAAGGTGGAGAAGTTGTGGGCGACCTTCGTCTTCGACAGGTTGACCTCGCCGAAGATGTTGAAGATGCCGCCGCCGACCCCGATCGGCCCGATGGCCCGGTTGCCGACGACCTCGCTGTCCCGCAGCGTGGTGACGCTGAAGGCGTTGAAGAGCCCGCCGCCGAAGAACCCGGCGGTGTTGTCCTTGATGCTGCTCTTCTCGAACGTGGCCACGCTGTCGAAGGCGATGGCCACACCGCCACCGACACCGGCGGTGCTGTTCTTCTCCACCGAGACGTGGTGCAGGTTCAACTGGCTGTCCGCCGCGGCGATACCACCACCGGCGAGGACCGCGGTGTTCGAGACGAACTTCGTCTCGTACGCCGTGGTGTTGCCCTCGATGTCGAGGTAGCCACCGCCGAAGCCGAGCGTCTCGTTGTCGGTGATCTCGGCCTTCTTGAGCTCGACCGTTCCGCCGTCGACGTCGTCGGCGAAGATCTCCGCGGCGCCGTTGGAGATACCGCCACCACCGATGATGGCCGTGTTGTCCTTGATCTTCGACTCCTCGACCTTGAGCAGGCCGGCGTTGAAGACACCACCACCGAAGAAGAAGGCGGTGTTACGGGTCACGGTGCTGTGCCAGATCTTCGTGGTGCCGAAGTTGGCCACACCACCACCGTTGCCGCCCGACTGGTTCAGGACGACCTCGGACTCCAGGATCTCGGCGGTGCCACCCGGCTGGACCAGGATGCCGGCACCGTCGGTAGCCTCCGGCTGCTCGACGAGCGGCGTGACGACGCCGCCCTTGGCAGCCGGCGCGGCCTTGGCCGTGACCTTCGGCGCGGCCTTGAGGCCGGCCTTCGGGTTGGCCTGCCGGGCGGTGAGCGCCTCGTTCAGCGGCGTGCCCGCCTTCACCTGCGCCGCGATCGCCTCGGAGTCCGAGTACGACGCCCAGACCTCGGCCGGCTGGACGCTGTTGAACAGTTCGAGGGTCTGGCCACCCTTGATGGTCAGGCCCTTGATGGTGAGGTGACCGCCGCTGCCGACGTTCAGGATGCGGAAGTAGTCCGCCGTGGCCTCCCGGGAGATCGTGGTGTGCTCACCCTTCAGGGTGATGCGCTCGGTGATCACCGGCAGGCCGTTGCCCTGGTAGTCGTTGCGGGTCAGGTTGTAGGTGCAGCCCTTGGCCAGCTCCAGCACACCGCCGTGCTTGCTGTTGGCGAAGATGATCGCCTGGATCAGCTTGTCGGTGTCGCAGGGCACCTCCTTCCCGCGCTCGTGGTCCTTGTCCCGGTCCTTGTCCTTGTCCCGGTCCTTGTCGTCCTTGTCCTTGTCCCAGTCGCGCGACTCGTCACCCCGCTGGTCGCCGTCCTTGCTGACCTGCGCGGTGTTCCAGTTCAGGCCGACCGCTCCGGCGCTGCCCGCGACGCCCACCGCCGCGAGACTGATCACGCCCGTCAAACCGGCCACGCCACTGGCGAGCCAGAGCTTGCGGCGGCGCTTGGCCGTCGCCCGCCCGGAGGCTTCGTTGTTCGTTAGGTAGTTGGACATCGGAGCTCTCTGCCCTCTCCTCGTACCAGACAGGGTCGCCGCCGTCAGACGGGCGTCCCCTGCTACAAATCGGTTGTAGCTCCCAAAACCACCGTATGAGAAGGTTCCTCGCCTCGTGGGCTTATCCGAGAGAACCCCACATTCGGTTCATCTTCGGCGCGGACCGGCCGGGAGGGCTTGTTGGGGACGGCGCCCCCGTAGGGCCCCTGAGCTGCCCAAATGGGTACGCCCCTCCGTGCCGTGACCGGCTCGGAGGGGCGCACCCTCTATGTGGATCAGCCATCCGTTCCGGTCAGAAGCAACCGGGAACGTTCAGGCAGTTGGTGGGGCGGTTGGCGGACACCGCGGACTCTTCGTCCAACCGGACGAAGCTGCCGAGGCCGTTGGAGATGCCGCCGGGCGGAAGGGTGGCGAAGTTGTGCGTCACCTTCGTCCGGCGGAGGGTGATCTCGCCGCCATCCGTGTTGTAGATACCGCCGCCGCTGGCCAGCGGACCGATGGCCCGGTTGCCCGTCACCTCGCTGTCGCGCAACGTGGTGACGCTGTCCTCGTTGAAGAGGCCGGCGCCGAAGAATCCCGCGGTGTTGTCCTTGATGGCGCTGTCCTCGATCGTCGCGACGCTGTCGAAGGCGACCGCCAGGCCACCGCCCACGCCGGCGGTGCTGTTCTTGACCACCGTCGCGTGCTTGAGCGTGAGCCGGCTGTCGGCCACCGCCACGCCGCCACCGGCGAGGACCGCGGTGTTGTCGCTGACCTTCGTGTCGTGCAGGGTCGTGGTGCCCTCGATGTCCAGGACGCCACCGCCGAAGCCGAGCGTCTCGTTGTCGGTGACCTCGCTCTTGTAGACCCAGACCGAGCCGCCGTCGACATCGTCGGTGAAGATCCGGGCCGCCCCGTTGGAGATGCCGCCGCCGCCGATGATGCCGGTGTTGTCAGTGATCTTCGACTCGTCCACCTGGAGCACCCCGGCGTTGAAGATGCCGCCGCCGAAGAAGAAGGCGGTGTTGTGGGCCACCGTCGTCTTGCTCAGTCTGGTGCTGCCGAAGTTGGCCAGCCCGCCGCCGTTGCCACCGGACTGGTTGTAGAGCAACTCGCTGTCCAGGATCTCCGCACGTCCACCGGGCTGAACCAGCACCCCGGCGCCGTCGGTGAACCCGGGCTCCTCCACCAACGGGGTCACCGCCGGCGCGGCTAGCGGGGTTGCCTTGGTCGCCGCTGCCGCCTGGGCCTTGGCGGTTGCCTTCGGCTCGGCCGCTGCCGTGGTTGCCGCCGCCGTGGCTTTCGACGCCTTGGCCTTCGGCGCCGTCGGCGTGGCCTTGGCGGCGGCCTTCGGCTTGGCGGCGGCCTTCGGCTTGGCCGCTGCCTCCGGCTTGGCCGCCGCTGCCGGCTTCGCCGCCGGTGCTGCGGCCGGCTTGGCTGTCGTGCTGGTCACCGTGGAGCGGACCATCGAGGAGTACGGCGCCCAGACCGCCGCCGGGTCGGCGGTGATCGCGGCTTCGAGGGTCTGCCCGCCCCTGATGCTCAGGCCCTTGAGGGTGAGGTGCCCGCCGGGGCCGACGTTGAGGATGCGGAAGTAGTCCGCGGTGGCCTCCCGGCCGATCGTGGTGTGCTCGCCCTTGAGGGTGATGGGCTGGGTGATCACCGGCAGGCCGTTGCCGTCCTGGTTGCGGGTCAGGGTGTAGGTGCAGCCCTTCGCCAGTTCCAGTACGCCGCCGCGGTCGTTGTTCGCGAACGTGATGGCCTGGATCAGCTTGTCGCTGTCGCACGGGACCTGCTTGGTGCGGTCCTTCTCGTCGCGCTTGTCGTCCTTGCCGGACCGGTCGTCGAAGCCGCTCCAGTCGTCGCCGCTCCACTCGTCGTCCCGACCGTCGGTCTTCGAGCCACCCTCGTCCGCGCCGCCGGCGTCACTGACGTTCTGCCGGTCGGTCGACGGCTGCGCGTCCGAGACCTGGTCGGATTTGGGCTTGTCGTCCCGGGCGGCCACGCCACCGAGGGCCGCCAGACCGACCACACCGGTCAGCCCGGCCACGCCGGCGACCCACAGCGCCCGCCTTCGTCGTGTCGGCGGAGCTGTCGAGGCCCCGCCGTCGGTACTCGTTACGTCGTTGGACATCAGAGCCTTCCGCCCTTTCCTGCTACCAGACGGGGTCGCACCGCCTGGGGCGCCACGACCAGCTACAAATGGGTTGTAGCCTCTGATCCCCACCGTATGAGAACCATCTTCGCGATGCGGACGTATCCGAGATAACCCCGCATTCGGCTCAGGTCGGTTGACGTCGGGCAACCGGTTCGGGGTGGTTGAAAGGGGGCGTGAGCAGCGCAAACGCCGACGGAAAGCGCAGCCTCACCCACGAGTCGCGGCGTGATCCACTCCACGTCGCCGATATCGCGCTGTCCCCGCGGCCGGATACCGCCACTTCGGCGATATGGAGTGGATCAGGCGCCGGGCCTCGTGCCGGGCCTGGCGGAGCGCGGCGGGGCGTGGCGGGGCGGGGCGGGGCGCGGCGGGGCGGGGCCTGGCGGGGCGCGGCGGGGCGGGGCGGGGCCTGGCGGAGCGGGGCGCGGCGGGGGCGGGGCGCGGCGGGGCGGGCTGGAGACGGGTCGGGCCGCGACGGTGAGTCGTCGCGGCCCGAGGGTGAGGTGCTGGTGGCGCGGTCAGCCGGGCAGGCGGGGGCCGGCCTCGCGCTGCTCGGCCAACCAGGTCTCCACCTCGTCGGAGGTGCGGGGCAGCCCGGCCGACAGGTTCGTCGCGCCGGTCGCGGTGACCAGCACGTCGTCCTCGATCCGGATGCCGACGCCGCGCAGCTCGGCGGGGACCAGCTCGTCCTCGGGCTGGAAGTACAGCCCCGGCTCGACGGTGAGCACGTAGCCCTCGCCCAGAGCGCCGTCGCGGTACGTCTCCTTGCGGGCGTTCGAGCAGTCGTGCACGTCGATGCCGAGCATGTGACCGAACCCGTGCAGCGTCCAGCGCCGGTAGACGGTCGACTTCTCGTCCATCGCCTCGTCCACGCTCACCGGCAGCAGACCCAGGTCGGACAGGCCCTCGGCGAGAACCCGCATGCAGGTCAGGTGGACGTCCTTGAACTTCACGCCGGGGCGGATGGCGTCGATGCCGGCCTGCTGCGAGGCGTACACGATGTCGTAGACCTGGCGTTGCAGGGCGGTGAACCGGCCGCTCACCGGCAGCACGCGGGTGACGTCGGCGGTGTAGAGGTTGCGGCCCTCGACGCCCATGTCCATCAGCAGCAGGTCACCCGGCCGGGTGGTGCCGTTGTTGTGCACCCAGTGCAGGATCGTGGCGTGTTCGCCGGCGCCGACGATCGAGCCGTACCCGACGTCGTTGCCGTCATGGCGCGCCCGCAGCGCGAAGACACCTTCCAGGAGCCGCTCGGAGACCGCGCGGTCGGCCGGGAGGATCCGGGCCACGTCCTCGAATCCGCGCACGGTGGCGTCGATCGCGTCCTGGAGTTGGCCGATCTCCCACTCGTCCTTGACCAGCTTCATCTCCGAGATGGCGATGGCCAGCTCCCGGTCGCGGGCCGGCTGACCCTCGGCGCGGGCGCCGTCGTACTGGCGCACGGCCGCGTCCACCTGGGCGTCGAAACCACGCAACACGCGGGTACGCCCCGGCGCGAGGTCGGCGAGGGTCGCCTCCAGGCCGGTCAGGTCGGCGGTGGGCAGGCCCAGCTCGGTCGACTTCTCGGCGAGGGTGTGCCGCCGACCGACCCACAGCTCGCCGTTGCGGCTGCGGAAGAACTCGTCGGTCTCCCGGGACGACCGGGGTCGCATGTACAGCGTCGCGTCGTGGCCCGAGCCGTTCGGTCGCAGCACGAGCACGCTGTCCGCGTCGTGGTCGCCGGTCAGGTAGGCGAAGTCGCTACCGGGCCGGAACGGGTAGTCGGTGTCGTTGGCCCGGACCTTGTCGGTGCCGGTGGGGATGACGAGTGTCTCGCCGGGGAAGGCCGCCGAGAGCGCGGCGCGCCGCTTCGCGTAGTTCGGCGTCTCCGGGCGAGGCGTCACGGGCAGCGCGGTGTCCCGCCAGCCCTGCCGCATGAAGGACAGGAACGCCTCCGGGAAGTCCGGATCGTGTGATTCCGTACCGTCCGTCGTCGTACCGTCGGTGCGTCCCTCGGTCATTGCGCCGCTCCCTCCGCTTCGTTGCTGGTCCCGACGGTACCGCGCGTCCGGTTCGCGGTGCCGCCCGCCGGGAGCGGGCCGATCGACGGACGCCTGCGACGGGCCGACAACGCGCGTGGAAAGATGGCCATCATGTGCGGACTTCTGGCCTTCTTCAGCGCGAACGGTAATGCCGCCGCGCATCGCGACCACATCGCCGGAGCGTTGGAATGCCTGCACCACCGCGGCCCCGACGAGACCGGGGTCGAGGTGGTCGGCGACGCTTCCGGCCGGTACGCGGACGGCGTGTTCGCCCACAAGCGGCTGGCGATCATCGACGTCGCGTCGAGCCACGAACCGCTGCCCTACGCGAACGGTCGTTACCTGCTCACCTTCAACGGTGAGATCTACAACTACATCGAGCTGCGCGAGGAGCTGATCAGGAACTTCGGCGCGCAGTTCGCCACCGCCGGTGACGGCGAGGTGATCGTGGCGGGCTACCACTTCTGGGGCGAGCAGGTGCTCACCCGGCTGCGGGGCATGTTCGCCTTCGTCATCTGGGACCGGCAGGAGCGGCGCGCCTTCGGTGCCCGGGACTACTTCGGCATCAAGCCCATGCACTACCTGGAGACCGCCGACGGTCTCTACCTGGCGTCGGAGAAGAAGGCGCTGCTGCCGTTCGCGCACAGCAACTACCAGGGCGACGCGGGTGTCGACCCGGCCAACCTGAGCCACTACCTGACCCTGCAGTACGTCCCCGAGCCGGGCACCCTGCACAAGGGCATCAGTCGGATCGGCTCGGGGGAGTACCTGACCTGGACCCCGGGCGGGCGGATCGACGTACGCCGGTGGTACCGGCCGGTGTTCCGGCCGGCGCCGGTCGACGACGAGCAGAAGCTCTACCACGAGATCCGGGAGACGCTGCGGGAGAGCGTGCGCATGCACATGCGCTCCGACGTGCCGGTCGGCTCGTTCCTGTCCAGCGGCATCGACTCCACGGCGGTGGTGGCGCTGGCCCGCGAGTTCAACCCGAACATCCTCACCTTCACGGTCGGCTACGACGTGCCGGGCTATTCGGAGATCGACGTCGCCCAGGAGTCGGCGCGGCACCTGGACGTCACCACGATCCCCACCAAGATCGGTCCGCAGGAC
The DNA here is from genome assembly GCF_029581275.1 of Micromonospora sp. WMMD1155. Classification (NCBI taxonomy): domain Bacteria; kingdom Bacillati; phylum Actinomycetota; class Actinomycetes; order Micromonosporales; family Micromonosporaceae; genus Micromonospora; species Micromonospora sp. WMMD1155. The sequence goes on from NZ_CP120742.1 coordinate 4,808,774, forward strand.
ATGATCGACGCGCTGCCGAAGATCGTCTGGCACCTGGACGACCCGGTGGCCGACCCGGCGCTGGTGCCGCTCTACTTCGTGGCGAAGAAGGCCGCCGAGCACGTCACAGTGGTGCTGTCCGGCGAGGGCGCGGACGAGTTCTTCGGCGGCTACACGATCTACCGGGAGCCGCTGTCGTTGGGCACCGTCAACGGTCTGCCCGGCGGGGTGCAGAAGGGCCTGCGCGCGGTCTCCAAGGCGATCCCGCAGGGGGTCAAGGGCAAGAGCTTCCTGGAGCGCGGCACCACCCCGATCGAGGAGCGCTACTACGGCAACGCGCGGATGTTCACCGAGGAGGAGAAGCAGCACCTGATGCGGCGCTACGACCCCTCGGTGCGCTACACCGACGTTACCGCCCCGATCTACGCGGAGTGCACCGAGCTGGACGACGTCACCAAGATGCAGTACGTCGACCTCTACACCTGGTTGCGCGGCGACATCCTGGTGAAGGCCGACCGGATCTCGATGTCGCACTCGCTGGAGGTGCGGGTGCCGTTCCTCGACCGTGAGGTCTTCGACGTCGCGGCGAAGATCCCGGTCGACCTGAAGCTGCCGCCGCGCTCCGACGCCACCAAGTACGCGATGCGTCAGGCGTTGCAGGGTGTCGTGCCGCCGGCCATCGTCAACCGGAAGAAGTTGGGCTTCCCGACCCCGACCCGGGTCTGGCTGCGCGGTGAGATGTACGAGTGGGCCCGGCACGTGCTGAGCACCTCGGGCGCGGGTGACCTGCTCGACCTGTCGTACGCGCTGCGACTGCTCGACGAGCACAAGCGGGAGGAGGCCGACCACTCCCGCAAGGTGTGGACGGTGTTGATCTTCTGCATCTGGCACGCCATCTTCGTGTCGAAGACGCTCGACCCGGGCATCCAGCGCAACCAGTCGGCCCTGCTGACCAAGCCGGTCGTGGGCTCCATGGTCCGCTGACCCACCGTTCCACCTCGTCGATCAAGAGGTTTGCGTCATCGGAACGGCTCCGGATGACGCAAACCTCTTGATCAACTATTCACGGCGAAGGGCTCAGCGGGCGGCGCAGGTCACCGCGGGGACGCCGTTGGTTCCTGTGGAGCTGCCCAAGAAGCCGAACGTCGCGGTGCCCGACGGTGCGACAGTGCCGTTGTAGGCGACGTTCGTCGCCGTCACCGACGAGCCGGACGTCGTCTGGGTGGCACCCCAGATCTGGCTGATCGACTGCCCGTTGGGCCAGGTCCAGCTGGCGGTCCAGCCGGACAACGCCGAACTGCCGTTGTTCGTGATCGTGACCTCGCCCTGGAAGCCGCCCTGCCAGGAGCCGGTCACCTTATAGCCGGCCGTGCAGGCGCCACCGGCCGGCGGCGGGGTGGTCGTCGGCGGCGGGTCGGTCGGCCCCGGCGTCGGCGTGGTCGGGGTCGGCGACGTCGTGCCGCCCCGGATGCCGGTCACCTGGCCGTTGCCACCGTCGAAGACCACGTCGGAGCAGCCGAAGAAGTTCTCCTGCGAGTCCGATCGCACCCAGCGCGAGTAGATGATGTGCTGGCCGCTCTTGCCCGACGGCAGGTTGCCACTGAAGTAGTAGTGCCCGTCGTTGGTGCCGACAGCTCCGCGCTGCGGCGGGTTGGTCACCGTGAGGAACGGCTGCTCCTCCAGGTCACTCCAGGCCAGCGCCCGGTTCGGGCTCCAGCTGTTCTTCGTGATGTAGAAGTAGAACGTGCCCGGGTGGTGGGCCCAGTTGCTGTACTTGAAGTCCAACCGCGCCCCGGCGGTCAGGTGGGTGAGCGGCCAGTCGGTACGCGGCAGGTCGTAGCCGCGGAAGCCGGTGGCACCACCGCTGCACAGCTGGCCGTCCGGGATGAAGCCGGTGGTCCGGCCCCCGGCGTCGGAGCGGAGCACGCTGAACCAGTTGTAGAGCGAGTTCGCGCCACTCGTCGCGACTGCGGCGGAGCACGCGGGGTTGGTCGGCCGGATCTCACCGGTCGTGCTGAGGCCGTCCTGCCAGCACAGGTAGGTGCGGCTGCCGGGCGTCATCGCCGCGCCGTGCGCCTCGGCAGGCTGCGGACTGGACGCCAGGGCGACAGCGCCCAGCGCGAGTGTCACGGACGCGATGAGCAACGCGGCCGTACGGGAACGGTTCACAGGTTCTCCTGACTCGCGAGGCGCGCCGCCAGCGACGCCCCGCTGCAATCGGGTGGGGATGTGGCTTGATCGCCCGCTTCGGTGAGCGGTGCGACGATCACGGCGACGGTCCCGGCGAAGAATCGGCCGGTGGACGTGCGCCATCGTCGGTCCTGCCCTGGACCGGTGCCCTCGCGCCAAACGAACCCGGCAACCGGCGACGCGACAGCCCTCGCACCGCCCGGTACGCGTCATCCCACCACGCCGCGCCGCCCAGCGCAATAGTCGTTCCTCGATGGATGAAATGACCCGTCGCCCGTCGGTGGACGCCATATCCTGCCTGGGGGAGCGGTAAACCGAGAGGTGGCGGCGGGTGCCGGACGTGTTCGACGAGGCGCACCGCCGTTGCCGCGGTGGCGAGCCGGTCGCCCTCGCCACCGTCGTGGCCACCTGGCACTCCGCGCCGCAGCCGCCCGGCGCGACGATGCTCGTCGCAGCCGACGGCACGGTCACCGGCAGCGTCTCCGGGGGCTGCGTCGAGGCGGACCTCTACGAGCGGGCCCGTCGCGTGCTCGACACCGGCGCAGCCGAGCTGATCCGGTACGGGGTCAGCGACGACGACGCGTACGCCGTGGGCCTGACCTGTGGGGGCACCCTGGACGTGTTCGTGGAACGCGTCGACGCCGACGCCCGGCCGGGGCTGGACGTGGTCGCCGCCGCCCGCCGCGACGGCCGACCGGCGGCGGTGGTCACCTGCGTGGCGGCCGACGCCGGTGACCCGCCGGGCGCGGTGCCGGTCGACCCGGCCGGGCGGCTGGGCCGGCGGCTCGTGCTGACCGGTCAGCTGTCGATCGGCTCGCTCGGCGACGACCGGCTCGACGACGCGGCCGGTGCCGACGCCCGCGGGCTGCTCGCCGCCGGGCGCAGCGGGATGCTCCGGTACGGCTACCACGGGCAGCGCCGCGGCAGCGGCGTCAGCCTCTTCGTGGCCGCGTACGCCACAGCGCCCCGCATGATCGTCTTCGGGGCCATCGACTTCGCCGCCGCCGTGGCCCGGATCGGCGCGTTCCTCGGCTACCGGGTCACCGTCTGCGACGCCCGGCCGGTCTTCGCCACCGCTCGGCGCTTCCCCGAGGCGGACGAGGTGGTCGTGCAGTGGCCGCACCGCTACCTGCGTACGGAGGTGGACGCCGGTCGGATCGACGAACGGACCGTGGTGTGCGTCCTCACCCACGACCCGAGGTTCGACGTGCCGTTGCTGGAGGTGGCGCTGCGGCACCCACTGGCGTACGTCGGCGCGATGGGCTCTCGACGCACCCACGACGACCGGCTCAAGCTGCTGCGCGAGGCGGGGCTCAGCGCGGCGCAGCTCGTCCGGCTCGCCTCCCCGATCGGGCTGGACCTCGGTGGGCGTACCCCGGAGGAGACCGCGGTGAGCGTGGCCGCGCAGATCGTCGCGGCCCGGTGGGGCGGCACCGGCCGCCCTCTCGCGGCGCTCGACGGGCCGATCCACCAGCCGGGGTAGCGGTTGCGGCGGCTTCGGGGCCCGTCGGGCGGCGCACTGTGCCAGCCTGGTGCCACGGCGGTCGGCTCGGCGTACGACGGTCGGTGGCGGTTGGCGAGGACGGGAGACCCGGCATGGGATACGCGGTGGTGCTCGGCGAGGCGCTGGTCGACCTGCTCGACGGTGAGCGCGACGGTGAGCGGGTCTACCGGCAGGCGATCGGCGGAGGGCCGCTCAACGTCGCCGTCGGCGTGGCCCGGCTCGGAGGCGAGGCACAGTTCGTCGGTTCGCTCGGCGACGACGTGCTGGCCGATCGGATCCGCGCCTTCCTGAGCGCAGCCGACGTCGGGCTGGCCGGCGCGGTCACGGTGCCGGCGCCGACCACGCTCGCGGTGGTCACGTACGCCGGACCGGAACCGGACTTCCGTTTCTACGGCGAGCCGGCCTCCTACGGGCTGCTCGGCCCCGACGACCTGGATCTCGCGCTGATGGAGGGCGCGGACGTCCTCTACTGCGGCTCGATCGTGCTCCTGCGGCCCGGCACACTCGCCGCCGCCCGACGTGCCTGGTCGCTCGCCACCGGTCTGCGGGTCTTCGACCCGAACGTGCGTCCCCGGCTGCTGGACGGGCCCACCGCTCTGGAGGGGCTGCGCGAGGTGGTGGCCGAGTTCGCCGCCGGAGCGCACCTGGTCAAGCTGAGTGCCGCCGACGCCGGACTGCTCTACCCGGGTGAGCCGGTCGAGGGGGTCGCCGCGTACCTGCGCGAGCTGGGCGCCTCCACGGTGGTGGTGACGCTCGGTGCGGCCGGTGCGGTGCTGGCCGCCGCCGATGCCGACCCGGTCCGGGTGCCGGCCCCGAAGGTCGACGCGATCGACGCCACCGGCGCGGGTGACTCGGTGATGGCCGCGTTGATCGCCGATCTGCTCGTCGGCGGTGAGCCGGTCACCCCGGACGGTTGGGTCGAGCGGGTGGGTTTCGCGCTGCGGGTCGCCGGTCTGGTCTGCGAGTCGCCGGGTGGCGCAACCGCCATGCCCACGCGCGCCGATGTGGAACGTCGCTTCGGAAGCCGGGGTTGAGTCGTCGGCGTCGTGTTGACGCCCTCACCATGTGAACGTTAACATCGACATCTTGCGATGGAAACATCCCTGCGCTTCTCGCCGGAGGCTTCGATGTCACCAGTCCTGGTACCTCCGTCGTTCCGCCCCCTCGCGGCCATGCTGATCATGCTTCTGGTGGCCGCGGCCGGCATCTTCGTCAGCCCGCCACAACGGGCGCTCGCCTGGGACAACGACGTGGCCGACACCCCACCGATGGGCTGGAACAGCTACGACTCGTTCAACTGGCGGGTCACCGAGGCCGACGTCCGGGCCAACGCCGACTACATGGCCACCAACCTGCGGCAGTTCGGCTGGCAGTACGTCGTGATCGACTGGGCCTGGTACTACCCCGGCCAGCACAACAACAGCCCCAACCAGGACGCCAACCTGCAACCCCGGCTCCGGATGGACGCCAACGGACGGCTGCTGCCGGACACCACCCGCTTCCCCTCCGCCGCCGGTGACAACGGGTTCAAGCCCCTCGCCGACTACGTCCACGCGAAAGGGCTGAAGTTCGGCGTCCACCTGATGCGCGGCATCCCCCGCCAGGCCGTCGCCGACAACGTCCCGATCCTCGGGACCACCTGCCGCGCCAACCAGATCAACAACACCACCACCGCGGCCTGGCTCAACCTCATGTGGGGCCTGAACATGTCCAACCCCTGCGCGCAGACCTACCTGGACTCGGTGTTCCAGCTGCTGGCCTCCTGGGGTGTCGACTTCGTGAAGGTCGACGACATCGCCGCGCCGACGTACCGGCAGGCCGAGGTCGAGGGATACCGCACCGCCATCCAGCGCAGCGGCCGTCCGATGGTGTTGAGTCTGTCGCCCGGGGCGACCCCGCTGGCCGGCGGCGGGCACGTGCAGAACAACGCGCACATGTGGCGCATCGTCAACGATCTGTGGGACAACTGGTCGTCCGTGGACGCCCTCTTCGACCAACTCCGCAACTGGACCCCGTACCGTGCCACCGGCGCCTGGCCCGACCCGGACATGATCCCGATCGGTCGGCTCTCCAAGTACGGGCCGGTCGGCTCGCCGCGCTACTCCAACCTGACCGCGGACGAACAGCGCACCCTGATGTCGCTCTGGGTGATCAACCGCGCGCCGTTGATGTGGGGCGGCAACCTGGTCGAGAACCGCGCCTCCGAGCTGGCGTTGATGACCAACGCGGCGGTGTTGGCCGTCGACCAGAACAGCACCGACAACCGCCAGCTCACCGGTGGCACCCGGCAGGTGTGGACCGCCGACGTGCCGGGCGGCGACCACCGGTACGTCGCCCTGTTCAACCGGGAGAACAGCGCCGCCCCGGTGACTGTCAACCTGGCCGACCTGGGCATCGGGTCGGCCACCGTGACGGACCTGTGGTCCGGTGCGGCCCTCGGCACGGCGAGCGGGACCTTCACCCGTACCCTCCCGGCCCACGGCGCCGGGCTGTACCGGCTCGCGCCGGAGACCACGGTGCCGGTGCCCACCACCTCCACCCTCACGGCACGGCACAGCGGCAAGCTGCTGGACGTGTCCAACAACGCGACCACCGACGGCGCCGACGTGGTCCAGTGGGCCGCGAACGGCCAGCCCAACCAGCGGTGGCGGTTCCAGGACGCGGGCGGGGGCTACCAGACCGTGGTCAGCGTGCACAGCGGCAAGTGCCTCGACGTGTACGGCGGCGCGGGCGCCACCGCCGACGGGATCCGGGTGACCCAGTGGACCTGCAACGGCGGCACCAACCAACAGTGGCGCGTACAGGACCTCGGCACCGGCTACGTGCAGCTCGTCGCCCGGCACAGCGGCAAGTGCCTGGACGTGCTCAACGCCGCCACCACCGACGGTGCCCGCGTCGTGCAGTGGACGTGCAACACCGGCAACCAGCAGCAGTGGCGGCGTACCCCGGCGTAGCCGGGTCGGGCGCGCCGCGGGACGAGGGTCAGCCCTCGCCGTTGAGTTCCAGGTAACCGCGCCTGGCGGCGATCAGGGCGGCGCGCGCACCGAAGGGCGCCTCGGCGGCCACCCGCTCCGGCGGGGCGCTGCCGGTGTGCGCGGCCCGGATCAGCCAGGCCAACCTGGCCAGCTCGGTGTGCTGGGCGCGGACGAAATCGACGTCCACCGGGTCACCGTGACCCGGAATGACCACCGTGCGCGCGGTGGTCAGCCGCAACAGGTCCGCGACGGCGTCCGGCCACCGCAGGGGGTACGAGTCCTCGAAGGCGGGCGGGCCGCTCTGCTCCACCAGGTCCCCGGCGACCAGCACGTCGGCGTCCGGCACGTGCACCACCAGGTCGGCCTCGGTGTGCCCCCGGCCCGGGTGCCGCAGCAGCACCCGCCGGCCACCCAGGTCGAGCGTCGTCTCCGTCTGCACCGGGTGCGTCGGGGCGAGCAGCGGAGTGTCGGCCAGCTCGGCGGCGAGCGTCGGGTGCTCCGTCCGCACCTCCTCGTACGCCTCCCGGCGCAGCCGCTCCGGCTCGTCGCGCAGGGCCGCGGCGGCCAGCTCGTGCGCGTACACCGGGCGGGGTGGCGCACCGGCCAGGACGGCGTTGCCGAAGCAGTGGTCGTAGTGGTGGTGGGTGTTGACGAGCGTCAACGGCCGGTCGGTGACCGCCCGGACGGCGGCGGCCAGGTCGGCGGCCTGCGCGGCCGACGAGAGCGTGTCCACCAGCAGGGCCTCGTCGTCGCCCACCACCAGGGTGACGTTGACCCGCAGCATCGGCTCGCGCAGCAGGTGCACCCGGTCGGCGACCTCGACGAACCCGGCGTTCACGAGGCCCGCCCGGCGCGTTCCACGAAGCGTTGCCGGTCCACCATGATCCGGTCGACCCGGCCCCGGGCCACCGTCTGGTCACCGTCGCTGACCGTGACCTCGAACGACAGCCGACGACCGTCGACGGTCGCCAGCAGGGCCTGCGCCCGGACCGTCCGGCCGACAATGGTCGGCGCCAGGTGCTCCACCTCGACCCGGGTGCCCACCGTCGTGAACCCGGGCGGCATCCCGGTCGCCGTCGCCGCGACGGTGGCCGCCTCGGCGAGCGCGAGCACCCGGGGAGTGCCCAGCACCGGTACGTCCCCCGAACCCACCGCCTGGGCGGTGTCCGCGTCGGTGACTGTCAACTCGACCTGGGCGGTCAGACCCGGCGCGAAGGCCGGCTCGGGCTGCTCCTGCATGGTCGTCAGCCTAGGTGCTCGCCGGGCCCGTCGAGCACGCGCCCGGCGATCCCGACACCCACCGTCTCCCACCTGTGCGCGGGCGCGCCGGGTGGTCCCCGTCGGTCGATGCCGTACCCGTCGTTAACCTTGACGGCGATGGCCGTCGTGACTGACCCCCAGCCCCCCGCCCGGACCGACCCACCCGCGTCCCCGGACGGTGGTCGTCGGCGCGTCGTCGCCATGACCGTCTGGGCGGTCGCCTTCGTCGTCGCGTGGCTGGCCATCGGGTTGCCCACCGACCCCGCGTACGCCTTCGTCTGGATCTGGGCGGCGACGATCGCCTGGAACAGCGAGCGACCGTGGCGCAGCCACCTGCGCTTCGCCCGGGACTGGGTGCCGGTGGTGCTGCTGTTCGTCGTCTACAACCTCTCCCGGGGGTTCGCCGACAACGGGGCCACCCCGCACGCGATGGAGTTGATCGTCGCCGACCGGTTCATGTTCGGCTGGGCCACCGGCGGGGAGGTGCCGACCGTCTGGTTGCAGCAGCACCTCTACCACCCGCAGGTGCACTGGTGGGACGTCGCGGCGAGCTGGGTGTACTTCTCCCACTTCGTGGTGGCGCTCGCCGCCGCCGCGGTGCTGTGGCTGCGTGACCGGCACCGCTGGGCCGCGTACATGCGGCGCTGGGGTTTCCTCTGCGCCGCCGGCCTGGTCACCTACTTCCTCTACCCGGCCGCCCCGCCCTGGTGGGCCGCGCAGAACGGGCTGCTCACCGAGGTCGCCCGGATCTCCACCCGCGGCTGGAAGGCGTTCGGCATGCACGGGGCCGGCAACGTCCTCAACGCCGGTCAGATCGCCTCCAACCCGGTCGCCGCGATGCCGTCGCTGCACACCGCGTGGGCGCTGTTCGTGGTGCTGTTCTTCCTGACCAGCACCCGCCGCCGCTGGTGGCCGCTGCTGCTCGCGTACCCGCTGGCGATGACCTTCACCCTGGTCTACTCGGGCGAGCACTACGTGATCGACGTGCTGGTCGGCTGGGCGTACGTGGGGTTGACCTTCCTGGTGGTCGGCCTGGCCGAGCGTGGCTGGGCCGCGTGGCGGGTCCGTCACCCGAAGACCCGAACCCAACCGCCCCCCGAACCCCCCGCCACCACCCCCGAAACACCGACCGGCGAACCCCCGTCCCCCCGCAAACAAACCACCCCCACCAGCCCAGACCCCCAAATCCCCGCCGACCACTAACCCCCGGGCGTGCTCACCCCTCCCGGTGACCCCGCCCTCGGCGGCCCGCCCCTGTTGATCAAGAGCTTTGCGTCAGGAATCGCGGGTGCGGTGACGCAAACCTCTTGATCAACACGAGCGGGGCGTGGGGGGTTCGAGTTAGGGGCGGTGGCGGGCTTGGTGGGCTCTGTGGGTCAGGTCGGCGGCCAGGGCCCAGGCTTCGGTCAGGTCGCGGTCCTGGGCGGTGGCGCTGGAGCCGCCCGCGGTGTCCACGTGCACGGAGGCCAACCCGAGGCGGCGCTGGATCGGCCCCTGCACCACCCGCACGCTCTGGATACGGGCGTACGGCACGATCACCAACTGGCGGGTGAGCCGCCCGGAGCGGGTGGCGAACACCTCATCGAACAGCCCCGCACCGAGCGCGCGTCGGCCCAACGGGTGCAGCCACCGGGTCCGGGGCGGCGGAGGGCTCAGCGTCATGGTGTCGAGGCGTACCCCGGGAAGCACCTCGGCGACGATCATCGTCGCGGTCGGCAGGTCACCGACCGGTAGCAGGCGGTCGGGTCGGTTGCGGTCGTCGGCCTCCGCGACGGAGAACCCGGCCACCTCCAGGCGCAACCGCAGCCAACCGTTGACCCGCCACAGCAGCGGCCAGGTGGCCCGTACGGACTGCACCCGGGCCAGCGGCACGGTCTGCGAACGGGTCTCCAGTAGGCCGTTGTGCACCCGCAACGTGCCGCCGTCGCGGGCCAGCCGGAAGTTCCAGTCGTCGAGCACCCGGCGCACCGGTTGCAGCAGCACACCGGCCATCGCGGTCAGCGTGCTCGCCACCGCGACGAAGGACCACGACCCGGCGGTGAGGAACTGGATCACGACGAACGCCACACCGAACGGCAGCAGGAACGCCTGCGGCGTGAGCAGTTGGCTGGTCAGCAGGCTCTGGTTGCGTACCGCGTGCAGTGGTCGGCCCGGCGCGGCCACCGTCGGCGCCGGTGCTCCCGGGACCGCCGCGGACGTCGCGTGCTCCGGTGCGGGGACCTGCGCCACCCGCCCCGCCAGCTCCAGCAGCCGAGCGCGCAGCCGGGCCGCGTCGGCCACCCCGAGGTACGCCAGGGGCGCCTCCGTCTTACCGCCACCGACCACCTCCAGCCGCAGCTCGGCCAGGCCGGTGAGCTGGGCGAGCAGCGGCCGGACCACCTCCACGGCCTGCAGGCGCTCCAACGGGATGGCCCGGGTACGCCGCCAGAGCAGCCCCTCGTACACCCGAAGCTCGCGGCCCACCACGTGGTAGCCGGTGTTGTACCAGCTCACCACCGACAGCACTGTCGCGCCGAGCGCCAGCACCGCCACCATGGCGGCGAACCAGCCGAAGCCCACCCGGGACAGCGTCGACCAGGACAACCCGGCGATCACTACGACCAGTGACTTGGCGCCGTGCAGGACAGGGCTGAGCGGGTGCAGACGTTGCCGGGGCTCGCCGGCGCCGCCCTCCGCCGGTGCCTGCCATGCGCCCGGCGGCACCGAGTCGTGCGGTGTCGGGACGGCGGGTGGCACGGTGCTCGGCTCGGCGGGCCCCTCGCTCATCGGGCCGGCCCTCGCGAACCCGGCTCACTCCTCGCGCTCACAGGGCCGTTCTTCGTTCGCGACTGCGGGGCTCGCAAACCCGGCTCACTCCTCGCGCTCACAGGGCCGTTCTTCGTTCGCGACTGCGGGGCTTGCAAACCCGGCTCACTCCTCGCGCTCACAGGCCCTCCGCCCGGTCTTCGCCGAGCGCGGTGAGCCGGTCGCGTAGCCGGGACGCCTCTGTGGGCCGCAGCCCGGGCACCCGGGCGTCGCTGGCCGCCGCGGCCGTGTGCAGCTGCACGGTGGCCAGGTCGAAGGCGCGCTCCAACGGCCCGGCGCTGACGTCGACGAACTGCATTCGCGAGTACGGAACGATGGAGAGCCGCCGGACCAGGAGCCCGTGCCGGACCAGCAGGTCGTTCTCCCGCTCCGCGTACCCCCAGGCCCGCACGGCGCGGACGATCGCGATGGCGCGCCACCCACCGAGCAGGGCGACGACGGCGACGGCCAACCCGAACAGCCAGTGGCCGCTCAGCGCCCAGCCCACGGCCGTCACCGCCAGCCCGACAGCGACCACGATCGCCAGCCGGATCAACTCCACCCAGATCAGGTCGGTGGAGATCGGCTGCCAGTCGACAGTGCTCGGCCAGGGCTCCAACGGCCCCCGCCCCGGCACAGGACCGGACGGGCCGGGCGCGTCGGGGGCGGCCGGCAGGAGGCCGGGTGCGGGCAGGTCGGGGGCCCGCTGGTCGGCGGCGGGCGCCGGACGGTGACCGGGTGGCAGCGCACCCGGTGGCAGCGGCGCCGGTGACGAGACGTCGGGTGCGGCGGGCTCCGGGCCGAGCGTGCCGGGTGCCGGAAACGCGCCGGGCGGCGGCTCGACGCCCGGTGGTGCGGAGGCCGGGGTGGGCGGCCAGGTCGGGGAGGTGGGGCCGGGGGAAGCCGGTGGGTCGCCGCTCACGTGTCGAGCGTAGGCGATCCGGGCACCGGAGTGACGGCACGTAGGAAGCCGCGAGCGTCCAGGAAGTCACCGAGGCTGCTCCGGTGTTCGGCGCAGGCCAGCCAGGTCTTGCGCCGGTCGGCGTCGTGCAGCCGGGGGTTGTTCCACTTCAGGGCCCAGACGGCGTCGGCCCGGCAGCCCCGGGCCGAGCAGACCAGGGCCTCGTCGGCGGGGGAGGGCATGCTCATCCCGGCCAGTCTAGGGCGGCGGGACGGAGAGTTTGAGCGCCGGGCGACCACGGGGGGAGCCGCCCGGCGACGGGATGAATCGTACACGCGGCGGGCCGATCCGTGCACACCCGCGTTTCGCGGTTCGGCCGTCGGGGACGGCGCGGTCCGGCCGCCGGGGACGGCGCGGCGAAAATCGGCTTCTCCCCACCTCGACACTCAGCAAGGCATGCGAGTCTTGATACCGCACCAGCCGCGACGACCGATTGATGCTGTGGAGGACCGGTGGCCCAGCCGACCATGCCCGACGCCCCGACGCCGAACGGGGCGGCACCACAGACGCCCGCGCCGGTGACCACACCCGCGCAGGACGCCACCCTGCTGGAGAAAGCGCTGTTCGAGATCAAACGCGTGATCGTCGGGCAGGACCGGATGGTGGAGCGGATGTTCGTCGCGCTGCTCGCCCGTGGTCACTGCCTGCTCGAAGGGGTGCCCGGGGTCGCCAAGACCCTCGCCGTGGAGACCCTCGCCAAGGTCGTCGGCGGGTCCTTCGCCCGGGTGCAGTTCACTCCGGACCTGGTGCCGGCCGACATCATGGGCACCCGCATCTACCGGCAGTCGAGCGAGAAGTTCGACGTCGAGCTGGGGCCGGTCTTCGTCAACTTCCTGCTCGCCGACGAGATCAACAGGGCTCCGGCGAAGGTGCAGTCCGCGCTGCTGGAGGTGATGAGCGAACGGCAGGTGTCCATCGGTGGGGAGAGCCACCGGGTGCCCGACCCGTTCCTGGTGATGGCCACCCAGAACCCGATCGAGCAGGAGGGGGTCTACCCGCTGCCGGAGGCGCAGCGCGACCGGTTCCTCATGAAGATCGTGGTGGGTTACCCGACCGACGCGGAGGAACGGGAGATCGTCTACCGGATGGGCGTGGCACCGCCGGAGCCGGTCGCGGTGTTCGACACCCCGGAGCTGATCGCCCTGCAACGCAAGGCCGACCAGGTCTTCGTGCACAACGCGCTCGTCGACTACGCGGTCCGGTTGGTGTTGGCCACCCGCGCCCCGGCCGAGCACGGCATGCCCGACGTCGCCCAACTGATCCAGTACGGGGCCAGCCCGCGCGCCTCACTGGGCCTGGTCCGGGCCACCCGCGCGTTGGCGCTGCTGCGGGGGCGCGACTACGCGTTGCCGCAGGACGTGCAGGACATCGCACCGGACATCCTGCGGCACCGGTTGGTGCTCAGCTACGACGCCCTCGCCGACGACGTGCCCGCCGACCACATCGTGCACCGGGTGATGTCGACGATCCCCCTGCCGGCTGTCGCGCCCCGGCAGCAGGCCACCCCGACGTCGAGCGTGCCCCCGCCGGGCGCCGGCTGGCCCGGGCAGCGCCCGTGACCTCACCCACCCCTCGTCCCGCCCCCCTCGCCGACCGCAGCGAGGCCGTGCTGTCCCGGCTTCAACTGCTGGTCACCCGCAAACTCGACGGCCTGCTCCAGGGCGACTACGCCGGCCTGCTCCCCGGGCCGGGCAGCGAGGCGGGGGAGTCCCGGGAGTACCGCCCCGGCGACGACGTACGCCGGATGGACTGGCCGGTCACCGCCCGCACCACGACCCCGCACGTGCGGCGTACGGTGGCCGACCGGGAGCTGGAGACGTGGCTGGCGCTGGACCTCTCGGCCAGCCTGGACTTCGGCACCGGGCAGTGGCTGAAACGGGAGGTGGTGGTCGCCGCCGCGGCTGCCATCACCCACCTGACCGTACGCGGTGGCAACCGGATCGGCGCGGTGATCGGCACCGGTGGCGGCGCTCCCGTTCCGACCCGACGATGGCGGGGCGCAGCGCCGCCGGCCGGCCCCGGAGTGCTCACCCGGCTGCCGGCCCGCTCGGGGCGCAAGGAGGCGCAGGGCCTCCTGCGTACCGTCGCCGGCGCCACCATCCGACCCGGCCGCGGTGACCTGGGCGCCCTGATCGAGATGCTCAACCGCCCGCCCCGACGACGCGGGGTGGTCGTGGTGGTCTCGGACTTCCTCGCGCCGGCCGAGCAGTGGGCCCGGCCGTTGCGCAAACTGCGGGTCCGCCACGACGTGCTGGCGATCGAGGTGGTCGACCCGCGCGAGCTGGAGCTGCCCGACGTGGGAGTGCTGCCGGTGGTCGACCCGGAGAGCGGGGAGCTGTACGAGGTGCAGACCGCCGACCCTCGGCTACGGCAGCGCTACGCCGACGCCGCCGCCGCCCAACGCGCCACGATCGCCGCCGCCCTGCGCGGCGCCGGTGCGGCCCACCTGCGTCTGCGTACCGACCGAGACTGGCTGCTGGACATGGTGCGATTCGTGGCCGCGCAGCGGCACGCCCGCACCAGGGGGACGACACGATGATCCGTTTCATGCAACCGTGGTGGCTGCTGGCCGTGCTGCCGGTGTTGGCACTCGCCGGGTTCTACCTCTGGCGGCAGCTGCACCGCCGGGCGTACGCGATGCGGTTCACGAACGTGGACCTGCTGCGTACGGTGGCGCCGAAGGGGCTGGGCTGGCGTCGGCACGTTCCGGCGACCGCGTTCCTGCTCTGCCTGCTGGTGCTGGCCAGCGCGTTGGCCCGGCCCGCGGTGGACACCAAGGAGCCGTTGGAGCGGGCCACCGTGATGCTCGCGATCGACGTGTCGTTGTCCATGCAGGCCGACGACGTGGCGCCGAATCGGCTGGAGGCGGCCCAGGAGGCGGCCAAGCAGTTCGTCGGCGAGCTGCCGGAGAGCTACAACCTGGGCCTGGTGTCGTTCGCCAAGGCGGCCAACGTTCTGGTGCCGCCGGGCAAGGACCGGGACGCGGTGACCAGTGCCATCGACGGGCTGGTGTTGGCCGAGGCGACCGCCACCGGTGAGGCCGTGTTCACCTGCCTGGAGGCGATCCGGTCGGTGCCGGCGGACGGCGCGGCGGGCATCCCGCCGGCCCGGATCGTGCTGCTCTCCGATGGTTTCCGCACCTCCGGGCGGGCGGTGGAGGAGGCGGCGGCGGCCGCGCAGGCGGCCAACGTCCCGGTCTCCACCATCGCGTTCGGTACCGACACCGGTCAGGTCGACATCGGCGGGCAGTTGCAGCGGGTGCCGGTGGACCGGTTGGCGCTCGCCGACCTCGCCGAGACCACCGAGGGCTACTTCTACGAGGCGGCGTCGGTGAGCGAGCTGAAGCAGGTCTACCAGGACATGGGCAGCTCGATCGGGTTCCGCACCGAGCCGCGCGAGGTGACCCAGTGGTACGCGGGGATCGCGTTGCTGTTGGCGCTCTGCGCGGGCGCGCTCAGTCTGCTCTGGTCGTCGCGGATGCTGTGAGCGGTCGTCGCGGATGCTCTGAGCGGTGGGCCGGATGCGGGAAGCGGTGGGCCGGCGGCGGACAGCGCCGCCGCCGGCCGACGGGGCGGACGACGGCCGCCGGCAACCGGAACGAGTGCCGAGGACGGTCAGTGACCGCCGCCGGCCAGGACGAAGACGACTGCCACCCAGACGGCGGCGAGGGTGAAGCCCAGCGGGGCGACGTAGCGGCTCATGGACGGCTCCGGGTGGCGGCAGGACGGTCCGCGATGCGGGGGCGGACCGCAGGGGGTGGGGACGCGCACACGAAGTCGTGACCGGGCGGCTCCCGGCGACCGCCCGGAGTCGGGCGGCGCGGCACACACACCTCGGCGTGGACCGAGGTGTGTCGGGAGCGAAGCGGGGTCAGCTCACCAGACTGAGTCGTGGCTCAGCGGGACTGACCATCGGCCCGGCCACGACTAGGAGGATCGCTATCTCGCACAGCGATCACCTCCTGCGGGTCGGGCGGGCCGGAACGTCGATGATCGTACACCGGGGACACCGCCGGGGCGTACTCGGCCGACCGGTCGGCAACCCCTCCACCGCCCGGTCGTCGCGGCGGCCGTGGTCGACCCGTCCGCACCACCGTGACCAGCACCGCGGCCAGCAGTGGCAGCCAGCCGAAACGGGCCAGCACCCAGCCCGGGCCGTCCGGCGCGGTGTGCAGCCCCGGCAGGGCCAGCCCGCCGCGGGCGGTGAGCGCGGTCACCGTCACCAGGATCGGCTGATGCCACAGGTAGATCCGGACCGCGTACCGGTTCACCTCGGCCACCGCACGGCCCGGTAGCGGTCGGGTCAGCAGCCGTTCCAGTGCCGGCCGAGCCAGCAGGCCCAGTCCGACCTGGGTGACCGCCAGTGCCACCGCCAGCAGCGACGGCGGGTTCAGGTTGGACACCCCGGCCCCGGGCACGCCGACCGCGCTCGCCGGATAGCCCAGCGCCAGCAACGCCGCGAGCGCGACAGCCCCACCGGCCGCCAGCGTGCCGGCCGTCCGTCGGCCGCCCAACCGCCCGTCGGCGTGCGCCACCCCCAACAGGTACGGCACCGACCACGCCGCCAGGACGGTGAGCGGCGGCAGGTCGGTCCCGGCCGGTGACAGGCGCACGGCCAGGTCGACCGCCGCGACCACCGCCACCGCCGGTGCGACGGTCCGGGCCACCCCCCAGCGGCGTACGGCGGCGCGCAGCGGGCTGGTCGCCGCGACCAGGAACACCAGTGGCACCAGGAACCACAGTGGACTGATCGCGAGTCGGAGCGCCACCGCGAGGGTGTCGTCCGGGGTACCGGCGACGGTGGCGGCGAGCAACACCGCAGCGCCCACCCCGAGCAGCGCCACCGTCGGCAGTAGCAGCCGGCGCAGCCGACGGGCCAGCCGACCGCCCGCCCGTCCCCGATGGCTCGCCAACGACCGGGTCGACCCGAAACCGGCGGTGAAGAAGAACAGCCCGAGCGTCTGCAACACCCAGGTCACCGGGGCCAGACCGGGCAGGGCGGTCAGTGGGCTGGCCTGGTGCAGCCCGCCGTCGCAGGTCAGCACCAACCCGGTGACCAGCCAGTGCCCCAGCACCACCCCGCCGATCGCGTACGCCCGTAACGCGTCGACGGCACGGTCCCGGTTCACCGGGCGTCCCCACTCCCGGCGTCGGAGCCGCCGAGCGCCACCGAGTCGGAGCCGCCGAGCGCCACCGCGTCGGAGCCGCCGAGCACCACCGTCGCCACCGCGACCAGCGTGGCGCTGCCCGACACGAGGTAGCCGTCGTGCCCGGCCACCCCGACCACCGGCAGCGGGCGCGCGCCGAACGCCTCGTCGCCGGGACGACGGCCGAAACCCAGGCCGAGCAGTCGCACCGGCGGCACCCGGCGGATCCAGTCGCTCGACGCCTCCGCCGCCCAGAACCGCCGCCGACCGGGCAGATCGGCGGCGTGCTGCACTCCGGCGCCGACACCGCCGAGACTGACCACGTCGGTCACCTGGGCGGGGGCGTCGACCGCCGCCAACGACACCACCAGCGCCCCGTAGCTGTGCCCGACCAAGGTGATCGTCGCCGCCGGACGTCGAGCGGCCAACTCCCGCAGCAACACGACCAACCCGCGCGCACCGCGCCGGGCGCTGCCAGCACCGGCTGCGGTCAGCACCCCGTCCGGCGGGTCGTAACCCAGCCAGGCCAGCACCGCCACCCGCGCCGTCGGGTCGATCGCCCGCAGCTCCCGGTAGAGCTGCCCGGCCTGCACCGCCGGCGCCCGGCGAGCCACCCCGCCCAACCCCCGGTCGAAGTCGGCGAGGGTGCTGCCCACCCCCGGCACCAGCACCGCGATCCGGTCCGCGCCGACCAGATCGCCGAACACCTCCACCGCACGGCCGTCGCCACGCGTGTCGAACGTCAGGAACCGGCGTCCGTCGGCCGCCCAGTCCGCGTACGGGGGGCCGGCCGCGAGCATCGCCGCCGCCATGACGGGGTACGCCTCGACGAACCCCGCCGCCGCCACCGGTTCGGGTCGGGTCGGCAGGACCAGGTTCACGCCCAGCAGCGCGGCCACCGCCACCCGACCGGCACCTCGTCGTCGCATCACTTCTCCCTCCGGAATGTCGTCCGGAGGGAGAGTGCGTGAGCGGTCGGCGCTCGATCGTCATCCCGGGGAGCCGTCTGTGGACTGGCTCCACGGGGCTACTCCCCGGCGGCCACCAGACCCGTCTCGTACGCCAGCACCACCGCCTGGACGCGGTCGCGCAGCCCCAGCTTCGCCAGGATCCGCCCGACGTGTGTCTTCACGGTCTGCTCGGCCACCACCAGGTCGGCGGCGATCTCCGTGTTGTTGCGGCCCCGGGCGATCAACCGCAGCACCTCGGTCTCGCGGGGAGTGAGCCCGGCCAGGTCGGTGGGGCGCGGACGGCGGCGCTCCGGGCGGGCGGCGAACTCGGCGATCAACCGGCGGGTGACCGCCGGGGCGAGCAGCGCGTCCCCGGCCGCCACCACCCGCACCGCCTGCACCAGGTCGGCGGCCGGGGCGTCCTTGAGCAGGAACCCGCTGGCCCCGGCGCGCAGCGCCTCGTACACGTAGTCGTCCAGGTCGAACGTGGTGAGGATGAGCACCCGGGGTCGCTGCGCCGAGCGGTCGCCGAGCAACATGCGGGTGGCGGCCAGCCCGTCCATGACCGGCATCCGCACGTCCATCAGCACCACGTCCGGGTCGAGGTGGCGGGCGGCGCTGACGGCCTGCTCGCCGTCGGCGGCGTCACCCACCACCAACAGGTCCGGTTGGGCGGCGAGCAGCGCACCGAAGCCCTGTCGGACCATCGCCTGGTCGTCGGCGATCAGCACCCGGATCATCGGTCCGCGCCCTCCGCGTCGTACGGCAACTCGGCCGCCACCGCGTAACCCCCGTCCGGTAGCGGCCCGGCGGTGAACGTACCGCCCAGCGAGGTGGCCCGCTCCCGCATACCGGTCAGGCCGTGCCCGGGACCACCGTCGACGGTCGGCCGGGCGTCGGCCGGGGAGTTCTCGACGCGTACCTCCAGGCGGGAAGGACCGACGCGGACGGTGACCCGCACCGCGGCGCCGGTCGCGTGCCGGGCCGCGTTGGCCAGGCCCTCCTGCACGATGCGGTACGCGGCCAGCCCGACCGGCGCGGGCACCCGCCCGTCGTCCGCCGGCCCGGCGTCCAGGGTGACCGGCAGCCCGGCCCGGCGGGCCGCGTCGACCATCGCGCCCAGGTCGCTCAGGTCCGGCTGCGGTGCGGTCTCCGGCCCGGTCGTCTCGCTGCGCAGCACCCCCAACAGTCGCCGCATGTCGGTCAGCGCGTCGCGGGCCGAGGCGGCGATGGCGACGAACTCGGCAGCCGTCGGGGCCGGCACGTCCGTCAGCCGGTACGGGGCCGTCTCCGCCTGCACCGCGATCAACGACATGTGGTGGGCCACCACGTCGTGCAGCTCCCGGGCGATCCTGGTGCGTTCCTCCAGCACCGCCCGGCGCTCCTGCTCCCGCTCGTTGCGCTCGGTCTGCGCGGCCAGCTCGTGCCGGGACAGCCGGTTGCGGCGGACCAGGTCACCGACGATCGCCAACGCGCCCAGTAGCAGCAGGACGGGGACCCGGTTGTCCGGGTGCACCATGGTGAGCACCGGGACCGTGCTGATCAGCACCACCCAGGCCAGCACCGGACGGTCGACCCGCGCGACGACCACCGCCAGCACCGCGATCGAGCCGAGCGCCAGCGGCGGGGTCCACGGCCAGTCCTGATCCGCTGGGGCGTCGAACGTGCAGATCAGCAGGGCCAGCACCATCAGCCGCCAGGCCAGCAGCGGACGCCGGGGCAGCGCCAGCAGCGGCGCCACGGTCATCGCCGCGAACAGCACCGCGATCGGCGTCGGCAGGCCCCACTCGGTCTCCACGGTCAGCGTGATCAGGAATAGGCCGAGCGCGGCGAGCAGGCCGACCGGGGCGGCGTACGGGGCCAGCGTGGGCCACCGGGCCGGCAGCGGCCGACCGGGCGGGGCGTCCCGGCCCCACAGGGTCTGCCCGAGGCCATCGAGGGCCAGGGAGATCGGTCGCCGGTTCACCACCCGGAGGCTACGGGTCGACCCCGCCGCAGGGCGTGCCACCAGGGGTTGATCCCGATGTCGTACCCCGGTGTGACGCGCGACTCCCGTTAGCGCTTACCTGCGGGTAACGCCTAGGCTCGCCTGCGACCGAGATCGGCTGAGCAAGGGGGAACAGTGGCCCGTACCGTGCTGGTGACCGGCGGCAACCGGGGGATCGGCCTGGCCGTCGCGCAGGCCTTCGCCAAGCAGGGCGACCGGGTGGCGGTCACCCACCGCAGCGGCGACGCACCCGAGGGGCTGTTCGGCGTACGCGCCGACGTCACCGACGCCGCCTCCGTCGACGCCGCGTTCGACGCCGTCGAGGCCGAGCTGGGCCCGGTCGAGGTGCTGGTCGCCAACGCCGGCATGACCGCCGACACGCTGCTGCTGCGGATGACCGAGGAGCAGTTCACCGGTGTGGTGGACACCAACCTCACCGGCGCCTTCCGGGTCGCCAAGCGCGCCTCCGGCAAGATGCTCCGCGCCAAGTGGGGCCGTATGATCTTCATCTCGTCGGTCGTCGGTCTCGCCGGCGGTGCCGGGCAGGTCAACTACGCCGCCAGCAAGGCCGGTCTGGTCGGCGTGGCCCGCTCGATCACCCGGGAACTGGGCAGCCGCAACATCACCGCGAACGTGGTGGCACCCGGCTTCATCGACACCGACATGACGTCCGGCCTGTCCGAGGACCGCAAGGCGGAGATCCGCAAGTCGATCCCGGCCGGTCGGATGGCCAGCCCGGACGAGGTCGCCGGGGTGGTCACCTGGCTGGCATCCGACAGCGCCGGGTACGTCTCCGGCGCCGTGATCCCGGTCGACGGCGGCCTCGGCATGGGCCACTGACCCCCATCTACGTACGGAGGAACCCCCGGATGTCCGGACTGCTCGCCGGTAAGCGGCTGCTCGTCACCGGTGTCATCACCGACGCCTCGATCGCCTTCTCGGTGGCGAAGCTCGCCCAGGAGAACGGCGCGCAGGTCGTCCTCACCGGCTTCGGTCGGCTCTCCCTGGTCGAGCGGATCGCCAAGCGGCTGCCCGAACCGGCCCCCGTGATCGAGGTGGACGTCACCAACGCCGAGCACCTGGCCAGCCTCGCCGACCGGGTCCGCGAACACGTCGACGGCCTCGACGGTGTCGTGCACTCGATCGGCTTCGCCCCGCAGAGCTGCCTCGGCGGCGGCTTCCTCGACGCGCCCTGGGAGGACGTGGCGACCGCCCTGCACGTCTCCACCTTCTCGTACAAGTCCCTCGCGATGGCGGCGCTGCCGCTGATGTCGCCCGGCGGCGCGGTGGTCGGCCTGACCTTCGACGCGACGAAGGCGTGGCCGGTCTACGACTGGATGGGCGTCGCCAAGGCCGGTCTGGAGTCGGCGTCCCGTTACCTGGCGCTGCACCTGGGCAAGCAGGGCATCCGTAGCAACCTGGTCGCCGCCGGGCCGCTGCGCACCATCGCCGCGAAGTCGATCCCCGGCTTCGACCAGTTCGAGGAAGCCTGGACCGAACGCGCCCCGCTGGGTTGGAGCCTCACCGACCAGGAGCCCGCCGCGAGGGCGTGCCTGGCGCTGCTCTCCGACTGGTTCCCGGCGACCACCGGCGAGATCGTGCACGTCGACGGCGGCTACCACGCCATCGGCGCCTGACGCCGCCCAGCGGCGCTTCCTGGTCACCGCTCGCGTGATCTACGCATCCGGACCAGGGGGCGTCGCCCGGCCGTCCCGGCCGACCGGCAAGAATGACCCCATGTCGTACGACGCGGTGGTGCTGGTGTCCTTCGGCGGGCCGGAACGGCCCGAGGACGTGATGCCGTTCCTGCAGAACGTGACCCGCGGCCGAGGCGTGCCGCCCGAGCGGCTGGCCGAGGTCGCCGAGCACTACCAGCACTTCGGTGGGGTGTCCCCGATCAACCAGCAGAACCGGGACCTGCTGGCCGCCATCCGCGCCGACTTCGCCGCCAACGGCCTCGACCTGCCGGTCTACTGGGGCAACCGCAACTGGGACCCGATGCTCGCCGACACCGTCACCCGGATGCGCGACGACGGGATCACCCGCGCCCTGGCCTTCGTCACCAGCGCCTACGGCGGCTACTCGTCCTGCCGGCAGTACCAGGAGGACATCGCCGCCGCCCGGGCCGCCGTCGGCCCGGACGCCCCGGTGATCGAGAAGCTGCGCCAGTTCTGGGACCACCCCGGCTTCGTCGAGCCACACGTCGACGCGGTCCGGGCGGCCCTGGGTCGGCTCGACCCGGCCAAGCGGGACACCACCCGGCTGGTCTTCACCGCCCACTCCATCCCCACCTCCATGGCGGCCAACGCCGGCCCGCACGGCGGCCGGTACGAGGCGCAGCTCCGCGAGACCGCCCGACTCGTGGCCCAGGCCGCCGCACCGGACCTGGAGTACGACCTGGTCTGGCAGAGCCGCTCCGGGCCACCACAGGTGCCGTGGCTGGAACCGGACGTCAACGACCACCTGGCCACCCTCGCCCAGGGGGGCACCACCGGCGTGGTGGTCAGCCCGATCGGGTTCGTCTCCGACCACCTCGAAGTGGTGTGGGACCTGGACACCGAGGCACTGGAGACGGCCAAGCAACTCGGCCTGGACTTCGTCCGGGCCGCCACCCCCGGCGTCGACCCGCGCTTCGTGAGCATGGTGCGGGAGCTGGTCACCGAACGGACCGATCCGGACGGCACACACCTGCGCCGCCGCCTCGGCGAACTGCCGATGTGGGACACCTGCCCGACCGTCTGCTGTGTACCGACCCGCCGTCCGACACCTGCTGGGGGCACCGATGCATGACCGTAAGCCCGTACAGAGTTGGCTGACCGACATGGACGGTGTGCTGGTGCACGAGGGCCAGCCGGTGCCCGGCGCGCCGGAGTTCATCAACCGGATGCGCGCCTCCGGCAAGCCGTTCCTGGTGCTGACCAACAACTCCATCTACACCCCGCGCGACCTGACCGCCCGGCTCAGCCGGATGGGGCTGGACGTGCCGGAGGAGTCGATCTGGTCGTCCGCGCTCGCCACCGGCCAGTTCCTCGCCGACCAGCGGCCGGGCGGCACCGCGTACGTCATCGGTGAGGCCGGGTTGACCACCGCGCTGCACGCGGTCGGCTACGTGCTCACCGACTTCGCCCCGGACTACGTGGTGCTCGGCGAGACCCGCACCTACAGCTTCGAGGCGATCACCAAGGCGGTCCGCCTGATCAACGACGGCGCCCGGTTCATCTGCACCAACCCCGACGTGACCGGCCCCTCCGTGGAGGGCGCCCTACCCGCCGCCGGCTCGGTCGCCGCCATGATCTCCAAGGCCACCGGGGTGGAGCCGTACTTCGTCGGCAAGCCCAACCCGATGATGATGCGCTCCGCGCTCAACACCATCAACGCGCACTCGGAGAGCACCGCGATGATCGGTGACCGGATGGACACCGACATCCTCTGCGGCCTGGAGGCCGGGCTGGAGACCATCCTGGTGCTGACCGGGATCAGCAGCCGCACCGAGGCGGAGCGCTACCCGTACCGCCCCTCCCGGATCGTCAACTCCGTCGCGGACCTGCTCGACGAGATCTGACCGCACGGCCCTGCTGGCGCTGTCCGCGCTGCCGCGCGCTGTCCGAGCTGGCGTGCGCTGTCCGAGCTGGCGTGCGCTGTCCGAGCTGGCGTGCGCTGTCCGAGCTGCCGTGCGCTGTCCGCGCTGCCGTGCGCTGTCCGCGCTGCCGCGCGCTGTCCGAGCTGGCGTGCGCTGCCGCGATGATCGCGCTCCCCGCGATGATCGCGCTCTATCCAGGATGTAGTGGTCACGAGCTGTGCCGGAGGCCCCTACATCCATGTTCGAGCGCGATCATGGCCGGCGCGCGGGCGTGTCGGACCGGCGGCGGGCGTGTCGGGCCGGCGGCGGGCGCGTCGGACCGGGGGCGTGGCGCAGGCCCTCGTGGTGTGGCGCGGGGGTGATCGGTCAGGGGCGTAGGGGGGCGTTGCAGGCGGCCACCAGCGCCTGCCGGCAGGCCGCGGTGAGCGGACGAAGCGCGGCGTCGCGCTGCTGGGCCTCGTAGTTGTTGATCGCGCCCCCGGGAGCGGCGTGCCCGGCCAGCGCGAGCACCCGGTCGAGCACCGCGGCCCGGGCGAAGAGCCGGCGGGCCCGCGGGTCGAAGCCCGGCGGCAGGTCGGTGGCGCCGTCGGGGCGGCGCAGCGCGGCCAGCGCCCCGGCCAACTCGGGCCGCCACTGAGCCACGTCGAGACGGGTCAACGCGGCGGTCGTCTCGGCGAGCGCGGCGGCCAACTCGGCCTCGGCCTCGGCGGCGCCGGGCAACGAGAGTGATGCGGCGGGGGCGTTGGCGGGCAGCGGGTACACCCGCCACAGCACCGTCTCGAAACAGTCCCCCGAGCCGGAGGTGTGCGAGCGGACCTCCGGGATCAAGCCGAGTGCACCGGCCACCACCGCCTCGCCCGCGACCAGCGCCGCACCCGCGAAGTCGCCGGGACCAGGCAACCCCCGAGGGTCGCCCGGCGCGGGCAGCACCAGGCGGATCTCGTCCGGGGAGAGCTTGGCCAGGGTGGGCAGCGCGGCACCCAGCGGGACGTCGGTCCAGGTGCCGGGGGCGTCCGCGACGAGGTGCTCCTCGTCACCGGCGATGGCGTCGGCGACTTCGTCGTACGGCACCAACCCGGCGCGCCACGCGCGCACCCAGGCAACGAACCGGCTCGACCGGCGCGGCGCGAGTGTGGCCGCGCCCGTTGCGGGGGTGGACATGCCGAAAGGGTACGTGGTCACCACCGGCTGTGTCTCGACTGCCGCTCTGGCCGCCCGCCCTGCCCCGAACTGCTCCCTTCACCCCATTCCCCGGCCGTGCCCCACCCCCACCCTCGCCCACCCCTCGCCCGCCCCGGTCCCGCCCCCGTCCGCCCCTGTCCACGTCGATCATGCAGTTCTGGTGGGCGATATCCGGCTGTGGCAAGCGTTCGTGGAGCACCACAACTCCGTGATCGACGAGGCCGTGGCTGTGCGGAGGGCATCGGGACGGGTGGCTGCCGGGCGGGGCGGCGTTCGGTGAGGAGGCTGGGGGCGGTGTGTCGGGAGGTGGGGTGGGGGTCGGGACGTTAGCGTGATCGACATGGCGGGGCGATACGGCGAGGACGTGTTGGCGGGGGACTGGCGGCGGCGAAAGGTCACCCCCGAGGTGGACGCCGAACCGGACCTCGTGGTGGAGGACGCCGACTCGGGGTTCTGCGGTGCGGTGGTCGGTTTCGAAGCCGGCGCGGTGGTGTTGGAGGACCGGCACGGCAAACGGCGCAACTTCCCGCTGCTGCCCGCGGCGTTCCTGCTCGACGGTCGCCCGGTGACCCTGCGCCGCCCCGCCCGCGCGCCGGTACCGGCGGCGCGTCGACGCACGGCGTCCGGCTCGGTGGCGGTGGACGACGTCCGGGCCCAGGTCGCCAAGGCGAGCCGGATCTGGGTGGAGGGCATCCACGACGCCGCGCTGGTCGAGCGGATCTGGGGCGATGACCTGCGCATCGAGGGTGTCGTCGTGGAGCCGTTGGACGGCATCGACGACCTCGACGCCGACGTACGCGACTTCGGCCCCGCCCCCACCCGACGGCTCGGCGTGCTCGTCGACCACCTGGTGCCGGGCAGCAAGGAGAGCCGCATCGTGGCCCGGGTGACCTCGCCGTACGTGCTGGTGACCGGCCATCCCTACGTCGACGTGTGGCAGGCGGTCAAACCGGCGGCGCTGGGCATCGCGGCGTGGCCGGTGGTGCCGCCGGGGCGACCGTGGAAAGAGGGAGTCTGCGCGGCCCTCGGGGTCGCCGAGCCCGCCGACATGTGGCGGCACATCCTGTCCCGGGTGAACAGCTTCGCCGACGTGGAAACCCCGCTGATCAACGCCATGGAACGCCTCATCGACTTCGTCACCGAACCAGCCTGACCCGCTGCCCCCGCCCGCCCCGGCCGTCCCGAGCCTCGCCCCCGCCCCGCTGCCCCCGCCCCGCCCGTCCCCCCGGACCCGCCCGCCCCGCCGCGCGCCCCGCCCGCCCCGCCCGTCCCCCCGGACCCGCCCGTCCCCCGGGCCCCGCCCGCCCCGCCCGCCCGTCCCCAAGATCCGCGCAGTTTCCCTGATGTTGCTGTCTCATCGCGTCCGGAGGCAGCAACATCCCTGATGTTGTGCGGATCTTGCGGGCGGGGCGGGGCGGGCGTGGGCGGGCTCAGGGCGGGCGGGTCGGGGGTCGGGTCGGGTCGGGTCGGGGCTCGGCTCGGGTCGGGCTCGGGGCGGGCGTGGGCGCAGGGCGGGCGTGGGCGCAGGGCGCGCGTGGGCGCAGGGGCGGGCCCGACGCGGGTCGAGCGTGGCTCGGATCGCAGGCGGCGCGGGCGCGGCAAGGCGCGGGCTGGGCGGCGTGTTCTCAGGGCTCCTGGTCGGGAGTGCGGGTGTAGACGAAGGTGGCGACGTCCAGCGCGACCGCCCGGCCCTGCTCGTCGCGGTGCACGGTGAGGATCTCGCCGTCCTGCCCACCGGCTCGACCGCGCCAGCGGTCCGGGCCTTCGGCGACGAAGCGGAGGTTCGGTGCGCCGACCGGGCCGGCGCGCAGGGCGCCGTCGGTGTCCGCGTACACCTCGATGGTGGTGCCCATCCACCACCAGCGGCCGGTCAGCTCGGCGAGTTCGGCGGGCGGCGGGGTGGTGGCCGGACGCCAGGGGGCGACCGGCGCGGGTTCGGTGTCCAACACCAGGGTGAGCAGCCGCCGCCCGAGCGCGCCGAGGTGCACGTTCCGCAGGGTGTACGCGTTGACCAGGCCGACCACGGCGGTACGGCTGGGTCGGTGCACGGCCAGCGAGGCGCCGTAGCCGGGCATCGATCCGCCGTGTCCGACGTACACCCGGTTGCCTTCCCGGAACAGCTCCAGGCCGAGGCCGTGCCCGTGGGTCCAGGCCTCGTGGTCGCTGATGACGACGGGGGAGCACATCTCGGTCAGGGTGTCGGCGGCCAGCACCGACGGGTCGGGGTCGGCCAGGAACGCGGCCCACCGGCCCAGGTCCTCGATCGTGGACCAGAGCTGCCCGGCGGGGGCCATCGCGCCGGTGTCGGTGCGCGGTTCCTCGCGCAGAGTGTCGTGCCAGGGGTGGACGACGTAGCCGCGCGCGTACGGTTCGGTCGCGTCGTACGTGGTGCGACCCATGCCCAGCGGCGTGAGGATGCGTTGGTCGAGCAGGTCGATCCAGGGCGTGCCGGTGAGCCGTTCGAGCACCCCGCCGAGCAGCCCGTACGCCAGGTTGGAGTAGTGGTACGTGGCGTGCGGCGGGTAGGCGATCTTGTCGGCGGTGACCCCGGCGAGCAGGGTGGGCAGGTCGACGCCCTCGGTCCGCTCCCACCAGTCACCGTCGGGTTCGCGTTGCAGGCCGCTGGCGTGCCCGAGGAGTTGGCGCAGTGTGAGCGTGCCGAGGCCGGTGCCTGGTAGGTGCTTCTCCAGCGGGTCGTCGACGGTGAGCCGGCCCGCGTCGCGCAGCTGCATGATCAGGGTCGCGGTCATCGTCTTGCTGATCGAGCCCAGCCGGTACTGCAGGTCGACGTCCGGGCGGGGGTGCTCGCCGGCGGTGGCCAGGTGCGTCAGGGTGCCGTCGCGGACGACGCCCACCACCAGCGACGGGGCGTGCCCGTCGCGCTGTGCCTGGGCGACCTGGTCGTCGATCTGTCGGGCGGTCTCGGGCAGCAGGGGCAACGGGGTCTCCTCGGGTCGGGTCGGGCGCCCGGCTCAGGGTCAGAGAGGGCCTCGCCGAGCCTACTGATCTTCGCGGGGAGGCCGCGCGTGCATTTGCGTGTCACGATCGTGGGGTGGACGCGGTGGTGTGGATCGTATTGGGTGTGTTGCTGGCGGTCGCCGAGATCTTCACGACGACGCTATTTCTGATCATGTTCGGGGTCGGTGCGTTCGCCGCCGCCGGGGCCGCCGCTCTGGGCGCGCCGGTGGCGGTGCAGGCGCTGGTCTTCGCCGTGGTGTCGGCGTTGAGCCTGGTGGTGGCCCGGCCGGTCATCCGGCGGCACCAACGTTCCGCGCTGGACAGCGGCGAGCAGCCGTTCGGCGTGGAGGCGATCGAGGGCTCCACGGCGTTGGTGCTGGAACGGGTGGACGCCGAGCACGGTCTCGTCAAGATCGACGGCGAGCTGTGGACCGCCCGGTCGTACGACACGACGCAGGTTCACGACCCCGGTCAACGGGTTCGGGTGATAAAGGTCCGGGGCGCGACCGCCCTGGTCTGGCAGGACGATGTTTCTTCCCCCGGCGAGCTGCCGGAAGCGAGAGGGTGAACGGGATGACAGTCATTGGGGTGCTGATCATCGCGGTGGCGTTGATCGCCGTGATAACGCTGGCGAAGGCGGTGCGGATCGTGCCGCAGCAGCGCCAGGACGTGGTGGAACGGCTCGGTAAGTACAAGCGCACCCTCAGCCCCGGCCTCAACCTGCTGGTGCCGTTCATCGACGCGGTCCGGACCAAGGTCGACATGCGGGAGCAGGTGGTCAGCTTCCCGCCGCAGCCGGTGATCACCTCGGACAACCTGGTGGTGTCGATCGACACGGTCCTCTACTTCAAGGTGGTCGACTCGGTCCGGGCGACCTACGAGATCTCCAGCTTCCTGCAGGCCATCGAGCAGCTCACCGTCACGACGCTGCGTAACGTGATCGGTTCGCTGGACCTGGAGCGGGCGCTGACCAGCCGCGACGAGATCAACCGCCACCTGTCGGGTGTGCTGGACGAGACCACCGGCCGCTGGGGCATCAAGGTGACCCGCGTGGAGATCAAGGCGATCGAGCCGCCGGCCAGCATCCGCGACTCGATGGAGAAGCAGATGCGCGCCGAGCGGGACCGCCGGGCGGCGATCCTGACCGCCGAGGGGCACAAGCAGTCGCAGATCCTCACCGCCGAGGGTGAGAAGCAGTCGGCGGTGCTGCGCGCCGACGGTGACCGGCAGGCCCGCATCCTGCAGGCCGAGGGTCAGGCGAAGGCGATCCGCACGGTCTTCGACGCGATCCATCAGGCGAACCCGAGCCAGAAGGTGCTCGCCTACCAGTACCTGCAGGCCCTCCCGCAGATCGCCCAGGGCAGTGCCAACAAGGTCTGGATCGTCCCGGCCGAGCTGACCAAGGCCCTGGAGGGGATGGGTGGCGCCCTCGGTGGGTTGAGCCAGATGGTGGGGGACCTGCCGGCTCCGGAGGCCGCGGACCACGCGAGCCAGGTGGAGCGCGAGGCCGCGGAGGCCGCCGAGGCCGCAGCCGCGGCGGCCCAGCAGATCCACGACGAGGTACGCGTCGCCGAGGCGCAGGCCACCGGCGGGAACAAGCCGCAGGGGCTGCCCGCGCCGGAACCCGTGTCTCCGCTGAGCCTGGTCGAGGACCCGGCCGACGAGCGCGAGCGCGGCTGATCCCGGTACACAGGCCGGCAATCCGGCGTTAATACGAGAAATGCTCATGGGGCGCTCCGACGCCTGCCACGATCGGTCCTAGGACGGGTGGTGACCAGGCAATCGGGGCGCCCCGGCGCGTCTCGCACCGCTCGTGGACGAGCGAGGTGACGCATGAAGGATCCGGCGAATCGGATGTGGTCCTCGGCCCCGGTGCCCGGCGCGCACGACCCGGTCGCCCCGCTGGGCTCCCGCCGCAGCGGCGGCGGTTTCGGCGTACTGCCCTTCGTCGGCGAGCCGACCCCGGGCGCTCCGGCCACGAACGCCAGTTGGGCCTGGTCGGTGCGGAAGTTCGCGCGGGCCGCCGTGTGGCTGCTGCCCGCGTACGCCATCCTCTACGGCGCGGTGGCGATGGCCAGCGACGGCGGGGTGGGCAACGACCCCTATCCGGCCGACGGCCGGGCCGTGTACCTCATCGGGTGGGTGGCCGCCGTCTGGCTCGGCCTGCTCGCGTTGCTGGCCCTCACCGGGCTGCTCGCCGCGACCCGCAGCCGCCGGGTGGCCGCCGCCGGGCTGCTGGTCAGCATCGCCGGCACCGTGCTGATGCTGCCCTTCGCCGGCCTCGCCGAACAGACGCCGGTCTTCGGCACCACCGCACGGTCGCTGGTCCTGCTCGGCGCGACCTTCTACAGCGTGGGCTGGTTCCTCACCGGCTGGGCGGTCGCCCGCTCGGGCACCTTCAGCCTCGGCGACGGCGCCATGTTGATCATCGCCGCGCCGCTGCTCGGCCTCGGTGGCGCCCTGATCGGTTCACTGCAGACGTTCGGCGCGATCTTCGTGCTGATCGCCGGCATCGGCATCGGCTACCGCTCCGGCCGCCTGATGCCCCGGGAAACCGCCCGAGACGCCGCCACCGCCAGCCTCAGTACCCCCAACCCCTAAGCGCCTGCCACCCCTCCACCCCGGCCCTCGGCCACCCCTCCACCCGGCCCCCTTCCAGCCCCGGTGATCATGAGGTTGACGGGCGATTCCGTGATCAAACTCCCCGCTAACCCCATGATCACCGGAGCGGAGCGGACCGGCGGGGAGCGGAGCGGGGACCGTCGGGGAGCGGCGGGGAGCGGGGGCGGGGAGGGCAGCCAGCGAGCTGGGGATTGGCTGGTGGGGGGCCGTGAAGTTGGTGACAATCGGCCCCTGGGGCTGGTCGGTTGGCGTTTTTTGTGGCAATCCTGGGGAGCATGGCCGCCTCCCGCTCGCCGCTGTCGCGGCTGTTCACCGTGCTGCTCGCCGGTGTGTTGGCCGGGCTCGTCCTGGCAGTCGCCGCGCTCCCGGGCAACCTGCTGCTCGGGTTGAGCGCCCGTGCCGCCCTCGGCTCGTACGCCGCGTTGCCGGCCTCGCTGAAGACCCCGGCCACCCCGCAGCGCTCGTACCTGTACGCCAACGACGGCAAGACGCTGATCACCACGTTCTACGACGTGAACCGCACCGACGTGCCGCTGGCGGACATCGCCCCGGTGATGCGGCAGGCCATCGTCGCGGCCGAGGACCGGCGCTTCTACGACCACGGTGGCGCTGACCTGCGCGGCCTCGCCCGGGCGCTGGTGGCCAACGTCAAGGGCGGCGGCACCGAGCAGGGTGGCTCGACGCTGACCATGCAGTACGTCCGTAACGTGCTCAAGACCGACCCCACCCGCACGGCCGAGGAGCGCGCCGCCGCCACCGATCCCACCATCGGGCGCAAGATCCAGGAGATCAAGTACGCGAGCGCGCTGGACAAGAGCCTCGGCAAGGACGAGATCCTCGACCGGTACCTGAACATCGCCTACTTCGGCTCCGGCGCGTACGGGATCGCGGCGGCCAGCCAGCGCTACTTCGGTAAGCCGCCGGCCCAGCTCACCCTCGCCGAGTCGGCGCTGCTCGCCGGTCTGGTGCAGTCCCCGGACGCGTACAGCCCGATCGACGGCGACAAGAACGAGGCGCTGGCCCGCCGGTCGTACGTGCTGGACTCGATGGTCGCCACCGGTGCGATCACCGCCGCCCAGGCCGCCCAGGCCAAGGCGGAGCCGCTGGCCCTGCACCCGACCGCCCAGCCCAACGGCTGCACCGCCGTCTCCCAGGGCCACGACGACTGGGGATTCTTCTGCGACTACCTGCGTCAGTGGTGGCGGAGCCAGCCGGCGTTCGGTGCCACGGTCGCGGAGCGCGAGCAGGCCCTGCGCTCGGGTGGCTACACCGTGGTCACCACGCTGGACCCGAAGATCCAGGCCACCGCGCAGCAGCAGGCCACCAAGGTCTACGGGTACGACAACAAGCGCGCCCTGCCCATCGCGGCGGTCCAGCCGGGCACCGGGCAGGTGCTGGCGATGGCGGTCAACCGGCACTACAGCCTGGCCGACAACCCGGACGGGCAGGCGAACCACCCGAACACCGTCAACCCGTTGATCTCCGGCGGAGCCAGCGTCGACGGGTACCAGGCGGGTTCGACGTTCAAGCTGTTCACCATGCTCGCCGCGTTGGAGTCGGGCCGTACCCTCTCCACCGGCTTCGACGCGCCCGCCAAGCTGCCCACCCGGTACGCCGCCGAGGGCCCGGGAAGTTGCGACGGCCGCTGGTGCCCGGCGAACGCCAACCCGGACTGGATGGACGGGTACCGGATGATGTGGGACGGCTTCGGCCGCTCGGTGAACACCTACTTCGTCTGGCTGGCCGAGCAGGTCGGCCAGGACAAGGTGGTCGAGATGGCGCAGCGGCTCGGCATCACCTTCCGGGCCGACTCGGACGCCGCCTTCGCCGAGGACAACGCCAAGAACTGGGGTTCGTTCACCCTCGGCGTGGCCGCCACCACCCCGTTGGACCTGGCCAACGCGTACGCCACGGTGGCCGCCGAGGGCACCTACTGCACGCCGGTGCCGGTGGTCTCGGTGACCGGTGCGGACGGCACGAAGGTGCCGGTCGGTCAGCCGTCCTGCAAGCGGGTCCTCGACCCGGACGTGGCCCGTGCCGCGACCGACGCCGCTCGCTGCCCGGTGGGTCAGCAGTCCGCGTTCGGGCAGTGCAACGGTGGCACCGCGACCGGGGTGAACGACATCCTCGACGGCCGGCCGGTGGCGGGTAAGACGGGCAGCTCGGAGCAGAACTCCACCGAGACGTTCGTCGGTTTCACCCCGCAGGTCGCGGTCGCCGGCATCGCCGCGAACCCGGACGACCCGGCCGACTCGGTGGGCTCCGCGGTGCAGACCAAGGTGATCGACGCGGTCGCCCGGGTCATCGCCACCGCCGTCAAGGGGCAGCCGGAGAAGGCGTTCGCAGCGCCCAGCAAGGAGCTGGCCGGCGAGCCGCGCCGCCCGGTGGAACGCCCCGCGGTGCCGGACCGTACGCAGCAGCCCACCCAGGACCCCCGCTCGGCGCTGCAACGCTGGCTCGACCGGCGGGGCTGACGTCCGACGCGACGGCGCCTCCCCACCGCGAGGTGGGGAGGCGCCGGCCGTACGTCGTCTAGGTCCTGCTCTTCAACTGCTCGAAGTCGATCACCTGGTCCTCTGCCGGAGCCTTCACGTCGTCGAAGGTCGCACCGAACTCGCTGAACGTGACCTGACCGTCCGCGTCCTGGCCGCCCTCCAGGCGGATCGGGTACGGCTCACCGGTCGTGGCGATGTAGAGCGTGCCGCTGTTGTCGCCGTCGAGCAGCCCGATGGTCTTGACGCCGTCGAACTCCTTGGCCTCACCCTTGGTCAGGGTGCCGTCCGGCTTGAGCAGTTCGTCGACGTCGGCGATGTCGAACAGTTGGGAGAGGTCGTCCTTGGTCGAGACCTTGGCCCACTTGTCACCCATCATCTTCACGATCTCGCCGGATGCCTTGGCGCCGGTGTTCTTCGTCCAGAACGTCTCGTCCGGCCGGATGTACTGCTGACCGCCCGTCGACAGCAGCTCGATGGTGCCCTCGTCGGTGGAGACCCGACCACCCAGGTCGCTGCCGGTCACCTTCAGATCGAGGGTCATCTTCTGGCCGTCGTCGACGATGTCCCCGACGAGGTGGTACGACTTGGCGTTCTTCACCGCCGTCGTGGCCCGCTGCAGCGCCTCGTTCGGCGCCAGTGCCGCGACGCCGTTGTCGGCGGGGGCAGTCGACTGTGGCTGTCCGCCGGCGTCGCCGCCCCCGCAGCCGGTCAGCAACGCCGCCGCCAGCACAACGGCCATGCTTCGTCCGATTGTTGTCGATCTCATCGTCAGCTCCCTCGTGCCACCCCCCGTGGGTGAGCAGAGACGCTGGTACCCGTGATTGATCTCCGGCAATCCTTCGATGTGCGCGTCCGTCCGACGTGGTCGGAGCATCCGGAGCGGGTCGTGTTCAGCGTTCCCGGCGGCGGGGGCGGTAGCTGGCCAGGGTGGCGGGGAGGCCGCGCCGGATGATCCCGGCCCAGTCGGTGTCGCCGCGGAGTACCGCAGCCGCGGTCTTGCGGGCCTGCTCGGCGGTGAAGTGCGGCGGCAGCATCAGCTCGGCCGGGTCGACCAGCGCGTTGATCACCACCGGCCGGTCGGCGGACAGGGCCCGGTCCCACACGTCGGGCACCTGCTCCGGCGCGTCGACCAGCTCACCGCGCAGCCCGAGCACCTCCGCCCACTGGTGGTAGGCGATGTCCGGCAACTGTTGGCTGTCCGGGAACATCGGCGTCCCCTCCGACGAGCGCTGTTCCCAACTGACGAACGCCAGGTCCCGGTTGTTGAGCACCAGCACCACGAACCGGGGGTCGGCCCAACTGCGCCAGTACTTGGCCACGGTGATCAGCTCGTTGACCCCGTTCATCTGCATGGCGCCGTCGCCGATCAGCGCGACCAGCGGCCGGTCCGGGTGGGCGAACTTGGCGCTCAGCGCGTACGGCATGGCGCCGCCCATGGACAACAACGTGCCGGACAGGCTGGCCAGCATCCCGGGGCGGACCTGGATGTGTCGGGCGTACCAGGCGGTGGTGGTGCCGCAGTCGACGGCGAGCAGCACGTCGTCGGGCAGCCGCTGGTTGAGGGTGTGGAAGAGCAACTGCGGGTTGACCGGGTCGGCGGCCTGCTCGGCCAGGTCGTGTTGCACCCGCCACCACGCCGAGGTCGCCTCGGCGATCTCCGTCCGCCAGGCGGTCGGTGCGGGGCCGGGGCCCAGCTCGTCCAGGAGTGCCCGCAGGGTGGGGCGGGCGTCGCCGGTCAGGTTCACCTCGGTCGGGTACCGCAGCCCGAGCTGGGTGCCGTCCAGGTCGATCTGCACCGCGCGGGCCTGCCCGGGTTTCGGGTAGAACTCCGAGTACGGCATGTTGCTGCCCACGATCAGCAACCGGTCGCAGCCGGTCATGAGCTGCCAGCTCGGTCGGGTGCCGAGCAGTCCGATCGCCCCGGTCACCCACGGTTCGCGGTGGTCGACGGCGGTGAAGCCGAGCAGGGCGGTGGCCACACCGGCACCGAGCCGGTCGGCGATCTCGCGGACCTCGTCACGCGCCCCGAGGGCGCCCTGCCCGACCAGCATCGCCACCCGCTGCCCGCCGCGCAGCACGTCGGCCGCCCGGCGTACGTCCGCCTCCGGCGGCACCGTCGGTGTGCTGCTCGGCGCGTTGCTGGTCTGGTAGTAGCCGTGCGCGTGCGGCGGGTCCACCACGGCCGGCTCGTCCTGGATGTCGAGGGGGAGGATCAGGGCGGTGACGGTACGCCGGGCCAGGGCGGTGCGGCACGCCCGGTCGACCAGGTGCCGAACCTGGGCGGGATTGTCGAGCTGGGCCAGGAACGCGGCGGCCACGTCCTTGTAGAGGGCGAGCAGGTCGACCTCCTGGTAGTAGCCGCCGCCCTCGGCGGTCGTCGCCGTGTGCCCGACCAGGGCGATCACCGGCTGGTGGTCGAGCTTCGCGTCGTACAGCCCGTTGAGCAGGTGGATGGCACCGGGGCCACTGGTGACCAGGGCGCAGCCCAGCGGCCCACCGCCGTACTTGACGTGCGCGGAGGCGGCGAACCCGGCGGTCTCCTCGTGGCGTACCTGGATGAACTGGGCGCGCCCGTCGGTGCGTTGCAGAGCGGACGTCATGCCGTTGATGCCGTCGCCGGGGTAGCCGAAGTAGCGGCGCACACCCCAGCTGAACAGCCGCGACACGATGTGGTCGGCGACGGTCGGGTGCCGGGGCAGAGCGCCGGCCTCGTACGGTGATGTGTGGTCCGTGCTCACCTGGCTGGTCCTTCCCGTCGGATCCCTACTGTGCCGGTCCTTCCCGTTCTCTTCCGGACAAAACACCTCGCGTTACCGGCGCCGGGGTGCGGGGCGCGGCGTCCGGCAGAATCGTCGGGTGCCTGTCCACCAGATCACCGACCCCGACGACGACCGGATCGCCGACTACCGGGCGCTCACCGACGTCGAGCTGCGCACCCGCTGGGAACCGCCGCACGGACTGTTCATCGCCGAGGGGGAGCTGGTGCTGCGCCGCGCGCTGCGCGCGGGCTACCCGGCCCGGTCGTACCTGGTCGACGCCAAGCGGGTCGACCAGCTCGCCGACCTGGACACCGGTGACGCGCCGGTCTACGCCGCGACGCCCGACGTGCTGCAACGGGCCACCGGCTTCCACGTACACCGGGGGGTGTTGGCGTCGTTCCACCGCCGGTCGCTGCCGACGGCGGCCGAGGTGCTCGCCGCCGCGCACCGGGTCGTGATCCTGGAGGACGTCAACAACCACACCAACCTTGGGGCGATCTTCCGGGGGGCGGCCGCGCTCGGCATCGACGCGGTGCTGCTGTCGCCGACCTGCGCCGACCCGCTGTACCGGCGCAGTGTGCGGGTCAGCATGGGGGAGGTGTTCGCGGTGCCGTACGCCAAGCTCGACCACTGGCCGGCGGGCCTGGACCTGGTGCGGGAGGCCGGCTTCACGGTGCTCGCCATGACGCCCGCGCCGGACGCCGTACCCATGCAGCGGTTGACCCCGGCGCAGCGCGAGCGGGCGGCGTTGCTGCTCGGAGCCGAGGGGCCCGGTCTGACCGCGGCGGCCCAGGCGGCCAGCGACGTGCGGGTGGTCCTCCCGATGCGGCGCGGGGTGGACTCGTTGAACGTCGCCGCCGCGGCGGCGGTGGCGTTCTGGGAACTGGGCCGCGACGACCCGCCGGGCGACAGCGAGTAACCGCTTCGACTTGCATGGCCATACGTTCTGTTGCATAATTTTCCCCGTGTCCAAGGTTCTCACCTCCCTGCCCACCGGCGAACGTGTCGGCATCGCCTTCTCCGGCGGCCTCGACACCTCTGTCGCCGTCGCGTGGATGCGCGACAAGGGCGCGATCCCCTGCGCCTACACCGCCGACATCGGCCAGTACGACGAGCCCGACATCGCCTCGGTGCCCGGTCGCGCGCTCAGCTACGGCGCCGAGTTGGGCCGCCTGGTCGACTGCCGCGCCGCCCTGGTCGAGGAGGGCCTCGCGGCGTTGACCTGCGGCGCCTTCCACATCCGTTCCGGCGGGCGGGCGTACTTCAACACGACCCCGCTGGGCCGGGCCGTCACCGGGACGCTGCTGGTGCGGGCGATGATCTCCGACGATGTCCAGATCTGGGGCGACGGCTCGACGTTCAAGGGCAACGACATCGAGCGGTTCTACCGGTACGGCCTGCTGGCCAACCCGATGCTGCGGATCTACAAGCCGTGGCTCGACACCGCCTTCGTCACCGAGCTGGGTGGGCGTAAGGAGATGTCGGAGTGGCTGCAGGAGCGCGGCCTGCCCTACCGGGACAGCACCGAGAAGGCCTACTCCACCGACGCCAACATCTGGGGCGCCACGCACGAGGCGAAGACCCTGGAGCACCTCGACACCGGCATCGAGACGGTCAACCCGATCATGGGTGTCCGTTTCTGGGACCCGTCGGTGGAGATCCCGACCGAGGACGTCACCGTCGGCTTCGACCAGGGCCGCCCGGTGACGATCAACGGCAAGGAGTTCGGCAGCGCCGTCGACCTGGTGCTGGAGGCCAACGCCATCGGCGGCCGGCACGGCCTGGGCATGTCCGACCAGATCGAGAACCGGATCATCGAGGCCAAGAGCCGGGGCATCTACGAGGCGCCCGGCATGGCGCTGCTGCACTACGCGTACGAGCGGCTGGTCAACGCCATCCACAACGAGGACACCCTGGCCAACTACCACAACGAGGGTCGCCGCCTCGGCCGGCTCATGTACGAGGGCCGCTGGTTGGACCCGCAGGCGCTGATGCTGCGCGAGTCGTTGCAGCGCTGGGTCGGCACCGCCGTCACCGGCGAGGTGACGCTGCGGCTGCGCCGGGGCGAGGACTACTCGATCCTGGACACCACCGGCCCGGCGTTCAGCTACCACCCGGACAAGCTGTCGATGGAGCGTACCGAGGACTCGGCGTTCGGCCCGTCCGACCGGATCGGCCAGCTCACCATGCGCAACCTGGACATCGCCGACTCGCGGGCGAAGCTGGAGCAGTACGCCTCCCTGGGCATGGTCGGCGGCGGTGCGGCCCCGCAGCGGGTGATCGGCGCCGCCCAGGCCGCCTCGACCGGGCTGATCGGTGCGATGCCGGAGGGCGGCGCGGAAGCCATCGCCTCCCGGGGGGTCGCCTCGGCCGAGGACGCGGCGCTCGACCGCGCCGCGATGGAGTTCGGCGTCGACTGAGCCCGTCCCACCACGCCGCCACGCCGGGGCAGCCCAGGCCGCCGCCCCGGCTCGCGCCGCCGGCCGCTGTTCGAGATCCGGCGTCACAGACGGTACCGTGGCGGCCGTGTTTCCTACCGTCCGTGAGGTCCTCGCCCTGGACCCCGTCCGCCACGGCGCACCGCGCGTGGTCGCCGGAGACGCGGGGCTGGACCGGCCGGTCCGGTGGATACACATCGCCGAGGTGCCGGACATCGCCACCCTGCTCGGCGGCGGCGAGCTGGTGCTCACCACCGGCATCGGTCTCCCCGGCGACGACGCGGGCCTGCGCGCGTTCATCGGCGACCTCGCGGACGTCGGCGTCTCCGGGCTCGTCGTCGAGCTGGGCCGCCGCTACCTCAGCGGGGTGCCCCGGGTGATGGTCGCCGCCGCCGAACGACGGGGCCTGCCCCTGGTGGAGCTGCGCCGGGCCACCCCGTTCGTGCGGATCACCGAGGCGGTGCACGCGCTGATCGTCGACGCGCAGCTCACCGAGCTGCGGGCCACCGAGGAGATCCACCAGCGCTTCAACGACCTGTCCGTCGAGGGTGCCGACGCCGCCGAGGTCATCCGGCAGGCCGCCGAGCTGTCCGGCTGCCCGGTGGTCCTGGAGAACCTGTCCCGGCAGGTGCTCGGGTACGACCCGGCGGGCGAGAACGCCGAACTGCTGCTCGACGGCTGGGAGCAACACTCCCGGCGGATCCGGCTGACCGGGCGCACCGCGTACGACAGGGACAGCGGTTGGCTGGTCACCGCCGTCGGGGCGCGAGGTCAGGACTGGGGGCGGCTGCTGCTGCGATGGCCGGCCAGCGGCGACGAACCCAGCGACGATCCACCGACGCGGCTCACCATCCTCATCGAACGGGCCGCGTCCACCCTCGCGCTGGGCCGGCTGATCCGTCGCGACGCCGAGGGGCTGGAACGGCAGATCCACCGCACCCTGCTCACCGCGCTGCTCGACCACTCCCGGCCGGTGGACGAGGTCGCACTGCGCGCCAAGGCGCTCGGGGTGGTGCTCGACCGCCGACACCTGGTCGGCGTGATGGTCCGGCACCGGTCCGAGGACCCGGTCGGGGAGAACGGCCCGGAGGCCGGTCAGGCCCGGCTGCGGGACCTGTCCGAGGCGGTCGGTCAGGCGCTTCGGGAGGCGAAGCTGACCGCGCTGACCAGCGCCGTCGACGACAACTCGGTGGGCGCGCTGCTGGCCCTGACCGACCCGGCCGCCGAGGACCGCGCGCTGTCCGCGTTCGCGACCGCACTTCGCCGGGTACGCCTCGACTCCGGCGCGACCCGGGCGACACCGGGAGTCGAGGCGTCCCGGGGTGTCGGGGCGGGCGCGGTGATCGTGGCCGCCGGATCCGGGGTGGCGACTCCCCGGGAGGCCCGACGCTCGCTGGTCGAGGCACGGCAGATCGCCGAGGCGGCTCGCCGGGACCGGCGGGACCTGCCGATCTTCCGGCTGCCGCACGTCGGGCTGGCCGGGCTGCTGCACCTGCTGCGCGACGAGCCCCGACTGCAGACCTTCGTGGAACGCGAACTCGGCGCACTGCTGGAGTACGACGCCCGGCACCCCCGGGAGCAGTTGCTGGACACGCTGCGCGCGTACCTCGAACAGGGTCGCAACAAGACCGCGGGCGCCGCCGCCGCCCACCTGTCCCGGCCCGCGTTCTACGAACGCCTGGCCCGCATCGCCCGCATTCTCGACGTGGACCTGGATTCGGTAGAGGCCAGCCTCTCCCTACACGTGGCCCTCCTGGCCCTGGAAGCAGTCCGAACCCCCTAACATCCGACCCCGCGCGCGCCTCCGTCCCGGCGCCCTCTCGTGTTGATCAAGAGGTTTGCGTCAGGAATCGCGCCGTTCGTGACGCAAACCTCTTGATCACCGAGGTGGGGCCCGGGTGGGGCCGGGGGTTGGGGTGTGGGGGTGGGGTTAGAGGTTCAGGGTTTTTGCGTAGGTTGGGGGGATGTGGTTCGGGCCGCCGGGGGTGAAGACGTCCGTTGACGCCACCGCGGACCAGGCTGTCGCGGGGACCGCGTCGACCAGGGCTCGGATCACCGGGGCGTCGCGCCACTGGTCCTGCTCGGCGAGCAGGCCGAGCGCCACCACCGACTCCTCGACCTCACCCACGCACTCGAACGGCTTGTGCCCGTCCACACCCAGCAGCTCCCGGTAACCGGGGATCTGCTCCGGGTCGGCGAGCAGGTCACCGCCGAAGATGTGCGTGACCCGCTCCCGGGACATGAACGGCGCCATGGCCAGGAAGACGAACCGGCACTTCGGGCAGTCGCGGCACCAGCGCTCGCTCGGGTCGTGCAGCTTGAACGCGGCGTTGCAACTGGTCACCACGTCGTCGTACCGGGTGATCTCGGCGAACAGCCGGGCGATGTGCAGCTCCGACAGCGACCGCAGCAGCGAGAAGTACGGGTCGGTCAGGCCGGCGTGCTCGGCCAACGCCGCGCGCAGCAACCCCTCCGCCTCGACACCCTTGGACCACTGGTGGTTGATCTCGTGGCCGTCCCAGACCAGGTTCGGGTCGGACGCCGAACGCTCGTTGGACATCACCACCGGGCCCAGCCCGTGCAGCACGGCGGTGGCCACCGCGATCAGCGAGTTGATCGCCGTGACCGGGATGTGCCCGTTCAGGGCGCCGGCCTTGTTCAGGTCGAACAACACCGGGTCGATCCGCCGCCGGGCCGTCAGCGGGGTCAGCCCGGACGCCTCGTTGACCGCCACGATCACGTGGTTCGGGTTGACCGAGAACGGCACCGGGTCCAGCTCGGCGCGACGAAGCGCCTCCAGGCTGACGATCGAGTCCTTGCCACCACCGACCGCCGAGAGCGGGCGACGGTCGGAGTCGTCGTACACCCGGGGGGAGTCCGGCGAGCCGGCCGGCACCTCCGGGCGCAGCTGGAGCACGTGCGGCAGCTGGTTGCGGTACGCGTACTCCGCGAGGCCCTTGGTGTAGACGGCCGTGACGTAGTCGACGACGGCCGCACCCAGCGGCGTCGGCAGCACCAGCCGGGGCGGCGCGGCCGCCTTGTAGTAGCTGACGCCGGCGACGAGGTGCAGCACCTCCAACACCCGGTTGAGAGTCGCCACCGTGTCGTCCGAGGGCGGCTCCGCCGGCAGCGGAAGGGTGATCACCTCGGTGAATCGCTGCTCACCGGCTGGGCCGGTCAGGGCGTAGTCGAACAACACCTCGCCAGTGGCGAAGTCGATCGAGTAGGACGGGAAGGTGAAGGCGTCCATCCGCCGCAGTTGTCCGTTAGGCACAGGTCATACTAGTCCGAGCTCAACCGCTCACGAGCAAGGAGATCACAGGTGCACCTGGCTGACCTGCGCGGACGCTCCGTGGCCGTCTGGGGTACGGGTCGTGAGGGCGTGGCTGCCGTCACCGCCGTCGCCGCGCACGGCCCGGCGAGCCTGGTGGCCGTCGACGACCGGACGAACTTCCTGTCGCTGCCGTGGGAGGGGGCGGTCGCCCAGGCCGCGCCACTGGTGACCGG
This sequence comes from Micromonospora sp. WMMD1155, assembly GCF_029581275.1. Classification (NCBI taxonomy): domain Bacteria; kingdom Bacillati; phylum Actinomycetota; class Actinomycetes; order Micromonosporales; family Micromonosporaceae; genus Micromonospora; species Micromonospora sp. WMMD1155. Next base: position 4,850,051 of record NZ_CP120742.1, read on the forward strand.
CGAGGAAGGGCTCGCCCGGCTGGTCGCGGCAGACGTGGTGATCCGTTCGCCCGGTGTGCCGCAGACCCACCCCTGGATGGCCGAACTGCGCCGACGTGGCATTCCCGTCACGCAGGGCACCGCCCTGTGGATGGCGGATCACGCGGCCCGCACCGTCGGCGTCACCGGCAGCAAGGGCAAGAGCACCACGTCGAGCCTGACCAGCCACCTGCTCAACGCGGTGGAGCGGCCGAACCTGTTCGGCGGCAACATCGGCGTACCGACGCTGGAGCTGCCGGAGGCGGACCTCTACGTGCTGGAACTGTCGAGTTACCAGTGCAGCGACCTCACCGAGTCCCCGCACGTCGCCGTGGTGACCGCCCTGTTCCCCGAACACCTGGACGCGCACGGCGGTGAGCGGGAGTACTACCGGGACAAGCTCAACCTGATCGCACACGACCCGGCGACCGTGGTGGTCAACGGCGCGGACCCGCGGCTGGCGGCGGAGTTGGGTGACCGTCCGGTCGTCCGGGCCGGTCTACCCGACACCACCCACGTCGACGTCGGCCCGGACGGGACGCCCTGGTTCCACCTGGGCGGCCAGCCGCTCTTCCCGCGCGCGGTGCTGCCGTTGGTCGGCCGGCACAACGAGAGCAACCTGTGCGTGGCACTGGCCGTGCTCGAGGCGCTCGACGTCGACGTCGTCGCACGCAAGGACACCCTTGCCGTGGCGATCGCCGAATTCCAGGGTCTGGCACACCGGCTCACCGAGATACCCGACCCGTCCGGCCTCACCTTCGTCGACGACACCCTCGCCACCAGCCCGTACGCGGCGATGCACGCCATCGACGCGTACGACGGTCGGCCCTTGACGGTGATCCTGGGCGGCAACGACCGAGGGGTGGACTACGGCCCGCTCCGCGACCACCTGGCCGAGCGGGATCTCACCGTCATCGGCATCCCGGACAGCGGCCCACGCATCATCCAGACGCTCGCCGGCCTGCCCGGGGTGCGCTGCGAGATCGTCGAGGACCTCACGGCGGCGGTACGCCAGGCGCGCAAGCTCACGCCGGCCGACGGTGTGGTGCTGCTGTCACCCGCCGCGCCCAGCTACGGTCGATACCGCAACTTCGAGCACCGCTCGGAGGCGTTCCTCGAGGCGATCGAGGAGACCGCGGTCCGCTGATCGGCGCTGCTTGAGGCGGGCGGGTCAGCCCCGGACACGGGGCGGCGCTGCCCCGTAGGTCCGGTACAGCCCGATCCCTATCAGCCGTGGCGTTCCTGAGCAATCGGTTATGGGTAGCTGAGCGTATACCGATATCCGACAGCTCGAATCGGGGTCGCGGCGGGATTGGCCCGAGACTTCCAAGAAGCGATAAGCGTCGGCCTCCTCAGTCGTGTCCATCGACCTGAAAGGTTGATGGTGACCACACCGGCGCCTATCTAACCTGACCCCGAAACGCATCGCAGATCATCATTGATCAATCGCTGCGAAGGGGAGTCCTTTCACTCATGTGGACCGTCGAAGAATCGGAATCGATCTGCCATGCCCTGCGCGCCGAATCCGATGGCGTGGAGGATCCCGAGGTGGACCGTCGCGCCGCCGAAGAGACGCTGATCGAGGAGATCGAGCGCGAGGTGGCGGAGTACCGCGAGTGGTATGCCAAACACCGATCGTCCGAGTCGATTGAAGACTCCGTCGAACCGCCTGATGAGCTGCGTGAACGTCTGTGGTTGATCGGATGGATGATCTACGAGGCGAGTTGGCAGATTGTCCGCTGGGCGCGGCGTACCAAAGCGGGTGTCGAGGTCAACCAACGGGCTGCCCACCTCATCGAGCGATTGGCCGAAGTGGCTCGTATCCTGCCCTGGCCGCATTTCGCACCCCGGGCACTGGGGGCGATCCGAGCCGACGCGCTGGTCGCGTCCAAGCGGGACACGCCACAGGGTTACAACGTCGCGTTCCTGCGGCACCGGGAGGCGCGCGAGCGGCGCGACCACTATGTCGAGAGTCATGGTCGTGCACCCGGGCGCGAACGGGAGTTGCTGGGCCTTGAGGAGATCTTCCTCCAGTTGGTGCTGGCCGAGACGGGCACCGCCTGCCGCACGGCGGAGCGTTTCATCGGTCGTTGGCTGGACGAACTGGAGAAGGACCCGCAGAAGCGCCAGTGGACCGCGGACGACGAGGAGCACTGGGTCGAGATCCTGTACCAGCAGCTGTCCGTCGGTGTCGTCATCGGCGAGCAGTCGCTCGACAAGGCCGCCGAGATCGAGCGCGCCTACGGGCTGGTCAAGCGGGTGGGTCGGGATCGACTGGCACTGCGCACAGCCTTCCGCAACCCCGGCATCATGACCGCTCGGGCGGCCCTGCACCTGCTGCCGCTGACGTACGAGATGGAAGAACTCGCCCTGGAGCCGGGTTCCGACTACGAGAGTTGGAAGGAGATGCGCGAGGCGACCATCCGGCGCTTCGTCAAGGCGTACCAGGCTATCGAGAGGCCCGTCCTGGACGACAACGACCAGGCGGTGCCGCTGATCGCCGACCATCGACGGTCAGTCGCCCAGCTTCGGCTCAACGCCGCGCTGGTACTCCCCGGTATCGACCTGCCCACCTCTCTCGACTTCGCGGATTTCCTGCGGTGCGACCCGCTCGACGCCGAAGCGGCCGAGGAGATCTCGGCCTGGCTCGCCGAAGAGGACGGCGCGGGAAAGATCCGCGGCAATGCCAACGCGATCGGCAGCGTGACGATGCCCGCGTTCCTGCGGGGCGTCCGGGCCAGCCGTGCCGAGCGCGGCGTGTCGGAGGGCTACCGGGAATGGCGGCAGCGGTGGTTCGTCCTCGATCGCTATGCCCAGGAGGAGGGCCGCCGCGAACGGGTGGAGCGCGCCTTGCGGGACTACTGACGACGCTCAGCCCTGGCTCCGAGCCGACGTCGGGTCAACGCGCGTAGGCGGCGAACAGGATCCAGGCGAGGTCCGGCCAGCGGCGCCTCACCCACTCCAGTTGGACCTCGCGGAGGGCGACGTCGAGCCGGGTGCCGTTCGTACGGCTCTCGCGAACCATCGCGGCGGCCGTCTTGCTGGCTGAGTAGTCCGCGACGTCGTCGATACACGCCACGACCTGTTCCGCTCCGCCGGCGAGCGTCGCCATCACGAAGTTCAGTGGTTCGGCGTGTTCGACATTCACCAGCCGACCGACCTGACACGACGCGATGAGCAGGGACTGCGGCCAGCGCAGCATCAGCGCCCGGCCGGCGCTGATGGGTGCGTCCGGCAGCAGCAGGGTCTGGCCGAGGCCCACGCCCTCACCGTGGGAGGCGATGTGGACGTAGCGCCAGCGGCCGCTCCGCTCGGACAGTGCGGAGGCGAGCGTGCCGGGCACCTCGACCGGCGGTGCGCCCGGCTCGAGCTCGCACTCGCTGAGCGGAAGGCTCCCACGCTCGGGTGGGGCCAGACCCCAGGCGGCACCCTCTCTTTCGATGCCGAGCTCGCGGCTGCCCCCGGCACGATCCCCGACCAACTGGATCAGGGCGGGCCCGGCAGCGGTCGCAGCGGTCGGACCGGAGAGGAAGGTGAGCACCGGCGTCTGGGTGAGGATCGCTCGCTCCACCAGGTGCGTGTGTGGGTCGACCCGAAGTGCCGCCCACGGCATCAGGCTGAGCGCGGAGTGCGCCGAGATCACCAACGGGACAGGCTCTTCGGTCAGTTGCAGGACGTCACGCAGCTGCGGTGGTAGGAGTTGCTCGCCGAGCGCCTGCCAGTCGACGCCACCGGCCAGGGCGTCGGCCAGACTGACCGTCGGCGCACTGATCGCGGTGATGAACGCCGAGAGGACGTCGCCCACCTGGAGCCGGCCGAAGGAGATGACGCCGGTCGGCTCGATGAGCGTCCGGAACCACGAGGTTTCGGCGGTGACGGTGTCCGGGAGGCCGACGTAGTCGAGCGCGTAACGGTCGCCCACCGCATCGATCAACCGCGCGACGTTCACCGGCACGGGCACGACGGCGTCCGCGAGCAGCGGTGAGACCGCATGCTCGATGCGTTGCCGTAGTTCCTGGAGAAGTTTCTCGTTCTCCGCGTCGGCCGCGCCGAGTTGCTGTCCGGATTCGGCCTCGACCACCTGGTCCAGCAGCGTGCGCAGTCGCCGACCGGTTCGCCAGGTGCGCCAGTTGGTCTCGACGTCGAACCGGTCGGCCCGCACCCGAGAGGCGAAGCCCGACTGCTTGGCCGAGAGACTCACCCGTAGCCCGAGCTCGGCTGCCTGACGGCCCGGCAGCATGGCGGCGGCACGGGCGATGTCGCCGTAGACGCGGCGGATCGCCGCAGCCAGCGGGCTGCCGGAGCGGGAAATCACCCGCCACCGGTCGCGGATCCCCTCGATGGTGTGCAGCGCGTCGTCCAGATGGTCGATCGCCTGATTGACGGCTGCGAGCGGCAGCTGATCCTCGTCGATGAGCAACTCCGCACGTGTCATCGACAGCAGCAGGTCTTCGATGTCGTACTGGGGTGCCCGCCCGCCGGTCCTGCGGAGATGGCGATGAGCGCGGGCGAGCCGCTTGGTCGCGTCATCGCGGTCGCCCTCCGCCCAGGCGCCAAGGGCGTAGGCGTAGTCGATACGGTGACGGCTGACGAACTGGCTGTCCTGGACTGCCTTCCAGTACCCCCGCGACTCCGACTCGCGCAGTAGTCGCCGGACCTGCGCGCCCTCGTTCTCGAGGAGGTGTCCGGCCGCCAACTCGTAATGAAAATAAGCGCGGAAGATGTCGGCGCCGCTTCCGACGAATTCGCTGTCGGGCCGGTCGGCGAGGGTCATCGCGCCGTGGCGGTCGCCCCGGATCCGGCGATCACGGGCCGCCCGGTACCGGATCGTCCGTCCTCGGTACAGGTCCTTGTCGAGATCGACGCCGGCCAGCGTCTCGGAATCGGCCTCCAGCCGGGCGAGCGCCTGCTCGTGCAGAGTGGCGACGTCGACACCTTTGGGGGTCCGCAGGGGAACTCTGAGCAGGGCACAGAGCCGAACGATCGTCCCGGCGCTGTCCAGCGAGTCCAGAAAGGTCGCCGACGAGAATCGGTCGTCGGTCGCGTTCCGGGCGGTGTCGCAGTACGTCTTCAGAGCCTCGGAGAACAGTTCGCTCTCCTGCCGAAACACGTGTTCTTCCGGCATTCCCTCGCGCATGATGTCGACGGCCACCTCGGCGTCCCGAGCGAGCATCATCACGTCATCGCGGGCAAGTACCCGCCGGACCGCGGAAGAGAGCCCACCGTCAGTGGCCATCGGCCGATTATTCGGTCACGTCGATCCACCGTCAATCGTGCGGCCGGGGTGATCGGCAGTCAGGATTCCGATACGTCGATCCCTTGACTGGGGCCGGGCTTCTGCTGAAGTAATTGACCATGGACGAGGTGGATCGCGAAGATCTGACGTACCTGATGACGAAGATCATCGACAGCGAGTTCGAAGAATCCGACTGGCGGCGGGTCGAGCGTGCTCTCGCGCTCCTGGATCAGTCGCGCGGCTTCGCCGACGAGGATTGGACGCAGGGCAGGAATGAGCTGTACAGGTTGCTGGAGAGATATCAACGCACGAGGAGGGGCTTGCGAGATTCGCTGTCCGAGAAAACGGAGAAGCCTGCCCCGCAGTTGATCCGGGAACACGCCGTCCAGTTGTTGCACAAGGTCGGTCACGTACCTCGTCAGGAGCGACGCGCCGATGACTCCGCGTAGACCAGCCCTCATCGTCCACACGTTGTTCGCGGTCAATGCGGCCAGCGGCTCTGCGGAGGAGTCGACTCCCGCCCTGACAGCCGACGCGGTGACAGGTCTCTGGCGTGGCCTGGTGCGGCTCGACCTGACCGAACCGATCGCGCCGTACCCGGCCGACCTACCCGACGACTACGGTCCCGCGACCCCGGAACTGCGCGTGCTGGCCGCGCGGCAGCGGGTGGTTCCGGAGGCGTTCTACGAGGCCCTGGCATTCCGGTGCCGTGACGTCGTCGGCGTGAGCGTGCTGCTCGCACCGAATGACGACGGCGTCGGCTGGCAGGAGTTGCGCGATCGGTGGGCGTCGGCAGTCCCACCGGTCTCCGGCGCGGAACTCAGCACGACCATGGTCTATCTCGGGCTTCTCGATCACCGCCGCGTCAACTGGTTCGGACGGCGGGTAGGGGAGGCCCGGTGGGCGCGGCGGTTGGAGCTGCTCCTGCCCGGCCCACATCCGGGGCCGGGCTGGGCGGCGACCTGGAGCCGCATCGCCGACAGCCTGCTGATGTGGGTCCTACCGGCCGACGAAGGGTACGCGCACAGCCGTTACCTCGTCCTGGCCGACCTCGCCGACGAAGCCGAGCTGGACCGGCTGACGTGGCTGAGCGACGGCCGGGCCCTGCCGCCGCTGACCCGATACGTGCTCTGCGGTGCCGAACTCCGGCACCAGGAGAAGGTTCTGGAGGCGGCTGTTCCAGGTTTACGTGCCGCGATCAGAAGGACTGACCGCGCGTGCGAGACCCTCGCGGAGCTGCTGCGGGTGACCGACCCGTCCGACCGGCAACTGCGTGCCGCCGCGCTGGAGTTGGCCACCGTCCAGGCCGAGGGAAGCGGATTGATCGCGGCCACGGCCGATGTCAGCAAGATGGCGGAGACGGTACGCGGCATCCGCGACAACATGGAGGCGGCCCTCGGCCACGCGGTAGGTCGCCGCCCGAACGCGGCTGTGGAACAGGACCGGACGCGTGCGGCGTGGCTGGCGGACCAACTGCGCATCGAGCTGACCTACGTCGATGCCACATGGCGCAAGGCCGACCAGCTCAACCGTCTCGCGGCAGCCGTGGTGGACGAGCGACACCGTCGCCGGCAGGAGGTGTTGACGCTCATCCAGGCGTCGATTCTGGGCAGCCTGCTGATGGGGCTGGCCGCGATCCAGAGCCTCCAGTACCAGGTACCCCTGGCCGGGCCGCTGGTGGCGCCGTTGATCTGCGTTTTGGGAATCCTGGCACTGCTGCTTCCCGCCGCGGTTCTACACTGGCCGCGCCCGGGTACGTCGGTGCCTCGGCGCCGCTGGCTCGTGGCAGGTGGCTCCGTCTTCGGGGCCGCCCTCGGTTGGCTGATGGCCAGTATCGGCTGGTGGCAGGCGCGGGACGAGCCGGCTCCTTCGACGTGGTCGGCTCTGCTGGCTGCTGCCGGTGCCACCGTGGTGACGGCGTCGGCCCTGCTGCTGATCCGCCCGCGAAAACAATGATCCGCCCGCGACAACCGTTCGCTGTCCTCGGAAAGTCTCCTGAGAACCGGTTTGAGGATCCATGGACTTCGTCTTCGCCAGTGAGCCTGGTCCGGGCCGACCCAACGAGGATCACGTGGTCGTGTCGGCCACCTTCGCCGTCGTCCTGGACGGTGTCACCCAGCTCCCTGATCTGGACACCGGTTGCGTCCATGATCCGATCTGGCTGGTCCGGGAACTGGGCGCCTGTCTCGTGGAGGCGTTGACGCGGGCGCCGACGGCACCACTCGACGACTCCCTGGCGGAGGCGATCGGCCGACTGCGCGGCCGTCACCAGGGCCGGTGTGACCTGTCGAACCCGAACAGCCCCTCGTCTACCGTGGCGATCCTGCGGGAGCGGAGCGGTCAGGTGGACTACCTGGTGTTGTGCGATTCGTCGGTGGTGTTCGAGGACCGGACCGGCATCACCGTCGTCCACGACGACCGTACCGACGGCCTGCCCGCCTACGACCGGCACACCGTGGCGCGGCTTCGCAACCGGCCGGGAGGCTTCTGGGTGGCGTCGACCGACCCGGCCGCCGCCACCGAGGCGGTGACGGGCAGCGTCGCCCTGGACGGGCTGCGTCGGATGTTGGTCTGTACTGACGGGGTCTCGCGGCTCACCGAGTTCTTCGGGCTCAGCTGGACCGACGTGTTCCAGTTGGCCGAGCGCTCCGGGCCGCGAGCTGTCATCGACACGGTCCGAGAATATGAATCGAACCGCCCAGGACTGCTGACCCGGCCGGGGCGAGGTCGGGTGAAGCGACACGACGACGCGACACTCGCCGTCCTTCGAACGGGAAGGATGAATCGCTAGCGGACCTCGGCCGGATCGTTGACGGAATCCCGACCATGCTGTTGCACTGAAGGGCACGTGCCGGTTCAATACTGCCGTTCTGACCTGACGGGACGACATCACCACATGCGCCAACCCGCACCCGTACCGTTTGCCTCACGATCATTCATGACCGGCCGTCGTGGCATTGCGCTCCGGGGGCCCGGTCCGACGGGATGTGCCAGCTGTGATCGAGGAAACGGACAGGCCGATGTCCCCCGATGACCTGTACCGAATGGCAGCGATGGACGCCAAGACGTTGCAGGATCGGATCTTGTCGGCAGCGGGGGACAGCGTCGACGTCAGCGACGGGCGGGTGGCGGCACTCGCCCTCGCCGACGCCCTCCTCGCCGCCGTGCAGGAACACCTCGAACGCACGTCGAACGAGCATGACGTGGAGCTTTTCCTTGAGGTCAACGGGCGGCAACCGGCCGACATCGGGACCTGGCCGGTGACCATCCTGGCGGGCCTACGGCTGCGGCGGACTTCGGCCGACGATCGGCGATCCATCTGCGAACGCGCGGTTCAGTTGGCGGTACGACGGCTTCGACCGCGACCCGGGGCCTGAGCGTCGTCGCCTGACCACCGTGATCATTGACGGCCGGCATTGGGCGATCAGTAGGCTGGCGCTGTGACAACCACCTTTGCTGACCTGACCACGATGCGGGTCGGCGGCCCGATAGGTCGCCTGCACACCCCGGAGACGATCCCGGAGGTTGTCGACCTTCTGCACGAGACCACCGCCGCAGGAGACCCGCTGCTGGTGATGGGTGGCGGATCGAATCTGATCGTGGGTGACGTCGGTTGGGACGGCACGGTGATCAAGACGGCGTCCTCGGAGTTCGACATCGACGGCGAGGTGGTCACCGCCGCCGCCGGCGTCGAATGGGACCACCTGGTGCGGACGACGGTCGCCGAAGGGCTTGCCGGCTTGGAGGCGCTCTCCGGCATCCCCGGCCTGGTGGGAGGCACACCGGTGCAGAACGTCGGCGCGTTCGGCACGGTGACCTCGGACGTGCTGGCGTGGCTGTCCGTGTACGACCGGCAGACCGGTGCCCTGGAACGGTGGACTCCGGACCGCTGTGGGTTCGGCAGCCACCGGCAGTCCGTCTTCAAGCACAGCGACCGGTGGGTCGTGGTGGACGTGACGTACCGCCTGCGCCGGAGTGACCAGTCAAAGCCGATCGGGTACGCCGAACTCGCTGCGAGGTTGGGGATCGAGGTCGGAGGCACGGCAGCGCCGGCTGACGTGCGGGAGGCCGTTCTGGCCCTGCGTCGCGGCAGGGGCATGATCCTTGACCCGGAGGATCACGATACCTGGAGCGTCGGTTCGTTCTTCATCAACCCCGTTCTCGCCGAGGTGCCGGACAGCGTCCGGGACTGCCCGCGCTACCCCGACGCCAAGGGCACGAAATTGCCGGCCGCTTGGTTGATCGAGCGAGCCGGGTTTCCCCGAGGCTTCGGTCATGACTGGGGTAACGGGACGGTGGCTCTGTCCAGCCGCCACGCGCTTGCTGTCACCAATCGGGGTGGCGCCACAACGTCGGAAGTCATGAAATTCGCGGCCCACATCCGGGAAGGTGTCGAAGCGTGCTTCGGCATTCGTCTGGGCCCCGAGTGTGATCTCGTCAACTGCTCATTCTGACGTGATCTTCGAAGCCCCGTACCGACGCTTCTCGGTGTCGGTCCAGGTCGGACGATCGCCGATGGCCCGCGTCGACCTTGACCGACCGACGTCACTCTCGTCTAGCATGCGTATACGGGACGTCGTCACCACTTCCGCCCGCGTCGTGATCCCTGTGAAGGAGACGCATGGCCAGCTTTCCCGCTGTTGCCCTGCCGACCTGTGAGCCGAACTTCCGCCCGGAGGCGGTAGCCGCCGAGATTCACGGCTGGATCTCCTCGGCACCGATGCGTGCTCTCGTCGGCGAGTACGGTGGCACTCTCCCGTCGGCGACGGTCGGTGATCTGCTGACGTGGCTGGACGCCTTCTCCGACGAGCACTGGGACTTCCGCAAGCACGGCAACGTCGAGCGTGACCAGGTGAAGGCACCCAGCTTCACTCCCGCTCAGGCCGAACTCATCCAGGCGGCCGCGACGGCGCTACGTCTGGTCGACGCCGATCGGCCACCGCGATCGACGTACGACCACCTGCTGATCCTGGGTGGCCTCGGGCGGGCCTGTCTACAACGAACCGAGTACGCCGCCCGCCTTGTTCGGGACGCCGCGGTCGCGGTCGGTGCGGTGTCGGCGCTCGGCAGTTTTCGCCAGTTGACCGAGGCGGAGACGTCGTTACCCGGCCTTGCCGACAGCCGCTACGAGGTGGACGCGATGGACGTCGGCGTACGGCTGGGGTTCGGGCTCGCGGAGCCTGCGCTCACCGAGTCGTCCGGCGGCGCCGTGACGCACGAGTCCTGGCAGGTGCGCACGTACCGTGCCGCCGGTTGCCCGGAGGTGCATGTGCTGGCGGCGCCGTCGAGCGAGCCTGCGCAGCGGCGGGCCAACACACCGGACACGTACGACTTCTGGGCCCGGCGGTCCAGCCTTCAGCCGACCGACCGCATCCTCGTCGTCACCTCCTCGATCTACGTGCCGTTTCAGCACAACGACGCGATCCGGATACTGGCGATGCGATACGGCTGTGGTATCGACACCGTCGGGTTCGACCCGGCGCGGGCCAGCGTTCCGATGGCGTCCGGGGCCACCGGCCCCGACCGGTACCTGCAGGAGATCCGGTCCGGGATCCTGTCGATGCGGCGGTTGCACCACGCGCTCGCCGGGAGCCTGACCGCGTGACGGCCGTTGCGCTTCCCCCGGTGCCACTGCCGACCACCGTCGCGGGCGGTGACAACCGCGCCGAACTGGCTCGGGCCATCGCCTCCTGGGTCGACTCGCCGGCGATGACCGCCCTGCTGCGGGAGTTCCGCTACGGGCCGCTGCCGGACGCCCCGCTCGGCGATCGGCTGGCGGCGCTGGAGAAGATCTCGGCTGAGCGTTGGGACTACCGCGCGGGAAACCTCGAACGCCACGAGGCGGTGGGGGAGCGCTTCGACCCGGCGGCCGACGCCCGGATCCGGTCGGCGGCCGGGGCGCTGGGGCTGGCCGACCGGTCCACGCCGTCGGGGCGGCGGTACGACCATGTGCTGGTGCTCGGCGGTGGCGTACGCACGATGATGGCCCGCGCCCATCTGGCAGCCACGATCCTGCGCAGCGGTGTCGGTGCCGGCTCGGTCACCGGGCTCGGCAGCCTACGCCTCCTGCACGACCAGAACGACCTGGCCCGTCAACTCGGGCTGGGCGAGTGTGTGACCGAGGGCGATGCGGTCGACGAGGCGTTGCGGCACGTCTTCGACTCGCCGCCGCGCGCCGATCAGCGGATCGGCAGGACCACGACCGGCGAGCCGTGGTGGATCAGGTCCTACCCGGGGACACAGCCTCCGCTGCACGTCCTCGCCGCACCGTCGAGCCGACCCGGTGAGCGGGCCAATACCGCGGACACACTGATCGGCTGGGCGGAGTTGACCGGGCAGGCACCAGCCGGCGCGCGGTTGCTGCTGGTCACCACCGACATCTTCGTTCCGTTTCAGCACTGTGACGCGGTCCGGATCCTGGGCCTCGGGTACGGCTGCGGCGTGGAGACGGTCGGCTTCGCCAATTTCACGGACCGGTGGGTTCAACCGGCGGAGACCTTCGCGATTCTGCAGGAGGTCCGGTCGGCCATCCGGTCGATGCGGGCGCTGCACCACGCGCTCACCTGATCCGCCGCACACGGTCCCCCGTCGCGGTGTCAGGGGCGGTTGTAGCCGGTGTTTACGCTGGTCGCAGCGGCTGATTGGGGGACTTCGATGACCCGTGACGTGGCCCGTCCACGCCGACGAGGCGGCACCTCCGGCGGGTTCCTCCGCCTGGTGGCGCACACCGACCCGGTGGCCCTGGTCGGCATCACACTGTCGATCACCCTCAGCATCGCGCTCGACCTCAGCAACGCCGCCTCCGGCGTGGAGTCGCTGCTGGCCGGCCTGATGGGTATCACCATCTCGCTGTTGGTGGACTCGCTGGCCCGCGCGGAGCGCCGGTTTCACCTGCGTACCCTGCTGGACGGTCCGCCCTGGCTCGCGCACACCACGACGGAGTTGGCCGGGGCCATCCGGGACGCGACCGAGCAGCACGCGGGGACCCGGGTGGCGGTGGAGGCGCAGCGGCGCTACGAGCAGTTCCGGGCGGAGGCCGAACAACTCGCGTACGGCCGGATCATCCGGCGGGGCGACGAGGACGAGGACCTGGCCGGTGCCACCCGCACCTGCCAGCACCGGTTGGACGGCCTGACCAACGTGATGCCCCGGGTGAGTGGTGAGTTGAGCTGGTGGCGCAGTGAGATCGGGCAGCGCTACTGGGAGGCCAACGTGGAGGCCCTGCGACGCGGTGTCCAGGTCACCCGGGTCTTCGTCTACGCGAACCTGACCGACGAGCTGTCCGCTCTGGTGGAGAAGCAGCGCGCGGCCGGAGCCCGGGTGGGTCTCCTGCCCCTCGGTGTGGTCAGCCCCCACCTGCACGTCAACCTGACGCTGTGGGACCTGTCGAGCTGTTGGGAGGCCCGGATGACCGCCCACGGTGAGATCGGCGAGAACCAGTTCTCCGTCAACCGGGCGGACGTCGCCCGGCTCACCCGCGTGTTCGACCTCTGCGCGAGCGCCGCGACCTTCCAGGACTGACGGCACCCGGGGCGAGGGCGGACGCGATGACGTGGAGTGGGGTCCTGCTGCTGACGGCAGTGGTCTGGGCGGTCAGCCTGATCCGCTCCGTCCGGCTCCGAGCGCTGGTCTACAGCCTGCCGTTGCCGATGACGCTCGCCCTGGTCAGCAGCGGCCACCGGGTGGAGGGCGCGCAACTGCTCGGTGTGCTCGGGCTCAACCTCTTCTTCGTCACCGTCGCGGTCACCCACCGGGGGCTGCGCTGGCCGATCCTGCTCGCCGACGGCGCGGGGATCGTCGTCTACGTCGCGCTCAGCGCCGGCCTGCTGGCCGTCGGCATCCCGTTCGAGGCCGCCCTCGCCGGCACGCTCGTGCTCTGGGCGGCGACGATGCTGCTGCTCCACCGTCGCGCCCGCGCGCGGACCGCCCCCGCTGACGCACCGGCCGCCGCCCCCGCTGACGCACCGGCCGCCGCCCCCGCTGACGCACCGGCCGCCGCCCCCGCTGACGCACCGGCCGCCGCTGACGCACCGGCCGCCGCTGACGCACCGGCCGCCGCTGACGCACCGGCCGCCGCTGACGCACCGGCCGCCGCTGACGCACCGGCCGCCGCTGACGCACCGGCCACCGCCGATGCCCGACGCCACGGGCTGCCGGCGCTGCTCAAGCTAGTGGTGATCTTCGTCGGGGCGGTCCTCACCACGCTCCTCGGTGCCGTGCTGCGCGGCATGGTGGTGACCTTCCCCTACTCGGGTGTGCTTGTCGCGGTCGAGGCCCGCCGTCAGTTGGTCGAGTTCAGTCGACACTTCGCCCGCAACAGCCTCGCGCTCGTCGGGTTCCTCACCGCGTATCACTACCTCCAGGACGTCTCCCCGCTCGTGGCGCTGGGTGCCGGTTGGGCGGCCTTCGCGGTGGTCGCCGCCGCGCTGCACCTGCCGCCGCGCCCCCGCCCGGGACACCGGACCCCCGACGGGGTACGCGGGGCGAGGCTGCCGGGGACACGTCGCCGATGCCTTCCTCGCCCCCGGCCGGGCGGTGTCAACGTCGGGTTCCGAACCCGGACCTGAGCAGTCGCAGCGCACCCGCTCCGGCCGCGTATGCCAGCAACACCCCGACCGGTGTGCCGAGCGGCTCCGGGGCGTGCTGCGGTGTCGTGCTGTTGACCAGCAGCGCGGCCACCACGGCGGCGTAGCCGGCGACGGTCGCCGCCGCCTGGGCGGGTGTGCCCCGACCTGCCCGACGAGCGGTGCGGTGTCGGCCACTGCGTGCCTCGACCGGTCCGAAGACGGCGACCAGCACCGCCAGGACGGCGGTGAGCAGCAGCAGCCACGGCACCCGCCACGCCCACCAACCGGCCGAGTCGACCGCCGGGGTGGGCAACGTTCCGGTCGCGTCGAGCAATCCGATCAGCAGGACCGCGGCGGTCAGGTGCCAGAGGAAGACGGTCAGCACCACCAGGTTGACACCGATCACCACCTGCCAGGGGCCGGTGCGGCGCAGCAGCCGTTCCGCCGGGCCGCGGAGCAGCAGGATCACGCCCAGTTGGCCGGCGGCGACGGCCAGCAGCGCGAGGCTGGGCGGTGCCGCGTTGTCGAGCCGTTCGTCGGGCACCTTGAGCATGGCCACCGGCCACGGACCGAGCACGGTGAGCAGCAGCACCGTACCCAGCCCGACGGTCAGGAAGGCCAGGCCGGCTCGGCGGGAGGTGGGCAGCCGTCGTCGGCGTACCGTCGGGCGTTCGGGTTTCGGCGCGGCGTCGGCCGTCGCGGCTGGTGGGGCGGTCGGCCCGGCGGCGGGCGGTGGCGCGGTCCGGCCGTCGGGCGGCGGTGCGGCGTGGGTGTCGTGCCAGGCGAAGCCGAGCTGGTGGACGGCCAGCCAGCCGAAGAGGTAGTTGCCGTAGCTCAGTCCTTCCGGACCGGTCAGCCGGCCGAGGTCGCCGAGGCCGACCAGGGCGACCAGCACCAGTGGGACCGTCAGGCCGAAGCGGCGGTGCAGCGCGTACATCGGTGGGGTGAGCGTGACCACCACCAGGTAGGCGACCAGGAACCAGAGTGGGATGGTGGCGAACCAGAACACCTCGCGGGTCCGGGTCGGGTCGGCGCCGCGCAGCCAGGCGACCGCCGCTGCGGCGGTGAGCACCAGCAGCAGCGTGCTGGTGGGGCGGACCAGTCGGGCGCTGCGGTCGAGCAGCCAGTCGGCGGCGTCGCCACCGCGCGCCCGCAACCGGGTCAGCGAGGCCGCGTTGGCGTAGCCCCCGACCAGGAAGAAGAGGGGCATCACCTGCACCAGCCAGGTCAGCGGGTACGCCCAGCGCAGATCACCGAGCGCGGAGTGCGCGGTGACCCGTCCGTCGGCGTCACGCTCGATGACCGTGACGACCCAGTGTCCGATAATGACCATCGTGATGGCGAGTGCGCGGAGCAGGTCGACGTACCGCTCCCGGTCGGCCGGGGTGCGCTCGGCTAGCTGGCGCAGGCGGCGCATCGCCCCAGGTTAGGCGACGCGACGGTCGCTGGTGGCGATAACGGTTCGACCGTCAGGACTTGAAGTCCGGGCCCGGCTGTCGTAGAAATTCTTCAGCAACAGAGCATGAACTGAAGAGAACCAACGCGCCTCGCGTGGCGGTCGCCTCCCCCTGAACACCGGCGGCCCGCCCGACCCGACCCGAGGAGAACCGATGAACAGGCGTGACATCCTGCGGCGTACCGCCGCCGCCGGCGTGCTGGCCACCCCCGCCGCCGCGCTACTGACCGGCTGCGCCACCAGCGGCGGCGGTGACAAGAACGGCGCCGACACCTATCAGGGCACCAAGAGCGCCGAGAACCCCCTCGGCGTGAAGGAGGACGCCCCACTCGAAGTGGTGATCTTCGGCGGCGGGTTCGGTGAGGAGTACGCCAAGGCCCACGAGGCCATGTACACCGCGAAGTACCCGAAGGCGAAGGTCAAGCACACCGCCACGCAGGAGATCAGCAAGACCCTCCAGCCCCGCTTCGTCGACGGCACCCCGCCGGACGTGGTCAACAACTCGGGCGCGAGCCAGATCGACTTCAACGGCCTGGTCAGCCAGAACGCGGTGGCCGACCTCGGTGAGCTGCTCGCCGCGCCGAGCCTCGACGTCCCCGGCAAGACGGTCCGGGACACGCTGCTGCCCGGCGCAGTCGAGGTCGGCTCGTACGACGGTAAGTTCCTGGTCCTCAACTACACCTACACCGCCTACGGCATCTGGTACTCCAACAAGCTGTTCACCGACCGCTCCTGGGAGTACGCGAAGACCTGGGACCAGCACATCGCGCTGTGCAAGGAGATCAAGGCCGCGGGCGTCGCCCCGTGGACGTATGCCGGTCTGCACCCGCGCTACATGAGCTGGCCGGTGATCGCCACCGCGATCAAGCTCGGCGGCCCGTCGGTGGCGACAGCCATCGACAACCTGGAACCGAACGCCTGGAGGTCCGAGTCGATGCGGGCCGCCGCGGACGCCTGGTACCAGATCGTCAAGGACCGGTACATCCTGGACGGCTCGTCCGGTTTGGATCACAAGCAGTCGCAGACCGCCTGGTGCCAGGGCAAGGCCGCGTTCATCTCCTGCGGCTCCTGGTTGGAAAGCGAGCAGAAGGACGTCACCCCGGCCGGTTTCAACATGACCATCGCGCCGACGCCGAGCCTGGGCAGCGGTGACAAGCTGCCGTTCGAGGCGAT
Source organism: Micromonospora sp. WMMD1155 (assembly GCF_029581275.1). NCBI lineage: Bacteria > Bacillati > Actinomycetota > Actinomycetes > Micromonosporales > Micromonosporaceae > Micromonospora > Micromonospora sp. WMMD1155. The sequence continues at coordinate 4,866,501 of NZ_CP120742.1, forward strand.
CCGGGGCACCGCCGGTGAACCGTTCATGGTGCCCGCCAAGGCCCGCAACCTCGCCGGTGGCCTGGAGTACTTCCGGACCATGCTCTCCAAGAAGGGCGCCCAGGACTTCACGAAGAAGGTCGCCAGCCTCACCGTGGTCGCCGGTGCCACCGAGGGCGTCGAGCTGCCGTACGGGCTGAACAGCGTGGTCAAGGCCCTCGACGCGTCCGGCGCCAACGGCTTCAACTGGGTCTACAACAACTACTACCGCAAGTTGGAGCGCAACCTCGTCGACGCCGCGTGCGGCGAGTTCTTCAGCGGCCGGACGAGCCCCGCGCAGTTCCTCGACCAGTGTCAGAAGGGCGCCGACTCGATCGCCCAGGACAGCTCGATCAAGAAGTACAAGCGAGCGGCCTGACAGCCCGACCGGCCGGTGGGGGAGAGGTCCACCCCACCGGCCGTACCCCAACGGAGAGGTCCTCCTCGTGAGACATGGCAAGTGGCCGCTGATCGTCGTGTTCCTGGTGCCACCGGTGCTGCTGTACGTGTTCTTCGTCGTCTCGCCGTACCTGCAGGCGTTCCAGATCTCCACCACCGACTGGCTCGGCTACTCCGCCGAGGCCAACCCGGTCGGGCTGGCGAACTTCAGGACGCTGTGGCACGACGGCTACGTGTGGAACGCGCTGAAGAACAACGCGATCCTGCTGGGCCTGGTGCCGGTGCTGACCATCGTGCTCGGGCTCTTCTTCGCCAGCATGCTCGCCCTCGGCGGCCGCAAGGGCCGCGCCGGCGTGACCGGGGTACGCGGCGGGGCGCTCTACCGCACCGTGTACTTCTTCCCACAGGTGCTCTCCGTGGTGATCATCGCGCTGCTGTGGAAGGAGGTGTACCACCCCAACCAGGGGCTGCTCAGCGGGCTCGTGCGCGCGGTGGGGCTGCCCGCGCCGACCTGGCTCGGTGACCCGGCGACCGCGTTCTGGTGCGTCCTGGCGGTGATGGTCTGGAGCAACGTCGGCTTCTACGTGGTGCTGTTCGGGGCCGCGATGTCGGCGGTGCCGAAGGAGATCTACGAGGCGGTGCTGCTCGACGGCGCGTCCCGGTTCACCACACTGCGCCGGGTCACGCTGCCGCTGCTCTGGGACACCATCCAGGTCGCCTGGGTCTATCTGGCCATCTTCGCCCTGGACGGGTTCATCCTCGTGCAGTTGATGACCAACGGAGGCCCGAACTTCTCCACCGACGTGATCGGCGTACGGATGTACGACACCGCCTTCGGCAGCGAGACCAAGTTCGGCTACGCCTCGGCGATCGGCGTGGTGATGTTCTTCCTGACCCTCACGGTGGCGGTGCTGTCGCTGCGGGTCGGCCGGCGCGATCGGATCGAGTACTCGTGACCACTCTTGATCAGCCCACCACACCCGTGCCCGCGCCGACCGTCGGTCGGGACCGTCCGGTGCGCCGGGAACTCGGCTTCGGCAACACCCTCTCGCACGGCTTCCTGCTGCTCTGGGGCCTGCTCACCGTACTCCCGCTGGTGTGGATGTTCGTCAGCTCGTTCAAGACGAACGGTGAGATCCTGGCCGACCCCTGGGGGCTCCCGGCGACGTTGCACCTGGACAACTGGGCGCGGGCCTGGACCGGAGCACACATCGGCCGGTACTTCCTCAACAGCCTGGTGGTGGTCAGCGGCTCGGTCGCCCTCACCATGCTGATGGGCGCGACCGCCGCGTACGTCTTCGCCCGCTACGAGTTCCGCGGCCGCCAGGTCGTCTACTACCTGTTCGTCGGCGGCCTGATGTTCCCGGTCTTCCTCGCCCTGGTGCCGCTCTTCTTCGTGGTCCGCAACGCCGGCCTCTTCGGCACCTGGAAAGGGCTGATCCTGGTGTACGCGGCCTATTCGCTGCCGTTCACGGTGTTCTTCCTGACCGCGTTCTTCCGGACCCTGCCGACCACGGTGGCCGAAGCCGCGATGGTCGACGGCTGCGGGCACTTCCGGCTCTTCTTCCGGGTGATGCTGCCGATGGCGCGTCCGGGATTGATCAGTGTCGCGATCTTCAACTTCCTCAGCCACTGGAACCAGTTCCTGCTGCCGCAGGTACTCATGCAGGGCGACGACTCCAAGTGGATGCTGGCGCAGGGGCTCTTCGCGCTGTCGGTGAGCCAGGGCTACGCGGGCGACTACGCGCGGCTCTTCGCCGGGCTGAGCATCGCGGTGCTGCCGGTCCTCGCGGTCTATGTGGCATTCCAGCGCCAGGTGCAGGCGGGCCTCACCGCAGGGCAGCTCAAGTAGGGGTCCGTTCCCGCCCCGCCCGCCGCCCACCCACCGTCCGCCGCCCCTGCCCCCTCGCCCGCGCCCCTCGCGACTCGTGCCCGCGCGTTCCGTGCCCGCGCGTTCCGTGCCCGCGCGTTCCGTGCCCGCGCGTTCCGTGCCCGCGCGTCCCGTGCCCAAGATCCGCGCAACTTCGGTGAAACTGCTGCCTCATGCCGGGTCGAGGCAGCAGTTTCACCGAAAGTGCGCGGATCTTGGGCGTGCGGCGGCGGGCCGGCGTGGTTCGAGCACGATCTTGATCGGGAGTGCGCACCGGTTCGCCCACCGCGCCTCCCGCCCCGCTCCGATCCGACGCGCCTGGTCCAACCCGCTCCGGCCCGGCGATGTCTGTGCTGGTGCGGCCTGGCCCGGCCTGGCTTGGCCCGGCGGGCGGGCGTGGGGTGGGCGGTCAGGTGGTCGGGAAGAGGTGGGCGTGTAGGGCGCCCGGGTCGGTGACCTCGGGGAGTTCGCGGGCGGCCAGCCAGGCTGCGGCGACCGCCCCGTCACCGGCGGTGCGCAGGGGGGCGTCCGGCCACTGTCGGGCGATCTCCACCCGGACGGCGGTGGCCAGCGGGGTGTCCGCGGTGAGCAGTCCGCCGCCGAGCACGACAGGTGTCACCGCGCCGGCCGGGCGGATGCGGCCCACGCTGTCGGCCAGGTGCGCGGCGGCCTCGGTGATCAGTGTGGTGGCCACCGGGTCGCCGTTGGTGGCGGCGTCGACGACGAGCGGTGCGAGCCGGGCCAGGTCGACGGGGGCTCGCTGGGTCACGGCCTGGATGGCGGCGTCCACAGTGGTCCGGGGTCGGGCGGCCACCTCCGCGCTGCCGAGCAGTTCGGTGAGCGCCGCGGTGGTCAGCGGGCCGAGGGTGTGGCCGGAATCCAGGTCGGCGAGCAGTCGGCGGACCGCCTCGCGGCCGAGCCAGAAGCCGGACCCCGCGTCGCCGAGCAGCCAGCCGTGACCGTCGGCGATCCGGTCGAGGCGCAGGTCGCTGACCTGCGCGGTGATCGCCCCGGTGCCGGCGATGAGGACGGTTCCGTCCGGGGCGGCGGTGCCGGAGGCGTAGGCGACCAGGGCGTCGCCGTGCACTGCGTACGGGCAGCGCAGACCGGCGTCGCGCCAGGCCCGGTCGAAGGCGGCTCGTCCGGCGGGGTCGGCGAGCAGTCGGCCCGCTCCGGCCAGCCCGATGGTGCCGGCGACCACCCGGGCCGGGTCGAGGTCGACGAGTGCGGCGCGGAGCGCGGTCAGCAGTTCGACGGCGGCGCGTTCCGCGCCGTGGCTGGTCGGGTTGCCGCCGCCGGCGCGACCGCTGCCGACGCGTCGGCCGGTGAGGGTCAGGGCGGTCGCCCGGGTGGACGTACCGCCGACGTCGAGGCCGACCACGACGGTGTCGGACATCGGCACGGTCTCCTTGCGCTGGACGGCGATCGGGTCTGTTCATGCTGGTCGGCGCCGTCGTGGAGGGCAAGGTCTGGCGGGCGCGACGGGCCGTGCGCCAGGTAACAGTTTGAAAACTTCGCCCACAGTCTTGACACGGAGGGGCCTTCAGTAAGAACTTTTACCACTAACAGTTAACAGTCTTTTCGGAAAGGTGAGGCGACCCATGGTTGATCACGAGGTGGACACCGCCGCGGGGACCGCGGTGGTCGACGCCGACGTGGTCGACCGACGGAGTTCCACCTCCGGCGGGGTGCTGGCCCGCGTCCGCAACGGGCTCGGCGAGCTGACCGGCGCGCTCCGCCGGGTCGCCGAGCACGTGCTCAGCGACCCGGAGGCCGCCGCCCGGTCCACGATCGTGGAACTGGCCGAGCGCAGCGGGACCTCACCGGCGACCATCACCCGCTTCTGCCGGGCGATGGGCTTCGAAGGGTACGCCGACCTGCGGTTGGGCATCGCCTCCGAGACCGGTCGGGCCCGCTCGGCCGGCTGGACCGTCGACATCGGACGCGAGATCCAGCCGAGTGACCCGCTCGCCCGGGTGCTCGACCAGATCATGGCCGCCGACACCCGCGCCATGCACGACACGGCCACCCTGCTCGACCTCGCCGAGGTGGAGCGGGCCGCGGTGGCCATCGCGGGCGCCAACCGGGTGAACATCTTCGGTGCCAGCGGCAGCGCGCTGGTCGGCGAGGAGATGCAGTTCAGCCTGCACCGCATCGGCGTGGCCGCGTGGGCGTGGAACGACGTGCACGAGGGCCTGGCCAGCGCCGCGTTGCTGCGCTCCGGGGACGTGGCGCTCGGCATCTCGCACACCGGGCAGACCCGGGAGACGATCGAGATGCTCGCCGAGGCGGGCAGCCGGGGCGCCACCACGCTCGCGCTCACCGGTTTCCCCCGCTCACCCTTGGCCGAGCTGGCCGACATCGTGCTGCTCACCGCCAGCCAGGCGACGACGTTCCGACCGGACGCACTCTCCGCCCGGCACCCGCAGCTCGTCGTGCTCGACCTGCTCTACATCGCCGTCGCCCAACGGACGCACGACCGCGCGCACGCGGCCTTCCGGCGTACCGCGCAGGCCGTCGACGGGCACAAGGCAGCGAAGGGAAGCCTCTCATGATCAGCGCCCAGGGGTACGCGGACGCGGTCCGCCCGGTGCTCGACCGCCTGCTCGACTCGGAGGCCGACGGGATCACCCGGGCCGCCGACCTGATCGCCGACAGCCTGCGCGACGGTGGCGTGCTCCAGGCGTTCGGGGCCGGGCACTCCGAGGCGTTCGCCGCCGAGTTGGTGGCCCGGGCCGGCGGCTTGGTCCCCACCAACCGGCTGTCGGTACGGGACCTGGTGATGCACGGTGACGCCCCGCGTGACGTACTCGCCGATCCCAAGCTGGAACGCGACCCCTCCATCGCCCACCAGATCTACGCGCTCGCGGCTCCCCAGCCGCGGGACGTGTTCGTGGTGGCGTCCCAATCCGGCATCAACGGCTCGGTGGTCGAGCTTGCGGCGCTGGTCACCGAGCGCGGTCACCCGTTGATCGCGGTCACCTCGGTCGAGCACACCGCGCGGGTCGCCCCACGGCACCCGTCCGGGCATCGGCTCGCCGACCTCGCCGACGTCGTGCTGGACAACGGCGCGCCGTACGGCGATGCACTGCTGCCGCTCGAGGGCGGCGGCGCGGTCTGTGCGGTCTCCTCGGTCACCACGGCGCTGCTGGCGCAGCTGTTGACCGCTGAGGTCGTACGACGGTTCCACCAGGCCGGGGAGGTACCCCCTATCTACCTCTCCGCCAACGTCCCCGGCGGGGACGAGCACAACCTCGCCCTCGAGTCGCGGTACGCCGGGCGTCTCCGGCGAACCGCCTGACCCGACACCACAAGGAGAGTCGAAGATGTCGGATACCCCCGAGAACATCGGTGACCTGAACCGTCGGACCCTGCTGCAGCGCGCCGCGGCGGCCGGTCTGCTCGCCGTTCCGGCGGCGGGCCTGTTGAGTGCCTGTGCCGGCAGCGAGCCGTCCAAGTCCGAGGACAGCGGTGCCGCGAAGAGCAAGGACAACCCGTTCGGCGTCAAGGACGGCAGTGCCGTCAAGGTGGTCGTCTTCAACGGCGGTCTGGGCGACCAGTGGGCCAAGGAGGACAAGGTCCTCTTCAACGCCAAGCACCCGAACATCACCGTCAACATGAGCTCCACCCAGAAGATCAAGACCGAAGAACAGCCGAAGATGGCGACCCAGCCGAGCGACCTGGTGATGAACTCGGGCGCGGACATCATGGATCGCAGCACGCTGATCAACGAGGGTGCGATCGAGCCGCTCGACGACCTGCTCACCGCCCCCGCGTGGGACAGCGAGGGCACGGTCGCCGACACGCTGCTGCCGGGCACGGTCACCGACGGCACCCAGAACGGCAAGTTCTACGTGGTGAACGTGGCCTACACGGTCTGGGGCAACTGGTACAACGCGGCCCTGTTCAAGCGTGAGGGCTGGCAGGCGCCGACGACCTGGGACGACTTCTTCGCCCTCGCGCCGAAGATCAAGGCCAAGGGCATGGCGCCGTACGTGCACGACGCCGCCCACGGTTACTACCCGCGCTGGGCGCTCTTCGCCAGCATCTGGAAGGCCGTCGGCAAGCAGCCGATCATCGACATCGACAACCTGAAGGACAACGCCTGGAAGGCCGACGGCATCGTCGCGGCGCTGGAGCCGTGGGAGAAGCTGGTCAAGGACAAGCTGCTGCTGCCGGGCAAGCTCGACCACACCCAGTCGCAGCAGGCCTGGCTCGACGGCAAGGCCGCCTTCATCCAGGTCGGCACCTGGCTGAAGAACGAGATGTCGGCGACCATCCCGCCGGGCTTCGAGATGACCCTGTCGGACTACTGGTCCAAGCCGGGTGACAAGGCCGCCAAGGATGTCTTCGCCTCGTCCGGCGAGGGCTTCGTGGTGCCGAGCAAGGCGCCGAACAAGGCGGCCGCGAAGGAGTTCCTGCGGGCCATCCTCTCCAAGGCCGGCTCGGCGAAGTTCGCGGAGCTGACCAAGTCGCTCGCCTCGACCAAGGGCTCCGGCGACAACGTCCAGGACACCGCGCTGGCCTCGGCCAACACGCTGATGAAGAGCGGCAGCACGGACCTGATCTCGGTCAAGTTCCCGGACTTCTACGCCGACCTGGACAAGGAGAGCCAGAACCTGTCCGAGGAGCTGATGGCGGGGCGTCTCACCGCGCAGCAGTTCGTCGACAAGATGCAGGCGGCCGCGGACAAGGTCGCGAAGGACTCCTCCGTCAAGAAGCAGACCCGTACCGCCTGACAGGCCCTGATCAGCTAGAGAAGTGAGTGACCATGCGGCACGGTGTTGCGCGTTTCGTCACGGGTTTCCTGGCCTTGCCGCTTGCGCTGTACCTCTTCTACGTGGTGTGGCCCTTCGTGCAGGCGGCGGGATACTCGTTGACCGACTGGGGTGGTTACTCGGACACCCAGAACTTCGTCGGTCTGGACAACTACGTCCGGCTGTTGTCGGATGAGTTGATCAGGAAGGCCTTCTGGCACAACGTCTTCTTCCTGATCACCGTGCCGCTGTTCACCATCGCGCTGGCCCTGTTCCTCGCGTTCCTGCTCAATGTGGGCGGACGCGAGGACAGGGCCGGCATCCGAGGGGTGTTCGGCTCCGGGGTCTACAAAATCATCTTCTTCTTCCCGCAGGTGCTGTCGCTGGTGGTCATCGCCGTCATGTGGCAGCAGATCTACCGCAGCGACGGCCAGGGCCTGATCAACGGCCTGTTGATCAAGATCGGTCTGGTCGACGCGGACAACCCGATCGCCTTCACCGCCGACCCGGAGCCCTTCCTCGGCGTGCCGGCGGTGCTCTGGTGGTTGCTGCTGATCGCGGTCTGGAGCGGCGCCGGCTTCTACATGGTGCTCTTCTCGGCGGCGATGCAGTCCATCCCGAAGGACATCTACGAGGCGGCCCTCCTCGACGGGGCCAGCCGGTTCCACACCTTCTTCAAGATCACGCTGCCCCTGCTGCGGGATACCGTCTCGGTCGCCTGGGTCTACCTGGGCTTCATCGCACTGGACATGTACGCCCTGGTCTTCGTCATGACGCCCAGCCAGGGCGGCCCGAACCACGCCAGTGAGATCTTCGCGTCGGTGCTCAACTTCACCGCGTTCCAGAAGGGCCAGTTCGGTTACGCCTGCGCGATGGGTGTCGCCCTGGCGATCTTCACGATCCTGCTCGCCGCGGCGCAGCTCAGGATCACCCGTCGCGACCGTATCGAGTACTGAGGAGGCTGGACGATGAGCACCGCGACGCACGATGGTCTGACCCGGCCCGACCAGAGCCCGGACACCGCACCCGACGGTGGGAAGGGCGGCAGGTCCACCTCGGACGGGATCGGCGGCAAGTTCTTCAACGGCTTCTCCCACCTCTTCCTGCTGGTGTGGGCCGTGATGGTGATCTACCCGCTGCTGTGGGTGGTGATGTCGGCGCTCAAAACCGACTCGGAGGTCATCCGTCAACCGCTGTCCCTGATCCCGGCCAAGCTCAACTGGGACAACTTCAGCCGAGCCTGGGGCGCGGGGCACCTCGGGTCGTTCTTCCTCAACACCGTGCTGGTGTTGGCCGGCAGCGTCACCCTGACCATGCTGCTGGGCTCGATGGCCGCGTACGCGCTGGCCCGCTACGAGTTCCGGGGCAACCGGCTGATCTACTACGTGTTCCTCTCCGGCCTGACCCTGCCGATCTACCTGGCCGCGGTGCCGCTGTTCAAGGGCGTCTACAACACCAGCGTCCACTTCCCGCTGCTGGGCCCGAACAAGCACCTCATGCTGATCCTGGTCTACGTGGCCTGGTCGCTGTCGTTCACCGTCTTCTTCATGCACTCGTTCTTCCGGACGCTGCCCAACACCATCGCCGAGGCGGCCATGGTCGACGGCGCATCGCACAGCCGACTCTTCTTCAGCGTCATGCTGCCGATGTCGAAGCCCGGTCTGATCAGCATCGGCATCTTCAACGTGCTGGGTCAGTGGAACCAGTGGTACCTGCCGACCCTGCTCATGCAGTCGGTCGCCGGGGAGCCGAAGAACCAGGTGATCGCCCAGGGCCTGATCGAGCTGTCGGTCAACCAGGGCTACAAGTCCGACTGGTCCGGCCTGTTCGCCGGGGTGACCATGGCGATGCTTCCGGTGCTCGTGGTCTACATCATCTTCCAGCGGCAGGTGCAGTCCGGCCTCACCGCGGGCGTCGGCAAGTAACCACCGACCGCGCGTCAGGGGCCCCTCACCGGCGAGGGGCCCCTGACGTCATCTTCGGTGCTCGTCGGCCGGGGTGTGCCAGGAGCGCCACAGGTCGGCGTACGCCCCGCCGGCCGCGACCAGGTCGTCGTGACTGCCGATCTCGGTGATCCGGCCGTCCGCCAGCACGGCCACCCGGTCGGCGTCGTGCGCGGTGTTGAGCCGGTGCGCGATCGCGATGACGGTCCGCCCGACCAGCACGGCGGCGAGTGCCCGCTCGGTACGACGGGCCGTGGTCGGATCGAGCGCGGCGGTCGCCTCGTCGAGGATCAGCGTGTGCGGGTCGGCCAGCACCAGCCGAGCCAGCGCGAGTTGCTGGGCCTCCGCCGCGCCGAGCTGGCGCGCGCCGTCGCCGAGCGTGGCGTCCAGACCCTCCGGCAAATCGGCGAACCAGTCGGCGCCCACGGTGCCGAGCGCCGCCCGCATCTGCTCGTCCGAGGCGTCCGGCGCGGCGAACGCCAGATTGTCCCGTACCGAGCCGATGAAGACGTGGTGCTCCTGGGTGACCAGGGCGATCCGGCGGCGACGCTCGGCCGGGTCGAGGTCGGTGACCGGGCAGCCACCGATGCTGACCACGCCCTGTCGGGGCGCGTCGATCCCGGCCAGCAGCCGGGCCAGGGTGGACTTGCCGGCCCCCGACGGGCCGACGACGGCCAGCCGCTCGCCGGGCTGCACCTCCAGGTCGATGCCGTGCAGCACGTCCGGCCCGCCGGAGTAGGAGAACCGCGCCCCGCGCACGACGAGCCGTTCACCCCGCGACGTGGCCGTCCGGCCCGGCGGCTCCGCCGGGACCAGGCCGACCCCGAGCACCCGCGCGTACGACGCGAAGCCCCGCTGCGCCTGCTCCGTCCACTGCAACAGCCGGTCCAACGGGTCGATCGCCTGTTGCAGGTAGAGCGCGGCGGCGACCACCGCGCCGAGCGACACCACGTCCCGGGAGAGCAGGTAACCGCCGACGAGCAGCACCAGCGCGATCGGCAGCGGGTAGCTGGCCTCGACGACCGAGAAGAACACCGTACGCAGGGCGAGGGTGGCCCGCCGGGCCTGCCACACCCGGCTGATCCGGTCGGTGCCGTGCCGGATCCGGTCGTCGGTGAGCCGCAGCGCCTCCACCGTGCGGGCACCCTCGGCGGTCGTGGTGAGCGTCTCGGTCAACTCGGCTGCCGCCGCACCCTCGGTGAGGTACGCGGAGCCGGCCCGGCGCAGGTACCAGCGGGTCACCGCCACGATCGACGGGAGCCCGGCCAGCGCGGCCAGCCCGAGCAGCGGATGCAGCAGGAAGACCGCGCCGAACAGCAGCATCAACTGCACCGAGGCGATGACGATGGTGGGCACCACGTCCCGGACGGTGGTCCCGACCGTCGCCACGTCGACCGAGCTGCGGGTGGCCAGATCCCCCGAGCCGGCGCGCTCCACCACCGAGACCGGCAGCCCGAGAGTCCGGGAGACGAACTCCTCGCGCAGCTCCGCGACGGCGCGCTCACCGAAGCGGTGACCGGCGTACTGCGCGTACCGGGAGAGCAGCGCGCTGACCACGACGCAGCCGGCGATGGCCAGCGCCAGCCGGTCCACGGTGGCCACCCCCGCGCCCGCGGTGACCCGGTCGACGATGGTGCCCAGCAGCCACGGTGGGGCGAGCCCGGCGACCGCGGCGGCGCCGTGCAGCGCCAGCACGACCCCGACCGCACGCCGGTGCCGGCTGATCATGTCCCGTAACGCCCGGCGTACCGTGCCGCGGTCGGCCACCGGAAGCCGGCTCACCGGTACGCCTCCTCGGTGTCGACGGGTTCGGGCTCGTCGCTGCCCCGGGCCACCAGGTGCCGGTAGTCGGCGTCGGAGTCCAGCAGGTCGGCGTGGCTGCCGGTGGCGGTGATCCGGCCGCCGCTCAGGTGCGCGACCAGGTCGGCCCGGCCGAGCAACAGCGGTGACGTGGCGATCAACACCGTCGTCCGCCCGGCCCGCGCGACCCGCAACCGTTCGGCGATCCGCGCCTCGGTGTGCGCGTCCACCGCCGACGTCGGGTCGACGAGGATCAGCACCTCCGGTTCGGTGCGGAGGGCACGCGCCAGGCGGACCCGTTGCCGCTGACCGCCGGAGAGGGTCCGGGCCCGGGAGTCGATCGGGGTGTCCAGCCCGGCCGGCAGGGCATCGACCACGTCCTCGGCGGAGGCGGTCCGCACCGCCGCCCCGACCCGGTCGTCACCGTCCTCGGCCCCGCCGCGCAGGATGTCGCGCAGTGTCCCGGCGAAGAGGTACGAGTCGTGGTCGGCGACCAGGACCCGGGAGCGGACCTCGTCCAGGGCGACCCCGGCCAGCGGCACCCCACCCCAGGTGGTGTCACTGACGACGTACCGGCCGAGCCGGTCGGCCAGTGCCACGGCCGCCGCCGGGTCGTCGGCCGCCACTCCGGTCAGCCGGCCGGCGCGGACGGTCAACCCGGTCACCGGGTCGTGCAGGTCGGCCGGGCCGACCGGCGCCGCCAGGGCTTCCGGCCGGCGTGCCTCGGGCACCGAGCCCGACCACCGACGGCCCGGGCCGCCGACGTCGTCCGGGGCCACCGTGAGCAGGCCGGTGATCCGTCGGGCGGCGACCCGCCCCCGGATCAGCTGGTGACTGCCCTCCAACAGGAACCAGACCGGCACGATCAGGGTCGCCACGTAGCCGTAGACGGCGACCAGCTCCCCGATCGAGACGTCACCCGTCACCGCCATCCGAGCCGTCAGCCACACCACCGCCGCCAGGAACAGCCCGGGGATGGCCACCGTCGCCGCGTCGATCCAGCTGATGACCGCGCCCACCCGGTAGCCCTCGACGCGCAGCTCCTGGGACCGGGCCGCGTACCGGCCGGCGAACAGGCCCCGACCGCCCACCCCGGCGAGCACCCGCAGCCCGGCCACGATGTCCCCGGACCGGGCGGTGAGTGCGCCCTGCTGGCGGCGGTAGACCGACTCCGCCTGTTCGAGGCGGCGCAGCAGCGGCCCGACGACCAGCCCGACCGCCGGCACCCCGACCAGGACGCAGAGCGCGAGCATCGGCGAGATCGACCAGAGCACCACGGCGATGACCCCGAAGGCGACCACCGCTCCGACGCCCGGCCCGGTCAGCGTCAGCACCTGCGCCGTCCAGTCGATGTCGGAGCCGCCGATGGTGGACACCTCGCCGGAGGCGACCCGGCGGGGGAGCACCGCGCCGATCCGGGACAGGTGGCGCAGCAGGACCTCGGCGGAGCGGGCCTTGGCGTCCTCCCGGATGAAGGTCATCGTGCGGTGCCGCATGGTGCCGAGGAACGACAGAGCAACCCCCGCGACGACGATCGCCGCGACCCAGAACACCAGCGCCCGGGTGTCGCGGGCGCGCAGACCGTCGTCCACGGCGCGGGCGATCAGGTAGGGCCGGGCCGAGAGCCCGACCATCCAGGCCGTGCCGAGCAGGCTGCCACGAAGCACCCGCCAGGGTTGGCGGCGGGTGAGCCACCACAGGTATCGCATCGGGCCGCGGGTGTCGGGAGTGCCTGGATCGGGGTGCGGGATCTGCGGAGGCACCAGCTCACGCTACCGACCGGGCCCGACACCCCACCGACCCGAAACGCGTGAGGTGCGCCTCCGTTCCTGTCGCAGGGGAGAGGCAGAATCACGTTCGTGCTGGTAGCGGTGGTGGCTGATGAGCGGGGCGGCGGAGTGCTCCGTCCGCTCGACCCCGCCGGTCGCCCGGCCGGCCCGACCGAGGTCGTCACCGATCTGGCGGCCGCCGTCGCCGCGCGGGAGGCCGCCGGGCACCCGCGCTGGGTCTGGTCCGGCTCCGCGTCGGTCTACCCGGCGTTGCTGCGCGCCGGCGTCCGGGTCGACAGGTGCCACGACGTGGAGTTGACCGAGGCGTTGCTGCTCGGTCACGCGGGCCGCTGGGGCGAGCCCCGTTCGCTGGCCGCCGCCTGGGCCCGGCTGACCGGCGCGGCGGTGCCGCCCGACCCGCCGCCGCGCGCCCCCGCGCCACCCGGGCACGGCCAGGGCGCGCTCTTCGACACGATGCCGGGCCCGCCGGGGCCGGGCATCGAGGCACTGACCCAGGTGTACGCCGACCAGCTCGCCCGCGTCGGCAGGGCCGAGCACCCGGGCCGGTTCCGGTTGCTGGTGGCCGCCGAGTCCGCCGGTGCGTTGATCGCGGTGGAGATGGGCGTCGCCGGGCTGCCCTGGCGGGCCGACGTGCACGACGAGATCCTGCACGAGCTGCTGGGTGACCCGTCTCCGGTCGGTGGCCCGCCACGCCGCCTCGCCGAGTTGGCCGCCCGGATCGCCGACGCCCTCGGCGTACGCCACCTGCACGCCGACTCCCCGGCGGAGCTGCTGAAGGCGTTCGCCCGGGCCGGGGTGGAGCTGCCCAACACCCGGGCCTGGGTGCTGCGCGGTGTCGACCATCCGGCGGTGCCGCTGGTGCTGGAATACAAGGAGCTCTACCGGATCTGGACGGCGCACGGCTGGGCCTGGCGTGAGCAGTGGGTGCAGGGAGGCCGGTTCCAACCGGAGTACGTGCCGGGCGGGGTCGTCTCCGGCCGGTGGGCCACCCGGGGCGGTGGCGCGTTGCAGATCCCGAAAGTGATCCGCCGGGCGGTGGTGGCCGATCCGGGCTGGCGGCTGGTGGTCGCCGACGCCGGCCAGTTGGAGCCCCGGGTGCTGGCAGCGGTCTCCGGCGACGCGCGGCTGGCGGCGGCCGGTGGGGCCGGCGACCTCTACGCCGCGTTGGCCCGGGATTCGTTCGGTGGCGACCGGGCGAAGGCCAAGGTGGCCCTGCTCGGCGCGATGTACGGGCAGACCGGAGGTGCCGCGGTGCCCGCCCTGGCGGTGCTGAAGCGCAGTTACCCGACCGCGTTCGGCTACGTCGAGGCGGCGGCGCGCACCGGTGAGACCGGTGGGCTGGTGCGATCGTGGCTGGGGCGGACGTGTCCGCCCGGCTCGGCCGGGTTCGGCGATCTCGACGACGCGTCAGCCGACCCGGAGGGGGCGGCCGATCCGCAGAGCCCACGGGCTCGTGCCGCCCGGTCCCGGGGTCGTTTCACCCGCAACTTCGTCATCCAGGCCACCGCCGCCGAGTGGGCCTCCACGTTGCTGGCCACGCTGCGGACGGAGTTGTCCGGCACCGACGCCGAGCTGGTCTTCTTCCAGCACGACGAGGTCATCGTGCACGCTCCCGCCGAGCAGGCGGCGGCGGTCGCCGACGCCGTCACGCGGTCCGGCGAGCGGGCCTCGGCGCTGCTCTTCGGTGCGACGCCGGTGCGGTTTCCGCTGGACCTGTCGGTCGTCGACTGCTACGCCGACGCGGCCTGACCGCCGGCGCCGACCCTCCCGCGGACGCTTTGATCGACTCCACTTCGGCGATGTGGTGGCAATCTGCCGCCCGGATACCGCCATATCGGCGACCTGGAGTCGATCAAGCCGCCCGCCCACCGTCGCAGGTGCTCCGATGCGTAACGGTTGTGCTATTTCTCCTTTTCGCCCCGCCACCCCCCGCTGGCCGTCCTCGTTGCAGTGTCCGTAGGAGGGGGCGGATCGGTAGCGGTCGCTCCCATGCTTGAGGGGGCGCAGCTGAACCGGATCGCAGGAATGATCATCGCAGCGGGTGGGGGACGACGGATCGGTGGTCCGGAGGCACTGCTGTGCCAAGGGGACAAGCCCCTGGTCAATCAGATGATCGACACGATGACCGAGGCGGGCTGCGAGCAGATCGTGGTCGTGCTGGGCGCCGCCGCGGAACAGGTCCAGGAGGCCGCCGACCTGAGCAGGGCCACCGTCGTCATCAACAAGGCGTGGGGCACCGGAGTCGGCTCGTCCATCCGGGCCGGCCTGGCCGCCATGGACGACGAGGGGATCGAGGCGGTGGTGGTGGTCCCGGTCGACATGCCGGGTCTGACCGCCGCGGCGGTCAGCCGGGTGGCCGCGTTGCCGTACCCGGACGTGCTGGTCTGTGCCACCTACGACGGGTTGCGCGGGTACCCGATGCTCTTCGGTCGCCGCCACTGGCCCGGCATCGCCACGCTGGCCAGCGCCGACGTCGGCGCGCGGCCGTACCTGTTGGCGCACAAGGACCAGATCGTCGACATCGCCTGCGACTCGGTGGCCGACGGCAGCCGGGTCGACACGCCGGAACTGATGGAGCTGTACGGGCTCACCGTCCCGCCGCAGCGCGTGGGGGTCTAGGTGCGAGTCTCGCTCGACTGATCAAACGACGCTTTCCCCCTGGACCGGTCGAAATCGCGTTCCGCCAATTCGATCTGGTGTCGGGAGCTGCCGCCCACTAGCCTGAGGCTGCGCGGTCTCGCTTCCACGGGGGTTGATGTGACATCGCCGTTGTCGCTTGCCTGTGCGCGCGTGGCTGTCCTCAGACAGCCGATCCGGGTTCGTGCCAGAGAGGCGATGCATGAGATTTGTCAAAGTCGGTTGGCGGGCGGGTCTTTCGCTCGTCCTGGTGGCGGCGGGTTTGACGTCGTCAGGGCTGCCGGCGCAGTCGGCTGTCGGCGTCACAGCCGCTGACGGCACATACCGTTTCGTCGCCAAACTGACCATCGGAAATCCAGGCCAGGCGGATGGCACCAGCTGTTCCGGGGCGCTGGTCGCGCCGCAATGGGTGATCACCGCAAAGAGCTGCTTCGGATCGTCCGGTGTGACCGCGGGGCCACCGCCACGGTCCACCACGGCGACCGTCGGCCGCGCGAGCCTGAGCACGTCCGCCGGTACGGTTTCCGCCGTCGACAGGCTGGTGCCCCATCCGGATCGAAACGTGGTGCTCGCCCGGCTGGTGATTCCGACCGATGGCATCACGCCGATCAGGCTCGCCTCGGCCGAGCCGCGATACGGGCAGGTGCTCCGCGTCGCGGGCTACGGCCGGACCGCGACCGAGTGGGCGCCCGACCGGATGCACACGGCTCAGTTCACTGTGGGATGGTGGGCCGACCAGACGGCGACGACCTTCGACATCAAGGGCCGTAATCCGGCGAACGCGACCGTCTGCAAGGGCGACGGCGGGGGGCCGGCCTTCCGGGAGCTCGAATCCGGTCCTCAGTTGGTGGCGATCAACGGTTCGTCATGGCAGGCCGGCTGCATCGGTGAGACCCAGACCCGGCAGGGCGCCGTCGAGATCCGTGTCGACGATCTCGCCGACTGGGTCCGGAGGAGCATCGTCGACTTCCCGATCGCCGACGGCTCGCTCTACCGCGAAGCGGCCGGCGCGATCTCCGTCATCGCCGGGGGATCGCCCATCTGGTTCGACAACATCGCCGAGATCAGGGCCACCGGCTACGCCACCACCTGGACCGACGTGCCGAACGGCACGTTCGGGCTGCTGCCGAGCGCCCCGCGCAACGGCACCGTGGTGTCTGCTCCGCAGCATGGCATCTACGTGATTGCGGGCGGTGCGAGGATCTGGTTCAGCACTCCGCAGGAGATTGCCGACACCGGTTACGGCGGGGTGTCGCCGACGATGGTGCCCACCCGCTACCTCGACACCGTTCCCACCACTCCGCGGGACGGCACCCTGGTGTCCGACCCGCAGGGCAACGTCTACGTGTTCGCCGGTGGGGCGAAGATCTGGTTCAGCCACCCGCAGGAGGTGACCGACACCGGTTACGGCGGGCCCCGAACTGTTCTGCCCACTCGGCACCTGGCTGGTGTTTCCGACGTTCCCCGTGACGGCACGATGGTGACCAACCCGCAGGGAGACGTCTACCTGATCGTCGGTGGCGCCAAGAAGTACTTCCACTCGTGGGACGAGATTGTCGCGAGCGGGTACGCGGACGCGCCGCTCACCGTGCTTCCGGCCCGCTACCTCGCTGGACTACCGACCGCTGCCTCGTGATGACGAGCGGCCGGTGAGCCGTTGACGATCGACGGGCTGGATGTGCTCGGCAACCGCCGAACGCATCCAGCCCGTCGCGGTTCGTTCGCCCGTCAGGCGTCCGGCAGTTCGCCGGTGGCGGCGAGGCGCTGGTACCAGTGGGCGCTGTCCTTCCAGGTGCGGACCTGGGTGTCGTAGTCGACCCGGATGATGCCGAACCGGCGGTCGTAGCCGTAGCCCCACTCGAAGTTGTCCAGCAGTGACCAGACGAAGTAGCCGCGTACGTCGGCGCCCTGCGCCCGGGCGTCGCCCATCGCGCCGATGTGTCGGCGCAGGTAGTCGATCCGCCGGTCGTCGTGGATCCGGCCGTCGGCCGACACCTCGTCGTCGAACGCTGCGCCGTTCTCGGTGATCATCATCGGCTGGTTCGGGTACTCGCGGTGCAGGCGCAGCAGCAGCTCGGTCAGGGCCGGCGGGTCGATGTTCCACCCCATCGCCGTGTACGGGCCGGGTTGCGGCAGGAAGTCGACGTCGTCGGCGGCGACCCACGGCGTCGAGGTCGAGGCGCCGTGCCCGTCGGCGTCGGAGCGGGCCGACACCCCGTCCCAGGCGCGGACGAGGGTGCTGGAGTAGTAGTTGACCCCGAGCACGTCCAGCGGCACCGCGATCTGCTTCTCGTCGCCGTCGTGGACGAACGACCAGTCGGTCACCGACGCGGTGTCGGCCAGCAGATCGGCCGGGTACGCCCCGTCGAGCATCGGCCCGAGGAACGCCCGGTTGGCCAACGCGTCGATCCGGCGTACCGCGTCCTGGTCGGCGGCGGAGTCGGACGCCCCCCGGATGACGTGCAGGTTCAGCGTCACCGACAGCTCGGCGGCCGGGGCCAGCTCCCGGACCACCCGCCCGGCCAGGCCGTGCGCGAGGTTCAGGTGGTGCACGGCGGCCAGCGCCGCCGCCGGCTCGGTCCGGCCGGGCGCGTGCACGCCGGAGGCGTAGCCGAGGTACGCCGAGCACCACGGCTCGTTCAGCGTCGTCCAGGTGTGCACCCGGTCGCCCAGCGCGCCGACGATGCCCGCCGCGTACTCCTGGAAGCGCAGCGCGGTCTCCCGGGCCGCCCAGCCGCCCGCGTCCTCCAACTCCTGCGGCAGGTCCCAGTGGTACATGGTCGCCACCGGGCGGACGCCGCGCTCCAGCAGCCCGTCCACCAGCCGGGAGTAGAAGTCGATACCCGCCTGGTTGAACCGGCCGGAGCCGCCCGGCTGCACCCGCGGCCAGGCGATGGAGAACCGGTACGCGTCGAGCCCGAGGTCGGCGATGTGTCCGAGGTCCTCGGCCCACCGGTGGTAGTGGTCGGCGGCCACGTCGCCGGTGTCGCCGTTGAGCGTCCGGCCCGGTGTGTGGCTGTAGGTGTCCCAGATCGACGGCCCGCGCCCGTCCTCGCGGGCGGCGCCCTCGATCTGGTACGCCGCCGTCGCCGACCCCCAGACGAAGCTCTCCGGGAAGTGGTGTTGCGTCATCGTTCAGTCCCCTGGATCTCGCAGATGTAGCCCGTCGAGGCACCGGCGACCAGTGCGGCACTGGCCGTCCCGTCCTCGTAGCGCACGTCGAACTCGGCGCCCGGCCCGTGCCCGGGTGACGGTACCCGTACCCGGGTCCGCTGCCCCTCGCCCGGTGCGTACAGCCGTAGCCGCACGTCGTCGGCCCACTCGTAGTCCGGTCGGTCGTCGCGTGCGCCGAACGGGATGACGGCGCCGGGCCGGGCCAGCACGGGCAGGCTGTCGAAGGCGTGCTTCTCGGTGACCCACGCCGGGCCGGTGACCTGCGCGCCGCTGACCAGGTGCGTCCAGGTACCGGCCGGCACGTAGTAGGTGACGTCGCCGTCGGCGCTGAGCACCGGGGCGACCAGCACGTCGGGGCCGAGCATGTACTGCCGGTCCAGGTACGCGGTGGCCGGGTCGTCCGGGAACTCCACGAACATCGGCCGCATCATCGGCGTACCGTCGCGGTGTGCCTCCTGGGCGGCGGCCGCCAGGTACGGCATCAGGCGGAGTTTGAGCTGGGTGAAGTGCCGCAGCACGTCGACGGCCTCGTCGTCGAACGCCCACGGCACCCGGTACGACCCCGAGCCGTGCAGCCGCGAGTGCGAGGAGAGCAACCCGAAGGCGACCCACCGCTTGAACACCACCGGATCGGGGGTGCCCTCGAAGCCGCCGATGTCGTGGCTCCAGTAACCGAAGCCGGACGACGCCAGCGACAGCCCGCCGCGCAGCGACTCGGCCATCGCGGCGAACGTCGCCTCGCAGTCGCCGCCCCAGTGCACCGGGAACTGCTGCCCACCGGTCGTGGCCGAGCGGGCGAACAGCACCGCCTCACCCTTGCCCCGCTCCGCCTCCAGCAGCTCGAAGACCGCCTTGTTGTAGAGGTAGGAGTAGTAGTTGTGCATCCGCTGCGGGTCCGAACCGTCGTGCCACACCACGTCGGTCGGGATGCGCTCGCCGAAGTCGGTCTTGAAGCAGTCGACGCCCATGTCGAGCAGCACCTTGAGCTTGCCGGTGAACCAGCGGACCGCGTCCGGGTTGGTGAAGTCGACCAGCGCCATCCCGGCCTGCCACTTGTCCCACTGCCAGACCGACCCGTCGGGCCTGCGGACCAGATAGCCGGCCTGCCGCCCCTCCTCGAAGAGGTAGGAACGCTGCGCGATGTACGGGTTGATCCAGACGCACACCTTCAGGTCGCGCTCGCGCAGCCGGCGCAGCATCCCCTCCGGGTCCGGGAACGTCGCCGGGTCCCAGATGAAGTCGACCCAGTGGAACTGGCGCATCCAGAAGCAGTCGAAGTGGAACACCGACAGCGGCAGCCCGCGCTCGGCCATCCCGTCGACGAACTCGGTGACCGTCTTCTCGTCGTACGAGGTGGTGAAGGAGGTCGACAGCCACAACCCGTACGACCAGGCGGGGATGCGGGCCGGGCGGCCGGTGAGCGCCGTGTAGCGACGCAGCACGTCCTTCGGGGTGGGCCCGTCGATCACGTAGTAGGTGAGCGACTGCCCCTCGACGCTGAACTGGGTCTGCGTGACGATCTCGGAGCCGACCTCGAACGACACGTGCTCCGGGTGGTCCACGAACACCCCGTAGCCGGCGCTGCTGAGGTAGAACGGCACGTTCTTGTAAGCCTGGTCGCTGGCGGTGCCGCCGTCGGCGTTCCAGATGTCGACGGTCTGCCCGTTCTTCACGAACGGGCCGAAGCGCTCGCCCAACCCGTACACCGTCTCGCCGACACCCAACGCGAGCCGCTCGTGTACGTGCTGCCGGCCCTCGGCGTCGGTGACCAGGCCGACGCTGCGTTCGGTGGACGCGGTGAGCAGCCGGTCACCGTGCCGGAAGTCGACCCGCCACCCGTCGACGAGCGCGACCCGCGCGGTCAGCTCACCGGTGGTCAGCGTCGCGCTGAGCCCGCTGACGTCGACGGCGACCGGATGCGTGTCGTCGGTGCTCAGCCCGAAGTGCGGCTCCCGGGGCAGCCCGCCCGTGTGGTGGGCGATGGTCACCCCGACGACGCCGGGGGCGGGGGAGAAGAACCGGACGGTGACCAGGGGCCGGTTGAGGGTGTCGCCGCGTCCGGTGATCCGGCCGGTCGGTGCGAAGACGGTGAACCCGCGCTCATCCGGTTCGACCGACTCGACCGTGCCGGGGCGCAGGACGCTGACACCGGGGCGCAGTTGCCAGTACCCGTCGGTGAACTTCACTTCTCGGCTCCTGCCGTGATGCCGCGCGCCAGAGTGCGCTGGAAGATGAGGAAGAAGAGGACGGCCGGCACCAGGCTGATCAGCGAGCCGGCGTTGGTGGTCGGAGCGTCCATCAGCCGGTCGCCCTGCAACGACGCGAGCGCGACCGGGATGGTCTGCGTCTGGTTGTCGATGAGCATGACCAGCGGGATGAGGAACTCGTTCCACGTCCAGATGAAGAAGAAGATGAGCAGCACCGCGAGGGTGGGCCGCAGGTTGGGGAAGACCACCCGCCACAGCACCGTCCACTTGCCGGCGCCGTCCAGCGCGGCGGCTTCGAGCAGCGAGCGCGGGAACGTGCCCAGCACCGAGGCGAGCAGGTAGGTGCCGAACGCGCTCTGGATCACGGTGAAGATGATGATCACCGCGAGTCGGGTGTTGTAGAGCCCGACCGCCTTGGCCACGTAGTACAGCGGGTAGATCAGCGCCTCCTGCGGCAGCATGTTGGCCAGCAGGAAGAGACCGACGATCCAGAGCCGGCCACGGACCCGGCCGATACCCAGGGCGTACGCGTTGAGCAGCGACACGGCGACGCCGAGTACCGCCACGGAGCCGGCGATGAGCGCCGAGTTCCACAGTTTGAGCGGGAAGTCGACGGCGGTCCAGTAGGTCCGCAGACCCTTGGTGTAGAACTCCGTCGGCCAGCTCAACGGCCCGGCCGACGAGTAGTCACCGGGCGACTTGAACGCGTTGAGCAGCATGAACGCGAACGGCACCAGCATGACCAGCGCGCCGAGGGTGACCAGGGCGAGCACCACCCAGCGACTCGCGCCGCGGTGGTGCCGGTCGCGGACGGGGCGGCCCGCCGGGGCTTTGGTGATCATGATGGCCATCTCAGACCCCCCGGTCCCGGCGTTCGCTGCGAGCCTGCATCCAGATGAAGACCACGGCCACCACGATGATGATCAGCGTCAGCACCGTGGAGATCGCCGAGCCGTAGCCGACCTGGAGCTTCTTGAAGAACGTGTAGTACGCGAAGTAGGACGGCACGTTCGTGGCGTTCTCCGGGCCGCCCCGGGTCAGGGCGAAGATCGGCCCGAACACCTTCAGCGCGGCGATGGTGCAGGTCAGCGCCACCACGAAGGTCTCCGGCCGGATCTGCGGGAGGGTGATCGCCCGGAACCGGTGCAGCCAGTTCGCGCCGTCGACCTCGGCCGCCTCGTACAGCTCGGGGTCGACCCGTTGCAGCGCCGCCATGAAGACGACCACCGGGTAGCCGATCTGCACCCAGATCATCACCGCCATCACGGCCGGGAGGGCCGTGTCCGGGTCGCCGAGCCAGTCGTGGCGTAACGCGCCGAGACCCACCGCGTCGAGCAGGCTGTTGAACGCGCCGTCCGGGCGGAGGATCCAACCCCAGACGATGCCCGCCACCACCACGGGCAGCACCTGCGGCAGGTAGAACGCGGCCCGCAGCGCGGCGGCGGTGCGGGGCTTGAACCGGCGGCCGATGACGTCGAAGAGCACCGCCGCGAGCAGCAGCCCGAGCACCGTGGGCACCACCACCATCGCGACGATCATCGCGACGGTGTTGCGGAACGACGCCCAGAACACCTCGTCCTGGAACAGCTGCCGGTAGTTGTCCAGGCCGACCCACCGGGGGTCGCCGACACCCGACCACTTGGTCAGCGACAGGTAGACCGTGCCGACCAGCGGTGCGCCGATGACCAGGACGAAGAGCGCCGCTCCGGGGAGCAGATAGAGCCAGTACGCCGCGTCGCGTCCGCGTCGTCGGCGGCTGGGCGCGGGCGGGGTGGTCGTCGCGGCCGGTGGTGTGGCGGCGACGGTCTCGGAGACTGCCATGGAAGATCCTTCCCCGGCGGGGCGGGCGGGCGCGTCGGTGGTGCCGCGCACGCCCGCCGCTCGCCGTGTCACTTGCCGGTGATCTCCTTGACGCCATCGGCGTACGGCTTGGCGATCGTGTCGAGAACCTGGTCAGGCGACTTCGAACCGTTGATCAGGGCCTGGAAGCCGGAGACCAGCACGTCGTAGTAGCCGGGGACCGGCCAGTCCGGGTAGAAGGCGAGCCCGTCGGACTTGCTGACCGTGTTGAAGTCCTCGATCAGCTTGCGGTCCTTCGGGTCGGTGATCTTCGACGCGTCGGCGGCGACCGGGACACCACCGTTGTTGCCGATCAGGTCCTGGACCTCCGGACGCAGGGTGATGTCGATGAAGTCGTACGCCAGGCTCTTGGCCTTGCTGTTCTCCGGGACGACCCAGAGGTTGCCGGAGGAGCCGGCCTGCAGCGTGTTGCCCGGGAAGAGGAAGGTGTCCCAGTCGGCCTTCATCTCGGTCTTGAACCGGCCGTACCACCAGCTGCCCGAGACGATCATCGGAACCTTGCCGGCGATGAAGGCGGTGCCCATGTCCTCGGCCTTGAGGCTGGCCGAGTCCTTGGCGACGTAGCCCTTTCGCACCCAGTCGGCGAAGGTCTCCGCGCCGTACCTCAGCGGGTCGGCCTTGAAGTCGACCGGGTTCTTGTAGAGCTGGTAGTCGTCGACGAACCGCCGGTCGCCCTTGGAGAGGGCCAGCTGGTAGAACAGCTGCCCGGCCGGGTACTCGGCACCGGCCATGCCCAACGGGGTGACGCCCTTGCCGACGAAGGTGTCCATCGCGGCGGTCATCTCGGCCATGCTGGTCGGGACCGCGACGCCGTTGGCCTGGAACAGGTCCTTGTTGTAGTAGACGGTGACGTACTCGCCGTAGTTCGGGACGCCGAACCACTTGCCCGAGCCCATCACGCCCTTGTCGCTGTAGCGGGCGGTGGTCTGCAGGCTGGGGCTGAGCTTGCCGGCCCACCCGCGTTTGTCCGCCTCGGCGCTCAGGTCGGTGAGCAGACCCTGGGAGGAGAGCAGACCGGCCGTCGCGTTGCCCTTGTTGTACTCCATGATGTCCGGGCCCTCGGACGAGTTGATGATCATGCCGGCGTTCTGCTGGATCTGCTCGAACGCCTTGCGCTCGAAGCGCACCTCGACACCCGGATGTTCGGACTTGAAGATCTCGATCGCCTTGTCCCAGCCGACCCCCATCGCGCTGTTCTCGCTCTCGTAGTGCCAGAGCTTGAGGACCTTCGCGTCGCTGTCGTCCGCGTCGTCACCACCACCGCAGGCGGCCACGGTGGTCGTCGCCGTCGCCGCCAGGGCGAGCGCGGCGACGAGCCGGTGGAATCGCTGCATTAGCATCCTCCTCGTTGAGTATCTAGCCGGTACTTCACGAGGCCCGTCGTCGCGTTGCAGCGCGGCGGCGGGCCGTTTACTGATCAGCCCCCACTGGTGGGCGGCTTCGTGGGCGGCGGCTTCGTGGCGCGGCGGTCGACCCCCGGACCTCCAACACGCAGGGCAGCAGTTGCTGGTGGTGCTCGACGGCCGAGCCGTCCGTCTGGCGCTCGGCGGGGCCGTCCACATGGCGCACCAACGCCTCGATCGCCATCCGACCGAGCGCCGACCCCGGCGACGTCATCGCGGTCAGCGCCGGGGTGGCCAGTTCGGCCACCTGCGGCGAGGTGACCATCGAGACGACCGAGACGTCGCCGGGCACCGACAACCCACGGCCGGTCAGCTCACCGAGGATGCCGAAGATCGCGGTCTCGTTCATGGCCAGCACGGCGGTCAGCTCCGGCGCCTGCGCGAACGCGTCGGCCAACGCGGCCCGCCCGCCCGCCGCGCTGTCTTCGGCCGCGATCATCACCGGGTCGAGGCCGTGTGCGGTCATCGCCGCGACGAAGGCATCCCGGGTACGCAACGCGGGCCCGTAACCGCTGGCCAGGGTCGCGGCCGAGTGGTTGACGTAGACGATCCGCCGGTGCCCCAGGTCGACCAGGTGCGCGACGGCCTCCCGCACGGTCTGGTCGAAGTCGATGTCGACGTAGGAGAGGGTGCTCGTGTCGGCGGTGCGGCCGATCAACACCAGCGGAACCCCGGTCTCCTGGAGCACGGTGACCCGCTCGTCGACCAGTTGGACCTCCATCAGCACGACCCCGTCGAGCATCCGCTGACTGGCCAGCCGCCGCAGGTCGTCGAGGTCACCGCCGCCGACCGGGGAGAGCACCAGGTGGTAGCCGGCGTCGCTGGCCGCCGCGGCGGCACCGGTGACGAAAGCCGTCTCGGTGGCGCCGAGCCCGCGCTCGTCCATCGGCATCAGCAGACCGAGGACCCGGCTCCGCCGGCTGGCCAGGCCGCGCGCCAGCGCGTTGGGCTGGTAGTCCAGCTCCGCCATCGCGGCGAGCACCTTGTCGCGGGTGGCCTGCGAGATGGGCCGGGTGCCGGTGAGCACGTACGAGACGGTGCTGACCGAGACCTGCGCGAGGCGGGCGACATCGTGCATGGTGGCCATCCGCGCACCTCCCTGGGCCAGGCGTGGGATCGCTCCCGACACGGCGTCGAAGCGTTTCGACTAAGCGGTTCGACAGGACGCTAGGCCACCTGTTACGGAGACGTCAATAGGAGATGTCGAAAAGAATGCGGCCCGCCGCTGGCACCCCGCGCCGCGCCACCCCGCCCCGCGCCCCGCCCCGCGCCCCGCCCCGCCCCACCCCGCGCGGCGCCGACCCGGCTGCGAGGCGCGAGGCGCGAGGCGCGAGGCGCGCAGGCACGGTGCTCGCAGGCAGCAACATCCGGGATGTTGCTGTCTCCCGCACGCCGGAGGCAGCAACATCCCGGATGTTGCGCGGATCTTCCTCGCCTGTCGCCCAGCGCGGGTGCGGGGCGCGGGGCGGTGGGGCGCGGCGGCGCGGGGCGGTGGGGCGCGGCGGCGCGGGGCGGTGGGGCGCGGCGGCGCGGGGCGGTGGGGCGCGGCGGCGCGGGGCGGTGGGGCGCGGCGGCGCGGGGCGCGGCAGGGCGCGGGGCAGCGCGGGGCGGGGCAGGGCGCCTGCGCGCCAGGGCGCAGGGCGCGGCAGGGCGGGGCGCGGCGGGGCGGGGTGCGGCGGGGCGGGGCGCGGCGGGGCGGGGTGCGGCGCGGCGGGGCGGGGCGCGGCGGGGCGGGGCGGGAGGTCAGGGCAGGTTGAACAGCGCGGCGGCGTTGTCCCAGCAGACCGCGCGCAGCCAGTCGTCGCCCAGGTCGAGTCGCGCCAGGCCGGTCAGTTGGTCGGCGTACGGGTAGGGGATGTTGGGGAAGTCGCTGCCCAGCAGCACCTTGCCGGCCAGCCCCAACTCACGCAACCTGGGCCGTTCCTCGGCGGGGAAGGGAACGACCTGCTCGAAGAACGGCGTGAGGGCCATCGTGGTGTCCAACCGAACCCGCTCGTACGTCTCGGCGAGGTCCAGGAAGGCCCGGTAGTCCGGGGCGCCGAGGTGTGCGACCACCGCGCTCAGCCGGGGGTGGCGGGCGAGCAGTGCGGTGAACGGGTCCGGGCCGGTGTGCGCGGTCCCCACCGGGGCGTGCCCGGCGTGCACCACGACCGGTACGCCCGCGTCGGACAGCGTCCCCCACACCTGGTCCAGTGCGGGGTCGGTGGGCGAGAAGCCGCCGACCTGCAGGTGCACCTTGAACAGTCGGGCCCCGTCGGTCAGGGCCGCCTCCACGTACTCGGCGACGTCCGGTTCGGGGAAGAAGGTGGCCGAGGGGAGGCAACCCGGGGTGGTGCGGGCGAAGTCCAGCGTCCACCGGTTGAGGTCTGCCGCCATGGCCGGCCGGTGCGCGTACGCCAACGCGCTGAACGCCCGCACCCCGAGGCGGCGCAGGTGCGCGACCCGCTCGGCGTCGCTCCACCGGTAGCGGATCGGCCACTCGATGCCGACCAGCGGCCCGGCCGCGTCGAAGTACTCCCAGATGCGGCGCAGCAGGCGCGGCGGCAGGAAGTGCACGTGCACGTCGGCGAGACCGGGCAGGCCGAGCGCGCGCCAGAACTCGGGCACGCGCTCGTCCTCGGCCGGTGGCAGCTCCGCCGCCGGGTCGGTCATATCTCGATGTCGAACCGGCTCAGGACCGACGGCGCGACCAGGCCGAGGGTCGCGAGCGCCGAGATGACGGTCAGGGCGATGCGCATGCCGACCACCTCGGCCTTGCTGCCGACCCGCAGGGCGATCTTGTTCGGCAGGCCGATCATCGTCCACATGCGGCGCTTGATCGGGATCGGCCAGAGGATCGGCACCCCGGCTCGGGTGATCATGTCGCCGAGGATGTGCACGAAGCAACCCACCCCCAGCGCCGTGCCGATCAGCGGATAACCGCGACCACCGGGGAGGTTGGCGAAGGTGAACCAGGCCGCCCCGGCCGAGGCGAGGGTGATGATGACCCAGCCGGCGCGCTCCGCCCACTCGTCGAACAGTCCGCGTAGTGCGAGGCCGAACATGAAGAACAGGATGGTGATGACCGCCCACTTGCCGTACGCGGCGCAGAGCGCTGTCGTGCCCCAGCCCACCAGCACCGTGAACGGCAGCGTGTGGGTCAGCGTCCGGTGCCCGTTGTTGCGGCGCGGGTCCTTGCTGAGCTTGGTGGCGTAGTAGACCCCGAGCGAGATCTTCTCCATCACCTCGGCGGCGAAGAGCGAGAAGACCCCGAAGGTACGGGCGACGGTGGCCCCACCCTGGTTCTTGGTCACCTTGCCCGACATGTCGAGATCCGGAAAGAGCGCGCCACCGGCGCACACAGCGGTGCCCACCGCCAACGCGAGCGGCGACTGGTGGTAGTCGGCGAACTGCTGCAACGCCCAGGACCCGGCCAACCACACCGCCGCGCCGGACAGCGCGTGCTGCGGACCCATCATCTCGGCTCACCCTCCCCAGGGATCTTGAGCGCCCAAAACTACGCCACTGTAGTCAGCGTGGACGTCGCAGGGGCATCACCCGGAAGGTCCACATCGGACACTGTCAGAGGGCGGGGGTGAAGCTCTGCCGGATCATCGGCAAGTATGCCGCGTTGACCTGCCAGTCGAACTCTTTTGTCAACCACGAGACGGTGTAGGAACGCGCGGCCGAGGTGTTGGCCAGCAACCGGAAGCTGTGCACCTGCTCACCGGCGGCGTTCTCCCAGCCGCACTCCCAGACGGCGCCGCCCTCGAAGATGTCCATCGCGGAGATGTCCACCTTGCGGTACGCCGGCAGCAGCCCGTCGCCGCTGGTGAGTCGCGCCTCCTCATCCCTCCAGTACGCCACCGGGTCGGGTCGCGCCGGCCCCGACTCGACACTGAGCACCCGGGCCCCGCCCGGCTCCCGGAAGCAGGTCGCCGACCCCTCGGTCCAGCGCGCCCAACCGACCGGTGCGGCGATCCGGAAACCGGTCGGGTCGTCGTGCCAGGTCCAGCCTTCGCGCAGCCGGTACCGGGCCTCGGCGGGTGGCGCGACCGAGGCCACCGGAGTCGACGTGGGCGGCGCCGGTGGAGGTGCCGCACAGGCGAACGCGGCCGGTCGGGGGGTGGCCACGCCTCCACCGGAGCCGGACGGTGGCGTCCGGTCGTCGTGGCGGTTGACCAGGGCGACCGCGACACCTCCGGCGACGAGCAGCGCGATGGCCGCACCCCCCAGGGCGAGCAGGCGCCGCCGTGCTCGGCGGGGGTGACTCGTGGGCCGGGCCGTCGTCGCGGGGTCGAGGTAGCCGGGCACGTCCACCGGGGCGGGTGCCTGGACGCGACCCGCGCTGCGTACCGCCACCACCGCCGAGGACAGCGGTGGCCCGGCGGGCTGGTCGTGCTGCGCCGCCGCCTGGTGCAGCAGCGACTCCGCCTCGGCGGCGGTCAACCGCCGCCACGGATCGCGCTGCAACAGGCCGACGAGGACAGGACGCAGCGGCCCGGCCCGGCGCATCGGGTCCGGCGGCTCGGTGGCCAGCGCGCTCAGCGTCGCCATCGCGCTGGACCGGGCGTACGGTGACTGCCCCTCGACCGTCGCGTAGAGCGTCGCGCCCAACGACCACAGGTCGGTGCGCTGATCCGACACCCCGTCGCGGGCCCGTTCCGGGGCCACGAACTGTGGTGAGCCGAGCACCGTGCCGGGCCCGGTCATCGCCCCTTCGCCACCGTCGAAGGTGGCCAACCCGAAGTCGGTGAGCACCACCCGACCGTCGTCGGCGACCAGCACGTTGTGGGGCTTCACGTCGCGGTGCAGCACCCCGGCGGTGTGGGCGGCCCGCAACGCGGCGAGCACCGCCAGCCCGATCCGCGCGGTGCGCTGCGGGCTCAGCGGCCCCTCGGCGCCGATGATCTGCTGCACCGACCGGGACGGGACGTACTCCATCACGATCCAGGGGCTCTCCCGGTCGTGCACGACGTCGTAGATGCGGACCACGTTGGGGTGGTTGAGCCGGGCGGCGGTGCGGGCCTCGCGCAGGGTCCGCAGCCGTAGCTCCTCGCGTTCGGACTCGGCCAGCCAGGACGGCGGCACGACCTCCTTCACCGCCACGTCACGATGCAGCATCTCGTCGCGAGCAAGCCACACCCGGCCCATTCCGCCGGTGCCGACCAGGTCGAGCAGCCGGTACCGACCCGCGATCAGCAACTGCTGCACGGTCGCTCCCCCTCGGTCACCCCGAGTTACACGATAGCCACCGTGGCGGCATTTCTCATCCGCTGAGCGGCCTCGATCCACGCCGGACGGTAGTCCGGATCATGACCATACGGTGCAGGTCAGGGGGGTGGTCGGAAACTCTTTCGGAGGTTCTCCCCGTCGGCTGCGGCCCCGGCCCAGTCCTCGTCGTGGGTGATCCAGCCGACGGTCCAGCGGCCGCCATCGACGACCTGGTGCCGAGCGTGCAGCCACAGGCCACCGAAGGGTGCCATCCAGCGGCACTCCCACTCCGGCCCGTCGTCGGTCGCGGCGAGCCGGATCTCGTCGTACCCCGGAAGGGCCCCCGCCGAGATCGCCGTGTCGCGCGCCGCGCGCAGCCGGGCCAGCGGGTCGGCGCTGTCGCCCCCGGCGACGCTGAAGGCCCGGCCGGTCGCCGGGTCCTGGAAGCAGGCCACCCCACCGTCGCGGGAGTAGTACCAGGTCGCCGGTACGGAGACCCGGAAGCCGCTGCTGTCGGCGTGCCAGACCCAGCCGGGCGGCGGCCGGAACGACTCGCCCGGGGTCGCCGTGCCGGCCCGCACCGGCGTACCGACGACATGCGGACGGACACACGCGAACGGCGGCGGAGGGACGTTCCGGCCACCGGGTGGGGGGCCGGGCCGATCGGGGCCGGGGTCGAAGGGTCCGCCCGGGCCGCCACCGTCGGGCGGACCGTTCTGCGGCTGTTGCGAGGACCATCCGCCGGTGTCGCCGGGCTTGTCGTCGGTGAGGGCCAGCGCGGTGCCGACGCCGACCGCGGCGGCCACCAGCAGCGCTACGCCGACCAACGCCAACCGAGCGGTGGTACGCCTTCCGCCCGCACGCTCCGAGGTCGGCGCGTGGGTGGTCGGGTCGCCCGGGTGGGGGCTCGGGTCGGCGGGCGGATCGGGCAGCGGAACGGTGGGGTCCTGCTCGTCGCCGCCCAGCGCGACGGCGGGCACCCGCACCAGGCCCGGCGTGGGCCGGTCCGGCGACGACTGTGGGTCGGACACGGGCGGTGGTTCGGGACGGCCGGTCGCCGCGGCGGTGAGCAACCGGCGGGCCGTGTCGTGGTCGAGGCGGTCGCGCGGGTCGCGGCGCAGCAACCCGTCGAGCACCGGCGCTAGCCGCCCGGCGTGCGGTGCCGGGTCCGGTGGCCCGGCGGCCAGTGCGCTCAGGGTCGCCATCGCCGTGCTGCGGGCGTACGGGGAGCGGCCCTCCACCGCGGCGTGCAGTGTCGCGCCGAGCGACCACAGGTCGGCGGCGACCGTGGACACCCCCTCGGCGGCGCGTTCGGGGGCGACGTACTGCGGGGACCCGAGGACCATGCCGGGGCGGGTCATCGCACCGTCACCACCGTCGAAGGTGGCCAGCCCGAAGTCGGTGAGCATCACCCGCCCGTCGTGCGCCACGAGGACGTTCTGCGGTTTGATGTCGCGGTGCAGCACCCCGGCGGTGTGCGCGGCGTGCAACGCGTCGAGCACCGCCAGCCCGATCCGGGCCGCCCGGGCCGGCTCCAACGGCCCTTCCGCGTCCAGTACGTCCTGCAGGGTGCGCGACGGGACGTACTCCATCACGATCCACGGGCTGCCCTCGACCGGGACGACGTCGTAGAGCCGGACCACGGCGGGGTGGCTGAGCCGGGCGGCGGCGCGCGCCTCCCGCAGGGTGCGCGAGCGCAGCTCGTCCCGCTCGTGGTCGGCCAGCCAACTCGGGGGGACGATCTCCTTGACCGCGACCTCACGGTGCAGCATCTCGTCGTGGGCGCGCCACACCCGCCCCATTCCCCCGCGACCGACCAGGTCGAGCAGCCGGTACCGACCAGCGATCAGCACCTGCGCACACTCCTCCTCAGCCGCTGTCCGGGCTACACCCTAACCAGCGGATCGGAAGCCACCTATAGCTCGTCTGACGTATCTCAGCACGCGGCGGGGTCGAGGCGGGCGAGCAGATTGCCCTCCGGAATCGCGATCCGGGGTTTCCCACCGGCCAGTCGGGCGGCGGCCCGGCGGGCCTGTGTCGGGCCGTGTTCGCGTCGGGCTGCGGTGTAACTCGCGGCGGTACGGGCGGCGATGCTCGCCCAGC
This sequence comes from Micromonospora sp. WMMD1155, assembly GCF_029581275.1. Classification (NCBI taxonomy): domain Bacteria; kingdom Bacillati; phylum Actinomycetota; class Actinomycetes; order Micromonosporales; family Micromonosporaceae; genus Micromonospora; species Micromonospora sp. WMMD1155. The sequence continues at coordinate 4,897,655 of NZ_CP120742.1, forward strand.
CGTACCGCTGGCCGACCATGGTACGGGCCCGGCGCGCCACCCGCCGGGCGAAGATCTCGTCACCGAGCAGTTGACCGACCGCCCCGGCGAGGGCGTCCGGGTCGCTGTGCGGGAACGTCACCCCGGTGACGCCGGGCTCGACGATCTCGGCGAGCCCGCCGGTACGGGCCACCGCGAGGGGCGCACCGGCGGCCGCCGCCTCCAGCGCCACCATGCCGAACGGCTCGTAGAGGCTGGGCACCACCGTCGCGTCGGTGGCCCCGAGCATCGCCGGCAGTTGGGTGGAGTCGAGGAAGCCGGTGAACCGTACCGTCGAACTGAGCGCCAGCCGCCGGGCCTCGGCCTCCAGGTCGGCGCGGTAGGGGCCGTCCCCGGCGATCACCACGCGCAGCCCCGGGTGCTCCTTGCGCAGCCGGGGCACCGCGTGCACCAGGTGCTGGACGCCCTTCTCGTAGACCAGTCGCCCGGCGTACCCGACCAGCGGGCCGTCTCCGGCGAATCGCGCGCGGGCCGACGCGACCGCCCGAGGGCGGGCCCGCCAGGCACGGTCGTCGACCCCGTTGGGCACCACGTCCACCTGCGCCGCCGGCACGTCGAACAGCGTCGTCACCTGCTCCCGCATGTAACCCGAGCAGGTGATCACCCGGATGGAGGAGCCGCTGAGCCAGTGCTCCACGCCGTGGATGGTGCGGTTCATCTCCTCCGGCAGCCAGCCCTGGTGCCGGCCGGCCTCGGTGGCGTGGATGGTGGTGACCAGGGGCAGGTCCAGGTGCTCGGCCACGGTGATGGCGGTGTGCGCGACCAGCCAGTCGTGGGCGTGGATGACGTCGTACGAACCGGCCTCGGTGGCGCGCAGCGCGGTGCGGGTGAGGGTGTGGTTGAAGGCCATGGTCCAGGCCAGCAGGGAACCGGTGGCGAGGGGGAAGGCGACCGGGTCCTCGGGGGCACGCAGGATGCGCACGCCGTCGGCGTACTCCTCCAGGGGTGCGCCCTCGGCGTGGCGGGTGACGACGGTGACCTCGTGACCGGCGGCGGCCAGGGCGACCGACAGGGCGTGCACGTGCCGACCGAGACCGCCGACGAGCACCGGCGGGTACTCCCAGGAGAGCATCAACACCCGCAGTCGCCGGGCGGGGTGGATGTCGATCACGTGGGCGTCGGGTGACATGCGGCCCCCTTTGAGTTGTCCCCGGGCGCGCGCCGACCGACACCGGAGCCGGTGTCGCCGTCGCGTCTGGATCGGGGCCAATCCTGCCGGGACCGAGATAACCAGCGGAGACACCGCCGTTGCGGTCGTGTAAAGCGCTACTGGCCCTTTCGGCGCACTCGCAGCAACTCGGCCACCGACCACGCCTGGAATGGGCAGCCGGTCGCGGAGTGCGGCGCGAGACCGTCGGCCGTCTCGCTTACCGAGCCTAGCCCATATTCGGTCAGATGGGCCTCGATACCAACGAAAACGTCATCGACCGACATCTTGCCCCGGCGGCAGGCGTCCACGTACGGCCCGAGCAGCCACGGCCAGACCGTGCCCTGGTGGTAGCCGCCGTCGCGTTCGGCGGGACCACCCCGGTGGCGGCCCACGAACTCCGTCGAATCGGGGGCGAGGCTGCGTGGCCCGAGCGGGGTGAGCAGCCCGTCACCGATGCGCCGCAACGTCGTCTCGTCCGGCTCCATCGGCGCGTACGGCAGCGACCAGGCCAGCAGTTGGTTGGGGCGCAGCGCGTCGTCGTCGTGCAGGGCGGCCCCGCCCAGCGGGTACGCCGGCGCGGGCGCGTCCAGCACGTCGTGCAGCCAACCGGTGGGCGCGGGGAACCGGTCCCGGAACGAGGCGACGGCCTGGCCGTGCCGTCGCCACAGCTCGTCCGCGTCCTGCCCGGCCAACTCGGCCAACTCCGCGAACCCGGCCAACCCGTTGATCCACAACGCGTTGACCTCGACCGGCTTGCCGGTACGCGGGGTGACCGGCACCCCGTACACGCGGGCGTCCATCCAGGTCAGCGCGGTGCCGGGGGCACCCTGGTTGAGCAACCCGTCGGCCGGGTCGACGGAGATGCCGTACCGGGTGCCGGCCACGTGGGCGTCGACCACCGACCGCAACGCGGGCAGCAGCTCGTCACCCAGGTCGGTGTCACCCGTGACGGTGACGTGCCGACTCACCGCGTGCAGGAACCAGAGCGTGCCGTCGACGGTGTTGTACTCCACCCGGCCGGTGTCGGCCGTGTTGGCGAGCATCCCCTCGGACAACGTCGCCGCGTACGCCCGCAGCAGCTCCCGCCCCTCGTCGGCGCGAGCCGTGCAGAGGAACAACCCCTCGTAGGAGATCATCGTGTCCCGGGACCAGGCCCCGAACCACGGGTACCCGGCCACCACGTCGACGGCCCGCCCGCCGGGGCGGACCACGAACGCGTCCGCGGCCAGCGTGAGCGTCGCCTCGACCGGGTCCGCCGGCTTCGCCGCCGCCACCACCCGCCGGTTGCGCCGTCGGGCCGTCTCGACGATCTCGGTGGCCGGTGGCGGCTCCTCGTCGAGTCGACCCGCCCACGCCCGCACCGACACCGTGTCGCCGGGGCGTTCCAGGGTGCCGGCGAACCGCCCCGCGTACCACAGGTCCTCGTCCGGGTTCAGGCCCCGGTCGGCCTCCTCCCGGTGGTGTACGCCCAGCCACCACTGCCCCTCGGGTGACCAGCCCGGCCCGGCCAGCCGGTACGCGCCCTCCACCACCGCGCCGTCGGCCACCGCCTCGACCTGCGGAACCGGGCCGTCGGCCCGCCGTTCGCCGTGCGCGTCACGCCAGGTGCAGGCCGCCGACAGCTCCAGCCGGACGGGCCCGCCGGCGACCAACCGGTGCACCACCGACACGCAGGAACGGCCGGGCAGCATGGCCACCTCCCGCTCGATCACCACGCCACCGATCCGCCAGCGCCACCGGGGCAGCCCGTCGACCAGGTCGAAGCGCTCCAACAACTCGAAACCACGCGGGTCCACGTCACCGGAGGACCACTCGTGCGCGCCGAGGCGCACCCGCGCGCCGGACGGCAGTGTGACCGCCGGGTCGAGGCTGACCAGTCCCACTTGACGGGACGCCGGAGTTTCGCCGGGAACCACCAGCAGACCGTGGTACCGGCGCGTCCGGAGCCCGCCGACAGTGCCCATCGCATATCCGCCGAGACCGTCGGGGACCAGCCACTCCCGGCTCGTGGCGCTGGTCAGATCGCCGCAGACCTGGGGGCCGAAGCGCATGTCGATCAACTTTCCTCCACCTGCGACGGGGTGTAACACGCCACGACGAGAATGGCCGCTGTGGTCAAGTACCGCGGCGACGTCAAAGATGTGCACGTGATCACTGACCGATCGTCCTCCGACGCCTCGCCACCCGACGCTGAGCAGCTCCGGCTCGCCCAGGCCGACTCGGGGGAGCAGGACTGGCGTGCATGGGGTCCCTATCTGTCCGAACGGGCGTGGGGGACGGTACGGGAGGACTACAGCGAGCACGGTACGGCCTGGGACTACTTCCCGCACGACCACGCGCGGTCCAGAGCCTACCGGTGGAACGAAGACGGAATGGCCGGCGTCTGTGACGACCGGCAGACCTTCGCCTTCGCCCTCGCGCTCTGGAACGGCAAGGACCCGATCCTCAAGGAGCGGATGTTCGGCCTCGGCGGCGACAGCGGCAACCACGGCGAGGACGCCAAGGAGTACTGGTGGTACCTCGACAGCACCCCGACGCACTCCTGGATGCGCTGGCGCTACCACTACCCCCAGGCCGCCTTCCCGTACGACGAACTCGTCGCGGTGAACGCGTTGCGCGGCCGCGACGACACCGAGTACGAGCTGGTGGACACCGGGATCTTCGACGACGACAGGTACTGGGCGGTGACCGTCGACTACGCCAAGGCGTCCCCCACCGACCTCTGCATGGTGGTGACCGTCGCCAACCGGGGCGACCGGGCGGCGACCCTGCACGTGCTGCCGACCCTGTGGTTCCGCAACACCTGGGCGTGGGGCCTGCCCGGCGGTGACCGGATCCCCCGCATCACCGGTCAGGGCACCCGGCTCGTCGGCGAACACCGGGTGCTCGGCCAACTGCTGCTGGAGGGCGACGGTGGCCCGGTGCCGCTGCTCTGCGACAACGACACCAACGCCGAACGTCTCTGGGGCCTACCCGGGCGCTCGAAGTATCCCAAGGACGGCATCAACGACCACGTCGTCAACGGCGCGGCCACCGTCAACCCCGACCGGGAGGGCACCAAGGGCGCGCTGCACTACGTGCTCGACGTCCCGGCCGGCGGGCAGCGCCAGATCCGGCTGCGACTGACCCGCACCGCGTCGCCCCCGGCCGCCGCGCCGCCGCCCCCGGCCGACCTCAGCGCCGGCTTCGAGGCCGTGGTGTGGGCGCGGCGGGCCGAGGCGAACCGGTTCTTCGCCGGGATCATCCCACCGGCCGCCACCCCCGACGAGGCGCTGGTGGCCCGGCAGGCCATCGCCGGGCTGATGTGGGGCAAGCAGTTCTACCACTTCGACGTCAAACGCTGGCTCGACGGCGACCCCGGCTCCACCCCACCGGCCGGTCGCCGCCACGGGCGCAACAGCGCCTGGTGGCACATGACCAGCTTCGACGTCATCTCCATGCCCGACCCCTGGGAATATCCGTGGTACGCGGCCTGGGACCTGGCCTTCCACTGCGTGAGCATCGCCCGGGTCGACCCGGGCTTCGCCAAGGAGCAACTGCTGCTCCTGCTCCGCGAGTGGTACCTGCACCCCAACGGGCAGATCCCGGCGTACGAGTGGGCGTTCGGTGACGTGAACCCGCCGGTGCACGCCTGGGCGGCGCTGAAGGTGTTCGAGATCGACGGCGGGCGGGACTACGAGTTCCTGGCCCGGGTGATGCACAAGTTGCTGCTCAACTTCACCTGGTGGGTCAACCGGAAGGACACCGGCGGCAACAACGTCTTCGAGGGCGGCTTCCTCGGACTGGACAACGTGGGGCCCTTCGACCGCTCGGCGGCGCTGCCGGTGGCCGGTGTGCTGGAGCAGTCCGACGGCACCGGCTGGATGGGCATGTACGCGCTCAACCTGCTGGACATGGCCATCGTGCTCGCCGAACACGACCGGACCTGGGTGGACACCGCCACCAAGTTCTTCGAGCACTTCGCGTACATCGCCGCCGCCGCGTACGAGCAGGGGCTGTGGGACGACGAGGACGCGTTCTTCTACGACGTACTGCGCCTCGCCGACGGCACGAAGGTGCCGCTGAAGGTCCGTTCCGTGGTCGGGCTGCTGCCGTTGGCCGCCACCACCCGGCTCACCGCGAAGACCCTGCACCGCCTACCGGAGTTGGGCGCCCGGTTGCGCTGGTTCCTCACCAACCGTCCGGAGTACGCCCAGGTGATCGGCACCCGCCGCCTGGGCCCGGACGGCCGGCAGCAGCGGCTGCTCTCCATGGTCGGCCCGGAACAGGTGGTCCGGCTCCTCGCCCGGATGCTCGACCCCGACGAGTTCCTCTCCGACTTCGGCCTGCGTACGCTGTCCCGCGCGCACCTGGACAAACCGTTCTCGGTCACCCTCGGCGGGCAGGAGTTCTCCGTCGGCTACGAGCCGGCCGAGTCGACCAGCGGCCTGTTCGGGGGTAACTCGAACTGGCGTGGGCCGATCTGGATGCCGACGAACTTCCTGCTGATCAGCGCGCTACGCGACTACGCGGCGTTCTTCGGCGACGACCTGCAGGTGGAGTACCCGACCCGCTCCGGCGTGAAGCGCACCCTGGACGAGATCGCCGACGACCTCTCCGCCCGGCTGATCGCGTTGTTCACGCAGGACGACTGGGGTCGCCGGCCGATCTACGGCGCGTGCCAGCTCTTCCAGACCCACCCGGACTGGCGGGATCTGGTCGCCTTCCCCGAGTATTTCCACGGCGACAACGGGGCCGGGTTGGGTGCCTGGCACCAGACCGGCTGGACCGCCCTGGTCGCCGACCTGATCCTCACGTTGCGCCGCTGACGCCCTGCCCTTGCCCAGGCCTGCCCTTGCCCGGGCCTGCCCCCGGGCCCGACCCCGCTCAAGATCCGCGCAACATCGGTGATGTTGCTGCCTCCGACGTCCGTGAGACAGCAACATCACCGAAAGTGCGCGGATCTTGCGGCTGGAGAGCGGCATGATCGCGCTCGATCCTTGTTGTAGTGGTGTCGACCGGAGCAGGAGGCCACTACATCCCGGATCGAGCACGATCATGCCGGGGCGCGGGGCGCGGGGCGCGGGGCGCGGGGCGAGGGGCGAGGGGCGCGGGGCGAGGGGCGAGGGGACTAACTCAGTGGAAGTGTGCGGATCTTGCGAGGCGGGTCGGTGGTGCGGCTGGACGCTGGGCTCAAGGTGCCGTCGTGTGGTGCGTTCACTAACGTGAGTGTCCATGGGGGAGTCGGCGCGGCCGGTGGGCGAGACGGTCGTTCTCGGGCAGTCGCGGGTCTGGCCCGCCGTGGCGATACCGGGAGCGTTCCTGGCCGCGATGATCGTGGTCGGGGTGCTCTTCGATGTGCTCAACTGGACGGCGCTGCTGTTCGGTGTCGCGTCGGTCATCCTCGCGTTCACCCGCTGGCAGAACGCGGTGCTCGCGGACGACGTCGGGCTGCTGATTCGCGATCGTCAGGGCCTCCGCCGCTCATACGCGTGGACGGAGATCGAGCGGATGGGCTGGGTGGACGCGGGGATGTGGGGCAGCATTCTGGAGGTGTGTCCCCGAGGCGGCCCGTACGACGTGCCGGGGCCCAACGCGTCGACGAAGGTGGGCCGCATCTGGCGGCCCCGCCGTCGCCATCTCGCCGACCCGATGCCCGCGCTGCTCAAGACCCACGGCATCAAGGCGCTGTCGGACCGCTGATTCCCGAGCCGCCGGGGCACGTCAGCCGTCTGCCTTCGCCTGCCGGGCTTTCCATCGGCGACGGCGGACTGCCGCGACGGCGACGGCCAGGGCGAGGAGCAGTGCGACGACACCCTTCCACGCCCGCTCGACCCATGGTCGATCGTCACCGAACGCCGCCTCGCCGGCCGTCATCAGCCACAGACCCACCCATGCCCACTGCCAGCCGCGCGGCCGGGAGAACGTCTCGGGCCGGTCGGAGAACACGCCGACGAACATGAATCCGGCCCAGACGACGAGGAGCACCGGCACCACGACACGCGTGACGACCTCCCATGGGGACATCGACAGATCATGGCATCCGGTCAGCCTCGGAAGGGCTCGGGCCAGAGGCGACCCCAGGCGACGAAGGCGGCCACCGCGAGGTAGAGCAGGTTCAGCACGATGAACTTCGCCTCGTCGTGGCGCAGGTGGGTGATCACGGCGCCGACCATCAGCAGGACCCAGCAGAGGGCGGTGACCGGGACCAGCACCGGTGCGATGTCGAGCACGGCAGGCAGGATCAGGCCGACCGCGGCCAGGATTTCGAGGATCCCGAGAGTCTTGACGAAGCCCACGCCGGCGTCGGCGGTCCACCCGCCGCCGTTGGTAGCCGCCAACTTCTCCTTGGGTACGAACGTCTTGGTGACGCCGCCGAGCAGGGCGACCGCGGCCAGCAGTCCGGCCGCGATCCACAGTGCCAGGTTCATGAGGTTCCCTCCGTCTTGGTCGACCACGAGACACCGCCGACCCGCTCGCTGTGACAGGGGCGCCGGGTGACGCGACCCACTGTCGGCCGGTGTCACAGACGGCGCGGGAGCGGTGTCTGGTGGGCGATGCCATCGGGATCGACGAGACTGGAGCCAGATGTGGTAGGCACATTCCGGACCTGGGGAGCGAGGCCATGAGCGAGGACGGCCGGGCGGGCCCCGCCGTCGACGCGTTCGTCGCCCACCGGAACCTGCTCTTCACCGTCGCCTACGAGATGCTCGGCTCGGCCGCCGACGCTGAGGACGTACTTCAGGAGACCTGGCTGCGGTGGGCGGACGCGGATCTCGCGGCGGTGCGGGACCAGCGCGCGTACCTGGTCCGGATCACCACCCGGCAGTCGCTGAACCGGCTGCGGACGGTCGGGCGGCGCAGGGAGTCGTACGTCGGCTCCTGGTTGCCCGAGCCGTTGCTGACCGCGCCCGACGTCGCCGACGACGTCGAACTCGCCGAGAGCGTCTCGATGGCGATGCTGCTGGTGCTGGAGACGCTCGCGCCGACCGAGCGGGCGGTGTTCGTCCTGCGTGAGGTGTTCGACCTCGGCTACGACGAGATCGCCGAAGCGGTCGACAAGAGTGCGGCGGCCGTCCGCCAGATCGCCCATCGGGCGCGGACGCACGTCGCCGCGCGTAGACCTCGCGGGACGGTCTCCGCGGCCGAGACGCGGCGCGCGCTCGACGCGTTCCGACGGGCCGTGGAGACCGGCGACGTGCAGGGCCTGCTCGACGTTCTCGCTCCGGACGCCGTGTTCCTGGGCGATGGCGGCGGGATCAAGCAGGCGGTGCTGCGGCCGGTCGTCGGGGCCGACAAGGTGGCCCGGCTGCTGGCCGGCACGGAGGCCAGGGCCGCCGCCATGTCGTTGCGGCCAGCCCAGGTCAATGGCTACCCGGCGCTGGTGCTCCGGTTCGACGGCGAGATCGACACGGTGGTCGCGTTGCGTATCGACGACGGTCTGGTCAGCGCGCTCTACGCCGTACGTAATCCGGAGAAGCTGTCGCACATGCGGCGGGAGACGACCCTGTCCCGCTGAAGATCGTTGTCTAGAACGGCGGTGTCGGTGTCTCCGGTGGGTGCCGGCGGGAGCGTCGTGCGTCCGCCCCCGCGACGCCGAGCAGCACCACGGCGGCGGCCGCCCCGGCGGTGAGCGGTTCGAGGTGCGCAGCCACCGGCACCAACAGGCCGAGGATGAGGAGGCCGGCCAGTCGGGAGCGGGAGACCCGGGCGAACACCTGGTGTTCGAGGGCCGACCGTCCGGCGAGGAAGAGCGCCGGACCGCCGAGGATGGCGATGAGCCAGACCGCCGGGAGGTGCCCGCGCGGTTCGGTGATGAACAGTTCGTAGCCGACGCCGGTGAGGACGATCCCCGCGATCATGACCATGTGGGCGAACGCCATGTCGGTCGCGAGCCGGGCCGGATTGCGGGAGCGGTCGACGGCCGTGCCCAGCATCCCGCCCGCCACGTGGAAGTAGATCCGCCAGAGCAGGACGGTGCTCGCCAACGCCAGGACGAACCCACCCGTCTGGTCGCTGTGGAACTCGCTGCCGCTGAAGGCGAGCCCGATGACGAAGATCGCCTCGCCGAGAGCGATGAGGAGGAACTGTTGGTACCGCTCGGCCAGGTGCTCGGCCGCGATCATCTGGACGCCGAGTCGTTGCGCGCCGAGTCGGGGGGTCGGCCAGCCGAGGAACAGCCCGGTGTAGTCGATCAGCACGGCGAGGGTCCAGAGCGCCCCGCGGATCGTGCCGCTGTCGACCAGCCCGCCGACGACCCAGAGCGGTGCGCTCAAGCCGAACCAGAACATGATCCGGATCGACTGTCGGGGGTCCGGTCGGCCGTGCCCGGCGAGGTAGAAGAACACCACTCGGCCGATCTGGAGGGTCACCAGGGTGATGGCGAAGAGTGAGGCCCGTGCGCCGAAGCCGTTCGGCACCGCGACGGCCATCGTCATGGCACCGACCAACGTCATGATGATGACGGTCTGGACGATCGGAGCGTCCGGGTCCAGCCAACTCGTCGACCAGACCGTCACCGACCAGACCGCCCACAGCGCCAGGAACAGCAGCAGGGCCTGGCCGAGACCCGCGTACACGTCGCGTTGGCCGTCGGTGAAGTCGGCGATCAGCCGTGCGGAGATCCGGGTGAGGGCGAAGACGAAGACCAGGTCGAGGAAGAGTTCCAGGAAGGTGGCCCGCTGGCGGGTGGCTTCGCTGCGCAACAGTCCGTCGGGGGTGCTCCTCATCGGCTCGTCACCAGCCGGTGTCGCCGAACGAGCACGTGCCCTCCCGTCGCGGTGATCTCCTCGCCTAACGAGCCAGGGGCCGCTGTGGCACGTGGGGGGAGGGGGGCGCACCCACCACAACAGTCACCAATCCGTCACCAGGCGGCTACCGGAGGGGTCCGGGCTTACGCTCGTGGGCGTGCCCGGACCTGCCGAGAAGGCCGCTGAACAGGACCGGCGTGACCTCATCGTCACGGTCGCGCGAGAGTTGGCCGAGACGGAGGGCTGGGCGGGTGTGACCACCCGACGACTCGCCGAACGCACCGAGATCGACATGGGCGAGATCTATCGGCACTTCCCGGATCTGGAGGCGCTGATTGCCGCCGTCGCGGTGTGCGCCTTCGCCGACCTGGCCGCCGACCTCGCCGAGGTGCACGCGGAGACCGTGGGCAGCCCCGAAGGGGTCTGGCCGGCGGTCGCGACCGCATACCTCGACTTCGCGTACACCAACCCGGAGGTCTATGACGCGATGCTCGCGCTGACCCCCGACCTGGCGCTCGGCGTGGATGGTGTGCCGGCCGCGCCGCGGGCGGTCTTCGCGGAGCTGAGGGCGGCTCTGAAACCCCTGGCCGAGGGTCGGGACCTGGACACCCTCGCCGAGGTGGGGTGGAGCCTGCTGCACGGCGTGGTGATGCTCACCCGTGGTGGTCGGCTCCGGCCCGAGGGTCAGGAGGAGCGGGAGGCGCTGATCGCCGAACGACTGCTGCGGTGGCCCTACCCGGCGAGCAGGAACTCGGTGGGGGTGACGGGCGACATGACCTAGAGTTCCGCACCGCATCAGCGTGATCGCGAGGGGTGGCATGACGGCGGACGGCACGGCAGCGCGGCGGCAGGCGAAGGTGTTGATCTTCGATGCGGACGACACCCTGTGGGAGAACAACGTCGTCTTCGAGCGGGTGATCGACGACTTCCTGTCCTGGCTGGACCACCCCACCCTGGACCGGGCCGCGTTGCGGGCCGTCCTGGACGACATCGAGCGGGCCAACGCGGTGGCGCACGGGTACGGCAGCAAGGTGTTCCTGCGCAGCCTGGGGGAGTGTCTGGAACGGTTGCGCGCCCGGCCGGCCACCGAGGCCGAGCGCCAGGAGATCGACCGGTTGGCGGTGGCGCTCGTGGAACACCGGGTGGAGCTGATGCCCGGTGTGGCCGAGGCGCTCGACGACCTGGCCAGCCGGCACGAGCTGCTGTTGCTGACCAAGGGCGACCGGGAGGAGCAGCAACGCAAGCTGGACGCCTGCGGGGTGCTGCACCACTTCCAGGCCGCGCACATCGTGCCCGAGAAGAACGCCGACACGTACCGGTGGCTGGTCCGGGAGCACGGCTTCGACCCGTCCACCGCCTGGATGATCGGCAACTCCCCGAAGTCCGACATCCTGCCGGCGCGGGCGGCCGGGCTGAACGCGGTGTTCATCCCGAACGAGAACACCTGGGTGCTGGAGGAGGAAGAGCTGGACCCGACCGACGACGGCGTCCTGCGGCTGGCCGCGTTCCCCGACCTGCTCCGTCACTTCTGACGACCACAGGCGAACAGAACAGCGGCGACCCGAACAGCGCCGACGACCAGGGTCCCGTTACGGCGACATGCCGCTTTTTCAGCGTGGGATCAGTCATGCCGTCGGCGGCCCGCTTCGGCTTGTTCGCCCCTCGGAGCCCCCCCTAGCCTGGGCCGGCGTCTTCTGGCTCTGGGGTTTTGCCGGGACGCGTCAGGCGTCCGGAGGGTGGGCACCGCGGAGCTGAGTGACCGCAGCCGGACGCCACGGTCAGGGCCGGGTAGTTGCGGACCCGGCCCTGACCACCACGATCTGTCGCCGACTCAGGACGCCTCACGTCGGACGATCGCCACCGCCACCCGGCAGAACTCGTCCATGTCCGGGTTGAACCCGGCCGCGATGTCGGGATGCAACCCGGAGCGGGTCTCCTCCAACAGGCGCTGGCAGACCTGCTCGACCGGCTCGCCGGCGTAGTCCGCGCGGACCCGATCGGTGGCGGCCTGAAGCGCCGAGGTCAGCTGTTCCTCCAGCGGGCCGCGCAGCTTCTGCTGCACCGGGTCGAGCCCGCGCGGGTCGAGCGTGACATGTGGCTCCGACATCGGTGCTCCCTTCGTCGGCGTCCGCGGTACCCCACCGCGGGCGTCGGTCAAACCCCGTTCGGTACGGCGGCGACCCGCACCTGGTATGAGAAGTCCTCCGCCGGCTCCTCGTGGTACGACAGCCGGCGGATCTGCCGGTCGTCGTCGTAGAGGGCGACGTCCACCAGGACGCCGAGGTGGCTGAGGCCGATGGACGACACCCGCTTCTTGTCCTGCAACACCGCGCAGACGCCGCCGAGCAGGGTGCTGGCGTCGGCCGTACGGTGCCCGGGTGGGCAGCGCAGGACCAGGTCGACCTCGACCGGCCCGGGCAGCGGCGTCCAGCCGGTGCGCTGGGCCGCGGTGAGAGCGGCCTGGAGCAGGGTGCGGACCCTCGTCGCCTGGCGATGCCCGGCGGCGAAGATGGACAACGCTTCGGTCTTGACCGGGGGCAGGCCGCTCACCTCGAATGTGAGGGCGAGAGCGCGGGTGTCCTGCACGACGGCACCTCCTCGTTGGGACGATCCTGCCGAACCGGGGGAGCGGGGGTGCGACGTTCCCGCGATTACCAACCGATCGGGCAGGTTGGGGTCGGCCGAGGCGTGTCGACGGCGGCGGCGAACGCGCTGGCTGCGGCGCTAGGAAAACGCTAGTCGACGATGCCCGCGCTGGGTAGTCGGTCGTTCACCCGGTAGTGCGCGGTGCGAAGGCGCAGAACTCGTTGCCCTCGGGATCGGCCAGCACCCACCAGCGGCTGCGGTCGGTCGGCTCGGCCAGCACCGTCGCACCGGCGCTGACCAGCGCGCCCGGCTCGGGGTCGACCAGCTCGACGTCCCAGTGCAGGCGGTTCTTGACCGTCTTGGGCTCGGTGACCCCGGCGAACACCCAGCTCTCCCAGGGCAGACCGGCGGCCCCGAGCAGCGACGCCGCGGTCGGCCCGGACTCGACGGCCCCGCCGAGCACACCGGCCCACCAGGTCGCCTGCGCGGTCGGGTCGATCGCGTCCACCACCAGGCGGGCCGGACCGGGCCGGGTGCCCGCACCGGCGGGGAGCGCGCAGAACTCGTTGCCCTCCGGGTCGGCCAGCACCCACCGGTCGGCGTCACCGGCCGGTTCGCCGACCAGTCGGGCGCCGTCCGCGAGCAGCGCCGCCGGGTCCGCGTCGGCCAACCGCAGATCCAGGTGTACGCGGGTCCGGCCGACCCTCGGCTCGGGCACCCGGTTCACCCAGATCGACTCGGCGTCGGAGCGGGCTGTACGGGGGTCCACCCGGGTGTCGCCGTCACCGGCGTCGGCCACGTCGCCGTCGAGCATGCGGGCCCAGAAGCCGCCCAGGGTGAGCGCGTCGGCGGCGTCCAGACAGAGGTCCTTGAAGCGCGCGATCATCGCTCCAGCATGCCTGGTCAGGCGGATCTGTGTCGCCAGCCGCCCGCGCGACGTTTCGTCGATTAAGGCGTTGTGGTGGGTGACAAACTCCCCGGATAACCCCAAATCAGGCACCACAACAACCATGATCGACCCGGGCGGGGGGCGGTCAGTGTCGTTTGGCGTACCCGATGAACGCCTTCCAGGCTGCCGGGTCGACGTGCAGGGTGCCGCCGTCGCGGTCCTTGGTGTCGCGCACCAGCACCACGGTCGGCAGGTTGTCGGCGACCTCGACACAGGCCCCGCCGTTGCCGCCGGACCTGGTCGACTTGCGCCACTGCGGGTTCAGAATGTCCATGAGTTCGCCACTTCCCTGATCAGCTCGATGCTCTGCCGGCGGGGGAGCGCCTCGTTGCGCACGATCTCCCACGTCTTCGCCAGCTTAGCGACGTCGGGCGATGCGTCGACGATCTGCGCGGTGAGCTGGTTGTCGGCGTAAGTAACCCGTTCGCCGTCCGGCATCTCGGCGATGATGAACTGACCGCCCATCCCGAGGTACATCCCAGCATCCGCCGGGACGACGTGCACCTGGATATGCTCCGCTGCCGCCAGCTTCGCCAGGTGCTCGCACTGCTCGACCATCAGGCCCGGCTGGTCGAGCACCGGCCGCCGGAGCACCGCCTCGTCCAGCACGGCGATGAGCTGTGGCGGGCGCGGGCGGTGCAGGATCGCCTGCCGCTCCAACCTTGACGCGACGATCCGGTCGACGTCCTCGGCGTCGAACCGCCCACCCGCCAGCGTGGCGCGGGCGTACCGCTCGGTCTGCAACAGGCCCGGCACGTACGACAGCTCGAACCAGCGCAGCGTGGTCGCCTCCCGCTCGAACTCGATCCACTCGCGGAGCCAGGCCGGTTCGGCGTCCAGCCGGCCCAACCGGTCCAGCATCCGCTGGAATCGGTCGCCGGTCTCGTGGTGGGTGTCGACCGCCCGCATGTACTCCTTCGTCGGAGGCCGTCCACCGGTCTCCACCGAGCTGACGTGCGAGCCCGAATAGCCGATGCCCCGACCGAAGTCGTCCTGACTGAGCCCGAGCGTGGCCCGGAGAAGGCGAAGCTCCTCCAACACGTAGTCGGTGACGGTCCCCATCGATTCCCCAATCTCTGCTCACCCCGCGTCGGTGTGTCCGCCGCCGTTGCTCGCCTGGGTCGCTGAGCTGCGCGGATCACCCGAGTGCGTATCGACGGTAGTCGTGTGGTGGCCAAGCTGTCACTGCTGGTGAGGTGGCCGCCGGAGCGGCGAGGCGAGTGGAGGTGGTGACGATGTTCCTGAACGTGCGGAACTACGCACAGGGGCACCTGGGCGTTGCTCCCGAGTGGAACTGCGAGGTGTGCGGGCAACCCTGGCCCTGCGCGACCTTCCACGCGACGCGGTGGCTGTGATGGTGGTCCGTCCGCCCGTCCCGCACGTCGCCATGCGCCCGCTGTGGCGGTGCCGCAACTGTGGCCGGGAGTGGCCCTGCCAGCCCGCGAAACTCGCGCTGCTCACCGAGTACCGGGACAGCCGCACCGCCCTGCTGGTCTACCTCGGCACGCTGATGCACGAGGCGACGACCCAGCTCACCCAACTCCACCCCGACCACCCGCCGGCCCGGATGACCGAGCGCTTCCTCTCCTGGGCCAGGGCCCGCACCTGACCTCAGTCAGGCGAGGCCGGCGTCATTCATCCCGGAAAGGGGATCAGCGGCAGCCCGCCGGAGTAGCCGGGGCCTTCACCGGTGAGCACGGCGGCGTCGTGGATGAGACCCGCCACGGCGGCGGCAGCCAGGTCGAAGCGCTGGGTCTTGCGCTGCCAGAAGGTCAGCTCCGGAAAGTCTTCCGTGCGCTCCGGCAACAGGGCGCAGGCGGGCAGGGCCAGAAGCCTGTGCAGCAGGGCCAGGTCCTTGCCTGTCGCCATGGTCAGCGCTTCGGCCGCTGCCACCACCGGCACCCCGAACCGCACCCCGTCCTCAATCACCTCGTGCGGGTTTGACACTCGTGTCCTCCGCTGGACCCGGCCGAGCGGCCCGCGCGTAGATCGTGCGGGACTTGCCGCTTGGGCTAGCCAGGTTTCGCGACTTCGCAGGTGGGGCAGTGTAGCCGCACGGAGCATCTGAGCCGTCGTGTTTCCGCACTTCACGGGCTTGGACGGCTCGCCGTGCGCCGGGGCACGGATGCCCCTCCCCGGTTTCGCCGAAGAGAGGGGGAGGGCGATGACGGACCCCGAAGCGGCTCGACACCGACGCCGGCCGGTTGTTCGGCTCGGGGCGGCGGCCGCCGCGCTGGCGCTGGTCGCACCGCTGGCCGCGTGCGGCAGTGACGACGGTGGTGGCGGTACGCCGACGATCAACTTGTACTACCCGCCGGAGCAGAACCTGCAGAAGGTCGTCGACGACTGCAACGCGCAGGCCCAGGGGCGGTACGAGATCGCCTACCGGGTGCTGCCCCGGCAGGCCGACGACCAGCGGGTGCAGATGGTGCGGCGGCTGGCCGCCGAGGACACCGGCATGGACGTGCTCGGCCTGGACGTGACCTGGACCCAGGAGTTCGCCAGCGCCAAGTGGATCCGGGAGTGGACCGGCCAGGACAAGGCCGAGGCCGAGCAGGGCACCCTCGCCGGGCCGCTGGAGACCGCCCGCTACGAGGACAGGCTGTACGCGGCCCCGAAGAACACCAACGTCCAGCTGCTCTGGTACCGCAAGGACCTGGTGCCGCAGCCGCCGACCACCTGGGACCAGATGATCAGCGCGGCCCAGCAGCTCAAGGAGCAGGGCAAGCCGTACCAGGTGCTCACCATGGGCGCGCAGTACGAGGGCCTGGTCGTCCTCTACAACACCCTGGCCGAGAGCGCCGGCGGGAAGATCCTCGACGACGACGGCACCAAGGCCGTGATGGACGAGGGCGCGGTCCGGGCGTTGGACCAGCTGAAGCGTTTCGCCACGTCGGGCGTGACCTCGCCGTCGTTCAGCAACGCCACCGAGGACCCGGTCCGGCTGGAGTTCCAGTCCGGCGCGGGCGCGTTCCAGGTGAACTGGCCGTTCGTCTACCCGGCGCTGCAGGAGGCCGACCCGGAGCTGGCCGAGCAGGTCGGCTGGGCGCGCATCCCCAGCGTCGACGAAGGCACGCCCAGCAAGGTCACCATCGGTGGGGTCAACCTGGCGGTCAGCTCCTACTCCGAGCACCCGGAGCTGTCCTTCGAGGCGGCCCGGTGCATCCGCAGCGCCGAACACCAGAAGTTCTCCGCCATCAACGACGGCGTGCCGCCCACCATCGAGGCGGTCTTCGACGACCCGGAGATGACCGAGGCGTACCCGATGAAGGACACCATCCTGGAGGAGCTGAAGGACCCGGCGACGCGGCCCCTGACCCCCGCGTACCAGAGCATCTCCACGGTGATGTCGGCGATCCTGTCGCCGCCGTCCGGGATCCGTCCGCAGCAGACCGCCGACGAGTTGCGCGGCGCCATCGCCGACGCCCTCGAGTCGAAGGGGGTGCTCCCGTGAGCGCGGACACCGTCGAGAAGACCACGACACCCACCGTGCCCACCCAACGCGGGGGCCGCCGCAAGCCGCCGCTGAGCGAGAACAAGAAGGCCGAACGCAGGCTCGGCTGGCTGCTCTGTGCGCCGGCCGCGCTGGTCATGATCCTGGTGACCGCGTACCCGATCCTCTACTCGGTCTGGCTGTCGTTGCAGCGCTTCGACCTGCGCTTCCCCGACCAGCGGGAGTTCGTCGGGTTGGAGAACTACGTCACCGTGCTCACCAACGAGTTCTGGTGGACCGCGTTCGGGGTGACCACGCTGATCACCGTGGTCACCGTGGCCGTCGAACTGGTGCTCGGTATGGGCCTGGCGATCATCATGCACCGCACCCTGATCGGGCGCGGCCTGGTCCGGACCTCGGCGCTCATCCCGTACGGGATCGTCACCGTGGTCGCCGCGTTCTCCTGGCGGTACGCCTGGACGCCCGGCACCGGCTACCTGGCCGACCTGTTCAGCGACGGCGCACCGCTGACCGAGCGGGCCAGCTCGCTGGCGATCATCATGCTCGCGGAGATCTGGAAGACCACCCCGTTCATGGCGCTGCTGCTGATGGCCGGGCTGGCGCTGGTGCCGGAGGATTTGCTGAAGGCTGCCTCCACCGACGGCGCGACCGCCTGGCAGAAGTTCACCAAGGTGATGCTGCCGGTGATGAAGCCGGCGATCCTGGTCGCGTTGCTCTTCCGCACCCTGGACGCGTTCCGGGTCTTCGACAACATCTACGTGCTCACCGCCGGAGGCAACGAGACGTCGTCGGTGTCGATGCTCGCCTACAACAACCTGCTGCGGGGTCTCAACCTCGGCATCGGCTCGACGATGTCGGTACTGATCTTCATCACCGTGGCGATCATCGCGTTCGTCTTCGTGAAGCTGTTCGGCACCGCTGCCCCCGGCAGCGACGACGGGGAGAGGCGCTGACATGGCCGTCGAAACCACTGGTAAGGCAAAGCTGCGCTGGGGTCTGCTCGACGTCCTCGTCGTCGTCTTCGCACTCGTCCCGGTGCTGTGGATCGCGTCGCTCTCGTTCAAGACGCCGGCCACCCTCACCGACGGGAACTTCATCCCCCGGGAGTGGACGCTCGACAACTACCGGACGATCTTCGACACCGACCAGTTCGTCCGGGCGCTCGTCAACTCCATCGGCATCGCGCTGATCGCCACGCTGATCGCGGTGGTGCTCGGGGCGATGGCCGCGTACGCGATCAGTCGGCTGGACTTTCCCGGCAAGCGGTTGCTGGTCGGCATCTCGTTGCTGATCGCGATGTTCCCGCAGGTGTCACTGGTGTCGCCGCTGTTCGAGATCGAACGACAGTTGGGGATCTTCGACACCTGGCCCGGGCTGATCCTGCCGTACATCACCTTCGCGCTGCCGCTGGCGATCTACACCCTGTCGGCGTTCTTCAAGCAGATCCCGTGGGACCTGGAGAAGGCCGCGAAGATGGACGGCGCGACCCAGGCCCAGGCGTTCCGGCGGGTGATCGCGCCACTGGCCGCGCCCGGGTTGTTCACCACCGCGATCCTGGTCTTCATCTTCTGCTGGAACGACTTCCTGTTCGCCATCTCGCTGACCTCCACCGAGCGCTCCCGCACGGTGCCGGCCGCGCTGTCGTTCTTCACCGGCGCGTCGCAGTTCGAGGACCCCACCGGGGCGATCTGCGCCGCCGCCGTGGTGATCACCGTACCGATCATTCTCTTCGTCCTCTTCTTCCAGCGTCGCATCGTGTCCGGTCTGACCTCCGGCGCGGTCAAGGGATAGGTGAGTAGTCATGGCTGACATCGTGCTGGACAAGGTGAGCAAGAACTTCCCGGACGGGACGGTCGCCGTGCGGGACGTCGACCTGGAGATCGCCGACGGTGAGTTCGTGATCCTGGTCGGCCCCTCCGGCTGCGGAAAGTCCACCACCCTCAACATGATCGCCGGGTTGGAGGACATCAGCTCCGGCGAGCTGCGCATCGGCGGGCAGCGGGTCAACGACAAGGCTCCCCGGGACCGGGACATCGCCATGGTGTTCCAGTCGTACGCGCTCTACCCGAACATGACGGTGCGGGAGAACATGGCGTTCCCGCTGCGGCTGGCGAAGCTGGACAAGGAGGCCATCAACTCCAAGGTCGACGAGGCGGCCAAGGTGCTGGAGCTGACCGCACTGCTGGACCGCAAGCCGGCCAACCTGTCCGGTGGTCAACGCCAACGGGTGGCGATGGGCCGGGCGATCGTCCGCCAGCCGAAGGCGTTCCTGATGGACGAGCCGCTGTCCAACCTCGACGCCAAGCTGCGGGTGCAGATGCGTACCGTGGTGTCCCGGTTGCAGAAGCAGCTCGGCACCACCACCGTCTACGTCACCCACGACCAGACCGAGGCGATGACCCTCGGCGACCGCGTGGTGATCATGCGGGGTGGTGCGGTGCAGCAGGTCGGTTCACCGCAGGAGCTGTACGACCACCCGCGCAACCTCTTCGTGGCCGGGTTCATCGGCTCGCCGTCGATGAACTTCCTGCACGCCGCCGTGGAGGACGGCGGTCTGCGTACCGCGCTGGGTGACGTGCCGCTCGGCGACCGGGTCCGCCGGGAGTTGGAGTCGGCCGACGCGCCCCGCGAGCTGATCCTCGGCATCCGCCCCGAGCACTTCGAGGACGCCGAACTGGTCGACGACGACACCCGCCGCCGGGGCATGGAGTTCGAGGCGCCGGTCGACATCGTCGAGTCGATGGGCTCGGACAAGTACGTCTACTTCACCGTCGAGGGAGAGAAGGCCAGCGCCGCCGAGTTGGAGGAGTTGGCCGCCGACGCCGGTGCCGCCGACTTCGCCGGCGCCGGGGGCAACCTGGTGACCCGGCTGTCCGCGGAGTCCGCTGTCGCCGAGGGGCAGTCGCGGCGAGTCTGGTTCAACCTGGAGAAGATTCACCTGTTCGACCCGACCTCCGGGCGGAACCTGACCCTGCACGAGGGGCGGGCGGCCGGCGCACTCGGCGACTGAACGCCCGCAGGGTGACGGGCCGGCGGGTTCGCCCGCCGGCCCTCGTCGTGTCCTGCGCCGCCGGCCTAGTCGTGGGAAGGTGGTCGGAGGTCGCGTCGTGAGGCGGGGGACGGGATGAACCGACGACTGGCCGCGCTGGCCACTGCGCACGGCGTGTCCACCTGGTACGAGGACTGGCGGCACCGCCGCGTCGCTGTCGCACCGGAGACCGTGGTGGGTGTGCTCGGCCTGCTCGGTGTGGACGCCACCAGCCCGGCGGCCATCGCGGACGCGCTGGCCGCCGCCCGCGCCGTCGACCGGGGCGCGTTGCCGCCGACAGTGGTGCTGACCCACGGCACGACCCGGGCGCTGCCCGGCCCGGGCGTGGTGACCCTTGAGGACGGCGGTCGTCGCGCCGTCGACGGCGAGCTGCCGGGGGACCTGCCGCTGGGCTGGCACCGGTTGGCCTGCGCCGACCGGGAGGCGACGCTGGTGGTGGTGCCCCGCCGCCTGCCGGTGCCCCCACGCACCTGGGGCTGGATGCTCCAGCTCTACGCGCTGACCTCGGAACGCTCCTGGGGCATGGGTGACCTCGGCGACCTCGCCGACCTCACCGGCTGGGCCGGTGACACGGGTGCGGGGCTGGTGCTGCTCAATCCGCTGCATGCCGTCGGGCCCGCGCATCCGGTCGCCGCCTCGCCCTACTCGCCCGCCAGCCGACGCTTCGTCAACCCGCTCTACCTGCGGGTCGGTGACACCGCCGCGTACCGGGCGGCCGACCCGGCGACCCGGGCGGTGGTGGACGCCCTGCGCCCCGACCGTGGCGAGCTGATCGACTACGACCGGGTGTGGGCCGCCAAGCGGCACGCCCTGGAGCTGCTGCACCCGTACGCCCAGTCGGTCGACCTGGCCGCGGACCCGGCGCTGACCAGCTTCGCCACCTGGTGCGCGCTCGCCGAGCGGCACGGCAACGACTGGCGTGCCTGGCCGGAGGCGCTGCACCACCCGGACTCCCCGGCGGTCGCCGAGCAGCGTCGGCAGCTCGCCGACCGGGTCGCCTTCCACGCCTGGCTGCAGCACCTGTGCGACGAGCAGCTCGACACCGTCACGGCGGCGGCCCGGGCGGCCGGGATGCCGGTCGGGGTGGTGCACGACCTGGCCGTCGGCATCGACCCCGGCGGCGCGGACGGGTGGCAGCTCGCCGACGTCCTGGCCCAGGGGGTGCGGGTC
This sequence comes from Micromonospora sp. WMMD1155, assembly GCF_029581275.1. Classification (NCBI taxonomy): domain Bacteria; kingdom Bacillati; phylum Actinomycetota; class Actinomycetes; order Micromonosporales; family Micromonosporaceae; genus Micromonospora; species Micromonospora sp. WMMD1155. The sequence goes on from NZ_CP120742.1 coordinate 4,918,781, forward strand.
GGGGCCCCGCCGGACGACTTCAACCAGCTCGGCCAGGACTGGGGGCTCGCCGCGTGGCGCCCGGACCGGCTCGCCGCCACCGGGTACGCCGCCTACCGGGACATGCTGCGCCGGACCCTGCGGCACGCGGGTGGCCTGCGGGTCGACCACGTCGCGGGCCTGTGGCGGCTGTGGTGGGTGCCGCCGGGCGCCGGGGCGGCGGAGGGCACCTACGTGCGTTACGACGCCGAGGCGATGCTCGGCATCCTCGCGCTGGAGGCGCACCGGGCCGATGCGGTGGTGGTCGGTGAGGACCTCGGCACCGTCCAACCGGCGGTGACCCGGGGGCTGCGCGGGCGCAACATGCTCGGCTCGACGGTGCTGTGGTTCGCCCGCGACGACGATGGCGCGTTCGTCCCGCCCGCTCGTTGGCCGCGCAACGCGCTGGCCACGATCTCGACGCACGACCTGCCGACCGCGCCGGGCTTCCTGACCGGTGAGCACGTACGGGTGCGCGACGAGTTGAAGCTGCTCGGCACCGACGTGGCGGTGGAGCAGGCCCGGGCCGCCACGGACCGGAAGCGTTTGCTGGACATGCTGCGGGCGGAGGATCTGCTGCCCGACCCGGAGGCGACATCCGACGACGACGTGGTGGTGGCCATGCACGCGGCGCTCGCGGCGAGCCCCACCCGGCTGCTCGGCGTCTCCCTCTACGACGTGCTGGGCGAGGTGCGTCAGCCCAACATGCCGGGCACCGTGGACGAGTACCCGAACTGGCGGCTGCCGCTGCCGGCGACCGTCGCGGAGATCCGTTCGGACCCCCGGGTGGCCCGGATCGTCGACCTGCTTCGCACCGCCCGTCCGCAACGGGCCGACCAGGGTTGACGTCGGCCGGTCAGGCCAGCCAGTCGAAGCGCGGTGGCAGCCCGAGGAAGTCCGCGTACCGCCCCAGCGCCTGCTCCACCCGGGCCCGCGCCGCCGCGTCGAGTGACGTGAGCGGTCGGACCGCCACGGTGACGGCCGAGCGGCCGACCTTGCGCTTCCACACACCGACGACCCGCCCGGCGCGGACCACGGTGGCTTGGAAGATGCCGTTGTTGCCCGGCACGACGGCCTGCTGGTCGACCGGGTCGAGCATCAGTGCGCGATCCCGGTAGCCGAGCAGGTACTCGTCGAAGCCGGGCAGCGCGAGCACGTCGTCCGGCGCGATGTCCCGCAGGTCGGCCAGCGCCGCGTCGACGTGCATCGGCTCGCCGTCGACCCGTACGGTGCTCAGCGCGCTCTCGGCGGCGGCCAGGCCGCGCCGCGCGTCGGTCAGCGTGAGGCCACTCCACCCGGCGAACTCGCGGGCGGTGACCGGCCCGTGCCCCCGCACGTAGCGGTGAGCGAGCACTGCCAGCGCCTCGTCCCGGTCCAGCCGGCGTGACTCGGGCGCCCACTCGTCGAGCAGGGCGAAGGTCTGGTCGGTGCCGACGTCGGGTGCCACGCAGGTCACCCCGCGCACGCTCGCGGTCCACAGCAGGTGGTAACCGCGTTGTCCGTCGGTGCCGATGCCCGCCTCGCGCAGGGTGGCGAGGCACTGGGCGCGGGTGAGCCGCCCGCCGCCGGTCAGCGCCGCGCCGAGCACGTCCATCGCGCGGCCCTCGTCGGCCTCGGTGAGACCGAGCCGCGCGCGCCGGGTCGCCGAGCCGGAGAGCGAGCGTACGCCGGTCAGCTCCAGCATCCAGCGGGCGTCGGCGGGCGGGACGAGGTGCACGGTGCCCCGCATCGGCCAGGTGCGCAGGGCCTCGCGCCGCTCCAACGCCGCCTGCACGTCGGCGACGCTCTGCCCGGGCAGGCGTGCGCCCAACGACCACAGGCCGCTCGCCAGATCCTGCGCCTGCATCGCACCGAACCACCGCACCACGTCGGCGACGCCGCCGGGTCGGATGCTCGGGTGCGGGCGCAGCAGCAGGCTCGTCATCCGTAGGCCGAGCGCCTCGGACGCCGTGAGATCCCTGCTCATCAGGCTCCTTCCCCGGGTCGACGGCCAGCGTATGACAACCGGCCGACATCGCCGCCCCCACGGCGAGACGTAGATGTGGGACGATTTCCGCTGTCACCATCCTGGTGCCGCAGCGGTGCCGCCACGTCGATCCACACCGGACCGTGCGGGCGACTGGTCTCAGGTGACTTCACACGGGGTGAACGATCAATGCAGACTCCTTCCTGGAAAACAACTGTCGCCGGTGCTGCCGCTGTCGTGCTGGCCAGCGCAGCGGCGGTGGTCGTCAGTCAACTTCCGTCCGCGGCCGAGGACACGCCGCCCTCGATCGTCGAGGACTACTCCTACCCGGGGGCCGCGCAGGTGCTGGCTCAGCGGGGCATCAAGCTGATCAAGGGTGACGGGCACATCACGTTGGTCAGCTGTGGATCGGCTCCCAACAACCCACCGGCGGACCTGATCCTGGTGCAGAGCAACGACCTCACCCTGCCGGCAGGCACCAACTTCTGCTTCAAGGCCACCGGCTCCACGGGTCTGCTCACCATGGAGATCCCCCAGGTCTACTTCGTCCGTGGCGACAGCACCCGCACGATCGCGGCGAAGGTCGAGGTGAAGGACGACCCCACCGTGGTGGAGGTCGAGGAGGTCGTTCCCGCGGAGTGGCAGCCGGTCGGCGTCGGGCAGGGCCGGGGCGACGCCACGATCCTCGAACTGCGGTACCCCTTCACGTCCTGAGGTCTGACACGCGGGCGATAGGTCGTTATGCCAGCGCACCCTCGGTGAGCTGGCATAACGACCCCCGTGGTGGGAAGGCGGTCACCCGGAAGTGCGCGCGCCGCGCGTACGGAGGGGAGCCTCATGACTGCCGCAAGCCAATCGGCCGGGTCCCGGGCCCATCGAGCGTCCACCGGTGCCAAGACCAGCGCGGCCGCCACCTTCGCCCTGGTCTTCGGTGTGGCCGGTCTGTTCAGTGTGTTGACGGCGATCCTCGCCTGGCTGGGGCTGGTGCTCGGCATCATCGGGATCATCCTCGGCATCGTCGGCCTCAAGATGGCGCGCCGACCCGGGGTCACCGGACGTGGTGTGTCGATCGGCGGCCTGGTGCTCAGCATCCTGGCGGTGCTGATCGGGCTGGGGCTGGCTGCGGGGATCACCACGTTCGTCAACAACGAGAACGCGGTGGACCGCCTACAGACCCAGGTCGACAAGCTGCGCGACAAGCTCGACTGACACCGGCCCGGTGAGCGGGGCCAGGGAGTGCCGCTGGCCCCGCTGGACCTACCTCGACTCGACCCGGCCGACGGCGTCGCCGCCTCGACCCGGCGCGGCGAGGAGCCTTCCGGGTGCTGACGCGGCACCGGCACGGTCGGTGCCGGGCAGGGAACCGCCTGCTTCGGCTACAGTCGAATTGGATCGCTGTTCCACTACCATGCGGAGCGTTGATCCGTTTTCTGATCGTATGGGTGGAGGAGAGCCGGTGTCGGCGACGAGCCAGTCCCCGCAGGTGCCGACCCGTGGCAGACGGGCCGACGCGCTGCGTAACCAGCAGGCACTCCTTGCCGCCGCCGCCGCGGTGTTCGTCACCTCCGGTGTCGAAGCGCCGATCCGGGAGATCGCGGCCCGGGCCGGGGTCGGCATCGGCACGATCTACCGGCACTTCCCGACCCGGGCGGACCTCGTCGTCGCCGTCTACCGCCACCAGGTCGAGGCCTGCGCCGAGGCCGGCTCCACCCTGCTGGCGAACGCCGCCTCGCCCCTGGCCGCACTCCGGCAGTGGGTCGACCTCTTCATCGACTTCCTGGTGACGAAGCACGGCCTGGCCAACGCGCTGCGATCGGACACCGGCGGCTTCGACGCGCTGCACACCTACTTCGTCGACCAGCTCGTGCCGGTCTGCGCGCAACTGCTCGACGCCTCGGTCGCCTCGGGTGAGATCACCCCCGGCACCGGCCCCTACGAGCTGATGCGGGGCATCGGCAACCTCTGCATCGGCCGCGACAACGACCCGGAGTACGACCCCCGTCGGCTCGTCGACCTGCTCCTGCGCGGACTCCAGCAACCACGGTGACCCACCGTCGGAGATCACAGTAGGGTTGGCGACGTGCTCCGCCAGGTCACCGCGATCCGCTACGTCACCCCGCTACGCGAGGGTGGCTCGTTGCCGGGCTTGGTGGAGGCCGACGACCTCGGCACGTACGTGGCGAAGTTCCGGGGTGCCGGGCAGGGGCCCAAGGCGCTGGTCGCCGAGGTGATCTGCGGTGAGTTGGCCCGCCGCCTGGAGCTGCGGGTGCCGCCGCTGGTGGTGCTCGACATCGACCCGGTCATCGGCCGCGCCGAGCCCGACCAGGAGGTGCAGGAGCTGCTGCGGAACAGCGGCGGCGCAAACCTGGGCATGGACTTCCTGCCCGGGGCGCTCGGCTTCGACCCGGTGGCGCATCCCGTCGACGCGGCGCTGGCGTCGCGGGTGCTCTGGTTCGACGCGTACGTGGAGAACGTCGACCGGAGCTGGCGCAACCCCAACCTGCTGGTGTGGCACCGGGAGCTGTGGCTCATCGACCACGGTGCCTCGCTCTACTTCCACCACAACTGGCCGCGCGCCGGAACCGCCGTGCACCGCGCCTACCGGGGAGCCGAGGACCACGTGCTCGCCCCGTACGCCGACGGCCTCGCCGAGGCCGACGCCGAACTGGCCCCGCGGGTCACCACCGAACTGCTGACCGACGTGCTGGCCCTGGTGCCCGACGAGTGGCTGACGGCCGCCGACTTCGAGACGGCCGACGAGGCGCGGGCCGCCTACCGCGACCACCTGTCCGCCCGGGTCGCCCGCACCGCCGACTGGCTGCCACCGGGGAGCGCGGCATGAGGCACCCCTTCGAGTACGCGCTGATCCGGCTGGTGCCCCGCATCGAGCGCGGCGAGCAGATCAACGTCGGGGTGCTGCTCTACTGCCAGCAGCGCGACTTCCTGGGGGCGCGCACCCACCTGGACGCCGACCGGGTCCGCGCCCTGGCCTCCGACGTCGACCTGCCCGCGGTGGCCGCCGCGCTCGGCTCCTGGGACCGGACCTGCTCCGGCGACGGGCCGGCGACGCGGATGCGACTCGGTGAGCGGTTCCACTGGCTGGTGGCACCCCGCAGCACGATGATCCAGGCCGGGCCGGTGCACACCGGGCTCACCGCCGACCCGGCGGCCGAGCTGGAGCGGCTGATGGCGGCCCTGGTCCACTGAGTGCCGGGTCCACCGGGTGCCGGGTCCACCGACTGCGGGGTCCACCGCGCCCCGGTACATCCGACGACCCCTGATCGCGCTACGCCAGCGCCGTTGCCGGCGGAGCGCGATCCCCCGTTCAGGTGCCCGGTGCGGGGCGGCGGCTCGTTCCCGCCGGCACCGGTGACATCAGGATCGCCGCCCGCGTGGGACGCAGGGCCGTAACCACCCGGAAGTTGCGGAAAACTTGAGCCCGGCGGATCGATCGGTGAGAACCCTCGCGCGCTGGCGTTAGAGAGCGCGCTCATCGGGTAGTCGCGGGAGCTGACCCGAGACGAGTTAGGGGAAACATCTGATGGCTGCCCAGACCAAGGTAGCGGTGATCTACTACAGCGCGACCGGCATCACGTACCAGATGGCGCAGGCCGTGTGCGAGGCCGCCGGGGACGCCGGCGCCGACGTGCGGCTGCGTAAGGTGCGCGAGCTGGCGCCGGACGAGGCGATCCGCTCCAACTCCGGCTGGCAGGCCCACCACCTGGAGACCCAGGACGTGCCCGAGGCGATGATCGACGATCTGGCCTGGGCCGACGTGGTGATCCTCGGCGCGCCGACCCGCTACGGCCTGATCGCCGCCCAGCTGAAGCAGTTCATCGACACCACCGGCCCGCTCTGGGCCCAGGGCGCGCTGGCCAACAAGGTCTACTCCGCCTTCACCTCGACGGCCACCTCGCACGGCGGGCAGGAGACCACGTTGACCTCGCTGTTCAACGTCTTCTACCACTGGGGCGGTGTGGTGGTGACCCCCGGCTACACCGACACCAGCCAGTTCATCGCCGGCAACCCCTACGGCCCCTCGCACACGAGCAACAACGGCGAGATCGCCCCGGACGCCGTGGCGCTGGGCGCCTGCGCGCTCACCGCCCGGCGGGCGGTGCAGCTCGGGGCCGCGTTGAAGGCGGGCCTGGGCAGCTGACCGCGGAAGCGACCGGTGGCGCGGGCGGGGGCTCTCGGCCCGTCCACGCCACCGGTCGATCCAGCCCTACCCCGAGGCGGAACGACTATGCGCGTCCGCCCGTCGCGGACAGCTCGTCCGCCCGCGGTGCCGGCAGCAGGTCACTCAACAGCTCGGTCAGCACAGCCAGCCCGTCCGGGCTCAGCACCGACTCGGGGTGGAACTGCACCCCGGCGAAGCCGCGCCCCCGCAGCGCGTGCACGGCCCCGTCGCCCGGGTCCCGGGCCAACTCCACCGGCCCGTACGCGGTCTCCAGCCGATCGGCTTCCGCCCGGGCCGTGAACGTCGAGTAGAACCCGACCCGACGGGTCCTGCCGAACAGCGGCACCTCTCGCTGCAACCCCTGATAGGGCGCGTCCCTGCGGTGCAGCGGCAGCCCCAGCAGCCCGGACAGCACCTGGTGGCCGAGGCAGACCGCGAGGGTCGGCCGACCGGCCGCCAGCAGGCCGCCCAGCAGCTCCCGTACCGCCGTCATCTTCGGCTCGTCCGGGCTACCCGGGTCACCCGGCCCGGGGCCGGCGACCACCAGGTCGTACCCGTCGACCGAGCCGCTCGCGTGCCACGGTCGGGTGGTCACCGCGAGACCCAACGCGCCCAACTGGTGGGCCAGCATCCCGGTGAACGTGTCCTCGGCGTCCACGATCAACGCGCGACGACCCACCAGCCCGGGGAGCTTGGGAGCGTCCGGTGCCCGCTGGTCCAGCCAGAACCGGGCCAGCGGCGCGTTGCGGCTGGCCAGCGCGTCGCGTACCGCCGGGTCGTCGGCCAGCCGCGCGACCGGCTCGTCCCCCCGGTCGGGCGCCGCCGGCCCGAGGCCGAGGGCGGCCAGCACACCGGCGGCCTTGGCGTGCGTCTCGGCCACCTCACCGGCCGCCGTCGAGTGTCGGACCAGGGTGGCGCCCACCGGCACCCGCAGCCGCCCGGCGGGGGAGATCTCGGCGGTACGGATCAGGATCGGCGCGTCGAGGGTCTGGCGGCCGGCCTCGTCGTGGCCGACCAGCGCCAGCACCCCGGAGTAGTAGCCCCGGCCCCGGCGCTCGTGTCGGGCGATCACCCGGCAGGCGTTCTCCATCGGGCTGCCCGTGACGGTCGGAGCGAACATCGTCTCGCGCAGCACGTCCCGGACGTCGCGGGTGCTCTGCCCGGCGAGCAGGTACTCGGTGTGCGCCAGGTGCGACATCTCCTTCAGGTACGGGCCGATCACCTGGCCGCCGTGCTCGGCGACCGTGGCCATCATCTTCAGCTCCTCGTCGAGCACCATGTACAGCTCCTCGACCTCCTTGGGGTCGGCGAGGAAACGCAGCAGCGCCTCCCGGTCCGGCGTGTCGCCGGCACGCCGGAAGGTGCCGCTGATCGGGTTCATCATCACCAGCCCGTCGTCGACGCTGACGTGCCGCTCCGGACTCGCGCCCACCAATGTCCGGGTGCCGGTGTGCACCACGAACGTCCAGTACGCGCCGCGCTCGGCGACCAGCAGCCGGCGCAGCGCGGCGAGCGCCGCCACCAGCGGTGGACCCTGCACGGTGGCGTGCATGGTGCGGTGGATGACGAAGTTCGCGCCCTCACCCCGGCCGATCTCCTCGGCGAGCACCTGGTGCACGGTGCGCGAGTAGTCCTCGTCGGTGATGTCGAACGCGGCGTCGGCGGTGCGGACCTGCTCGTCGGGCAGCGCGGCCAGGGCGTCGGCCAGCGTGATCCGTCGATGGTCGCGGATCCGGAGGCACTCCAGCGGGGCGCCGTCGTCGACGCAGGCGAAGCCGCGTTCGGAGATCTGCCGGTACGGCACCAGTGCCAACGTCTGCGCCCCGGACGTACCCGGCGTCAGCGGGATGTCCGCGAGCCGTTCGACGGTGTCGACGGTGCCGGTGAACAGTTCCAGCTCGTCCGCGCCCTCGCGGCGTAGCAGGGCGAAGGGGCCGGGGTCGGCACCGCCGACGATGGCGGTGAGCAGGTCGGTCAGGTGGGTCATCGGAGTCTCCGTCGGGCTCGGCGCCGCCGTTGTGGCGGTCATCCGGCCGGGAGATCCGGCAGCCGCCTGGAGGGCGGCCGCGTGGTTGGAGCTACGCGCGGGAGGTGGCCGCCGGGTCGGCGGGCCACCAACTGGTCGGTTGCGCGAGCATGTGATCCACCTTACGCGCCCGTCGCCCGGTTCGCACCGGGTAACTTGACCGGCGATGAACATTCTCGCGCTCGATCTCGGCACCTCCTCGGTTCGCGGGCTGGTGCTGGACGGGAACACGCGTCCGCTGTCCGGTGCCCTCGCCCGGCGCAAGGTTGAACTCACGATCGGCGACGACGGGACCGGCACCCTGTCCGCTCCCGACTATCTCGCCTCGCTCGTCGAATGCCTGGACGAGTTGGCCGAGGCGGGGCACCTGCGCGACGTCGACCTGGTGGCGGTCTCCGCGCAGTGGCACTCGGTGCTCCCGTTGGCCCGCGACGGCGCGCCGATGGGCCCGGTGATCACCTGGCTGGACACCCGGCCCGCGCCGGTCGGCGGTACGGCGGGGCCGGCCGACCCGGACACCTTCCACCAGCGCACCGGCTGCTGGTGGCACCGCTCGTACTGGTCGATGCGGCTGCCCTGGTTACGCGAGCAGGCCGGTACGCCGATCGCCCGGTTCGTGGGCCTGCCGGAGTATGTGCTGGGCGAGCTGCTCGACTCGGCTCCCATGTCGATCTCCCAGGCGTCCGGGACCGGTCTGCTGGACCTGCGCACCCTGCGCTGGGACGAGGAGGCGCTCATGCTGGCCGGGGCGCGGGCGCAGGACCTGCCGCACCTCGGCGCGCTGGACTGGCACGGTCGGCTCCGGGCCGACCTGGCCGGCCGTTGGCCGCAGCTGGCCCGGGCGCGCTGGTCACCCCCGGTCGGTGACGGCGGCGCCTCGAACGTCGGGTCGGGCTGTGTCGACCCGAGCCGGGCCGCCGTCACGGTGGGCACCTCCGCGGCCGTACGGCTGATGCAGCGGATCCCGGCCGGCGACCCGATGCCCCGGCTTCCCGAACGGCTCTGGCGTTACCGCGTCGACCACGACCACGTGGTGACCGGGGCGGCGTACGCCTGCGGTGGCAACCTGTTCGCCTGGGCGGACCGGGAGTTGCGGTTGCCCCGGGGTGCGGAGCTGGACGCGGCGCTGGCGCTGGTGCCGATCGGCGGTGGCCGATCGGCCGACCCCCGTTTCGGCGGCGACCGGGCGCCCGGCCTGGCCCCGGCGGGCACCGGTGAGCTGCGCGGCCTGAGCTTCAGCACCACCGCGGTGGACATCCTGGCCGGTCTGATGCAGGGGGTGTGTGAGCTGGTCGCCGAGGATCTGGCGGTGCTGGAGTCCACGATCGACAAACCGGTGGGTGTGGTGCTCGGTGGGGGCGCGGTGGCGGCGTCGACGTGGTGGCGGCAGTCCTTCGCCGCCGCGCTCGCACCACGACCGGTGTCGCACCAACGCAACCCGGAGATCGGGGCCACCGGTGCGGCACTGGTGGCGCTCGGCCGGTTCGGCGATGCGATCGACCTCGCCGACATCGGCCGGACGGACGAGCTGGTACTACCGACCACGGCAGGACGATCCCACCCGCAGTATCCTTCCTGAACCACCGCTCAGCCCAAACCGTTGACAGTCCAACCAAGCCTGGTTGGATGGACTGCGCTCCCCGGACCGCGGCGGACGCGGTAGCACGGAGGAGGCAGGGTGGCGGCAGGTCCCGAGCCGGCGAACGGCGCGGTTTCGAACCATCGCCGGCGCCGCTTCGATGTCCGGGTGGTGGCGCACCGGCGACGGTCGCCGTTCCGGCTGCGCGACTGGCGGATGAGCACGAAGCTCGCCACGGTGCTGGTGGTCCCGTCGATGGCGTTCCTGCTGCTCGCCGGCGTGCAGACCAGTGACCTGGTGGGACGGACGACCGCGCTCAACGACTTCTCGCGTCAGGTCGGCATCGGCCGGCAGGTCACCGCGGCGGTGCATCAGCTTCAGCAGGAACGCGACCGCTCGGCGGGCGAGTTGAGCGAGTTGCGCAGGGGCGGTGACCGGTCGGCCGCGACGGCCAACCTGAAGCCGTTGCAGACGGCCACCGACCGGGCCGTCGCGGAGCTGAGCCGGGCGGCGGAGCCGCTGGCCGACGCCGACGCGTCCTGGCGGGTCGCCTTCTCCGAGGCGCTGGAGGCGTACGACCAGGTGATCGACATCCGCCCGGCGATCCCACCGGCGGTGCTCAGCAACGAGACCATCCTCAGCAACTACCACCGGGCCGTCAACGCGTTGCTCGACCTGCTCGCCGAACCGACCCCTGGTCAGGGTCGGCCGGCGTTGAACGACGCGGTGTTGCGCTACGTCCAGATGGCCCGGGTGAAGGAACTCTCCTCCCGGGTGCGGGCGCAGCTCTACGCCGCCGGACGCGCCGGCGCGTACGGCACCGAGGACCGGGTGATCCTCAGCGATCTGCGTGGCCAGCAGTTGACCGCGCTCAGCGCGTTCCGGGTGGCTGCCACGTCCGACCAGGTCCGCCGGTACGACGAGACGTCGGTGAGCCCGACGTTCCTCGTCGCCACCCAGTTGGAGGAGCGCAGCCTTCCGGCCGGTAACGCGTCGCCGGAGGTGCTGCCCTCGGAGCAGTGGTGGGCGGCCAGCCAGCAGCGCCAGGAGCTGCTGCGCCAGCTCGAGGCGGGTGTGCTGGACGACGCCGTGCGGCAGGCCGACGACGCCAGCAGCGAGCAGTTGAGGACCACCCTGCTGGTGGCCGGCGGGGTGGTGGCGGTCCTGCTGGTCGCCCTGCTGATCTCGTTGCTCGTCGGCCGCTCGGTCGCGCGGTCGATGCGGTTGCTGCGGAGCCAGGCGCTCCGGATCGCGCAGGTCGAGCTGCCGGACGCGTTGGACCGTCTGAAGACCGTCACCGGCGGCGTGCCGGGCATCGATGTCGCGCCGGCGGTGGTCCGCTCGCTCGACGAGATCGGTGAGCTGGCCGAGGCGTTCGTGGCGGTGCACCGTAGCGCCGTCACGGTCGCCGTCGAGCAGGCGCTCATGCGGCGCAACGTCAACGCCATGTTCGTCAACCTGGCCCGCCGCAGCCAGGTGCTCGTGGAGCGCCAGCTCGAACTGCTGGACGACCTGGAGCGCGAGGAGAGCGACCCGGACCAGCTGGAGAACCTGTTCAAGCTCGACCACCTGGCCGCCCGGATGCGCCGTAACGACGAGAGCCTGCTGGTGCTCGCGGGCACGGACTCCACCCGCCGCTGGAACCGGCCGGTCGGCCTCGGCGCGGTGCTGCTGGCCGCCGCCGCCGAGATCGAGCAGTACCAGCGGGTCCGGATCGACGCGGTGGCCGACGTGTACGTGGTCGGGCACGCCGTCGGCGAACTGGTGCACATGCTGGCGGAGTTGCTGGAGAACGCGACGGCCTTCTCGCGTCCGGACACGACGGTGGTGGTGACCGCGCGGGTCGACGCCGCGACCGCCCTGGTCGAGATCGCCGACCGTGGCCTGGGCATGAGCCCGACCGCGCTGACCGAGGCGAACGCGGTGCTGGCCAGCCCTCCGGCCGCGGACGTCGCGACGGTGGAGCGGATGGGCCACTTCGTGGTCAGCCACCTGGCCGCACGGCTGGGCGTACGGGTCAGGTTGGACGACCACCAGGGCGGTCTGGTCGCCCGGCTGGCGTTGCCCGCGGCTTTGCTCGCCCCGGCGGGCGCGGTGCAGGCGGATCTGCCCGCGCCGGCCCGCATGCTGGCGACGGGCGCCGCCCGCGGCGTGGTCCGCCAGCCCTCGGCCGTCGCCGAGGCCCACGTCACCGGGCCGGGCATCGCGGCACGGGACCTGCCGGTCGCCGGTCGGCCACCGGCCGCGGCCGTGCCGCGGCAGACCCGACCGGTGCCGCTGCGCGCCGAGGACGTGTTGACCCCGGCCGGGCGTGACGACGGCGGGGGTTGGTGGTCGCGGCAGGGCCCCGGCCCGTCCGCGCCGATCGTGCCCGCGTCGGGGATGCCACCGGCCGTCCCGGTCACGGCCGGCACGAACGAGCGGGGTCTTCCGGTGCGCGTGCCGATGGCACAGTTGAGCGCGGTCACCAGATCGGCGCAGCCGACGGCGCCACCGACCCGCACCGACCCGGACCCGGAGGCGGTCGGCGGCATGCTCTCCCGGCTCTACAGCGGGGTGCGGCGCGCCGAGGCCGAGGACACCACCGAGATACCCGTGCCACCGTCCGGGGGGCACGACGAAGGGGGACGACGACAGTGACGACGTTGAGCCAGGAGGCGCGTGACCTGAGCTGGCTGGTGAGCGCGTTCGCGGAGCGGGTGCCGGGCGTGGCGCACGCGGTGGTGGTCTCCTCCGACGGGCTGTTGGTGGCGATCTCCGATCACCTGCCGCGCGACAACGCGGACAAGCTCGCGGCGGTCACCTCCGGGTTGATGAGCATCACCGCCGGAGCGGCCCAGATGTTCGACGGGGATGTCGTCAAGCAGACGGTGGTCGAGATGGGCCGCGGGTACTTCCTGGTGATGCAGATCCGCGACGGCTCGATCCTGGCCACGTTGGCCGCCGGTGACGCGGACATCGGCGTGGTGGGCTACGAGATGGCCCGGTTGGCCAAGCAGGCGGGGGAGATGCTCACCCCGGCGCTGCGGGCGGAGTTGCAGCAGGCGTTGCCCCGCTGAGTGCGTCGGCCGGGGCCCGGACGGTCACCGGCTCATCCGAGCCGTCCGGGCCCGGCCGTCCGGGTGGCCGCGCGCTCAGAAGCCGCCGTCGGCGATGACGGAGCGGTACCACGCGGCGCTGCTCTTGGGCACCCGTCGCTGGGTCGCGTAGTCCACGTAGACCAGACCCCAGCGCTGGTCGTATCCGGCGTCCCACTCGAAGTTGTCGAGCAGCGACCAGACGTGGAAGCTCTCCAGTGGCACGCCGTCGGCGATGGCCCGGTGTGCGGCGGCGAGGTGGTCGCGCAGGAAGCTGATCCGGCCCGTGTCCTGGACGGTGTCGTCCGCGGCCAGGGTGTCCGGTGTGGGCAGCCCGTTCTCGGTGATGGTGAGTGGGATCGGGCCGTAGTCGCGGGTGACCCGGGTCAGCAGGTCGTACAGCCCCTCGGGGTAGATCTGCTGCCAGGCGGCCTCCGAGGTCACCCAGCGGTGTGCGGTGCCGCCGTCGGCGGTGACGTAGATCGGCGTGTAGTACTGCACGGCCAGCAGGTCGACGGGCGCGGAGATGATCGCCAGGTCACCGTCGCGGATGCCCTGGACCATCCGGCTGCCCGGGCCCAGGTCGGCCAGCACGTCTTCGGGATAGCTCCCCCGGAGGATCGAGTCGAGGTAGAGGCGGTTCTCGTAGCCGTCGTAGAGGTGGGCGGCCGCGGCGGCCTGCGGGGAGTCGTCGGCGGCGTAGCAGGGGTGCAGGTTGAGCGCCGGACCGATCCGGCTGTCGCTGCCACCGGCGCGCAGTGCGGCGACGGCGAGCCCGTGCGCGAGCTGCAGGTGGTGGGCGACCAGGTAGGCGGCGTCCGGGTCCTGCCGGCCGGGGGCGTGGTGGCCGGTGAGGTAGCCGTTCTGCACGACGGTCTTGGGTTCGTTGACGGTGAGCCAGGCCGGCACCCGGTCGCCGAGAGCGCGGAAGACCAGGTCGGCGTAGTCGGCGAAGCGGTGGGCGGTGTCGCGGGACTCCCAGCCGCCGGCGTCCTGCAGTGCCTGGGGGAGATCCCAGTGGAACAGGGTGGCCATCGGGGTGATGCCGCGTTCGTGGAGGCCGTCGAGGAGGCGGCGGTAGAAGTCGAGCCCGCGTTGGTTGGGCGTGCCGGTGCCGTCGGGCTGGATCCGGGGCCAGGAGATGGAGAAGCGGTAGCTGCGCAGGCCGAGGTCGCGCATGAGGTCGAGGTCCTCGGCGTAGCGGTGATAGTGGTCGATGGCCACGTCGCCGGTGTCGCCGTTGCGGGTGCGCCCCGGGACGCGGCTGAAGGTGTCCCAGACCGATTCGCCGCGCCCGTCCTCCTTGGCGGCGCCCTCGATCTGGTACGCGGAGGTTGCCGCGCCCCAGCCGAAGTCCTCCGGGAAGCGGAGCGGGCTGGCGGGCCCATTAGGTATCGACATGGATTCTCCTCATGGATACGGGGCCACCGCCGAAGATTCGGGAGCGCTCCCATGATAGGGCAGACGCGGCCTGCCGGTCATCCGTCCGTCCTGACGGCCGGGGCTGGCGGGGTGGTGGCGGGTATGGCCCCGAGCAGCGAACGAGGCCGTCCGGGCGGCGCACCGCGCCTGTCCCGTCGGCCTCTTTTCCTATCGTGTACGGGGGTTTAGTGTGGGGACGGGGGAGGGCAACCCCCGTCCCCACCGTAACTGCACACACGCACGCGGAATTTGGGTCCTGTCATGCGTGTCGCGCGGGAGCCGGGCCACGCGAGTGGCTCTGGTTCCACCTCCCTCCATGTGGCGGGACGATGGTTGACGACGGCGTCCGGGCTGGCCCGTCGTCGACCATCGGTCGGGTTCCCCGACCCTGCCCGGAGGCAGCGCCGGCGATCTTCTAGTTGGAACCTTGTCGATGGAAGCGCTCCCATCGACCGATGTTGCGACTGTAACGCCCGTCACGCCTTTGTGAAAGACCCAAAACAAGATCGAAACAAGGAGCCGATCCGGCTTGTTGTGGGAGCGCTTCCATGGCACACTGTCGATTCAGCGCGGCAGGAGCCAGATCGCGTGAGTGCGGGTCCACCGAGGGCAGCCGGCGGCATCACCTCCGGTCACGGTCACCCCACCGCAGCCGGCGGGACCCCCTCCCGTGCAGGCCGCACCGACCCACCCCGGCCGGGCCCGGGGGAGACCACCATCCCGGCGCCTTGACTCCCCGCGGACCACCACCCTCGCGGGCAGGCGCCCCGCCGGGACCATCCCGGCCTCGCCCGAGGAGACACCGCGCACATGAGACAACTGGCAATACGCCGTCGCGTGGCGATCGCCGCCGCCGCGTTGCTCGCCGTCGGCGGGGTGACCCTGCCTGCCGGCGCCGCGCAGGCCGCCCCCGCCTGCGACGTGGTCTACGCGACCAACGACTGGAACACCGGCTTCACCGCCAACGTCACCATCAAGAACCTGGGCGACCCGATCAGCAACTGGACGCTCAAGTGGACCTTCCCGAACAGCGGCCAGCGGGTCACCCAGGGCTGGTCGGCCAGATACAGCCAGACCGGCAGCGAGGTCACCGCGACGAACGAGTCGTACAACGGCAACCTCGGCACCGGGGCCTCCACCACGATCGGTTTCAACGGCGCGCACTCGGGGAGCAACCCCAAGCCAACCTCGTTCACCCTGAACGGCACCCCCTGCAACGGCACCCCGGCCAACCAGCCGCCGACGGTCTCGCTCGGCCTGCCGAGCGGCCCGTTCACCGCGCCGGCCGACGTGCCGTTGACCGCCACCGCCAGTGACCCGGACGGGACGATCAGCAAGGTCGAGTTCTACCGCAACGGCCTGCTGATCAACACCGACACCTCCGCGCCGTACTCCTACACGCAGGAGGACCTGCCGGCCGGCAGCTACACCGTGCAGGCCAAGGCGTACGACAACGCCAACGGCATCGGGGTCGACGAGAAGGCGTTCACCGTCGGCGCCGCCACCGGCCCGACGCTGGTGGCCACCCCGTCCGCGGTGAGCGTCGCCGAGGGTGGTACCGCCACCTTCAACCTGAAGCTCAGCGCCGCGCCGACGGCGAGCGTGCCGGTCACCCTCACCCGCACCGGCGACGCCGACATCACGGTCTCGCCGACCAGCGCCACGCTGACGTCGAGCAACTGGAACACCGGGGTCACCGTCACGGTCGCCGCGGCCGAGGACGCCGACACCGCCGGTGGTGCCGCCACCATCACCGCCTCCGCCACGGGTCTCGCCTCGCTGGCGGTCACCGCCACCGAGATCGACAACGACACCCCGGGCGGCGACAACACCTACATCGCGAAGTTCCTCGAGCAGTACGGCAAGATCAAGAACTCCGGTTACTTCAGCCCCGAGGGCGTGCCGTACCACTCGGTGGAGACGCTGATCGTGGAGGCGCCCGACCACGGCCACGAGACCACGTCGGAGGCGTTCAGCTTCTGGCTGTGGCTGGAGGCCTACTACGGCAAGGTCACCCAGAACTGGGCCCCGTTCAACAACGCCTGGACGGTGATGGAAAAATATATAATTCCGAATCATTCAGACCAGCCCACTGCGGGGTCTGCGGGCACCCCGCAGTACGCCGCGGAGTACAACCTGCCCAGCCAGTACCCCTCGGCGCTGAACCCGAACGTCTCCGTCGGGCAGGACCCGCTCCGCTCGGAGCTGCAGTCCACCTACGGCACCGGCGACATCTACGGCATGCACTGGCTGATGGACGTCGACAACACCTACGGCTTCGGCCGCTGCGGTGACGGCACCACCAAGCCCGCCTACATCAACACCTTCCAGCGGGGCACCCAGGAGTCGGTGTGGGAGACCATCCCGCAGCCGTCCTGCGACACGTTCGAGCACGGCGGCCAGTACGGCTACCTCGACCTGTTCGTCAAGGACACCGGCGCCCCCGCCAAGCAGTGGAAGTACACCAACGCCCCGGACGCCGACGCCCGCGCCGTGCAGGCCGCGTACTGGGCGCTGACCTGGGCCAAGGCGCAGAACAAGCAGGCCGACGTCGCGGCGACCATCACCAAGGCCGCCAAGATGGGCGACTACCTGCGGTACGCGATGTTCGACAAGTACTTCAAGAAGATCGGCAACTGCGTCGGGGCGAGCACCTGCCCCGCCGGCAGCGGCCGGGATTCGGCGCACTACCTGCTGTCCTGGTACTACGCCTGGGGTGGCGCGTACGACACCAGCCAGAACTGGTCCTGGCGGATCGGCTCCAGCCACAGCCACTTCGGCTACCAGAACCCGTTCGCGGCCTGGGCGCTGACCAACACCCCGGAGCTGGCGCCGAAGTCGCCGACCGCCGCCAGCGACTGGACCAAGAGCTTCGAGCGGCAGCTGGAGTTCTACACCTGGCTGCAGTCCGCCGAGGGCGGCATCGCCGGCGGTGCCACCAACAGCTGGGACGGCAGCTACGCACAGCCGCCGTCGGGCACCAGCACCTTCTACGGCATGTTCTACGACGTCGACCCGGTCTACAACGACCCGCCGTCGAACCAGTGGTTCGGCATGCAGACCTGGTCGATGCAGCGCATCGCCGAGCTGTACCTGCAGACCGGCAACGCGAAGGCCAAGGCGCTGCTGGACAAGTGGGTGCCGTGGGCGATCGCGAACACCACGCTCGGCACCAACTGGTCGATCCCGTCGGACATGGCGTGGACCGGTCAGCCGACCACCTGGAACCCGAGCAACCCGCAGCCCAACACCAACCTGCACGTCGAGGTGATCTCCAAGGGCCAGGACGTCGGTGTCACCGCCGCCTACGCCCGGATCCTGATCGCGTACGCGGCCAAGTCGGGCAACGAGGCGGCCAAGACCACCGCCAAGGGGCTGCTCGACGCGCTGTCGGCCGCCAGTGACGCCAAGGGTGTCTCCACCACCGAGAAGCGTGGCGACTACCGGCGCTTCGACGACGTCTACAACGCGTCCACCGGGCAGGGCCTCTACGTCCCGCCGGGGTGGACCGGGACGATGCCGAACGGTGACGCCATCGCCGCCGGCAAGAGCTTCCTCGACATCCGGTCCTTCTACAAGAACGACCCGGACTGGCCCAAGGTGCAGGCGTACCTGGACGGTGGTCCGGAGCCCGAGTTCAACTACCACCGGTTCTGGGCACAGGCTGACGTCGCCATGGCGTACGCCGACTACGGCAGCCTGTTCCCGAACGGCTGAGCGACCCGGGGTGGGTGGCGTGGACCGCCCACCCCGGGATTCGGTCGGGGTCCGGGGAACGACGGACCCCGACCGAGGAACGGCCTGACACCCACGGTCAGGCCGGGGTGGGCCGGCCATCTGGCCGACGCAGCGGATCGGCTGGCCCACCCCACCGCCCGGACTGGAGCCAGTCGCGAAAAAGCCCAGAAATTCGGGCCGTCACGGGATCACGCCGAAGTCCACGACGGAGTAACGTACGTCACCGGAGAGGCCGCTCCCCCCGTGGCGGCCTCTCCTCTTTCTTGCCCGGGATCCGTCGCCGCCGTGCGCCCCGTTCGGGTCAGCGCGGCGGCCCGGCCGGGCCCGGGACGACCGGATGACGCAGACCCGGGTGCCCGGCGGGCAGCGACCGGCGCAGCACCACCCAGCTCAGCGCCAGCGCCGCCGCGACCAGCGGCCAGGTCAGGGCCACCCGGGCCACCACCAGCGCGAGCACCTGCCCACCCAGGTAGAGCGGAACGAACACCACGAGCCGCAGCACGTAGGTCGCCGTCCACACCCAACTGGCCCGCCCGTACCCGCGCAGCAGCGCCGGGTCGCGCCGCCACCGGGCGCGTTGGCCCAGCACCGCGCCGACCAGCACCCCGAGCAGCGGCCACCGCACCAGGATGCTGACCGCCCAGGCGAGCGCGCTGGCGGCATTCGAGAGCACCTGGAGCAGAAAGAAGTTCTCGGCCCGGCCGGTACGTACCGCGATCAACGCCGCGACGCAGACCGCCAGCAACCCGATGAGCACCGAGCGCGGTCGGTCGCCGCGGCGCAGCCGTACACCGGCCACCACTCCGCCCACGGCCAACGCCGCGCCGACCCCACCCCACAGCGACTCGCCGCCCAGCAGCCAGCCGATCGCGAACGCCAGCGGCGGCAGGGTGGCGTCGACGGCGCCCCGCCGCCCGCCCAGGAGATCGGCCAGCGACTCGGCCCGCGTCGACTCTCCCGGGCCCGAACCGGCGTTCGCCTGCTGGTCCGGGCCGGGTGTGGCCTGACCGCCGTCGCCCATCGGTGCTCCGCCCACCGCCGCCTCCTCGCCTCCGGCACAACCTAACCGTCGGCGCGCGGCGGGCCACCGATCGGCTGGCCGACATCGGCCGCTACGGTGTGCGGATGCGCGCGACGGCACGGGGTTGGACCGCGGTCTGGTTGGTCGTACTGGCCCTTGTCCAGGCGGCTGCCTTCCTCGCCGTGTGGCGGGTGGCCGTGCACACCGAGGTCGGTCAGTGGGTGGACACCGTCGCGTTGACGGGCAACCGGATCGGGCACGACACCATCGACGGCCCCGTCGACCGGATCCTCAACGCGATGTCGGTGGTCTCTTTGCTGGCCGCCACCGCGATGATCGGCTTCATCGCGCTGATCCGAGGGCGGATCGCCCTCGCCATCACCGCGACCCTGCTGATCGCCGGGGCGAACGTCACCACCCAGCTGTTGAAGTACGGGCTGGGCCGCCCCGACTTCGGCCTCGACCCGGAGCGCGCCGGGGTGGGCAACAGTCTGCCCAGCGGGCACACCACAGTGGCCGCGTCGGTGGCGGTCGCGCTGATGCTCGTCCTGCCACGCAAGGTGCGGGCGGCCGGCGCCTTCATCGGCGCCGGTTACGCCGCCGCCGCCGGGGTCGCCACCCTCTCCGCCGGTTGGCACCGACCCAGTGACGCGGTCGCCGCGTACCTGGTGGTGGGTGTGTGGGCGGCGTTGGCCGGGCTGCTCCTGCTGGTCACCCAACGAGAGCAGGCCGAGATCGCCCCCGGCGACGCGCACCGGGTCGCCGCGCTGGTGCTCGGGGTGGGCGGCGTGGTCGCCCTGGTCGCCTGTGGGCTGGCCCTGGCCTGGCTGATCGAGTTGCGCGGCACCGGGCCACAGGAGTTGAGCCGCTGGCCGCTGTTCGTCGGGTACGCCGGCAGCGCCGCCGGGATCGCCGGCACGATGGCGGTGGTGATGGCGCTGGTGCTCACCGTCGTGCACCGGCTCGTGCCCCGGGTCAAGGGCTGAGCCGGACGATGGATCCGGTCCGTGCGGCGTTCTCCGCCGAGTGCGTACGCCTCACCGAGGTCCTGGCCGACCTGGTCGACGCCGACCTCGACCGTCCCACCGACTGCCCGCCGTGGACCGTCCGGGAGTTGATCGCCCACATCCGTACCGGAGTGGGCCGGCTGGCCGACATGCTCGCCGCGTCGGCCCCACCCCGCGCCGAGGTGGACGCCGCCGGTTACTTCTCCCGGGCGAAGTTCACCCCGCAGGTGGACGCCGACCGGATCGCCGGCGGGCGGCGCGACGCGCTCCAGGTGGACCGGGTGACCTTGGCGGCCGAGGTGGAGCGGGCGTGGCGGGCCACCGAGGCGGCGGTGGCCGCCGCGCCGCCCGGCCGGGTGGTGCGGACCCGCCACGGGGACGCGATGCTCCTCACCGAGTTCCTGCGTACCCGGGTCGTCGAGGTGGGCGTTCACGGTCTGGACCTGGCAGCCGCTCTGGGCCGGTCGCCGTGGCTCACCGCCCCGGCGGCCGAGGTGATCGCCGACCTGCTCACCGGCGGGCACCCCACACCGGTCGGTCTGGGCTGGGACCGGGTGACCCTGATCCGCAAGACCACCGGCCGGGCGGCGCTGACCGCCCCGGAACGGGCCGCGCTCGACGCGGCCGGGTTCCGCCCGCTCGCCTTCGGCCGCTGAGCCTCTCCGACGGCCCTGGCTCCATCGCTGCCGAGCCGAGCCGACGGCTCCGGATCCGTGGCCGCCGAGCCAGCCGACGGTCTGGCTCGGTGGCCGCCGGTGTCGGATCGTCGTCGGCGCTGGTCGCGGCTCGTCGGGAGCCGGTCAGCTCGCGGATCGGGGTGCGGGAACGTGCCTGGCGACGCCGCGCAGGTGCGTCAGGACGACCGGGTCGATCCGGCCCGGCACCAACCGCTCCTCCAGGTTCTCCAGCCCCGCCCAGGAGATCAACGCCGCCTCCGGCCC
This sequence comes from Micromonospora sp. WMMD1155, assembly GCF_029581275.1. NCBI lineage: Bacteria > Bacillati > Actinomycetota > Actinomycetes > Micromonosporales > Micromonosporaceae > Micromonospora > Micromonospora sp. WMMD1155. The sequence goes on from NZ_CP120742.1 coordinate 4,939,756, forward strand.
GTCGTCGGCCACCGGGTGGCCCAGCGCCCTGAGCAACGCGGTGACCTCCTCGGCGACCGCCCCGGCCAGGTCGAGCAGGGTGGCCGGGTCCGGCCGACCGAACAGCATGGTGTGCACGGCGAGCAGCCGGCTCAGCTCGGCGACCGGATCCGGGTGGTCGTCCACCCGAAGGTCGACGGCCACGTCGCTGGTGCCGCCGTACCCGCCGCCGCGCTCGACCACCAGCAGCCCGGCGCTCTGCCGACCCCGCCGGTCACCGCCGGCCTCGTCGCCGGCCCGCAGCGCGGCCACCAGCCGCTCGGCGAACGGCAACCCCGCCCCGGCGAGCCACGCCTCGCCGAGCGCGTCGACGACCTCCGGGCCGGTGAGCACGTTGCCCTGCGCCGCCCAACCGTCGCCGGTCCGCCCGCCGGCCCACGGAATGCAGGACGGCCCGGTCCAGCCGGCACCCGGACCGTCGGCCCCCACGACGCCGAGTTGGCGGTGCTCCCGCTCGGGGTCGGCGGCGACCAGCCCGGCCACGACGTCGGCGGCGGCCACGCCGGTGCGGAGCAGGGCGAGGCCCTGCGGGCGGTAGGCGAGGTTGGCGTGCGCCTGGGTGGCCAGAGCGCCGACCTCGGCGGCGGCGGCCGGCACCACCGCCCCGGCGGCGAGGAACCTGCTGGCGACGGCGACGCCGTGTAGACGGCCGTCGGCGGAGCGGGCGACGAGCGAGAAGGTCACCGGCCGAGATTAACCGGTCGCGTCGGCAGGACATCGCCGTACGTCGTCGCCTCAGAACGGCGGCGAGGCGGGCTCCGGTGGGGCGCCGCGCGCCCGAAGGGCGTCGGCGACCACGACCGCGGCCAGCACCGACGCCCCGACCGCTGTCGCGGCCACCCCGGGCAGGTGCCACAGCGGCACCGCCGACGCCAGCAGCACCAGGAGGGCGATCCACCGGGACGGGGAGACCCGTGCGAACACCTCGTACTCCAGGCGGGACCGCCCGGCCAGGAACAGGATCGGACCGGCGAGCACCATGACCAGCCACGGCCCGGGGATCCGCTCCAGCGGTTCTTCGATGATCAGCTCGTATCCGATCGCCGTGGAAGCGAGACCGATCACCATCACCAGGTGGGTGTCGGCAGCGGAACGGCCGATGCTGGCGGGGTGCCGAGCCTTCGTCACCGCCTCGCCCAGGATCCGCCCGGCCCGCTGCACGTAGATCCGCCACAGCATGATCGAGGTGGCCAGTGCCAGCGCGAACGCCCACGCGTGCCCTGCCTCGTACGGGCCCTTGCTGTACGCGAAACCGGCCACCAGGATCGTCTCGCCCAGCGCGACGAGGAAGAACTGCTGGTACCGCTCGGCCAGGTGCTCGCCGGCGATCTCCCACTTGGAGATTCTCGAGCGGCCCAGCCCCGGCACCGGCCAGCCACAGCGGGCGGCCAGGTACTCGATCAGCAGCGCCGCCGTCCAGAACGTCACCTGCAGGTTGGTGCTCAGCATCGCGCCGCTGATCCACAGCACCCCGGTGAGGGCGAAGACGATCGCCATGCGGACCTTCAACCGGCGGTACGGGTGTGCGCCCAGCGCGAACGACAGGATCACCGGCCGGGTCACCTGCGCGATCACGTACGCCACCGCGAACATCAGCGCCGTCTCGCTGAACGCCCGGGGGATCGCGACCCCCATCACCATGCTGCACACCAACGCGGTGATCACCACGGTCTGCAACGGCACCCGGTAGGGGTCGTACCGGCTGGTCGTCCACGCGGTGCCCTGCCAGACCGCCCAGAGCGCGAGCAGCAACAGCAGGGTCTTGCCGCTGCCGGTGACCGCCTCCCAGACGTGCTTCCGGCCCGACTCCTCGGTCAGGTCCTCGAACGCGCGCGCCGAGATCCGGGTGAGCGCGAAGACGTACACCAGATCGAAGAAGAGTTCGAGGAAGGTGGCCCGGCCGGGAGCGGTCGCCGCAGGGACCGGCTCCAGGCCGCCCGCTGCCCTGGAACCCATGGTCAGCGGCCTGCGCCGTCGGTCCGGTCCACCTCGAAGTCGTAGCACCCTGCGGCGGCACGCACCGCCGGAAACCGGCGATTCTGCCCAGTACGGGGATCTTGCTCGCGTGCCCCGTCAACGGGCACGATCGATCGGTGACGAATCGATGGGGCATGACGGTGCCGCTGGGCGGGATCGCGCTGGCGCACCACGACGCGGCCTACGCGGCGCTCGACCAGGCCGGGTTCACCGACGTGTGGTCGTCGGAGGTGGCCGGGACCGACGCGTTCACCCCGCTGGCGCTCGCCGCCGCCTGGCAGCCCCGGCTGCGGCTCGGCACCGCGATCACACCGGTCTTCACCAGAGGGCCGGGGCTGCTGGCGATGAGCGCGGCGGCGTTGGCCGAGGCCGCGCCGGGCCGGTTCTCGCTCGGCATCGGGGCATCCTCACCGGTGCTGGTCCGGGACTGGAACGCGGTCCGGTTCGACGAGCCGTTCCGTCGCACCCGCGACGTCCTGCGCTTCCTGCGCGCCGCGCTGCGCGGCGACACCGTCGACGAGGTCTACGACACCTTCACCGTCCGCCGGTTCACGCTGGAACGGCCGCCGGCGGTGCCGCCGCCGATCCTGCTCGCCGCACTGCGCCCGGGGATGCTCCGGCTGGCCGGCGCTGAGGCCGACGGGGTCATCCTCAACTGGCTCAGCGCCGACGACGTGCCGCGTGCCCTCGCCGAGCTGGGCGAGCGGCGTCCCGGGTTCGAGGTCGCCGCGCGCATCTTCGTGTGCCCCACCGAGGACGCCACCTACGCCCGGGCGCTGGGCCGGCGCCTGATCACCGGCTACCTGACCGTTCCGGCGTACGCCGAGTTCCACCGCTGGCTCGGGCGCGGCGAGACGCTCGCGCCGATGTGGGAGGCCTGGGCCGCCGGTGACCGGCGGGGGGCCGGTGCCGCGGTGCCGGACGAGGTGGTCGACGCCCTGGTGCTGCACGGCACGCCCGAGCGGTGCCGCGCCCAGGTGCGCCGCTACGTCGACGCCGGCGTGGACGTGCCGGTCGTCGCGCTGCTGCCCACCCCGGAGGTGACCGCCGGCGGCGCGGCCGCGCTGCTCACCCTCATCGCCCAGTTGGGCGTCGATCCGCAAGGAGCGTCCGCGTGAACCTCACCGACCGGATCGTGGTGGTCACCGGTGGCGCCGGTGGGATCGGAGCCGCGCTGTCGCGCCGGTTCGTCGCCGAGGGGGCCGCCGCGGTGGTGGTCGCCGACCTGGACGCCGAGGCGGCCCACGCGGTGGCCGAGGGCATCGGCCCGGTCGCGCACGCCACCGCCCTCGACGTCACCGACGAGGACCAGGTCCGCGAGCTGGTCGCCGACACCGAGACACGGTACGGCCGGATCGACCTGTTCTGCGCCAACGCGGGCGTGACCACCGGTGGGGGAGTGGAGGTCGACGACGCCGCCTGGGACCGGGCCTGGCGGGTCAACGTGCTCGCCCACGTCTACTCGGCCCGTGCGGTGCTGCCCGGGATGCTCGCCCGGGGCGGCGGCCACCTGCTGCACACCTGCTCGGCGGCGGGGGTGCTGACGGCGGTGGGCGACGCCGCGTACACCGCGACGAAGCACGCCTCGGTGGGGTTCGCCGAGTGGCTGGCCATCACCTACCGGGACCGCGGCATCCGGGTCAGCGCGCTCTGCCCGCAGGGCGTGGACACCCCGATGCTCGCCGACGGGATCGCCGAGGGTCACCTCGGCGCTCGGGTGATCACCGCGTCCGGTGCGGTGCTCACCCCGGACCAGGTCGCCGACGCGGCCATCGCCGGGTTGGCCGAGGAACGCTTCCTGATCCTGCCGCACCCGGAGGTCGCCGACTACGCCCGCCGCCGCGCCGAGGACCCGGACGGTTGGCAGGCCGGCATGCGCAAACTCATCCGTCGCCTGACCGCCTGACGCGGTCGGGCGTCGGTCCGGTCGGGTCGGGGCTCTGGTCCGGATCGCGGGTTCCGGGGCCGGTCTGGTTGTCGGCGGAATGCTCATGGCCGCCGGCATGGAGGGTTGACGCAGCGTCAAGGTCAAGCCCGACGAGCGTCGCACGCCGGATGCGGCGCGTGCGGCCATCCCCCGACGGCGGGAGCGAGACCCCCGACGTCGGGGAGGAGTGGCGCGGCGTCGCCGCAGAGCATTGATCCATGCATGTGGGTGTGGGGTCACCGGCGTCCGGTCGTGTCAGTCGATCCGTCGACCCCGGCGCGGCGAGACGCTGGGCGGTGGCCGGTGCCGTCTTCGTCGTGGGGGAGTTGGCCCTGCGGCTGTACTGGATCGCGGGCGGCCGGTGGGCGTACACCGCCTGCGACCGCACCGCCCTGGTCGACCCGGCCGGTGGATGCGGCGCGGACCGGGTGCGGACGCTGCCGTTCTGGGCGGGTTGGGGCGCGGTCGGTGTCGGTGTGGCGCTCGCGGTGGTCATCGGCTTCGCGATCCGGGCTCCGGGCCGCGCCGCGTCCGCCGCGAGTTGGGCGGCGAGCGCGCTGCTGCTGGTCGTCGCGTTCCCGCTGCACCTGCTCTTCGAGGTTCCGGCGGCGTTGACGGGACGCCCCTCGGACTGGCGTGACCTCGGCGCCCGGCTCGCGCTGGCAGCCGGTGGCGTCCTGTTCGCCGGGCTGGCGAACGCCTCCGGTCCCCGGCCCGGCCCAGCGCCTGCCGGCTACCAGCCGGTGCCGAGGTGGACGCGCCGCTGGGCGTACGCCGCTGTCGCCCTGCCCGTGGTCGGCTGGGCCGTGCCGCACGGGCTCTGGGTGCTCGGCGTCCCGTTCGGCATCTCCGAGCGGAAGCTGGACGAGATCCAGCTGGATCTCTCGACGGAGACCGGCCTCGCGATCACCCTCGTCCCGCCGCTCGCCGGCCTGCTCGTCCTCGGGCTGGTGCAGCGGTGGGGGCAGCAGTTTCCACGCTGGGTGCCGGGGTTGGGCGGTCGGCGGGTTCCCCGGCTACTGGCGGTGATCCCGGCCGGGGTGGTGGCGCTCGCGTTGGTCACCTACGGCGTGCTGAGCGTCGCGGTGTTCGTCGACCAGCTACGCACCGGAGACCTGCAGTGGTCGGAGGTGGGGGAGAGCTGGGCGACCAGCGCCACCCTGCTGGTGTTCCTCGGCTGGGGAGTGTCGCTCGGCGTCACGACCACCGGTTACGCCCTCGCCACCCGGCCGCGTCTGCCTCCGGAGCCGGCGGATTCCCTGCCCGGCTCGGTCCGTCCACGATTGGAGCGCTCATGACCACCGACTCCCACCGCACCTGGGCCGCCGACCCGCCACGCTGGGCCGTCTGGGCCGCCTACGCCGTCCCGCTGTGCGTCCTGCCGTCCGCGCTCTGGCGACTGTCCCTGCTGGTCACCGACGATGCCGTCACCTCGTGGTACATGATCTTCCTGTCCGTCCTGTCGATGGGGCTGGCGCTGTCGACCCTCGGCCTGGTGCATCGCTGGGGACAGCGACTTCCGCGCTGGGTGCCACTGCTCGGCGGCCGTCTCGTTCCGGCACGCCCGGTCGTGCTGGTCGCGCTGATCGGCGGTGCGCTGCTGGTCGCCATCTGCGTCTACCTGTTCCTGAACAGCAGGTTCCACTTCGTGGAGCGCGGGTGGGTGGGAATAGGCCGCGACGAGCCGGCGCGTCCGGCACCGACCTGGGAGGTGCTGCGCTACTACGCGCCGATGCTCGCCTGGGGGCCCCTCGTCATCGCCGTAGCCGCCGACTACGGCCGCCGCGCCACCCGCCCCCGCCGACCCCCGGCGGACCACCGCCTGGGTTGATCAAGAGGTTTGCGTCAGAAAGACGCCCGCCGGTGACGCAAACCTCTTGATCACCGAGGGGATCGGGGGGGTGGGTGGACCGGGTGGGTGCGGTGGGCGGGGGTCAGCGGGGGGATCGGCGGGCGCGGCGGAGGGGGGACGGGTGGACGGACCAGAGCAGGCGCCGCCACCAGGGGCGGGCGGCGCGCAGGGTCGCCACATAGGCGGTGGCCACCTCGGCGGCCCGCGCCGCCTGGTCCGGAGTCGCAGCACCGGGGGCGAAGCCCACCTGATTGAGCAGGGCCGCCAGCTCGTCGACAGTGGACCCTTCGCTGGTCGGGCGGCCGGGGGTGAGGCCGCCGCTGGCTACGCCACTGTCGGTCGGGCCGCCACCGGTCGGGCCGCCTGCGGTTGGACCGCCGCCGCCGCCGCCGCCACTGCCGCTGCCGCCGCGGTGGCCGCCGGTCGCGTCGGCCTGGGCGTCGGCCAGGGCCCGGCGGGCGTGCCCGGCCACCTCGGTGGCGGCCAGGTCGTCGCTGACCGGTCGACCGGCCAGGCGCAGCGCGTCGGTGACCTCCTGCCAGGCCCCGGCGATACGCCGGCCGGGATCACCCTGGACGAGCCGACTCCGGGTCAGCGAGCGACGCATCGCCAACAGGGCGAGCAGGAGCGCCCCCACCAGCAGCACCAGGCCGCCGCTGCCCCCGGCGACGAGCACCGGCGTGGACAACCCACCGCGTCCGGGTGGCCCGTCCGGGGCGGCCACCGGCTCCGGCGACGCGGTCGGCTCCACGGTGGGCGCCGGGGCCTCCGACGGCGGCGGATCGTCCGGCGTCGGCCGGAAATCCTCCTCCACCGGCCTCGGCTCGTTGTTCGGGCGTGGCAGCGGGTCGAACGGCACCCAACCCAACCCGTCGAAGAGCACCTCCGGCCAGGCGTACGCGTCCCCGGCCAGCACCGGCCCCTGCGCACCGGCCCGGAAACCCACCACCACCCGGGTCGGCAGCCCGGAGAGCCGGCCGAGCACCGCGAACGCCGCCGCGAACTGCTCGGACGTACCCTCCTGACCACCACCGTCGCGGGGCCCGAAGAGGAAGAAACCCAGATTCGGGTACGCGTGCCCGCTCGGCGCGTCCGCCACCAGCCGGTAGTGCTCGGCCAGGAACTGCTCGATCGCCAACGCCCGCGCGTACGGAGCGCCGTTCTCCTCGGCGAGCTGCCCGGCCAACCGGCGCATCGGGTCGGGGACCCCGTCGGCGACCCGCAACACCCGCGCCACCTCGTCACCGGCGGGCACGTTGGCGGTGCCCAACAGGTTCGAATCCGGATGCGCCTCGGCGGAGGTCACCTCGTAGCGCAGCCCCGGCGTCAACCCCTCCGGCCGGATCAGCGTCCCGGTCGCCGGGTCGTACGCCACCCGCGCGCCGCTGACCTCCCGAGGCGTCGCCACGGCCGGGAGAAGTCGACCGCTCAACTCCGCCACGGTGATCTGCTGGCGGACCGTCCCGACGGTGCTGTCCTCAGGAGGTGTGGCGGCCGGCAGGATCCGGCCGGCGTTGCGGTACGTCGCCCCGACCCGCCAGGTCACCCCGTCGTAGTCGCTGAGCACCGCCAACCGGATCCGCACGCCATCGGGTTCCGGCTCGCCGTCCGGCGGCGCGGCGTCGGGCGGGGTGCCGTCGCGTTCCGTGCTCACCTCGAGGAGTTTCTGCTCCGGACGCAGCGCCCAACCGGAGATCCGGATCAACGGGTTCTCGTCGAGCGACTGCACCTGCGGTGGCTCCACGTACCGGCGCGGGTCCACCGGTCGACCGTCCACCTGACCGGCGACCACGGGACCGAGGAGCGCGACCGACCCGACCACCACCGCCACACCGAGCGTCGCACCGGCGGCCAGCCGGAGTCGCACCGCCGCGCGTATCCGAGGTGCCAGGTCGGCGGCCGGATCGCCGCCGACCGGCGGCGCGGTGCCGGGTGCCGCCAGGCCGACCGCCGCGACCGCGACGAACGCCACCGTCGTCCCGACCGCCGGCTCGGCGTTCGGGCCGACCGCGTAGAGGGCGGCGGCGTAGAGCCCCGCCGCGGGCAGGTACCCCAGCAGCACCCGGCCGGCGCGCAGCGCCACCTCCGCACCCGCCAACCCGGCCAACCAGGCGGCGACGACGGGCACCAGCACCGTGTCCGGTGCGGGCTCCACCGGAATCATCGCGGTGAGCAGCCGGGGAATGCCGTTGCGCGCGGCGTCCGCGGTGACCTCCAGCAGGCTCCCGGGAAGCTCGGCGTGGTCGGCGGCGAGCCGCAGCGACCACAGTGTCCAGCCGGCCATCGCGGCCACCGACACCGGCGCCACCAGCCAGGACGGCAACCGGCGGGCGGCGACACTGACCAGCACCGAACCGGCCGCCGCGCCGCCCACCAGCCAGGTCAGCAGGTCACCCGCGTACACCCGGCCCAGCGCCACCCCGGCGAGCACCGTCAACCCGATCAACGCCGCCGGGACGACGGCCGCCCGCAGCACCCGCACCACGTGCGTCACCACCGGCGTACCCCGTCCCACTCGGCGGCGAACCGTGCGCCGTCCGCCGCGTCGACCACCACCAGACCGGCGGCGCCTGGTGGCGTCGGCTCGGCCGCGCCGAACACCCCGACCACCACCGAGGGGTACGCGCCGCGCAGCGCGCCGACATGCCCCAGCTCACCTCGGCCACCCGGCCCGGTCAGGAAGATCAACGTGTCGCCGAGCCGGTCCTGTCGCAGTCGGGTCGTGGCCGCGCGTACCGCGTCGTCGTCGGTGGACAGTTCGGCGGCGGCCAGCCGGTCCAGCGGTCCGAGGGCGGCCCCGGAGTCCGCCTCCCCGCCGGGCGTCGCCGCTTCGGCGGCCACGAACAGCAACACCACCGGCAGGTCCGCGCGGTGTGCGGCGGTGACCACCGACGCCGCCGCCTCGCACGCCGACTCGAACGACTCCGCCACCCCGTCGACGCGCTGCGGGTGCGCGGCGACACGGTTGTCCAGCAGGACGACCAGACGCGGCAGACTGGTGTCGACGTTCTCCCGCACCATCAGCTCACCCACCCGGGCGCTGGTCCGCCAGTGCACTCGGCGCAGCTCGTCGCCGACCACGTACTCCCGCAGCGAGTCGAACGTGATCGACCCGTGCGGCACCCCGTCCACCCGGCCGTCGAGGCTGCGCCCCGCGCCGGTGGGCACCGCCGTCAGCGGGTGGATCCGGGGGTACACCCAGACCGGCACCACCGCGCCGTACGGGCGGGCCGACGCCACCAGACCCAGCGGGTCGCGTCGGGTCACCCGCAGCGGCCCGACCGCGACCACCCCACGTCGGTGGGTCGGCACGTCGTAGCGGACCTCGGTGTCCCGCCCCGGTCGCAGACGCAGCACCGGAACCGGTACGACGCGTTCGCCGCACCGGTCCTCGGCCAGCAGGTTCGCCGACCGCAGCCGGCCCGAGTTGCGCACTGTCACCGTCATGCTCGCCGACTCGCCGCGCGCCACCCGGTCCGGGTCGGCGTGCCGGGTGACCGTCAACCGGGGCCGCCAGGCCGCGACCAGTGCCGCGTAGCCCACCGCCGCGCCGGCCGCCGCGCCGAGCAGCGTCAACTCGGGGTACGCGAACCGGAGACCCGCCCCCAGCAGCACGACGGCGGCGACGAGCAGCCCGATCCCACGGGCGGTGATCCCCATCCGCTGCTGCCGGTCAGCCCTGCACCGGAGCGGGTTGCCCCGACGGCAGCGGCACCGGCACCGAGGCGATGGCCTGGCGCAGCACCTCCGCGGCGGTCAACCCACGCACCTGGGCTTCCGGGGTGAGCAGCAGCCGGTGCGCGAACACCGCCTCGGAGAGCGCCTTCAGGTCCTCCGGCATGATCCAACCTCGCCCGTCGATCAGCGCGTACGCGCACGCCGCCCGGGTCAACGCGATCACACCCCGAGGGCTGACCCCGACGCGTACCTGCGGGTGGGCGCGGGTCGCGGCGGCCAGCCGGACCGCGTACGCGTAGAGCGGCTCGGCGATGTGCACCCGGCGGGCCATCCGGACCATCTCCCCGACGGTGGCGGTGTCGGTGACCGGGGCGAGCGCCTCGGGGGAGCGCACCGTCGCGCCGCGCAGCACCTCGACCTCGACCGCCTCGTCCGGGTAGCCGACGGACAGCTTCACCAGGAACCGGTCCAACTGTGCCTCGGGCAGCCGGTACGTGCCGTCCATCTCCACCGGGTTCTGGGTGGCGACCACCAGGAACGGCGACGGCACCGGGTGCCGGACCCCGTCCACCGTGACGGTGCGTTCCTCCATCACCTCCAGCAGCGCCGACTGGGTCTTCGGCGACGCCCGGTTGATCTCGTCGGCGATGACGATGTTGGCGAAGACCGGCCCCGGATGGAACTCGAAGTCCCGGGTCGCCTGGTTGAAGATCGTCACGCCGGACACGTCCGACGGGAGCAGGTCGGGGGTGAACTGGATGCGCCGCCACTCACCCTTCACCGTGGCGGCGATGGCCCGGGCCAGGGTCGTCTTACCGACCCCCGGCACGTCCTCCAGTAGCACGTGACCCTGCGCGAACAGCGCGGTCAGCGCCAGCCGCACCACCTGCGGCTTGCCGAGCACCACCGCGTTGACGTTCTCGGCCAGCCGGGCGGCCAGGGCCGCGAAGCCCTGCACCTCCGGCTGGGTGAGTGGCTCGTGGGTGTTCACGGTCGGTGGTGCTCCTCGCTGGTGGATCAGCAGGTGGGCAGGACGTTGATGGTGTCGCCGCCCTCCAGGTTGAGCCAGGCCCAGGGGATGTAGTTCTTCCCCTCGAAGTTGACCTGCACCCACCAGGTGCTGCGCTTCTCGTTGTTGTAGATGTAGGCGTAGACCTCTTCGCCCGACTTCTTGCAGTACGCCTGCAGCCTGGTGCCCGGCTTCGCCCAGCCCACCTGCTTGTCGTTGTCCTGCCGCGCGACCGAGAAGATCTCGTTGCCGTTGCGGCCATCCCGGTCCCGGTCGCAGTAGGTCGACTCGGGCCCGGACGCGCCGTTACGGCAGGTCGCGATCCCGTACAGCGGCTGCGTCTTCTGGGCCCTCGTCGCCGTGCCCTTACCGGCGGCGTTGCTCGCGGTCACCGTGAACGTGTAGTTGGTGCCCGGCGTCAGGCCCGTCATCGTGATGCTGGAACACGCCCCGGCCTTCGCCGGCTCACCCGTCGTGCTCAGCGAACAGGTCGCCTGACCGCCACCGGCGTCCACTGTGAACGTCACCGTCGCCCCGGTGGCCGTCGCCGACGAACCGGTCACCGTGACCCGGGGCTCGGCGACCGTACGCGCGGTGGCGGTGGCCTCCGGGCCCGGCCCCGCCTCGTTGACCGCCTTCACCTTCACCGTGACGTTCTGGCCGTTGCCCAGCCCGGTGACCGTCGTGCGGGTGTCGGTCACCTCGCTGGTGCGCCCACCGACGTCCACCAGGTACTTCGTCACCGGCCGACCGTTGGCCTCGGCCGGCGCCCACTGCACGGTCACCGCGCCCGGCTGGTTGGCGACGGTGCCGGCCCGCAGGTTGAGCGGACGACCCGGCGCTGCGAACGGCACCACCGTGTTGCTCACCGGCGAGGCCGCCGACCCGGCGCCCTTGCTGTTGACCGCCACCACCGTGAACGCGTACTGGGTGCCGTACTCCAGCTCACCGGCCGGCACCACCAGCTCCGTCTTCGTCGACTCGCCGGCCGGGGCGTTCGTCCCCGCCGAGGTAGCCGTCACCGCGTACCTCGCGATGGTGTTGCCCTGCCCGTTCGCGGCCGGCCACTTCACCAGCACCGTGCCGTCCGGCCGCTCCTGGGCGGTGACGCTCGCCGGCGGGTCGGGCACCGCGGCGGTCGGGGTCACCGGGTTGCTGGTGCGTGGCGGACCGTCGCCCTTGGCGTTGACGGCGTGCACGGCGAACCGGTACGTCTCGCCGTTGGTCAGACCCTTGATCTCCACCGCACGCTGGTTCGCGCCCACCTCCACCCGCTGGCCGGCACCCTCCACCACGTACTTCATGATCTCGGCGCCGTTGGCGGCAGCCGGCCGCCAGCTCACCCGGGCCTGCGCGTTGCCGGCGGAGGCGGTCACGCTGCGCGGAGCGCTCGGCTTACCCACCCGGGGCTTCTTCGGCGGGGGCGGTGGCGGGGCGACCGGCGGCGGGTCGCCGCCGAGAACGTCGTTGGCGTACTTGTCGACCTCACGCACCTGGTGCTTGTCGTCCACCACCCGGGCGGTCGCCGCGTCGGGGGAGTTGATGAACAGGTGGTTCTCCCGGACCTCCAGCTCCAGCGGCCCGTTCGCCCGCCCGCCGATGGTCTCGACCAGCTGCCCGCCCCCGTCGAAGGCGTAGATCGTGCCGGTGGACTCGTCGGCGCAGTAGAACCGGTCCGCCCAGGCCACCGCCGCGCTGAGCCGATCCCCCTCACCCGGCACCGTGAACGCCTTCTCCTCCCCGCCGTCGCCCACCACCAGCACCCGCCGTTCGGCGGGAACGGTGACCGGGATGCGGGGGCCGCTGGTGCGTGCGGGCAGTGCCGCCGGACCGGACAGCGTCAACGGCGTCGGGTGCACCTTGCCGCGCTGCACGCGCACCAGCTTGCCGGCCGTGCGGTCGAGCACCGCCACACCGTCGTCCAGGGTGGAGACCACCAGCTCGTGGCTCGCCTCGGCCACGTCGTACGACTCGACCCGCTCCGGGCTGATCCCGCCACCGTCGGGCGCGGCCGAGGCCGGCGCGGACGGCAGCTTCGCGGCGGTGATCGCCGAGACGGTGCCCTGGCTGGGCACCGCGATCCAGAGCCGACCCTCGCCGTCGAAGGTGCCACCGGCGATGCCCGGGGGATAGCGGACCGGCTCGCCGACCGGGGCCAACGACCGCGGGTCGAGCTGCCGCACGATGCCCTGCACGGCGTCGACGACGAACGCCGCGTCCTCGTGCAGGGCGACGCTCACGCCGAGGCCGGGGGTCGTCTTGGTGGTCGCGGTGAGCTGCAGGGTCGCCAGGTCCAGGGAGCTGACCTGCCCGGTCTGCAGGTCACGCAGGATCAGCAGCCGGTCGGTCTGGGTGACCTGCATCGGGTGACGGTTGGCGCCGGGGATCTCGGTGCGGGTGTCCACCCGGGCGGTCACCCCGTTGACCCGGGCCAGCTCGCTGCGCGCCGTGCTCCACAGCCAGGAACTCGCGTCGTAGTTGGCCACCGCGTTGTCGGCCGCACCCAGCCCGAGAACCGTCAACCCCATGGCGGCCAGCAGAGCGGCCACCGTGCCGACGGTCACCAGCCCACCGCGAAGCCGGGACCGGGAGCGGGGGGCGTCGGTCCGTACGGCGTCGTCGATGCTGGCCACAGCCGGCTGCCTCCAATGAGTCGTGGCAGGTGGCGCGCCGCGCGGCGACCCCTCCCCTGAGCCGGGTGCCATCATATGGCGCTGCTGGTGGCGGGGGAACCCGCACGGTCACCCCTGTGGATACCGAGCGTGTGCGTTGTGGACGCCCAGCTCAGCCCGGTGCACGCTCCGAATCGGTTCGGCTCACGTTCCGGCTCGGCCCGGCTCACGTTCCGGGTCAGCTTGGCGACGGTCGGCCCGAGGGCCTTCCACTCGGCGAGGCGGTGCGCTCCCGCGCGGTGCAGACCTGGCCCGAGGTCGCGAAGCTGTCCGTCGAGTAGACAGCCAACACGGTGAAGCAGTGATCCACTCGGGAGTTCAACCCGTTGACCGTATAACTGGTGCGGCCCGGGTCCACGGTGGCCATCACCCCCAGTGCCTGCCCGGCCCGTCCGGCGGCGACCATGAACGGCACCGCACCGCCGGACGGATCCGTCCAGGTCAGCGTGATCGTGGTCGAGTCGTCCCGCAGTTTCAGATCACCCGGAGGCGGCCCGGCCGCCGTCGGCACCACGGCCGTCGGTGCCGCAGTCGTCGGCGCGGCCCCGCCCGGCGGCGGATCGTCGCGGGTCAGCACCACCGCGCCCAGTCCGGCCACCGCCACAAGGGCGACCCCGGCCGCCACCACCGCGCCGATCAGCGTCGCCCGGTTACGGCCCGCCGAGCCGTCCTCGTCGGCGTACGCCGGCCGGTACGCGTCCGGCATCGGCTGGTACTGCTGGCCCGGGTACAACGCCTGGCCCTGCTCGTGCTCCCGCACCGGGTAGTGAGCCTGAACCGGGTGGTGCTCCGGGGTGGCGTGGTGGTCCTGGTGGTGGCTCTGCGTCGGGTGGTGGGCCAGGTCTGCCGGGGTCGACTGCCCGTCCTGCTGGTGCTGCCCGTCCTGCTGGTGCTGCGTGAACGGCTGCGGCACGCCCGGCGTCGCGGCGCTGCCCTGCGCCGACCACTCCACCGGAGTCGGCGTCGACGGCGTGGCGACCGATCCGGCCTGGACGGCGAACGGCTGGCCCGGGTCGGCGTGACCGCCGGGCGGACCACTGCTCGCCGCGACGGCCGGGAGCACCTCGGTCGCGTCGGACGCCGAGGCCCGGGCCCGCTGCGTCGGCACCACCGCGGCGTCGAAGATGTCCAGCCCGGACTCACCGTCCCCACCGGCGGGTTCGGCGTCCGCCCGGGGCGGCTCAGCGACCCCAGCGACCTCGGCGCCGGTGTTCGGCAGTGGCGGCGGGCCACTCTGGCTCCACGGCGGCGCGGTCAACCCCCACGGGGGTACGGAAGACGCGGCGTTGGGCGGCGCGGGATCGGGTGGTGCGGCGTTGGGCGGTGCGGTGTTGAATGGTGCGGAGACGGAGGGCGCGCTCTGCGGGGGCCCGGCGACCGGTTGCCGGGGAATGGGCGGTGCGCTCGTCGGAGGGGCGGAGACGGGGTGGGTCGGCGGCGCGTTGACCGGGTGGGCTGGTGCTCCGCCGACCGGCCGTGTCGGCCCCGGGTGGCTCCTGGTCGGCGACGGGCTGCCCGGCGACGTCGCCTCGACATCGGCTGCGTCGACCGGTCCGATTGGCCTGACTCCCGTTCGGGCCGCCTCCTCGGCGAGCAGCGGCTCGATCTGCCGTACCTGGATCGTGGGCTCGTCCCAGCGGGGTGCGGGTGTCGGAGCCGGTGGGGCGGCCGGGTGGTGTGCGGCGGCGTCGACGGGCGGGTGGTCATCGCCGACACGCTGGCGCGGCGCGGCGAGAGGCCCGACCGGTGGTCGGTGTGGCGGCCCCTGCTCGGATGACGGCACCGGCTGGCGTTCGGCCCCGGGCCTGGGTAACCGGCCGTCGGCAGTCGGTGCGGCCGGTTGGCCTCCGGCCTTCGGCATGAGCGGTCGGGCACCGGTACTCAGCCGGGGACGCTGGCTCTCGACCCTCGGCCCGGGCGACTGGCTCTCCATCGCCCGCCCGGGCGAATGGCTTGCCGCCGGGGGTGGCCCTGGCTGCACCGGCGGGGTAGGTGTCGGCGGGGCGGGTTGTGCTGGCGGGGTCGGGGTCGGCTGGGCGGGGCGCGGTGGCTGGGCGGGTCGCGGTGGCGTGGCCGAGGGAGGTGCCTGCGGGACAGTGTGCGTCGGCGGGACCGAGGTGGGCGTCCGGTGGATGGGCTGCGTCGGAGGCGCTGACGCCGGGGCGACGGCGTTGCCGGGTGCGCCGGGTGCGCGTACCCCTGGAGGGGTTTGCTGGGGTGGGGCCGGCGGTTGCGGCGGAGCCCAGGGTGAGGCGGCGGTCGCCGGTTTGAGACCGGAGGGACGCATCGCGGCGAGGGTCGCCAGGGACAGCGTCGGCCCGGACAGCGCCGACCGGACACCGGAGACGGGCGGCGCACTGACCGGCTCCGGAGCGGGCGTGGGCGGTGGGTTGGGCGGCCCGCTCGGGGCCGACGCGGGCAGGCCGAGGTAGTCGCGGGCGGCGCGGACCGTCGGGTGGTGCTCACCGAGCACCGCGGGCCCGGCGGTGGCGACCCGGGTGTAGTTGCGGCGGGCCTCGTGCCGGTTGCCCAGTTCCTCGGCCACCTCGGCGAGTTCGAAGGCGATGGTGAGCAGCCCCGGGTCGGAGTGCTCCCACCGCCGCTCACCCGCTGCGAACGCCTCCTCCAACACCCGGCGGGCGCCGAGCGGATCATCCGCCTCCCGGTGCAACCGCGCCAGCAGATGCGCGGTGTGCAGCACCTCGGGATGATCGCCAGCGTACGGCGCGGGAGGGGACTCGACAGCCTCCGCGAGCAGCTGCCGGGCGGCGCTGAGATCGCCAGCGGAACGCAGGGCGAGGGCCCGATGCTGGACGGCTGCGAGGGGGGAGGGATGGGACACGTGGCAATGCTGCCGCCAGAGGGCCGCCGGACGCTACCCGGACACGCGTGACCGCCGTGTCGGTGCGGCCCGGTGAAGCCGCCTGAGCAGTGGCGAGAGCGCCCAGACCGGGACGCCGGAAGGCGATGTGCATGATCCACGAGCGGCGTGTACAGTAACTCCCCGTGCGGCCCGCCGTACCGACATCGGATGGAAAGATCATCCGGTCGGCAAGGTAGGCTGAACGTGTAGGTCCGGGTGGCGGAATGGCAGACGCGCTAGCTTGAGGTGCTAGTGCCCGTATAGGGCGTGGGGGTTCAAGTCCCCCCTCGGACACAGATTTGAAGCATCCCTGCTGTACTTGACGTACTGGTGGTCAAGCTCGCTTGACCACGCGGATCGCATCTTCGCGACAGCCTCGACGGATGCGACGCGCGGCGGTGATCGCCGTGGCTGATGTGACCGTGGCCCCTCTGATCCCGCCGTTGACGCCTCCCGCGCGGAGTCAGGGGACGGACCGTCGGCTGGGGGCGGCGCTGCGGCGCCCTCCATTGCCCCTGCCCGACCTTCCCACACCCCGGGCAGGCTCGACGGTCTACGGCCTGGCTGCCATCGATGTCAGTGGCCGGATCGCTGATCGTATGATCGTCCGCGCTCTCGGATGGGCCTGCGGTACCCGCCTTCATATCCACGAGAGCGCCGGGCTCATCGTCGTCCGACTGGACCCGCAGGGCGTCTTTACCCTGACGGGTCAAGGTCATCTACATCTGCCGGCAGCCGTCCGAAAATGGTGCGGTCTCAAGCCGGGCGACCGGTTGCTGCTGGCGGCGGACCCCGATGGTGGCGTGCTTGTCGTGCATCCACCCGCGGCCTTGGACGCGGTGGTCGCTCAGATACACACTGCTGCTCTCGGCGGTGAACAGCATGAGTGACACGGCGAGCCAGGCCGAACTGGATGCCGCTCGGTTGTTGCTCGCGAGGATGGGCATCTCGCCCGCTGACCTCATTGAGGCGGCGACGAAGCGTCCGCAGGCGCCGACGTTCGCAGATTACGTACCAATCGTGTCGGCGGCGGTCAGCGATGGAACCCGGCGTGCCTACGGATCGTATTGGAAGCGGGTCTTGGAGCAGTGGGGGCAGAGGCGACTCAATGAACCCACCCCGTCGGAGATCGAGCAGCTTGCGGAGTACGTAAAGACGCACGTGGTAGCTCGGCGAAACGCACGAGGTGGGCGAAGTGCCGCAGAGCACCTGATCGCCGCGCTGCGGTGCCTCTACCGGCGGGCGGTCGCTGACGGACACATCGCTGCGGCGGATAACCCCGCTCTTAAGGTAGCCAAGCCACGGCGCCTGCCCAGCACGAGGCGAGCAGTAGCCGACACACGCTTGGCAGAAATCAATGCCGTCGTCGCCAGTACAGGTGATGATCCGGCATTGGACAGCCTCCTGCTCCGGCTACACACCGAGACGGCATGTCGCCGGGGTGGCGCGCTGGCACTTCGGCCGGTCGACCTGGACCCGGAACAGTGCCTAATCCTCCTGCGGGAGAAGGGCGACACGGTGCGGTGGCAGCCGGTGTCGCCAACCCTCATGAGGCACCTGCGGTCGCATGCCGAGGATCGGCACGCGACGGGGGCAGGTCAATTGCTGCGGTACCGCAACGGGCAGCCCATCACGTACCGCCGCTACGACCACCTGTGGGTGCGGATCGGCGAGCATCTGCAGTGGGTGTATGTCCAGCAAATCAGTACGCACTGGCTGCGACACACGACGCTGACGTGGGTTGAGCGGAATTTTGGCTACGCTGTGGCCCGCGAGTACGCGGGGCATTCCGGTGGTGGCAGCGACGCCGGCACCACCACCACGTACGTTCGCGCGAGCCTCCACGAGGTTGCCGTCGCCTTGGCGGCTCTCACGGGCGAGCCTCATCCTCTAGCCTGACGCGAGCGAGTGGGTGCGCCCGGCCGACCGTGCCGGGTGTATCCGCGCTCAGCTCCGAGCCGGTGCAGACCACCTGACAGCTGTCAGGTGGTCTGCACCGGCAGTAGGCGGCCGGTGCAGCCACTGCGACGACGTGGACGCGACCGTCGATGTATTCCGGACGCACAGCATCGCCGGCCGTACCTGGCTGGTCTCCATTGAGAAGACAGCGTGCTCAAGGCAGACGCAGCAGGGCAGGGCGGTAGCGGCTGGCTACAGATGTCCGGGCGTCAGGCCGACGGGTCTCCTGAGGCCTGAGGGGTGACTGTCGTTTCCGAAGTCCAAGCCCGGGAAGGCCGCCCCGCTCGTCGTGCCCTACCCCCGGCCTTCACGCATCGCTTCCCGGCCCCAGCATCGATGCCCTCTTCCGCCGATCGGCCGATCGGCCGATCCGCCGGACCGTAGCCGTCGACGGCTCACCAAACTTGCGGGGTAGAGGCCGAAGCGTGGCACGACGGCTGTGTGTTCGACATAAGCATTCATGTCGCGCCGCGACACTAACCGTGGTTCCTGCTGGCCTCGCGCTTGACTGCCAGTTGCCCCTGAGTGGTCGGGCATGTGATGCTGACTGTACGGATCGGCGCTGCGGTCGTGCTGCGGGGTTACCGGAAATCATTCTCAGTTCGCCAGGATCGATCGCGGTGATGCGCGGGTTCCTGGCGGCTTTCTGTACCCCGTTAGGAGCTTGGCAATGACCAGCTACAGCGTTCTGCCCACCGGTCCCCGGACCACTGTGATCGCGACATGGTCCGGCGAGGAGTGCGACCAAAGCTGCAAGATCACCACCGTAGACGACCCGCAACGTGCAGCCCGCCTCGCCAGTGTCCTCACGCGGCTTTCTGAGGACGCATGGGACGCTGCGGCATTCCTCGATACTCATCCGGCCATTGAGGAGGCGATCGATCGCCTCGTAAAGGCGCTGCGGGACTCGGAGGTCGCGATTGACCCGGTGGCGCTGATGGCCGACGAGGGTAACCGCCACGCGGAGGCGTGGAGCTACAAGGATCTCGCCGAGCTGCTCGCCGGAGAACTGCCCGAGGTGTTCGGTGCATTGCCACGGACCCAGCGACTGACGATCGCGGACGAGATCGCCGCCGACGCGGCGGAACGGGGCGAGGCGCTGCGGTTACTGCCGACCGGGGGCGATCCGGAGCTTGCGTTCTCGCGGATATGGCAGATGTGCGAGGTGACTCGGTCGTTGCGCAACGGAGAGGTTGGACCGCTACCAGACGGCGCGGCCGGGTGGATCGTGCAGGCATGGATGTTCGAAACAAGTCCAGCGCGCCGGTGGGGCGCCCGCGAGCAGTTGGTACGCATAGAGCAACTCGTCGCGGCATGTATCGCCAGTGGCGGTAGAGCCAGGGCGGTCGACGACCCACTTGAAGCGCACTTGGTCTTTCCGCAGCCTGATGAGGTCCATTCGAGGGTCCTGTACGTGCGGCCAGCGCAGAAGCAGCGCAGCAAGTGGGCCAGCGACCCGGTCGTTCCCATGGTGGTGGTCGAGTCGAGCTCAGACTCCGGGCCCGTGGGATTGGGTGAGGTCTGGGCTACCGACGATGACGGATTCGCCAATCTCCTCGGCGAGTGGACCCGTGCGGTGCCCTACCTGAGAAAGACCGATACGTACGTCGACCCCAACACGTGGGATTAAGCCGGCTTGCTCGGGTTACCACCCGGTGGCTAGTGACTTCTCGGCCAGGAGGTCGCGCTCAAGTCTGTCTGCGGATGCAGCGGGCGGCCTCCAGCCCCAGTCCAAGACGCCGGCGATGTGACCGTCCGTATCGTCGCCGCGAACACGAGGACGCAGAGCGCTCCTGTGCTCCAGAAGCCCCGGCTTTCCTTCCCGAACTCAGCGAGTTGAGCCCTGTCGGTGCGGGTTCATCCGTGGGTGAGGGCGGCCGTCAGGTCGGCGTCGCTGTTTGCCGACGGCGGTGCGGTCGGCCGTGGCTGTCGTTTTGGCCTGGGCGGTTATTGATTTGCAAGTCCCGTCCATGGACGGATTCGCCCCCGTGGCTCGGCGGCGCGCCGCAGGCCGCCGAGCCACGGTCGGCTGGATTCGGTACCAGCGCCCAAGTCCTCAGCTCCCGTGAGTGCCGTCGCTCGCTCGTGACGCCGCTCCGTGACTCGTCGTCGGCACGCGTCCACCAACCGAACGCGTCGTGCAGCTCGTCTAGGCCGCGCGGCGGAAAGCAAGTCAGGAGCTCCTTTTGGGACGGCTGACGCTGACGATAACCTGCTCGGGCTTCAGCTCGCGGTGTCGCCGACCGGCGCGGCGCAACGTGACTATCGGCCTACTTTCGCGGTTGCCTGCGACCAGCGCCGGCACGGGACCCCGTTGCGGACCCGGAGGCCGGGTATCCCGCCGGTCGGGCCCGTTGCCGTCAGTAGTCCGAGCGCTCGACGGGCCGGGTGAGTTGAACCGAGATCCGGTCGGTGTAGAAGCGGTCTGGGTCGACGACCAGATCGAATCGCTGGTGAGGAACGAGTCGCTCGGCGTCGATCGGGGCGCCCTGCCGATGGGCGGAGAAATCTCCTTCCTCTACCAGCGCCTGGACCGCGTGACGGACGTCCTCCGGATCGGAGTCGGTCGCTGCGGCGAGCCGGTCAAGCGATGTCGCCATCGTTACCCGGCTGAGATCGCCGCTCGGCTCGTCGACGAACAGTCGCAGCACTCGTTGCGCCAGCCTTCCGTACCGCGACGACCATCGCCCCTTGTCCTCCATCGCGCGCTGCTCGGGGCTCAGCGGCAGGACCTCCGTGGGCAGCGGAGGGTTCGCGGCGAGCCGCAACACTTCGTTCCCATCGGTCGTGTCAACTTCGACGAGGCGGAGCTGGATCATCAGATCTAGCACCTGCTCCGCCGTCCGGACCGGGGGAATGCCGAGTCGGTTGGTCACCTCGTCGTACTCGTTGACGCGCTGCTGATGATCGGCGAGCTCGTCCTGGTACGCCTGCTCATCGTCGGGATCGCCGGTCGGTCCGGTGGGGTCCGGCCATGCCGGCGCGGACGGCAGGCTGTCTCCAAGAACGTCGGGCGCGAGGGTGCGGTCCAGATCCGCGCCGGTCCGGCGGGCGTTCCACACCCGTTGCGCCAGAACCACCTCCTGGCGATCGGTGCCCGGAAAGCGGTGCAGGATCTCCTCAAGGTCCATCGCGGACAGCGGCAGCCAGCGGAACCAGCCCAGCTGGAACAACACGGGTACGCGGATCGGCTCGTCCGAATCGGTCACGAGCGGATCGTAACGCGCCCGTACGCAAGTTCGTCACGTTGACCAGGCAAGTCGGTCGCGCTGGCCTCCACTATGAGTACCTCAGTCAGCCAGCCCTTCGGTCGGGCTCCGTCGGTGTTCGGTCGCGGCTGTCCTGCGCGGCTCGCTCCATCTTCAGGACGTTCTGGATGATTGCGGCGATGCCTTCGCGTCCTTCGGGCGAGAGATCTTTGATGGAGCGCATCATCACCTGTACCCCCGGGTCGTGGACCTCTGCGTCGTCCTGCGAGGGGTCGAGGAAGTGACCTGGGTTGACGTCGAAGAACTCGGCGAGCGCTGTCAACGTCGAGGCCGTGGGGTTGGAGTGTTCAGCAGTCCGGAGTCTCCGCAGCGTCTCTTCGGAGATGCGGTGGCCCTTGGCGGTGAGGGCCTGAGCTACTTCGGCGTCGGTGTAGGGCCCCCTGCCCGCCGGACGCTTGCGCGCGTACAGCTCTCGAAGTCTGTCTCTGACTAGCGCCGAGCTTGTGCCACGTTGTGGCTGCTCGCTTGGTCCCCCCATGGCACCAGACTCCAACTATAAGTGGTCGGATCCCAACTATATGTGGAACTTCCGTGTGATGTGTGCTTAGCTCTCTGTGCCGAAGCCACATAGATTTGGCCGTCAAGCCAAATCTATGTAGGTAGACGGTAGCGCATCGGTTGGCCTCGTTGGAGGGGGTCTGAGGCCCCGATTCGTTCTGCAGGGGCCGCGAAGCCGCGCGGCAACGGGGTCTCTGCTGGCCTGCTCGTGTGGTCAACGTTCAGGTCGTGACAGTAACGGGGGACTGGCCCGCGTCGGGTCAAGCCGGCGTCGGCCTGTGCTGTTCGACAAGCCTTGGGGGAGGCGGACGTGGACGCAGCAAATGGGCAGGCCGGCCGGCCCGCTGGCGCCGAAACTTCTGCGGAGGTTCCCGGTGCCAGTGGGCGGGGGGAGCTGGCGGGACGGGCTGCACCCGTCCCGCCAGCACGGCCCTCGACTGAAGAAGAGTCCACGCAAGCCCGAGAGGCCGCGGGGCCCTGGTGGGAAACAAGCCCAACGACCGGACTGCGGGAAATTCCCCGGGAGTTCGGCGCGGGTAGCCGAGTGGAGACGCTGTGGCTGCGCGCGGCGGCATTACGTGCCGGCTGCCCGCTGGTCTGCGTGTCCTCCGCAGACGGCGGTACTGGCCGTTCGACGCTCACGGCGGCTCTCGGTGGAATCCTGGCACTTGCCAGCCCAGCCCCGATCGTGGCAGTGGACGCCACCGGCCGAGCGTGGGGTGGGCTGGGGCATCGTGCGCCTCGCGGCAGTTCAGCGACGGTGTGGGACGCGACGCTCGCGGCCGAGAGGCTTGCGGAACCGGCGGTGGCCGAGCCGCTGATGCAGGTGGGCGCAACTGGGCTTCGGGCTCTGGTCGGTGAAAGCAAGATGACCGCGCAGCGGCGCCCTCCGACGTGGTCGGAGATGTTCGGCGTGGTGGGGCATCTGCGGGAGGTCTATGCCCTCGCGCTGCTGGATCTGCCGGCAGCGGACAACACGCCGACCTGGCGGGCCCTGGGCTGGGCGACCGTGCCGGTGCTCGTTGCGCGGGCCTCGGTCGATTCGTTGCAGCACACCATGCGCCTGCTGGCGCACCTACGGGCCGTCCGCCTGACCGACGTGGCGGACGGGGCGGTGGTGGTCGTGATGGCGACCTCGCACACAACGGCGCGTGAGGTACGGGCGATCGAGCAGTTGGCGCGGCAGGCCGCGGGCCATCTGGTGCGAGTGCCCTATGACCCGGTGCTTGCGCGACCGGACCCGGTGGATCACCGCTCGGTGAGCAAGCTGACGCGCTCGGCGTTGATCGACATCGCCGCGGCCGTGATCGACCGGTGTCCGGTTGACCTCGGCCAGCAGGCAGGTAGTCCGCCGTCTAGCTGACGGCATCAAACGGGGGGAACGCGGTGATGATTCTGCATTGGATGGCAGCGGCGTTGGCTGTGCGAGCGCCCGAGGCGGCGGCGTTTCTGGCGGCACCAGGTCCTACGCCGACGCCGTCTGGCAGCGGCTTCGACTTCGGCCGGATCAATCCAGACCCGGCGGCGGTCCCGCGATCGGACCTGTTCTACACCTTGGCGAACGCCGCACTGTTCCTCGGTGTCGTGTCGGCTGTCGCTGGCCTGGCTGCCGGAGCCATCGCGTTTGGGGTCGGGCCGATCTTCGGCGCGCACATCATCTCCGATCGCGGTAAAAGCATGATGTGGAAGGCGGGTTTGGTAGCGATCGTCATCGGCTCGACCACGACGATCATCTCTTTCCTGCTCACCGAGATCTAGGCGACTCGGATGTCGATGTCAGCGTTCAAGCCGGCCACCGGCCGGCGCGGGTTCGGGTCGGTCCCCGCCGTCGTCGCGGTCGTCTTGGTCGCGTTGGCGGGTACCTTCGCCACCGGCCGCGCGAGTGCCCAGCAGCAGGTGACGACAGAGGAATACGCCGGCCGGTTGCGGCAAGGAGTTCCGGTTGGTTTCCCGAGCACGCCGCGCGGTGCGGGTGACGCCGCGGCGGCGTACCTGACGTCGCTGGCCGCCGCCGCCGTCCGCCCGGCTGGGGAGCGGCAGTCGGTCGTCGAGTTGATTGCGAGCCCGGGGTCCATGCCGGCGGTGGCCGACATCGTCGGCGCGGGCTCGGAGCGGGACGCCGGGGCGGTGATCTCGCAGGTCGTGGTGGCTCGGGTGTGGGTGCCGGGCGACGACCTCACCGTGGTGGTGCCGGACGGCGGTGAGGTGCCGGTGCGGGTGCTGCTGTGCGTGCTCAGCGGCGCGGTGACCGATGGGATCGTCGCGGGGCCGCAGGCGGGACTCGCCGGCGGCTGGTACGTCCAGAACGTCACTGTCCGCTGGGAGCAGGGCCGCTGGAGGGTGAGCGCCGCTCAGCGGTCGACGCCGGTGCCGCCGCCTGAAATGCGCGGGGCCCAACATGATGGGGGACCGCGCGACACCCAGCCGATGCTTGAGGTGCTGAGCGCCCAGTCATGGGTGCCGGGAACGGTGTGACCGACATGACCCTTCTGCTGAGCTGGCTGCGCCGTGTCGGTGCCGTCGCCGTGGCCGCCGCCGTTGTGGGCGGGTTGGTCATGCCGGGGTCCGCAGCAGCGGCGCCGACACCAGAGCCGTCGGCGTCGAGCACTCCCTGTCCCGCTCCCGCCTCGAACGGCCAGCTGCCGCGACCGGGGGGCCTGGATGAGCCGGGTCCGCAGGTGGCCTGGTGTCTGCCGTGGGTGCAGTGGCAGTCCGGCGACGGCTGGGTCACGGTGTGCAGCAAGGCGACCAGCGCAGTTGACCAGGAACGCTGCGATGCGGTGTCCGTGACGCTCGAGACTCCGCCGCCGGACCGGACGCATTCGGTCCTCGACGACCGCCTTCCGGCCGGTGGTCGTCAGCCGGTGCGGTGTGAACGGTTCGCCGAGCGTGCGAGCGAGGAGCCGATCAACGCCGCCCGGTGGACTGCCAAGGAGAAACGGTGTGAGGCGCTGCGCGCGTCGCTGCTGCTGAACTCCTCGCTGAACCCGTCGGAGGACTGCCCGACGCTGGACGTGGCGTGCCGAGTCGGCACGCAGGTCAAGGACGCCGCCCGGTCGGGCTTTGAGGGCCTGGCGGACGTCGCGGTGGCGGGGTTCGCGTGGGCGCTGAGCAAGCTGGCCGAAGTCGTGTTCGAGCAGAGCTCGGCCGTGGCTGACGAGCCGTTCTACGACGTCTACAACGACATCAGCGGCGTTTTGATCATCATGGTGCTGCTGGTCTTCATCCTGTCCACCGCGATCAACGGCATGCGGCTCAGCGGCCCAGGGCCGTTGTCGAGTCTCGGCGGGCTGGTCAGGGCGATGTTCGGCATCGCGTTCGCCGGTGGCATCGCGTTCACCCTGATGGCCGCGTGGGACGAGGCGACCATCGCGCTGATTCAGCGCAACCAGCAGCGGGACTGGCAGCCGTCCATGTGGGTTGACGCTTTGAACACTCTGACGGCGGACACCGGCACCGTGTTGCTGGCCTTCGTGGTGGCGGTGATCAGCTTCGTCGGTCTGGTGCTGGTGTTTCTGATGCTGCTCTTTCGCTCGCTGTTGGCCGCTGGCGCGGCGCTGTTCGGGGCGATGGCGATGACCGGGCAGGTGATGGCCGAGACCCGCTCGTGGGGCCGGAAGTGGTTTTGGACCTGCAACGCGCTCGCGGCCAGCAAGTTCTTCATTGCCGCGCTGTGGATCTACGGGACCCGCACCACGTATGAGAGCGACAACGTCGTGAACGTGCTGCGGGGCATGTTCATCATCATCTTGATGGTCCTCGCGCCGTGGATTCTGCTGCGGCTGACGAGCATGTGGGACGGCTACCTCGCCGACGTCGACGCCCGAGGCTTCCTGACCTCCGCGGCGGGCGCAGTCGGGATGGACGCCGCCGCCCGCCGGCTCACCGACCCGCTCAACGGCGGCAGTGGCGGCGGGGGTGATGCGACGTCGCTGATGCAGGGCAACTCCGACGCGATCCCCACGAGTCCCGCGTCCGGGCCGGGTATCCCCGGCGTCCGCGCCGGGGCGATCCCGGATGCCGTGGGCGCTCTCGAAGGCCGCGGCGACAGCGGCAAGGTGGGCGAGCCGAGCGGCGAACCCGGACAGGGCCAAGGCCAGGGCGGCGACGAGAACCGGCAAGAAGCCGACGGTGTCGAGCAGGACTCCCGTACGGCGCAGGGCGACGTTGCCCGAGGACAGCTCACCACGCCCGGGGACGCGACGGGGGAACAGGCATCCCTCCCGGTAACCCCCGGCGCGGCGCAGAAGAACCTGCCCTCTCCCGCGAGCGGCGGAGACGCGGCTGGTGGTGGTGCCGGACTTGGCGGTCCCGGTGGGGCCGGGCCGGGCGCCGGGCCGCAAGCCGACGCGCCTGGCAGCGGCGGTCAGTCGAACAGCAGCGGCACGGCCGGCGGGGAAGCCGCCGGTGGGAGCCGCGCCGGGGGCGCGGCAGCGGGGGGCGCCGCCGAGGTCCCCATCATCCCGGTCTAGCGAGAAGGAGCCACGGTGACGCACTTTCAGTTCCCGCCACGGTCCACGCGCGGCTCGGTCCTGGGATTCTCCTGGGGCCAGATCGGCACGGCGGTGGCCGGGGTGATCTGCCTGGTCATCGCCGCGAACCTGCTCACCGTCGGCCGGCAGGGCGCAGCCGGCGCAATGCTGCTGCTGTCGCTGCTGCTGATCACGGTGGGCCTGCTGCGGCTGCGCGGCCGGCGCGTCACCGAGTGGACGCCGATCGTCGTGGGGGCGCTGGTGCAGCGTGCGGCCCGACAGGACCGCTACCGCGGCGGCGCGTTCGCCGCATCACCCGGCGCTGAGCACCTTCATTTGCCCGGTCCGGCCGCCGGCTACCGGTGGGTGCCAGCTCTCGCCGCGGATGGGCTGACCGAAGTGGGGCTGCTGCACCACCGCCGCGAGGGCACCGTCACCGCGGCGCTGATCTGCGCCGGCAGCAACCTCGTCCTCGCCGACACGTCCGTGCAGCAGCAGCGGCTGGCCTCGTGGGCGGACGTGCTGAACCTGTTGGGAAGCGAGTACGCCGACAGCGGCCTGGTGCGCTGGTCGCTGACCGCCCGCGCGGTCCCGGACACCGGCAACCGGGCCCAGCGTTACCTGGTCCAGCGGGCGGTGGACATCAGCAGCACGGCGTATGAGTCGTTGGCGGAGCTGACGGCAGCTGCGGCGCCGTCCACCCAGCGCCACGAGGTGTACCTCGCGGTGGTGTTCGACCTCAAGCGACTGTCGGCGGAGATCGCCGACGCGGGCGGCACCGACGCGGCCATCGCCACGGTGATCCTGGACAAACTCGCCGGCATCGACGCCTCGGTGCGGGAGTCGGGGGTTGACACCGGCGGCTGGTTGACCCCTCGGGCGTACGCGGCGGTGCTGCGCACGCAGTTCGACCCGCAGGACCAACCGCACGTCGACATGCGTGCCGGTACGCAGGCCGGGGTGGCGCCTCACATGGGCGGACCGGTCGCCGCCGAGAACATCGGATGGTCGTCCTACCGTCACGACTCGGGCGTCTCTCAAACCCTGTGGGTGTTCGAGATGCCGCGCCAGCCGGTGGCCATGACCTGGATCACCGCCTTATACACGCGCACCGTTGGGCGGCGGGCGGTCACGGTCGTCGCCGAGCCGGTGCCCGCGCAACTCGCCCAGCTGGCGACCCGTCGCGACAAGGTCGCCCGTGCGGGCGACGAGGTCACCAAACGCAAACTACGCCTGGTGCGCACCGCGCGGGAGGACGAAGAGGCCCGCTCGGTGGAGCAGGTCGACCGGGAGCAGGCCGCGGGACACGTGCGCTACCGCTACTCGATCCTCGTCACCGTCACCGCCGACAGCGAGGAGCAGCTGCGCCACGACGTGCGCGCGATCAAGCGGGTCCTGGGCCGCACCGGGTGCCAGGCGGTCGTGCTCTACGGCGAGCAGGACCAAGGCTTCGTGGCCGGGGCGCTGCCCCTTGCCCGCGGTCTCAAGCCGATCCGGGGGTGGGCTGCATGACCAGCCGACGAGTGCAGCGCGAAGGATCGCTCAGCCAGCGAATCGCCCATTCCGCAGCCCGGAGGGATTTGGCGGACGCGGAAGCGAATTTGGCGCGGGAGAAGCGGACGCTGCGGCGGATGACCGACCGGCTGCTCGGCCCGCCGGCGGTCGACCGGCGGGGCGAGTTCGGCCCGGCTGCCGGGCGGGCGTACTGGCAGATGCGGCTGCCGCCGCTGGTCACCACCAGCGCGCAGCTGTGCAGCGTGTACCCGTTCGTCGCCGACCCCGGCCTCGGGGTGGATGGGCCGCTGATCGGGCAGGAGGTGTACTCCCACTCCGGGTTCGTGTTCTCGATGCGGGAGTTGTACCGGGCGGGTGTGCTCGGCGCACCGAACATGGTGGTCACGGGGGAGATTCGCAGCGCGAAGTCGTCGCTGCTCAAGACGATCGCATTCAGAGGGATCCCGTTCGGCACCCGGTTCTACATTGTCGACGTCAAGGGCGAGTACGACGCTCTCGCCCAGGCTGCCGGGATCCGGCCGGTGCGCGTCGGCCCCGGCGCCGGTGTGGTGATGAACCCTCTCGCCGGCATTCGCCGCCAGCCAGGGCAGGGCGAGCCGGAGTGGCTGCAGATCCAGCGGGCCCGACGGCTGCTTCTGCTCGAAGGGCTGCTGGAGATCCAACTCGGCGGTGCCCTCAGCGAGGCGGAGCGCTCGCTGATCGAGTACGCCCTCGACGCCGTGACCCGCAGCGACGACGGCACCAGCGCCGAGCGGTTGGACACCCCGACCCTGTCGTTGGTGCTCGCGGCGATGGGCGACCCGCAGGCGTGGGCCCACCGCCTCGCTGGAATGAACTACGACATCGACCAGTTCGCCGCCGACAGCCGACGCGTCAGGCTGGCCCTGGAACGGCTGATCTCCGGCGCTCTGGGTGGCATCTTCGATGCCCCCGCCGCTGCGACGCTGACGGTTGACTTCGACCAACCCGGAGCGATCCTCGACCTGCGGGACGTGCGGACCTCGGATCAGATGACGGCGATGGCGATGACCTGCGCTCAGTCGTGGCTGGAGGCAGAGCTTACCCGCCCCGACGCCCCACCCCGAATGTGCCTGTATGACGAGTTCGCGCTGGTCGCGCGTCACCTCGGGCTGGTGCGGCGGATGCGCGAGCAGATGAAGCTGGCCCGGGCCTTGGGCACGGAAATCATCCTGGCGTTTCACCGCTTCTCGGACTTGGCGGCCAGTGGCAGTGCCGACTCCGAGCAGGTCCGCATCGCCCGCGGGCTCATCGAGGACACCGGCGTGCGGGTGTCCTACCGGCAGGCGCCAGGCTCGCTGGACGCCGCCCGCGAATTTCTCGGCACCACCGACACGGAAACCGACCTACTGCTGCATCTGCGCCGTGGTGTCGGGCTGTGGAAGATCGGGCTGCGCTCCTACGTCGTCAAGCACCAGCTTTCCACCATCGAACAGCCGATGGTGGATACGGACAGCCGGATGCGGCACACCCCGGATCAGGGCCGGCGGCCGTTGACCGACGCGGAGTACGAGACGCGGGAGTCCGCCGCGATCGGGCAGGTGCGGTGATGGCCGGCTCGCTCATGTCTCCCGGACACCGCCTGCCCAAGCGCGGCGTGGCCCGCGCCGACATCCTCGCCCGGCTGACGCTGCTCGGCATCGCCGTGTTCGGCATGCTCTTGGGCACCTTCACGCTGTGGCTGGCCGGGCAGGTCGGCGGAGTGCTCACCCACGCGACCTGGCCGGACACCTCACCAGCCGACGCGCCCGGCATCGCCGTACGGATGATCGTCACCGGCGGGGACCCCGCCGCGGCGTGGCCGACCACGGCCCGCGCCGACCTGCCCCCCACCGCCCTGCTGTACGTGCTGTGGTGCGGCCTGTTCATCGGCGCCTTCGTCGGCCTCGGCATGCCGGCGGTCCGCTTCGCGCAGCGGCGGGTGCAGCGGCGAGGGTTCGCCCACCGCAAGGACCTCGACCGGGTGGTGACCGCGTCGGCGGTGCTGCGCCGCGTCGATGTCCTTCGGCCCGGCCTGACCATCCGGGCGAACGACCGCCCCGAGACCGTGCAGGCGAAAACCCGACGCCGTCAGGACCCGCTGGAGGTGGCACGGTTTCTCGGGCACCACGCGCTGACCGGGGAGCCGCTGTACCTGGCCAACGAGTACACCGAGCTCTTGGCCGGCGCGGCGCGGTTCGCCAACAAGACGTCGCGGTACATCGTGCCGCGGGTCGCGGACGCCCGCGGCGCGGTCATCTCCACCTCCACCCGACTCGACGTCGCCGCCGTCACCTACGACCTACGCGCCGAGGTCGGCCCGACGTGGATCTTCGAACCGCAGGGCCAGGTCCCCGGACTGCCGCGGCTGCGGTGGTCGCCGATCGAGGGAGCGCACGACCCGGACATCGCGGCGCTGCGCGCGAAGGGCTTCGCCGCCGGCGCCGGCCTCAAGGGCGACGTCGAGAACGGTCAATATTTTCAGGACCAGGCCGCGTCAATCATCCGCGGTTTCTTGCACGCCGCCGCCCTTGAGGAAACGACCACGATGACCGACGTGGCGAGCTGGGCGGCCAACCCCGCCGACTCCCGCGCCGAGCGGATCCTGCGCCATCACCAGCAGACGGTGTGGGCGGACAGGTTGGCCTTTCACCGCGAGTCCACCGGCCGCAGCCGCGACGCCATCCAGTCGGTGGTCTTCGGCGCCCTGGACCCGTTCAGCAACCCGCGCATCCTGCGCGCCTGCTCACCGCCGCGCGGCGAGCAGTTCCAGCCGGAGCAGTGGCTGGATGAGTCCGGCACCCTCTACCTGGTTGGCACCCGCAGCGGGCAGGCCCTGGTCGCCCCGCTGTTCGCTGCCATCGCCGAGGACATCATCTACCGCACCCTGCAACGCTCGTTCGTCGCACCGGGCGGTCGGGTGGAGCCGTGCCTGTACCTAATCGGCGACGAGATCACCAACATCGCGCCGCTGCCGTCGCTGCCCGCGCTGGCCTCGGAGGGCGGCGGCGCCGGCATCGCCCTGTCGATCTCCTGCCAGAACACCCACCAACTGGAGGAGCGGTGGGGCCGCGACGGTGGGCAGGCCCTACGCGACGGCGCGAACGCCCGCTTCGTGATGGGCGGCACCCAGGACGTGTCGGCGCTTAAGGACGCGCAGTCGCTGCTCGGCCAGGTGCAGGAGCTGTCATCGGCCGCGTCCTGGGGCGGCGGGCGCGCCAGCGTGCAGGAGAACACCCGACGGGAGAACCTGCTCGACCTCGCCGAGCTGCGGACCCTGCCCACCGGCCACGCCCTGGTGCTGCTCGGCAACATGCCCCCGGTTGAGGTCGTACAACCAGCGTGGTGGGAGCGCCCCGACGCGGACCGCTTCCACGCCGCGAAAGCCGCGTTCAACGCCCGACTCGAAGGGCGGCGAAGCTGATGACCGACCGCGGGTTCCTGTTCGAGATCCCGGAGCAGGCGTCGGGCGAGCAGCGGGCGATCGCCGAGATTGCTGGGCTTGTCGACGCGCTGCGCGTCAGCGTGGAACGCCTCGCCGAGGCGCACGTGGCACTCGGCGAGCGCGTCGACGCGATCGACGACGACACGCGGTGGGCGCCGGCGCGTCACTGCTGGCGCGACCTGGACCGCGACGCGGCACGGGAACTGTGGGCGTGGCTGATCGCCTGGACGCAGTGGCTCGTCGACCGCTACGGCCTCGCCCAAGACCTCGGGGCGTGCTGGCCAGCGCACCCCGCCCTGGTGGAGGAGCTGACGGCGCTGGCCGTGTCGTGGCACCACGCCTACTCCCGCAAGGCCGACCCGGATGCACCGGTGCGCTGGCACGAGGCGCTGCACCGGGCCCGGCATCGCTGGCAGGGCTGGGATACCACCCGCTGCCGCCACGGCCAGCACACACCCCGCAGCACCGACACCGTCTGGTCGCCGCCGTGGCCACGAGACGCCGAGCGGGCTGTCACCGACGACGTCAACGCCCGGCAGCGTGCGGCGCCGGCACCGAGAGCAGGAGGGACGACATGACCCAACCCGCCGAGGTCACCAGCGTCTGGGACTGGCAGCGCTTCGAAGCCGCGCTCACCGGACTCCGCACCGGCATTGACCAACTGCGCAACTACATCGCCGCAATCCACGACGAGCGTCACAGCTGGCGCGACGACCACCAGGAGGACAGGCAGCAATGGACGGAACTCGACGAGATGACGCGCCGGAACACGGAGCTGGACTGGGCCAGCGACGGGCACCTCGACGGCGACTACAACCGCGACGTCGACGACTGAGCACCGCCGCCCGGGCCACCGTCGCCGCTCCGCTCGCCCGCATCGACGCCGGCTTGGCGCAACTACGCCACGACATCGACATGGTCGTCGACAGCGCCGGCCGCCGCCCGAGCGTGCGGGCGCAGCTCGTGGACGTCCACCACCGGGTGCGACTGCTGGGGCAGCGGCTCAACACCGCCCTCGGCGCCGACATGGCCCCAGCCCCACCCCAGGAGCAGCCGTGACGCGGCACCGCGCCCTCAGGACGGCCACCGCAGGGGTGAGCATCGTGCTGCTCGCCACTTGCGGCGGCCCGCAATCCGCGCCCTCCGACGGCGGGTCGGGGTCGGCCGCCGGCACCCACACGGTCCCGGCACCTCCGGTGCCGGCCGCGTCCCTCGCCGCGGATCCCGACGGGGTCCTTCCCACCACGACAGCGACGACCGATCCCGCAGCCGTCAGCGCCGCCGTCGAGTTCACACGGGCCTGGGCGCGCCCGGACCTTCCTGCTCACCGGTGGCTGGCCGGTGTGCGTCCCTACGCGATCCCGGCGTACGCGGAACTGCTCGCCACGGTGCAGCCAACCAACGTTCCCGCCACCCGGGTCACCGGTCCAGGGCGTGCCGTCGCGGCCACGACCGATCGGGTCGACGTCGACGTCACCACCGACGCCGGAAAGCTGCGAGTGATCTGCGTGCGCAGCAGCGGACGGTGGCTAGTCGCCACGCTTGGCCCGCGCGAGGAGGCTGCGGCCCGGTGAACCGCTGGCGGATCGGGGTCGCGGCCGTGCTCGTCGCCGTCCTGCTGCTGTGTGGGCTGCCGGTGGCGGTGGTGCTCACCGACGACGCGCCAGCCACGGCCTGCACAGCGGCCGACCGGCCGTCCGCCCCAGCGGTCACGGGAGACGCTGCGGTGTCGGCGGTCGGGCGGTGGAACGCCGAGCAGGTCGGTAATGGCGCGCAGATCGTCGCCGTGGGTCGGGATCTCGGTGTGCCGGCCCGGGGATGGGTCATCGCGGTGGCCACGGCGATGGTCGAGTCCAGCCTGCGCAACCTGCGCGACGGGGACCGCGACTCGCTCGGACTGTTCCAACAGCGCCCGAGCCAGGGATGGGGCAACCCGGCGCAGATCCTCGACCCCGTCTACGCCTCGACGAAGTTCTACGACAAGCTGCGGCGCCTTGACGGATGGGAGGCCATGCCGCTGACCGTCGCCGCGCAACGCGTGCAGGTTTCCGCGTTCCCCGACAAGTACGGCCAGTACGAGCACGACGCAGAGCAGGTCGTCGCCGCCCTAGCCGGCGTCGCCACGATCACCGACCTACCGGGAGCGAGCCTCGCCGTCTGCCCGGACCGCCCGGTAAGCGTGGCGGCGTCCGGTTGGACGGCACCGCTGCGCGCCGCTGTCGGCAGCGGCTACGGGCCACGCTCCGGCCGACTACATGCCGGAGTCGACCTGAGCGTCGACCGCAACACGGTCATCCGCGCCGCGAGCGCCGGAAGAGTGCTGTGGGCGGGCTGCGACCCAAGCACCGGCAACTGCGACGTCGACGGCAGCCCCAGCACCAAAGGCTGCGGTTGGTACGTCGATCTGGTGCACGCCGACGGGTACGGCACCCGCTACTGCCACATGGTTCGCCGCCCTGATGTCAGTGAAGGCGACGCCGTGCAGGCAGGCCAGCAACTGGGCCTGGTCGGCACGAGCGGCCACTCGTCCGGCCCGCACCTGCACTTCCAAACCCACCAGGACGTGTGCGCGGGCCCGCGGTGCGACCTGGACAACTCCAACTCCACCGACCCGGTCCCGTTCATGCGCCAACGCGGCGCCGCGCTCGGCGAAGGAGGTGAGGCGCAGGCAGCAGACGGCAGGTAACGCACCAGCAAGAGCACGGGGGGAAAGACATGCACGAGGAGCACGAAGAAGAACAGCGTCCGCGCCGACGGGCCCCAGAGCCGCCACCGCCGCACGACCGCGGCGGACAGGTGGGCCAGCGCCGCAACCGCAAACCCAACCGACGTCCCGCGCGGCGCAGGTGGCTCGAATGAGCGCCGCCACGGACCGGCGACCGCGCCGCGTCGCCGGCATCTACCGGCCGGCAGCCAACACGCCACGCATGCCGCCGCCGCGACCAGGGCCACTGGCGCAGCTGTTCCGCACCGCCAACGTCCTGCGGGCTCACCTGGAGCGGGCCGTCCTGCGGGACGAGGGCATGACCTGGACCACCTACGACGTGCTCGTGCTGGTCTGCGCCCGGCGGGCGGTGGAAACCCGCACCGCCGCCGCCGAGATCGGCATCGCCAAAGCCACCCTGACGAACACTCTCGTCTCGCTCGTCGACCGAGGACTCGTCCGGCGCGACCTCATGGAAGACGACCGGCGGCGGGTGGTCCTGCGCCCGACCCAGAACGGCCTGGACCTCGCGCGCCGAGTACAACGACTCGTGGAAGCCGAACAGGCTCGCCTGTTCCACGGGCCGGGCCTGCCGACTGGGGACAACCTGGCACGGGCGCTTCGGGTCCTCGCGACCCGCGGCAGGCAACGCGATGCCACCGACGACCCGGGCGCGTCCCGGTGACCGGGCGCATCGGTGTAGCGCGTGGCACCACCCTGTACGTCGGGGCGGTGCTCGGGCCCGGCGTCCTGATTCTCCCGGCGCTGGCCATGCACGCGGCCGGACCGGCGTCGCTGCTGGCCTGGGCTGCCATGCTGGCCGTGTCGGTGCCGATCGCGGCGGCGTTCGCCGCCCTCGGCATGCGTTATCCCGACACGGGCGGGGTGGCGACGTTCACCCGGCGGGCGTTCGGACCTGCCGTGGGCACCGTCGTCGGGTGGTGGTTCTACGCAGCGGTGCCGCTCGGCATGGTCGCCGGGGCTCTCGCCGGCGGCCGTTACGCCGCCACCGCCCTGGGCTGGGGACCTGCTGCGGCCGGGTGGGTCTCCGCTGGTGTCCTGGGGTTGGCATACGTGATGAACCTGTTCGGGTTGCACGTGTCCGGCCGCGTGCACCTTGCGCTCACCGGCGGGCTCTTCGCGCTCCTCGCAACGGTCGTCGCCGTGTCGCTGCCACATGTCGCAGCCAGCCGGTTCGAACCATTCGCCCCGCAGGGCCTCGCCGGAATCGGCAGCGCCGCAGCGGTGCTGTTCGTCGCCGTGTGCGGCTGGGAAGCCGCCGCCAACTTGGCGGGAGAGTTCACGCGCCCCCGCAAGCAGCTGCCGGTCGTCGCCGCCGCGAGCCTGAGCATCATCGCCCTGCTCTACGCCGGTCTCGCGATCTGCACCGTCGGGGTCCTCGGCGCTTCCGGTGGAGATACCGAGGTGCCCCTGATCCTGTTGCTTGATCCCGCAGCCGGGCCGGGCGCGATGGCGGTCACCGCCCTGTGCGCGCTGCTGTTGACCTTCGGCGCGCTTTTCACGTTCATCGCTGCCGCATCGCGCGCCGGTGCGGCGCTGGGCCGCGACGGCGCACTACCCAGGTGGCTTGCCGCCAACGGTGTCGCCGGGGTGCCGAGGCGCAGCCTGGGGCTGCAAGCGAGCGCCGCAGCGGCGGTCGGAGCCGCAGCGCTGGGGGCGCCATCGCTGGTTGACGTCGACCTGCTGATGCGCGCGTTCTCCGTGGTCATGGCATCGGTCACCCTGTTGGGACTCGCCGCCGCCGTAAGACTGCTCTCGTCTGCGGTGATTCGCACGGGCGCAGCCGCAGCGGCGGTCGTCGTTGGCGCGGTCGCAGCGTTCGGTGGGCGTTTGGTGATCCTCCCGGTGGTCGTGGCAGCCGCAGCATGGGCCTGGCACCGGCGACACCCCCGGCCACCCGCACCGCCGGTCCCTGCAACACGGGCGAAGCCCGCCGTCCGGGCGACGTCCGAGCGGATCCAGGTGCTAGCCGGAAACTCCCGGCAACTCCACGATCGCCTCGCCTCAGGCGCACACAACGCTGCGCCCATCCGAAGCCGCCCGCGCGTCCGGCGGTCATGACCGGCGGCGGTCGCCGGCACTTCCCTGACCGGCGACCGCCGCCCTTCTACTGCCCGAACGACCGGCAAAGGAGCCGCCTCGTGACTGTGACCGCTGCGCCAACCACGCCCGCACCAGCAGGACTGGGCTGGCGCCTCGGCGCCCTGTACGGGCCCGCCATCTACGGAGTCAGCGCCGCAGCTGTAGCGCTCCCGGCCGCCGCCGCCGGACTGCACGCCACTCCATCGGCGGCCGTGTGGATCCTGACCATCCACGCTCTCGGACTCGGCATCGGCGCCGCCGTGGCCGGACGAGCCACCGACATCTGGGGCCCCCGCCGCGTACTCACCCTCGGGGCTGCTTTGCTCGCCGTCGGCACGATCGTCTGCGCGACCGCGCCCACCCTCATCGCCGCCGTCGCCGGTCGCGCAATGATCGCCGCCGGGTCCGGGACGATGACCGCGACCGCCCTCACGCTCGCCGCCAACCAACCTGGCCCGCAGCGGCCGATGGTGTTGGCGCGACTCGGCGCGATGATGGCCCTGTACTCGGCGACCGCGCCGTTGGCCGGTGCGCTCGTCACCTCCGCGTCGTGGCGAGCAGCACTGGTGCTGCCCGCGCTGTCGCTGGTGGCGCTGCCCTTGTGCTGGCCGCTGACCCACCGCCGACGCATCCCAGGGCGGGTCGACGGGGCGGGTGCGGGCCTGCTGGTGCTCGTCGCAGCCGGGCTGCTGCTGACGATCCAATCCGCCACCCTGCACATCCCACAACCCGCCGTCATCGCCCTGCTGGCCGGCACCTGCGCGCTCGCAATCCTGCTAATTGTCCACAGCAGGCGCCACCGTGTCGGGTTCCTACCGGCGGCCGTCGTAGGGAGCCGACGGTTCTGCCTCGCGGGCCTCGTCGGAGCCGGCGTGTACGGCGGGCTGTTCGCCTTAGTCTACGCCGTACCGCAGATGCTGACCCGCCTCGGCTACAGCGCCCAGGGCGTCGGCCTGCTGCTCCTACCCGGCGCAGTCGCAGCGGCGCTGATGGCCCGCCTCGCCGCCGCCGCGATACGCACACTGCCGCCGCAGCGGGTACTGGCCGGCGCTGCGGCACTGTTCAGCGCCACCGTGTTGCTCGCCGCCGTCGACCAGCGGCCTGTGGTGCTGACCTGCGCGGCCACGGCCGGCTTCGCAGCCTTCGCCATCGCCCAGATGACCCTGACCGCGGCCGTCTCGGCGCACACAGCCCCTCCGGCCCGAGCCGGCGCTGTAGGCCTGCTCAATCTCATCTTTTTCATTGGAGGAGCGCTCGGGTCAGCAGGCTGCGCGGCCCTGTGGCACCCGCTCGGGCTACCCGCCGCGCTTGCCGCGACGGCAGCGCTGCCGGCAATAGCCACTGCGGTGGCCTGGAGATGCCGCCTCTGACAGACGCCCCACGACATCACCCAGCACCCCTACGCGACAACCCGCACCTTGAATTCTTGGCCTCGACGGGAGCGAACAATGACAGCAAACCCCCTCAACGGACCTGCCCAAGATCCTCGACTCGACGCCCTCCTGCGCCAGCTCAACGCCGCGCAAGCCACGAATATCGGTTTCCCCGCCGCCGTCGACATTGACTACCGCAACGTGGCGCCGCTGTTCGCGCATCTGCTCAACAACGTCGGCGATCCTGACGCCGACCCGACCCACCCCAACCACAGCAAAGACCTCGAACGCGAAGTGCTCGCCTTCCTCGCCGGCCTGTTCCGCGCACCCGAGCGCTGGTGGGGTTACATCACCAGCGGCGGCAGCGAAAGCAACCTCTACGCCCTGTACCTTGCCCGCAGCCGGTACCCCGACGGCATCGTCTACCACTCGACCGCCGCCCACTACAGCGTCCCCAAGGCCGCACATCTGCTCGGCATGACCACGGTCGTCGTCGACAGCCAGCCCAACGGCGAGATCGACTATGACCAGTTCGTTCGGCTCGTGCGATGGCACCGCGACCGGCCCGTCATCGTCGTCGCCAACATCGGCACCACCATGACCGAAGCGATCGATGACGTGGGACAGATCCGCGCGGCACTCGACCGCATCGGCATTACCCAGCGCTACATCCACAGCGATGCCGCGCTGGCAGGTATCCCGCTAGCACTCGCCGACGACCCACCCGGATTCGACTTCGCTGACGGCGCCGAC
Organism: Micromonospora sp. WMMD1155; assembly: GCF_029581275.1. NCBI lineage: Bacteria > Bacillati > Actinomycetota > Actinomycetes > Micromonosporales > Micromonosporaceae > Micromonospora > Micromonospora sp. WMMD1155. The sequence continues at coordinate 4,977,861 of NZ_CP120742.1, forward strand.
AGCATCTGCGTCAGCGGCCACAAATTCCTCGGGACACCGCTGCCCTGCAGCGCGGTCATAGCCCCGCGACGCCACACCGCTCACCTGGATCAACTCGTTGCCTACACCGGCTGCGCCGACGGCACTATCACCGGCTCCCGCAATGGCCACGCCGCCGTCATGATGTGGAGCGCCATACGCCGCTACGGCCGGGAAGGGCTGCGAGCACGAACGTACGACGGCCGCGAGCTGGCCGCCTACACCTGCCGCCGCCTGCGAGAAATCGGCTGGCCGAGCTGGCGCAACCCCGAGGCCATGACGGTCGTCCTGCGCACCCCGCCGTCGGCGGTCCTGAAACGGTGGCCGCTTCCGACGAGCGGTGGGTGGAGCCACGTGATCTGCATGCCAGGGGTCAGCCGTACCCAGATCGACCAATTCGTCAACGACATCGTCACTGCCACTGTGCCGCACGATGCTCCGATCCTGGGAGCGAGCGTGCCGTTGATCGGGCCCTCGGCTCGCCCGGCCCCAGGTGGGGCCGGGCTACAAGTCGCCCCGATGGAGGCGTGCTGAGGCCGGGTCGCCGCCTGGGACCGATACCTGCTCTCCGACCAAACGACCCCGCAGTAATTGGGTAGCAACCGCCACAGCACATGCCATCGACCCTGTCGCCAGACAATACTTAGCACGGGGGGCGACACGACCGCGGCGGCTACGCCGAATCCGCGGCCGTCATTGGAGGATGCATCCATGACCAGCACTGAGCGCACTGAACACGTCGCCACTCACCTCGACTTCGCAGACAGCGGCTGGATCTGGTTTCTGCCCCGCCAAGCGCTAGCCATCAACATCATCCTGTCCACCGCCACCGCCCAAGACATCGACGGCAGCCTCGACCACCTCACCACCCTCACCATCGGCCACGAAAACAACCTGATGTTCGGCGGACTCGACGCCCCCCTCGCCTGGTCGTGGGACTACACCGACGACGACGAACCCAGCCCGGAACAGCAGGAGATGGACGCCGAGTCGAAGCGTCTCTTCGAACAGACCATCACCCACAGCGGACGGCAGATCCCGGCGACCCTCCGCGAACTTTTCGACCTGCTCGCCAACATTGGCTTGTGCACCCACACCACCGAAGACAACGTCGAGCGGTGGCGCCTCAACACCGATGTGCCCGGCCCTGACGAGCTGCTGCCGGTCCCCGAGGCGGAGGCCGCCAAGTTCAGGCGGATGCGCTGGGAAGCTGACCATGAGCACATCGAACAGGCAATCCTCCGCTACCTGTGCGAAGACCTGGACTATCCCGACGAGATCCTTACCTCGATTCAGCGACTCGCCGACATCACCGAGGAGTCACCCCAGCGGGTGCGAGAGACGCTGCCGCAGCTGTTATAGCACGGCGAGTTCCGCATGATTCGCGGTACCGGCCGCGATGTCACCCCTGTCGACCCGGAAAAGGTCGCGGAGCATGCCCGCTTCCGGCTCATCCCTGACTGGGCGCGGTTCAGTGAGAACCGCATCCAGATTCAGCGGGATCCGTCCGAGGATGGCGACGAGTAGCCGTCAAGGCGTTTCCCGACCGACGGATCCGAACTGACCGGAGGACCGAATGATCACGACCGCAGATGACTTCACCGCCGACGCCGACCATTGGGGCTTCCGCAAAAGTGCCCGCTCTGTCGGCCCTGACGAGTGGCTGCACGGGCTCCCACAGGAGCGGGCCGTCGAATCACTGCACCTGAGCACCTGCACGGACGCCATCGCCGCCGTGGCCGGCGACGGCGGGATCATCCTCAACTTCCGGCCGAACGGCCGCGCAGCCTCACTGCTGGCCATGCCCGACGGTCTTGACTCGGATGCCGACGTTGACGGCCTGACGTTATCTGCGGTCGACCCGAACACCCGCAGCCTGGCTGTGCACATCGTGGGCGGGTTCGGCCGATTCGTTGACACCACCGACACGTCATGGGTCCCGTCCCGCGACCCCAACAGCCCTGCCAGCACTGCAACTGTGACGGCGTGGCTGCCGGACATGCCCAATCCCCAATGGGCCGACTAGGTTTCGACGCTTCGGCGTAGGTGGGAGACGGGCACACCAGTCCGCCAGTGCGCGGCGCCGGGCCGGATCGAGGATCGGAACGTGTTCCTGCTATTCCCCCGCAACGCTGCGCCCGCTGAGCACGGCTGACCTGCCCGATCCGATCGGAGGCAACTTTGACGAAGCTGCGCCCTCGCGACATCGCCGCACTCCCCACCGACACCACCGATGAGCAGATCACCGCGCTTCTCACTAGCGACTACGAAACGTTCTGCACATGCGTGGTCGCCGAAGCCACCCGCCGGCACATTCCGAAGCAGCTCCGCCGAGTCTTGGAAAAACCCGAATGGCAAGACGACTGGGTCGACGCTCTGATCGGCGCAGAGGCCAGCCTCCAAATAGCCGTACTGAGGGCCCGCTACGAAGACGGCCCCCACTCGACCCGCGCAGTTAGAAACACGCAAGCCCTCGCCGCGGTCCGCACCCGGCTTCACGCCGTGCGGAGCTACGCGAAGCGGCACGCGGCTCGCCACCGGCCGGTCGAGCTGCCCGCGGAACACCGGGAGGTCCGGGCGGCGATGAAACTTCTGGTCCGGGAACATCTGGCCGAATACGGGCAAATTATCACCGAGCTGGCCGCTGGCATAGGCGTAGCCGCCGACTTGGGACGCGCCCCCGCGGCTGACACGGCGGCGTTGACGCGGTGGCTTCTCACCGCTGGCCCTGCGGCGCCCCACGTTCCGGCTATCACTGACCGCGCCCAGCAGTTAGAGCACATGACGGACGAGGACTTCGACCGGGTGGTTGCCGCTGACGTGCAGCGCGACCCGGAGGAGGTGGAGCTGTGCCATCCGCTGCTGCTTGACCGGTGGGGTGCGTCCCTTGCCCGACTGGCGGACATCTCCGTTGCCCAGCTGGGCCTGCCGCCGCGGCCGATGGCGACGATCGCTGATGTGGATTTGACGGTGGCCGGATTGGACAGCGACGCGGCGTATCGCCGTATTAACCAGTTCCGGTTCTTGGCGCATGTGCAGCAGCGGTGGTTGGAGCAGAAGACGCTGGCGCGCAGGCTCCGTCAGCGGGTGGCGGTGTGGCAGGACACAGTGACGCGCCCGTTGGTCGAGTCGGCCCGTGGGGAGTTGAAACGGCGGCATCCGGACGGCTATGCGGAGGCGCTGGCGGTGGTGCGGGGCCGCCAAGGCGTGCGACCAGAGGTGGTGCCTCGGCCGCCCGAGTCTGTGGAGCCGTCATCGGCGCCGCAGGCTGCGCACGTGTTTATGGAGAGGGTGATGGAGGTTGGTTGGGATGCTCGCCTTGAGGTTGGGCAGCGGCCTGATGGCGGGTTCCAGGCGCGGGTTGATGCGGTTCGGGACGCGGCTCTGCTCCGGGCGGCGTACACGCGGAAGATCAAGAACAAGGGGGGTGGCAGGGGGCATGCTTGGACGCTGACATTCGTGGGTATCCGCGTGTCAGACGTGGGATGGGTCCGTCTGCCTAGATTGTCGGACGCGGTTGATCTCGCGGCGCTGCCGTCGGATGGATTCTCAGATGCGGTGAAGCGGTACCAGTCCGCTGACGAGTAGCCGCCACGGCCTGCCCCTGGACGAACTGCGTATTTGGGAGCTTGCCGGAGGCGGACGACGCCGCCGGGATGCCTTGAGTCGGATTCGCCATCGGAGCAGATGACGTGACCGTGCTGGCGGTAACGTTTCGTACTGGAGGAACCAGCCAGACAATCAGGCCAAGTCCGAGAACTCCATCGAGTAGTTCCTCCCGGGGAGGTAGCTGCTCGCATACATATCTCCTGCTGCCGCCAACCGCCTGAGCTCCTCTTGACGCCCGAGTCGGGAGAGAAGCGTCGTCAGTTCACCCCGCGCGTGCCCGTCACCGGTCACGACGAGCTCTCGCAGTTCGTGCTCGCGACCAAGCGAGCCCCACAACTGGATGAGGCTCTTGCGGGCCGAGCGGTCCCCGGCAGCTGCCATGGCGCGCAGGTCGTCCTCGCGCCCTGCCGACAGCAAGAGTTCCGCCAGGTCCTTGCTGGCCTCCTGACACCCCCGCTGTGCCAGGTCGCGAAGCTCCTGCTCGCAGTTGAGGCGCCGGAGCAGAGCGGTGTACTGCCACACGACGGTGACACCTCCGCCCGCCGCCTCACGGAGTTCGTCTAGGCGTTCCTGTTGGGCCAACAGCCTAGCCAAGAACAGCATGGGCAACCCATCGTCTGCGTCCTCGGCGGCCCAGTCCCGCAACTCGGCCTCGCGGCCGTGAGCGGCGTGCAGCGAACCCCAGGCGCGTACGGCCTCGTCAACCAACTCGCTGTCCTCCGAGTCGAACAGCGCCTCGAACTCTTCCAGAGCTTCGTCCACCCGTCCCAAGCTTGCCAGCAGGTGCGCCAGTTCGCACTGCGCTTCCTGGTCTCCCGCAGCGGCGAGATCGCCCAGCGTTGCTTCCTGGCCCTGGTACCCCAGCCGCCGCAGGTAGAAGAATTGGCCTGCCGGATCCGCTAACTCGTAGAGCCTCCGGAGCACATCCTCCTGCTCGCGATCAAGCAGCTGCTCAGCCAGGTCCCACCACTGAAGCCCGGTCGTTTCCGCTGCACGCCAATGCTCCAAGACGTCGTCGAAGCGGTTCTCTTCGACTGCGTACTCGGCGAGCGCGTAGTGGGCCTCAGCGCACCCGGCTGCGGCATGTTCCCTCAGTAGGTCGTACCGTTGCTCGTTAACGAGCATGCTGACAAGACGCCATCGGGCATCTTCGCTGTGATCGAACACTCGGGTCAGCAGCGGCCGGGCCTGCTCAGCGCACCCGATTTGGTGGGCACGGCGGCCGAGGCGGGCCAGATCGTCTAGGTCGGTGACGTGGGCGGCGAGGACATTCCACAGCCCTGTGGGCACCGTCGTGTAGTCACGCCCAATGGCGCCGTGCTGCTGCAGGTAGTGGGCCACATCGTATCCGGCGATAGTGCCGATCTCGGAGCCCGGCACTGGCTCTAGCGCCCGGACCAGGCCGCGCAACGGGCGGGTTGCGTACGCAAGCCCGTCGTCGAACCAAGTCGCCGGCGCCTCGGCGTACTGCCGGCTCGTGAGGTAGAGCGGAGCAGCTGCGGCGAGCAGCTCGGCGGTGAGCGGTTCCTGGATCCTCAGGGCGCGGAGGTCGACAGCCGCGGTGATCAGTGCTGCGCCGTACGGCTGCACGGTCGCACCGTCCTTCCAGAGGTCCATTACGTCTGGCACACCGGCCAGATGCTGGGCCACGCCGTACCGCCGGTCGTTGAGAGCATCATGGAGCCGCCGGTCGCCGCTCATGTTGGCTACGCTCGTCAGATTGCGCCGCTCCGACGGGGTGAAGTCGTCTGGCACTCGTATCGGTGGTTGCACCGCGAGAGACAGCGCTTCCCGTGTGCCACGCGCCGGGTCATCGGTCGCACCCTTCACCGCCTGAGGGACGGTAGTCATCCGCTGGTAAGCGTCGGGCCAAGCCAGATAAACGATCACCAGGGGTTCTGAATATTCACCTTCGATGAGCGCGGCTAAGGGATGTCTCGTAACCCTGGCGTCTGTCCGTTGAGGATGGTCGGGCAGGATGCCGGGGTGCAGGTGATCACGGCAGCTCGCTCGGAGTGGATCTTTCCGTTCACCGGGTTGCAGCCCGCTCAGTTCCGCAAGCTGGTCCGGCTGGTCGCCGAGCGTGGCGGTGAGGGCATCGCCGATGGCCGGCCGGGCCGGCAGTGGGCTCTTGACCTCGCCGATCGGGTGTTGCTCGTCGCCGCGTACTGGCGCACGAACCTGACGATGCGCCAGATCGGTCCGCTGTTCGGGGTGTCGCACTCCGCGGCGCATCGGGTCATCGACACCCTCGCGCCGCTGTTGGCCCTGGCGCCGGTGCGCAAGCGACCGGTCGAGCAGATCGCGATCGTCGACGGGACTCTGGTCCCGACCCGCGATCACCGGCTGGCCGCCCGGAGCAAGAACTACCGGTACTCGACGAACCTGCAGGTCGCCATCGACGCCTCCACCCGCCTGGTCATCGCCGTCGGCGACCCGCAGCCGGGCAACCGCAACGACACGATCGTCTACCGCACCTCGGGCATCGCCGAGACGTTGGACGGGCGGCCGGTGATGGCCGACGGCGGCTACCGGGGCAACCCGGAGGTGATCATGCCGTACCGCAAGCCCTCCGACGGCAGTTCCCTGCCGGACTGGAAGGAAGCCCTCAACGTCGAACACCGCACGGTTCGAGCAGGGGTAGAACACGCCCTGGCCAGGATGAAGAACTTCAAGATCCTGCGCGACTACCGCCGCGCCGGCCACACATTGGCCGAAGCCGCTTCCGGCATCGCCAACCTCCACAACATCATCCTGACCGGCTGACCACCGGCCCGGTCCAGGGCAACACCTTCACCCAGTTACGAGACATCCCTTAGGTCGGCGGCAGTGAGCCCGTCCGGCCCCAGGAACCGCACCGCGGGTGTGTCGTCGAGCCATACCACCGTATGAGCCGAGACTTGCGCGCTAGCGCCGCGGACTGCCTCCGCGTCGTCCGGCAGAAGAATGCGCCAGTCGGCAAGCTCCGACCGGACAGCCTCGAACAGGCTCCGCGACTTACCCGTCGAGGAGCCACCGACGACGACCACCATGCCACCGGCCACGGCTGCCTGGCGCACCTGGGCGCGCAACAGATTGTCGTGCTCCCGCGTCCCGTACGGGGGCTGCCCGTGGTGGTGAGCACCGCTCGCGGCGGCAGGGTGGACACCAACCTGCTCCGGGGGGCAGTCACCCACGGGTACCAAACGCCACGTGCGCCGCTCGACGGTCTCTTTGCGCCGCGTGGAGGCACGCCTCAGGCCGTATTTCCAGAGATGCTCCTCGATAAGTGGCGCGGTCAGCTCTCGACCAAGGTGATGGAGGACCAAGTCGCCGAGCCCCACGGCTGCGAGAGCGCCAGCCGCACCGTCCAGGAGTTGCCCGGCCAGCAGCCCGTTGAACTCAGCCACGTCCTGCTCGCCGTGGCATTCGATCCAGGTACCGCGCAGGACTCGCCAGGCCCGCTCGTCGGTGCCGAGGACGTCCATCGACGCCAGAAGGGAGAAGGCCTCTTCAAGGTTCTGGTTAGGCAGCCAGTGATCGACGAAACTTCGCACATCGCTGGCGCTGCGGGCGTTGTCGCACAACTCCTGCGCCACACGCGCTGGAACAGTCGAGACTAAGTGAAACTCCCGGCCTGCCCCGACGTGGTAGCGGGCGTGATTCCAGATGCCCATGCCGAGTAGGGACCGGACAGTCCAGCCGTTCGCGACGCCGTTTTGCCTTTTGACCTGGTGCACCTCGACGGCACCGGTCCGCCGGTAGGTGAACTCGACGCTCTTGGCCAGGTCGCCGGAGTCCTCGACGGTCAGCGACTCGCCGTTCCCACCTAGCACCTGCAGCAGATGGCGAACCGTCCAGGCAGTTTCGTACCGGTTGCCTAATTTGTCGGCTTCCCCGCCTCGTCGTGGGCTCATGATGCCGGCCATTATCGCGCGTTTCGGCCCAGCGCCTGCCACTCGGCGTGGCCAGCAAACGGCAATCGACTGTCGCAGCCTGGCCAGTGTGAAGCGTCCGGGCGGGAAGCCCCAGGCCGATCGGGCCCCGGCGGCGATGTTGCTGATCTGCCATTTGCTTCTCGGCTGCAGGACGGTTCACGATCAAACACATGCCAACGCTGCGAAACCGCAGGCTCGAACAGCTCCTCGGTGGACCGATCGATGGAACCCTGACCTATCAACAGGTGAAAGGTCTCATCCCCGCCGCCGCGGAGAGCCCCGACCTGGACTTTAAGCGGGACACGTACAGCAGTCGAGACAAGGACCGGAAGGAGTTGTGCGGTGACGTCGGCGGGCTGGCCAATGCCAACGGCGGGTTGATCGTTCTGGGCATGGAGGAAGACGACCAGGGCCGCGCCAAGAAGGACGTCGGGGTTGACATCAGCGACTCCGAGCGCCTTCGCCTTCACCAGACCGTCGTCGCCAACATTCAGCCGACGCCGACATTCGACATCATCGCGGTTGAGGACCCCGAGCGGGCCGGCATTGGCTTCCTCGTCATCTGGGTCGCCAGGACGGCGACCGCCCCTCATGCGTACATGCAGAACAACTCGCTGCTCTACCCCAAGCGGATCGGGACCCAACGGATTTGGCTGTCCGAAGCGCTGGTGGCAGAGGCATACCGCGCACGTTTCGCCGGGTTCGCGGACCGCACCGACGAAGCCGCCCGGGTTGAAGCCGCACTCACCGCAAGCCTCTCGCAGGACGAGACGTTCGTGGTCGTGACCCTCGTTCCTGACATGCCGGGAGCCTTCACCATCGACACCGCGGCGTTGAGGGCGTTCGAGCTGAGCAACCTCAATACCACCCACAGCGCCTTCGGCATCGGAGTGCGCCACTTCATCCGGTCGACTGTGCGGCGTCGGCGCCTTGTAGCCATGACGAAGTACGAGCCCAACAAGCTGATCTCGCGTGGCGCGTGCGAGCTTCACGGAAACGGCAGCGGCGTCTTCGCCAGCGGGGTGGACAGCACGCCGTCTGGCTTCGGGGACGTGACCGCCCGTCTCGTCGATGACCAGTGGCTCACCCTTGGCATTGCTGCGGGACTGCAGTTCCTGGCTCGTCATGCACGCGATAGGGCTGCTGCCGGCGGCCTCGCCACCGTCCGAGCCGCCATCACGCCGAACGCTCCGACAGCGATTGCCGACACTCTCGGTTTCCCAGCAGACCGGATTGGCGGCGAGATCGCGAGCGGCGCGTGGGCTGACACGGTCGCCGAGATCGACGATCTCTGCGCGGACGGCCCGGGATTGGTCGCGGCAACGCACCGACTCGCCAGCGAGCTGTTCCAGGCGTTTGGTGCCCCCGAGGTAGGGCAGGTGACCGCCGATGGCGGGATCCGCCTTCCTTACTGGCATCAGCAGATCCGTCCAACCGTAACCAGTTGGGCCCAGGCTGCCGGCGTCGAGGTGCTCACGCAGCCGCTCGCCTGATTGGTTAGCAATTTGGACACTGCCCGTGCAACAGCTACCCCGGTCGGCATGGCTGGCCGCTCGGCCGATTAGCCCATCCGTTCAATAGCCGTGCGAACAGCGTTACCTAAGGATTCTCGGTCGTCATCGAGCGCAGCTGCTCCCCGATGAGGCGACGGTGTACACCCGGAATTACGCCGTCTCGAAGGTTCTCGAGAAGCACCTGCTCATGGCCGATTACGTGCGCCAGGGCCGCTGTGAGCCCCGCCGCGACTTGCCCTATCTCCAGCGCTCGCTGGAGGGTGGCGGCCTCCTCATCGCGGGCTGCGTTGGCGGTGATGTAACGAAGCACGGCGGCGCCGGCGTGGAGTAGGCGGTCTTCGTCACCGGTACACGGGTTCGTGGCGAGTTCGACCTCGAAGTCCTCCCAGCCCCTCGCGGGCTCGGGCGCGAGCACTGCGTCTGGGTGTTTCCTCACACCGGCAAGGCCTCGCACGTTGCTGTGCGCGTGGACCTCGTCAACGATCGCTGGCACCAGATGTTGCAGTGCGGCCGTTGTGTCCCGCGCCATCCGCGTCCCAGCCAGTGCGTCTCGCAATCCCTGTGCCACCGCGGCGCGTTGGTCGTCACCGGTGTTGGCGAAGCGCACCAGACACTTGGCGATCGAGGGCAGGTCTGGCGGATCAGGCTCTGTCAGAACCTTCATGCCGTGCGCAACGAGCCGGTCGCGCCACTTTGGATAGGAGCGAGCCATGCCGTCGTCGATGATGTCAAGGGCGAGCCGCGGGCCGATCGGCACCGCCCGGCTCAGCCGATAGTCGGCATCCTCGTCGATGGCCTCGACGAGGCGGACCAGGGCGTCGTGCTGATGCGGCTGCGGTGTGGAGAAGAGCTGACCCGCCGCGAACAGCCACGTGTTTCGCCAGTAAGGGCTGGCGGCCGAGACTCGGAGGCGTTGAAGTACGCCGTCAAGTGGCCCCGTTGTCAGGTGCATTGCTGCCATGAGTTCTTGCAGCGACCTGACATCGAAGCCGTAGCCATCCGTGCCGCGTGGCGCGATCAGGACCAGTCGCTTGGTGGCAGCGTCGAAGATCTTGTCCAGCAGGGGGGCGTCCTTGCCTGATGGCTTGAACCCGGCCTCGTCTAGGACCTGCCACGCGATCTGCCGCAGCTCTGTTCGTGTAAGGGTGGCGTAGGAGCGGTCGCCCGTCTCGGCGCGCACCTGCAGCTCGAAGCCAACCCGTTCATGCAGTTGCTGAATTTGCTGGCCATGCTCCTGCAGCATCTTGTGAAGTCCAGCGGGCTTGTCGCGTTCTCGCCTGAAGACGGCGTCGTAGTAGCCCCGGAAGAGGCTGTAGCGGTCGGGCGCGAGCTGACCGGCGCCATCGATGATGATGGTCAGCATCAGGACTTGGAGTGGGGTCCGCAGCAGATGTTGCAGGGCCTCGTCTTCCGCCGCGTTGTGCAAGCGCCTGAGCACCCTGTCGATGCGGTCGAGGTCAGTGCGGAGCCTGACTCTTGTCGCAAGCTCGCCGTAGCGTACGGCTTCACCAAGGTCGAGGTAATCCAGATCAACTCGCTCGAAGTGCGCGGGCGCGATGTTCTCGGTGTAACCGACTGGGCGAGTAGTCAGGACGACCAGCACATCGCTCTTGTCAGCCTCAGCCATGTTGACGAACTCGGTGACCCGCTCGATCAGCCGCCTGCGCACCGAAGGTTCAGTAACTTCGTCTAGTCCGTCCAGTACGAGCAGCCAGGGCCACCTCTGCATCCACTTCTTCAGCGCCCACGGTGTCACGTCGCCCGTGTCGGACCGGTGCGAAACCTTGTGCGCGATCCATCGCAGCAGGGTCGAGTCGTCGCCGAGCCCTCCTTCCTGGGCGTACCTCGCCAGATCGATGCGCATCGGCCAGCGCCGGTTCTTCGGCATCTCACGGCCGAAGCGGTTTAGGGCTTCGGCGGTGCCGCTGATGACCTCTCGATGGCCCTCGCTTAGGTCTTCGGAGCCCTTGAGCATGGCTGCGCGGAACACCTGGACGAGGAACTTGGAAATCGTCGTCTTGCCGTTGCCGGGCGCGCCGGTGACGATTAAGTGCCGAGGCGCTGCCTGCGTGGTAATGCCGGGAGTAAGGACATGTTCTGCGCGGTCGAGCACGTACTTCACCACGCTCGTCTGTCTCGTGCCGCCGGCGAAGGTGACAGGCAAGTCGATGGCCACGTTGTGAACGGGGATCCCTTGGCCGTCGCCGCTGCCCGCCTCGTCGAAGTAGATGAAGCCCTCGCCCATGAGCGTCGTCTTGGCGTGCTCCCGGAGCCCCGATTCAAGGTCCCTTAACGGAATGTTGTCGGTGAACTGCGCCAACGCGGCAAAGACGTCACCGGCGGTGAGGAATCCTGGGAAGGCTTCACGGACGCCCGGGTGCAGCTTGAGCAATGCCTGAATCTGGTTGCGATCCCAGACCCGCACCTTGTTGATGCGCCTAAGCCGCGCGAGTCGATCGAGCCGATCCTTCGTGGCCTCCGAGTCGATATCGCGAGTGTCGTCCTCGAAGCCCTTTATGTAACTCGTAATGCTCGTGTGCAACGCGTCGTGGCCGCCGACCCCGGGAAACGGCGTCAGCACCACGTTCGTGATGATGATCAAGAAGTCGGGGACAGGATCGCGATCTCCCTCGGGATCAGCCCAAGCCTTCAGCTCCTCACGAACCTGACCCCACAGCCAGGCCGCATTCTCCTGGTGGTTGGCGGACAGGGCGGCCTTGTGCTTCACCTGCAGGACCGTGTACCCCTCCCACACCTCGCCAGGCTCGTCCTGCATCGGCTTCCAAATGAGCGAACCCCGGTGGTACAGGTCCCGCCCGCCGTCCCGGCCGGCGCCCATAACCTGAACACCTGGCCCGAAGGAAGCAACTGCAAGGCTGGCCGCGAGGTCTTGAAAGCCGGTCGGACCTAACTGCTCCAGGTTATCGCTCAACGTCACACCTTCTCGGCCACCCTGTCACTCAGGCGGGCCGCCAGGGCCCACAGACAGCGTACGCGGGCGGTTCGGCCTACCACCTAGCGCGTGACGAGAGGGCGGTGTTGCACAGCTCGTGCGAGGAGAACCCGCGCGAGTGTGGGCAAGCATGCTGTCACCGAGCGCAGGTGTGCACGTCGAGCGCCAATCCCGGTAGTTGCTTCCAACTAGTCGGGTCACGCCCGACATGCCGGGCAGCAGGCTGCCTACCCACCCCGACCCATGGGCCTCGGCGCACGCTCGCAAGGTAAGTCGGACACTCGCAGGATCACTCGCAAGGTGGTCCGGACGCCCGCAGGGCTTGCGTGGACGCGACACCAACCATCGCCTCTTCGCATCTGATCGAACAGGCGGCAGTCATTACGAGACAGCGCTTAGCCGGCCGTCAAGCCGGTTCACGGCCCAGAGGTGCGTCGGGAGGCAGAAAGAAGATATTCCGGCTGCCGCCGTTGAGTTGACATGGTCAGGGCCGAGGCGTGATCTGCGCGTTGTCGAGGCGCCGATGGATCAGCGACAGCAGTGAGAACAGGTCCAGCGCGTCCGGCTCGGTCAGTGCCCATCCAGCGGTGGCCCGGGGGGTGTGCGCCGGCGGGTTGCGGAACATGCCGAAGGTGCCTTTGAGCAGGTTGGCGAATCCGCGGTGCTCGCTGGCCTGCGAGTCAGTGCTGTAAGCGTTGATTTGAACCAGGGGTATCCCCGATCGGGAGCCAAAACACTGGTCGACCAAGTCGGCGCCGTCGGCAGTGAGCCCGGTCATCTGCCGAAGCCGGTCGCTGACGCCCTTGGTTGCCTCGAACACGGCGTGGAAGAGAGACTGGCGTAGCAACTCCTCTTCGCAGTAGCGCACGACCTGCGTATGCACGCCGCGTCGGCGCAATTCGGCCCGCAGCCTTCCGGCCAGCTCGGCGACCTCGTTGAGCGTTGTGGCGGTGCCGGCCGCGCGCGCTACTTTGCCCTGCTCGTTGACGCGCAGCCCGACCAATGACAGCGGTGCGGCGAGGCCATCACGCAACGCATCAAAGCGGGGTTGGTCCTGTAGATGTCGGCCGAGTGCCATGGCTTCGGTGATGAACCGGATGACGCAGTTGCTGGCGCGATCACGCAGTTGCTGGTTGTGCAGCGCCGCCCACAGCCGGGTCCGCTTGTTGGGCGCTTCAAGGTCGGCAATGTCGAGCATCGCCAGCAATTTGTTGATCTCACCGTTGGTTAGGCCCGGCCAACCGGTGCTGGCCAAGACATCGGCGACGCCCTCGATGACAGCGGGCGGCCACGACGGGTGCAGTGTCCTCGGCGGCATAGGCTCCATCATGGTCGTCCGCGCATATCCGAGCCGGATTGCCAGCCCACGTGGCGCGCTCCGAGCAGCTGGCCCGCGAAGCGCGCGGTGGACCGAGGTGCGAGGCCTTCGCGCAAACAAGCGGCTCTCGGTCGGTACTTCCGGTCTCCTCGCGCCGTCCCTTCTGCGCTGGCGAGCCTCGGGACCTACCGCGGCGGTCAGCCGGCTGGGGGCGCTTGCTGTGCTACAAACTGCCCCTTTGCTCCACGCACGGGACCTACGCTGGTCGGCACGACGACGTCAGGGCAGCACACCGCGCAGCGCCTGCGCCGGGGCGCCTTCGGACCGACGACCTTTGGCACTCGGGCGTTCCACTCCTGACGGTGGGTGCAGCCCGCATCCAAAGCTCTCGCCGCGTTGTCGATAGTGTTCTTCAAGGAACTGCAGCCCACGATGTGGGTCCGGCCGTTCGTCTCAACGAAGGCGTCTATGCGGCCGACTACCTCCAGGTATCGTTCAAGTAGCGGTCGCGTCTCGGCAGCCCACCGGGCGTACTGCTTGCAGCGAACGCAGGTTGCCCGTCCGCCGTAACTGCCGCCGCAACCACAGTCGCCACAGCAGCTACACGGGGTGCAGGGATGCGCGACTCCTTCGGCGTCGACGACCATCGGGTCCGGCTTGTCTGTTGCAGAACCGACCAGACGGACGCCGACACCCGCGCCGTTGTTCTGCAAGAGGATCTCGTAGGAGCCCGGTTCGGTGATGTCGACGACCCCGATTAGGTGCCAGTCCGGATTGATGATCACCCTCATCACGACAGAGTAAGTCTCGCCAGCTCCCGGGATCGGCCCGGCCTGGGAACCAAGCCGTCAGCGATCCGTTCGGCATGGTCCGCAGCGGCCGTTAATCATCGACTTCGCGAGAGTGTTGTGGGCTGGGGTCCTCGTGATCGGCGCTACGGGGTTGAGGTGCTCCGCCCCGTGGGGCTGCCTCGCCAGCCGGTGGCGGGATGATGGTGTTGACGGTTTCGGTCAACCGCTCGACACGTTCGGCGATCCGCTGCACGTAGCCGAGGACTTCGCGGGTGAGCTGAGTCGTAGACGGCATTCGCGCGTGTTCGGCCTGGTTCATGAGGCTTGTGAGGATGGCGCCGACCTGGTGATCGGCTGGCGAAGCGGAGTACAATACGGGTGAGGACATGGTCTGGGCTCTTTGGCTCAGGTTGTGGGGGTCGCGTTCGCCTTCTGGTGGAGCGGCCCCACTCGCGTTGAGGCGAAGTTCAGTGCCGGTGCTCGCTTCGAGAATGGTGGCGACGTCGGCTATCCGGTTCCACCATTGCGGTTCGTCGGTGCGGATGGCGCGGCCTGCGGACCACGCGACGGCGTCAGCCATCCAGAGTCCAGGGTCGTTGCGACCTTCGACGTGGATGAGTCGCATGCGATGGCTGATGGCTCCCTGGTCGAGGAGCCGACGGTATGCCCGGATGTCGTTGCGGTCGATGCTGGGCAGCCGGCTGCCGGTTTCCCGAGCGTCGCGCCACTCTGCGGGACTGCCCCTGGTTTCGAGGTACACGTCGCGGACTCGTTGGCCGTTGAGGTGGCGCAGGAGACGTTCCATGCTGAGTTGTCGGGCGTGTTCGCGTTGGCCTTCCAGGTGTGCGTGTACGTGGCGTGGGTTGTTCGGTACGGCGGCCCTGTTGCCGGGGTCGATGGGTACTTGGGCGGAGACGACGGACCATCCGGCGTGGTCTGCGACGACGTCGAGCATCGCTTCGATCACGCCGACGTGTCCGCGGTGGTACAGCACGGAGGAGTGGTAGCCGTCGTGGATGCCGGCGGCTTCTTTCGCGGCGGTCTCGGCTGCGGGAACGCTGTCGTGGTCGATGATGACGGCGGCCATCAGGTAGGCGCCAGGTGAGTTGCGTTGTTGGAACCAGGACTCGTCGACGAACGCGGTGGGGTGAGTGGCCATTAGTCAATCTCCGCTCCTTCTGTGGTGCCCAGGTCGCGGGTGGTGGTGCGGTCCCGGGCGGCGGTGGCGTGCTGGGGTAGGCCCCCGGTGATGGGTGTGGTGTGCGGCTGCGGCCGGGTTTCGTCGATGGCCCGGACTCGCGCGGTGGTGGTGGCGATGGCGTCGGCCAGGGTGGTGCGGCGGCTCGTGGTGCGGCGGGCTTGTTCGGCTGCGGCGGCGAGTCCGGCGTAGCGGGTGGGCAGGGCGCTGGTGTACCAGCGGCTCCACGTGCGGTGCCGGGATTCGAGGTCGGTGACCCGCGCCTGGCGCTGGTCGATGACCTCGCGCAGGCTGGTCAGCGTTGCGCGCAGACTGGCGGCCCGGCCGGTGGCGGCGTCGATCCGCTGTTGGGTTTCGCGTTGGGCGGTGAGGATCCGGGTGCGCGATGGCCCGCGTTGCCACCAGCGGGGGCGCAGCTGTTGGGCGTGGGCGGTGGCGCGCTGGCCGGCGGCGTCGACGGCGGTGAGGAGGAGCGCGAGGTCGTGGTGGCGCTGCTCGACGTCGGTGAGGGTGAGGTGCGTGTCGCGCAGCTGGTCGGCGACGTACGGCGGCGCCGCGTCGTCGGCGGTGCGCTGCGCGGTGATCAGTCGTGCGAGCTCTGGGTCGTCGGTGGTGGTGAGGCGGCCGGCGAGGGTGGCGGCGCCGAGAACGACGCGGGCGCGGTGCCAGGCGTTCCACCGGGCGATGTCACCGCTGGAGGGTTCGGGGCCGATGGGGTGCGCGCTGGTGAGTTTGTACCGGTCGCGGTAGGTGACAACGACCTCAGCGCGGGTACGCCACTGGTCGCGGCCCGCTGGATCGTCGGGGACGTCGCCCAGGGCGCGGGCCCAGGCGGGCTGCTGCTCGGCGGCGAGGTCGGCCAGGGCGCGGACGCGGCGGTCGCAGATGCCGGCGACCTGGCGCAGGGCGTCTCCGATGTCGCCGGTGAGGTCGGCGGGCATGCGCTCGGTGTACGTCGCGGCGAGGGCCGGTGTGGTGGCGATGGTGGGGTCGGCGGTGGCGCGGCCGATGATGCGGTCGATGCGCCAGGACAGCACCGCGGCGATGTCGTCGGCGGAGTTAATTTCGCGGGGTCGGATGGCGCGGCGCAGCACGTCGGTGGGGTCGTGGCCGGCTTCGCGCAGGGTGGTGAGGCGGGCGATCAGCGCGGGCAGCGCGAGGTCCCGGGCGAGCCGTTCGGCCAGCTGCCGTCCGCTGATCTGCCGGACGATGGCGAGGTATTCGGGGATGCGGGCGCGGGCGGACAGGTCGTCGTAGATCGGCGTCCAGGCGTGCAGCGCGTCGACATCGGCCCAGAGGTGCTGTTCGGTCTCGGTGGCGGAGCGGTCGGGTGTGGCGCGGCGCATGATGTCGGCGAGGACCGCGACGCGGGCGGTGGGCGGCTGTGGTGGGGTGCCTTCGCGGGGGTGGTCGTCGGTGACGACGTACGCCTCATTGAGGGTGGTTCCGCGGGTGAGCATGACGTAGAGGCGGGCTAGCGAGGTGTTGTCGTCGACGAGCCCGCGGGCGGTGTGCACGGTCTGGCCTTCGACGGAGTCGACGGTGAGGGCGTAGGCGAGCTGGACGTGCTGCGCGGTGTACGCGGCGGGCAGCAGTGCGGTCGCGGTGGTGCGGAGGTTGGTGACCTGCACCTGTCCGGCGCGGGTGATGGCGTCGACGCGCCACTGGTCGCGGTTCGCGACGTAGGTGGTGCCGGCGCTGATGCGCCGGTCGTTTCGGCGGGTGACGATGATGTCGCCGACGCTGGCGTGGTTGCCGTCGCGCAGCCGCACCGTGGGCCCGGCCTGGACGAGGCCGGCGTGGATGAGGATGTCGCGGGCCCGGCGGGCGATGTCGGCGGCTTCATCGGCCGTTTCGACGAGCATCACGCTGCGGTGCTCGGTGGTGGTGTCGGCGGCCCACCGGTCGAGCATCTGGCCGATGAGGTGCTGGCGGTGACCGCCGACGATCCGGCCCCGGCGGTCGTATTCGGCGAGGACGGTGAGGTCGCCGCCGCGCAGCCGCAGCGACGCTTCCCCTTCCCACGGTTGGGTGAACCGGCGGACCTGGGAGAGGTGAGTGGTGGCGCCGAGGCCGTCGAGGTAGCGGAACAAACCGCCGGGCCCGATCGCGGAGATCTGCTCGGGGTCACCGACGAGGATGAGTTTCCCGTTGACCTTGTCGAGGTGGGTGACGAGGCGGGCGAGGTCGTGGCTGGAGACCTGTGATGCCTCGTCGATGATGACCCATTGCCCACGGCGGAACTGCCAGTCTGCGGCGCTGGTGCCGGGTGGCGGCCGGTGTTGGGCGTGCAGCCACCGGGCGATGTTCTCGGTCCGCAGCACCTGCCCGGGCGCGGCGGTGGCGTCGGCGAGCAGCTGGGCTGCGGACTGTCCGACGGTGAGGCCCAGCACCGGCACACCGCTGTCGCGGGCGGCGGTGACGACGGCCCGTTGCAGGTAGGTCTTACCGGTGCCGGCGGGCCCGACGACGCCGGTGACCCGCCGGTCGTCGCCGACGAGCCAGCGCAGCGCCGCCTCCTGCTCAGGAGACAACCGCAGGGCCGCTGTAGCGGAGGTGATCGCTGCCGCTGGTGCGGGGATGGCTCCGCGGCGGCCGGCGTAGGTGAGGACTTCCTTCTCGGCGGCGAGGACCGTGTGGGTGGTCATCTGCAGGTCGCGGTGACGGGTGTATTCGCTGTGCCGGTCGCTGCCGCGCAGCAGGCTCGGCCCCCACTGCACGAGCGCTGGCGGTGTGAGAACGCGCAGCCCGGCCAGACCTTCGGCGACCGCCTGGCCGGCGAGCGTTTGCACCCGTTGCCAGTCGGCCTGTGGTGACTGGCCGGGGGTGATATCGAGGACTCGGCCGATGGCCAGTTCGAGGTGCTCGCGCCCGAACACGGCCCGCTCGCGACCGAGGCTGCGCACCGCGCGAGCGAGAGCGAGGCGCACGTCGGCGCGCACGGCCGCGTCGATGATGCGGTCGTGATCGGCGGCGGGGACACCGAGCTGCGCGGCGACCGCACGGAGCGCTGCTTCGTCGACGCCGTCCGGATGTAGCCGGTACGCGCGGCGAACGACCCGCCGCGCGGTAACGGCGGTGTTATCCCGGGCGGCGCCGGTGAGGACGAGGCGTACCTGCCCGGCGGTGTCGAGTCGCGTCGCGCGGTCCTCGGCCTGCCAACGCTGCACGGCCTGGTGGGTGGACTCGGCGCCCTTGTGCGGGCGGCGGGTCCGCAACGTCGCGTCCTGCGCGCGGCGACGCCACTGCGCGGCCACTGATCGTGTCGCCGGAGCTTGTCTGTCGGTGCGGCGGTTCATCTCCTCGGTGATCGCGCCCCGCCGCTTGCCGTAGTGGCGCAGCGACGCCTCGCTGAAACCGACGATCTCGCGGATCCCGGAGTCATCACGGGCGGCGAAGCTAACCCCGAGGCGGCGGTGAAGTTCGACTTCCACCGCGCGTTCGTAGGCAACGCGGCCTGCGGTGGTCGCGCGGTAGAAGGCCTTGCCGTCGAGGGCCAGCCACTGTGGGTCGCCGTCCGCGGTGACCGTCTGGACCTTGCTGGAGACGACGACGTGCGAGTGCAGCTGCGGGTCGCGCTCGCGGCTCATGCGGTGGTCGAAGACCAGCGCCGCCAGCCCCGCAGTGTCGAGTTGGCGGACGCCGCCCGCGCCGGCGCGGGCGAACGCACCATGGCGCTGGAGGTGATCGAGGAGCGACCGCACCCCGGCGTGGTGCGCGGCCACGACGTCCTGTTTGACCGCGTCGTCGCCGAACGCCCACAGCAGCGATACGGATTTAACAGGGGAGACGGTGACGTCGTATGCGGATACGGCCCGCCGCTCGGGCGCGTGCATGATGTCGTGCCATACCTTGTCGCGCTGCTCCACTGTGGCATCGGCGGGCAGGTGCGCCAGCGCCCGCTGGACGGCCTTCTCGCGGTATTCGTCGGTCATCGGCGTGTAGATCCGCCATTTTTGTCCGAGCCGATAACCGGCGAGCGGGTGACGTCCTTGGCCGATGAGGTACCGCATTTGCCGCTCGTTGACCCAGCCGGCGACGCCAAGGACGGCGGCGCCGTCGCCGGCCCACCAGCCGGGGCTCTCTCCCCGCGCGGTGTGGTTGACGTAGTAGGGCGTTGGCCCTCCATCTCCCAGTGGTCGCAGGTCATGGCGGCCAGCGGCCACCTGCTCCATCACGTAGCGGTAGCCGTCGCCGGGCGAGATGCGCGTGACGGACAACATGACTCGACCGTAAAAGATCAACTATTCGAACGGCGGTGGAGAATGCAAGGGGGTGTGTCCCCCGTAAGTGAGCAAGAAACGAAGCGGTAGCTGTTTAGGCAGGCCGCAGAGTGCGTGGCTGAGGATGAACGGTTGGCCGGGGAAGATGATGAACTGCGGCCAGCATCGAACGAATAGACGAATTGGTGTGGCGCGTGATCTGGTGAGCTGCCGGGAGTGGTCGCTACGGTCGGGGAATGGCGAGTAAAACGGGGAATGACGCGACCTTGGCGCTGCGGCGGCGGCAGGAGTTGGAGCTGCGGGCGGTGCGGGCGGTCGAGCAGGCTGCCGGGGCGGTGCAGGATGCGCAGCGGCGTCGGCGTGAGGTCGTCGCGCGGCTGGATCAGGAAGTCGGGACGGCTGCTGCGGCGCACGGGTTGGCGGTGGCGGTCCTGGCGACGGTGCTGCGCGATGACGGCCTGGCGGCGGACTTGACCGGGGTGGACGTGGCGCGGGTGCGGGCGTATCGGCGTGGCGCGGATGGCGCTGCGGTGAGGGCTCGGATCAATGAGTTGGGCGAGGTGGTGCCTCGTCGTCGGCGTATGGCTGTCCCGGTGCCCGGAAATGCCGGGCCGGCTTCCGCCGGTGATGTCTCGCGCGGCGCTCTGCCCTGAGTTGGTGGGGCTGGCCGGTCCGGGCTCTAGCCCGAACCGGCCGGCGTTGTGGGTGCCGTGGGTTAGGTCCAGTCGAGTCCGCATCCGGTGCAGACGAGAACTGTTCCTTCGCCTACCCATTCCATGAGTTTGTCGTCGGTGGCGGTGCAGTGTTCGGGGATGGCGGCGGGCCAGTCACCTTCGATGACCAAGTGGCCGGGGTAAACCCATCCCCTGGTCTGGCTGCCGTGGTACCTGACGGGCGGCCCGGGGTGTGGGCCGGCCAGTGGCAGTAGGGCGCGGTGGCGTAGGCCGGTGCCGGTGAGGTCGGTCGGGATTGCGGGTGGCAGCTTCTTGTGGACGGCTCGCCGGTATTGGGTGAAGTCTTTGAAGGTGGGCGATGCCAGTTCCGCGCGGTCGATGAGCGCGAGCGCTTCGTAGGGCTCGGCGGCCTGGTGGTGGTGCAGTGCCGCGCTGAGGTAGTTGTTTGCGCGGGTATTGCGGGCGTCTTCGCGGGCGCTCCGTTCGGCGATGGTGGTGCGTGGCGCGGTAAGCGTGTCGGGGTTGGCGTCGAGGTGAGCGGCAACGGCTTCCCAGATTTTGGGCCGCCCGTATTTGGTGGTCAATGCGTCAAGGTGGTGGTCGGCGATGTAGCGGACGGCCGCGTCCTTGCCGTCGTGGATTGGGCTGTGGAAGTAGTTGGGTGCCCAGTCGTCGCAGGTGTGGGCGATGATGACGAGTTCGGGGCGGGTCAGTCTCATGCTGGTGCCTCTCGTGTGGTGCGTGGGTGTGCGCTGCGGGGTGCGGCAGTGGGTGACGGGTGCGGCAGCCGGCGGCGGCGCGCTCGATGCGCGTCGGTGACGTCTGGGGTGTGGTGGCCCGGCTGCTTCGTCGGAGGCCGGGCGTTGCGTTGGTAGACGTTCTGGCGATGTTGCGTCGTGAGTGGGGGAGGCTGGCCGGTCCGGGTTCCATTCGGACCGGCCAGCGTTGCGGGTGCTGTGGTTAGGTGCAGTCGAGTCCGCACCCGGTGCAGACGAGAACCGTTCTGTTGGCGATCCAGTCGGTGAGTTCGTCGTCGGTGGCGGTGCAGTGCTCGGGGATGGCGGCGGGCCAATTGCCGTCGATTACGAGGCGCCCGGGGTAGACCCATTCTTCGATGTGGATGCCGTGGTGCATGACGGGCGGCCCGGGGTGTGGGTTGGCCAGTGGCAGCAGGGCGCGGTGGCGCAGGTTCGTGCCGGTGAGGTCGGTACAGGAGAAGGGCGGCGTCTTTTTCTGTACGGCTCGCCGGTACTGACTGAAGTCCTTATAGGTGGGTGAGGCCAGCTCCGCCCGGTCGATGAGCGCAAGCGCTTCGTAGGGCTCGGCGGCGACGTGGTGGTGGTAGGCGCATTTCAGGTAGCGGGCGGCGTTGGCGTCGCGTTCGGCTTGGCGGGTACGGCGTTCCCGGTGGCTGATGCGGGGGGCGGTGAGGTCTTCGGGGTGGGCGTCGAGGTGGGAGGCGACGGCCTGCGAGATCATTTTTCGGCCGTGGCGCGCGGTGAGGGCTTGAAGGTGGTGGTCGGTGAGGTAGCGAACGGTGAGGCTCTTGGGCAGGTTCACTGGGGCGGCGGCGTAGGCGGTGGCCCAGTCCTGGCAGACGTGGGCGATGGTGATCTGTTCGGCGCGGCTGAGGGAACTCAAGGTTTTGCCTTCCAATGGCGATGCGACGTGGGGTGAGGGGCGGGTGCGGCAGCCGGCGGTGGCGCGCTCGATGCGCGTCGGTGACGTCTGGGGTGGGGTGGCCCGGCCGCCTTGCCGGCGGCCGGGCGATCCGCGCGGGTCAGACGTGTTGGCCGAGTAGGCGGCCGGGGTCGCCGGTGGTGACCCATACGGAGGTGTCTCCGAACAGCCGTCCAGCGCGATTGACGAGCCCGGCGGGGTACACGTCGGGGCGCTGTACGTGGTGCTTGCCGTTCTGCCACAGGTCGAGCAGCAGGGCTGCCAGTCGCAGCGTGGCGCGCATTCGGCCGGCGTTGCAGGCGTCGCAGTGGTGTCGGCGGGCGTACTTGATCAGGGCGACGGTGGCCGCGCGTAGTTCGATGGCGGCGGCGGTGCTGTGGGTGGGTGTCGTGGGCCACGCTGGGGCGTGCTCGCACAGCTGCAGAAAGGTGATGACCTGTGCCATGCGGCGGCGGGCCGCGTCGAGCAGGTTCAGGACGTGTCGCGTGTGGGGGTCGGCGGGAAGGGCCGGGAGCGCGACGGTGGGAGCAGTCAGCGTGGGCATCGTGGGACTCCTCGCATGGGGTTTGGTGGGTGTCCGTTAGGGGTTCGCCGTCCCTGTCGAACAGCTATTACTATACCCGGTTCCGGGTGTTGTGTCTATCTGGGTGGCCCGGAACTGTCCAGGGTTCCGGGCCACCCGGGGTGGGCTAGAAGCGGTAGCGGCGGCGTTGCATCGGGAGCGTTGCCGTGACGGTCGCGCCGATGTTCTGGTGCCACTCCTTGACGCCTCCGCCGCGTCGCTTGGCTGCGTACATGGCGGCGTCTGCCCGCCGGATCAGGTCGACGGCGGTGACGTCGTTGTGGTCCGCGAGGGCGAGCCCGAGGCTCGCATAGCAGCCGAACTGTGTTGCGCCGAGAGTGACGGTTGCCGCGTCGAGCGCCCGGGTGGCGGCCTCGGCGTTGTTTCGGGCGGTGTACATGCCGTCATCGGTGATGATCATGAACTCGTCGCCTCCCATCCGCCCGACCATTGCCCGTGAGAGGTTGAGTGCTGTCAGGGTGTCTGCTACCCGGCAGAGCACGAGGTCCCCGGCGGTGTGGCCGTGCTCGTCGTTGATCTCCTTGAAGCGGTTGAGGTCGAGAAGGGCCACGGCTACCGGGCGGGTTCGGTCGGCGAGCAGGTAGTCCAGGTGCAGGAGCAGGGCGCGGCGGTTCGGCAGTCCGGTCAGGGCGTCGTGGTGGGCCTCGTAGCGGGCGGTGACGAGATCGGTGCGGAGCTTCCTGTTGCGCGCGAGAAGCGCGATGCACGACGCGGTGGTGGTTGCGAGCAGGAGCGTGGATGCGGTGCTCATGCGTCTCCTTGGTTGGGGGTTTGTGTGGTGTGCGGTGGGGGTTCGCCGTCCCCTCCGAACAACTATTACTTTACCCGCTCTTGCGTTCCGTGGCTACCCTGTTTGGCCTGTTCGGACATCGGATTTTATGATCTTGGAAAGTGGGTGCCGGCGGGTACGCCGACCACCGTGCGTGGTGCGGCCGTGGTGCGTCCCCCCACTTCTTCCGGCGGTGGGGGCGAGTTCACTCGACCCGTGGCGCGCACAGTGGAGGTCAAGTCCGGGCGCGGGGTTTCGAGTAAAAGATCATGCGGGGTGTGCATGATGTTTTGCGAGCCGCGGCCGGACTTGACCGGAGCGAGCACGTCGCTAGCCTGTTCGGCCCCCACCGAAGGAGAAGGGGTTTTGAGCAGTGCGGCCGGAGGCCGCTTCCGGTTTCCGGTCCGCTAGGACCGGGCCTGAAACCCGGCAGCACCCGACGGCGGCCCAGTGCGGTCCGCCGTCAGGCGACCTTAGCTACAGGTCCGGGGCGGGCGGCCTGATCCGCTGTACCCGCTGCAAGAGTTCAATGGGTATTTCGGCCGCAGGGGTCCGGGTCCGGGGGTCCAAAGTCGTGCGATAGCCGGTCGTCCACAGTAAGCGCCATTCGTGGGCTCTGTGTCCGGGGCGAGCCCCGTGCGGGTCGCCGCCAGATGTGGCGGCGTCCGACGCCTGGGCGCGGTAGTGGGTCATGTGGCCCGCGATCATGGGGCACGCGGTCACGCTGTAGTGAGCGCACTCGGGGTGCATGGCGGGTTCGGTGCTGATGAGCCGTTCAAAGTCGATGGTCCGCATGGCGAAGACGCACAGCCGGACCATCTGCTCACCGCAGATCTGGCAGAGTTGGTCGATGAAGGCGGCTTGTAGCCGGGCGGCGTCGATCGCTCCGAAGCGGTAACGGCCGTCGGGCATCTGAACGGTGATCCACGGTACGACCAGGCCGCCGACGGTGGGGCGGTGTCGCAGCCGAACGGGGATGGGGATCTCGGGCATGAGCAGTCTTTCTGGCTGTGGTGGTGCCGGCCGGTGTGCCCGGCCGGCACCGACGAATGGGCTGGGGGTGGGCGTCGCCCGGCCTATCCGGTGATGTCCGCGCCGAAGCGGCGCGACATGTTGTCGAGCGGGACCGCCGTGCGGGTCGTGGTGCCGTCGTAGGCGACGCTGAACGCGTGAAAGACCCCGCCGGTCTCGTCCGGTGTGTGCTCGATGTGCTCGACGTGTTGCCCGCTGAAGGTGATGAGTAGCAGGGCGTGGATCGTGGCGGCGTCGTCCGTGGCCCGCGTCCGCCCGGGGTTGGTTGTGGTGACGACAACCGCGACCGAGAAGATGCCGGTGCGAAACACCCGAAGGTCGCAGCTTGCCGGGGTTCCGCCGCCGCTTAGGTAAATCAGGGTGCCCGTCGCTTCGAGCGGGGCCGGTCCGGGAATCGCTGGCAGCGTGTGTGCCGATCCCGGCTGCTCTCGGGTTCCCTCCCAGACGCGATCCGCCTCAAGGTCGGCGCGCAGGGTGTCGGGGATGACGGCGTAAGGGCGCACTGCCTCGATGATGGTGGCAGGGTCGGTGATGCGCGTTTCCACCCCGAGCCACAGCGGCATGTAGTCGGGGTTGTCCTCGTTCAGCTCGCCCTCATTGATCACCTGGGCGAAGTAGCTGCGTAGCGGGCGATCCCACCCCACAACCGCGATGTAGCCGTCCCGGTCGGGGAGGGCGTCGAGCTGATGCCTACTCACGAGAAATCTCCTTGGGGTTTGGTGGTTGTCCTGGTGGGGTTCGCCGTCCCACCCGAACAACTATTACTATACCCGGTTCCGTGTAGGTTGTCTACTTGGGAAGCCTGACAAGAGTGGGGCGAGCGGGGGAGTCGCGTGCGGCGACTCCCCCGGGCGCTGTCACTGCTCGTTCTGGTTCCTGGGGTTGCCGAGCACGTGTACCTGTTGGTTCAGGATGAGCGGCGCGTCGTCCGGCCCCTTGATGTGGGGGCGTACGTAGGTGCGGCGGCGTAGTGCGCGGCCGGGTCCGTAGGGCTGTTCCCGGTAGAACCCTTTGACCCACCATCGGTGGGTGTAGACGCGCGTTGGTGTGTCGTCGGTGGTGTCGCGTCGTGCCTGCTGCTTGCGGCGCAGTCGCACGAGTCGTACGAGTGGGGCGGGTCGGTTGGCGCGTTGGTACGCCTTGCGGGTCGCCTTGTCGGCGGGCTCGTCGGTGATCTCCGCGTCGGGCTGTGTGGTGAGGATCCACGTGGCGATCAGGGAGCACAGCATGAGGCGGGTCTGTTCGCTGGCGGGCGCGTAGGGCTGCCCGAAACGCAGCCCTACGCCGGTGCTCACGGGGACTAGCCAGCCGATATCTTCGCGGAACTTCTGCAATTCGGGCTCGGTGAGCCGCTGGCCTTGCATGAGGCCGTCGGCGGGGCCGTAGAACGTGACCCAGAGGCCACCGGGGACCGGCCCCCATTGTGCGGCGACGACCGGCACCACGAGGCCGGTAATCGGCTCGGTGGGCTGGTATACGGGCGTGTGCCAGATGAGCAGTCCGTCAGGGGCGGGCATCTCGATCTGCTCGATGCGAACGTCGGGGAGGTCGCGTGCCGCGTGCGCGGCCAGGGCGGTGAAGTCGGGGTCGATCCAGAAGATGCGCGCGTTCTCGGCGTGGTTGGCCATGAGGGCGCAATGCTGCCGCAGCAGTTCGGGATTGTGGCGGTCGACGATGACGGCTGGCGCGTCCAGGGGAGCGCCAGGCAGCATGTGTCCGGGGACCTTGTACGTCTCGCCTCGGGCGAGCGCGTCAAGTAGGTGCGCCGGGCCGGCGTTCCGCCAAAAGCGCACGAGCCTGTCTCGCACCTTGGGCAGCATCTGCGGGCGGAGCGATCGAACCTCAGGAGCGGGGACCGTGTCGGCGCTGCCGGTGCTGCCGCGATGAGTGGTGCTGTCGGCCGCTGTCATCGGCTGCCGGGCGGGCGTGATGGGTGTCGCGGTGAACAACGCCCGGTGCATGGAGCGCAGGACTTGCACCGAAATGGTTCCGTCTCGGCGGCTAAAGCGCTTGTAGGCGCGTTGGGTGAGACCTTCGGGGTTCCGCTTTTCGACCAGGCGCGCGCACGTCTCGCACGCGTCCCACTTGTTGCCGAAGTTGTGCAACTGCGCGTCGGCGCGGCCCGTTGATACCGATAGGTCGACGTTTTCGAAGGCGAAGGTTGCCACGGGATGCGGTGCGGAGCAGAAGTCACAAACGGGCTGCCAATTGGCAAGTTGCGCGAGCGGGACGGGGTCCGGATCGTGGTCCTCGAAGCTGCGGCCGGGATGGAGGAAAAACACCTCGTCCCTGGTGGTAACGGCAGTTAGGGATCGGCCGCAGATTCTGCACCCGTACCGGTCAGCCATCGGCAGGGGGCGGTCATGGATACCCATGCGTCTCCTTGGTTGGGGGTTTGTGTGGTGTGCGGTGGGGGTTCGCCGTCCCCTCCGAACAACTATTACTTTACCCGCTCTTGCGTTCCGTGGCTACCCTGTTTGGCCTGTTCGGACATCGGATTTTATGATCTTGGAAAGTGGGTGCCGGCGGGTACGCCGACCACCGTGCGTGGTGCGGCCGTGGTGCGTCCCCCCACTTCTTCCGGCGGTGGGGGCGAGTTCACTCGACCCGTGGCGCGCACAGTGGAGGTCAAGTCCGGGCGCGGGGTTTCGAGTAAAAGATCATGCGGGGTGTGCATGATGTTTTGCGAGCCGCGGCCGGACTTGACCGGAGCGAGCACGTCGCTAGCCTGTTCGGCCCCCACCGAAGGAGAAGGGGTTTTGAGCAGTGCGGCCGCAGGCCGCTTCCGGTTTCCGGTCCGCTAGGACCGGGCCTGAAACCCGGCAGCACCCGACGAGTCGCGTGGGTGTTGGCGGATTCGAGTTCTAGTGGGACAGCTACCGGCGCTGCTCTGCTTGATCAAGGATCGCCCACAGCGTCGCGCGCTTCCATCTGCGGCGGTGGCGGCCTCTGGGGCCGACGTTGTCTTCGTCGGCTTGGCGAAGCACGTCGTCGGGCAGGGCGTTTGGGCTGTTGTATCCGAGGACGCGTGCGGCCTCGGGGCGCCGACGAGTTCATCGGGATCACCGGAGCGGTCGGGGTGGCCCTGGGGTGTGGCGCGAGGGCGACCGGTGTGGGGTGCGCCTTGCCCGGTGCGGCTGTCGGCGATGTCCCACACGGTGCGGCGCTTCCAACGCCGGCGCTTACGGCCGGTGGCCGTGAGGGATTCGTCGTCCACGCGTTCAAGTAGGAGCGGCCAGATTCGGTTTTCTCCTCGCAGTGAATCGGCGCTTTGGTAGCCGAGCATGCGCGCGACGGTGGTGCTGTTCACGAGCTCGTCCGGATCGCCGCTGCGGTCTACGGCGGCGCTCGCGGCGCGTCGGGCCCGATCTCGCGGCAGCTGGTAGGAGGTGATGCTTTCGGTGAGCCATTTGGTGCCGTCGACGCGTTCGGGGAAGCCGTTGGTGGCCCGCTCGCCGTAGAGCCGGTCCAGGTGGCTAAGCGAGATGCCAAGCATCGCTGCGGCCTCGGCGCGGCCTACGCGGCTGCTGTCGTCGGGATTGCGGGTGGCCATGCGCCGATGATGCCGTATCGGCCGGTTGGGTCGCCGTAGGGGCTGCGCGAGCCGCCCGACGCGTGCGTTGATCACTTTTCCTGCTCCGGTGGACGGTGGCGGGTGTCGTAGGATGGGCGGCACGTGTTCGGCGTATGGGCCTTTGGGGGCCTGTGTGGCGTCGGCACCAGGCGGCCGGGGGGAGTTCGCCAAACTAACCCCCCGGCCGTTGCCCTGCCCGCCGACGTGCGGCGGTGCGAGCGGTGGTGTCGCGGGGTCTGGTGACGGTAGGCCGGCGGCGTCACTGGCTCGCTGGCGCGCGAGCGGCGACGTGAAGGTATCGGCGGGCGGTCCTGGCGAGTAGTCCGTACTGGGTGTCCCAGCGCGCGACGATCCGCCCGCTCGACAGGTGCCGCGCTACGTACTCGCGTCGCGGTGCCTGCCAGCCCCCGACGCACACGGGGGTCGACTCGGCAATCAGTTCCCAGCGCTCGCCGTCGGCCGAGGTGACGTGGGCGTGCCGCTCGCGGGTCAGCGACCACTGGTCGCCCTCAACTGTGAGGACCAAGCCGTTGTCGGTACCGTCGCGGAACAGGTGCTGTCGGCCGGCGCAGTCGCGGATCAGCACCACGTCCGCCCGTGCGTCGAGTGGCTGAGGCCGTGTTGCGGCGCACTGCCAGTGACCGCATAGCGGCAGGTGACGTGCCGTCGCACGCTCGGAGTCGGTGAGGGGGGTGGGCGGCATGTCCGGCTCCCTGGGGCAGGTGTGTGGGCTCCGGTGAGGGTTCGCCTCCTCATCCGAACAACTATTACTATACCCGGTTGACGCGCTGGTGTCCAGGCACGGGCGGCGGTTGTAGGGCGGCTCTGCTCGATGGCCCAGCGGCCTCGGGAGGGCGGACGGCGAAGCTGGCAGGCCGTTGCGGCTGGTTGCGAGCGTAGCGAGCGGCCGGGGCGGCCGGTGCCTGCGGGAGCAACGGTCGGGACCGGCGCGGACCGAGGCCGAAAGCTGGGTCCGGCAACCGGAAGGGGCACGCGGCTCCGGCACCGCGCGTGAGGTCTAGCGGTGCTGGCCGGACAACGACCAGAGGCGGGGCATGGCCGTTGCGGTGTTGGTGGCCGTGCCGGTCGGGGGCCCGGTGTGGCCCCCGACCGGCAGGCTTAGGCGGCGAGCGTGCTTTCCAGCTCGGAACCCGAGGGCTCGTCGCTGTCGTCCCGGATGGCGTGGGTCGGCCCCTCGTCCGGTCCGTCCGCGCTGCTGCTGTCAATGGTGTCGGCGTCGTCGCCGATCAGCAGTTCGTCGGGCTCTGGGGTGGCGACGACGCTGAGGCCGGCGCGCTGCTTCGTGTGGTTGGCGGTGGCGTCGATGATGAGTTGTTCGACCTCGCCGACCTGGAAGCCGTTAGCGACGCACCACTGCAACCACTTGCCGACCGTCGGGTCGGGTGCCCGCCACGAGGATCGGGTGATGCCGCTTTCGTTGGCGGCGGCGATGGCAGCGAGTGAGATGACGGAGTAGCGGCCGTCGCTGACGCCCCGGGCGGGAACGCGCTTCGTGCCGGGCCGCCTGGCCTTGCCCGGCGACAACAGGTCGTCGAGCATTTTCCGGCCTCCGTTGATCCAGGTGGAGAGGACGTAACCGGAGTCGGCCAGCATCTCCGCGATCAGCTTCGCCGTGCCCTTGGGCGGGGTCTTGGCGGTCAGGAACGTGGCCAGCCATTCGCGGCGGACGGTGTTGGCGATTTCCATGGCCTTGTTGTTCTCGATGACCCGTCGCCGTTCTGCCTTTTCCTCCTCAGTCATGGGACCGCTGCGAGTGGAGGTCATGGCGTGGGCGGGGAGGGTATGGCCGTACTTGCGCCAGTCGGTGCAGTAGTTCGTCTCCCTCAGTCGGTCGTCGTAGGCGAGGAACAGCCGCACAGCGTGTCCGGGGCAGTCGCTGTGCGCCTCGGCGTCGACGCGGTTGCCCTCGGCGTCGCGCAGGTCGGAAACCTCCTTGATCTTGGGGTCGTTGTACCGAGGGTGTTCGGCCAGCAGCGTCACCCCGGCGGTGACGAGTTCGGCGCGGCGGGCCGCCTCTGCGGCGATGGCGGCGCGGGTGCCGCGATGCTGCTCTACCGCACGGGCGAACGCGAATGGGCCTTCTTCGGCCTCCTTTAGCAGGGTCTCGACACGGTCGGGGTCGTCTGCGAACTCCGCGAGCGCGGCAACCTGGGTGAGGTCCAGCCCGAGGGTGTGGGTGCGCTCGGCGGTGCGCTTGTCCAGGGTGGCGAGTTGCCGACCGGCCCTGATTTGCTCCGGTTGGTAGCCGGTGCGCTCGGCGATGTCCTTGTCGTTCATGCCGTCGAGGGCGAGTTGTTCGATGGCTCGGGCCTGCTGGGTGGCGGTGAGGTCCGTGCGGTGAACCTGCCGGAGCATGCTGATGATTTGCTCGCGGTTGGCGGCAAGGTCCTCGCGCACGATGACCGGGATCCATTCCTGGTCTGCCTCGACGGCGGACCAGTAGCGCTGCTCGCCGTCGATGATCAGATACGGGCCGTCCTCGTCGGGTCCGAGCGGGACGACGATGAGGGGTGAGAGAAGACCGCGAACGCCGTCCTGGTGCAGGTTCTGCACGATGCCGGGCAGGGCCTGCGCATCATCGCGGGCGTTACCGGGGTTCGGCTGGATGTTCTTGACCCGGACCATGCAGTGCCGGCCAGGCAGGGCGGGGGCTTCCTCGGACTCGTCAGTGTCCTCGACGCCTACATGGGTAGCGGGCGTTTCGGCGGCTTCGGTGAGGGGTGCGGCCTCCTGGGGGCCACTCGGGGCCTCGATCTCAGCCGGCGGGTCGAGCTGCTGTGCGGGTGCGGTTTCCGTAAGCACGGTTCGTGCTCCCTTCGGGTTGTGGGTGTGTTGGTTGTCCGGTCGCGTCTGGGGTTGCCGTCCAGAGCGCGCCGGGGCTTATGGGGGTTGTTGCTGGTAGCGGCGGCGGGCTGCGCGCCGAGCGCTGTGGAGTTGTCAAGGAACGGTGCTCGATCGGTCAGGCCGCTGTAGGTAGCGCGGTGAGGTGCGGGCGGTTGGGCGGGGACGGCATGCTGCACCCGGTGCAGGTGCTGTCATCCCAGCGGTGCGGGCTCGCCCCGTCGCCTGCTGGGCACGGGCGACGCTGTAGGTCGGTGATCTCCGCGCGGTTCAAACAGATCGGGCACAGTCCCCAATTGGCGGTCGGCGGACCGGAAATGGGGGTGTCGCAGTCAGCGCAACACCGGCCGGCTTGCCGAAGGGCGCGACCGATGATGTCCGCCGTGGAGATCGCGCGGCGGGCAGCGGGAAGGAGGCTCTTCCACGCGGCAGTTGCCTGCACGCGCTGCCAGTCGTCGTCGGTTAGTGCAGGGAGGCTGGCGGGGTCTTCTGCCTGAGCGTGGAGGTAAGCCTCGACCTCCGCGCGGCCGAACAGGGGGCCGGTCCATTGGAATGTGCGGGCGAGAACGGATACAACGTGCCGGGCGTCGGGCTCGGCGAGGTTGCGGGGTAGTGACACGCCGTGAGGCAGCCCGATGAACAGGGGCATGATTTCTCCATTGACGGTGGAATGACGTCACGGGGCGGCACGCGTCGGACATGCGCAGTCGAGAGCACGGCCGGGGTTGGCGCGGGCCGTCGATGAGCTGGTGCGGCCGGGGGCCGGGTGCCGGCGGGCGGCACCCGGCGGACCGGTCAGACCGTGGCCGCGATCTCCATGGCACGTACGCCGACGCTCTCCATGTCGAACGCGGCATCGGGGTCGCTGAGCGTCTGCGCCGCGCTGGTGACCGCGTGCAGCATCCCGCCGGCGGTGCGGTCCCCGCCGTCGATGAAGTGGTTCAGGATCAGCCGCTGCTCATCCTCGGTGAAACGCAGCTTCTGTCCGACGACCCGAATGGTGTGGTCGGGGTCGGGGATTCGCCGGCCTGCCGTTTCCTCGATTTCCTCGATCTTCCGGCGGACGTAGCGGACGTCGAGGAAGCGGCGCACGGCGTCGCGGGCCTGCTTGCCGATGAGACTGAGGTTTGCCTCGTGGGTGTCGTTGCTCCACCGGATCGTGCCCTCGTCCATCTTCGCGCCGAGGTGCACGGCGCGAAGCGCGTCCTTGGTAATGGTGACGCCGTTGTCGCAGACCTGGACGACGATGCGCGGGGTGACGGTCATCGCGCCGGAGCCGGTTTCGCTGTTGGTGAAGACGAGCCCGGCGAAGACGGTCGGGTTGTCCGCGCCAGTCGCCCCGTTGAAAGGGCTGCGGTAGTTGCGTAGCAGGGTGGGGGCGAGGGACTTGATGGCCTCGGAGTGGACCCGGACGACCATGCGCCGCTCGCTCAGGTCGCACGCGAGTTCCACCCGCAACCCGGACTCGCGGATGCCGGACAACACCGACATCAAAACGTCGAGGTGGTCAATGATCTTGTACCCGTCGCTGAGGAAGGCGCGCAGGATTCCGCCGCCGTTGCCGTCGGACAGGCAGCGGGCGAGGTATCGCTTCCCGTGCTGGAGATCAAGCCAGCCGTTGACGTTGCCGTCGTAGAGGTGCAGGGCCTGGGCGCGGGTCTTGCGCAGGTAGGCGGTGGGGATGCCGAGCTTTTCGCCGAGTCCGGCATCGCCGATTTCGGTGGGCAGGTACAGCCCATCGGCGGGGGTGACGCCGGTGTCGGTGAGGATCGGCTCTGCGCCCGTGATGCGCAGTTGGCCGGCTTCGGCGCGCAGCATCCCGGTGCCGGCGACGATGTCGAGCTTGTGGCTGTGCTGCTCGTTGAGGATGGCGGTCAAATCTGCCACGCTGGCGTGTCGGGCGGTCAGGGGAATGGTGCCGAGCGTTCCGCTCACGGTGATTTCCTTCGGTCCGGAATCGTTGGCATTCGGTCGGGGGTTGCCGCCCCTCCCTCATGTATTTAATGATACATGACGCAATGCCGTGCGTCTAGTCGGAACCGTTCTCCCGAAGGGTCTTTTGGGCGGCTAGGGCATCGCTCTCCGTTGACCCAGCGGCGGGCGATGGGAGGGCTCGTGAGGGGTCTGGGATGAGTTGCATCTGCGCCTGCCGCAGGGTGGCGGTTGCCGCATGGATAGCCTCAAGAGCTTCGATGAGTGTGGTGTCGTTGGCATCTGCGGCTAGCTCCGCCAGCTTGCCGCTGCGCATCTGGCTGAGGTCGAGGTTGCGTAGCGCGTCAGACAGGCTGTTGTGGAGGTGGTGACGCCCCAGTGTCATCAACTGCGCTTTCGTGTAGGGCTCGCTTCGTACGGCGCACATGCACCAGCAGGTGAGGTCAATGGAGTCGAGGTGCTGGTGCCAATCGGTGGGCTCTGTCTCCGGGTGAAGAGCGAGAATGAGGTCGCGGCGCGTGGCGACGTCATAGGCGTCCTGAATGACGGCTGGCCGCCGATAGCGCTTAGTGCGGGGTTTGCTGCAGTCGGTGCGGTGCGCCTCGGGCTGGCGACGTGGAAACTGGACGTGCAGGAGCGACATGGGTCGCCTTTCTAGTGGGCGAATTCGGCGCGGCGGGTCGCCATGGCCGATGTATTTAATGATACATGGTTGCCATGGTCTGTGTTATTCGTGCGGGTGCATTGGGGCGCTTCTCGCGCATCCGTGCGCGATGTTGAAGATTCTTCCCGGCGGCCTGATCTTCGATCCACCATGTTCGGGGGTGAGGGGCAAGCCTGGGGTGTGGGCTTGCGGCTCACCCCCGAACATGGTGCCCCTTGGGGCAGGCCGCCGGGAGGAATCGGCGCTGCTCTGATTCATCCCGGAGCCTGCCTCGCCGGCGAGGCGCCGCGGTTCAGCGGCGGGACGCTGACCCGGCGGGAGGCCATCGGCCGGAGGCCGATTCCAGCCGCAGCGACGGCGAGGGCTGCGTCTGGGGCTAGTGGCGGGAAGTAGGGGCGGACGCCGGCGATTGCTGCCCTGGGGGCTGGCTTACTTCGCACCCCTCGGGGCGCTGAACCTTCCCCGTCCTACTGTTGATCCACGCCTGCACTCGGCGGCGTTTCCAGTATCGGATCATCCCCTGTGCGGGTGCCGGCTCTTCGACGTCAAACCGGGGAAGGTAGCCATCCTCGCCGCGGTCCCACGCCGCCCTGCTGAGGCCGACGTAGTAGTCCCATGTCCCTTGGCTGATGCCGAGGATCTTCCGAAACTCGGTCGCGGAGATCAGTTCTTCTGGATCGCCGACGAGGTCGACGCAGTGAACGCGTGCTTGCCCCGCCTCGACGATCTGCGGCAGGAGGATGTCTCGGACGTTTTCCAGCTCATCGACGGGAAACCATGACTTCTTGTCCTGCTTAACCGGCGCGGGCCAGCCGGAACCCTGCTCTCGCTGCTTCGGCGATGTCTTGAGTCGGACGGTCGCCTCGGACCGGCGGGTCAGCTCGGCTGCGCCGGCAATGTCGGTGTGTGGTC
This sequence comes from Micromonospora sp. WMMD1155, assembly GCF_029581275.1. Classification (NCBI taxonomy): domain Bacteria; kingdom Bacillati; phylum Actinomycetota; class Actinomycetes; order Micromonosporales; family Micromonosporaceae; genus Micromonospora; species Micromonospora sp. WMMD1155. The sequence continues at coordinate 5,012,084 of NZ_CP120742.1, forward strand.
GGCCACCGATGTACCGGATCTCCATGTCTGTTCCTGCCCGCGAGTGGCCAGCGGCTGGAACGGCCGGGGGAACAACGTCCGCGAACGAACGAAGTGGCAACCCCCCGGCCGCGTGAAACAACCAACGTTCCCAACCTCACGCCGCGAACGCGGTGTGAGGCCGAAGAGGTTCCGATGGTAGCAGTCGGCCGACGACCGTCATGGGAAAGGACGACCGGACAGGAGGCGGCTCAGGGAGCGGATGACCAGCCCCAACCGAGACGCGGCCACTCCGTCGGAGTCCGGTTGGCGTGACGCACGCTAGAGGTTCGACGACATGCCTGGTTGACCGCCGTGGGGAGCCCGAGTGCTGGGGCTGTCGGGGCGTCTTTGCATGGGACTGGTCGCTTCGTTGGAGGGCAGCGGTTCTTCGGGGGGTGAAGTATCGTCGATGGGACGGCGCTGCTCGTTCCCCCGTGCGAGCAGCGCCGTTCTATCGGTGCCGACTGATGGTGGCCTGACCTGCCTAAGTAGGCGGGGGACTGCAGATGTTCCCGTGTATGCCCAGGCTGTGTTCCTCCGTCAAACCTCCGCGTCGGCCAGAGTCTTGGCGACCAGTTCGGCGATCTGCTCCGGGTGCGCGTACCAGCAGTACAGCCCGAATGAGACAGGCTTCCAACTTGACCCGCTCTCGGTCGGAAAGAGTAGTTGCCAGCTGGCCTCGCTGCTCAGGGACAGGTGTCGGTCTCTTCCCAACCCCCAACGGGTCTCCGATTCGAAGACGTGCACGTCGGTAACCTCGATACCACGGGATCGTAGTTGCTCTATGACCCCCAAGATCAGGGTGTCCATATCGAGCGCAGGACTACGGTCATCCGGCGCAGCCACCCTGTGCAAAGGCAGCTTGGCGTCTCGCAGAAGGACCGCTGCCTCGTTCAACTCTGCTCGTGCGGCGTCCGGCTCGCCGCCGAGTTCGCCGCGCTGATGCGCGGCGTCGAGCCATACGCCCAGCCCCTCGGCGACGCCAGCGAGGGCATCGATGTGCTGCCCGAGCGCTGCCACCACCGCGTCGACGTCCCGAGTGGTCCGCAGCGCGTACGGCTCGCGCAGCACGTCGCTCAACGTCCCGGCCTTTTCCGCCAGGTAGCGAGCACTGGCCACGGCGTACAGCGCGGTAGTGGTGCCCGGCTCGCGGTCGAGCCCTTCTAGGTGCTCGTTGTCGTGCTTATGGTCTTGATGGATCTGCTCGTAGTCGTTCTCTACGCTTAGCTCGTACTCGTCGTGGTAGCGCACCGGCACTCCCGCGATGGTTACGGTTTCGTTTTCGCTCATCGTCGCCCCTCTCGCACGCGCCGGTGCCCGGCCGGACAGCCAGCAAGGTACGCGCTCGGGACTCTGTCTCGGCGCACCCCTTGCCCGGCGCGTTGCTCACCAGAGCAGGCACCGGTAGACAGCCTTACGCGCGATGCGCTCAGAAACGGGACTTCAACCGATCTGCGATCGCAAGGTGTGGCACCAGCGGTGCGCTCGCCGGAGCTGATATGCCTGCCCGTGGAACGTTCCCACGGACTGCGCTGGCATGGAGACCGATCGTCGAGGGGACGGCTTACCGTTATGGACATGAATCAAGCGGAGGTGCCTGAGGGTCCGATACGTGACCTGCCGCTGCTGCGCGAGCAAGCGGGTGTCCGCGACCGTACGGTCGACGATCACATGTTCCGGGTGGGGAACTCAAGCTTCCGGCTCCAGATATTCGCGGGGAACGATGTGCGACCGGTCGTGGTGGCGACGCAGACTGACCGCGAGGGCGCGGCTTTGATGAACGGGGCGGAGCGGTTCGTCGCGGCGGTCTGGCAGCGGCACTGCCCGGATGAGCAGGATCCGCCGATCTTTATCGCGCATCAGCTGCTCGATAGCATGGACCTTGGACTGGTGCACTATGGATTTACCGCCGTAGGCCCCCACACGGTGGGTGCGCCGAGGTGGGGGCCGCGGCTGAGCGAGGCGGAGCTGCGCGTGCTGATCGGTGGTCCGGTCGACGTGTCGCGCGGAGACGGCTACATCGAGCCAGCGCGGCCGCAGGAGGGCCGGATGCGGTACGCAGTCGCCGCAGTGGTCGGCCTTCCCCGGCCCGATCTGCACGGCGAACCGCCCTGCATGCCTTCGGGAGCGCCGTGGTGGCGGCGTGTCGGCCGCCAAGTGGCACCGAGGCGCCGCGGCCGCGGATGCTGCTCCTATCACGACGGTGACTGGGGTGCCGCTTCCGAAGCCGCGATCCGCGCACTGGCCCGCGTCGAGGCCAGGCCCACGGATGACGACGGCGAGGACGACCTGCTGTACCGCCTGCTTGACGCGTTGCGGACGCTAAGCGACGAGCATCGCCTCGACGAGTGGACGATGGAGGCGGCGGCGAGTCTCTTCACCGATCCGATCCAGCCGCTGCGCGGCGAGGGCGGTCCGTACATTAACGGGCGGCACCGCAGTCAGGCCATGCTTGACGCCGGCACACGCCGCACCGTAATCGGCGTTTGGGAATACCCCGGCGATGACGCCTGAGCGCACCCGAGGGCGCCTTGCCCGACGGGCTGCCGCTTCTGGAGGCCGGGAACGACTTGGTGTTCGAGGTCGATTACGGCTCTGCCGACCCTGCCGCCTCGGATGGGTCGAGCAGCCACTTTCGCTGCCCCGCTACTAACGGCGGGGCCTCGCCCGCGCCGGCCTGGCGGCGCTGCCGACCGAGCATCCCGGCTTGGCCTGGCACACTCTTGGGCAGCCTGCCGGAAGTCCGCGCGTTTGTGGCCCGCTGCCGGTCAAGACGCGCCCGGCGACTACCGACCCCGCAGCATGTGCTCGCACGTCACAGCCGGCTGACCGAATTGCGCCGGCGTCCTTGCCCGGCTCAGTGCTGAGTCACCCTTCGGTGCCGGTCGAGGCCTCCGGGCCTTACCGGCAAAACGGGCAATCGGCGAGGCCGCCACCGACCAACCGCTCATCTGACGTCCGGCCATCGAACGCATGTACGATCCGGTGGCGGAGGAGGTAGTGAGGCGGTGGTGGAACGGCGTCTGGGGACGCCTGACTCGGCGCGATGTCTGGCTGATCCGTCAGACGCGATGGAAGGTGGTAGCTCGTACCGGAGACAGTGAAACCGGGCAGATGCTGCGCTGGACGTACGACTCGAAAGACGAGGCCGCAGCGATGGTCGATCGTCTCTTGCGCGCCCACTCCGCAGGGCGGTGGCGCGAACAGCAAGGTGGCACGCCGCCCTAGAAATCGATGCCGCCGCGAGTCAAGTGGCACCTCGTGCAGCACGGTGAGGCGGGCGGGCGGCGAGGTCAGGCGCCGCCGCGCCCCACCTGCAGATGTGCCGGTGCCTTCCGCCCCGCCAGCCCAGGACGGGAAGTCAATGCAGCGTTGAATAGGTGATCAGCGTCCGGCCGTCGCGTGGTACTCGGCGACAATTCCGTGAGGGATCCGGCCTCGATCCGAAATGTCCTTGCCGACCCTCTTGGCCCAGTCCCTGATCGCCTTGTTCTGATCCCGGTTCGCGACTCCGCCCGTACGGGCACCTCGTGAGCTGCCCACACCCGCCGCGCTGCGGGTGGCTTGCGCGGACCGTGCGAGGCCGCCTCGTCCCACCTTAAGGCCGTGGGCCATGTACGGCGAGAAGGCGTCGCGCAGCTTCGCTGCATTCGCGGCCGACAGGTCGATCTCGTACTGAACGCCGTCGAGGGCGAACCTGATGGTTTCGTCGGCGCTGCCGCCGTCCAAGTCGTCGACCAGCTGATGAATTATTTGCTTAGCCACCGCCTCATCCTTCCCAAATTGTGCATCATGTGTACTGAACAGTAACCTCCTGTGCGGCTGCTACGGAAGTGGGGTCTCGAGCACTGGCAGTTTTTGCGGAAGCGACTGGATGACGGGGAATGCGTCGGCGTCTGGGACGGTCACCGCGACGCAGTCGCGGTGACCGCCCATTACCCAGGCGTGCCGTTATGCGTGGAGCAGCATAGCGATTAAGCCACTCGCAGTCGTGGGGCTGCCGTCATTCCCTTACGCCGAACGGGGGACCGGGACTTGGTCGAGCTGGACGGGTCCGCCGGGCAGGTGAATTAGCACATCGCTGGTGATTTCGTCGACGCGGATCGGAGCGTCGCGGATGGCATCGAGCAGCGCCGTTAGGCGGGGGAAGGCGGTGGTCTGCCGGATACGGTCGGCGGCTCCTGCATCGCGGAACGCCTGTACGGCCATTGCGGCTAGGTTGACGGCGCCGCGCCGATACTGGACGTCGTTACGGGCGAGCAGCGGCCCGCTCAGCAGTCGATCCCGGTGCTCGGGCCGGACTGGCTGGTACTCGATGAGCAGGTCACCGCGTTGGACGGCGAAGCTGGTCTCGCCGTCACGCAGTGCCTGCCGGTTCGGCTCAGGAAGCCGCCCGATGACCGGACCTTGTCGCAGTGCCCGGACCTCTGGTACCTGCTCGATGGTCGGATCCACCAGTCTGTCGTGTTCGGGCAGTAGCAGGATGGTGTGCCCGACCATGGTGGTGTCGTCGTACCAGCTCGGCTCGTCGGTCGCGTACCGGGTACGACCGCCGTCCGGGTCGTGGATCACCACACCGACCGGCAGGATCTCGGCGGCGATCCCGAACTGTTGGTAGGCGTACCGCAGCTGCGTACACGCGTCGATGCAGGCGTTGGCGCGCTGCCCCTCGGCCATCTTGATCCAGAGCAGGGGCAGGAACTGGATGGCGAGCAACTCGCCAGAGCCCTGCGTCAGCAGTGTCGGCAGGTGATCGTCATGCAGGGCCAGGGTGCCCGGGTCGAACGGCGTCCTGCTGGTGTGTCGTGGTGCCGGCACCCGACCGGGCCGCCGATTCGCGCTGGCCTTCTGATGCCGGACGAACGTGCGTTCACCCGGGTCGGGGCGGATCTCGGCGTGAACCCCGAGGACCACCCACGGGTCGAACCCGCTGTCACGCTCCAGCACGTCGAAGCCGTGGCTGCGGTAGAACCGCTCCAGCTCCGGCCTGTCGGCCATCTGCCCATACGTGATCATGTAGCCGCAATGCGCGTAAATCCGCTGGCAGCGATGCAGCAACGCACTGCCGATCCCGCGGCCGCGCATCGTCTCGTCGACCGCGATCGCCTTGATCCGCACCATCCACATCACGCCAGCCATGACCAGCTGAAACAGCTGCTGACTGCCCAACCCTGCCCGCCGTTGATGCTCGACCAGCTGCTTGAGCACACCGCCCGGCGGGTACGCGACCACCGCTCCGACAACGCCGCGCTGGTCGTGCTCGGCCACCAGCACCAGCGTCGCCGGCGGCAGCAGCCTCCTCGGATCCATGGCCTGCGGGCCGGTGAACTTCTCGGCCATGTATCGCATGTACGTGTCCGGACCACCGTCCAAGCCGGCCCGCAACGCGGCCCCGCCGACACCGGCGTCCATGTCGTCGGCGACCTCGTCCTCGAGACGGACACCGGCCAGCGCGGTGAGCCGACGCACTGCGGCCATATCCGCGCCGCGGGCCAGCCGCACTCGCACCTGCTCGGTCACCGGCCAGCCGTCGACCAGGTGCTGCCCGGTCAGGTCGGTGACCCTGTCCGCCGAGGCGGACAGTCGTGTTGCTGGAATCGGCCGGCGAATCGGTTCCCTGCGCCGAGATCGGCCGCTGCGTTTGACCACGAGCAAGCTCCCTCCACCACAACAAACTGCCAGGAGTAACCGTACCGTCGCTTTACGACAAGGTTCGATGGGTGGCATCTGGTTCGGCGCCCACCTCTCGGTGCGGTTGTGGCTGTGCGGTTCGTCCACGCGCCGTTGTCGGTAGATGGCGCCGTCGCGGGGATCCCACGTGGCTCACCGAGTAGGGGAGCCCACAGGCGGTGGAAGTCACGGCTCAACGGAGGAGGTGCCTGTGAGCCGCCCGCGGGGCCGCGGTGGGCCCGCGTGCTGGCGGTCGTCCGATTCAAGCCCATCGCATCAGCGCCTGAACGTGGCGGCGTGCCTGACTGAGTAGCTGTCGCAGGCACGCGAGCCGGGACGTGGTCGAGTCGCCTGCTGGCAGCACAGTGTGGAGGCGGATCTCTCGGCAGGTCAGCAGGAGCAGGTTGACGGAGTAGGCGGTGGTGATGTCGGCGGTGTGCACGTGTTCGGCGATCGCGGCAGTGAGGGTCGGGCTGGCCGCAGCGGCGACGATGTGCAGCAGCGCGAGGTCGTAGCCGGGTAGGTAGCTGCCGGTGTGCTCGAAGTCGATGAGGGCGCAGTGCTCGCGGTCGAGAAGCAGGTTCGCGGGTAGGGGGTCGCCGTGTGCGGTGACCCGGTCCGGGCCGAGCTGGTCGACGAGGGTGTGCAGGGCGTGCTGGTCGGCGTCGTCGAGGAGTCCGGCGGCGTGTTCGGCGTCGGTGCGGCCGTGGTAGTCGACAGGTTGCGGCAGTGGCGGCGCTGGCGTCCAGTCGGAGAGGGTGTCGAGGGTGTCCAGGACCAGCTGTGCGGTGCCCGGGCTGACGTCGCGAGTGAGGTGGCGTTGGTCGTCCAGGCGCTGCCCAGGTAGCCGCGTCAGGACGGTGAGGTGGGCGTCGGCGTACAGGATCTGCGGCACGCGCACGGGGGGCGGCTGATCGGTGAACAGCTCGTACATGCGCAGCTCGTGCTGGCGTCGGCCTGCCCAGTACGGGTCGTCGGTGGTCAGTAGCTTCACGATCACTGGTTGGCCGTCGCGGCGGCCGGTGGCGACGACGGCCTTGTCGGTGCGGTGCACAACGCGGCCGGTGCCCACCCGTGCGGCAGCGGCACGGGCGATCAGCGCCGCGAACACGTCATCCGCCCCGTCCGCCACGAGACCGTCTGGGGTTGCTCTCGGTGGTGCAGTCATGGGACGGCCGGGAGCAGGTCGTTGTCGCGACCGGTCAACGGCAGGCCGGCGGTGGTGGCGATGCGCTCGATCGCTTGCTCCAGGGTGGTGGTCTCGGGGAGGACGAGTTCATCGGGCCAGCCGAGGACGTCGCGCGGGGTGTACCAGCTGCGCAGGTTTTCCGGCGACACTTCCGCCGCCATGGGACGCGTTTCGTGGCGCCGCAGGGTCTCTGGCAGCGACACGTCGAGGTAGACGAAGAGCGTTCGTCCGCGGTGCCCGTCGCGCAGCTCGGTGAGCATGCTCCGGTAGCGGGCGGTGTGCATGATCCCTTCCAGGATCACGTGGTAGCCGTGATCGAGGCAAAAGCGAACGTTCTGCGCGATGAGCGTGGGTGCGAGACCACCTGGCTTGTCGCGTTCTCTGAGCAGGATCCGTCGGAGGTGGTCTTGGCCGACCATGGCGCATCCGCGGCCGTGCCGGCGCCGCAACGCCGTGGCGATGGTGGTCTTCCCGGCGCCGGAGTTCCCGCGGATCCTGATGAGGATCGTCTCGGAGCTGCCAGTGAGGGCCGCGTGGTCCATGGCGGTTCTTCCTATCGCGAGGCGGGTAGGTGTCGTTGCGGGACGGGGCTGTCTTCCCTCGGGGCAGCGTCTCAGCCGATGGCTTGGAGGGCGAACAGCCTCGCTGTGGCTTCGAACTGCCGGTGTCAGTGTCAGTTCTAACCTCCGTGGGATTACGCCAGCGCCGCGGCAGCCCGGATGTTCAGCGGTGTCGGTGAGCCGGGGGCTCGAGTCTTTTCCAGAGCGCCCGGTTGATCGCTGGGTCTCGCCCAGGGACATAGGGTGCGGTTATCTCGTACCCGGCGGCGGTGTAGAGCCGCAGAGCGTGGTGGTTGTGCCGGCCGGTCTCTAGCCGAACGGCGCGGAGGCCGGCTGCTAGGACGTCTTGTTCGAGCTGCCGCAGTAGGCGCTTTCCCAGGCCGAGGCCGCGCAGGTCGGGGTGAACGAACATGCGCTTGACCTCGGCCTGATCGGGGGTGATCCGGCGCCAGCCACCACAGGCGACGGGTTGCCGGTCGACGTAGGCGACGAGGAACAGACCAGCGGGTGGGTCGAAGTCGTCAGCTGGTGTGTCGTCGATCCGGTCGGCAAATCCGTAGAGGGCTAGCTGTTCGGTGTGCAGGTGGTACAGCAAGGACTGCGCGTCGGGATCGGTGTAGGGCCGCGGACGTAGGTGAGGTGGCCCCGGGGCGGTGACTTGAGCGTTCGCCTCTGAGGAGTGGGTCATGCTGTCGAGAGTGCCTTGTCCACCGCTTCGCGGGTAGCTGTCGGTAGGTGACGGTGGGCGGTGCCTCTAAGGTCGGCGAGCATCGACCGGCAGCGGACCGACTGGACGCCGGGCACCCGCTGGGCGAGTGAGTCGATGGTCGCCGTGGCCGTGGGTCGGTCGTGGGCGAGTAGGTGCGCTCGGGCGAGGTGGATGCCGTGCAGGAGCGCCGAACGCCGGTAGGTCTCGTCGGTGTCCGTCATGGCCAGTGGAGTCAGCATGTCGGTGGCCTGGATGAGTAGGCGACGAGCGTGCGGCGGGTAGGTGGCGGCGAGCAGCACCAGGGCGTGCCCGTGCTCGGCGGCCTGCTGCCGGGGGGTGTAGTAGTAGAGGTCTGCGGGGGTGTCCTCGGGTCTGGCGCGGTGCAACATGGTGCGGCAGGCGTCGGCGGCGGTCTGGTAGGCGTGAAGGTCACCGGCGGCGGCGTGCGCGGTAGCGAGCCGACCTAACGCCCGGGCGCGTACGGCAGTGGCGCATGATCGGGCGGCGTCGGTCGCTGCGGTGGCCAGCCGCACCGCTTCAGCGGGGTTGGCGGGGACCATCTGATAGGCGAGCATTCCGAGGTTATTTGCGACGGCTTCGGCCGAGTCCGATGCCTTGGCCAGACGTAATGCGAGCAGGTGGTATCGCTGGGCGGGGCCGGTGAGGTTGGAGTCGTGGCACATCCATCCGGCGAGTTGCGCGAGTCCGCCTGCGGTGCGTAGGAGTCGCCGCCCGACGTCGTCGCTGTACTGGGCGTTGCGTAGCAGGTCCAGGACGCCCGCGAGCGCGTTGCGGACCCACCGGTGCGACACCGCGCCGCCGCCGGTCTGGTCGTCGAGGCGGCGTAGATCAGCCAGGGTGCTTTCCAGGTGCCCGGCCATGGCCGGCAGGACGTGTTCGATCCGGTCGGCGGCGGGGTGACGGAGACGCTCCGCCGGCGGTCCGGCGGTGGCGTCGAGTGCGCTGGTGATCAGCAGTGGTCCGGTGCTGGGCTGGACGGCACCCTGATGGGCGCCGCTGAGGGCGGTCCAGGCCGCGGCGATGTCGAGGAGCCGGCGTAGTCCGCGCGGTCCCACCAGGTCGTCGGTCGCGCGCAGGAGGGGGACCGGATCGGTTGTCTCCGGCCACAGGTCGGTGGGGCGGTGGGCGATGCCGGTTACGCGGGTGAGGACCACCGCCACGGCGTAGCGGACGGCCGGGGACGCGGGAGTTGACCCTTTAAGCCAGCTGTACGCGGCGGTGGGATGGAGTGCCTCGTGTCCCACGGCGGTCAGGTGCCAGTTGACTTCCCGGATCAGCGCCCGGGCGGACAGGTCAGCAGCGCTCAGAGCGCGGCACAGGGCTCCATCGACAGGGGTTGTCTCCGAAGCCATCACGGTTCTCCGCTTCATCTCGAAAGGGGTGAATGCGCTGGGGTCAGCGTGCCGCAGAACGGCGCCCACCACGTGTTGGATTCACAACTCTCACACCTTGCCGCTGATGTCCACGAGGTTCGCTACCCGACCGTCTATGGCTGTCTGACCAACCGTGGTGACGTGGTTGTCGCAGGCGTGACCGTGGGGTCGTCGTCGCACCGTTTCTCGGGAGGAACCCTTGACGCTTTCCATGTCGCAGCAGTCCGCGAGCGATCCTCGTGGAATTTTCGCGAGTTCGGTCATGGATCTTTACGGCCGCGTCCGCCCGGAAGGGCTTCGACGGACATCAGTGCGAGACGGCGGAGGTGTTCGATGAAGCGGGATCGAGCGTCGAGCGTCGTCACGGCTGCTGTCGGTGATCCGGCGTTGCTAGCGCAGCTTGAATCGGCTTACCTGTGGCATCCGTGGAGCCCGTCGGAGCGCCCGTCGGATGCCTTGATGCTGGTCTCCGGTAGCGGCTGTGAGGTCACCGACGTGAGCGGGCGGCGGTTTCTCGACGCGCGGGCGGGCTTGTTCAACGCCACACTCGGCTATGGGAGGCCGGAGGTGGTGCAGGCCATCGCTGAGCAGGCTGCCAACCTGATGACCTACGGCCTGGGAGCTGCCTCGACGCCGCCGGCAGTGTTACTCGCCGCCCGCCTGGCAGAGCTCCTCGGGAAGCCACTGACCCGCACCTTCTTCGTGAACTCGGGATCCGAGGCGACCGAGACTGCGGTGAAGATCGCCCGCGGATACCACGCCCTCCGGGGCCAGCCGAGGCGACAAATAGTGCTTTCGCTCGCCGACGGCTACCACGGGACGACGGTGGCCGCGGTAGCGATGACGCGCCTGCCAACCACCCGAGCCGGCGTGGGACCGCTGCCTGGAGGGTTCGCCAGCGTCGCGACGCCTCGGTGCCAGGACTGCGCGGCGGGGCGGGAGCACGAGGTGTGCGCGGGGCCAGGGCCTGAGGCGTTGGAGGAGACGATCACGCGGGTCGGGTCCGACGCGGTGGCGGCGTTCATGGTGGAGCCGGTGCTTGGTGTCGGTGGGATCGTGCCGTTGCCGCACGGATACCTGGCCGCCGCGCGGCAGATCTGCGACGCGCACGGCGTGTTGCTGATCGTCGATGAGGTGATGACGGGCTTCGGCCGGACCGGTGCGTGGTTCGCGCACCAAGGCGCAGGCGTGGTGCCGGACCTGGTCACGACGGCGAAGGGTCTGACTGGCGGTTACGCCCCCTTGGCAGCGGTGACGGCGAGGCAGCGGGTTTTCGAGGTGTTCGCCGGGGACCCGCTGATCGGAGGATTGCGCCATGGCCACACCACGAGCGGCCACGCAATGGCTGCTGCTGCCGCGTTGGCGGTGCTGCGAGTTATCGATGACCACAACCTGGTGGAGCATGCGGCGATCGTCGGGCAGACGCTGCAGCGGCAACTCCAGGCTGCTCTCGCTCCGGCCAGCGTGGTACGGGATGTTCGTGGGGTAGGGCTGTTGGTCGGGGTGCAGCTCGACAGCGCGCAGCGGGCTGCGGCGGTAACTGCCGGCTGTCAACGCGACGGGGTCCTGGTGCGGCAGCAGGGCGCGGTGGTCGCGATCGCGCCGCCGCTGGTCCTGTCCCCGGCGCAGGGCGACAGGATCGCCGCCGCAGTGGCCGAGGCGGTCACTGACAGCGCGGTGGTCGGCTCGTGAGCGGCCCGTTGTCGGTGGTGGTGCCGTGCGCTGGACGGGGGAGTCGGCTCGGTCTGCCGTTTCCGAAGGAGCTGCTGCCCACTCCGGATGGTCGGGTGCTCTTGGATCAGGTTGTAGACCTGATTGCCGGTCTGGATGTCCGGGTGCTGTTGGTGACCGCAGCCGACCGCGAGCCGACCATCGCGCATCTGCACCGACGGTATCCGCAGGTACCGGTGGCCGCGGTGCGCCAGGGAGCGGACACCAGCGGGCTATCCGCGGCGGTGCGCGTGGCTCTGCCGTTCCTGGGTGCCCGCACGGTGGTGTTGCTCCCGGACCAGCGTTTGCAGGAGATGCCTGACCGCAGCCCGGTCGCCGACGCCGACCGGCTGCTACGCGCGACGAGCGCCTGCTTTCTCGCGTCGTGGTGCGACGACCCGCAGCGCATCGCGGCCGACGGCGCGCTGACGATCGACCGTGACCCCTCCCAGGGCGGCATGGGACGGGTGCAGCGGATGGCCGACAAGCCCGGTCTTGAGGCGGCGGGCGGACACAACGCGGTTTGGTTCGCCTTCGGATTTCGCCGGGAGGTCGCCGGTCCGGTGCTCGATCAGCTTGACCTCGCCGAGCGGCACCTGCTGGCTGACGCCGACTTCGCTCGGGGCCCTCTGCATGCGGCGCCGGTCATCGTGGTGCCGCCGTTCGTTGACTGTGGAACTTGGCCAGCGGTGCGCGACATGTGGCGACGCCACGGGAAGGACGTGCCATGCGATTGACGATGTTCACCGGCCCGTACCCGGTGGGGGACGGCATGGGCGGGGTCGGGCTGCGATTGTGGGAACTCGCGGTGGCGTTAGCCGACGAAGGTATCCAGGTCGTCGTGGCGTGCCCGCCCGGGTCGGATCCGACCTGGCGGCGGCCGGGACTACGAGTGGAGGCGTTCGAGGAGGACACCTGGCCGCAGCTGGTCGAGCAAACGGACGCGGTGTTGACCACCGATCTGCCGGATCAGCGGGTGCTGCTGCATGCTCATCAGCTCGGCAAGATCCTGCTCTGCGAGAACGCCGCGCCGATCGAGCACCTTGACTACACCCAGGTTGCGGGGGCTACCGACCCGCAGGGCGTCTATGACGATCTGCTGGAACGGTTCCTGCTGCAGACCTGGACCTGTGACCACTTCCTGGTCCGCTCATCGGTCGAACGGGCGAGCATGCTGGGCACCCTCGCCGCGATCGGGCGCCTCGGCCCCGATCACCACGCTCGGTCCCGCGCCATGAACCACCTCATCACTCTCCTTCCGGTCGGGTTCAGCGCCGAGGCTGCCGCGTTCGCCGACGCAGCCCCGGTCGCGGCGGACCCTGCGGAGCTGGTGTGGTCCGGCGGGGTCTGGGACTACTACGACACCGTCGTCGTGGCTGAAGCCCTCGCCCGAATGCGCGCCGCTGGCCAGCCCGCGCGGCTGCGATTCCTCTACGCCCCGCCCGCTGAACAAGGCATCGCCGAAGTCGACCGGCTGCGTGACGCCGTGACCCGCCTTGACCTGCACAGCCTGATCGACTATCCGCGCGCCCCGCTGCCCCACACCGCCCGCGACGGGGTCATCAAGGCCAGCAATGTCCTGGTCTGTTTGGGCCGCGACGGCGCCGAAAACTACACCTGCCTGAGGTTGCGGCTGCGCGACGCCCTGCTGTATCGACTGCCGGTCGTCGTGGACGCCGGCGGTGCCTCCGGGGACTGGGTCACCCAATGGGGCGTCGGCCTGGCAGTCGACACCCGCGATACCGATGCCGTAGCTGCTGCGCTGACCAGCCTCGTCTTCGACGCAGACATCTACCAGCGGTGTCGAGACGCGATTGATCGGGCCCGTCCCGCACACACCTACCACGCCAACATCGGAAACCTGTTGGCCTTCCTCGGCGCTGGGCGCCGCGCTCCGGATGCTGGCGGCACCCGCCAGCAGACCGCCGTCGCGCAACTCCTGCGCCGCCGACCCACATTGATCGCCGCGCCGCTCAACCCGATCTGAGGGAGAACACATGCCCGCCATCACCAGCCTCGCACTGCGTCGACTTATCGGTGACGCGACCGTCCGCGCCGGGGTACCGGCCTTCGACCCCGCACGGGACCGGACCCCGCTGCGACTGCCGGCCTGGGATACGACCAGGCCCGACCTTCTCGCCACCGTGACCGCGCGGGTCGCCATCGCCGGGTTCACGCTCGTCGAGGCCGACCGCCCGCCGCGGCAGGACGACCTGCTCGCCTTGGCCGACCGCCTCGGGCTGGGTGAGCCGTTCGTGCCCCCGCTGTACCGCCGGCCCGGCACCGTGCAAGTCGCCGCGAGCGGAGTCTCGCGACTAAGCGCTGCCGGCGTCGGGGCCGACGCGCCGACACATCCGGCCACCTCCACTGTTGGGCAGGGCTGGCACGTCGACGGCACCCTGCAAGAGCTTGGCGAGGTCCGCACCTCGCTGCTGCTCTGCGTGCGCCCTGCTGCCACCGGCGGTGAATCCCGGCTGTTCAACGCCACCGCCGCCTTCCTTGATCTCGCCGAGTCCGACCCGGCAGCCGCTGCCGCGTTGATGGCGCCGGGCGTCCTGGCGCGCACGGCAACCGTGAACGGCTGCGACGACAGCACCACCGGACCGGCGTTCGCCGTGATCGACGGGCAGCTGCTGACCCGCTACGCCCGCACCCACACCGACCGGTGGCTGCCCTCCGCGATCGACGACCCGGGCGGCCTCGACCGAGCCCTCGTCCGCCTCGACGAGCTGGCTCAGCCCGGTTCCCCCTACTACCTGCAGTTCACCATGTCCGCCGGACAGGGCCTTGTGTTCGCCAACTCCCGCATCTGCCACGGCCGCGCCCCCTACACCGACCACCCCGACCAGCCGCGCACGCTGCTGCGGGCGCTGTTCACGACCGACCTGACCGGTCGTTGAGATCGGAGACCAACGCATGGACGTGACGCAACTTCTTGATGGCGCTCTGCGGGACCTCGCGGTGCAGCAGGATCGCGCCCAGCGCACTATTACCCTGATCCCGTCGGAGAACAGCAGCTCCGCCCTGGCTAGGGTGGCGTACCTGACGGACGCGGCCAATCGGTACTTCTTCGCTGACGGTGACGACGGCGCTCGGCGGTTTCCCGCCGGCCGTGCGGCCGGGCACGTCGAGACGCACCTCGCGGTGCCCTTGTTGCGGCACCTGACCGGCGCCGCCCACGTCAACGTCCGGCCGCTGTCTGGGCTGCACGCGATGACCCTTCTACTGTCGGCGCTCGCGTCCCCCGGGTCGACGGTGATCACCGTCGACCCTCGGCAGGGTGGGCACTACGCCACCGCGGCGCTCGCCAAACGACTCGGCCTGCGGTGTCTGCAGATCGGCGGCCCGGACCCGTACCACCTTGACCTGGAAGCGTTGACCGAGATGGTCATCCGGCATCAGCCGGCTCTGGTCTACCTCGACATCTCCCACGGATTGTTCCCTCTAAACATCGCTGCCGCCTGCGCCGCGGTGCGCGCCGGATCCTCCGCCGCCCGGGTCCATGCCGACGTCTCGCACACCATGGGCCTGGTCCTCGGCGGCCTGCTGCCCAACCCCCTGGCCGAAGGAGCCCACAGCTTCGGCGGCTCGACCCACAAGACCTTCCCCGGACCGCCCAAGGCTTTCCTGGCCACCAACGATGCCGGCGTTGCCACCGCAGTCGGCGCCGCCCAGTACGACATGATCTCCTCGCATCACCTGGCCGGAGTGTGCAGCCTCGGTATCGCGCTGGCCGAGTTCATCCTCACCGACGGCCCCGGCTACGCCCGCACGGTCGTCGCCGCGGCGCAGGCACTCGGCGCCGCTCTAGCGGCGGCCGGGCTACCGCCACAAGCCGCCGAACTCGGCTACACCGGATGCCACCAACTCTGGTTGGACACCACCCCGGCCGGGATCGACGCCCCCACCGCCGCCGCGCAGCTGGACGACGCTGGAATTCGCGTCAATGTCCTCGACGACCTGCCCGGCCTGGCCGGTAAACCCGCGCTGCGCCTCGGCACCGCCGAGACGGTCACCGTCGGCCTCGACGCTGCCGACATGCCCTACCTCGCCGCGCTGATGACCGCCGCGATCCGTTCCACCCGCACCGCCACTGCCATCGCCGCCGACGTCGCCGCGCTACGCCAAGCCCGAACCAGCGTCCACCAGCTTGCCCCCGACGCGTCGTCGTACCGTCGAGCTGCCGATCTCGTGGCCACGATCTTCGGCCCGTCTCTGCCCGCGCCGGCAGGTGCCCGATGACCGCCACCGGGAGCCGCATCGATCCGCTCACGGTGATCAACCGCAAGCGGCGAGGTGACCGGCTCACCGACACGGACATCACGGGAATCGTCGAGAGCTATCTCGCCGGCGACATCGCGGACTACCAGATGGCGGCCTGGTTGATGGCCGTCGCCTGCCGAGGGATGGACCCTGCCGAGACCAGCGCTCTGACCCAGGCACTCATTGGGCCTGCACGCCTCCACCTAGGCGCGACGACGTTCGTCGCGGACAAACACTCCACCGGCGGCGTCGGCGACAAGACGACCCTCGTCCTGGCCCCGCTGCTAGCCTCCCTCGGAATCCCGGTCGCCAAAATGAGCGGACGGGGCCTCGGGCATGCCGGCGGGACCATCGACAAACTCGAAGCAATCCCCGGGCTGCGATTGCCGCAATCGCCCACGCAGTTCCGCCACGCCCTGCACACCGTCGGCCTCGCGATGACCGGCCACGCCGCAGACCTTGCCCCCGGCGACCAGGCTCTCTACCGGCTACGAGACGTCACCGGCACCGTGGAATCCCTGCCCCTGATCGCCGCGTCGATCATGAGCAAGAAGATCGCCGCCGGCGCGTCCGCGGTCGTGCTGGACGTCAAGACCGGTTCTGGGGCATTGCTACACCGATTGGAAGATGCTCTCGGTCTCGCCAGGATGATGGTCGCCATCGGCCAGCAGGCAGACCTTCCCACCCGCGCCGTCGTCAGCAACATGGACCAACCCCTTGGCCGCGCCGTCGGCAACACCCTGGAAGTCGCCGAAGCCATCGCCGCCCTGAAGGGAGAGCCCGTCCCGGACCTGGTCCCCCTCGTCCTGCACCTCGGCGGTCTGCTTGCCGCGCACGCATGGCCAGACCGGCACCTCACCGACATCCGCGCCAACATGGTCGCGGCCCTCGGCGACGGCCGGGCCCTGGCTTCCTTCCGCCGATGGGTCGGCCACCACGGCGGCGACGTCGATCTCATCGATCACCCCGAGCGGCTGCCTCACGCAGCCCGCATCGAGACGCTCACAGCCTCCACATCCGGCTGGGTGAGCCACGTCGACGCAGCCGTCCTCGGAAGCCTCGCCCAGCACCTCGGCGCCGGACGAACCCGACTCAACCAGACCATCGACCACACCGTCGGGCTCCGCCTCCACGCCCGCGTCGGCGACCGCATCACCGCAGGTGCCCGCCTGGTAGAGCTACACCTACCTGTCGCCTGCCCTAATCTCGACCACATCACCCAACTGGCACTCAGTGCCTTCACCATCACGGAAGTTGCGGTACCCATGCCGAGTTTGATCCATCACACGCTCTAAGGGACGTCTCGTAACCCCGGCGTCTGTCTGTTGAGGACGATCATCGAGGATGTCTGGGTGCAGGTGATCACCGCGGGGCACCCGGAGTGGATCTTTCCGTTCACTGGGCTGCAGCCCGCCCAGTTCCGCCGGCTGGTCCGCCTGGTCGCCGAGCGTGGCGGTGACGCGATCGCCGACGGCCGGCCAGGCCGGCAGTGGGCTCTCGACCTGCCGGATCGGGTGCTGCTGGTCGCCGCGTACTGGCGCACGAACCTGACGATGCGCCAGATCGGGCCGTTGTTCGGGGTGTCGCACTCCGCCGCTCACCGGGTCATCGACACCCTCGGCCCGCTCCTCGCACTGGCCCCGGTGCGCCGGCGCCGGGTCGACCAGATCGCGATCGTCGACGGCACCCTCATCCCGACCCGGGATCACCGCCTGGCCGCCCCGAGCAAGAACTACCGCTACTCGACGAACCTGCAGGTCGCCATCGACGCCCACACCCGCCTCGTGGTGGCCCTCGGCGACCCACAACCCGGCAACCGCAACGACACCATCGTCTACCGCACCTCCGGCATCGACCAGAAACTGGCCGGACGGCCGGTCATGGCCGACGGCGCCTACCGCGGCAACCCCGAGGTGATCATCCCGTACCGCAAGCCCGCCGACGGCAGCGAGCTACCCGACTGGAAAGCCGACCTGAACAGACAACACCGCACCGTCCGAGCACAGGACGAACACACCCTGGCCAGGATGAAGTGCTTCAAGATCCTCCGCGACTACCGCCGCGCCGCCCACACATTGACCGACGCTGCCTCCGGCATCGCCCATCTCCACAACATCATCCTCACCGGCTGAACGGCCAGCCCCGACGGGGCAACACCTTCAGCGAGTTACGAGACGTCCTTTAGGCGGACTCGGGAAGCCAGATCCCGCTGCCAGCGGGATCAGGCCATTGTAGGGAAGCCCGCACGCCAATCGTCCCTGCCTGACGGGGCGATTGGCGTGCCTCAGAATGATCACGATTCAGCCGATCGTGCTAACACCTGTGATGCCAACTCCGCCACCGGCAGTTCACCATCCAGCACCACCGTGCCAGCCGGCAACAAGCCAACAGCGGCAGCGCACCGAGCCACCTGATCCAGCCGCCACGTACGAACTTCCGCATCACGAACCGGGTCATCCGGCCAAATCGACTGCGCCTCAATACGCGCCTGTAGCACGCCGACCGGCACGTTGATAAAGAAGTGCTCCACGCGCACGCCGTGGGGGCGCAGCCGGCCGAAAATCTCCTCAAGGTACGAGGGCACCACTACGGTCATCGGCACCACGAGCGGGCGTCCATACTCCTCCAGCAGCGCTAATGCCGTATCGGCCACGCTACGACGCCACACGCGCAAATCCTGGAAATCGCCGCTCGCGGGCAGCGGCACGATCTCGCGGACCATGAACCCAGGCAACTCCGCATCGAACATCAGTAGCCGGGGATCCTCCGTAGTCAACTGCTGCGACAGGGTCGTTTTCCCGGCACCGAAGGCGCCATTGATCCAAATTACGCGCACGTAACGCTCCTTAATGTCGCCAAGGATAAAGTAAATGAGTCGATTATCGTCATTCCGTCATGGTCGCATTTCCGAGTGGTCCGGGTAGTGCGCGGTCCCAAGGCTATGCATCTACCCTACGATCGACTGTTCCTCCACGTCCAAGGCGCCAGCGAGCATGCCTTCTGCCCGTTGTACTTCGCGGCTTAGCTTTCGGAGGATGATCTCAGACATCGTGCCCGCCCCCAGTTGGGCGGCCGTCACGATGCGGGAGAGTCCTTGATTAAGTGGATTCTTGATCTGCAGGGCAGTCCGATGGCCGAAGACCTCCCGGGCTGCGTATCCATCGTGGGCTTCGAGGACCTCGGTCGCCACCTGATTGAGAACGTGTTGGGCCGTGGGTTCGTCATGCGTGCTCGCGAGCGTCGCAACGGTGAGGCCCCATCGGGCTCGGTAGACCGCGTAGCCGGGGACGGGTTCGTGTGCGAGGAACAGCTCGGCCATGGTGGACATCCGGGGGTGACCTGCTCCCGGTGCCGCGCACATGACGGCCAGGCAGGAGCGGACCTGCTGTTCCCATGGCTGAATGATGGTGCTGTCGCCGAGGAGGGTGCCGGCGGTTTCGGCTTTCCCACCGAGGAGTTGAGCGATGATGGCGGCTTGCCGTCCATCCATGAGGTGTTGTCCGACGCCGTTAAGGCTGTTGGCATGCGTGACGGCATCGTCCCATCGGCCGGAGAGGGCGTGGATGCGGATGCCTTCGCTGAGGTATTGCAGCCATGTCCACTGGCGCAGCTTTCCGAGTTCTTCGCGGGTGCCGGCCAGGTTGGTCAGCGGCAGGGTGTGTCCGTCAATGAGCAGGTTGGCGCCGGTGGTGACGGCTTGGTGCATCGCGTGGAGCAGGTGCAGCGCGGGCTGACCGTCGTGGGCGCGGATTTGCAGGCGGGCGAGGTTGAGCACGGGTTCGAGTAGGTAGCTGGCCTGCAACGCGGTGAGCGTGTTCAGCCGCCGGTAGACGTTGATGTGTTTCCAGCACCATTTGCGGGCCAGGTCGGGCAAGCCGCAGTCACTGGCGATCAGCGCTGCCTTGTTCAGAGCGTGGGCCGCTTCGGCCATTGCGTTCTCGCCTTGTGCGCCTGCCGCAGCGGCGATCTCGGCGACTTCGGTGACGCGGTCGGACAGGGCGGGGCACGCGGGCCGAGGCCGCCCGAGGAGGGGGAACCGGCGGACGGCGGCGCGGATGGTGGGGACGACGGTGGTGTCCATGGTTAGCTCCGGGGTAGGAACGCTTCGAGCGCGGCGCGGGCGAGAATGCCTTGGGTGCGGGCGGGCAGGCCGAGCCGGTTCCAATGAAAGATCACGATGTGGCTGACGACCGCTCGTAGACCGCGGGTGAGGGTTCCGGCTGTGGCGGCGGTTGCGAGTTCGCGACCTGCGGCGGTGTATGCGTCATGCCATGGTGCTGCGAACGGGACAGCACCGCCGGCTCTGAACAGGGGGTTGTCAATGTCGGGGGCTACGGCGAGGAGACCGCGAACGCTGCCTGTGAGTGCGGCGAGTCGGCTGTCGCCGGTGTTGCCGATAGGGCGCATCTGGGCGACTCGGGCGAACACGTCGCCGCGTTCGAACCAATCCAGCTCGGCGGCGTGCAAGAGCCCGCCGAGTAGGAGAAGGGATAGTTCGCGCCGCCCGAGGGCTGGTTGCGGTTGGCGTAGGTAGGTGAGGACGCCGCGGCTGTCGGCGCAGAACAGGTCGTGCACGGTCTGGATGCCGGGTGCTCCGCCGAAGGCAGTGGTCTCCGGCTCGTACCGGCTTGGCCACCATCGAGCGACTGCGCCGGTGGCAGTGAGGTCGTTGAGGACCTGGTTCACGTCGTCGATCCGGGCGTGCATGAGGCGGATACGCCAGCAGGGATGTTTGCGCAGGAACCACCACCCGTCGCACGCGCCCAGGTCCATGAGATGGTCAAGTCGGGGTCCGAGAGCTGTGGCGCCCACCGTCTCTGCGGTCTGCCAATCGGGGAATTCGACGCGTACCTGGTACCAGTGGCTGTCGGCGTGTTCCTCAAGCGCGGCGCGACCGGCGCCGTGGTAGGCGTCGACTGCATCAGCGAGGTCGGCAGGATCGATGGCCGCGGTCGCCGCGACTGTCTCTAGCGGGGCGCCGGCAAGCACGGTGAGCACGCTGGCGGCAAGCGGCGTGATGGTCACACGATCAGCAGGCATGTGCCCCATCCAGAGTTCGTGGTGCCGTGCCGCGCGGTCTCGGCGGCCAGATGGATGCCGGCGTGGCCGGTCAGCAGGCCGGCATCGCCGTCCTGGTCCCGGTTGTGGGCGGCCGTTTGTATGGCCGAGGCCAAGGCGGGTAGCCGTTGTTTGAGAGCTGGGCTCTGGGCGTCAGCAGTAGCTTGCTGTGCGGTTGCGTAGAGGCCGGCGAGGCCGTGGCACAGTCCCAGGTCGGTGAGCCGATCGACGTGACTATCGGTGAGGCAGGCTGCGAGGGCGTTCTCGGCGTCCGCGCGGCGCGTCGGATCATCGGTGGCGATCGCGGCCAGCTGGAGCGCGCGGGCGATGCCGGGTGTGCCGTAACACCAGGATGGCCGGCCGGGCTTGGGCTGGCTGGCGCGGCCGGTGCGCAGATTTTCGAGAGTGAGCCATTGTGGCCACCATGTGCTGCCTTCTGCGTCGTGCTGGCGCCACCGATCGAACCAGCGGGTGAGCTGGTCGATGGCTTCGGCGTGATCTTCCACGACGTGGCCGTGGCGCATGGCGAGGGCGAGCAGCGCGAGGATGCCCGCCGCACCGTGCGCCATGCCGAGGTTGGCGTGACCGCCTGGGGTGGGCAGGGTCGGGTCCGGGTCGTGTGCGGCCCACCAGCCTGGCAGCACGAAGTCGTCATGCTGGTACGGCCGGACCAGCACAGTCAGGTAGCGCAGAAGGTCGGCGAGGGTGTCGCTGGCCGGCAGTCGCTGCATCAGGAGAGCGCCGATGCCGGTGAGGCCGTAGAACAGGTCGTACTCGCGGAGCGAAGCGGCCACGCCGTGCTTTATGCGGGCGGTGGCGGTGGTGAGGCGGCGCTGGGTGAGGTGGGTGACGTGCTGGTCGAGGGTTGCCGCGCTCGCTGCGTAGCGGCTGTCTGCCTTGGCGGCGCAGTTTAGGAGAAAGGCGATGGCCGGGGTGCCGTAGTACAAGCCTGTGTGTTGACCACCGTCGAGCGCTCCGGTTGCCGCCTCTCGGATGCGGGAGTGCGCGTCTGGCCAGGATCCGGAGCCGATGAGGGCACGTTCGAGGTGCAGCAGCGCGATTCCCGCTGCTCCGGTGGCCAGTGACTGGCGGGCGGCATCCGCGCCGTCCAGCATCAGCGGCCCGGTGCCGGCGGCGCTCGTGTTGTTCGTCTCGGGCCTGGTCATCGCTAATCGGTTCGGGACAGGGTGCGTAGGGCAGCGGCGCGGGCCAGCCGGTTGGTTGTCTGCTCGAAGGTGGGATCGACGCCGAGCGCGCGGATGTGATGGTCGCGCAGCAGGGTCGGCAGGATGTCTGCCGGGTCGCGTTGCGCGGCGAGGGTGTGAAAGTAGCGGCGTAGGGCGCCGTCACGGGTCTGCCAGGCGTCGACGACCGCCTCCTGAGCAGCGCCCAACAAGGGTGAAGAGTGCGTGCCGGTGGACAGGTCGGCCAAGCAAAGTGTGTGCTCGTGCAGTGTTCGGTTGAGTGCGCCAGTCTGCTGGGGCAGGCACCGCAGCAGCGTCCGATATCCCGCGGTCTCGTCAGTGGCGAATGCGGCGGCGAGTCGGGCCATGGACGCGGCGGCTAGCGCCTGCGCCGGGATGCCCAGGTCGTCGGCTGCTGTCATCTGGGCGATGACGCAGGCGGTGTCGGCGTGGAACACGTCCTCGGCGGCGGTGAGCGCGTCGTCGCAGCCGTAACGGCCGGGGTGGTCCTGATGCGGCACGAGCGACAAATGCCCTGGGAGAGCGCGGGCTGACAGCTCGGCGGCGAACTCGGCCAGTGCTGCGGTGACGGCCGGGTGGTGCTCGGGCGCGGTCAGCCGGAGCACGATGATGAGGTGCTGGTCGGCGTCGATGCGAACCAAATCGCGTTGGCGGCGGATCCACCACCGGTGTACCTCGCTGTGAAGCGTGGCGGTGAACGCCGGAAGGTGTCGGATGATGTCGTCGAAGCGAGCCGGATTCCCGGCCAACCGCGCCTGCACCACTGCTGTGCTGCCGGGAAGCCGAAGCTGACCAGGCGGCGCCAGGTGGGGGAGCGGGCGGCGGGGCGGCGCTGCCGCAAGCATCGGGATTAGCAGCTCGGTGGGGCGACCGATCCACCCGTCGTCTTCAGGCCGAGCGTCTTGCTGCAACTCCACCCGGCCTGCCTGGTGGAGACGGCTGCACAGCAGGGCCCGGTCGAGTCGGTGATCGAGATTCAAGGGCTGGCGGAACTCCCCGTGGCAGAGCACGACGCGGGCCGGGACGCGCCAGTGCCGACGCCATGCGCCCAACGAGGGCTCCCACCCCTGGCCGGTTTTGCCAGGCAGGTCTCTGGTGGTGAGAAGCCAACGTGCGGCGGCTAGGACCGTGCGGCCATACCGGACACTTGGCAGGTACGGCAGCGTGCGGGCGGCGCCGACGTCAAGCGGCCCGAACACTGCGGTGCGCGCATCGGCGACCTCGGCGAGGAACCGCGCCAGCGGAGGGCTCTGCACGATGGTGTCGAGGGCGTGCGGAATGTGCGGAATCACGCGTCGGCCGGTGGAGGCCTGCACCAAGTACATCTGGTCGGCGTCGGCGGTGACGGCCAGGTCGTCGAGGCTGATCGGATTGCCGGTGGGATGCTCGGCGAGCGCGACAATATCGGGCAGGAGCTGCGGAACCCGGGTGACGTTCTCGTTGTGCGGGCGGCGCGGCGGGAATGACAGCTGCACCGCTACGGTGTCGCCGCTCGGCGAGATTGGGGCGCAGGCGGCGTTGAGCTGGGCCTGCTGATGCTCGTCGAATAGGCAGATGAAGCGGCCTATCATGCTCGTCGGTGAACCGGGCGCTGCGGCGAAACGCAGCCGGAAGTCACCGCGGTCGAGCGCTTCGAGTGACGCGGCGTGCACCGCCACGCCGAGCTCGATGCGTGCCGGCGGTATCACGTCGGCCGGCTCGCCCACGGTCAGCGCCTCGACATCCGCATCGGTCAAGAGGATCTCGTCACGGCCGTCGAGCGCGGCCCGCTGAACCAAGGCTAGGAATGCCGCGTCGCGCTCGTTGACGCTCCGCCAGCTCGGATGCGCGCGGGGCGCGCCCAGGTAGCCGGTGGGGTAGCCGAGGCCGGAGTCGGCGAGCAAATCCCGCACTGGCACGAGCGCGCCTTGGCCGTAGCGGGCCCGGAATCGCGAGCGATAGTCCTGCCACGCGGTCGACCCGAATGGCTTCGTGCTGACCCGCAACAGCACATTCGCGGCCGCAACAGCTTCCGTTACCACCCGCTCGGGCAGACGGATCTGGGCGTCGAGGCGGGTGTCGACGGCCAGCGCGTGCTGGCTGCCGGCTACGATCCCGCGCATTCGCTCGGCGATCGAGGCCCGTGCTGCGCACGCCTGCACCGGGTCGTCGATCCCGTTGTGTTGATGGATCAGGTGCCGCACCGTCTTGAGTTCATTCAGCAGTGCGGCTATGTCGCCGAACTGCTCGCCGCCACCGGCAACCGCTGTCTCGATCACGTGTGCGAGGCCGTCGACGACCGTCATTGGTGGACGCAGAGCACTGATGAGCGAGCCCTGCACCAGCAGTTTGTCCAGAACGGTGGTGATCTGTTCGGGCCGGGCCGCCGGAAACCGCTCGGCCAACTCCGCAGCAAGATCGTCATACTGCACGGGATCGGCGGCAACGGCCAGCGCAGCCTTAACCGGCGCTGTGGAGCGAATGGAGACGTCGCGCATCGGAACCGCCTTGCCACCGCCCATGTCGGCCCGGCGAGCCGTGATGAACCGCCCGTCACGATTGACGCCAGTGTTGTCCGCGATCACGTGGAGCCGACCGCGCAACTGCGGGTGTTGCTCCAGCCGACCAATCAGGCCCGAAAGCCACTCACTGTCGACCCGCGCCACCGTGCGGTGCCGTCGCCCCACCGCCGCACTACACGATCCGGTGTCGGCCATCGTGACGCCGGCGAACAGACCGAAGGGCGTGGTCCGGCGCTGCCATCGCAGCAGGTAACCGGCGAGGGAGATGACGGCCCGGCGAACAACCTTGACGGTCACCCTGTCAGGACGCTCGCTCATTCGATCGAGCTGCCTCGCCAGGTCGGGGCTTGCCAGGCCGAGGGCATCACGGACGTCAGCGCGTGACCACGTCTTCAACAGCCACGCCACGCCGTCGTGCAGGACCGCGGTGTCGTTAGCCAAGTCAAGCTGAGAAGGCACGTCCAGGTCACCGGGATCCGTCGTGGCCCGCACCATGATTACGCCAGCAGTGCGGAAAATTGGCTGAGCTGGCACGGCGTACGCCTCCTCACGGACCGCACCGTCGGCGCCCCGACGCGGGGCACCGACGGCTTCAGCGGGGATCAGTCCCGGATCAGACCGGGTCGCAGGACTTGGTCGTGCAGGCGCTCGTGCTGCAGCTGCTGCCGCAGCCGTCGCTCGTGCTGCACATCATGATCACCAGCGGGGTCGTGGACTCCACGACCCGCATGTCGAGGACGAAGTCGTCGTCGGTTGCGCTGGCGGCGTCCGTGCGTTCGAGTTCCAGTACCTGGGTCATCGTTTGCACGCTCCTCGGGGTAGGTCGGACTGGGGGTGGTTCACCCGGCCGAGGGCGGTTAGCTCGCCGCCGGCCAGGAGATCGTGAGCTGCCCGTACGTTTTCGCCAGCGCCGCGATGTCGCCCGCCGTCGGGCCGGGGCTGGTGCCGGCCGGCCAGTACGCGAACGTGGGACTCGGCCTTCGTCGGGCCCGCTGGTCCCACGCCTGCATCTGCTCGGTCATGGCGGCTGCGGCGTCCCTGCCGTGCGCCCCGAATGCGCGGGCACCCAGCTCGGCCCCCGACTCGTCATCGGTCGGGCGCCACGCCAGATAGGCGAACGAGTCACCGCGCACGACACCGAACGGGAACCAGCGCCGCTCGCCAGCCAGCTCGGTACCGTCGTCCGCCGCCAGCAGGCAGAAGCCGGGCAGGAACGCGGCCAGCCACAGATGTAGATCCGCGAAGGACTCGCTGTGCCCGACCGTGACCCCCGACCAGACCGCCGTGCGTTCGGCGTTCAGCACACGGTCCAGCTGACGAAGGTCGGCGGGCGCGCCGACGTCGAAGCGCAAGCTGACGAATCGGCCTAGCCGGTCGGGCAGTCGGAAGATTCGCTCGGGCCGGGCACCGTCGCCCTGTAGGGGCACGAACCCTGCCACCTCAGTCGAAGTGCTAGTCAAGTGGTCGCCGTCGCGCCGGAAGGCGATCGTCCGGGTGACGCCGTTCATCCGCAGCGGCACCACGATCACCCCGTCCGGGGCTAGGCTATTGATCCAAGCGGGAGCGATATCCCAGGCGCCAACCGTTACGAGGATCCGGTCGAAAACGTCCTCACCGGGCACGCCGTGCACCGCGTCGGCCTGCACTACCAGGACCCGGCGGTCATAACCCGTCTCGCGCAGCAGGGTTGTGGCACGGTGAGTGATGTCCGCGTCGATGTCCACGCTGACGACGTGGCCATCTTCCCCGACCACCTCGGCCAGCAGCGCCGCGTTGTAGCCGCCCGAACCAATCTCCAGAACACTCATGCCGGGCCCGATGCCGGCTTGCTCGATCATGCGGGCCTGGATGTACGCGGCGCTGACCGAGGACAGGTGCACCCCGTTCTCATCCGTCTTTGTAATTACAGACTGATCGACGGCGTAGACGACATCGAGTGGGGTGCCGGCCGGAACGAACGCATGTCGAGGCACCGTCCGGAACGCCGCCTCCACGGCCGGCGAGGCGATCATTCCGTCTGCGATGAGCCGGTCAACGAGGGCATCTCGGGTGCTCGTGATCCGGGCCAGGGCATCCGACGAGTCGGCCGTATGCGTCAATTCAGCGCTCCAATCTCATGGTTCTCATGCAGCCTGGCTCTAGGGCCGAGTGCGTGTATGGGTAACGCCCGACGTAGCGAATCGAGCCCCCTTCCATCGGTTGATGGGTCGCCAGTCGCTCAATCTCAGGTTGACACCAAGCCGATCGCCCTGGTGATTGGCTAGCTCACGCGCCCTTGAGTCGGCTGCGTCAGCGCCACTTCATTGACTACAGGCAGCCTCGAACCGACGGGCGTCCATTCAACTGTCGGACGCGACCAATCCGGTCCGACATAGACCCTGGCGACAATCCTCGCGATCATCGCTGGCTCTTCGTCCAATGTGAGGAACTCGCGATCGCTGACTCGGCGGCGATGTTCGTAGGCCAAGCCGAGCACGATGCAATCAAGATCGTCCACGGCGATCCGTCGGGGACATCTGCAGGTGTACCAGCGGAAGGGTTCGTTAATCCTTACCGCCATCGCGGTCTCACAACGGAAGCAGGCGAGGCGCTCCGCCAGCATGGGCGGGCGGCTACGACCCGTCACTGCAGATCGCCGGTCGCGCCGTAGTCAGGTTGACCTACCAAGGCAGGGGTGGTCCTAATGCGAACCTCGGGGTGGATCACCGTGACACCTCCGACGGGTCTAGCGGTCAGCCCGGACGCGCTTCTCGTCGCGCCGCGTCGTGCGGACTGCCTGTAACGGATCGGCGCTGCGATTCAAGGTTGCACTTACCCTCGCCACCGCGGAAGCACGTAGCGTCCCAGTGATGTCCCAGTTGATACCCGCTCCCGAGGGCATCCTGAGTACGAGCGGTATACGCTGCGCAAACTATGGCAGTGTCATGTCGAAGACGGCACGGTCCTTCCCTGGGCCCTTGAAGTCTTTGATTACCTGCACGCCCTTCACGGTATACTCGCCGGCCACATTGGCGAATCCCAACGACCGCCACGTCCGGTATGCGGCTAGATTTTCTGGCTCAGATGTCAGATATATACGGCGGCATTCCCATTGCTGGGCCCGCGTTTGTACTACAGAAATGAGCGCGGCGGCGACGCCCCGGCGTCGGTATTCCGGATGCGTCATCACATCTTGGATGTAGATCTCGCTCGGGTCATCCTGACTCCGCATTGCAATCAGTGCGCCGACGACCATGTTGTCCACAACCGCCACCGGGCAGGTTGAGGCGAAAAGTTTGGCGTAGAGCCAGTAGTCGGATGGTGTGCGTGCCTTTACGTAAGGCGCGCCTAAATCCATCAGCCTTAGGACGTCATCGGTAAGGTCATTGTTAAGAGCGGTGATCCGCATGCGGTCGTCTTCCTTGCTGCGTGTCGAGGGTCTTTAAAAGCTGGTCGATGGCCGATCTCGGCCGGATTGCTTCCGTGATGCTGCGGCCGACGATCAGGACGTCCCAGTCCTGACTGGCGAGGACGGGCAGGTCAGTGACGCTGAACCCGCCTGAGACGCCGACGGGCAATCGCGTCCAGCTACGTACCGCCCGCGCACGGGCAAGTGGGTGGCCGACACCGATGCCGATGTCAATGTTTGAGGTGATGGTGAAGCCGTCCACCCCCGCGCGTTCCATGTCTCCCACCCACTGTTGTGATGCGTGCAGCGTAGGGATGTCGAGCATGATCGGGGTGTCAAGGCGCCGTCCTGCCTCGACCGCGGCAGATACGCTAGCAGTCGTCGCGGGTCCGATTAGGAGCACTACGTCTGCGCCGGCTTCAGCGGCCTGTTCAACCTGGTCGCGACCCCAGTCCGCCGACATCATCTCGGCGACTACGCTCGTCGTTCCAACAACACGTTTGACCTCTTCGATCGCTCGAACCCCTGCCTGCTTTATCAGGGGGTCCCCAACCTCGATCAACTGCACACCAGCGGCGGCGAGAGCTTTGGCTACATCGAGCGCGTGATCAAGGTCGTGCAGGTCGAGCGCAACTTGTACAGCGTGCTTGCCGCGTAGCCGGCGAAAATCCTCCCTTCGTGCCATCCTTGGTGCGGAGCCAGCGTTGCCACTCTGCGTCCGCCCGGGCGGACGAAACGCCGCGGCCTCGCGTCGGACCATCCATTCCGGACTTTTGCGACCATCTTCCAGCAGTCGTTCGACTGTCGTCTGCGGCAATGCCGTCCAGTTGGTCCGGACTTCTCGTAGAAGCCCAAACAGGGCCCTGGAACGGTGAATGGATCTGTCCGCAGCCGCGATGTCGCTCAGTAGGAGTAGTCGGTGTCGAAGTCTGGCTGCATCAGCCGGGGCCCCGCGCCACCGCGCGTCCTCGGCCAGCAGTCCGGCGACCAAACCTTGACTTGCCTCCAGCCCATTCGGGTTGCTGAGCAACCCGTGAAGCAGGCTGGCCCGGACGTGCCAGTTGGCATCAGCGGCTAGGGCTTGGATTTCCTGCTTCCAATTCGACAAGTCTGCCCGGGCAATCCCTTTCGCAACTACAGCTCGTACCTTGTAGTCCTCGTCTGCTACCAGTCGCTGAATGAGGGGCGCTATTGCGAGTCTGTAATGGAGACTCGATTCATCGAGTACGCCGTCCGCTAGTGCTGCGCGGACCCGCCAATCGGCATGCGAGACGAGAGCCTCTAGCCACTGATCCGACGAGATGCCGTGGAACAGCATTGCGTGTCGGGCAAAGAAGGTGGCCTCCTCGCCGCGTTCGAGGTCCGCAGTCTTCAACAGTTGGGTTGCCATGGCGGCGTCCACTGTCTGTTCAAGGTGCGGCAACATGTCGGGCCAGATCTCTGTGCCGAAGGTGCGCAGCACAGAAATAGCCCACTCGCTGTAGGTCTCGTCGAGCGCCCCCGCCAAGGCGGAGGTTGACAGCAGCGCGCGGGTCAGCTCCAGAGCATTAGGCTGATTGCAACGGTTCGCGGATGATTGCAGCACTTGGGCGAGCCTCATGGTCGGTGTGGCAACTCGCAGCATGAGGGGAAGAGCAGTGTCGACCGAGATGGTCGGAGATAGCGCGATTGCCGCCGCGAGATCAGGTTCGCGTTCGTCGATGCAGGCGACGACGAAGTCGAATATGCCACGCGCATTGGCGGATGCAATTGATTGCTCGGCGAGGTCGTTAAGTGCGCTCACGCTGGCGACCGAGCGACCTTGCCTAGCAACTAATTCGGCGATGCGGTCTGCAGCAAAGTATTCACCGATTACATCGTGGGCGAAGCGAGGGCCATCAGAAGTTACGATTACAAGGGGCGGCAGGTCGCCCGAGGGAATCGTCCTATTTCCGCTTCTGTGCGGCGAAGCCGTCCCCATCATTGCCTGCGGCAGCAACACGTCCGACTGGCGGAGGGCGAGATCGGAAAGCATATCGGTCGCTAGTGCTGGGTCCACATTTGAGCGGCGAAGAATATTCTGAACGCAATGTCCGACCAAACGGAATGCTGTTGACGGAACGCCCAGATCCGCCATGTCGGCCGAGCGCAGCAAAGTCAGGTAGAGGGGCAGCGTCGCTAGTTTCTGCAACGAATTCGGTAGGTCCGTGAATACCGGCTGGCCCGGTTGAAGTGCGCCATCCCACACGCGCCGAGCTTGCTCTGGGCTCCACGGCATTATTCGGCAGGAGGCTCCGCGGTCAGCAAGGTCGGGCTCATAGACGGATGCGGCCAGCACTGGGTGGCCCGTCAACTCCAGATCCGGAGGCGTGCGCACCACAAGAACGAATCGCAGATTTAGGTCGGTGATGTGACGCAGAATCCTGTCTAACTG
The DNA here is from genome assembly GCF_029581275.1 of Micromonospora sp. WMMD1155. NCBI lineage: Bacteria > Bacillati > Actinomycetota > Actinomycetes > Micromonosporales > Micromonosporaceae > Micromonospora > Micromonospora sp. WMMD1155. The sequence continues at coordinate 5,042,165 of NZ_CP120742.1, forward strand.
TCGGCCAATCTCGTGCAACTGCTCACGTGAACAAATCCCGTCAATTGCCACCAGGAGAACCCGGTTCAGGCCGGCTGTCTGCTGTTCGAGAGTCAGTAACGGATCATCTCCGGCAGGCGCGGACGCGTAACGAAGGATCTGGGACGGCAGTTCGAGTTGCCCGAGCGGCCAAGAATCCACCGTATGGATTTGGCTGTCAATCTCGTCACCAAGCTCGGCAGTAAGGTGGCTAACCATCGTCGTCTTGCCGCTGCCGGGAGGGCCCTTGACGACGAACACTCGGGCGGTGGATTCAAGGAACTGCCGCAGTCGGTCTGCTACGCCGTCCGCGGGAACGAATGCTAGCTGGCCTCTTCCGGCCGTCAGTGCGCTCAATAGCGCGACGGTGCGTTGCACCGACCGGTGGCCAAGACCCTGTTGATCCTGCCCGCCGTCATCGTCCGCAGTATGCCGGTCGGCAGCTCGGCTATCAGGCAAGACCTCATTCGAGGTTGCCGAGGTCGCGTTAACTTCGTTGAGCATCAGGTGGAAACGACGATGCCCATCGTCGTCAAGGTTAGCGAGGGTGGTGTCGAGCAGCTGCTGCGTCTCGAACCGCAACTGCGCGAGTGCGCCTCGTTTCTCCCAGGCTGTGACAGAGTTGACGTTGACGCCGAGGTGCCCGGCGAACTCGCGAATGCTCATCCGCATTGCTTCGCGTAGTGCCTTGGCTTCCAGCCCGGACCATCGCGCCACCACCCGGTTCACGGCAGCCGCCTCCCATCGAACGACGCCTAAGGTCGTGCCTCAGCGCTCACCCCAGCGAGACGGCTACTCGGCACCTTGCCCACACTGGAGCCATCTTTCTGGGTATTTCATATTTTGCAAGCGTCAATCGCAGCAGCATGCGGCTTTCTGGGGCCGGTCGATCGAAGGTCCTCCGTTCTCTCCTGCGCGGGGCGGCCAGGCACCGAGCGCTAACGAGCAGGCAGAGCCTTACGACGGCCGCGGGGGCACGTCGCTCGGTCGAACCGCGGGTGGCGACACCTGCTCCTGACGCGCCGCGCCGCTCATCGGTGGACGGCCGGCGCTCGCGTACGCCGTCCGGGTGACGGTCACCCCTCGCCCGGCATCCACCGAGCATGATGCCGTACAGGGGCGCAGCCCCGCTCCTACACGACTTCCCGCAATTCGCCCTGCTCGACGTGGAACCTGGCTAATGACCGCGGGTGTCATGCCCGCGATGAGCGGGTCCCACCGTTGGGACAAGACCAATGCAAGACCGGTGCATCGCGGTGTTCCCGGCACTCTCCGTGCGTCAGAGGATCTTCACGAAGAGCTGCCCAGTGTGGCTCCTCGACCTTAAGCGCCGCCGGTCCCAAATCTCGGACGCATCCCGCGCGGACTCTGCAGCCGAATCCTGGCAGCTCAAGGGCTAGTCGTCTCGTGACGCAGCGGCGCGTAGCTCCGTCCCGCCCACTATCTAAGGAGACGCTGTGAGGCGATCAGCCTCTCCAGCACCGATGGCTTCCGGCCTGCCCGCAATGAGGCTGCGAGACAGAAGGATCCGTACAAAGCTGGCACTGCTGCTTGCTCTCCCCGTTATGGCGACTCTCGCGCTGACGGGTGTTTCGGCGGCGGGTGCAGCCTCGGCCGCGTCGCAGGCCGAGCAGGCGCGGCAGCTCGTGGCGTTGGGCGGGACAGCGAGTCAGTTCGTCGCGCAGCTGCAGCGTGAGCGGGTTGCCGCGGCCTTGGTCTTCGCGCGTGGCAGCAATGCGCCAGCGGTGGAGGACTATCGCCGGCAGGCTCGGCTGACGGACCTCATTGCCCAGGAGTTCGGCGCAGCGCGGCAGGGTGTGCGGGCACCCCAAAGCCTGCAGGAGCCGCTGCGGCGGATCGAGGATCAGTTGGCGAGTCTGGGGTCGTTGCGCCAGCAGGTACAGGCCGGGCCAGACGCGATCAGTAGCTTGGTCGTGTTCCGATACCGCGCGGTGGTGGCCGACCTCGTTGCCTACCGGCAGGGGCTATCGCAGGTGGGCGTCGACTCGGAGACGGGCAACGACCTTCGGGCTGGTTCCGCCTTGTCTCAGGCGATCGAGTCGCTGGGTTTGATGCAGGTCGCTGTCGTGCGGTCGGTGGGCGCAGGGCAGCTGACGTCGGCGGGTCAGCAGGAGATCGTCAGCGCGGACGTCGGCTTCGTCGAGGCAATGACTGCGTTTCGCACTCTCGCACCAGCGCGGTGGCAAGCCCGGGTTAACGCCCGCCTGAGCGGTAAAGAGGTGCTCCAGGCCGAGCGTTTGCAGGGCCTGGTCGTGCGTGCGGCACCGGGCGCACCGCTGCGCCTGGGTGCCAGTGCCTCCGGCTGGGCGGCAGTCGTGGGCTCCCGCATGGATCTTCTTCATTCCGCCGAGCAGGACCTCAACGCCGAGTTGCTGACTTCGGTGACCCGCCAGCGCGATGAGCAGCGACGCAGCATTCTCACGCTGTCGGGGGCTGTGCTCGCGTGCATGGGATTGATGGTGGCGGTTGGGTGGTGGGTCACCCGGTCGATGACTGGTTCCTTGCATGGGTTGCGGGCGGGCGCCATTGCGGTCGCGGCGGATCGGTTGCCGCGGATGGTCGCCGAACTCAACCGCAGCGAGCTTGAGCCGACCACGGTCGAGCGGTTGATGGCTGAAGCAGCTGCGCCGATCCCTGTGCATGGGACTGACGAGGTGGGCGAAGTCACCGATGCATTCAACACTGTCGTTCGAGAAGCGGTACGAATCGCGGGCGAGCAGGCGGCGCTTCGCGGAACCGTGGGGGCGTTCATCCTGTCGCTGGCGCGTCGGCTGCAGTCACGCGCTGATCGGATGATGGTCAGCCTGGACGCCTTGGAGCGTGACGAGGAAGACCCGGATCGGTTGAAGAAGTTGTTCGATCTTGATCACGTCGCGACGCTGATCCGTCGGATGGTGGCCAACCTGCAGGTTCTCGCTGGCGGTCGCGCTGGCCGTTCGCGACCCGAAGCTCTTGCGCTGCCGGATCTGTTGCGCGCCGCCGGCGGGGAGGTCGACGACTACAAGAGGGTGCACCTCGGGTTTGTTGACGGCGACGTGGTGGTGGGTCGGGATGTGGCCGAAGAGCTGATGCACCTGATCGCCGAGTTGATCGACAACGCTGCCCGGTACTCCCCGCCGGACACACCGGTCATGGTGGAGGGCTGCCGTCTCGGAGATCTCCTGCACATCCAGGTACGTGATGTTGGCATCGGGATGCGCGAGGCGGCCCTGCAGGCGGCCCGGGATCGCTTGGCGTATCCGCATCGGATGGACAGCACGACGACTGAGCAGATGGGCCTGCCGGTGGTTGGCCGAATCGCTGAGCGTCTCGGAATCAAGGTCGAGATCCGATCGGAACACGATAAGGGCACCAGCGTCGACGTCACCGTTCCATCGCATCACTTCGGCAGATCAGCGGCGGAAAGGCCGGCGGTATCGCCAGCACTACCACTTGCCGTGATCGACGAACGCACCAGAGAGCTTCCCGCGGTGTCGACTCGCTCGGTGCCGCCGGTCGGAGGACCCCCGCCCCCGGCCTGGCCTCCCATGTTCGCGACGCCGCCCTCAACAGCGACACCAGCGGCAGGGCCACCACCGCCGTTGGCGATCTTTGAGCAGGTGCTGCGTGATCCGGATCATTCCTGGTTCGCCAGGGCTGAGGACGCTTCGACCGGGGCCAGACCGACGGTGCCTGAGCAGTGGCGAGTAGCCGCGGAGGCCGCAGTCGCCGCCTCACGTCAGCCCGAAGGTGAGGTGACCTTGCGTGGACTACCGGTACGTCGGCCGGGCCGCAGGGTCATCCCGACCATCCCTGCGCAAACCCGTCGGACGCTCCCGCAGCCACGTGACCCTGACGCGATGCGTCGCCGGATGGCGGCGGTCGATCAAGCGCTCGGCGCTGCCGGGCGACGTACTCATCACTCACTTTCGGAGGAGCCTCCCCGATGACACGCCCGATGATTCACCCGCCGAGGCAAGACCAGTGGGGCTTTCTCCTCGACCACCTGTGCGCCACCCCGGGAATCGCACACGCCATCGCGGTGTCCACCGACGGGCTGCTGATCGCCAAGAGCGCGAAGCTATCGGAAGACAACGCCGACCAGCTCGCCGCCTGCACCGCCGGCCTGGCCAGCCTGACCAACGGAATGGCCAAGCTTCTGATGGGTGGCACGGTGGAGCAGACGGTCGTCGACATGGTCGAGGGTCGGGTAGCCATTATGTCGATTAGTGACGGCTCGGTGCTGACCGTGCTGGCCAACAGCGACGCGGACATGGGCCAGGTCGTCTACGAGATGGCCATGTTGATCAACCGGGTCGGTGGCGCGCTGACGCCGGACCAGCGACCCACGCCGCAGGCATGACGGGTCCCCAACAACCGGTGGGAACGGTTCAGCTTCACCACCCGTCGCCGTCCATCACCAATGCCGAGCAGCCCATGGCGAGCGGCGAGCGGCGGGTCAGCTCCGCGAAGATCGTGGTGGCTGGCGGGTTCGGTGCCGGTAAGACCACCTTCGTCGGCGCGATCTCCGAGATCACGCCCCTGCGCACCGAGGCGGTCATGACGACCGCCAGTGTGGGGGTGGACGACACCGCCGCCGTGCCGGGCAAGACAACGACGACCGTCGCGATGGACTTCGGCCGGATCACCATCGACGAATCGCTGATCCTCTACCTGTTCGGCACTCCCGGTCAGGACCGGTTCTGGTTCATGTGGGACGAAGTGTGCAGAGGTGCCCTCGGCGCGATCGTCCTGAGCGACACCCGCCGCCTCGATGACTGCTACGCCGCCATCGACTACTTCGACGAGCAGCAATTGCCGTACGCCGTCGCGATCAACACGTTCCCCGGGGCGCCCCGATTCGGCGACGGGGAGCTGCGCCAGGCGCTCAACGTGCCGGACACGGTCCCGCTGCTGCACGGCGACGCCCGCGACCGCGCGCAGGTCCGCCAGACGCTCATCGTCCTGGTCGAGCACGTCATCGCCCTGCGACGTGCCCGCGTCGACACCCATCCCCAACCCCGATGAGGAGCCCCGTGAACCGCCGACGACACCCCACCCGTCTGCTCGCCACCATCACCGCGGTGAGCATGCTCGCCGCGCTGGCCGGTTGTTCCGGCTCAAGCCTCGACAACGGCAGCGCCACCGGCGACACGATTCGCATCGGTCTGATGTTGCCGCAGTCCGGCCCGTACAAGGCCATCGGCGATGACCTGGCCAAGGGTTGGCAGCTCTACCTCGACACCCACGGCGGGAAGCTCGGCGGCCACCCGGTGCAGGTCATCACCGCCGACGAGGCCGAGGGCAAGCAGTCCGCGCTCAACGCCGCCCGCAAGCTACTCGACAAGGACAAGGTCGCCGTCATCGCCGGAACCGGCAGCGCCGACGCCGTCGAGTCCATCAAAACGCTGGTCACCGAGAAAAAGATCCCGTTCGTTGGCACCGGTGGGCGGCCGTCGACGCTGACCAACGTCGCCTACATCTGGCACACCTCGTGGCTGTCGCGAGAGACCGGGGAGGCAATCGCCGGGCACGTGCGTACTGCGGTGCCAGGGCCGGTCTACGTGATCGGCCCGGACTATCAGGGTGGCTACGACCAGATCGGCGGGTTCGTCGACGCCTTCACGAAGGCCGGCGGGAAGCTCGCCAACGATGGAGGTAAGCCGGCCTGGACGCCGTGGCCGGCCACGACGAACTTCCTGCCGTACCTCAACAAGATCGCCGACACGGACGCAAAAGCGGTCTACTGCTTCTACGCCGGGACCGCCGCCGTCCAGTTCGTGCAGCAGTACGCGCAGGCCGGGCTCAAGGGCAAAATCCCGCTATACGCGGCGGGGTTCCTTACCGAGGGCAGCGTCCTCGCGGCTGAAGGGGCTGCCGCTGACGGGGTGCAGACGGTGCTGAACTACGCCGCGAACCTCGACAACGCCGCAAACCGGGCGTTCGCGCCGGCCTACCAGCAGAGGCACCAGGCCGCACCGAACCTCTACAACCTCACCGGCTACGACGCCGCGCTCGTCCTCGACCAAGCCATCGCCGCCGCTGGCAAGAAGCCAACCAGCCAGTCGATCAACACGGCGATCGGACAGCTCGGCGCCATCGACAGCCCGCGCGGCCAGTGGCGCTTCGGCACCAACCACAGCCCAATCCAGCCCTGGTACCTGCGCAGAGTCGAGAACGACGGCCGCGCCCGCGCCAACGTCGTCGTGCAGAACCTGACCACCCTCGGCAGCTAGGAGCCATCTGATGACCGCAGCATCCGACACCGACACCACGGCCGTCGACGGCCGGTACACCTTTGACAACGCCAGCACCGACGCCGCCCGGCAGGTGAAGTTGCTCGCCGAGATCCTCGACGTGCACTCCACCGACGTACTCGCCCGCAGCGGGGTGGAATCCGGGTGGCGGTGCCTCGACCTGGGCACCGGCGCTGGCAGCGTCGCCCGGTGGCTCGCCGACCAGGTCAGCCCCGCCGGGCGGGTCGTCGCCGTCGACGCCGACCCCCGACACGTGGCCACCCACGAGCTGATCGACGTGCGCACCGGAGACGTCACCACCCTCGACCTCGGCGACGGCGCGTACGACCTCGTGCACGCCCGGCTGCTGCTGATGCACCTGCCCCAGCGCGAGCAGGTGTTGCGGCGAGCTGTCGCGGCGCTCCGGCCCGGCGGGGTGCTGGTGGTCTCTGACTGGGACTGCACCCACCTCGACGAGATGCTGCTGCGCGGCCCGGCCGGCCTCGCGGAGGCGTTCGTGGCGTTTCAGACGGCGCTGGTGGGCCTGGCCGTCGACAACGGCGCCTCCGCCAGCTGGGCGCATCGGGCGCCGGTGGCCATGCGCGACGCCGGCTTGGTCGACGTCGAGGCCGAGGTGCACAACCGGCTATGGACCGGCGGTGAAGCCGGCTGCCTGCTGCACGCCAGCAACAGCCGCCAGATGGAGTCCGCGTTGCTCGCGCGCGGGGTGAGCGTCGAGCAGCTACGGACGCTGCGCGACGGAATGGACGACCCGGGAACCCTCGCGTGGTCGTACCCGATGGTCACCAGCGTCGGCCGCCGGGCCGAGGACTGAGCCAGACCACGTGAGGAGAAAGGGGGGCGTGCCGTGGGGCAGGTAGCAACGTACGCGGTGACCGCGCTGGACGGAGTGGCCTTCGGGCTGCTGCTGTTCGTCGTGGCCGCCGGCCTGGCGCTGGTCTTCGGCGTAATGGACGTACTCAACATGGCCCACGGCACGCTCTACCTCCTCGGCGCCTACCTCGCCTACCTGCTCACCGACGGCAGCATGCTCGGCCTCCTCGTCGCCCTCGCCGCCGGCATAGCAGCAGGTGCCGTCGGCGGTGCTGCCTTGGCTGCGGCGCTACGCCCGCTGGCCGGGCGGGGACACCTCGACCAAGCCCTCGCCACGCTCGGCATCGCGTTCCTCGCCGCAGACGGGTTCACCAGCGTATTCGGTGCGACGTCGCTGCCCGCCGACCCGCCGATGGTCCTCGCCGGCCGCGTCGACATCCTCGGACGCGGCTACCCGGTCTACCGGCTCGTGTTCATCGCCGTCGCCGCCGCGGCGGCAGTCACCCTGCACTGGGCGGTCCGGCGCACCACGGCGGGTCTAATGCTGCGGGCCACCGTCTCCGACCCGGGGATGGCAGCCGCCACCGGTATCCAAACAGGCCGGGTGCGGGTGGGCGCCCTCGCCGTCGGCGGTGCGCTCGCTGTCATCGCCGGGGTGCTTGGTGCGCCCCTGCTCGGCCCCGCCCCCGGGGTCGACACCAGCGTGCTGGTGTTGTCGCTGATCGTCGTCGTCCTGGGCGGCGCTGGCTCGATCCCCGCGACTCTCGCGGCGGCGCTGCTGGTTGGTCAGGTGCAAACCCTCGGCGTGCTCGCCGCGCCTGCCCTGGCCCCGTTCGCCCTGTTCGGTGCGCTGTTCGCCGTCCTCGTGATTCGCGGCCAGGTCGCGGCACCGACCGTCGTGAGGCAAGCATGACCACCGACACCGCTGCCGCCAGCGCTACGGCGCCGGCACATCAGACGACACCGCCGGCCGCCGACCGCCGGCGACCCTGGGTCCGGGCAGGTCTCGCCGTGTGCGTCGGCCTCGGTGCGCTGCTGCTGCCCGCTCTGACCGACGCGTACACCGTGTCTCTGGCCAGCACGGCGCTGGTCCTCGCGGTGCTGGCAATGAGCACCCAACTCCTCGTCGGTGTTGCCGGCCTGCCGTCGTTCGGCCAGGCCGCCTACCTCGGGGTCGGCGCCTACACCGCGGCACTGCTCGCTGAGGCGGGCCTCACCCTCGGGCCCGTGCAGCTCGCCGCCGCAGCGGTAGCGGGGGCGATCACGGCTGCCGCGACGGCTCCGCTGGTGCTGCGGGCCCGCGCTACCGCATTCTTGATGGTGACCTTCGCGGTGCAGAGCCTCGCCGCGACCACCGCCGGGCAGTGGAGCACCGTCACCGGCGGCGACGAAGGCATACACACCCCACCGGTCACCGTCTGGCCCGGCACCGCGCCGCTGACCGGCGCCGGATACGTCTACTGGTACACGCTGGGCTGCTTCAGCCTGCTCGCCGCGGCCGTGGCGGTGCTGATGCGCTCCCGCCTCGCCCTGATCCTGCGCGGCTGCGCCGACCACGAAACCCGCATGGCCGCCCTCGGCCACCACGTCACCGTCGAGCTCGCCGCCGGGTACACCGCGGCCGGCGCGCTCGCGGGAGCCGGCGGGGCGCTCCTCGTCGCGGTCAACCGGTACGTATCGCCCGCCGACCTGGGCTTCGAGATCGCCGCCGTCGCACTCCTGGCCGCCGCGATCGGCACCGGCACCATGACCGGCGCCGTCGCAGGGGCGATCGCCGTGGTCGCCGCCCGCGACCTGATCGGCGGCGCCACCGGCGGCCACGCCCCCGCCCTGCTCGGCGCCTTGTTCCTCGCCGTCGCCTACGGCCGCCCAATCGCCGGGTACCTCGCCACACGCCTGCGCCCCACACCCATCGGAGGGACACCGTCGTGAGCATTCACCCGAAGACACAGCAATGTCCTTACCCGACCGGGTCGTCCTTCGAATTCAGCGGAGGCCGCAAAACCCGCCTTCCGCGACCCAAGACCGCGGCACCCCCACCGCTGATCGCTGTCCTGGCAGGTTCCCGGCGGTGGTGGTCGTGACAATCCTGCGCCTTGACGCGGTGGGCCGCCGCTACGGCGGACTGCAGGCCCTGCACGACGTCAGCCTCACCCTGCCCGCCGGGGCCCGGCACGCCGTCATCGGCGCCAACGGAGCGGGCAAAAGCACCCTGTTCGGGATCATCGCCGGCAGCGTGCGCCCGACCAGCGGCCGGGTCCTCCTCAATGGTCATGACGTGACCCGCCTCGGCCCGGCGGCCCGCGCCCGCCGGGGCATCGGCCGCACCTTCCAACACCCGGCGGTGTTCGATCGGCTCTCCGCCGCCGCCAACGTCGCCCTGGCCATCGGCCGCCGCACCCCGCCCAGCGCCCGGTCCGGTCGCATCCGATGCGGCGCTTTCACCGACCACGCGCACGCGGTCCTTCACACGGCCGGACTCGCCAAATACGCCCACCAGCCTGCCGGGACCCTGCCGTACGGAGTGCGTCGGCACCTGGAGCTGGTGGTCGCGCTCGCCACCACGCCGCGGCTGCTGCTGCTCGACGAACCGTCGGCCGGTCTCGACCCTGGCGACGTCGCGCAGCTCGTGCAGACCATCCGGGCGCTTCCCCCGGAGGTCACGGTTCTGCTGATCGATCACCACCTTGAGCTCGTCTGGGAGGTCGCGGACACCGTCACCGTCCTGCACCACGGCCACCACGTCGCCACGGGCACCCCGGACGCGATCCGCGCTGATCCTGCCGTCCAGGCCGCCTACCTCAGCACCACCCCCGCCAGCGACGCGCCAGCCCCGACCGCAGCCAAACCCGACGGCAACGGGCGGCGACCGCTGCTGCGTGTTCGCGGACTACGGGCCGGCTACCAGGGCGCGCCCGCAGTACAGGACGTCGACCTTGACCTATCAGAGGGGCAGATTCTGGCGCTGCTGGGTCGCAACGGCGCCGGCAAGACCACCGTGCTCAACGCCCTAGCCGGACTCGTACCGCCGATGCGGCCCACCACCATCACGCTCGGCGGACGCCCGCTACCCGCCGACGTGCACCGGATCGCCCAGGCCCGGCTGAGCCTCGTGCCGCAGGGCCGGCGGTTGTTCAACTTGACCGTCGACGAGCACCTCACCGTCGCGCGGGCGGCATCCCGTCGGGGCGGCGACACCGGCCACCCCTGGAGCCGAGAAGACGTCCTCGCCCTTCTACCCGCGCTGCGGGCACGCCTCAAGCACCACGCCGCGCACCTGTCCGGCGGCGAACAACAGATGCTCGCGCTCGCGCGAGCCCTGCTGACCCGCCCCCGCGTGCTGCTCCTGGACGAGCCGTCCGAGGGCCTCGCGCCCGCCGTCGTGCGGCAGATCGCTACCGCGATCAGCGCGATCGCCGCCCAGGGTGTCGGCGTCGTGATCGCCGAGCAGAATCTCACGTTCGCCCTGCCTCTCGCCGACCACGTTGTCGTCCTCGATCACGGGCAGGTCGCACTGACCACCGTCACCACCTACCCGGTCGAGCCTTTTGGTCGCCGCCTCGGCGAACTGCTCGGCGTCACCCCGTCAGGAGCCGCGCATGGACACTGAGGACCTTGATATGACGTCGGCCCCGAGCCGCTTCGCGCTTCTCGACTATCCCGACGACGAGGGCCGACCGACGATCGTGGGCTGGGGGCTTGCGCTGCCCGATGGGACCGCCGTCGGTTTCAGCAACCGCGGTGGCCACACCCTTTTCACCATGTGCGCCAGCCCCGCCAGCGTGGCCCGCCTGCATAACGCCGACCCGGAGTGGATCGACAAGGAACCCTCACTTCCGCCTCTGCCGCACAGCCCACCATGAGCATCCCCCACGGCGACCGGCCCAACGTCCGCCGTCTGGCCGCGCCCGGGCAGGCACGCGATTTCCTCGACGCTGCTCGCGCGGTACTGGCCGCCCACCGTGACGTCGACGGCTTTTGCCACGGCTGCCGCACCGACTACCACCAGCTCAAACCCGCCCCCTGCGAGTACGCCCACTGGGCCCAACGATCCATCGCCCAGCACAGACCGGCGGCCCCGGAGAAGGAAGACACCCTGCCATGATCACGCGTTGCCAGCGGCCCTCCGGGCGCCCAGCGCCGCTCGTCCGCGCCGCCGTCGGGGTCAGCGTCCTGCTCCTGGCCACCAGCCCGGTGCCGGACTGCGCCACCCGACCGGCCGGATCAACCCGTGACCACGCGGGGCAGTGCGGAACACCCCGCAACGCCACTCCTGCCGAGCTGAAGGAGATGGCCAATGACATGGAGATCGCAGGGCAGACCCGATTGTGGTTCCCTCACCCGCCGGCGACTCGCCTCCGCGACCTGATCAACCGCCCATCCGAAAGTAGCTGCGATCTCTCGGCGGGCACGTTCAACGTTGTCCACTACCGCCAGTGGAGTTCGCCGGACTTTCCCCCCGCTCTGCGAGACGTCGTTCAGTGGCACGCCGACGACCGATCCGGTGCGGCACTCACGACGACGTACCCACGCGGGACCGTAGAGGTCACCTCGGACTACTGGCTGCCGGGTGACAACCTCCGGCTCAGCCCCGGTGATCCGTTCGCCGACAGCGAGAGCGGCTTCCGAGACCTCCTTGTGGGCTCTCCCGATCACACCGACCCCCAGGCCGCGCTCCGAGGACTTGCCCTGCTCGCTTGCTGGCACAGCCCTCGACAAGCCGGACGCACCACCGCGCTCATTGCTCTCGACCACATCCGCGGATTTACCTTCTACTCGCGGGTGACCGATCGTGCAGGTCGCAGCGGCATTGGCATCACGGCGGCCGATCAGGACAGCCGCGATCTGCTGATCCTGCACGCCACCACCGGCGAGGTCCTCGCCTACGAAGGTGCCGTCCGCGCACCGATCGGGTGGCAAGTCGGCTTCTACCGCCTCTACCTCACCCACACCCACTCGCCTGACCGCTACTGGGAACCCCACCACGCGATCAACAAAGCCACCGCCGCGATCGCCGCAAGCCCATCCGAGATCCAGCTGGCCTGGGCCCGCCGTCCCAGCTGTTTGACATGCCACGACCCACGCCACGAGGAGGTAAACAGTGGCCGTTCATTCGCCCGAAGTGCTACCCGTCCCGCACCAACGCCCCCGTGAGATGGGCCCGTTGCAGGAGATGGTGGACCCGATCATCCTCGCCGAATTGACCCGCATAGACCTCATGACGGGGCAGACCGTCCTTGACGTGGGCGGCGGCACCGGCTCGACCGCGAGGCACCTGTGTGACCGTGTCGGCCGCAGCGGGAAGGTCATCTCCGTCGACGCCGACCTACCGACCCTCGACCCCACCGGTGTGCTTGACGTCTTCCAGCGGGACCTGCGCACCCAACAGCTGCCGGTTCAGACAGCTAGCCTCCACGTCGTCGTCGCCCGCTGCGTCCTGGCGCACCTACCGAACCGCCAGCAGCTCCTCCACAACTTGATCACCGCGCTCCGGCCCGGCGGACACCTCGCCCTCGTCGACATCGTCACCGCCCCGGTTGCCGTATACGCGCCCACCGACGCCGACAGCGTGTTCATCAACCACGTCATCCGCACCATCCTCGACGGTCTCACCGTCCAAGGCGTCGACCTGAACTGGGGCCACAGCAGCGCTTCACTGCTGCTCGGCAACGGCTTCGAGAGGGTCCACACCCGATGGCTCGCCGACACGTGGGCCGGCGGCACCGCCGGCTGCCAGCTCTACGCCGAGCACGCGACCCAGCTGGCCGACTATCTCCTCAGCGAGGGCCTATCTCCCGAGGATCTGGAGCGATTTGGCGAGCTGATGGGCGACCCGAGCGTCCTCGTGCGCGCCTACCAATTCGCCTCCACCACCGCCCGCAAACCCCCGCAACCGCCAGTCACCTAAGCCGGTCGTCCCTGCCAAACAAGCAGAGCGGCGACCTACGTGGCCGGCGGCGGGCCGTCCCCCGACCCGCCGCCGGCCACACCCACGAACCACCGCGGGCAACCTGGCCCGCGCATCGCCCCGGTCGTTGCCCAAGCGGCGGACCGATCCCCTCCTGGATCCCACGTCCATGCCTCTGTGTCGTTCGGCTGTGGCGCGGAGTGACGCGGCTGTTGGATTCAGGAGTGGTGACGAACAGATTGTGGCTGGAAGGTAGCGCTGAGCCATCAACGCTCACTCCCGAGTTTCCAAGCGTTGCTTTTCGTTACGTCGATGCGTCCCAGTGCGCGATAGGTGACGAAAACGACTCTTTGCAGTTGATAATGGCCTAGGGCGGTCATATGTTCCAACCCGTTATAAAGCCGTGAGAGAGGGGGTTCAGCCATGCGCAAGGGCGTTGAGTGGGACTAAGGTGGGCTCGACCTGTTAATGTGGTCTATCTGTTCCAGAGAGGGCTGGAGTTGATGAATACGGGGGAATGATTGATGTCATCCCGACGACGCGAGCGAGCGCTGGTACTGCTGACGATCACAGTCTTTGCGGCGGCGCTCTCAAGCGTTCTGTGGGCGACGATAAACCTACGTCAACCGACGCCGTATTACTTAGTGTACCTAGTAATGGGCGCGGCCGTGATGGCTGTCGGTGCCATTTTTTCGGCGCCTGTGCCGCCCCGTATTCCTTTTCGAATCACGCTGACGCCGACGGCGAGCCTGTTGTGCGCATCGGTCTTGCCTGTGCCGTGGGTGATTCTTTGCGCAGCTGTAGGCGTCACGGTGGCTCGAATGATCACGCGATACCCTCGTTCCGCCGGCGTCCATAAAGCTATTCACAACGCCAGCATGGATGTCGTAGCTGCTGTGCTGGCCGCCGTAACTATGCACGCCTTCGGTATACGACCGAGATTCGAGGACTCGGGGCTGGCAACTTCCCGTTGGCAAATCTACGTACTTGGATTCCTTGTCGCAGGGATCGCGGTGCTAGCTCTACAGGAAATAGTCACGACGGCCGCAGCGACGCTGGCTACTGGACGTCCCGTCCTGACGGTTCTGCGCTACATGTGGCGTACACGACTGATCGTGGGCTTCGCTGAAGTCGGCACGGCAGGCGTGGTTTCGGTTCTCACCGGCCTCGATATGCGGGCATTGATAGCTTTGCCCGCCGCGATGCTAGTCCTGCACTTGGTGCTGACACATCGCCTTCGGATCCGCGAGGAACGGCGCGCGTGGGAGCACCTCGCTGTGCTGAGCGATGCCTTGGCCAGCCGGGACATCGATGTCGTGATCCGGACCGCGGCTGCCGGGGCGGTGAAGCTCTTCGGTGCTCAGGCGGCGGACATCGAGATTGCGGGCAGCGGGCGGTTGGTTCGTGCCGATCGCGACGCGGCGGTGGTGTTCGACGGTCCGGCGGCAGAAGTCCCTGTGTACGCCGCCGGCCCCCCGCTGCCGATCGCGCACGAGATTGGCGCCAAGACGACGGGCCTGCAAGGCACGCTGAGACTGTACCTCCGGGGTCCTCGCGACAGGTTGTCCGCTCGCGAGCGCTCGACCCTGCGGGCGTTTTCGGCGACGCTGTCGACGAGCCTGGACATCGCGCATGCCTACGCCTTGATGAGGCACGAGGCGCATCATGACCGCGACACCGGCATGCCGAACCGGGCGACGCTGCTCACCCGGGTTGCTGAGAAGGCTGCCGACACCTGTCACGTGGTGGCAATCCGGCTAGAGAACTACGAGTTCCTGGCTGACGCGGTTGGTCGCGATAGCGCTCTCGTCCTGCTGAACGAGCTGGCGACACGGCTCAGTCGCGCATCGAGAGACGCGTCGGAGGTCGCCCGGGTTGGCGACGCGGAGTTCGCACTCGTGATGTGGGCTACGACAGATATGGGCGCCTACCAGCGGGCGTGCTACGCCGTGGCAACCCTGCGCCGGCCCATCCACATCGGAGGCTCGCTGCTGACGGTCCGGGTGAGCGCAGGCATGACCTCAGGCGCCCCCGAAGAAGCCAACGCTCTTCTCGACGCGGCGGAGCGGGTGATGTGGTGGGCCATCCGGCAAGGCCAAGACCGTTTGGTCACGTATCAGGCTGGCCCGATTCAGAGCGTTCCGCTCGCACGAGAGCTCGAAGGCGCACGCATGTCGATCTCCTTCGAACCTATCGTTGATCTGGCCGGCGGCAGCATCACGATGGTTCAGTCCGTGCCCCGTTGGCTGTACTCGCGCTATGACGTGCTTGCCGCCGACGGGTATGCGTACCAACTCCTTGACGACCAAGACGCGTTGGAGGGTTTCGCGAGAACCGTGCTGACCCGATCGATAGCCGCCGCCGCGACGTGGCGGAACGCGCTCCCGCACGCTGCGCTGGTCGTGCCGATCCCCGCCCGCGCCGTGACACCCCGGTTCGTCGATGGGTTGCGAGAGGCGCTGCAAGGCAGCCCGGCAGGCTCCTCGCTCGTGCTCGCACTAGGCCAGCCAGCGGATCTGCCTCCCGGCGATGCCTCGGAGCAACTCCGTCATTTGGGTGTCCGGCTGCTGTTAGAGGACTACGGCAGTAGCACACGGAGCATTGAATCGCTGAACGCGGCACCGTGGCACTTTCTCCGAGTGCACCCGGCCTACGCGCTGGACGCGGGTTGGCGCCCCGCGCGGTCGGTAATCCGCGCGGCCGTTGACCTAGCGATCGATCTCGACCTAGCAGTCATCGCACCGGGCATCGTCAGCGACGACGAGCGACGCGAACTAGCTGCTCTCGGTTGCGCCCTCGGAAGCGGCCCGCATTTCGGCGGCGAGATGTTCCCCTCCCAGATCAGGGATCACGCGGCCCTCTGGCAGCCGTCAGGTTTGGACGCCGCTGGAGCGCAGGTCCTGCCGCTCCGTCTACGCCGCGCCGGCCCAGCCGTTTCGAGTCACAGCCCTGTTCAGCGGGGTGATCGGGAAACTATCGAAGGCCGTGGACCCAGGTTCCTCGGGCCGCGAGCCGTAGGCCACCGGGCTCCAGCGAGCGAGTTCCGCAGCGACGAGGGGGGAGTCATGTAGCGCAAGACCCACCAGCGCCAGGCGGCGGGCCTCCGCGCGAATGTCGTATGCGGCAAGCCGTCGCTGAGGTAACCGTGGAACATCGTCCGAGGGCGGCTCTGTTTGATGGCGCCGTAGCGCCACTGCCACCTGAGCCGCCTCAACCACCGCAGCCGTGCTGGTGGCATCCAGTTGATAGCGCTGGGCACGCTGGGTCGCGCTGTCGTGTACCTGCCGCGAGTACCACGGGCGCAGCAACCGCAATGCCTCGTGCACTTCAACGACCCGCCGGTATCGCTGGCGGCTGCCGCCAATTTCTACCGGGACCTTCTCAGTAGTAGTGGTGGTAATGATTGCGGCCTCGGGCATGCCCGCTCGTAGGGTCATCCACAGCTGGTTGACCTGCCAGTCCATCTGGCGATCGGTCCACCAACTCGTTGGCCACCACCGCCGCTGGCTACGGATCGAGTTGGCGGTGCTGGAGGTCATTGCCCCGCAGGCGACCGTCGCAGCATTGGACAGCCGCTGGAAGAGCAGGTCCGCCGCCAGCTCCGCTTCAGCCTCAACGGCTGGGTCGACCTCGGCATGCAGGGCGTCGCCACTGTGGTTGAGGACAAGGTGAGCCAGCTCGTGCAGGATGCCTTGCGTCCGAGGCAGCATCGGTAGGGCCGAGTCAACAATGATGATGTCTGCGTGCTCGAGCTTGATGAGAAACGCAGAGGGGAGGTCCATGCCGAGGCGTTCGCCGCGAAGGTGGATCGGGCGGCCTCGGCCGTGGGCGATAGCCTCGCACCATGCATCGACGGTGTATGGAGCGGGCGGAGGCGGCAGCCCGGCATTCCGCAGGCGACGTGCGATACGGCCCCGTGCCCAGATCATGTGGGCCTCCTGGCATCACAGTCAGTGTGTAACCAGAGCCCCAGCGACGGTCGCCGGCGATGTGAAGACGGCCGTCCAATGCTCAGGTGAAGCCGCTCAGCGCGACGGTCTGCGGGGACAACGTACTGGGAAGGAGCGCGACTCCCCCTGTGCCACGTGTGGTGCTGTTGCAAGTCGCTGCCAGGAGCGTCGGCCAGGATCGGCAGTGGCCCCGAAGTCTGCTGCTCCGAGGCCACTGACGCCAGCTCGCTTCGACGCAGGGGTGCCGCGTGACGGCAACCGCGGAGGCATGCGCCCCGCGGACTTCTGCCTGGCGCAGGCTCTCTGGCGCGCATCGCGCATCCCCCCGATCTCGCTTTTAGATGCGCTGCCCGTCTCCGATCCGGCATCGCCGGTTCCGCCAGGTGTCGAAACAACGGACACCTGTTGTAACACTATGGTTGTCCGATACCGTGTCACTGCCACATCAGTGGCCGTGCCCGGCAAGCTTCGCACCGGGCGGTACGGCTCCGCAACTGTTGTGGTCGAAAATTCACTTTGTCCACGATAGTGGCGCGTCGAGGAGCTGGGGAGTGACCATGACGGACTCTGGGGGTGGACCAGGGTCGCACCCTTCGGCTGGGCCAGGGTCTGGAGGCTCCACGTTCGCGGGTCGACTCCAAGCTCTGTTCGACGAACGCCTGAAGAAGGACACGGAGAAGAAGTTCACGCCGGAGGAGGTCTCCGCCGCCACCGGCCTGTCGGTGTCCTATTTGAACTATCTTTTGAGCGGCGAGCGGGACAACCCCACCATGAAGAACATCCAGCGTCTGGCTGACTTCTGGGGTGTTAGTCCGAGTTACTTTTTCGACTCGGCCGAGCCTGCGGACCATGCTTCGGCTCCCGAGGCGGACCCTGACCTCGCTCAGATCACAGTCCTGGCGCGAAACCTACCTCCCGGCATGCCAAGGGCTACCTTGCGGGCGATTGTTGAGCAGGTTGCCGCTTTGGAGGCGCGGCGGAACCCCCCGCCGCGTCGCGGCGGTCGACCCGGTTCCACCTGACACGCCTGAACTAAACGGCAACGCTCCTGGTCGGCGTGGACGCGCCGTCGGTCAAGCCAGCACCAGGAATATCGGCATCGAGATGACCAGGCCCGCGCCGGTGCCAGCCAACACCTGAGCAGGCGTGTGGTCGCGCAGCCGGATGCGGGACCAGCCGATAAGGGCAACAACCGGGACAGCGAGAAGCAGCAGCGGTGGACCAAACACGCTCACCAGCACGGCGGCCGAACCAGCGGCGACTGCTGCGTGCACGCTGATCTTCCAGACAAGGTTGACCGCGGTCAAGGTCAGTCCGATGGCGAACGTCGCGACGACCAAGGCCGTCAACGGACGGGGCGCGCCGAAGCCAATCAATACCGCAAGTCCGCCCAGGACCGACAACAAACCCCACACCATTGGTGCTCGGCGCTGCTCTCTGAGCCCGACGTGCCGGTCGGTGAGCTGACCCCGACGGACACCGAGCCAGACGACGCACCTCGGAAAGACCGAGCAGAACAGCGCAGCCATCAGGCCCCAGGCGAGTCCGAGGCGAGCGGTGGCTGCACTTTGGATCCCGATGACGATCGGCATAGCACCCGTGAGAACGGTCGGAGCGAACAACTCTGTCGCTACGCGCGCCACTCTGTCGGTGAGGTTGGGGCGCTGGGGCAGGTCGATCGTTACGTTCAAGGAGTAGGCCTCTCCGTGGACGCGCCCTCATCTCAGCGGGGCGGGCGAGGTGCGATTCGCCCCGTTTGGCGATGCTTCAGGACACTGGTTTGTGGAAGTTCCATGGCTGCAAGCGGTAGAGGGGGTGCCTCCGGAGCGTGTTGGTGGCTATGCTGCCCCCTTAGCGTCTCGCCACTATTGTGGTCGGCTCTTGAGCGTAGTCACTGAGCGGCCACTTAGTGGGGCCGGGGCGCTGCTCGGCGCGCGGTGTGCCTCGGCGTGCCCGCCTCAGGAGGTGAAGGTATGTGGCGGCGGCAAGAGCGCCGGGCTGAGTGGTTGCTCCGTCGGGTGGCGGTTGAGCTGCCCGTGCCGTTGACGGTCCAGTCCTTGATCGCGGCACTGGAGGCTGCACGAGACCGGCCGATCCAGCTGGTCGCGATGACATCTCAGACCTCGACCCTGCCGTGCGGCCTGTGGGTGGCGACGCCCGAAACGGACTACGTCCTCTACAGCAGGGCGACGTCCATGGTCTTGGAGGTGCAGACCCTCCTGCACGAGCTCATGCATATGGCACTGGATCACATAGGCAGTCCTGTAATAGACGGGGCCGGCGGGGTCATGGCTGAAGTGTTCAGCGTCGAGGGCGTCGACTCTGTCATGGCTCGATCGCCAAGGACCTATGACCAGCAGCAGGAGCGAGACGCTGAGGTGGTCGCGACATACCTCGGGGCGCGGTTGGATGGCCTAGGGGATGTTGTCAACGTCGCTGGCCTTCACGAAGACGCCGCCGCAGTGGTGTATCGCATCGCTGCGGCTTTGACGGACTAAACGGGGCCCAACATGCTGGTGGCGATCGGTCATATAGTCACAGCGGTGCTCGCTATGGCGGCGTTTCTGATCAAGCTCGGAGCGCTGAGGCGAGACCCTGATGATCCCAAAATTCAGGCGAGCGTGGCAATCTGCCTTGGCTGCGCAGTGGCCGTCATCGTGGGCTGGGCGCCGGTGTATGCCGCAGTCGATCAAGCCACCGGTATACCGAACGTCACGAAGATCCTGGAGAACGGCTCCGTTCTGGTAGTGGCTGCTGCGGTGCAGATCTTGTTTCTATACCTCGGTGACCCGGAGAAGGCTCCGCGCCGGCTCCGGGTCCGGTTGGTGCTGCTTACCGCCGTACTTTGTCTGATGGTAGCCATGTTTGCGGCGGCCGACGTCCCTGTATCCGAACCTCTGCATTTCGCGGAGAGGTATGCGGAACTGCCGGAAATCGGCGTTTATATGCTGGGTTATTTGATTTGCCTAGCTGTGGCAATTGGCGACATTTTGCGAATGTCGATCCGCTACGCGAAGTTCGCCGAGCGACGGCTGCGTGTGAGTATGAGGCTGCTCGCGATTGGCGCCACTTTCGGTGCCGGATACGTAGTGCACAAAGGTCTCTTCATTGCCTTGAAGCTGCGAGGCATCGATCCCCCGTGGTCTGAACCGATCGTGTCGCAGGCGCTAATCACGTTAGCGTTGCCGCTAGTGTGCATCAGTCTCGTATTTTCATCCGCATGGAAATTCGCTGATGCGGTGCGAGCGCTGCCCCGACGACGTCGCCTGTATCGGCGACTACATCCACTGTGGTACGTCCTCTTCCAGGCAACGCCTACTATCGCGCTTGACCCTCCTCGTAGACCCGAGCGGGCCAAAGGTGTACTGCTGAGCGCCGGGCAGCACTTATATCGGCGATGCGTAGAGATTGCCGACGGCCTACAAGCGCTCGGCCCGCTGGACGCAGGAGTCATTGCTGAGGCGAAGCGAAGTGCGGCAGGCGCCGGCTACAGCTTCGACCGGGCTGCTGCGGCTGGCGAGGCGGCGGCAATTCTAGCCGCCATGCGGAGGCTCAATTCACCGGCAAAAGCCGGACCGGAACTGCAGGATGAGCCCGGTCTGGAGCCGCAGGAATCGCTTGTTTCACATCCGGATATTGAGGCCGATGCGCAGCGGCTGGCCTTAGTGTCCGACGCGCTCGACGAGCTGCTGGCAAGGGATTCCAATAGCGCGGCGGCAGTGCCCGCGAATCGAAAGTAGGAGAAATCTTGACTGACCAGCGGACAGCTGCCGGCAGCGTCGACTTCGGTCGCGCCACCGTCGCCCGTATCTACGACTACCTTCTCGGTGGTGAGAGGAACTTTCCCGCTGATCGGGCGGCCGCGCATCAGCTCCTGCAGGCCGTCCCAGAGGCTCGGGATATTGCCTGGTCGAATCGCCTGTTCCTGCGCCGAGCCGTACATGTGCTGGCCGAGACCGGCATCCGGCAATTCCTCGACCTAGGCTCGGGCATTCCTACTCAAGGTAACGTTCACGAGGTCGCGCAAGCAATCGCTCCAGACAGCCGGGTGCTCTACGTCGACATCGACCCCGTCGCGGTCGTCGCATCCAATGAAATCCTGATGGGCGGCCCGCACCGCGCGCTGGAAGGCGACTTCACCCAGCCTGAGCTTCTACTGGACACCCTCACCGACAGTGACCTGGCAACGGTGATTGACCTGAACAGGCCAGTCGCAGTGCTCTACTGCGCGGTGCTCCAGCAAGTGCCCGACAATCGGATAGATGCCGTTATCGCACCCATCCGAGACCAGCTTGCTCCCGGAAGCGCGATGGTCATTTCGCACCTGAGCGCCGCAGACGTGACCGACGCCTATGACGAGACAACCGTCTCCACGGCAAAGAGTGTGTTCAAAGCGCAGGCGGCCACCGAAATTACACTCCGAACGGACGCGCAGCTCGGCGCCCTGTTTGGTGACTTCACCATTATGGCACCCGGACTGGTGCCGCTCAGCGATTGGCGTCCAGAGTTGAGTGGGCCTGACCCCTACGCCACTGCACCGACTCGGTCGCCGATGCACGGAGCCGTCGCTACGCGCTGACGTCTGATCGCCGGAAGTGCCGGTGTGACCAGCCAGGTACCGGTATTGGTCGAGGTGCCTCCGTGGGACCGAAGCTGTCCGGTCGATGACGTGGTGACGAGGGAGCCGCGACCGGCGGGGATTTGAGGCTTGGCGCTCTCCCGTCCCTCGTCGACGCGATGAGCTAGGCCAGGTGTCGGTGGCTTCGGTCATAATCGCCTTCATGAGTCATGGTTCGGGATGCCCCAACTGCGGGCAGCTCAACAGCCGGCGACCGTTACCTGCCATCTACGCGGCTGGGATACGAGTGGCGCGGACCCGCACCACGTATGGCGCCCGCGGCTTCGTAGCGGTTGGGCGCAGCGTCACGGTGTCGGCGAGCACGTTGGGGCATCAGGTTCGACCGCCTGCGCAGCCGAGGTCGTCTCGGCTGCCGTGGGCGGTGTCCGCGGTGTGTGCGGTCCTGCTGTTCTTCCTCGCCTTCGGCGCCACAGCGGGCTCTGCGGACGAGAGGGCGGCAGCCGGCTTTGTTATGAGCTTGCTTGCGATGGTGGGTGTACCTGCGACGGTGCTTGCTGTCGTTCGGGGCCGGCTAGAGCATTCCCGGGGGCCTTATAGTCGCCGGGCCTCTGCGGTCTGGGGTGAAGGATCTCTCTGCCAAAGCTGCCTTCAGGTGCTACTGCCTGTGCCGGGTGCGGCAGCGGAGGCGGTTGTGCCGGTCGGTGGGTTGCATCGAGCGCTGGCGGAGATCGCGGCTGGGCGGTGGCCGCTTGCGCACCGGACCGCGGCACCGTCCTGACGCTCAGATGGCCCGGCTCCAGAGGTCGCGCAGCGGGGTCCATGTTGAACCGAGGCCCTCAGTCCAGTAGGCCAGGAAGACTCCGGCGATTGGCTTGTTGGCATCGCTCCACCAGATTGCTGCGATGCTGTGTCCGGCTTGCGGGCCGGAAGGAACCTTGTATGCGTACTCGATGTAGTAGGCGTCGTGCGAGCTGGTGCTGCGGGTAGTGGGTGGGGTGGCGCCGGGAGTGAGTTGTGGGGCGTTGGCGGCCTGGGCGGCGTATCTCGCCTGCGCGGCGTCTCGGTCGGCGATCGTGCGGTAGGAGATCCAGTAGGTGGTGACGATGCCGGCAGCGCAACGGGTGCGGCTCTGCTCTCCGGTGCCGGCCTGAGGGCCGCCGGTGCTGGTGTCGGCGATGCAATCGCTCACGTCGCCCAGCCAGGGGGCCGCGAACTCAGCAACCACCGGTGACGGGAACCGGCCCTTATTCACGACGGCTTGGCGCTGAGTAAAGAGATCACCACGGGTTGCCGGATGCTCAGGATGAGCTGTGGCCGGAGTCTGCGGCTGCGGTGAACCGGTCCATAGCCCGCGACCCAGAGTGATGACAACAGCTCCGAGAACCGCGAGGGCGGCGGCTACAACGAGTACCGGTCGTCGCAACCTTCGCCTGGTTTCGGACTCGAGTGTCGCGTTTGCTGACGTGTGCGAGCGTGCGCTTGCTGCGGCGACGCCACCAATGCTATCGGCTCCTGGTGGAGGAGATGTCGGTGTCAGGGCTGGCGCCCGGCCAGGCGCGTCAGCCGGCACGTCATCCTGTGCTGTCGGCCAGATCGCCTGGTCCGGGTGCTGCTCTGTCACTGGTTACCCTCCTGAATCGCGTGGACGCTCGGATACGGAAGTTCGGTGTTCCCGGCGGTCAGTCGGTTCGTCGGCGACGACCGGCTGCGACCAAACCGATGCCGGCGACCAGGGCCGTTGCCCCGATTCCTACGATCGGGGCAACGGCCGAGCCCGTAACGGGCAGCGACGGACCAGATGGCCCGTCAGCGGAGTTCGTGTCTCTCCCCGGTTTGTCATACCGCGCCGTCGAGTCTTCGCCGTCGGTCGGGCCCGTCGATGACGCAGGAGAGCTGCGGGTCGGTTTTGGTGCCGGCGGCGACTTCGTTGGCGGCTTGCTCGGCTCGGGCCCGGGGGGTGGTGTGGTGGGCTCAGGGTCGGGCGGGGGAGTGGTTGGCTCCCGATCAGGCGGTGGCTCGGTCGGCCTGGGCTCCTGGCTCGCGGTGGGGTCAGGTGGCGGCGGCTCGGTATCGGCATTGGACCGGTCCGGCTTCGGCCTGGCTGGGGCCACTGCGGAGGTGGTGCTGGCCGGGGTGGGCTCCGCCGAGGCAGGCGCAGCCAGTGCGACGCCTCCGGCGAGTAGTCCGGCCAGGACGAAAGCGAAGCGTTGAACGTTGCGGACCTGTTGGTGTCTCACAGAATGCTCCCCCGTTGATGGCGCCCGTGTGGAAGATGGGCGCGTTTGTTCGGCTGTGTTCTAGCCGATTCGGAACGCTAGCGGAGCGAGGCGGATCGAACTAGATCCTGTTGATGTAGCCGATCGCGTTTGCGACCCATTTCCGCAGCACAAGGCGGTGTTGTCGGAGCTGACGGCTGCGTTGAGAATCGGCTAGGGGTGGCCGCATATGTGGACACGGCCCCCATCGCGTGCTGAATTTGACGTGCTTGGCATGGTCCCCGAAACGGGGGGAGGGGCCATCGTCAACCGTTCGCGCAACTGTGCGAACTGGCTATTCCTGCACCCCCCGGATAGGTGCGCTGCGCATTATGGATCTGCGTTGGAACTTAGCCCTCTCGCAAGCGACGAGCCGTCGCTCTCGACGACGCCAACTCCGCCGTCTTGCCGGAATCTGGCTGGCGACGATGACGATGCTCACTCTTGGTGCCTGCGCCCAATCCGAGCCGACGCCGGCAACGACCTCCGTCCCCGGCAGCCCGTCCACCACCGCGGGTGCTGGCTTGTCGGCTTCTTCGGCGGCGGGTGGAGTGATTTACCGTCGAATCGATAAGGCCTGTGAGGTGCTGGACCCTGCGCCGCTGCGGGAAGTCTTCGGCGAGCCCGGTTACCAGCAGGACGAGGTACGGCAGGTTGGCGCTACCGCCAACATGACGTGCGCAATGGCCCTTGGAAAGTCGCCCGGAGGGGCCGTGGTGACGCTGCTGGCTACGGTCGGCGGCCCGGCCTCGGGCCACATCATGTACGAGGGACTGCGCGGCGTCCAACAGGACAGCGGCCCGATGAGCGACATCGCTGGTCTGGGTGCTGGCGCCTACAGCTACACCGATGAGCTGACCGGCACACACGTCGTGGTCTACGACAACAACCTGTACCTGACCCTCGGCGCTGCCCCGCTGCGTCCCGGCGCCGCCATGCCAGGCGATCTGGTGGATCGCCTGACACGGGTCGCGAGTGCCGCCCTGTCCGGCCTACACGGCTGAGCTCCCGCCGCCCGAAGCGCCTCTGCGCGCTGCTCGTCGACCTGTTGCCGTTCACCCGATCACTGTTTCGGAGGACCGACTGTGGCCACGACACCTTTGCCGGCCGTGCTCCCCGGTACCGGGACGACCGACTACGCCCGCTACATGCGCACCGATGACCTGCTCGCCCTGCAACGCGGCCCTCGCGAGTGGGTGCACCCCGACGAGCTGCTGTTTCAGGTCGTGCATCAGAGCAGCGAGTTGCTGCTCAAGCTCACGCAGTCGCAGCTTGCCCGGTCCCTTGACCACCTGGCGGTGGATCAGCCCGGCGCGGCTGAACTCCTGCTGCGCCGCGCTGCGCTCGGCTTGCACCTGATCACCGAGCAGCTGCAGATGCTGCGGCACCTTCATCCCGCGCACTTCGCGGTGATCCGGAGCGCCCTGGGCACTGGTTCGGGCTTCGAGTCACCCGGATGGCGTCTGGTCCGGTCGGCGACGACGGAGTTGGACATCGCCTTTAGTCGCGTCCTGTCCTCCCGGGGGCTCACGCCGCTCGACCTGTATCAGGGTCAGCCGTCGGATCCGCTGTACCGGGTGGCGGAAGCGCTGGTGGAGTTGGACGAGCGGATTGCGCTGTGGCGCACCGAGCACTACAGCGTCGCCACGCGGATCATCGGTCACGGCGTTCTCGGTACCCGAGACACGCCCGTCGACAGCCTGATGCGGCTGATCTCCCACCGCCGGTTCCCCACGCTGTGGGAGGCGCGTTCGGATCTGACTGAGGCCAGCCCTCGTGGCCGCGCCAGCAGGCAGGTGGGCTAATGAGCGCCCTCCCTGCCAACCCGCTCGTCGAGTTGCGGCAGCGTTTCCCGACGTTAGCGCACAACGTGCATCTGGCGGCGTGCAGCGTCGCACCGCTCAGCACCGGCATGGATCAATCCCTGAACCAGATGCGCGACGACCTCGGCCGGCCAGGGTTCTGGACCGTATGCGAGGAGCAGCTGTGGCAGGCCCGGCGGGCTTTCGCCACACTGATTGGCGCCGACATCGATCAGGTCGCCGTCGTACCCAACGCCAGCATCGCCGCGTATCAAGCCAGCGCGGGAATGCGATGGCGTCGTCGCCGCGCGCTGGTTACCACGACTGCGGAGTACCCGGGCGTCGCTCACGTGTGGCTGGCCCAGCAGGCCCGCGGGGCGAAGGTCCGTTGGTGCGGTAGTGCCACCGGCCAAGCCGCCACGAGCGATTACCTCGCGGCCATCACGGCCCGAACGGCGCTGGTGTCGGTGCCTGCCGTGACCTACCGTGACGCAACCCGCCTTGACGTGACTCGCATCGCCGAGGCGGCACATGCCGTCGGCGCCGCGCTGTTCGTCGACGCCTATCAGGCCGTCGGCGTCATGCCGGTAGACGTCAACGAGTTGGGCTGCGACTACCTCGTTGCCGGCACGGGCAAATACTTGCTCGGCCTGCCCGGCTTAGCCCTCATGTACGTTCGCGACCCCTTGGGGCCGGCGCCGACACTGACCGGCAGGTTCGGTCGAATCGCTCCGCAGGCATTCGACCCGCTGACGTTGGACTTTCCACCGCACGCCCGTCGCTTCGAGACGGGCACACCCTCGGCCGCCGCGACCTACGCCGCCGTCGCCGGTCTCGACATGATCAACCGACTCGACCTCGTCGCGGTCCGCCAGCACACACAACGTCTGATCGCTGTCGCTGCTGTCCGCCTGGCTGGGCAGGGAGAGACGGTTCGCCTAGCCAGCACGGCGGACGAGCAGGGCGCTCACCTGGCCGTCGTGGAGCCGCACGCCGAGGCGATGACGGCGTGGTTGGCGCACCGCGACATCACCGTCGCACCTCGCACCGGCGTCGTCCGCTTGGCTATGCACGCCTACACCACCCTCGACGACATCGATGCCCTCTGCGCGGCAATCGAGTCCTACCGAACGAGGTCCCGCAGTCGGCAGCAGACCGGAGCACCACGATGAGCCGGCCTGAGCCGCTGCGTCTGTGGCTGGAACAACGGCGACCATCCACCGCCCGGTTCCCCTTCACGACCGTGGTGAACGCCTACCAGTACCACGGCAAAACCTTTGTACCCGAGGAGTGGACCCGGCTGCTGACTGCCGCCCGCGAGCGGCTGCCCGAGGTCCGCGGCGCGCGCCGAGCTCAACTGTCCGCGTTCCTGGACACCGCGCTCGACAAGGTCGACCGCCGATACGACTACCGGACGTACCTGGCATTGAACCTGCTGCCGATCATCGGCGCCGACGAACCGCCGGCGGACGAGCTGCGGTTATTGACCCGCCGCGATCGGCTGCACGTCCACCTCTTGACCGACCTGATGGCCTTCGAACTCCAAGCCATCAGCGGCGCCCCGGTACCGCTGCCGCAACTACGCCCCGGCGCGCCACTGGTGGCCAAGCGCCTGCGCCACGCGCTGCGCGCGGCGATGCCCGCCCTGCGCCGGCTGCGACTGACCAACGCGGTAGACAGCGGCGAGCACACCACCATCGCCCGCCAAGTGATCGCGGCCGTCGACCGGGACATCAGCACCAACGAACGGTGGTCGACGCAGGTCAGCATGCTGCCGGTCTGGATCATCCATGACGAGTGGATGTTCATCCGGGTCCTGCAAGGCTTCGAGGCATCCTTCGCGCTCCTCGCGGCGGACCTGCGGGCCGCCATCGCCAACGTTCAGGACGGCCGCATGCAACTGGCCGCAGCCCGCCTGTCCGCCGCGGCGGCTCTGCTGCGGGAGAGCGCCCCACTGTGGTCGCTGATGGCGACCCTGCAACCCGAGGCGTTCCACCGGTTCCGGCGCTACACCGAAGGCGCGAGCGCCATCCAATCGCGCTCATACAAGATGCTGGAGTCTCTGTGCCGCCTTCCCGATCCCGAGCGACTCAACTCGCCGGCCTACCTGTCGGTGCCCGAGGTGCGATCCGAAATCGAGGGCGGCCACCTGAGCCTCGACGACGCCCTCGACGTCCTCGCTCAAAGGGGCGGGTATGCGGCCGAGTCACCGGTGATGGCTGCCGCCATGCGCAACTTCGCCGCCGCCCTACGACAGTGGCGCCAGACGCACTACCGCCTCGCCGTGCGGATGCTCGGCCCGGGTCAACCCGGCACCGGCTACACGCAGGGCACCTCCTACCTAGCTGGCACCCGCCATGAACCCGTGTTCAGGCACTGCCCTCGGCGCGACGGCGACACCTCCGCCGGAGCCGACACATGAACACCACGACGAGCCCAGACGCGTCCCCGCAGAGTGACCTGCTCACTGAGGCGTACGAATTCCTGCGCTTGCTGCACCACGAGACCGGGCAGCCCGGACTCACCCGCCGGTGGCGCGACGTCCGCGCCGAGATCACCGCGACCGGCACCTGGCGACACACCACGCAAGAACTGACCTACGGCGCCCGAGTGGCATGGCGCAACTCCGCCCGCTGCATTGGCCGGCTGCGCTGGCAGAGCCTGCAAGTTCACGACTGTCGGCACGCCAGCGATGCCAACGCCGTGCGCCAAGCGTTGACCAACCACCTACATCGAGCGACAAATGGCGGACGTGTCCGGTCCGTCATGACCGTCCTCCCGCCCGTACCGCAAGAAGGCCCCGCGCTGGTCCGGATCATCAACCCGCAGCTCGTCCAGTACGCCGCTTGGCCTAACAGTGGCACGATCCTCGGCGACCCCGCGAACCTCAACCTTACGCGACTGGCGACCGCCCTGGGCTGGGCCGGTCCGCCCGAGCGCGGCCCGTTCGACGTTCTGCCCTGGATCATCGCCACCGACACCGGCCGGCTGCACGCGCTCCCCGTCGACCAGGCCGCGATCCGCGAAGTCCCGATCCACCACCCGCAGCACCGATGGATCGGTGAACTCGGGCTGAGGTGGCCGGCGGTGCCCGTCATCAGCCACATGCTGCTCTCCATCGGCGGCGTGCAGTACCCCGCCCCGTTCTCCGGCGTCTTCATGTCCTCGGAGATCGCAGCCCGCAACCTCGCTGACGCCGAGAGGTACCACCAGATCCCCGCCGTCATCGATGGCCTGCAGCTCGCCGACGACGACCGGCTACGTCATGACAAGGCGTTGCTCGTACTCCAGGAAGCGGTCCTCTACAGCTATGACCGCGCCAGCGTCACGATCACCGACCATCACCGCGAGAGCGAGCACTTCACCCGGTTCGTGCGCCGCGAAGAGGCCGCCGGACGCGTCGTGGTTGGCGATTGGACCTGGCTTAACAGCTACCCGATGACCCCACAGGATCCGAGCTGGGGGCGCTACTACAGCACCTCGACACTCCGACCCGCCCTCTATCCGGATCCCGCCGCAGCCGCGCTCCCTGCCGCGGCCGGCTCCCTATGCCCCCACTCGGGTTCAGCGGCGACCGCCGCCGAACCCGACCACCAGCGCGCCGCTCCCTCCACGGCCGCTGTCGTTTGTCCGCTTTCTGCCCAGGAGGAGCAATGACAGCAGTAATCCAGCCGAGGTCCGACAACGACCGCCGGCCCACACGCAACAAGATCCGACGTGGCATTGCCGCGGCAGTCGGCCTGATCGCCATGGCAGCCACGCTCACGGTGTCGGCGGCAGCCGCGCAAGCGGCCAGCGGATGCCGCAGCGCGCCCTACAGCGCCAGGTTCGGCCTGTCCGATCCCTTCATGGCGTTCGACGGCGTCGAAGTCGCCTCGGCCCCGTACGGAGGCACGTACCGCACCACCACCCAGTGCCGCGACATCCAGGTGAAAAATACTGGCAATGGACGCTCCGACGGCGCTCCGTTCCACGCATGCGTTGTCTTCTCAGGCCGGGCAACGTGCGCGAACGGCTGGACCTACGTGCCTCCCGGACAGTGGAGGAACTTGGCAACCAACGTCAAGGACGGAACCCGTTTCAACGTCTGGATCTCGGTCAACCTCGGCAGGTACTACGGCGCCCAGGCGGTCGGTGACTGGTGACCGACCCAACAGCCGTCCTGAACGGGCAGCAACGACCCCGAACAGTCGGCGACGGGCGGGCGGTCCCGGGGCCAGCGCCCCGGGCTGCCCGCCCGGCAGCCGGCGACGTCACACGGGCACCGGCGAACCTTCAAGGAAAGATCGCCGTAGTGACCGGAGCAAACACGGGACTGGGCTACCAGACCGCCCGCCAACTAGCAGCGATGGGCGCGACGGTAGTCCTGGCCTGCCGACATCCAGGCCGCATGCGCCAGGCCGCAGACGCCATCCGCAACGAACTACCGGGCGCCGTCATCGACGAGGTCGCACTAGACCTCGGAAGCCTACGATCAGTCAGAAGCGCCGCCGAACAGATTGCCCACACCTATCCACGGCTAGACATACTCGTCAACAACGCGGCAGTGATGGGCGTACCCCAATGGGCCACGCTGGATGGATTCGAAACCCACTTCGGCGTCAACTACCTGGGCCACTTCGCCTTCACTGGACTGCTGTTGGACAGACTACTCGCCGCACCAGCAGGGAGGATCGTGAGCGTCAGCAGCATCGCTCACCACGCGGCGCGACTCGACCCGCTAGATTGGCCGAACCCAATCAAATACAGGCCGCACCGTGCCTATGCCGCAAGCAAGCTAGCGAACCTCATCTATGCGTACGAACTCCACCGACGTCTAACTGTCGCTGGTTCTGCTGCGCGTAGCATCGCCTGCCACCCCGGCTGGTCGGCAACACAACTGCTCCACAAAGCATCTAGGCTCTCGGGACATCGCCTCGGGATGACTGCGTGGCTACGACTGCTCGCGGCAATCGTGGCGCAGCCACCGGAGGACGGGGCGCGCCCAACCCTGCACGCCGCCAGCGGCGACGTGCGCTCCGGGGGCTATGTGGGTCCGACTCGCATGTGGCACACACGCGGTCCAGCCGGCCTTGACCAATCCAGCTACGACTCTCGTGATGTCACCGCCGCGCGGCTGCTGTGGGACCTGTCGGTGGAACTAACCGCCGTCAGCTACGCCGCCCTCGCCGTCGACGAGGCAGCGATCGTGCAAATCGATCAGGGCACCGCCTAACGCCCCAGCCGATAATGCCTGGTCGATGGAGGTGCTAGCCCCTCCGAGGTGCCTACCTCGAGGCGCGCCCCGTAGTCCAGCCCGCGCGCTCCGTTGAGCAGAGCGCCGAGCGCCACCCGCCCGGCGCTCTGCTCAACCCGCTACCTACGGTGCCACTTCAACAGCCGCTCAAAACCTTCTGAGCGTCAGCCCTTCGCGCGGGGTCAGGGTGGGCAGCACCGACCACGGCGACAGCGCAGATCAACAACAGGTAGAGACTGGCGAGCACCACGCCCGCCCCAATGCTTCTTCATGCTGGGGGCGACCGGCAGCTGCGTCCGGCGCATCACCCTGGCGAGTTGAGTGTCGGCTCCGCCTGAAAACTGACCCCGTGGTTCCGGCTGAATTTTGACCCCTTCCGGAAGCATCGGGAGGTGCTGAGCGTGGAGGACTGGGCGGAGATCCGTCGGTTGCACCGGGCGGAGCGGATGGCGATCAAGGCCATCTGTCGCCGGCTGGGGGTCTCGCGGAACACGGTGCGTAAGGCCTTGGCCAGTCATGAGCCGCCTCGCTATCAGCGGGCGGCGAAGGGCTCGATCGTGGACGCGGTCGAGCCGCAGATCCGGGCGTTGTTGGCGGAGTTCCCGGACATGCCGACGACGGTGATCATGGAGCGGGTTGGGTGGGCCCGCGGCAAGACGGTGTTCGCCGATCGGGTGCAGCAGTTGCGGCCGTTGTTCCGCCGCCCGGACCCGGCCCAGCGGACGGAGTATCTGCCGGGCGAGTTGGCGCAGTGTGATCTGTGGTTCCCGCCGGCGGACGTGCCGTTGGGCTTCGGGCAGGTCGGCCGGCCGCCGGTGCTGGTGATGGTGTCCGGGTATTCGCGGTGGCTGTCAGCGGTGATGATCCCGACCCGGCAGTCACCGGACTTGCTGGTCGGGCACTGGACGCTGATCTCCGGCTGGGGACGGGTGCCCAAGGCGTTGGTGTGGGACAACGAGTCCGCCGTCGGGCAGTGGCGGGCTGGCAGGCCGCAGCTGACCGAGGCGATGAACGCCTTCCGCGGCACCCTCGGCATCAAGGTGATTCAGTGCCGACCGGCGGACCCGGAGGCCAAGGGCCTGGTCGAGCGGGCCAATGGCTATCTGGAAACCTCGTTCCTGCCCGGACGCCGTTTCGCCTCGCCCGGCGACTTCAACACCCAGCTCACCGACTGGCTGGTGGGGGCGAACAACCGCCAACACCGGATGCTGGGCTGCCGCCCGCTGGACCGGTGGGACGCCGACCGGGCCGCGATGCTGTCACTGCCACCGGTCGCGCCGGTGGTCGGCTGGCGCCAGGCCACCCGGCTGCCCCGCGATCACTACGTCCGCTTGGACGGCAACGACTACTCGGTGCACCCATCCGTGGTCGGCAGGCGGGTTGAGGTCACCGCCGACTGCGACCACGTGACGGTGGTCTCCGACGGCCGGCCCGTGGCCCGACATGACCGCTGCTGGGCAAGCCATCAGAGCATCACCGACCCTGCCCACCGGCAAGCCGCCGCCGACCTGCGCGTCGCTGCCCAACACAAGCCGACGACCGCGGTCGACGCCCAGGTCGAACGCCGGCCGTTGAGCGACTACGACCGCATGTTCGGCCTGGACGTCGAGGTGGCTGCGTGATGGCCGCCAAGACCAGCCGCAACGTCGCCTCGGAGATCGCGTTCCTCACCCGCGCCCTCAAGGCGCCGTCCCTCGCTGCCTCCGTCGAACGCCTGGCGGAGCGGGCCCGGGCCGAGTCATGGACGCACGAGGAGTTCCTCGCCGCCTGCCTGCAACGCGAAGTCGCCGCCCGCGAAGCACACGGCGGCGAGGGACGTATCCGGGCAGCCAGGTTCCCCGCCCGCAAGAGCCTGGAGGAGTTCGACTTCGAGCACCAACGCTCTCTGAAGCGGGAGACGATCGCCCACCTGGGCACCCTCGACTTCGTGGCGTCGAAGGAGAACGTCGTCTTCCTGGGCCCGCCCGGCACCGGCAAGACCCACCTGTCCATCGGCCTGGGGATCCGGGCCTGCCAGGCCGGACACCGGGTCGCGTTCGCCACCGCCGCCCAATGGGTGTCCCGCCTCGCCGACGCCCACCACGCCGGCCGACTGCAAGACGAGCTCGTGAAGCTCGGCCGGATCCCGCTGCTGATCGTCGACGAGGTCGGCTACATCCCCTTCGAAGCCGAAGCGGCGAACCTGTTCTTCCAGCTCGTCTCCAACCGCTACGAACGAGCCTCGCTGATCGTCACCAGCAACAAGCCCTTCGGCCGCTGGGGCGAAGTGTTCGGCGACGACGTCGTCGCCGCAGCCATGATCGACCGCCTCGTCCACCACGCCGAGGTCATCTCGATGAAGGGCGACAGCTACCGGCTTAAAGACCGCGACCTCGGCCGCGTTCCCGCAGCCACCAAGACCAACGACTGAACATCAACAACCAGCGAGGGGGTCAAAATTCGGCCGGAACAGAGGGGTCAAAGTTCAGCCGGCGTTGACATTGAGCAGAGCGGGGCGTGACGGAACGGCTATCCATAGCTCATTCTCTTGAAGTCCAATTGGCCCACAAACTAATATCGGTAGCAGCAGAATCTCATATCCGCGAGTCCTGCACTGCCTGCGGCACCTTCGAGCGCCAGCGAGCCCGCCCTGCGAATCGAGCCGCCGCTTTGACGGGTTGGCGGAGTGGGGAAGAAGGTAGTGATTTGCTGGCTCTGGCTTCGTGTAGAACGAGGTTCTGTGCACCCAGCAGGTAGATCCCGGCAGCTTGACCCGCCGCGCCGATGTTCAGGGGGTGATTTAAGTGTACAAGAAGCTGATTGACGGCGTTGAATCATCAGTTATAAAAGTAAACGCCCGCCGATCTGGGTCGGAGCGACACGATCAGCAGACCATAGCATCGTCCCCGGGAATGCCACTCCCACCCCTTGTGAGACGTGCGCGGCCAGCTGCAGGGCTTTGTGTGATAACGCCGCTCGACGCTAGTGGTCGTCTGGCGGATCGTGCTGTATTGCGGTCGCTCGGGTGGATTGCGGGCCGTTCGCTCGAGATTGTCCATCAGAACGGCACTGTTGTTGTAACCGAACAACGTAATGGACGTTCAAGATTGACAAGCGAGGGTCATCTTCTGCTTCCATCGTCAGTGAGGCGAAGCTGCGGCATGGCGGGAGGTGACCGGGTTCTTGCTCTGGCCCATCCAGATCGCTGCTCTCTCGTGATCTTCACTATGAGCGCCCTGGAGTTGATGGTAGAACGATATGCCGGCGAGGCAGAGCTGCGACGATGGTGACGGATGGCTTGGGTGCCGAGGGTGAGGATCTGAGGGCAGCACGTCTGCTCTTGGCTCGCTTAGGCGTGACGCCAGAGCAACTTTTAACTGTTAAGGCCGCGCCCCGTGTGATGCCTACGTTCGCTGAGTACATAAATCTCGTATCCGAGTCGGTCACGGCTGGCACCCGGCGCGTTTATTGGACATATTGGCAGAAAGTGCAGAATGTTTGGGGCGACAGACGTCTCGACGAGGTGAGTCCGCTTGAGATTAGGCAGCTCGCTGAACGGATCAAGGGACAGGTGGTGATTCGCCGCAACTCTCGCGGCGGCCGGACAGCGGCCGAACATCTCATCTCCTCGCTTAGGTGTCTTTATGCCCGGGCGGTAGCCGACGGACTTCTAGCCGAGTCAGACAACCCTGCCAGGCGAGTGCCGAAGCCGCGGCGGCTAGCCAGCACTCGCCGAGCGCTGTCGGATGACCAATTGGAGTTGATCAACGGTGTGGCTGCTACAACCGGTAACGACCCTGATCTAGATAGCCTGCTGTTGCGTCTCCACATCGAGACTGCCTGTAGGCGTGGGGGCGGACTCGCTCTTCGCCTCGGAGACATCGACTTTGACCAGTGTGTTGTTCAGTTGCAGGAGAAGGGTGAGACAGTGCGATGGCAGCCCGTCTCGCCAACATTGGCCAGCCGTCTTCGCCAGCACGCTCTCGATCGCGGCTGCAACCATCCGCAGGACAGTGTGCTCAGGTACCGAAACGGTGCGCCGATCACCCACCGCCGTCACGACTACTTGTGGCAGCGCCTGGGCAAACATCTGCCTTGGGTTAGGACGCACCAGATCAGCACGCACTGGTTGCGCCATACAACGCTCACATGGGTCGAGCGACGATTCGGATACGCCGTCGCGCAGGCCTACGCGGGCCACGCGGGGAGGGCTGACGCCTCTACGACTAGCACTTATGTGCGGGCGGACATCTTCGAGGTGGCACAGGCACTCGTGGCGCTTTCCGGCGAGCCGCACCCTTTGCTTGCGTCTAGCCCGAGAGGGGAGACGCTCGAAGGCCGCGCTGACTGACCCGACCGTAGGTGGGGAAGCCTGGGTCGTCGTACAGCACCCCTCGGCGACCAGCACAAACCAAGGCACCTGTAGCCCAGCCCCCTAGGATGCTGTAGGGATTGTGCCCTGCTAACACGATTGCCGCGCGCCCTCACCCCCAAGAGCTGTAGGAGCTCAACCAGGTCGTCCGCACCGGCGGCAACGAGATCATCCTCGACGCGCTACTGCTGCGGCTGCACAGCGAAACCGCCTGCCGACGCGGCGGCGCCCTTGCGCTGCGTCTGATCGACTGCGACACCGACCGAGGGCTCATCCGTTTGCGTGAGAAGGGCCGGACCCAGCGCTGGCAACCCGTAACACCCGTGCTCGCCAGCCGGCTGAACGACAACGCCCGAGCACGTGGCGCCGTCGCACCGACTGACGCGCTGCTGCGCTACCGCAACGGCCAACCCGCCCCCTACCAGCGCTACGACCTGCTGTGGAAACGCATCGGCCGGCAGTTGCCGTGGGTCGCCGTCCAGGGATGCCAGCCATTGGCTGCGCCACACCACCCTCACCTGGGTGGAACGGCACTTCGGCTACGACGTGGCCCGCGTCTACGCCGGGCACACCGACAGCCGCGGACCCGCCACCACCACCTACATCAAAGCCGACCTCACCGCCCTCGCCGCCCTCACGGGCCAACCCCACCCACTGGCCGTCGCACCCAAATCGGAAGGCCCTTGTGAGTGAGGGGTGACGGCTACCGGGCAGCCTCCCGGCTCAGGGCAGGTTGATCGTGTACTCGGCGTTGTGTACCTTGCCGTCGACCTGGAAGTCAAAGAACGCTCGGTACCGGCCTGCACTCGGTGCGGTCAGCCAGAACTTGACCGCCCCGTCGACCAACTCCTGCTCGGGGTGGACATGTACGTAGCCGAGGTCGCCCTCGCGGACGACGACCAGGTGCCCGTACGCGCCCAGGTACCGCTCCAGTTTCGCGGGTGCGCTTGTGTCGACACGGTTGATCTGGAATTGCATCGGCGCTGTCGCCCCCACCGTCGGAGTGCCGTTCATTGACACCGCGTAGGGCCCGGCCACCGCCTGTGTCTGCGCCGCCGGCAGCGCGGTCGGGGTGTGCGCGCCGGGTACGGTGTGGTCGACGCCCAGCACGAGGGGGACCTGCGTGTCGTTGGCCGCGGTGACGGAGAAGTCGGTGTAGATGCGGTAGCCGCCGGGCCGGGTCAGCGTAAGCGGGACGCTCCAGGTGCCGTCGGGTGCCATCGTCGGATGCAGATGCTGGTAGCCGCTCAGATCCCGGCCCACCACGATCATGTGCAGGGGCTTGTCGTGGACGACCGCGAAGCGTGTCGCCGGCTGCCGGTCGGTCCCGACGATCCGGAACCGGTAGTCCGTGCGTGCACTTGCCGGCTGGGATCGCTCCAGCGGTTGCAGGGTGTACCCGGCGGAGCTGACCGTCGTCCCGCTCACGATTATCTGGCCCCCGCCGTCACCCGGGTGGGTGTGCGGCCC
Organism: Micromonospora sp. WMMD1155; assembly: GCF_029581275.1. Lineage (NCBI taxonomy): Bacteria > Bacillati > Actinomycetota > Actinomycetes > Micromonosporales > Micromonosporaceae > Micromonospora > Micromonospora sp. WMMD1155. Next base: position 5,078,804 of record NZ_CP120742.1, read on the forward strand.
GATTCCTGGCGCGTGTTGGTGCCCGTCACCTGCGGACTCGCCCTGTCCTGCGGAGAGCGCCCCGGCGGCTGGTTGCCGCGCGGTGCCGGCCGGCGACTCGGTGTCGGTGCCGATTCGCGCCAGCCCGAACCCGGCCAACAGAGCCAGCACCAGCCCACCCACGAGCATCGCCAGATGGGTGTTGCTCAACCGGGACCCCTGGACCTCGGCGCCGGCATCCAGATCGGACCCTAAAATCGGCCGCGACTCACCGCTGGGGCCGGCGGAGGCGTGCACCTCCCGATCGGTCGGCGTCGCTTCGACCGCTACCGCCGTCCGAGCATTCACGACCGCGTCGCCCTTGCGTCCCGCGGGCACCGCGTTCGGTCGCCGCTTCCCGCCACCGGCGGGCGCGCCGGCTCCACGATCGGCGCTGACACCTTTGGTTGTCCCGGTCTTGCCCGGGGCGGGCCTGTTATCGGGGCTGCGCCGCTTGGAGGCGGACGTCGACGTGCGGGCCCGGCCGGATGACCTGCCCACGGGAGCCGGGCGGCGACGCCATCCGATGAAGGCCGCGAGCGCTGCCACGGCCGCCACCGCCCAGCCCGTCCAGGCCATCGCTCCGGGGCCATCTTCGTCAGTCGACGCGACCGGGGGAGCCGCCGCCGGTGCGGTCGTCGCTTCGGCTGGTGTGGTCGGTACCGCCGACGATTGCCCTGACGTCTTGTGTTGCTCGGTGGCGGCCAACAGCGTCGGGTCCGGTTGGTTCGTCGGCGGGCTCCACCCCCGCGGCGCCGCCGTCGCGCGCCCGCTGTAGCGGAAGGTCATCGTGCCCCGCACCGTGTCACCGTCCGAGGAGATCGACAGGTAGCTCACCGAGTACTGGCCGGTGGCGGGCAGATGTGCGAGGGCTACCACCGCCGGGAATCCGGTCGTGTACTCGCGTGGCTCGAACTTGCCGTCGACCAGGAAGTACTCCCGAACCGGTTTGTCCAGTGGCTTCGGCTCGCCGTAGGTCCAGCCGTTGTCGACCCGGCTGCCACCGGGCGCGGTTACCGTGAAGTACGCGTTGGCTGCGGCTTTCTCCGTGAAGAACAACTGCACCGACGTCATCGGCTCGCTCACCGTGGCGTCGGCCGCCGGTGTGGACATCGCGAGGGTTCCGTGTGCTGCCGCGGGTTGAGCGGACGCGAGGAGAGCGACCGCCGAGGCGAGGACGAGCGCGAGCAGGCCCGAAACCATCCGCACCGGAGTCTGAGGGAGACGACGCATCTGAATATCCTCGTCACTGCGAGGCTTTTTTCAAGACGTCGTGATCTTTTTCCTCAGATAGCAAAAGTTGGCTACGTTCTGGTTCCGCGCCTGTGTCGTACGTGTGAAAGGCTGTGCCGCCGCATCGTCGCCGGATCGACCAGCGACGGGGCCGTGTCATGTGGACGCCGATCCGCGCGCCGCCCTGGAGCGAGCTGCGAGCTTTCCGTTGGCAGCAGCAGAGTTCACCAAGAGTGCCGGTGGCGGCGAAGGCGCAGCATCCGGCAACGGCGGTGAGCAGTGGTGTGTACCCGGCGGTGTGCAGGAGTGTGGCGGCGGCGAGGGGCGCGGCGGCTTTGGCGATGGTGACGGGGGCGGTGAGCCTCCCGGCGATGGTGGCGTAGGCGGCGGTGCCGTACCGGTCGGTCAGCGGGGCCGGGGGTGGCGAGGCTGCTGATGCTGAAGCCCGACGACGGTGATGATCGCCCCGGTGCGCGTGTCGGCGAGTAGAGGCATGGCGAGATCGACGCCCCTGCACTGGCCGGCGCCGACGGTGGAATCGCGATCGGCGCGGGCGCCGACGTCGCCGTCGAGTCCGCCGGGGTGGTCCTGGCCTCCGCCCGTTTGATGTCCGCCTGAACCATCGCGGTCGCTCAACCCAACTCCTGCGCCGCGTGCACCTACGCCCCGCCGACGACTGACGCACGGCTTCACGGATCGGCGGGGATAGCCCGTCAGAGCCAGAAACTGACCGTCATCATCGCGGTTGCGCGAGCGGCGGAAATCCATGTGCGCCGTGGCCGTGCTTGCCGTGCCAGAACAGGTCGATTCTCACGGACTGGCCGAAACAGCTACAACGATCGAACTGGAACGGGTCTAGCCGACCCGGCGAAGTCGGGCAGCTGCTGCCCCACAACTTCGGACACCTGAATAGTGCAAGTTGGCCTGCTGGCGAGGGCACGTTGGGAGAATGTGACGAACCAGAGTCAGAAACCGGGGGGCATCATGAAGTTGAGGCAGCGATTGACGCTGTTCGCGGTAACCATCGCAGCGACACCGTTGGTCCTCGGCGGATGCACCACCGAGCGCAAATCTGGCGGTGGACCGGTTCAAGGGCGGGCTGTGCCGCCCGAGCTGACCCTCACACCTTCCGACCGCGCTCGGGATGTGCCGCTCAGCGCCGAGGTGGGCACAACCGTGAAGGGTGGGCGGATCAGCGCCGTTCGCATCACCGACGACAAGGGTGTACAGGTCACGGCGGAGCCCCGGGAGGACGGCTCCGCCTGGGTGCCGAGCAAGCCGTTGCAGCCCCAGCGCACCTACACGGCTGAGGTCACCGCGACCGGCGACGCCGGGAAGACCACCACCCGGACGACGACCTTCACGACGACGCCGACATCCACCAAACCGGCGATCGCCAGCACCCTCTATTTCGCTCACAACAGGACCTACGGCACCGCCATGCCGGTAACCGTCGCATTCGACCCGCCTATTCCAAAAGAGGCCAGAGCGGATGTGCAACGCCGGCTGTTCGTCAGGACCAATCCGCCGCAGCCGGGAACCTGGTCGTGGCTTGACGACGGCAGTCAGGCTTATTATCGGGCACCCGATTTCTGGCGACCGGGCACGACGATCAGCGTCCGTGCCGGCTTGCAGGGCTTGCCGATCGGTAAGGACGCGGTCGGTGACGCCGACCGGAATGCGACCTCCACGATCGGCCGGCAGGTGTCCCTGGAAGTCGACAACGCGACCAAGCAGATGTCCGTCAAGCGGGATGGGAAATTGATCCGCAAGATCCCGGTCAGCCTCGGCAAGCCGAGCACGCCGACGTCCAGCGGCAACATGGTGATCATGGAAAAGCATCAGTACGCGACGTTTGACACCCGCGGTGAGCCAAACGGGGGCTACGTCGTCGACGTCGAGGACGCCCAGCGGTTGACCAATGGCGGCGAGTTCATCCACGGGGCCCCGTGGTCCGAGGGGGATCAGGGTAAGACCAACGTGTCGCACGGCTGCACCAATGTCTCCGCTGCCGCCGCAGACTGGCTGATGAACGTCACCCAGGTCGGGGACCTGATCACGTTCAAGGGCACTGAGGTGCGGTTGCAGCCGGGTAACGGCTGGACTGCCTGGAATGTCAGCTGGGACGAGTTCGTCAAGGGCAGCGCTCTGCCCGTACCGGCCGGGCTCCGCCCAGCCCTGGCCCCCGTGCCGCACCCGGGTGCCGTGGCCGGCGGGTCGCCGGCCCCGGCCCCGTCCGTCACCGGCGACTGACCCGGTCCCGCCTGACGACGCGGGGGCCGGACCGCCTGAGGCGAGCCGGCCCCCCATGTCCCACATCACTCGAGAACGCCCCCTTCGTCAGGGCCGTGACAGGGCCGCGTCACAGCATGGACATGTGGACGTGGTCGGTGTGGTCGGACGGGCCGCTGTACGACTTCCAGCCCGTGGCGGGCATCCATATCTGCCGGTACCAGATGACGTAGTAGATCCCGAGGCGTTCGGCGTTGCGCACCAGGAAGGCGGTGAGATTGTTGCCGTACATCTTCTGGTCCTGTGTCTGGGCCGGGCTGAACCCGCGGCTCTGCAGCGACCAGTCACACGCTCGGCCCTTGGGGTGCTCGTAGGGCCCGCCAGAGCGGTGACAGCCGACGAACCGGGTGAACCCAGCTCGCTTGACCTCTGTGTAGGCGTGCAGGGTGCGACTGGTGACGCATCCGGAGGTCGTGGGGTCGGGCTTGGTGCACGCCTCGGCGGGCCAGCTGCCGCCGTCGAAGCCGGGGGCGGGTTTGGCCACCGGGGAGGTCGCGGCGACGAGCCCGTCGGCCAGCCCCGGGCCGCGCAGGAGAGCGAGCTGCTTCTCGGCAGCCTGCTTTTGCTTGGCCATCGCCGCGGCTTGTCGTTGCTGCTGTCTCACCTCACCATCGATGGCAGCCTTCGCCTCAGCGAGCTTCGCGCGTGCGTCGGTCAGGGCCGTGATCTTTCTGGCGTTCACACGGTTGATGTCCTCCAGCATCGTCGCTCGAGCGACGAAGGAGTCCGGGGAGGCGGTGGTGAGAAGCGCCGCGACTGGCCCGAGCCGCCCCTGCCGGTAGGACTGGACGGCGATTCGGCTGACCTGGGGTGTCAGCGTGTCGAGTTGGCCCTGAATCTGGGCGATCTCGAGGGTGAGGACCAACTGGCGTTTGCGGGATTTGTCCAGTGCGTTCTTCGCGCTGGCGAACCCCCGGGCGGTGGATTCGAGGACGTCACGCAGCAGAGGGGCACCCTGCTGGTGCCCGGACGGGCTGGGGTTTGATGGCGCCGCGCCTGCGGCAGTCGCAACGCCCAGCGCAGCGATGACAGCGATGATGACGCTCAAGTGGGCACACCATGTGGCAGCGCGGCGCCGCCTCGTCCTGGGCCGGGTGACGCGTGCGGCAATGTCTCGGTCGCGAAGAGGCGACTGACGCCGGTTGCCCTCACCGTCGGTCTCAATCGGCCGGGGTGAGAGAGCGTGCGAAGGGGTGGGCAGGGGACGACGATCAACGAGCACGGCGGTCTCCAAGCAGAAGGGACCGGGCAGCCGTCGGACGGCCGGCCCGGGTCGGCACGGCCGATCGGCGCGTGCGGACAGAGCTTTGGGGGAAACCGGTGTCTACGTCCGGCTGATGGACAGCGCGGCGAGACGAGGCCGCAGATGCGTTGCCACCACGACCGTGGCTACGGCGCGGGCGACTGCTGAGGGTGTGGCCGGTACCGCGACGAGGGCGTCCGGCTGGCCAACGCTCATCGTGGTCGGGGAGGTCATGACCGGTTGGCAGGACTGGACGTCATGCCCGTCGCCGCGCTGTGGGCAGCCGCCGCCAGGATGCGGCGGTGTGAAGGCCGCGGCGACAGCAGGAACGACCGCGTGATCCGGCCTGCCGCTCGACACCATGCTGGGATGAAGCACCATCAGGGCGAGAACGGCAATGGCCAGTAGAACTAGACAGCGCGGCTGCCGGGGCGGCGCCCAGCCCGAGTCCGCTGTCCTTGCCCCTGTCATCGCCGAGGATCCTATCCATCGCCTGGCATCTCACAACCACCGGATACGTCGCACTGCGGCAAGGATCGTTGGTCCGGTCCTGGGCAGGCCGGGGCCATCAAGCCGGCAGGGACGCTGATCCGTTCGTGTCTCGGTGGCGGGAATCAAGGCCTGGGATCGTGACCTCGCGGCACCCTGCTCCACTGTTCCGGCCGGCAATGGGGTGACGTAGTCTGCGGTCATGAGGTGGGCCGGGCCAACTGAGGCGACGCGGGCGAGGTCCCGCATCGTGGCGGTGGTGGTCATGGTCGCGGTGTTTGTCGTGCTGCACGCCCTGCAGTGCGCCAGCGGATCGGACGGACCCCGCTCCGTGGCGGCGTCTCCGGCGGCCGCTGTGACGCAGGCGCTCGCTCATGCCGGCGACACGGCCGTAGCCCTCGTCGACGCGTCAGCTATGCCTGCTCCAGTGCTGGTGCACGGGCACCACGGACCTATGGATGGCACGGACAGTGCTGTCACGGCGTGCCTGATCATGATGGTCGCTGCCGGCGTCATCGTGTTGGGTGCCCTGGGGCGGCGGGTCGTTCGAGGTGCCGCAGGTCGGGACCGGACCGGGCGCCCTCGGGGACGGTTCGTGGGTGGCTTTGCCCTGACGCTGCTGTGCGTACTGCGAACGTGATTCAGGCCTGAGGTTGCCCATCGGCGGTTCCGCCAGCTGATACACCCGGGTGCGGGGTGGTTCGGCCGACAGGGCGGCTACGTCGTCGATGTCCCCGTCGGTGCCGTTCTGCTGGCGCCTACGGCCGACGAGGTTCATGCGCTCTCGGCCGGCGGCGGCGGTACGGCTGTCACGTCGTGCCAGAGGACCTCATGAACGAAACCGTCACCTACATGCTCAGTGTCCGCGGGTTGTGTTGCGACCGCGCGGAAAGCGCGGTGCGGCGCATTCTGGAAGCGCTGCCGGGTGTGCACCGGGCACATGTGTCCGTTGTCGCCGGCCGGGCTGTTGTCGACGCCGACCCAGCTGTTGTCACGGCATCGGTGCTGGCGGCGACTCTGGCAGCTGCCGGTTATCCCGCCCGCCTCGACATTCTCTGACCCCTACCGCCACTGCTCCCTGCGGCGCGTGAAAGCCGCGCCGCAGGGAGCGCGGCGGACATCTTCCACGGATTCGTCTGGAAGGCTCATGGCTGCACTGTCGAACCAACTGTTCGTTGTTTCCGTCGTGGCGTACCTGGCCGCGGTGATCGCGTTCGCCACCGCACACGCCCTGCGTGGCACAGACCGGTCGCGCCGGCCGGCCCTCGTCGCGGCCGGAACGTCCTCAATGCCGTTACGTCCCGAGGCACCAACCCCAGCGCGCTTGGAGAACCATCGCCGGGCTGGATTGGGTGCGGTGATGGCCATGGTGGTGGCGGCGCTCGCGCAGGCCGGCTGCCTGGTGGCGCGGGCGGTAGCTGCGGGGCGGGTGCCGTGGGGCAACATGTACGAGTTCATCGTCGCGCTCACGCTGGTCGGCACGGTCGCCTGGCTGGCGCTGGCCGCCCGCCGTCGGGAGGTTCGGCCGCTGGGCCTGTACGTGGCGGTGGGCGCGGTGATTCTGCTGGGCGTGGCGGGCCTGCGCGTCTATACGCCGGCGGGTCCGCTGGTGCCGGCGTTGCAGTCGATGTGGCTGGCGGTGCACGTCAGCGCCGCCGCGATCGCCTCTGGGCTGTTCCTGCTCGGGTTCCTGGCCGCGGTGGCACTGCTGCTGCGGGCCCGCTACGACGCCCGAGGCGCCGGTCGGCCGACAGATTTGCGTGACACCCTTGCCATGCGGTTGCCGGCGCTGCAGCCGCTGCGGCGGATGTCGTTCCGCTTGCACGCGACCGGGTTCCTGGTGTGGACGTTCGCGGTGATGGCTGGCGCGGTGTGGGCGGAAGCTTCGTGGGGCCGCTACTGGGGGTGGGACCCGAAGGAGACGTGGGCGTTCATCTCCTGGGTGGTATACGCCGCCTATCTGCACGCGCAGGCCACGGCCAGCGTGCGGCCCACAACCGGGGCGTGGCTCGCGGTGGCCGGGTGGGCGACGATGGTCTTCAACCTCTTCGCGGTGAACCTGGTTATTTCCGGGCTGCACTCCTACGCGGGTACGTGACGCATGTCGACCAGGGTGAACGCTGCGCGGCGGAGCTGGGTTGCCGCGCGAGAGCGGCGACGCGCGCTCCCAGACAGGCATTGCCGAAGGTCGCGCTGGTGCTGGCCGGCCACGGTGGCGGTAGTGCCGGGACGCAGGCTTTACGGGGTCGAGGCAGTGGTTTTGTCGGTCGAGGCCGCCACGGCGAGCATCCGCGCGAACAGTTGCGCCGTACGCGGGCCGGCCGTGCCGGTCGCGCTGAAGTGGCGGGTGGCGCCGTCGGCGCGCTCGACGGTCACGGTGACCCGACCGTCGGTGGCGTCACTGCGGGCGAAGCTCACCTCGTCGGCACTCAGGCTGTCCGTCGGGAGTCGCTCGGCGCGCCAGATGAGAGCCCCTGCGGCCGCGGCGCCCAGTGCCCCGGCGACGACGAGAGCCACGGCTCCGACTACCAGCCCGAGACCCACGCGTTCGTTGACGGCGTGGGTGACGCCGTTGGCGACCGCCGCGAGGCCCAGCCCGAGCAACACCGACCCGGCAGAGAAGCGCAGCAGGCGCCGCCACCGCGACGCACTGACGGTGATGAACACTGTCGTGGCATCCAGGCGCAGGCTGGCGGTCTGGCCCGAGTCCAGGGCAACGGGGAATACCTTCACCAGGCCACGGTATGTCATCACTCATTGGGGTGAGTTGCCGGTGGGCCGGTTTAGGCAGCTATCGTGGCGACATGTCGGCTTGGCTCAGACCGTGGTGGCTGCTCGGGCACCTGGTCATCGGTGTGATCGCTGCGGTGTGCCTACGGTTGGGCTGGTGGCAGTGGGAGCATGCGCTCCGAGGCGACGGGCGCAGTCTCGGGTACGCGTTGCAGTGGCCACTGTTCGCCGCCTTCGGTGTGTTCTTCTGGACCCGGGTGGTGCGCGAGCGTCTGAGCCGCGTCGCCGGCTCATCGGGGCCGCCCACCACGGCGCCGACGGTCAGCGTCGGGCAGTCCTGGTTGTTTCGCCGGGGCGACACCGACGCGGGCCCGGTGCCGCAGCTGACGCCGACCGTCGAGGCCGCCCGCCAGGACGAAGACGACCCGGCCGCCGCCGCGTACATGCACAGACTGCGGTGGCTCAATGCCGACCCGCGCCGGCGCCTGTCGGACTATCCCGGCTTCGACGACCGCTGACCCCGCCGCCGCAGGCGGCCGGCCGGTTTCGGCCGACAGCTCCTCTACCCGACGGCGGTGGCGCTGCCGGGCACGCTGTGATCGCCGACGTGCGCGGGCCCCGGCACGCAGTCGGTGTGACCGACACGAGTCAGGGCATCGTTCGGCGTGACGCCACCGACAGCGCGCATCGAATGGATGTGCGGGTGCGCCGGAACCGCACCGGACCGGGGGGCGACCACCCGATCATGTGGTGTGAGCGGTGGCGCGAGATCCTGTCGGCGCAGCTCGACGGCGAGGAGACCGGCCCGCAGGGGGCTGCTGTGGGCAGGCACCTCGATGCGTGTCCGAACTGCCGGCGTTGGCACGACCGGGCGGCGGACATCAGCCGGCGGGCCCGGATCCGACTGGTGGGTCCCCCTCCCGAGCTGACCGTGCTCCTGGCGTCCCTGCCCGTGTCCCAAGCAGCACAGCGCCGCAGGAACGGGCCGGCGCGGCGACGAATGGTGGCAGTGCTACGCGCGGCGCTGGGAACGCTCGGGGCGGTGCAGGTGATGCTGGGGCTCGCGCAGGTCGGCCGGGGCGCCGCTGATGGGCACCTGCCCGGCGGGCAACATCTGTGGCACGAGTCCGCGGCCTGGAACATCGCTGTCGGCGCCGGGTTCGTGGTCGTCGCGGTGCGACGATCCGCGGCGGCGGACATGGTGCCCCTGCTGACAGCCTTTGTCGCCACGCTCGTCCTGCTGTCGGTCAACGACATGCTCACCTCGACGGTGGCGGTGCAGCGCCTGACAAACCACTCGGTCCTGCTCGCCGGCTACGCCATCACCCTGCTCCTGACGCGGCACGGGTGCCACGGCGACGGGCCGCTGCCGTCCCGGCGGCAGGCGGGATCACGGTGGCAGCTTCGCCTACGCGTGGAAGACGACTCCGCGCCGTCGCGGCGCTTGTCACCGCCGGATCCCTCGGCGCGCGCGGCGCAGCCGGGAGCCGCCTTAACCCGCGAGCCACGGGCGGGCAACGACACCCGCATCACCGGTGTGAACGCAACGACTTCGGAGGGCACATGCGAGACATAGCGCCGCGCGGACACCAGCGTCGGGCAGAGGCACTACCGGATGAGGTGGTAGTGCTGCGGCCGCGCCGGCTCAGGTGGATCAGCCTCGCCGCCGCCGCCGTGATCCTCGCGATCAACGCGTTCGCGGGACTGACGCTCAGCGGCACGACCTCCAACGGCGGGACCCTGTTCCCGGCCGACAGGTGGGCGGTGGCCGGCACGGGTGTGTTCTTCGCCGCGCTGGCCCTGGTGCCGTGGCGGCTGCGGGTGGAGGTGGACGCCGAATATGTCCGGGTGCGCAATCTGCTCGGTGACCACACCGTCGCCTGGGCCCTGGTGGACCGGGTGCGTTTCGACCGCAGGGCACTGTGGGCGTCACTGGAGCTGACCAACGGCGAGCCACTGCCCCTGTTCGCGGTGCAGGTCATCGACGGCGACGAGGCGGTGACAGCGGTGCGACGCCTGCGCCAACTTCACGCAGCCGGCCGCGCCCAAAGTGGCGGGCCCGACCCCGACTCGATAGGTCAAACGCCACCAGCACCGAAGTGACCTGGCCCGGTGCCGCGACCCCCCAGCCCGGGTCCGGTCCGGTTGGTCGGAGCGCCGGCTCACCAGCGGCCCGACCGGAAGCGCGGCCAGGAACACCGCACGTTTGCAGCTATTGCAATGTCCGCATATGTTGGCGCGCGGACAAGAATCGGGAAGGGACGGGGCGATGGGCGCGGGACACGACCACGGCCAGCAGGTGATGCGGGCGGGCGAAAAGCACAAAGGGCGGCTCTGGGCCGCGTTCGCCCTGCTGCTGGCTTTCATGCTGATCGAGGCGGTCGCGGCATGGCTGACCGGTTCCCTGGCGCTGCTCTCCGACGCCGGGCACATGTTCACCGACGTGCTCGGCATCGGTATGGCCCTGGCCGCGATCACCGCGGCGAGCCGGGCCTCCCGCGACGGGCAGCGCACCTTCGGGTTGTACCGGACCGAGGTCCTCGCCGCCCTGGCCAACGCGGTGCTGCTGTTCGGGGTCGCGATCTACGTCCTCATCGAGGCGGTCCGCCGCTTCGCCCAACCGCCACAGGTCCTCGCCGGGCCGATGCTGGCGGTGGCCGTCGCCGGCCTGCTCGCCAACATCGTGGCGTTCCTCTTGCTGCGCTCCGGTTCCCAGGAGAGCCTGAACGTGCGCGGCGCCTACCTGGAAGTCCTCGGAGACCTGTTCACCTCGGTCGGTGTGATCGTCGCCGCAGCCGTGATCGCGCTCACCGACTGGTGGTACGCCGACCCGATCATCGCCGTGGCGGTGGGCCTGTTCATCCTCCCGCGGACCTACACGCTCGGCCGGGCCGCCGTACGGGTGCTCGTGCAGGCCGCTCCGCCGCACCTGGACGTCGTCGCCGTGCGCGAGGCGCTGCGCGCGGTCGACGGGGTTGCCGACGTGCACGACCTGCACGTGTGGACGTTGACCTCCGGGATGGATGTCGCCTCAGCCCATCTGATCCTTAAGCGCGGCGCCGGCTTGGCCGAGGTGCTGTCCGGCTCCCGCAAGCTGCTGCACGACCGCTTCTCCATCGCACACGCCACCCTTCAGGCCGAGCCAGCCGGAGCCGACGGCGTCTGCGACGGCAGCGAATGGTGACATTTCATGAGGAACTATCCGGCAGGTGGCGACGACTACCTGACGAACTATCGGCAATCCAGGGAGTTTCGGTGAATCGCCCACAACCTTTCGGAGCTCTCGGCCGCTTCGGGGTGGCGCTGTGTGCCACGATCGCAGTCCTGCTGGTGCCCGCCGCACCGGCGTGGGCGCATAACGCGCTGCGGGAATCCAGCCCAACGCGAGACGCCCAGGTCGCATCAGCGCCCGAACGCGTGAACCTGGCCTTCGCCGAACGCCTCGACCCGCAGTTCACCACGATCGCAGTCACCAACGCTGACAAGCAGCCGGTGACCGCCGGTAAGCCAACAGTGTCCGGGGTTCGCGCCACGCAGCCACTGGCCTCGGGCTTGGCCGCGGGCACATATACGGTGGCGTACCGGGTGGTTTCCGTCGACGGGCACCCGGTGCAGGGCTCGTACACCTTCACCGTTACCACGTCGTCGGTCACCAGCCCTTCGGTTGCCGCCTCCGCCGGGCCGCAGGCCCCCACCCCGGACTCCGCCCCGCCGGCGGCCGTACCGTCGCCCGCTGCCGGCACCGCCAGCGACGATGACGGCAGCGGCCTGGGTATCGGAGTCGTCGTGGCGCTGCTGGCCGCGCTCGCGGCCGGGCTGGGGCTGCTGGTGTGGCGGCGACGGGTAGGGCGGCGATGAACCTCGCAGCTGTCCTACGCCGGCCGGTCCTGGTACCGGTTGGGGGAGTGCTCGTCGCTGCCGGATTCGGCGCGGCGCTGTTGCGCTGGGGTGGCGGCGCGGTCGCTCAGACCGCGCCAGGGCTGCCCGACCCCGGCGCCACCACCGCCTGGTTGCTGCCGACGGCGCGTCTCGGGATGCAGGTCGGCGCGGTCACCACGGTCGGGTTGCTGCTCGCCGTCCTACTGCTGTCCCCTCAAGAGGACGGCGGGAGCCTGTCCGCGCTGGGCTACCGGCGGCTGCGCGCTGCGGCGATCAGCGCCGGCCTGTGGTCGGTCGCGGCGGCGGTGGCGCTCTGCTACACCCTGGTTGACCTGTTCGGCCTGCCCGCGTCCCAGGTCCTCTCGGTCCGCGCGGTGCTCAACTTCGCGACCACCGTGCCGCTGGGCCAAGCATTGGCGCTTAGCGGCACACTGTCCCTGGTCGTGATGATCATTGCGGTCAGGAGCCTACGACCCAGTGGCGCGGTGGTAGCTCTACCGCTGGCCCTCGCGGCGGTCATCCCACCGGTGTTCACCGGCCACGCCGCTTCGGCGAGCAACCACCAGCTCGCGGTGTCCGGGCTGCTGCTGCACGTGCTGTCGGTGACCGTGTGGGCCGGTGGCCTGTTCGCCCTCGCCATCACCGCCCGCGGCGCGACCGCCGACCTCGCCGTCGCGGTCCGCCGGTTCTCCCCGCTGGCGCTGGCCTGCCTGGTCGCCGTCGGTGCCTCCGGGCTGCTGTCGGCCTCGGTTCGCCTCACCGCCCTGACCGACCTTGTCGACACCCGTTACGGGCAGCTCCTGCTGGTCAAGACCGCCGCGCTGGCCGCCATCGCGGTCGCGGGCCTGGTGCACCGCCGCCGCGCGATCCCCGCGCTGAACGCCGGGCGGCGGCTGCCGTTCCTGCGGGTCGCTGGTGTGGAGACGCTGCTGTTCGCCGCCGCCGTCGGCACTGCCGTCGCGCTGTCGCGCACCCCCACTCCCGTGGGCGGCGGTGAGGAAGACCCGGTCACCAGCCTCCTAGGCTTCCCGATGCCAGCACCGATGACCATCGGCACGCTGGCGAGCGCGTGGCTGCCGGAGCCGCTGATCATCGCTGCCGCAGTGCTCGCCGCCGGACTGTATGTGGCTGGGGTTTGGCGGCTGCACCGCCGCGGTGACACCTGGCCGGTAGCCCGCACTGTGACCTGGCTGGCCGGCTGCGCCGTGATCGTCGTGGCCACCTCCAGCGGGCTGGCCCGCTACGGCCCGGTGCTGTTCTCCATCCACATGGCCCAGCACCTGCTGTTGATGATGGTGGCGCCGATCCTGCTCGTGCTCGCCGGACCGCTCACGCTCGCCCTGCGGGCCCTGCCCCCGTCGACGGACCCACGCTGGCCGGGACCCCGCGAGTGGCTGCAGAGCGCCCTGCACTCGCGGATCTCCCGGGCGGTGACCCACCCGGTGGTGGCGCTGACCCTCTACGTCGTCAGCCTGTACGTGCTGTACTTCACCGGCCTGTACGAGCTGGCGGTGCGCTCGCACGCCGCGCACCTGGCCATGGTCGGACACTTCCTCGTCGTCGGGTATCTGTTCTTCTGGGTGGTCATCGGGATCGACCCGGCCCCGCGCCGCGTCCCGCACCCACTGAAACTGGTGCTGGTGCTGATCAGCATGGTGCTGCACGCGTTCCTCGGCGTCGCGCTCATGCAGTCCACCACCCTGCTGGCCGCTGACTGGTGGACAGCGCTGGCCCGGCCGTGGGGGCCCACCCCCTTAGCGGATCAGCGCACCGCCGGGGGTATCGCCTGGTCCTTCGGTGAGCTACCCACGATCATCGTCATGGGCGCACTGGTGCGGCAGTGGATCCGTGCCGACGAGCGCGAAGCCCGCCGCCGTGACCGCGCCGCCGACCGCGCGGAGGCGGAGGGGCGTGAGGACGGTGAACTGGCCGCCTACAACCGCATGCTGGCCGACCTTGCCGAACGCGACCGCCAAGTCCGCGGGTAACCACGTGCAACTGGCTAGGAGGCGATCGCCGCGGTGAAGCAGGTTCGGTCACCGCGGGAACTGGCGGACGCGCGCAAGCGACTACCAGCAAACAGCACCCAGAAACCATCGAAGATCAGCTCGAGCAACCGAAGGACGAGGACAGTCATGAGGCGTCGGTACTTCGCTCTCGCAGTCACGATGCTCGCCGGAGCCGCTTGCGCGGTGGCCATCGGCACGCCGGCTTCCGCGCACACCGGCGTCAAGGTCAGCCCGGCCCGAGCAGGCGCGAGCAACGCCGTCGTGACGGTCAACGCCGAGGCCGAATCCGACGACGCCGGCGTCAAATCGGTGCAGGTGTTTCTGCCCGACGGCATCACCGCCCCGGACGTCACTCTGCTCAAAGCCCCCAAGGGGTGGAAGTTGAGCAGCAAGGCGGCCGACAGCTACACCGTCGGCGGACCGGCCGTGCCCGTCGGTACGGACGCCGAGCACCAGGTGCGGGTACGGCAACTGCCGAACGCCCCGCAGGTGTCGTTCAAGGTCCTGCAGACCTACAGCGACGGTCGCGTCGACAGGTGGATCGAGGTCCCCAGTGCCGGGAATCCCGAACCCGCCAACCCCGCGCCCACCGTCAAGCTCGCCGCCGCGGCGCCGCCGGCCAGCGCGGCGCCCACCACGGCCTCTGCCACCCCGAGCGCGGCGCCCAGTAGCGCCGCCACCGACGCCCCCGCCACCGACGCCCCCGCCACCGACGCCGCCGTCACCGCGTTCCCTGCGGCCAGCGACGAGCCGGCCGCGGGCAATGGTGGGCTCTGGATAGGTGCCGGGGTTCTGCTGGCAGTCCTCGCCGCCGTAGGCGGCGCGCTCTACGTCCGGCAGCGCCGCCGCCAGCTGTGACAGACGCACCCTCGCACCAGCTCCCAGGCGTCGTCGAGGTCATCGGTCTGCGGGCGCCGATCGGTGCCCGGGTCACACCGGAAGGCGGAGCCGCCAGCGTCGGCATCGGCCGCAACGCCCGCACCGGCCTCGAACACGGCGGCTAGGATCTCCCACGATGACACGGTGGGAGTCACCAACGACGCGGCGAGCCGCCCGGCTCAGTCGGCGGCTCTGCCTGCTCGTGGTCGTCCTCGTCGGGCTTGTCCTCGCCCATCCCAGCACGGACATCTCCGATACCGCGGGCCACGCGCCGTCCGTGACGGCCGGCGGCGCGAGTGCCGCCCACGACGGCCGTGACTGTCCTGCGGAGCGTCGCGGTCATGCCGAGCAGGCGTGCCCGGCCCTGTCGTCGAGCACCGCGCCGGTAACGGTCACCGTCATGCCGTCGGTCGCACCGGTGACCTTCCGCCTCACCCCGACCCCCGCCCCCCGGGTCGGTACCCCCCAGGTGGGCACCTACCTGTGTCCCCGCCTGGCGCAGCTCGCCCTCTGGCGAACGTAGACCGCCCGACACCGGCGACACGCCCACGGTCACACGGCTGAGCCCGTCGCACCGGATCGGCGACGGGAAGCCGCGCGCCGCGCGCCGATCTACACGTCTGGACCCCGCGTCATTGGGTCCTAGTCGCCCCCGGCAAACCTGGTTCGGACCCGTGAATGGTGCAGGCACGTACCCCGGTCCCACCACGACAGCAGCGTCGTCTCCGGGTCGCTCGTGCCGGAGCACCTCGCCGCACCCAGCCGTATCCCCCACAGCCGTTGCATTCCCACCGGCAAGCCTGGCTTCCTGCCAGCGGCTCCGGCCGCGACGCCGCCAACCGACGACCTCTCACACCTCGGCTACCGCCCCCTTCGTACCCCACGACACCTTCGGAGAGACACCGCGATGAAACGCTCAAAGTCCTCAAAGTCCTCAAAGTCCTCAAAGTCCTCAAAGTCCTCAGCCCGCACCCGCCGCCCAAAGGTTCTCCCGGTCCACCCCGGCCGGCCCTGGGGGGCGATCGCCGTCGTGACGGCTGTCAGCGTCCTGGTCGTGTCCATCATCGGCTACGCCGCAATCAGCACCTGGCAAGGCACCCGACCGTGGGCCGACCGCCTGACCGCCCTAGCTGGCGTCACGGACTACGCCTCGCAGAAGCCGGCATGGTTGACCAGCGAACACAAGAGCGGGCCACTGACCTACGAGGTGACTCCCTCGGTCGGCGGCAGCCACAACACCGCCTGGCAGAACTGCACCGGCGACGTCTACGACGCGCCGATCGCCGCCGAGCACGCCACCCACAGCATGGAACACGGCGCGGTGTGGATCACCTACCGGCCCGACCTCCCCGCCGAGCAGGTGCAGCGCCTGGCCGAGCGAGTCCGCGGCGTCGACTACATGATGCTCAGCCCTCACGACGCGCTCGACGCGCCGATCTCGCTGCAGGCGTGGGGTTACCGCCTCACCGTCCCCTCCGCCGATGACGAGCAGATCGACGAGTTCATCCGGTCCGCCCGGCTCAACGCCGGACCGGAGCAGGGCGCGACCTGCTCCGGTGGGATCACCGCCACCGGCACGACGCCCCGCGAACTGCCCCAGCAGGGTCAGCCGGGCCAGCAGGGCCAGCCGGGCCAGCAGGAGCAGCGATGAGCGACCCTCAGGCGCCCCCGTCACCGCAGCCGGATCCACCACGACGCTGGTGGCCGCTCGCCGGCGCGGCCCTTGTCGTGTTCGCTCTGGGACTGGCGGTGGGGCTGCTCGCCCCCGCCCTGAGAACACCAGACGATGCGTCTGCCGACGCCGGGTTCGCCCGAGACATGGCGACGCACCACGCGCAGGCGGTGGAGATGGCGATGATCGTGCACGCCCGTACCGATGATCCCGAGGTTGCGACCCTCGCCATGGATATCGCCCTGACCCAGCAGGCGCAGATCGGCATCATGCGGACCTGGCTGACCCAGTGGGGTCTACCACCGACGGGCAGTCAACCGGCCATGACCTGGATGCGCGACATGGCCAGCATGGACCACGGGGACGGGCAGCCGGCACCGGCAGGCACGATGCCGGGCTTGGCCAGCAAGGCCGAGATCAGCCAGCTACGCGAGAGCACCGGCGGCAACCTGAACATCAGGTTCGCCGATCTGATGGTCCGCCACCACCGGGGCGGGATCACTATGGTCGACGCGATCCTGTCCGCCGAACCCCGTCCGGAGGTTCGCGACCTCGCAACACGGATGCGTGCCGGACAGCAGGCCGAGATCACCGCCCTGGAAACGCTGCGTAACCGGCTGCACGCCAGCGCCGCCAGCGATGCGCCCACCGACTGACATGCCCCCCAAAGTTGTCGCCCCGCCATCGGGAACCGCCCGACCTCACACCTCCGCTACAGACGAACGGGCGACCACCGCCACCCGGCTTCCTGATCCCAGCGGCCAACGCCTCGGGCACGTGCGCTGGTACCGCCTCGAGGCGGCCCGCTCGAACGGTCCGCGTTTGTCCGGGCCGGTCGCGCTGGTCGCAGCGGTCGCCGCGGGCTTCACCCTGTGGATTGCTTTCCCGCCGTACGGCCATTGGTGGGCTGCGCCTCTCGGCGTGGCGCTGTTGGCCGTGTCGGTGCGCCGGCAACGGGTAGCGGCGGCTGCGGGGTTGGGCGTCGCGACGGGCATGACGTTCTTCGTGCCGCTGTTGAGTTTCACCGGGTTGCAGATCGGTTGGTGGCCCTGGCTGCTGCTGGCCAGCCTGCAGGCGCTGTTCTTGGCGGCGCTGGGGTGCGCTGCCGCATACACCAGCGGGCTCGTCGACCGTCAACCGTGGGCGTGGCCATTGGTGACGGGCCTGCTGTGGACGGCGCAGGAAGCCCTTCGTTCGCGGATTCCGTTTGGAGGGTTCCCGTGGGGACGCCTGGCGTTCAGCCAGGCCGAGGCGCCGACGCTGCGCTGGGCCGCGCTCGGCGGGGCGCCGCTTGTCACGTTCGTCGTGGCCACCGCGGGCGGGCTGGTCGCGATGGCATTGTGGCGGCTGATCGTTACCTCGCGTTGGCCGGCGGGACGCGTCGCCGCGCTGGTCGGTGCCGCGAGCGTCGTGTTGCTGCTCGGCGAGGTGGTGCCGACGCCGGCCGCCAACGGACGGTCGGTGGTCGTGGCGGTGGTGCAGGGCAACGTGCCGCGGATGGGTCTGGACTTCAACGCGCAACGCCGTGCCGTGCTGGACAACCACGTCGATGCCACCCTGGATCTTGCCGACGACGTGCGGGCTGGCCGCAGACCACGGCCCAACCTGGTGGTGTGGCCGGAAAATGCCTCCGACATTGACCCGTTGACGAACGCCGACGCGGCCACCCGCATCACCGAAGCGGCGCGGACGATCGACGCCCCGATCCTGGTCGGGGCCGTCCTGCAAGGACCGCGCCCCGGCACGGTCCGCAACGCCGGGCTGGTGTGGACCGCCGCCGACGGTCCGACCGGCATCTACGTCAAGCGTCACCCGGTCCCGTTCGCGGAATATGTGCCGATGCGGAGCTTGATACGTCGGGTCACCCCGCTCGTGGATCGGGTGCGGGCTGACTTCGTCGCGGGCAGCGACCCGGGGCCGTTGGACATCGGCGGTGTACCGGTCGGTGACGTCATCTGCTTCGAGGTCGCCTACGACGCTCTCGTGCGCGACGGCGTGAGCCGGGGCGCGCAGTTGCTGGCTGTGCAGACGAACAACGCCACCTTCAACCACGCGCAGGCCAGTCAGCAACTGGCGATGGTCCGCCTGCGGGCGGTCGAACACGCCCGTCCCGCGCTGATGGCCTCCACCGTCGGCATCTCCGCGTTCGTCGAGCCCGACGGCACCGCGATCGACGCCACCGCGATGAACACCTCCGCGGTGCTGGTTCGCGAGGTCCGCCTCGCCTCTGCCCGCACTCTGGCCACCCGACTCGGCCCCGCACCGGAAGCGATCATGGTCGGCGCGGCGCTGGCCGTCCTAGCCGCCGCCTGGTACCGCCGACGGGCGGAACGGACCCACCGCAAACCGCCCGGTAGGGCGGCCTCGTGATAAGCCGCCGACTGCCGGCCCGCCTCGTGGTGCTCGACGTAGTTTCCTGACGTGGGGAACGCTGCCGAAACGGTTCACCGGAGGCGCCGCCGGCCATCGTGACGGCGGCTCATGGGCGGCGCCGTAGCTTTCAGCGCGGTCGACGACGAGGCGGCGCGGGTTCAAGCGCGCCGGGCCGCGCCGATGAGGTAGTCGCCGCGGATGCGGGTGAAGGATCGCGGGTCGACGTGGAGGCCGACCTCGTGGCAGGCGGTGGTGAATTGTCCGGCGGTGAACCGGTCGTGCGTGGGGTGGTCGAACAGGAGCCGGTAGGTGGGTCGAGCGAGGGCGTGGGCGGTGACTTCGTCGAAGTAGAAGGTGCCGCCGGGACGCAGTACGCGGGCGATCTCAACCAGCGCCGCGCGCCAGTCGGGGATGTGGTGGATGATCGCGAAGTCGAAGACTGCGTCGTAGCTGGCGTCACCGGCACCGAGTGTGGTGCGCAGGTCGGCGGCGTCGCCGCGGTGCAGGCGGACCCGATCGCCGTAGCGGGCCAGGCGCCGCCGGGCGCGGTTGATCATGGCGGGGTCGAGGTCGAGGGCGTCGACGTGCGCGGCGCCGAAGCGGTCGAGGATGAGCTGGGTGCCGTATCCGGGACCACAGCCGATTTCCAGGGTTCGGGCGCCAGCGGGCAGTGGGCCGCCGAGGTGCAGCAACCACGGTGTTTCGTACCAGCGTTGCAGCCATCGCCGTGGCGCGGAGTTGATCAGTGCTGACTCGATCCGGTTCATCAACATGCCGATCCCCATTCCACCCGTCATCGACGATGTCACCGGACTCTACCGATGAACGGCCTGGGCCGCTATCATCGCGTTGTGACGATGAAAAATGGGGGGCGGGTCTCGACCCGGCTCACCGATGACCTAGCGCCGGCGGCGGCACTGTTTCGCGGCCTGGCAGACCCGACCCGGTTGGCGATCCTGCGGCTGCTCGCTGACGGGGAACTGCGGGTGGTGGACCTGACCGGGAAACTCGGTCTGGCGCAGTCGACGGTGTCGGCGCATCTGGCCTGCCTGCGCGACTGCGGTCTGGCGACAGCACGCCCGGAAGGGCGGCAGATGTTCTACGCCCTGGCCCGACCGGAACTGCTGGACCTGCTGCGCGCTGCCGAGAAGCTGCTCGCCACCAGCGGGGAGGCCGTGGCGCTGTGCCCGACGTACGGCTGCACGACGCAGGACGGCCGATGAGCGCGCTGTCGACCGAACTGACCCCGGCCGAGACCGAACGGCTCACCCGCCGCGGGCTACGCCTGGCGCAGTTCACGGTCGCCTACAACGTCGTCGAGGGTTCCGTGGCGATCACCGTCGGGCTGCTCACCGGGCTGGTGTCGCTGGTCGGGTTCGGTCTGGACTCCGGCATCGAGTCCGCCGCGTCCGTGCTGGTGGGTTTGCGTCTGGCGGCGCGGCTGCGCCACGGTGAAGCCGACGAGGCCAAGGAGCGCCGCACGCTCAAGGCCGTCGCGGTGACGTTCTTCGTCCTGGCCGCGTACGTGGTGATCGAGGGAGTGCGCAGCCTCATCGGCGGGAAAGAGCCGGACTCCTCGATCGTCGGGCTCGTACTGCTGGCCGCGTCAGTGGTGATCATGCCGGTGCTCGCCGCGGCGAAAAAGCGGGTGGCAATGCAGCTCGGCGGGGACCAACTGATCCTGGCCGACGCCGCCGAGACGAAGATTTGCGTTCTGCTGAGCATCTCCACCCTGCTCGGGCTGGGCCTGTACGCGCTCACCGGCGCCGCGTGGTTGGACCCGGTGGCCGGGTTCGTCATCGCCGCGTTCGCCATCCACGAGGGCCGTGAGGCGTGGGAGGGCGAGCTGGTCGAGGAAAACGAGGATGACGACTGAGGCCAGCACCGGTTCGACCCGGTGTGAGTGCGGCATGTAACGGCGGCGGGTATCGCCGCCGTCATTGCCGGCTCGGACCTGTTTGTCACGGCAGTCGTTGAGGCGACGGGGTTCGGCTAGCTCCGTTGTGGCTGTTCCTGATCCACAACGCGAGGTTGGCGTTCGCCGCGGCGCCGACGGCCCCGCCTGGGTCGTCCCGACCTTCGCCCGCTGTGGTCGTGGCCGGCTCGCCGTCCGCGCTGGCCGGCCGGGGGTCAGGCTGACGGCCGTGCATGTGCCGGAATGCCCAGGGAGCATCGGAGTTAGATGCCTATCTGGCCTGGCCCGACCGTTGCCCGAAGCCAGATCATCAGGTCGGTCCACGCGCCGGTGAGCAGCGCGAGCCCAATCGCGACCAATAGCGCTCCGCCGACGCGGGTGACCCAGCGATGGTGACGGCGCACGACGCGGGTCAGTGTCAGCGCGCGGCGCAGACCGAGGCCGACGAGCAGGAACGGCAGGCCCAGGCCGAAGCAGTAGGCCAGCGCGAGGACGGTGGCCCGGGTGGTGGTGGTGGATTCCACCGCAGCGAGGCCGAGCACCGCACCGAGAGTGGGGGACACGCACGGCGTCCAGGACAGGCCGAACGTCGCGCCGAGCACCGGTGCGCTTGCTAACCCGGCTGAGGGCAGTCGGGTGGCGCGGACCTGCCGTTGCAGCAGTGGAAATGCCCCGAGGTATCCGGCGCCGAGCAGTACGGTGAGCGCGCCGGCGGCGATCTCGATGGTGCGGGCGTTGGTCACCAGGGCCCGGCCAGCGGCGTTGAAAGCCACCGCCACGGTGACGAACACGACGGCGAACCCGGCGATGAACCCGAGTGTGCCGGCCACGACGCGACCGCGGGCGCGGCGCCGGGTCGCGATGGCAACGCCGCCGGCCGTTGGGTGCGGGGCGGGCTGCGCGGCGGCGTCCAGGTCGGTGCCGGCCAGGCCGGTGACGTAGGACAGGTAGCCCGGTACCAGCGGCAGGACACACGGAGACAGGAAACTGACCAGGCCGGCCGCTGCCGCTACGGCCATTGCGGCCAGGAGGGGCCCGGACGCGGCGATGGACGCGAACTGTTCGCCCATGTCACCTGGCTCCGGGAGCCGTACCCGGCGTGGCAGCCGGTTCCACCATTTTCGGCATGCCGCCCTCCATCAGGTTCTGCTCAATGCGGAACCTGATTGTCTCATGCCACTACTACCCATCGTAGTATCGGGTCCTCTGCGGTGCCGCCGGGGAGCGAACCGACCCGGCCACGTTGCCCGCTCCACTACCCGGCCCGGGCGGGCGGTGCGTTGCAGCTGCGGCGGCAGGCGCGCATCACCCCCGCCGCCGGCGGCGGCGCGACGGACGTGCTGGCCGAGACGGCGCGCGGATTCCGCCTCGTCCGGATGCGCCGAACTCCGCCGCCTGCTTGTCAGGGCCACTCGACGCGCCGCCGCCGGACGCAGACAACGTCGACTCGGACAGGGATAAGCCGTCAGATGACGCTATCTGGCCGAATCCGCCCCATAGTTCAGGAATCCGCCGCGAGTTCGGCGCGTGCCGGTCCGCCGATCGGTGTCCCGTTCATCCAGTTTTCTGCGCACCGGGCGGGCTGCCCGGGGCGGAATGCCGGCCGGCCGGCCACGGTTATGCCACCCAATGCCCCGAGCACCCCCGCTCGGGACCCCAGGTGCGGCCGCCGGCTCCCACCGGCCCGCAGCACCCGACCCCGGACAAGAGGTGAGAACGATGACCACCATGACCCGTTGGCTGCCGGACCTCACCCAGGCTCCCCTCATCCGCAAGACTGCGCTGGCTGTCGCCGGTCTGGCCATGGCCGGTGGCGCGGTCGCCGGCCCAGCGACCGTGGCAAACGCCGCGCCGGCCTCGGCAGACAAGCCGGTCTCCGTGGCGCAGACGCGCGACAGCGGCAAGGAGTTGAACTTCACGTACGGCTTCCAGGAGACCTACTTCTACTGCGCGCCGGCCGCGACGAAGATGGCCCTGTCCGCGCTGGACAAGGACCTGAGCCAGGACGAGCTTGCGAAGAAGCTGGGCACCACCGAGGCGGGCACCAACTCCGCGGTGGAGACCACCCGGGTACTCAAGGACGTCAGCGGTAAGGACTACCGCACCGTCGAGATCCCCGGCGAGAAGGCCAGCAAGGCTGAGACCGAGCGGCTGCGCGCCGACGTCGTCCGCGCCGTGGACGACAAGCGACCCGTCGTGGCCAACATCATCGGCACCGGCGTCGACGCTGACGGCCACGCGCACTCCTACGAGGGCGGGCACTACGTCGCCGTGACCGGCTACCGCGACGGCGGGAACACCGTGAAGATCGGTGACTCGTGGTCGGAGGAGGGCCAGTATTGGATCAGCACCGACAAGCTGGCCGACTGGATCGCCTCGCGCGGCTACTCCGCCTGACGTAACAACGATTCTCGATGGGGCTGGCTCGACACGGGCTGGCCCCATCGTCGTGTCCGCTGTCAGGCCTGTCGGGACCCGATCAGGGTGGCGAAGACGATGACGTTGTCGGGGTAGCTGCCCTTTTCCTTGTCGAACGTCCCGCCGCAGGTGATGACCCGTAGGCTCGCGGTGTCCGACGGCCCGTACACCAGCGCGGTGGGGAAGGCCTCCTTCGGATAGGACTTCACCCCATCGACCCGGAAGGTCGCCTCGCTGCGGTCGGCGCGGCTCACCGTGATGGTGTCGCCGGGCAGGAGCTCACCGAGGCGGAAGAACACCCCCGGCCCGATCTTCTCTGAGTCGACGTGTCCCATGATCGCCGCGTTGCCGACCTCGCCCGGGCTGACCCCGAGCTTGTACCAGCCGGCGTCCATCGCCTGCTCCAGCGGCGGTACTTGCACGGTGCCGTCGTCGTTGACGCCGAGGGCAAGGATGTTCGCCCGCACGCCGATGCGGCTGATGGTGATCGTTGTCGGCGCGGACGCGGGTAGGCCGATCCGCGACGGCGCGCCGTCGGATTCGGACGCCGAGCCCTGTGACAGTGGCGCCGTTGCCGGGGGCGCGGCCGCAGCCGAGGGCTGCGGGGGTGGCTGTGGGGCGGGGTTATTGACGGCGGCGACGATCATCCCCGCCCCGATCAACGCCACCAGGCCGGTCACCGCCATCGAGACGGTTGCCGCAATCCGTCGTTGAGCGCGGCCCCGGGGGCGTCCGTACACCGTTCCGCGCGTTTCGCCCGTCGCCTCGTCGCCCATACCCGCACCCTAGGAATGAGAAGGTGAGCGGGTGTCGGAAAGCCTCCAAGAACCCCGAAGGAGGACAAACCCCTGGCGGCAGGGAGTGGGGGTGGAGTGGCCGGGTCGCTGTGGCACTGCCGGCAGCGTTGGCTGTGGTACGCCGACCGGTAGGTGGGCTCAGGCGACGGGAACGGTGGCGGTGACGGTTGCCTGGTCAACGTCGGTCGTGCGCGCGGTGAACTTCAGGGTCCAGTTTCCGGAGGTCGGGAAGGTGAGGGTGGCACTGGCGTGGTTCGGTTCCGGCGCATCCACCTTCACGGTGATCGGTTCGATCCCGGCGGCCGGCAGGGCGAGGGTGATCGTCCACTCGGCCGCGGGCAGCGCGCGGGCCTGCGCCGTGTAGAGGTAGGCGTGCAGAGTGCTGGGCGTGCCGATTCGGGCGGGATAGACGTCGAACTGCAGGGTGTACAGCTCGCTGGTCAGGGTCTGCGCGACGCTGTTACGCGCGACTCGTGCGGCGTTGGTGTCGGCGGTACGCCCCGGCGGGGTCTGGACCAGCATCGCACTGAGCCCCAGGACCACGGCCGTCGCCGCCAGTTCAACGCCGGCGGCGCGGGTGACCCATCTCGGACGGCTGGCCGCGACTCGTCGCCGCACCATCTGTCGCTGCCAGGCGGCCACGGCGAGGACCGCCACCAGCAATCCCGCCTTGGCGCAGAGCAGACGGCCGTAGGTCGTGCCGAGCAGCGCCGCAGGCCGGCCAAGCTCGATGGCGGCCTGAATGAGGCCGGTGACGACCAGCCAGCAGACCGCGAGAGTCGCCCACCGCGACCAGGCCGGCAGGATCCGCGCCAGGACCCGTTCGTGGGTGTGCCGCAGCAGGAACACCGTCAGGGTGAGCAGGCCACCCAGCCATACGGTCATGGCGGCCACGTGAGCGACACCCACCGCGACGCTCACCGGCGGCACCGGCGAGGCCACCGGATGCCCGGCCAGCGGCCAGGTGGCCAGCCCCATCACCCCCATCGCTGCCAGCCCCAACCGCCACCAGCGGCTCGCGCTGCCCCGCACGACGGCGGGTAACACGGCGACGGCGACGGCGACCAGCGCCAGGCGCGCCCCGAGAACAACGCCGACGTCACTTGCCGCCACCGCCCGCAGGTCACCGGAAGACAGCTCACCTGGCGACGCCCCCACCATCTCGGCGGCCTGCCCCACCCAGGTGCCGGCATCACCTGCGGCGATGAGGCCGAGCCCGACGAAGGCCAGGATCGTCGCCGCGCGGCGTGAGCGCCGACGCGGCCACATCGTCGTCAGCAGCAGCACCGGGCCGACCGCCAGTACGAGCCCCAGATAGCCGGTGTACTTCGCCGCCGCCACCAGCGCCGTCCCGGAGCGTTCCGACCCGTCTGCGGCCGGTTGCGGCGGCGTCGCCGACGGCGCCCCCGCTGAGTAGGCGAAGCTGCCGGCGATCGGGTGGCTGTCGGCGGACACCACTCGGTAGCTCACCAGGTAGGTGCCAAGCGGCTTGTCCGGCACGCGCACCGGGATCCGCATGGTCGCACCGCTGACCACCGGCTCACCAGTGTTGATCTTCCTGCCATCGGGTGCCAGGACCTGGACCCGTCCGGCGACAGGAGACACTGCCTCGGTGAAGGTCACTACCACCTCCCGCGGCGCGTAGCCGATCACCTCGTCCCGCACGGGCGTGGTGGCGACGAGGGCGGCATGGGCGGCTGCGGGACGTGGCGGGGCTAGCGCGACGCCGAGGCAGGCCAGGACCACCCCGAGTAGGACCGCGGAACGGGTACGCACAAGAGATGGTTCGGATGCGACGGCCGAAAGGTTCAACGACGCCACATCGGCCCGACAAAGCGACGATACACTGGTGGCTGTACTGACGTGCGCGGCCCATTCACCGGCACCGACGCCGTGCTCAGGAAACTGACAGCAAGTCGGTACAGCGGTGTCTGTATGGTCCGGCTCAGAGCCGCACCGCTTCGCGGCGGGCTGACGGTGTCGTTCACTCGGCGGACGAGGACGGGAAATGACGAGGAACACTCGCTTGAGCTTGGCGTTGATCGCGGTGGTGGTGCTTGTGATCGCCGGTCTACTGGCCGTCAACCGTCCCGATCAGCCGCCTGCTGCGACCACTGACACTGGCGCGATCGAGTCGACAGTGCTGGTGCGCGAGGACAGCCATCGACTGTCCACCGCAGCGGACGGCAAGGTGACTCTGGTGGAGTTCCTCGACTTCGAGTGCGAGTCCTGCGCCGCCGCGTACCCGGCGGTCAAGCAGATCCTCGCCACCTATCAGGACCGCATCACCGTCGTGGTCAGGTACTTTCCGATCCCGAGCCACCCGAACGCGGATCTGGCCGCGCGCACCGCGCAGGCCGCCGCCAACCAGGGCCGCTTCTCCGACATGTACGTCCACCTGTTCGAGAACCAGACCAGTTGGAGTCACAAGGAGCAGGCACAGACGGAGGTGTTCCTCGGGTACGCCCGTACCCTCGGCCTGGACATGGCGCGCTTCCAGCGCGATCTCGACGACCCCGCCACTGCCGCGCGGGTCACCAAGGAC
This sequence comes from Micromonospora sp. WMMD1155, assembly GCF_029581275.1. NCBI lineage: Bacteria > Bacillati > Actinomycetota > Actinomycetes > Micromonosporales > Micromonosporaceae > Micromonospora > Micromonospora sp. WMMD1155. Next base: position 5,105,296 of record NZ_CP120742.1, read on the forward strand.
AAGACCGACGGCGAATCCGCCGGCGTGCAGGGCACTCCGACGTTCTTCCTCAACGGCCGGCAACTGACCGACCTGCGCGGCCAGGACGACCTCGTCGCAGCCATCGACGCCGCGCTGGCCGAATGAGCGCCACCACCGTCGAACCGACCGCCGACCCGACCTCACCCGAGCAGGGGTTTCTGTCCCGGGTCACCGCCTGGATCTGCGCCGTCGGCGGCGTTGTCGGGATGCTCGCCGCCACGATCCTCATCGTCGAGAAAATCAACCTGCTCGCCGACTCGGACTACGTGCCCAGCTGCAGCATCAACCCCATCCTGTCCTGCGGCTCGGTCATGACCACACCCCAGGCCGAGGCCTTCGGGATCCCCAACCCCCTGATCGGCATCGCGGGGTTCGCCGCGCTCACCACGATCGGCGTCGTCCTGCTGGCCGGGGTGCGACTGCCCGGCTGGTTCTGGCTGGGACTACAGGCCGGCGTGACGTTCGGCGTGGTCTTCGTGCACTGGCTGATCTACCAGAGCCTCTACGTCATCGGCGCCCTGTGCCCGTACTGCATGCTTGTTTGGGCCGTCACCATCCCGATCTTCCTGTACGTCACCCTGCGCACCCTGCGCGATCACGGCGGTGCGCTTCCCGGGCCCGTGCAGCGGATCGCCGCCGCGGCTGCCAGCTATCACAGCCTCATCCTCACCGCCTGGTACGCGATCATCCTGATCGCGATCCTCAACCGCTTCTGGGACTACTGGATCACCCTCGTCTAACCCGTCCGCTGCTTTCCGGCTTGCCGCAGGGAAGCTGCGCTGAGTCGAAGGATGCTCCCGCGCCCGCAGCACCCCGTTCAGCGGTTGTCGGTGGTGCAGCACCCGTCGTCGCAGCCGTTGGCGTCGTCGCCCGCGACGGGGGAGCGCAGGGCAGCGCCAGGAGCGCAGCAGCTGTCACCGCGCCAGGCTTCGCGGCCTTCCTTCACCGCGACCGCGGCGATAACCAGCGCGGCGGCGGGGTCGGCCCACCACCAGCCGAACAGCGAGTTGACCGCCAACCCGACCAACAACACCGCAGAGAGGTACGTACACAGCAGCGTCTGCTTGGAGTCCGCGACGGCCGAGGCCGACCCGAGTTCGCGTCCCGCGCGGCGTTGCGCGGCCGACAGGACCGGCATCACCGCCAGGGACACCGCGGCCAGGACCAGGCCGATCGTGGAGTGCTCCGCGCGGTCGGCGCCGACGAGCGCGCGCACCGACTCGACGGACACGTACGCGGCGAGGGCGAAGAACGACAGCGCGATGATCCGCAGCGCGGCGCGTTCCCGACGTTGGTGGTCGGGGCCGGAGAACTGCCAGGCCACGGCGGCGGCGGAGGCCACCTCGATGACGGAGTCGAGCCCGAACCCGATCAGCGCGGTCGAGGAGGCCATCCTCCCGGCACTGATGGCGATGACCGCCTCGATCACGTTGTAGGTGATCGTCGCGGCGACGAGCAGGCGCACCCGCCGGATCAGGGTCGAGCGGCGGCCCGGCGACGGGCCGAGCGCCACGAGCGGTAGGGGCGTTCCCATCAGCAGCACCCCTCGGACTCGGCGGCCGGGCAGGCGGCCGGATCGACGGCCAATACCAGGCCGAGCAGGTCCCCGAGGGCGTGCGCGAGGCGCGCGTCAGCCAGTTCGTAGCGGCTACGGCGGCCCTCTGGCACTGCGACGACCAGGCCGCAGCCCCGCAGGCACGCCAGATGGTTGGACAGGTTCTGCCGACTCGTGGACAGCAGGTCGGCGAGTTCTGCCGGATAGCCGGGCCCGTCGCGCAGCGCGAGCAGGAGCCGGGCGCGAACCGGGTCGGACAGGGCGTGACCGAAGCGGGCCAGAACCTGCCCATGCGTGAGCGTCTCCACTCCACGACCATACATCAGCGACTGAATAAATAAAATGCTGAACTATTTGCTCGCGAGTCTTGACGACGCCCGATCGACTCATCTTAGTATGCGCATGTGAGCATGATTCTTGGGATGATCGACAGGTGCGGCGCTGACGACACCGCGAACAGGCTGCAGGAGGATCACTGATGGGGCACGACCACGGCCATCAGGTGACGGCGACCGGGCAGCACCGCCGCGCCTTGGCCGGCGTGCTCCTAGTGTCGGTGGTGATCTTCGCCGTCGAAGTCGTCGGCGCGGTCATCACCGGCAGCCTCGCGCTACTCGCCGACGCCGGGCACGTCCTCGCTGACGCCAGCGGTGTCGCCCTCGCACTCGGCGCGGCCATGCTCGCCGCCCGCCCGGCCACCGGACGACGCACGTTCGGCTGGGCGCGCGCGGAGATCCTCGCCGCCGCCGTCAACGGCCTGATCCTGGCCGGGATGGGCGTCTACGTCTTCGTCGAAGGCGTCCGGCGGCTGTTCGAACCGGTCGACGTGCAACCCGGTGGCATGGCCGTCTTCGCCGCGATCGGTCTGGTCGGCAACCTCGTCGGGGTGGCGTTGCTCTACCGTGCCCGCGACGCGAGCCTGAACATGCGCGGCGCGTTCCTCGAGGTCGCCACCGACACCGCCACGTCCGTCGGCGTCCTCGCCGCCGCCGCGGTCATCGCGCTGACCGGCTTCACTCGCGCCGACGCGATGGTGTCCCTGCTCATCGGCCTCGTCATCGCCCCCCGCGCGCTGCGGCTGCTGCGCGACGCGGTCAACATCCTGCTCGAAGCCGCCCCCGCCGAGGCCGACCTCGAACAGATCCGCCAGCACATCACCGACGTCGACCACGTCCTTAGCGTGCACGACCTGCACGTCCACACCGTCACCTCAGGACTGCCCGTCCTCACCGCGCACGTCGTGGTCGACGACTCCTGCTTCCACGACGGCCACGCCCCCCAACTCCTCGACGCCCTGCAAACCTGCCTGGCCGGGCACTTCGACGTCGAACACAGCACCTTCCAACTCGAACCGGCCAGCCACGCCGACCACGAACACCCCACCCACCCCTAACCGAGACGCATCACCTACAGCCGACCGCCCGACAACGGCCGGCAGAACCTGCACGCCCTCAACCACCCCTGACCGAAGGGCAGCCACTCATGACCGCGACAAACGGGCGGCGACACCGCTGGGCACTGGCCGGACTGACCATCGCCGTCGTCGCCATCGGCTTCGACATCACCATCCTCAACGTCGCCCTACCCACCATCGCCACCGACCTCACCGCCGACACCAGCGCACTGCAATGGATGGTCAACGCCTACGTCCTGCTCTTCGCCGGCCTGCTGCTGCCCTTCGGCGCGCTCACCGACCGCTACGGCCGCCGCCGCGGCCTGCTCCTCGGACTGGCCGTCTTCGCCGCCGCGTCCGTCGCCGCCGCCTGGGCCGACACCACCACCCAGGTCATCGCCGCCCGCGCCGGACTCGGCGTCGGCGCCGCACTCATCATGCCGACCACCCTCGCCTCCCTCACCGCCCTGTTCACCGGCGCCGACCGCGCCCGCGCGGTATCCGTGCTCGTCTCCGGCATGGGCGTCGGCATCCCGCTCGGCCCGATCATCGGCGGCTACCTGATCGAGCACTTCTGGTGGGGCACCATCTTCCTGATCAACCTGCCCATCGTCGCCGTCGCCGCCATCACCGTCGCCGTGTTCCTACCCGAGTCCCGCGACCCCAACCCACCGCGCCCAGACCCCGCCGGCGCCGTCCTGTCCACCGTCGGGCTGGTCGCGTTCGTCTACGCCGTCATCGAAGCCCCCGAACAAGGCTGGACCGCGCCCACCGTCATCGCCGCGCTGATCGCCGCCGCGACGCTGCTCACCACATTCACCTGGTGGGAACTGCACAACCCGCAGCCCTTGATCGACCTACGGCTGTTCCGCGACCGGCAATTCCGGTGGGGCTCCATCACCGCCACCCTCGCCAGCTTCGCCCTGTTCGGACTGCTGTTCGTCGCACCCCAGCACCTGCAGTTCGTCCTCGGCTTCGACGCCCTCGACACCGGGCTGCGACTGCTGCCCCTCATCGTCGGCCTCGTCACCGGCGCCGGCATCGCCACCCGCCTCACCACCCGTACCGGTCACCGCGCGCCGATCGTCGCCGGGCTCGTCGTCACCACCGTCGGACTGCTCATCGGCGCATTGACCAACGCCGCCAGCAGCTACGGGTTCATCGCGACCTGGTACGCGATCGTCGGCTTGGGCATCGGCGCCATCCTCGCCCCGGCCATGGACGCGGTGCTGGCGGTCATGCCACCCGAACGCTCCGGCGCCGGCATCGCCATCACCATGACCATGCGCCAGACCGGCGGGGCCCTCGGCGTTGCCCTGCTCGGCAGCCTGCTGTCCGCCACCTACCGCGACCGCATCGACACCACCGGCCTGCCGGCGTCAGCCGTCGACGCCGCGACACACTCGATCGCCGGGACGATGGCCGTCGCGAACCGTCTGGCCCTACCGGCGCTCGCCGACGCCGCGGACCGCGCCTATGTCGACGCCATGATCTACGTCCTCATCGCCTGCGCCGCCGTCGCCGCGCTCGGCGCCGCCGCGGCCATGCTCTTCATGCCCGATCGAGTAGGCGATGGCGCTACCGAGTCCGTCGGGGTGGACTCGACCGCGGGCACCGGCTGATGGAGCTGATAGTCACGATGGGGCGCGCCCGAAGCAGGCGCGCCGGTCGTTTGCCTTCGAGGACGACGCTCTCACGGCAGTGTCGGCGAGCCCGCCCGCGTCGTCCAGGATGTCGCCACCGCCCTCGCAGCCCGAGGGTCAGCCACACCCGCTGGCCATCGAACACCGAGGGTGTCCATGGGCGCCGGCGTAGCCTGTCGGGGCGCCGATCCAGCTGACTTGACCAGTTCGAGCGCTAACATCCCGCGCCACGCACCTTCTCAACCTCAGGTTAGTGACCTGCTGTTTCCCTTCTCTCTCACGCAAGAAAAGGGGACGCGCGGGCGCGTTGTGAGGAACGCCTGCTGAAATTTCCGGCGTCCGCTTATGCCCTGATCAGGAGCCGCCTGCGGACCGGGGCGCGTACATGATCAGGGCGACGCCGATCAGGCAGATGCCGGCGCCGATGATGTCCCACCGGTCGGGTCGGAACTTGTCGACGATGACGCCCCAGGCGAGGGAGCCGGCGACGAACACGCCGCCGTAGGCGGCGAGGATGCGCCCGAAGTTCGGGTCGGGTTGGAAGGTGGCGACGAATCCGTACGCGCCGAGGGCGATGACTCCGGCGGCGATCCACCACAGGCCGCGGTGCTCGCGCCAGCCCTGCCAGATCAGCCACGCCCCGCCGATCTCGAACAGGGCGGCGACGATGAACAGCAGGATGGAGCGGACGACGGTCATCGGTGGACCGTAGCGGGCTGCCGGTGGCCCACGATCACGCCGGTGACCGGTCGAGCAGCCGCAGCCGCTCCCGCCGACGCAGCCGCCGCGGTGAGTGCGGCGGGTCGCCCACCACCAGGCGCCGCCGGCGAGGGCGGCGAGAGTCACGGCGATGCCGGGCATCCACGAGCCGGCGGCGGCCCAGCCGGCGCCGGAGACGATCCCGGCGGCGAGCAGCAGCGGGATGGCGCAGCACGCCGCGCAAGCGAGCCCCGCGAGGCCGGTCAGGCCGAAGGGGAGCCCGCGGCGGGTTCGGGCAGCATTCTGGTCAACGGTCTTCGGCATCGGGGACTCCTCTGACGGCGATGGTGGCGAAGGGGATGGGGCAGCACGGCTGTCCGGCGCACGCGACGAGGTCGTCGCAGCCGGCGTCCACCGCGGCGCACAGTGTGCTGGCGATGACCTGCAGGTCGGCGATCTTCGCCTCGACCTCGGCGAGCTTTGCTCGGGCGCGGTTTTGCAGGCCGGCGTCGGGGTGGCGGCCGTGACGGTGTTGGCCCGCGTCGAGCAGGTCGGCGACCTCGTCGAGGGTGAACCCGAGCCCCTGCGCCGCTTTGATCACCCTCAGCACGGTGACCGCTTCGGCGGGATAGAGGCGATGTCCGCCCAAGCTGCGGTCCGGTTCGGCGAGCAGTCCGCGGCGCTCGTAGTAGCGCAGGGTCTGCGGATTCACTCCGGCCGCGGCGGCGACCTGGCTGCTGCGCAGTCCGCTCATGTCGTCATCCTGGCGGCGGCCCGGTGCGCGAGCGCGTCGAGGACGTCGACGTGCGCGGCCGGCACCTGCACGTCGAGGCGCAGGGTGCCGGTGTCGTCGCCGGTGATGGTGAAGGTGAAGAACGAGCAGCAGGAGCTTTCCCGGTCGGTCAGGTCCCGGGCGGTCGCCTCGGTGCTCGGGTCGAGGCGCCACCGCAGGTGGGTGGGGGACAGCCGTTGCTGCTCTCGCAGGGCGGTGGTGAACAGGTCGTCGAACTCGGCCAGCCGCAGCGGCCGTTGCACGCTCGGCAGGGTGCACGCCTCGGGCACCCATGCCTGGTTATCGCTGCTCATACCCATGACGGTAAGCCTGTACCTAGGTACCGGATGCAAGGCCAAGCGCGGCGATTCAACGGACACGTCCGCGGCGAGGGCGGAGAAGGACAGCGCGATGACGCGCAGCGCGGCGTGTTCGCGGCGTTCGTGGTCCGGTCCGGAGAACTGCCAGGCCACGGCGGCGGCGGAGGCCACCTCGATGACGGAGTCGAGCCCGAACCCGATCACTGCGGTCGAGGACGCCATCGTCCCGGCGCTGATGGCGATGACCGCCTCGATCACGTTGTCGGTGATGGTCGCCGCGACGAACAGAAGTACCCACCGGATCAGGATCGAGCGGCGGGCCGGTGACGGGCCAACCGACACCACCGGCAGAAGCGTGTCATCTGGTCGTCTTCGCCGCAGCGCCGGCCAGGATGACCGCGCCGGGGCCGACCTTTCGGCCGTTTGTTATCCGCGCCTGCGTCCCTCGACGCCGGCAGACATGGAGCGGCGACTGGTAGAAACGGCGGCAGTGCCTTAACCGCTAACCCCAGTCGTCGTGTCACACCAGGTGACCGGCTTATGCAGTTGGCGATACGGGGTTAGCGTGGGGTCGAGGCGGGTCAGTCGCGCGTCGCGCCGAGGGATCTGGGTGGTCGACATCGTGGATATACTGGCGTTCGAGACTTCAGCCGGCCTACTGGAGACACCGGCCGGGGTCGTCGGCTCGTGCCGGGTCGAGGTCCGGTGAGCGCCGTCGAGGTTTTGGTGGTCGGGGCGGGGCCAACCGGACTGGCTATGGCCGGGCAGTTGGCCGCCTTGGGTGTGCAGGTCCGGGTGGTGGATCGATCTCTCGACCGGGTGCAGGAGTCCCGTGCCCTGGCGATTCAGCCCCGCACTCTGGAGGTCCTCGCCAGTCTCGGGGTGACTGACGAGATGGTGGCCGTCGGGAACCGCGCGGTGCGGCTGTGTCTGCACGCACGGGGGCGGGCGCGTACCGTGCCGCTGTTTGACTTGGGTCTGTCCGGCACCGCGTATCCGTATCTGCTGTTCCTGTCGCAGGCGGAGACCGAGCGCGTCCTGGGTGAGCACCTCGCGGCGGTGGGGCTTGACATCGAACGGGGTGTCGAGCTGGTGGGGCTGGACCGTGCCGTCGACGGTGCGGTGGTGACGCTGCGGCACGGAGACGGCCGGGCGGAGCGGGTGGCGGTCCGGTACGTGGTGGGTTGCGACGGCGCGCACAGCGCTGTGCGGCACCTCGCTGGAATCGGCTTCGAGGGCGCTGCGTATCCGCAGACGTTCGTCCTGGCTGACCTGGAGGCCGACGGCCTCGACACGGGGACGGCGCACGTCTTCTTGTCCGAGCGGGGAATGCTGTTCTTCTTCCCCCTCGGCCACCCGACCACCTGGCGGCTGCTGGTCATGCGGCCACCCGCCGAGGTGGCCTCACCAGACGCCCCGGTCACCCTCGACGAGGTGCAGGAACTCGCCGACACGTACACCGACGCGACGGTGCGCCTGCGTGATCCCGTCTGGATGACCAACTTCCGGCTGCACCACCGCGCCGCCACCCACTACCGGGCCGGGTCGGTGTTCCTGGCCGGCGACGCCGCGCACATCCACAGCCCCGCCGGCGCGCAGGGCATGAACACCGGCATCCAGGACGCCGTCAACCTCGGCTGGAAACTCGCCCAGGCCCTGCGGAACAACGCTGACTCGGCGCTGCTGGATACCTACGAGACGGAACGGGCGCCCGTCGGCAGGATGGTGCTGCGCTTCAGCGACCGGGCGTTCACCGTCGCGACGTCCACCAACCCGGCCGTCCGGTTCGCTCGGACCCGGATCGCCCCCGCCCTCATCCCGGTCATGCTCGCGTCCCGGTTCGTGCGGGCCTCCGCCTTCCGGACGGTGTCGCAGCTGGGCATCACCTACCGGAACAGCCCACTGTCGGTGGAAGGGCCGCGCCCATCGCGCACCGGTCCACGATCTGGCGACCGGCTGCCCGATGCCCCGCTGCCCGGCACCGCAGACGCCAGCACGCTGCATCGGCTCACCTCCACGCCCGGATGGCACCTGCTGCTGTGCGGGCCTGCCGCTACCTGGCCTGCCGGCGACACCGTCGGCCTGGCCCGGGATCAGCTCACCGTGCACCGGTTGACCGAGCCCGACGCCACCGCAGCGGCCGCCACGTCCGATGCTCAGGCGTTGCGACGGTTGGGGTTCGGCCCCGGCGTTCATGGCGTGATGCTGGTCCGTCCCGACGGACACATCGGCTACCGGGCTGGTGGCACCGACCTGACGGGGCTGCTCGCCTACCTGGACCGCTGGCTCGGCCCGTAACCCCGTCCGCTGCTCTCACCGGCCGCACCGTTCTGCAGCAGCGACAACGTGCCAGCTGCCGTCAAGGTCAGCCGGTCGACGAGCGTCGCGCCTGCCGGCCAGCGGAACCCCATCCGTCTCCGAGCAAGACTGCCGGAAGCGGCCGCAGCTAGCCGGGGCCATCTGAGAGCGGCCGACGTTGTGCACGCACACGAACAGAAGTCGTAGGAGAGTTTGCCCTACGCCCTTGGGGACAGGTTGTCGCAACGGCGCCTCCGGGTCGACCAGTACTGGTCAGCCGGAATCCGTGGTGGTAGACCGTCCGGGCCCACTGGTACCTCCGCGCTCCCCGTCCGAATCGTTCTCGTCGCGGGGGTGCGGAGTCGATCGGTGATGCGGGGGAGAGTCGTGAGGAATTATGGGAGGCCGAGGCGCGGTGTCCGGCGGTGGCGACGTCTCCTGCATCAATCTGGCCAATCCGGCTCGGGTCGCCACCATCAGCAGTCTCTCCCCGCGTCGTAAGCGGCGACCGGGGGGCAGCGAAGACGGCAGGCGAGCGCCGAGTGTGTTGGTCACTTCGAGCAGCCAGGCTTCGCCGGGGCGCCGTAGGTCACCAACGGTCTGTTTCTCCATAACCGAATACGGCGCCACGACGAGGTCAGCCATCAGCAGGACCCGTCGGTCGATCGGTATCGCCTCAAGGTTGTGGCCGAGCAGGCGCGCCGCGAAGAACGGCACCGCCAGGTAGCTGACGCTACGCGAAATGGTGAGATCGAAAGCTCGTTGCACTTGTTCGGCGAAATCGCCGTCGAAAAGTCTCAGGACCACCCGCAGGTCGGGGTGGACGGACCGGCCGATCAACGCCGTCTCCAGGTTAACGGAGTCGTCGGACGTGATGACCACCAACGCACGGCTGGTGGGCACCGACGCGGCCAGCAGTGTGTCGCGCTTGCTCGCATCGCCGATGATCAACGGTATGCCCAGTTCCCTGGCGACCTGTACACCACGCGCGTCGGCTGATTTGTCGATGGCGACGACGTCGACGCCGAGAGCGTGTAGCCCTTCGATCACATAACTGCCGACGCCTCCCAACCCCACCACCACAACGTGTTCCGCTATCCGCTTTGGCACTGCGCCGTCGAGGACCTCAAGGCGGGCCTTGACGACGGCGTCGACGACGGCGCCGGTCAACAGTGGGATCAGTGCGATACTGACGATCGTCAGGACGAGTAGTGTCACCTGTTCCAGCGCGGTGGCACGCGGCTCAGCGTCGGCTCCACCGAAGGCGGCGAGAGTAGCTGCGTAGATCGCCTCCCACCAGGAGCCGTCCGGATGCTGCAGCGCCAGAATCACGGCCCCGGCGACCAGTAGGCCCACAAAACCCGCCAACACGAACCGCAGCCTTCGCCACACCCGTCCGAGGATCGCCCCGACGGGATGGCGATGAGTGAGCCGAGGTCGAGGGGTCAGTGCTGCCGGTTTCCTGGGTACGGCGAAGGCGAGAACCAGGTCGGCTGCGTCTTGTTCCGCTGGCAGGAGGTCGGCGCCGTCGCGCCCCTCGCTGATCGCCAGACCACACAGGATCTCACGTTCGGATACTTCATCTCGGCGTGCGACGACCAGGGCGCCGCCGCGCAGCCCTTCGCTGGGCGTAGCCTCGCCCACGGCTGCCGCCACGAACGCCGGCGCCGCCAGCGCTCCATCCGACAGCACCGTGCAGTACGGCAGTTGGGCGATGCCCTCACTCAGGCTCGTGTTGAACATCCGTACGACAATCCGCAGGCCTGGGTTGATGCCGTGCGCCTGCAGGGCTGCCTCGATGTTCGCGATATCGTTGCGCCCAACAAGGGCCAGGGCGTCTGCCTCTTCGAGCTTTGCCGACCGGTAGGCGTCGGTGTCCGGCTGTTCTGACTCGATGATGCTGACACCGTTCAGCTTGCCGATCCGGCGTCCATAGGTGGATGCCCGGGAAGGCATGATTACCGTGACGGCCAGCTTGTGCCGGTTGATAAGTTCGTCGGCCAAGCGGTAGGCCAGGGTGTCATCGCCGCAGATGACAAATCGATGTGGCTCGCCGGCACCTACCGGAACTTCGGTAGACGCCGGGGTGACAGCCACGCCGCTGATCGTATCGACTGCGGACAAGGCCGCGTGGCCGGCGAACCTGTGGTGACCTGTTGTATCGCGGCTACGACCACTTATCGCCGAAACCTGCCGGGATCAGGCAGGCTTACAACCATCCTCCACACCTACAGGTGCGCTTTGCGAGCACCTACGGGGTCAGCGTCTGCAACAGGCCGCCCGAGGCTGGCGGCGGGACGGGCCTGCACAACAGCGCCAGCCTGTACATCTGCCCGGATGGCAGACCGCTGTACCCCGGGTCGTGACGCGGCGGTTGGGCCCGCTGTGGGCACCTGTTCGCCGGTCGTAGAGGCGCAGTAGCAGCTGCCAGCGCTTCTTTCTGTGTGTGACCCTCGACCGCCATCAGGTGCCGCGTATCTCCAGACGCGCACGGTCACCGTGCGCCGGGTAGGCGAGTCAGCGGGCGTGGCGGCAGTCTTCGACGGTGTCGCTCAGCGGGTCTTCTTCGTCGCTCGTTTGCGGGGCGGCGTCAGCAGTTCAGCGATCGCGGTGATCGCCGAGGGCACCAGCCGGTAGTACGCCCAGACGCCGCGCTTGTCGCGTTCGAGCAGGCCAGCCTCGGTGAGGATCCGAAGGTGATGACTCACGGTCGGCTGGGAGAGCCCGAGCGGTGCCGTGAGGTCACTGACGGACGCCTCGCCCTCGGGAGACGACTGGATCAGGCTGAGCAGTCGCAGTCGGGCCGGGTCGGCGAATGCCTTCAGCACTCCCGCGAGCCGCTCGGCGTCGGCACGTTTGATCGGCTCGCCCGCAAGGGGCGAGATGGCAGGCATCGTTTCCGCAGTTCCCACGTCATGCATCGTTGCAGCAACACCCCCGACGGACCGGTGCAACGAGGCCTTGATCACGGTGAGCCTCTCAAGAGGGATTCGTCGAAGCCGGTTCGGGCCGTGTCGGCATGATGATCGGCGGAGCGAGGGAGGTGCCGGGAATGCCCGGATCGTGTGATGTGGTGGTCGTCGGGGGCGGGCAGGCCGGCCTAGCGGCGGGCTATTACCTGCGCCGTGCCGGCCTGGATTACGTCATCCTTGATGCCCAGTCGCAGCCGGGTGGTGCGTGGCGGCATGGCTGGGACTCGTTGCGGTTGTTCTCCCCGGCGCCGTACAGCCCGCTGCCGGGGTGGGGTATGCCAAGTCAGGACGGTGAGGAGTTCCCGAGCGCCGGGCACGTCGTGGATTACCTGCGGGCCTACGAGCAGCGCTACGGCCTCGCGGTGCGTCGGCCGGTCCGGGTGCGTGAGGTGCGGGCGGCGGGTGAGCACTTGGCGGTGCAGACCGACGCCGGCACCTGGTCGGCCCGGTACGTCATCTCCGCGACGGGGACGTGGCAGTGTCCGTACCTGCCGGACGTCCCTGGCCGGAGGGAGTTCGGTGGGCGGCAGCTGCATACCGTGGACTACACTTCGCCCGGGGAATTCCGCGGGCAACGGGTCGTCATCGTCGGTGGGGGCAACTCCGGGGCGCAGATCCTGGCCGACGTGTCGCGGGTCGCCGAGGTCACCTGGGTCACCCGGTGCCCGCCACGGTTCATGCCGGACGACGTCGACGGCCGGGTGCTGTTCGATCTGGCCGCCCGCAAGGCCTCCGGCGTCGCCGGTGGCGGGGTGAGCGATCTGGGGGACATCGTGATGGTGCCCAGCGTCCGCGACGCCCGCGATCGCGGCGTGCTGCACGCCCGCGCGATGATCGCGCGGCTGACCGCGCGCGGCGTGTGGTGGGCGGACGGCACCGAGCAGCCATGTGACGCGGTCATCTGGTGCACTGGGTTCCGGCCGAACCTCAACCACCTCGCGCCGCTGCTGCCGCCCCTTGAACAGGATGAAGTGGCTACCGACGGCACGCGGTCGGTAGCCGAACCCCGGCTGTACCTGCTGGGGTACGGCGACTGGACCGGGCCCGCGTCCGCCACGTTGGTTGGCGCTGGCCGTACGGCAAAGGCCACGGTCGCCGAAATCGCCGCCCGGCTCCGCCCATAGAGACGGCCTCGGCTGGCAGGACGCAATCACGTAGGGGAAGGCGGAGTTGCGGTCTTGCCAGGCGCCGCTCGATCGCCGGGATCACTTCGCGGTGAGGGTGAGTTCGTCGATCAGCGCTCGCACGCGGGCGTCGATGTCGTCGCGGACGGTCCGAACGAAGGGCAGGTCCCTTCCGGCGGGGTCGGGGATGTCCCAGTCGAGGTAACGCTTGCCGGCGAGGACTGGGCAGGCGTCTCCGCAGCCCATGGTCACGATCACGTCACTCGCGCCGAGGACGTCCGGCGTCAGGGGCTTGGGGTACGCCCGGCCGATGTCGATGCCCCACTCGTCGAGCGCCTCGACGACGTTGTGGTCCAGCCCGCCCGCTGGGTGCGAACCCGCGCACCGCACGTGCACCCTGCCTTGCGCGTACCGGTCGGCGAGCGCGGTGGCGAGTTGGGAACGGCCGGCGTTGTAGGCGCAGAGGAACAGCACCTCGGGTACTGGTTTGTCGATGGTGCCGTCGACCTGCGCCAGGGCGGTGAGTCGTTCGGTGGCGAAGTTCTCCGTCAGGGCTGGCAGGTGGGTCTGGAGGCGGACGGTGCGGTGTAGGTACATGTAGGACTCGAAGACGTACCGTTCGACGGTCTCGGGGCCGAATACGCCGGTGAACCGGCTGGAGAGCCGCTTGGCGATCTGCCCGAGCACGTAGTCGACATCCCGAGTGTTCATTCCGTCGAACGGCCCGTCCATCACGTTGTCCTTAGGGTGCAACCGCTGGTGGGTGAGGTGGGCTGATCGCGGCAGGGCCGCTGCCGGCAACTGCCTGCGCTCGGCTAGGCATGGGTGACCTGGGTGGGGAAGAACCGGCGGCGGGCGGCGAGGCTGACGTAGACGAGGGCGACCAGGACCGGTACCTCGATCAGTGGTCCGACGACTCCGGCGAGGGCCTGGCCGCTGGTGACGCCGAACACGCCGATCGCGACGGCGATGGCGAGTTCGAAGTTGTTGCCGGCGGCGGTGAAGGCGAGCGTGGTGGTGCGTTCGTAGTTCAGGCCGATCGCCCGGCCGATGGCGAACGAGCCGAACCACATGATCGCGAAGTAGGCGAGTAGGGGGAGCGCGATGCGGGCGACGTCCCAGGGTTGGGCGGTGATGGCGTCCCCCTGCAGGGCGAAGAGCAGCACGATGGTGAACAGCAGTCCGTACAGGGCGACCGGCCCGATGCGGGGCAGGAATTTCGCCTCGTACCAGTCGCGGCCCTTGGCGCGTTCGCCGAGTTTGCGGGTGAGGTAGCCCGCGGCGAGGGGGATGCCGAGGAAGACCAGGACGCTGCCGGCGATGTCCCATCCGGAGACGGACAGTCCGGCCTGCTCCAGGCCGAGCCAGCCGGGCAGGACGGTGAGGTAGAACCAGCCGAGCAGGCCGAAGGCGAGGACCTGGAAGACGGAGTTGAGGGCGACCAGGACGGCGGCGGCTTCGCGGTCGCCGCAGGCGAGGTCGTTCCAGATGATGACCATGGCGATGCAGCGGGCGAGACCGACGATGATCAGGCCGGTGCGGTACGCGGGTTGGTCGGGCAGGAGCAGCCAGGCCAGGGCGAACATGACGGCGGGGCCGATGAGCCAGTTGATCACTAGGGAGGAGATCAGCAGGCGCCGGTCGGAGGTGACGGTGTCGAGGCGGTCGTAGCGGACTTTGGCCAGGACCGGGTACATCATGATCAGCAGACCGAGGGCGATGGGTACGGAGATCCCGCCGATCTTGACGTGGTCGAGGGCGTCGTCGAGCCCGGGGATCAGCCGGCCCAGGAGTAGTCCGGCGACCATGGCGGCGCCGATCCATAGCGGCAGGAGCCGGTCCAGCGTCGAGAGCCGCGGTGTGGTGCTCGCCGGTGTGGCCAGTGTCGTCATGTACCTGGTTCCTCTGTTGGTTCCTGGGGGGGTGCGTCCGGGCCGCAGGGCCGTCTGCCCTCGGCGCCGGTGGGCGCTTGGTCGGCGAGGGCGGTGATGCCCTGGCCGAGTGCGCGGACTGCTTCGGGGCGGAGCCGGTAGTAGGTCCAGTAGCGGTGACGTTCGGTCTCCACCAGACCTGCCTGGCGCAGTGCCCGCAGGTGGTGGCTGATCAGCGGCTGGGTGACCCCCAGGTCTTCGACCAGGTGGCACACGCACAGCTGCTCCCGCGCCAGTGCCTGCATGACCCGCCAACGCAGCGGGTCAGCCATCGCCCGGAGTGCCGTGAGCTGAGCTTCATCCGTATCAACTCTCATTGAATTAAATCCTGGCTGATATGGATTCGATCGTCAAGCTGCGGGCGGTGCTGAGTGAACGATTCGCGATCGTGAAATTTGATGTCCATGTCGCGTTCATCCGCTGGAGGTTGGTTCGTCGCCTCGGAGTTCGCTGGCGGTCTATCTGACCTTCCTAGCGTCCGCAGGTGTCCGTAGCTCCGATCTTCCCTGGGAGGACCGATGACGGCCTCGCCCCGTCCACCTCGTTTGCTGCCGCTACTGCCCGGTCACGGCGGTCGCAGTTCGATGACCTGCCTGTACCGCTGCGGGAACGCCTGCTCGCACCCGGCACCCAATAACTCGGACAATCCGTACTTTGCTGACGTGGTCAACGCTGAGGTGTCTCGTCGCGGCCTGCTGCGCGCCGGTTCCCTCGGCGCCCTGGTCATCGGCGTCGGCGCCGCTGCTCTGGCCACCGATGCCGCGCCGGCGGAGGCCGTGGCCCCGGCGGGCCATACCGGGCCCCGCCCACCGATCAACAACGCAGGGCTGACGTTCAAGCCAATCCCGCCCAACACCCTGGACACCGTCGTCGTGCCCAACGGCTACGACAACGCGGTCATCCTCCGGTGGGGCGACCCGGTCGTGCCGGGAGCGCCGGCCTTCCGGGCCGATCGGCAGAGCGCCGCGGCGCAGGCCAAGCAGTTCGGCTACAACAACGACTGGCTCGTGACCCTGCCGCTGGACCGGCATGGCCGCCGGGCGCTGCTGGTGGTCAACCACGAGTACACCAACGAGAACCTGATGTTCCCCGGCTACACCACCCCGGAGGCGCTGACGGTGGAGCAGGTCAGGGTGGCGATGGCCGCCCACGGGCTCAGTGTGGTGGAGATCGAGCGGGTTGGTGACACCGGGCGGTGGGCGCCGGTGGCCCGCGGGACACGGCGTTGGAACCGGCGGGTGACCGCCAGCACGCCGATGCGCTTCACCGGCCCCGCTGCCGGCTCGGCGTTGCTACGTACCACGGCCGACCCATCCGGCACCACGGTGCTCGGCTCGTTGAACAACTGTGCCGGCGGGCTCACCCCGTGGGGCACGATCCTGTCCGGGGAGGAGAACTTCAACCAGTACTTCGTCGGCGGCGACGCCGTCCCCGCCGGGGCCAAGCCTGCCCTGACCCGCTACGGCATCGACACCGTCAACCGCTACCCGTCGGGGTCGCGCAAGTGGGAGCGTGCCGACGCCCGGTTCGACCTGAGCGCCCACCCGAACGAGGCCAACCGGTTCGGTTGGATCCTGGAACTCGACCCGCATGACCCGCACTCCGCCCCGCGCAAACACACGGCGCTGGGTCGGTTCAAGCACGAGGGTGCGGAGATCATCCTCTCCCGCGACGGGCGGGTCGTGGCCTACATGGGCGACGACGAGCGGTTCGACTACCTGTACAAGTTCGTCTCGGACAAGAAGATGCGCCGGGGCGACAAGCCCTTCGACCGGGCACACAACATGACCCTGCTGGAGTCGGGGACGTTGTACGCCGCATCCTTCGGTTTCACCTCCGGGCCGGAGATCGACGGCTCGGGCACGTTGCCCGCCGACGGGGCGTTCAACGGCACCGGACGGTGGATCCCCCTCGCCCGGGGCCGGCAGTCCCTGGTCCCCGGCATGAGCGTCGAGCAGGTCCTCATCTACACCCGACTGGCCGCCGACGCGGTCGGTGCCACGAAGATGGACCGCCCCGAGGATGTGGCGCCGAACCTGCGCACCGGCAAGGTGTACGCCGCGTTGACCAACAACACCCGCCGTGGTGCTGCCGGGCAACCGGCCGCTGACGAGGTCAACCCCCGATCGAACAACCGACACGGCCACATCCTGGAGATCACTGAGGACGGCGGCGACAACGCGTCGACCACGTTCACCTGGGCGATTCCGATCGTGTGCGGCGATCCGGCCGATCCGTCGACGTACTTCGCCGGTTACGACAAGACCAAGGTCAGCCCAATTTCCTGCCCCGACAACCTCGACTTCGACGCCCACGGCAACCTGTGGGTCTCCACCGACGGCAACGCGCTCGGCTCCAACGACGGCCTGTTCGCCGTGCCCCTCGACGGCCCCGAACGCGGACACGTGAAGCAGTTCCTCACCGTCCCGGTCGGTGCGGAGCAAGCGTCCGCGTCCCTGAGTGAGGACAATCGCACCGCGTTCGTCTCCATCCAGCACCCCGGCGAAATCGATGGTGCGAGCATGGACAACCCCGCCTCCACCTGGCCAGATGGCGACTACGCCCGTCCAGCCGTGATCAGCGTCTGGCACGCCGACGGGCGGCAGATCGGCGCCTGAACCCCTCACCTAAGCGGGCGCCCGGACCGTGATGGTCCGGGCGCCCGCCATGCGCGCCCGTGCGCGTCCACCCCCGAAGGTCAGCGCTCTTGGGCGCCATCCGCACACGGCGCGAGTGAACGAAAAGTGAACGACAAGGGAATCGATGCGGAGCCTCAGGCCTCCTGGCAAGGGGAAATAAACACTCGCTTATGTTCAGCTCTCGTTCACCTAGTCGACGATGTGCGATCACATAAGCAATCTTTTATGAGCTCGTCGGTGGAAGGTAGCCGACCCCGAACGAGCACCGGCGATACCTCGCCGGCCTGTCTGAAGAGGACGAATTGTGATCAAGACGGTGCGTGGGCTGGGCCTGGCGTCAGTCGCGCTGGTCCTGACGGTCGGTCTGGCTGCCTGTGGCGGCGACAACGATGGTGGCACCGGGACCGGTGCCGCGGCTGAGCTGTCCGGCGACGTGAAGGTCGACGGGTCGAGCACGGTCGGTCCGCTGAGCAAGGCCGCGGCCGAGCTGTTCGCCGACGAGCAGGCCAAGGTGAACGTCACGGTGGGCATCTCCGGCACCGGGGGTGGGTTCAAGAAGTTCTGCAACGGCGAGACCGACATCTCTGATGCCTCTCGCCCGATCAAGGACACCGAGAAGGCCGAGTGCGAGAAGAACGGCGTCAAGTTCGTCGAGCTGATCGTGGCCAACGACGCGCTGTCGGTGGTGGCCAGCAAGGACAACACCTTTGCTGACTGCCTGACGGTGCCGCAGCTCAAGGCGATCTGGGAGCCCGGCTCGAAGGTCAACAACTGGAACCAGGTCGACCCGAAGTTCCCGAACGAGCCGCTCAAGCTGTTCGGCGCGGGCACCGACTCCGGCACCTTCGACTACTGGACCGCCGCGATCAACGGTAAGGAGAAGGCGCACCGCACCGACTACACCCCGACCGAGGACGACAACGTCACCGTGCAGGGGGTGAGCGGCTCCAAGGGCGGGCTGGGTTACTTCGGGTTCACCTACTACGAGGAGAACGCGAACAAGCTGAAGCTTCTCAAGGTGGACGGTGGCGCCGGTTGCGTCGAGCCGAGCGTGGCCACCGCGCAGGACGGCAGCTACAAGCCGCTGTCCCGGCCGCTGTTCATCTACGTCTCCGACAAGGGCATCGCCAAGGAGCAGGTCAAGGCCTTCGTCGACTTCTACATCAAGAGCATCGATGAGGTCGTCAAGGAAGCCAAGTACGTGCCGCTGACCGCTGCCCAGAAGGAGACCCTGAAGTCCGAGTTCGCGACCCTGACGAAGGGCTGAGCGGGCTCGTGGCGGTCATCACCCCCGGAGCCCCCGTCCCCGCCGCCTCTGTGCGGCGGGGACGCCGCCGGCCCGGCGAACGCATCATCGAAGGGTTTCTCGTCCTCGCCGCGGTGGTCTCCATCGCGACGACCATCGGCATCATCGTCTCGCTGCTGTTTCCCACCGTGGAGTTCTTCGGCGAGGTCAGCATCATCGAGTTCGTCACCGGCACGCAGTGGACCCCGCTGTTCTCGATCAAGCAGTACGGGGTGCTGCCCCTGCTGGTCGGCACGCTCTGGGTGACGCTCATCGCGACAGTCATCGCGGTGCCGCTGGGCATTGGGGCGGCGATCTACCTGTCCGAGTACGCCCGACCCAGCACCCGCAAGCTCCTCAAGCCGATCCTCGAGGTCCTCGCCGGCATCCCGACCGTGGTGTACGGGTTCTTCGCCCTGACCTTCCTCAACCCCATCCTGATCGACCTGTGGCCCAGCGACGACAAACCGGAGTTCCAGAACCTCCTGGTCGCCGGCATCGCCATGGGCATCATGATCGTGCCCACCGTGGCCAGCCTGGCCGAGGACGCGATGAGCGCCGTGCCGCACAGCCTGCGCGAAGGCGCCTACGCCCTGGCATCCACGAAGATGCAGGTCGCCACCCGCGTCGTCGTGCCCGGGGCGTTGTCGGGGATCGTCGCCGCGATCGTGCTGGGGGTGTCCCGGGCACTCGGGGAGACGATGATCGTGACCATCGCCGCCGGGTTGAAAACAGCGGGCATCCCGTGGTCGCCCATCGACGGCGCCGCGACCATGACGAGCTACATCGCCGGCGCCGCCCAAGGCGACCTGCCAGTGAACTCCCTCGACTACCTGACGATCTTCGCGGTGGGCACCACGTTGTTCCTGTTCACCTTCGCCCTCAACGCCCTGTCCATCCGGCTGGTCCGCAAGTTCCGGGAGGTGTACGAATGAGTGCGACGTCCACGCCACCTGCCTCCCACGCGGCGAGCGCGCGCCACCGGCCGTCGCTGAGCCAGCGGCGATCCCGCCCAGGCGAGGTGCTGTTCAAGCTCGCGTTGCAGTTCTGCCTGCTGGTCGCGTTCGCGTTCCTGGTCGCGTTGATCGCCTTCGCGGTCATCAAGGGCTGGAATCGGCTCGACCCACGCCTGTGGCAGGAAATGCCCACCGGCGCCGCCTCCCGGGCCGCCCGCGCCGGCGTCCAGTCGGCGATCACCGGCACGCTCTGGGTCATCGGCCTGACCGCCGCGATGTGCCTGCCGATCGGCATCGCCTCGGCGATCTATCTGGAGGAGTACGCCGACAACACCCGCTGGTACAACCGGCTGCTGGAACTCAACATCCAGAACCTCGCCGGGGTTCCGTCGATCGTGTTCGGCATCCTCGGCCTCGGACTGATCGCCCGGGTGATCGGTCTCGGGTTCACCGTCATCACCGCCGCGATCGTGCTGTCCCTGCTCGTCCTGCCGGTCGTCATCATCGCCAGCCGGGAAGCGCTGCGCGCGGTACCCCGCTCGATCCGGCAAGCCTCCTACGCCCTCGGCGCGACCAGATGGCAGACCACCTGGCGGCAGGTCCTACCCGCCGCCGTCCCCGGCATGTCCACCGGCGCGATCCTCGCCCTGTCGCGAGCCCTGGGGGAGGCGGCCCCGCTGATCCTGCTCGGCGCGGTCACCTTCATCCGGTTCAACCCCGACAGCCTCCTGTCGACGTACACCACCCTGCCCATCCAGATCTACAACCTGATCAAGGAGCCGCAGGCCGAGTTCCAGGAGCTCGCCGCCGCGGCGATCGTGCTGCTGCTGGTCATCCTCCTCGCGCTGAACTCCGCCGCGATCCTCATCCGCAACAAGTTCCAGAAGCGCTGGTAGTAGGCCACCCCCACTGTGAGCGATCCGAACCGAAAGGCCCCCCACGTGACCGACACCGTGAGCAGCACCCGCCCCGCACCGCCACCCCCGGTGGCGCTGGTCAACCCCGCCAACCGCAACGAAGAAGCACCCCGCGGCGGCGACGACCAGGTCCTGCGCCTGGAGGACGTCAGCATCTTCTACGGCGACTACCAGGCCGTCCGAGGCGTCGATATGGCCATCGGCCGGCACCAGATCACCGCCCTGATCGGCCCCTCCGGGTGCGGCAAGTCCACCGTGCTGCGCTCGCTCAACCGGATGAACGACCTCATCCCCGACGCCCGCGTCGCCGGGCGGGTCACCTACCACGGCGAAGACCTCTACGCCCGCGAGGTCGACCCCATCGAGGTCCGCCGCCGTATCGGCATGGTGTTCCAGAAACCCAACCCGTTCCCCAAGTCGATCTACGACAACATCGCCTACGGTCCCCGCGTCACGGGCATGAAGGTGTCCAACATGGACGACCTGGTGGAGAAGGCCCTGCGCCGCGCCGCCCTGTGGGACGAGGTCAAGGACAAGCTGAAGCAGTCGGCGCTCGCCCTGTCCGGTGGGCAGCAGCAACGGCTGTGCATCGCCCGCACCATCGCGGTAAGCCCCGAGGTCATCCTGATGGACGAGCCGTGCTCGGCTCTCGACCCGATCGCCACCAGCAAGATCGAAGACTTGATGTTCGAGCTGAGCCGCGACTACACCATCGTCATCGTGACCCACAACATGCAGCAGGCCGCCCGGGTCTCGCACCGCACCGCGTTCTTCACCGCCGAGGTTGATGAGCAGGGCGAGCGACACGGCCGGCTCATCGAGTACGACACCACCAACAAGATCTTCACCAACCCTGCCCAGAAGCGCACCGAGGAATACATCACCGGCCGATTCGGCTGACCCGCCCAATCACGTCAGCGAAGGCCAACAATGCAGCCCGATGCCATCGAGACGCCGCGGTGCCAACCCATGACACCGCAGACCACCAGGACCCGATTCCTGCTCCTGGTCCTCGACCCCGACACCAGCACGGCCAACGCCCTCGCCGAGCAGTTGCAGGAGCGGCAGATCGACGTCGTCGTCACCGGTGACCCGGCCGACGCCCTGCTGCAGGCCGGCGCGCTGCTGCCCGACGCCGTCCTCACCGCCACCGACGTGCCGCCCATGCGCGGCTCGGCCATCGCGCGTGCCCTGCACACCCGCGCCTGCATTCCCACCCTCGTCGGGGTGGGAGAGCACGATGGCATGGAGGGCAGCCTCGCCCTCGCCGCAGGCGCCACCGCCTGCGTCGCCCGACCGTATCGAGTCACGGAGATTCTGCCGATGCTGCGCGCGATCTCCCCGGACACCGCGGCGGACTTCCAGG
The DNA here is from genome assembly GCF_029581275.1 of Micromonospora sp. WMMD1155. Taxonomy (NCBI): domain Bacteria; kingdom Bacillati; phylum Actinomycetota; class Actinomycetes; order Micromonosporales; family Micromonosporaceae; genus Micromonospora; species Micromonospora sp. WMMD1155. Next base: position 5,127,187 of record NZ_CP120742.1, read on the forward strand.
TCGCCGTCGAGGCCGGTGCGCTGCGGCTAGACCCGGCCGCACACGAGGTCCGACTGGGCGGCAGCCGGATAGAACTGCCTATGCGGGAGTTCGAACTGCTGCACCTGCTCATGCTGCACGCCCGCCGGGTCGTCACCCGACACCAGATCAACCGGCTGCTCTGGAGCGGCGAAGGCGAGGCGTCCAACACCCTGAACGTGCACATTCGGCGCCTGCGGCGCCGGCTCGGCGATAACCTGCGGAAACCCTCGATCATCGTTTCCGTACGCGGAATGGGATACCGTCTCGATCCGCCGTAGCAGGCTCGTGATCGGCGTCACTTGCTGTTCACCTACCGGTCATTCGGCCCCTGAGCAGCACTTCCTAGACTCGGATCATGCCTTCCGCCGCCACCGCCCCGGCCGTTGCGCCAGCGTGCGCGCCCGCCCCGGTGGGGCCGCCGCTACCGCGCGTCGACGCCGAACAGTTCGCCCGGCTGTTCAAAGCCCTCTCCGACCCCACCCGGCTGCAGATCCTGTCGATCATCGAGGTCGCGCCGAGCGGTGAGGCTTGCGTGTGTGACCTAACCGAGGCGTTCGACATGACCCAGCCTGCGATCAGTCACCACCTCAAGATCCTGGTCGAGGCGGGCGTGCTGAACCGCAACAAGCGCGGCAGCTGGGTCTGGTACTCCCTCAATCCCGGCCAGTTGGAACCCGTTAAGCACCTCCTGCCGAAGCGGCGGCTCCTGCCGATCGTGTCCTGACCCAGGCTGGTGCAGGCTGCAAGCGGACACGCTGGCGAAGGTCGGATCACCTGCGCGGTCAACGCCTTTCGGCGGAACCGCTCGTGTCGGTGCTGAGGAATCGGGCCAACTGGCGCAGGGCGTGCTTCTGGGCGCCGGCGCCTTCGAAGATCAACGTTTGTGAGGTGAACGGACTCAACCGCGCCGTGGTGGTGAGAACCCGGCCGTCGTCGAGCCGTTGGTGCTCGGTGACCCCGCGAAGGACGCCGGTCCGCAGCGGGGTCTGTGCCCACGGGTTGTGCAGCACATGCAGCCCTTCGCCGAAGGTCTCTCGTTGCTCGGGCTGCTCGGGACGGACCAGTTGACCGAAGAGGCGCGGTTTCGTGGCGTGGGGATCGGGATCCGCGATCGTGCCGACGCGGATCATGGCGACGTCGGACGGACCGTACCCCCGCTCGGTGCCCATGCGGTTGAACAGCGACATGGTGCTGCTGTTGCTGAACAGCACGGCGGACAGGTTGGCCGCTTCGGGCAGGGCGAACAGGCCGCTGGGGATGCTCTTGCCCGCGTACACGTGCTGGCCGATCTGTTCGGGTGTCAGCTGCAGTGCGCCATCGGCGTCGTAGCTGACAACGTCACGGGAGCCGTAGAGGTACTGCGACAGCAGGCCAACGGAGTGAAACAGGGCGCTGAGGTTGTGGAACGACTGGAGGGCGATGACGAACGGAACCCCACTGACCTGCGGGAGGTCCCAGTAGGCCCGGCCGGCAGCGTCGCGCTTGAGCAACTTTCGGCGCAGCGCCTTGCCGCTCTGGAAGATGAACTCCCGTTCCTCTGCCGGCAGGTTGTCGGGAATCGACGGCCACCCGCTGGCGGGCAGGGTGACATCCTCGCGACCCTGCGTTGGGTTCGACGTACACGCCTCGATCGCGACCGGCGATTCGCCGGTGACGAGGAAATCAACTGTCGGACTGCTGCGGTCGAGGTCGTATTCCTGCTCGCGTAGGTAAGCGAATAGCGCCAACTCGAACACCCGCGGGGAAAACCCTGTCGTCTGAAACTCCCGGACGAAGCTACCGTCGACATCGCGGAAGTCGGTGAACAGCTCGTCCATCAGCCGCCGCGCCGCGGTGAAGCTGCGGCTCGCCCGCACATCCCGGAAGCGCCGGCTCGTGCGCTCGATGGGCAACACCGGATCGAAGAGACTACGGCTCACCACCCCATCGTCGCCTCCTGGCGGTCCACAGCCAACCGGTTACCGCGAGCGAAGCAGCCCGCGGCTACCGACGTTCGATGACCTCCCGCTGCCATCGCGTCGTGGCGAGCTGCACGGCGTCCCACGGGCTGCCCAACGGCGGGGTGTACGACAGGTCGAGCGCGGCGATGTCGGTGACGCTGGCGCCGTAGGAGATGGCGGTGGCGTAGGTGTCGATACGTTTGGCGATTTCGGCGCCGCGTGAGCCCAGTAGTTGCGCGCCGAGGAGCTTGCCGGTGCGGCGGTCGGCGGTGACACGGGCCCGGATGGGTGTCGCACCTGGGTAATACGCCTTGTGATCGTCGGCAATGGTGGCCACAGTCACCGGGTCGTAGCCAGCCTGGCGGGCGTTGTCGTCACGCAGCCCGGTGCCGGCGGCGACGAGGTCGAAGACCTTCACGGCCTGCGTGCCCAGCGACCCGGCGAAGACCGCCTGCCCACCGAGCGCGTTCGTGCCGGCGACCCGGCCTTGCTTGTGGGCGGTGCTGCCCAGCGGCAGATACACATTCCGGTCGAGGAGCCGGTGGTAGGTGTGCACACAGTCGCCGGCGGCGAAGACATCGGGCAGGTTCGTGCGCATCTGTCGGTCGACCGCGATCGCACCGTGCACACCGAGGGTGACACCCGCCGCGGCGGCGAGGTCGGTGTCCGGGCGGACTCCGGTGACGACGAGGACGATGTCAGCCTCGTAGGTCGCGGCATCGGTGTCGACACGCAGCCGGTCGCCGTCGGCGGTGACGGCGTGAACCCTGGTGCCGCACCGCACCGTCACGCCTTGGTCGCGCAGGTGTTCGGCGAGGGGTTGGGCCAGTTCCGGGTCGATGGTGGGCATGACCTGGTTGACCTGCTCGATGAGGGTGACCTGCAGGCCGCGGGTGGTGAGCGCTTCGGCCATTTCCAGGCCGATGTAGCCGGCGCCGACGATGACGGCCGAGCGTGCCCGGCGCTGCTGCACCGATTGCAGCAGGGCGAAGGTGTCACCCATGGTGTGCAGCGTGTGGACGCCGTCGCCCGGCCCGAGCGTGTCGAGGCCGGCGATCGGGGGGCGTACCGCGACGGCCCCGGTGCCGATGACGAGCCGGTCGTAGTCCAGGGTCGTGGTGGTGCCGTCCGGGGTGGTCGCGGCGACCGTGTGCGCGCCCGCGTCGATGGCGGTGGCACGGTGATTGAGCCGCACCCGCAGGCCGGCCTTGTCCAGGTCGTCGCTGCTGCGGTGGGCGAGGCTGCGCCAGTCGGGGACGTCACCGGACACGTGGTACGGGATGCCGCAGATGCTGAAGTTCGGGTAGGCGTCGGCGACAAGGAGCGTCACCTCGGCGGTGGGGTCGAGTTCGCGGGCGCGCAGGCCGGCGCTGATGCCGGCGTCGCTGCCGCCGATGACGAGCAGACGCGTCACGTTTCTCCCTTCGAGGGTTGGATGGCCGCCGGCACCGGCGAACCGGGGTCGGCTCAGGACTGGGCGGCGAGGTACCGCTCAGCGTCGAGGGCGGCGGCGCAGCCGGTGCCGGCGGCGGTGATCGCCTGGCGGTAGGTGTGGTCGACGAGGTCGCCGGCGGCGAAGACGCCGGGCAGGTTGGTGCGGGTACCGGGGGAATCGACCGCGACGTAGCCGTCGTCGTCGAGGTTCACCTGGCCGCGGAAGAGTTCGCTGCGGGGGTCGTGGCCGATGGCGACGAACACGCCCGTGACGTCCAGGACGCGGGTCTCGCCGGTGTGGACATCGCGCAGTCGGGCGCCGACGACGGCGCCGTCCTGGCCGAGGATCTCTTCGACGACGCCGTTCCACGCCACCCGGATCTTGGTGTTGCTCAACGCGCGGTCGGCCATGATCTGGCTGGCGCGGAAGGTGTCGCGGCGGTGCACGATGGTGACGCTGCGGGCGAAGCGGGTGAGGAAGGTGGCTTCTTCCATGGCGGTGTCGCCGCCGCCGATGACGGCGATGTCCTGGTCCCGGAAGAAGAACCCGTCGCAGGTGGCGCAGGCGGACACGCCGTGGCCGAGGAGTTCGGCCTCGCCGGGGACGCCGAGGGGCCGCCAGGCGGAACCGGTGGCCAGGATGACCGCCGTGGTCCGGTAGGCCTTCTCGCCGATCCACACGGTCTTGGTGGGGCCGGTGAGGTCGACGCGGGTGACGTCGTCGGTGACGAATTGGGCGCCGAAGCGGTCGGCCTGCTTGCGGATGGTGTCCATCAGGTCGGGGCCGGTGATCCCGTCGGGGAAGCCGGGGAAGTTCTCCACCTCGGTGGTGGTCATCAGCGCGCCGCCGGACTGGCTGCCCTCGATGACCAGCGGCGTGAGGTTGGCGCGGGCGGCGTAGAGGGCTGCGGTGTATCCGGCGGGTCCGGAGCCGATGATGATCAGGCGGTGCGAGTCGGACACGGAGAGCTCCTGCTCGGGGGGAGTCGTCCGCCAGCGGCGGGGGTCGGCGGGCGGGGATGGTGACAGGGTCAGGCGGCGGTGCGCAGCTCGCCGAGGAGCTTCTCCACCCGGGTACGGATCTCGTCGCGGATGGGGCGCACGGATTCGACGCCCTTGCCGGCGGGGTCTTCGAGTTTCCAGTCCTCGTAGCGCTTGCCGGGGAAGACCGGGCAGGCGTCACCGCAGCCCATGGTCACGATGACGTCCGAGGACTCTGCGGTGGCGTATTCGAGCAGCTTTGGCGTCTGGTCGGTGATGTCGATGCCGACCTCGCGCATGGCTTCGACGGCGGCGGGGTTGACGGTGTCTGCGGGGGCGGAGCCGGCGGAGCGGACTTCGACGGTGTCGCCGGCGAGGTGGCGCAGCCAACCGGCGGCCATCTGGGAGCGGCCGGCGTTGTGCACGCAGACAAACAGGACGCTGGGCTTGTCGGACATCAGGAGCCTTCCTTGCAGTACGGGTTGCGGGGCCGGTTGACCGGCGCCGGGTCAGGAGTCGCCGGCAGGGTGCGGGCGGGGGTCGCTGTTGTGGTCGAGCAGGCGGTAATGGCCGGCCGACGCGACGGATTCACCAGGCTCCGATACGTCTGGCCCGCCCCACCGTGGCGCGGCCTCTTTCTCATGCGCTGTGGTTGGGCGCCGGTTTGCGCTCGGTCATCGCGCAGGGGGCTGGTGTCAGTCATGACGGCCTGGCGACCTCATGGTGGAGGTGACGATGGGGGCGACGCGGTCGATGCGGGCGGCGAGGTCGGCGAACGCGGCCTCGAATGCGTCGTCGGTGTCGGCGCGGACCGGGTCGGGCACCGACCAGTGCAGCCGGGGCCGGACCGGGCCGGTGAGTTCCTCGTGGGCGTTGTCGCAGACGGCGATGAGCAGGTCGTCGTCACGCACGATGTCCGCGACGTGCGCGGTGCCGGTCGCGTCCAGATGCAGCCCGTGGCGGTGGGCCACGGCGACGGCGCGCGGGTGAACCCGCTCTGCCGGCTGCGTTCCGGCCGACGCCGCGCAGGTGTGGGTGCGCTCCGACCAGAGGGCGGCGGCGAGCTGCGAGCGTGCCGAGTTGCGGGTGCAGACGAACACCACCCGCCCCACGCCAGCCATCGGCGCTGGCGTCAACGCGGCCAGGGCCTCGGGCTGCAGCTGCAGGTAGGTGCGGCGGCGGTCTCCCTCGGATCGGCCGCGGACGACGAGGCCGGCTTCGCTGAGGACCTTGACGTGGTGGGCGACCAGGTTCGTCGGCATCTGGAGGTCGTGGGCGATCTCGCCGGGGGAGGCGTCGCCCAGGGTGAGCGCGTCGACGATCGCCAGGCGCGCCGGGTCGCCGAGCGCGGCGTGGATCCGGGCGCGCGCCTGGAGAGAAGCAAGCTCAGTAGTCATTGACTCAACTATCACTGACTAATCACGTTGCTGTCAAGCGGCGTCGAGGCACGGGCCGGTGGAGCGTGCTTGGGTGTGCCGAAAGGCCGGAGGGCGGCTAGAGGCTGATGCTCGGGGACTTTGGGTGGATGATCTTGAAGGCGGCTGGCGTCGAGGCCGATCGGCTGGAGGCGGGGTTGACGTCGTCCGCCGGGGAGTTGGCGGTCAGCAGCAGGTCATCAGGTACGACTGCAGCTCGGTCAGCGCCGCGACGGCGCCGTCGCGGTCGGCGCGGTAGTACGGCGTCATCTGGGCGGACGGTACGCACGAGCCGGTCGACGCGGTGCTCTTCGCGACCGGCTACCGACCGAACCTCGACTACCTCACCCCGCTCGGAGCCCTGGATGACGGGATTCCCCGCCACGTGGCCGGCGTCTCGACGACCCACCGGGGACTGGTGTACCTCGGGTTGGAGTTCCAGCGGTCGTTCTCGTCGAACACCCTGCGCGGCGTCGGACGCGACGCGTCCCACGTCGTCGCCGCCTTGGCTGGCGGCGAGTCCGGCGGATCGTGGCGCCGCCGGCCGGCTATGAAACGGTCACCGGTTCGACGGTGAGCAGCGCCGCGAGCTGGCGCAGAACCGCCGGTCGGGCCCGGTAGTACACCCACGTGCCGCGCCGCTCGGAGTCCACGAGGCCGGCCTCGCGCAGGCTCTTGAGGTGATGCGAGATGGTCGGGCCGCTGAGGTTGAAGGCGGGGGTGAGGTCACACACGCACGCCTCGCCGTTGTCGGCGGAGGCGATCATCGACATCAGCTGCAGGCGGACCGGGTCGCCGAGGGCCTTGAACGCTGGCGCAAGCACCGCGGCGGTCTCGGCCGGCACACGGTGCTGCGCCAGGGGCTGGCAGCAGAACGCCTCGGCGGTCACGTCGGCGAGGGTGAGAGACGCAGCTTGCTTCGACATTCCTCTAGGTTGACATCCCTCTAATCAATGTGCAACTCTCTGTTTTGACGGACGTCAAGACAGTGGGGGATGGAGGAGATCATGTTCAGGCTCACAACGCGCCGACCGAGGGCATCCGCGACCGGTGTCCGATTTTGCGACTCCTGTGCCGAGGTCAGCACCGCTGAGCAGCGTGCTCAGCGCCGCTTCGACGCCGCACGGGCCGCCCACGCGAGCTTCGGCCGATGACCGCCGCTCGCGGTTGGTAAGCTCAATCGTCTATCGGCGATGAACGATGATGGGGTGATGGGGGTGGCCGAGCTACTCGATCGGACGACGGCGCAGACATACGCGTCGTGGTTTCGGGCCCTCGCGGACCCGACCCGGGTGCAGATCGTGGAGTACCTGGCCCGCCAGGCTCAGGCGATGAGCGTGGGGGAGATCGTTGCCGCGATCGGCCTGGCGCAGTCCACCGTCTCGCAGCACCTGAAGATCCTTACCGAGGTGCGATTCGTCCTCGTCGAGCCGGTCGGCACCGCCCGGCACTACCGGATCAACGACGCCTGCGTCGACTGCTTCCCCTCTGCCGCGGACGTGGTCATGGGTCGACCCGCCCCCAGTCCGAACGGAGCCTGCTGATGGCCGACATCACCGTGCGCCCCCTGCGGAATGACGACGCCGAGCGGGTCCTGGCTATCTACCAGTCGGGGCTCGATGCCGGCGACGCCAGCTTCGAGACGACCGCGCCGACCTGGCCGGTGTTCGACGCGGCGAAGCTACCCGCGCACCGCTTCGTTGCCGTCGACGCGGATGACACGGTGCGCGGTTGGATCGCGGTCGCACCCACCTCGACCCGCGCGGTCTATGCCGGGGTGGTCGAGCACTCCGTCTACGTCGACCCCGCCGCGCAGGGTCGCGGCGTCGCCCGGCTGCTGCTGGACACGCTGATCGCCTCCACCGAAGCTGCTGGCATCTGGACCATCCAGTCTGGAGTGTTCCCTGACAACGCCGCCAGCCTCACCCTGCACGAGCGGGCCGGCTTCCGGGTCATCGGTGTGCGCGAGCGGGTCGGTCGCCATCACGGCCGCTGGCGCGACGTCGTTCTGCTCGAGCGGCGCAGTCCCGTCGTCACCTGACCAACCCCGACCCCGCATCAGTGGGTCCCGTTTACCTCCATGATTCGACAGTTATCTACACAGAGGAGTTTGATCGATGAGCACTATGAACGAGCTACCCGTCGTGGTCATCGGCGCGGGCCCGGTGGGCTTGGCCGCCGCCGCGCACCTGCATGAGCGGGGCATCGCCTTCACGGTCCTCGAAGCCGGCGACACCCCTGGCGCCGCCGTGCGGCAGTGGGGTCACGTGCGGGTGTTCTCCCCGTGGCGGTACAACATTGACCCGGCCGCCCGCCGCCTGCTCGACGAGGCGGGTTGGGTCGCCCCCGACCTGGAGGCCCTGCCGACCGGAGCGGAGCTGGCCGGCGACTACCTTCAGCCCCTCGCGCAGCTGCCGCAGCTCAAGCCGCACCTGCGCTACGGCGCCCGGGTCGAGGCGATCAGCCGCCTGGGCCTGGACCGGCTGCGCACGACGGGCCGTGAGTCCACGCCGTTCCTGATCCGCCTCGCCGACGGCGACGAGCTGCTCGCCCGAGCCGTGATCGACGCCTCCGGAACCTGGGGCACCCCGAACGTTCTGGGCGCGTCCGGCTTGCCGGCCCGCGGTGAGTCCACTGTCGCGGCGTTCGTGGAGCACGCGTTGCCCGATGTTCTCGGCGCGGCCCGGGACCGTTTCGCCGGCCGGCACACCCTTGTCGTCGGGGCCGGTCACTCCGCCGCGAACACGCTGCTGTCCCTGGCCGAGCTGGCCGAGTCCGCGCCGGGCACCGAGGTGACCTGGGCGATCCGGACGACGTCGCCTTCGCGCACCTACGGCGGCGGAGACGCCGACGCGCTGCCCGCCCGAGGTGCCCTGGGCTCACGGCTGCGCGCGCACGTCGACGCCGGCCGGATCCGGCTGTTCACCGGCTTCTCCGTGCATGCACTCACCCCGACAGACGGCCGGGTCAGTGTGGTGGTGCGCCACGCCGACGGCGGCGAGGAATCGGTCACCGTGGACCGGATCGTCGCGGCCACCGGCTTCCGCCCGGACCACTCGATCGCCGCCGAGCTGCGCCTGGACCTCGACCCGATCATGGGCGCCACCCGCGCCCTCGCACCGCTGATCGACCCGAACGAGCACTCCTGCGGCACCGTGCCCCCGCACGGAGTGAACGAACTCACCCACCCGGAGGTCGGCTACTACGCCGTCGGTATGAAGGCCTACGGCCGGGCGCCGACGTTCCTCATGGCCACCGGCTACGAGCAGGTCCGTTCCGTCGTTGCCGCCCTCGCTGGCGACTGGGCCGCCGCCCGCGACGTCCAGCTCGACCTGCCCGAAACCGGCGTCTGCAACAGCAACCCCGCCGACACCGCCACCGGCGACAGTTGCTGCGGCCCGGCGCCCACCGCCGAGCCAGCGGCGCGCGGGCTCGCCACCGGTATCTCCGGCGGGCTGCTGTCCACACCGTTGAATCTGGTCACCCTCGACGCCGCTCCCGCCACCGCTCAGGCCGGCGGCTGCTGCAGCTGATGCCCACCACCGCGACGGTGCCCGCCGACCCCACGGTCGGCGGGCACCACGCCCACGGTTGGCGAATCGTCGCCGCCCTGGCCATCACCTCCACCGTCGGCTACGGCACCCTCTACTACGCCTACCCGGTGCTGCTGCGCCCCATGGCCGCCACCCTCGGCGCCTCCACCACCGCCGTCACCGGCGCGCTCACCGTCTCCGTCCTCGCCGGCGCGCTCATGGCCATCCCGGTCGGCAGATGGCTCGACCACCACGGCGGGCGCGCGCTGATGACCATCGGGTCGATCGCCGCCACCGCCCTACTCGTGGCCTGGTCCCAGGTGCAGACCATCGGCCAGCTCTACACCGTCATGATCGGCATCGGGATCACCGGCGCGATGGTGCTCTACGAGCCAGCCTTCGCCGTCATCATCGCCTGGTTCACCCCCGACCGGCGCGCCACAGCCCTGCTGGCCGTCACGATCGTGGCCGGCTTCGCCAGCACCATCTTCATGCCCCTGACCGGCCTGCTGGCCGCGCACCTCGGCTGGCGCGGCGCGCTGCTCGTCCTCGCCGTCATCCACGGCCTGGTCACCGTGCCCCTGCACGCACTCACCATCCGCCGACCCCGCACACCATCGGCGGCGCCGACACCTGCTGACCCCAGCCCGCCGGCCCACGCGCAGCGGCGCGCGATCGTGAAGGCCGCGATGCGCGACGCCCGATTCTGGATCCTGACCGCAACGTTCATCGCGCAGGGCGCGGCCACCAGCACCATGACCGTCCACCTCGTCGGCTACCTGATCAGCCGCGGCCACCCCGCCACCTTCGCCGCCACCGCCACCGGCCTGCTCGGCGTCCTGTCGGTCACCGGACGGCTCGTCCTCACCGCCGCCCGCCGACACCTACGCGTCACTACGATCGTGGCCGCCGTCTTCGCCACCCAAGCCGCCGCCATCCTCACCATGCCCCTACTCGCCGACACCCGCACCGGCGCTGTCATCACCGTCGTCGGCTTCGGGCTCGGCTTCGGCATCACCAGCCTCGCCACCCCAGCCCTCCTCGCCGACCGCTACGGCACCACCGCCTACGCCACCATCGCCGGACGCCTCGCCGCCCCCGTCACCATCGCCAAAGCCACCGCACCCCTGGCAGCCGCCGTCCTCCTGCACACCGCCGGTGGATACACACCGCTGCTCGCCGCCACCTCCACCTGCTGCGCACTCGCCGCCATCGGCATGACCACTCGAGCGAAAACCGCTGGGCCACAACCCATCGCCCAGACCTGAGGTGATCGAACCTAGGACCCGGACGGGTCTCGGGTGGCAGGCGCGACGTGGGACCGACGCCATCATTCGGTTCAGCAGCCGCAGGACCGCCGCCACACCCGCTGGTCGAGCCGCTCGTATCGGCAGCCCGGTGGGTGCTGCGGCGCTGGGTAGCCACCACGTGCCCAGCGCGGCCACGGCCACTCCGGCCGCGACGGGCGAGCTGGGTCTGATCCAGCAGGGCCGCGTTCGCGCCGGTCAGCACCCTTGCAGTGATGAACAGCAGGATGGCGCAGCACGCCGCGCAGGCAAGGGCGGCCAGCCCCGCCGGTGACGGCCGCGAGCGGCCGATTGCGCGAGAGGCCGCTGGCCTGCGGGCGACAGCGGTGATGATCGACACCCGGCTGTCAGGTCAACTCTGCCGAGCAACGCATCAGCGTCGGCTACAAACCAATCACCAATCCGGTCAAATCACGCGCCTGCGAACGCGTCATCCCCCTCGCCGAGGACACGGTCACCGTGCTTCGCGCCTACCGCGCTCGCCGCAACGGGTGGGAACTGGTCAGCGGCTCGGACTGTTCCGACACCGGGTTGTTCTTCGTCAGCCTCGACGGCAGACCCTGGCACTCCGAGGCGATCACTCAACGGTTCGACAACCTCGTCGCCGCCAGCGGCCTGTGAACGTCGCGCTGCCGACAATCGCCGGGAACTGTCAGTCGGCACCGACGGGCTGCAGTGGATGGCCAACGCCTATGTACTGGTGCTGGCCGGTTGATGTTCACCTGTGGCGCGCTCGGTTGTGGCGAGAGTTTGTCGACCCTGGTCAGCTCAGCAGCGACTCGAAGATGTCGCGGCCGAGTACGACGGCGGTGCCTTGGTCGAGGACGGTGGCGGCCAGCGTGGGATGCGCCGCCAGCCACGCCTGCGCGTTCTCGGCTGAGGCGAAGAAGTTGATGGTGGAGCAGCAGGTGTCCACCGAGCGGCCGGTCGCCCCGCTCGCCGCGTACACCACCACCGCCTCCGACGGTTGGTACGTGGCCGCACCTCCGGTGATGGTCACCTGGATCGGCTGTCCGGTGTATGGGTCGGTTGAGGTGATGACCGCGTCGGTGCTGAGCATGAACGGCATCCCCAACGCGTCGATCGCGCACATCGCGAACACGTCGACGTTACCCAGCGACACCACATGCGGGGTCGGGGTCGGCGAGAATGGGTAGGCGGCGACCAGGCGTCCGCGGCCGTCGACTGCGACAAGGTCGTTCGCCGCGAGTTCTCGCACCGCGACGGTCGAGTCCAGGCCGACCGCCTCGGCGGCCGAGCCGATGGCAACATGGGTGGGGGCGGCCCCGGTGGCGGCGAAGTCGCGGAGGATCGCCTGATACACCTGCCGCAGTCCGTTGGGCAGCCGCTCGGCACGGCGAGGCCGGTCGGTCTGGATGGCGTTGCCCGGCTGGGTGCAGCAATCGACCAGGTTCTGGTCAGTCGCGGCGGGAGCGGATTCGGCACCCATTGCCTGGCTCAGCGCAGCGCGGATGCGCTCGCCGGTGGGGAGATCCAGGCGACAGGCCGCCGGCCCGTCGCCGGTGCCGCCCATAACGTCCACGCCGTTGACCAGGATCGACGGCGACGGATAGTCGCCCACCACCTCCGTGACCACCGCAGGCAGCCCAAGGTCGGCCAGCGCGGCGTGCAGCTCCTCCCGAGCCGGGGCAAGATTCGGGCACTCCGCAACGGAACGGAGTTCAACGTTCACCCCACGAGGCAGAGCCGAGCCGACGAGGGCTTCGACGAAGCGGCCCGCGCCACCCACGGCCTGGTCGACAGGGAAAACGGCGATGTCGTCGCGTCCTTGGGCCTCAACCCAATGACGTGCCGCCCGCTCGGAGGGGAAGAACAGCTGGTGGTGGCAGTAGCTGGACAGCACTGCGGGAGCCGTGTCGCCCACACTATTGCCGGCAGCTCGCACGAAGGACACGACAGCGCCGTCGACGGAGATGCCCTCGATGCCGTTCGGTCCCATACGCAGGGAGATCGTCTGCCCGGTCGTCTCCAGCGACGACTGCACGTCGATGGCCTTGCCCAGCACCCGCGGCAGCCACAGGGTGTCCGGCGCGCACCAGGCGTACAACATCTGCCCGTCGACGGTCAGTCGGTGCGGGGACGGCACGTCGGGCAGCGACAGGCCCCAGAAGGCGATGATCCTGCCCTGGTCGTCCTGGAGGCGAGTGCCGGCCAGCACGCCATTGATAGCGGCGATCACCTGCTCTTCCGGCAGGTCGAGTCGCTCGGCCAGCGCTGCGACGGTGACCGGCGTGCCTTCGGCGAGCAGCCGCCACAGCCCGACCGCGATGCGAGCCTGCGCCGGATCAAGCACCGGCATGATCTTGACGTATTCCGCCAGGAGCTGGTCCAGCGCGCCAGCCTTGGTTCCTTCAGCATCTGCTGCGGTCATCACAGTCTCCTCCCAGCAGGCAGCCTCGATGGGCAAAATGCCACCCCGTGGCCGACATGGTGCTACCCGTAGCAGACTGGACCTTCCAGTGTAGGGGAAGGTCAAGGCGTGATGACAGGAGGTCACCGAATGCGGATCGGGGAACTGGCCGAGGCAACCGGCACCACGGCCAAGACGCTGCGCTTCTACGAAGCCAGCGGCCTGCTGCCACCCGCCGCACGTACCCGTGCCGGCTACCGCGACTACGGCGACGACGCGGTTGCCCGGCTCGACTTCATCCGTCGCGGCCGTGCCGCCGGACTCACCCTCGCCCAGATCCGCGACGTCCTCACCGTCCGCGACACCGGCCATGCCCCCTGCGGGCACGTACGTCAACTGCTCGCCGGACAGCTCGACGCCATCGACGCCCAGCTCGCCGACCTGCACGCGCTCCGCGCCACCGTCGCCCAGCTCCACGGCTCTGCCACCAACGCGGACCCGGACACCTGCCCACCCGAGCAGGTGTGCCGCTACCTGTAGCCGAGGGGTGTCGCAGGGCTTCAGACGTTGAGGGCCAGGGGCGGTCTCACGGAATCCGACGAGCTGCGGTCGTGCAGCAAGCAAGGTCCGTCTGGCCGTCGCGGCCGCTGTGGTGTCGCTGTCGGCTGGCCCACCACCATGCGGCAGCAGCCAGTGCGGTCAGGACGATGACCATGCCGGGCATCCACCGGCCGGCGATCGCCCAGCCAGCGCCGGACAGGACTCCGGCGGCCAGCAGCAGCGGGATGGCGCAGCACGCGGCGCCCGCAACACCGGCCAGCCCGGTCAGCCCGGACGGCAGCAGTTGGCGGGCGTGGTCCACGTGGCTCAGCATTCGGGTCTCCTCCGGGTAGGTGCGTGCGGGATCGGGCCGACCATGGGGTGCTGGTGTGCTGGTGGCTGTCAGGCACAGCAGGAGGTGGGTAGCTCGTTGCGGAAGAGCCCAGCGGCGATGCGAAGGCTCTCGGCCATCGTCAGGTAAGGAGCCCAGGTGTCGGCGATGTCGTCGACGGTCATGCCGGCCCGGATGGCGTAGGTGGCCGCAAGCATCAGCTCCCCTGCGCCTTCGGCGAGGGCGTGTACGCCGAGCAGCCGTCCGGTGCCGGCGTCGGCGACGAGTTTGACCGCGCCGCGGGTGTCCCGGTTGACCAGCGCCCGGGGCACGTCCGCCAGCCCGAGCACCCGGCACATGCAGTCGTGGCCGAGGGCCAGCGCCTCGGCTTCGGTGGGGCCGGCGGAGGCCAGCTGCGGGCGGGTGAACACCACGGACGGCAGGCCGCTGTAGTCCACCCGAGCCGGCCGGCTCCCGTCTGCTGCCAGGGCGTTGACCGCCACCGCGCGGCCGGCCGCAGCGGCGACGTAGATGTACTGCGGCGCGCCAGTCACCTCCCCCGCCGCATATACGCGAGGGTTGGAGGCGCCCTGCGCCTCGTCGACCATGACCAAACCGCGCTCGTCGGTGGTCACCCCGGCGGCGGCCAGGTCGAGGCCGTCGGTGCGGGCGCGCCGACCGGTGGCGATCAGCAGCCGCTGTCCGAGTAAGGGCCGGACAGCCGCGTGCGGTGCTCCGGGTGAGGCGGGCTCCGGGGTGCATCGCACGCGGCGCGGCCCCGCGAGCGACGCCCTACCTTGGTCGCGGCACCTTGTCTTGGAGCCGTCCACGCTTGGAGCTATTCGGCGGTTTCCCAGGCCAGCGCGTGGGGTCGTTGCCCGCCGCTGGTGAGGAACTGTCGTGCCGCTTGCCGGGCGGTCGCGTCGGTGAGGCGGGTGCGTTCGGGCCACGCGTCGGTGGGCGTGCCGGCGTAGTCGAAGGTGAACGCGGGCCCGGGTTCGAGGCCTGGCTGGTATCCCCAAGCGCTGCTGCCGTCGGCGGCGACGTGATAGGCGAACGACCGATCGGGGTGCCCGACGCAGATGTCGAGCATGACGGGAAACTCGCCTCCGCCGGGAGCGACGAGGGTGACGCAGTAGGGCAGCTGCTCGGTGTGGGCGTGGGTGATCGTGTCCAGCGTGGCGTCGAGTTCGGCAACGGTGCTGACCGACGCGGCGCCGTCGCCGCGCCTCCACGTGATGTCGATGCTCACCGCCGGATCCTTCATCGCGGTGCTCGCATCCTACGGTTCTTGGACCTCATTGACCTCTCGGTACACGAGTGCCTCAAGCGCGTCCCGGAAGGCACCGAAGTCGTTGATTGGCTCGGTCGGGTCCTCGTCGAGTTCGAAGTCGCGTCGCATCGTCCGGATATGACTCTTCAGTTCCTCGGCATCGACGGAGTTGTCAAGGGCGGCTTCGGCCTCCTCGAGCAGCAGCGTGGCCTGTGCCCTGTCGGCGGTGGTGGGATGGTCCAGCAGGAACGACCGCTTAATGCGTTTGATCTTGGCGCTGGTCTTCTCGGTGGTGATCTCCCGCATGGCCTGGCGCTGTCTGCGACCGAGCTCACGGAACAGGACCCGGAAGTTTGCGTCCAGAACCTCGGCCGCGGCAGTGAGAGTGCTGTCTTCACGCACTGCCTGAAGAACGCTACGGGCGAAGCCAACTTTGTCTAAATGGAATCCCGGGAGCTTCGCCGTGGCGGCCTGCTCCAGCGCGTCGTGGGTGCCCGAACAGCCCTCGAAGTTCACGTCTTTCGGCTTGAGGGTGCCGATCTTGGCTGCCTCGGTGGGGTCGAGGAACTCGTTGGCGTAGCGTTTGACGGCTTCGATGCAGATCGGCAGTGGAATGAGGTCCTCAATGGCGACTACGCCAGCCGGGAGGGTGCTGACCAGAGCATCGGTTGGGAGATCACCCAGCTGCAGGACATACCTGGCATCGATCACCGGTTTGCCGTTGGGGCCCTTCTTAAGTGCCTTCACCGCTTGGTCTCCGGAGGCGTCGCTGTCGAGCAAGACGATCACGGCGGGTCGGTCCACGTCACGGCCCCGCGCTAGGTACACCAGGTAGGGGATGTGCGGCGCGGACCCGGCCGGTACGAGCGTCACGGCGTTGAGATCGAGGCTGTCCGTCGACGCGGTCCTCTGTCGGCGCAGCCGCGCCGACATGCCGGCCAGCATGACCTGGTCAGACATGCCCTCCAGCATCAAGTTGCAGTTGCTGATGAACGTGGTCTCCGCCACGAACCCGCCGAACGCCGAGCGCAGCGGTTCGTAATGGTTACGAGCCGCGTTGCGCACCACGCGGGTGCCCTCGTCGCCTTCACCTTTCTCCAGGACGCGGATCCGATCACCATGGTTCTTGTCAATGAGGAACGGGGAGTGCGTGACGTAGACGACCTGGCAGGCCGTGCGGGTCGGGTCCTGCGGGTGGGCGAAGTCCTCGAAGATTCGCAGCAGGTCCTGTTGTCCTGTGCTGGACAGGTAGGCGTCCGGTTCGTCCATCAGAAGCACTTCGCGAGCGCCTGACTTGGGTGGTTCGTGCGAGAGGTACTGCACGAAATAGCTCAGGAAGTACTTCAAGCCCCCGCTGCGCTCGTCTGCGGAGTATTCCGTGCCAGTCCGGTCGCGGATGGTAAACACCAGGTCTTGGTCGCGTAGGGTCACCAAGAGTTGGAAGTGCAGGTCCTGTGACCACCACTTCGGGAAATTCAGCGCTCCGGAGAGCCCACGGTTGATCCGCTCCACGATGCCGTTCGCGAAGCCGTCCTTGCCTTCCTCGACAGCGTTGAGGAGTTCCTGGAAGGCGGTCCGATCGATTCCAGCGACCTTGAGCAACAGGTCGTCGGCGAGAGCGAGCTGCTTGTCGTGCTCGGCATCCTGGGTGTTCGCGGTGGAAAACGCGCTGATGAGCGTCGGTGTGGCCGCCGAGACGCCTTCGGCCGAGCCGAACCAGGACGGCCCGTTCTCCAGAATTTGGTTCACAAAGTCCAGACGGGTCTTTCGGGGACTGGTCCGCAAAGAACGCTCGGCGTCAGCCAGATACTTGATCGGAACACTCTGTGGCAGCGCGACTGTCGCGTCGATCTCGAACGGCTGCGGGAGGAGTGCGTCGAGGAGCTTCTTGTCTTTGACGGGATATTTGGCCCAGTCGTCGCCCTGCCGGACGTACACGACGGGGTCCTTCCCACCGATCCGGAACATCCAGAAAGTCTCGGTGCCGTCGTCGAGCTTCGTCTTGCATGCCTTCGCCAGCGTCTCCAGGTCGGTGGGACCCAGGTGCTTGAACTCGAGCCCGAAGTCGGGGAACGCCATCGCCTTCTTCACAGCAAAAAACTGGGAGTATCGGCAGAAGTCGCCCCGCTCAATCCCCTTCCCGGTGAGCCCGTGCTTGATCGCCGTCAGCAACTGGCTCTTACCCGACTCGTTCGCTCCCACCACAGTGCTGACGTCGCGCTCCAGCGACACCTTGACGAACGGATACTGCAGCCCGTCGGGTTCAAGCACATCCCACGGATGGGGCTCGAACTCACGGTGTGCCTTCCGTAGATAGTCAAAGTTGAACGAGCGAAAAAAACGGATGTAGGCCGCAGAGATGAACACCTATGGCCCCTCTCAGTCCGGGCGGCTACGCGTGACGACCGGTCATGTTACTGGGGAGGTACGACAGCGCACCCCCTCCTGGAGGTGTCGGTAGTGGAGGTCGCGGCTCACGGCGCGCGTCAAATCGGCGATGGAAGTTGGGCGGCGGAGGCAGGCCGGCGCTCATCTCCTGAGCCGGGCACCGACCCATGGGTGCTCGCGCACTGCCAACCACAGGAGATCGAAGATCCTCTCGGTTCACGTGGGCATGAGCTGTCGGACGGTGTCGACACCGGGGCGGCAACTCGTTTAACGGAGGACTCGCCGGGGTCAGACACCGGCTGGCAGGTCGGACCGTCGCGGCCGCAGTCAGGGGCATCCGGTCTGGCAGCGCGCGAATATCATGTCCACCGTGACCGACGGTACGACCCCTTACCCGCAGAGGCACGACACTTTCCGTCGGCTGCTGGAGATGGCCTTTGGTGCGTTAGCGGACACCGATCCGGTTGTAGTGACTACGAACGACCAGATGGCCATACGTCTGAACCATGAGTGGCGGTCGTACTCCGCCGGATCCCCAGGCGGACTACCGGACATCGCGACCAGCATGCTCCGGACGGCCCCAGTGCTCTTGATTCCGCCGTGGGAACGAGTATCCGGACCTTCGGCGGCTGCCGCGGAAGGTTCCTTGCGGTCAATTCACGAGATCGCCGTAGCCGGAATCCGGCCGGAGGGTAGCGCCGCCTTGCTGGCGGCCTTGCTGCCGACCAGCGCTCTCACCTCTCCCGGCTGCCGGAGGTTCCGCGAAATCGTTGGTCACTCCTGGCAGCCGTGCGTAGTTATCTTCGCATCAGCCATATTCGCCGGAGTGCATGAGCTGTTCGACACGGCTGCGGTGTTCTGGCGACCGCGCTCGCTGGCAGGTCAGCCCCTCAAGCTCTTCAGGTTTCCAAGGCACGAGGACGAGAAGGCGGTGGAGAGCGACTTCCGCGGGCTCGTCGGCCGTGCTAACGGCACGGGAAAGTTCGGCTACGTCCTGCCCAGCCCTCCGGAGCCAGGTGAAAGCCTTTCCATGGAACTGCACCATCCCGTCACCACCGCTCGCTGGTCGAAACTGAACGTGTGGGGCGCGACAGTCCCTCTGAAGGATCTGTTCGAGATTCCGGCACCGGCTCTTCATCTGCATTCGGATCGCCATTTGCTTCGTGATCAGCGGCAGGATGAAACTGTGCGGGTCGTGGCGGGGCGAGACCTGAGGCACGACGGCACGTTAGCTGGCCCCGACGACTCCTCCAGGTGGGCCATGGTTCCCCCGGATCGGCAATTGCGAGCGGGAGATCTTCTGCTTCGGCGAAGGTTCTCACCACATGCGCGAGGCAATCTGGTCGTCGCGGAAGTGGCCGCCGATGACTTGCCCTTGGCCGCGGACGACAGCGTGGTGACGCTTCGCGCCGACGGGCGCCTGGGAGGTCCGCAGCGCCTCGTTGCTGTTCTGTTCCTCCGTTCGCCGCTCGTCCGTGCGTGGGCCGTCGGACTCTCGGTCGCCAGTCTCGCCCCGTCGGTTCTGGGAGATCTGCCCATCCCGCAGCCCGATGCGGCGCTGGCCGTGACGATCGAGGGGCTTGAAGCCGCAAGATCACAGTTGGAGAGCTGGAGGTGCGAGTCTGAGGCGTTGCTCGCATCCGTTTTCGAGGATGAAAGCGCCATCACCGCGAGGCGTCGCATCCTGGAGTCTGGGCGGCAGCTGCGCATGCGGGTGGACGCAGCGACGTTGCTGGACGACTTCAGCCATCGGGTGCGCACCCGCTATCCGCACCCGATCGCCTACCGGTGGAGCGAGATGCAGGTCCACCTCTCCAGGGGTGCCCATGAGGCGGCCTACGAAGCCATTCTGGAGACCGCTGAGGTGTTGCTGTGTTACACCGCGCTCGCTGTCCTGTCGCTATCTCGCGATGCAGGTCTTCGCCTGGGCGCGGTCGACGGCATCCGGAGGAGGCTGTCAAGGGGAGGAAGCAACGGGCCCGGCTTCGGGGACTGGGCTGCCATCCTAAAGGAGGCAGCAGAGAGCAAGGCGTTCCGGCGCACCCCCGACGGAGACCCGCTCAATGACTTCAGCCGTATTTTCTCCACTCCGGAGGCGGCGTCTGCCCTCCAGCGCCTGGCCGGACGACGCAACGCCAAGTCTCATCTCCGACGTGTCGACGCCATTGACCTTCCGTCCGCCATCGAGGAAGCGCATGCTGATCTGACGACCCTGCTGGAACACGCGTCGGTCCTTGCGGACCTACCCCTGGTACAAGTCACAAGCGTTCGCTGGGACACACTGCAGAGAACCGCCCAGGTGGATTACCAGGAGCTCACGGGCGACAACGCGCTGGTGCCGGGTCAACAGCGACCTTATGCAAACAGTGATCTGGAGGTCGGCAGCCTGTACCTAGTGCTCTGACCACAAACGTTGGCCGGGATGGTCATGCGGCTCGGCTGGCGGGTTGG
Source organism: Micromonospora sp. WMMD1155 (assembly GCF_029581275.1). Lineage (NCBI taxonomy): Bacteria > Bacillati > Actinomycetota > Actinomycetes > Micromonosporales > Micromonosporaceae > Micromonospora > Micromonospora sp. WMMD1155. The sequence continues at coordinate 5,147,172 of NZ_CP120742.1, forward strand.
CCCCAGCGGCGGTGTCGTTCGCTGCGGATGCGGGCGCGGTGGCGGCGTTGGGCGGCCATGACGTCGGGGTGGCGGGCGTTGGCGTTGCGCCAGCGCAGGTAGGCGTGCAGGCCGCGGGCCAGGACGGTGTGGTTGGGGTGGTCGGAGCCGGCGATAACGAAGGTGCGCAGCGGCCCGAAGTGCGCCTCGATCGGGTTGGCCCAGGAGGCGTAGGTCGGGGTGAAACACAACTCGACCTTGTTCCGGGCCGCCCACCGTCGGATCGCGAAGCCCTTATGGGCGGACAGGTTGTCCAAGATGATGTAGATCGGGGCGCCGTCAGGGCGGGCGGCCCGGATCGACTTGAGTGCGGCGAGGGTGTTCGCCGCCGATTTCTGGGTGCGGACCACACCCCAGAGGGTGTCGTCGCCGATCGAGTAGCAGCCGTGGAACTGCCGCACGCCGTGCAGCTTGTGGTAGTTCGCCGGGAGCCTGCGTGGGCGGCTTTTCGGCTGCCAGCCGACGCCACCGTGCGGGCGGATCGTCAGCGGCCCGAACTCATCGAACGCGAACGTGCGGTGCGGGAAGTGCTCAATCACATGCTCGATACGGGCCAGCTTCTGCTCCCGCTGGGGGTCCGTGGACTCCTTCCACGTCTTCGTGCGTTGGAAGGTGATCTGGTGGCGGCGCAGCACCTGCCGTAGCCGTTCCCGCCCGATGATCACCTTCCGATCGGGGTTGTCAGCGAGGTATTCGGCGAGCTTGCGCACGCTCCAGCAGGTGAACGGCCGTCCCAGCTTGGCGGGACGGGTGTTGGCCGTCGCGACGATGAACGCCTCGTCGTCGCTACTGATCCGGCGGGGACGGCCACCCGCCCACTGAGGGTCCAGGCTGGCCATCCCCATCTCGTTGAACCGGTGGATCACCTGCCGAACGGAGTCTTCGTCGGCCTGCACGAGCCGGGCAATGACCGGCACACTGTTGCCGCCAGCTGAGGCGAGCACGACCATCGCTCGGCGCAGCCGCACGACCGAGCCGGTGCCCCGACGCACCAGACGCTGCAGCCGTTGACCCTCTTGATCACTTAATCGACGTACCCGAACCGGCTCTGCCACCCCGACAGCCTGACGGCCTCACGCCGGCCCAGCCCTTCACTCAGGCCGGCGTGTCACCAACACCGCCAACGTTTGTGGTCAGAGCACTAGCGAACGAGGACGGGCGACTGCATCTACTGCGCCCCTTCCTGCTTCGACGCCGCTGTCCCGTGTGCCGCAGCTGGGAGACATTTCACGTCGACAGCACCCCAGACGGCTCGACCGTGACAGTCAAGAGCCTGGAACGCGGCCATACTGACACGGACCCAGCACTGCGGCAGGTGCTTAAGCATGTGGGTATCGTCGAATAGTTGCTAGAGGCCGCCTAGAACAAGCCCTGGCGTCTGCCGGCACATCCTGAACGGCAGCCCCCGTTACGTACGCCGCTGCCCGATGCCCATCTGCGCGAGATCGACGCCTTCCGTCGCGTCGCCCTCGGCAAGCCGTGGCAACTCATCACGACATGAGGAAGCCGCGACGGTGAGTGCCTCGGTCAGCCACAGGGAGAGCAGCATGTCAGAGTGCGATCCATCGGCTGCGCGATGCCGCTGATCGAGATCCAGGCACAGTCACGTCAAGGGTGTGAGCCCAGTCCCGGCATGGTTGGTGTCTCTGTCGGCTATCCGCCAAGCACTGGCGAGCAGTGGCTTCTCGTAGTGCGATGACCACGTGGGGCGGGCACTAGGGCCTGTGTCGAAGTCGGTCACAGCCACTCGTTGATCGCGGCGATGTGCACGGTGGCTTCGTAGCGGACGGCGAGTTTGTCGAAGCGGGTCGCTACGGCCCGGTTGCGTTTGAGCCGGTTGATGCCGCACTCCACGGCGTGACGCTGCTTGTATCGCTCGGGATCGAAGGCCGGTGGCCGGCCGCCCTTGGACCCCTTCTTGCGTCGGTTGGCGTCTTGGTCGGCTTTCGAGGGGATGGTCGCGGTGATGCCGCGTCGGCGCAGGTAGCGGCGGTTGGCCTTCGACGTGTACGCCTTGTCGGCCAGGACCCGGTCCGGGCGGGTCCTGGCCGGCCGGCGCCGAGACGGGGCACTCGGATCCCGTCGAGCACGGCCATGAACTGCGGGCTGTCCCCGCGCTGCCCAGCGGTCAACACGATCGACAACGGCTTCTGCCCCTGCTCGCAGGCCAGGTGCAGCTTCGTGGTCAGCCCACCCCGCGACCGACCGAGCGCGTGATCGATCGGCTCAACCGTGACCCCGCCCGGCGGCTCGGCCTGAAGATCCCCCTTTTACGCGCCCCGGCGGCGTGCTGATGCGCGCGGGAGACCGTCGAGTCCACCGACACGTCCCAGACCACACGTCCGGCCGAGTCAGCCAGGGCCTGCAACACGGTCAGGATCTTCGCCCAGGTCCCGTCACGCTGCCAACGCCGGAACAGCCCGTACGCCGCGGCCCAGGATCCGTAGCACTCCGGAACGTCCCGCCACGGGGCACCGACCCGTGTCCGCCACCGGATCCCATCAATGAGCTGCCGTTTCGTCCATGTCGACGGCCGACCTGGCCTACGCCCCACAGGCAGCAGCGGCTCCAGCGCCGCCCACTCTGCGTCGGTCAGGTCGTGCCGCCTCGCCACCGCTAGGGTGTCCACGAGGTCTCCGGTGTTCGGGTTCTGCTTGGTCGCTGAACCAGATACCGGAGACCTCGCTACATCTCGAACACCGACACGCGAAGATCCTCACCCAACAACTCAAGCCCTGGCACGGACTTCGACACAGGCCCTAAGGGAGTACCGTCGCGAGTCCGGTGCCCTGCTGGGCACGATTGCCGTCGGTCTGGCTATCAACATCGTGACGGCGCGAACGGACAGCTGGCGTGGGCCGCGGCGGTTTGTCCTTGACTACGCCTACCTGTGGCTTCCGCTCTGCGTCGTCCTGTGGCTCGGCTGGCGTTTCTTTGTCCATCGCCGGACAGCGGTCACGTGGCGTGGGGCGGAAAGCCCGTACCCCGGCCTCGCGCCGTTCACGGCGGAGCGCGCGGGTGTCTTCTTTGGCCGCGACCGCGAAGCAAGGGACGTACTACACCGACTGGAGCGCTCCGGGCCGGCGCCGCCGACCCGGATCGTCACGATCGTCGGCCCGTCGGGAGTGGGTAAATCCTCGCTGATCCGCGCGGGGTTCTCGCTCGACTACCGCGGCGGTGGACCGTGGTGGGTCCGCTACGTCCGGCCGCTGACCCGTTTATGAGCCTCGCCGCGGCTTTAGCGGATGGCCCGGAGGCTGTGCTGGAGGCGGCGCGACTGCTGCGCGAAGAAGCAGCCTCTCCGGAAGCCCCACCCCAGGTTGTGCCAAGCTTCCTCGTCGCAGCCCGCGGCCCTGTACTGCTCGTTGTCGATCAGGCCGAAGATCTGTACACGATGACCGGTGAGCATGACCGGGCCCAGTGGTGGACCTTGCTTACCCGAACGCTGGCGGTGCTGCCGGAGCTGCGCATGCTGGTGGCGGTCCGGCCCGAGTTCCGCCGCCGGCTCACCGATCAGCAGGCCGGCTTCATCTCCCGGCCGGTGGCCATCGGTCTGCTGGATCCGGCCCGCATCCGACAGGCCATCGCGGGGCCTGCCCGAGCTGCAGGACTCACGTTCGAGGACGACCTCATCGACCGCATGACCGCCGACGCCACGGTCGGTGACGCGCTTCCCCTGCTCAGCCACCTGCTGCAACGCCTGCACCTGCAGTCCGATCGCCAACACATCACGGTGGCTCAGTACGAACAGGCGGGGGAGGTGGGTGGCGCCATCGCAGCTCACGCGGAGCAGATCTACGAATCTCTCACCGAGCGGTACCCCCAGCGCGCCGTCGACTCTGCTCTGCTGCGCGGCATCGTTATGGAAGGTAAGGAAACCGTACGAAAAACGATCCAACGATCCGACCTCGATACCACCGCAGCGAGCATCCTCGAGGAGTTCAGGGCAGCCCGTCTGATCATCGACGTCGAGGACGGTACCTGCCTCGAATTGACCCACGACGCCCTGTTCCGCCAGTGGCGACGACTCGCGTCTCTGATCAGCACCAGCGAGGAGCGCCTGCGCCGCATCACCCGGCTCGAGCATCGCGCGACAGCCTGGCAAGCGGACCCACACACAGACGACCTCTTGCGCGGCCGAACGCTCGCCGATGCTCTCGCGCTCGCAGCCGAGGTGCCCCTCTCCACCACAGCCCGACGCCTGCTCGACGCCTCCCAAGCGTTCGATCACCAGGACCGCGTCCGACAGTCCGAGCGGATCGCCGAGTTGGCGCAACAGGTGCGACGGCAGGACCCCGAACTGGCCGTGGCACTGGCCCACACCGCGCTAAACGAGTTGCCACCCACCCCGGCAGCGACGATTACGCGCTGGGCCCTGACCGCCAGGTCGCGAATACAGCACCTCACCATCGGGCACACCACCAGCGTCACCTCCGCGGTCTGGTTGCCAGACAGTGGGGCCTTGCGCACCGCCGACAAGACGGGGCGCGTTTGCACCTGGGACGATGCGGGTCGCCTTAACGGAGTCGCCTTCGCCGTTGACATGAAAGCGTGCGGGCACACCCTGCTGAATGCCAGCGGCGCCCTCGCCCTCACCGAGCATGATCGAGGCGCCATGCTGTGGCGCGTCGCAGACGGCCGCAACCTGGGCAGCCGAAAGGGAAGTCTTCCAGTGTCGTTCGACTCATTCTCGTGGTACGACGATGTCCGCTTCGCGGGACAGTTCGACTACCGAACCGTCGACGTCTACCGCTTGAACGATGAAGTCCCACAGTTTGTCACCAGCATCCCGGCCACACACGTTCGCGCCACCGCATGGTCTCCGCAGGGTGACCGGCTGGCCATCGCCTCAGACGACCTGCTGCTCGTGGTCAGCATCGACGAGCACGCGTCGGAGGTCCTGCGACAACAGGTAGCGTGGTCGCGCCCGGTGCTGTGCTGGGCACCCGACGGCATCCGACTCGCCGTCTCAGCCGATCCGGCATTCACAATGCGCCGCACCGACATCCTCGCACCGAAGGCCCGCACGCTGTGGATCTACGACACCGACACCGGCCAAGCCGCCGAAAGTGCACCACCCGGCATGACCGAAGCCATGGCATGGTCACCCGTCGAGGACGTCATCGCTTGCTCCGTGCGTCGAACACGCCACCGTGACCGCGTGGCGTTGATCGACGTCGGCACCGGCCGGACAGTTGAGCGGCGGGCACGCCCTCACCAGATCAGCGCGATCGCCTGGTCCTCCGACGGCAAGCGAATAGGCTTAGGAACCTCATTTCACTATGTCGAGATCTGGGACGTCACCGGACGAAGCTTTCGCCGCCTGCCCACCGGAAGCCTGCAGAGAATCTCGTGGTCTCCGGACCTCAAACGAGCCGCTGTAAGGCGGCTCGGAACGATGCCAGAGATCATCGAAGCGGGCAAGGTTACGCCGGCGCTGAGGCTCGGAGACGATGATTGCCTGTCAATCGCTTCTCGCCACTAGGTGATCTGGTCGCCACCGGGATGCAAGAGCAGGTCACGGTGTGGGACGCGCGATCCGGTGCCCTCCGGGTGCAGTGGGGCGCTCGCCCCCGAAAAACTCCGAAACACAAGCCGACGTTGGTGCCGCTTCCGTGGGTTTATGGACTCGCCTGGTCCGGCGACGGCTCACGGCTGGCTGTCCATACGCATTGCTTCTTCGACAGAACCCGACCCGCCCTCTCGGTGTGGGACGTGGCCAGAGCGCAGCGCCTAGCAGTTCTCGACGGAGGCGAAGACAGCACCGGAACGATTGCCTGGTCCCCGGACTCAAGCCTCATAGCCGCAATCGCCGGCGAACACAACGTGAGCTTGTGGCGAGCAGACGACTACACCCTCGTTCACCAATGGCGAACCGAAGGGCCCGACGAGGTAGCAGCCCTGGCCTGGTCGGATGACTCCACAAGCCTCGCCGCCTCCGTCGGCAACCACGTCGAGATCTGGGACGTAGCGCAGGAGCAAGTCGGGTCACGCTGTCTCGGCCATACGGGCAACGTCGGACACCTCAGCTGGGCAACCGACGGGCAACGCCTCGCAACCATCAGCGATGACTACATGCTCTACATCTGGCGCGCTCAAGAGGGACGGCCGCTCGGCGTACTTGTCATACCTCGTGGGGTAGTGCGCAGCCTGTCATGGCAAGACGCCCTCATCGTCACCTACGACGACGGCACGATAATGAGTTGGGAAGCATGCGCTGACCCCGCGTCGACTTTGGACGGAGGCAGTGAACCTCGTGCGCTCAGCGTTGACGAACGCGCACGATACGGCCTGCCGTCGCCCATCGACTGAACGGTCAGCAGGAATAAAAGCGGAATTGGAACTTGTCAGCTACACGTACATCTCGGTCAATCGACGACGGAGTGAGCGGGTCCCTGAAGCTTCGGTCCTATACGTCCAGAGTCGTGAGCTGGTAGGCTAAATGCATGAACACCCACGCTAAGCGTGGATGCTCTAAATATGTGTTCAGCTCCCCCCTCGGACACCACTTCTCGTGGATATCCACGCGAGATCAACTCCCCTCGCGTGGGGACGAGAACCGGTACGTTGCATCTGTGCACGCAGCCGCCGGGTGTGGCTTCTTCCTGCGCTGACACCGCTGTGTCCGCCCTGGCGGGGGCCTAGGTGAGTCCCGGCCGACCGCGTCCCCGCCAGCCCGACGAACAGCTCGTCGAGGCCCTCGTGGACCTCATCGCGCGCGAGCTGAACGCGGACGTCGCTGTCCAGGTCGAAGAGGCCCTTGAATACCAAGCGCGTGGCACGGTCTGGACCCGATGAGGCACTGACCTGGGCCGAGTGCCGGCCTCATATCGCTCTGGTGTTGAGTCTGGGTGTTGATGCGGTTGGGGGTGTCTCGGTCGCGTTGGACTTGAAATTTCTCGCTTCGCTGCCGCCGGTTCGATCAGCGGCGGCGCAGAACGATCACGTTGTCGGTCACCTCGGCGGACTCGCCGTTCGGGCCGGTCGCGGTGCGGGTGCGGGCCTCGCAGGTGATGGTCTGCCAGTGGGACGGATTCAGCGCCAGGTCGGCCAGGGTCTCCTCCGGTGTCGGGAACGTGGCTTGTCGGTCCCATGACCACGGTGTCACGGATGCGTGATCGGCGATCAGGAGCGTGCCGCCGAGGTTGATCCGCGCCGCAAGGTCGTGCAGGATCCGGGCACGGGGAAACTCGAAGAGCGAGTGCAGGTAATGGGCGGTGATCAGATCCCAGGTGCCTTCTGGGAGGCTGACTGACAGGTCGTGGCGCTCGGTGCGTACCCGGGCTGTCAGCTCTTGCTCGGCGGCCTGGGCCGCGACGCGCTGCAGCGCCGCGTTCGCGATGTCGACCGCGATGACCTGCCAGCCCTGGTGGGCGAGCCAGAGGGTGTCGCCTCCCGGCCCGCACCCTAGGTCGAGCGCGGTGCCGGGGGTCAGGTCCGCGGCGACGGCGGCCAGCACCGGGTTCACCCGAGGGATCCACGCACTGCCGAGCAGTTGCTGGTGGAGCCCTTGCCAGAATTGCTCGGGGGTCTGGTCCAGCGAAGGGCGTTCGATGTTCGTCACCCTGAGAGAATGTGCTGGCGCTGGTCGTGAGACAAAGATATTTGCCGGATCAGCAAAGGGTTCGGTCGGCGGTCAGCATGGTCCGGTCGCGGCCTGACGCAGGACGGCGAGCCATCCGTGCTCAGGTCAACAGGGTGCGCCAGTAAAACCAGAACTGCTCACCGATGAGCGCCACGATGACGACGTACCAGGCGGTGAGGACGACCGTGTGGTATCGGAGCAGAGCCGCCCCTCGCGAGGCGAACATCTGTTCCTGATGGACGTTGTGCAGGGTGACGTACCAGAAGATGGCGATGGTGACGATCCAGACCACCATGCAGTACGGACACAGCGCGCCGATGCGGTACAGGCTCTGAAAGATCAGCCAGTGCACGAAGCCCACGCCGAACGTCGCACCGAGCTGCAGACCGAGCCAGAACCAACGCGGTAGTCGGGCGCCGGCCAGGACCGCTACCCCGATGGTGGTCACCACGCTGAACCCGACGATGCCGATCAGCGGGTTGGGGAAGCCGAAAGCGGCCGCCTGCGGTGTGGCCATCACCGAGCCGCAGGACAGGATCGGGTTGATGCTGCAACTGGGTCGATAGCTCGGATCGGTCAGCAGGTTGATCTTCTCGATGGTGAGGGTCAGCGCTGCGGCGGCGCCGATAGCACCGCCGACCGCCAGCACCCAGCCGATGATCCGCGCGGCGAACGGCTCCGCCGGATCTGGCCGGACGACCACTGCTTCGGCGGTGGTCGTGAGCTGCCGACTCATCCGGCAAGGGCAGCGTCGACGGCGGCCTTGAGCCCGGCGTACGTGGGCTGGCCATCGAAGCGCTGGCCGTTGACGAAGAACGACGGGGTGCTCTGCACGCCGGCGGCGGTGCCGTCGCTCTGGTCGTCACGGATGCGGGCCGCAGTCGCCTGGCTGTCCCGGTCGGCGCGGAACTTCGCCAGGTCCAAGCCGAGCTGCTGCGCGTAGCCCTCGAAAATCGCCGACTGGTCCTGCTGCTGGCCGCCCCAGGTGGACTGGGTCTCGAACAGCTTGACGTACATCTGCTCGAACTTGTCCTGTCGGGCTGCGGCCTCGGCGGCGCGGGCGGCGTTCTGTGCGTTGGCGTGCTGGGACAGCGGGAAGTTCCGGACCACGTAGGTGATCTTGCCCGCGTACTCCTGGCGGAGTTTTTCCACGCCGGGGAACGCCTGCCCGCAGGACGGGCACTCGAAATCGAGGAACTCGACCATGGTGACCTTGCCGTCCCCGGCGGTGGTGAGCCGGTGGCTGTCTGCCCTCACCACCCGGTCGCCAGCTGCCTGCTGAGCTTTGTCACTGCTGTTCTGCACGTAGACGAAGAGCCCGGCGAGGCCGACGAGCACGATCGCCAACAGCCCGAAAGTGATCCTGCTGTTGGTGCTCACGCGTGGGGCGCGCATCGCCTTGGCGGCCTTGTCGGCTGCCTTCCGGCTGCCGGCCGGTCCGGAACCGCCGGCCCGGCCGCCAGCGGCGGTCGGCCTGTTGGTGCGGCTGCGTTTCTTGGACATCCGTGCGTCCTCCACCCAGGTCTTCGTCACGCTGGCCTTGTTTGACGGGCAGGTGCTCAATCGTTGGTCGTTCCAGACCCTGCTGGAGTTCCGGTTCGTCGACACCCGGTCAGATTCGGATCGTCGTGGACAGGGTCGGCAGGGTGCCAGACGTCGCGTCGAGCGCGAACGACAGCCGCCAGGTGTGCCCGGGGGTGAGGGCCACATGGCCGATCGCGGTATGAGCGGTCAGTGCCAGAACCTCGACATCAGCCCGCAACCCGGGAGCGGCGGTGTCCTGAGCGGTGGCCGCCCAGCCGTGGATCTCGTCGGTCGGGTCACCGCCATTGGTCCAACAGAGGTGCAGCAGGGTATTAGCCGCCTCGCCCTGTAGCCATGCGCGCAAGGTGTGGCCGTCACCGCTGATCAGCACCGATTGCCGCTGGGGGCAGAAGGAACGGTCGCGGGCGGCCCGAGCGGTTACCGCCGGCGCGGTCACCGCAGCGAGCAGCGTCGCCGTGAGGGTGGTCACCGCAAGCACGCCCGGCCATCGCCGGTGCCGGCGCGGTCCATCGAGCGCGCTGGGACGCTCGTGGGCACGAGGCGCGCAGCTGAGGACATGCCCAAGGTTCTGCACCGTCCCGGTGGTGCCGTCGGCGGGTTGGTGACTCAGCCGCAGACCCGGGCCACGTCGCCGTCCGTGCCGGCGTGCCGCTGCGGCCACCGTGGTCGCTGGTGCGGCCACCCGCCGCCGACAACCCGCCGGTTGCCGAGGGTCGGGGTGGCAGAGGGCAGGGCCGGTCGAGGCCTGGTCCGGCTCCGCGCGCTCGCCGGGGGACGACGCCACCTCGGGTTCCTCGCCGGAGGTGTGCCCAGGTAGCCGGGGCGCGGGCCGGAAAGCTCTCAGGAGCAGGCAGACCGTCACGGCCAGACCCACCGACAGGATGTGTACCCCCGTCATGCGTTACCTCTCGCCGCAGCCTCGGCACGGCATGCGCCCGCCGCTGGTGGGATAGTCGCGTTGGCGACCCCGCTGGTTCCCGAGAACAGACGCGCAGACGGTCGAGGGAAGGGTTCGGCGGACGGGCGGCCGAACCCCGTCAGTGCCTCAACTACCGGCTGGCGTCGTGGAGATGGGTGTCGCGGCAGTCCGGTGGCGTCGGGACACCGCGCCAGCGACGACGTCGATGACGAGGAACGCGAGCAGCGTGAGACCGAACAACGGGAGCGCCCAACCAATCGCCGCGGTCACCGGTACACCGATCAGCAGCGCCCAGAGTGGCAGGCGTCGGGCACCTCCACGGGCCGGTGGGGTGCCGGCGAGAGCGCGCCGGTCGGCGCGGGTGGGGCGGCGCTGCCACCACATGCGGTAGCCCCAGACGATGACGCAGAGCAGGCCGAGGGCGAGCGCGGCGAGCAGGATCTGGTTGACCGGTCCGAAGAGGATGCCCATGTGCGCCTGGATGCCCAGGCCGCTGAGCTTGGCCAGCAGGGGCCAGTCGGCGAAATCGCTGCGAGCGGTGACCTGCCCGCCGGAGGGGTCGACGGCGACGCGGTCCTTGGCGACCGGCCAGGTGTTGTCGACCTGTGTGACGGTCCAGGCCGAGCCCGGCTCCACCGCCGGAGCGATCTCCACCGGACCGGCCAGACCGGCCGTACGGGCGGCCGCCGCGACGCGGTCGAAGGCAGCCGACTCGACCACGCCGCCTGCCCCGGCCGGACCGTGCTCGTGGCCGCCCCCGCTCTCAGCCGGAACGGCGGGCTCGGCGGTGAGGCTGGTCGAGATCTCCGGTGCGCGTGCGCTGAGCGCGTCGAGGCCCGCGCCGAAGTTCGCCCCGGCGTAGCGGGACCAGGTCAGCCCGGTGGCCGAGAGGAAGAGCAGGCCGACGGTGAGCCAGATGCCGGTGGTGGCGTGCCAACCTCGCGTGCGGCGGACGCCTTTCCCGGCGGCCAGGTCCGGCACGAGCAGGTGCCGCGCGGTCGCGCGGTTGGCGCTGCGGCGACGCCACCAAAGGATGACCCCGCCGAGCGCGAGCACCCAGAGCCAACTCGCGGCCAGTTCGGAGTAGTGCCGGCCCACCACGCCCAGGTGCAGGTTACGGTGCAGGTCGTCGAGCCAGGTCGTGGCCGGGGTGGAGCCGAACCAGGTGGTCAGTTGGCCCTGGACCTGCGCGGTGTACGGGTCGACGTAGACGGTGTGCTGCTTCTCGCCGAGTTCCGGCAGGGAGAACGTCACCCGGGTGCTCTGGTCGCCGTCGCCGGGCTGTACGGAGGCGACACTGCCGTCGGGGTGGGCGTTTCGCGCGGCTCCGACCTGGTCGGCCAGTGGTAGCGGACGGTCACCCACCTGCGCGACGGTCAACTGGTCGCTGTAGAGGATCTTGTCCAACTGTGGGGTGGTGGTGTAAGCCAGCCCGGTCAGTGCGGCGACCACCAGGAACGGGGCGACGAGAATGCCGGCGTAGAAGTGCAGCCGGAGCAGCAGCGCACCGATCGGTGACGCGCGCCGGGTCGGGCGGGCCGGTGTGTCGTCGGTCGTGGTGGGTTTCGGCGTCGGTGAGCCGGACAACGCGGTGAGAGACATGTTCTTCCGATCGAAATTTGGCATGTAACACCCACCTGCGGGTGTTACTCCTGCTGGCGTGGTTGCCCCGGTGGGTCGTCGTGTCAGCTCCGGCCCGGGAGGTAGTCGGCCGCACAGCCCCGATGGTTCCCAGGGTTGTGGCTGACCACGATGGGTGTCGGAGTCAGCGTTGCTCGGGCCCGCCCAAACGCGGTGGGTCACTGCTGGCTTGCCCGGCCGCGGCGAGGAACGCGTTGTAGCGGGCGAGGTCGTCCTCCTCGCCGGTGGCGTCGGCCCGGTCGGCCGCCCGGTCGAGGCGGGCCTGTTCGCGTTGGTCGGCGCGGATCCACTGGCGAATCAGAACGATCATCACGACGACGGCGGGTAACTCTCCGAAGGCCCAGGCGATGCCGGCGCCGAGCTTCTGGTCGGTCAGCAGCGACGACGCCCAGGTGGGGTGCACGGCGATGTACCAGTCGGGGGCGATGACGGTGGTGGTCTGCATGAGGACCAGGCCGAAGAAACCGTGCGCCATCATCGACGCCAGGTGGATGACCACCAGCAGCGGATGGGGGAGGCGTCGGCGGCCGGGGTCGACGCCGATGAGCACCCAGAACAGCAGGTAGCCGGCGACCACGAAATGGGTGAGCATCGCCAGGTGTCCGAGGTGGGAGCGCATCAGGACGCCGAGCAGGTCGCTGAAGTAGAGGCCGAACAGGCTTGCGGTGTAGATGCCGAGCGCGACGAGCGGGTGCGTGAGCAGTTTCGTGACGCGGCTGTGCACCAGGATCAGCAGCCACTCCCGGGCACCGCGTACCTGCGGATCGTTTGGTCGGCGCAGGGCGCGCAGGGCGAGGGTGACCGGTGCGCCGCCGACCAGCAGGATCGGCACCAGCATGGACAGCACCATGTGCTGGGCCATGTGCGCGCTGAACAGCACGTAGGCGTAACGGGCGACGCCGAGGTTGGTGACCGCCGCCAGCAGCAGCATCCCGGCCACCCAGCTTGCCGTGCGGGCGACCGGCCAACCGTGCCCTGCGGCATGCATGCGTCGCACGCCGATCAGATATCCACCGATGCCGAGGACGCACAGGGTCAGGAAGAACATGTCCGGTAGCGGCTGCCCGAGCAGGTTGCCCGCAGTGGGTGCGGCGGGCATCGGGAACCCGAGCAGTTCGGTGATCGGATCGGCGTCGACGCCGGAGGTGGCTACCGGGGTGGGACTGCGCGACAGCGCCACCGCCAACCCCACGGTCGCGGCGAACACGATCAGTTCCCCGGCGGCCAGTCGACCGAACGCCCAGCGCCTTCCGGCCCGCAGCGCGGGGAGGGTACGCGAGCGGTGTGCCGCGCCGAGCGCGCCGAGGATCAGCAGGGCGGCGAGCTTGCCGAGGACCAGCCAGCCGTAGCGGGACTGCCAGAGCTGCTCCACAGCGCCGAGACGGACGGCGGCGTTAGCTGCTCCGCTCACCGTGACGGCGACGAAGCAACCCAGCGCGAGGCGGCTGTACCGGACGGCGGCGTCGGTCAGCAGTCGGCTGCGCCGCACCATCAACAGGGCGGCGAGCCCGCCGACCCACACCGTGGCGGCGAGGATGTGCAGAGCCAGGCTGGTCACCGCGATCTGATGGTTTCCCGCCCCGGCGGCGTGACCGGTGAAAGCCGGAGGGAGCACCGCCACCAGCGCCAGGATCGTGACCGTCGCGGCGAGCCCTCGGGACACCCCGGCGCGCGCCAGCAGCGCCACGGTCAGCGCCAGCCCGGCCTGCAGCAGCAGCGACTGCCCTTGGGCGATCGTGGTGGCGAAGCTGACGACCGTCGCGGGCTTGAGTGTTTCCAGAGGTTGGCCCAGCAGGTCGGAGACCGTCAGCACCATCAGCGTCAGCGCGGCGATCGCCCACCCCAGCGCGGCCAGGCTCGCTCGCCGCAGAAGCAGGTAACCGTGGGGCGAGACACTGCGTCCGTCGCCGGGCAGTAGGAACGCGGCGGTCACCAGCATGCCGACGGTGCCGGTGGCGAGGCCGTCGCAGAGCAGCCGGATGAACGGAAGCGCCAAGGTCGTGGCTGGTCCCGCGTCCGGCAGGCCGGGTATCGCGGCGGTGAGGGCACCGCCGACCCGGAGACCGAGCAGCAGCACAGCGACCCCGGACGCGCAGATGGCGGCGATGCTCCACCAGCCGAACGCGGCGGATCCGACGCGGTAAGCATTGGATCGGGACGGTCCGGCGGGGACGGCGGCCGACCCCGCTGACGTCGCGACGGTGGTCTGGGCGTTACCGCGATCGTCGGCGGCGGACGGCCGGGAATCGGTGTGGGACACGTGTGGACCTTGACCTGTGAAGTGATGAAGTGACGCGCCCCCGGAAGAGCGGTCCGGTCACTGACGCCTCGCCCGCCGCCACAGCAACCCGGCGCCCACGACGACGAGGACGGCGAGTACGGCGCCGGCGACGAGGATGCCGACATTCGGGCCGCCGCCGGGTTCTACCGAGGAAGCCGCGGGCGCAGCGTCGGTCGGCGTGCTGACGATCGGCGCGGCGCTGGAATTCGGGTCGGCCACGGTGAACGGGTACGACCCCTGCACCGGGTGCCCGTCGGTGGAGACCACCCGGTAGGCGACGGTATACGTGCCATTGGGTAACGCCCCGGTGAGCTGGACCGACCCCTTGGCACCGCCGACGACCGGGTCGCCGGTGGGGATCTTCCGTTTGGCGGCGTCGGTGAGCACGATGGTGGTGAACGTCGGGTCGAGCCGCTCAACGAATTCGAGCACGATCTCGGTCGGCGCGCTGGCCAACGTCGACTCCTGGACCGGCGCTGCCGACCGCAGCGTGTTGTGCGCCCACGCCGGGCTGGCCGGAATCAGCAGTGCCACGACGAGGGCGAGCACCGCTGCGCCGAGCCGGACAACGGTGGGCCGGAACGACGGTGCGGTCACGACGGAACTCCAGTCGGCGCGTTTCATCCGAGCACCTGCTCCCCAACCCATCCTCCTGGTTGGCAGCCGGGTGGGATGGCGAAGACCGCCGACCCGATCGGGGTGGTCCATTCGTTGAGCAGGTCCCGCTCGGCCAGCCGGCGTTGGATCGGCAGGAACTGTCGGGCGATGTCGGCCTGGTACGAGGTGAAGATCAGGCCGGCGTCGGCGTGGCCTTCACTGTTCGGGATCCCGTCGTAGTTGTAGGGCCGACGCAGGATTTTCAGCCGGTCGTCGGTGACGTGGGCGCGGGTCAGGTGGGAGAAGTCGGGGATGACGGTGAGACCGTGCTCGTCGGTCGCGGCGAAGTCGGGCTCGTCGTGCTCGGCGACGCCGGTCAGGGGTGCGCCGGTGTCGAGCCGCCGGCCGACGGCGAGTTCCCGGTCGTTGCGGCCGAGCAGGTCCCAGGTCTCCATGTTCATGCTGATCCGGCGTACGACGAGTGTGGTGCTGTCGCGCAGCCACGCGGGCCCGTCCGGCACCCAGACGGCGGAGTCCATCGGCATCCCGGGTCGGGGGTTGGCGGTGCCGTCGAGCTGACCGAACAGGTTGCGTTGGGTGTGGCCGCCCGGCTCGACGCCGGGGCTGCGCCGGAAGCCCTGCTGCACCCACCGGACGGTGGCGAACGGTCGGCTGTCCTTGATCAGGACCCGTTGGGCGTGGGCGACGCTGACCGGGTCGTCGGCGCAGATCTGCAGCAGCAGGTCGCCGCCGGTCCAGGCCGGTTGGAGCCGATCGACGCGGAACGGCGGCAGGTCGGCCACCGAGGCCGGCCTACGGTCGTCGACGCCTCCGGCCCGGTAGAGGCCGGACCCGAAGCCGAAGGTCACGGTCAGCCGGGCGGGCAGCAGCCCGAGTTCAGCCTCGGTGTCGGCGAGGGCCGGCTTGCCCTGGGTGAGGCGGGCGGCGTCGTCGGTGAGCAGCCGCAGCAACCGGCCCAGCGCGGCCCGGTCCGTGCCGGGGCGCAGCGTGAATGCGACGAACGCCGCGTGGGCCTGCGGTTCGGTGGTCACGCCGGCCTGCCGGACGCCGTGGAACGGCTCGACCAGCGCGCCGACGCTCGCCACCGGCGTGGTGTCGGCGGCGGCCGGTGGCTGCCCGCTGTCGGTGCGGGTAGCGGCGATGGCCGCACCCCCGGCGAGGGCTCCTCCGGCGGCCAGGGCCCCGCCGGTGAGCAGGCCGCGCCTGCTCACCGGCCGGGTGGGTGACGTGTCGGTCACGATGCCGGGCTCATGCTCATCTCCGGCGTGGCGCTCGTGCCGGGCATGGGCTGGCCGTGCCCGGGGGCGTAGCTCTCCTGCGCGCCGGTGAACGGTTTGGCCACCGCGGTGAACTGCTGGGTCTTACCGTCTGCGAATGTCAGGGTGAACGTCAACTCGTCGCCGGCCTGCACCGGCTTGGTGAGGTTCATCAGCATCAGGTGGTCACCGCCGGGCTCCAACGCGTGCGTGCTCTTCGCCTTGATCACGATGCCGCCCTGCTTGGCCTGCATGACCATCTTGCCGTCCTTCATGGTCATCTCGTGCAACTCCATCGGCGAC
Organism: Micromonospora sp. WMMD1155; assembly: GCF_029581275.1. Classification (NCBI taxonomy): domain Bacteria; kingdom Bacillati; phylum Actinomycetota; class Actinomycetes; order Micromonosporales; family Micromonosporaceae; genus Micromonospora; species Micromonospora sp. WMMD1155. The sequence goes on from NZ_CP120742.1 coordinate 5,163,359, forward strand.
ACCGAGGTCGCGGCCCCGGTCACCGTGACATCCGTGTCGCCGTCGTTGACCAGGGTCCCGAAGGCCGCCGTCATCCCCTTGTCGGCCGCCTTCACCCACGGGTCACGGATCGTGACCACGCCGGAGGGGGCGCTCGCCGACACCGAGGGGCCCGACTCAGCGGCCGACGACGAGTCGGACGAACCGCACCCGGCGGCACCGAACGCCACGAGTGCAGCGACGGTGGGCAGGATGACGGCCGCGCGTCGGCGCGATCCGAAGGGACTGGTGGTGCGCATGAATTCATCCTCCGATGGTTGTTGCTGCTTCGTTGGTCGGTCGCCGCAGCCCGAAAGTTCCGGGCCGGCAAGTAATCGCCGTCACCCGCTCGTGGCCGCTGCGACGAACACCCCGGCGTAGTGGTGGCGAGTTCGGGCAGGTCAGGCCGCTGGCCGGTCGCGGACCTGTGCGGTGCCCGGATGCGGTGGTGCCAGTCGCAGCCCTGGCGGGCTGGCCGGTGGCTCGTCGCCGGCGGCGAGGTGCCAGGCGGGGCGATCGGTCCGGCCCTGCGTCGGCGGCCCGTCAAGGCGCCGCCTGGTCCGCGACAACGCGACGACGATCAGATACCCGGCGAGCAGGAAGCCGTGGCTGACCAGCCGAGAGGGCTCTACCCGACCGGTCATCAGGTCATTGACCGAGAGCAGCAACAGGGTGCCGACGAAGGCACTCAGTGTCGGCAACAGCCCGGTGGGGGGCGTACGCCGGGCCGCCACGAAGAGGAAGCCGGCGCCGACGGCGATGTTCCAGGCGGCGGCCTCATGCCACAGGTGCCCAGAGCCCAGGGTGCCGATCGGGTCGTGAGCGTGCGTGGCGGACGGGCCGCGACCGATCTGCGCCAAGCCCAGCACCAGCTGAAGAGCGCCGATGAGAGCAAGCCCGGCCCGCAGGGCCAGCACGAGGCGGTATCGCTCTCGTCGAGGGGTGGGAAGTGTGGCCAGGATGACGTGGCTGAGGTCGGGCACGGGCGCGCTCAGCCTGACGCGAGTGCGCCGGGTCACCGCCGCGGCTTGGTCGTACCACCGACGGCAGGCCGCGCAACCGTCGAGATGAGCCTCCGCCCGGGCTTGTTCGGCGGGGGTCTCCTCGCCGTCCAACTGCGCCGACAGGATCTCACGCCACTGCTCGCACCCCATGTACCGGTAGTCGGTCGAGTGGGGGCCCTGGTTCCCAGGACAATCGGCGATGTGGCGTCGTCGCGCTGGTTGCTGTCAGCTGGCGGCCCTGCCCTGCTGTCGCCGCACCGGCAGAGGGTTCGCGTTGACCGCGACGACCAGGTCCTCCCGGGCGCGGGCCACCCGGGAGCGGATGGTGCCGACCGGGCACCCGCACACCTCGGCGGTCTCGGCGTAGGACAGGCCGAGGATCTGGGTCGCCACGAACGCTTCGCGTCGGTCCGGCGCCAACGAGGACAGGAGATCATCGAGCACGACCGCACCGTCGAAGGTGCTGCCCCGCACGTCCGCGGCGTCGTGCCAGTCCAGCAGGTGGGTGGTGCGCGGACGCCTCGTCACCGCGCGGATGTGATCTACCGTGACCTTGCGGGCGATACCGAGCAGCCAGGTCCGTGCCGACGAGCGCGCGGCGAATGACGGCAACGAGCGCATCGCCCGCAGATACGTCTCCTGGGTCAGGTCGTCGGCCTCGGCAGGGCTGACCAGGTTGGCGACGAACCGCCAGACGTGCTGCTGCGTTGCCCGGACGAAGCGGGTGGCCGCTTCCTGGTCGCCCCGGCCCGCCGCGAGAGCCCAGGCGGTGATCTCCGCGTCGTCATCGATCACCTGGTACCTCCGGTTCCCGGTTGTGCCGGCGTGCTGAAAATCACGACCCGATCAGGGGTTGACGACGTTGTCGTAGGTTCCGGATGAGCCTACGTCACCGCTGCCCTTATCGATACGGACGAACTCGTTCAGTGGATCAATGTGTGGCGGTTGTCGTCGCTTGCTGCTCCAGCGTCTCGCCGGACCCCGGGTTCGTCGGTCGCCAGCGGAACAGGCGCAGGCTGTTGAGGACGACGAGCACGCTGGAGCAGGCCATCGCGGCGGCGGCGAGCATCGGGGTGACCAGTCCGACGGCGGCCAGCGGGATCATCAGGCTGTTGTAGGCGAACGCCCAGAACAGGTTGATCTTGATGGTGCGCAGGGTCGCCCGGGCCAGGGTCAGCGCGTCGACCACTGCGGTCAGGTCCACGGTGCCCGCGTGAGCGCGGACGATCGTTACGTCACTGGCCTCGATGGCGATGTCGCTGCCGGTCGCGATCGCCATTCCCAGGTCGGCTTCGGCGAGCGCGGCCGCGTCGTTGATGCCATCGCCGACCATGGCCACCGTCGCGCCCTCGTCGCGCAACCGCCGTACCGTGGCAGCTTTCACCTCGGGGGTGACCCCGGCAATGGTCTCCGTGAGTCCTACCTGCGCGGCCACATTGCCCGCCGCGGCGGCGGTGTCGCCGGTCAACAGGACCGGTCGCAGCCCGAGCGCGCGCAGCCGCCGCACGGTGGGCCCGGCGGACTCCCGCACCGTGTCCGCCACGGTGATCCACCCCCGCAGCTGCCCGCCCCAGGCCACGTAGACGACCGTGTCCACAGTGTCGGTCACCTCGGCGACGTCGACGCCGTCGAGCGCCAGGAGCCGGGTGTTTCCGACGGTGATGCGGACCCGGTCGACGGTGCCCCGGGCCCCGAGCCCCGCCTCGGCGTGGAAATCGTCGACCTGCGGCAGGTCCGGCCCGAGTTCGGCCCCGGCGGCGATCACGATGGCGTGGGCGATCGGGTGCTCGGAGTTCGTTTCGATGGCGGCGGTCACGCGCAGCAGGTCGTCTCGGCGTACACCCGAGACGGGATGCACGCCGGTGACCCGCATCCGGCCGGTGGTCAGGGTGCCGGTCTTGTCGAGCACGATGGTGTCGATGCGGCGGGCCGATTCCAGCGCCGCCACTCCACGGATCAAGATGCCCAGTTGCGCGCCGCGACCGGTGCCGACGAGCAGGGCGGTGGGTGTGGCCAGGCCGAGAGCACACGGACAGGCGACGATCAGCACCGCCACGGCCACCCCGACCGCCGTCGAAGTGGGGGCCAGGACCAGCCACCCGGCGAAGGTGGCCAGGGCGATCACCAACACGAACGGGACGAAGACCCCCGCGACCTCGTCAGCGAGGCGCTGAATCCGGGCTTTGCCCGCCTGGGCTTCGGTCACCAGTCGGGTGATCTGCGCGAGCCGGGTGTCGCCGCCGACCCGGCTCGCCCGCACGACGAGTCGACCTCCGGTGTTCACGGTGGCCCCGGTCACCGCTGAACCCGGGCCCACCTCGACCGGAACGCTCTCTCCGGTGAGGAAGGCGACGTCGACCGCGCTGACGCCGGTCTCGACCACGCCGTCGGTGGCGATCTTCTCGCCGGGACGCACCACGAACAGGTCGCCGACGCGTAGGTCGCTGATCGGGGTACGCAGTTCGGCGCCGTTGGTGTCGAGGACGGCGACGTCCTTCGCGCCCAACTCGGCCAGTGCGCGTACGGCCGAGCCGGCCCGGTGACGACCCCGGGCCTCGATCCAGCGACCGGCCAGCAGGAACGTCACCAGGGCCGCGCCGACCTCGAAGTACAGCGCATGGTCGTGCCCGGAGAACCAGGACAGGCTCATCCGTAGGTCCGGTCGTCCGGCGGGTGTGCCCAGCAGCGCCCACAGGCTCCACAGGTAGGAGACCAGTGCGCCGAGGGAGACCAGCGTGTCCATCGTGGCGGCGCCCTGGCGGGCGTTGGCCAGCGCCGCCCGATGAAACGGCCGACCCGCCCAACCGACGATCGGTGCCGTCAGTGCGGCGACGACCCACTGCCAGTACGGGAACTGGATGGCCGGTGTCATCGACAGCGTCAGCACCGGAACGGCGAGCGCGGCCGCGACAAGCAACCGTTGCCGGGTGGTGGTCGTCGGGTCTTCGCCGTCATCGGCCTCTGTCGGGGGCGCTGGCGGCCGGGCGGTGTAGCCCATCGCGGTCACCGTGGCCACCAGATCCGGCACCGGCACAGCCGGGATGTGCTCGACCGTGGCGGTGGCGGTGGCGAAGTTGACAGTGGCCCGTACGCCGTCGATCCGATTGAGCTTGCGCTCGATGCGGTTGGCGCAGGCCGCGCAGGTCATGCCCCCGATCGCGAGCGAGGTGAGCAGCGGATCGACGGTGGTGGTCATGCGAGTGCGCCGGCCAGCTCGAAGCCGGCCTCGTCCACCGCCCGTTCGACGTCGGCCAGCGCCAGGGTCTCGGCGCTGTGAACGGTGACGTTGCCCGCGCCGAGATCGACATCGACGTTCTCGACGCCCGGCAGTGCGCTGAGCTCGGCGGTGATGGACTGGGCGCAGTGCCCACAGGTCATACCCCGAACCTGGTACGTGGATTGCACGATGACCTCTTCCGAATCAGCCGGATCCGCACGACGTGCGGTGAGAGACGGAGTCGGCACCCTGCCCTGGTGTCGACCATGGGTGGCACACCGCGGATGATCCTGCGGTGGCATGTCCCGGCTCCGCATCATGGTACGCGGGAAATGTCGATGCGGTTCAGTGGATCGTGCTCATTCCCGCGACATCTCGTCGAGAACCAGCAGAGTCTCTCGACGTAACCAGCCGCGCTGGACGTCGCACTCTCGGGTGGCGAGGGCGGCCTCCACAACGTGGGCGTCAAGAAACGGGCGGTGGACGCACATGCCGTCCGGGTCGGCCACCACCCGGTGAGCCACGGGTTACCGGAGATCGGGTCGCGCACGACCCGACGGGGACCCGCCGACCACCGGTCGCCGAGGACACCCGAGGGGCGGTGACTCACCGCCCAGCATCGGGTGTTGACCGTGTCGGACGCCAATCTAGGCGGTGGTCACGTCGTCCAGGGCGCCCGCCCGGGCGAGGCCGACGATGTCGCTGAGCTGGCCGCCGCTGAGCCGGATCGCGTTGCCGAAGTCGTCGGTGATGACGACTCGCTGCTCGGCTGGCGCGTCGGGGTCGATGTACAGCTCGGGGCATCCGCAGTTGCAGTTGCCGCACAGGGTGAGCACGTGTACCAGGCCGTCGGCTGCCACGGGTGCCTCCACTCGTCGGTCGTCGCTGACCACGCTAGAGCCGACCGGCTCGGCTTCGCGGACCCCGACCCGGCTTTGTCGGTCGGTGACTATCCCTCCTCGAGCGGGAACCCGGCAGAGGTACCGACCGACTATCAGTGATTGCGTTGGCGGGTTACCGGATCCGTCGGCCGAGGGTCCGATTGAGCAGACCCAGCAGCAGCGCTGCCGCACCGAGGACGACACCGGCCACGGCGACGGCCAGCGCCACGCCCGCTGGCCGGTCGGCCACGGCCGCCGTCGTCGGGGCGCCCGCAACCGGCATGCCGTGTTCGTCGACGCCGGTGGCCGCCGCCTCGTCCAGGCGGAGAACGATGGCGGGGTTGTCCGGCTCGGGGCCACCCGGCGTCGGCTCCTCGATCCACCGCGAGACCACGCCGTCGGCGTACGTCTGAAGGGCCTTGAAAACGACCCGGTCGCCGGTGGTCGGCAACGGGCCCACGGAGACGCTGAACTCCTGGAACTGGGTGCCGTCGATGGCGTCCTCGGCAGTCGCCGCCGTCCAGGTCACCGAGGTGATCGCCTCGGTGACGGTCGCTGAGCCGACCTTGACCGGCGTGGCGAGAGGACCGTCCTCGACAGTCGCGCGCCAACCGGCGAGCTTGTGCACCGCCGCCGAGGTGATCGGCGTGGTCTCGGGCATCACGATGCGTACGCTCGTCGTCGCCGCCTCGGCGCGTTCGTTGGGCACCCGGAACGTCAGGGTGGTGAATCCGCCCGGTGGGGCCTGGGCGGGGCTCACCGAGACGTGGGCCTGCGCCGGGCCGCCCGGCGCCAACGCGATCACCGCTCCCACGAGCAGCGCGAGGGCGATCCGAGCGGGGACGTGTGGCATCACGCAACTCCTTCTGCTGGCCGAGGGTGGCGTAGCCCAGGTCGCGGCGCCGGCTGTCGCACGCGGTCCATCATCTCGTGGATGCCGTCACGGGGCGTGCCAGGGGTGCGCCAGGCGACATGGGCGTCGGGTCGCAGCAGCAGAGCTCCATCGTCGCGCAGTCCGCAGCGACCGAGGAAGTCCGCCCGGGTGGGTTGCGACAGCGCGTCGTCGAGGACGTGCACGGTCAGTGGAACGCCGGCGTGCCGCGCCTGCTGGACCGCGGTCGGGGCCCAGGCCGCCGCCGGTCCGGCGAGCAGGGTGAAACCCTCGCCGGCTACCAGATCGAGGGTGGACAGGGTTTCCCCCTGGTCGAGCCAGACGTGGGGGAGGCGGTGACCCGGCCGGCCGGTGGGGACGTAGTCGGCGACCGGATTCCCCGGGGGTGGGTCCGTGCCGTCACTGATGACAGCGGCGGAGGTGTAGTGGTATCCGAGCACGAGTCCTTCGCTGGGCCGTCCTCGCGGGGGCGCACCGGTGCGCTGCGCGTCGATGGTGTCGACCAGGCGCAGGTGGCTCTCGGCGGCGCTGGCGAGTGCGACCGGTCGGCGTTCGGGGTCGTAGGTGTCGAGCAGCGCCGGGTCAGCCCAGCCGTGGTGGACGGCGGCGAGTTTCCAGGCCAGGTTGTCGGCGTCGGCGATGCCGCAGTTCATGCCGAAACCCCCGTACGGGGTGGTGACGTGGGCGGCGTCGCCGGCCAGGAAGACCGGGCCGTGCCGGAAGCGATCGGCGACCTGCGCCGCGGCGTGCCACACCTGACGGCCGACCACGGTGACCGTCAGGTCGGGCAGGCCGGCGGCGGCGCGGATCAGCCCGATGCAGGCGGCGTCGTCGAGACTGTCGAGGTCAACGTCGTCACCGTCGGCGACGAGGTTGAACAGCCACCGATGCTGGTTGTCGACGGCGAGGAACGCACCGTGCAGGCCGGGTTGGGTGATCGTGTAGACGGCGCACGGCCGGTCGGCGATGTGCTGGCCGAGGTCGGCGTCGAAGAGGATGTTCAGGTTGCGGGAAACACCGGACGGGCCGGCCATGGCGATGTCGAGCCGCTGACGAATCCCGCTGCGGGCGCCGTCCGCGGCGACGAGATACCGCGCGCGCAGCCGGTCACCGCGACCACCGCTGCGCAACCCCACCGTGACACCGTCGGGATCCACGACGAGATCTACGAGTTCGGTGCCGAATCGGATCCGGTCGGGCTGAAGCCGTTGCGCGTGCGCGCGCAGCAGCGGTTCGAGGCGGTCCTGCGAGCAGAGCAGCGTGTAGGTGGGGCTGGGCACCGGCGGTCGAGCGCCGGGGCCGGTGACGATGCGGGTGCCGGACGGGTCGGTGAGGGTGCGGCCCGTGTAGAAGGCCAGGTGTTCGCGCGGCAGGCCGGCAGCGGTGATGTCCTTCTCCAGCTCCCACGAGCGGAAGATCTCCATGCTGCGGATGCTCAGGGCCCTGCCCTTGGGGAAAACGGCGGTGTCCGGGTGCTGCTCGACCAGGGTGGCCGGGACACCGAGCTGTCCAAGGCGGATCGCCAGGCTCAGCCCGACCGGGCCGCCGCCGACGACGAGCACGGGGATCATCAGGTCTCCTACGGCAGGGGCCGGTGGGGGTGCGACCGCCGCACCCCCACCGGCCGGACCAACCGCGTCGCTCAGGGTTTGAGCGCCGCGGTCAGTCGTTCAGTGTTGGTCTTGAAAACCCCGAGGAGGTCCAGGTCGGAGCCGGGATAGTTGACGATGTCGACGCGGGTGGCACCGGGAATGTCGGGATTGGCGCCGGGCAGGTGGGCGTTGGCCAGCACCAGAGCCGGCTTCTTCGCGGTCAGGTCGGCGAGCTGACTCGGGCTCACCGGCTGCGGGCCGTACGTGCCCGCCACGGTGATCCCGGCGAACTCGGCCCAGTACGCCATGAACAGGTGCGACACCGCGGTCGGCGCCGGACTGGGTAGCGCGGACTTCGCCTGAGCGGACAGCTTCGCGTACTCCGTGGTGAAGGTGGAGTTCCAGGCGGTCGCCGCGTCGGCGGTGCCGAACAGGCCGGCCAACCGGGTCACCTCCGAGGTGATCTTGCCGGGGGTGTTCTCCAACTGCACGGGGACGAGCTTGCCGGACCCGCCCGCGGCGTCTTTCAACTTGGCGGCGAAGCCGTCGAACTCCGCGTACAGGATGTAGTCGGCGCCGGCGACGGCGGCGAGGTCGCTGGGCTTGGGGTCGTAGTCCGGTGGGTGCTGCACGTTGGCCGGGGCGACAACGGTGATGTCGGCGGCCCCGGCGGCCTTGGCCAACCCGCCGACCCAACTGGTGGAGGCGACCACCTTCGGTCCCTTCGCTCCTGGCGTCGCGCTGGTGCCCGGTGCCGGATCGTCAGTGCTGCCACACCCGCTGGCCAGCAGGGACAGGGTCGCCACCGCGCTCAGCGCGGCGGCCCGGAACAATCGCATCACGTGCTCCTTCAGGAATCAGGTAGGTGAGCAGGGTCAACGCCCCCGCCACCAGGACGAGGACGGGACCCGGTGGCTGATCGATCAGCAGGGCGACGGCGAACCCGGCGGTGTTGCCGACCACACCGAGGGCCACCGCCCAGAGCACCATCGACCGCAACGACCGGCCGAGGTTGCGGGCGCCCAGCGCGGGGAGGATGGTCAGCGCGTCGACCAGCAGCGCCCCGGTCAACCGGATCGACGCGCCGATCGACACGGCGACGACGACGAGCAGCGCCAGCAGCAGCGGCCCGGCGGCGACACCGGAGCAGAGTGCCACCTCGCGGTCGAACAGCAGCAACGCGAGTTGCCGGCGCCACCGCCAGAACAGGACGTGCACCACGACGGTCAGCGCGCCCAGGATGATCAGGTCGATCTCGCGGGTGGCCAGGATCGACCCCCAGAGCAACTCGAACGCGCCGGTGGCGTTGACCCCGGACACCGACAGCACGAGCAGGGCGGCGGCGATCGCGAAGGTCATCAGCAGACCCATCGCCCCGGGCAGGCCGGTCGGCCGGCGGGCGAGGGGTGCGACACCGGCGCCGGCCAGAGCGCACGCGACGAGCCCGCAGAGCACGGGGTCGAGGCCGGCGAGCAGCCCGACGGCGATACCGAGCAGCGCCACGTGCATCATCGCGAACCGCACGGCGATGATGTCCAGACCGATGATGAACACCCCGACGATCGGCAGGCCGACGGCGGCGATCAGCAGGCCGATCGCCGAGCGCTGCACGGCCGGCAGGGCGAGCAGATCGAGGAAGCCGTCCACGGCTCAGATCACCCGCAGCTTCCCGGCGGCCATCTCGGCCACCCGGTCACAGGCGCGGGTCATCGCCCGGTCGTGCGACACCACGATCACCGTGATCGGAAGCTTCGCCAGCAGGGTGGCGACCTGCTCCTGGCCGTCGAAGTCCAACGCGGCGGTGGGTTCGTCGGCGAACAGGGCCCGGGCCCCGGCGGCGACCGCGCCGAGCGCCCGGGCCAGGAACACGCGCTGCAACTGCCCGCCGGAGAGGGTGTGCAGCGGTCGGTGGCCGAGCCCGCCGACGTCGAGTTGGTCGGCTGCCTCGCGGGCGGCGTCGGGATGCCCGCCGCTGTCGAGGAGCTCGTCGACCAGCAGCGGGAAGCGGCCCGGCGCGAGGCGCTGCGGCACCCAGGCCACGTCCCGGCGTCGTCGCGCCCATTCGACACCGCTGCGGGCCGATTCCCCGCCCACGGTGACCGTGCCGCCGGTGGTGGGGTGCAGGCCGAGCGCGGCCCGCAGCAGGGTCGTCTTGCCGGAACCGTTCGCTCCGGTCAGGGCCACGTGTTCACCGGCGGCCACGTCGAGGTCGACCGCGTCGACCGCGGTACGCCGCCCGTAGCGGCAGGTGACCCCCGTGAAGCTGACGGCGGCGGTCACTCGTCCTGCCCGATGAGTCGCTCACGCAGCCACCGCTTGTCGACCTTGCCTGCGGCGGACAGGGGCAGCGTGTCGAGCACGGCGAGGCGCTCGGGCAGCTTGGCGTGCTCCAGCCCGTGCGTGTCAGTGAGGTAGCCGGCCAACTCGGTGAGCGTCGGGGCGTCGGCGCCGTCGCGGACGGCGATGCAGGCCGCCATCCGTTCACCCATCAGCCGGTCGGGGACGCCGACGCAGGCGACCTGCCGCACCGCGGGGTGTTGGGCGATGAGCAGCTCCACCTCGACGGGGGACAGGTTGCGTCCACCCCGGATGATGATCTCGTTGCGCCGGCCCACGACATGCAGGAACCCGTCGGCGTCGACGCGGCCGAGATCACCGGTGCGCACCCACCCGCCCTCGACCCGGTACCGCTCGTCGAACTCCGGGTCGACGTAACAGAGCGGGCTCATGGGCCCGAGGCCCCAGATCTCGCCGACCTCGCCGGGCGCGACGTCGGTGTCGTCGTCGCCGACGACCCGTACGGTTGCCACCGCCGGGTTGGGTCGACCCACCGCGTCGTGCACCGCGGCCGGCGGGTCGAGGGGGTCGGTGGTGCAGTTGACCCCGTCGGCGGAGCCGTAGCAGTTGACGAACGCCGCGTCGAAGCGGTCCCGGCAGGACTGCACGGTGGCCGGGTCGACCCGTGACCCGCCGGCCACCACCGCCCGCAGCGACGCGGTGCTCGTCGTGGCCAGGCGGGGGTGGTCGAGCATCATCGTGAACATCGTCGGCACCCCGAACACCAGCGACGGTTGGTGCGTGTCGATCAGCTCCAGGGCGCGACCGGCGTCGAAGCGGGACTGCACGAGCAGGGTGCCACCGTGTCGGGCGATCGTCACCGCGCTGCCCGAGGAGCCGAAGGACGAGGCGAGGGGCACCAGGAACAGGTTGCGCATCGGCTCGTCACTCTGATGCAGGGCGGCGATGAAGGCACCACGTCCGCCAGCCAGGGCGTCGTGCGAGTAGACGATCATCTTCGGGGCGGCCTCGGAACCGGAGGAGACGAGGATCCGCGCGGGCGCCGACGCCGAGGTGGCCACCGGTGTCGCCAGCGGCGCCCCGTCGGCCAGCCAGCCCTCCAGGCTGTCCGGACCGTCGAGGCCGGCCACCAGCACGGTCCGCAGGTCCGGCAGCTCCGGTCGCAGTGTCGCCAGGGTGTCGGCGTAGTGGTGGTCACCGACCTTGTGCGCGACGACCGCGACGGCGGCCCGGGAGCGGCGCAGCAGGGTGAGCGTGTCGCGGCGGCCCCGCCCGACGGGGTACGGCAGGACGACCGCGCCGATCGCCGCAGCGGCCAGGTCCACCGCGACCGGCCGCCACCCGTTGGGCAGCTGCACCGCGATCACCTCACCGGGCGCCACACCGTCACGTCGCAACGCGCCGGCCAGCCGCAGCGTCGTGGCCTGTAGTTGCGCGTACGTGATCTCGCCGTCGTCGTCGATCACCGCCACCCGGTCCGGGTGCGCGACGGCGTGCTCGGCGAACAGGTCGTACAGGGTGCGGCCGGGGTAGTGACCGGTGCGGGCCCACCAGTCACGCAGCGCAGCGGGGACCAGGTCGCGCACGGGCAGCACGGTCATGACGTGAACCTCCACGGTGGGCGGACGAAGGCGCACCCGTCGATCTCGATCAGACCGGTCGTTGCCGGGTCGTCGGCCAGCTCACCCGGGTCAGGGCACACCCGCACCGCCGACACCCCCACCGCCGCGAGACGGCTCACCGCCTGATCGGTGGTGAGCGTGCCCGGGTCACCGAGGGTGGCTTCCGCGACCACGGGGTCGCTGCCGACGGCGAGCACGATGTGCCCGTCGGTGACCGACACCGGCATGTCCCACCGCGTCCACGTCGGCTGGACCGTGGGCAGAGGCGCCTGCAGGACCCCGGCCGCTGACAGCAACGAGGTGTCCACCCGCTGCCCGCGGCGGTCTCGCTGACGGGCGACGAGCGCCGCCAGCACACCTTCGGCGCAGACCAGCCCGCCCAGGACGTCCAACAGCGTCATCAACGAACCGGCGCGCGGCTCCCCGGCCGGCCGCAGTTGTTCGCCGAGCCCGGTGTACGCCTGAGCGACGAAGTCGGTGCCCGGCGGCGCGTCCGCCCCGCGTGCGTCACCCCAGCCTGAGGCGTACGCGTACACCAGGCCGGGGTTGCTCGCGGTGAAATCGGCGGAGTCGAGGCCGAACTCGGCGGCCTTGCCGGGCGCCCAGTTGTGCAGGAAGACGTGCGCGCCGTCGACCAGGTTCCGCACTGTCGAGCGGCCGGAGGCCGAGCGTAGATCCACCTCGACGATCCGCTTGCCGCGATTGAGGGCCAGGAAGCGGGCCGAGCAGTCACCGACCATCGGCGGCATCCCGCGCAGCGGGTCGCCGCCGGCCGGCTCCACCCGGGTCACCTCCGCGCCGAGCAGACGCAGCACGTGACCGGCGAGAGGCCCCTGGATGCGACGGCCGGCCTCGACCACCCGCAGCCCGTGAAGCGGAAGCCGTCCGGCCGGCAACTCCGGCAGGTCAGCCGCGGGAAGGCCGGCACTGATCTTCCAGGGCGTACCGAACCGGCCCTCCGCGTCGACGTCCGCGCGGCGGGCCGCGAGCCCGCGGACCTCCTGCACGGCCACGCCGGCAGCCTGCGCGCTCACACACAAATCGACGAATGGTGTCCGCCGGGTGATCTCGTGCAGAGCGGGTGGGATCGGCGCGGCGGCGGTGGCGTAGCGCAGGACGAAGGCCCGCCAACCTCGCGCCACGTCGCCGGGCGCCGCGCCAAGCGAGGTCCACCATCGGCGCCACGGCTCCGGATCCAGGGTCTCCACCTCGAAGACGACCCCGTCGAGGGCGGTGAACGGCGGTGGCACACCGGGCTCGCTCACCTCGCCGGTGTCGTCGCCGTCCTCAGCGCTCCCGGCCGCGAGGTACTGCGACACCGTGAGCATCGCAGCCCCGGCCACGCTCACCCGCACCGACCCGGTGCGCTGCCCGCGTGATCCGGCCAGCAGAGCGGCCAACGCACCCTGCGCCGCAACCACGCCGGCCACAGTGGACACATAGGGCACCCCGATGCGTGCGGGGCTTCCGCTGGCCCGACCGTGCACGGCCATCAGCCCCAGGGCAGCCTGGGCGGTCACCTCGTCCAACCGGCGGCCGGTGAGGTCCTGCCAATCGGTGTGCACATCGATGGCGTCGACCCGTAGCGGACCACCGCCGACGTGGCTCGCGCCCAGCAGGGACAGGTGCTCGACGACGATCGCGTCCGCCGCTGTCACAGCATCGCCGCGAACGCGTGTCCCGGTGAGCGGCAAGGCGTCGACCTGCCCGTCCACCACAAGATCGCTACGCACCGGCGTCACCGGCATGCGCTACGTTGATCGCCCGCATACCTCAATAGTCGTGACACACATCGAGGTAGTTCCCACGATCTTCGGGAGTTTGTCGATGACCGACCAAGCGGCGGCCCGCACCGAGCTGGCCGCCAGCGTCAGTGCGTTCATAGCGGATCGGGTCATCCCCGTCGAGCCGCTCCTGCTCGCCGGTGGCTCGCCCGCCGTGCAGGCCATGACGGCACTGCACGCTGACGCGCGCGGGGCCGGACTGTGGGCCCTGCCGCTCCCGGCGCACCTCGGCGGATACGGTCTCGACCTCGCCGCCTACGCGCCGCTGGCCGAGGTGGAGGGACGATCCGACTTCGGGCCCACCGCGCTCGGCTCGGACCTGCTGCTCGACGCGCTGATGCTCGACCGGCACGCCACCGCGACGGTCCGGCACCGCCACCTGCTGCCGATGATCAGCGGCGCGGGTGGACCGAGTTTCGCCATGACTGAACCCGGCGTCGCCGGCTCGGACCCGTCCGCCCTGGGCACCACCGCCACCCGAGACGGCGACACCTGGCGGATCACCGGCCGCAAATGGTTCACCTCCCGCGCCGCCACCGCCGCCTTCACCACCGTCGTCTGCCGCACCGCACTACAGGCCGACAACAGGGAAGCCTTCTCCCTGCTGGTGGTGCCCACCGACGCTGCCGGCTACCGCATCGTGCGGGAACTGCCCGTCCTCGGCGCCGGCGGCCAGTACGAGATCTCTCTCGACGACGTTCGTGTGCCCGCCGACCATCTCCTCGGCGAGCCCGGCCACGGGCTACGCATCATCGGGGAGCGACTCGCACTCGGCCGGACCTTGCGTTGCCTACGCTGGCTCGGCCAGGCCCAACGCGCCCACGACCTCATGCTGACCCGGATGACCACCCGCCACGCCCACGGTGGCCCCCTTGCCGAGCAGCAACTCCTGCACCGCATCGTCTTCGACAGCCACGCCGACCTCGCCGCCGCCCGTGCCCTCACCCACGCCGCCGTCGACGCGCTCACCAACGGTGGCGACACCCGCATCGCCGTCGGCACCGCCAAGGTGGTCACCGCCCGCGCCCTGTGCGCCATCGTCGACCGGGCCATCCAGGTGCACGGCGCCGAAGGGCTCACCGACGACACCCCGCTGCCGATGCTGGCCCGCACCGCTCGCGCGGCCCGAATCCTCGACGGCCCCGACGAGCTGCACATCACCACCGTGGCCCGCCGCCTGCTGCGTCGAGGGCACTGACCTCTACCAGGGATGCTCCCGCACCCCGCCGGTCAGCACGGCAAGGACGGCAGCCAGGAAGTAGCTGCCCCAGACCAGCTCGTGCCGGACCGCGACACCGCCAGCAAGGTCGTAGCACCCGTCGCGCAGCACTCCCTCACCATCGAGGTGATGACCCACCACGTCGCTCACGATCGCACGGGCCGCCGCGCCCCAGGCATCGTCGGCGGTCACCTCGGACAGGGTGAGCAAACCGGCCGCAGCGATCACCGCCGCCGAGGTGTCCACCGGCGATCCAGGTCGACCGAGCACCGCAACCGGCACCTGCTGCCCGAACCGCGCAAGCCACCAGCTCGCCGCCCGGCAACCCGCATCGGTGAATCCGCCGCCCCACCGCCGCGCGGCCACCGCCAAGCCCAACACACCCCACGCCTGCCCCCGCGCCCAACCAGCCGAAAGGTCACCCCCGCCGGCCGCTGTGCCATCGGGACGAAGGACTGCCTCCGGGCGAATGCCGCCGTCAACGCCCACCAGCAGCTCGACATGCCGTTCGGCATGGGTGCGGGCCAGGCCGTCCAGGTCCCGTGCGCCCGCGTCAGCGGCCATCGCGAGCAGCGCCACGGTCCCCGCCAACGCGTCCACGCCCGCCCGTGGGGTCGGATCCGCGCCGAACGCACCACCCACCGGCATCAACCCCAGCCGAGGGTCGAAGCTGTCGGCCAGCGCGGCCGCCCCGTCGCGGGCGACCCGCCCGGCGAGCACGTCCCCGCACAGCCGGTGGCCCTGACCCGCGCCGTACCAGAAGGTCATCCCCCTGGTCACCGTGTCGTCGGCCGCCCGAGGTGCCAGTCGGAGCGTCCATTGCTGAGCGACGTTCTGGTCCGCGGGCAGCCCGGAAACGGCGGCCCTGAGCCACCACCACCCGACCCAGAAACCACCTGTCCACGAGCCGCGACGCGTCGACACCCAGTCACCGGAGACCGGATCCGCGTACAGCGGGAATCGATCGCCCACCTGCGCGGCGACGACCGTCACCCGCCGCAGCAGCGCCTCCAACGCTCCGCGCAGGTCGCCGTCGTTCACGCCGCGACCTTCGGCTGGGCGCTGGCCGACCGCACCCGCATCGCGAGCATCGCCGTGCCGACGAACACCGCCGCGACCACCAGCCACGCCGCCCCCCACCCGCCGGCGTCAGCACACCAGCCGACGGTGGTTGGTCCGACGACGAAGCCGCCGAAGAAACCCACCGACACCAGCCCTGACGCCTGCCCCAGAGCCTTTCCGTGGCGTAGCACCATCAGCATCGACAGCGCGTTCGCCGCCGTCGCCGATCCGCCCACCACCACCGCGCCGACCCAGACCAGGCCCGCCCAAAGATGATCAGCCGAAAGCACCAGCAGGACCCCGACGACTGCCGCGGCAGCCAGCCACACCAGGGCAACGGCCACCTCCGCGCTCCGGTCAGCCCACCGGCCCCACCAGACCCGGGCCAGCAGACCCGTCACCCCGAACGCGGCGAGCAGAGCCCCACCCACACCCGTGCCCAGGCCCAGCCGCTGCGTCGCGTAGAGCGGAAGGTAGGTGTTCACCGCCGCCAGCCCGGTGCCCAGCAGCAGAGAGAACGCGACCAGCCAGGTCAACCAACCGGTCGGTGCCGACAGCCGCCACCACGAGCCCGCCGTCGCCCGGCGCGCGGCGGCCGGAACCCACCACCACACCGCGATCACCGTCGCCAACGGCACCAACGCCGACACCCGCAACGCCACCCGCCAGTCGGCCAGAGTTGCCACCGCCGGCAGGACAAGTCCGCAGGCGAACGCCGCCAGCTGTACCCCCGCCTGCTTCACCCCGATGGCGCTACCCCGACGCTGCGGCGGAACCGCCCCGGCGACCAGCACATTCGTCGCAGGGTTGGCCAGTGCCTGCCCCAAGCCCGCCACTGCCACCGCCACCAGAAGCCAGCCGTAGCCGGGTGCCACGGACGCGCCGAGCAGGGCCACCAGCACGGCCACACACAACGCCAGGAGTCCTCGCCGCGCTCCGCCCAGGTCGATCAGGTGCCCGGCGATGAGCGACACCCCCGCCGCGACCGCGAACGACACCGTCACCAAGGCGCCCACCGCCGTGCGGGACAGACCCAGGTCGGCAACCAGGAACGGGGCCAGCGCCGATGTCGCGTACAGCGCCGTCATCGACGTGGCCATCGCCGCCGTCGCGACACCCGTCGGAGCCCACCACCGCTCAGCCGCCATCACACACCCCGTTCCGGTCTGACACCGCGTCCGTCGAGTATCAGTCGGGCGACGACAGACGCGAGTTCCCGTAGCCACAAGAAGTGTCGACCAACCCTCGATCAAGAAAAGTCGATCCTGTACCTGGCGGCCCGTCGACTTGAGAAGGCCCGGCACCGGCCTGAGCGGGGAAGGTTCAACCGGAGTTCGATCGACCCGACGACCAGGTGCCCGCACGTTGACCGGCGTCCGCTGGCCGTGACGCGATCACGGGATCTGCCGCAGGGCGTTGGACACGTGCAGGGGGCAACTTGCGCTGGCGGAGTGGACGCGGCTTGGTCATGCCTGGTAGGCAGGCGGACGTGCGGATCGTCTCACTGCTGCCGGCGGCCACCGACATCGTAGCCATGCTCGGCCTGACCGGGCATCTGGTCGGGCGCACGCACGAGTGTGACTGGCCGCCGGGTGACCTGGCCGGCGTTCCGATGGTGACGGCGACGTCTCTGCCCGAGGCGCTGACGAGCCGGGAGATCTCGGCGGCGATCGCTGGCGACGCGCACCGAGGATCGTCGTTGTACCAGCTCGACGTCACGATGCTCGAGGACCTGAAGCCGGATCTGATCCTGACCCAGGACCTGTGCGATGTGTGTGCGGTCTCCTACGCGCGGGTCAACGACGCGGTTCGGCTGATCGACCTGGATACCAGGGTGGTGTCGCTGGAGGCGAGGACGATCGGCGGGATACTGGACACCGTCGACGCCGTGGCCGCCCTGACCGACACCGCGGGCAGGGCGGCGGAGATCCGGGCGGACGCCGAACGTCGTCTCGCCGCGCTGCCCGGCCCGGGGACCGGCGCGCCGACGGTGCTGTTCGTCGAGTGGCTCGACCCGTTGATGCCGGGCGGGCACTGGGTGCCCGAGCAGATCGCCGCCGCGGGCGGGCGGTCGCTGCTGCTCGGTCCGGGGGCGCACAGCACCCCACACCCGTGGTCGGTGGTCGCCGACCTGGCCCCGGACGTGGTGGTGTTCGGGCCGTGTGGGTTCACCCCCGAACGGACCGTCGACGAGCTGTCCGTGGCAGCCGGGCAACCCGGCTGGGCGGACCTGCCTGCGGTTCGTCGGGGCCAGGTGTGGGTGGTCGACGGACCCGCCTACTTCAACCGCCCAGGCCCGAGGGTCGTCGACGGCGCGGAGATCCTCGCCGCCATCCTCGACGGCCGCCCGGATTCCCGCGCTCTGCAGATACCCGTTAGCGCAGGTTGACGCTGCCGAGCGGCCGACGCGGGCATCGGATGCGCGTTGCCGCAACGCACGGTGGGGCGACGGCACGCCGCCCCACCGTGCGCTCAGGTGAGCGTGCTGCGGACCTCGCCGGCGCCGCTGACCAGACGGGTCAGGGCCTGCTCGACCTCCGGGTAGCCGCGGGTCTTCAGGCCGCAGTCGGGGTTGACCCAGAGTCGGTCAGCGGGCACCGCCGCGACGGCGCGGCGTAGCGCGTCGGTGACCTCCGCCTGCTCTGGTACGCGGGGTGAGTGGATGTCGTACACCCCGGGGCCGACACCCCGTTCATAGCCGGTCGTGCGCAGATCGTCGAGGATCTCCATCTTCGACCGGGACGCCTCGATGCTGGTGACGTCCGCGTCGAGAGCGTCGATCGCGGGCAGGACCTCGCCGAACTCGGAGTAGCACAGGTGGGTGTGGATCTGGGTGGCGTCGGCGACTCCGCTGGTGGCGAGCCGGAACGCCCCGACCGCCCAGTCCAGGTACGCGCGCTGCTCGGCCCGACGCAGCGGCAGTGTCTCCCGCAGGGCGGGTTCGTCGACCTGGATGATGCGGATGCCAGCGGCTTCCAGGTCGCGGGCCTCGTCGCGCAGCGCGAGAGCGACCTGGTTGGCGGTGTCGGCGAGGGGTTGGTCGGTGCGGACGAACGACCAGGCCAGGATCGTCACGGGTCCGGTGAGCATGCCCTTGACCGGTCGGTTCGTCAGCGACTGCGCGTAGGTGGACCAAACGACGGTCATCGGCCCGGTCCGGGTGACGTCGCCGTAGATGATCGGAGGGCGTACGCACCGGGAGCCGTACGACTGCACCCACCCGTTGACCGTGGCGGCGAACCCGTCGAGCTGCTCACCGAAGTACTGCACCATGTCGTTGCGTTCCGGCTCGCCGTGCACCAGCACGTCCAGCCCGAGTCGTTCCTGCACGGCGATGACGTGGGCGACCTCGGCGCGCATCCGCTCGGCGTAGCCGCTGTCGTCGAGCCGACCGGCCCGGTGCGCCGCGCGGGCCTGCCGCAGCTCCGTGGTCTGCGGGAAGGATCCGATGGTGGTGGTGGGCAGGGGTGGGAGGTTCAGCCGGGCCTGCTGGGTGGCGGCCCGCTGCGCGTACGGCCCGCGCCGTAGGTGCTCGGGACGCAGCGCGTCCAGTCGGGCTCGGACTGCGTCGTTGCGCCAGGCCGCCGGGGTCACGGGCAGGGCAGGGGGAAGGGCGCCGACACCGTCGCGCAGGGCGCGTCCGAGAGCGACGACCTCGTCGACCTTCTGCCTGGCGAACGCGAGCCGGACACGCAGGTCCGGGTCCAGGTCAGGTTCGGCGGCGAGGTCCACCGGCACGTGCAGCAACGAACAGGACGTCGACACCGCGACATGGTCGGCCAGGGCGGTCAGTACGGCACCGGTCGCGGTGGCGGTGCGAAGGTCGGTACGCCAGATGTTGCGCCCGTCCACCAGCCCGGCGACGATCGTCTTCCCGCGTAGCGGGCCGGCGGCGGCGAGGCGGTTCAGGTTGCCCGGCCCGGCGACCAGATCGATGCCGACCGCCTCGACCGGGGTGCCCAGCAGTGCCGGCAACGCGTCGCCGAGGTCACCGAAGTACGACGCGACGAACAACCGCGGCCGGTGCTTCACAACGCCGAGCCGGCGGTACGCGGCGCGCAGCGCGGCGATCTCCTGCGGGGTGCGGTCGGCGGCGTACGCGGGCTCGTCGAGCTGCACCCATTCGACCCCGGCACCGGCCAAGACGCCGAGGATGTCCTCGTAGACAGCGATCAGGTCGTCGAGCCGGTCGAAGGGCCGGAACCCTTCCGGCGCGTCGTCGGTGGCCTTGGACAGCAGGAGGTAGGTCGCCGGTCCGACCAGCACCGGCCTGGTGGTGACGCCGAGCGCCTTCGCCTCGCCGTACTCCCGCACCGCCTTGTCCGTCCGAGCGGTGAACGCTGTGCCTGGGCCGACCTCCGGCACCAGGTAGTGGTAGTTGGTGTCGAACCACTTCGTCAGCTCCAGCGCCGGCTCCCGCTCCGTGCCACGCGCCATGGCGAAGTAGGTGTCCAGGTCGCCGAGACCGAGGCGGCGGAACCGGTCCGGGACCGCGTCGACCAGAACGGTGGTGTCGAGCACCTGGTCATAGAACGAGAACGTGTTCGACGGGATCGCGTCCAGGCCGGCGTCGCGCAGCGTGCGCCACACATCGGCGCGGAGGCTGGCGGCAGTCTCTTGAAGGGTGGTCGCGTCGATCCGGCCCGCCCAGTAGGACTCGACGGCGTGCTTGAGTTCGCGGTGCGGACCGATGCGGGGATAGCCGAGCACGGTGCTCAGCCCGAACGGTGTGGTCACGGAACAGGTGTCCTTCCCTCGAGGTCGACCACCGACCACACTGGAGGGACACGGCAGGGCGCGGACGACGGCCGGGCCTCGCCCTGACCCTCCCGAGAGGCCGACGGCGGCGCACGCGGACGCGTACGCGGTGCGGGCAGGTCTTCGGACTCGTGGGCGTGACCGGGGCGACCCGATCTCCTACTGGCCGTCGCTTCCCAGACGCTCACGCGTCCAGTGCGTGTGACGGCGGTCGTTCCCACTCACCGCTGCGGGGCAGTCCCGGTTTCCCACCGGGTTCCCTCTTACGACGCCACACCGAGGCGGTGCGGCGAACCAGCACTGCCGACCATCGTACGGCCGGAAGCTGATCCCCGGTGCCGCTGTCGCAGGCGGATTCTCCCTGTCGCCCAGAGTTGGACGGGCCGGGAGTCCGGTCGTGCCCGGACTCCCGGCCAAGGCCGACTACGGCGGGGAGATGGACGGAGCCTGCCCGGAGCCGAAGCGCCATCCTTCGACGGTGCCCTGGGCGGGGTTGTAGCTGCTCGCGCCGAGGGTGCTGTAGGACCAGGTACCGCCGGGTACGGCGTGCCAGTACGACCAGTACGCGGTGGCGGGCGGCGTGTTGACGCACGGCTCGGCGGCGGCTGTGGGATAGCCGTTGATCCGGCAGACGAAGGCAAGACCCCACCGTTGGGTACCCGTCACGGCGAAGCCGGCTCCCTGCAACGCGGCCAGGCCGGTCGGCGGATCACCGAGCCGGCAACCGGTCTGGACACCGAGGCCGAACGCAGTGAGGTCGACCACCACCGTGACGCCCGCACCCGGGGCGCACGCCGCCGCGTGCGCGGCACGTGGCACCGGGTCGACGGCGACCAGGCCGACGCTGACGACGGCCGCCGCGAGCAGCAGTGCCATTCGGCGGCGGCATCGACCTTGTTGAGGGTGGGCGGCGACGCCGTGGCGGCGGCCGGTACGGCTGTCAGTGACAGCGTGAGCACGGCCAGCGCAGCGGCTACGACTGCGGGCGCGGTGCCGGAGGGGGCGGTTGACCATGAAGCGACGCCTTTCCGGGCTCCGATGGTCCGAGACGACCCGACTCCGGTTCGGGCGGCTCCGACCCGTGGGCCACGACGGGTGGGGAGGCTGGTCACGCGGACTGGCGGGTAATCGGGCTCGCGGCGTCACTACGTTTGTCGCCGCCTACCGTTGCGGGCCAGCGCCGGACTTCGACCGGACTTCCCCCGTCAGCACACAGGTATGAAGTTGTGACGGACAGTGTTCCCACGGGTGGGGCTCGCCGTCAAGGCCCTGATCCGACGGGTGCTAACGACGCAGACCTTCCGATCCGGGCAGTCGCGTCCCCACTCTCGGCTCTTGTTGCAAGATAGTGGCAACAGCCATAATGAGGCAGCATTGAGAGGACGTACTCCATGGCCGTGTACAACCTGCCCGACCTGCCCTACGACTACGGCGCACTCGAGCCCGCCATGTCCGGCGAGATCCTGGAGCTGCACCACGACAAGCACCACGCCGCATACGTCAAGGGCGCCAACGACGGGCTCGACCGGCTCGCCGAGGCCCGCGACAAGGGCGACTACGCAACCCTGGTCGGCCTGGAGAAGACGTACGCGTTCAACCTGTCCGGGCACGTCCTGCACTCGATCTTCTGGAACAACCTGTCCCCGGACGGCGGTGACCGCCCCGACGGTGAGCTGGCGGCGGCGATCGACGAGCACTTCGGCTCCTTCGACGGGTTCGCCGGTCAACTGTCCGCGGCGACCAAGGGTGTGCAGGGTTCCGGCTGGGGCGTGCTGGCGTGGGAGCCGCTGAGCCAGCGGCTGATCGTGGAGCAGGTCTACGACCACCACGGCAACGTCGGGCAGGGGTCCACCCCGATCCTGGTGTTCGACGCCTGGGAGCACGCCTACTACCTGCAGTACCGCAACGTGCGCCCGGACTACGTGGACCGGCTGTGGAACCTGGTCAACTGGACCGACGTCATCTCCCGTTTCGACGCCGCCCGCGCCGCCACCCCGAAGATCTGATCCCGGCGTGAGCGGGTACACCCCCGAGGCGGCCGAGATCGTCCAACGCGCCGCCGGGGTCATCGCCGCCAAGCATCGCGGTGACCTCCCCGGTGCGGAGGCGTTGATGTCGGCGTTCAGTTCCGAGCAGGCCCGTACCCTCGGTTTCTACCTGTTGGCCGATCTCGCTCTGGGTTTGGTGAAGGCGCAGAGCGGCCAGTCGATGGACGATCTGGTCCGGGAGCTGTCGTTGCTCTTGGCCGAGACCGCCCAGTCCCCGCCTGCATGACGGTCCGCTGGGTTCCGCCCGTCGGCGGAACCCAGCGGACAACAGCAGCTTCTACCGCCCACCTCGGGGAGGCCCGATGCGCCGGAAGATCGAGCACCGTGTCCTGACAGTGGACGGCCAGCAGATGGCGGTGTTGGCCGTGGCTGACTTCCAACGACTTGAGACCGCCCGTCGGCAGCTCGGTGCCAGCGAGAGTCAGGCGCACCAGCTTCGCCAGCAGTTGCGAGACGTTCAACGTCGTGTTGCCCGCTTGGAGAATCTGCTCGCTGTGTCGTCCCGCTCCGGGGTGCCGGAGCGGGAAGCAACAGGGGTGTGTGCGCGCTGTACCGGTGAGGCCGACGATCCGGTCGGCCCAGCGGCGCCGCAGGCTCTGGTCGTGGCTGATGACCAGGACCTCGGCCTGCGGCCCGCGATGTCACGTCGCCTGATGGTCGACCCGATCGGCTAATTGATCAACGAAGTGGTCATGCCGTGACGCCGCTGACCATCCCACTGACGGCGATCAGACGCCGTAGCGGAGGTAGATCGTGTCGCCGACGGTCACTGTCGTGCCGCGGGTCGCGGTGGCCAGGGTGCTGCCGTCGCGGGACACCTTCCAGGTGGACGAGCCGCTGTTGGCCAGGCCGTTGATCGTGGTCACGGTGCCGGTGCCACTGGTGGGAAGAAGGGAGGTGACGCAGCCGCTCGGGGTGGCCGCGCCGACGGCGGCGTCCAGCACGGCGCCGAGGGTGGTGGTGGCGGCGGTCGGGGTCAGCGTGACCGCGCACGGTTTGATGCTGCCGCTGCCGTTGTCGATGATCACAGCGAGCCGGGTGGCGGCGCCCGCCGTGAACCCGCTCGCCGCGACCCAGGTGGGCGCCCCGGCGGTGACCGGGACCGGGGGAGCGGCGGTGTAGCCGGCACCGGCGAGGGCGCGCACCGCGTCGATGGAGGCGTACGCCGACGGGGTGGTGTTGGTGGGCAGGTACTTGAATCCGCCGCCGGTCAACTGCTGCGCCCGGAGGAAGTCGATCGGGGTCTTACCGGCGGTGGTGGTGAAGTCGGTGCCCTGGTTCGGGATGCCGCAGGCGTTGAGCCCGGAGACGGCCCAGGCGTTGGAGTCGGTGTTGACGCCGAACATCGAGCTGAACGCGCCTGAGGCGTTGACGAGCTTGCTCTTGAGGAAGTTCTTGGCCTGCACGACGTCGGTGTCGGTGTTGGGGACTCCGGCGGCGCAGAGCGCGGCCATCGCCGCGCCGGTCATGTCGATGTCGCTGGCGGTGGCGAGTTGGGTGGGGTTGCCCTCGGCCTGGCTGAAGGTCCAGCCGCCGTCGTTGTGCTGATTGTTGCGGATGCGGGTGATCGAGAGGTTGAGCAGTGCCTGCGGTACGCGGGCGGCGCCGGCCTGGGTCTTCGCGCCGGCCAGGGCGAGAGTGCCGAAGACGGTGCCGTTGAAGTTGGCCGGCGGGCCGTAGTAGCCGGCCGAGCCGGTCTGCCAGTAGGCGATGGTGTCGGCGATCAGGTTACGGGTGGGGGAGACCCGGGCGGGGTCGATGCCGGCGGCGTAGGCATTCAGGACCCCACGCTCGTAGTCGGTGACCACCGGCGTGCTGCTCGGCCAGGACGCGGCCGAGAGTTGGTTGCGGTAGACGGTGCGGGCGTTCTTGGTCGTGTCGCCGGAGGGGTAGACGTCCACGGCCGCGACCCCGGCGGGCGCGAACGCGCTGAACGCCCACTCGTTCGACAGTCCACCGCTGGCGTAGCTGCCGTCGGCGGCCTGCAGGGTCCGCAGGTAGGCGACGCCGTTGGTCTTGGCGGTGGCGATCTGCGCGGCGGTCGAGGTCGCGGCGGCCGGTGCGGCACCGCCCGTGACTGCCACGACCGTGGCGATCAGCGCGGCGGCGGGAACGGCCGCGAGGCGTCTGCGGCGGCTGCCGGAGGAAAGGCGCGAGGACATCAGGGCTCCTTGGGGGTACGGGGCACGGCTGCCTCGACCCGGAGCCCGGCGCGCGCCGGCGGGAGCGGGGCGGGCCGGCCGCAGGACGCGTGGGACGGGTACCGCAGGTGCTGCGTCACCACGTGGGTGGTCGGGCTCGGGACGGGGCGAACCGTCCTCACCGTTGCGCGTCAGCCCCGGATTCCCACCGGGTTCCCCCACGCGATGACGCGGTCACGGTATGGGAGGAGACCCCTACCGCGCGCTGTTAGGTTCATGACACGTCTTCGCGTTGACGGGGTGGTGGCGGCTGTGGTCCGATGGCGGCGATCCAGCAGTCAGGGGAAGCCGGTCAAAGTCCGGCGCTGGCCCGCAGCCGTAGGTCCCGTTACCGGGACGAGTCGGATTACCTGGCTGGATAGTGCACCGCAGCGCCGTCGAGGTACACGGCGCGGAGCCAGGTTTCCGGGGTTTGTCCTCGGGGTCCGCGTCCGCGCCTGCGCCGCTAGCCCCCGAGAGAGTCGCCATGTCCCCACTGGTCAGTCGAACGTCGCGTGTTCCCGCGGCGTGGTTGGCGGCCGTCGCCGCAGCGGTGCTCGGCGCGGTGGCGCTGGTGGTGCCGACCCGCGCCGCGCTCGCCGACCCGCTGGATTCCTGCACCCCGACCCAGGGCGCGATCGTCGCTGTCGACTTCGGCGCGTGGGGTGGGCCGCTGCTGCGCGGCTGCGACGCCACCCCGACCACCGGGCTGGACCTGCTGCACGAGGCGGGTTTCACCACCACCGGCACCGACCACGACGGCCCC
Source organism: Micromonospora sp. WMMD1155 (assembly GCF_029581275.1). Lineage (NCBI taxonomy): Bacteria > Bacillati > Actinomycetota > Actinomycetes > Micromonosporales > Micromonosporaceae > Micromonospora > Micromonospora sp. WMMD1155. Next base: position 5,188,700 of record NZ_CP120742.1, read on the forward strand.
GGTTTCATCTGCCGGATCGGGTCGCCCGACTTCGCGTCAGGTGCCGAACACCCGACGCCGGCCGATGAGGCGTGCCAGTTGACCCCGCCCGCGTCGGCCTACTGGTCCTACTGGATCGCCCCAGCCGGGCAGGACCACTGGACCTACAGCCCTCTCGGCGCCATGGCCCAGCGCCCCGGCCCGGGTGAGGTCGAAGCGTGGGTCTTCGGTGGCACCGACATCGGGGGCACCACGGGAGCGCCGAGCTTCACCCCCGCGTCGGTACGCGCGAGCGGCCCCACTCCGACCGCCACTGCGACTCCGACGGCGACCCCGACCTCGACGCCAGCGCCGACGCCACCGACGGAAGCGCAGGTCAAGGCGGTGGCGAGTTACCTGGTGGGGCAGCTCGCCGACGGCGACCACGTCGACAACGGGTTCGTCGACTACTACCGGACCATCGCCGTCGCCACCGCCCTGGCCGGGACCGGGGGGCAGGACCAGACCCTCGGCAAGGTCGTCGACTACCTGCGGGCGCACGTCGATGCCGCTATCTTCCCGAACGGTGCCACCGCCGCACCCCACATCGCCAACGTCGCCAACCTCGCGCTCCTGCTCACCAGCACCGGCGGCGATCCACGCGCGTTCGGCGACCGGGATCTGATCGCCACGCTCACCGACCGGGTGTGCACCGCGGCCGACGTCGACGCCGGCTGCGCCGCCGTCGGTGACTTCGTCGGGTCGAGCGATCCCCTGACCCACGCGACCGCCCTGCTCGCGCTCAAGCGGGCCGGCGTCACCCCGCCGGCCGCGACCGTCAGCCGACTGACCGAGCAGCAGTGCACGACCGGGGCCTTCGCCGGTCTGTGGCGCAGCCCCACCGACGCCTGTGACCCGGACCTCGCGGCCACGACGCTCGCCGTCCTGGCGCTGCACACGCTCGGCGGGCACGACGCGGCGCTCGCTTCGGCCAAGGCATTCCTGGCCGCGGCGCAGGAGCCCGACGGCGGTTACCAGCCGTGGACCGGAGCGGGCTACAGCGAGACCTATCCGACCGGGCACGCCGCGCAGGCCCTCGCCGTCCTCGGTCTCGCCGACCGGGCCGCCGCCGCCACCGGCCTGCTGGTCAGCCGGATCGTCCCCGGCGGTGGGCTCAGCCCCGACCCGAGCAACCCGGACGCGGACCTGCCCGCCACCGCCGCCGCCGCGCTCGCCTTGGCCGGTAAGAACCTGGCCACCCTGGGTGCGTCGCCACCGCCGGCCGGGCCGCGGCCCGATCTGACCAAGGGAGTGTCCTACCTCGTCGCGCCGAGCAACCTGATCGACGGCAGGTACTACGAGTCGTTCCCCGGTTTCCCCGACTTCGGGTTGAGCATCGACGGTGCCTACGCCCTGGCCGCAACCGGTGGGGACGACGCCAAGCTGCGGGCGATCGTCGAGTTCCTGCGCGGTGGCGGCGCGGTCGGCGACAACGGCTTCACCGTCGACATGTGGTTGGGCGTCGGCACCGACTACGCCGTCGGCGGCGCGATCGGCAAGGTGGCGTTGCTGGCCCAGGTCACCGGCTACGACCCACGCTCGTTCGGCGGACACGACCTGATCGCCGCGCTGGGTGACGTGACCTGCGCCAAGGCCGACGCATCGACCGGCTGCGCCGGGGCCGGCAACTACCGGTACGCCACCTCGGTCTTCGGCCAGTCGCTCGGCATCATCGCGCAGTTGCGCGCGGGACAGGGCGAGGCCGCCGCCAAGCCGGTGGAGTTCCTCAGGGGACTGCAGCGCGCCGACGGGTCGTTCCCCAGCCTCATCCCGGCGGCGGACACCGACAAGGACGTCGACAGCACCGCGATGGCCGCGATGGCCCTCGCCTCACTGACCGACGACCCGGCGGCGGCCACCGCCGTCGACAAGGCGCTGGCCTGGATCGCCTCAACGCAGAAGGAGCACGGCGGGTTCCCCGGCGCAGCCGGTGACTCCACCAACTCCACCGCGCTCGCCATCCAGGGCCTCACCCTGCGCGGCAGCAGCTACGCCGGCCAGGTCGACAAGGCGCTGGCGTTCCTGGCGGCCCAGCAGAACGACGACGGAGGGTTCACCGTCGCGGCCGGTGGTCAGGCGGGATCGGACGTCCGCGCCTCCACCCAGGTCGTCGGTGGTGCCACCGGCATCTCGTTCGCCGCCCTGACCCGGGACGTGCACGAGCTGCCGGGTCCGGACCCGTCCGGCTCGCCCACGCCCACGCCCACGCCCACGCCGACGCCGAGCGCCAGTCAGTCGGCCTCGCCGCCGGCGACACCCGGTGCGACCCCGTCGACGACGGGCACCGCCGGGCACTCGTGGGGCAACCTGCCCCGCACCGGCGTGTCCATCGTGACCATCGCCCTGCTGGCGCTGGTGCTCGTCGTCGGCGGCGTCCTGTTGCTGGTCGCCGCCCGTCGCCGCGCGGTGTCCGACGCCGGCGGTGGATCGTGACCGCCCGCCGGTGGCTCCGGTCGATCGCTGCCCTGACGATCGTCGCCGCGCCGGTGGTGGCACCTACGCCGACGCTGGCCGCGCCCCTGCCGATCGGGCAGTGCACCACCTCGTCCGGGGTGATCCTCGCTGTCGACTTCAGCCGGTGGGGCGGCCCGCTGCTGCGGTCCTGCGGCACCACCCCGACCACCGGTTACCAACTGCTCAACCAGGGCGGTTGGCGCACCACCGGAACCCAGCACGACGGGCCCGCGTTCATCTGCCGCATCGGCTACGCGGGTCACCAGGGCGGAACGCAGTACCCCACCCCGGCCGACGAGAAGTGCGCGCTCACCCCACCGGCCAGCGCGTACTGGTCGTACTGGCACGCCGACCCAGGGCAGAACACCTGGGTCTACAGCCAGCTCGGCGCGATGAGCTACAAGCCCAAGCCCGGCAGCGTCGACCTGTGGATCTTCGGAGCGACCGACATCGGCGGAACCCAGGGGCGGCCCACGGTCAGCCCGGACAGCGTGCGCGCCCGCAACAGCACGCCGATCGGCGTCGCCACCACCGCGCCGCCCGCAGGTGCACCCACCCCGGCGCAGCCCGCCGGTGGGAACCCACCGGCCGCCGGCAACCCGCCGACGCCGGGTGACCCCGGCGTCGGCCCACCCCCGCCCGGCCTACCACCGACGGGAGCACCGGCGTCGGTCCCGATGGGCGGTACGCCGACGCCTCTGGCCAGCCCGACGACATCCCCCACAGCGGGAGTGCCGTCCGGGCCGCCGGCCGCCACCCCGGACGGGCCGCGCATCCTCGACGCGGCACCCACCGCGACGGCCGCCCGCGAGGACACCGGCTCGGCGCTGCCAGCGCTGATCACCGTCGGCCTGCTGGCCGTCCTCGTCTTGGTCGGCGGTGTCCTCGGCTGGCGGCGACGCCGCACCTGAAGCGATGCCCCCGACCCGCACGGGACTTCTGCACCGCCTCGCGGTCGCCCGGCTGCCCCGCCCCCTGCACCCGGTGGCCTGGTGGCTGTGGGCGCTCGCCCTGGCGACCGCCGCGAGCCGTACCAGTAACCCGCTGTTGCTGCTGCTGATCTTCGCGGTGCTCGGGTTCGTCGTCACCGTCCGCCGTACCGACGCCCCGTGGGCGCGGGCGTTCCGCTACTACCTCTACCTCGCGCTGATCATCATCGCGATCCGGGTGGTGTTCCGGACGGTCTTCGCCTCCGGTATCACTTCCGAGGACCACATCCTGTTCCGGCTGCCGCACCTGCCCACCCCCGACTGGTACGCGGGCATCCAGATCGGCGGCCCGGTCTCCCTGGAGGCAACCCTGTCCGCGGCCGTGGACGGGCTCCGGTTGGCCTGCCTGCTGTGCTGCATCGGCGCCGCCAACAGCCTCGCCAACCCCAAACGCGCGCTGCGGGTCCTCCCCGGCGCGCTGTACGAGCTGGGTGTCGCCGTCACCGTCTCGCTGAGCGTCGCACCACAACTGGTGGAGAGCGTCCAACGGGTCGCGCGTGCCCGCCGGTTACGCGCCGGACGGGCCAGGGGCCTCGGCGCCGCACGGGCCATCCTGATGCCGGTCCTGCACGACGCCCTGGACCGGTCGCTGCGGCTGGCCGCCGCCATGGACGCGCGCGGCTACGGCCGGGTCGGCACCGCCACACCCGCCTCGCGACGGCTCACCGGCGTCCTCATGCTCACCGGCATGGCGGGCCTGTGCGTCGGCGCGTACGGACTACTCGACCCGGGCGTGCCCCGCCCGGTCGGGCTCGGTGGCCTCGGCGGCGGCGTGGTGCTCTGCGTGGCCGGGCTCGCCCTCGGCGGGCGTCGGGTGTCGCGCAGCCGCTACCGGCCCGACCCGTGGCAGTGGCCCGAGTGGACGGTCGCCGGCTGCGGCGTCGTCACCGCTGTCGTGCTCAGCGCCGGCACCGGCTACGACCCCGCCGCGCTCAACCCGACCCTCTATCCGCTGCACTGGCCCAGCCTGCCCGCCCTACCGGCCGCCGCGATCCTCGTCGCCGCCCTCGCGGCGATCGCCGCACCGACACCACCGCGCCCGCACCGACCCGAGCCCGCCGCCGAACGACGTGCCGCCGACATCGCAGGAGCACCATCATGATCCGCTTCGAGCGTGTCACCGTCACCTACGACGGCGCGTCCCGCCCCACACTGCGCGACGTCGACCTCGACATCGACGAGGGGGAGCTGTGTCTGGTCGTCGGACACACCGGCGCGGGAAAGTCGACACTGCTCGCCGCGATCAACGGCCTCGTACCGCACTTCACCGGCGGCACCCTGCAGGGCAGCGTCCGCGTCGCCGGCCGGGACACCGCCCACCACCCGCCACGCGAGTTCGCCGACCTGGTCGGTGTCGTCGGGCAGGACCCGGTCGCCGGGTTCGTCACCGACACCGTCGAGGAGGAACTGGCGTACGGGATGGAGCAGCTCGCCCTCGACCCGGCGGTCATGCGGACCCGGGTGGAGGAGACCCTCGACCTGCTGGGCCTGGCTGACCTGCGCCACCGGGGCCTGCACGAGCTGTCCGGCGGTCAGCAGCAGCGGGTAGCCATTGGCGCCGCGCTGACCGCCCATCCACGGGTGCTCGTCCTCGACGAGCCCACCTCCGCGCTCGACCCGACCGGCGCAGACGACGTCCTCGCCACCATCACCCGACTGGTCCACGACCTCGGCGTCACCGTCGTGCTGGCCGAGCACCGCCTGGAGCGCGTCCTGCCGTACGCCGACCGGCTCATCCACGTCGCCCGCGACGGCACCGTCCGCCACGGCGACCCGGCCACCCTCATCGCCGGCACCACCGTCGCGCCACCTGTGGTCGACCTCGGCCGCCGGGCCGGCTGGTCACCGTTGCCATTGTCGGTGCGCGACGCCCGACGGCACGCGAGTGCCCTGCGCGACCGGTTACCCCCGACGCCGCCGCGACCACACCGACACTCCCACGCCGACGCCCGCAACGCCCTGACGGCGGCCGGCGTGATCGTCCGCCACGGACCGGTCGTCGCGGTCCGCGGCGTCGACCTGACCCTGGTAAGCGGTGAGATCACCGCGCTGATGGGCCGCAACGGATCCGGAAAGTCGTCGCTGCTCTGGGCGCTGCAGGGTTCTGGTCGCCGGGACGGCGGCAGCATCGCCGTCCCTGAGACTCGACACGGCACCCTCGATCCGGGACGGGTCAGCGCCAGCCAAGCCCGCCGACTCGTCGGCCTCGTCCCGCAGACCGCCACCGACCTGCTCTACCTGGACACCGTCGACGCCGAACTCGACCAGGCCGACCGCGACGGCGCCGAACCGGGCACCGCGCGGCGTCTCCTCGACGCCATCGCCGCCGGCATCGACGGCGACAATCACCCCCGAGACCTGTCCGCCGGGCAACAACTCGCCCTGGTCCTGGCCATCCAACTCGCCGTCACCCCCGGCGTGCTGCTCCTCGACGAACCCACCCGAGGGCTGGACTACCAGGCCAAAGCCGCGCTGACCCGTACCCTCGACGACCTCGCCGGGCAGGGCCGCGCCGTCGTCGTGGCCACCCACGACGTCGAGTTCGCCGCCGCCACCGCCGACCGGGTCGTGGTCATGGCCGACGGTGAGGTCGTCGCCGACGGCCCGGTCCCGACCGTGCTCACCGCGTCACCCACGTTCGCCCCGCAGGTCGCGAAGATCCTCGCGCCGCTGCCGTACCTGACGGTGGGGCAGGTCGCCGCCGCCCTCGACGATCCGGAGGTACGCGCGTGAGCACGCTGACCGTCGCCGTCCGCGTGCCCGGCCGTGCCGTGCTCGCGATCACCATGGCGTCGTTCCTCGGCTTCGTCGCGTTCCTCTGGCCGTTCGTCGTCGCACCCGGCACCTTCGGCTCCACCCAGACCCCGCCGCTGATGTTCGGGGTGCTGCTGCTCCTCGTCCTCGCCGTCATCTTCGCCGAGATCGCCGACGGCAGAATCGACGCGAAGGCCCTCGCCATGCTGGGCGTGCTGTCCGCGATCAACGCGGCCCTGCGACCACTCGGCGCGGGCACGGCCGGCATCGAGACGGTCTTCTTCATCCTCGTCCTCGCCGGTCGGGTCTTCGGGCCCGGCTTCGGATTCGCGCTCGGCTGCACGTCACTGTTCGCCTCCGCCCTGCTCACCGGGGGAGTCGGACCCTGGATGCCCTACCAGATGTTCGGCTGCGCCTGGGTCGGCATGTTCGCCGGCCTGCTGCCCAGGCTCCGGGGACGGGCGGAGATCGCCCTGCTCGCCGCCTACGCCGCCGTCAGCGGGTACTTCTTCGGCTTCATGCTGAACCTGTCGTTCTGGCCGTTCTCGCTCGACCCGACCAGCTCGATCGCCTACCAACCGGGCCTGCCGATGCTGGACCAACTCCACCGGTACCTGACCTTCTTCACCGTCACCTCACTGGGCTGGGACACCGGACGAGCGGTCACCACCGCTGTCCTCGTCACCCTCGCCGGGCCGGCGGTGCTCGGGGCATTCCGGCGGGCGGCCCGGCGTGCACGTTTCCGAGCTGCTCCGGCGTTTACGGCCGCTGCTGTGCCGTCCTCAGCCGACCTGCTCTGATTTACGAAATTCAGTGCCCGGCGGCAGTTCGCGCCGGACCCCGGGCGTGTTGGCCGAACGCTCACCCCATTCCCGGTTGTCCGAGTGACAGTGACACCCCGACTACGGGCAGCCGCAGGCACACGTTGCGGAAATGGAGGACCTGGTTGGCGAGGGCGTACTCGTGGGGAAAGCGGCCGCAGTACCCGGCGTCGCCGCCCATCGCCACGTCGTCGACGTAGGGCGGTACCTCGTCGGTGCGTTGCTCGTTCCAGACCTGTCGAACGGTGTGGCGGGTTTTGGTGAGGATGACGCGGACGGCGTGATCGGTCGGTGCGGCTGCCTGGGTCTACAGGGCGACGAGTTGCCATTCCTGGTTGCCTCCGGTGCTGGTGACCGGCCACTGGATCACGCTTCCTCCGTCGGCCGTCGAGGCGCCGGACACGTCGGCGCACCAGCCGTTGCGTACGTTGACCAGCCGGTGGTAGCCGCTGGTGCTGGCGGGCACGAGTTTCCACCACTGGTTGTCGCTGTTGGTGTCGGTCGACTGGGTCAGCGCCGCGCCCTGCGCAGAGCCGCTGGCGCTGTGCAGCACTTTGCCGCTGCTGACGCTGCGGATGCGGTAGGACCCGTCCGGGTTGGGTTCCAGGGTCCACTGTTGGTTGGTGGCGCCGGTCCACGTCCACTGGATGATGCGCGCGCCGTCGGCGGTGGACCCGCCGTTGACGTCAAGCACCTTGCCGCTGCTCCGGTTGACGAGCCGGTACTTTCCGGCGGGGGCGTTTGTCGACAGACCCACGGTGATCTGGATCGTGGTGGCGGCGGGCAGCGCGACGCGCCGGGCGTGGTTGCCGAGGGTGGAGGAGGTGACGGTGACCGCGGGGGTGGCGGTGACGGAGGCGATGCCCCGGCGGCAGATCAGGCTGATCTCTTGGGCGATCGCCGAGTTCAGGGTGACGGTAGCGGTGCGGGCGCTGGTGTCCCAGGTGAGCTCCTGGATCAGGATCCGGTTGCGGCCACGGACGCCCGTGATGGTGCCCCGGGGGAGTTGGTCCGGTAGCGCGGGCAACAACTCCAGGACGCCCGGCCGGGTGTAGACCAGCGACTCGGCGAGCACCGCGGGGATAGCGTTGGCGGCGTCAGCGTTGTAGATGCTCAGATTCGGGTTGTGGGAGGTCATCAGGGACCGGAACACCATGTTCCGGCCGAGGATTTTGAGCAGGTTGGCGTACACGCCGGGCCCATCCTTGAGGCGGGCCCGGGCCAGGGCCCGGTGCAGGCTTCCGTGGGCCGAGAGGTTCTCGTCGCCGCGCAGGTCCAGCGCCCGGCGGGCGGTGCGGACGAGATCGGGCCGGTCCTCCGGGTTGATCTCGTGCAGCGGCCAGGCACCGTACAGATGATGGGCGTGTCGGTGGTTGTAGTTGTCGGTCAGTCCGGGCCAGGACCATTCTGCCAGCGCGCCGTCGCCGTTGACGGTATAGGCGGGGAGCCTGGCCAGCAGCGCGGTCCAACGTTGCACGCCCTGTCCGGCACCCTGCTCGACGCCGAGCGTGTTGGCTGCGTCGACGGCAGCTGTCAACGCGTGTCGACCGGCCATGATGTCGCCGGTGGCGTTGATCGCGAGGAGCTGGCCCGTGCTGGCCGGCCGGTTCTCCATGGAGAAGGACGGGACGAAGACCACCTTGCCGGCCGAGTCGGTACGGGTGAGGAAGTCCTCGTAGAAGAGAGCCAGCTCGATCAGGGCGGGACCGAGGTGGTCGCGCAGGAAGGCGACGTCCCCGGTGGTCTGGTAGTACTCGAGCAGCGGGTACAGCAGCCAGTCCGCGCCGCCCGTCCAGCAGTGCCCGGGAAAGCCACTGTCGAAGTGCAGCATGTAGCCGTACTCGCCGTCGGTGCGGCTCGGGGCCAAGAAGCCGCGCGCGCCGTAAAGCCGGCGGGCATTCTCCCGCCAGTGGGCCAACTGTCCGAGGACCAGCGTCCGGTACCCCTGCATCGCGTCACCGAAGTCGAGAATGTTCCCGGCCGCTACCTGGAGGTTGATGTTGGCGTCGGTGGTGAAGTCGTCAGCCCAGGCCCCGGTCCAGGTGCCGGTCCAGATCCCGGTCAGGCGTGGCGGCAGGACCCCGCTGGAGCTGACGAAGTGATACCGGCCCGAGTCGTACAGGCGCTCCAACAGCGCGATGTCGACGATGGTGGGGCTGGTCCTCTGGCGGGCGATCAGCTGACTGGTGGACAGTTGTCGATCGGCGGCGGAGACGCCCAGGTCGATGCCAGAGCGGCCGTACATCGCCTGATGGGTTGGGACGTGTCGGCCCTGCAGGGTGGCGTAGTCGGCGGGCAGCATTGCCAGCGCGGCCTGCAACGGCTGCCCGTCCCAACCGGCGGCCGTCTCATACCGGTCGAGCTTGGTCAGCAGCAGAATCTTGGTGGCCCGGGACACCACGAGAGCCGAACCGCTCACCGTGACCGACGCCTGGCTGCCGCTGGCTACGACGCGGGTGACCCCTTCGAACCCGTACGCGCCGCCGGACGGATACGTGCCGCGCACGTCCAGGTACCCTGAGCCCCCGACGACCGTCGCGGAGACCGTGTAGCGCACGTTGCCCGGCAGGCCGTCCAACCCGGTGTTGACGCGCAGGGTCGCGTCCAGCGTCTGTCCGAGCGCCGGCAGCAGCTCGTGGACGACGACCCGGTCTGCGCGTGAGGCGAAGACGCGACGCCGCCAGGTGCCCGACCCGTCGGTCCAGGTGTGGCTGACCTCGCCGGTGGCGAAGTCGGTGATCCGGGCGTAGTCGTTGACCGTCGTCATCGCCGGCGTGCTGATCTGCAACTCGTGGCCAGGGTGGTAGGTCTGCGTCCACCGCAGCGCCCAGCCGTTGACGAAGGTCGTCGTGGCCCCGGTGTAGTTCCCGGACAGAGCCTGGTCACGGGCACGGGAGAGCTGCCCCGAGTTCACCGGCGGCAGCACGCCCCGGGAGCCGTTCGGCAACACGAACCGGTGATGGTTGAAAATCACCTTCTCCAGCGTCGGCGTACCGTAGAGCACCGCGCCGTACTCGCCGTTGCCGGTCAGGAGACCATCGGTCCACGCGGTCGCCGCCACCGTGTCGTAGATGCCCCGCTCCGGGAGCGTGACCTGTGTCGGGACGGCTGCGGAAGCCCGTCCGGGCGCCGCCCCGTCGGCGAACGCGACAGCGCCGGCCGACAGTGCCGTGGTGGCGAGCAGTTGCCTCCGCCCGATGGGACGTTCGGAGAGGCTCATACACCGAACTCACTTTCCGTCACGACGCGCGACCTAACGTGATGCCCCTGCTTCGCCTGCGTGCCGCACTGTGGCGGGCTAGCGAATCGATTCGCGTCATCGTACGAACGCCGTTGATGGGCGTCAATATGAGGTGGGCTGGGCGTGCGGTGGGCCGTGCCGGTTCAGCGGGAGTAAGACGTCCGATCTGCGCAGGTGTCAAGCCGGGGTTGTTCTCTGACGTTGCGGGCGGGGTGTCTCAGGCCGCGCCGGGTTCGGCGGACAGGCTCGCGGTGCGGCCGTAGAAGCGGTGAACCTGCCCGACGGCGCGTTCGAAGTGACGTAGGCGTTGGCGTGTGCGGTGTGGCTGGCCGCCCGGTCATGGCCTCCCTCCGGCCCTGGGCCGCTGGAGCGGGCTTCCCCGGCAGCCGGGGCGCTTGTTCAGCGCGGTGTTCAGAGACGCATTGGTCCGCAGGTCACTCCATCGGCGCGAAGAGCCGGTCGAGCTGGTGATCGATCAGCTCGACCGCCCGTTCCGCGCTCAGCTGCCCGAGCAGCACTTGGCCCTGTAAGCCGGTCGTTCCCGCCAGCAGGAAGTCCGCTTCGTCGCGCCGTCCCTCCGGCAGGAGCATGGCGATCAGGTCCTCCAGCTTCGGCGGCGCATCGCGGATCCGATCGCGTAGTGCGTCCACGGTCATGAGCCGAACGAAGTACGCCATGTGCACCAGATGCCGTTGTCGGCGGCTCTCGTCCAGCGGGAGAAGTTCGAGCAGGACGCTGCGCAACACACTACGAGGCTCCGGCTGGGGGCCCAGTGCGGCGACTCGTTCCTGAGCTTCCGCCTCACCGTCGCGGTTGAGGAGCTCGAGAGCGCCGAGTAGCAGGTCCTCGCGGGTGCCGAAGTAGTACTGCACCTGCCGGGCGGGCACTCCCGCCTCCGCCGCGACGCGCCGGATCGTCGCATCTTCGAGCCCTCCAGACGCGGCCAGCCGCCATACCGCAGCAGCGATGTGGCGGCGCCGTGCCTCATGGTCGACCTGGCGAGGCATTCGACGCTCCCATCAATTTGGTACGATCGCACCATCAAGATTTGGTTCAATCGTACCAAATGCAGGGGAGGGCTCTGCCATGAGAACAACCACGCTGGTCATCGGCATGATTCTGCTGGTCTACGGAGCTCAAGGCACAGTTCGCCAACTCGTGGACCACGACAACGCCGGCTTGCTCGGCTGGGCACCCGGCGGCTTCGGCACTCAACTGGCTGGCCATGTGGTCCTGGGTATCGTCGGTCTCCTCCTTGCCGGCTGGGGCGGCCGCCGGCGCGGCCAGTGAACGCCCGCTCCTCCGAATGAGGTCCCGAGTCCATCCCGACGTTGAGACGTGGCCGGAAGGTCACCTGCCCGGGCGGAGGCCTCCCGCCGACCCGCGACCGGTAGTCGGCCCGCCGGTAGCTTCCGGCCAGGAGCAACGCCAGCCTGATCCGGGCACCGTACGAACGTCCGGGTACTTGGATCTCCGTTACGTCCTTGACCAGCGCTGGCGTTGCTCTCGGTCCGGAAAATTCCGGCGGGCCTTGATGACCGCGTGACCCCGCCTAACGTGACTTTCCGAACGTCGGTCCTCAAGGGCCGGGCCTCAGGCCGCGCTGGGCTCGGCAGGCAGGCTCGCGGTGTGGCCGTAGAAGCGGTGGATCTGCTCGACGACGTGACCGTAAAGCGCGGCACTTACTCAGAATCCTTATCTGCGGTTGTTCGCCTCGGACATGGACCAGTTGGTGCCGTCGGGGAGAGTTGCTCCGGGAACCTGCCGTTCCTGTTCAGCGTCAGCGACGTGCGACGGCAGGAGAGGCGGATCTGACGGCCGTGGCCGTCTACCTCAGCTCCGACACCGCAGCGGTCTGGCGACTCATCCAGATCCAGACCCTCGCCCTGGCGGTGCGAGCGCAGATCTGCGCGTTGCGGGAACACCTCGTTGCATCGCGTTGGTCGGTGCCGGATGCTCTGGCGCTGTGCGCGGTTGTGGTCAGATTTAGAGTTCGACAAAGGCGGTGAACCTGGTGCGCTCGCCACCGAAGAACGCGAGCGGCACGGTTTGCCGTCAACGCCGGTCGACTGAAACTCACCAGGACCCCTGCGGTGGGGCTCAAGCTTGATGCCTGCACGTTCATTTCGGTCAGTCGATAACCCAGCCAGCTGGCTGGCAAGGTTGGACCATACGCGGCCCGACTTCGATTCATGCTCACGCCCGGTAATAGGCGCGCGAGGTTGAGCCAACTCTGAACGTGCCGTGATCTATGATCATGTGCACCCGAAATGGAGCACCGATGATACGTGCAAGAGTTCGAATCCCCCCTCGGACACAAACCATTGCCCCACGGTGCGCGCTGAGATCGACTGCAGCGCGCACCGTTTGCGTTTCAGCCTGGTAGTTCAGCCGGAGACCGAGTTGCCGGTAGACCTCGGCCTTGTCGGCCGGATCGGCGTCACGGAGCACGGTGGTGATGTCGCCGAGTGCGGTCACCAGGGCGGTGATCTCTGCTCGGCTCATCCGGCGCGGGATGGAACCCGCGATGGCGCGTAGTTCGGCCTTCCGCGCGGGCGCGTTCGGCCTGGGTTTGGGCGATCCAGGCGGTGACCACCGCTGGGTCGGGACAGGAGCAGGGGGATGCGCGCTCGCCCGCGTCCCCCTGCTCGCGCTTAACTCGGCAGCCTCATTGACTACTCCGGCAGTTGCATGGGTCGGCCGCAGCCGGGGGCAGCGGACAATTTCGTCTGCGTCCAGCCGACCGGGTCGACGAGCGGTCCGAGCTCGGTGATGTCGCTGCCGGAATCGTTCTCTGGGTTCTTGTCGAAGTAGACGGTCACCTTGCCGGTGTCCTTGTCCCGGGCGTAGTAGAGGCCACTGCCGGGTGAAAGCAGGTGGCTCAGGTTCGACCACGTGTGACCGAGCGGCCAATCGTAGAACGAGTTGACGCCATTGATCAGGTAATTGTGCAGCGTGCCGTCCGTGGTCTTCGTTCCGATGATGTGCTGGTTGGCGCTGGCGGCGAGGGTGTTCAGCGTGAAGCCGGTGCCGATCGTCATCGAACCGGTGATGTCGCCGCTCACGGGCTTGTCCGGGTAGATCGTGTAACGCTGCAGAGATCCGGCGGCGGTCACCCCGTGCAGGTAGGAGCCGTGGTAGGTGAGCTGGGTGAAGCCCGTCCAGCGGGAGCCGATTGCCACCGGAGCGCCGAAGGTGAGTCCGGTGGTGTTGTTGGTGATGTCCACCCGGTAGAGCGGGCCGGCTGGGCTGGTCATCAGCACCGTGTTGTCGTTGAGAGTGGCGATCGCGAGCGGCGCGAAGCCGAGGGGCGCGTTCGATGTCAGGCGCCGGACGACCGTCCGGGTGTAAGGCTCGATCAGCGTATAGGTCAGCCGGTTGTCGGCGTTGACACCGTAGAGCGTGACCTGCGGATCGCAGTCGATCGCCGGGCCCGCTGGCATGACCGCGTTCGTCGAGGTCTGTACGGCGGAGATGGTGCCGTCGAGGAAGCCTCCGACGACGCCGTTGTTCTTGACCGCGCCGACGCGGAAGCTGCCGTTGGCGTCCGGCGGGTAGGGGTTCTTGGGGCTGGGTTCGGCGGAATAGGTAGCGCTGGCAGCCGGGACACCGTCGATCTTCAGGAGCAACCGCCGGGTGGCGCGTTCGTAGTGCACCGCGATATGGGTCCACGTGCCGAGCCGGGAGGTCTCCGGTGCCGTGCTCACCGTGCTCCAGGTGGGCGGGCCGTTCCTAGTCAGGATGCCGTCGAGTACGGAGAACCGCCACGACCGGTCGCTGGCTTCCGGCCACAGCCGGTAGGCGGGGTGGTTGGCATAGCCGCTGTCCTGGGAGATGACCGTGCCCCCGAAGGCATCGAGCTTCACCCGCATGCTGAGGGTGAAGCTCGCCAGCTTCGACACCGCGGGCTGTGTGGAGGCCAACGAGCCGGAGACGCCGTCGAGGGCGACGGCGGGGGTCGTCGAGTCGCCGGTCGTCCACGTGGCGCCGGCGGTCGCGGTCAGCGGCATCGGAGTGCCGTTGTGGACGCTGTCGCCGACGGTCAGGACTTGGGTGCCGTTGGTGGCGTCAGCCGGCATATCGGTCAGCGTCCAGGTGTGCGCCGCACCAGGGTAGGTGGTGGTGATGGCGCTGACCCAGGTGGGCAGGTCATCGACCCGGGCGCCGGTGACTGCGGAGCCGGCGCCAGTGACGTCTAGACAGCCCTCCTGGCCGGCCTGGCTGAGCACTGCGGCGACCTTGCCGCCGACCAGGACCGGTGCGCCGGCCATGCCCTGGCAGATCTGCGGACCGGTGGGTGCGGACAGCGTGGTTGCGGTGGTCGCGGAGAACGTGACGTTCGCGATGCGCTGTGTGTCCGTCAGTCGATCGGTCGCGGTCTGCCCGAAGCCGACCGCCGGCACTGATACACCCGGGATCGCAGGCACGGTGGCGACTGTCAATGGAGTCACGCCGTCCACGGCGGTGACCAGGCGGGCCAAAGCCACGTCGCGGCCGGGTTGGGGGCTGACCCAGTCGACGGCGACGACGCCCTTGCCGGGCAACACCGCCCGGCTTCCTTCAGGTGCCTTCGCTTCGTTCACGACCGGCGCGACCGGGTTGTCGGCGAAGCAGCTCGCGGCGGTCAGCAACCAGCGGGGCGAGACGAGGGTAGCGGTGCATTGCCGATCGAGAGTCGTGATCTTTCCGACGGCGGCTTGGGCGCCGCTCACCGGTGCCATGCCGTCGCCGGCGCGAAGTTGCACCAGCATCGTCGGTGACGCTTCCGGGTCGGCGCCCAGGCCGACCTGGGTGGAACCGTCCGGATCAACCTCGACGGAGATCTCCTCGCCGTCATCCGCGACCAGATCGGCGGTCATCTCGTGACCGGTGTTGGGTCGTTGGCCGTCGCCGCGGATCTCGTATACGCCGGGCACCGCGAGGGTGAGCCAGCCACCCGTCGCGGTGACCTTGAAGCAGGCCCGGCCGATTCCGTCGGCGCCGATCGTCTCGTCGGTGGTATAGATCTTCAGCAGGCCGATGTCGCCTGTCGGCGGGCTCGCACAGTCGGCCAGAATGATATGGCCGTCGCCGGCGATCAGTCGGACGTTCTGCTCGGCGAGGATCTCGTCGGCGCCGGGATAAAGCGAGTCGTCCACGAGAGACGGTGCGGGCAGGGCAGCAGCAGTGGCCGACCCGCCTGTGCCGAAGATGCAGACTGAAGCTGAGACCGTTGTGGCGGCAGCAATTGCCGCCCATCGCCGTAATCCGACCATGGCTACGCAAACTCCCCCGTGTATGAAGCGAGCCTCCTGAGATGAGGTTGGCTCACGGAAGGTAACTCTCCGCGTCAAAAGGCGTCAAGATTAGTGCAGTCAATATGTCAAGCGCGCAAGATGTCGCTGCTCCGTCGAATGGCGCGACTGCGTCGGGAGGGAGGCGTGTTCGACGGGGCCGCCCAGTTAGGAAAAGGCCGCATCGGGCCAGGCCCGCGCGGAGTGGGCGGCCTGCTCCAAGCAATCGTTTCGGCCGGCCCTGGCCCAATGCCTCGACGGACATCATGCTTGCCCACCTTCAGCGGCCCCGGGGTTCTTTGCTCCGGCTCCATCACTTGAATGTCGAGGGTGGCCAGGCTGGACAGCGGACACCTCGAAGCCTGCCCTGTGCGGGAAGCTCGTCACCCACTCCGTCGTGGTAAGGCGGTAGTCGTCCAGGCGCAGCACCTCCCCGGCGACGGGCAACGTCCGCCAGGCGATGGGATCACGTCCAGGCTTGGGAAGGCGAGCGTCGCCAGTGCAACGCTCCGCTCAAGGTGTGGCACGAGCGGATCGAGTGCGAGACGTACCCCTCCTGCTCCTCCTTCGCCCGCACCGCCGCTCCCGCAACTCCCGCGGATACGGCTTTGCTCCTGGCATCTTTCGATCCATCCCAAGTGGGGGTTTTCTACACGAACGCGGGATTTTCAGACAACGCGGCCGTGGTTTGGGATCGATGTGGACAAGGGTAGTCCTCGCTCCCGGCGAACGGCCCGGTGAACAGCCGTGGTGCAGATGTCCCGCCGACCGGCCATCGTGCTGTGTCGATCCCGCGCGCATCCGGCAGAGGGTGGTCAAGGCCAAGGCGGGGGTTACCGACGTCAATTTCTTGACTGTAGGGAACGGTTGCGTCCCACGAGCATGTTCACCTACGCTGGGGGCGCTCCTCGGTCGCAGGACGGCCGAAAACTATGATAACAGCAGGTCAATGCCTATCGTGCCGGACGGGTGGCCTGTCGTTCGTGGCGATGATTCCTGACGGGGGAAATCACATGGCCCACTTTATTCGGTGCGCAGGGTCTGCTCATGGCGTTCTCCATGCAGGCCGCGTCGATCGACGCCTGTGCCGCAACGGTCGCCAACGTTCCTGACGATACGCCCGGGTGGGTCAGTCATCGACTGCTGCAGCTATCCGACTGCCGAGAAGATCAGGCGACGAACGTCAATGGATTCCCATTGATGCTGGCGCGTGACTACGGTCGTCGGTCCCCCATCGTGGTACCCGGGCCCGTCAAGGCCTCCTCGTGGCTCCGGCACGCCGTATTGCAGTGGATGACGGCGGCTGGCTAAGCCACTTCTCGCATTCCTTCCTCCATGACCGCACGCCACGAAGGTCCACTAGGGCCCTCACTGCCGAATCGACGCTGCCGAACCGCGGCCTCAGCCGCATCGAGACACTTGCCCACGGGGATCGGAGTCGCAGTGAAGTTGCCATCTGAGGTGTTCCTGGGCCGGCGACTCCGACACGTCGGTAGGCGTGCTCCGATCGCCATGCTCACCGCGGTGACAGTGCTAGCAGGACTCCTGCAGGCCACCCCGGCGACCGCTGCGGCCGAAGAGGAGCCAACCAGTCCCAATCGGTCGATGGTGGTCGCCGCATGGCGATCCGGCGGCGCCCAGGTGCGATTGGCCGCCGAAACTGCGCTCGTTGGCTCCGACGACCAAATTCGCGACTTCCTCGACGACGGCTGGCAGTCGGCCCAGGCAACTGATGAGCGGGACGCGATCGCCGGTGTCATCGGAGAGGCCGGCCCGTCCGTGCGGGATGCGGCGAATCAGGCGCTGGTCGCGGCCGAGGCTGGTAATCCGGCGGCGATCACGACCTTCCTGGCTGAGGGATGGCAGGGGCCGTCGAACATTGACCTACGGGTGTCGGTCAATCGAATGATGGTCGACGCCGGGCCTCAACTTCGCCAGGTGGCCCAGCAGGCACTGGACTCCGAGGACCCGACCGTGCTGCGGGACTTTCTCAACTCCGGCTGGCAGGTGCAGTGGCTGACCGACCAACGGCTGCGGGTCAACCAGGCAATGTCCACCGGCGGACCACAGGTCCAATCCGCCGCGCAGCGGGCCTTGGACCACGGCACTCCGGAGGCCCTGGAAGCGTTCCTGGAGTACGGCTGGGCGGTCGCGTCGGCGCGCGACGAGGAAACCGGGACATTGGTCGGGCTTGTTGCCCAGGCCCAGGCCGCCGGAGAACTCGCCGCACAGGAAACCCAACATGCCAATCAGGAGGCGGCACGGGCGAAGGCTGCCGCCGATGCGGCCCGTCGAGCGGCTGGCGAGGCCGCCCAGGCGACGGCGGCTGCTCGGAACAACATGACGCAGGCGGCAGCGCACGCGAAGCGCGCTGCGGTGGCCGCGGAGAAGGCGGCACAGGCGGCGAAGGTGGCGGTGCAGGCTGCGGCTGCGGCGAGCAGGGCTGCCCGTGCCGCCGCCTCGGCTGCGTCCCGAGCCGCGTCGGCGGCGTCCCGTGCTGGTCAGGCGGCTGCGAGGGCATACAGATCAGCCGCCGATGCAGCGCGGGACGAGACGAAGGCTGCGGACGCACGACGAGCCGCAGACACGGCGAATCGGATCGCGCAGGAGGCCGACAGCCTCGCGGACAAGGCTCACGAAGCGGGCCAGGCGATCGAGCAGGGCCTGGCTGCAATCGAGGCCGCGAAGTCGGCAGCCAACCACGCTCGACAGGCCGCCGACGCCAACGACGAGGCCGCTCGGCACGCGGGCAGTGCAGGCGCGGACGCGTCCGCCGCGATCGCGGCGGCACAGCGGGCACGGGCCAACGCCGATCGTGCGGCGCGTGCGGCGCAAGCGGCCGAGAGGTACCTCAGGGTCGCGATCAGTTCCACGTTCGCGGCGAGGGACGCGGCCCGTCAGGCGGCAGGGAACGCCCGAGCCGCCGCCAGGGCTGCGATCGAGGCGGCCGAACACGCCGGTGAGGCCGCCGAAGCAGCACGCCGGGCCACCGAATACGCCATCGCCGCGACCGCAGCGGCACAGGCTGCGGTGGACACCAGCATCCACGCATTCACTGTGTTCGAGGCGGCCCGGGAGGCTGATGCCGAACGGCTCGCGGTGGCGAGCGGTCAGGGGCTGGAGTTCGCGAGAGCTGCCAATGCGGAGTACGAGAACCAGCAACGCGCGATCGACTGGGATGTCGAGCAGGCGGCCCAGCGCGACGCGGAGACCAACCGACTGATCGCAGAGGCGCAGAACCCGGCTACACCTCCTGAAGTGGCGGCGACTGCCGGGCGCCGAGTCGCGCTCGCCTTGGCCAGTGCCAGGGGTACCTGGACCCGGGAGGCCGCCTTAGCGGCCCTCGAGAGCAGCGACGAGCAGGTGCTTGAGTTCGTTCGCACCACCATCACGAGAGCCGCCGGCAGGGATGACCGCCAAGTCGTGATGAATCTCGCGGTCAGCGACAACGCGGCGCTCTCGGCAGCGGCACTCACCGCGTTGGCGGGAAGTGACGCGACGGTGACGCAGTTCCTGCGCACCCAGAACTACCCCGGCCGTTACGCCCGAGACCGGACGGCGGTCAACCAGATCCTCGAGTCGGCCCGCGGGACCGGCGACGTGGTTCTGATGCAACGGGCACAGGAGGCGTTGGACGCCGAGACCCTGCCCGCTCTGCGGGACTTTCTCGACACCGGCCAGTACACCGCTGCTGCGATCGGCGAACGGGTACGCGTCAACAACATCCTCGCTCACCCTGCCAGCGGGCCGGAGATCAAGGCTGCCGCCCAGATCGCCTTGGATGGGCCGCCGCCGGGACTGCGGCAGTTCCTCAGCACCGGCCAGTACCTCGCTGCGGAACGAGACCACGACAGCGCGGTGCACGTCGCGGTGGCCGGCGGACTCGTCGAACAAATCAACCAGATCGCCGAAACCGCCGTACAGAACGCCTTTGAAGCACAGGCATCAGCAGCGCAGGCGCGTGGCGACGCCGAAAAGGCCGCAGAGTACGCCAACCGGGCGATCGCCTCGGCAACCAGAGCCGCCGAATACGCCACCCGAGCAAACGGCTATGCCAACCAGGCGGCGCAGTCAGTGGAGAAGGCCGCCACCGCCGTCGCCACCGCCAAGGACGCGGCCACCAGGGCCAACTCCTCCGCCCGAAGCGCCATCCGGTCTGCCACCTGGGCGATCACCTCGCATCACACCGCCGTCAAGTACGCCGCGGAGGCGAACGCCGCAGCCACTCGCGCCTACGCGTCAGCGGTCAGGGCCGGCATGGATGCCGAAGCCGCGGTAGCCGCTGCCCGCGAGGCTTACGACGCGTATGACAGGGAGAAGCATGCCGAGATCGCGCATTGCCACACGGCCTGGGCCTCCGGGCCGGCCCTGACGATCGAGCGTCTACTGCGTGACGAGGAAGGGTCGTGGTTTCGGAACTGCGCACGGAATGTCATCGCTGATCCGGTCGAACTGGCCACCCGCGGTTACACCAACGAGTCCCTCTGCGGTGTGCATCCGGAGGGTAGTCGGCTTTACGACAACTGCCTCGACCGGGTACACAACCCCAACTTCGGGGCGATGGAGCCGCTGTTCTTCCTCACGGAGTCGATCAAGGGTCTGACCGCGACTCTCGTCCCGCTCGGGATCATCGCCGCTGGCGCATGCCTGGCCACGCTCGTCTGCGGAGCGGTGGCGGGAACGCTTCTCACCCTGGCCGACGTCGGCCTCAACCTCCACCGTCTCATCAATGGCGATCAGTCACTCGCCGGCACCCTGCTCAACCTTGGCCAGGCGGCGCTGGAGGCCCTGGTCATCATGGGTATCGGTAAGTTGGTCGACGTTGGCTTCCGGAACATCAGAGCGCTGTACATCGCGACCCAGAACGCCAAGCGTGCGGAGACGGGCCTGTGGGAGACCAACCAAGCCCGCGTGCGTCTGATGATGCTCAATTGGATCCGAGGTTGCAGCGGTCCCGAGGTCAACGCCGCCTCCGGTGGATTCGGACAACTCGACAACGACCGGCCAAGTCGAATCATCGCTGCTGACACCCGCCCGTTCTGGATGCCGGATCATCAGCCGCGAGCCGCCACCGCTGAACTGCCTGCGGGCCAGTGGCTACGCACAAGCTCCGGCAGCTGGGTTCAGGCGGACAGGGTCGCGCCTCGGGCGACAAAGGCCCTTGTCCACAACTTCACCGCCGCCGACGACGCCCATCACACCGGCGCGAACCTGGCACCCGTCCTTGTACAGAACGACAGCTGCTTCTTGCGACTGACGGACCTCGGTGCAAACTGGTACCGGACGCCAGCAGGGCTGAACTACGGGCCGGGCAGCAAGCACGGCCATTACATCCTCCATGTGCTCGACCACGCTTATCCCAATCCCGCGAAGTCGTTCCACACGGTGTTCCTGGCCGAGCCTAGTGAGATCCTCAAAATCGTAGACGAGGCATGGAATAGACGTGACGGCAACATGTTGATCGAAATTGATGACCGAGGCGATTCGTGGTGGGCGATCTCCATGGGACGACAGATCGGCACCGCCGGCGAACGGCATATCTGCCTAGTGGTCAGGGACATCGATCGAGTTGTCACCGCGTATCCCATCGCCAACCCGGCGAAATGCCGACGCGACCCCAAGTCGGTGCCATGAGTCACGAGAGCCAACGTCTGGCCTGTCCCGCCTGTGGACAGGACTGGCAGATCTGGTACCGAGTCCGAAGCGACGGATGGTCGTTCCTCCTGTGTGCCGAGTGTGAGTCGGTCTGGTTGCCCGAAGACGATCGACATGGCCCCGCGAGCCGCTATCTCGACAGCCTCTTCCCGTCCGGCCAGATGTACGACGCATGGAACCTCATCGAACCAATTGACCCACCGGATCAATCTGGCTGATGTCGCCAATCCCGGCGCTCAACTCAACCAACCACCGCCGGACCAGCGGTGGGCCCGGCGCGCCCGCCCGAGGAGCGCCGGGCAGTCGGAACATGAGACCAGTCCGAGCGTGACCAGTGCGCCGTGCGAAGCGCTCGATCGGCTTCGGCGGCCCGGTGCGAGCCGGTTGGGGAGCAGGTTGGCAGGAGCGGGGTGCCCTGAACAGCCCTTGAATTGCAGCCAACAGCATCGAACGGCGCCCAAACTCCACCCACCCCTACCTGCGGCTTACGTCTTCCCAGATCAGAGTCGCTGCGGCGTCCTGTTTCCTGCGCAGTGCTCTCCGGCTCTGCGATGTAGTCGACACCGCTCCATGTCGTCTGCCAGGCATGAGCTGGCGCCAGGTGATGACCCGGGCGCGGTGGTGGCGGGTCGTCGGCCGGGCACGTTACCCGCTCACCTCGAGCTTCGGCCCGATATGCGACCGGGCGGTGGCGTGCCTCGCACGGGGACCTGGGCGAGAATGGGCCGGTTCGAACTCTGCGCAACCCTGGAAGGACCCCTGCCTTGGCCGGTGGACTCGTAGCCCTGCTGGATGACGTGGCGGTGCTGGCCCGGGCCGCTGCCGCGTCGATCGATGACGTCGGGGCGGCCGCCGCGAAGGCCGGCGCCAAGGCTGCGGGCGTCGTCGTCGACGATGCTGCCGTGACGCCGCAGTATTCAGTTGTACGGCGTAGCCGCCGACCGCCCCGGCCGCGCCGGTGACGGCGAGCGTGCTGCCCGGGGGCAGTCGCAGCTGGTCAAGGGCGTGCAGGGCGGTGAGCCCGTTCATCGGGAGGGTGCTCGCCTCGGCGTGACTCGCCCCGACCGGTGCCGGGACGACCGACTCGGGAAGTACGACCCACTCGGCATAGCCGCCGCCGGCCGGGCGGGTGGGGTTGACCATCGCCATCACCCGGTCGCCGATGGCGAGGCGGGTGTCGGTGCCGGGACTGATCTGGTCGATGGTGCCGGCCACGCCCAGGCCGGGATGACCGGCTCGTTTCCGCGTTGCCGGATGGGCGTGACGCCGGCCCGGATCAGGGTGTCGGTGGGGTTGACGGCCGCGGCGCGTACCCGGATCCGGACCTCGCCCGGTCCAGCGTGCGGGGTGGGCCGTCCGACGACCTCCAGTACGTCCGGTCCGCCGTGCCGTAGCAGTCCGATCGCTCTCATGTCATTGGCTCCAGATTTGGAGGCGGCCGGCGCCCCGGGGCGCCGGCCGACGGTTGGTCTTTACAGGGATTGAGCGATGCCGGTGGCCGACGAGCGCTCGGCGGCGTCGATGAGGCGGTGCGGGTTGAGGGCGTGTGCGAAGTCGGGCACGGTGTGGGCGTCGTCGGCCAGGTCGCGGGCCAACTGCGCGTAGAGCCGCGCGACGCTTGCGGCAGGGGTCCCGGCCAGATCCGCGGGGATCCCGTCCGAGTAGGACGCGGGGACTTCGATGGTGGTGGCGGTGGCGTCCGCGCCGCGGCCACCGGCGAGGGTGAGCTGGGCGACCTGCATGTTGCCCCAGTCCGAGGTCAGGACGAGGTCGCCGTCGCTGCCGTTGATCTCCCACCGGAGGTTCTCGCCGCGCGATGCGCCGCCTCGGTAGAAGACCGAGACGGCCGCGCCGGAGGTGAGCGTGCCGATCAGGGCGACCTGATCGGCCACCGTGACGGGGATCCGGGTGCCGTCCTCGGCGATCGTCGTCTCCTTGCGCGCCACCACGAGGTTGGCCGCGACCTTGTCGAACTCGCCGAGGACGAAGTGCACCGGGTCGAGGGCGTGCAGCGTGGCCGAGGTGAGCGGGCTGGCGCCGTTGGTGTTGTCGAACCAGTAGGCCTGGCTGCGGTTGGCCACTCCGCCCCACACCATGCCGGAGCCGACCAGGGTGGTGCCGAGCACCTCGCCGACGTATCCGTCCCGGATCAGGTCACGGGCGTACTGGACCTCGGGGGCGTAGCGTCCCTGAAGCCCGACCACGGTACGGACGCCGGCCCCGAGGGCCAGCTCGGCGAGGCGCTCGGCCTCGGCCAGGCCGTTGGCGAGCGGCCACTCGCTGTAGACCATCTTGCCCGCCTCGAGCGCCGCCGAGATCAGCTCGAAGTGCTGGGTCAGGTGTCAGCGTCGTCGGCGCCCTGCGAAGGCGGTAGGGCGGCGTCCGCACATGCCGAGTGAAGTGCGGCGCCTTCAGGCTCATACTCGAGGCGCACCGTGATGCCGTCGAGCGGGCCTCAGTGCGGTGGGACTCGGCCGTGCGTAAGCGTCCGGACATCTGTGACAGTCGGATGGGCGGTTGGCGGACTGGTCAGAGTGTCCCCAGAGGTGACGGTTCCTGGCCGGGTGGTGCCCCTGGCTGTCCCTGGCCCGCCCTGGTGACCAGCGCGTCCAGCAGTGCGGGTGTCACAGGTTCACCCGTCACGAGCACCCGGAAGTGGATCGGCCCGATCGCCTGGTCGATGAGGAGGTCGACGTCGGCGTCGGCGTGCAGTTCGCCCCGTGCCGCTGCCCGGTCGAACGGCACTCGGTCGCGGGCGCGCAGCTGCGGCAGAACCTCCGCGCGCAGCCGGGCGGCCAGCTCCGGATCATGCTGGGCTTGACCGACCAGGGCCCGGAACGCCGCGCCCGAGTCGGACACCTCGAGGAAGCGGACCAGCTCGTCGAGGTGGGCGCGCAGGTCGGTGCGGAAGGCGCCGGTGTCGGGCAGCGTGAGCTCCTGGGCGCTGTCGGCGGTGAATGCGTCGATCAGGATGTCGGTCTTGGAACGCCACCACCGGTAGATCGTCTGCTTGGCGACGCCGGCCCGGGATGCGATGCCCTCGATGGTGACCTTGGCGTAGCCGATCTCGGCGACGAGGTCGTCCGCCGCCTGGAGCACGGCCTCGCGGGCCGCCTCGCTCCGGCCGTGCCGGTTGCCGCGATGCATCAGGCGCTCCTTCCTGTGAGACGTCTTTCCCGTGAGGAGTCCAAGTCTTCCGAGACGTTACAAGATCCGAGTCTTTACTAGACGCAACGTTGCGTCTACTCTACCTTTCATGACGACGACACTGCACGACCCCGCCGTCCGCGACCTGATCACCCGGCTGTTCACCGAGGCCGAGCGCGACGATGAGCGCTCGCCGGGCCGACCCGCACCCACGGTCACCCCCCAGGAACGCTCCGACCTACTCGAAGACGTCTACATGCCGATCTCGGCTCGCGGCGGCGACCTGCTCTACGCCCTGGTCCGCGCGGCCCGACCGCAGACGGTGGTCGAGTTCGGCACCTCGTACGGAATCTCGACGCTCTACCTCGCCGCAGCCGTGCGCGACAACGGGATCGGGCACGTCACCACGACCGAGCTCAGCGCGACCAAGGTCAAGGCGGCCCGCGCCACTATCGAGGCGGCCGGGTTCAGCGACCTCGTGACAGTGCTCGAGGGAGACGCGCTGACCACCCTCGGCGCGGTCGGCGGCCCGATCGGCCTGGCGCTGCTCGACGGCTGGAAGGAGATGTGCCTGCCCGTCCTGCGCCTGATCGAGGACCGGCTCGCCACGGGCGCCCTGGTCGTCGGCGACGACTCCACGTTCGGGTCGATGAGCGACTACGTGACCTACGTCCGAGACCCGGGCAACGGCTACGTCAGCATCGACTTCCCGGTCGAGGATGGCATGGAGCTCAGCTGCTGGACGGGCCGCTGATCGAAGAGGTCGGACTGAGCAGATTGCCGCCAGGTCGTCAGCGGGCCGGGGCAGGGTGCTCCGCCGCAACTCCTCGGCTCTCAGCACCACGTCAGCACCGGTCACGCCTGATAATCCCCTCGGTGCGTCCCCCGACCAGTCGATTCAAGATCGGCAGGACAGGCCCTGGTCGGACGGGTCGCCTGGCGCCGGCTGGCTGACCCGCGCGGGCCGGAGCCAAACACGCGGGCCGGAGCCAGAACCAGTTCTCGTGAGTGGCTATCGGAACCGGGAGACGAAGCGGCGCTGCCAGGGGGTCTCGACGGCACCCGGAGCGTAGTGCTGCCGGACGTAGGCGACTGCCTGGTCGTTGGGTACTCCGTCGATCACGGCGAGGCAGGCGAGGGCGGTGCCGGTGCGTCCCTTTCCGCCCCCGCAGGCGATCTCGACGCGATCGTATTCGGCGCGGGTCCATGCCTCGTGCAGCGCGTCGGCGGTTGTCGCACGGTCGGCTGGCAGCCGGAAGTCGGGCCAGCGCAGCCATCGATGCTCCCACGCCACGGGCGTCGGCTGGCGGCCGAGAAGGTAGAGCGCGAAAGTGGGCTGCATGCCCTGCGGGAGCGGGCGTCTGAGTGCCCGGCCGCGGACGAGCCGGCCGGAGGGCAGTCGGAGCACGCCTGCCGCTGTGGGGTCCCAAGTGGTCATTCGTGGTCAGGGCCGCCGCGCCCTTTCGGGTGCGTGTGCCCGTCCTCCTTTCGGTTCGGTGTGTGCAGGTCCGACGTCGGCGCCTTCTGCCAGCACGCCCTCCTCTCCATTGCTCGTGACATTTCAGATCCATGTCGTTCGGGAAGATGGCGGCCTGGGTCGCGAACACCGTGTGGGTGTCCGGCTGTCCACCCCGCCTGGCTATCGGTCGCCGGTCATCAGGATGACCTGCGTGTCGGAGTCGGGGTCGCTGTCGTGTCGGGTGACGTGGGCCGGACGGCGGCCGGCGAGGAATCGCGGGGCCCACCAGTTCGCTTCGCCGAGCAGCCGCATGAGGGACGGCAGGACGACCGCGCGGATGACCGTGGCGTCGATCAGGATCGCGGCGGCGAGCCCCACGCCGAGTTGTTTGAACTCGACGATCGACAGGGTGGCGAAGATGCAGAAGACGGCGACCATGATGATCGCGGCGCTGCTGACCGTCGACGCTGACGAGACGATTCCCTGCTCGATCGCCTGCCGGGTCGGTACGCCCCGCTGGACCGCCTCGCGGATGCGGCTCACGACGAACACGTGGTAGTCCATCGAGAGCCCGAAGAGGATGACGAACAGCATCAACGGCAGCCACGACACGACCGCACCGTTGGAGGTGAACCCGAGCAGGTCTTCCGCCCAGGTGTGCTGGAACACCAGCACCAACAGTCCGTACGAGGCGGCTACGGAGATCGTGTTGAGCAGGATCGACGTCAACGCCACCACCACCGACCGGAACGTGACGAGCATGATCAGGAATGTCATGCCGAACACGAACGCGACAACCGGCGGGAGTGCCGCCGCCATCTGGTCGCGGAAGTCGGCGTCGCTCGCGGTACGGCCGGCCACCGCCCACTCCGTGTCTGGGACCGTGCCGACCGTCTGCGGCAGCAGTTCGGTGCGCAGCCGTCGCAGCGACTGGGTCGCCTCGCTGCTGTCGCTGGTGCCCGCCACGTGGACGGTGGCCAGGAAGACAGTGCCGTCGGCGGATCGGCGCACGGTCGGGGGACGGTCCTGTGCGAACCGACTATCCCCGGTGATCCGGCTGGAAAGCTCGGAGATCTCCCGCTCCACCGAGGGTCGGGCGGCGGCCTCGGTGCGGATCGCGACGACGTGGCCGCTGCCCAGGTCGTTGCTCGGGAACGCCTCGGCCAAGCGGTCGTAGCTGCGCAGGATCGGGATCGAGCGGGGCAGGTCGGTGACGGTCGGCCGCTTGAGATTCATCTGCAACGCGGGGACGGCGACGACGACCAGTACTCCGGCGGAGAGCACGAACGTCACGAGCGGTGCCCGCAAGGCCGGCCGCAGCACCGCCGCCCAGAAGCGGCTGCGTTCCGCCCGCTGGATTCGCCGACCGAGGAGGGGCACTCGTGGTCGATCCACCCAACGTCCGAGGGTGACCAGGATCGCGGGTAGCACGGTGAGAGACCCGATCACCGCGACCCCGACGACCAGGATCGAGCCGGTTGCCATCGAACTGAACGTGTTGTCGCCGACCAGGAACAGGCTGGCCATGGCGACCATGACGGCGACGCCGGAGACCATCACCGCGTGCCCCGAGGTGGCGGCCGCGACTTCGACCGCGCTGCGATGGTCACGACCGCGGGCGCGTTCCTCCCGCTCACGGCGCAGGTAGAACAGGGAGTAGTCGACGCCGACCGCCATGCCGATCAGCAGGATGATGCTGCTGACCAGTTCCCCGGCCGGGAA
Source organism: Micromonospora sp. WMMD1155 (assembly GCF_029581275.1). Classification (NCBI taxonomy): domain Bacteria; kingdom Bacillati; phylum Actinomycetota; class Actinomycetes; order Micromonosporales; family Micromonosporaceae; genus Micromonospora; species Micromonospora sp. WMMD1155. Next base: position 5,216,233 of record NZ_CP120742.1, read on the forward strand.
GACATGCGAGGCGATCTGCGCCAGCCCCATGGCACCGGCGACGGCCGACAACGCCAGCACGACCGGCACCCCGGCGGCGATCAACGCACCAAAGCTGAACAGCAGGATCACCAGCGCCACCGGAACGCTGATCAACTCTGCCTTGACGAAATCCGCCGCCAGCGTCTCGGTCAACGCCTTAGCCAGGGACGCCGAACCCACCTGTTCCACCCACAGGTCGGGATACGCCTGCTGCGCCCGCGTCGTCACCTCCAACAGCGGTCCTACCCGCGTGTCCGCGTCGTTCGCCGAACCGGTCATCTCGACCTCGACCAGCACGGCGTCCCGATCGAGGGAGGTAACCGGATCAGCCACCCTCGCCACCTCGGGCAGCCCGCGCATCCGCGCCGACAGCTCGACCGCGACAGCCTGCGCACGTTCGGGATCCAGTTCGCCGGTTCGCGCCGTGATCAGGACACTCTCGGCTGCCGGAGCCTCCGGGAACTCGCCGGCCCGCTCGATGCGGTCCGCACGGGCCAGTTCTCCGTGCAGGCTGTCCTGCGCGGTGGCCTGCACCGTGCCGACCAGGCTGCCACCGACCAGGCTGGCCAGCACGAAACACAGCCAGGCGGCGATCGCGAGCCAGGGATGGTTCGCGCTCCACCGGCCCACCCGGCTGGTGAACGACGTACGGACGGTATGCGGTCGGCGGTGCCCCGTCGGTGCGGGGTTCACCACACCCGGGGTCATCGGCGATTCTCCGACCGGCGCGGAATTCCGTACACGCTGCTGCGTACGACTGAGGCCGGATCGTCGGTCCCGGACGGCCCGTACGCCCCGACGCGTGTTCCCCACCCGTACGGTTGCGGCAACCGAGCCGCGATTACGCGGACCCGGTCCCGCCCGAGCGCGACGCCGAGGCAGTACAGCACCGCCGCCCCCAGCACCGAACCAATCGTGGTCCAGATGACCGCGGCGAAGCGACTCATCCTGCCCTGACTGGCCGTGAATCCGGCCAGCGGCAGGATGACCTCGGTCGGGATCGGCGGGAACAGGTTCTCCAACGCGACCGCCAAGCCCGCCCCCGGAGCGCCGAACCGCTCCATCAGACCAGTCACCAAACCGACCAGTCCACCCTGCGGCGGATCAGATTCCCGTGCCAACAGGCCAGCATGCATCGACGCGTGCCACAAACGGATCATGCCGACAACGCTATGAACTCACCACGGCCCGGACCATGAGGCCAACCACCGGCCCCAACAGGCCGACCTCAATGGCCAGGGTGCGGAAAACCACACTCTCACCGAACACTCAAAGGCAAGGTGGCGCCTGCTGGGCGATCGGCGACCAGCGCACGGACCCACGGTGTGCCGGGGGGTCGACGCCAGGCGTCGCGTGATCAACATGGGTGACGCTGCCGCCGACAGGTTCGCCAACGGTCACCGCCCAGGATCAGGGGGATCAGGGGGCCAGAGACCGGCGCCAAGGTCATCAAGGAGACGACACGCCGGCGAGAAGAGGGTCTGTTGGCGCACCGGGCCGGCATCCCGGCGAACTGAGAGCACCCGACGCACCGGTCACCGATCGGCCGTCGGCAACCGGTGCGAGGCGTGGGCGCGCGCCGCTCACGCCCATCGCACCACGTCCGCGTGGTCCAGCCGCGGCAGGCGCGCGTACCAGGGGTCCTTGCCGGGGTGTGTGTGCTGCCTCCGTCCAGCACACTCCTCACCGCCGAGCACGGGGCTCAGTAGTCGGCGGTGACCCGTGGCGTGCGGTCGCCGGCTCGTTGCGGCGGCGCGCCGTGCGTCGCCCGGCTACGTACTGGACCAGGAGCGTGAGGAGTCCGGCGCTGACGATGGCGGCCAGATTGATCAGCAGTTGGAGGGCGGACCCGGCGGCTTCGTGACCGACCCCGTAGGCGAGCGCGACGGCGGCGTTGGCTGCGGCGGGGATGGTCGTCACCGAGATCAGCACGCCGACCAGGGTGCCGGCTTTGGCCGAGGTCAGTGACAGCATCCCGGCGATGCCGGCGAGGAAGCCGACGACCCAGGACAGGGCGTCCGGGCGCCAGATGAAGTCGGTCAGTGGGCGTTCGTCGAGGAGCATCGACTTGTCGATGAGGCCGAGGCTGGTGAGCAGCCAGGTGGTCAGCACCGTTATCGCCATCGCGGTGGTGAAGCCGGCCAGCAGTGCCCACGTCGACCGGCGCACGAGGTGGTAGCGGCGTTGGACGAGACCGACGCACAGGGCGGCGAGGGGCCCGAACTCCGGGCCGACGACCATCGAGCCGACGATGAGGATCGGCTGGTCGAGCAGCACTCCGATGCTCGCGATGACGGTGGCCAGGATCATGAAGGCGAGGAACGCGACGGACAGTCGGGTTTCCTCGCCGGTCTTCTGCTCGATCTCGTGCCACACGACCGCGTCGACGCCGAGCCCGGGGACACGGTGGGAGGCCCGGCGCGCCGATTCCGAGAGCGCGGCCTCGACGTTTTCGATGACGATGGCGCCGGATCGGTCCAGCCCGAGCCCGCGGAGTCGGTCGAGGACTGCGGAGGCGCCCTCCCGGACGACGTCGAAGTGGACGACGTCACCGGCTGGAGAGCGCGCTGCCCCGGGCAGTACCGCGATATGGGTGACGCCGTCGTCGGCGTCGAGGGTCTGCGTCAGGCGCGGCGTTACCTCGGCTGGCGAGAAGACCCGCACGTGCAGCATGTCCACCGTGGGATCTTCGCAGTATGGCTCTCGGTCCGCCTGGGCGGCGTCGTGATTTCGTCACGAGAGCGCCAGGATCTCGCGGACGTCACCGCACGGGCCCGCACAGACCGTGCGGCGTCTGCGGCGAGTTCCATACCGACACCGCGACCGACCTCACGCCTACCGAGAGTCGTGCGGTGCTCTGGGGCGTCGGGCGTGAGGTCGGCGTGAAAACGGGAGCAGCAGGCGTACAAGCCGCGTGAAGATCGTTGCGCCCGACCCTCGGCAGGGCGTCTGCTGGTGCCAGCCGGGGTGGAAGAACCCCGGCCTCATGGAGAAGGACGACGGTGGCCAGGTCGACGTGGCGCATCCCCGCGGGCGTGTACGCGCCTCCACCGGTTCGGTGGGCGGTCGGTGTGGTCCCGGCGGCGGGGCAGGACCGCCCTCCGCATCCCGGTCACGGACGCCGCTGACCCCGTTTTCCCCTCCGTCACGCGGCGGGCCGGTGACCGGTTCGGTCCCGGCCCGCCGCGTGCACCCCATTCCAAGGACGCAGCCCATGTACGACGACACCGTCGCCGGCGCCCTCACTGTCACCGACCCCCGCAGATACGTGGAGGTCACCATGCGCAGCGACGGGAGCCTGAGCGCACTACGGATCGATCCGCACGCCATGTACGACCTGACCGCCCACGAGTTGGCCGACGCGTGCCTCGCCGCGATCGAGCGCGCTGACTCCATGCGCTCGCATCCGGGCCGTACCGGCCGGATCTGAGCGAGGAGCCAGATGTCCCGACGATGCAGCAGCGAGGAGGCCGGCCATGCCGAACGCCCCAGCAGTTGAGCCCCTTACCCGTCCGAGAGGAATTGTCATGCCCGAGACCACCAGGACCGCCCTCGTCACCGGGGCCACCACCGGCATCGGCCGGGAGGTCGCCCGGCGTCTGGCCGTCGACGGCTGGCATGTGCTGCTGCACGGGCGGACCGCTGTCGACGCAAGCGACGCCCTCGACGGCCTCGTTCGGGACGGGACCGACCCGGCACGGGTGAAGACGGTGGTCGCCGACTTCGCCGACCTGGCGACGGTCCGCGACCTGGCCGACGTCGTGTCACGCATCCCCGGCGGACTGGATCTGCTGGTCAACAACGCCGCCCTGGTGGGCGGTGCCCGGCGTGCCGAGACTGTCGACGGCAACGAGATGTCCTGGCAGGTCAACTATGGTGCGCACTATCTGCTGACCCGGCTGCTGACGCCGGCCCTCACCCGTCGCCCCGGCGCCCGGGTGGTGAACCTGTCGTCGAGCCTGCATCGCATGGGCAACCTCGACTGGGCCGACCTCAATCGCACCGCCCGGTACGCGGCGGTGCCCGCCTACGCGCAGAGCAAGCTCGGCATGACCATGCTCGCCACGGGGCTGGCCCGGCACGGCGGTGTGGACCTGACAGCCGTCAGTGTCCACCCCGGCGTGGTCCGCACCCGACTGATGTCGACGTACAGCCGCAGCGGCGCGCCGGTGGCCGACGGGGCCGACGCGGTGTTGCACGCGGTGTACATGGAGAGTCCCGTGAACGGCGGCTACTACGAGGGCAGCCTGCCCGCAGTGCCGGCGCCGCTCGCCGCCAACCCGTCAGCGGTGCAGCGGCTGTGGCGGCTGACCGGGCGGTCGCTCGACCTGGAGGTGTCCAGCCGTGCGGCGTGAACCGGATCGCGTCCCCGAAGGTCGATGCGGATGCGTGGTGCCGGCGCGAACGGCGTGCTCGGCAGCACATCCGGGCGCACCACGGCGTCGCAGGCGCACGCCTGGCCGGAGCCGGCCGTGACCCGGATGCCGTTCAGCGCTCCGTACCCGCCGGTCGAACACGTGCTTTCCCGGGAACCGCGGACGGGTCCGACTCGGCCTGGCTCCCGGGCGACCCTGCCGGTCGGGTCCGCGCCGAACCGGGGCGGGCTCGTGGCCGGTGGCTGGGGTGGGCCTGCCGGCCGGGAGTGGAGGGGTGGAGTTGCCGGCGGTTGGCCAGCACTCGTCCCGGTCCTTGCGGTCCCGGCATTGCTGGCGGGTGCCGTGGGCTGCACGTCGATGGCCGCGACGTCGGAGCCTGCCGTCGGTGTGACGGCGGTGGCGGCGGCCGTCGTCCTGCTGGCCGCCGCCGGTGTCGCCGGCCTGTGGGCGCTGGCGATGGCGCGACTGTCCGTGCACGTCAACACCTACCAGGTGGCGGTCCGGCACCCTCTGCTGCCGGGTCCCAGCGCGACGGTGCCGCTGCGCCAGATTCGTCGGATGTCCGTTGTCCACGGGTCGGCCCGGCCGTGGACCGTCTGGTGGTGCCCGTGGCCGGGCGGCTGGGGGCGGGCGGCGGTGATCCGCACCGGACCCGCGCTCCGGCTGGAGCTAACCTCCGGCCGCGCCTTCGTGGTCAGCGTCGACGAACCGGAGGGGGCGGTGCGGGCCTTCCGTAGGCTTCGCTGACCACCGCTGCCCATCGGGTTCGACGAACCGACCAGTCGACGGCGCGACGCTCGGACAGAGCGTCGCGCCGTCGCACGTCTGGCCGCGTCGCGGTCCTCGGCGAGGCCGGCCCGGGACCGCGGCGGGGTCCGTGCGCCGCTCACGCGCCACCCGGGCGACCCGGATCTGCGGGTACGCCGGGAGCGTGCGGGGTCGAGCCAGGGCAGGGGACCTCAGGGCAGGGACTCCTCGCGGTAACGCGCGTCTTCCAGATCGAGTTGGCGCTGGACCTCTCGGCGGGTCGCCTCGCTGGACACCCCGGCCCCGTGCAGTCGCTCAAGCTCGGCGCGCTGGGCGCGGACCACCGCCCGGCGTAGTCGGCGGTGGTCGGCCCCGACCCCGTCGGCCGCGCCCGAGACCTCCTGCGCGAGTTCGGCCCGGGCGCGCAGGCTGCCGCCCCGGCTGCTCCTGCTGCGCGGCGGACGCGACCTGACCCGCGTCCCGCCAAAGCCCTCGGACGCGCATCACGGTGGAGACCGACAGAATCCCGCGTCGTGGGCTTGACCCTGACGCTGCGTCAACCCTTCATCCTGGCTGCCATGAGCAATTCGCCAACAACAACTCAGGTCGAGCAACCCCCCGCGATCCGCGTGCACGGCCTGGAGAAGTCGTTCAAGCAGGTGACGGTCCTGCGCGGCGTGGACCTCGACGTGGCGCGGGGCAGCATTTTCGCCCTACTCGGCTCGAACGGCGCCGGTAAGACAACCGTGGTGAAGATCCTCTCCACGCTGCTCAAGGCCGACGCGGGGACCGCCCGGGTCAACGGCTTCGACGTCGGAACCCAGGCTGCTGAGGTACGCGAGTCGATCAGCCTCACCGGGCAGTTCGCGGCGGTCGACGAGATCCTCACCGGGCGGGAGAACCTCATCCTGGTCGCCAAGCTCAGGCACCTCAACGGCCCGGACGCGATCGCGGACGACCTGTTGCGGCGCTTCTCGCTGGCCGAGGCGGGCAGCCGGCGGGTGGCGACGTACTCCGGTGGCATGCGGCGTCGTCTGGACATCGCGATGAGCCTCATCGGTAGCCCGCCGGTGATCTTTCTTGACGAGCCGACGACCGGGCTGGACCCGGAGGCACGCATCGAGGTGTGGCAGGCCGTCAAGGAACTCGCCAAGGGCGGAACCACGGTGCTGCTCACCACCCAGTACCTCGACGAGGCTGAGCACCTCGCCGATCGGATCGCGATCCTGCACGAGGGCCGGATCATCGTGAACGGCACCCTCGACGAGCTCAAGCAACTCCTCCCAGCCGCCAAGATCGAGTACGTCGAGAAGCAGCCCAGCCTCGAGGACGTCTTCCTCACCCTCGTCGGCGCCCGAACGAACAAGGAACAGTGATGAACAAGCACTTCATCGGCGACACCGTGGTTCTCCTGGGACGCTCGCTGCGCCACATCGCCCGCAGCCCGGACACCATCATCACCACCGCGATCATGCCGATCGCGTTCCTGCTGCTCTTCGTCTACGTGTTCGGCGGCGCGATCGAGACCGGCTCCGACTCGTACGTCAACTACCTGCTGCCCGGCATCCTGATCATCACGATCGCCTCGGGCATCTCCTACACGGCGTTCCGGCTCTTCATGGACATGAAAGGCGGCATCTTCGAACGCTTCCAGTCCATGCCGATCGCCCGCTCGTCGGTGTTGTGGGCGCACGTGCTGACCTCGTTGGTCGCCAACCTGATCTCGCTCGCCGTCGTCATCGGTGTCGGCCTGATCATGGGCTTCCGCACGGGGGCGAACGTGGGGGAGTGGCTCGCGGTCGGCGGCATCCTGGTCCTGCTGACCCTGGCCCTGACCTGGGTCGCGGTGATTCCCGGCCTGACCGCGAAGACGCCGGACGGCGCGGGCGCGTTCTCCTATCCGCTCATCTTCCTGCCGTTCGTCAGCTCCGCCTTCGTCCCCACCGAGTCGATGCCCGGTCCGGTACGCGCCTTCGCCGAGCACCAGCCGGTGACCTCCATCGTCAACGCGATCCGGGACCTGTTCACCCAACAGCCGGTCGGCGCCGACATCTGGATCGCCCTCGCCTGGTGCGCAGGCATCCTCGTCGTCGCCTATCTGTTCGCCAACCTCACCTATCGGCGCAAGATCTCCTGACGATGCCGACCAGGGCCGCACCACCTGCGGGCAGGATCAGAGAATGCTGACGATCGGTCAACTGGCCGCCTATGCCGGTGTCACGGTGCGGGCGGTCCGGCACTACCACCAGATCGGGCTGCTGCCGGAGCCGGAGCGCGACGCGTCCGGCTACCGGCGGTACGGGGCGACGGCAGTCGTATCGCTCATCAAGATCCGCACGCTCGCCGACGCCGGCGTGCCGCTGTCGCAGATCGGTCGGATGCTCGAAGCCGACCCAGCGGCCTTCGCCGAGGCGATCCGGACCATCGACGACCAGCTGCGCGCGGAGATCCAACGGCTGGAGGCCAGTCGCACACACATCGCGCAGCTGACCGCCGGTCACGGCCTGGCGCTTCCACCGGAGGTGGTCGCATATCTCGATCGGCTGCGGAGCATCGGAGCGTCGCAGCGGATGGTGGAGGCCGAACGGGACGGCTGGATTCTGGTCGCGGCGCGCTGGCCCGACCGCATCGTCGAGTGGATGCCCGGCAAGATCGCCGCTCTCGACGATCCCACCGTCGTCCGGCTCTACCGGGTGCTCTCGGAGATCTTCGACGGGAACGAGGAGGACGACCCGCGGCTGGCGGAGGCCGCCGACATCATGGCCTGCCTGGCGGAGCAGGCGTACGCCGCCGGGGAGGTCACTTCCGAGGGGGAGGACGACGACCATCTCCCGCACGATCTGATCGATGCGCTCGCCGTCGAGTCCGACCCACGGGTACGGCGGCTGCGGGAGCTGCTGCGCGAGCGCGGCTGGTCCGGTTGGAACCGGATGCAGCGGCTGGCCGAGCCATCCGACTGACCTGCCGGCACCATCGCGTACCCCGGTTCCGCACCGTCTACGACACCAGTGACGCGGTCGATTTGGGGCCCTCAACCTGTGCGTGTGCGGCGCGAATGAGCTACCAGGAGGTCTGCTGGTCCCGCTCACCGGACACCTCGAGCCGGGTGACGCGTGGAGCCTCTAGCTAGAGGGTCGTGGGAGCTAGCGGGCTGGCACCACGCTTCCCGCCCATGACCGGACAGTGCGTGTGCTCGGGACCTAGGCCGAGCGCGACGTGTCCCTGGTAACCGACAGTTTGCTCGCCTTTCAGGATCGATGGGCCAACCGGTTCATTCCGCCACCGATGATGCGATCATGACCATTCACACCTCGTTCGTCCCCCGACTCCGGCGAGTCGGGGCCGTCGCCGCCGTCGTCACGGCGGTGCTCGGGTTCGGCGTCGCGCCCGCGGCACATGCCGCACCCGACGCCGCTAGCCTGCCCCTCGGCGACGCCGACCTCGCGGAGAGCCGGAGTAGCCAGGCACTCACCCGCGGCGTCACCCTGACCAGGATCGTCCGCGGCACCGAGCCGGCACCGAGCGACCAGATCACCACCACCACCCGTGGGCCGTGGGTGGTCAACGTCCTGACGATCGACCCGTCGACGAGCCGCGGACACCTGGCGGCCACCTACGGCCCGGACCTGGCCAACGTGGAGAAGACCACCGACCTCGTCCGCTCCGCCGGTGCCCTGGCCGGAGTCAATGCCTCCTTCTTCACGTTCACCGGTAGCGCCCAGTACCCCGGCGACCCGGTGGGTTTGGGAGTGTTCGGCGGTAAGCTGCTCAGCGAACCCACCGGTGAGCCGGCTGAGGCCAATCTGGTGGTGGACGCCAGAAGTAACAAGGTCCTGATGGGTCACCTTCATTGGACCGGCAGCATCCAGAACACGCGGACGAAGGTCACCCTCCCGCTGGAGTTCATCAACCACCCTCCGGTCGTTCCGGCTGGCTGCGCCGAGCTGGCCCAGCAGACGCAATGCACCCTGGCCGGTGACGTGGCTCGGTTCACGCCGGAGTTCGCCGACGCCACGCCGTCCGGCGCCGGGGTCGAGGTGGTTCTCGACGGACAGGGCTGCGTCGTGCGGACCGCGACGACCCGGGGAACGACGCTGACTGCGGATCAGACGTCCCTGCAGGCGACGGGTCGCGACAGTGTGGCACTGCTCTCCGTGGCGAAGGGCTGCGTCAAGCAGACGACCACCGTGCTGGACGAGTCGGGTAAGAAGCTTCCGCTGCGTGCGGGGACGTTCGGGGTGACCGGACGCTACCGGCTCCTGGCTGACGGGCAGGTCGTGGTGCCGGCCGGTTCGCCCTCGGACAGCTTCTTCGCGCGCAACCCGCGTACCATCGCCGGCACGACCGTCGACGGCAAGATCGTGCTCGCGACGATCGACGGCCGCATGACGACCAGCGTCGGCACCACGATGGACGAGACCGCCGCCGTCGCTGCCGCGCTCGGCCTGCACGACGCGATCAACCTCGACGGTGGCGGGTCGACCACCATGTCGGTCGAGGGGACGCTGGTCAACCAGCCCAGTGGTGGCACCGAGCGGGCCGTCGGCGACGCGCTCGTCTTTGTGGACAGCCGGTTCACCGGCCGCTGATCCCGCACACCGCGACGACCGGCCCGGGCTTTGCTGGCCCGGGTCGGTCGTTCTCCTGTCGGCGCTCGTGCCGCCGTCGACCGGCGCGCTGCCCTCTTCGTTTGCGCAGTGCGTCCGGTCGGGTGGCAGCTCGAATGAAGGACAATGCGGCAGCGTTGGCCAGCAGGCAGCGAGCAGAGCCACTTTGGGGCCGACCACGACCGGTCCGGAACGCTGGTCGTGGCCGTCAGGAGCCCTGCGAGGTCGGCATCGCCGGCAGCGGAGGACCCGTTCCACGGCTGTGACATACCGGTCGACGCGGGTACCGCTCGGGCTCGGGCGATGGTGCCGACGTCGTCGCCACCATCGCGGCACCGATCCCGACAGGGGCGATGCGTTGGGCGGGTACGCCGTCCGGATCGCACAAACAACCCGCCCAGCCGCACCGTGGCAGGTTCGTCCATCAGGCGCGGCGGATCGGCACCCGCTGCCACCAGGTGAGGCACCGCCAGAGCCATTCGAGCGGACCGTAGAGGAAGGAACGCAGCCACAGCACGCTGAAGATCGCCTGCACTACCCCGATCGCCAGGCCGAGTGCGACCACGGCGCCGTACGGAGGCCGGGATCCGATGTCGAGCAGCACGTCACCGGCCACGATCAGGAACGACGCGGCGACGTAGTTGGTGAGCGCCACCCGACCGAGCGGGGACAGCAGCGCGCCGAGCGGCCGTCGCAGGGCGGTTCGCATCAGCAGCAGGAACCCGACGGTGAAGAGGAAGGCGAACGCGAGACCGGCCGGCAGGATCCGGTAGTTGGCGGTCGCACCGACGCCGGCCCGGAACTGCAACCAGCCCATCACCGCGGCGACCGGCACCGCGACGGCGAGGGCGACGGCGAGTTGCCGGCCGCGCGACGGCAGCGTGTCCGGGATGCCGTACTCCGCGATCGCCAGGCCGAGCAGGAAAAGGCCCGGGATGATGAAGACACCGTTGAAGGTCAGCGCGGCGGCGAGGGTCGACACGATGCCCAGCCCGAGCGCCCAGCGGCGGGACAGGTACGACGCCGGCAGGAGCACGACCAGCCCGAACGCGGCGTAGAACTTCAACACCTCGCCGGGCTGGATCAGGGTGTGCAGCGCGCCGAAGAGACCCAGCCAGAGCAGCCGGCGCAGCAGCACCAGCCGGGGGCGGTCGGTGCGCCGGGCCGCCGTACGCAGGAAGAGCGAGAAACTGATCCCGAAGAGCAGCGAGAAGATGGGAAACGGTCGCTGCACGAAGAGCAGCTCCCAGACGTACGCGCCGACGTGCTCGTCGGCCGGTCCGGAAACCCGGGTCAGGTGGGTCATCTGGACGATGTTGAACATGACGATGCCGAGGAGCGCGAGCCCACGCAGCGCGTCAAGTTCGTCGATGCGGTGGGACCCGGCCGGTTGCGCCACCGGATCAATCGAATGTGCCATCCGGCAATGCCACCGCAGTCGTACCCGGTCGAGGCAGGCCCGGAGGTCGCCTCCGCAACCTACCTTCGTCGCGTCCCCCGGTCCCTTCGTCGCTACCCGTGTTGCTCGCCGCGCCGATCCCGGCCGGCCCGGCTAACCTGCAACGCATGAGCGCGGTGGACCGCCGAAGGGTGCCGCCACTCGTCGTCGACGTGCTGCTGGTCGTCGTCGCGGCGGCGGCCGGCGTGGCCCGTGAGGTCGCTTTCCCGAGCGCCGGGTCGAGGCATCTCCCGGCCCCTGTCTGGGTCTACGCGGCGGTGCAGGTCGTCGCGGCGGTCACCCTGTTGCTGCGCCGGCGTCGGCCGTACCCGATGGCCCTGGTCATCGCCGGCGTCAGCCTGCTGGTGCCGGCGTCGGCGGTCTTCCTCGCGCCGTACGCGGTGATCGTCTACGGTCATGACCGCCGGCGGTCCTGGGCGGTGATCGCGACGCTCGGGGTGTGCTGGCTGCTCGGCGCGCGGCTCTGGACGGTCGACGACCCGTTCAGCGGGCCCGGACTGTTGGCCATCTCGGCCCTGCTCGGCCTCTACGTGAGTGCCCGCCGGAGGCTCGTCGCGGAGCTGCTCGACCGTGCCGAACGCGCTGAGCAGGAGCGGCTGCTCCTCGCCGAGCAGGCCCGCATCGACGAGCGGCTGCGGATCGCCGGCGAGATGCACGATGTGGTGACTCACCGGATCAACCTCATGGTGCTGCACGCCGGGGCGCTGGGCACCAGCACCACGGACCCCGCCGTTCGCAGCGCCGCCGAGGAGCTGCGGACGACGGGCTGCCAGGCGCTGGCCGAGCTGCGCGACCTGCTCGGCGTGCTGCGGCACGGCGACCAGTCGACGACCCGCGCCGCAGCGCAGGAGCCGTCTGCGGAGGGCGACCTGAACGATCTCGTGACCGACTCGCGCGCGGTCGGTCTGACGGTCCGTCTCGACGAGGAGGGTGACCGGTCGGCGCTGGCACCGGCCATGCGGCGCACCCTCTTCCGGGTGGTGCAGGAATCCCTGACCAACGTGCACAAGCACGCTCCAGGCTCGCAGGTGACAGTGACGGTCCGGTACCAGCCGGATCTGGTCCGCGCGACAGTGACGAACGACCGGCCCGACCGTGCCCCCGACCCGGACCTCGCCGCCGCCGGCGAGGGTGCCGGCCTGGCCGGCCTGCGGAGTCGGGTCGACGTGCTGGGCGGCACCCTGACCGCGGCGGCGACCCCGGAGGGCGGCTTCGCGGTGCGGGCGACCCTGCCCGGGTACGTGCCGACGAGCGTGCCGCGATGATCCGGGTCCTGCTCGTCGACGACGAACGGATGGTCTGCGCCTACCTGCGGACGATTCTCGAAGCAGCACCGGACGTCGAGGTCGTCGGCGAGGCGTACGACGGGGCGGAGGCCGTGGAGGCGGTGACCCGCTACCGGCCGGACCTGGTCCTGATGGACCTGCGGATGCCGGGCGTCGACGGGCTCACCGCCATCGAGCACCTCACCCGGTCCTCGGCGCCACCGAGGATCGTCGCGCTGACGACGTTCGACCTCGACGAGTACGTGCTGCGGGCGATGCGGGCGGGTGCCGTCGGTTTCCTGCTCAAGTCCACGGCGCCGGAGGACCTCGTCATCCTGGTGCGGGTCGCCGCCGCCGGGCACACGGTGCTGTCCCCGACGGCGACCCAGCGGCTGGTGTCGAATCGGCACGACGGGGAGCGGGTGCGGGAACTGGTCGCCGCGCTCACCCCCCGGGAGGTCGAGGTCCTCGGCTGTCTCGGCGCCGGCCGCTCCAACCAGCAGATCGCCCGACGACTGTGCCTGTCCGAGGCGACGGTCAAGGGGTACGTTTCCCGACTGTTGGAGAAGCTCGGCTGCGACAACCGGACCCAGGCGGGTCTGTTGGCGCACCGGGCCGGTATCCCGGCGAACTGAATGCACCCGACGCACCGGTCACCGATCGAGTCTCGGCAACCGGTGCGAGGCGTGGGCGAGCGCCGCTCAGGCCCATCGCACCACGTCCGCGTGGTCCAGCCGCGGCAGGCGCGCGTACCAGGGGTCCTTGCCGGGGTGGCCGATGTTGACCACCAGGATCGACCGGAACCGGCCGCCGGGGAAGAATTCGGCGTCGATCCCGGCGGCGTCGAAGCCGCCCATCGGTCCAGCGGCCAGGCCCCGGGCGCGGACGGCGAGGATGAAGTAGCCGGCCTGCAAGGTGGCGTTGAACGTCGCGGTGTCCTGCCGCTTGGTGTCGTCCGCGTCGAAGACGTCCTTCAGCTGCGGCTTGTACGGCAGGACGGCGGGGATGTGCTCGTGGAACCGGGTGTCTCGGGCGAGCACGGCCACTCCCGGAGCTGAGAGCGTCTTGGCGCGGTTGCCCTCGTTCATGTGCTTCACGAGGCGCTCGCGGCTGTCGCCCTGACGTAGGTAGAGCACCCGCAGCGGTTGGGTGTTGGCCGAGGTCGGCGCCCAGCGCGCCAGCTCCCAGATCTCTGTCAACTCGGCGTCGGTCACCGGAGTGTCCGCGAACGTGTTGGCGGTGCGAGCCTCGGTGAACAGGATCTCCAATGCCCGCTGGTCGAGCCGGTCGAGCCGCCGGTTGTCGTTCGAGCCGGTCTGCGTCATGTCAGCCTCCGTTTGGTTAACGTGTCAACCACACTGTAGGTCGAGACTGGTTAACACATCAACCATCTGCCGTCACCTCGGCCTGTGAGCCGCGCCTCCATCGGGGTCGGGAGCGGCTGTCGAACCGCGCCCGGTGGGGTGCGACGACCGGGTATGCGGAAAGCCGGCCCCGACTTCGCTCGGGGCCGGCTTCTCGGTCCGGGGTCTCTAGTTTTCGGTCGTCGGGCGGGTTGCCTGCTCCAATGCCGTCAGTCGGGCCCGAATCTTGTCGGTGATCGTGGCAAGAGTGCGCACTTCGTCCGGCGAGAGTTGGTCGATGACGGCGTCCCGTGCGTCGGAGACGTGTTGGCGCGCCGCGACGGAGATCAATTCGGTGCCCTCGGGGGTGATCGCGACGACCGCACCGCGTTGATCGGTCTGTGCGCGCTCCCTGGTGACCAGGCCGCGTCCCTGCATGCGGGTGAGGTGCTGGGAGAGTCGGCTCTTCTCCCAGTGCAGCAGATCTCCGAGTTCGAAGGATCGCAGCCGCCCCTGCGGAGCCTCCGACAGGTGGGCCAACACTTGGTAGTCGGCGTGGGAGAGGCCGCAGCGCGTGCGCAGTTGCCGGTCGATGAAGGCGGACAGGGCGTGCTCCACGTCCATCAGGCCGCGCCAGGCCCGCTGCTCCCGGTTGCTCAACCATCGCGGCTCCGTCATGTACGCCACCCTATCGCTGGTTGACGTGTTAACTAGATGCGACCTCGATTCCGGTTCACGCGTTAACTTGATGGCGCAATCGTGGACCGTGCGATCAGTGGCCGGGTCATTGACGCCCTCCTGAGGATCTCGCCCGGATCAGCTTTCTGCACGAGGTCGAGACGCCGGACGCCGAGTGGTTCGGGTTGGCGATCGAACACCACGCCGACTGCGGTTCGGGCTTCTTCCCCGTTGTTGCGTGGGTCACCAGGGGATGACGCCCCGGGCGTCGAAGAATCCGCCGCTGGGACCGTCTGGTCCGATCTGGGCCATCCGTACGATGATTTCGGCGCCCTGCTCGATGGTCTGGTGGCCGGCGTGGAAGTTGAGGTCGGTGGCGGTGAAGCCGGGGTCCACGGCGTTGATCCGGATGCCCGGGTACGCCTTGGCGTATTGGACGGTCAGCATGCTGACGGCTGCCTTGGATGCGGGATAGGTGATGTCGGGATAGAAGTGGGCCGGGCTTTCGGGGTTGCTGAGTTCGCGCATCAGTGACGCGCCGCTGCCGACGTTGACCACGGCCGGCGCGGCGGAGCGCTGCAGCAGGGGGAGGAACGCGTGCAGCATCCGGATGGGCCCGAACACGTTGGTGTCGAACACCCGCAGAGCGAGGTCGGCGGTCACTTCGGCGGCCGGGATGAAGCCGCCGTCGGCCTGGCGTGGTTCGATGCCGGAGGTCTGGCCCGTTGAGGACGTGCGACCCGCCCAGCAGGGTGACCCGCGAGCGCCACCGGCCACCGGTGGCGCTCGCACCGTCCGCTCAGATGACCGGCCAGCGGTCACACCACGTCGCCACGCCACGGATCGACCGGACCCTGCGGCTGTCCCTGCATCGCGCGGCGAAGCGTCACCGGCATGCGCGGGGCCATGGTTCAGATCGGCGGGTGCGCGTTACGGTCAGCGGGTGGCGATGCTGGTCGTGGTGGCGGCTGTGGTCGTCGGCGGTGCGCAGGCCGCCGGCGGTGACCCGTCCGCTCCGGGCTGGGTCCCCGGTGCCGCGATACTCCTCGCCGCCACGGGCACGCTGTACTGGCGTCGCAGCCGACCGGCATTCGTGCTCGCTATCACCGCCACCGCCGCGACCACCTACTACGTACTCGGTTACCCCCTGGGCCCGGAGCCCGTGCCGTTCGTCGTGGCGCTCTACGGGGCGGCCGCAGCCAACCGGCGGACGATCGCGCTCGCTGCGGTTCCCCTCGCGATCGGGGTGGTGCTGACCGCCGATGTCGCCGCCGGCCGGGCACCGGAGGGTGAGGACCTGGTGGCGGTCACGGCCGTCCTGGTCGCCGCGGTCGGGCTCGGTGAGCTGGCTCGGTCGCGCCGCGCGCAGCGGCACGCGTACGCCGAGCGCGCCGTAGCCCAGGAGCGCCTGCGGATAGCCCGGGACCTGCACGACACGCTGGCGCATCAACTGACCGCGATCCGCGTCCAGGCGGGGGCGGCCCTGCGCAAGCGCGACAGCCGACCGGACATCGCGTATCCCGCCCTGGAGTCGGTTCGCGAGGTGGCCGGGGACGCGCTGCGGGACATCAGGGCTGTGCTGGGTGCCATCCGCGTCGACACCGCCGATCCCCAGGAGGCGATCCGCGCGTTGGGTGCTCGGACCGGGCTCACGGTGACGATGACGGTGTCCGGCGCGACCGCCGCGCTGCCGCCCGACGTGGACGCCGCGGCGTACCGGATCGCGCAGGAGGCACTCACCAACGTCCGCCGGCACGCGGACGTGACGGAGGCTGAGGTCCGGCTGCGGTATCTGCCCCGCCATCTCGAAATCGAGGTGCTCGACCGGGGCGGCGGCGCAGCAGGCAGCGAGGGTCGGCCCTCCGGCGGGCACGGAATCGCTGGAATGCGGGAACGCGCGACGGTGCTCGGTGGACGATTCAGCGCCGGGCGGCGTCCTGGTGGTGGGTTCCGGGTCTGGGCGATGCTTCCCCGATGACCAGCATCGTCATCGCCGACGACCACCAATTGGTCCGGTCCGGGCTGCGGGTCGTCCTCGACGAGCCGGACCTGACGGTGGTCGCGGAGGCCGCCACCGGCGTCGAGGCGGTGCGGTTGGCCCGTCAACACCGGCCCGACCTGGTGCTGATGGACATCCGTATGCCCGAGCTGGACGGCTTGGAGGCGACCCGGCAGATCCTCGCCGACCCGGTGACGGCCGGCGTCCGGGTGGTCGTCCTGACCACGTACGACCTGGACGAGTACGTGTTCCGGGCGTTGCGCCTGGGCGCCAGTGGCTTCGCCCTGAAGGACCTCGACCCGGATCAGCTCGTCGACGGTCTGCGCGCTGTCGGTCGCGGCGACGGCATGCTGGCACCCGCCGTCACCCGCCGGCTCATCGCCGCCTTCGCCCGCTCGCCGTCACCCGAGGGCGGGCGCCTCGACCTGGCCCGACTGACGACGCGGGAGCGGCAGGTGTTCGACCTGGTGGTCGCGGGCCGTGACAACGGCGACATCGCCGACGCGTTGGGAATCACCCCGGCCACGGCCCGCACCCACATCAGCCGGCTGTTGGCCAAGGTCGGCGCGCGGGACCGCGTCAACCTCGTGATCATGGCGTACGAGTCAGGGTTGGTGCTGCCGGGCATCGGGTGAAACTCCGGGGCGGGCGCAACATCCGCGTACACCGGGATCCGACCCGGGACCGATTCGGCCGGCCCGACCGGCGCACAGGATCGGGCCATGGACATCGCCTACCGCATCGCACTCGTGCTGGGACCCACCGGTTCGGCGCTCGCCACCTACCTCTGGACCGACGGCCGCTACGGCGCCACCGGCGGAGCGGTCCTCGTGCTCGCCATGGTGGTCTGGACCTACGGACTCATCGGCCTGCTCGACGCGGTCCGGCCGCGCGCGCCCCGGTACGCCGCCGTCGCGCTGCCGGTTTTCCTGTATGGCGCGATGGGTGGCGCGGCGTTCGGTTTCCAGGGCGTCTTCGAGGACATCTTCGACCAGTCCGCCGATGCGTCCCTCGCCGCGCTCGCCGCGCACCCGTTCGCCGCGAACCTGCTGCTGTGGATACCCGGCCCGGTGATGCCGCTGAGCCTGTTCGCTCTCGGCATCGCGCTCGCCCGCACCCACCTCGTACCCCGGTGGCCGGCGGCCCTGCTGTGCGCCGGCGCACTCGCCTTCCCGCTCAGCCGCATTCCCCGCATCGACACGGTCGCCTATCTGGCCGACGCCCTGCTCATCGTCTCGTTCGCCGCGATCGCCTGGTTGTTGCCGCCTGAACGGCATCCGACGTCGCACGTGGGGCCGCGTCGCAGTCACGGGCGAGGCTGACCCGGGACCGCGGCGAGGTCCGCACGCCGCTCGCGCTGAACCCGGTCGACCTCAATCTGCGGGTACGCCGGTAGACGCGCGGATCGAGGCGCGCGTGCGGTACCTCACGACACGAACTCCGGGTCCGGCTGGTCGGTCGGGAGAAAGGCGGCCGGCACCGGGAACCGCATCCGGCAGACGATGGCGTCGGTGTGCCGGCGTACGGCGTGTTCGAGGACCGTGCCGCGGTTGTTGCGCAGGATCCGTTCCCACCGCCGGGCCGGGTCCACCTCGGGGATGATGACGAAGACGTGCCGCCCCGCGTGGTGCCGGCGCAGGTGTTCGGCGAAGGGCCGGCCGAGGTCCCGGTCGGTGGACTCGACGACGGCCAGCGGCACGTGCGGGTGCCAGGTCTCCCACTCGGCGCGGACCCGCTCGCCGGCCGTGGGTTCGTCGGCGTGTGTGACGTGCACGGCGGTGATCTCGTCGCCGAGGGAGAGGGCGGCGTCCAGGGCCCGGCGGGTCAGCTCGGAAACACCGGCCACCGGGACGACCACGATCGACGGTCCGGGCCGTGGGGCCGCCGGGGTCCGTCCGAGTTGCAGGGTGCTGCCGAAGCGTTGGTACGCGCGGTGCACCCGCTCGAACGCGAGCACCAGCAGGGGCAGCGCCACGGCGATGAGCCAGGCGCCCTCGGTGAGCTTGCTCGCGGTGGTGACGATGGCGGCGGCGAGGGTCAGCAGGGCACCGAAGCCGTTGAGCGTGATCTTCCACTGCCAGCCCGGCCCGCGCTCGATCAGCCAGTGCCGGACCATGCCGTACTGGGCGATGGTGAAGCCGACGAACACGCCGATGGCGAACAGTGGCACGAGGGTGTTCATCTGCCCGTCGGCGGCGACGAGGAGCACGGCGGAGACGGCGGAGAGCGCCAGCACACCGTAGCGGTAGACCTGGCGGCGGGCGCGCAGCGCGAAGACGTGCGGGAGGTAGTTGTCCTGGGCGAGCAGTTTCGCCAGCACGGGCAGCCCGCCGAAGGAGGTGTTGGCGGCGAGCGCCAGGAGCACCATCGTGGCCAACTGCACCAGGTAGAAGCCGAACCCGTGCCCGAGCGCGGCGTCGGTGAGCTGGGCCAGCACGGTGACCCCCTCGACGGGGTGGATCTGCAGGCGGCTGATCAGGGTGGCCAGGCCGATCAGCATGATCCCGAGCAGCGCGCCGAGCGCGACCTCCGCGCGCTGCGCCCGGCGTACGGCCGGCTCCCGGAACGACGGGACCGCGTTGGCGATGGCCTCCACACCGGTCAGCGCGGCGCAGCCGTTCGCGAACGCCTTGAGCAGCAGCAGCGCCCCCACCGCCTGCAACGGGCCGGCCGCCGGTCGCGCCTCGGTGACGGCGGCCGGTGTGTCGCGCAGCAGCCCCACGACGATCACCGTGAGGATGGCGCCGACGAACACGGCGGTGGGCAGGATGAACACCCGGGCACTGGTGGCGATGCCCCGCAGGTTCACCAGGGTGATCAGCGCGAGGACGACCAGGCACAGCTGCACCGGGTACGGCAGCAGCGCCGGGAACGCCGAGGTCAGCGCCGCCACCCCGGCGGCGACGGAGACGGCCACGTTGAGCACGTAGTCCACCACCAGCGAGGCCGCCGCCACCAGGCTGGTACGCCGCGACAGGTGCCGCTTGGCCACCGCGTACGCGCCGCCGCCGTCGGGGAAGGCGGCGATCACCTGTCGGTAGGAGAAGACGAGCACCGCGAGTAGTCCGGCGATCGCCAGGGTGACCGGCAGCGTGAAGCCGAGCCCGACACCTCCGGCGGCGGCGAGGACCAGCACGATCGCTTCGGGGCCGTAGGAGACCGATGCCATCGCGTCCAGTGACAGGGCAGCCAGCCCGCCCAGCACGGACAACCGGTCGCGGCCGGGGACGGCGGCGTCGGAGCCGCGTGTGCGCCGCCCGGAGGTGGGGCGGGGCCTTGGATCGTCGCTGGTGGGAGCGATGTCGTGGCCACCTGGGGTGACCGAGGTCGAAGCGTCCTGCATGGGGCCCAGGATGCGTCGCCGATGGCGGGCGCAGCGGACTCGCATACGCATCCTTGACGGGCCGCCGACCGATTTCTATGCCGTCTTCACGGTGCGGCGGCAGCCGCCGGAAGCGATGTGGTCCACGTCCGCGGTCGCCGTCACGGCGGCGTCAAAAGTTGGGCCCGGGTCGTACCGGCTGCGTGAAAATCGTCGACGGTGCCCCGCCTCCGGGGGTGACATGGCGACGAGGGCACGAGACACGGGTCCTCACCGTCGCAGGAGGCGCGTGGTGACAGTCGATTCGGATCCGTCGGCCCCGACCGGCCGCCAACCGACACCGACCGGTGTCAGTGTCGCGGCAGGCTGGGCAGTGATGATCACCGCGGCGTTGCTCGCGGCTGCGGTCTTCCCGCAGACGGAGCCGCCGGGTCGGATGCTCGTGATGGCCGTCGCGGCCGGCGTCTTCGCGTCGGTGGTGGCGGACTGGCGCGCCGTGGCCGCGGTCACCGCGCTCGGGATGGCTACCTACGTCGGCTTCCTCGCCAACCAGTTCGGCGACCTGACCGCCACCGCCGACGCCTGGACGTACGCGGTGGTGATCGGCTTCGCCGGCGCGCTCGGCAGCGGCTACCGGTTCATGCGGTCCATCCAGGGCTCGACCGACGACGAACCTGCCCGGGAGGCGGGAGTGCGGCCGTTCACCTACGGACCCGAGTCGGTGGTCTCGCCGCCGGACGCCCCGTTCGGTGGCTCCCGTGGAGCGTGATCGCCGTCCCACCAGCGCCCTCGATGCTCCGAGCGGCGAGACGTTGCCGCACGCCACCGACGGATTCCTCTCCGTCTGTGTGGAACTGGTGACCGGGCGCGGCCGGGACTGGTGGCCGCGCCCCGGCCGGGTCTTCACGGCCCACCGAGGGCACACCTTCGCCGAGTTGGCCGAGGCGATCGACGTCGCCTTCGGTCGTTGGGACCTGGCGCACCTGCGCATGTTCGTCCTGCCCGGTGGTGAGGACGTGAGCTTCTCGAGCTGGCGGGACGGGCCGGCCTTCCCCGGCACCCGCGACGGCCGCCGTACCCGGCTGGACGTGTTGAGCGACGACGCGGCCTTCGCGTACGTCTTCGACCTGGGCGAGGACTGGACGCACCTGTGCACCGTCCGGCGCCCCGAGCCCAGCGCAGTGGCGTCGCAGCCGTCACAGCCGCCCCGGCCTCACCGGGGCTGGGGCGACCTGCCCGACCAGTACGGGCGTCACCATGCCGACGACGGAATCAGCGCCGCGGCGCCGCGCGCGTCGTCGGCGCTGCTGTCCGACCTGCCGCCGATCCTGCCCTCCTGGGGCGCTCGGGACGGTCGGTCGCCGCATCGGGCCGGCAGCACCACAGGCGTCGCCGCCCCGAGCCGAGGATGACCCGGTTGCGGCTGCCCGTTGCCGTGCCGGCCACCTCGGAGGGCCGCTCGGATGACCCGGGTTCTCGTGGTCGACGACGAGCCGCAGATCCTGCGGGCCTTGCGGACCGCTACCGGCCCGGATGGCCGTGACTGCCCTGCGGTGCTCGCGTGACCCGGATGCGCCGGACGGCCCCGGCATCGCCGCGTCGCCGGTCAGGGGCGAGCGAGGAGGTCAGGCCGGGGACCGCTCGCGTTCGCCTGAGGGGCCGCGGGCGGGGTCAGGCCGGCGGCTCGGCAACCGCTCCAAGCATGGGGGTGACGTGTGCTGTCAGCAGTTGTGGGTCGGCGTCGCGCAGCGCCCGAGTGCCGATGATCCGGCGCATCAGCCACACGCCGGCGAGTAGGGCCAGTCCGAGCTCGGCCCGTTCATGCGGTTGAGGGCCGTGAAGGGCGTCGGCGAGTCGGGCGCCGACGTGTTTCTCGATGCCGGCCCGGATGATCTCGGCGGCTCGGGGGTTGGCTGCTGACTTGAGCATCAGCTCGAACGGCCCGAGGTGCTCGGCGTCCGGTGCGGTGCGAGCGACAAGGGCGTGTGCCACCTCGGCTGCGAGATCGACGGGATCCCGCGGCACCATGGTCGGCTCAGCGAATGAGACATCGACGACCTCGGCGAACAGTCCTTCCTTCGAGCCGAAATAGCGGTTCACGAGCATCGCCGTCACTCCGGCGTTCGCCGCGATCTCCCGCACGCCTACTCCGTCGTAGCCGTGCCTGGTGAACGCCGTGATCGCCGAATCGAGGATCGCCTGCCGGGTATTCCCGGCATTGCGCCGCCTGGTCGTGGGATGTCTCATACCGTGCAAGTCTACAGGCGGCAACTTAATGCCGTAGTCTACGTGTGTAGACATAGCCACTGCGGTTAAGGGAGTTCCCATGGATCTGCAACTGACGGGGCGGCGCGCGTTGGTCACCGGGTCGACGTCTGGGTTGGGTGAGGCCACCGCTCGGCTCCTCGCGGCCGAGGGTGCGGAGGTCGTCATCCACGGTCGCAACGCCGAACGTGCGCAGGCGCTCGCCGAATCGATCAAGAGCAACGGCGGCACAGCGTCATTCGTGGTAGGAGACCTCGCCACCGACGCCGGTGCCGACCAGGCCGCCGAGAGTGCTCTGGCCGGTGGCGTCGTGGACATTCTGGTCAACAACGCCGGCTCCTACGCGCACCTCGACTGGTCGGCGGCCAGTCCCGACATCTGGCTGGACACCTACAACATCAACGTCGTGTCGGGCGTGCGGATGATCCAACATCTCGTGCCGGCAATGCGGGAGCGAGACTACGGGCGGGTCGTCACCATTGGTGGAGGGCTGGGCGTGCAGCCGTTCAACAACCACCCGCACTACAACGCCTCGCTGGCCGCCCGACACAACCTCGCTGTCTCCCTCGCCCGCGACCTGACCGGCACCCGGGTCACCTCCAACGTCGTGGCGCCCGGCGCGATTCTCGTCCCGGCCGTCCAGGATTTCCTCACCAAGCTCTCGCCGGAGCGTGGCTGGGGGCAGACCTGGGAGGAGATCGAGTACAACTCGGTGCGGGAGATCGTGCCCAACGACCGGGTGCGCTACGGCCGACCCGACGAGATCGCCGGGGCAGTCGCCTACCTGTGCAGCCCGTACGCCGAGTACATCAGCGGCGCCACGATCCGCGTCGACGGAGGCACTGTCCGCAGCGCCTTCTGACCTGCGGCCTCCACCGGCCGCCGCCCAGCCTGATCGGTGCGCGAGGCACCTGCGTGGAGCGGCGGCCGGCGTTCGCCACGAGAGGAACAGACAAGGAGGGCAACATGGTGACCCACGCCCGCGTGCGGCTTGGCGGTTCACCGCTGTCGGTGCGTCCGATCGGGCTCGGGCTGATGGGAATGTCGCAGTTCTACGGCGCCGCCGACGACGACACGTCCATCGGCACCATCCGCGCTGCGGTCGACATCGGCGTCGACTTCTTCGACACATCGGACTACTACGGCGCCAGCAGCGCCAGGCCGGGAGCGCCGGTGGCCGGCTTCGGCCACAACGAGCGTCTGCTCGGCCGGGCGCTGTCCGGCGGCCGGCGCGACAAGGTCGTGCTGGCGACGAAGTTCTCGGCCCGCCCGACCGCCGAGGGCCGCAGCTACTTCGACGGCCGACCGGAGTACGTCCGACAGGCCGTCGAGGCCAGCCTGCGGCGGCTCGACACCGACACGATCGACCTGTACTACTACCACCGGCTCGACCCGAGCGTGCCGATCGAGGACACCATCGGCGCGATGGGCGAGTTGATCAGCGCCGGCAAGGTGCGTGCCATCGGAATCAGCGAGGTGAGCCCGGACATCCTGCGCCGGGCCGCCGCGACGCATCCGATCGCCGCACTGCAGAGCGAGTACTCGCTGTGGGAGCGCGGCGTCGAGACCGAGGTCCTGCCGGAGTGTCGGCGGTTGGGCATCACGCTCGTGCCGTACAGCCCACTGGGCCGCGGTATGCTGGCCGGCCGGTTCGGCCCCGGCACGACCTTCGATGATCGGGACTTTCGTTCCACCCTGCCCAAGTTTCAAGGCGACAACCTCGCGTCGAACGCGACCCTGGTCGAGACACTCAGCGCGTTCGCGTCGGCCCGCGGCCACACGCCAGGACAGGTGGCGCTCGCCTGGCTACTGGCACAGCCGCACGATGTCGCCCCGATCCCCGGTGCCAAGCACATCGACTACGTCCGGCAGAACGCCGCTGCCACCTCGGTGCCGCTGAGCCGCGACGACGTCATGTACCTCGGCGGAGTCTTCGCCCCGACGCGCGTCCGCGGTGACCGCTACGGCGACCCGCTCGCACCAACGAGTTCAACCGAAGGCCCATCATGACTAAGAGTTGGCTGATCACAGGCAGTTCCCGCGGGCCGGGACGGCAACTCGCCGAGACCGTTCTGGCCGCCGGCGACCGGGTCGTCGCCACCGCTCGCCGACCCGAGCAACTCGACGATCTCGTCCAGACCTACCGCGAACGCGTGCGAACGGTCGCTCTTGACGTCACCGACCCAGCCGCGGCTCGCGCGGCGGTCACCGCCACCCTGGATACCTTCGGGCGGCTGGACGTGCTGGTCAACGACGCCGGCTACGCCGACGTCGCGTCCATCGAGGGTATGCCGGAGGACGAATCCCGGGCGCAGATCGACGCCAACTTCTGCGGCGTCGTCCATCTCACCCGAGCCACGTTGCCCGCCACGCGCGCGCAGGGCGGCGGGCATATCATCCAGTTTTCCCCGTCGGCGGCCGTGTGGGCGGGCCTGGACTGGGCGCGTTCCGAGAGCCTTGCCGCCTTCGACGCGCAGTGGCGGCTGGTCAGCTACCCCTCGTAGCAGTCCTGCGGGACCGGTACAGTCGATGCGAGCGACTCTCCCGATCTTGATCGGACCGGGGAGCGAGCCGACTCCGGCGAGGGCGGCGTCGAACTCCGTGGGAGACGTCGGGGAATCGATCCTCGTCCGCGCACAGGGTCAGCGCTCTGCATCATGGTCCAGGCGAGCTGGAGTCGACTGCCGCGCGCAGCTCACGGCGGGAGCTGATGCCAAGCTTGGCGAAGATCTTGCGGAGGTGCCACTCGACCGTGCGAGCGCTCAGGAACAGCGTGGCGCCGATCTCCCGGTTCGTCCGGCCGGCTGCGACCAGCCGAGCGATCTGCGTCTCCTGCGGGGTCAACTCCTCTGGTGTACCCACGGTGCGCTTGCGGACCGTTTCGCCGGTGGCGGCCAGTTCCCGGCCCGCCCGGTGGGCGAACGCCTCCGCGCCCATCACGGTGAATGCCTCGTACGACAATCTCAGTTGAGCTCGCGCATCGCCTCGGCGGTTCGACCGGCGCAGCCACTCCCCGTACAACAAACGCGCCCGCGCCAGTTGCAGACCGAGCTGCGTGGTGGCGAGCCGGTCGATCGCCTCTCGGTAGCGTTCGTCCGCTTCCGCGTCCGAACCTACGAGCGCGTCCGCGAGGGCCTGCGTGCCGATGGCCCAAGCCGTCGCCGCTGGACGGGTCCGTTCGGCCAGGCGGTCGCGTGCCTGCGCCGCGACGGCGTGCGCACCCGAGCGGACGGCGGCCTCGACCAGCTCGGCGAGCGCCCACTGCTGAACGGCTAGGTCTTCCTGCTCGGTGGCCCATTGCACGGCGTCCAGCGCGGCTTGGTAGTTGCCGAGCCCGTTGAACAGCACTGCCTTGCTGTAGCCGGCGACGCTGAGCAACCAGCCCATGCCGCCCCTGCCGGCCTCTGCCGCCAACGCGTCTATCAGCTCGGTAGCCGCTTCCTCCCGGCCCCGGTAGGCCGCCAGGATGACTGCGGTGGCCGGGTGTGGCGACGGCCCTGCCGCGTCCGTGAGGGCCTCGGCCTCCTCGAGGAGATCGGACGCGTCGATGAACCTCCCGGTGAAGATCAGCGCGGTGGCCCGGAACGTCAGCGCGGTGGGCAGCAGCGACAGCCGCCCGGTCTCCCGGGCGAAGCTGACCGCCTGTTCGGTGAGCGTCAGGAACGCGACGTCGTCCCAAACCTGGTGCAGAACCAGGCCGACCAGCCAGGCCAGGTCCACGTCGGTCTCCACGGTGACCGCGTGTAGCGCCCGGGCGAAGAGCGGCGCGGCTGCGGCCTGCCCATCCAGGCTCCACGTGGTGAAGGCCGCCAGGAGCAGGCCGGCCGGCTCCGAACCGTCAGGCACTCGTCGGGCGGCTCGGGAAACGAGCCGCAGGTCGTCGCCGCCGAAACGTCCGGCGTTCAACGCCGCGCCGATCGCCGAGAGATAGGTTTCCCGGGCCGCCGCCGGGTCCAGCGCCTCGAGCCGGCGGGCGGCCTCGAGTAGTGGCGGTACCGCCGCCCGGCCGGAGTTGCGAGCGAACGCGACCCTGGCGCGCAGGCGCTCCAGCTCAGCGAGCTGCGCCGGGTCCAAGAAGCTCAGCTCTGCGGCGGCCAGCAGGCTGGCTACCTGCTCGGTGGCGCCGGAGGCGAATCGGGCCTGCGCTGCGGCCAGGACCCGTCGGCCGCGGGAGGTGGGATCGGCGGTGAGCTCGGCGGCCCGTTCGAGAAAGGCGGCGGCCGCAGCCCGACCGCCCCGGGCCAGCGCTCGCCCAGCCGATCGTTCCAGCTCACCGGCGACCTCCTCGTCCGGCCCCACTGCGGCATGCGCCCGGTGCCAGGCGCGTCGGTCCGGGTCCTGCTGCGGGTCGGTGACGTCGGCCAGCGCCCGGTGCACCGCGCGCAGTTCGGCGGGCTCGGCCGAACGCCGGCTCGCCGAGCGCACCAGCGGGTGGCGCAGCCGTACCCGGGCGCCCAGCTCGACCAGGCCGGATGCCTCCGCCGGTGCCGCCGCGGCAGGACCGACACCCAGCAGGTGCAGAGCACGCCAGAGCAGCGCAACGTCACCAACCGGCTCCACCGCGATGGTCAGCAGCAGCAGCTGGCTGTCGGCTGGCAGCGCCGCGATACGCCGCTGGAAGCCGTTCTCCATGCGGCCGGTCAGCGGCGTTCCGCTGCGCCCACCAAATCCGAACGCCAGCTCCGCCAGGGACACTTCGCGGGGCAGCTCGACAAGCGCAAGCGGGTTGCCGCGGGTCTCGGCAATGATCCGATCTCGAACCCGGCAGTCGACCAGACCCGGTAGCACCGAGTCCAGCAACGCGCGCGCGTCAGCGTCGGGCAGGCCGTCGACGCGTAGTTCCGGTAGGCCGCCGAGCAGGTGCTCATCGGTGGGGCTACGCACGGCGAAGAGCAACGCCACCGACTCCGCGTCCAGACGGCGGGCGACGAAGGTGAGGATGGTCTCGGACATGCGGTCCAGCCACTGCGCGTCGTCGACGACACAGACCAGGGGTTGCTCGGCCGCTGCCTCGGCGAGCAGGCCGAGCACGGCGAGACCGACGAGCAGCCCTTCCGGCGGACGACCTACCTGGAGGCCGAACGCGGTGTCGAGCGCGTTTCGCTGCGGTTCGGGAAGCCGATCCCGGTGTTTCAGCAGTGGAACGCACAGCAGTTGAAGCGCCGAGTACGCCAAGTCGTTCTCCGCCTCGACGCCCGAGACGCGTACGACGCGATCGGTCGGTGTCCGCTCGGTCGCGTAGTCCAGCAGCGCGGTCTTGCCCACCCCGGCCTCGCCGCGCAGCACCAGCACTCGGCTCTGGCCGGCCCGGACGTCGCGCATCAGCCGATCGAGCAGGTCGCGCTCACGGTGCCGGCCGAGCAGTTCAAAACCCATGTTGTCACTCGGCACGTTGTCCCCCAACCGAAATTACTACACCGCGGATGGACGTAGCGGGCGGGCCGGCCAGCACGCGACGTGGCATCCAGAGACTGGGCTACGGACTGACCCAGCGTGACTTTCCGGTGAGATCGCATTGGTGCCCTGCGCGCCCGCGTGACCCTGACCAGGGTCGGTGCCGCCGTCGCGGCTGCACCGGTACCGGGGGCCAGGCTCGCGGCACGGTCGAACGCCGGCGGGCGAGCGATCACCCGCCTGCCGAGCAGCCAGCGCGCCACCCGCGATCACCCAAGGACGAGTCCCTGGGCGCAACCAGGGTGCTGAGGCGGAGAACCAGGGTACGACACGGGCTCGCCCGGCTCCGCGGTCGGAGAGTCTGGAAGGACGTCAGTCGGGAGACTCCAGGAGAAGACAATGTCTCTGATTCACTTCGTTGAAAAGACAACCGCGACCCCGGAGCAGGTTCTTGCCGCACTCACCGACTTCGGGCCAGGCCGATCGGAAGTATTCGGCAACAGCGCCGACGAATATCTGAAGGTGCACGGCCAGGGTCCTGGCTGGGCTGACGTCACCGAAGGCTCAGGCGGTATCTGGGAGCGGCTGCGCTACGACTGGTCGAACCCGCACCGTGTCACGATGACGACGACGGATTCCAATATCTGGGGAGGCCAGTCGGGCCACACCTACACGATGCGGCCGCAGCCGGACGGGACGACGGTCCTGGATGTCGTGGTGGTCCGTGTTGGCAAGAACTTCAAGGGCCGCTTGACCGGCCTTGTGCTGGGCTCGGTCGGCAAGGGCGTGCTCAGGAAGGCGTTGAAAGACACACTCAAAGCCATCGAAGCCCGCAGCGCCGCCACCGGTGGCTGACCGCACGCTCCGCGCTGCGGGGGGCGTGGCACGGCCGCTCCCTTGGGCCGACCGACGGCAGGCACCAATTGGCCCCGGTGCCCTCAAAGTTCCACTCGGTGAGCGGCGCGCCATGGTGAAGCTGATTGTGAAGCGGGCGAACAACGGCTCATGACGTGCGTGCTCAACGAGCTGTCGGGGGTCGCGTCTTACCTGATCGACGCGGGCCAGGCACTCGGCCACGGAAAGCCGGCTATGCCGCAGGCCGGCACAAGGCCCCAGGGGCGCCCGGGGCCAGGGTGCCCACCAGTGCCTCACCCTGGGGTCACGTCGTCCAGATTCGGTGAGGCTATCTGTATGAAACGACGCTTGATGATGGTGATGGCCATGGCGGTCCCGCTAGCGGCCTCCCTCACACCCGTGGCTGTCAACGCCGCCACCCCCGACGGAGGCACGCCTGCGGGTACCACCTGCACCGCCGTTCCGGTCTCCGCGCCGTCTGGCACCGCCGTCGTGTCGGTCAAGGCCGTCGCCAGGGCCGGCGGCGACTTCACGTTCCCCTCGGTCCCGGGGCTTCCGCAGAACCCGCCTATCTACGCCGTGCCTGACTGGTGCGACATCAACGTCGTGGTAACCCACCCGGGCGCGAATGACACCGTCACCATCAAGGTTTCGCTCCCCCAGAATGCCAAGAACTGGAACGGCCGTTTCCAGGGCACTGGCGGCAGCGCTTACTCGGCCGGCGACCTCAGCGATCTGAGCGTCCCGCTGATCAGCGCGGTCAAGGGCGGATACGTGGGCGCGGCCACCGACGCTGGCGTCAAGACCGGTCTCGACGCGAGCTGGGGGCTCACCGCCGACGGAGAAATCAACACCGGCCTGCTCACCAACTTCGCGTCCCGCTCGGTGCACGACATGGCGGTCATCGGCAAGGACGTGGCCAACAGGTTTTACCACCGCCCGGTGAAGTACTCGTACTTCACCGGCTGCTCGACCGGCGGTCGGCAAGGTTATGCGGAGGCACAGAACTACCCGACGGACTTCCAGGGCATCCTGGCCAACGCGCCGGCGATCGAGTGGAACCGTTTCGAGATCGCCACGCTATGGTCGCAGGCCGTCTACAACGAAGAGAAGGTCGCCCCATCGCAGTGCGAACTGGCCGCCTTCAACACCGCTGCGGTCGCGGCCTGCGACACTTCGGACGGCGTCAAGGACGGCGTCATCGACGACCCGCAGGACTGCAAATGGGACGCCCGCCGCCTGGTCGGCAAGAAGGTCGTCTGCGAAGGCGAGGAGATCACCATCACCAAGGCGGTCGCCGACGCGGTCAACAAGATCTGGGCCGGCCCGGTCTCACCATCCGGCAAGAAGCTCTGGTACGGCCAGAACAAGGGCTCCGCGTTCAACTACATCGCCAACCCCGGCGCGCCCTTCCAGGTGCCCGACCAGTGGGCCAAGTACTTCGTGACGAAGAACCCGTCGTACGACAGCAGCAAGCTGACCTACAAGACGTTCACGCAGCTCTTCACCTCGGCGACCAAGCAGTACGACAGCATCATCGCCAACAACAACCCGAACCTGTCGAGGTTCGCCGAGGCTGGCGGCAAGCTGCTCACCTGGCACGGCCAGTCGGACCAGCTGATCCCGACCCAGGGCACGGTCGACTACCGCATGCACGTCAACGACACCCTCGGCGGCAACAAGCGCGTCAACAACTTCTACCGCCTCTTCTTGCTGCCCGGCGTGGACCACTGCGGGACGCCGCTGTTCAGCACCGGTCCGCTGGTCAACCCGGGCGCCGACCTCAACGCTCTGGTCGACTGGGTGGAGAAGGGCCACGCCCCGGCGACTCTCCCGGCCACGTCCGTGGACGGCACCACCGCCAGCAATATTCACCACTACCCGCGGTGACCGCCGGTAACCGCCAGGACAACATCACCATGGCGGCGAAGTGCAGTCGCGTCGCGGCCTGACCTGAACCGCATCACCATGGCGGCCCCGGATCGACATCCGGGGCCGCCAATCAACGTTCACCGGTGATGCGCGAGAGTTTCGGTGCAGTGTCGCGGGATCGGCGGTCTGTTGTCGACTCACTTCTGCCGCGTCTCGATCCTCCGGTCGATGTCGGGCAGATGTTCCGGTAGCGCCACTGAGCGCAGATCTGCGAGCACATGGTCCAGGAGCCGGTCGATCCGGGGCTGTTCGTGTCCCGCTCGCCGGACGTCATCGACCGCGACCGCGAGGAAGCCGTCGAACGTCTGTGACCGTGCCCGTACGCGTGGGGTGCCGTCCGGGTCGTCGACGAGCAGACGGTGACCGGGCCGTCCGGCGAGCCGACGCAGCAGGTCGTGCATCTCCTGCACGCTGCGGACCGCGGTGGTGGTGTCGTTGATGCCCGGCGACAGCGCCCGCTCGGCGATGTCGGTCAGTTGCCGGAATCCGAACTCGACGTCCTGGCCGAGGGTCCGCTCGACGCCGAGGCTCACCGCGACGCACGCCCGCGCGTCCGGCACGGTCGTGGGGAGGGGGCCGCCGGGCAGCGGATGAACCGTGACCAGCGGTTGCCCCGCCACGACGAAGTCGCCCGGCGCGGGCAGGACCGACAGGGCGCAGTCGTGGTCGCGGGCCAGCGCGGAGAGCCGGCCGAGGTCGACGTGTTCGACGGCGCCGGGTCGCATCGCGTTGATGACCTGCACCGGCGGGGTCAGCGCGGTGATGGGTGCGAGGCTCGGGCCGACCGGGTACTGCTCTTCGATCACCCGGCGGCACTGGGCGCCGACGGCGGCGATGATGTGCGAGACCCGCATGACCGTGGTGACGTGGTGCAGGTAGTAGACGAACAGCCCGCTGCTGGCCAGGACGAGCGCCATCGCCACGGCGAGCGAGAGTTCCGGCAGCCGGGTGTCGGCGCCGGCCGGCAGCGCCGCCAGCACCACCATGGCGAACAGCGCGGTCGCCAGGAAGGTGCCCAGCGCCGCCTGCGTGATCCGGTCCTGCAGGAACGTCCGCAGCACCCGGGGCGAGTACTGACTGCTGGCGAGTTGCACGGCCACCACGGTGATGGAGAAGACCAGCGCGGTGAACGAGATCATCGCAGTGATGATCGACGACAGCAGCGACCGGGCGCCGGCGACGCTGCTGGGTAGGAACCCGTCGGTCGGCAAGCCCAGTCGCAGCTCGGCGACCGACAGGCCGAGGGCCAGCAGCACGGCCCCGAAGGCGAAGGCCGCCGGCACCAGCCAGAAACTCGACCACGCTGCCGCCAGCCGGGATCGGAGGGTACGCGGCACAGGGCTCATCCCGCCGTAATCCCCCGTGCGCGCCTCCCGCATACCTGACACAGGGTCTGTTTACCTGGGAAAAGAGCACGACTGGACGCGCGAAGGGACTGGGTCGGGACTCCGGCACGCTGATCATGAATTGTCGCGACATCACGGTACGCGTCACGTCCGCCGCCGTTCTGCTGCTCGTAGCCGGCTGCGGCGACGGCCGGCAGCCGACGCCGACCTCGTCCGGCCCGAGCCACGCGGTGACGACGACGCCGTCGCCGCTGACACCGAGTGCCTCGACGACCGGTGCGGCGCCCAGGCCCACGCCTACCACGGCATCGCCCCCGTCCAGCCCGACGCCGTCGCGCACCCCGAAAGCCGGGGTGCGGGACGTCCTGCGTCGCGGCGACACGGGCGACGCGGTGCAGGCGTTGCAGGAGCGGCTGGACCGGCTCGGATACTGGGTCGGTGAGCCCGACGGCAGCTTTGGCCTGCTCACCGAGCAGGCCGTCTACGCGCTGCAGAAGGCCGCCGGTCTCCGGCCGGACGGGGTCGTCGGGCCGAGGACCCGCGCCGCGCTCGACAACGGCAAGCGTCCGGACGCCCGCAGCACCGACGGTCACCTCGCTGAGGTGGACCTGGACCGGCAGTTGCTGATGATCGTCGACGACGGCGAGGTGAGCCGGGTGTTCAACACCTCGACCGGCACGTTCGAGCACTACGAGCACGAAGGCAAGACGTATCTGGCGGACACCCCGCGCGGCAGGTGGACAGTCGACTGGCAGGTCGACGGGTGGCGCGACGGTCCGCTCGGCCGGCTGTACCGGCCGAAGTACTTCCAGGAGCAGGGGATCGCCATCCACGGCTACCCCAGCGTCCCGCCGTATCCGGCGTCGCACGGTTGTGTGCGGGTGACGTTGTCGGCGATGGACTGGCTGTGGGCGCAGGACGTGCTGCCGAAGAAGACCCGGGTGTGGGTGTACTGATCGTTCAGCTCACTCGTCCGGCTGGCGGCGTGCGTCCTCGGTCCGTTCGCGGCCGAGAAAGAACGCCCCGAGCGCGCCGGCCAGGGTCCCGAACACCGCCACCGAGTACGCGGCGAGCACCAGTTCCAGGATCTGCGCGAACGTGTCGTCGGCGCGCAGCGGCTCACCGGTGATGGTGGTGAGGGCCGCGTCGTGCAGGGCTCGGGGCAGGCTGCCGTAGGAATTGGAGACCGTGAGCAGTTGTCCGGCCGCGAGGATGACCGCCAGGGTCACCACCGCGAGCCAGGCCAGCCGGTCGGTGAGCAGGCGGCCGGCTGAGCGGGATCCGCGGATGGCGGCGGCGACGACCCCGCCCCCTCGGGCCGCCCGCAGCGCGCTCGCCGCCCGCAGGAACCGCAGGAACGGCACCGCCAGGAAGATCAGTTGCCACCAGTTGTGTTTCCAGAACTCGCGAGCGTGGTGGCGGGCGAGCCAGGCGCGGAGCGTGAACTCGGCGACGAAGACCGCCCACAGGATCCAGCTGGTGACGGTGAGCGTGGTGCTCAGCGGTTCGTCGTGGACGACCGCCTGCGCGAGAACGAGCAGGAGGAAGAGCAACCCCAGCACGCCCATCGGCTTGTCCAGCCGGCGGGCGAGTCCGTTGAGCCGCGCGTCGTCCTCGAGGCTGTCACGGCCCGGATCCTCGCTCACGCTGCGGGAGACTACCCGGGCCGGGTTCAGGAAACCGCCACTTGCGGTACGACCGCCGGAAAGCCGCGGCACCGCCGTGTGCGGGCCCTTTGCCGGGGTACGTGCTCACGGCTTGGGGTGCCAAGAAAGGTGTGCTGAGCGGGGGAGCCAGCATGCGCGATCGTACGACAGGTAAGGGCCGCACATGAGTCCGCTGCTGCTCGCGTACGCCCTCGTCGGAGGACTCGGTGTCCTGCTCGCGTTCTGGTCCAGCGCCATCCGCCGGACCGTGCTGTCCGAGCCGCTGCTGGCGCTCGCCTTGGGGGTGCTGTCGGGCCCGGTGTTCGGCCTGGTCGATCTCGGTGACCGGCTGGGCGCCGAGCTGAACCGTGAGGTGAGTCGGGCGCTGCTGGCCGTGTCGCTGATGGCCGTCGCGCTGCGCTTCCCCCTCGCCGCCTACCGGGCCGTGCTGCGCCCGGTCCTCGTGCTGCTCTCCGCCGGCATGATCGGCATGGCCCTGCTCAGCACCGGGCTGTCCTGGCTGCTTCTCGGCGTGCCGCTGGGCCTGGCCGCGCTGCTGGGCAGTTGCGTGACCCCGACCGACCCGGTGCTGGCCTCCGGCATCGTCTCCGGCGGCCCGGCCGAACGTCAACTGCCCGAACGACTGCGGCAGGTGATCAGCGGCGAGTCCGGCGGCAACGACGGGCTCGCGTTCCCCCTCGTCGTCCTCGCCCTGGCGGCCGTCGGCGCGCAGCCGTGGACCGACGAGGTGACGGCGGCGGTGTGGGGCGTGCTCGGCGCGGTCGCCGTCGGCGTCCTGCTCGGCTGGCTGGCCGGTCGCGCCATCCGCGCGGCCAGCCGCCGGGAAACCCTCGACCAGGGATCGCTCGTGGTCTTCGCGGTGTTGCTCGGCATCGCCGCGCTCGGGGTCGCGCGGGTGCTCGACACCGACGGCGTCCTCGCCGCGTTCGTCACCGGGCTGGCCTACAACCGTGTCATCGGCGACCAGCCACGGATCGCCGAGCAGAAGTTGGACGACTCGCTCACCCGCTACTTGGTCCTGCCGCTGTTCTTCCTCCTCGGCGTCGAGCTGCCCTGGCGCGACTGGCTCGACGCCGGCTGGCGACTGGCGCTCTTTGCCGTCGCGGTGCTGCTGTTGCGGCGCCTGCCGGTGGTGCTGGCGCTGAAGACACCGCTCGGGTTGCCATGGCGGGACCTCGTCTTCCTCGGCTGGTTCGGCCCGATCGGCGTGTCCGCGCTGTTCTACCTGGCCTTCAGCGCCGACGAGGGCGCGCGGGACCCGATGCTCTGGACCGCCGGCAGCCTCGTCGTCGCGCTCAGCGTCGTGGTGCACGGCGTCACCGCCATGCCCGGCCGCCGCTGGTACGCCGCCGGACAGCGGCGGGTCGGGGCGGCACGATCACGATGGCCCTGACGGGATGTCCATGCCGGGCGGGCTGATGATGCCGAGCGGGCTGCGGACCGGGACGGGCTGAGCCTCGACGTGCTGAACGTGGCGCTCGGTCCGGTGCTGGCTGACTGGCCATCCGGGCTGCTGGTGGAGCTGGCCGTGTAGCCGGTCGGGGCGTTTTGGTGGTTGATCGCCGGGTACGACCGCGCAGCCAATCAGGAAGAAGGGTGGAGGATGAACCGCGGCAAGGTCAGCGACGTGGCGGTGGGTACGGTCGGCGACCTGGCCGGCGCCGTAGTCGATCCGGAGGCCGGGCTCGGCAATACCGGGTGGCGTGAGATGGCCGACCGAGGATCCTGGCTGCCGCCGCGAGACGTGGCGATCACAGCTCGGCTGGCGTGGGGCGGTCTGCTGCTGCTCGCGCCGGGCGCGCTGCTACGTCCGGTGGGTCCGATCAGCACCGCGGCCGTGGTGACGCTACGGGTGCTCGGCGCCCGCCACGTCGTGCAGAGCGCGGTGACTCTCTGGCGCCCGACGAGGGGTGTGTTCGCCGCCGGCGGGGTGGTCGACGGACTGCACTGCGCCACCGCGCTCGTCCTGGCCGCCGCCGACCGCAGGCAGAGACCCGCCGCCCTGACCGACGCCGCGGTCGCCGCCACCTGGGCGGTCGTTGGCGTCATCGTGGCAACGGACTGAGGAGACCGATGAGGACCCAGGAACTGCGCCATCCGACCGGCCGGGTGCTGGTCGTGGTCTGCGACGACGGCGACGAGCCGGTGACCGTCATCGGTGGCGCCCTGCGCCGACACGAGCTGCGCGCCGGCCGGGTGACCGCCGTAGGTGGCTTCCGGGAGGCCGACGTCGGCTGGTTCGACCGGCAGGCCGGCGACTACCGGCGCATTCCGGTCCGGGAACAGGTGGAGGTGCTCTCCCTGCCGGGCGACGTGGCTGCCCGCGACGGCGAGCCGGCGCTGCACGTGCACGCCGTGCTCGGCCGCGCGGACGGCAGCACGGTCGGCGGGCATCTGCTGTCCGCCCGGGTGTGGCCGACGTTGGAGGTGATCATCACCGAGGTCGCCCCCGAACTGAGCAAGCGGGTGGATCCGGAGACCGGACTGGCGCTGATCGTCGGATCCGGCCGCTAGCGGATCCAGTACGACCCGGTTCGCAGGCTGCTGACGGACCGGGGCGTGCACGTCTGGGACGCACAGCGGCGGGTACAGCACACGGATACGCGAGGCGGCCGGGAGGCGACATGGGTCGGGGACAGCACGTGCGGGTGGCGGTGGTGACCGGGGCGAGCGCTGGAGTCGGGCGGGCCACGGTGCGGCTGCTCGCCCGACGGGGGATCGCCATCGCGTTGCTGGCGCGGGGACGGGCCGGGTTGGATGCCGCCGCCGAGGAGGTGCGTGCGGCTGGCGGTCGACCGTTGCCGATCGAGGTCGACATGGCCGACTACGAGCAGGTGGTCGCCGCCGGTCGGCGTGTCGAGTCCGAGCTGGGACCGATCGATCTGTGGATCAACGATGCCTTCAGCTCCGTCTTCGCACCGTTTCAGCAGACCCTCCCGGAGGAGTTTCGGCGGGCCATGGAGGTCACCTACCTGGGGTACGTACACGGCACCCGCGTCGCCCTGTCGCACATGACCCCACGGAACCGGGGCACGATCGTGCAGGTGGGGTCCGCGTTGGCGTACCGGGGGATCCCTCTGCAGGCCGCGTACTGCGGGGCGAAACACGCCATCGTCGGCTTCACCGAGTCGCTGCGCTGCGAACTGTTGCACGAGCGCAGCGGGGTGCGGGTGACGATGGTGCAGCTACCCGCGGTGAACACGCCCCAGTTCGACTGGCTGTTGTCCCGGTTGCCTCGGCACGCCCAACCGGTGCCTCCCATCTACCGACCGGAGGTGGCCGCCCGGGCGATCGTGGGCGCTGCCGACCGGCCCCACCGGCGGGAGTACTGGGTGGGCACCTCCACGGTGCTGACCATCCTCGGCAACCGGGTCGCGCCGGGGCTGCTGGACCGTTATCTGGCCCGGACCGGCTACCGCTCACAGCAGACGGGCAGGCCCGCCGACCCCGACCAGCCGAACAACCTGTGGCATCCGTTGGACGGCCCGGGCGGGCGTGACTACGGCGTACGGGGTGACTTCGCCGGTCGTTCGCACGGCCGCAGCCCTCAGGCGTGGCTGTCGCGGCACCGCCGGATGGTCGCTGCCGGGCTGGCCGGGGTCGTCGCGGGCGTGGTCGCCGTACGCCGGCGCTGACTGGTCCCAGTCGCCACCCGGCGAGCCGCGATCAGGTAGGCGAGGGCGCCGGCCAGCCGCAGCGGGCGTGCGGCGGCGCACCGTCGGGAACGACCTGACCGAGGGTCACCGCCGTTTCCAGCATCAGCGCGTGCACGAATCCCTGCGGCAGGTTGCCGCGCAACTGTCGCTGCCCGACGTCGTACTCCTCGGTGTACAGCCCGGGCGGCCCGCACGCGGCCCGGTTGCGTTCGAACCACCGGTTGGCGCCCACCGCGTCCCCGGCCTGCCAGGCGGCCAGGGCAGCCATGAACCCGCAGAGCAGGAACGCGCCCTCCGCGTCACCGAGCGGTCGCCGGTCGGGCCGGAAACGGTACAGGTAGCCGTCCTGCGTCAGCTCCGCCAGCACGGCTTGCCGGGTCCGTTCGGTACGCGGATCGTCGGCGGCCAGGGCACCACGGATGCCGGGCAGCAACAGGGCGGCGTCGACGCGCGGATCGTCGTAGGCGCGCTGCCAGCGTCCGTCCGGCGTGAGACCGTGCGCGGCGGCGTCGGCGAGGATCCGGTCCGCCAGCGCCGACCAGTGTCCGGCCAGGTCACCCGCGCCGCCGCGCGCCACCCCGCGTAATCCGGCGACGCAGGTCAGCTTGGAGTGCGTCCACTGCCGGGCGGGCAGTTCCCAGATGCCCGAGTCCGGTTGCGACCAGCGCCGCTCGATCACCGATGCGGCCAGCCGCATCGCCCGGTACGCGTCGCCGTTCAGCCGGTCGAGCCGCTGTGCCGCCGCGAAGACCAGCAGCACCTCCCCGAACGCGTCGAGCTGGAACTGCCCGCGTACCCAGTTGCCGACCCTGACCCCGGCGCCGGGATATCCCGGCAGGTGCTCGAGCCGCTGCTCGGGCGGCACCGGCTGGCCGTTCACCGTGTACGCCGGGGCCAGCGCGTCCCCGTCGGCCAGCACCCGCTCGGTGAGGAACGCGACCGCGTCGTCGAGCAGGTCGTACCGGCCGACCAGGGCCGCCGCCTGGCCCGCGAAGGACTGGTCACGGATCCAGGCGTACCGGTAGTCGTAGTTGCGCCCTGCCAGCGCCCGTTCGGGCAGAGCTGTCGTGCTGGCGGCGACCATGCCACCGCCGGGGCGGGTCAGGCCACGCAACACCGCGTAGGCGAGGGTGGCGTCCCGTCGCGCGGGCCCGGCCAACTCCGGCACCGTCGACCGCCAGTGGTGCTCGGTGATTCGCCACAGCTCCCCAGGGTCCTCGCGGAGCTGGTCCAGGGGTGCGCTCGACACCTCCAGCACCAGATCGTGTCGGCCGCGGGCGGGCACGAGCAGCTCACCGGCGAGGAACCCGTCGGTGGTGACGCTCAGCCCCGCGAAGCCGTGCAACCGCAGGTACAGCGCGCCGCTGCGGGCCACCCACACGTCGTCCTGGCGGGTGGCCTCACGCACCGGTTGCCGCCCGAAGTCGGCGCGCGGATCCAGCTCCACCCGGACCCGGGCCGGCCGGTCCGACGCGCGGATCTGCCGCAGCAACACGAGCCGGTTCGCCTCGCCGGGGAAGGCCAGCGCCTCCCGAGACTCGGTGATCCCGTGCTCGGTGACCCACCTGCTGCGCCAGATCAACGACGCGGGCTCGTAGTGGCCACCCCAGACGAAGCGCGCCGTCGGGGTCACCAGGAAACGACCGTGACCGCCGAGCAGCGCCGAGAACAGCGAGGGGTCGGACCAACCGGGCGCGCAGAGCCAGCCCACATCACCGTCCGGGCCGATCAGAGCGCCGCGATAGCCGTCGGCGAGCAGTGCGTAGTCACGCAACACGGCCGGCGGGAGGCCCAGCTGCCCGTCCGTGGCAGGCATCGATGGCCTCCGGTCAGATCGTCAGTCCGCCACCGTCCACGCCCTGCCTTCCCGCCCGCGCCCGGCTGAAACCGACTATGTCGGTAGCTGCCCATCTCGGGCGGCGTCCTGGGTGGCCATCGTGTCCTGCCGGACCGGTTCCTCGTTCAGCATTGCGCAGTGCAGCCAGGTGTCCGGGATGGCGAAGCCGTCCACGAGTGTGCGCAGGTGCGGGCGCAGCTCTTTGAGCAGGCCGTTAACCACGGCGGTGATCGCCTTCGACCGGGCCGGTGTGAGCCGGCCGTGCTCCAGGAACCAGCCCTTGTTGGTCTCGATGACGCTGAGCGCGTACAGGTCGCAGACCCGGGAGAGCAGCGCCCGGACCGCCGGGTCGGCGGTGTCGGCGATGCCCGCGACGAACGCCTCCAGGGTGATCCGGTCGGTGTGCGCGGTGGCGACGCTCAGGACGTGGTCCTGGACGTCGTTGAAGATGTCGAAGGGATGGTCCTTCTTCGTGGCGGCCCCGTTGCGCAGGCGACGGACCGCGCCGTCGAGGAGGTGCCTCTCGCGGTCCTCGAACGCCTTGAGCTGCCAGCCGCGGTCGGTGACGGCGATCTCCTCGTCGCGGCCGGGCACGGCGCTGACGAGCCGTTCGATGAGCGACCGCGCGGCGGTGCGTTCGAGCACCATCTCGCGGACCTGTTCGGCGGCGAAGGAGGCGCGTCCCCAGCCGTCCAGTGAGCCGAACTCGTCCCGGTAGCCGGTGAGCAGCCCCTTGGCCACCAGCTGCGACAGCACCGTGTTGTCGCCCTCGAAGGTGGTGAAGACGTCGGTGTCGGCCTTGAGGCTGGGCAGGCGGTTCTCGGCGAGGTAGCCGGCGCCGCCGCAGGCCTCCCGGCACATCTGGATGGTGCGGGTCGCGTGCCAGGTCTGCGCGGCCTTGAGGGCGGCCGCCCGGGACTCCAGTTCCCGTTGGCGGCGGTCGTCGACCGGCTCGTCACCGCCCTGCACCTCGCCGAGCGCTGCGATCAACTCGGTCTGCGCGAAATGCAGCGCGTACGTGGTCGCCAGGGCGGGCAGCAGCTTGCGCTGATGGGCCAGGTAGTCGTTGAGCAGCACCTCCCGGCCGCCGTCGGGCGTGCCGAACTGCCGGCGGATGTCGCCGTAGCGCACCGCGATGGTCAGCGCCGACTTCGTGGCCGCCGACGCGGCGCCGCCGACGCTCACCCGACCGCGGACCAGGGTGCCGAGCATGGTGAAGAAGCGCCGGGAGTCGTTCTCGATCGGGCTGGAGTACGTCCCTTCCTCGTCGACCTGCCCGTAGCGGTCGAGCAACATCTCCCGCGGCACCGCTACGTGGTCGAAGGTGAGCCGCCCGTTGTCCACGCCGAGCAGGCCCGCCTTGGGCCCGGCGTCGCCGATGCGCACGCCGGGCATCGGGTTGCCCTGCGCGTCGCGGATGGGCACCAACCAGGCGTGTACGCCGTGCCGCTGGCCGTTCGTGATCAACTGCGCGAAGACCACCGCCATCCGTCCGTCCCGGGCGGCGTTGCCGATGTAGTCCTTGCGGGCCGCCTCGTGCGGGGTGTGCAGGTCGAAGGTCTGCGTCCGCGGGTCGTACGTGCAGGTGGTGCGCAGCTGCTGGACATCGGAGCCGTGCCCGGTCTCGGTCATGGCGAAGCAGCCGAAGATGGTGCCCGAGACGATGTCCCGGAGATAGGCGTCGTGGTGCCGCTGGGTGCCGAGGGCTGCGACAGCGCCGCCGAACAGGCCCCACTGCACGCCCGCCTTGACCATCAGCGACAGGTCGACCTGCGCCAACATCTCGCTGGCGACGATCGAGCCGCCGACGTCGGCGCTGCCGCCGTACTCCGTCGGAAAGGCCGATGCCATACCCAGCCCGGTGGGGAGTTCGCCGAGCAACCGGGTGATCCGCTCCCGCGCCTGGTCACCGGTCTCGCCGTACACCGGCAGGAAGCGCTCGTCGAGGTGCTCCCGGTGCGCGTCGCGCACCTTCGCCCACGGCCCGTCCAGCACCTCGCGCAGGCGGGCGACGTCGATGTGATCGGGCATGATCCCCCTCAGCTGACCAGCAGTGCCGGATGGCAGTACTCCATCGAGAGTACCCACGCTCGTGTTTCACCTCGTGCGGCCAAGGTGTGCCCAGCCGTCACAAGACCGGGCGGCAAACGTCATCGTTTCGTCGTATAGATCGGGGTGTGGCGTGGGTAGCGCATAAGGATCAGGCGCTACGAAAGGAGCAGTTCATGCCACACGAAACGACGGCGGCGATTCTGGTCAAGCTCGCCGACTCCGGGCAGACGATCGCGGATGCCGAGCAGGATGTGCGTGGGCGGCGGGTCGTCGACGCCGACGGCGGCGACCTGGGCAAGGTCGACGAGCTGCTGATCGATCGCGACGAGCGCAGAGTGCGGTTCCTGCGTGTCGAGCACGGGGGCATTCTCGGCATCGGCGCGACGGCCACCTTCCTGCCGGTCGAGGCTGTCGGCGACGTCACCGAGGACACCGTGCGCGTCGAGCTGACCCGGGAGAAGATCGAGCAGGCCCCGACGTACGACCCGGAGGTCGTCGAGAACACGGGCTACTACGAGGACGTGTACTGGTATTACGGCTACGCGCCGTTCTTCAATCCGAGTGGGATCGCCCCGCCGTACCCCACGCCCCCGGCCGGACGCTGAGATCCCGGCGAACCTCGATCGAGGCGTGTTTCGGCGGCCGTCATCCGGCCGCCGAAGCACGACATCACCAGGCTCCCGGTCACCGCGTCGACGACCCTGGGCAGTTCCAGGTTCTGTTGGCTGGAAGAGAGCGTGGCGATCAGCACCGCCGTACCACCCACCTGGCTCACCACGGTGCCGCCCCGTCCGGCCAGGCCGAGCGCAACGGCGATGGCCAGAGCGACGATGACGCCCGTCTGCCACGGGCCGGTGCCGATGAGTGAGACCAGGCCGTCGCCGATGGCGATACCCAGGCCCACCCCGATCAACAGCTCCAGGGTGCGACGCCCGCGCTGGCCGATCGCCGCGGCGATCGTGCCGACCGCGGCCGTCGGCGCGAACACCGGGTTCGGATTGCCCAGGACGCTGTAGGCGAACCACCGTGACAGCGCCGCTGCCAGGCCGGCCTGCGCCGCGATCAACAAAATGATCTCCAGTTGGCGCATCCGCAGCCGCGCCGCTCGGTCGGCGCGGCTGCGACTCCCGGCCACCAGATTCCTGACCCGGCGGGCCAGAACGACCAGCGGCGCCCGGCTGCGTCGGGTCGACGGACGGCGACCATTCATATCGGCACCTACCCGGCAACTGGCCCGGTGAATCGTGCCGGGTGCAGAGCGTCGCTTGAAGAACCACCCCAGGGGTACGAGTTGGTGATGGTGTCGAGGAATCCCGGTGATCTGCTGCGTGTGCTGGTCGTTGCCGCATTCGTCTACCCGGCGCTCGTGATGATCCTGCGGGTCTCCGGGAAGCGGACGCTGTCCAAGCTCAACGCGTTCGACCTTGTGGTTACGGTGGCACTGGGTTCCACGCTGGCGACGATCCTGCTGTCCCGGGACGTGTCCCTAATCGAGGGGGTCCTCGCCCTGGCGTTGCTGGTGGCGTTGCAGTACGTCGTCGCCCTGCTCGCGGTGCGCTGGCCCGCATCGCAGCGACTGCTCAAGGCCCGTCCGACGATGCTGCTGTACGACGGACACCTGCGCGCGCAGGCCATGCGCCAGGCCCGGGTGACCGACAGCGAGATCCGGCAGGCCGCCCGCAGCCAGGGGTACGGTGACCTGACCGGTCTCGCTGCCGTGGTGTTGGAGACAGACGGAAGCCTGAGCGTGATTCCGCGCAACCAGGTCGGTGACGGCAGCAGCCTGTCCGACGTCGTCCACACAGAGCGGTAGCTCCGGTCGACCATTATCATCTACGGGATCTTGGGACACCGGTAAGTCTGATCGGCACGGGTTGCGCCCTGTGCGTCGGAGGTTGTCGTGCTGCTCCTCTGCTTTGCCGCTGTCCTGCTCGCCGCCGTGCTGGTGTCGGCGCTCGCGCATCGGACGATCCTGTCCACGGCGGCGTTGTTCCTGGTCGCCGGGTTCGTCCTCGGTGAGGGCACCACCGGTGTGCTGCACCTGGAGGCCGATTCACCGATCGTGGCGCAACTGGCCGAGCTGGCTCTCTTCGCGGTGCTGTTCACCGACGGGATGCGCGTCGGCTGGCCGGACCTGCGCAGCGCGTGGAGACTGCCCGGCAGGGCGCTGGGTTGGGGTCTGCCCCTGACGTTGCTGGTGACCGCGGCGTTGGCGCACTACGTGGCCGGCCTGGGTTGGGCGGAGGCCCTCCTGGTGGGGGCGATCCTGGCGCCCACGGACCCGGTGTTCGCGGCCGCGTTGGTCGGCAACGACAAGGTGCCCGCACGGTTGCGGCATCTCCTCAACGTCGAGTCCGGGGTGAACGACGGACTTGCCCTGCCGTTCGTGGTGGTGCTGCTCGCGGTAGCGGCCGGCTCCGATGACCTGCACCTGGGCAGATTGACCACCGAACTGGCCGTCGGCCTGGCGATCGGTGTGCTGGTGCCGCTGGCGGCGCTCGCGCTGGAGCGTACCCGCTTCTTCGCCGCCTCGGCGGCGTACGCGCCGCTGAACGGGGTCGCGATCGGGCTGCTGGTGCTGGCTCTCGGCAAGGCCACCCACGGCAATCTGTTCCTCGCCGCGTTCGCCGCCGGCATCACCGTGGCGACCTTCGGGCCCCGGGAACGCGCGGCGTTCGAGCACTTCGGAGAGAACATCGCCGAACTGCTCAAGCTGGGCGCACTGCTGGTCTTCGGGGCCCTGATCTCGGTCGATTTCCTCGGCGACATCTCCTGGACCGGCTGGGTCTTCGCCGTGCTGGCCATCGTGGTCGCCCGGCCGGTCGCCCTGTGGATCTCCTTCCTGCGCTCCGGGCTGAGCCTTCGGGAACAGGCAGCGACCATGTGGTTCGGGCCCAAGGGCTTCGCCTCGGTCGTCTACGGCCTGCTGGTGATCGAGTCCGGCATCCCCGCGGCGGACGAGATCTTCCACCTGGTCGCGTTGACGATCGTCATCTCGATCCTGGCGCACTCCTCGACCGATGTCGTGGTCGCGCAGGCTTTCGACGACACCGGCGACACGCCAAACTGGCACGACGCGCTGCGCCGGCTACGTCACGTGCGCCGGGTGCGCCGGCGGGTGACGGTCTCGCGTCAGCCCACCGGCGACCCAGCGGCGACCGTCGCCTCGGACGGCACCGAGAAGGCTGATGACGGTCAGGCGAACGCGCAGTAGCGCCGCAGGGCGGTAGAGCGCTTAGCTACGGTCTCGACCGCATTCGCGACCTCACCGGTTACATCCCGGGGAGCCCACGCAACGCTCCGGCCTTCAGGCGGCCGTACTCGGCGCTCGGCTGGCTCTAGGTCCGTGCCTACCGGCGGCCGCGCCGCTGCCCGGTGAGCCGCAGAGTGTTGCAGACATCGAAGACGCCAGGCGTGTCCCAGGTGAGCTCGCTTGCCACCTGCCGCGCGTTCGCGTCGTGCACCAGACCCGTCAGGACGACGACCCGGTTCTGCACGGCGACGGTGATCTGTTGCTGCCGCGTGGTCCAGTCGCCGCTCAGACGTTGGGCGACAAGTGCCTCGATCCGCAGGTCCTCGACGTCCGGTCGGGATTGGTCCGAGTCGTCGCCGAACCAGTTCTCGCCGGGTGTCGGCCAGTGCATGTACATGGAACTCCTGGTGGCTGTCGGTGGTGCGGGATCCACGGCTGGTATCGCCAGGGCCACAGCGGCATCACGGCTCTCCAGCTCAGCGTTGGGGGTCTACCGCCCGGAACGAGCGGACGCGATGGCCGGGGTGGCCGCCGAATCGGCAGTCGTTTTCCGGGACAGCTGCGCGAGGGCCTCGTCACGGCTGTCGAAGACGGGGAACGCCGCCTCCAGGCGCATGGTGTGCAGGACCGTGCGGATGAACCGCGACGGCGCAGCCAGTGACAGCGTGGCGCCACGGTCGCGGGCGTCACGGTGGGCGCGGACGAGGAGCCCGAGACCGGTGGAGTCGATGACGTGCACCCGGGCGAGGTCGACCACTACGTGTCCGCCCATGTCGGCCGCGTGGCATAGGGCCGCGCGTAGGGTGTCACCGGTGTCGAGATCGATGTCGCCGGTGGCGACGACGATCG
This sequence comes from Micromonospora sp. WMMD1155, assembly GCF_029581275.1. Lineage (NCBI taxonomy): Bacteria > Bacillati > Actinomycetota > Actinomycetes > Micromonosporales > Micromonosporaceae > Micromonospora > Micromonospora sp. WMMD1155. The sequence goes on from NZ_CP120742.1 coordinate 5,261,156, forward strand.
TCACGTCGTCCAGATGGTCGATGCCGAGGATGCCTCCCGGACCGTGGTCGTCGCGCCGCGTCGTACCGCCGCCGGAGACTGGCAGCAGGCTGCAGTGCGGACAGCGGTGCGGGCCGGTAGCGAAGGGGGACCCGCTCCAGCCCTGCTCCGATATCAGGGTCCAAACGACCTCGGCGTCGGGGAGCACGCACGCGCTGGCCTGGACGGAATCGCCGCAAGCGTCACAGATCAGTGTCATCAGGTGTTCGTCCGGGACGACCGTCATTCTGGTTTCCTCCGGGAGTCGGGCCCATGCTCGGCAAGCCCGCGTTTCAGGGGTTCCGGCGTAGACGATGCCGCTGTCGTCGATGCGGTGACGGACGCCGTGCCGATGCCGGCCATTGCCGTCAGTCCGTCCAGTGCGGGCTGTGCACCGACGCGCGACCATGAGCGACAAGCGTGGGCTGTGCCGAGTCGGACCGATGTCCCTCGGCTGGTGGGACGGATCCACACGACGGTGGACTGCTGACGAGCTGCAGGACCCGGTCGAGACGGGCGTCGCGCAAGATGCGCGCGATGCGGGGATTCGGGTCACGGACGGCGAGGATGCCGTCGGCGCGCGCCAGCCTCCGGTGCACCTCGAGCAGCAGGCCGATTGCGGCAGCGTCGATGTGCCGGCACTGCGACAGGTCGATGACGATCCGCCGGGGCTGCAGAGCCAGCACCCGGTCGAAAACCGCTCCGGCCGCCGGCAGGCAGTCCCGATTGAGCTCGCTGACGCCCACCTCGACCAGGGGTAGTGTGCACGGCGTAGACGCCAGTGGCCCCGTCACAGGTGTGCCCTCCTCCTTGTGGTTCCAGTCGCCTCCCACCGTGCCGTGGGCACGTGGCGGTCACCGCGCGGACGTATGACAGTTACGTGACAAATCCGTCGTCCGGCCGTCAGGGTTGGCCACCGGGCGGCGGTCTGGGGATGATGCCGGGTATGACGGCCGTACTGTTGATCGAGGACGACGACCGGATCCGCCTGGCGTTGCTGCTCGCACTCGAGGACGAGGGTTACGAGGCCGTCGGTGCGGCCACCGCGGAGGAGGGCCTGCGCGCGCAGCGCCGTGCTCCCGCCGACTACGTGCTGGTCGACCTGATGCTGCCCGGCCTGGACGGCTTCGAGTGCATCCGGCAGATCCGCCGAAACGACGACGTGCCGATCGTGGTGGTCAGCGCCCGCGACGACACCCACGACATCGTGGCCGCCCTGGAGGCCGGCGCCGACGACTACGTCGTCAAGCCGGTGGCGATCAAGGAGCTGACCGCCCGACTGCGGGCCCTGCACCGCCGTGCCCGGAATACCGGCGCAGGGCAGGTACCGGAACCGGTGCCGGTGCTCGCCTTCGGTGAACTGGAGATCAGCCCCGACGCGGGCGAGGTCCGCCGCGCGGGTCGACCCGTCGCGGTCACCCGCACCGAGTTCCGGCTGCTGTGCGAGCTGGCCGAGCACGCGGGCCGGGTGCTGTCCCGCCAGCAGTTGCTCAGCCGCGTCTGGGGCTACGACAACGGCGACGAGCGGCTCGTCGACGTGCATGTCGGCCGGCTGCGGCAGAAGATCGAGCCGGATCCGGCGAACCCGGAGCACCTGGTGACCCTGCGGGGTCTGGGCTACAAGTTGCAGCGATGAGACGGCTCGGCCTCCGTACCCGGGTCACCGTCGCGTTCGCCGTGGGCGCGCTCCTGCTCTCGGCGTCGATGGCTCTCGTCTCGTACGAGCTGACCCGCCGATCCCTGATCGGCGAGCGGGAACGCACTGCCCTCCGGGCGGCTTATTTCGACGCCGCGGTGGTCCGCGCCGGGCTGGACACCGACACGCCCGACGTCGTGGAGGTGCTCCGGTCGCTGGACACCGGTGGCAGCCGTCGGCCGGTGCTGAACCTGGACGGCGAGTGGTACGCCCGCACCGCCGACCCGGACACCACCACCGCCATTCCCGCCGAGCTACGCGACGTCGTCGCCGCTGGCCGGCCCGCGCTGCAGCGTGTCCGCGTCAACGGCCAGACCGCGTTGGTGGTCGGGGTGCCCCTGTCCGCGACAGCGACGTACTTCGAGGTCAACTCGCTGCTCGAACTGGAGCAGACGTTCCAGGTGCTGGCTCTCGCCTTGACCAGCGTTGCCATCGTGGTGGCCGGGTCCGGCGCGGCCCTCGGGTCGTACGCCACCCGGCACGGCCTGCGACCGCTGACGGCGGTCGCCGACGCCGCCGAGAAGATCGCCGCCGGTGACTTCACCGCCCGCCTCGATCCGGCCGTGGACCCCGACCTGACCCGGTTGTCGTCGTCGTTCAACCAGATGGTCGACCGGCTCGCCCACCGCATCGAACGCGACCGCCGCTTCGCCGCGGACGTGAGCCACGAGCTGCGCTCGCCGTTGCAGACCCTGGCCGCGGCCGCCAGCGTCCTGGCCCGTCGCCGGGAACACCAGGACGAGCGAACCGCTCTCGCTGCCGGGCTCGTCGCCGACGAGATCGACCGGTTCCAGCGGCTGGTCAACGACCTGATCGATCTGGCGCGCAGCGACCAGCCCGCCGACCGTGCCTCGGTGGACGTGGCGGCGTTGGCCTGCGACGCCTGTCACGCCCTCGACCTGCCGGACTCGATCGTTCACCTCGCGCCCGCCACGCCCGCGACCTGGCGGATCGACAGGCGACGAGTCGCGCAGATCCTGGCGAATCTGCTCGACAACGCGGTCACCTACGGCGGCGGCCCGACCTCTGTCCTGCTGACTCACGACGGCAGCGCCGCCGTGATCGAGGTCGACGACGAAGGACCGGGCGTGCCGGTCGAGGACCGCGAGATGATCTTTGAACGCTTCGTCCGCGGTCGGGCCGCGCACACCCGTGGCGCCGGCGACGGCACCGGCCTCGGGCTGGCTCTGGTCGCCCAGCACGCCGCCGCGCACAACGGCCATGTCACTGTCGCCGACCGCCCCGGCGGCGGCGCCCGCTTCCGCGTCACACTGATGGGCGGCCTGACATGAACCGTCGCCATGTCGTCGTCGTGGCGTTCGTCGCGCTGCTGGCCGGCTGTGGCATCCCGGCCGAGGACGCACCACGTACCGTCCAACCACCGCCGGGCCCGTTCCAGGGACCGACACCCAGCGAAGCCAGCGCGCCGGCGGGCCCCGCAACCGAGACACTCTGCTTGGTCCGCGACAACCGGATCATCCCGGTGCCGCGACGAGCCGACCGTCCCGCCACCGTCCAGGAGCAACTACGAGATCTGCTCGGCGGGCCCACCACCGCCGAACGCGACAAGAACCTCACCAGCGCCCTGCCGGGCGCGGTCAACGCCGCCGGTGTGACAGTGACGGGCACCCAGGCTCAGGTCGTGGTCGACGAACCGGGCAGCGATGCCGGGCGTAGTGATGAGATCCTCGCGTTCGGTCAGATCGTCTGTACTCTCACCAACCGTGACGACGTCACCTCGGTGACGTTTCTCCGCGACGGCAAGCCTCTGGCCGTACCCCGCGCCGACGGCTCACTGTCCAACCAAGCCCTCGTGCGCGCCGACTACATCACACTGATCAGCCCGCGTTGAGCTCTCGTCGCGCAGCGGACCCGCCACGCCGGGACGCTCAGTCCCAGACCGCCACCTCCTGCGCCACGAGCGCCCGGCCCCCTTCGAACGCCCGGTACGGTCCGGCGGGCCCGAGGCGGTAGCGGTCCGCGAGGGCGCGGTGGGAGAACGACGCCACCGTGCCTCGCACGCTGACCAACTGCGGCGTAGCCAGTTCGGACGGACTTTCCGACAGCACGAGCAGCGTCCCGTCGGTCAGGTCCGCGTCGCGTACGACGAAAGCGGTCTTGGTGATGACCCGGTCGACGGTGGCGGTCATGGTGAGGTGATCGCCTATCTCCGCCCGCGCGACCGTGCCGGCCGGGGCCGTTGGCCTGGGCTCGGGACTGGGCTGCGGCGCCGCGGCGGGGTGATCACATCCCGTGGCGAGCAGAGTCGCCAGGAGGAGAGTCGCCAGCGCCGTGCGGTTCCGGTCGTGCCACCTGTCCATCGTCTTCCTCCTCTCCTGAGGGCGGCACCTTCGAAGTTCCCAGGAGAGATGGCAGTACGACGGCGATCACGTGACAGTCGTGTGACAATCTCCGCTGCTGACGAGATACCCGCTGAGCAGGGCGTTTTGGCCCAGGATGGCGCGGGTAGGCCCGAGCGTCGAAGGGAGGTCGGACCGACCGGACGGCAGGAACGTCGCCGACCGTGAGCGGGTGCCGACGCCGGACGACGACCGGGAGAGGCGGACACGTGCGACTCCTGCAGCAGCGCTACCGGCTTGACGAAACTGTCGGTCGCGGCGGCATGGCAGTTGTCTGGCGTGGGTTCGACCTGCGGCTCCAACGTACTGTCGCGGTGAAGATGCTCTCGCCCGAGTTGCTGGACGACCCGGCGGCGCGGGAGCGGCTGCGTGCCGAGGCGCTCGCCGCGGCGATGCTCGACCATTCGCACATCGCCGCCGTCTACGACTACGGCGAGCAACGGAGCGGCAGGAGACGTGCGCCGTTCCTGGTGATGGAGTTCGTTCACGGCGAAACCCTCGCCGCCCGCCTCGAGCGCTCCGGCGCGATGTCGTTGCCTGAGGCTGCCCGGATCGGTGCCGCAGTGGCGGACGCCCTCGCCATCGCGCATACGCACGGGCTCGTCCATCGCGACGTGAAGCCCGCCAACGTGATGCTCGGTCCGCGCCGGATCAAGGTCGTCGACCTGGGTATCGCGGCGGCGATCGGTCAGGCGCCGGCCGACGACGCGGGAAGGATCTGGGGTACGCCTGCCTACCTGGCGCCGGAGCAGGCCGCCGGGGCTCCCGCGTCGCCGGCCGGTGACGTCTTCGCCCTGGCGCTGATGCTGGCCGTCTGCGTCACCGGCCGGAGCCCCGCCGACCTGCGGCGCGGCCGCGACGGCGTCGAGCTTCCACCCGTGCCGGAGCTGTCGGCCGCGGCGGCGGACCTGCTGCGGCGTTGCCTGGCCACGGAGGCGGAACGCCGGCCGGCGGCCGCCGAGGTGGCCGATGGTCTGCGTGCCGCCGCCGGCGTCCAGGTGGTGCGACCCGCTGGCCCGCCTGCCGACCCGGCGGTGGTCAGCGGGTCGACGTGCCGACTTAACGGCGATTCGCTGGCGCCGACTCCCGGTGCTGGCGACCGGCCGGCGGCGAGTGGCCGGCTGCGCCGGCTCGGTTCCAGGGTTGCCGTCGGTGTGCCGGCGGTCCTGCTCGCTGCGGTGGTCGTCGGTCAACTGCCGGGTGTGTCCGGGCTCCGTGACGCCGCCGACAGCGCCGACGCCGACGCGGAGCCCGGACGGTGTGCCGCTCGGTACACGGCGCGTCACCTCTCGGACGGTACGTTCCAGGCCGACCTGACCGTCACCAACACCGGTACCCGGTGGCTGCGGGACTGGTCACTGGCCTTCATGCTGCCCACCGGTCAGCGTCTCCTCGTCGACGGCGTCTCCTGGGACCAGGACCGCCGCCAGGTGACGTTCACCCCGACGACACAGTTGCCGCCCGGGGCCACGTTGTCCACGGCGCTGCGCGGCACGACCGAGGACGGTGACCTCACCGCGCCCGCCGCCTTCTCGGTCAACGGGCTTGCGTGCGACCAGGTGGTCAACCAGATCGCGTCGCCCGTGATGGACAACGACGGGCCCTCCGAGCCCGGCGCCGAGTCGGGCGGCGAGAGCCGACCGACCAGAGGGGCGTCTGGTACGCGGTCCACCACCGCGGTCCCGTCGCTCACTGGCGCGCCAGCGGGTGACCCGCCGCCGACAACGGAGGCGAGTGCGGCCACGCCCTCGCCGCAGAGCCCACCTCCGACGACACAGCCCGGCCGCACGCCCACACCGTCGCCGTCCGCGGACCCGTCGTCGAGCACCGACCCGTCGTCGAGCACCGACCCGTCGTCGAGCACCGACCCGTCGTCGAGCACCGGCTCGGCGTCCCCACCCGCCGATGACGAACCTTCCGCCAGCCCCCGGTCCGACGGTTCGGTCGGCGCGTCCCGTACGGCCGTCGCGGCAGACGGACCTGCCGCGGGAGTCGCGGGGGGGTGACCGGTCTTCGTCGCCACACTATGATTCCGGCAGTCGAGCCGAGGAGACAGCGTGGCGGTCGATCCGAGCGGCGAGGACCTGCGGGACTTCCTGACGGAGGATCCAGAGGCGCCAGTGGTCATGCTCAACCTGCTGCGCTTCGCCGACGGGGGGCGGAGTTCGTACGCGAGCTACGCGGCCGAGCTGCGGGATACGTTCCTGCCTCGCTACGGCGGCAAGGTCATCTATGCCGGTGCAGGCGGTCCGGCGCTCGTGGCCGAGGACGGCCAGGCCTGGGACGCCGTGCTGTTGGTCCGGTACCCGAGCCGGCAGGCGTTCTGCGCGATGGTCGCTGATCCCGCGTACCAGCAGGTCACGCGACTGCGCACGGTGGCGTTGCAGGAGGCCGTGCTCCAGCCGACCGTACCCTGGTCGCCGTCCTGAGCGGCAGAGCCAGCGGCCGCTGAGACCCAGGCTTCCGAGCGGGTCCGCCGGATCGTCGTCGCGGGCGGCGGCGGACGCGATCGTCGAACGCCCGTGGCCGCCCGGGCGCGGGGTCGCCGACCTACCGGGCGTCGAAGAACGCCCGGGAGGCCAGGATGTCGGTGACGTTTCCCTCTGCCCAACTCGCCAGACCTCGGACGATGTCGAGGAGGCTGAGGCCGCGAGGGGTGAGCGTGTAGTCGACGCGCGGCGGTTTGCTGTCGTGCACGGTACGGGTCACCAACCCGTCCCGCTCCAACCCGCGCAGCGTCGCGCTGAGCATCCGCTGGGTGATGGGGTCGCTCTGTCGACGCAGCTCGTTGAATCGTCGGGTGCCGTGACCCAGTTGGCAGATGACGACCACGGACCACTTGTCGCCGATCCGTTCGAGCACGTCGCGGATCAGGGCGCGACGCTGCTCGCAGTCGGCGGCAGGGTCTTGGTCGGGTGCGCTGGCCGGGGTGAGCGTGGTGCCGGACGTTGCCATGTCGGCCAGTATACGAGCGATACCAGGTTATCGGTTAGCCCTCGCGGTCGCGGTGCGGGATGTGGTTCACCCGGTGATACCTGGGCAGGTCAAAGTGCCCTCTTGTCGACGCGCGGTGCCGCGAGCAGACTCGCATACCGGTACTCATTCGGTACCAGGTGTATGTGAGGAACCAGACATGAGGGGGTTTGCGCCGTGCGTACGGTTGGGTTCCACGAGTTCGGCGGGCCGGACGTGCTGCGCGTCATCGACCTGCCGGAACCGCACGCCGGGCCCGGCGAGGTTCGGGTACGCGTGCACGCCGCCGCGGTGAACCCGGCGGACACGCTGGTGCGAGCCGGTGTGCACGCGCAAGCGCTCGCCGGGGTGCCGGGACCGTACGTGCCCGGCATGGAGATTGCGGGAGTGGTCGACGAGATCGGCCCGGGCACCGAGACCCCGCTCGGCATCGGTACACCGGTGATGGCGATGGTGCAGCCGATCGGGACGGCAGCGGGCGGTTACGCCGAGTACAAGGTGCTGCCAGCAGGGTGGGTGGTTCCCGCGCCGGCGGGTGTCGACCATCCGGCCGCGGCCACGCTGCCGATGAACGGGCTCACCGCGTTGCTCGCGCTTGACCAGCTGGCCCTCCCTCCGGGCTCGGTGCTCGCCGTGACCGGGGCTGCCGGGATTCTCGGCGGCTATCTGGTGCAGTTGGCCACCCACCTCGGGCTGGTCGTGATCGCCGACGCCGCGCCCGCCGACGAGCCGCTGGTCCGCTCGCTCGGGGCGGCAGAGGTCGTCGCCCGCGGACCGGGGGTGACCGAGGCGATCCTGGCCCGCCACCCACACGGGGTCGACGCGATCGCCGACGTGGCGTTGCTCGGCCCGGACCTGCTTGCCGCCGTCCGCGATGGCGGCCGCTTCGCCCGGTTCCGCAGCGCGGGAGAGCCCGGCGGCTACCGGACCGACGACCTGCGCGGAATCACGATGGTCGCGCCGTTCGTCCCCGACTACGCGGGACGGACCGGCAAACTCGACGAGATCCGCCGCCTCGCGGAGGCGGATGTGCTCACCCCGCGCCTGGCCGACACCCTGCCCGCCGCCGAAGCGGCCGAGGCCCATCGGCGTTTCGAGGCGGGCGGCGTCCGCGGACGCCTGGTCCTCACCTTCTGACCTGTTCGACATCCTTCATCCCTGACAAGCATCCAACAGGAGCAGCAGTGTCCACACGTTTCGCAGACAAGGTCGTCCTGATCACCGGCGCGACGTCCGGCATGGGTCGGGCCGTCGCCGAGCGGGTCTCTGCCGAGGGCGCGAAGGTGGTGCTGGCCGCACGAGGTAAGGACGTGGGCGAGGCGTTCGCCGCAGAGCTGCGTTCCACCGGCCGGGACGCCCACTTCGTGCCCACCGACGTGACGGTGGAGACCGAGGTGGCAGCACTTGTTCGCCAGACGGTCGAGCGGTACGCGCGACTCGATGCCGCGTTCAACAACGTCGGGGCCGCCACCGCGGTCGGCCCGCTGGCCGACATCGACGGCGAGGCCTGGCAGGCCGACCTGTCGCTCAACCTCAGCAGCGTCTTCTACGGTCTCAAATACCAGATCCCCGCGCTGCGGTCGACCGGCGGTGGCGCGATCGTCAACAACGCGTCCAACCTCGGCGTGACCGGCGCGGCCGGCATGGCCTCCTACAGTGCCGCCAAGCACGGCGTGGTGGGGCTCACCCGATCCGCGGCGTTGGACGTGGCGGCCAGCGGTGTGCGGATCAACGCGCTGGTCACCGGCGGCGTCGATACCCCTCTACTGCGGAACAACCTGGGCACGGACCCGGAGGAGGCGATCCGCGCGGCGGGGGCGTGGCACCCGGTAGGACGGGTCGCCCAGCCGGACGAGATCGCGGCCTTCGTCGCGTTCCTGCTCAGTGATGAGGCCAGGTTCGTGACCGGGGCAGCGCTGGCGATCGACGGTGGCCTGACGGCGGCCTGACGAGGAAGGCCGGCGTATTGGACTGAGGTCGCCGACGCCGCGGCAGCGGGCCGTCCCGGTCCGGGCCGTGGCCGGCGCGATGCCGGTTGGCGCGGCCGTTCCCCTGGACACGGCCGCCCCCGGTTGTCATGACGGCCCAGACTGCTCCCAGCGCTGCCACCACGACTCCTCCGTCGGCTCTCCGGCTGCTACCACCAGCCCGTTGATCAGGTCTGCGGCTGTCTGTGGATCTGCGACGTCGGTCGCCTTCAGGAGCCGTCGGATCTCGGCGGTCCGGTGTCGCATGACATCGCCCACGAGCCTCTTGCCGGCCTCGGTCAGGGTCAACCAGGCGACCCGCCGGTCCTCGGGCCGATGACGTCGGGCCACCAGTGCCCGCTGCACCAGACGGTTGCAGGTCCTTGTCGCGGTCGACGGGTGCACTCCCAGCGATGACGCCAGATCCACGGTGCGCAGCGGGGCGGCGGACGCCAGGATGACAAGCGTCCGGTACTGCGACAGGGTCACCTCGGCGTCCAGTGCGTTCAGCGTTCGAGCGGTGATCCCCACCAGGGTGCGACTCAGCGCGGACAAGCTGTCGACCAGCACGTCGTGCTCCTCGGTCGACGCAGGAGCGCCCTCCACGTACAGTTTCACCCGGAAATGATTGCACGGATGCAGGCATCTTCGTCGGGTGAACCGGAGTTGGTGATGACTCAGACAGGGCCCGTCGACCGGGCCGCCAGGTGGGAGCGGCTCACCACGCTGCCCCTGACCGCTCTGTCGGTCATGTTCCTCGTCGTCTACGCGGTACCGATCCTGTGGCCTGGCCTGCCTGGTTCCTGGCAACGGGTGTGTGAGGCGACGGCCGTCCTCATCTGGTTGACGTTCTGGATCGACTTCGCGGCACGACTGACCCTGGCTGGCCGTCGACGCCGGTTCCTGCGTGATCACCTGTTCGACCTCGCCGTCCTGGTCCTCCCCGTGTTGCGTCCGCTGCGCGCCCTGCGTCTGATCACCGTGGTGCTGAACCTCAGCCGCAAGGCGGAGTCCTGGGCCCGCGGCCGGCTCGCCGTCTACGTGGGCGCGACCACCGTGTTGCTCGTGTTGGTTTCCGCGCTGGCGGTGCTGGACGTCGAGCGGTCCGCATCCGGCGGCAACATCTCCTCGTTCGATGACGCGCTGTGGTGGGCGACGGTGACGATCACCACTGTCGGCTACGGCGACCACTACCCGGTCACCGGCACGGGCCGCCTCGTCGCGCTGGGGCTCATGATCGGCGGTATCGGCCTGATCGGTTTCGTCACCGGCTCACTTGCCACCTGGATCGTCGAACGGGTCTCGGCGCAGGAGACGACCGCCACCGCCACCGTCGCGGACATCGCGGCGCTGCGCGCCGAGATTGCGGCGCTGCGTCGGCAGCTCGGTCCGCCGGCCTCGACGGCGGACGTCGATCCCCAGGGTGCCCATGCGACCGATGACTGATCGCAGCGTGGACAGGTCGGCCGCCGCGGCCACCATCGCGGACGGTTCGTCGACGCGGTGGTGGACCCGCTGGCCCGGATTGCGGCTGGCCCTCGGGTTCATCGCGGTGGTCCTGCTGGTTGACGCCGCAGCGGGCACCCACGCCGTACTCATCGGCTTTCTGGCACTCGCTCCACTGCTGGCCGCTGCCGTGGAAACCGTGCGCCGCACCGCCGTGGTGTCGGCGAGCGCCACCACGGCGGCGGTGCTCGCCGGGCTGCCCAGCGGGATGCTGGGCAGCCTCGACCACCTGTTGCGGGTAGCTGTCGTCATCGCGGTCAGCCTGATGGCGGTATATGTCGCCCGGGCCCGCGCAGGGCGGGAAGAACGGCTGCGTCGAATGGCCGAGATCGTGCGGACCACCCAGGCCGCGATCCTGCGGGAGCCACCCCGGCGAGCGGCCGGGGTCGACCTGGCCGCCCGGTACGTCTCGGCCTACGAGGAGGCCGGCGTGGGCGGTGACCTGTACGAGGTGGTGGTCGTCGATCCGCACCGGCTGCGGATCATCGTCGGTGACGTCTGCGGCAAGGGGCTCGACGCGGTGCGGCTGGCGTCGGCGGTTGCCGGGGCGTTCCGACAGTCGGCGATCATCCGACCGGACCTGACGCAGGTGGCGCGCGACCTCGACGGCCTGGTCGGTCGTGAGCCGATCCCGGCTCGAGGCGCGACGTTCGTCACCGCCGTCCTGGTAGAGATTCGTGGCGCTGAGATCCGTTCGGTCAACTGCGGTCACCCGGCACCGATCCTCCGGAGACGTTCCGGGTGCCTCGAGGAACTCCAGGTCTCCGCACCGGATCGGCCACTCGGCTTGGGCGGCCGACGGTCGGCGGAGGTCACCCATCGTTGGGAGGTGGGTGACCGGCTGCTGCTGCACACCGACGGCCTGATCGAGGCGCGCGACGACAAGGGGCGCTTCTTCCCGATGTCCGCCGTGCGGGAGTGCCTCTCCAAGTCTTCGGTGAACGACTGCCTCGCCGCCGTCTGGGAGGCAGTGCACCGGCACGTGGGTGGCGAGCCACACGACGACATCGCCCTCCTGCTGGCCGAGCGCCAGCCGACGCCACCGGCGGGCCGCGGGTAGACCCCGGCAGCTTGGTGATCTTGGCGGGAGCCTCCAGCGCCAAGTACGCTGACCGGCGACCGTTTGTTGCATCCATGCATGTTCCAGGGATTTGTCGAGGGTCGATCAGAGGGGAGTGGGTGTGGACTTGTCCATCGACACGACGCACGACGGTCCCGTGGTTCGGCTCCGGCTGCACGGAGAGATCGACATGGCGACCACGGGCCTCGTGCACGACGCGGTGATCGCGGCCCTGACGTCCGATTCGGTGCGTGAGGTCCTCCTCGACTTCGCTGACCTGACCTTCATCGACTCCTCGGGCATGGGCACCCTCGTAGCCTGCCAGCGGGCCATCGCGGTGCGAGACGGCACCCTGCGGCTGCAGAACCTCTCGCCCTTCGTTCGACGGCAACTCTTCGCCGCGGGTCTGCTCGGCCTGTTGGGCGCGGAGGACGACCCGCAGGCTGTTGCGACGGAATGACCCCTCGCTGACCCCACAGATCGGATCTCGCTCGTGACTCCGCCCCCGGATGCCGCGTCTCCCCGTCGCCGTGCCGCCGCCGAACGCCTGCGGCGCGTGGTCGCTCGCCCGCTGACGCTCGTGCGCTCCAGATGGGGTGGCCGGGCCCTGACGGCGGCGACGCTTGTCGCCGTCACCATGACGGGCATCACGATCGGCACCTTGCTGGGTGCCAGAGGGTCCGGTGACGTCGGACCGTTCCGGGTCGCTTTCCAGCTCACCCCGTCCATGGACGGCGGCACCGAGATCGCCGTCCCACCGCTGGGTTCGCTCTTCCTCGACAGTCACGACGGTCCGCTGCGACTGACCGCCCGCCTCGACTCACTCGACCAACGCCGCACCGAGGCTCTGCTCGACGACCCCGCCGGCCTCGCCCGGGCCGGCGACGCGGCGCCCCAGGACCTCCGGGACGCCGTGGTCCGCCTCGGACTTCGTACGCTCGGTGTGTCCGTACTGGCATCCATGCTGCTCGCCGGGTTGGCGTTCCGGTCGGTGCGCCGCGCCGCGTGGTCCGGTGGTCTCGCCCTGCTCGTCACCGGCGGCACCCTCGGTGGAGCCGCCCTGACGGTCCGACCACAGGCGTTGGCCGAGCCTCGCTACGAGGGCCTGCTGGTCAACGCCCCGACGCTGATCGGCGACGCCCAACGGATCGCCGACGACTACAACCGCTACGCCGAGCAACTGCAACGCCTGGTCGGGAACGTCGGCAAGCTCTACACCACCGTGTCGACCCTGCCCATCTACGAAGCGGCCCCGAATTCGACCCGGATCCTGCACGTCTCGGATCTGCACCTCAACCCCGCCGCCTGGCCGGTCATCCGGACCGTGGTCGAGCAGTACGACATCGATGTGGTGATCGACACCGGCGACATCACCGACTGGGGCAGCGAGCCCGAAACCTCCTACGTCTCCATGATCGGCCAGCTCGAGGTGCCCTACGTCTACATCCGGGGCAACCACGACTCGCCCCGCACCGCGGCGGCGGTGGCCAGCCAACCGAACGCGGTGGTGCTGAACGACTCCGCCACGACAGTCGCCGGGCTGACGATCGCCGGCATCGGGGACCCTCGGTTCACGCCCGACAAGCAGGAGTCGGAGACGAGACCCTGGGACGAGCCCGCGGCCACGGTCGAGGGCTCGGGTGAGCAGCTCGCCCGGACGATCCGGGCCCTCGACGTGCCGGTGGACATCGCGCTGGTGCACGACCCGGCATCCGCGCCGGGGCTCAACGGGTCCGTGCCACTGGTCCTGGCCGGCCACACACACCAGCGTGCCGTGACCACGCTTCCGCCCGCGGGCGAGGTCGGCACCCGGTTGGCGGTGCAGGGTTCCACCGGCGGAGCGGGACTGCGCGGGCTCGAAGGCGACGAACCCACGCCCCTGGCCATGTCGGTGCTCTACCTCGGCGCCAACCGCCAACTGCAGGCGTACGACGACATCCGCGTCGGCGGCACCGGCATGGCGCAGGTCAGCCTCAACCGCAAGGTGGTCGACGACATCCCGCCGGTGGATGCCGCGGCGCCGTCCGGCACCCCAGCGGAACGCTGAGGCCGCCCGTCCCACGCACGTCTTCTGGCCGAGGGGGCGCGCCCTGCCTGCGGGAGGGCAAGCTGGTGTGGTTGCTCACTGCCGGCTCAGGAAACGGTGCACGTCGTCGGCGAACTCCTCGGCGTGCTGGAACAGGAAGCCGTGGCCGGCGTCGCCGTAGATCAGCAGGCGGGCGTTGGGGAGCCGCTGCGCCATCAGGAAGTTGCCATATGCGGAGATCATCACGTCCTGAACTCCGGTGGCGAGTAGGACGGGCTGTGTGAGCTGGTCCAGCCGATCCCAAATCGTCGTCCCGACCCCTTGGATCACGGCGAGCTGCCGGCGTACGGTGTCGGCCGCCACAACGGCGCCGGACGTGTCAAGGCGCGCGTCGAGCCGGCGTAGCGACGCGAGCCCACGGTGCCGGGCGGCAGCGTCGGTTGGGAAGAACAGGCGCAGGAAGTCCTCGTCGTCGTTTGTCGACTTCGTGGCGATCCGCATGATCTCGGGCGTCATCCGTTCGACGCCGGGGGCGGTGCCGGGTCCACTGCCCGCGACGACGAGCCGGCGGATCCGCTCGGGTTGTTGTAGTGCGGCGGCCTGCACCACGTAGCCGCCCATCGACCAGCCCAGCAGGTCGACCCGGTCGAAGCCGAGCGCCTCGACGAAGCCGAGAAGGCCACGGGCGAGCCCGTCGACAGAGTCCGGTGCCTCGCCTGTGCTGGCCGCCGTGCCGACATTGTCGAACACGATGACGTCGTGGTGTGCGGCGAGAGCGTCCAAAAGGGCGGGATCCCAGTGGTCCATGGTGCCGCGGAAACGCATGGCCAGTACCAGCGGCACGCCTTCCTGCCGGCCGAAGCGACGATAGGCGATCCGCCCGTCAGGCGTCTCGACGAATTGAGTCTCGGCGAGACCGGAACGCATGGCTGCTGACATGACCAGAGACTCCTCTGTGCTGGCGGCGGCCGGGGCGGACGTCGCGCCCGTTCAGGCGCACGGGTGACACCTCTCGCCGACCCACCTGACTTCACAAGTTCTAAGTCAGGACCGTATCCCGCTGACTTCTTCAAAGCAAAGTCAGGTGGCTGTGCTCGAAGTGTGACTCTGACAACGGGTGCGATGCGTTTCGATAGCTGCGTGGGACGGTCCCGGTCAGCGCGTCGCGCCGACCGCGGCTGCTCAATCGCCGCCAGTTCCTGGCCCCGGCGGCCGGGACAGCGTTGACCGCCGGTGCCACGGCCGCCGTGGGCCAGGGCTGTCGGTCGCGGTAACGCGGTAGGTGCCCGGTCCCGCGCCGCCGTCCGCCTTCCGCCGCCGGTACGTCCCGCGCCGCCGCTACCCGCCGGTGTGTCCGCCGGGGTGGACGGGGTCGCGGCGTTCGTCACCGCCAACCGGGACTTCTACCGGGTCGACACCGCCCTCACCGTCCCGCAGGTCGACCTGAAGACCTGGCGGCTGACCATGGACGGGGCGGTCGACAGACCCCGTAGCTGGATATTCGAGGAGCTGCTCGCCCGTGGTCTCGTGGAGCGGGACATCACCCTCAACTGTGTCTCCAACGAGGTCGGTGGCCCGTACATCGGCACCGCCCGTTGGGCCGGGATTCCTCTGGCCCCGCTGCTGCGCGAGGCGGGCATCCACGCCGGGCAGAACCAGCTGGTGAGCCGTTCCGTCGAGGGCATGACCATCGGTACGCCACTCGACGCGATCCTCGACTGCCCGCGACGCGCTTCTGGCCGTGGCCATGAACGGCGAACCCCTGCCGCTGGACCACGGCTTCCCCGTCCGCATGCTGGCTCCCGGTCTCTATGGCTACGTCGGCGCCTGCAAGTGGCTCACCTCGATGACGGTGAGCACGTTCGACGCGTTCGACCCGTACTGGGTGCAACGCGGGTGGGCCACCGACGCCACCCAGACCGATCAACGGGCCGCGCCCTTCCCCGACGGCGCGACCGGCTGGCACAGCACGACCATGACCGTCACCTGAACTGGTCCGTCCGACGGCTTGCTGCCCGGGCCGGAAAAGAATTCGGGCCGGGACCAATCCGGTGGTGACCGGGGCACGAATCCCTCCCGACAGCACCTGAGCATCGACGCCGTACCCCGGCGGAGACGGAGATTTGTTGTGAGATTGTCCCGAGCCCTGCTTGCCGTGCCCGCGGCTGCGCTGGTCCTCGCGTTTCCGGGTGTCGCGCACGCCGACGAGAGCGTGCAGGTCCAGTTGCAGGATCTCAACGAGACCGGTGCCACCGGGACGGCGACGTTGACCGCGACGAGCGGCGGTGACCTGAAGGTGATGATCCGGTCGAAGGGGATGACGCCGAACTCGCCGCACGCCCAGCACGTGCACGGCGCGGCCAACGGCATGGACTTCCACTGCCCGGACAAGTCCGCCGACACCAACGGCAACGGCTACGTCAGCACCGAAGAGGGCCTGAAGATGTATGGCGACATCTTCATCTCGTTGACCACCACCGGCGACACGACCAAGGCCAGTGGCCTGGCCGTGGACCGGATGCCGAAGGCCGACGCGAAGGGCAACCTCAGCTACGAGCGCACCATCCCGGCTGCCGAGCTGCCCAAGGGCACCATCGAGCACCTGAAGGACCTGCACGTCGTGCAGCACGGCATCGACGCCAACAAGAACGGCACGTACGACATGGAAGCGCTCGGGGAGTCGACGTTCGCCAAGTCGATCGGGGTCAACGGGATCCCCGCCGAGGCCACCGACCCCGCGACGTGCGGCATGGTCAGTGGCGCAGCGGCTGGCTCCGTACCCGCTGGGGGTGTCGCCACCGGCGACGGCAGCACCTCCGGTGGATCCCCGATGATGATCTACACCGTGGGTGGCCTCGCGCTGCTCGGCGCCGCCGGTGCGGTCGTCGCGCGCCGCCGGCTCGCCGTCGAGCGCTGAGCCGGGGGCGATCGTGACAGACACCGGCGATGTACCAGTGTCGGCCGGCCGCCGCCGGGGGCGCCACGCGCTCCTGGCGGCGGCCGGCATCCTCACCGCGACGGCGGCCCTGACAGTCGGGGTCGCGGTCGCCAACCGGGGTGACGACCCACCACGACCTGACGCGTCCGCGGCGGCACCAGCCGCCAACGCGTCGGCCGTACCGCCCACCAGGCCGGGCGAGTTGACCTCGGGGCCGCTGATGGCCAGCTCACCGCCCGTGCGGGTGTCGATCCCGTCGCTGAAGTCCACCGCCGCCATCGTCGCCCTCGGCCTGCAGGCGGACGGTGCGATGCAGGTGCCGGACAACGCCACCGACGTGGGCTGGTTCACCAGGGCGCCGACGCCCGGGGCGCTCGGCCCGGCGGTGCTGGCCGGCCACGTCGACTGGAAGGGCCACCGGGGTACGTTCTTCGACCTGGCTAGGGTGAAGGTCGGGGCCGAGGTCACTGTCGACCGGCAGGACGGCAGTACCGCGATGTTCACCGTGACGAAGGTCGAGCAGTATCCCAAGGACCAATTTCCCACCGACGAGGTCTACGGAGCGACAAACAACGCCGCGCTGCGTCTGATCACCTGCGGCGGGGAGTTCGATGACGCTACGCAGCACTACCGCGACAACGTCATCGTGTACGCGCGCCTCGCTCACGCCCATCCCGCCTGATGCGCGCCGCCCGCCTCCCGTGGCGCGTCGACGCGTCGCCCGCACAGCGAAGGACCTGCCATGAGCGGTGAACCGGAACAGGCACGGCGCTTGCGATCCGTGCCGCAGGACACGGCGAGCCAGCCCACGGCCGACGAGCTGCTCTCACGGGTGGCACGAGGCGACGAAGCCGCCTTCGCGACGCTGTACGACGGCATGGCGGGTCGGGTCCTCGGGCTGGCCCGGCGGGTGGTACGCGATCCGGCGCAGGCGGAGGAGGTGACGCAGGAGGTGATGGTCGAGGTGTGGCGCACCGCCGGCCGCTTCGACGCCGGCCGTGGCTCGGCCTCGGCGTGGATCCTCACGATGGCGCACCGCCGGGCGGTGGACCGGGTGCGTTCCGAACAGGCCCGCACCAACCGTACCCAGCAGGTCGCCGCGACCGAGACACACGTCCCGTACGACGAGGTGGTCGAGGATGTCACGGCCCGGTTGGAGCGGGAGCAGGTGCGTCGGTGCCTGGGCCGGTTGACGCCGGTGCAGCGGGAGTCGGTGACGCTGGCCTACTACGGCGGTCACACCTACCGGGAGGTGGCCGAGAAGTTGCAGACACCGTTGCCGACGGTGAAGACGCGGATGCGCGACGGACTGATCCGGATGCGCGACTGCCTGGGCATCGAGATGGAGGGTCGGGCATGAGCGCCGATGTGCACACCCTCGTTGGTGCGTACGTCCTGGATGCGGTCGACGACGTCGAGAGGGCCGCGTTCGAGCGGCACCTGGTCGAGTGCGAGCCGTGCCGCGTCGAGGTGGCCGAGTTGCGGGAGACCGTCGTGCGCCTCGCCGACGACACTGTCATCGAGTCGCCCCCGCCGGGGTTGCGAGAGCGGACCCTTGCCCAGGCGGCCCGAACCCCGCAGCTGCGCGCAAACGTGGCGGGCGCCAGCGGCACACGGCAGGCGGGCAGGTGGCGACAGCTCACCGTGGCCGCCGCGGCAGCGGTTCTCGTGGCCGGTGGTGCGAGTGCGATCACCTGGACGGTCAGCAACGATCGGATCAGTGACGAGCAGGCCAGCAGCGAGCAGGCTCGGCAGATCGCCGCCGTCCTGGACGCCCCGGACGCCCGGGTGTTCGAACGGTCGCTACAGCCCGGTGGTGCCGCGACCGTGGTGGTGTCCCGTGGCCGCGACCGTGGTGTGGTGCTGCTGCGTGACCTGCCCGCGCCCGGTTCCGGGCGGATCTACGAGTTGTGGCTCATCCGGGGCAGCGAGCCCCGCAAGGTGGGACAGCTCGCCGAGGGGGACAGGGCGTCGACGACTGTCATCGGTCCGGTCGGCGAGGCGGACACGTTCGGGGTGTCCAACGAGCCCGTCGGCGGCTCGGCCACCCCCACGGGGATCGTGGGTACTGTCGCGCTGAGCTGAGCCGGGATGGGCCGGCCGCCGTCACAGCGGCGGCCGGCCCGGCCCGTCGGCTGCCCAACACCGTCCGCCGGGACAGTCGGTGTGCTTCTCGTCACCGACCCATCCAACCGGTGAACCGCTCCGAATCACTCACATGGATGACGAGCTGCTCGCCGGCCGGTATCGCCGGCTCCTGCCGATCGGGGACGTTGCGACCTCGGGACCCGTCTGGCTGGCGCGCGACGAGGTGCTCGACCGGCACGTCGCGCTCAAGCAGATCGCCGTGCCGGGGTGGGCGAGCGACGCCGAACGGTCCCGGTTGCGGGAGCGCACGCTCGACGAGGTTCGTGGACTGGCCGGCCTGGATCATCCCGGCGTCGTGGGGATGTGGGACGTGCTGAGCGCCGACGGCTACCTGTGGCTCGTCATGGAGCACGTACCCTCCCGGCCGCTGTCCGAGGTGGTCGCCGCCGACGGCCCGCTCGCAGCCGCCGAGGTGGCGCGGATCGGCCTACACGTCCTCGCCGCACTGAGCGCCGCCCATGCGACCGGAGTCGTGCACGGGGAACTGAGCCCGCAGAACGTGCTACTCGCCGACGACGGCCGGGTCATGCTCGGCGGGTTCGGCCTCTCGATCTTCGACAGCCGCAGCCCGGCGACCGTCACCGCGCCGAACCTGTCGACGATCCAGTACGTCGCGCCGGAACGCGCCCGCGACGGCAGATCCACCCCTGCCAGCGACCTGTGGGCCCTCGGCGCGACGCTCTATCTGGCAGCGGAGGGCCGCCGACCGTGGCACCGGCCCTCGACCCTGGCCACCCTCGCCGCCCTCGCCACCGAGGCGCCCGACCGGATGAGCGTCCTGCCGCTCGAACCCGCGATCACCGGGCTCCTGCTGCGCAACCCCCGTCAGCGCCTGTCCGCGCAGGAGGCCCGGACCACCTCGAGCAGGTGGCCGCGGCAACAGTTCCCATCGATCCGGTCCCGACGCCCCGGCCGGCCCGCTGGCGGCGCGTGCCCGCCACCCTACGTCGCCGACCACCAGCGACCGTCGCACCGGTGCACCCGATCACGCAGGACGCGATCGACACCACTGTCATTCCGGTGACGCCATCGGCCAAGCGGGACCGCACGACCGGCTGGGCGTTCGCCGGCGCCGTGGCGGGCCTGTTGGCGGTCGTGGCCGTCGTCGTCGCGGCAGCCGGCGCCGTGATCGGCGGTCTGGGCGGCCGGGACGGCGCAGCGGATGCCACCCCGGGCGGTGCGGCGGCCGGCGCGGTGGAGCCGACCGAGGCGGCCCCGCCCGCCCACCTCTGCCTGGACGATGCCGCCTCCAGCGAGGCCGAGCCCCTACAGGAGCCGACCGCGCCGCTGCCGTACGCCCTGCCGGACGGGTGGGCGTGGCACCAGGACCCCGCCGGCTTCCTGATGGCGGTGCCCGTGGGATGGACCCGGCACACCGAGGGCGGGACGGTCTGCCTCCGCGACCCCGCCGAGGTACGTGCCATCGCCGTCGACACCGCCGCCACAGCCTCCTCCATACCCTCGACCCGGTGGGAGGCAGCGGAGCGCGACGTGCGGAAGACCGGGGCGCTACCGGGCTACCAGAAGATCAGCATCGGGCCGGTCATCCGCCCGGGTGGTGCCGCGGAATGGGAGTACACCTGCGACCAGCCGGGCGGCGAGCGCTTGCACGCCCGCCGGCTGCTGGTCAACGAGAGTAAGACCCGCGCCTACAGCCTGTCCTGGATCACCCGGGACAGCCAGTGGAGCGCCACCGAGCCCTTCCAGCGACTGGCCTTCGCGAGCTTCCGCCTCGACTGACACACTGATGGCAGGGCCACGCCTCTCGGATGGAGAGGGGGTGGTCCGTCAATGCGATCGAGTGGAGGAGGCCGCGGCCCGGTGGCGCAATAGCGGACCGCTTCGGTCAACTCCATGGACGACGTGATAGCCGCAGCGAGCAAGATGATGAAGATGAGCTGACTGCTCCTCGCCGGCTCAGGGCTCCTCGCCGGCCGGCTGAGAGTGCCACCTCGATCGCGGTCTGTGCCAGCGGTCCCGGGCTGGAGCGGGTCCCGTCGACCGGCACGAGCGCGGGCGACTCGTCCGACAGGGCCCGCACGGTGTCCAGGTCTGCGACGCGGTGCGCGTTGGAGGAGCGAGCCAGCCTCTGCCGAGCGTGACCGGGTCAGATTCTGTAACCGTGCGTCGGCGCTGTCGCGGTCAGTTCCGCGAACCAGCGCCGGTCACGACGGAACAGGTCCCGCACGACCAGCCCGGCGGCGGACGCCGCCCCGGTGACCGCCACCGTGTCGAGCCGGGCCCACCGGAACGGTGGCCCGACGTGCCACCCACCCTCGGCGCCCTCAACGGCCAGCCGGGCCCGACCCATCCACAGCCCGGGACCGGGCGGTTCGAGTTCCACGAGCACGGTGCCGCCGGGACGCAGCAGGTCACGACATCGAGCGAGCAGGACGCGGGGGTCGCCGCCGATGCCGATGTTTCCGTCGATCAGGAGCACGTGTGCCCAACGCCCCTCGGCGGGCAGCGGTGCGAACAGGTCTGCCCGTAGGGCGACCGCGCCCCGGGCGCGGGTCAACCGGACCGCCTGCGCCGAGATGTCGACCCCGACCGCGGTCACCCCAGCGCGGCTGAGCGCCGAGGTGAGTCGCCCCGGACCGCAGCCCAGGTCGAGGGTCGGGCCGACGCACCGACCGAGGACGTCGTCCATCGTCGGCTCGGCTGGCCCGTGCCAACGGCGTACCGGCAGGCGGCGACGCGAGCCGTTGTCGTCGTGCACCAACCAGTGGGCGTCGCTGTGCTGGCGAAGCGCGCTGCCGAACGCCTCCGACGGCCTGGCCCGGACGCTGCGGGTCACCACGGGATCCCCGATGCCAGGTCGTGCTGAACGGACGCGACCGTGCGTGCGAAACGGCCCGCCGGTCCGTGCCGGTCCGATCGGCCCTCCGTCGCGGCGGTCATCCGATACCGGGAGTGCTGGTACGGCCTTTCGGTGGTCGGGCAACCCGGGGGAGTCGCATTCCCCCGCCAGGCGGACGAATCGTCGGGAGTCAGGGAGGCCACCGCCACGGCGTCGGCCCAGTCGTCGACGTCTCGCAGCACCGGTAGCGGCTCCACGTGCAGTCCCCGCGAACGTAGGGCCGCCTGAGTGTGGTGCCCGGTCAGCGCGCTGGACATCGGCACCTCCCGCAGTACGGTGGCGTGTCGTGGGTCGTGCAGCCCGAGCGCCCACCATCCGCCGTCGACGGCGGGGCCGAGCAGCGCGTCGCTGAAGGCGAGGCCCTGGACGGCTGCGTCGAGCCGGGCCGGGGTCAGCTGCGGGGTGTCCATGCCGATCTGGAGTACCGGCTGGCCCGGGTAGGCGTCGGCCACGTCGGCGTGGGCGTTGACCAGGCGGTCGCCGAGGTCGGTGCCCCGCTGAGGCAGAATCTGCCAGCCGGCGAGCGCGAGGGCCAGCTCGTCGGCCTCCTCGGCGTCGGCCAGCTGACCGTGGAGGGCGAGCACGGGTGTCACGCCGGGTGTGGCGCGGACGGTGTCCAGGGTGTCCAGTAGCGCCGCCGCGGCTATGTGGGCAGCCTGGCGGGGGCTGGCTGGTGGGCAGAGGCGGGTCTTCACCGTTCCGGGCACGGGTGCCTTCGCCGCCACCAGCAAGACCGTCATCGGGGACCGTCAACAGTGCGAAGGACTTCGGCGAAGTCTCGGGTCGCGCGCAGGGTGCCACGTACCGAACCGGAGACCTTCGACCGGGTGCCGGCGGCGCGGTGCGAGTACCGCACATCGATCTCCTGGATGCGCCAGCCGGCGGCCGCGGCCCGGATGAGCAGCTCCAGCGGGTATCCGAAGGCGCGGTCGGCGATTCCGAGGCCGAGCAGCGCCTCGCGGCGGGCGACCCGGATCGGGCTGAGGTCGCGCAATGGTATGCCGCGGTGTCGCAGCAATGCTGCTACCAGGGCGGTGCCGGCTCGGGCGTGCCACGGCCAGACACCGGCGGCGACTGGCCGGCGGCGACCGACCACGAGGTCAGCCGAGCCGTCGGTCACCGGCGCGGCCAGCGTGGGCAGCTCGGTGGGGTCGAAGGAGCCGTCGGCGTCGAGCACGCAGACCAGTTCGGCGTCGGCGGCCTCCAACCCGGCGTGGACTGCGGCGCCGTATCCCCGGCGTGCCTCGTGCACCACGCGGGCGCCGTGGCGGGCGGCGACCTCCGGCGAGCCGTCCGTGGATCCGTTGTCCACGACGATCGCCCGGTAACCGCTGGGCAGGGCGGTGAGTACGCCGGGCAACGCCGCGGCTTCGTCCAGACACGGCAACACCACGTCGATCGGTGCAGGCATACCGAGAACGCTAGGACCTCGAGCGACGCCTAACAGGCGAATATGGACTTATGCCATCAAGGTCGGCCAGACGTCTCTACCTGACGATGACTCCTGGCCGTTTTGGCAAGGTAGGGCTGGTGGGCGACGTACCCTACGGTCGTCATGAGAACGAGCCCGTCCGTGGACCGGGCGCCGGAGCAGGCCGCCCGGCGACGCCTCGACGGCGATCTGGTCGTGCTCGGTGTCGAGGTGGCGTTGCTGGCCGTCGCGGTGGCGGTGGGCATGCTGCTCAACGCTCGCGGTGTCGGACTGCACGCGGACGCAGCACCGCTCTACGCCACCTGGCGTCCGCACGTGGGGTTGGGCACCCCGGCCGCGCTGCTGGTCGCCGCCGGCGTGCTCGGCTGGGGCGTCCGCTGGTCCCGCACCGCCGCCTGGAGTCGGCTGCTGGTAGTGGCCTACGTCGCGGCGGTCACCTGGACGATGTCGCTGGCGCTGGTGGACGGCTGGTCCGCCGGCTTCACCGAGCGACTCACTCCGCAGGCCGAATACCTGCACGAGGTGCCGGCGATCACCGACATCACCGCGATGCTGGCCGGTTTCAGTGCCCGGATCCTCGACTTTCAGCCGTACTCGTGGTCCACCCACACCGCCGGGCATCCGCCGGGGGCGCTGCTGGTGTTCGTCGGGTTGGACCGGATCGGCCTCGGCGGCCCTACCGCGGGCGCCCTGGTCTGCGTACTGGTCGGGGCGACGGTGACCGTGTCGGTGCCGGTCACGCTGCGGGCGCTCGGAGCGGTGGAGTCGGCGCGAAGGGTGCTGCCGTTCCTGGTGCTGCTGCCCGGCGCCATCTGGATGGGCGTCTCGGCCGACGGCATCTTCACCGGTGCGGTCGCGGCAGGGCTGGCCCTGCTGGCGGTGCGCCCCATCGTCGCCGCCGTGGCCGGGGGTCTGTTCCTTGGCTTCGCCCTCTACCTGTCGTACGGCTTCGTGCTGGTTGGTGTCCTGGCCCTTGCTGTGGTGGCGCTGCGGCCCCGGGACCGGTGGCCGGCGCTCCTGGCGGCATCCGCAGGGGCCGCTGCGGTGGTGGCCCTGTTCACGCTTGCCGGTTTCTGGTGGCTGGACGGCTACCACCTCGTCGTGCAGCGCTACCACCAGGGCTGGGCGGCGGACCGCCCGTACGGCTACTGGGTGTGGGCGAACCTGGCGGCGCTGCTGCTCTGCGCCGGCCCGGTCCTCGGGCCGGCGTTGCGCCAGGCGGCGCTGGTGGCCGCACGGTCTGCGCGGATGGTGTGGACGGCGCGGGACTCCGTCACGGGGTGGCCGGGCGGCGTGCGGGCGGCGGGGCCGACGGTGCTGCTTCCGTTGGCCGCGGCGCTCGCGGTTGGCGCCGCCGACCTGTCCGGGCTCAGTAAGGCGGAGGTGGAACGGATCTGGTTGCCGTTCGTGGTCTGGCTGATGGTGGCCGCCGTCCACCTGCCACCACGTACCCACCGGTGGTGGCTGGCCGGGCAGGTGCTCGTGGCCCTCGCGGTCAACCACCTGCTCTGGACGGTCTCCTGAACCGAGGCCAGCAGGGCGACGGTGTCAGGAAACCAGTGCGGCCGGTTCGCGTAGCGGGTCGGTGGCGAAGGCGGCCACCCCCTCGGCGAACCGCACCCGGGCGGTGTAGCCGAGCAGTTGTGCCGCCCGCCGAGGGTCGGCGACCACATGCCGCACATCGGCCGCCCGGCCGCCGCCGACGATCAGGGGTGTCGGCCCGGCCATCGCGGTGGCCAGGGTGGTCGCCAGCTCTCCGACTGTTCGCGGTTCGCCGGAGCACACGTTGACCGCCACCAGGCCCTTCGGCGGTGGTGCGGTCAACGCCAGCAGATTCGCTCGGGCGACGTCGGTGACGTGGACGAAGTCGCGTCGCTGCCGGCCGTCCTCCAGCACTCTCGGCGGTAGTCCCGCCGCCAGCGCCGACCGGAAGATCGACGCCACCCCCGCGTACGGGGTGTCCCGGGGCATCCGGGGACCGTAGACGTTGTGGTAGCGCAACGCCCAGACACCACCGCCGGTCTGCCTCGCCCAGGCCGCGGCCAGGTGTTCCTGGGCGAGTTTGCTGGCCGCGTACGTGCTCTGCGGCTCCAACGGCGCGTCCTCCGGTACCAGCACCGGCGACAGTTCGCTCCCGCACTCCGGGCAGATCGGCTCGTACCGGCCGGCGGCAAGGTCGACGATGCTGCGGGAGGTCGGCCGTACCCTGCCGTGCCGCGCACAGTCGTACTGACCCTCGCCGTAGACGACCATCGAGCTGGCCAACACCAGCCGGGTCACGCCGGCCCGGTGCATCGCGGCGAGCAGCACCGCCGTGCCGTAGTCGTTGTGACTGACGTAGTCGGGGGCATCGGACGGGTCCAGCCCATGCCCCACCATTGCCGCCTGGTGACACACCGCGTCCACGCCGGACAGCAGTCGGTCCAGGAGGCGGGCATCCTGGATGTCACCGATCACCGGGTCGTGCCGTCGGGACCATTCCGGCAGTGCCCCGCCGTGCGCCTGGGGGAGCAGCGCATCGAGCGCCACCATGTCGTGGCCGCCGTCGGCGAGCAGGTCGGCGACCTGCGATCCGATGAAACCGGCCGCGCCGGTGAGCAGTACCCGCATCCCGGTGACCGTAGACCGGACCCGCCAGGCGCGGAGCCGGTTCACCCGTCCGCCACCCGACCGGTAATCCCGTATCCGCCGAATCATGGCTCGGGCCCGTCTAACGTCCAGGTATGGGTCTGACGGACCGGCGGACGGGGTTCCCCCAGCGGTGGTGGAACGCCCTCGAACGGCACCCCCCACCGATCCCCGGTCTGCGCGGGGACCGGTGGCGAAGCCCGCTACGAGGACCGTGGCTCACCGCGGTGTACGGCGCCGTACTCCTCGTCGGGTTGCCGTTGGTGATCATCAGCGGGTTGCTCGACTACGCCGCCTACAGCCCACAGTTCGACCAAGCGTTCCCCCGCGAGGTGGGCTGGCTGCGGCTGCCGCCGTTCGACTGGCCGACCCGGCCGTCCTGGCTGTTCCGGGTCACCCAGGGACTGCACGTGACGCTCGGCATCATCCTGATTCCGGTGGTGCTGGCGAAGCTCTGGTCGGTGATCCCGAAGCTCTTCGTCTGGCCGCCGGCTCGATCCCTGGCCCAGGTGTTGGAGCGGCTGTCGCTGCTGCTGCTGGTCGGCGGCATCCTCTTCGAGATCGCAACCGGCCTGCTCAACATCCAGTACGCGTACCTCTTCGGCTTCGACTTCTACACGGCGCACTACTTCGGGGCCTGGGTCTTCATCGGGGCCTTCGTGGCCCACGTGGCGCTGAAGCTGCCCCGGATGCGCAGCGCGCTACGGGCCGGTCCGGCGTCCGGTGATCGTCGTCGGGCCCAGCCCTTCCGGGCAGCGTTGCGCACCCCGGTTGCCGACACGCGGCCCGAGGCGCCCGATCCGGACGATCTCGTACCCACCACACCCGCAGCACCGACGGTGAGCAGACGTGGCGCGCTGGCTCTGGTCGGTGGCCTCTCCCTGCTGCTCGGCGCCCTCACCATCGGGCAGGTGCTCGACGGCCCTCTGCGGCGCACCGCACTGTTGTTACCGCGAGGACGGCAGCCCGGCAGCGGACCGAACGGCTTTCCGGTCAACCGCACCGCCGCCGCGGCGAACATCAACCCGGACGAGACCGGGCAACGATGGCGGTTGACCCTGCGGAGCGGCGATCGTACGGTCACCCTCGACCGACCCCGGCTGCTGGCCATGGACCAGCACACCGCGCGCCTACCGATCGCCTGTGTGGAGGGCTGGTCCACGTTGCAGACCTGGTCCGGCGTGCGACTGCGTGACCTCGCCGCACTGGTCGACGTCTCTGCCCCGGCGTCGGCGCAGGTGCGGTCACTGGAGAAGGCCGGCCAGTTCAATCAGGCGATCCTGCAGGCCAATCAGGTGCTCGACGGTGACTCCCTGCTCGCGCTGCGGGTCAACGGCGCCGACCTCTCGACCGACCACGGCTTCCCGGCCCGGGTGATCGTGCCCGCCCTGCCCGGGGTGCACAACACGAAGTGGGTCGCCGAGATCAGCTTCCGGACGGGTACCGATGGCTGATCCGGTCGCCCGGTTCCGGGTGGGCTACGGGTCGTCCCTGCGGCACCTGGTTGTCATGATCGCCTGCTTCGCGCTCGCCGGGTGGGTCGTACTTCGACTCGCCGGAGAGCCGTCGGCCGGCCGGATGCTGCTCTGGTTCGTCGGCGCGGCGATCGCCCACGATCTCGTGCTCTTTCCGATCTACGCGTCGGCCGACCGGGCACTGAAATCTGCTGTCGGGCGTCGGCGCAGAGCCGGCGTGGCCGGTTCGCGTCTCCGGGCGTCGGCGGCGGGGGATGGGTCAGCCCCTCCGTCTCCGCTGAATCACGTTCGGGTGCCGGCACTCGCCGCCGGACTGCTGTTCCTCGTCTATCTCCCCGGCATTCTGCGACAGGGACGGGCGACCTATCTCGACGCCACCGGTCAGGACCAACAGCCATATCTCTGCCGGTGGCTGGTGATCACCGGCGCGCTGTTTCTGCTCAGCGGCATCTCGTACGCGGCTCGACGAATCCAATGGCGACGGCGCGTGGGGCTGGCGCGTTGAGCAGGTCGATAGCGTCACCGTCCCGACGGAGGCAACAGAGTATGTCCGGGTCAACCACGCTGCCCCGTGCCGAGGTGGGCGTGATCGGTGGCAGCGGCCTCTACCAGTTGGTGGACGGGGGCACGTCGATCGAGGTGTCGACCCCGTACGGCCGCCCGTCCGAGGCGGTCACCGTCGGTGAGGTCCACGGTCGTACGGTGGCTTTCCTGCCCCGGCACGGCGCCGACCACCGGTTCCCACCGCACCGGATCAACTACCGGGCCAACCTCTGGGCACTCCGAACGCTCGGCGTACGCCAGGTCCTGGCACCGTGCGCGGTCGGGTCGCTGACCCCGGTGCTGGCACCCGGCACGCTCGTCCTCCCGGACCAGTTGGTCGACCGGACCAGCGGCCGATCCGCCAGCTACTTCGACGACGGTGCCGTCCACGTCTCGTTCGCCGACCCGTACTGCGCCAACGGGCGTGCGACGGTCGCCGCCGCCGCCCGCAGCCTCGGACTCGAACCGGTGGTCGGCGCGACGATGGTCGTCGTGCAGGGCCCTCGCTTCTCCACCCGCGCGGAGTCGCAGTGGTACGCCCGCCAGGGCTGGCAGTTGATCAACATGACCGGGCACCCGGAAGCGGTTCTCGCACGTGAGCTGGAGCTGTGCTACACCCCCGTCGCACTGGTGACCGACCTCGACGCGGGGCTCGACGCGGCCGGCGCCGTCAGTCACGCCGAGGTGCTGCGCATCTTCGGCAAGAACGTCGAGCGACTACGCGAGGTGCTGTATCAATCGGTGCCGACGCTACCCGACCCGGCCGGCTGCGCCTGCGGGCGGGGACACGAAGGCGTCCCGCTTCCGATCGCCCTCCCCTGACCGACGGTGAAGGTCCTTCCCAGTGGCCAGGTTGTGATCGGGTCCGCCGCTACCTGCGGCCGCACGCCGGTAGGTCCGGCGATCAGTAGGCGATGTCGCTCATCTGCGCTCGTAGCTTGACGAGTGCGCGAGCCAGCAGGCGCGACACGTGCATCTGCGAGACGCCGACCTGGTCGGCGATCTCACTCTGGGTCTGGTTGCCGTAGAAGCGCAGGGTGAGGATCTTCTGCTCCCGCTCGTCGAGCGTGGCCAGCGCGGGACCGAGGGTCACCCGTAGTTCGGCCTTGGCGAGCTCGGTGTCGTCGCCGCCCAGCATCTCGCCCAGTTCGGTGCCGCGTTCGCCGTCGCCGACGGGGGTGGACAACGATATGGCGTTGTACGCGCGGGCGCCTTCGAGGCCTTCGAGGACCTCTTCCTCGGTGAGCTTGAGGTGCGCGGCGATGTCGGCGACGGTCGGCGAACGCCCCAGCGTCTGCAGCAGGGCGTTGTTGGCGTCCGAGATCGCCAGGCGCATCTCCTGCAGGCGGCGGGGCACCCGGATGTCCCAGGTGCGGTCCCGGAAGTGACGCTTGAGTTCCCCGACGATGGTGGGGATCGCGTACCCGGCGAAGTCCACCCCGCGCGACGGGTCGAACTTGTCCACTGCCTTGATCAGGCCCAACGCCGCGGTCTGTGTCAGGTCTCCGGTGGGTTCGCCGCGCCCGCTGTAGCGGCGGGAGATGGTTGGCCAGCGGCAGCCACGCCTCGATCGCCCGGTCCCGAAGGGCGTCCCGCGACGGGTGACCGACGGGCGTCGACGCCATCGCGAGGAGCAACGTCGTGGCGGCCGCGGTCTCCTCGGTGCGGGTGCTCGTCGGCGCGGGCCGGTCGGTGGTGATCGTCATGCTGGTTCCTCCGCATCGCACCGGCCGGGCTCCGCTGGTCGGCGCCAACCGTATGAGCAGAGGTAGATGAACAGGCCCCGAATCCCTAGCCGAAAGGTTGAGGTTTCGCAGTTCAGCGGATCGGGCTTGGCGTGACGCTCGGGCCATGACCGATGTCGCACCCTGGAGCCGATCGACCAGCCTCCTGCCCCCGCATCTGCCACATGTGCCCGGCGTCGACATAGCCGTGCGGTCCCGCCGCGGCGCCGGTGGCACCGCCGAGGTCCTCGGTGACTTCTACGACGTCCTCCCATCAGCGCGCGACACCTGGGCCGTCGTCGTGGACGACGTGTGCGGCAAGGGTCCCTCGGACCCCTCCAGACGCCCGCACGGCATGACCTGCCGGCGCACCTGACTCGGGGGCAATCCCGGCGGTCGCGGCGTGGCGGCGGCCGGGGCTGACGAACGGGTTACCGCTTCCGATGTTCGGCAACGGTCTCGGCGTCATGTCAGCCGGACGCTGACCTGGATGCCGGACAGGAATGCCGACGACGATGGGGGTATGACAAGCGACATCGCCCTCCTCACCGAGGACCTGACCAAGTTCTACGGTCAGCGCCGCGGCATCGAGGGGCTCAGCCTGGAGGTTCGCACCGGGGAGGTGGTGGGATTCCTTGGTCCGAACGGTGCAGGTAAGACCACCACGATCCGGCTGCTGTTGGACTTCCTGCGTCCCACTCGCGGATACGCCACTGTGCTCGGGCTCGATCCGCGCAGGGACAAGGCCGCCTTGCACCGTCAGATCGGCTACCTGCCCGGCGAGCTTGTGTTTTCCGGGCGGGACAAGGCGGAAGACCTGCTGCGGTTCTTCGCCGCGGCTCGCGGTGGCGTGCCCTGGTCGCAGGTGACCGACCTCGCGGAGCGGCTCGAGCTGGACCTCTCGCGATCGGTACGGACGATGAGTAAGGGCAACAAACAGAAGGTCGGGTTGGTGCAGGCGTTCATGCATCGGCCGGCGGTGCTGGTCCTGGATGAGCCGACCAGTGGGCTGGATCCACTCATGCAGCAGGAGTTCCTGGCCATGGTCCGCGACGCCAGTGGTGCTGGGCAGACCGTCTTCATGTCCTCTCACGTGCTCGCCGAGGTGCAGCAGGCGGCCGACCGGGTCGCCATTGTGCGGGACGGCCAGTTGGCCGCGGTCGAGCGGGTTGAGTCGCTGGGAAAGCGGGCGGTCCGTGCCGTCGAGATTCATTTCGATGACCCTGTGGACCCGGCGGAGTTCAGCGTCCTGCCCGGAGTCAGTGACGTGGTGGTGTCCGGGCCGGTGCTGAAATGCACTGTCGACGGCCGTATCGACCCGCTGATCAAGGCGGCGGCTCGTCACGATGTCGTGGACATGTTGTCGGCCGAACCCGACCTGGAAGAGACGTTCCTGTCGTTCTACTACCACGGGGAAGGAGCCGGCGATGCTTCCCGCGCTGGTGCGTAAGACCTGGCGGGACGACCGCCTGGCATTGATCGGGTGGGCCGGCGGCGTCGCCGCTTTCACCGCCATCTACACCTCGTTCTACAGCCAGTTCCAGGGAGCCGCGGAGCTGAAGCAGGACGCGCTGCCCCAGGGCATGTTGGACTTCCTCGGCATCGCGGACATGCTGTCACCGGCCGGCTATCTGCAGGCGACCATCTTCAGCCTGGTCGGCCCCCTGCTGGTCCTGATGTGCGCCATCACGCTGGCGGCCCGCACGATCGCTCGACCGGAGGAGGACGGTGGCATGGAGTTGATGCTGGCGAACCCGGTTTCGCGCGCCGCTTTCGCCTGGCAACGGGTGGCCGCCTCCGGGAGCGCGGTCACCGGGATCGCCGCCATCCCCGGGCTGCTGTTGATGATCATCGTTCCCTGGATCGGCATGGACATCGCTCTGTCCAACGTCGCCGCCGCGTCCGCCGGCCTGGTCGCCCTGGTGTGGAGCTTCGCCGGCGTCGCCTTCCTCGTTGGCGCCGCCACCGGAAGACGGGCCGCCGTCCTCGCGATCACCGGCGGCCTTGCCGTGGCCACCTACATGGCCAACGCCATCGGCGGCATGCTCGACGGGTGGCACTGGGTGCGCTGGCTCTCACCGTTCCACTACTTCATCGGCACCGACCCGCTGCACACCGGCTGGCACCCGACCGAGCTTCTCACCCTCGTGCTCCTCGGCGCCGCAACCACGATCGCCGGAGTCACCGTGTTCGATCGCCGCGATATCGGTGTGTAGACCTGAGGCTGTCGGCCGCCGTGCACCGGCCGCCATCAGCACGCCGACGAGGAACAGCCCGTGAACGACGCCAATTGGCTGGTGGCCAACTGCCAGGATCTGCTGTACGTCGCGGCCAGTGCCCGGCGTCAGGCAGCGATCAACCTGGGTGCCCGCGCAGCAGATGAGGGGTTGACGCTACGCGAGCTCGTTATCGCTCTGCTGGATGCCACGAATGCCCGCTGGAGCGCCACCCCGGCCGAGCCGGCCGACGCGGCCGCCGCCGTGCACTCCCGCGCCGGGGCTCTGTTGGACACCGCCCGTGCGCTGCTCACCGCAGCTATCGACGGCTACAACCGGCAGAACCGTGCCGAACTGGATCGCCACGACAACGATCGTGCCGATTTCGTCAACGACCTACTCACCGGCCGCGCCGACCCGGGCGGTCTGGCCGAGCGCGCACACCGTTACGGCATCCGCCTGTCGGCCACCCACACCGTCCTCATCGCCCGTGCGGCCGGCCTGACTCCCGGCATCGCGCACCGCATCGATGCCGCGCTGGCCTCCAGGTTCGGCGAGGGCAACACCCTCACCACCCTTCGCGACGGCGACGTGGTCTGCATCAGCGCCGGCGGCCTACGCGGCATCGCGGCCGAACTCGCCCACCTGCTCCTGACCGAACTCGGCGCTGGGAACTGGCAGATCGCCGTCGGCCGCACCCACCCGGGGGTGCACGGCCTGGCCACGTCTCTCGACGAGGCCCGCCACACCCTCGACTACGCCGTCCGGCTCGGCTTCACCACGCCCATACTCAATGCCGCCGACCTGCTGGTGTTCCCGGTGCTGTTGCGTGACCGGGACGCCATCACCGACCTGGTGACCACGGTCCTCGGGCCACTGACCACGGCTCGGGGCGGTGCCGAATCGTACCTGGAGACCCTGACCGTGCTCTTCGAAAACCAGGGCAACCAGACCGCGGCCGCCCGGCAGCTGCACCTGTCTGTCCGCGCGATCACCTACCGACTCGAGCGCATCCGGGACCTGACCGGCTACCACCCCGGCGAGCCGACCCAACGCTTCACACTGCAGACAGCCGTTCTCGGCGCTCGACTGCTCGGCTGGCCGCCATAGCCCAGGTCGGCGACGCCGACCGGGGCCAGCCCATCGGAGTCGGCGGCCACGGCAGCGCACTGATCGATCGCGACACGCGGTGGGCGGGGAGGTTGACCCCGCCCACCGCGTGTCCTCGACACGTCGCCAATCCACGGCGAGGTCGCATCGCCGCGCCGACGTCTTCGGTGACGCCCTGACGTGAATGCCGGGACGGTGAGCGGGATCCGCTCGGCCTTGCGGAGTTGACCTGGCCAGAATCGAGTACGACACGAGCTGGCTGCCGTTGCCTGACAAGGGAGAGGATGAGTCATGCTTCAGGCCTTCGTAGCGGAACCATCGTGCGCGGTGTGTGGGCGACCGGCAGCACACGTCGAACTCGTCGCACCCGCTAGCCGGCCGGCGGACTGGCAGCGCTGGTCACCGCAGCAGCGCGACGCCTACACCGCTGCACGAGAGCGCCGCGACGGCCAGCAGTGGTGGCTGCTGTTCTCCGGGATCGTGGCGGGCAACGGATCCGGCAGGCCGGTGGACCTGGCAGAGGCACAACGAATCGCTGACGCCTTCACCCAGCCGTACCGGTACGCCGCCGTCGCCTCCGCGGGCTTCTACGACGACGCCGGATTCTGCGGCCAGTGCGACGCTCCGTACTGCTACCACCATTGGAACGTCTCCAGTACTGGCTACGGACGATGCCCGCGAGGCCACGGCAAAAGCCTTGACCCACACTGGTGGCCCGACGATCTTTGAAGGCTTGCGAGCGGATCACAGTGGAAGCGCGTCCGCGCAGCTGGCGGAGGCGCCGTGGTCGCGCTCAGTGCGTCCAGCCGGCGGCGTGAAGGCTGTTGTGGAACCAGCCTCCTCGACTGAGCGGCTGGACGGTCTTGCCGTCGTCGAGGTCGTGCGGGAAGAGGGCCAGAACGTGGGCGAGATCCTGCTCCGCCGGTCGGGGTAACTGCAGAAGTGCCTCATCGAGGGTCAGCCCGCTTGCCTCGACGAACTCGGGATGCTTCCTGAGGTATGCCGCGACGTGATCCAATACGGCCGCGAGACGCTGGCGCAGTCGGTCGGCGTCGGGCGCGTCACGGCTATCTTGTAGGTCGACCAGTTGCCAGGTCGGTCCGAACACCGGCACCAGTTGTGAGCCTGCCGCGTTGAAGAATTCCAGGGGCCCTCGACGGGTGTCGGTATCACCGAACCCATCCTCGATCATGTGCCGTACGTCGGAGTAGACGTGTGCGTAGGTGTCGTCGGAGGCGATGGCGACGATCGTGGTGGTCGTGTGGGGCGTGGTGACGATTGTTGTCGGAGATGCGTCCACTCTGCTTTCCTCCCGTACAAGCATGATGTGGAAGTTCGCCTATGCCTTCAGGCTAGGCAGTCAGGTCAACCGCTGACGTGCCGATGGGGCCTGACATCCGCTGACTCACCTGCGTCGCATGATCGCGTGCAGCGTCCTGCTGCTCCCCACCTCCGTCACATCAATGAGTTCCCACCCCATGTGGCTGAGGTAGTCGGCGGCGGCGAGTGCCTGACTGATGCCGGCCCCGCCGAGGGCATTGGCGGCCACGGCAAGGTGCCGGTGCGGGTAGGCACGTAGATCGACCAGTTGCTGCAGAACCGCCGCTGCGGTGATGGCGCGGGAGCGAGCAACAGAATCAATGGTCTCGCGGGGCATGCCACGACGATAACGGGACGGCCTCCGCCGGCCCGACCCACGCCGTAGCTGAAGCAGTCACACTGTCTCCGGTGGCCCCTGGCCGACGGAGAAGCCGAGATGGGCCCCTCCGGAGGCGTCGATCACCTGGCCCGTCACCCAGCGGGCCGCCGGAGAGGCGAGGAAGGCGACCACCTCCGCGACATCCTCCGGTTCTCCAACACGGCGCAGGGCCGACAGGCCGGTCACGGCCTCGCGGAGCGCCGGCTGGGCGTCGAACCACGCCGCGTTGACCTCGGTGGCGGTGGTGCCGGGCATCACCGCGTTCACCGTGATACCCCGGGCGCCGAGTTCCTGCGCCAACGTGACGCTGAACGTGTTGATCGCGCCCTTCGTCATGGCGTACACAAGCGTGTCCGGTATCGCGATCCGGGTGGCGACCGACGAGACGTTGACGATCCGGCCGCCGTCCCGAAGCCGGTCCACGCCATGCTGAACCACGAAGAACGGCGCCTTGACGTTGATCGCGAACAACTCGTCGAAATCGTCCGGCCGCGCGGTGGCCAACGTCGGCGTGGCCCCGCCGATCGCCGCGTTGTTCACCAGCACGTCGACGCCAGGCCGTACGCCACGCTCGGCCAGACCGGCCTCCACACCCGCCCAGAGCCGATCCGCGTCACCGGCGACGCCAAGCCGCGCGCCGACCGCGAACGCCGCGCCGCCCGCCTCGGTGATCTGCGCAACGGTTTCCTCGGCACCCGACCCGTCCGTGCCGTAGTGCACTGCGACCAGTGATCCGTCCCCGGCGAGACGCTTGGCGATCGCGCGACCGATGCCCCGGCTCGCGCCGGTGACAAGACTGGTAGTGCCATCCATCGTTCTCAACTTTTGTCTCCTGCTCCTCGTATCGGGCGACCGGACCGACCATCCGGCCCCGGTTGGCCGAGCCGCAACGCAGTGAGAGAAGACAACGTCCGGTTGCCGCACTTCCGCCCGCCGGGGAGGGCTGCGCGCGTACGCTCGTCCGATGCGCTGGGACGCCGAGGAGAAGCGACAGCGGATCCTGGCCGCGGCACGGCGCGCCTTCGCCGAGAAGGGTGCGGACGTCACGGTGGCTCGGATCGCGCGCGATGCCGGCGTGTCCGTCGCCACCGTCTACCGGCGTTTCCCCACCCGCGACCGCCTCATCGCCGACGCTTACGCCGATCAGTGGAACGACTGCGCGACCATGCACGCCGCAGCCCTGCGTGACCCCGATCCGGCGCGTGCGCTGCGGGAGCTGATCCGAACGCTCTGCGCGTACCAGTTGCGGGACCGGGGTTTCACCAGGGCGTACGTCGATGCGGTGGTCGCCGGGCACGGGCTCGACCACGAGCGGCAGGAGACCGAACGCGTCATCGCCCGGCTCCTGGAACAGGCGCAGGCGGCCGGGACCGTCCGGGCCGATCTGACCGTCGCCGACTTCCGGCTACTGATCGCCGCCCACCACGGCGTCGTCCTGGCCGCCGGCCCCGACGCCGCAGCGGATTCTCAGCGCTACCTGTCACTGATGCTGCGTTCGCTCCAGTCATGACAACGGGTGCGCCGCAGCAATGTCGCTCGTCATCGCCGTCGTCATCGCCGCCTGGAACGTCAGCCGGCTGGCGGCGCCGAGCGTCGTGCCACGCGTGAACCTGAAACGCTGAACCCGGCACCGGCCCGCACGTCGGCCGGCACCCCCGAGCGGGCCATGCCGGCGCGCATCATCGGGGATAGGGTGCCGCGCATGGAGTGGGACTACGAGGCGTACCGGTTGATCGATCCCGGTGAGGCCGAGCGGCGGTTCTCGTTGTCCGTACATGTTGGTTATCCCTACGCCGACCCTGCCGACCAGCAGGAGATTCGGCTGTTCGAGGGCGATTGGACGGTCGACGGGGACCTGATGTCGGCATTCGACTTCACCCGGCCGCCGTACCACGTCATCATCGACGGCAACCTGACTCACGTCAGCGAGCTGACCTGGGTGACCGACGACCGCTCCTCGTTCTTCCTGGTCTGTGGCGATGTGGAGGCCCGGGCGGTGACGCTCGGCGGAGTCACCGCAGGGCCGGAAGTGGTCATCAGCGGGAATTTGGTGGCAGACGAGGGCGTACTCGGCGACTGCGGCGACCCCGGCGGCCGGCTCGTTGTCCACGGTCGTACGCACACCCCGATCGCGTTGGTACTCGACGCCTTCGTCATGGATTTTCGTCGGTCGCTGGACGGCGTCGCCGTCGGCGAACCCAGCGCCTTCGTCGGGTCGCATCCTGTCGCCACCTATGCGGACGCACTGCGCCCCGGGCTTATCGTCGACGGCGAGTTCGACAGGGAGGCAATCTGGGAAGACCTCAGCGCTGGCGGCGCCGCTTCCCTCCTGTGGTCGCAGTACACCCCTCGGTCGGACTGACCGCTTCTGCGGTGGCAGGCAGGTGGATCCGGGCCAGGGTGTCGGTGAGGCCGGCCTGCCACTCGGTGTATCTCCTCCACCAGGTGCCCCAGGTCGATTCCCGGGCAGGTGCCTGACCGACCTGGACGCCGACTACGCGCTCATCCGGCTACGCGAGAAGGGCGGCGCGCAACGCCGGCAGCCCATCACACCGATGCTCGACAGTCGATCACGCCCGCGCCGTCGCCGTGACCGATGCGCTGCTGCGCTACCGCGATGGCCAACCCGCCACCCATCGGCGCCGCCGATCAGGAAGTTCTCGCAACGGCCATCTGGACACCTCTCTGCCGGCTGTACGGCATGTGCTGCCGGCAGCCGACGAGCGCGGGGGAGGAGGGTGACCGAGGATCAGGCCGTACCCTGGCGGTTTACCCGCCCCTCCCGGGCCGCCTTCGACCGGCTGTGGTCGCGCTCGGTGCCGGCTGATCCGGTCGCGGTGCGCTCGTGCCGCTGGTTCGGCGAGTGCTCCACCGTGGCCCCTGCCGACCCCGTGCGCCGCT
This sequence comes from Micromonospora sp. WMMD1155, assembly GCF_029581275.1. Classification (NCBI taxonomy): domain Bacteria; kingdom Bacillati; phylum Actinomycetota; class Actinomycetes; order Micromonosporales; family Micromonosporaceae; genus Micromonospora; species Micromonospora sp. WMMD1155. The sequence goes on from NZ_CP120742.1 coordinate 5,298,436, forward strand.
GCCCGGGTGCCGGCGGCCCCGCGCCGACTCGCCGCCGCTGTCATCACGGCACCCTCCTCACCAGGCACAACGCCCGGCAGGTCAGGCCGGAAACACCGTTAGATCCACAGACCCAGCGCTTACCGAAGGGCCGAGGCTAGGCGATCTCGTGCTCGCGTGATTTCGCTTTCGTCGCACTGTCGTTCATGCCGAGGTCGGCGGGGTAGCTGGTGAAGTGCTTCAGGTCGAACTTGCGTACGGCCGTGGCCCACGGGTTGTGCGTGGCCGTGTGGACGAGGTGCTCGAAATGGGACAGGTACGTCTCGCCGCGCTCGGCCCGCTCCGCGAGGATGTAGGGCTCCAGGATGCGCCACGCCTGCCGGGAGCGGTAGCTGACAGTGCCCATCAAAAGCCTTGGATCGACCGCCTCGAACGCCAGCATCTGGCCCAGACCGTTGTAGTAGAGAGACAGTCGGACCACGTGGTGGCGGGCCTCGACCGGTAGGGCGCTGACGCTGATACCGGGTGGCGGGTGTCGGCTGGCAAGCTCGTTGAGGACGAAGTCCTCCGCGCGTGTGAACTCGTCGCTGGATCGGTCTCGGGTCAGTAGCTCGATCGCAACCAGGGTCTGGTTGGCGGTCTGCGCCGAGCGCAGTTGGCGTACCGCGAATACGACTGTCACGACAACCGCGATCGCGGACCCGCATGCCGCTACGACGTCCGCCAGGTCGGATATCACAAGGCCCGAGGGTACCGGGCCGAGGCGAGCATTGATGGCTGCCTTCCCCGCGCACCGGACCGGCGCGATGGGCGAAGCGCGGGTACGGCCCATCGGCCCCGTAGTCGGCAATGCCCATATCGATCCCTGCCGCGCGAGTGCGCGTCATGCGCGTGCGCCTCGTCACGTGCCGCCACGCCGGTGCGATTGTCGCCGTGTTGGCCGCCGTATCCAACGGTCACGAATTTGGCGACGGCGTGGGACGGTCGCCCGGTGACCCTTCGTCTTGGATCTTCGTAGAGCCACTACACCGTCAGAGTGTGACTTGCCGGCGGGCGGCCATTCTGCTGACCGTGACGTTGATCGCGAAAACTCCGACCACGGCTTCGAGTAGCAAGTTTTGCGGGCTTGAGGTCCAACCGTAGAGCGTCCAGTTGGTCGGCTGATAGGCCAGCATAGGCAGCATGAGCGCCAGAAGGACCGCGCTGGCCGCGATCGACACCCGCACATCAAACGCCGCGCCCACGAGGGCCGCCACCAGCCCGGCGGCCATGATGACCGGTAGGGTCAGACCGTCTGTCCAGCCGTTGAGCGGATTGGGTGTTATGACCGTTATAAACATCGTGGCGCCGACAAGCCAGGTCCATGGTCTCGTGACCCGTGGTTGGCGCGCTCGAAGTAGTGGCACCGTTATCAACACGGCTAACAAGCAAACCCACGTAGAAATCTGCATGATCAGGTAGAGGCCTGTCCGGAGCCCCAAGGTGGCGTCGTACCTTGCCCATGGCTCTACCGCGTACCTCAGGTCATTCGCTGCGGAGTACCAGATTTCCCAGCCGAAGGCGCCGATGGTTATGGGAAGTGCGAGGCGGTAGCGAGCCCACACTGTGGCGGCCAGCGCGAGAAGCAGCAATGCGGGCGTGACCGAGCTTTTTTCATGCAGAAAGCCGGCGGAATTACCCGGCAACAGCAGCCATAAGCGCCACGTGAGGGGCAGGGCCGTAAGGGCAACGCCGCATATGAGCAGGGACAGTGCGGTCGATCGCAGGGCGGAGTATCGCAAGGTGTCCCGGGATCGGAGCTGGTCTACGCCGGTGCGGGCCCGCAGGCCTCCCACCACGAGTGCGAGGGACTCCCGAAGCCTCGGGTGCCTCCGGTCCGTCTCGCCTGCGACCAGCAGCGTTTCCAGCATTTCGTCGGCACGGTACTGCCGGTAGGCCCGAGGGTACGCGCGCAACAGCCACCGGTAGCGGCGCTCCAGGCCGGTCATGCTGGCGCCGTCCGAGCCGTCGCGGCCGTCGACCGTACGGAGCGGTCTCGAACGACCCGAGCTGCAGCGACCATCCGCGCCGCCTCCTCGCGCAGTGCGGACAACCCACGCTCGGTCAGCTCATATGTGCGACGGGCGCGACCGTTGACCACCGTCTCCTCGGCCACCCGCACCATCTCCTCGCCGGTGAGCCGGTCCAGCGCGGCGTACAGCGTGCCGGTCGTCAACCGCACTCGCCCGCCGGACAACTCCTGCGCGCGCTTGACGATGGCGTAGCCGTGCAACGGTTCGTCCTGCAACGCGGCGAGGATGAAATATGTGGGTTCGCGCATCGGCGCGGAGGGCCTAGTCACGTCATCAACATAAGCAGATGGTCGACCTATCCGTCAAGCTCGGGTCCTTCGCTTCGAGGGCGCGGCGAGCGACGCCGGACTCCGCAGGGTGAGGCGAGTCGGGGCTCGACCGATCGATCGACAGCACCGTGGCAAGCTGCTCACTCATCACTGGCTACCAGCCGCGATTCGCGTACGCGCGGATCTGCCGCTGCTCTGCTGCTCCCAGGATGGCTGCCGCCGGCCGATGCCACGGCTCGCCTGGTGGGAACGGATGTCGGGCGGATCAGGGTGATGCCGTAGGCGACCACCCACACGACCCAGATCAGCCAGCCGACAAGGCCGAGGAGACCGACCGTACCGGGGTCGTCGATGGCCAGAGGGCTCAGCACGGCCGAGCCGAACTGGAGTGCGGCGGCAAGCAACCCGATCCCGCTGTGCCAGCGGCGGATCAGGCCGGCGCGTCGGCCGCTGATCGACAGGCCGGTCATGGCCAGTGCCAGGAAGGTGCCGTTGAAGACGAACAGCGCGTTGTGTAGTGCCCAGAGTCCGGCGATCGTGCTGCTGTCCTGCGCGGTCGTCGACGCCAGCGCGAGCCGGGTGGCCATCACGCCGGTGAAGGTGATGTTCTGCATGATCACCCCGGCGAACCCGACCAGGGACCAGGCGGTGCCTTGCTCGGAACGCCACACCACGGCGACCGCACCGGCGCCGAACAGTGTGGCCAGCACCCAGGCGATCGGGGCGAGTGCTGACGCGAGGCCGACGGTGTCCTGTCGGGTGGTGAAAAACTGGACGACGTCGTTGGTCTCGGCGCCGGTGTGGGGCAGGCCGGCCGGCACCAGGAAGGCGTTGGTGGAGGCGATCAGGATGGCGAAGCCGAGTCCGGCGAGTCCGGCGATCCGCGAGAACGTCCAGGTGCTTGCGACGCCGAGTTTACGCAACATATATCCAATATAAGTCCCGAAAGGTGAAGGGGGCAAGCCATTGACCGCGGAGACAGGCAGGCGGAAGTACGAATCACTGCGCCGGGTGGCGCAAGCGGCAGAGACGAGGGGTGAGATCGCCGGCGCCGCTCGTCGACTGTTCGTCTCCCGCGGCTGGGCGGCGACCACGGTACGTGACGTGGCACGGGAGGCAGGGGTCTCGGTGCCGACCGTCTACGCGGTGTACGGAAACAAGACCGGGCTGATCCAGGCCCTGGCCGACGCGGCAGACATCGCCGCAACTCCATCGCAGTCGCTCGCCGAACTGGAAGAGGCCGAGAACGATCCGGTGCGGCAGCTCGCGGCGATGGCCGGCTACGACCGGCGGCTCTTCGAGCGTGCCGGTGACATCATCGCGCTCGTACGCGAGGCGGGCCGCACCGAGCCTGCCCTGGCGAACGTCTACCGCGACGGCCGTCAGCGGGGGGACGAGACCAGGATCCAGGTGTTCTCGTCGTGGCCGGGCGGCGTTCTCCGCCAAGGACTGGACATGCGGTCGGCCGTCGACATCTATGCGGCGATCTGCAACATCGACGTCTACACCACACTGACCGGCGAACGCGGCTGGCAACCCGATCGAGTCGAGTGCTGGTGGACGGAGGCCCTGGCCCGCGAACTCCTGGCCTGAAGTGTCATGAGGCGCCACATGACACTGATGCTCATACGCCGAACCTACACTCCATGATCATGGCGGTCGAAGTGGTGCTCGGCGAGGTGACGTGTCCATCCGGGCAGTTGGTGATCATGGACGGTGGTTACCTCGAACTGTGGTCCGGCGACCGGGTGCCGGACGACGAGGAGCGCCCGGCAACCGACTTCGCGATCGTGGGGCCGGACGCCGAGGCCGCGGCGGACTCCTTCGACCGGCAGACCGGAACCCGGCTGTACGACATCCCCGCCCACGCGGTCGCCGAGTTCACCGCCACGTTCGACGAACACTGCGCGAGCATGGACACGGCGCAAGCCTGCGCGCGTTCGAGCAGCAGGTCCCGCACCGGGAACGCGTCCGGCACGCGGTCACGGCCCGGGAACCCGGATTCGTCGTCCTGGGGGTTCCGGTGCTGCCGATCGAGGTGCCGGCTGATCGCCCGCTGCGTGTCACCGCCGTCCCCGGCGAATACGGCTGGCAGTCCATGCGGATCGAGTTCGGTGACGCGCCGGTGGCCGACTCTTGGGTGTTCGGTGAGCTGGGGGTCGACAATGCGCGGTTCGTGTTCGCCGGCGCGGACGCGCTGAGCTCGTGGGAGCACGTCAGGCCGTTGGACGGGCTGGCCGACCTGGTCCTCTGGGGTCGCGACCAGGAAGAGGTCGCTGCCGAGTTCGGCGCGCCCCGGCTCGGTGACACTGCCGACGTCGAGTACGGGTGGGTGGATCTGCCGATCGCGGAGGCATACCAGCGAGGGCTGGCCATCGAGACGCGGAGAAAGGAGCCCGGCGGACCGAGATTCGCGTTCGACTTCCGCCCGCACTCGCATCACTGGCAGGTGATGGGTCTGGTTAGGGCCTCTGAACACGAGGTCGGCGTGATCCAGGGACATCCTGATGGCGATGACCTCAGTCGGTGACGGCTTCTTCCCTGCCCACCTGGACGTGGACGTCGATGGCACACCAGTCGCCCTCCGCATCGACATCGCCCGCGAGGACTGATCCGACTTCACCGGCGTTGATTCTGGAGTCCGTCATCCCGGCGGGGCGACCTCTTGTGACGACACACCACCCTCGCCATCTACGCCGACCCTGGCTGACGGTGACTGCGGCGGACGGGTTCGGCCTGGGCTGGCGCCAGGTGATGACCCGGGCGCGGTGGTGGCGGGTCGTCGGCCGGGCGCGATAGCCGCGCACCTTGAGTTCTCGCCCGAAATACGACCGGGCGGTGGCGTGCCGCGCACCGGGACCTGAGCGAGAATAGGCCGGTTCGAACTCTGCGCAACCCTGGAAGGACCCTCCCTTGGCCGGTGGACTCGTAGCCCTGCTGGATGACGTGGCGGTGCTGGCCCGGGCCGCTGCCGCGTCGATCGATGACGTCGGGGCGGCCGCCGCGAAGGCCGGCGCCAAGGCTGCGGGCGTCGTCGTCGACGATGCTGCCGTCACGCCGCAGTACGTGCGGAGCCTGGCGGCCGAGCGCGAGTTGCCGATCATCAAGCGCATCGCCATGGGGTCGCTGCGCAACAAGTTCCTCATCATCCTGCCGGCGGTGCTGCTGCTCAGTCAGTTCGTGCCCTGGCTGCTCACTCCGATCCTCATGCTCGGCGGCGCCTACCTCTGTTACGAAGGCGCGGAGAAGGTGTGGGCCAAGATCGCCCATCGCGATGCCTCCGGCGCGGGCGAGGAGACGGTGCAGGACGAGACGACACTGGTGTCCGGGGCGGTACGAACCGACCTGATCCTCTCGGCGGAGATCATGGTCATCAGCCTCAACGAGGTGATCGATGAGCCGTTCTGGTCCCGCCTGGCGATCCTGGCTGTCGTCGCCGTCGTCATAACCGTCCTGGTTTACGGCGTGGTGGCCCTGATCGTGAAGATGGACGACGCCGGGCTGCGCCTGTCGCAACGTTCCGGCGCCGTCGCCACGTTCGGCCGCGGTCTGGTGCGGGCGATGCCGACGGTTCTCACCGTGCTGACGGTGGTCGGCACCGCGGCGATGCTGTGGGTGGGCGGGCACATCCTGCTGCTGGGCACGAACGAGCTGAACCTGCACTTCCTGTACGACGCCGTGCACCACGTGGAGGTCGCCGCCCACGACGCCACGGGTGTTCTCGGCGGGCTCGTCGGCTGGCTCGTCAACACGGTGGCCAGCGCGATCCTCGGGCTGATCGTCGGAGCGTTGGTCGTGCTGGTCATGACTCTCACGCTCCACCGCCGCACATCCAAGGCTGCGGCTGCGACTGCGGCGGCCACGACTCGTACTGACGGCACCATCCCCGCGCCGCTGAGCCGTGCAGCTCGGCGTCGCGACGCTCCTGCGGACCGAGCGCCGCGCGGTTGACCGCAAAATCCCGCGGCGTTCGCGGTCGGCGCATCGGCCTCGCCCACCAGAGAGCATTCCCGGATGGGCGGAGACGTGGTGGATCGTCAGTCGACGATGATGATTGTCTTGCCGAGCAGCTTGCCGGTGCTCGCGTCCTGGTGCACGGTTGGCAGTTCCTCCAGGGGGCGGCGGTCGGCGATGTGCAGCCGGAGCAGGCCGTTGTCTACTCGGGAGACGAGATCGGCCAGGTGGGAGGCGTTGGGACTGACCCATACGCTGGCCGTGCTCACGGAACGGGCCTCATCGGCTGGCACGGGGCCGGCGGAGCTGACGACGATCCCACCGTCGGCCACGTAGGCGGTCAGCTTCGCCAGGTCCTCGGGGGCCAGACGTACGTGGTTCACCACGACGTCGAAGGGCCCACCGATGGCTGCCGGGCCCGCGTCGAGATCCAATGGACCGACGACCTTGTCGGCGCCGTAGCTGCGCAGGCGGTCAGCATGGTGGTCTCCGTCTACGGCGGTGACCCTCGCGTTCGCGCCGACGGCGAGCTGAACCACGATGCCGCCGACCGCTCCGCCTGCGCCGTTGACGAGAACGGTCTCGCCGGCCTGCACGCCGGCGAGTTCGATGACCGCTTGGCGGGCGGCCAGCCCGGTCAGGGGTAGTGCGGCGGCCTCGGTCAGAGCGACGGTGCGGGGAGCGACGGCCACCAGGTCCGCTGCTACGACCGCGTACTCGGCAGCCCCTCCGTGCATGTCGAGGGGGAGCATGGCGACGACCTGATCACCGACCTGCAGTCCGTGCACGTCGGCGCCGAGTTCGGCGACGGTGCCGGCGACGTCCAGTCCCGGGGTGATCGGTAGCGGGGTGGGGATCATCTCGGCGAGCACACCGAGCCGGACGTGGTCGTCGACGGGGTTGAACGAGGTAGCGGCCACTTTGACCAGTACCTGGCCGGCGTCGGGCACTGGACGTTGTACCTCCTCGTGGCGCAGTACCTCGATGCTGCCGAACTCGTGGTATCGAATGACCTTCACGGCACTCTCCTGATGGCGTTCGTGGGGTGCGGTCTGTGGCGAACGGGAGAACCGCTTCTGGGCGCCGCCTGGGCACCGTCGCACTTGACGAGGCAACTGCGGTGGGATTCTCCTAACTTGCCTGGGCAAGTTAAACCCAGTCTCGTTGACTTGCCTGGGCAAGTCAACAGGTCGGTTCATGACGTCCGTTACACCGCGGTGAGCACCGTTGACGGATGGACCTGACCGACAGCCCGCAGCAATCAGGCCGAAGTTTCACGCTGGGAATGGGAGTTGCCCGGTCAAGTAAGCTGCGCGTCATGACCGGCACCGCTCAATGGCTCGACGACGAGCAGCAGAAGCTGTGGCAGGACCTGCTCACCGTGGTTATCGCTCTTCCTACGCTGCTGGATCGTCAGCTACAGCGGGACGAGGGCATATCGAACTTCGAGTACAGCGTCCTGGCGCGGCTGTCGATGACCGAGACGGGCACGATGCGGCTCAGCGATCTGGCGCTGCAATGCAACAGCACGCTACCGCGGCTGTCCAAGGTGATGGTTCGTTTCGAGCGGCACGGGTGGATCACCCGGCGCCCCGACCCGGAGAACGGCCGTTACACCCTCGCGACGCTGACAGACGCCGGCCTGATGAAGGTCGCGGACAGCGCCCCGGCGCACGTCGAGCGGGTCAGGCAGTTGGTGTTCGACCCGCTGACCACCGCACAGCAACGCCACCTCGCTGCCGCGCTGGCCCGCATCGCCGCCCCGGTGCGCGCGCAGATCGATGGCTGGTAGTCGGGGCCGCCCACTGAGGCAGTCGGGACGCGTACCTCGAAATGTCACGGTGACACGGTGACACGCACGCCGGACGCGAGCGTGTCACAGGCTGCAACGGGCGTCGGTGGGAGGGACCTTCAGGTCGAGCAGATAATCGCTGACCACGTCGTCGACGCAACTGCTACCGCCGAGCAGGTAAGCACCGTGCTGTTTGCCGTCGACTGTGAGCAGGCTTGCGCCCAGCGCTTCCGCCATCGCGATGCCGCCCTTGTGCGGGGTCGCCGGATCGCCGGTGACCGACACGACGAGCGTCTTGGGTTGGCCTGCAACCTCGGCGAGCCAGGGCTCGTCGCGTGTCGGCGGCGCGGGCCACGCCTCGCATTCGCTGTGGTAGTTCTGCGCCGTGAACACGTCGATGTCGAACATGGGTGCGACCTGGCGGGCCAACGCGGTCTGCTCCTGCGGCGTCAGGCGAGGCCAGTCCATGCAGCGAACGGCGATGTTCGTGTCATTGTCCTGGCTGTAGGCACCGTCCGGCGTGCGGCCGTAGAAGGTGTCGCGCAGGACGAGCATCTTCTCCGCGTTTCCTGCCTTGAGCGCGGTCAGGGCAGAAATGACATCGGGCCACTTCCTCTCGGCGTACAGTCCGATGCTGATACCGAGGTAGACGTCCCAGACGCTCACGTTCCGGCCGTCGACGGTCGCTGGTTTGTCGACGAGCGGCTGGACGATCTCGTGCAGGCGGTCGTTCGCAGCCGCGGGGTCGGTGCCGAGTACGCAGTCAGCCGACTCTGCGCAGAGTGCGGCGAGGTCGTTGAACCGTGCCTGTAGGCCGGCGAATTGGGAGAGGCGGAATTCGCGGGCCGTCAAGTCGGGCGAGACGGCCCCGTCGAGCACGATGGCGCGTACCTTCTCGGGATAGGTCTTGGCGTACATGGCGCCGAGTTCAGAGCCGTAGCTGTAGCCGAGATAGGTGAGCTTGTCGTCACCGAGTACGTTTCGCAGGATCTCCATGTCGCGCACGACGTTGGTGGACCCGGCGTTGACCAGGTTCGCGACGCCTCCGGACCCGTCCGCGCAGCGCTTGGCGACCTCGGCCGCCTCCTCGGCGCTCTTGACGTCGTACACCGCGCCGAAGCGCGGCACGTCGCCCGCGTCGTACTCTTCGTCGGTGTAGCAGTCGAAAGCCGGGGTCGACGACCCGATCCCGCGCGGATCGAAGCCGACGATGTCGAAGCGCTTGGCGACGGCGCTGGCCTGCCACAGCGGCAGCAGGGTCGCGATGAAGCTGGTGCCGGACCCTCCGGGCCCGCCCGGGTTGACCAGTACTGAGCCCTCGGCCTTGCCCGCGGCGGGCAGGCGGGTCAGCGCGATCTGTGCCCTGTCGCCTTTCGGCTTCTGGTAGTCGAGCGGGACCTCGACCGATCCGCACTCGAGCGCCGGGTTCGCGAACAGCTTGGCGTCCGCACCGGTTCTCGCGGTGTCCTTGCATGTGACCCAGGTGAGTTTCTGACCGTGGTAGGCGCTGAGGTCGGCGGTAGCGCTGGCACCGGGTGGAGGGGAAGCGGATGTGCAGGCGGCGAGCAGCATGAGTGCCGCCGTGGCGACCGCGGTCGCGGGGTGTGGGAATCGAAACATGAATCGGCCCTCAAGATAGCGGATGACTATGTCGGGTCATGTCAGTCGCGCCGCCTTCTCCCTGCGCCTGGAGAGAGGACGCGGCATGCCGGTACGAGCTAGCTGCCGGATCGTCGTCCATGTGCCGACGCAACACCCTGTTCCAGGCACAGGGTCAAGGCCAGGTCGAGATCCTGCAGGTGGGGGCGGCGCCGAGGTCACGCGGGTTCTCCGCCCAACACGGGGAAGAAGTGGTCCCTGACGGCGTGGACGTCGCCGTATGTGAGGTTCAGCCGTTCGACGTCGATGACGGGTGCGGTGGACATGCACCCATGACACCGCGGGCGCCACCTTCCCGTCAGTGGCACGGTGTCATCGCCGCATGTGACGTGGTGTCACTGATCGTGGCCCTCAGGTGCCGCATGCTGGAGTGGCGACGGCAAGGTCCCCGCGCTTCGCCGGGTCCGTCACACGGCGACGACTCCGAGTCCGTCACACGGCGACGACTCCGGGTCGTTCAATGCCCTCGCGCAATCGACCCATGCCTACCAGGCATGGACGCCGGTGTCATGCTGGCGTCATGGACCGGAGCATCGAGTTGAGGCATTTCCGCTACATGCTGGCTGTGGCGGAGGCGGGCACCTTCACCGGCGCCGCCGCACGGCTGGGCATGACCCAGCCGGCTCTGTCCCGGGCGATCCGCGACCTCGAGGAGGTTGTCGGCACGGCCCTGTTCGAGCGTGGGCGTCAAGGGGCGGTCCTGACCGCCGCCGGCCGGACGTTTCGCGACGACGCCCGAGCCTTGGACGAGGCGGCCCGCGCAGCCCTTTCTCGCAACGGCCCGTCGGGCATGGACAGGCCGCATCTTCGACTCACCGCACGCGGCTGCGACGTCGGCACCCTCGAGCACCTCGTCACGTCCTACAACTCGGCGCGCGGCGATCATCTCGAGGCCAGGGGTGCGGTCGTGAACGCCAGTGAGCACGTGGACGAGGTTCGCGACGGCAGAACGGCTGCGACCCTGGTCCGTTCACCGGACGATTTCTCCGGCCTCGACAGCGACCTGATCCGCAGCGACCCGCGAGTCGCGCTGCTGCCGGACGCTCATCCCCTCGCGACCCGGCGGATGATCGAACGGGCCGAGCTCGCCGGCGAGACGATCCCGCTGTGGGCGGGCCACACCCCGGAACAGACCGCCTTCTGGACGGCAACCGACCTGGTGCGGCACGATTGGCGGGCGGGCCCGACCGTGTCGGACGCGGCTCAGTACGGTGGCGTCATCCGGCTCGGCAGCGCCGTCGGATTCCTCGCCGCCGATCTGTTGCCGGAGATGGTGCTGACCGGCATCAGCGTGGTCCCGGTGGCCGACATCTCTCCGAGCGAATTGCGCATCGTTTGGTCGCGGGACGCGACCTCGCGCGACGTCGCCCGCTTTGTCCGGCACACCGCACAGGTGAGTGACGACTGGCGCAGGTCCGCTCCGGTGACGTTGTCGGCCTCCGTGAGCGATTGAGCATCGCCAGGTCGCCGGGGCCGGCAGTGCCCAGCGGCGATGAGGCGAGCGGCCGCAGCCCTTGATCCCGATCTTCTTCCCTGGACGAGATGAATGATCAATCAAGGGCCGCGGCCAGAAGTACGCCCCCGTCGTCGCCCGGCAGCTGTCGAACTACCACTGGCTCAGAGTGCGGCGCCCGGCTGCCTCACGAGCCTTCGACCTCGGCCAGCACCCGCCGCGTCAGCGCGCGGGCGGAGGCGGAGGCCTCCGAGCTCAGGTACGTGAGCAGCTCGTCCGAGGGTGCCGCGTCGGGGCCGATGACCACGCCGGCCGCGCCTGCAAGGGCCGGGTCGGTCGCCGCGACAACGATCGGTCGCGCAACGTCGGACGCCGGGCGAAGCCCCGCCTGGATCTGATCCCACAGGTGACGAACCGGCGGCGGCAGGATTTCCGGTGTCATCTCCGCGGCATTCGGTGTCGCCGCCGCGGCCGGGCCAAGAGGATCGGCCGCGAGCACGGTGACACCACTGCCCCGCAACGCCTCGGCCAGGTCCTGGTTGTGGGCGAGGTGGGCGAGCTTGGCCCGGCCGGCGACCGCCATGCCGAAGTATTCCCCATCCTGCTCCACCTCCTCGAAAGTCAGCTCGCCGGCGACCGCCGCGACGGTGATGGACGAAGAGGTGACGTCGACGACCCGGCTGGGCGCGCCGGCTCGAAGCGCGTCCAGCAGCTCCCGGGTCAGCACGACCGGAGTGAGGTGGTTGACCGCGAAGCTGGCTTCGATCCCGTCGACGGTCACCCAGCGCCGCGACCACATGCCACCGACGTTGTTCACCAGCAATTGCAAGGGACCTTCCGCGGCTAGGCGAGCGCCCAGTTCCCGGACCTGTTTCAAGGAGGACAGGTCGGCCTGGATGAAGCGAGCGTCAGCGCCCAGAGCCTGAACCGCTTCCTCCCCATGGGTCTGGTCTCGGCCGACGACGGTGACGGCGAAGCCCGATTGCTGCAACTGCATGGCCACGTGGAAGCCGATGCCCCCCGTGCCGCCCGTGACGACTGCTTTTCCCGCCATGATGTCCCTCCGTTGCCCGGCTACGGATCCCATGACACTGCGCCGATTTCGGGCCGTCCAATGCTTCGAGCCGATAGCACCATGCCCTCCCGGCATGCCCTCGGCGGCAGGACCCCTCGTGCGCTGCGGCCGACGATGCCGACGCCGGAAGACCAGGCGCGGCGGCGTCCCGATGGACCGAAGAGACACCGCCGCGCACGGAGAGTGAGATCAGCGGAGGCTCGGCACGGTGAACGACGGTCGCCCGACGGCGGTCACGTTCACCTGGTGACGCTCCCGATACGTCGCCGTGAAGGGGGCGGGACCTCCCTGGATGGTCTCGTCGCGGGCCGGATTGCCCAAGGGCAGAGTCAGCCGGGCGTCCCCGACCTTGATCATCTCGCCGGACGGCAGGTCGTACCAGGAACCGGTCTGCACAGCCCCGATCTCGACCCCCAGCACGTGGCCGGGGGCCAGCGTCCAGTCGGTCGACTTGAGTTCGAAGCGGGTGCGCGCAGGGTCGAGCACCGCCACGTTCTCGTTGATGATCACGGCCGTGCCGCCGGGGGCGACATCGTACAGCTTGACCATGATGTTGCCCCGGCCTCGAGCGGCGACGGTGATCTCGGGCGTGCCGACCAGACGGGTCGCTCGGGCCACCGGGGCGGAGAACTTGTAGTACGCCGAGGTCGGGCGACCCTGCTGGATACGCTTGAGCTGCACTGCGGCCAGCTGCTTGGGAATGGTCGGCTCCAACGCGCCCGCACCACCGTCGCCGCCCTCGCCCGGGACCGGAACGGGCGGCGGCGGCACCGGGTGGCCGGCTTCGACCAGCGCGGTGTACGCGTCAGCGCCGCCGTCATCGACGTACGTGCCGCCGCCCAGATCGATCCGGGCCGTTTCGACGGCGCCCGGCCAGCGGTCCTGGGCGCGCCACTCGCCGGTGCTGTCCTGGATCGCGAACGCCGGATACGTCGTGGCCGGTGCGATGCCCTTGAGGTACTGGTCGTAGAAGGACATCACCTCGTCGAACCAGCCGTCGCGGCCCATCTTCAACCGCCCGCTCTCGTCCCGGTCGTTGCCGCGTACGTGGTCCCACTGCCCCAGCCAGGCCCGCTTCGGCCCGCGGTGGCCGGCCAGATACCGCTGCAAATCCTCGGGTTTGGTGTTGTCCTCGATGAAGCCTTGGGTGAGGAACAGCGGTGTGTCGCTGCCTCGGGCCAGTCGGGGCAGGTCGCGTGCCCTCCAATGCGCCGAGTCCTGCTCGTTGACCAGCAGCCCGGCGGTGTAGGAGTCGGCGCACTGCGGATGCGTCGCCTCGTACACGGCGTTGGCCTTGTACCTGGCGTCGTCGTCCGGCATCGGCGGCATCTGGGCGATCGCCGGGTAGGAACCCTGCAGCAGCAACGAATTCAGTCGCGGAATGTCGTTGGTGTGGGCGGCATGGTAGGGGTTCCAGGCCGGTTCCTGCGCGACGACGGCCTTGAGCGCCGGCTGATCGAGCGCGTTGCCGATGAGGCCGGTGATCGCGTCGTACGACTTGCCGTACATCCCGACGGCGCCGCTCGACCACGGCCGGCCGGCTGCCCAGTCGATCGCCGCGCGGACGTCGGCCTGCTCGCCCGGGCCGTTCCAGTCGAAACAACCGGTCGAGCCACCATAGCCCCGCAGATCAACCATGACGAGGGCGTAGCCCCGCTCGAGCAGTCGGCCGCCCTCGATGAGGTCGGAGAAGCGGGCCGACGGACCGGTGTGCTCGTGATCCTCCGGGGAGGTTTCCCCCGCGTGCCCGAAGTACGGGCCGACGGACAGGATGACGGGCACCTTCTTCCCCAACGGCAGGTTCTCGGGCAGCAGAACGTCGGCGTGCAACTCGACGCCTGACCGGTCCGAGGACGGGAAGTAGTGCTGGGTCCAGGCCGCACCCTCTGGCACCCGCTCGTTCTCCTCGTGGGTGACCGGGTCGGTCGCGGTCGCCACCGCAGGCTTCTCGGCCGCGTGGGCGCTCACCAACGTACCGATCAGCGTGGAGACGGCGATCAGAACAACGGCCGACCCCACGACCGTGCGGACAGGTTTCACGGATTCCTCCATAGGCTGTCGGTCAACCACGAGTCGACAGCCGATCATGTGTGCCGACAACAGGGTCAAGCCGGGAACCACGCTGCTCGCCTCGTCGGCGAACGGCCCGCTGTCAGTGGCAAGCTCGGCCGGTGCCCAGATAACGGACGAAATGACGCTCGATCGCCTGGTGCAGCCGAATCTGGTTCTCAGGGTTGTCGAAGCCGTGGCCCTCGTCGGCCGCAAGCAGGTATTCGATCGGGACGCCGCGCTCGCGAAGTGGTGCGACGACGTTGTCGGACTCGGACTGGACCACTCGGGCGTCATTGGCACCCTGGGCGACCAGCAGGGGCGTGACGATTCGGTCGATCATGGTGATGGGTGACCGCGAGAGCATGTCCGCCTCAGCCGCGGGATCATCGGGGTCACCCACGTAGGCGTACCAGCTGTTGACGTTGTACGGCCGGGTGAAGGGAGGCAGGGTCCGCAGGAAGTTGGCGAGGTCGGAGACCCCGACGTAGTCGACCGCCGCGGCGAAGTAGCCGGGAGCCAGCGCCGTTCCGACCAGTGCGGCGTAACCGCCGTAGGAGCCGCCCATGATGCCGATCCGCCCCGGGTCGGCATAGCCCCGCGCAACGGCCCAGTCGACGGCATCGATCAGGTCGGTGTGCATGGCTCGGGCGAATTCCCCGATCGCAGCAGTGGTGTGTCGTTTTCCGTAGCCTGTGGAGCCGCGAAAATTGACCTGCAGCACGGCGTAGCCACGATTCGCCAGGAGTTGGACCTGTGGGTTGTAGCCCCAGGTGTCGTGCAGCCAGGGTCCGCCGTGCACGAGGAGGACCAGAGCCAGCCCTTCCGGCGCGACCCCGGTCGGCAGCGTCAGGAAGCCGTTCAGGGGCAGACCGTCCCGCGCGGCGAACGTGACCGGGCTCATCGCGGCGAGGTCGGACGGATCCAGATGCGGATAGGGGCGGAACAGGACCCGGCTCTCGTGCGTGGCGTGGTCGTAGAACCAGGTGACCGCCGGGTCGCGGTCATGGACGAAGGTGGCGACCCACCGTTGTTCGGAGTCGTCCGAGGACAGGGTGCCGAGAACTCCGTCACTGAGCTTCGACAATTCGTCGTAGACCTCGGCGAAATGGTCGTCCACCACCTCGATGCGCGGCTTGGCGTCGACGAACCGGGCCGCGATGACCTCACCCGTGCGGCGGCTGGTGAACACCGTGGGCGGCAGGACGCCCGGCGCCATCGTGCCGAGGATGTCGAGGCTGTGCCCGGGAACGGCGGCCACGAGAGTCTCGTCACCGGTCTTGGCGTCCAAGCGGATCAGGCGCAGGTCGTCGGAGTCGGTGTAGGCGCCGATCAGCAGGCCCGATCCGTCGGCGGTCACCACTTGTGGTTGCACACCGACGGGATACTCGGCCCCGCCGAGGCGGCGTAGCAGTCGACGCTCGGTCCCTGCACGGTCGATCGCGTAGAGCTCGACAGCTCCGTCCTCGGCGAGCCGGGACGCGAACGCCGGTGCGCCGGTCTGGTCCAGCAGAACGCTCTCGGTCGGGTCGGCCTGTTCATGGTGCAGAATCGTCTCGCCGCTAGCGACATCGATCCGGAACAGGTCGATGGCGAAGGGGCGCTTGTTCATCGCGACCAGCACGCTGCCGGGATGGGAGGGCAGCGGGTCGGCTCCGAACACCCGCGAACCCGGCGAAAGCGGAGTCAGGTCGACCGCGTCCTGATCGGGCGTTTCGAGGTCCACCCGGTACAGATGCCAGTCCTCGTTGCCATCGGTGTCCTGCAGGTAGAGCAGCCAGCGCGAGTCACCGGGCCAGTAGTAGGTCGTGATGCCACGCCTCGCATCGTGGGTGAGGCAGACCGCGTCCTCATGCCCCTGATCGATCCCTCGTACCCACACGTTCCGCCGGCCGTGGGCCGGCGCGAGGTAGGCGATCCGCGTTCCGTCCGGCGAGATCGAGGGGTTGGCGAAGGCCGGGTCCGAGAAGAACTCCTCCACCTCGATCAGCCGCGGTGGGGAGTCAGGGTCGGTCGGTGTACGCATAGGGTTGCTTCCTGAGATCCAACGGACAGCGATCACGGTGAGACGCCACCTCGATGCTCGCACCGCAGGGTCAGCGGCGACCCCAGAACAGCCGACAGGTCGCCGGGATCCGTAGCCGCCGTCCGGCTCCCGATATCGGCAAGCTCTTCCCGGGCCGTGACGTCGGCGTCGTGATCGGGCAGGTAGGTCATTCGATCAACCGGCAACATGATCACCGGCTGGTATCAGGGTCTGAACTGCGGCGTCACGTCGGCGAGTGCATGGTCGAGGATTTCCAGGCCCAGGTCCAGCTCCGCGTGGCTGGAGGTGAGCGCTGGCGCGATGCGGAAGACGCCGCCCATGCCCGGCAGCTGCACCACGTTCATGTGCAGGCCCAGCTCCAGGCAACGCCCTGTCACTGCGGCGCCCAGAGCGTCGGCCGGTCGTTTCGACTCCCGGTCGCTGACCAGCTCGAGCCCGACCAACAGCCCGCGGCCGCGCACGTCGCCGACTACCGGGTGCCGCTGGCTGATCTCCTGAAGGCCCTTCCGCAGGTACGAGCCCAGTTGCGCCGCCTGTTCGTCGAGCCGGTCGGCCTCCAGCACGTCCAGGACCGTGTTGCCGACCGCGGCCACCAGCGGGTCCGAGACGTGCGTGGTGAAGAAGAGGAAGCCGCGCTCGTGTGCGGTCTGCTCGATCTCCGGGCTGGTCACCACGGCGGCCAGCGGCAGGCCGGCGCCGAGCGTCTTGGACAGGGTCAGGATGTCCGGCACGACGCCGTCACGCTGGAACGCGTACCACTCTCCGGTGCGGCACAGACCGGTCTGCGCCTCGTCGAGGATCAACAGCCCGCCCCGCTCGTGCACCTTGTCGCGCAGGGCCAGGAGGTATCCCGGCGGCAGGTCGATCACTCCGCCGGAGCTGAGGATCGGCTCGACGATGCACGCCGCCAGGCTGCCCACCGACTGGGCGTCGAACAGCTCGAACGCGAACTCCAGCTGACGCCGCCAGTCCAGCTCGCCGTTGGGTGAGGTGAAGTCGGGCCGGTACGCGTTCGGCGTGGGGATGGCGAAGTTGCCGGGCGCCGCGGGCCCGTACCCCTTGCGGCCCGAGCTGTAGGTGGCGCTCGCCGCCGCCTGCGTCATCCCGTGCCAGGACCGGGCGAACGAGATGATTTCGTGCCGGCCGGTGACCAGCTTCGCCATCCGGATCGCCGCCTCGTTGGACTCCGCGCCGGTGGTGAGCAGCAGGACCTTGTCCAGCGGCGCGGGCAGCGAGCCGGCGAGGCGGCGTGCCAGCTCGACCACGGGCCGGCTCAGCATGCCACTGAACAGGTGGTCGAGAGTGGCCGCCTGCCGCTGGATCGTGGCTACGACGGCCGGGTGAGAGTGGCCGAGGATCGCGCTCATCTGCCCCGACGTGAAGTCGAGCAGGCGGCGGCCGTCGGCGGTGAAGACGAAGCTGCCCTCGGCACGGTCGATGATCTCACGTACGAAACCGCCTGCGCCGATGTAGCGGACCAGGTGACGATCGGCGTCGGACCAGAAGGAATCAGCCATGGACCGACGCTAGGCAGCCCGGACAGACACGTCCATCGCACATTTCCGCTGTCGCTGTTAAGCAAGGCCGTACAGTCGGCGGTCATGACACTGAATCCGTGGCGGCTGCGCCTGCTCGCCGACCTGGCGACCTACGGCACCGTCCGGGGCGTTGCGCAGCGCGGCAACCTGAGCCCGTCGGCGGTGTCGCAGCAGCTGGCCACGCTGGAACGGGAGACCCGGACGGCGCTGCTGGAACGCACCGGGCGGCGGGTGCGGCTCACTGCGGCCGGAATGTTGCTCGCCGGCCGGGCTCGGGAGATCCTCGCAGCGATGGACGCGGCCGAGGCGGAGCTGCGCCGCCTCGCCGACGAGCCGGCCGGCACGGTCACCGTGGCCGCGTTCCAGAGTGCGGTGCAAGCCCTCGCCGAACCGGCGCTTGTCCGTCTCGCGGCCCGACACCCGGACGTGAGCGTGGTGTTGCTGGAGCTGGAGCCGCACGAGAGCATGCCGGCCCTGCGCCGCGGCGACGTCGACCTGATCATCACGACGGCCGACTTCGCCGGCGCCGAGCTCTCCCCGGAGATCCACCTGGTGCCGCTCGCCACCGACCCGATCGTGCTCGTGCTGCCCCCGGAGCATCCGCTGACCAGCGCCGAGTCGGTCGCACTGGAGGCGTGCGCGCAGCAGCGCTGGACGTTCGACGTCGCCGGCTCGTACATGTCCGAGCTGTCCACCCGGCTGTGTCGGGAGGCCGGTTTCGAGCCCGTGGTGATCTGTCGGTTCAACAACTACATGCTGGCGCTGCAGCACGTGGAGAACGGCCACTCGATCACCATGCTGCCGAAGCTGGCGGTGGACCCGCGATACCGGGTGGTGACCCGACCGCTGAGCCCGCCGCTGACCCGACGCATCACCGCCGGGGTCCGGCGACCGGCGGCGTCACGCCCCGAGGTGACGGCCGTGCTCAGTGCCCTGAGAGCAGGTGACTGATCGGAAGCAGCCCTCTCGTCGCTCTGATCGTGGTCACCTTGACTGTGGTTACGACATGGTGTCGGCTGCGGGTGAAGATACGACCTCAGCTACCGGCCACGCCGATTGCCGCCCGGTCGCGATCAGGAAGGGGCCGACATGGCCTGGAGCACCCGCGAGTTGGCCGAGCTAGCCGGCACGACGGTGAACACGATCCGGCACTACCACCGCCTCGGCCTGCTCGAGGAGCCGGAGCGCCGGTCCAACGGCTACAAGCAGTACGGCGTCCACCATCTCGTCTGTCTGCTGCGCGTGCGGCGGCTCGTCGGCCTCGGTGTGCCTCTCGCCCAGATCGACGAGCTCGTCGCCGACGGCGGCCCGGGGTCCGACGTGCTGCGTCGGGTCGACGCCGAGTTGGCCGCCGAACTGGACCGGTTGCGCCAGGCCCGTTCCGACATCGCCGCCATCCTGCGTGACGGCGCGCTGGCCGACGCGCCGGCCGGCTTCGGAGTCGTCGCGGCCCGGCTGACCTCGGCCGACACCTCGATGTTGCACATCTATTCAAAGCTGTACGACGACGCCGCGATGCAGGACCTGCGGACCATGGTGGAGGCCGACAACGGCCCCGTCGATCAGGAGTTCGACGGGTTGCCGGCCGACGCTGACGAGGCAACCCGCCGGGACCTGGCGGGAAGGCTCGCACCGATTCTCGCGAAACACATCATCGACTATCCCTGGTTGAGCGATCCCGCTTCGCATGTGTCGGCCGGCGAACAGGTCATCCGGCAGACGGTCGTCGAGGCGGTGGTCGCGCTGTACAACGCCGCTCAGGTCGACGTGCTCGGGCGGGCCAGCGTCCTCGCGCAGAAACTCCTGCCTCCGGCGCCTGAGACGGACGTCGAGGAGGAGGCGTGAGGCACTGTCAGATGCCGTCGAACGCGGTGAGTCGCTGCACGAGCCACGACGGGTCCGCCATGTGGGGATGATGTTTCCCGGCCGGTTGACCTTGTTGCGGGAACACCGTTTCCACTGGGTGCATGCCGACCTTGCCCCTGCCGCACCAGCTCTACCTCCTGAGCCATCAGCCGGAGAAGGGCCGGCTCGACGACGACAGCGAGGCCGTCCGAGGATCGCTGCTCCGCTGCTCCGCGGTGGCTGAGCTGCGCCTGACCGGTCTGCTGCGCGACAACGCCGGCAAGGTGGAGCGCGGGAATGCGACCACCACGACCGCCCTCGACCCCTTCCTGGCCCAGGTGCTCGCCGATGTCCCGGCGGATCGGCCGCGCGGCTGGTTCGACTTGCTGGAACAGCGGTGGCAGGAGGCCGAGCAATTCGTTCAGGCGCAGCTCGTCGCGGCTGGGGTCGTCACCGTCGAGCAGCGCCGGGTTCTGGGCATCATCCCGGCGAAGCAGATCACGCTGACCGACCCCGGCTGGGTGCGGGCGCTCCGCGACCGGGTACGCCTGGCCGCGCAACGCGAACCCGGACTCGTGCCGCCGCCCGTCGGCGAGGCCGTGCTGGCCGCCCTGGCGATCGACGGCAACGTGAGCACGGTGTTCGGATGGCGCGACCTGTGGGGGCACAAAGCTGCCGTGAGCGAGCTGAACGACCAGGTCGACCGGGAGCTGCCCGGTCTGCGCTCGACCCTGATCCAATCCATTGCCCTGCGCCGCGCCGGCTGAGCACCACCGAGAGCTCGGACGACCCAGATCGTGACGTACAGGCTGAACTGCCGTCGGCGCGGCCCGAGCCGATCTGAGGTTCGGTGGCTTCGCCTATGCGTCGCAGCTCATCATTCTCGACGTCACGTTTCAGTTGAGGATGGCGGTGGCCTCGATCTCGACCACGAAGTCGGGCGTGAACAGGGCCTGGATGCCGATGATGGTGATGGGCGGGGCCGGGTTCGGCAGTCCCTCGTCCTGCTGGACGCGGGTGATGCCGGCCAGCACGTCGTCCCACTTGTCCGCGGACCAGTCGACGATGTAAAAGGTCAGCCGAGCCAGATCGCCGGCGTCCCCGCCGGCGCCCCGTACACCGATGATGATGTTGCGCAGTGCGGCCTCGACCTGGCCGGCCAGATCCGGTGCGGCGGGTTTGAAGTCGGGGGTGACGCCGGCCTGTCCGGCCAGCAGGATCGTCCGGGTTCCGGTTCCCACGGCGACCGGCGAGTAGTCGGTCTGCTTGAGCAATCCTTCGGGGTGCAGAAACTCCACGCTCATGTGGCTCTCCCTGTTCGTACGACGGTGGGATCTCCACCCAGTGCAACCTGTGTTCCAGGAACACGGTCAAGGCAATGGTGTGCCGGCCCACAGGCCGGCCGGCCACGGGCGGGCTCGGGGTGGGCAGGCCGGCGGCTCCTACCTGGCCGCCGAACTGTGGGCCGACGTAACGCGTCCACATCGCTCGTCACGCGATAGAGGGATGGTAGTCGTTCGGAATATCCCTACGGGCACATCACCGAAGGAGAACCACTGGGAACACGTGAACGTTAAGCTGCCGCACTCGCGTGCCCTTTCCGGCACAACTGGTCGCGGGCCAGAGTGCCGCGGCAGCGACGCCGTCGGTGGGTGGTTCGCCACCGCCTGTGCGGCACTGAGTCCGCCTGCCCGGGCCATCCGGTCGTACGCTGGTACGAGCGGCCTCAGCCACTGAATCAAAGGAAGTTCATGATGCGGCAGGTGACTCGACCGGGGGCGACGTGACTCGGGTGCTGGTGACCGGGGTCCGCGGCAAGACGGGCCTACCGCTGGCTGAGTTGCTCGTGGCACGGCAGGGCGTCGAGGTGCTCGGCGGCAGCAGTGATCCGTCCAGCGTCGGCATCGACGGCGTCCATCCCATCGCCTTCTCCTGGGATGAGCCTTCGGGGTGGACGGCGGCGACCGACGGCGTCGACGCCGTGTACGTGGTCCGGCCAGATCGCGCGGACGCGCCGGCACTCATCGGGGAACTGCTGGCTGGGACTTCGCCGCGGACCCAGGTGGTCCTGCTGTCCGACAGGGACGGCGACCACCCGGGCTCCGACTACCCTGCCGGCTGGGCACCGAGCGTCGAGCGCGTGGTACGCGACAGTGGCCGCCCCTGGACGGTCCTGCGGCCGGGCTGGTTCATGCAGGTCTTCACCGACCCGCGCTTCTACCAGAGTCAGATCGCCGACGCGGGCGAGTTGCCGTTCCCTGGTGGCGGCGCCGAGATCTCCTGGATCGATGCGCGCGACATCGCCGCGGTCGCCGAGCGGGCGCTCGTCGAGGATGGTCACGCCGGTCGGACGTACCAGCTCTCCGGCCCGGAGGCATTGTCGTTGCCGCGCACTGCGGAGTTGCTCTCCGCTGCGGCGGGGCACCCCGTGATTCACCGGGACCTGACCGTCGACGAGGCCGTAGCCGGGACCGAGGGCTTCGAGCGCGACCTCAACGTGCTGACGTTCGAACGCGTACGCGCCGGCGGCTTCGCCGAGGTGACCGACACCGTCGCACACGTCGCCGGAAGGCCGGCGCGTACGCTGCGGGAGTTTCTTTCCGCCAACGGGCCGGCGTTGCGGCGTACGAGCCGTTGACACGGGACAAGACGCAGACCCGGACCGGCCACGAGGCGGTCCGCTACTCCCGCGAACACGAGCGGCTGCAGCCAGCGGTCCGGGCCTCGCCCGGTGTGACCACCCGTCAGGTCATGAGCGCGTTGGATGCCCTGCTGGCGACAGGGTGAAGATCGGCAATGTGCGGCGGTGGTGCCGGGAGACCGGGTCGATGGGAAAACTCCTGTCCCTCCGTCCGTCAGTGAGGGTGGACCAGGCCGTTGTCGTACGCGAAGATCACCGCCTGGATCCGGTCGCGGGCACCGATCTTGAACAGGACCCGTCCGACGTGCTTCTTCACGGTCGACTCGGTCAGCGTGAAGCGTTCGGCGATCTCCGTGTTGGTGGCGCCCTGGCCGATCGCCTCGAGCACCTCGCGCTCCCGCTCGCTCAGTGTGTTCAGGCGAGGGTCCGTAGGTGTGCTCGGCACCGGCTCCTGAAGGTAGGCGTCCATCAGCTTGCGAGTCAGGCTGGGGGCGACCACCGAGTCGCCACCGGCCACGGCCCGGATGGCCGCGATGAGCTCCTCCGGGCGTGCGTCCTTGAGCAGGAAGCCGCTCGCTCCGGCCCGCAGCCCGGCATAAACGTATTCGTCCAGGTCGAATGTGGTCAGGATCAGCACGCGGGTGCGCGATCCGGCAGCGGTTATGCGGCGGGTGGCCTCGATGCCGTCCATGCCGGGCATGCGTACGTCCATCAGGACCACATCGGGCCGGGTCTGATCGACTTTCCGCACTGCCTCGGCGCCGGTGGGGGCCTCACCCACAACGGTGATGCCGGGGGTGCCGTCGAGCAGCATCTTGAAACCCATGCGCTGCAGCGGCTGGTCGTCGGCGATCAACACCGTTGTCATGCTGGCTCCTTGAGGACGACATCGACGACCCAGCCGTTCCCAGCCGGACCGGCGGTCACCACCCCGCCGTACATGGCCCCGCGTTCACGCATGCCGAGCAGACCGTGGCTGGGGGCGGCGGGGGCGCCACGGCCGTTGTCGCGTACGCGGACCCGTACCTCGCCTTCGGACACACTGAGACTCACGTCAGCGGTCGCGCCCCGTCCGGCATGTTTGAGGGTGTTGGTGAGCGCTTCCTGGACGATGCGGTAGACCGCGAGCTGCACGCCCCGGCCGAGGGTGTGCAGCTCACCCGAGGTCGAGTAGGTGACTGGCAGCCCGGCCGCCCGCACGCTCGGCAGCAGCCGGTCGAGATCGTCGATGCCGGGCTGCGGCCTCAGCTGCGGATCGCTGGCCTCCCCGCGCAGCACGCCCAGCACCCGGCGCAGCTCCGCGAGCGCCTGGCGGCCGGTTTCGCCGATCAGCCGGAGCGGCTCGGCGGTCTGCTCCTGCCGCGATCTGGCGAGGGCGGCGCTGCCGTCGGCGAGGCCGACGATCACCGACACGTGATGGCCGACGATGTCGTGCATCTCGCGGGCCACCCGGGCCCGCTCCTCAGCGACGGCCAGGCGAGCCTGCTGGTCCCGTTCGATCTCGAGGCGGGCGGCGCGGTCCTCCAGGGCGATGAGGTACGCCCGGCGGGTGCGCACCGCGACGCCGGACGCGATCGCCGCCACTGTCGCCCCGAGGGCCAGCAACGACGTGAGGGTGCGGTTCTCGGTGACCGACCCGAACAGGTAGATCTCCGCGAGTAGCTGGACCACGGTGATCGCGGAGGCCCAGGCCAGCGACCGCCAGGCCCCTCGGGAGGCCACCCCGAAGAGCATCACCAGCAGGATCACCCCGGCGCCGACGCCGATGCCCAGCCCGCTCAGGAGCAGGTCGGTGGCTACGGTGGCCAGGAACGCCGGGAACGGGTACCGCCGCCGCCAGTAGAGCGGTGGCAGGAGCACCACTGTCGCGATGGTCGCCGACAGGGGCTTCTCGATGATGTTCGGGATGCTGAAGAGCACGATCGGAACGGCTACCAGAGTGTCCGTGACCCACGGGTGGCGCCGGTCGAACGCCCGCAGCCGTGCCTGCCGGTCCACGAGCCATCCCTGCGTGCTCATCGCCCGAGTCTCCCTTACGCGTCGGTCTTCTTGAGCCGATAGACGGCGGCGGCGAGCGTCACGGCCACGTACCCGGCGAAGACGGCCAGGCCGGCCCATGGGGCCAGGGTGCCCTCGCCGTGGGTCAGTGCCATCACGGCGCCGCCGGCGTTGCTGGGCAGGTATGGGGTGATGGCCTCGGAGATCGAGTCTGGCAGCAGCGGGGCCAGACTGGGGACGATCAGCAGCAGACCGGCCAGGATCGCGATGGCTCCGGCGCTGGAGCGGACGAGCATGCCGAGCGCGACGCCGAGCACCGCGACCAGGCCGAGATAGAGGCCGGCGCCGAGCAGGGCCCGCAGCACGCCGTCGTCGCCGAGACGCAGGCCGCTGATCTTGTCGTTGAGTACGGCCGATCCCGCTGCGAAAGCGGCGAAGGCGCCAGCTGTCATTGTGACGAAGGCCGCCGACCCCGCCACGAGGCTTTTCGACCACAGCACCGGCAACCGGCGTGGCACTGCGGTCAGGGTCGCCCGGATCATGCCGGTGGTGTACTCACTCGCTCCCAGCAGTGCGCCGAGCACGCCGACGGACAAGGCGGCCAGGACGCTGCCGGACAGGGCCAGGTCGATCGCCGTCATGCCGTCGCCCGAGAAGGAAGCCGAAGCGATCATGCCGAAGGCGATCAGGAGGAAGACGGAGATGCCGGTGGTGATCCAGGTGGAGCGCAGTGAGGAGAACTTGGTCCATTCGGCGGCGATGACGCCGCCAGGGGTGATCTTCATCGGGAGGCCTCATATTCGACAGCGTTGCGGGTCAGTTCCATGAACGCCTCTTCCAGCGAGGTGTTCTGCGGGGTGAGTTCGAACAGCGGGATGCCGCGCCTGGCCGCGGCCAGGCCGATCTTGCGGGCGGAGGTGCCCTCTACCAGCAACTCCTCGGCACCGGTCGAGGTGACCGTGACACCTGGACCTGCGATCAGGGTGCGCAGCGCATCCGGGTCCGCGGTGACGACCCGGACGCCTTCGGCGGTCACGAAATCGGCCACGGTGGTGTCGGCCAGCAGCCTGCCCTGCCCGATGATTACCAGGTGGTCCGCGATCAGCGAGACCTCGCTCATCAGGTGCGACGAGAGCATCACGGTGCGGCCCTCGGCGGCCAGGCCGGTGAGCAGGTTGCGCACCCAGAGGACACCCTCGGGGTCGAGGCCGTTGACCGGCTCGTCGAGCATCACCACGGCCGGGTCGCCGAGCAGCGCCGCGGCGATGCCGAGCCGCTGGCCCATGCCGAGGGAGAAGGCGCCGACCCGCTTGTGGGCGACGGCCGAGAGACCGACCAGGTCGAGCACCTGGTCGACGCGGGAGCGCGGAATGCCGTTCGTGCGAGCCATGGCCAGCAGGTGGCTGACCGCAGTGCGCCCCGGGTGCACGGCCTTGGCTTCGAGCAACACGCCGATCTCGCGCAATGGCGCTGTCGACGACGCGTAGGGCTTGCCGTTGACCAGCACGTCACCCGAGGTCGGCGCGTCGAGACCGACGATCATCCGCATGGTCGTCGACTTGCCGGCGCCGTTGGGGCCGAGGAAGCCGGTGACCTGTCCGGGCTTCGCGGTGAACGACAGTTGGTCGACGACCGTCTTCGGGCCGTATCGCTTGGTTACTTCGCGTACCTGAATCATGCTCACCACGCTAGGTCCGGGCGCAGCCCCCACCCTGGTACCCCAGTCGAATTCTCCGGCCCGCCGTTGGTACCCAGGTTCTACCGGCCCTCACTACGTGAGGGCGTTCACCGACGCGAACGCCGCCCCCTGCGCGAGCGTGGGGCAGCAAACGTACAAGGGGGGAGGAACTGACGTGGCCTGGAGCACCCGGGAGCCCGCCGCACCACGGTTAACGCGGTCCGGCACTACCATCGGATCGGCCTGCTCGATGAGCCCTCGCGCCGATACAACGGATACCAGCAGTACGCACTGTCCAACCCCGTGCTTCTGCTTGTGACCCGGCGGCGTGAACGGGTCTGTGGATCTAACGGTGTTTCCGGCCTGACCCATCGGGCGTTGTGCCTGGTGAGGAGGGTGCCGTGATGACCGCGACACTGAACGACCAGAGCGGACGTAAGAAGCGGGCGGAGCCGTCGGCGGAGGCGAAGGCCGCTGCGGAGCTGGTCCGGGCCGCGAAGGAGCAAGGGCTGTCGTTGACCGGCCCGGACGGGTTGCTCAAGCAGTTGACCAAGACGGTCCTGGAGACCGCGTTGAACGAGGAGATGACCGAGCACCTCGGCTATGAGAAACATGAGTCGGCTGGGGTGGAGTCGGGCAACGTCCGCAACGGCACCAGGGCGAAGACGGTGTTGACCGACGCGTCGGGGCCGGTGCAGATCGACGTGCCGCGGGACCGGGCCGGCACGTTCGAGCCGCAGATCGTCCGGAAGAGGCAGCGGCGCCTGTCCGGGGTCGACGAAGTCGTGTTGTCGTTGTATGCCAAGGGTTTGACCACGGGGGAGATCTCGGCGCATTTCGCGGAGATCTACGGGGCTTCGGTGTCGAAGGAGACGATCTCGCGGATCACCGACAAGGTGATCGAGGAGATGACCGACTGGTCGCACCGGCCCCTGGATGAGATCTACGCCGCCGTGTTCATCGACGCGATCGTGGTCAAGGTCCGCGACGGGCAGGTCGCCAACCGGCCCTTCTACGCCGCGATCGGGGTCACGCTCGACGGGGAGAAGGACATCCTCGGGTTGTGGGCCGGCTCGGGTGGTGAGGGTGCGAAGTTCTGGATGAGTGTGCTGACCGACCTGCGTAACCGGGGCGTGAAGGACGTGTTCTTCCTCGTCTGCGACGGCCTGAAGGGCCTGCCGGAGGTGGTGACGAACGTGTGGCCGGCTACGATCGTGCAGACGTGCATCATCCATCTGATCCGTAACACGTTCCGGCTCACCTCCCGCAAGTACTGGGACGCGCTCAAGCACGACATCAAGCCGATCTACACCGCTGTCAACGCCACCGCGGCCCGGGCGGCGTTCGAGGACCTGGCCGAGAAGTGGGGCGGCCGGTATCCGGCGGTGATCCGCTTGTGGGACAACGCGTGGGCGGAGTTCATCCCGTTCCTCGACTACGACGTCGAAATCCGGCGGGTGATCTGCTCGACCAACGCGATCGAGTCGCTCAACGCCCGCTACCGCCGGGCCGTGAAAGCCCGCGGCCACTTCCCCAACGAACAGGCCGCGTTGAAGTGTCTGTACCTGGTGACCCGATCGTTGGACCCCACCGGAGCAGGCAGAACCCGATGGACGATGCGCTGGAAACCCGCCCTGAACGCCTTCGCCATCACCTTCAGCGACCGCTTCCCAGCCGCTGAAACCTACTAACCAAGATCGCCGGAAACACCCTTAGCGAGACAGGCCCGCGTGAACACGTACACCCCGCGTGGCGCGTCCGCAGAGGGCGATCGGCAGGCCGAGGAATCACGGGCCGGGGGGGTGGGGACGAGGTCCGCCTCCACCCCCCGGCCCAGATGTCAGCGGGTCGGAACGAATCGGCTAGGACCGGTTGGCTTCCGAGATGGCCCAGCTGTCCTCGAGCATGTGGTAGCGGGTGATCAGGCCGGTGTCGTCGACTGCGATGTCGAAGACGTACTCGCTGTCGACGACGCGCTCGGTGGCGACCATCCGGGCGCGGAAGGTGCCCAGTACGACGGCGCGGTTGCCGTGCGCCATGGTCGTGTCGATCTCGAATGCCTCGGCCCTGACGTTCTGCGCGAGCTGGGTGAAGTGTTCGACGATTCCGGCCCGGCCGGTTTTGCGGCCGATCCAGGGCACGGTCTTGGTGTCACCCTGGATGTACCAGTCGACGTTCTCGTGGAAGTGTTCGGCCAACTCCTCAGGCGAGGCTCCGGCGAGCCGCGCGGCGAAAAACCGGTCCACCGCACTGCGGACCAGCAAACGGTCCGGCTGGCCGGTGGAGCTGGGAGGGGTCGAGTCGGTGGTCATGGTGTCTCCTTGAGCGGTTGCCGGACTGTCGAATGTGCAGGGCTGGTGCGAGAAGGTGTGGCGTCGAGGTGGCGATCGACTCTCCTTCGCTGTCATGCGGCCAAGGACCTCCCGCGCTGCGTGGTCCAGATGAGCAGCGCGGGCAGCAGGAGGAGGCTGGCGGCGAGCATGATGACGGGCCAGCCGCCGAGGGTCCACAGAGCGGCGGCGAGCGCGGATCCGATGGTGCCGCCGATGAAGTTCCCGACGACGAACATCGTGTTGAAGCGGCTGCGTGCAGCCGGGTCGATGGACATCACGCGGGTCTGGAGCAGGGCCAGCACGGGCTGCACGCCGATGGAGTACAGCGCGGTCGAGACGATGACGGCAACGATCGAGTACGGGGCGAGGCCCGAGATCACGAAGGCGACGGTCGCCACGGCGAGGCCGATGCCGATCGTCGGTGTTGCCAGGCCGCGGTCGTAGAGACGCCCGACCTGCTGGGCCGCGATGGCGCCCGCGACCGCGACAAGGCCGAGCAGGCCGATCTGCGTAGTCGACAGGTCGAACGGCTCACCCGAGAGCAGGAGGGTCAGACCGGTCCAGTACAGCGTGAACGTGGCCATCGCGGCAGCGCCGATAAGCCCGAGCCAGCGGGCGGTCGCATTCGTCAGGTAGGTGCGGACCGCGGAGGCCAGGAGGGTGCCGTAGCAGAGGCGGGCGCGTGGTTCGAGCTGCGGCAGATGCCGATACGTCGCGATCGCCAGGACGAGCATGCCGGCGGCGACGACTGCGTACAGCGCCCGCCAGCCGATGAGATCGGTCACGATGCCGCTGACGGCTCGGGCGACCAGGATGCCGAGTAGCACACCGGACACCACGGCGCTGACCGCACGTCCGCGCTGCTCGTCGGTCGCGAGATCGCCCGCCAGCGGTGCGAGCAGTTGCCCGGACACGGTGCTCGCGCCGACCAGTGCGAGGGTGACCAGCAGCACCGGGAAGCTGGGAGCGAATGCGCTGACGCCGAGCATGACCGCTGAGAGCAGCATGAATGCCGGGATCATCACCTTGCGATCGATGATGTCGCCGAGCGGTACGAGAAAGAACACGCCGACCGCGTAGCCGATCTGCGTCACGGTGACGAGGAGGCCGGCCGTTTCCACCGTGATGCCGAAGCCGTCGGCGATGACGCCGAGGACAGGCTGTGACCAGTAGAGATTACCGACGGCCGCGCCTGCGGCGAGAGCGAATAGAAAGGTGGCACCCCCGGAGAGACCGTGACGGCGGCGGACCTCCACCTGTGGGGGCATGAGGTGCTCTCCCTCCTGGGCCGGAACGGAGACGGGCTTGCCTCCACGAGCACATAACAACGCCAACGTTGGCGTTGTTCCGACTGTAGTAGCGTGACGGCCAGAAGGCAACGTTTGCGTTGGACGACAGCGAGGATCGGCCTGTGGTCAAGGACGTCGAGGGAACCAAGCGCAAGATCTTCGAAGCCGCAACCGTGGAGTTCGTCGCCCACGGCCCGGACGGCACGACGATCGAGCGGATCGCCAAGCGGGCCGGCGTCAACAAGGAGCGCGTCTACAACTACTACGGCAGCAAGTCTCAACTGTTCGCCGTGGTGCTGCGGGAGCGGTTCGCGGCGACCGCGGAGGCCGTACCACTTGACGCGACAGATCCCGACGCCGTCGGTGAGTTCGCCGGGCGGCTCTACGACTACAGTCGCGAGCACCCGGAGTTCGTCCGCCTCCTCATGTGGGAAGCGCTGTCGCACACCGGCGAGGTTCCCGACGAGGATCACCGGCGCAATGCGTACCAGCGCAGGTCGGCCACCATCGAAGCGGGGCAGGCGGCCGGTCGCGTGACGTCGGCGTTCGCTCCGGAGGTACTCCACGTCATCCTTCTCGCGATCGCTGCCTACTGGACGGTGATGCCGCAGGTCGCACGCATGGTCACCGGCACGGCGGCCGAACGCCGGGACGAGATCGCGCAGCGGCGCGCGGACGTCGTCGCCGCCGCGCGCCGCCTTGCCGATCCCACCTGACCGATCGGGTCTCGATGAGCAGGTGCACCCGCACCGCACCTCGATCGCCGCCACAGCCAGTGTTCGCGGGGCATCCCCACCGCCAATCTGGTCGACGGCCGGGCATCCAAGCAGGGCTCTGATACGCGGCTGGATCTGTGTCCGGCCTGCCGGATCGAGCTGTGCCGGCGGGTTTGCCGATCACCTCGGGTTGGTCCGCTGGTTCCTCGACGCGGTGTCCGGCGTCCGTCCGGGTCAGGCGGTGTAGCGCTTGCTCCGACCGTCCTGTTGCTGGTCATCGAGCGGCTCGGTCAGGGGCGGCGTGGGGCGAGGGCTCGCATGGCGATGGTGACGGAGGCTTGGAGGTCTTCCCGGCTGGTGCCGGCTGCGGCGTGCACGGCGAGTCCTTCGCTCAGCGCAACCGCGAATCGTGCCAGTGCCCGGTGGTCGACGTCGGGGGGGAGGTCTCCTTCCCGCATCGCACGGGACAGCCGTTGTGCGACGGCGTCCTCGTTGGCGGCCCGGCCGGCGGCCAAGACCTCGGAAACTCGGGCGTTGGCTGGTGAGCAGGCCAGGCCCCCCTGGATGGAGAGGCAGCCCAGTGGGTGGTCGGTGTCGGTGAGGCCGTCGGCGCTGGAGCGCAGGAAAGCCTCGATGGCGGCGTACGCGGTGGGTTGTTCGAGAGCGGCGCGGACCTTGGCCAGCTGGGTTTCGCGGTAGTGGGCGAAGGCGCGCTCGAACAACTGCTCCTTGCTGCCGAACGTGGCGTACAGGCTCGGTCGGTTGATGCCCATCGCCGTGGTGAGGGCGGTCATCGACGCGCCCTCGTAGCCGTGCCGCCAGAAGACCTCGGTGGCGCGGTCGAGGACCGTCTGCTCGTCGAATGCCCGCGGGCGTCCGATGCTCGGATTCTCGGTGCTCATGAGCCAACTATACCGCTCGGTACAAATGGTGACGTGACTCACCTACCGATCGATACAAAACCTGTTACGGTTGCTGACAACCGAGCGGTACAAAAAGCCGGGGGTCCGATCGGGCCGAATGATCAACCCGAGTCGACAGGCTCCTGGGCCGACACCGAGAAGAAACGGACACAGGAATATGAGCTCCGACACGAAGACTTCCGATACGACCATGACCGTAGAGGAACTGCGTGACTTCTACCTGCGGTACATCGAGCTGGCGAACAAGCGCGAGTTCCACCGCATGGCCGAGTTCGCCCACGATGAGGTGATCCTCAACGGCAACCCGGTCAAGCGCGACGACATGGTCGCCGAGTTCCACAAGCACACCGACGCCGTGCCGGACTTCCACTGGGAGGTCAAGGACCTCCTCATCGAGGGAAACCGGGTGGCCGCCCGCCTGATCGACACGGGCACGCCGATCGCACAGTGGAACGGCCTGGCACCCACCGGGGCGTCTGTGGAATTCGCCGAGACCGCCTTCTACGAGGTGCAGGACGGCAGGTTCAAGAACATGTGGTACCTGATGGACGCCGACACGGTACGCCGACAGCTCGCCGGCTGACCTGGCGCAACGCTTCATCGCCGGACCGCCGCCGACCTCGTTCCCCGTGGTCGGCGGCGGTCCCGCGCCGTCCCCACCCACCGACCACCCAGCACCCGGGACGGGTTCTCGACTCGAGTCAGGGGCGCTCGCAGCTGATCGTCGAGGCGACGACGGCGAGCGGGCCTGCTCGCGACCGCTCGCTCAAAGGAGGCGTTCGGCGAGGTCACGCACGGCTTCGTCGAACACCCGGTCGGCCTCGCAGGGGCTGTGTCCCCTGATCGGTGGCGGAAAGATGTCTCCGGGCGCAGCGGTGATGTCGGCTGGGTCGCGTAGCCGTCGGTCCACCGGCGGCGTTCGGTCGAACGCGCCGGGCTGCTGGGGTGGGAGGACGCGGCCGCCGATCGGGTCGGTGTCGCGCCACAGATTGACCCACCGCCAGTCGACCCGTTCGGCGATCTCGCGGATGACCTCGTCGTTGAGGTAGGCGGGGAAGAGTCGGGCGTACAACCGGCGCAGCGGCGAGCCGTGGGTCAGCAGGGCGATCCGGTCGGTGACCCGTGGTGGCAGTTGGAGCACTGTCGCGGCGAGCAGGACGGAGCCGTGGCTGTGCCCGGTGAGCACCACCGCGTTGCCGGAGTCGACGAGGTGGGTGATCCGGCAGGTCAGTTCGGGAAGGGCCCGTTCGGCGTAGCAGGGTGGCGCGAACGGGTGCGCGGCCCTGGGCCAGAAGGTCCCCAGGTCCCACAGCACGCCCACGTACCGGCGGAACCCGGGGGTGCGGTAGGCGAAGATCCCGCCGATGATCAGGCCGAGGAAGAGGGCGGCGATCAGGTAACTGCCCGCACCGATGCTGAAGTTGACGAAGCCGGCCGGTAGGCCCACGTAGCGTTGGATCAGTTCGTCTGGAGGTGTCGGCATCAGGCCGAGCGTGACCGCTGCGATGCCGATCCCGGCAAGGCAGGCGTAGAACACCGCGAGCGGCACCAGCTTCTCGGTGAACCGGGCACGGGCGATGGTCTTGCACACCTGGCGCAGTCGGGGCGTGGCATCGGCGGGGGCGTCGGGGAAGTCACGGGCGACGATTGCCGACGCGGCGCGGATCCGTCCCGGCCGGGACGCCAGCGCCTTCACGCCGGCGGCGGCCAGTGTCACCAGCACCGCCAGCGAGAAGCCGAGAATCGCCCAGACGCAGGCCCGCGGAGGGCTGGTGATCGAGGCCTCCGCGGTCGGTGCGTCTCGGTTCAGGATGTCGGCGACCCGGTAGACCAGTTCTGCGGAGAACGTGAGCGCCAGACTGATCGCGGCGACGGAGGCCGCCAGGGCGCCGAGCCCGAGCGAGAAGGCGACATCCGGCTGTCGGTCCCGGTGCCAGAACAACGCCACTCCCAGGACGACCAGCAGCATCATCTGACCGATGAACAACCCGACGACGGTCAGGTCGTAGCCGGGCAGTCCGTTCCTCTCCGGCCAGGGAGCCGAACTGGTCAGAACGTAGATCCAGACCAGCGCGGTCAGGCCGAGCGCGATGGTGCGCAGCACGCCGACCAGCCGGTCGAGCCGCCGTTCCGTCGGCGCGGACCGGGGCGGAGTGCAGAGCAGAACCGCACACGCGGTCAGCAGAAGTACGCCCACTGCCGCCAGCGCGACAGTGACGATCGACCGACCCTGTGCCGCCCGCGCGCCGAGCAGACTGAGGTCCAGCGTGGCGAACGCCGCCGCGACGTGAATGGAGCGCAACCGACCGACCAGCGGCTCGGTGTCCCACCGGCCGACGGCGGTGAGCCGGTGCGCCGAAGTGAGCGGGTCGGCCGAACGGGGAACGTGGGGCGGGAGTGCCGGGCGGGCGGTGATCCCCCACACCAGGGCGATCGCCGCTACCGGCGCGAGTGCGAGCACCGCAAGTCGCAGTCCGGCCGGGCGTCCTCCGAGCCAGGAGAGCCAACTCCGTCCGGCCAGGCACTCCGGCGAGGACATGCACTTCCAGGCGATCACGTCCAGCGCGATCCCGACGATGCTCAGCACGTACATCGCGGTCAGGGTGAGCGCCAGCAACCGGCACAGGGCCTTGATCACCGGGTCGGAGCCGGCTCCCGTCGGACGCATCCAGATGGCGAGGTTGATCAGCATGAAGGGCAGCAGGATCACCATCGACAGCGTTCGCACCGCGTTGCCGGCCGGCAGATTGTTCCAGCGGTAGGCCTCCAGCGTCACCCCGTCCGCCTCGCCACCCTCGCGACATTCGGGTCGGGGCCGGTAGAAGCCACCCCGGTGGTCGCCCGCCACCTGGCGCACGTGCGGCCGCTCCAGCAGCTCAGCCGGGCCGATGGCGGACACTCCGTGCACCCGGAGCTCCACCACACCGACATCCCCGGCGCGCCCGCCCACCTCTCGCTGATCCATCCCGTACCGGCCCCCGGCGCGTCCGCGGCCACACATCCCGCTCGGCTGATCCGACGGCACCCGCGTGGCGGAACGGCGTACCCCCCGAAGGGGAAAACAACCCTGAGCTTCGGGAGCGGCCCGGCCGGGTGGTCGACGGCGCTGGTCATCGACCTGGGATGCCGGGCGTGGACGGCCAAGCCGGCGACCCAGCGCCCAAGCCGCGGCGTTCGGACGAGGGCCGGCGTCCACGCGTCGGTAGCCGTAGGCGGCCGGCCTCCGAGATCGTGTCCAGCAACCCGCCGGTCGAGATGTCGAGAGCGCGGCCACCGACCGAGGCGACGATCCGCGAGATGACGGCCGGACCGGTGGGTCGCCGGCGACGGTGAGCGGGAGGATTCACGCGGGGTGCGCTCCGGTGATCACCTACACCCAGGCATCCCTCCCGACCATCCTCAACAGACAGACGCCAGGGTTACGAGACATCCCTGAGCGCAGCTGGTCCATCCTCATGGAGCGATGATGGCCGCATCGTCGGTGCTGGCCGTTCTCGTGCCGTGTCGTCGTAACGGCCCAGTGCTCAGGTACATGACCCCAGCCACCGCGTAACCGGCGAGTGATTCACGACGGAGCGATCGAGGCCGGCCAGTGCGGGGCGGACGGGAATCCATGACTGCCGCTATCCTGCCGCTGCAGTCGATTTTCGACCTATCTACGGGGGAATAATGCCTGCGGCTTCTGCTGCGCGTTTTCGCTTGGGGCTGCGCGCCCTATGGGCGTTCGTCGTCCTCGCTCTGATCGTCCAGACCGCCGGCTCCGGCGTGGCCGCCCAGGCGGCCTCGACCGACATGTCGATCACCGCCATCCGCGGCGTCGTCGTGCTCGACGCGATCAAGGGTACGCCGTCGATCCGCCGGGCCGCCGAGACCGCGCTGCTGGGGACCGACCAGGACCTGCGCACCTACTACGACACCGGCTTCACCGCGGCCCAGCAGGCCGACCAGCGGGCCGCCGCGCAGTCGCTGGCCGCCATGGACGGCCCGTCGATGCGGGCCGCCGCGCTCAACGTGCTGAACGGCTCCCCGTCTGAGATCGAGTCCTTCGTGCAGGGTGGCTGGACCTCGGCCTGGAACGCGGACGAGCGCCTGCGGGCATACCGCCTGATCGAGTCCGGTGGTCCCACGGTGCGAGCTGCGGCCCAGCGTGCGATCGAGGGCGGCACCGAGACGGTGGCGTCGTTCCTGTCCGACGGCCTGGACGCCGCCGAGCACGCCGACGACCGGCTGGCGGCGACCCGCATGCTGACCGGCGCCCCCAACGCCAGCGGCCCGGTGCTCAACGCGGCCGCGTCGACGGCGCTCAACGGCACCCCCGAGGATCTGCGGGAGTTCCTGCGCTGGGGTCAGTTCGTGGCCCGGGCCCGTGACGCCGAGCTGGCGTCCATCAAGAGTCTCACCGAGCAGGCCAAGCAGGCCGGCGAGACCACGTCGCGCGAGGCCAACCTGGCCGAGGAGTCGTCGACCCGGGCCGGCAACGCGGCCGCCGAGGCCAAGAAGGCGGCGCAGGCGGCCGAGGCCGAGGCGCGCGCGGCCGGCGGTGACGCGAAGAAGGCGTCGGCCGCGGCCGGCCGGGCCGCGGACGCGGCGGAGGGCGCGGCCAGCGCGGCGCGGGAGGCGATCGCGGCCTCGAACGCGGCGATGCGCGCGGCCAGGGTGGCCGCCGACGCGTCCCGCAAGGCGACCACCGCGGCCGCGCTGACCGCGCAGGCGGCGGCCAAGGCGCAGCGGGCCGCCTCGGCGGCTCGGCTGAACGCCGGCGACGCCCGGCTGGCCCGCGAGGCGGCCGAGGCCGCCCGCGACGCGGCGGCCAAGGCGAAGGAGCTGGAGCAGGTCCGCGCGGAGCGGGACCGGGCCCTGGCCCAGGCCGGCGCCGCGTCGGCGTCGGCCAAACTGGCCAGCCAGAACGCGGATGCCGCGGGTGTCGCCGCGGACCAGGCGAGCCGGCAGTCGGGGGTGTCGCAGCAGCAGGCGCAGCGGGCCCGCAACGCGGCCGCGCAGGCGCGCCGCGCGGCGGCGACCGCGGACCGGGCGGCCGATCGGGCCGAGGCCCTCGCGCGGCAGGCGCGGGAGGCTTCCGAGGAGGCGTTCGCGTACGCCAAGTCGGCCGCGCAGCACGCCGACAACGCCGTCACGCAGGCGATCGCGGCGGCCGACGCGGCCGAACGCGGTCAGCTGTCCGCGGCCGAGGCGGCCACGCACGCGGCGGCCGCGGTGGACGCCGCGAACGTCGCGGTGAACGCGGCCAACCAGGCGGTGGAGCTCGAGGCGCTGGCCCGGCAGGAGGACGTGGACCGCCTGGCCGAGTGGAAAGAGCAGGGCATCCATGCCGCCCAGGACGCGCTGCTGGCCGAGCAGGAGGCCATCGCCGAGGGCGGTGAGCTGAACGCCTGGAACCGCTCGCTGCTGTGGGACACAGCCGAGGAGGACCGCGTCGACGCGGCCACCCGGGCCCTGCTCAACGAAGCGACCGCAGCCGGCACCTCGCCTGCGGTGGCGGTCGACCGGGGTCGCCGGGCGGCCGTCGCGCTGCTCACCACCGGTGGCGAGTGGACCAAGGACGCGGCCCAAGACGCCCTGGCCGGCACCGACGCCGAGGTCCTGCTCTGGCTGACCGAGGGCCGGCGGGCCGCGGTCGGGCAGGACGACCGGGCCCGGACCTGGCGGCTGATCGACACGCTGCCCGACGGCAACGAGAAGACCGCGGCGCAGACCGCGCTCGGCGGCGACGACGCGGCCGTGGAGACGTTCCTGCGGACGCGCAACTACGCCGGCAAGGTGACCAAGGACCGCCAGACGGTCTACGCGATGCTCCCCGGCGCCGGGCCGAACCTGACCGCGGCGGCCAACGCGGCGCTGGCCGGCACCTCGGCCCAGTTGCACCAGTTCATCCGCACGGGGCAATACCCGGCCCGGGCTGCCGATGACCGCATCGAGATCTACCGCGTGATCGACGCCGGCGGTCCCGAGGTCAAGGCGGCCGGCGAGGTGGCCCTGAACGGCCCGGCCTCGTACCTGTCGTACTTCCTGGCCAGCGGCCGGTACGACGCGGCCCAGCGTGACCTCGAGCAGGCGGCGCACATCCAGACCGTGCACAAGCTGATCGCCGAGGCCCAGCAGTACGCGCAGAAGTCGGTCGAGGACGCCAACCGGGCGATGGAGGCGGCCAAGCGGGCGCAGGGCTACGCCAGCGAGGCGAACGCGGCCAAGGCCCGCGCGGACGCAGCCGCGGCCCAGGCGATCACCTTCTCCAACCAGGCCCAGGCTTCGGCCCAGGACGCCAAGCGGTCGGCCGACCAGGCGGCGCAGTCGGCCGTGACCGCCCGCGACGCGTCCAACCGGGCCCAGGCCAGCGCCGCCGCGGCCTCCCGGTCAGCAGCCACCGCGACCGCGGCCGCGCAGCGTGCGCGCAACGACGCCGCCGCGGCGCTGGCGGCCAAGCGGGACGCCCGCGCGGCCGCCGACGCGGCCGGGGCGGACGCCGCCGCGGCGGCCCGGGCCGCGAAGGAAGCGTCCGACCTCTACGCCGAGCGCCTCAAGCAGGCCGAGAAGGACCGGCGCAGCACCGTGCCCGGCAGCGGTCCGGGTGGGGAGGGCACCGCGGCCGACGCCCACAAGACGTGGGGCTGTCTGTCGCTGGACCCGTCGAACCTGTCCAAGGAGTGCCTGACGGTCTTCAAGGACTTCGCCGACGCCCTGATCAACCCGGCCAAGTGCGCCGCGCCGGCCAACAAGGACATCACCGGGTGCTCGATGTTGGGCGACCTCAAGCAGTTCGTCGCGGAGAACAAGGACATCCTCCTCGACATCCTGCAGTTCACCCTGATGGCCTGCGGTCTGATCCCGGGCGCGGGCGAGGTCTGCGACGGCATCGACGCGGCGGTGTCGTTCGGCCGCGGCGACTGGCTCGGCGGCCTGCTGTCGCTGGGCTCGGCCATCCCGGTCGCGGGCTGGCTGGCGACCGGGGCCAAGGCGTGGAAGAACTCAGACCGGTTCCGTAACGTCCAGAAGATCCTCGACAAGCTCCGACGACCGGCGGTGGACTGCAACAGCTTCGTGGCCGGCACCCGCGTGCTGCTCGCCAACGGGCGCTTCCGGGACATCGAGGACGTCGAGGCCGGCGAAAAGGTGGTGGCCACCGATCCGATCGCCGGGCGCACCGGGGTCCGGACGGTGACCACACTGATCCGTGGCACCGGCGTCAAACATCTGATCGACATATCCGTCGACCAGGACCACGACGCCGACACGGCACCGACCGTCATCACCGCCACCGACGGCCACCCGTTCTGGGTACCGGCCTCGAAGGCGTGGGTCAACGCCGGTGACCTGGTGGCCGGCTCGACCGTGGAGAACGGGGCCGGCAAGCCGGTCACGATCACCGCGCTGGCGGCGCGGGACGAGGTGACCACCGTCTTCAACCTCACCGTGGCCGACATGCACACCTACTACGTGGCGGCCGGCAACACGCCGCTGCTGGTGCACAACGCCAACTGCGTCCCGGCGATGCTCGACGAGTCCTCCGAGAAGTACGTCAAGGAGAAGCACGTGCAGGGCGGGCCGAAGGTCGAGGACAGCAAGGGCGTCTTCGACAACACGGTGGATCTCGACGATCTCGTCGACGAGGCGAACAAGTGCCCGTGCAACGGACCGAACAAGGACGGCCACTACGAGCGTGAGGCGAAGGCCGACCAGCCGGTCGGTCGGACGTCGAAGGACAGTGGCGCACAGATCACGAGTTGTTACATGGTGGTTCAGGACAGGTGGGGCGGCGTGCGAACGATGTACCCGATTCCCTGCAAGGACTGAGCGCCGACGACCGTAAGGTTGGCCGGCCGGGGTGTGCCATGCCCTGGCCGGCCATTTCGTGGAGGAGGCGCGGCGGTGGGGTTCGGGGTGTATGTCGAGAACCAGGTGCACGAGCGACGCTATGCCGGCGTGGAAGCGGGCTCCTCGCTGCAACGCCTGGTGGCGGCGAGCGACCGGGAGCGGCACCACCTGGTGTCGAGGATCGATTCCTACGGCGACACCATGATCAACCTGATCCAGCTGCCGCAGCTGACCGCGGAGCTGGACGAGATCGCGAGCCGCAGACCGGAGCTCCGGGTCGACGTGCAGGCACTGGGGACGCTCATCGAGGAGGCGACCCGGGCACGCGGATATCTCTGGATCTCCGGTGACTGAGTGGGGCCGTTGACCGCAGACCTGCGTTCGCGTTGAATCCGGACCGCCGAGCCCGTGGCCGGCGCATCTGCGCATCGAACCCTCCGGGAAACCTGCGGTTGGAGGGCGCCCTCGGCCTCGGCGGCGTCAGGTCGTGGAGGCCGGGGCCGGCTCCCGAACCAGCGTGACAGCGCTGCGGTCGGCGGCCGGAATGATCAGCGTCGATGCGACGAGCGCTGGCCGAGCTGCTTCCCGACCACATGGTGCCGCTGCGCCACGTCGTGCTGCCCGAGTTGCCCGCCACCGCCAACGGCAAGGTCGACCGCAGGGCTCTGCCCGCCCGCCGGCCCGGGTCCGCCGGCCGGTACGGGTCGGGTCATCGGCGTAGGGCGTCCGGAGCGGAGGAGTCCGCAAGCCCGGCGCCCACGTGTGTCGGCCGGCCCGCGCTGTGGCCGCGGTCACTGCTGTCAGACGCCCTCGAGTCGAGCGGACGACGGGCGTAGGTACACGAACCAGGTGATGACGAAGCAGATCGCGTAGAAGACGATGAAGGCGATGTAGGCCGCATCCGCGGTCTGGTAGGTGAGGAACGACTGCCGGAAGGCCAGATTGACGAGGACTCCGCCGAACGCGCCGATGGCACCGGCGACGCCGATGAGCGCGCCGGAGAGGCGCCGTGCCTCGTGCTCCGCCGCCCGGTCGTGCGGGTCGGCCGCGCCGGCGGCGGTCACCTGCACACCGCACTTGGCCCGGAAGATCGCCGGGATCATCTTGTACGTCGAGCCGTTGCCGACGCCGCTGAACACGAAGAGTGCGATGAAGCCGACCAGGTACAACGGCAGCGAGCGTTGCTGGGAGGCGAGCAGGACGATCGACGCGCCGACCGCCATCGCCACGAAGTTCACGAAGGTGACCCGGGCCCCGCCGAGCCGGTCGGCCAGGACACCGCCCACGGGACGGATGAGCGAGCCGAGCAGCGGTCCGAGGAACGTCAGGTATGCGGCCTTCACCGGGGTGTCGAAGGTGTCGGCGAACTGCACCTGGAGCACCTGGCCGAAGGCGAACCCGAAGCCGATGAACGACCCGAACGTGCCGATGTAGAGCAGAGACATGATCCAGGTGTGCGGTTCGCGGGTGACGTCGCGCATGGCCCGCTTCTCGTTGCGGGCGTGGGTGAGGTTGTCCATGAACAGCGCGGATCCGAGTGCGGCCAGCACGATCGCCGGAACGTAGATGCCGGCGACGATGCCGGGATTGTCCGCCCCCAGGACTGCCAGCACGAACAGGCCGACGAGTTGGACCGCGGCGACGCCGAGGTTGCCGCCGCCGGCGTTGATGCCGAGCGCCCAGCCCTTGAGCCGGTCTGGGTAGAAGGCGTTGATGTTCGCCATCGAGGAGGCGAAGTTCCCGCCACCGACGCCGGCCAGCGCGGCGATGAGCATCAGCGTCGAGTACGAGACGCCGGGCTGGATCAGGAGCGCGCCGAGCAGGCTCGGGATCAGCAGCAGCGCCGCACTGATGATCGTCCAGTTGCGGCCGCCGAACC
This sequence comes from Micromonospora sp. WMMD1155, assembly GCF_029581275.1. NCBI lineage: Bacteria > Bacillati > Actinomycetota > Actinomycetes > Micromonosporales > Micromonosporaceae > Micromonospora > Micromonospora sp. WMMD1155. The sequence goes on from NZ_CP120742.1 coordinate 5,339,455, forward strand.
GGGCCACGGCGAGGGTGTACGGGATCCGCAGTACCGACCCGACCAGTGCGGGCACGGCGGTGAGCAGGAATTTCCCGGCCGGGTCGATGCCGTACTGCGGCCCGAGGAACAGCACCAGTACCGACCACATCGTCCAGATGGAGAAGCCGATGTGTTCGGAGTAGATGGAGAAGATCAGATTGCGTCGGGCGATACGGGACCCCCGGCGTTCCCAGAAGAGGGGGTCCTCGGGTCGCCAGTCGTCGATCCAGTGTCCGCGGAGGGTCAGGCTGCGCCGGTCCTGCTCGATGTTGCCGGTTACCGCCGTGGTCATGGTTCCTCCCAAGGAAAGTCGTCGGTCGGCTCGACACCGTGATCGATTCGCTCATCAGGTGGGCGGCAGGCCCACCACCAGGCGTCCGTCGGCGTCGGCACGGACCGGGTACACAGTGAGTGGGGACTGCCCGGTGGTCGAACAGCCGGTCGCCAGCTCGAAGGTGTTCTGGTGCAGAGGGCAGACGACGACTTTCGTATCCACCAGGCCGTCCGCGAGCGGCCCGCCGGCGTGCGGGCAGAGCGCCGACACCGCGCGCAGGCTGCCGTCACGCAGCCGGAAGACGGCGATCATCTCGGCCCCCACGGCGTAGGCACGCCCCTCCCCGTGGGGGATCTCGTCGACCGGCCCGAGCCGGTGTTCCACGGCGACGAGCTTGGCCATCACGGCCGCCTCGCGGATGCCGAGCCGGCGCCGTCGCCCTGGTGGCCGCTGCCGCCGTGCCCCTTGCCGCCGTGCCCGTTGCCGGCCGAGCCGTCCGTCACCGGGCCCGGCCCCGATACGGCGGAGCCGATCGACGGCACCACCGGCCCCGGAACGGAGACCGGTACGGCTTCGCGGACCGGCACCTGGGGCAGGACCGCCAACGGCAGGGAAGTGCGGAACTGCCCTGGAGTGACCGGGTCGCGCCGCTCCAGCCACGGGTCGCGGTAGGCGGCGACGGAGGCGTCCATGGTCGCATCGAGCCGCGCCGCGATGCCGTCGCTGTCGTCGACGACCACGGCCCGGATGTGGTCGATGCCGAGCCGGGGCACCCACGCGTACGTGCGTTCCAACCAGTTCGCGCTCTCCCGGTAGTACTGCAGGAACCGGCCGGTCAGCGTGATGACCTCGTCGGGCGAGTCGACGACGGCGAGCAGGTCCCCCTTGCGTACGTGGGCGCCGGCGGCCCCGCCGACGTAGATCTCCCACCTGCCGCCGTCGATGGCGACGACACCGAGATCCTTGACGTACGCCTCGGCGCAGTTGCGGGGGCAGCCGGTGACGGCGAGCTTCATCTTGCCGGGGCCCTCGATGCCCTTGAACCGATCCTCGATCGCGATGCCGAGAGCGGTGGAGTCGCCGACGCCGAAGCGGCAGAAGTCGGAGCCGACGCAGGTCTTCACCGTACGGAAGCTCTTGCCGTAGGCGTACCCGGACGGCATGTCGAGGTCCGCCCACACCCCGGGCAGGTCCTCCTTGCGGATGCCGAGCAGGTCGAGGCGCTGGCCCCCGGTGATCTTGACCAGCGGTACGGAGTACTTCTCGGCCACCTCGGCGATCCGCCTGAGCTGCGCCGGTGTGGTCACGCCGCCCTTGATCTGGGGGACGACCGAGAAGGTGCCGTCTCGCTGGATGTTGGCGTGCACCCGGTCGTTGATGAAGCGGGCGTCGCGCTCGTCGACGTACTCGTCGCCCCACATCATCTTCAACAACGAGGCCAGGCCCATCTTGCTCTTGGCGTCCTCCGCGCCGCCGGGCACGAGGGTGGCGAACACCGCGGAGACGGATTTCAGGCCGTGTTCGCGGATCACCGCCATCAGCTCCGACTTGGGCATCGGCACACCGGGGACGTACCAACTCGCGGCCGGGTCGTCCTCGACCTTGCCGTCAGCGGCCCACTCGACGATCTGGGCGACCAGGCCCTTGCACGAGCCGCAGCCCTTGCCGGCACGGGTGGCGTCCATGACACCGGTGAGCGTCTTCACGCCGCCCCGCACGGTGCCGACCAACGCCCGCTTGGTGACGCCGTTGCAGTTGCACACCTGCACGTCGTCGCCGAGCTCCGCGGCACTCACGTCGGCCGACGGCGCGCCGAGGTCGAACAACATCTCGACCCGCTCCTTCGGCAGGGCGAGCCCACGGTCGAAGGCCTGCACGAGGAACGCGACCTTCTTCACGTCGCCGAGGAGAGTCGCGCCGACAAGCCGGTCGTCGCGGATGACGATGCTCTTGTAGACGCCCTTGCGCGGCTCGGCGAAGACGATCGTCTCGTCGTCGTCGCGTTCCGCCTCCTTCAGGCCCATCGACGCGACGTCCACGCCCGCCACCTTGAGCTTCGTGGCCAGTCGAGAGCCGTGGTACGCCGCGTTCGGGTTCGTTCCGGTGATGTGGTCGGCGAGCACCCGCGCCTGCTCCCACAGCGGAGCCACCAGGCCGTACGTCTCGCCGCGGTGTTGGGCACACTCGCCGACCGAGTAGATGTCGACCTCGTCCTGCACGCGCATCTGGTCGTCCACGACGATGCCCCGCTCCACCGGCAGGCCGCTGGTCGCGGCAAGCTCGGCGTTCGCCCGGATGCCGGCGGCCACGACGACGACGTCGCAGGCGATGGTCCGGCCGTCCTTGAGTTTGACCCCGGTCACGGCGTGCTTGCCGAGCACCTCGGTGGTGTGCGCGCCGAGGACGACCTCGATGCCGAGTCGCTCGATGCTGCGCCGCAGGATGGCGCCCGCCTGGGCGTTCAACTGGGCGTTCATCAGATGGCCGGCGGCGTGTACCAGGGTCACGTGGGGCAGATGATTCTGCAGGCCACGCGCGGCCTCCAGACCGAGCAGGCCGCCGCCGATCACCACCGCGCGCTCGTGCTCGCGGGCGTACCGGACCATGTTGCGGGTGTCGTCGATGGTGCGGAACGCGAACACGCCCTGGTGGTAGCCGCGCCCAGGGCGGTGGATGCCGGCAATCGGCGGGACGAACGCCCGGCTGCCGGTGGCGATGATCAGCTTGTCGTACGGCGTCGCGGTGCCGTCGTCCGCGTAGATCCGTCGGGCGAAGCGGTCGATGCGGGTGACCCGGGTGCCGGCGTGCAGGGTGATGCCGTTCTCGGCGTACCAGGACATGTCGTTGAGGAAGATGCCCGCCTCGTCGTCGGCCCCGGCGAGCACGTTGGAGAGCAGGATGCGGTTGTAGTTGCCGTACGGCTCCTCGCCGAACATCGTGATGGCGAACCGGTCGCCCCCGCCGCGTTCGAGGATCTCCTCGACCGTGCGGGCGCCGGCCATCCCGTTACCCACCACGACGAGGCGTCGGCGCTGGTCGACGGCGTCCATCAGACCTCGACCAGACCCAGATCGACGATAACGGTGCCGGACACCCCGGCGGGCGCCGCCACGTGCACCTCGATACTGGTGCCGGCGTCGAGGTCCTCGACCACCCGCAGCGGCACGTGGACGTCGGACTTGGCGCCGATCGGGAAGTACCGCATCGGTTGGCCGTCGCGCACGAGCAGGACACAGATCAGCTCAGCACTGGCATTGCCGCCGCGGAAATAGACCGGCTGGGCCACGACGCCGCCCGGCACCACGTAGCTGAGCGTGCCGTCGACGAGGCCGGGCCGGTCGAGGCCCTTGCCCTCGAAGCTGTAGACGCCTTGCAGGAAACGGGGAGTGGTGTGCACAGCGATGCTCCCTTGATCATTGAGGCGCTGGGTTGGGCGGTCGGGTGGTCAGCAGGTCGGCGTCGTCCGGGCCGCCTGCGCGCGCGATCGACACCGCGCAGGCCTTGAAGGCCGGCATCCGCGAATGGCGGTCCAGCGCCGGGTCGGTCAGCGCGTTCACGGCGGAGCTGCCACCCCAGTGGAACGGTGCGAAAACGGTGTCGCGGCGGATGCCGTCGGTGAGGCGCGCCCGGAAGAAGGCCCGCCCGCGTCGGCTGCGCAGTTCCACCACGTCGTTGTCGGCGATGCCGTGCCGGTGGGCGAGGTCCGGGTGCAGCTCCGCCCGAGCGTCGGGCAGCGCCATGGTCAGGGCACCGACCCGGCGGGTCTGGTTGCCGCTCTGGTACTGCTGCATGTTGCGGCCGGTGGTCAGCACATACGGGTAGTCGGCGTCGGGCGGTTCCGCCGGATCGCGGTGCTCCACCCGGAAGAACCTCGCCCGCCCATCGGTGGTCGGGAACCGGTCGGTGAACAGCCGCGGCGTACCCGGATGGTCCTCGCTCGGGCATGGCCAGAACACCCCCTGCTCAGCCTCGATGCGTTCGTAGCTGATGCCGGCGTAGTCGGCTGTCCCGCCGGCGCTGGCTCGGCGCAACTCGTCGAAGACGCGGCGCGGATCGTCGTCGAAGTAGCGGCCGCGGCCGAGCCGGCCGGCGAGGTCGGCGAGCATCCGCAGGTCAGTGCGGACCTGCGGCGGCGGTGACATGACCCGCTTGCGGCGGATGACGCGTCCCTCCAGATTCGTCATCGTGCCGTCCTCCTCCGCCCACTGTGTCGTGGGCAGCACCACGTCGGCCATGGCTGCGGTCTCGGAGAGGAAGATGTCGGAGACGACGAGCAGGTCCAGCGCCTGCAGCCGGTCGCTCACCCGGTTGGCGTGCGGCGCCGACACGGCGATGTTGCTGGCCAGCACGAGCAGCACGCGTACCCCGTCGTCGGTCCCGAGCCGGTCGAGCATCTCCCAGGCCGACCGGCCCGGCCGGGGCAGCTCGTCCGGGTCGATGCCCCAGACGGCCGCGACGTGGGCTCGCGCCGCAGGGTCGTCCAGGCGCCGGTAGCCGGGCAGTTGGTCGGCCTTCTGCCCATGCTCGCGCCCACCCTGCCCGTTACCCTGCCCGGTGATCGTGCCGTAGCCGGAGAAGGGCCGCCCGGGCAGGCCCAGGGCGAGGGCCAGATTGAGGTACGCCTGCGCCGTGTCAGTGCCGTTGCTGTGCTGCTCGGCGCCGCGGGCGGTGAGCACCATCGCCGACGTGGCGGCCGCCAGCAGCCGTACCGTCTCCCGCAGGTCCCGTTCCGGTACGCCGGTCATCCGCTCCACCCGGTCCGGCCAGTACGCCGCAACGGTGGCCCGGACCGCGTCGAAGCCGCTCGTGCGGTCGCGCACGTACGTCTCGTCGACCAGGCCCTCGCGAATCGCGACGTGCAGCAGCCCGTTCGCCAGTGCGAGGTCCGTGCCCGGCAGTGGCTGCAGGTGGAGGTCAGCTCCTCCCGCGGTGGTCGTACGGCGGGGGTCGACGACGATGTGCCGTGCGCCGGCGGCTCGTCCGGCGTCGAAGTACTGCATGGACGGCGGTAGCACATCGGCCGGATTCGCGCCGACCAACAGCACGGCCTGCGCCTGGGCGATGTCGGCCAGAGGGAACGGCAGGCCACGGTCGATCCCGAGCGAGCGGTTCGAAGCGGTCGCCGCGGACGACATGCAGAACCGGCCGTTGTAGTCGATCGACGCCGAGCGCAGCGCCACCCTGACGAACTTGCCCAACGCGTACGCCTTCTCGTTGGTCAGCCCGCCGCCACCGAAGGCCCCGACGCTGTCGGGGCCGTACCGGTGTTGGCTGGTACGGATGGCGTCGACGATACGGTCGAGCGCCTCGTCCCAATCCGCCGGTCGCAACGGGCTGGTGCGATCGCCGGGATCCTTACGGACGAGAGGGCTCAGTAGCCGGTCGCCGTGGTCGAGAAGGTCGGCAGCCGTCCATCCCTTGGCGCACAGACCGCCCCTGTTGACCGGGAATTCGGTGGGCGCCAGCAGAGGCGGCCCGTCGCCGATCGTCAGGGACACCCCACACTGCATGGCGCAGTAGGGGCAGTGCGTATCGATCGCAGACGATGCGCTCACCAGTCCGATGCTTGCCCGGCACTGTTTCCGATCCATACCGGGGCCGTAACGCTCTGCGACCCTCGGGCTCGGACCTCCGCGCCTGAACACTTTCCCGGCTGATCGGCAATGTCAGGGTGAAGCGCGGACTTTGCCGAGGAGGGCCATGGCTTCGGATGCGGATTTGATCGGCCGGTCACTGGGTGGCGATGTCGACGCCTTCGTGGAGGTGGTCGAGCGTCACGAGGCCGCCGTCGGTTCGTACCTCGTTCGCCGGGTGGGGCGGGATGCGGCTGAGGACCTCCTGGGCGAGGTCTGGGTTGCGGCGTTCGAGTCGCGGCGATCGTACGACCGGTCGTACAACGATGCGCGGCCGTGGCTGTACGGGGTGGCGCTGAATCGCCTACGGCGTTACTGGCGGTCCCGGCCGGCCGAGGACCTGGTCGCCGATGTGCCGGACGTGGCCACTGGATGGGATCCGTGGTCGGCGGTGGACCTCGGCGTGGACGCCCGGGCGGTACTCCGGTCGGCCCTGACACGGCTCAAACCCGAGGAGCGGGAGGTCCTGAGGCTCGTCGCCTGGGAGGACCTGACCGCAGCCGACGCCGCGCGGGCACTCGGCATACCGGCCGGCACCGCGCGGCGGCTGCTGAGCCAGGCCAGGACGGCATTACGCGACGCCCCGGGGGTGTCCGCGCTTCTGAAGGACCGCAACAGCGCGAAGGAGAGACACCGATGACCGACGAGCTCGATCTGATCGGTGCCTTGGGCAGCGCAGAACCACTACGCCCGGAGGCGTATCAGCGGGCACGGGCGGTGCTGCGGGCGGCGATGGCCGACCCCGGAACCGTGCGGCTGCTCGGCGCGACATCAGCGGAGGACACGACTATGGAGACGTCTTCAACAATGGAAACGACGACAACGACGACAACCACGCGGGACCACGAATCCAGCCCGGCGCCTCAACGCCGCGGGATCGGTATCGCGGGTCGACTGGGCATCGGCGCCGGGGTGGGGGTTGCCGCCGCGGCGGCGGTCGTCGCTGTGGCGCTCAGCTCGTCGGCGCCGGGAGGCATGGAGGCCGGCAAGGCCGGTAAGGATTCGTCAGCCGCCACCCCGGGCTCGACCACCGTCGACGGGTCGGCCGAGCGCGCGCCGCTGATGACCCTGGCCGGGTCCATCACGACGGTCACCCCGGCGGCGGGCGACGCGTGGCTGGTGAAGGCGACGCAGATCCACGGCACCAAGACCATGCAGGTCGTCTACACGCTGTACACCGACGGTCACGCGATCTATACGGGCAACAGCGTGCAGGACATCAAGCGTGCGATCGCCCGTCACCAGGACCAGATGACGGACGGCGGCTATGCTCCGCTCCTCAAGGCAGCCGTCGCCGCGGCGGACAGCAGCCCGGCCGACGGCCGGACCCGGATGCTCAAGGCAGCCAAGGACCCGCTGGTGGGCCTCGACCCCGCAGCGCAGAAGGCCGTGTGGGACAAGCAGCAGGCGGACGTCCAGGTCATCATCAAGCAGAAGGGCGGCAACGCCGAGCCGAAACCATACAGCCCTCAGGCCGTTGAGCGGCACTTCGACAACGCCCTGTGGACGTACAGCACCCAAGCGCTGTCCGCTGGCAACGGCAACACGCAGGTCCGGGCCGGTGTGCTGCGCCTGCTGTCCACCATCTCCGCGGTCAGCGTCGAGAACTCGACCACCCACGGCAAGGCCACGCTGACCATCACCGCCGGCCCCGAGGTGTTCGGCGGCGAGGGCAGCGAGGTGCTGACCATCGACGCCACGACCGGCATGCTGGTCAAGGACGTCTCCACCGTGCCCGGCCTCCCCCCGGCCTCCACGACGTACGAATCCTCCCGCGTGACGAAGGTCGACCTGTAGGCCGGGAAATCCCACCCAGCAGCGATCCGGCAGACGGGCGTGACGTGCCCGGCGTTCGGTGACGGTGCGGGCCGCCCAGAGGCGGCCCGCACCGTCATTCCGTTGTTCGGACGGTCGTTTTTCCACTACCGCCTCTGGCGGCTTGGGACGTGCGGCTCAGCCGGCATCAGACCCCTCTGCCGGCAGGTGCAGGTGTTTGAGGTCCTCCGGTATCGGTAGGTCCGGCCGGTAGATCAGCAGTGGGGGCCGGCTGTCGGTGTCGGCGCGGGCCGCGGGGGCATCGGCGAGTGAGAACTGGTCCCGGAGTCGGCCGAAGAAGTCGTCGACGTCGCCGACGATGAGCTTCGCGCGGCGTCGGGCGGGGTAGACGGCGACCCAGTCACCGGGGTCGAGGATTCCGTGTACGCGTCCGTCGACGACGACGGTGACCTGACCCGAGCGAGGCAGCACCTGGACACCGACGGGCTCGTCCGGGGCGGTGACCATGCTTCGGTTGAACGCCATGTGCGGGGCGACCGGGGTGAAGACGAGGGCGTTGAGGCGCGGTGACAGGACCGGTCCGCCTGCGGCGAAGGAGTAGGCGGTGGAGCCCGTCGGTGAGGCGACCATGACGCCGTCGGCGGAGTAGGTGGCGAACAGCCGCCCGGACAGGTACACCGCCACGCTGGTCTGCCGGTCCCGGCCGAGCTTTTCGAACACGACGTCGTTGAGGCCGTTGAGGCCCAGCGGGACACCCCAGCCCACCTGGTCGGGCGTGCTCGGCCGGGGAATGGGCGGGGCGGGCGCGGGGCCGCGGCCGTAGCGCAGCAGGGTCCGAAGCTCCGGTGGGACCTGCAGCGGACGCGACGCCCGCAGGGTGAGCAGCATCCGTTGCTGGATGGTCGCGCGGCCGGTCAGGGCGGCGCCCAGCACCCTCGGCAGGTCCGTCGCGGCGAACGGGGTGAGGAAGCCGACCCGTCCGGCCTTCACGCCGAGAACGGGTGCGTCGGCCTCGACCGCGACGGCCAGTCCGCGCAGGAGAGTGCCGTCGCCGCCGATGGTGACGACGAGCTGCGGTCGTTGCGGAAGGTCGGCCAGCACGTCGGCGGGGCTCTGCTCGTCCCGCCAGACGTCCAGGGTCCGCGCCGTAGCGCCGTGCTCGGCGCAGATCCGCGACACCATGTCCGCCGTCTCGGCGGCCTGCGGCCTGGTCGGGTGTACGACGACGCCGACGAGCATCCGAATCACCACGTCCCCTCGGCTCCCGACGTCATCTGACGTGACCACTGCGGAAATACTCTACGGAGCGGTCGGGTGCCGGCGTACGCGTCCTCCGCTCGCGCCGGTGCGCCGGCCGATCTGCCGCCGCACAGCGCGAGCCCTGGCAGATCTGAACAGACTCTGCGCTGGTCCGGCTGGCGACTCAGCGGGTCGTCGCGACCCGGTGCCTCAGCCGGCGGGGGAGCGGGGCCAGAGGATCTCGTCGGCGGCGTCCTCGGCCGCCTGAAGGACCCGGAGGATGTTCCGGCCGGTCAGCTTCTCCAGGTCGGCCTGTGACCAGCCGCGCTGCCCGAGTTCATTCAGCAGCCGCGGGTAGCCGGACACGTCCTCGAGGCCGATCGGCTGGCGATCGCAACCGTCGTAGTCGCCCCCGAGCCCGACGTGGTCGATCCCGGTGACCTCGCGGACGTGGTCGACGTGGTCGGCGACCTGGGCGATGGTGGCTTCCGGTCGGGGATGCGCGGTCAGCCAGGCCCGGAAGGGTTCAGGGGCGTCGGCCGGGACGCCGGGCAGTCCGAAGGCAGACGTCGCGGGTGCGGCGGGAAGGGACGACGGCAGGTGTTCGCCGGGGCGCGGCGCGCGTGTCCATTCGTCCGTGGCCGGCGGCAGGCCCAGCCGTTGCCACTGCTCGGTCGCCGCCGCGAGCCACTCGGCGACCTGGTCGGAGACGAACGGCGGAGCGAAGCAGAGCATGCACACGCCGCCGTTGTCCCGCAGTCGGACGAGGACGTCGTCGGGCACGTTGCGGCTGTGTCCGGTGAGCTGCCTGGCCGACGAGTGGCTGAAGATCACCGGAGCGGTGGCGACGGCCAGGGCCGCGTGCATCGTCGTTTCCGCCACGTGCGACAGGTCGACGAGCACCCCGATGCGCTGCATCTCGGCGACGATCGCCCGGCCCTCGTCGTTCAGGCCCCCGACGCCGGGTCGGTCGGTCGCGGAGTCCGCCCAGGAGGTGTTGTCGTTGTGGGTCAGGGTCACGTAACGCACACCCAGCCGGGCGAACGAGCGCAGCACCCCGAGCGAGGAGGCCAGGCTGTGTCCGCCCTCGATGCCGATCAGGGAGGCGATCCGGCCGGCGCTCAGGGCCCGCTCCACGTCGCGGGCCGAATACGCGATCGCCAGCTCCTCCGGATACTCGGCGGTCAGGCGGTACACGGCGTCGACCTGCTCCATCGTCGCCACGACCGCGTCCGGTTCACTGAGGTCAGACGGTACGTACACGGACCAGAACTGCCCGCCCACCCCACCGGCGCGCAGCCGGTTCAGATCGGTCTGCAACTCGGGCCGCTCACGCAGGCCGGTCACCCGATAGCCGGTCCGGGCCCGCAACGCCAACGGCAGGTCGTTGTGCCCGTCGATCACCGGCATGGCACGCAGAGCGGCGTCGACCACGGACATGTAATCAGCTCCTCACCGTCGGCTGTTCGGCGACGTCGGCCGGGGTCACGGCTGACCCCGGTGGCTCGCCTGCCTCGAGCCATCGTGCCGCCGGAGACCACAGGTGTCTTCGTGCGGTGCGACGAGACCGGGCGTGGATTCCTGTCCACCCTTCCACCACCTCGTCGGGTAGCGGTCGATGTCGTCGCCGACGACGAATCGGCAGGCGCCGTGTTGTCGGGAGCACCGAAGACAACCGGTCGCGGCGCTCGGCAGTCTTGCCGCACACGTAGGTGGGTGGAGGCGGCGCGATGAAGGCTCTTGGGTTGACGGCGGTGCTCGGCGCGGCCGTTCTGACGATGAGTGCGTGTGGTGGCGGTTCCGGTGACAGCGGCGGAACCGACCTGGTCAACGGCAAGACCTTCGTCATGGCGCTGCCTGGCGACCCCGGCAACCTCGATCCACATTTCACCTCTCTGTCGGTCACCGGCCAGGTCGGCCGATTCCTGTACGACTCGCTGCTCGGGTTCGCTCCGGACGGACGGTTGCTGCCCGGTCTCGCCGCGTCGTGGGAGTCGACGGGCACCACGGCGACGTTCACGTTGCGCAAGAACATCACCTGCTCCGACGGCAGCCCGCTGACCGCGAGCACCGTGGCCGCGAACATCAACTTCGTCGGCGATGTCAAGAACGCCTCGACGCGGATCGGCACATACGTCCCGGCCGGCGCCAAGGCCACGCCGGACGACAGCGCCGGAACCGTCGCCGTGACGGTGCCCGCCCCGGACGCGTTCCTGGACCGCAATCTGGGCGGCCTGCCGATCGTCTGCGACGGCGGGCTCAAGGACCGCGCCAAGCTCAAGCAGAACGCGCTGGGCTCCGGCATGTTCACGCTCACCGAGGCGGTTCCCGACGACCACTACACGCTGACCCGGCGCAAGGAATACGCGTGGGGGCCCGGCGATTTCAAGGCGGACCAGGCCGGACTGCCCGACAAGGTGGTCCTGCGGGTCGTCGCGAACGAGGCCACCACCGCCAACCTGATGCTCTCCGGTGAGGTGAACGCGGCCCGCTTCACCGGGCCGGACGGCCAGCGGTTGCAGGGCGCCGCGTACCTCAAGCGCGACATCATGGCACCGACCGGCGAGATGTGGTTCAACCAGAAGCCCGGCCTGCCCACCGCGGCACTGGACCTGCGCCGAGCGCTGGTGCAGGCCCTCGACCTCGCTCAGCTTCGGCAGGTGTTCGTGAGCGGGCGCGGCGGCCCACCGACCGGGCTGGTCGTCCCCGCCACCAGCCCCTGCAAGCAGGACACCGTCACCGGTAACCTTCCGACATTCGACGCCGACGGCGCGAAGACGGCCGTGGCGGCGGCCACGAACGGCAAGCCCGTCAAGCTGACCGTCGCGTTCGACACGTCGTCCGGTCCGGGTGCGCAGGCCGCCGCCGAGCTCGTGCAGCAACAGTGGGCCGCCGTCGGCGTACAGGTGGAACTGACGTCGGTGACCGAGACGCAGATCGGCCAGATCGCGTCCGGCCAGTTCGCCTGGGACGTGGCGATGTTCCCGATCGGCGTGTCGCTGCCCAGTCAGCTGGTGCCGTTCTTCTCCGGGCCCACGCCCCCGAACGGCAGCAACTTCGCCAGTGTCCGCAACGACGCCTACGTGGCCGCGGTGACCGCCGCCGCCAAGACCCCCGGTGACGGTGGATGCGATCAGTGGGCCGCGGCGGAGAAGGCCCTGCTGCAACACCTCGACCTGGTGCCGTTCGCCAACTCCAACGTGCCGGTGTACGCCCGGGGATCGCAGTTGGACCTCTCCACGGGCGACGTCGACCCGGCGTCCATCCGGATGCTCGGCTGAGGATCACCAGCGTGACCGCGACGACCGTGACCGCCCTGGCCGAGAACCAGTGGATCCGGTTCGCGCTGCGCCGCTCCGGAAGACTGCTGCTGTCGCTGTGGGTCCTGGTGAGCGCCGCGTTCCTCATGATCCATGCGCTGCCCGGCGACCCGGTCCGAGCCGCGTTGGGCCCCACCGCTCCGAGCGCACTGGTCGAGCAGCGGCGCGCGCAGATGGGCCTGGACGATCCGCTCGCGCTGCAGTACGCGCACTTCCTCGGCCGTCTGATCACCGGGGACCTGGGGACGTCGATGACCTCGGGCCTGCCGGTCGCCGACGTCATCGGGGACCGGATCGGCTCCACCGTCACCATGGCGGCGCTGGCGTTCTCCGTGGCGCTGCTCGTCGCGATACCGCTGGGACTGGTGATGGCGGTGCTGGCCCGAAGTGGGCGTCGCGCGGCCGACGGGCTCTTCACGTCGGCCGGCATCGTGGCCGCCACCATCCCGGAGTTCCTCCTGGCGGTCGGCCTGGTGTTCGTGTTCGGCGTGCAGCTCGGCTGGGCGCCGGTGGCCGGACGATCCGGGGTCGGCTCCTACGTGCTGCCCGTGGTGGCACTGGCCGTCGGGCCGGCGTTCGTGCTGGCCCGCATCATCCGCGTGGAACTGCTGACAGTGCTGCGCGCCGACTACATCCGCACCGCCCGGGCGAAGCGGTTGCCACCGTGGCTGCTCTACCTGCGGCACGCGCTGCCGAATGCGCTGACCGCTGCCCTGACCATCGGCGGCCTCCTGTTGGGTTCACTGGTGGCCGGGACCGTGCTGGTGGAGAACATCTTCGCGTGGCCGGGGCTGGGTGGCACGATCGTCGCGTCCATCCTCGCCAAGGACTATCCGACCGTGCAGGGCGTGGTCCTCGTCTACGGGGCCGGTGTGCTGCTGGTCAACCTCGCCGTCGACGTGGTCCTCGCCGTGCTCGACCCGCGCTCCGCGATCCGGGAGGGCTGAACCATGGCGGGAGCGACGGCGCGACGGTGGGTAGCGGTGCTGCGCAGTCCGCTGGGCATCCTCGCCGTGGTGCTGTTGACGGTGGTGCTCGGCCTCACCGTGCTGGCGTACCCGCTGTGGCACGCCCGCGCGCACACGGTGGTGCCGGCGGAGATCCTGCAGGGTCCGTCCGCCCGGCACCCGGCCGGAACCGACCTGCTCGGCCGGGACATCCTGGCCCGGGTGCTGGTGGCGACCCGGCTGTCAGTCGGCCTGGCGCTCGCCGCCACCGGCATCGGCGTGGCCATCGGCCTGCTGTTCGGCGCGGCCACAGCGCTGGCCGGAAAGCGGTTCGGACGCTGGATCGGCACGCTCGTCAACATCGCGGTGGCGTTCCCGAATCTGCTGCTGGCGCTGTTCTTCGCGGTGATCTTCGGGGTCGGGGCGAAGGGCGCGGTACTGGCCATCGGGTTCGCGACCGCACCGGGCTTCGCCCGGCTCACCCAGACGCTCGCCGCGGCTGTCTCCGGGCGCGACTTCATCGCCGCCGCCCGCATCGCCGGAGTGGGCCGGGTCCGGATCCTCTTCCGGCACGTGCTGCCCAACATCGCCGAGCCCCTCGTGGTCACCGCCACCTCGGCCGCCGGCGGCGCGCTGCTGGCGTTCGCCGGCCTGTCGTTCCTCGGGCTGGGTGTGCAGGCACCGTCCTACGACTGGGGACGGCTGCTCGGCGAGGGCCTGACACAGATCTACATCCATCCCGCGGGGGCGCTCGCGGCAGGGCTCGCCGTCGTCGTCGCGGCGTTGGCGTTCAACCTCGCCGGGGAGGTCGCGGCTCGGGCGCTCAGCTCGCAGGACGCCCGGCACGGTCTCCGGCGGTCACCCGGGTCGGAACCGGCTCCCGTCGTACCGATGGGGGAACCGACGGTGCTGGCCGTGGAGAACCTCAGCGTCTCCTTCCCGGCCGACGAGGGGTTCGTCACTCCCGTACGCGGAGTCAGCATGACACTACGACGGGGTGAGTCGGTCGGCATCGTCGGCGAATCCGGTTCCGGCAAGAGCCTGACCGCGCTGGCGATCGCCCGGCTCGTGGAGAGTCCGGGCCTGGTGCGGGCCGACCGGCTCGACTTCCTCGGCACCGACCTGCGGGCCGCAGACTCCCGCTCGGTGCGCGGCCTGCTCGGCACCTCGCTCGCGATGGTCTTCCAGGACCCGATGACGTCGTTGAACCCGATCCAGCGAATCGGCCGTCAGCTCGCCGAGGTGGCCGAACGGCACCAGCGGATGAACCGACGCAGGGCCTGGGACCGGGCGGTGGAGCGGCTCGATGCCGTACGCATTCCCGCGGCTGCCCGGCGCGCCCGGCAACTGCCGCACGAGTTGTCCGGCGGCATGCGCCAGCGGGCGATGATCGGCATGGGCATCATGGCCCAGCCCTCGTTGATCATCGCCGACGAGCCGACCACGGCGCTCGACGTGACAGTGCAACGGCAGGTGCTGGAACTCCTGGCCGAGGTGCGCGGCGGCAACCAGGCCGCCCTCCTGTTCATCAGCCACGACATCACCGTCGTCGCCGAGGTGTGCGTGCGGGTGCTGGTCATGTATGCCGGTCACATCGTCGAGGATCTGCCCAGCGCGGCGCTGCTCCACGACGCGCGGCACCCGTACACCCGGGCACTGGCCGCCGCCGTGCCCACCATGGAGACCGACCGGGAACAACCACTCGCCGTGATCCCCGGCCGCCCGGCTGATCCGCGCCGACCAGCCGCCGGCTGCCCGTTCGCCCCCCGCTGCCCGCTGGCCACCGAACAGTGCCACGAGCAGAACCCGCCACTGGCCGAGTACGGCACCGCGCACCGCGTCGCGTGCTGGCACGCCGATCTCGCACCGGCGGTGGCACCCGTCACCGTTTCGGAAGGAGACCTGAGATGAACCTCGAACAGCGGCTCGCCACCATCGCAGAACGTCACGGCGTCCCCGGCGCCGCCGTGGGCATCCTGCACGGTGACACCGTCACCGAAGCCGCCTACGGTGTCCTGAACCGGGCGACCGGCGTGGCCGCCACCACCGACTCGCTGTTCCAGATCGGGTCGATCACCAAGGTGTGGACCGCGACCGTGGTCATGCGGCTGGTCGACGACGGGCTGCTGGATCTCGACGCGCCGCTGGTCGACGTGCTCCCGGAGCTGCTGCTCCGCGACGCCGACGTGACCGGGAAGCTGACCATGCGCCATCTGCTGACGCACACCAGCGGCATCGACGGTGACATCTTCACCGACACCGGCCGCGGCGACGACTGCCTCGAGAAGTACGTCGCACTGCTGGGCGACGCCGCCCTGACCCACCCGCTCGGCGCCACCTGGTCGTACTCGAACTCGGGGTACTCGCTGGCCGGCAGGGTGATCGAGAAGCTGACCGGCGACACCTGGGACGCGGCACTGCGGGAGCTGCTGTTCCGACCGCTCGGGCTGACACACACCGTCACGTTGCCGGAGGAGGCGCTGCTGTTCCGTACGGCGGTCGGCCATCTGCCCGGCACCGACGGGAAGCCGGAACCGGCGTCGCAGTGGGGCATCCCCCGATCCGCCGGCCCGGCCGGCGGCGTCACCGCCACCGTCGCCGACGTCCTCCGCTTCGCCCGCATGCATCTGAACGGTGGCAGATCCGCCGCCGGCACCGCGGTGCTCAGCGCCGCCGCGACCACCGCGATGGCCGCCCACCAGGTGGAACTGCCCGACAAGCACACTGTCGGTGACTCCTGGGGGCTCGGCTGGGAGCGGACGGCCTGGGACGGCCACCGGGTCATCGGTCACGACGGCAACACCATCGGCCAGGCCGCCTTCCTGCGCCTGCTGCCCGAGCGCGATATCGCCGTGGCACTGCTCACCAACGGCGGTAACGCTTCGAAACTGTACGAGGAGCTGTACCGGGAGATCTTCGCCGAGATCGCCGACGTGGCCGTGCCGCACCCACTCGGACCACCGGACGAGCCGGTGGCGATGGACGTGACCCCGTACGCGGGGCTCTACGAGCGGGCCAGCATCCGGCAGGAGGTGCTCACCGGCGGGGACGGCCCGATCCTGCGGGTATCCGTGACCGGGCCGCTCGCGGAGGTGCTCAAGGACCAGAACGTCGACTACCGCATGGTCGCGGTCGCTCCGGACCTGTTCGTCTGCCAGGACCCGACGACCGGCAACTGGATGGCCGCCACGTTCTACCAGATCGAGAGCGGGGAACGCTACGTTCACTTCGGCGCCCGCGCCACACCCCGGATCGGGTGAGGCCGACGTGCCCGAGCTTGTCTTCGAGGACGTCACCGTACGGTTCGGCACCCGCCGACGCGGGACGGTGGCGGTCGACAGTGTGAACCTGACGGTGCCGGCCGGAGCGGTCGTCGGCCTGGTCGGCGAGTCCGGCTCGGGCAAGTCCACACTGGCCCGCGCCGCGGCCGGGCTGACGCCCGTCACCGGCGGCCGGATCCTGCTCGACGGGCAACCGCTGGACGCGGTTCGGGCGCGCGGACGACGTCCGCTGCAGATGGTCTTCCAGGACCCGTACTCCGCACTCGATCCCCGGATGGCGATCGGCGCGTCGATCGCCGAGGCCGTGCCCCGCGGCAGCACCACGGCGCAGCGCCGTGCCGAGGTCGCGCGGCTGCTCGGCCTCGTCGACCTGCCGCCCGAGATGTCCACCGCCGGCCCGGATCAACTGTCCGGCGGTCAACGGCAGCGGGTCGCGCTCGCGCGGGCGCTCGCCGGGCAACCCGAGGTCCTGGTGGCCGACGAGATCACCTCCGCGCTGGACGTCTCCATTCAGGGTGCCGTGCTCAACATGGTCCGGGACCTGCAGCGGCGGATGCGGTTGACAATGCTGTTCATCTCGCACAACCTCGCGGTGGTGCGCTACGTCAGCGACTTCGTGGCGGTCATGCACCAGGGCCGGATCGTCGAGTACGGCCCGGTGGACGACGTGCTGACGGATCCGCGGGACCCGTACACCCGCGACCTGCTCGCCGCGATTCCACACGCCGGGGTGTAGGCCCCGGCCGAGACAGGACGGCGGTCACTCGATGCAGCCTCGGGCGAGCCTGGGCCGGATCCTCGACGACCTCGGCGCCACGTTGCTCGATCTGGTCCACGGCGACTCGCACACCGGCGCACCGATCGGCGGCGTCTCGATCCACGACCCGTTGGACGAGGTCGTTCTGCCGCCGCACGCCCTGGTGCTCGGCGTCGGCCTGCGGGAAGTCCACGAGATCGCCGACCTGCTGCGTGCGCTCGGCACGCACGGCGCCGCCGGTCTCGTGGTCCGGGGTCCCCTGGCCGACTCCGACAGCCTGCGATCAGCCTCCCAGGAGTCCGGGGTGGCGCTGCTCGCGCTGACCCGCGGCGCATCCTGGGCGCAGCTCACCGCCCTGCTGCGGTCCATGCTCGGTCAGGGCGACGTCGGCGACGCCGGACCGGAGACTCTCGGCGGGATGCCCTCCGGGGATCTGTTCGCGGTGGCCAACGCGGTCGCGGCCCTGGTCGATGCGCCGGTCACCATCGAGGACCCGGACTCCCGGGTGCTGGCGTTCTCCGGGCGTCAGGAGGAGGCCGACGAGTCCCGGGTGGAGACGATCCTCGGTCGGCAGGTGCCGGAACGGTACGCCCGACTGTTGACCGAATCCGGAGTCATCCACGACGTGCGCCACAGCGAACAACCGGTGTTCGTGGCACCGCTGCCCAGCCTGCCCACCTTCCTGGTGCCGCGCGTCGCCGTGGCGGTCCGCGCGGGCGACGAGTTCCTCGGCTCCATCTGGGCAGCCGTACGCAAGCCGCTGAGCCCGGACCGGTCCCGGGCCTTCAGCGACGCGGCGAAACTGGTCGCCCTGCACCTGCTGCGGCTACGGGCCGGCGCGGACGTCGCACGGCGGTTGCGGACCGACCTGGTCAGCACGGCGCTGGAGGGAGGCTCGGGCGCTCGGGAGGCCCTGGCCCGGCTGGGGCTCACCGATCAGCCGCTGGTGGTGCTCGCGCTCGCGCCGACCGAGCGGATCACCTCGGGCGTCGATGACCGATCCGGGGTCGTCGCGCAACGCCAACGCCTCGGAGACGCGCTGGCGATGCATCTGGGCACGGTGCATCCAGCCAGTGCGGTCGCCCTGCTCGGCGATGTGACGTACGGGCTGTTGCCGGTCGGCCGCGACGCGCCGGCGAAGCAGGCGGCCCGGGTGGCCTCCGGGTTCCTCGATCGGATCGGCACCCGACTGCCGGCGATGGCCGGTGTGAGCCCGGTGGCGAACACACCCACCGACCTGCCCGCCGCCCGCACCAGCGCGGACCGGGCGCTTCGCGTGCTGTGCGCCGGGCGGGGCGGTTCGCGCCGGGTCGCTCACCTCGCCGACGTGTACACCGAGTCGCTGCTGCTCGACATGGGCGACGCCATCGCGGCCCGTGGGGACGCACCCAGCGGCGTGGTGGCGCGGTTGATCGCGTACGACGCGGAGCACCAGTCCAGCCTCGTCGAGACGCTGTCGGCCTGGCTGGACGCGTTCGGTGACGTGGTCGCGGCGGCAGCGGCGTTGCACGTGCATCCCAACACCTTCCGGTACCGGCTGCGGCGCCTCGCCGAGCTGGGCGGCCTGGATCTGACCGATCCGCACGCACGCTTCGGCGTGATGCTCCAGCTGCGCGTGTTCGGTCTCTGACAGCCGATCTTGGTCGTCCGGACGAGAGCGGCGTGCCCGTCTCGTGCCGTCGCACCAAGACAGCGATCGCGGTGACCGGCAAGCTTCGTACCAGAGGTCCCCGACGCCAGGAGAGTGCCGTGGTGTCGCCGACTGGCCGCACCGCCACCCGGAAAGAAAGGTCGACGGACATCAACGTTGAACTCTGGCAGCGTCGGCTGGCCGCGCTCGCCGAACAACACCGCGTTCCCGGCGCCACGCTCGGCATCCTGCGACTGCGCCCGGACGGACCGGACGAACTCGTCGAGGCCGCGTACGGCGTTCTCAATGTGAACACCGGGGTCGAGACGACCACCGATTCGGTGTTCCAGATCGGCTCCGTCAGCAAGGTGTGGACCGCGACCCTCGCGATGCAGTTGGTGGATGAGGGGCTACTCGATCTCGACGAGCCGGTGGTCCGGGTGCTGCCGGAACTCGCCCTGTCGGACCCGACGGTGGCCGCCGCGGTGACGATGCGTCACCTGCTCGCGCACACCAGCGGCATCGACGGCGACGTCTTCACCGACACCGGCCGCGGCGACGATTGTCTGCAGAAGTACGTGGCGGCGCTGCGCGACGAGGCGCAGAACCACCCGCTCGGTGCCACCTGGTCGTACTGCAACTCCGGGTTCGTGCTGGCCGGCCTCGTCATCGAGAAGCTCACCGGGATGACCTGGGACGCCGCTGTCCGGACCCGGCTTACCGAGCCGCTCGGGTTGGCGCGTACCAGCACGCTGCCCGAGGAGGCCCTGTTGGAACGGACGGCGTGCGGGCACACCGACAGCGCCGAGGGCCCGGAACGGGTCGCGCAGTGGATGCTCCCGCGTGCGCTCGGGCCGGCCGGCCTCATCAACGCCAGTGTCGCGGACCTGCTGCGCTTCGCCCGGATGCACCTCACCGGGGGTGTGGCGGAGGACGGCACCCGCGTGCTCAGCGAGCGCAGCACCGCCGCGATGGCGGCACACGAGGTCGACCTGCCCGACCGGTACACCCTCGGCGACTCGTGGGGTCTGGGCTGGATCCGCTTCGGCTGGGACGGGCGGCGGCTCATCGGCCACGACGGCAACACCATCGGGCAGTCGGCTTTTCTGCGGTTGCTGCCGGAGCAGAACACGGCGGTGGCGCTGCTGACCAACGGTGGGAGCGCCGGGGACCTCTACCGCGACCTGTACCGGGAGATCTTCGCCGACATCGCCGGTGTGACGATGCCACCACCGTTCACGCCGCCCGCCGAGCCGGTGTCGGTGGACGTGACACCGCACCTGGGCACGTACGAGCGAGCGAGCACTCGGCTGGAGGTTCTCGACGGTGCGGACGGCCCGGTGCTGCGGATGACCGTGACCGGCCCGCTCGCCGAGCTGACGCCCGATCCCGTCCAGGAACTGGCTCTGATCGCGGTCGGCCCGGATCTGTTCGCGATCCGTCTGCCGGACCGGGACTCCTGGACGCCGGTGACGTTCTACCGGCTGCCCACGGGGGAGCGGTACCTGCATCTCGGCGTCCGCGCCACGCCGAAGGTGACGTGAGATGAGCCTGCGGGAACGCCTCACCCGTCGTCTGCCGCACATGCTGGAGGACATCGCGGAGCTGGTCGAGTGCGAGTCGCCATCGGCCGACCTCGCCGCCGTGGCCCGAAGCGCCGACGTCCTGGCTGCCGTCGGGCAGCGGCGGCTCGGCGTGCCACCGGAGAGGATCGTTCTCGACGGGCACACCCACCTGCGGTGGCGCTTCGGTTCCGGGCCGCCGACGGTGCTGCTGCTGGGTCACCACGACACGGTCTGGCCGATCGGTTCCCTTCGAGACCGACCGTACGAGGTGACGGACGGGATCCTGCGCGGTCCGGGGTGCTTCGACATGAAGGTCGGCATCGTCCAGGCACTGCATGCGGTTGCCGAGCTGGACGACCGTGACGGCGTGACGCTTCTCGTGACCGGCGACGAGGAGCTGGGATCGCCCAGCTCCCGATCACTCATCGAACAGGAGGCGGCGGGAGCCGCCGCAGCTCTGGTGTTGGAGGCTTCCGCCGCCCGTGGCGCTCTCAAGACCGCCCGCAAGGGCATGTCCCGCTACGTCGTGCACGTCGAGGGACTCGCCGCGCACGCCGGCCTGGAACCGGAACGCGGTATCAACGCCGGGGTCGAGGTCGCCCACCAGATCCTCGCCGTTCTCGCCCTGGCCGATCCGAGCCGAGGTACGAGCGTGGTGCCGACCACGATGTCCGCCGGAAGCGCGGGCAACACCGTTCCGGCGAACGGTACGTTCGTCGTGGACGTGCGCGTGCATGACATCGACGAGCAGCGACGGGTCGATCTCGCCCTGCGGAAGCTACAGCCGGTCGTTCCGGGCACCCGGCTGAACGTCGAGGGCGGGCCGAACCGACCTCCGCTGCCGTCTTCGGCGTCCGAGGCGCTGTACGAACGGGCTGCAGCAGCGGCGCGCGACCTCGGTCTGCCGGTCCCGGGGCGGGCCGCCGTCGGGGGCGCGTCGGACGGGAATCTCACCGCCGGCGTGGGCACGCCCACGCTGGACGGGCTCGGAGCGGTGGGCGGCGGGGCCCACGCCGACTCCGAGCACGTCGTGGTCGCGGAGATCCCGCACCGGGCGGCGTTGGTGGCCGCGCTCACCAGGGCACTACTGGAGCAGCCGTGAGTGCGGCCGTTGCGCTGACCAGCACCCCCGGGGAGGACGCCTCGGCCTCCGCGGCGGCGGCCCGGGTCCGCGTCGCGGTACTGACCGAGCTCGACGACCTGCGCGCCGTGCATCGGCTGCTGATCAGCATCTGGCAACCGGCTCCGGACAATCCACCGACGACGCCCGAGCTTCTGCGCGCTCTCAGCCTGGCGGGCAACTACGTGGCCGGCGCGTTCGACGGCAGTGAGCTCGTCGGGGCGTGCGTGGGCTTCTTCGCCGCCCCGGAGCGCCGCGAACTGCACAGTCACATCGCCGGAGTCTCGGCCACCGTCCTGGGCCGCGGGGTGGGACACGCTCTCAAGCTGCACCAGCGGGCCTGGGCGCTGCAGCAGGGCGCGACCACGATCGCGTGGACGTTCGATCCGCTCGTCGGCCGTAACGCGTACTTCAATCTGGTGAAGCTGGCGGCGACGCCGACGCGTTACCTGACGAACTTCTACGGCAGCATGCATGACCGGATCAACGGCGACGACGACACCGATCGCCTGCTTCTGCACTGGAATCTCACCGAGCCTGAGGTACGGCAGGCGTCGGCTGGCAGCGTACGCCGATGGGACGCCGCGGCACGGCGGCGAGCCGGTGCGGCGGTGGCCCTCGACCGGGATGCCGACGGTGCGCCGGTGATCGGCAGCATCACCGGCGACGACGTGCTCGTGGCCACCCCTGAGGACATCGAGAAGCTACGGGTGACCGACCCGGCAACCGCCCGCCAGTGGCGCCGGGCACTGCGGGAGGTCCTGGGCTCATTGCTGGCCGAAGACGCGACGGTCCTCGGATTCGACCGGGCAGGGTGGTACCTGCTGACGCGTGACAGTGCGACGAGGAGAGATGGATGAAACTCACCGGCATCGAGTTGCGCCGTGTCCGCATGCCGTTGGTGGCACCGTTTCGGACCTCGTTCGGCGTCGAACACGACCGAGACATCCTGTTGGTTCGCGCGGTCACGGACGAGGCGGAAGGCTGGGGAGAGTGCGTGGCGATGGCCGACCCGCTCTACTCCAGCGAATACGTCGAGGCCGCCGCGGATGTCCTGCGTCGGTATCTGATCCCCGCCCTCGCTGACCGGCCACCTGCCGACGCGACGGCTGTCGGCCCGACGCTGCATCGGTTCAAGGGACACCGCATGGCGAAGGCGGCGTTGGAGACGGCGGTGCTCGACGCGGAACTGCGGGCCGGTCGCCGGAGCCTGGCTCGTGAGCTCGGTGCGGTGCGGGACAGGGTTCCCGCCGGCGTCTCGGTCGGCATCATGGACTCGGTCGACAGACTCTTGTCCGATGTGGAGGGCTACCTCGACGAGGGCTACCTCCGGATCAAGCTGAAGATCCAGCCCGGCTGGGACGTCGAGCCGGTCCGCGCGGTGCGGGAACGCTTCGGCGACGACGTACTCCTGCAGGTCGACGCGAACACCGCGTACACGCTCGGGGATGTCGCGCTGCTGGCCGCGCTCGACCCGTTCGGGCTGTTGCTGATCGAGCAGCCGCTCGACGAGGAGGACATCCTGGGTCACGCGACGCTGGCGCGGCAGGTGCGTACCCCCATCTGCCTCGATGAGTCGATCGTCTCGGCGCGGGCCGCCGCGGATGCGATCCGCCTCGGCGCGTGCCGGATCGTCAACGTCAAGCCGGGTCGGGTCGGTGGCTATCTCGAGGCCAGACGCATTCACGACGTCTGCGCGGCCCATGGTGTACCGGTGTGGTGCGGCGGCATGCTCGAGACCGGTATCGGTCGAGCGGCCAACGTGGCGCTCGCGGCGTTGCCGAACTTCACCTTGCCGGGGGACACCTCCGCCTCCGGCCGTTACTACCGAACGGATCTGACCGAGCCGTTCGTCCTGGACGACGGACACCTCGCCGTGCCCGACGGCATCGGCATCGGCGTGGCTCCGGTGCCGGAGATCCTCGCCGAGATGACGACGTCGCTCGAATGGCTACCCGTGGCCTGAATCGGCTGCCCAGGTCTCGCGGGGGCGATGATCAGTTGTCCCAGGGCTCGATTGTGGGCCGATGCGGCCAGCCACGCCCGGTTCCGGTACTCGATGGCGGGGTGACGCAGGGGTTTGTCAGAACCTCGCGTGGTGCCGGGGACGCTTCCTCCAGCGGGATGGGTACGCCGGAGCGACGACCATCGGCCAGGCCGCTGTCGTTCTTCAGGGGCCGGACTGGATCGGTTGGACCGTCGCTGCGCGGCGTACCCCAGGGGGTCAGCCGGTCTTGGTGGCGAAGGGACCGCCGTCACCGAACGCGAGCCGCGCGAAGTTGTCGGCGATACGGCGATGTCCGGCCGGGTCGGGATGCACCTCGTCGGGAAGTGGGAGTTCGGCGTAGTCCGCCTCGCCGTACAGGTCGCGTCCGTCGAGGTAGTGCAGGTTCGGGTCATCGGCCGAGCGCTGTTCGACGATCCGGGCGAGTTCGTCACGGATGACGTTGAGGGTCAGCCGGCCGGCGCGGCGCTCGGCCGGATCGCCCGTGGCCTTGAACCGCAGAGTCCCGCCCTCGAAGTCCGGCGCGAGAGGGCCGGGCGTGTCCTCTTGAACCGGGCACAGGAT
Organism: Micromonospora sp. WMMD1155; assembly: GCF_029581275.1. Lineage (NCBI taxonomy): Bacteria > Bacillati > Actinomycetota > Actinomycetes > Micromonosporales > Micromonosporaceae > Micromonospora > Micromonospora sp. WMMD1155. The sequence goes on from NZ_CP120742.1 coordinate 5,363,587, forward strand.
GGCGGACACGACCAGCAGTGGTGTGGTCGGGTGCCCTTCGCGGACAGTGTCGAGGAAGCCGTGGACCGCAGGGGTGAAGGCGCGTAGTCGCATCACGTCGCTGTTGACGATGTTGATGCCGATCTTGACACTGATCAGGTCCGCAGGGATGTCCCGCATGGCGCGGGCGGTGAACGGGTCGAGCAACGCGCTCCCGCCGAACCCCAGGTTGACCAGCTCCACGCCGCCCTCGGCCGCGGCCAGGGCAGGCCAGATGGCGGTGGGATGACCGGCGTTCGAGCCGTGGCTGATGGAACTGCCGTGGTGCAGCCACGTCCGGTGTCCGCTGGGCGGGGTGTGCTCGACGGGCGCGTCGGTGCGCAGCGCGATCAACTCGGTGATCTCCGTGTGCGGAAGCCAGATCTCGATGTCCTTCGCACCCTCCGGCAGACCCGCGAAGCGGGCTGTGCCGGACGGCCCTTCGGCCAGCACAGAGGTTTGAGTGAACATGTCGGTGACCGTCCGGACGTTGCCGTCGGGCACCGAGGCCTGTGCGGCCAGGCGGCCGTTGACCAGCAGGTCGTAGACGCCGTCCGGCGGGGGCGGGAAGCCTTGGTAGACCCGCTTGGTGGGCAGCGTGTCCAGTTCGATGGTGGTGGCCCGGGTGCGGAAAGCCAGTCGCACGCCGGAGGGCTGGGCCTCGGCCATGGCCAGTTGGTCGTCGGGGATCTGCCGGCGCGCCTGGGCGGTCAGCCGATGAGGCAGTAGACCGCGCGCGGTCGCCTCCAGGTCGACAAGGCCACGCAGGAGGTCCGCGGTGACCGAGGTGGTGATCCACTGGTGTTCGGTCGGCATTGCCTCAAGCCTCTCGATCGAGATCTCGATGTCCGTCTGCGCTCCGCGCTACGAACCGCTGGCGGTGGTGCGGCCGTCGTCGGGTCAGCGAGTGCTGCGGTTGCGTAACACCGCGTCGAGCGAATCCACGATCCATTCCCAGGATTCCAGCGCGTCGGGAGCGCTGTGTTCGAAACCACCGGCTAGCTCCAAGCTGACGTAGCCGTGGAAGACGCTGCCCAGCATCCGGACCGCATGAGTCGCGTCCGGCTCGTCCAACCCGTAGCCCCGCAAGATCGCCCGAGCCATCTGCGCGTGCCGGACACCGGCACTGGCGGCCGCCGTTTCCGGATCGAGCCGGAGTCGGGCGGCGGCATAGCGGCCCGGGTGCTCCCTGGCGTAGTCGCGGTAGGCGTCAGCGAACGCGGCTAGAGCGTCCCTGCCGGCCCGACCGGCGACGGCATCGGCGACGCGGTCGGCGAGTTCGTTCAGCGCGAACAGCGCGATGCGCATTCTGAGGTCCTGCGAGTTCTTCAGGTGCGAGTACAGGCTCGGGACCTTGACGTCGAACCGCCGAGCGAGCGCCGAGACGGTGACCTGGTCGAAGCCGACCTCGTCGGCCAGTTCCGCCCCCGCTCGGGTCAGACGCTCCGGCGTCAGTCCTGGTCTGTCCATCACGCCCCCTGCTTGCCTAAGACCATTATGCAATTACCTAATAGCTGTAGGCAAATCCGGCCGTGAGGTCGAAGCTGGGGCAACGTTGGGCTTGGTCGGGTGCGCGTCAGCGGGTCGTCAGCATCCCCAAGCCGAAGGCCTGCGGCTCGCCCATCAGCGACGCCTTGGTGGTCGCACTCGCGGTGTCCGCGATGATCTCGGTCTTTCCCGCCTCGAGGCCGTCGAGAGCGATGCGGGCGATGTCGGCCGGAGCGTTCATGAGGCTGAGCAACGCGTCACCGCCGTCCATCCGGGCCGCGAAGGATGTCATCGCCTCGGTTGCCGTCGGCCCCAGCACCACCCCGCTGACCAGAGTGCCCTGCTCGGCGAGTTCGAGCCGGACGGCGTTGGTCAGTCCCCACTGCGCCGCCTTGGCCGTCGAATAGGCGAGGTTGCCGGGGAACGGCGCCCACCCCACCGCGGACAGCATGTTCAGGATGCCGCCGCCGCCGTTGGCGGCGAGTACCGGGGCGAACGCCCGGATCACGGTCAGCGTGCCCCAGAGGTGGGTGTCGAAGGTCCGCCGGATCTGGTCGAGGTCCCCGTACACGAGCGGGGCGCCGAAGGAGACGCCGGCATTGTTGATCAGCAGGTCGACGTCGGCGGCGACGGCTGCGGCTGCGGCGACGGAAGCGGGATCGGTGATGTCGAGCTCGAGAGTCCGCACACCGTCCAGGGTGATCAGCTCGGGCCGACGGGCGGTTGCGTAGACGTTCGCGCCCCGCCGTAGCAGGTCCGCGGCCAGCTCCCGGCCGAGGCCGCTGCCGGCTCCAGTGATGAGGGCGGTCGCTCCGTGCAGTCGCATCGTTGTCTCCTTCTGCTCAACAATTCTTCACCTGCACTGTATGCATCACGTTATGCATCAGTCGATGCCGCAGAAGCTCAGAAAAGTTGCCGCTTGCCTCACTGAAGGTCGTGGGCGGTAGTCTCAACGAATGGATGTGGTCAGCGAGGTGTTACGAATGTCCGGCGTCCGTGGGAGCCTCGGTGCCCAGATCGAGGCGGGCGGGCGCTGGGCGATGGCCCTGGACGACTTTCCCGGTGCGGCCCTGCACGTGGCCATCACCGGACGCGCGCGGGTCACGGTCCCTGGGCGCGAGCCGGTCGAGCTGGCAGCCGGCGATGTCGTACTGCTGGGGGCCGGCCTCGAACATCGCCTCAGTGACTCGGCCGATGAGTACGGCGCTCCCACGGCGGAATTCGAAGTCCCAGAGCCCGGCAGGGTGATCCGGCTCGGCACGCCACCCGTCCGGACGCGCTTGGTCACCATCTTCTACGACTGCGACCACACCGCGCGGACCCAGGTTCTCCCTACCCTGCCGGACCTGCTGCACATCCCCGGTGGCGACGGCACCGAAGGGGTCGGCGACATAGTTCGCCTTCTCACCCGGGAGCTGGCCCACCCCCGGTTCGCCGGCACAGCGGTGCTCGACGGCCTCGTCGACATCATGCTGATCCAGTTGCTACGCGCATGGCTGCCCGGCCGGCCCGGCGACCAGCGCGGCACCTGGCTCGGCATGCTGACCGACCCGATCGTCCATCGAGCCCTCCAGCACCTCCACGCTGATCCCGCGCACCCTTGGACGACCGCGAAGCTGGCCGCCACCCTCGCGGTGTCGCGGGCGACGCTTGCCCGGCGTTTCCCGGCCGCCATCGGCCAGAGCCCGGTCGCCTACCTGACCCAGTGGCGGATGGACCTCGCCGCCGCCCGCCTGCGGAGCGGCTCTGGATCGGTCGAGGCGGTCGCCGCCTCTGTGGGCTACCTCTCGGTGCCGGCCTTCAGCCGCGCCTTCACTCGCGCCCATGGGCAGGCACCTGGCCGCTTCCGCAGCGCCCCAGCCGAGAGCGTCGGTACCAAGCCGACCTAAATCCGAGTCGATCACCCCGACATCCCCGTCGATCATGAGGTTGGCGGGCGGTTCGATCTCCGTCGGACCCGTCAACCTCATGATCGACGGAATGGGCGTGCCGGGACGCCGCCACCGGGTGCTTGATCCACTCCATGTCGCCGATATGGCGGCATCCCCGCACGGTGTCACCCCCACCTCGGCGATGTGGAGACGATCAAGGCCAGTCGGTGCCGACCGGCGGTCCACGAGGGCTGCCGCGCTCGACCGTGCGCCCGGACAGCAGGCTTCCGGCACCACCAGCGGCACCGACTCCCACCCCGTCGGCGACCTCACCACCGCAGGCTGGGCCCTCGGCCACGCCGGGCCACTGCAGGGCCGAGGCCACCGACTCTGCTGACTGGCGTACCAGGGCCTGGATTCGGTCGGCTGGCGCTCGTGACCGTCAGTAGAGGCGTTGCGTGGAGATGCATGGCCACGGCAGGAGTAGAACGTTCGGTCTTGACGATGCGGCGTGCGTCTGTCATGCTGGACAAGACAGAACGATCGTTCTCCCCAATCCCTCCGCTGAAAGGTCACCCGTGACCACCATTGCTGCTTCGCCCGGTATCTCCCAGACGGCCTCCGCGCTGCGGCGGCTGTACTTCGTCCGCTTCGCCTTCGCCATCGTCTGGGCCGGCGTGACGATCGCCACCGCCAAGGAGATCGGTCCGCTCGCGGTGGCGCTGTTCGTCCTCTACCCGTTGTTCGACGTTGGCGCCGCCATCTACGACCTCCGTTCGTCGCGGGCCACCGGCTCGCCGAGCCTGCTGTACGTGAACATCGCGGTAAGCCTGGTCACGGCCGTCGGTGTCGGTGTCGCAGGCGCGTCCGGTGTGCCCGCTGTCCTGCGAGTGTGGGGCGCATGGGCGGTCGTGGCTGGTCTGGTTCAGTTGGTCGTGGGCGTCACCCGTCGGAAGATGGGCGGGCAGTGGCCGATGATCATCAGCGGCGGCATCTCGACGCTGGCCGGCGCGTCCTTCATCGCCGGTGCTTCCGCGGCCGACCCGTCGCTGACCAACGCGGCCGGCTACGCCATTCCCGGCGCCATCTTCTTCCTCATCGCGGCGATCCGCCTCGGCCGTACCGCGAAGGGCAACTGACATGACAACCATCGAGTACGACGTCGTCGTGATCGGTGCCGGTCCGGTCGGGGAGAACGTGGCCGATCGGGTCGTGCAGGGCGGGCTGACCGCCGCGATCGTCGAGCGGGAGTTGGTCGGCGGTGAGTGCTCGTACTGGGCCTGCATGCCGACCAAGGCGTTGCTGCGCAGCGCGTCCGCGTTGCGGGCGGCTCGGCAACTGCCGGGTGCGCGAGAGGCGGTGACGGGAGACCTGGACGCGGCTGCGGTGCTGGGCCGGCGGGACTCCTTCGCGTCCCATTGGCAGGACGACGGTCAGGTGTCCTGGCTGGCGTCGGCAGGCATCGCGCTGCACCGCGGTCAGGGTCGGATCACTTCCGCCCGCGTCGTCGAGGTGACCGGCGTCGACGGTGTCACGACGACGCTGACCGCGCGGCACGCGGTGGTCGTCGCGACCGGCAGCAGCGCCCTGTTGCCGGATATCCCGGGGCTGCGCGAGGCGGCGCCGTGGTCCAGCCGCGAGGCCGCTTCGGCCAGTTCGGTTCCCCGTCGGCTCGCCATCATCGGCGGTGGCGTGGTGGCGGCCGAGATGGCGACCGCGTTCGCCGCACTCGGGTCGTCGGTGACGGTGCTGGCTCGCGATGGTGTGTTGCCGTCGGCCGAGCCGTTCGCCGGCGAACTGGTCACGGAGTCGTTGCGCGAAGCCGGCGTGTCGGTACGCCTCGGCGCGGAGGCCGTCGCCGTCCATCGCGACGACAGCGGAGCCGTCCACATCAGGACCGCCTCCGGCGAGCGGGTCGAGGCCGACGAGGTGCTGGTGGCGGTCGGTCGCACACCCAACACTCAGGACATCGGCCTCGACCGGGTCGGGCTGGCGCCGGGTGCCTGGCTGGCGGTCGACGACACCCTGCGCGTCGTCGGCGGCGGTGAGTGGCTCTATGCGGCGGGCGATCTGAACCGGCGGGTGCTGCTGACCCATCAGGGCAAGTACCAGGCGCGGGCGGTGGGCGACGTGATCGTGGCCCGGGCGAAGGGCGAGAAGGTCGAGGACGGCCGGTGGGGCCGGCACGTGGCGACGGCCGACGAACGTGCGGTTCCGCAGGTGGTCTTCACCGACCCGGAGATCGCGTCGGTGGGCCTGACCGCGGCTGCGGCCGAGGCGGCTGGGCTGCGGACCCGCGTCGTGGACTACGACCTCGGGGCCGTCGCCGGAGCCTCCCTGCACGCCGATGGCTACCGGGGACACGCCCGCATGGTCGTCGACGAGGACCGAAAGGTGATCGTCGGCTTCACTCTGGCAGGCCCGGACGTCGCGGAACTGATCCATGCCGCGACCATCGCGATCGTCGGCGAGGTCCCGCTCGACCGGCTGTGGCACGCGGTTCCGGCCTACCCGACCGTCAGTGAGGTGTGGCTGCGGCTGTTGGAGACCTACGGCCGCTGAATTCAGATCCGCAGCACTAGTTCCGTCTTAACTTCGAGGAGAGTCTCATGCCCACCAAGATCACAATCATCATCGACAACCCTGCGAGCCCGGACGACTTCGAGCGGGCCTACGCGGACGTGAAGGCTGCCGCGGCGACGTTCCCGAAGTTGCGGCGACTCGAGTCCGCGAAGGTGTGGCCGAAGGAGGATGGCACCGCCACCCCCGCGTACCGGACGCTCGACCTCTACTTCGACAGCTACGAAGACGCCTCCGCTGCCGTCGCGACAACCGTTGCCGCTGATGTCTTCGGCACCCTCGTGGGAACGCAGGTCCCGTTCAAGGGGCTGTTCTCGGACATCGAGCAGGCGTAAGGATTGAAAGCTCCCCGGGCGTAGGCGGAACCGACGCCTACGCCCGGTTCCTGAGCTGGTGGCCGGGTACGGAAGCCGGCCGCAAGCCGGAGGCCGAGGCCTCAGCGCGCGAATTTTTCGATGGCGGCCGGGGTGACCGGAGTGAAGACGTTGACGAGGTTGCCGTCGGGGTCACGGAACAGCAGTGACCGGTTGCCCCAGGGCAGCGTGGTGGGCTCGTTGACGAAGTCTTCGACGACGCTGGTCAGGTTCTGATGCACGCTGTCCACGTCGTCGACGAGGAACTCGATGATCAGGCTGCGGTTGTCCGCCGGTTGAGCGGACCCGGGCGCGAACAGTGCGACGGTGCGAGTGCTGCCGATCGCGAGAGTGCCGGAGGCGGTCCGCAGCTCAGCGAAGTCCTCGGTGGCCCAGTCCGCCTGCACTCCCGTGACCCGTTCGTAGAAGTCGACGAGGCGTGCGACATCACCAGTGATGATCCGGACCGAGACGAGGTTCATGTGATCTCCTAGATCGGGTGGAGCCAGGTGGCACGGCCACGCTAGAACGAATACCGGACAGAATCGGTCCAGTATTCGCGGTAACTTCGGCAGGTGGCTCGACCTACCGCTCAGGTCCTTACCCTGTTGGAGCTCCTGCAGTCAGGCGGCATCCGGACGATGGCCGAACTCGCCCACCGTCTGGGCGTCGACGAGCGCACCGTGCGGCGGTACGTGGGTCACCTGATCGACCTCGACGTGCCCGTCGAGTCGGTACGCGGTCGTCACGGCGGGTACCGACTCGCGCCCGGGTACCGCATGCCGCCGCTCATGCTCAGCGACGACGAAGCCCTCGCCGTGCTGCTCGGCCTGGTCGCGGGTCGCAGGACAGGGCTGGCGACGACGTCCGACACGGCGAGTGAGACGGCAGCGGCCAAGATCCGTCGGGTACTGCCCGAGCGCCTCGCCCGCAGACTCGGCACCGTGCTCGAGGCCCTCGCCTTCACGGCTCCGCCCGGCGAATTCGGCGCCCCGCAGACTGGGGTTCTCCTCACTGTCGCCGATGCGGTGCGCCATCACCAGCCGTTGTCGATCAGATACACCAGTGCCGACGGCCGGCGCAGTGCACGGACGCTGCACCCGTACGGCCTCGTCGCCCATTCGGGCCGGTGGTACGTCACGGGTGCGGACCCTGGGATCGGCGAGGACCGGACGTTGCGGCTTGATCGGATCACGGACGCGAGGGCCCTTCCCGGCTCCTTCGAGCCACCCGTCGGACCCGATCCGGCGCAGCGCGTCCTTTCGGCGCTCGCCAAGGCGCCGTACCGGTATGAAGTGACCCTGCGGATCCAGGCGACGGTGGAGCAGATCCGTACCCGACTTCCGGCCAGCATCGCGAGCGTGGAGGCGGCAGACGCAGATCTCGACACGGAGGGCTGGCTGCGCGTCGAACTGCGGGCGGAGCGGCTCGACTGGCTGCCCCCGGTGCTCGCGGCGCTCGACCGGCCGTTCGTCATCGAGCGGCCGGACGAACTCCGCGGGCTCGTCACCGCGCTCGCCGAGCGGCTCACGACCAGCGCCCGCAGAGTCCGTCCTGTACCTGAGCCCAGCCCGTGAAGCGGGATCAGCGAGCTTCTCGGGAGGCTCCCGCTGACCCGGTCGGCACCGGTCTCAAAGCGACTCCGGCAGCGGGAGCATGGCCAGGGGCACGTGGTGCTGCCCGGCGTGGATGTCACGGTCGCGCAGGCTGCCCTGCGCGACCGGGCGCGGGAACGAAATCTTGACGACGTTCAGCGCCGGTATCCGGAAGATGCGGATGGCGTCGGCCGGTACGCCGTAGAGGCGGGCGATCAGCGGCGCGTCCAGGAAGCCCGGGTCGGCCACCACGGCGTACCCGGCGGTGTCGCGCATGAACAGCTCCATCGTCACCCAGAACGGGCCGGCGTTCTTCGACCGAACCTCCAGCGCGAGGTCGGCGACGGTGCGGGGGTGGGCGTTACCGGACATCGCTGTCCTCCGGGAGGTGGATGCGGAAGAGGCTGGTGGGCGAGTCCACGTCGACGACGTGGTTGAGGACGAACTCGTACGCCGCCCCGCGCTCGGTCTCGGCGGGGGAGTAGGGGAACGCGAGGCTGGGCAGGTAGTCCATGTCGGGCGTGGGCAGGTGCAGCATGAGCGGATTGGCGATCTTCGCGACGGCGGTGGCCGTCTGCTGATCCGCGGCGCTGACCAGGAGCATCACGCCCACCTCGCGGGGTGTCCGGGTGTCCGGGTCCTTCGCCTCCAGCACGGCGTCGTAGCCGTACAGGCGGATGTCGAAGGCGTAGTCGTCGGCGCTGAGCCCGAGCGTCTGGGCGACCCGATCCGCGGTGACCCGGCGCAGCAGCTCGGCCCAGGTGGTGATCTGGCCGAGGATGTGCGGGTCGCGGATGGCGGTGAACGACATCGTCTCATAGCCGGTGATCCGCGCCCCCTCGAGCTTGTTCGTGTACGGGGCCGGCTCGAACCGGGAGCCCTCCACCCGTACCCGCCGCTCGTCCAGGGCCCGGTAGGTGGCGTCGGCGACCATCAGCGTGCCGGCCGGTTCCCGCATCGAGAACGGGTCGGCGGTCTCGTAGAGCATGTGCGCCGCGACCGAGGTGGGCGTGCAGGCGACGGCCGGGTCGAGCGGCTCGATCGTGAAGCCGGTGGCGTCGATGGTGGCGAAGACCCCGCTGGAGCGCGGGTTCGTGGTGCACTGCGCGCCACACTCGATGATCTTGGCAGCGTGCCAGGTCGGGCCGGCGGGCATGCCGGCCATCAGCGGGAAGGCGGCGGCCAGGGCGGTGTCGGTGGCCCGCCCGGCCAGTACCACGTCGGCCCCGCCCGCCAGCGCCTCGGCGATCGGCTCGTGGCCCATCATCGCGACGATGTGCCGGCAGCTGTCCAACGTCGCCGGGTCGAGGTCGCCGGCCGGCGGAAGCGGGTGGATTCGCCCCTTGTCGAGATGGTCCTTGAGGTCGGTGGCCCGCTGCTCGCTGTAGATGGTGGCCACCCGCAGGTCCAGCCCTTCCTCGGCCAGGATGCCACGGGCGATCCCGGCGACCCAGTCCACGCCGGAGTCGGTGCCGCTGGTGCCGCACGACCCGACGATCAGCGGAATGCGCGCCTTCGCCGCCGCCCGGAGCAGCAGGCGCAGGTCGCGGGCCACGGCCGCGGCGGTGGTCTTGGCGGTGCCGGTGCCCAGATAGTACGGGCCGGAGTCGGTGGACCCTCCGTCCAGGGCGATGACATCGGCGCCGAGTTCCAGTCCACGGTCGACGATCTCGGGCGGGAATCCCGAGCCGAGCATGCCGGAGGGCACGAGAATGCGTACGCAGTCGCGGGTCACGGTTTCCTCATTTCGCGGGTACGAGCCGGTCATCCGACGGTGGTGGCCACGGCGCGGCCGGCCTGGCGGCCGGAGAAGAGACAGCCGCCCAGGAAGGTGCCTTCCAGCGCGCGGTAGCCGTGCATGCCGCCACCGCCGAACCCGCTGGCCTCGCCGGCGGCGTAGAGCCCGGGCACCGGCTGGTCGGCGCCGTCCAGCACCCGACCGTCGAGGTCGGTGTGCAGGCCGCCCAGGGTCTTGCGGGTGAGCACATGCAGGCGCACGGCGATCAGCGGCCCGGCCTTCGGGTCGAGGATCCGGTGCGGCGCCGCGGTCCGCATGAGCCGGTCGCCCCGGTAGTTCCGGAAGTTGCGGATGGCGGCGATCTGCATGTCCTTGGTGAAGCTGTTGGTCAGTTCCCGGTCGCGGGCCTCGATCGTGCGCTGGATGTCGAGCGGGTCCAGCAGGGGCTCGTCGGTGAGCGCGTTCATGCCCTTCACCAGCTCGTGCAGCCGGTCGGCCACGACGAAGTCGGCGCCGTGTCGCTTGAACGCCTCCACCGGTGCCGGCGCGCCGGCACGGAGGCGCCCGAGCACCTGTTTGACGCTGCGACCGGTCAGGTCCGGGTTCTGCTCCGAGCCGGAGAGCGCGAACTCCTTCTCGATGATCTTCTGGGTGAGAATGAACCAGCTGTGGTCGTGGCCGGTGGTGCGCAGGTGGGCGAGCGTGCCGAGGGTGTCGAATCCGGGGTAGAGCGGCACCGGCAGTCGTCGTCCGCGCGCATCGAGCCAGACGGAGGACGGCCCGGGCAGAATCCGGATGCCGTGCGCCTCCCAGATCGGGTTCCAGTTCTGGATGCCCTCGACGTAGTGCCACATCCGGTCGGGGTTGATCACGGCGCCGCCGGCGTCCTGCGTGATGGTCAACATGCGGCCGTCCACATGGGCGGGCACGCCGCTGATCATGTGGGTGGGCGGAGTGCCGAGCCGTGTGGGCCAGTTGCGGCGGACCAGGTCGTGGTTGCCGCCGATGCCGCCGGAGGTGACGATGACGGCCTGCGCGGTGTAGTCGAAGTCGCCGATCGCTTCCCGCGAGCTGGCGACGCCGCGGGCGGCGTCGCTGGGCTCCAGGACCCGGCCCGTGGCGCCCACCACCGCGCCGTCGCTGACGGTCAGCGCGTCGACCCGGTGCCGGAAGGCGAACCGGACGAGGCCGCGTCCCGCGGCCTCCCGCACGATCGCGATGAACGGTTCGAGCAGCCCCGGCCCGGTACCCCAGGTGACGTGGAAGCGGGGCACCGAGTTGCCGTGTCCGGTGGCGTCGTAGCCGCCGCGCTCGGCCCAGCCGACGATGGGGAACATCTTGACGCCGAGGCCCCGCAGCCACGCGCGTTTCTCGCCGGCGGCGAAGTCGACGTACGCCTCGGCCCAGCGCCGTGGCCACGCGTCCTCGGGACGGTCGAACCCGGCGCTGCCTAGCCAGTCCTGCCAGGCGAGTTCGGTCGAGTCGCGGATGCCCATCCGGCGCTGCTCGGGCGAGTCGACCAGGAACAGCCCGCCGAACGACCAGAACGCCTGGCCGCCGAGGCTCTGCTCAGGCTCCTGGTCGAGCAGCAGGACGGATCGGCCGGCGGTGACGAGTTCGGCGGTGGCCACCAGTCCGGCGAGGCCCGCGCCGATCACCATCACGTCCGCGTCCGCTGTCCTGGTGGTCATGCCGGCTCCTTCGATTCGGTGAGCGAGTGGGCGGGCCGGCCGTCGAGGGCGGCGACGAGTTCCCTGGCGCCCTCCATCCCCGCGGCCAGCCGGGCCTCGGCAGTCTGCCCGGCCATGTGCGAGTAGACAGTGATGCCCGCCACGCCGCGCAGGACGCTGTCGGCGGGCAGCGGCTCCACGTCCACCACGTCGAGGGCTGCGCCCGCCAGCCGGCCGGACCGGACCGCCTCGACCAGGGCGGCCTCGTCCACGAGCGGCCCGCGTGCAGTGTTGATCAGGTGCGCGCCCGGCTTCATCCGGGCCAACGCGGCGGTGTCGATGAGATGGCGCGTGAGCGGGGTCAGTGCGGTGTGGACCGACACGAAGTCGGCGTCGCGCAGCAACTCGTCGAGCGTCACCCGGGTGACCGGCGCGGGCAGGCTGCCGGTGCACAGCACCGTCATACCGAAGGCGGCGGCCAGCGGCGCCACCTGCTGGGCCACCGCGCCCCGCCCGATCAGGCCGAGCGTCTTGCCGCGCAGCTCGTGGCCGTCGGTGCGGGGCCAGCCGCCGGCGGCCACCCCGGCGGCCATCGGCACCAGGCACCGGGCCTGGGCGAGCAGCAACCCCATGGTGTACTCGGCCACCGCGTTGGCGTTGATCCCGGGCAGGTTGCTCACGCTGATCCCGAGCCGACCGGCGGCGGCCACGTCGACGGAGTCGTACCCGACTCCGGTACGCACGACGGCGCGCAGGTCCGATGCCTGGCGCAGCACCTCCGCGGTCATCGGCTCGTTGGCGATCAGCGCCCCCTCGACGCCGGCCAGGGCCGCGATCAGCTGCTCCGGCCGGCGTGGTCCCCGCATGGGGTCGTGCCGCGTCGTGAAGCCGAGCCCGGTCAGGTAGGCGTCCACCTCGTCGCCCGGGGCGAGGTAGTCGGTGGTGATGAGGATGGTCGGCATCATTCGCTTCCGGTGAGGGTGACGGCCCGGTCGGCCCGGTGCACACGGTGCAGGCGTTCGAGACGTACGACGACGAGCACGGCGAGTACGGCGAGCACGGCGATGTAGAGCAGCATCCCGTCCCAGCCGACCAGGTCGATCACCGCGCCGACCAGGGCGGGGCCGCCGAAGCCACCCAGGTACCAGGTGACCGCGTACAGGCCGGTGTAGGCGCCGAACACCCGGCTGGACGGCGCCAGGTTCCACAGCGCCACCGCCGCGTTGATCGTGAACGCGGCGGCGCCGGCCGAGGCAACACAGAACGCGACGACAGTGCCGGTGGCGGTCTGCACGACGGCGCCGGCCGCCAGCGCGACGGCGAAGACGCCGATGCCCACGAGGATGATCCGCAGCCGTCCGAAGCGCTCGGCCAGCAGCGCGGCCGGATAGGCGGCGGCCACGTAGACGATGCCGCTGGGCAGGGTGAGCCCGCCCGCGTCGCCGCGGCTCAGGCCCAGCGCCTCCATGCCGTACGGGGTGATCAGCGACCGCGAGGCGAACCATGCCCCGCCGAAGAGCAGGACGGTCAGCAGCAGCAGGAGCCGGCGGCGATCCTGGTCGGTGAACAGGCCGGCGACGATCTGCCGCAGCGGTTGGCTGACCGCGGCGGGACCGGCGGAGGACTCCTCGGCCACCGCGGCCCGGTAGGCCGCCGACCGGCTGTCGCGCACGTTGGCCAGCAGCACGAACGTGGCGGCCAACATGATCACCGACGGGATGACGAAGGCTGCCCTCGGATGCTCGTCCACCACGAGCAGGCTGATCAGCGACGCGACGATGATGGTCAGTGCGGTCGCGATCTTCACGACGGCGTTCGCCCGGCTGCGTCGTTGCGGGGGCAGGAAATCGGGCACCAACGACTCCGCCAGCGGTCGGGTGGTGTTGGCGATCAGCGCGTAACAGAACATCACCACCACCAGCGTGGTCAGCGACGTGGTCCACGGCAGGAGGACGAAGACCAGCGCGGCCAGGGGCATGCCCACCGCGAGGTACGGGATCCGCCGCCCCCACCGGGTCCGGGTGTTGTCGGACCGGTTGCCGATCCAGGGCTGGACGAAGATTCCCAGCAGGTTGTCCATCCCCATCAGCGCGCCCACGAGCGCCGTGCTCGTCACGTGCTCGCGCAGCAGGACGGGCACCTGATTGTCATAGAAGTTCCAGGTCGACTCCTGGGCGAAGAGTGCGAGGGCGATGAAGAACGTGATCCGTCGGTTGGACACACGTCCACCTCCTTGTGTCCCCGGTCACGTTAAATTGCTGTAGCAAACTCGTCAACAGTTGCAAACGAAGTTGCTATGTCATGCGCTAGAGTGCGGTCATGACGACAGCCGGGACGCTCGCCGATCAGGCGTACCGACAAGTTCGCACCGCGATCGCCACCGGCGAACTCGCGCCGGGAGAGAAGGTGACCGAGCGCGGCATGGCCGAGCGGCTCGCGGTCAGCCCCACACCGGTCCGCGAGGCCCTGCGCCGGCTGGAGCTCGACGGGCTGATCGAGCGGATCGGGCCGCGTACCGTGCTGGTCGCCGCCATCCGCGACGCCGCCATCGACGACCTCGCGGAGGTGGAGGTCGGCCTGCGTGGCCTCGTCGCCCGCTTCGCCGCCCGACACGCCACCGCCGAGCAGCTCGACGCGCTCGACGCCATTCTCGACCGCGCCGACGACCTGCTGATCCTCCTCAAGGAGCGGTCCGCGCAGGGCGGGCCGGTCGAGCGGCACCTCACCGAACTGCTCGACACCATGCAGCAGTTCAACGACACGGTCAGTGCCTGCGCGCACAACCCGGTGCTGGTCCGGATGCTCGAGCAGAGCCGCGTGTTCTCCCGCCCGCAGCGCCGCGAGCTGCTCCTGCAACGGGTGGCGGAGGACGACACGTTCGGTCTGGAGCGATACGGCAGCCACCGGGCCCTGGTCCGGGCGCTACGCGCGGGCGACTCCGCCGCCGCGGAGCGCATCGCACTCGAGGACTCACAGGGCGGTCTCGCAGCGCTTCGGGAGGCGCCGTGACCACCCACCGGATCGCCGTCATTCCCGGTGACGGCATCGGTAAGGAGGTCGTCCCGGCCGGCCTCGACGCGCTGCACGCCACGGCACGTCGTTTCGACCTGACGCTCACCTTCGACAGCTTCGACTTCGCCAGCGCCGACTACTGGCAGCGGCACGGCGCGATGCTGCCGCCCGACTGGGAACAGACGCTGCGTGGCTACGACGCCATCTACTTCGGCGCGGTGGGCTGGCCGGAGGTCGTACCCGACCATGTCTCGCTCTGGGGCAGCCTCCTGCAGTTCCGGCGGGTCTTCGACCAGTACGTGAACCTGCGCCCCTGCCGGCTCATGCCCGGCGTCCGCAGCCCCCTGGCCGGCCGGCTCCCCGGCGACATCGACTTCGTCGTCGTCCGGGAGAACACCGAGGGCGAGTACTCCAGCGTGGGTGGACGGATCTTCGAGGGCACCGACCGGGAAACCGTCCTACAGGAGACGATCATGACCCGCGTCGGCGTCGACCGCGTCCTGCGCTTCGCCTTCGAGCAGGCCGACCGTCGCCCGAAACGGCACCTGACGTCCGCCACCAAGAGCAACGGCATCTCCATCTCCATGCCGTACTGGGACGAGCGGGTGGCCGCGATGGGCGAGCGGTTCCCCGACGTCCGCCTCGACAAGTTCCACATCGACGCGCTCGCGGCGCAGTTCGTCCTCCATCCGGAGTGGTTCGACGTGGTCGTGGCCAGCAACCTGTTCGGCGACATCCTCTCCGACCTCGGCCCGGCCTGCACCGGCACACTCGGCATCGCACCGAGCGCCAACATCAACCCTGAACGTGAGCATCCGAGCCTGTTCGAGCCTGTGCACGGCTCCGCACCCGACATCGCCGGCAAAGGCATCGCCAACCCGATCGGCCAGATCTGGTGCGGCTCGATGATGCTGGAACACCTCGGTCACCCGGAGGCCGCCGCCCACCTGCTCGGCGCGGTCGAGGACGTCCTGGCGTACGGGCCCGAACAGGCACCACTGACCCCCGACCTACACGGCACCGGCACGACGGCGGAGCTGGGCCGGGCGATCGCCGAGAGGGTCGGCGAACGCCCGTCCGGCACCGCATGAGGTGGCGGCACGTCGTCGGCCCCATTCGACTGGCTGAACGTGTGGCCGGCGGTGCCGATCGAGGCGGCACCGCCGCCGACCACCCCGCGACGGACAGACCCTCAGCGTCTTCGGCTTAACGGAGGGCACTCCCTACGTCGCAGGGTGAGGATGTCCGATGGCAGTCTAGGTCTGCGGTGCCAGCGTGCGCAGGACGCAGAACTCATTGCCCTCGGGGTCCGCCATGACCACCCAACTTCGGCCTTCCCCCTGGCCCACATCCGTCTTGGTAGCGCCGAGGTCGAGCAATCTGGTCACCTCGTCCTCGGTGCTGCCGTCGATCGGGCTGATGTCGAGGTGAAGTCGGTTTTTCACCGTCCTGCCCTCAGGTACCCGGATGAACAGCAGAGTGGGCGGCATCTGACGGGCCCGGACATCCTCGACGGTCGGCACCCAGGAGCCGATCTCGACCTTGCCCTCGGTCCGGTCGATCACCTTGAGGTCCAGGACCTCGCACCAGAAGGCCGCGAGTCTCGCCGGATCGCGGCAGTCAAAGGTCAGCTCGGTGAACCTGCTCGTCATGACCTTCCCTCAGTGTGCGGTGGGGGGACGTCTGTCAACCTGGTGATGGATGGTGGGCCGCCGGGGCGGTGTGACCCGGTGCAAGCCTGGGACCGCCCACAGCGGCTACGTCGTTCGCCGCACCTCGGTGACGGCTTGAACGAAGGCGCGTATCAGCGCGTTCTCTCCGCCGTTGCGCCACACCGGCGCGTAGTGCAGCACCGGTCCGTCGGTGATGGGCAGGAAGGTGATGTCGCCTCGCTGCCGGGTGGATGCCACGTCCGATCCGATCGGAGACACGACGCTACCGCTGGCGATCGCGCGGAAGGCCTCCTCGAGGGTGACGATGCCCAGTCCGCGCCGGACGGGCCGCCCGGCCGGGGTGGTGGACGGGGTGTGCGCCTCCCACACGTAGTCGGGAATGGGTCCCTCGGGGTAGACCACCGGATGATCGCCGAGGTCCTCCAGCTCGACGCTGCCCTGACCGGCCAGCGGATGACCGGCGGCCACCGCCAACACCAGCTCCTCGCGGTGCAGGACCGGCCCGACCGTGAGGTCAGGCTCACGGATGGGTAGCCAGACAATCCCGATGTCGACCGAACCGGCCCGCAGCGGCCCGAGCGGATCGGTCGGCAGTACCTCGCGCAGGCGCAGCTCGCACTGCGGGTGCCGCTGCCGGAACAGATCGAGGACGGCCTCGACCGACTGGTAGTGGGTGGCCATCGTGCCGATGGTCAGCGTGCCGGCCTGGCCGCGGGCGGTAGCGGTGGCCTCCTCGATGCCGGAGATGATCTCGCGGTAACCGGCGCGCAGGCGGTCGCGTAACCGCTCGCCGAGTGGGGTGAGCCGAACGGCACGACTCGTACGCTCGAAGAGGCCCCCGCCGATCCGGCGTTCCTGCTGTTTGATCGACTGACTGACCCGCGACTGGGACACGTGCAGACGCTCGGCCGTGCGACCGAAGTGAAGCTCTTCGGTCAGCGTCAGAAAGATCTCGATATCGCGCAGTTCCACCAGATGGCCCTATCTCCGATCATCACGACCTCGAACTGGGCAGTCTACGGCCGCGACGGGAGCGGGCTGCACGAGCGTGCTCGGACCGCCGGCCTTCGCAGATTCGGTCGTCGATCGATCACCAGTGGCTAATGCGGCGATGCGATCTTCTGCGTTGTTCGGCCGGGGCGGCCGGGCGATGGTGGACGCATGAGCGAAAGCGTGATCGACGTCGTGGCGGCGCCGGATCATCTCGGGACCCCACGCTGGCACGCGGTGACGTCGCCCGGTTCGGTGGCCGGGGTCGCCGATCTACGTCCGGTCATGCCGTTCGAGTACGAACCGCCACCGCCGACCGCCCTGCGGCCGGGCGCTCTCGAGCTGAACCTGTACGTGCAGCCGCAGTGGCGTCGTCGAGGGATCGGTTCGCGGCTGCTGGCCGCCGTCGGTGCGTACGCCGTGGGGCAGCGGTTGATCATGGAGGCCGGCCCGGGTTCCGCCGCGCAGTCGTTCTGTGAGCGGCACGGATTCCGGCGCACCGGATCCAGGAGCCACGATCTGCTCACCTACTGCGATGTCCACCAAGCCTGGCTGGGTGAGTTGGTCGACGTCGAGCACCCCGGATACCGACTGCGTCACTGGACCGGGGATCCGTGCGGCGCGACCAGCGTCGAGCAACTGCTCCGGCATCCGAGCCGGCCCGGTGAGGCGGTGGTGAGCGCCGCCGAGGCGGACGGCGGCGTGGTCGCCTATGTCCTGGCGATGACGGGTGCACTGCCGCAGAGTCGCGCCCGCCAGTACGGCCCGGCCGTGCTCGTCGGTCATCGCGGACGGGGGCTGGGACTGTGGGTCAACGCCGCTCTGCTCACGCGACTGCGCGCGATCCACCCACATGTCGAGGAGATCGAAACCCGAACCGGTCACGACGAGGCCGGCCTGCGCGCCCTGCGTCGACACCTCGGCTTCCGCCCTCTCGGGCGGCGTCTCCGCTACGAACTCACCCTGCCGTAACCGGCGGCCCTGACTCCAAATCCAGCGGCGCACCCGGGTCGACTCGTGCCGTGAAGAGAGGTTTGTCATGAAACATCCTATCCGCCCCCTGGCGTCCGCCGTCCCGGTCGGGAGCCGAGACCCACCCGGTGATCGCCGCCGCTGGGCCCATCGCCCTGACCTCGGTAACCGGCCTGGTCGGACACGTACTCGCGGAGAAGTCCACGGGCATGGACCTCGGCGAACGAGCCCGACGAGGCGGCGCCGTAACGGGTCGAGAGCGCCCGCGCTCGGCACCTGGCCGTCGCGGCCGAACGGCCGTCACCGGCATGTCCGTGTCAATCAGCCAGATCAGGGGCCGTCTTGCTCACGTCGCAACTCTCGCTGCACCACATCATCCGCCGCTACGACGAGCGCATCGTGTTGGCCGGGGTGTCCTTCAGCGTCAAACCGGGTGAGAAGGTCGGCATCATCGGCGACAACGGCGCCGGGAAGTCGACCCTGTTACGCCTGATCGCCGGGGTGGACCGACCCGACAACGGGGAACTGACGGTGATCGCCCCGGGCGGTGTCGGCTACCTGGCCCAATCGCTGGCGCTGCCGCCACGTGCCTCGGTCCAGGACGCGATCGACCTCTCTCTGGCCGACCTCCGAGAGATCGAGTCGCTGATCATGAACGCCGAGGCCCGGCTGAGTGGTCTGTCGAGGGCTGAACTCGTCGCCGGCCTGGAGCACTACGCCGGGCTGGTCTCCCGTTACGAAGCACGGGGCGGGTACGGGGCGGACACCCGGGTCGAGAAGGCGTTGCACCGGCTCGGCCTGCCGAATCTGGACCGTACGCGGGCGCTCGGCACCCTGTCCGGTGGGGAGCGTTCCCGACTCGCGCTGGCCGCCACGCTGGCCTCCCAGCCGGAGTTGCTCTTACTCGATGAGCCGACCAACGACCTCGATGATCAGGCCGTGGGCTGGCTGGAGGCGCGCCTCCGGCAGCACCGCGGCACGCTGCTCGCGGTGACCCATGACCGGGAGTTCCTCAGCCGGGTCACCGACACGATCCTGGACGTCGGTCAGGGCACTGTGAAACGCCACGGCGACGGCTACGACGGGTACGTGGTCGCCACGGCCGCCGAACGCCGCCGTCGCCTACAGGAGTACGAAGACTGGCGCCATCAGCTGGTCCGTAACCGTAAGCTCGCTTCCGCCAACGCGTTCCGTCTGGGAGCGATCCCGCGCAAGGCACCGATGGCGAAGTTCGGGCACGGCGCCTTCCGTGCCCGCGGCCGTGATCACGGTGCGATGGGACGCATCCGCAACGCCAAGGAGCGCATCGAGCGTCTCACGGCGAATCCGGTCGCGCCGCCACCCGACCCGCTGGTGTTCTCGGCCGGCATCACCGGCGTCGACAACGACGCCCCGGAGACGGTTGCCGAGCTCACCGAGGTTCGCGTCACCGACCGGCTGTACGTGCCGTCACTGCGGATCGGCGGCACGGACCGGCTTCTGGTCACCGGGCCCAACGGGGCGGGCAAGTCCACCCTCATCCGGGTCCTGGCGGGAGAACTGTGCCCGGACGCTGGAACGGTACGGACACAGGGCCGGATCGGTCACCTGCGGCAGCAGATGACGCCGTGGCCGCCGCACCTGACCGTGTTGGAAGCGTTCGCCGGCGGGCCGGCCGGTGACCCGGACGAACTGCTGTCGCTGGGCCTGTTTCGGCCGACTGACCTGCGGTTGCGGGTGAGAGAACTGTCGTACGGCCAACTCCGCAGGCTCGAGGTTGCCCGTCTGGTCAGCAAGCCGGTCGACCTGCTGCTCCTGGACGAGCCGACCAATCACCTCAGCCCTGCTCTGGTCGAGGAGTTGGAGCAGGCGCTGGTCGACTACCCGGGCGCGGTGGTCGTCGTCACCCACGACCGCCGGATGCGGGCTCGGTTCGCCGCCACGCACCTACAGCTACGTGCCGGCCAGGTGGAACAACTCAGCGAGAGGACCGCTGACACCGGCACCTGCCGCGACGGCGGTGCCAAGGGCGAAGAGAAATCAGAGGGGAATGACGAGTGATGGAGACTGACGTAATCATCGTGGGCGCCGGTCCGGCGGGCTTGATGTTGGCCGGGGAATTGCGCCTGGCCGGAGCCCGAACGGTGGTGCTGGAGCGCCACCCACAGCCGCGAGACATCCCGAAGGCCAACGGCCTCGGCGGGCGGATCCTGGACCTGCTGCGCCACCGCGGAATTCTGCAGCGATTCGAGGAGGCCAGCAGCGATCCTCAGGTGGCCCCTCGATTCCCGTTCGGCACCATGCACCTGGACTTCACACACCTGGCGGACCCGCCGATGCGGGCGATGCCGATCCCGCAGCGGGAGGTCGAGCGACTGCTCGAGGAACGCGCGCGGGAACTCGGCGCCGAGGTCCGCCGCGGACACGACGTGGTCGGGGTGACCCAGGACCAGGCCACGGTGACCGCAGACGTGCGTGGACCGGACGGGCCCGCTCGGGTCACCGCTCGGTATCTGGTCGGTTGCGACGGTGGGCGCAGCCGGATCCGCGACCTCGCGGGGATCGCGTTCCCCGGCGTGACCTTCCCGGAGGTCAACAGGCTGGGCCAGGTCACCGTGCCCGACTCGGTGACGGTGCTCGACAACGGCGACATCGACGTTCCCGGGCTGGGCCGGATCCGCGCGGGGTTCACGCGGACGGACCGCGGTGTGTTCGCGTTCGCGATCACCTCCGGCGTCCTGTTCGTGCAGATCACCGAGGACGAAACCACCGAGTACGACGACGACGAACCGCTGACCCTGACCGAACTCGCGGAGAGTGCTCGACGTGTGCTCGGCGCGGACCTCCCGCTGGGGGAACCGATCCGGCTGTCGCGCTACACGTTCAAGGATCGGCAGGCCGAACGATACCGCCACGGGCGGATCCTGCTGGCCGGCGACGCAGCCCACCTGTTCCCCGCCACCGGTACGGCACTCACCGTCGGCATGCTCGACACGGTCAACCTCGCCTGGAAGCTGGGCGCCGACATAAACGGCTGGGCGCCGGCCGGCCTGCTGGACACGTACCACGACGAGCGTCACCTCGCCGGCGCACGCGCACGGCTGCAGACCCGAGCCCAGGCGGCCATGAGGCGCGGACACGACCCGGCCGCCGAAGCGCTCCGGCAGGTCTTCCAGGAACTGGTCGTCGACGAGCCGGCGCTGCGCCGGATGGGAGCACTCGTCGCTCATGCCGACATCCGCTACCCGATGCCGGGTGCCGGACACCACCCCTTGGCCGGCACCTTCGCACCCGACCTCACCCTGTACACCGAGCGGGGCGTCACCAGCGTCGCGGAGCTCATGCACACCGCACGGCCCGTCCTGCTCGACCTTGCCGACCGCCCCGAGCTGCGTCAGATCGCCGGAGACTGGATCGATCGCGTCGACATCCGTACCGCGAAGACGGATACCCGGCCAGCAGACGCCCTCCTGATCCGCCCCGACGCGCACGTCGCCTGGGCCGCGACGCTCGACGAACCCACCGCCACCGCCGGGGCGACGTTGCGAGACGCGCTCTCGCGCTGGTTCGGCGCGCCGCCGATGAGCGGGGGAGTGCCGGCTGTCGCGTACGGCTGCTCGAACGGGCCGGCGTCGTGACTGTGGTACGGACGCGGGGGGTGCGGGGACCGGCGCCGATCGCCCTGTTCCACCCGGCACCGCGCCAGCGGGTCGAGGGAGGTGCCGGATGACCTCAGACCCGCGACGGTTGCCGGTCGGATTCCGGCGCCTGTGGGCTGCGCAGACGGTGTCCTCGCTCGGCGACGGGGTGTCGCACGCCGCGCTGCCGCTGCTCGCGTTGATGGTGACGCGGGATCCGATGGCGCTCGCCGTCGTCACGGCCGCCGGGACACTGCCGTGGCTGCTGTTCGGGGTGCTCGGCGGTGCGCTGGTGGACCGTTGGGACCGCCGGCGCACGATGTGGGTCACGGACGCGGCACGTGCGGTGTCGCTCCTGATACCGGCGGCGGCAGCCGCGTTCGACGTACTGAGCATTCCGGTGCTCGCGGCCGTCGCCTTTCTGCTCGGCCTCGGCGGACTCCTCTTCGACACCGCCGCCACCGCCTATCTGCCGGATCTGCTCGGCCGCGACCCCGCACTCCTGGAGCGAGCGAACTCTCGACTCCGCGGGGCCCAGACCGCCATGTCCGGCTTCGCGGGGCCGCCCGCGGGCAGTGCGCTGCTCGCGCTCGGGCGGGCGGTTCCGCTGCTCGCCGACGCGGTGTCGTTCGCGCTTTCCGCACTGCTCGTACGGTCGTTGCCCGCCGTGTCCCGGCCCGTGCCGGAGGCCCGCGAGTCGCTGCTTCGGCAGGCGCGGGCCGGAGCCTCGTACGTCTTCCGGGACCGGTTGCTGCTCGGGCTCGCGTTGCGCCCGGCGGTCGGGAACGTCGCCTTCGTCGCGGTGGGGACCGTCCTCGCCCTCTTCGCGCACGACCGTCTCGGCATCGACACCTACGGCTTCGGCCTGCTCCTCACGGCAGAAGCCACCGGCGGCCTGCTCGGTGCGGGCATCGCCGCACACCTCGGCCGGCGACTCGGCACCGGCACCGCACTGACCTGCACAGCCGCCGCCGAAGGGCTTGCCGTCCTGGGCCTGGCCGCGGCCCCGAACCCGTACGTGGCGGGGTTGGCGCTCGCGGTCTGTGGAACCGGCATGGGCGCAACGATGGTTCTCGCACCCTCCCTGCGGCAGGCGATCGTCCCAGCCCCCCTGATGGGCCGTGTCACCTCCACCTCCCGCATGCTGGCCATGTGCGCCGCCCCGTTCGGGGCGTTCCTCGGCGGCTGGCTGGCCACCACCTTCGACGTACGCACTCCGCTCTACGCCGCCGGCGGTCTCCTCCTCGCCATGACCGCCGTCACGTCGACCATGACCAGCAACCGCCGGGTCGAGGCGGCGCTCCGTGGCTCTTCCGACCAGGAGAGCCCGACCCGGGACAGCCGCCCGGCCGACGCGGTCGTCGCTGCCTGATCGGTGCACCCACCAACTCCTGCGTCACGACTGCCGGAAAGGCATCAGATGCTCTACTCGACCGCACGCGTCGTCACCGACCGTTCCTCCGCTACCTCAGGCAACTGGTCTCACACAGGGGGCGCAAGGTGCCCGCCGAACTCGACGAGGACCGCGGGTCCATCAGGTTCAGCCGCGGCAACTGCCTGCTCGTGGCCTCGGCGGATCCGGGTCCTGACCCGAAACCGACCGTGAACACCCCTCGTCCTCCGTTGAGCAGATCGGTGTAGGCCTTCTGCAACTCGGCTGACGGGTCCACCCCGAGCTCCTCGGCGATCCGCCGCCTGACCTGCTCGTAACGTTGCAGCGCCTCGGCCGGCCGGCCCAGCCGGTGCAAGGCCTTCAGGAGGCGCAGCCACAACGACTCACGCAGCGGATGCCGCGCGATCAACCCCTCGACTGCCAACAGCGACTCGTGGTACCGACCGTCCTCGAGATCGATGTCTACGAGGCGTTCGACAGCCGCCAGATGCCGCTCGAGCAACCGTGGATACTCGGTACGCGTCAACCACTCGGAGTCGACGCCCTGGAACGGCTCGCCCCGCCACAACCCCAGTGCCTTGTCCAACAGTGCCCGCTCCCTGGCGACATCCGGGGTGCGGGTCGACTCGGAGAGGACCCCTTCGAACCGCAACGCGTCCACCCCATCGGCGGGGACTTTCAGCGCGTACCCAGCGGGTTCGGTCCTGATGCGGTCCGCCCCGAGAACGGCACGCAACCTCGCCACATAGGTCTGCAGACTCCGCCGAGGGTGAGCCGGAAGATCGCCATTCCAGACGATGGCCGTGAGCTGCTCGACCGGCACCGATCGTTCTGGCGACAACGCCAACCCGACCAGCAGGCATCGCAGACGATTCATGGTCAGCGGCACCGACCTACCGTCGAGATCGACCAGAAGTGGCCCCAGAACACCCACCGTCAGCGCGGCCACAGCCGCTCCCCGCGGACTCGCCGGTTGCCGGCCACCGTGGCGATGCCGGGTCCGGAAGACTCCGTCCTGGGCCTGACCAGCGCGAGCGCCGGGACGACACTCACCACGGCGACGAACGCCGACGAGGTCGCCCACGGACCGACCGACCTCGCCCTTCGTGGAAACCCTGCATCTGTCATGCATCGATCCTCGTGGTGCACCAGCGCTCCGGGACGGCTCCTGCTCGAACATGTCCGGATTCCTCGGCAGCCGTGCCGAAATCCTGGCGCGGACGGCTACCGGGACCGACGTGTGGTCGTACCGGCAGCGCGACGGGCGCACCGGTTGAGCAACCGACCTCGACCTGAGCAGCGGTGAAGCGCTTCTGAAGCGGATGTGAAGCCGGCTACCACGATTCTGGCTCGGCGAACGCGAACGCGTCGGCGACACCGGCACCCAGGAGTACTCGCATGACTCGACAGCCCCAGCATGATCCCGGGCCTCCGGGCGGTGCGACCCGTACCCCGGACAGCGGTACGAGGCGGCGCGGCCCGACGCTCATCCGCATCGCCGCCGGCATCGCCCTCAGCGTCATGGCCGCGTGGGCGGTCGTCAGCACCGGAACAGGTGCTGCCGTCAACGCCCCGACCTCCGGCGGTCGACCAGTGGACGCCACCGATGACGAGCTGCTCCATCGGGCCTCGGAGCGGCTGATCGCCCGCTGCATGGCCCGGCACGGCTTCACGTACACCGAACAGCCGCCGCCCTCGTCGGCCGGGCAGGACTTCCGCTACGTGCTCGACGATGTCGGTTGGGCCCGTGAGCACGGGTACGGCGCCCTGCTCGGCAGACCCGGCGCCTGGGACCAGGATGCCAACTCCGTCAACCTGGAGAAGCTGTCGACTGAACGGCAGCGGGACTGGCAGCGGACGCTTCTGGGGTCCGGACGTGAGCTCACCGTGGACCTTCCCGACCTCGGCCGGATGTCCGCGCCCGACAACGGCTGCACCGCCGATGCGCGACTCACCCTTTACCGGGACCTGGCCGGCTGGTACCGGGTGCGGCGGATCGCTGATCACGTCGGCAGCTACGTCGCCGGCAAGGTGACCGGAGCCCTTGAATACCGAACCGGGCTCTCCGTCTGGGCCTCGTGTGTGCGCCAGCGTGGGTATGCCGCGTCGTCCCCGCGTGAACTGCGCGAAATCGTCGCTGCCGAGGCTCCGGAGTCCGTCGGCGAGCAGGCCCGGGAACGGGAGGTCGATGCGGCCGAGGCTGAGGCCGAGTGCGCGACCTCCTCCGGACTCTCCCAGACCATCGATGCTCTTGAGCGGAGGTACCGACCGGAGATCGAGAGGAGGTTCGCACGCGAGCTCGACGCACTGAGGTCATTCGAGCGGGAAGCCGTTCCCCGGGCCAGGAAGACCCTGGCCAACGCCTAGCACCGCAGCACCGACCGGAGAGAAGCCGAAAGGACAATTTGATGATCAAGGCTCTGAGGAACATCGTCATCGGGCTGCCCATCATGGCGGCGGCCCTGGTGGCAGCCCCGACCAGCGCCGGCGCCGACTTGGGCGACTGCCCCCGAAGCGCCTTTTGCGCCTGGGCCGAGGACCGGTTCACCGGCCCCTGGGCCTACTGGTATGGGAGCTACCCGAGGTGGGGCGACTATGGCATGCACGACGACGCCGACTCCGTCTTCAACAACGCCCGATCGAGTACCACAGTTCCCGACAACGTGTGGGTCTACTACGACGTCGACTACGTGAGCCCGTCCATCTGCGTTCAACCCGGCGAGACGTACGACGCCGGGATGAACGACAACGACTACGACTCCCACAAGTGGTTCCACTCGTGCTGACGGACGGACCTGCCCAGCGGCGGGGTGCCCGGCCCGCATAGTCGCCCACGACAGACCCCGCCTGCTCGTGTCTCCGCCAGGAGCGCGGCAGGCGGGGTCTGTCGACGTCGACCCCGATGCTCTCGCCCCACTCGCCGCACACCAGGACGGACCGGCCGGGGAAGCGACCGGGTCGGCCCCCGCCGGCAGCAGAGAGGTCTGCGTTAGCGAGACAGCCCTCGCCGGGAGTGGCGCGGGCCGCCGGTGACCGGGTAGCAACGCCGGACCGGGCGCTGAGGTGGATGAGGCTCGTGACCCGGCACTGGGGTCGGCTGTGCCGGTCAGCGCTCTAGGACACCCCTGATTCGGCGCGGATCAGCGTCGTCACACCAGTCGATCCAGCCGCTCGCGAGCGGCGGTGTCGGGCCGAGGAGTGAGGACGACGAGGCGCAGGTCGGTGTTCTGGGTGGTCAGGACGTTGGCGTCCAGTGGGATGGCGCCCACGTCCGGATGTACGGCGGTCTTGTGCGCGCTCTCGTGATGGGCCACCGCGCGGAGGGCCCACAGGTGGCAGAACCTGTCGTTCCCGGCCATGCGCGTGACCAGTGCCGCCACGTCGGGGTCGTTCGGATAGCGGGCGCTGGTGGCGCGTAGATCGGCCACCAGCGACTGCTCGAAGTAGGCACGCTCGGTGTCGGTCTGACGGACTCGGGGGTTTCGGGATTCGAACTGGACGATCAGGGCGTTGCGGTCGTCGGCGGTGGCGCCCGCGGGGTCGCCGAAGACGGCCGCGAACAGCCGGTTGCAGTGCAGCAGCCGCCAGACGGCGTCGTAGACGGCGACGGGGGTGTCGCCGAGGTGGTCGATGACGCGGTGCAGGCTGCTGGGGATCAGGCGGGGGATCCGGTCCGGGGCCGCGGCGAAGCCGGCAAGGCGCATCAGGTGCGCCTCCTCGTCGTCGGAGAGTCGTAGCGCGCGGGCCAGGGAGGTGCACACCTGCGCCGATGGTGTGGCGGCCCGGCCCTGTTCGAGGCGTGCCACGTATTCGGGGGAGATACCGGCCAGTGCTGCCAGCTCGCCACGTCGTAGCCCGGCGACGCGGCGAGGTGAGACGTTCGTGAGACCGACCGCGGCCGGGTCCGTGCGATCCCGCCAGGCCCGCAGCGCCGCTCCGAGGTCATTCATGAATAACATGATCCGCCATCGATGTCGGAAGAGCTGGGTGGTACCAGCGGTACGCGGAAGATCTGTGCCTTCCACGGTGGTGGCGCTGCCCCTGAGGATGGGGATCATGAGCAGAGTGACCAGGATGAATCACATCGGAGTGCCGGTCAGTGATCTGGCGCGGTCGGTGCGGTGGTACGAGGACGTCCTCGGCATCGCGCCGAATGGCGTGACGATCTCGGCGACGAACCCGGCGATCGGTGCGGTTGTCGAGGTCGAGAGCGCGTCCATGCGAGCGTCGTTCGCGCTGGCCGGTGACAACGTGCTTTTGGAACTCATCCAGTACGACAACCCGCAGCCGAGGCCCTTCACCGGGCGCAACTGCGACGTCGGGGTGATGCACCTGTGTTTCGAGGTCGACGACCTCGACGCGGCGCACCGCGACCTGGTGGAGCGGGGCGTGCACGTCAACGCCGATCCGGTCGTGCTCCAGGACGGCGACGGTGTCGAAGCGGGGGCGCTGGCCGGAACCAAGATCCTCTATCTACGTGACCCAGACGGCATCCAGCTCGAACTGTTCGAGTTGCGCGCGTAGAAGCGTGCCACTTCGGACCCGGTGGCGGTCGACCCGATCGGTGCACTGCTGTCGAAACCATCGATCGGGCCGACCAACCGAAGCCGGGCCGACCGAGCGACGAACGGCCCCGGCGGCACGAGACCGGCGGGGCCGTCGAATCGCGTCAGCGCCGGGACCGCTCACACTCCCGTTCGGCCCGCGTCTTCAGCTCCGTCAGCCACGTCTTCAGACCGTCGGCGAGAGCCGCGGTCGAGAAGTCGACGTCCTGCTCCACCTGGTCACCGCGCCACGTCTCCTCGGTACGCACCAGAACCCGACCGTCGACCTCGGTGAACGTCCACACGTGAACGCCCTCGTCGATGCGCAGCCCCGCACCGATCGCCGGGCCGTCCCACCGAAGGCACTTCTGGTGCTGTAGCTGACGGACGGTGGACGTGACGACGAGGGTCGTGGCGGGATTCAACGCGGTCTCGGGCACCGAGGTCGACCATCGAAACGATGAACCGGGACGCAGTGGACCGCGATCGAGCCGCTTGCTGGAGAGGACCGGCCTCTGCCACGACGGCCAGCGTTCCACGTCGGTCTGGATGTTCCAGATGGTCCGTAGCGGAGCGTCGATCGTCGTCTCAGTCCGGTAGCGAATCTTCGCCGTGGTGTCGACGGTCCTTCCCGCACATCGCACCGTCGCGCGGTCGGAGCCGCCATCGCGCCTGGCCTCGGCCCCAGCCGGTGCACCTGCGGCACCCACGAGGCCGGCCACGACCACTGCCGTCGCGGCGGCAACCATACTGTTCTTCATGAGGCGGTCGCCCCTTCGGCGGTGCGCTCGATGTCCGGGAGGATCCGCCACACGGTGTCCATCGACGCGGTCACCGTGACGCTGTGGCGGCTGACCACCGGTGCCGACACGATGCCGGCCTCGTCGGCGTCCGTCATGTTCTCCATCGTGAAGCCCTCCTGCGGTCACTGACGATCGGAACGCCGGGCATGAGCGAGCTGATCGATCCACACCCGGCAGAAGCGATCGTGCCAAGACGGCGAGGGCTCACCATCGGCGAGAATTACGTAGTTAGCGGTTCGTACGCCGAGATCGGTGGCACGCGATGCCGGCAGGCCGTCACAGCGATGCTCGCCAGCCGGTCGGGCGACCAGGCACGGGTCTGCGACACAGTCACTGATCGGCCCCCTTAGCGGGTGCGGTCGAGACCGCCCCCGAGGGGAGCAGGATCCAGGTCCGCGACAGCCCGCGCTCCGACCGGCCGCCGACGTGTTCGTCCGACGGATGGCGTCTGACCTTCAACGCCGAGGGTGTCCGCTGCGACGACCTCGCCGCCGACGCGGAGCCGGGTGACATGGCGATGCGGGGCACCGCAAGCGACCTGGTCCTCTACTTCTACGAGCGCCTTCCGCTGGACGACCTGGCGACCACCGGCGACACCGAGCCGATGGAGCGGCTCGCGGACTGGGACCCGAAAGCGTAACCACAGGAGAACGTCAGCACCTTGCGTCTGCCGGACGACCGCGCAGCCTCCGACCCGGTATGCGCCCGGCTCGCTCACGGCTGGTCTGCCGGTCGGATTCCTCGCCGGACGAGGCGATCGAGGTGGTCGAGCAGCTTCACCTCGCTGCGAACCAGCCTCTCACGCTCGGGCGTCGGCAGCTCGGCAAGCGGCTCCCAGAGATCCTCGTTCCGCGGCACGAACACCGTGGCAGCGGAGTACTCGCGGCAGCTCGAGCACCACGCCAGGCCGACGCAGCGCTCGTAGAGCCTGTCGGAGGGCGCGTAGAGCCGGTACCGGTAGGAGAAGATCACGCCGGCACAGGTGACAGCGTCCCCATCACGGACACCGTGAATCGTGCTGACCTTCGACCATGCCCACCTGGCGGACCTGTGCCCCATGGCCTCCATGTTCCCCGGCCGCCAGCGCAAGCCGCCATCCTGATCTGCCGGTGATGACCACGCACTCGCACCGTGAGCCGCTCCTCGCCGACGGGTGCGGAGGTGACAAGGCTTCCTGTGCGCGCATATCGTGCACTCGATGATCCGACCCGCGTTCCTGGGCGCCGCCGAGGCCGCGACGGCCCTGCTGCGCGATCCGATGCTGACCGCCCGATGGTCCTCGCCGAGCGCACTGCCGGACTTCTCCACCGCTGGCCTCGCCCGCCATCTGGCCAACCAGGTCACTCAGACCGTGACGTTCCTCGCCGCGCCGGCAGGAGAATCGGCGATCCCGGTGTTGGAGCACTTCACCGGCAACGCCTGGGTGACCTCAGGCGTGGATAGTGCCGACAACATCGACATCCGGCGCCGCAGCGAGCAGACAGCTGCAGTGACGACCCCCAGGGAGCTGGCGGACGCGGTCGATGCCGCGATAGCCGAGTTGCGCGCCACTGTGGCAGCGCAATCACCCGACCGCATCGTGGACCTCGGCGACTGGGGCCTGAAGGTCGATGACTTCCTGCTGACCCGGGTCATGGAGCTGGTCGTACACACCGACGACCTGGCAGTCAGCCTCGGCTTGCCGACGCCACCGATGCCGGCGACAGCGACTGAAGCGACGATCCAGCTGCTGAGCAGCCTCGCGGCCTGGCGACACGGATCCCTGAACGTGATACGCGCGCTAGCTCGGCAAGAACGAGCCCTCACCGCCATCTCCGCGCTCTAGCCGCTGGAACGTCACTTGCGGATCCGTCCGTGGTCGGAGCACAGGATGGGCAGATGGTGCCGAAGCCACTGCGGCGGATGTCGTGGACGGCATCGAGGCTGCCGTTGCGGGTTCCGTCGATGGCGAACACACCCCCCGCCGACGTCCGCTAATCCTCGAAAGTGAACTCGAATGTGCCCGCTTCGATGTGGTCGATGAGCCGGCTGACATCGTCGGCTTGCCGAATCGCGCTCTCCCAGCCACTACTGGTGATGTCGGCCAGTAGTACCGGCAGCCCGATTCGGCCACTGTCCGCGCTGGTGGGCCACCTGTGCCGGCGGTCGGGCCGGGCCTACCGCGCACCGCCGGATCCATCGTGGTACGACTACGCGTCATGAACGCGAACACCGACTCCGATCTCGCCGACCTTCGCGCCGTCTTCCTGGTGGACGACGCCGGTGAGTCGGCCCTGGGTTGGCCAGGCGTGTACGCCTTCGAAGCGGAGCACGGGATCGTGCTGCCGGAGCCGTACCGGACCTTCGTCGCGGAGATCACCGACGGGTCGTTCTCCGGGCCACCGGACTTCGGTCTTCTCGGGGTGGCCGAGATGCCCGATGACTGGGGTGACGACCGCCCGGTGCGCGAGTTGGCGGCTCCGTTTCCGCTGACTCAGGCGTGGCTGTGGGAGGAGGACACCCGCCCGTCGGAGGAGATCGAGCCGCTGTTCGATGCCGTCTTCGACCACGGCTCGGTCGTGCTCGGCACAGACGGCTGCGGGATGTACTGGCATCTCGTCGTGACCGGACCGCATCGCGGGCACATCTGGAACATCAGCGGCGAGGGGGCGATGCCCTTCGGGGCGGAGTTCGGCCACACCACCGGGGCGTCGGGGTTCGTCGGGTGGGTTCGGCACTGGGCGGCCGGCAAGCCATGGTTCGACGCTGCCTGAGCTGAACGGGTAGGCATCCTCATCTGCCGCTGACCGCCCTGGCGGTGCACAGGTAACGGGTGGACGTGACGTTGTTCGGCACACATCCGCCGACGACGCCGACCGCAGGCAGGATGGATCGATGGCGACGATCAGACCGTTCGACAGCGCCGATGCCCCGGCTGTGGCGGGCCTCATCGAACGCTGCCTGCGTGAGGTCAACAGTCGCGACTATCCGAGCGAGGTCATCGAGCGGATGTGCGACCACTTCACCGAGCAACGCATCAGGGAACTCGCGATCCGACGGCAGATGTTCGTCGCAGAGGAAGACGGGATCGTCGGCACCGTCTCCCGCGACGGCGACAAGGTCTACACCATGTTCGTGCACCCACGGGTCGCCGGTCGCGGCATCGGGCGGCTCCTCATGCGCCACGTCGAGGCGCTGGCGGCGATCGACGGCTACGACCACATGGAGACCGGAGCGAGCATCACCGGGCACGACTTCTACCGTCGGCTCGGCTACGTCGACGTCCGCTCCACCGAGACGGAGTTCGGCCTCAACTACATCCTGCGCCGCAGCCTGCCCTGACGAGCCGGGGCCGCCGACGCCGCCTCACTGACACAGTGGGCGGGCGAGATCGATCTCGCCCGCCCACTACTGCCACGCGTCTCCTCGGGTGCCTATCCCGCCTTCCGTACCGTCAACGTCTGGTAGTCGGCGGCGTGGGGCCGGTAGGTCGGGTTGCCGGAGTAGGCGACGTGGACCCGGTAGGCCCCCGGCCGCAGATCGGCGGTCTGCAGTTCGACGACCGCCTTACCGTGTGCCAGTGGCACGACGTGCGCGGTGCCGCCGAAGGTGACGGTGACTTCGCCGGTCGGGGTCGGAGCGTGCTTCCGCCCGCCCGCCGGCCCGACGGTCACGGTCAACCTGAACGTGTCCCCGCGGACGACCGACGCCGGCGAGGCCTTCGCCTTGACCTTGACGGCGGCCGGGCCGGAGGGCACCTCGAACGACGCCGTACCCTCCGACGCCTTCAGGTAGTCGAAGCCGAGGTATTCGGCCGTCACCGTCCGGGCACCCGCGGGCAGACCCGTCGGCAGCGTGACGGTCGCCGCGCCGTCGTTCAGGTAGGCGAGCTTCGACCACGAGCCGACGCTGACCCGTACCTGACCGCCGGTCTCGAACCCGTCCGCTGCCGCGACCGTCACGGTGGCCCTGGTCGTCTGGGCCCCCCTCGCGTACGGCTCGACGGCCACCTCGGTGGTGGTGGTGACATCACTGTTCGGGATACCGCGGATGTCGTTCCACTCGCGAACGGTCAGCGGGATCACGGTGCCGTGACGCGGACGGACGACACCCGCGTTGGTCATCGTGATCGCCTTGGCGTTCCACGTCGGAGCCTCGATGTTCTCGTGACAGGCGGCCTGGTACCCCCCACCGTTCGTGTACCGGTCGCCCCAGAGGTAGAACTGGCCGGGGCAGGCGGTGTCACCGGGGTTGGCCTCGAAGATGACCGGCCCCTCGTACCCCTGGTTGGCGACCCAGGTCGTGCGGCCCAGAGCCGGCGCGACCAGCGTCCAGTTGTCGATGTCGCTGTCCAGGAAGTCGGTGTGCTTCTCCGAGAAGATGTCCGAGCCCTGGTTGCCGGCCTCGTTCTTGGTCACCCGGTAGTAGTGGTCGCCGACCCGGATCGCGGTCGTGTCGATGCGCGACAGCGGGGCGGGATCCTGCCAGACCTGGGGAGCGGAGAACGTCTTGAAGTCTCGCGTCGTGGCGTACCACATCTGCGCGTTCCCCTGACCGGTGCGGTTCACCGGGTCGTCCCACAGCGACTGGGCCCAGAACACGACGTACGCGCCGAGTTCCTCGACCCACAGCGACTCCGGTGCGAAGGCGTTGCCCGCGTTGTCGGGCGCGACCTTCACGTGCCGCTGAGGGGTCCAGTTCACCAGGTCGTGCGACTCGAACACCTCGATGTACTGGGTGTCGTTGATGGCGTACCCGCCCTGGTCGTACCAGTTCAGGTCGGTGGCGATCATGTAGAACGTGTCGCCGTCGGGGGAGCGGACGATGTGCGGGTCGCGAAGCCCCTGGTCGCCCAGTTGGGAGATGAGGGACGGCCGTCCTCCGGTCAGACCGGTCCAGTCCAGAGCGGTGTTGCCGTTGGATGTGGCGAACATGATCTGCTCGCCGTCGGCGATGCCCTCTCCCTTGAAGTACCCCATGAAGTACCGCTCGTACTCTTCCGAACGCGGCATGGCGGCGATGGTCACCGGGAACGACTTCTTCTGCGACGCCTTGCCCTTGGTGACGGTCGCCGTCAGGGTGGCGGCGACATCAGCGCGGCCGAAGGCCGGGCGGGTGACCTCACCCGTCGGGGTGATGAGGCGGGTGGTCGACTTCCAGGTGATCGTGGATCCGAACTCGCCCTCGGCGGTGAGGTCGAGGTTTCCGCGTACGTCGTCGGTGGCATCCAGGGTCAGGTCGAAGGCGTCCCGGTCGACCGACTGCGCATCGTCGAACTCGGCCTTCACCACCACGGGGATCTCCCGTGTGGTGACCTCCTGGGCGCCCTTGCGGACGGTCGCCGTGAGCGTGGCTGTCGCGTCCGGCTGCCCCTGCGCGGGCCGGGTGATCCTGCCGGTCACCGCGACCTTGCGTGCGCTGGGGACGGCCGGCGGGGTGTCGACCTCGACGACCGACGGGTCCGAACTCGTCCAGGTGATCGCCGAGCCGGCCACGGAGCCCACCTTGGGCAGGACGATGTCGCGTACCACCGCACTGGTCCGGCCGAGGTCGATGGCCGCGGCGTCGGCGCGAACGCCGTCGGAGACGGTCTTCTCCGCCAGGGTGAGTGTCTCGTCGAGACCGACCGCCCGGTCGTACACCCGGAAGTCGCGGATCGTTCCGCGGAACGAGTAGTGGCCCGATGTCTGCGAGCGGCCGAGGAAGTTGCAGTTGGTCCCCGCGGCGTTCACCGACGGCGCCGTGGTCAGGTTCGTCGACGTCGCGTGCGGCACACCGTCGAGGTAGAGCCGGCCGGTCCAGCTCGTTCCGTCCGAGTTCAGTGACTGGGTGTAGGTGACATGGGTCCACGCTCCCTCGCGCATGCGGACCCGGTTCTGCTGGAGGTTCGCCGGACCCACCGCGACGCGGAACCGCTGGGTGTTCGACGCGAAGATGGAGCCCTCGGCGCCGGTGTCGACGTCGCACGAGCCGGACTTACGGCCGAAACCCCACATCTGGTGCTCGCCGACGTTCGCCGGGTCGACCCACACGTCGTAGTCGACCGTGAGGTTGGACATGCCGGCGGTGATGTCGTTCGGCAGCGCCACGTAAGCGCCGTCGAGGGCGCCCTCGTAGGAGTCGGGGTTGAATCTGACCCCTTCGCCGGTCAAGGTCGCCTTCTCGGGATTGACGAGCGTGGCGTTCGCCGCCGCGCCCGCGCTACCCGAGTTGACCAACGTCGTCCCACTGGTCTCGTCGAGGGCGAAGTGGTGCACCAGGCCCTCGTCGAGCTGCTCCTCCGCAGCGTACGAGGGCGTCGCCGCGAACGAGACCGAGAGGAGCGCACCGAGTGCCAGGACCGCGACACCGCTACCCTTCCGACTCGGCCCGAGGCGTGGTCTCCGCTGTCGCAGTCTCAATGGATCCTCCTTGACCGGGACGGGTTTCGGGCGTGTTAACGCTAACTACGGGGGTGCCGTCGGGTCAACGAAATGCGTCGATGCCCCCTTCTGTGGACGCCCGCGGTGCCCGAAGCTCAGCAGGCAGGTCGAGGATCGGATCCTTCAGGAGCAGGTCCGGCGTGACCGCCGTCATCGAGGGGGGTGGGCCGACTCGACACGCTGCTTGAGTGCGTCGTTGAAGGCATCGAACCCGGCGTGTGTGTTCTTCAGTGTGCCCTTGAACAGGGCGACGAGGATTCCCGAGAAGCGTTCGCCGTGGACCAGGTGGGTGGTCCCGTCGGCGTTGGCGGTGAGGACGAACGAGTGTTCCCCGTCGAACAGTCCACCGAAGCCGAGCTTGCCGAGCCAGCGCAGTTCCTGGCCCGGGTCAGCAACCAGAACGGTGGGCTTGAAGGTCATGCCGCCTCCCCCGGGTGGGCTCAGGTGCACGACGAGCTTGGTGCCGACCTGAGGGGTGCCCTCGATGCGGCGCATGAACGGGTTCCAGTCCGGGTAGGCGGCGAAGTCGGTGAGGACCTCCCACACGGTTTGCGGACTGGCGGCGATGTCGATCGTGGTGCTGATGGTCGTGCTCATGGCTCGCTCCGTCTCACCTGGCTAACGCTGTTAGCTACCACGTTAGGCAACAGGGTTGCTCACACCGGGAGATTCGGTGCACGGCCGGGCCGACCGGCAGGCGTAAGCGACTGAGACAGAAGGGCCCGGCGGACGCCCTGGAGGGTCCTCACGGCATGGTGAAGTCGGCGAAGTCGAAGCCGGGAGTCACCACGCAACTGACGAGGACGTGCTCGTCGCCCGCCGGTTTCGCCGACTGCCACTCGCCCGCCGGGACCAGGATCTGCGGGCGCTCGGCACTCAGGATCATCGGCCGACTGTCCCTTCCCACGGTCAGCGCCAGCGGCCCACCCGAATGCCAGAACCACATCTCGTCCGACCGCACGGTGTGCCAGGCCGACGACTCACCCGGCTCGAGAAGGAAGAGGATCGCCGTCGCGGTGGCCCGGCTGCCCGGGTAGCCATCAGGCTCGAACGTGACAGCGGACCGGTAGGTCTCCCTGAACCATCCGCCTTCGGGATGCGGCTGCAGGTCGAATTGCTCGGCGAGAGGCGGACGTGTGGTCATGAGGGGCCACTGTAGTGGCCGACATCGCGGAGGTACGCCGAAGCGTCACCGCGCGCCGGTCACCGACCCCGGCT
The DNA here is from genome assembly GCF_029581275.1 of Micromonospora sp. WMMD1155. Taxonomy (NCBI): domain Bacteria; kingdom Bacillati; phylum Actinomycetota; class Actinomycetes; order Micromonosporales; family Micromonosporaceae; genus Micromonospora; species Micromonospora sp. WMMD1155. The sequence goes on from NZ_CP120742.1 coordinate 5,399,523, forward strand.
CGCGGTCGGGACGTGTCGGGTCCGGTCCCCGGTCCAGGCCGCCTCGAGGATCGCGGTCAGGCTGGCGGTGTCGGTCGGGCCCGGGTGGTTCTGGATCAGGCGGGTGACGCCACTGGCCATCTCCGCGAAGCGCGGGAGGTCGGCGCGTGCCACGCCGATGTCCGCCAGGGTGGGCGGGATGCCGATGTCGACGAGGAGCCCGTCGAGCCAGGTGAGGAACGCGTCCGCGGCCTCGGCGTCCGAGGCGTCGCCGACGTCGAGCCCGCACACTCCGGCGAGGATGGCCAACCGGTCGGCGATGGCGTCCCTGGCCGCGTCCAGCGCGTACGGCAGGAGCAGCCCGACGCCCAGGCCGTGCGGCGTGTGCGTGGCTGCGCCGATGGGGTACTGGAGGGCGTGTGGGGCCGCGTTGCCCGCGTGGGAGAAGGCGAGCCCGGCGAGCATGGACCCGTAGGACATGTCCGCGCGTGCCTCCGTGTCGCCGCCGTCGGCGACAGCCCGACGTAGGCTACGGGCGATCCGCTCCGCGGCCAGGAGCGCGTAGTGGTCGGTGATCGGGTTGCGGCCGAGGAACACCTGCTCCACCGGGTCGCGCGGGCCGTGGGCCCGGGGTCGCGCGGTGTAGCTCTCCACCGCGTGACAGAACGCGTCGATGCCGGAGTGGGCGGTGACCGTCGCGGGGCAGGTGTACGTGAGTTCGGGGTCGACGATCGCGAAGTCGGGCACGATGTGGACGCTGGAGACCCCCACCTTCAGCTCGCGGTCCGGGTCGGTCAACACCGAGACGGGTGTGAGCTCGGAGCCGGTGCCGGACGTCGTCGGGACCGCGACGAGCGGAATCGTCGGGCCCGGCACCCTCGACTCGCCGTAGAAGTCGCGCGGCGTCCCGCCGTGGCGCCGGATGACCCCGACGATCTTGGCCAGGTCGATCACCGTGCCACCCCCGACGGCGAGGATCACGTCGGCGTCCACCTCGGCGGCGGCCGAGACGGCCAGGGCGACGTCGGTGAGTGGCACGTCCGGAGTCGCGTCGGAGAACACCCCGACGACGTCGACCTTCTCCCGCACGGCGGCCACGATCTCGGCCACGCCCGGCTGCCCCAGAAGAACCTTGTCGGTCACGATGAGGACCCGTGAGCCACTCTCGGCCACCACTCGCGGGATGTTCTGCGAGACCCCTTCGCCCACGATCAGTTGGCGTGGTCCGCGGACGGTCTCAAGCATGTCGGTGCCTCTTTCGGAACGTCGGCGGCGATGTGGTGGGCGGGTGCTCGGAGCGGCAGGCCGGTCACGGTAGGTCGATCGCCGCGTAGGTGAGGTCGAGGTATTCGAGGATCCCCTCGTGCGACCCCTCCTTGCCGATCCCGGACTGCTTCACGCCGCCGAACGGAGCTGACGGGTCCGAGATCAGGCCACGGTTGACGCCGACCATCCCCGTCTCCAGCCCCTCGGTGAACCGGATCGCCCGCTGCAGGTCACGGGTGAAGACGTAGCCGACCAGGCCGTGCTCGGTGTCGTTGGCCTTCGCCAGCACCTCGTCGTCGGACGTGAACGGGATGATCGGCGCCACCGGGCCGAAGATCTCCGCCCGCAGCATCCGCGCGTCGTCGGGCACGTCGACGAGGACGGTGGGCGGGTAGAAGTGGCCCGGCCCGTCCGGACGTTCGCCGCCCACCAGGACCCGGGCGCCGCGATCGACCGCGTCGGCGACGAGTTCGCCGATCGTGGTGACCGAGGCCTCGTCGATCAACGCCCCGACGTCCACGCCGTCGTCGAGACCGTGGCCCACCGACAGCGCGGCCATCCGCTCGGCGAAGCGCGCCGTGAACTCCTCGCGCACCGGTTCCTCGACGTAGATCCGGTTGGCCGCGATGCAGGACTCCCCGATGTTGCGCATCTTGGCCACCATGGCGCCGTCGACCGCGACGTCCAGGTCGGCGTCCGCACACACGATCAGGGCCGCGTTGCCGCCCAGTTCCATCGAGGTACGCAGTACGGTGTCCGCGGCCTGCCGGAGCAGCACGCGCCCGACCTCGGTCGACCCGGTGAACGAGAGCTTGCGGGTCCGAGCGTCGGCGAGCAGTGCGGAGACCACGTCGCCGGAACGCTTGGTGGTGACCACGTTGACGACACCCGGGGGGACGCCGACCTCCTCCATGATGCGGGCCAGGAGCAGCATGGTGAGTGGCGTCTGGCCCGCCGGCTTGGTGATCGTCGTGCAGCCCGCGGCCAGCGCGGGAGCGATCTTGCGGGCACCCATCGCCAACGGGAAGTTCCAGGGCGTCACGAAGACGCACGGCCCGACCGGCTTCGGCACGGTGAGGATGCGGTATCCACCGGCGGGGGCGGTGCTGTAGCGCCCCTCGACACGTACCGCCTCCTCGGCGAACCAGCGGAAGAACTCGGCGCCGTAGGCGACCTCGCCCCGCGCCTCGGCGAGCGGCTTTCCCATCTCGAGCGTGATCAGCCGGGCGATCTCCTCGGATCGCTCGGTCAGCGCCCGGTACGTCGCGGTCAACAACTCCGACCGTCTCCGTGGCGGGGTCGCCGCCCACCCCGGCATCGCCGTGCTCGCCGCGTCCAGGGCGGCGAGCCCGTCGACGACGTCGGCGTCCGCCACCTCGGCGATGGTCTTGCCGGTCCCCGGGTCCTCGACGGCGAAGGTGGCGCCGCTCGCGGCGTCGCGCCAGGCGTCGCCGATCCGGAGCCGCCGGTACTCGGGGGGCAGGACGTCCATCGGGTCACTCATTGCGTCGCCTCCTGCGATCTTCTCGGTGATGGGCAGGACGACGCCCCGCCCACCGACCGTCTTCTCGGGCCACCTGCGGGCGCAGCGCACCGTCACCGCCCGGCGCGGCTACCGCCCAGCCTCGGACAGCGACAACCCGGTGTCCGCGTCGAAGAGGTGCGCGCGGTCCAGGTCGACGGTGACCTGCAGCCGTTCGCCCGGCGTACCGGTGACTGTGGGTCGTGCCTTGACCTTGAGGATCGTCGTCCCCACCCGGACGTCGACCACCGTGCGGTCACCGAGCGGTTCGAGCCCGTAGAGCTCTCCCGGCAACGACGCGTCCCCCCGCTGCTCGACGGACAGGTCCTCCGCGCGCAGACCCAGCAGCAGCGCACGACCGTCCTCAGCCGTGGTCCACCGGGGCCGCGGCAGTGTCCAGCCCTCCGCACCGACCAGACGATCTCCCTCGGCGCGGCAGGCGAGCAGGCTGATCGGCGGGCTCCCGACGAATCCCGCGACCCACTGGTTGGCGGGACGCTCGTACACCTCGGTCGGTGTTCCGACCTGTTGCACGGTCCCCTCCTTGAGGATCGCCACCTGGTCGGCCATGGACAGCGCCTCGACCTGGTCGTTCGTCACGTAGACGAAGGTCGCGCCGAGGCTGCGGTGGATGCGGGTGAGCTCGGTGCGCATCTCGACGCGGAGCTTGAGGTCGAGGTTGGTCAGCGGCTCGTCCATGAGGAACGCCCGCGGACTGCGGACCAGCGCCCGGGCCAGGGCGACGCGCTGCATCTCACCGCCCGACAACTGCGCGGGGCGACGCTGCAGCAGACGTTCGATGTGCAGCAGCTTCGACATCCGCTCGACGGCGGCGGCGATCTCGGTCGACGAACAGCGGCGGGCCCGCAGCGGCGACGCGATGTTCTCGTACACCGTGTGCCGCGGATAGAGCGCGTAGTTCTGGAAGACCATGGCCAGGTCACGTGCGGCCGGGGTGTCAGCTGTCGCATCCCGCCCGTCGAGGTGCACCGACCCGGCGTCGAGCTTCTCCAGGCCGGCGATCGCGCGCAGGGTCGTCGTCTTGCCTGCCCCGGAGGGCCCGAGCACGACGAAGAACGAGCCGTCCGGCACGTCAAGCGTCACCCCGTCCAGGGCCTGGACCTTGCCGAAGGACTTGCACAGCCCCTGCACTGCCACGGTTCCCATCAGGCCACCAGCTCTTCCGTGCTCACGTCGTAGACCACCGGGGTGCCGCCGGTGTGCCGTAGTCCGACCGATGCGTCAGCGGTGAACCGGACCGTCGGTGGCATCCGAACCCGAAGGTCGCGCCCGCCGCCGTGGTCGACCACATAGATGATCTCGTCGCCCAGCCACTCCGCCGAGACCACCCGGGCAGCGACCGAGCGCTCCGCCCCGGGTGCGGTGACCTCCAGCGACTCCGGCCGGACGCCCGCCACCAGGCGGCGGTCGCGCGAAAGGCCCGGCGGCGGGGTGAGGACCAGCCCGCCCTGCCCCCGCAGCTTCCCGTCGGCCACCTCGACGTCGATGAGGTTCATCGGCGGGGAGCCGATGAACGCGGCGCAGAAGAGGCTCGCCGGGCGGTCGTAGACCTCCAGCGGGGTGCCGATCTGCTCGACGCGGCCCTTGTTGAGGATGGCGATCCGGTGACCGAGCGACATCGCCTCGATCTGGTCGTGGGTGACGTAGACCATCGTCGCCCCCAACTCTCCCTGCAGGTGCTTGATCTCGGTGCGCATGTCCGCCCTCAGCTCCGCGTCCAGGTTGGTGAGGGGTTCGTCCATCAGGAATGCGCGGGGTCGTCGCACCAGGGCGCGAGCGAGCGCGACGCGCTGCTGCTCCCCGCCGGAGAGTTGGCGCGGTCGCCGGTCCAGCAGCGGACCGAGCCGCATCAGCCGGGCGGCCTCGGCGACCCGCTCCTGCACCTCCGCCTTGGGCAGTCCCTCGGCCCGCAGCGGGAACGCCAGGTTGTCGCGGGTCTTCAGGTGCGGGTAGAGGGCGTAGAACTGGAACACCATGGCGATGTCGCGCTCGGCGGGCGGCAGGTCGTTGACCAGCGTGTCACCGATGCGGATGTCGCCCGACGTCTGCCGCTCCAGGCCGGCGATGGCCCGCAGGGTGGTCGTCTTGCCGCACCCGGAGGGGCCGAGCATCACGAACAGCTCGCCGTCGCCGATGGACAGGTCCACGTGCTCGACCGCGACCGTCCCGTCCGGGTAGCGCTTGTGCAGCGCGGTCACCTCGATGCCCGCCATCAGCGTCGCACCGCCCCGAGCGTCACACCGGCGATGAGGTGTTTGCGGACCAGATAGGCGAAGACGAGCACCGGCAGGGCGAACACCACGGAGGCGGCGGCGACGAGGCCCCAGTCCGTGGTGGTGCCCCCGATGAGCCCGGCGATGGCGGGTGGCGCCGTCCGCACGCCGTCGCTTGAGGTGAGGAAGATGGCGAACACGAACTCGTTCCACGAGAAGATGAGGGCGAACACCGCCGTCGCGGCGATGCCGGGCACGAGCAGGGGAAGGGTGAACCGCCAGAACGCCTGGAGGCGGGTGTAGCCGTCGAGCATGGCGGCGTCCTCGTACTCCGCGGGCACCTCGTCGACGAAGCCCTTCATCATCCAGATCGTGAACGGGACGTTGAACGCGGCGTAGATGAGGATCAGGCCGAGTTTGCTGTCGATGAGCCCGACCTGGCGGTACATCAGGAAGATCGGGATCACCACCACCACGGGCGGCATGAAGCGGGTGGAGAGGATGAAGAACAACTGGTCCTTCTTGGCCTTCACGGCGAAGCGTGAGTAGGCCCAGGCCGCCGGGACGCCCAGGACGGTGGCCAACACCGTGGAGACCCCGGCGACCACGGCGGAGTTGAGGAACGCGACGGAAAGCGCCGAGCGACCGCCGCCGGGTGCGACGAACACGTCCTTGAAATGCTCGAGGGTGACCGTGAAGCCGAAGAACTTGGCGGGGATGGCGTAGACGTCCCGGTTCTCCTTGATGGACGTCTCGATCATCCACAGCACCGGAAAGAGCATCACCACCGCCAGCAGGACCAGCAGCGCGACCTCCACCCCGGAGCGGCCCCGGCCGCCCAGGCGGCGTGCGGGGGGCGTGTGGTCCCGGGTAGGACCTGTGGACACGGCCTCGTCGACGGAGACGGCCATCAGCCCTCCTTGAGCTTGTTCAGGTAGCGCAGGTAGAGCTGCGTGAGGACGATGACGACGAGGATCATGAGGATTCCGTACGCCGAGGCGGTACCGGTGTTGAAGCCCAGGAACGCGACCTTGTAGACGTGGAACGACAACGTCTCGGTGGAGACACCCGGGCCGCCGTTGGTCAGGATGTAGACGAGGTCGAACAACCGGAAGGCCTCGATGCCCCGGAACATCACGGCGATGAGGAGCAGCGGCCACACCAGCGGAAGGGTGATCGTGCGGAACTTGAACCACTCCGACGCCCGGTCGATCGAGGCGGCCTCGTACAGGTACTTGGGCACCGCACTGAGGCCGGCCAGCGCGATGAGCATGATGAACGGCGTCCACTGCCAGGTGTCGACCACGATCAGGGACACCAACGCCGTCCGCTGCCGGGTGAGCCACTCCACCTGGCCCAGGCCGAGCGAGCCGAGCATGCTGTTGACCACGCCGAACTGCGCGTCGAGCATGAAGCGCCAGAACAGCCCGACCACGACCGGCGACAGCATCATCGGAATGAGGAAGAGCGTGGTCAACACTCCGCGCCCGTGCGTCCGCCGGGAGATCAGGTAGGCGATGGTGAAGCCGAGCACGGTCTGCAGGCCGACCGCGCCGATCACGTAGATCAGCGTCGTCAGGGCCCGCTGGTGGACCTGCGCCGACGTCAGGATGGCGGTGTAGTTCCCGAACCCGATGAACTCGGCGGGCCCGCCACGGGTGGCCGAGTAGTCGGTGAAGGACAGGTACAGCGACCACAGCAGCGGGAACACCGACATGCCGAGCAACAGCAGCAGTGCGGGGGAGATGAAGAGCACGGCGAGCCAGCGGTCACTCAGCCGCAGGGACCGACCCGGCGCGGGTGACGTCGCCGACGCCACCCGCCCGAGCTGATCGGTTTCCACAGGTACGGGGTCTTTCACAGCCCGCCGCCACCCTTGCGGTTGCTGGAGTCGAGCACCGCCTGCTGCTCCTTGGCGATGTCGTCGAGCGCTTCCTTCGGCTTCTTCGCGCCGTTGAGAGCCGCGTTGACGTTGGTGTTCTCGATGTCGACCAGACGCGCGTACTCGGGCACGTTCCACATGTCCCGCATCCGGGGCACCGAGTCGGCGTACACCTTGTTGAACGGCCCGGCGTTGAGGAACTCGGGTGACTGGATCGCGTCCGTACGCGACGGCACCCCACCGGCCGCGGCCCACTTCTTCTGGATGTCGGCCTGCTCGAACCACTTCATGAAGTTGAGGGCCTCGGCCTGGTTCGCGCTGGCGGAGTAGGCCGACACGTGCATTCCCATGCCGCCGAGCGGGACCAGGTTCGTCTTCTGGCTCGGCAGGGTGGCGAAGCCCAGCTTGTCGAGGATCTGCTCCCGGGTGGTGCCGAGCGTCGACTGCTTCGGATCGAGCAGACCGCCGCTCGCGGCGATCCAGTTGAACGCGATGCACGCCTTGCCCTGGGCGACCGCCGCGTTCACCTCGTCGATGAACCAGTTGCCGGAGCCCTTGGCGGTCAGCGGCTTCATCTTGTTGACCAGGACGTCCATCGCCTCCTGGCCGGCGGCGTCGTTGAGAACGCCGTCGATCTTGCGCGTCTTGGCGTCCCAGAGGTTGCCGCCGTAGACGCCGTTGACCGTGTTGTAGGTGACGGCCGCGGCGTCGGAGCCGTTGGCCTGGTGGAAGGCCAGGCCGCTGACGCCGGGGTTGTCCGTCTGGCACTTCGCGGCGACTGAGATCATCTCGTCCCAGGTCTGCGGTGGCTTGTCGCCGATCAGGTCCTTGCGGTAGATCATCGTCCAGGTGTCGCCGAGCAGCGGCAGCCCGTACAGGCTGGCGTTCTCGTCGCGCTTGCCGGTCTCCGCCTGCGGGAACTGGCCGTAGGCCGCCAGGAGGTACGGGTCGTAGGCGGCGACCTCGATGTTGCTCTTGACGAAGTCGGTGAGGTCGAGGATGTTGCCGTTCGTCACCGCTTCGCCGATGTGCTGCGAGTCCAGGATCGCGATGTCGAAGTCGGTCTTGCGCGCGGCGAACTGGGTGAACATCGCGTCGTGCCAGTTCGCGTTCGGCACGGTGTTGACCTTGATGGTGGTGTTCGGCCGCTCCTTCTTGTACTCCGCGTTCGCGAAGTCCTCCAGCGCCTTGGCGGGCGGCCAGTCGAACCAGATGAAGCTGAGGGTCAGCGGGTCCTTGGTGAGCTCCGGGACGGTCGCCGGTGCCTTCGGGGCGCTGGCCTTCCCGCCGTCGTCCTTGCTGTCGCCACACGCGGTCACGGTCGTGGCCACCAGCAGCATGGCTGCCGTCGCGAGTTGGACCTTTCGACCGCGAAGGGATGTCCGTCCTGTTCGCTTCAGATATCGCATCGTCAAGCCTGCCTTCTGGGTTCGGACTTCTAGGCCTCGCTATGTGCTTCGCCGAGCAGTTGCTGGTTGTTCGGGTGTGCCGCCGGGCCGGCGCGGGAATGACCCGCGCAGCGGCGTCACGGGTGCGCCGCGATGTGCCGGGTCCTCCCGCTGCCGGGAAGACCCGTGGTCCCCGCTGCCAGGTGCGGGACCGAGCAGCGTGTCGAGCATGATCATGGAGCTGCACGTGATCGAAGTGGGGCGATGGCGGGAGCTTCCGCGATGGTGCAGGATGGCGGACGCCGGTCGCTTTTCCTATACGATCCGGTGGGGGCGTCAGCATGTCGCAGTGTGGTGACTGATGTCAACAGGTTCCCGAAGGCGTAAGAGAGGACCTCAGGTCTCAATGGACGACGAAGCGATGACCCCGCGGGGCCGGAGGGCCGTGACGAACGGGACGTCGCCGGCGAGAGCCGGCGGCCGGCTTGCCGACGAGGTGTACGACACGCTGCTCGGACAGCTGATGTCGCTACGGATCGAACCGGGCTCCCGCGTCACGATCGACGTCCTGGCGCGAGAGCTCGGGGTCTCGCAGACGCCGATCCGGGACGCCCTGAACCGCATGGAGGCCGAGGGTCTGGTCGTGCGTGTGCCGCACGCCGGCTACCGCATCCCTCCCCAGATCACCCGGCACCGGTTCGAGGACATGCTCGAGGTCCGCCTGCTCCTCGAACCGGCAGCGGCACGCCGATCCGCCGAACGCGCATCCGTCGAGCAGGTGGCCGGTCTGCGGCGGATGCTGGAGGAGATGGCGGAGTTGGAGGGGGGCAGCGGGCCCGCGGCGTACGGTGCCTTCGGGCTGCGCGACGCCGCTTTCCACGATCTCGTCGCCCTGAGCGCGGAGAACCAGGTCATCCGGGAGGCGCTCGCGCGCCTGCACAGCCACGTGCACCTCTTCCGGCTGCACCACGACACCCAGGTCACCCACCTGGCCATGGCCGAGCACGAGGACGTGGTGGCGGCGATCGCCGCGCGTGACCCCGACGCCGCCGCCTACGCGATGCGCCGGCACATCCTGCGCTCCGGCGAACGTTTCCGCCGATTGTTCGATGAGGTCACCGAGGTGAATGGAGTGGCGGTAGAGGCTTGACGGGTCGGCCGGGTCGAGCGATGCTAACGCGATCGGATCAGATCGGATCTGATCGAATCCTCCCACCCGTCCCAGATGCGAGGAGAAGCAGGTGCCCAGAGCGCTGCTCCTGACCGGCGACGCCGCCGAAGAACTCGACACCATGTATCCCTACTACCGCGTGCAGGAGGGCGGCTGGGACGTCGACGTCTCGTCCCGGACGATGCGTGACGTGCAACTGGTCATCCACGAGTTCGACCCCAACTCCGACGCCTACGTGGAGAAGAACGGCCGGAAGCTGCCGGTCGACGTGCCCTGGGCCGACGTCGACGTCGAACGCTACGACGCCCTGATCATCCCCGGCGGACGTGCTCCGGAGTGGATTCGGGTCGACGCCGACGTCAGGCGCATCACCGAGCACTTCTTCGCGCGCAACCTCCCCATCGCGCTGGTGTGCCACGGCGCGCAGGTGCCGGCGGTCTACGGGCTGCTCAAGGGCCGGAAGACGGCGTGCTTCCCGCCCATCACCGGTGACATGGAGAACGCGGGCGCGACGGTCATCGACGCTCCCGACGTCGTGGACGGCAACCTCGTCTCCTGCCGGGGCTGGCCCGACATGCCGCAGTTCGGCCGGGCGATGATGGAGGTCTTCTCGAAGTCCGTCAGTCCCGCATCGGCATGAGCGCAGCTGGTCTGCCCCGGTGACGACACGTCGGACCGTCGTGGTCGACGGTTCCCCCGTCCACGTCCTGGAGTGCGGCACCGGGCCGGCGGTGCTGATGCTGCACGGCTCCGGACCCGGCACGACCGGGTCCGGAGCCTGGGCGGCGACCGCGCAGGCGCTCGGCCCGTCCTGGCGCCTGGTGGCTCCCGACCAGGCGGGGTTCGGCCGCACACCGGTCCCGGCGGGCTCCAGGGGTGGGCTACGGCTGTGGACGGAGCAGGCCGCCGGCCTGATGGACGCCCTCGGTGTGCAGCGCTACGCCGTGGTGGGTCACTCGATGGGCGGTGCCGTCGCGCTGGCGTTGGCCGCGGCGCGCCCCCAGCAGGTCACCCGTGTCGTGGCGGTCTCCACGATGGGCGCCCCCGGGGCACCGCTCTCCGCCGACCTCGACGCGATCTGGGCCGCCCCCGCCGGCCCGCTCGGGGCACGAGACATGCTGAGTCGCCTCGTCCTCGACCAGGCGCTCGTCACCGATGCGGCCGTCGACGCCCGGGCGACCGCGATGCGAGCGGGGGAGGCCGCGTTCGCCTCGTTGTTCCCGCCGCCCCGGACCCGTTGGAACGACGACCTCACCCTCTCGGCGCGGACGCTGGCCGCGATCCGCGCGCCCGTGCTGCTCGTGCACGGCGCCCAGGACCGAGTCACCCCGCTCGGGACGGCAGCCCAGCCCCTGCTGGAGCACCTGGCCGACGTCCGTCTGCACGTGTTCGGCCGATGCGGGCACGTGCCGGCGATCGAGCACCCGCACGAGTTCCGGCACCTGCTGTCGTGCTTCCTCGACCGGGGCCGGGGTCACTGACCGTTGCGGCAGGTGCGCGGCCACGCGGAGGGGGCCTGCTTCCCGACCGCGAGCACGTCGCAGGGTGGCCTGCCCTCCTCACCTGAGGAGGGAGGGCAGGCCACCCGTTGGGGTCTTCGGTGCGGTCAGGAGCGGCCGACGACGGCGGTCACCCGGATCTCGACGCGCATCTTCGGCGCGGCCCGAGCCGCGACACCGATCATGGTCCAGATGGGGGACCGGTCACCCATCCGTCTGCGGAACTGCTCCACCGTGAGCTCGCCGTGCCCGCGCACGTGCGCTCGGTGCGGCGGCACGTGCTCGACCCCCACTCCCGGAACCGCTACTGGCGGGTGCCGGTTCGGGCGGCGCGCTCGACTGCGGCGACCAATCGGCTGTTGTGGGCGGCGTGCCCGAAGCCCGGGGTGTGGTGGGTGCCGTTGGCGATGTCGCGTGCCAGGCTGGCGTACACCTCGCCCACGTTGATGGAAGCGCCGTTCCAGATCTCCGCGGCGGTCGGGCCGGTGCCGGTGGCGACGGGACGGTCGGGCGCGGTGAAGTCGACGCTCGACGACAGCGTGAGGTCGCCGACCTGAACGCCCGCAGGGTGGTTGCCGGTCAGTCTCAGCCAGCCGTCCGAGCCGCGGACCTCCAGACTGAAAGCGGCGTCCGTCGGGGGTACGCCGGCCAGGATCTGCACCCCCACGCTGGGGCCCGACGAGGTCTTGACGATGGCGTCGAGGTGGTCCGGCACCTCCCGGGTGGTGACGGCGCCGGTGTCCACCAGCTTCACCTCCGGCCACAGGATCTCCGTGCGCGCGTCGATCTCGGTGATGTCGCCGAGGACAGCCTCGACCACGTCCAGGACGTGACCCGCCGCGATCGTCAGGAAGCCGGCGCCCGCCGCGGCCTTGTCGAAGTACTCGTACGCGCTCACCGACTCGGGGCCGTTCCCGAAGGTCGTCGCGGCTACTCGCGCCGACAACAGCCGCCCGAGGCGCCCGGCCTCGATGATCTCCGCCGCTCGGCGCACCGAGGGGTTGAGCCGGCCCTGGAGGCCGATCGCGGTGTGCAGCCCTCCGGCGGCTTCGGCCATCTCCTCGGTCTGCGCGACGCTGGCTCCCAGTGGTGACTCGGAATACACCGCCTTGTTCGCGGCGAGGGCTGGAAGCACGAGGTCGCGGTGGGCCGGGACCTTGACGGCCACGGTGACGAGGTCGATCGACGGATCGTTGATGAGGTCGAGCGGGTCGGCGTACCAGCGTTCCGCGCCGAAGGCTTTCGCGGCCGCGCGAGCACTCTCCTCGCGACGGGTTGCTACGGCGGCCAGGACGAACTGCGGCTGTGCTGCCAGCGCGGGGATGTGCGATGCGCCGGCCCAGCTCGCCTTCGTGTCCGCGCCGATGATGCCGACCCGAATCACCTTGTTCTGCATGACGTGCGGCTCCGTTCGATGAGGTGCGACCGGGACCGGCCGCTGCGTGGTGTTCTGCGTTCTCAATCGTCGATCGCGTCCATGTCGGGCTCGGCGTGGCGCTCGCCGGACGCCGGCGTCAGGTCGTCCAGCCGGGCGATCTGGCCGGCGGTGAGTCGGGTCCCGTCTGCGGCGCAGTTCTCCTCCAGCCGGTCGACACGCCGGGTGCCCGGAATAGGCGCTATGCCTTCGCCCTGCGCGAGGAGCCAGGCCAGGGCGACCTGCGCGGGAGTCGCACCGGCCTCGCCGGCGATGTCGCGGACCTCGTCGACGATGCGCAGGTTGCGCGTGAGGTTGTCACCGATGAACCGGGGGTTGGTACGCCGCCAGTCGTCTGCGTCCAGGCCGTCGAGCGAGCGGATGTCGCCGGTGAGGAAGCCGTGCCCGAGCGGCGAGTAGGGCACCAGGCCGATGCCGAGTTCCCGCAGCGTGGGCAGCACGTCCGCCTCGGGGTCGCGAGTCCACAGCGAGTATTCCGTCTGGACGGCGGCTACCGGATGGACCGCGTGGGCCCGCCGGATCGTCGTCGCGGACGCCTCGGAGAGGCCGATGTAGCGCACCTTGCCCGCGGTGACGAGGTCGCGCAACGCTCCCACCGTCTCCTCGATGGGGGTCTGGCGGTCCACCCGGTGCTGGTAGTAGAGGTCGATGTGGTCGGTGCCGAGTCGTCGCAGCGAACCGTCCACAGCGGCGCGGATGGTGGCCGGACTGCTGTCCGGACCCGGTCTGCCGGTGTGCGAGACGAGACCGAACTTGGTGGCCAGGGCCACCTCGTCCCGGCGGCCCCTGATCGCGCGACCCACCACCTCCTCGTTGACGTACGGCCCGTACACCTCGGCGGTGTCCAGGTGCGTGACGCCGAGGTCCAGAGCGCGCTGGATGGTGCGGATCGACCCGGCTTCGTCGTGGCCGGCGCCGGTGTAGTAGGCCGACATTCCCATGGCACCGAGGCCGATGCGGGAGACCTCGAGGCCGCCCAGCGAGGTGGTGTGCATCAGGTGGTCCTTCCGTGGATCGGCGGCCGGTTCGTGCCGCCGAGGAGGCACGCTCAGGCAAACTTGACGCTTCAAGTTCTACTCCCTTCAACTTGAAGCGTCAACAAATAGCTTGTATTGTGATCCACATGACGAAGAAGGAGGCGGAAAGGCCCAGCGGCCCCGTTGCCGAATCCCGGTGGTTGAGCGACGACGAGCGGGCGGCGTGGCTGGCCAACTCGGCGATCATGATCAGCCTGCCGGCCGCCCTGGACGCACGGATGCAACGCGAGTCCCAGCTGACCTTCTTCGAGTACATGGTGCTCTCGGTTCTCTCCGAGGAACCGGAGCGCACCATGCAGATGAGCCGCCTCGCCGCTCGTACGGCCGCGTCGCTGTCCCGCCTGTCACACGTCGTCGAGCGGCTGGAGAGGCGCGGGCTGCTCGCCCGGGCCCGGGTCCCCGGCCCCGGCAGACGCACCAACGCCGTGCTCACCGACGTCGGCTACCAGGCGGTCGTGGCTGCGGCGCCGGGGCACGTCGCGGCGGTTCGGGAATACCTGATCGACCAACTCGAACCGCACGAGCTGGCAACGTTGACGCGCATCGGCACCGCGGTCGAGGCCGCCATCAGCCGCCCCGCGGCACCGCCCGGGACGGCCGCGCGGTAGCCCCGGTGGCCGGCCTCATCGCATCGGGTGGCGCTCGGCGAACTCCCACACGATCGCGCTGGCGTCGGGGCCGGCGTGATCGGTGTAGCGGCCGTCGCCGTCCGGGCCCGGCCACGCGTGCCCCATGTCCTGGACGCGGTACGCCTCGACGACCGACGAACCGTCCGGTGCCGTGATCGTCGAGTGCGTGTACGCGTGCCGTCCCTCGGTGGCCGGCACGGACACGGTCTCCTCGGTCGGGGCGAGGCTTCCGTTGGGCAGCCCGTCGTCGACGAGATCGCCGACCGCGGTCCAGTGGGCGACGAGGCGGGTGGCGACCAGGGGCGGCACGACCTCGTCCCGCTCACCCTGGATGATCAGCAACGGCACCCGGCGAGCCCGCTCACCCATCTGGGCCCAGGCCTGACGTGCCGTGTCCAGCGGTGGCGTCGCGTCCGGGTCGTCCGGGTCGACCTGGTTGAGGCCGTACTCTCCGCCGGCCACCGAGGTCACCGTGGCGAAGACGTCGGGGTGGGTCGCGGCGAGGATGACGGCTGTCCCCGCGCCCGACGAGGCTCCGGCCACGTGCACCCGCGCGGGATCCGCGTCGTACTCCTCGACCACCTGGCGGGCGACACCGGCGAGCAGCGCGGGTTCGCCGGTGTGCCGCTGTTGGTCCCGGGGATCGGCGGAGTTCCAGCAGGCGATCACGTTGCGGGAGATCAGTTGCGTGGGATAGACGACGATGAAGCCCTCCCGGTCGGCCAGGCGGTTGAACTGCGTCGTGGACTTCATGGAGTTCCACCCGTAGCCGGTCATCGCGCAGCCGTGGATCGCCATGACGACCGGCAACCCGGCTTTTTCGTCCTGTTGGGGCGGAACGTGGACTTGGTAGCGCTGCGACCCCGCAGCGCCGTTGTAGACGTGGTTGCGGTCGCCCTCGCCCAGCTGCCAGGGCAGGCCGAGTTGAAGACCGGCGACGCCGACGCTGACGGCGGCCACGACGGTGACGAAGATGCCGGAGACGATCCGGAGCCATCGTCGTCGTGGACGACGCGGCGGGTGCGGCGGTGCGGTCACGCGGGCCTCCTCTGCGGTACGGGATCCACGTCGGACGGATGTCCTGGCCGGTTCCTGTGCACCAGGGCCTCAGCCCCGGGGAAGCACGGAGATGGCCACGACGGCGCTGTTGACGACGGTGGCGGTCACGGTGCGGGTCACGGCTGCCCCCGCTGCCTCGGCGCCCCAGTCGCCCCGCTCGAGCTCCTTGGCTCGGCTGATCACCGGTGACGTCCACGGGATCTCGCGGTGGAACTGCGGGAGGGTCCCGCTCGCCGAGAGCAGCGCCGCGAGCGCGGCGACCCGGGCCTGCGGCTCCGCACCGTCCACGAGGACCCGCCGGACGTCGGCGAGCAGGCGGGAGCGGCGTTCGGTCCGGCCGTCGCGCAGCGCCGTCGTCCGGAACAGGCCGAGCACCTTACGGGGCTCCTGGTCGATGTCGCCCCGCGCGACGAGCCGCTGCAGAACCGGCTCTCGCAGGGTGGGACCGATCGCGGCCAGTGCCGTCTGCACCCCTCGGGGTTTCTCGGCGAGGTAGTCCCACGCCCGGCGCAGGAGGTCGTCCGACGGCGGGTGACCGGCGACGCTGCTGACCCGCTGCCGGTCCGTCGTGGTCAGGTGCTCGCCGAGGGCGAGGTCCGCGAGGACGGCGCCGCCGAGGACGTAGAAGAGGGTGTTCTCGCCGGCGATGGTCCCGGATGCGGGTTGGAACAGGAGCAGGAGGAGGTCTTCGACGAGGGTCGGGGCGTCCGACCGGGGTTCGGTGGTCATCGGCGGGGCTCCCAGCGGAAGAGTCGGGTGGCGAGGGCGACGGCGATGACGACCCAGCCCAGCGTGGGCGCGAGCAGGAGCAGGGAGTCGATCACGGCGACGCCGCCGTTCCAGGCGTTCATCGTCAGCTCGGTGGCCGCTCCGCCGGGCAGCAGTCGCTTGAGCCAGGCGAGGTTCTCGGTGCCGGAGATGCCGACCCAGCTGGCCACGGCGATCACACCGAGGGTGACGGGCAGGGTGGTGACCTGGGCGTGCTCGGGGGAGTTCGTCAGCCCGGCCGTGGCCAGCGCCAACCCGATCATCATGGCCACGGTCGCGAGGACCGCCACCACCAGCAGGGCGACGTTGTCCGGCCCGCCGGCGACCACGGCCAGGGCGATCAGGATCGCGGACACCTGCACCACGGTCAGCAGGAGTACGGGCAGCAGCAGACCGGCGAGGATGCCGGCGTCACCTTCGGCGGTGGACCGCAGCCGCTTGAGGAAGAGGTTCTGACGGCGGGACGCCAGGGTGGTGACGGCCGTGGCGTAGAGCCCGAAGGCGGCCACGGTGAACAGCACGATCGCGGCGATGTACCCGAGGCTCCCGATGGCGGCGTAGGTCTCGTGCTGACGGACGAAGAACGCGGACACCGCCGCCGGGATGATGAGGCTGGTGATCAGCACCAGCCGGTTGCGGAAGATCTGGATCAGTTCGCTGGACGCGATGGACAACACGGTGACGGGCCTCTCGGAAGAACGAATCAACTGTTGATGGCGCGGAACACGTCGTCGAGCCGGGTCGGTCCCGCCGCCAGGTCGCGCAGTTCCACGGCGTGGTCTTGCGCCCAGCCGAGCAGGAGGTGCAGGTCCTTCTGCAGTTCGAAGGACTCGACGGTGACCTTCCCGTCGGCGTCGACGACCGCCTGCAGCGGTAGCGGCGGGACCGGCGCGGCGAGGGAGAAGCGGATCACGCCGGGCAGGGTGCGGGTCAGCTCGGAGACGGTGCCCTCGCGGTGCAGGGTGCCCTCGTGCATGAGCCCGATCCGGTCGGCGCGCTGCTGCGCCTCCTCCAGGTAGTGCGTGGTGAGCACGATCGTGGAACCGTTCTCCCGCAGCCGGTCCACGGTCGCCCAGACGGCGTCGCGGGACTGGATGTCGAGGCCGGTCGTCGGCTCGTCCAGGAAGATCAGCTCCGGGGTGCCGTAGACCGCGGTGGCGAAGTCCAGCCGCCGCTTCTCCCCGCCGGACAGCTGGGCCACCTTGCGGCCGGCACGACCGGTGAGGTCGACCACGTCGAGCACCCGGTCGACGTCGTCGGCACGTCGGGTGAGCCGGCCGACCAGGCCGACGGACTCCCGCACGGTGAGGTCAGGGGAGAATCCGCTCTCCTGGAGCATCACGCCCATCCGGGGACGTACCGCCCGGCGGTCGGCGGGGCTGTGCCCGAAGACGCGTACCGTGCCCGACGTCGGCTTCCGGTGCCCCTCGACGACCTCCAGGGTCGAGGTCTTCCCGGCGCCGTTGGTGCCCAGCAGCGCGTAGAGCTCTCCGGGCCGTACCTCGAAGGAGAGGTCCTTCACGGCGTGGAAGTCGCCGTAGGTGAGGTTCAGCCGTTCGACTTCGATGACTGGTGTGGTGGACATGCACCAATGACAGCGCGGGCGCGGCCGTTCCGTCAGTGGCGCCATGTCACCACCCCATGTGACGCGGTGTCACTGGTCGCCGCCTCCGGCTGCCCGATACTGGTCTGGTGACCGCCAGGCCGCCGCGCTTCACCGAGTCGACGCAGGGAAGGCTGCGCCGGCTCAACCTCGCCACGTCACTGCCGCCGGTGGTGTTCGCCGCGGTCGTCCTGGTCCACACCGACGCGCGTACCTGGTGGCACGTCGTCGTCCTGGCGCCGGGAGCCGTGGCGGCCCTGGTGGCCTTCGAACGGTGGACGGCCAACGACCTGGCCCGGGTGGCGCTGCCCTGCCTGGTCGTGGCGGGAGCGGTGTGGCCGCTGGGGGTCCTGGTGACCGGCAGCCCCAACGCCTACTGGGGGTTCTGCGCGGTGGGTTCGCTCGCCATGCGCGAGGTCCGGCGGCACCGGAGACTGGCGCTGACCGGGCTCTTCGCCTACGTCGCCGCCGTCGGCGCGGCGCGGCTGCTGGTGCAGCGGGACGACATCGGTCACGTCCTGGTCACCTACGTTCTCATCCCGACCGTCCTCACCGTCATCGTGACGGTCTTCACCATCCTGGGCGAGCGGTTCTTCGACCTCATCCGCGAACTCGAACAGACCCGGGAGCGGGAAGCGGAACTCGCGGTGATCCGCGAACGCGTCCGCTTCGCCAGCGACCTGCACGACATCCAGGGCCACACCCTGCACGTGGTGAAGCTGAAGATCGCCCTGGCGCAGCGGCTGCTGCTGCGCGACAGCGCCCGCGCGGAGAAGGAACTGCGGGAGACGTACGCGCTGGTCAGCGACACCATCGCGCAGACCAAGGAACTGGCGTACGCGCAACGGCGACTCAACCTCACCGCGGAGATCGAGAACGCGAAGAACCTGTTCGAGGCCGCCGGCATCCGGGTGCGGGTGACCCGGGAGGCCGAGGTCGACGCCCGCGTCGGCGAACTGCTCGGTCAGGTGCTTCGCGAGACCACGACCAACATCCTGCGGCACGCGCAGGCCACCCAGGTGCAGATCACGCTCTCCGAATCGAGCATCACCATCGTCAACGACGGCGTGACCGCCACCTCGCCCCCCGAGCTGCGGGGGCTGGCGGCACTCCGGCAACGGGTGGCCGGCGACGGAGGGGAGCTGACCGTGGAACAGCAGCAGGGACGCTTTCGGACGGCGGCGACGTTCCCCGTCGTGCGCGCCGGCGCGGACCGGGGTGCCGGTCGATGACCACGATCGTGCTCGCCGACGACGAGGCGCTGCTGCGTACGGCCCTGGCCGCGCTGCTGCCGATGGAGGGCGACATCACCGTTCTCGCCGAGGCGCAGGACGGCCGGACGGCCGTCGAGGCCACCGTGCGGCACGAGCCCGACGTGTTGGTCATCGACCTGGAGATGCCGGGCGTGGACGGCCTGGGCGCGGTCGCCGAGATCCGGCGTACGCGCCCGGAGCAGGTGGTCCTCATGCTGACCCGGCACGCCCGCCCCGGCGTGCTGCGTAAGGCGTTGAAGCTCGGTGTCCAGGGCTTCGTCAGCAAGTCCGCCGAGCCGGCGCACATCTCCTCCGTCATCGCCACCCTGCACGCGGGCAAACGCTGGATCGACCCGGACGTGTCCGCGCTCGCCGTCACCGAGGACAACCCCCTCACCGACCGTGAGGCCGACGTGCTGCGGGTCACCGGTGAGGGCTACTCGGTCGCCGACATCGCCGCACGCCTGCATCTCGCGCCCGGCACCGTCCGCAACTACCTCTCCAACGCGATGCGCAAGACCCAGACCCGGACCCGCCACGAAGCGGCCCGCTACGCCCGCGAACACGACTGGCTGTGACCGGCCCGGCCTCTCCTCGCGGGCGCGTCCATCCCACACCAACGCGGCGGTCGAACTCGACACGCTCCCTCGGCGATGCCGAATCAGCATGAACACCGCCAGGTCCGTCTTCGACCGCATGCCGGATCCCTGCCACTGTCGAGTCCTGTCCGACCGGTGCCGCCCGCGCCGGACCGACGGCACCGACAAGGAGCGATGATGAATTTTGCGACACACCGTCTGGTGGCCGCGATGGCGGCGGTGTCCCTGGCCGCGTGCGGCCCCGCCGATGCCGCCGAACAGGGGCCGAGAGACGGTGCGGTAACGGTCACCGTGCCCACCGCCACCGACCGGGACCATGAGTTCCGGCGACTGGAGGAGGACTTCGACGCGCGGCTGGGGGTCTACGCGATCGACACCGGCACCGGTGGCACGGTGCGGTACCGGGCCGACGAGCGGTTCGCGTACGCCTCGACGTTCAAGGCGTTGGCCGCCGCCGAGGTCCTCGACGGGACCACCGACGCCGAGTTGGACCGGGTGGTGCGGTACTCGGCGGACGACCTGGTGACCTACTCGCCGATCACGGAGCAGCACGTCGCCGAGGGCATGACGCTGCGCGCGATCGCCGACGCGGCCGTGCGGTACAGCGACAACACCGCCGGGAACCTGCTTCTGCGTCAGCTCGGTGGGCCGCAGAAGTTCGAGAAGGAACTGCGCGAGGTGGGGGACGAGGTCACCGATCCGGCGCGGTACGAGACCGAACTCAACGAGGCGAGGCCGGGTGACCGGCGGGACACCAGCACCGCGGCGGCCCTGGCCGAGGACCTGCGGGCGTACGCCGTGGAAGACGCCCTCGAACCGGCGGACCGCGACATCCTCACCGGTTGGTTGAAGGGCAACACGACCGGCGCCGAGCTGATCCGCGCCGGTGTGCCCGACGGCTGGACCGTGGGGGACAAGACCGGCGCCGGTGGCTACGGCACCCGCAACGACATCGCAGTGATCTGGCCTCCGGACCGCGCGCCGATCGTCCTCGCGGTGCTGTCCAGCCGCGACCAGAAGGACGCCGACTACGACAACGCCCTGATCGCCCGAGCGACCGAGATCGTGATCGCCGCGATGTGACGGCTTGCCGGCCCGCCCCCCGAGGGCGGGCCGACACCAGCTCGCCTGCTGCACGACGTGGATCGAGGTCGCCCAGAATGCCGCTACGTAGGGTCGACGTCGCCCGCTGCCCGGTCGGTGACGACTCCGCGACCAGCCGGTGCGGCGGCAGTCGCACGGCCGCGCAGGTGAAGGCCGCGGTGGACGCTCCGGTCGCCGGTAAGACCGGCACCACCGACGCGGAGAACTACGCCTCCATGGTGGCGATGACGAAGCAGTACGCGGTGGCCGGGATCCTGACCGACCCGGACTGGCCGCAGACCACCGTGAAGATGCGGCACCAGCAGCGCGACGGCATCAATCCGCCGGTCTACGAGACCCTGGCGGCGGCGATGCACGGCAAGCCGCGCGTCGGCTTCCCGCCCGCGCCGGCGGCTCTCGCCGGGTGAGGCGGTCGGGACGCGTACCTCGAAATGTCACGGTGGAGTGGTGACGCGGTGGCACTGCACGTCGGACGCGGTCCGCGCTGGAATGGGGCGTCCAGCAGCGTCGAGAGGAATCCCCGATGAGCGCGCCACGATCCGACGGACCCTGGGTAGGGGCGGAGCGCCCAGGCGCCTCTGACGCGAGAGGCTCGCGCCGTACGACGTCGGAGCGATCCGGGCCGGCCGTCGACAGCTCCCGGCCCTTCGGCGCCCACCTGCGCATGAGCTGGTGGAAGCCGCTCGTGGTCATCCTCGTGCCGCCGCTGGTGATGCTGCTCCTGCAGGTGCTGCTCTACCAGGTCGTGGGCGTCATCGAGGGCAGCGACGACCCGATGTCGGCCACGCTCACGCCGTTGAAGTTGGTGGCCGTCAACATCAGCATCGGCGCGGCGGGCGTCCTGGCGATCCTGCTCCTGGTGTGGATCGCCAAGGTGCCGTGGCGGAGCCTGATCAGCTTCCCCCGGGCCTTCGACGCCCGCCGCCTGGCCCATTACCTGATCGGAGCGGCGCTGCTGGTGGGTGCCGGGATCGGTGTCGTGGCGCTGGTCGCGCCGGACTCCCCGGGCTGGACCGCCTTCGGTGTCACCGGCACGACGATCGGCGTGCTGGCGGTCACCGTCCTGACTACCCCGATCCAGTCCGCCGGCGAGGAGTTGATGTTCCGGAGCGCCGTGCTGCCCGCCGCCGCGTCCTGGGTACGCGCGGTGCGCCCGGCCCTGGTCGTCGGGCTTGTCGTCTCCGGCCTCGGCTTCGCCGTGGTCCACGGGTCGGCCGACCCCTGGCTGTTCGGCTACTACACGGTCATCGGTGTCAGCACCGGCCTGATGGCCGTCGTCAGTCGCGGCATCGAGGCGCCGGTCGCCTTCCACGTCGCCAACAACGTTCTGTTCGGGATCGTCAACACGGTGATGGCGGACGGGGAGCCCTACGCGATCGACCGGTCCACCGACTCCGGTGACGCGGCCCTGTTGATCCTCGGCGCCGTCAACATCGCCATGGTGGTGCTGGTCTGGCTGCGTGAGCGGCGCCTGCGGCCCTAGGCGTGTGTCAAAGTCCTCGGTCGAGCCGAGGCGGAGTCCAGGCGGCGATCCGGCAAGGCGGAGATGGGCTCGGATACCGGTGTTGTATCCGGGCCCATCTTCAACGCAGCCGGGCGTCGTCTGGGCCCGCCGCAGGCCGGCCAGGGGCTTTGACACACGCCCTAACCCCACCAGGGCAGGGTGCCCGTCCGCAGGTGGTCGTGCAGGTTCCGGGCGACCTGGGCCATCGTCGCCTCGCTGCCGGGCTGCGCGACGGCTGGCACCCGGGAGGCGGTGAGCGCGGCGATCGCGTACGACTGCCCGTCAGCATGATCCACCACCCCGATCTCGTGGCGCAGGTGCAGCAGGGTGCCGGTCTTGGACGACCAACGGGACGCGTCGGAGGTGAAGTCGGGGGCGAGCCGCTGCCGGTGCAGGTTGTCCGCCAACAGAGCGCGTACGCGGGCGGCGGTGCTCTCGTTGATCGCCGAGGGCCGCCAGAGGGCGTGTAGCAGGTCGACGAAGGCTCGCGCCGACCCGGCGTTGGCACGGGTGACGTCGAGTTGGGCGACCGGATGGCCCTGACCGGGGGTCGCCGCGCCGATGGCGAGGGAGTGGGCCAGGTGCACCTCGTCGGGGCCGAGGCGTTCCGCCGGGGTCTCGGCGAGGTCGGCGACCCGGTGCCGCACGGAGATGCCCTCGATCCGCAGTCGCCGCAGCTCGGCGGCGACCGCGGTCGGCGGGACGAGGTCGAACAGGGCGTCGGCGGCGACCCCGTCGCTGACGGAGGTGCTCAGGTAGAGCAGGTCGTCCACGGAGATCCGGGCGGGATGGCGGAAGCGGCTGAGCCCGGTCGGGCCGGGCGTGGTGATCCGACCGGGCACGAGGTCGACAGGTGTCGCCGGGTCGAGTTCCCCGCGCGCGACCCGTTCCAGGACGGCGACCGCCAGCGGCACCTTGACCAGCGACGCCGACGGGTACGGGGTGTCGGCGTCGAAGCCGATCTCCTGGCCGTTGTCGAGGTCGCGGACGAGGAAGGCGCCGCGCAGTCCCGCCTCGTCGAGCAGGTCACGTGCGCTGCGGACGACGGCGGTGGCGCTCATTCCGTGGCTCCTCTCGGTCGGTCACCGGCTGCGCGTCCCCGGCGGCACCCAGGGATCGTGCGACGTCCGTGTACAGGACGGTGCGGAGCTGGTCGAGGTCCTCGCGTGCGCCGGCGGCGACGTCGTAACCCCGCAGGAGCCGCGGGCCGGCGAGGGGGCACCAGTGCAGGGCGAAGTCCTCGGCCTGCTGGCGGGAGCACAGGAGGAGGTCGGGGGAGCCGAGGGCCGCCGCCGCGGCGTCGACGAGGGACGGCGCGATCGCCACCTGGGCCGGTGCCAGGCCGGCCGACTGGCCGGCGCGGGTCAGCGGATCCCGCAGGTGCGCGACGTCGTCCTCGGGCTGGATCAGGATCCGGCGGCGTGCCTGGGTGCGGGCTCGGCCGGTGCGTAGCGTCTCCAGGAACACCGTCGGCGCCGGGAAGGGAGTCCGGGCGGCCAGCCCGAGCGGCACCCGCCAGAGTGCGGTCGCCTCCGGAACCGCCACGATCGCGGTATCGACCTCGAGGGTCTGGCAGAGCCGTTCGCGCTCCTGCGGACCGGCCGGCCGTACCTCCAACTGGACTCGCTGCCGTCGGGCCGCGACCACCAGGGCGGCGAGGCGGTGCGGCGGGCAGATCTCGGGTACGGCGACCCGCAGCGGCCGCAACCGGGCCCGCTCGGCGTCGTCGGCCATCGCGTCGGCGAGGTCGACGAGGCGTCGCGCCGTCGGCAGCATGTCCTGCCCGAACGGGGTCAACCGGACCGCGCGGGAGCTCCGGTCGAACAGCCGCGACCCGAAGTGCTCCTCCAGGGCGGCGATGCGGCGGCTGGCCACGGACTGGGGTATTCCCACCGCCGCGGCGCCCGAGGTGAAGCTGCCGTGGCCGCTGACGGCGACGAAGGCCCGACACGCGGCGACGATGTCCATCCACCGAAGCTATACCTGGAACGCATGGACGAGGCGGCCGGGCACCCTGATCGGCATCGTTCTCCGCCCGAGTCGGCCGCACCGGCTCATGCGCTGGCGAGTTCCCTACGGTAAGCGCGGTTGGCGATGATCAGCTCGTCGAGGACCGCGCGGGTCTTGATCAGGTCTTCGATGTGCCGATCGATCCGGTCCCGCTCCTGGCGCATCCGCTCGAAGGCCGCCTCGGAGGTGGCCGTACTCGGGGACTCGACGCAGGGCAGGAGGTCGACGATGGTGCGACTGTTCAGGCCGGCGGAGAAGAGCCGCTGAATGAGGATGATCCGCTCGACCTGGCCCTCGACGTAGCGGCGGTGACCGCTCGGGCTGCGCAGGCTGGCGAGCAGACCCTGCTCCTCGTAGTAGCGCAGGGATCGCACGCTGACCCCGGTACGGGCCGCGAGCTCACCGATCCGGATGGTGGTGCTCATTCCTGCCTCCCGTCTTACCTCACGTGGATGTGAGGTCGAGCCTACCCCTCACTGGTAGCGGACTCCTGAGTCCGGTACTGTCGGGCTATCCGGACTCGGGAGTCCGGAAAATCGAGAGGACAACCCGATGACACCCGTACGCATCAGCGACGCCATCCGCGACGTGGCCTTCGAGCCCCGCCTCAGCCTGGAAGAGGCCCTGGACAGGTACTACGCCCCCGACCTCGTGCACACCGGCGACGGTCGGACGCGCGACCGCGCCGAGTTCGCGGAGATGGTCGCCGGGATCCGCAGCAGAGTCGCCGAGGGCGCGGTGACCGTGCTCGACGAGCTGTACGACGGCCTGAACTACGCCGAGCGGCACCGGTACACGATGACCATGACCGACGGAACGGTCGTCCACCGGGAGATGTACTACTTCGCCACGCTGGCCGAGGACGGTCGGTTCCAGCGGGTCCACGAGAGCGGCTTCGACGTCGACCCGGGGCCGGGGCTGCCTCTGCCCGAAGCAGACCGAGGGTGAACGCTCTTCGGCGCGCGGACGCGCTGCGCAACCACGAGCGGGTCGTCGCGGCGGCCCGTGACCTGTTCGCAGAACGCGGCCTGGACGTCACAGTGCCCGAGGTGGCGGCGCGCGCCGGGGTCGGGCGGGCCACCGTCTACCGTAGTTACCCGACCAAGGATGAGCTGGTGCTGGCGGTCGCGCAGGAGAGCTTCCGCTCGCTGCACGCGCGTACCCTGGCCGCCCTTGCCGCCGACGACGCCTACCGGGCGTTGCTCGACTACGTGCCGGACCTGCTCGACCATCTCGCCCGCGACCGCGGCCTGGCGGCGGTCTTCTTCGAAGGCCGTCTGCTGCCCGCCGCGGAACTCGTCGACCTGATCGGCCGGCTGCTCCAGGCGGCGAAGGCATCGGGGCCGATCCGCTCCGACGTCGGCACCCCGGACGTGCGCGTCGTGCTGTGCGGCGTGGTCCGCCAACTCATCGCCTTGGACGAACGCGATCCGGCCGTCTGGCGTCGCTACGCGGCTCTGATCCTCGCCGCCTTCCACCCCTGACCACGGATCCGGCCTCGTTCGACGAGCACTACCGAGGACAGCCGTCTGGCAGCGACTCCGGTCGGGTTGACGGCGCATAGCACCGGGCACTGAGACGCCGGGTCAGGAAGCCGATGTCGATCACTTCGGCGTACTGCTCGTCGCGGGCTGCTGCGAGAGCACGCTCGGCGGCCGCGACCTCCTCTGAGGCGATCCCGGCGGCGTGCGGGTCGGACCAGTCGATCTCTTCTTCCCGTCGCTTGGCCTCGACCAGTCTGCGAACCAACTCATCAGGCACGCCGGCATTATCGATTGTGGAGTCGCCGCGAGTCCTGGGGACGAGGTCCGCGGGGAGCCGACCGGCATTGCTGCCGCCGTCAGGCGCAGGACCCTTGCTTCGCCCTTTGCTCTGCACCCATTGAGGCGACGGTTACGGAACGTGCGTGGTGCCTGGATGGGTGCAGAGCAAAGGGGGCGGGCCTGGTGGGTGGGTCCGGCGGGCGGGACCCCGCTGAGCAGGGGGCGGGCGCGGAGCGAAGGCGGCGTGCGCGGCGGTCGGGCCGGGCTGGCGTTACCGGCGGTGACATCCACGAGATGTGGCGCGCGAACGGCCGATGCTACGCCGGCAACGGAGCGATGAAGCGGGAGGCTCACGCCGGTCGGGCGACGTGCGTCGGTGCCCTTGCCCAAATCATCTTAGTCATTAAGATAAATGCATGCGGCTATCGACGGACTTCTCGGTGGCGATCGCCGGTGCCGGCCTCTCCGGCCTCTGCCTCGCCCAGTACCTGATGCGCGCCGGCATCGAGGTGCACGTCTACGAACGGGACCCGGGCCCCTTCGTCCGGCGACAGGGCTACCGGATCATCCTCGACCGGTACGGGCTGGCGGCGCTGCGCGAGAGCCTGCCCCGCCAGCTGTACAACCTGGCGCTGGCCACCGGCGACGAACCCGGCGGGCACCTCCGCTTCACCGACAGCCGACTGCGGGACGCCTTCACCATCACCTTCAAGGACGAGCCAAACGCGACCCGTCAGGTCGACCGGCTGACCCTGCGGTCGATCCTGCAGTCCGGGCTGAACGGGCGCATCCACTACGGCAAGGAGGCCGTCGCGGTGGACGGCGGCGGCCCGTCAAAGCTCCGACTGCGGTTCTCCGACGGCGGGGCCGCCGGGGCGACCGTCGTCGTGGGCGCGGACGGCGTCGGCTCGGCGCTACGCGCGCAGCTCATGCCGGACGCGGACCCGGCGAACACCCCGATGGCGGGCATCTACGGCCGGTCGCCCCTGCTGCGCAACGGCGAGAGCGTCATCCCGGACGCGTTGCGGACCAGTGGGGTCCTGGCCATCGCCGACCAGCCGGGCCGCGCCTTCTTCTTCACCCCCATGCGGTTCGGCGAGAGCCCGCAGGAGGCGTTCGCGCGCCTGGCCCCGGGCAGCTACGCGCCCACCGGCTACGACTACGTCATGTGGGGACTGCTGCTCCGGCAGGAGGAGGTGCCCACCGGCGTACGCGGAGACCTGCTGGCGCTGTGGCGACTGGCCGCCCGGATGAGTGCGGACTTCCACCCGGTCGTCCGGCGGCTGGTCGCCACGGCCGAACTGGACGCCACGGTGCTCAACCTCTTCGCCGCCGGCCGGCGTCCGCGCCGGTGGGCGGTGCCCCGGGCGACGATGATGGGCGACGCCGTGCACGTCATGCCGCCGTTCGGCGCTCACGGCGGCAACACGGCGCTCCGCGACGCCGCCCTGCTCGGCCGCAGGCTGGTCCAGGCGCGGGCGAACGGCACGCCGGTGGAGCAGGCGATCGCCGACTACCAGGACGAGATGGTGCCCTACGCCTTCCGCGCCGTCGACACCGCCGCCGGGCTGATGCGCCGCCTCACCGGGGGAGCGGCCGCACCGCACTGGGTGCTGACCCGCGTGTTACCTCGGCTGCACCGGGTGACCGTGCCGGAGGCATGATTGCCGGCATGTCCGACGACCCGACCCGTGCGTCCGCCATCGCCGACCTCATGCACGCCGGGCGGGAGATGTCGCGGCTGTCGATGGTGTTCCGGTACGCCGTCGCGGAGCGGCTGGGCCTCACCGTGAGCGACCTGGAGTGCCTGGACTACCTGGCGGACGCCGGATCCGCCACGGCGGGGCAGGTCGCCGAGCGGACCAACCTCACCACCGGGGCGGTGACCAGCATGCTCCGTCGGCTCCAGCAGGCGGGCTACGTGACGGCCGAGCGCGATCCGGCGGACCGGCGGCGGGTGATCGTCACCCTGCGGCCGGAGCGGGCCGCCGAGTTGAAGCGACCGTACGAGCGCTTCGCCGAGTGGACTGAGCGGCTCATCGAGGGCTACAGCGTCGACGAGGTCACGCTGCTCGTCCGGCACTACGACCACATGCAGGCGATGTACCTCGCCGAGTTGGACCACCTCCGCGGCAACAACCTAACCTCCTAGGAGGCCCTACACATTGTGATCCGTGCGACTGCGCGATGGTGACGCCGACGCAGAAAGCTCCACCGAGGTCTCCCGCCGTCACCGGCCGGTCGCGCAGCGGCACTGCCGGCAGCGGAGATGTGACTCTCCGAAGGTGGCCGCGCACGTGCTGACAGCGCCGTGCCGGCCGGCAGGGGCGGCGGAAAATCCGCGCCGGAAGACGGTAACCAAATCGGCCCGCCAACCCGTCAGGTAGGAGACGGATCGCCGCGCAGGGCGGCCGGGTCGAGGAGGGGTACGGGACATGGGTGACGTCCGTGGACGTTTCAGGGACGATCTGGCCCGCCACCCCGCCCCACCGTTGGGTGACCTGGTGGAGCGGTCGGTGGTGCAGGGCCGCCGACTGCGCCGTCGGCGCCGCCTGGCGCAGGTCGGCGCCGGCGGGTCGGCGTTGGTGATGCTGGTCGTGATCGGTCTGGTCGGCGGGCCGCTCGGCGTCGGGACAGGTGACGACGGTCCGCCCGATGGAATGAACGTGGGTTCGCTGGGTGGGCGGGTCGACACGACCACGCCGTCCCCGGCGGGGACCACGGACGGGTTCGTCGACGACGCCGGTGGAAGGCCGGGAGGAGCCCCCAACCCGGCGACGTCGCCGACCCCGTCGACCACGGTGATCGACACCGTGCGGATCGGGGCGGGGCCGGGCGGTGAGCTGCTGACCGCCACACCCGAGGGCGCCCTGGAACTGTTGACCCGGCTCCTGCCCAAGGGGAAGACCGGCGGGTACGCGAGCCTGCAGAGCAGCGGTGCGGGCCCCGGCATGCCGTACGTCCAGCTCCACCTCGACCGGGGCGAAGGGCCGGGCATGCTGCGGCTCTCCATCTACCAGGACCGCCTCGGTGACAACCCGGCACCGGGGACGGTGGAGCTGACCGAGGTTCCCGACAACTGCGTGCAGAACGAGATGGTCACCGTCTACCACCGCGATGGCCTCCAGGTCGATGTGCTGATCTCCACCTGCCTGTTCTGGGAGGGCAAGGGCACCTCGCCGGCACCGCCCGCCCTCTCCGTGGACGAGGCGATCGCGATCGCCGCGAACCCGACCTGGGGGACGAGACTGCCGGCCGAGCTCGTCAAAAGCGGCGCCAAGAACTTCGCTTCGCTGGCCCGGTCGAATGGCTGACGAGGACTTCGTGGAGTTCGCGCAGGCGGCCGCTGGTCGCCTGCGCGACGCCGCGTTTCTGATGTGCCGCGACTGGCACCTCGCCCAGGACCTCACCCAGACGACGCTGGCCAAGGTGTACGCCAACTGGAAGCGGGTCCGCCGGGCCGACGACCCCCACGCGTACGCCCGCAAGGTACTGCTGCGCTGCATGATCGACCAGCAGCGGCGCCGCTCCAGCCGCGAGTTGGCGATGTCGGTGCCGCCCGATCGGGGCGAGGAACATCCGACCGAGCTGCGGATGACGTTGCTGGACGCGGTCGCCACCCTGCCGCTGCGGGATCGAGCGATCATCGTCCTGCGTTACTGGGACGACCTGAGCGTGGAGACGACCGCCGAGGTGGTGGGCGTCTCCATCGCCGTCGTCAAGAGCCAGAGCATGCGCTCCCTGGGCCGCCTGCGCGAACTGCTCGGCGAGAGCCGTTCCGAGCTGTTCGCCGAGGAGCGGCATTGACCGGTCCTGTCTGCGGTCGGGGCGTGGCGGACCCCGGCGT
This sequence comes from Micromonospora sp. WMMD1155, assembly GCF_029581275.1. NCBI lineage: Bacteria > Bacillati > Actinomycetota > Actinomycetes > Micromonosporales > Micromonosporaceae > Micromonospora > Micromonospora sp. WMMD1155. The sequence goes on from NZ_CP120742.1 coordinate 5,429,075, forward strand.
TAACTGTCTGCGTCGGGGAGGTTCGGTGTCGGTGTGGAGCGGCAGGACGTGCCGAGGCCGGATTCGCGGCAGAGGCAGCGGTTCGTTCGCTGTCCTGCCGGTGGTCCTGTCGGCGTTGGTGGTGATGGCCGCCGGGTGCCATCGGCCGGAGCCCGGCGTCGGCCCCGACGAGCGGCGCGCCGTCGACGCGGAGCCGAGCGGTCCGGGCACCCTGCTGCGCGCGGCCGACCTGGGTTCGGGCTGGCACGAGGACGAGGCCCGTAGCGGTCTGCCGCCCTGGCCGTGGGAGCAGGTCGACTGCCCCGACTACCGGAGCGCCGACTACCCGGCGAAATCCCACCGCCGCGCCGCGGTGGAGCGCTACTACCAGCCGTCTGACGGCTCGTCACCCGCCCATCACGTGGTGGAGACGTACGAACCCGGGTGGGCCGAGCGGAACGTCGACGACGTCCGTCGGGTTCTGCTGCGGTGCGCGAGCTACCCGGTGCACGGGTCGCAGGTCTCCTTCGCCGTCGTCGACCCGCACTACCTGGGGGGCGAAGGTCTTCTCATCCGAGGCCGGATCGAGCGTGCCGGCATCCCGCACAGCGTGAGGTACTTCGTGATGCTGAAACGAGGCGAGACGGTCTCGACGGTCAGCCTTCCGGATCCGGGCAGCCGGGCCACGGTGGACTCGATCGCGGCGAAGGCGGTGGCCCGTCTTGGCTGAGCGGGAGGGTCGACAGCTGACACGCCGCTGGGTGGTCTCCGCGGTCACCATGTCTCTGGCGGGTGTTGCGACGGCCGCCTTCGGTGCCACCCGCGCTCTCGACGGCGGGGGAGCCGGCCCGTCGCACGGTCCGTCTCCGGCCCGGCCGATTCCCACGACACCCGCCGTCGACCTGGTCGCCGAGGCGAGGAAGCGCATCGAGACCTACGTGGAGCGGTACGACGGTCACCTGGCGGTGGCGGCACTGGATCGGCAGGGAACGGCGGCGGTGACGGCCGGCGTCAAACGGTTCGAGACGGCCAGCATCGTGAAGGTCGACATCCTCGCGGCCCTGCTGCTGAGGCAGAAACCGGCGGGCAAGGCCCTGAGTTCCGGCACCAGGCGGTTGGCCGAAGACATGATCATGTCCAGTGACAACGATGCGGCGGTGGCGCTGTGGCAGCGGATCGACGGCTCGCGCGGACTCACCGCCGCGAACCGCGCACTCGGTCTGCGGGAGACCAAGCCCAATTCGCACTGGGGCCTCACCACGACCACTGCTGCCGACCAGCTCCGTCTGCTGGCCGCGTTGACGTCGCCGACGGGACCGTTGACCCCGCAGGACCGTACCTTCGTCCTGGGTCTGATGAAGAAGGTGATCCCCGAGCAGCGATGGGGGGTCACCGCCGCCGGGGAGCCGGGCAACCGGTCCGTCTACGTCAAGAACGGCTGGGACACCGCCGATGTCGACGGCGGTCGCTGGATCGTCAACAGCATCGGACGGATCGTCGAGGCACGCCACGACTGGCTGATCGCCGTACTCTCCGACCATCACGCGAGCCAGGAAGCGGGCGTTCGCGTCGTCGAGCAGGCCGCCACGTACGTGCTCAAGGAGATGCGCGCCGCCACGGCCGACGGTTCGTCGCAGGGGTAGCGCTCCGCCTCTGGTCAGCGGCCCGCCGGGCGGCTTTCGGATTTCGCTGACGCAGGTCTCATCCGTGCTGGATATTGGTGCTGTACCGCCCTCCGGGGCTCGGATCCCGGGCCGGCACGGGGCTGCGAGTGAAACACCCCGTCGACGTTCCCGCCGCCTAGACCCGTGCGGTGACGTCAGCGGCAGGACTTCCGAAAGGTGATGCCGAATGCTGCCCACTGTTGTGTTCGTCCATGGGGCGTTCGCCGATTCGTCGAGCTGGAACGGGGTCATCGCCAACCTCAAGCGTCGGGGCTACCCGGCCATGGCCCTCGCCAACCCGCTGCGTGACGTGCAGGGGGACGCCGCCTACGTCCGTTCCGTCGTGGACAACATCGATGGTCCGGTCGTCATGGTCGCTCATTCCTACGGCGGAATCGTGATAACCGAGGCCGCGGACGGCGCCGCCAATGTGAAGGCTCTGGTGTACGTCGCCAGCGTCAGCCCGGACGTCGGCGAAAGCGTGCTCGACCTGATCTCCAAGTATCCCGGGAGTGAACTCGGTACCTCCATCAGGATGGTTCCGTGCCGCCTCCCCGACGGGTCGATGGCCATGGAGCAGTACATCGAACAGGAGAAGTTCCCGGCGGTGTTCGCCGCCGACGTCGACCCCGACCTCGCCGCGTTGATGGCGGTCACGCAGCGGCCCGCCGCGGAGAGCGCCCAGACGGGATCCGTGACCAAGACCGCCTGGAAGTCCATCCCGTCGTGGACCCTGATCAGCAAGCAGGACAAGGGCATTCCGCCGGACCTGCAACGCTTCATGGCCGACCGGGCCAAATCCACCACGGTCGAGGTCGACGGGTCCCACGCCGTGGCGGTCTCCCAACCCGACAAGGTCGCCGATTTCGTCGACACCGCCGCCCGCGCGATCGCCGGCTAGGCGCCCGCCGAGGACGACGGACTAGGGGCGGGCCCGGCGTCACGCCGAGCCCGCCCCTTTCAGTTCGCCGTGCTCATCGCGAGAGCGCGGTGAGCCGGAACTGCTGGTTGGTCTGGCCGTGGCAGTCGTAGAGCTGGATCTGGGCGCCGTTGGCGGTGCTCCAGACGTCCAGGCATCGTCCGGACTGCACACCGCTGATGGTGCCGTTGGAATTGACGTTCCACTGTTGGTTGGTCTGGCTGTGGCAGCTGTAGATCTGCACCGCCGCCCCGTTGCCCGACCCTGCCGCGTCGAGGCACATGTTCCCGTACACCTGGAGTTGTCTGTTCGAGGTGTAGGTCCACTGCTGGTTGGTCTGGCCGTGGCAGTCGTAGAGGTGGACCCGGGTGCCGTTGGTGCGTGAGGCGTTGGGTACGTCGATGCACCGGCCGGACTGGGTGCCGACGATCTGGCTGGCGGAGCCGGGTGGGACGGTCGGGGTGGGGGTCGGCGTCGGCGGATCCGTGGGGGTCGGCGTCGGCGTGGGCGGCGTCGAGGGCAGCAACGGGCAGGTGCTGCGATAGGTGACCACACCGCTGTTGTCCAGCAGCGGGCAGAGGAACTGGCTGTACCGGGCGTCGTTGTCGACGAACATCTTGACGAAGGGCAGCATGGTCCGGACCATCACCGGGTTCGACCGTCCGACCATGAACCCGTGATCGGCCCCCGCGACCTCCAGGTAGACGCTCTCGGTGGTGCTCGGGAGGCTGTTGTACAGGCCGGTGGCGTAGGACGGGGTGACCACCGTGTCGGCCTGTCCGGAGATGATCATTGTGGGCACCCGGTCGTTGGCCAGGTTCGACGACGGCGAGTACGGCGCGATTCCGACCACCGCCTTGAGCGACGAGCGTCGGATGGCCGCGCTCAGGGCGCCACCGCCGCCCATGGAGTGACCGGCGACCGCCAACCGGGTGGGGTCGACCCGGTCGCGTACCGGGCTCTGCTGGGTGAGGTAGTCCAGTGCGGCGAGCAACTGGGTGCCCCGGGCGGTGTCGAAGTCGTTGCGGCTGTTGGTCTCGATGCCGATCACCACGAACCCGTGGGAGGCCAGCCACGGCCCCATCCAGGCCAGTTCGGCGGAGAACAACGCCGTGTAACCCGGCGAGATCGCGATGGCCCCGAAGGTGCCCTGGCTGGTGTCGGTCGGGTAGTAGATCCGGCCGCCGTTGAAGCCGTACCCGGTCGGGACGCTGACCGACGTGTTGGCGAAGGGGCCGTTCACGGCGGTGACGCTGGTCCGGGTGGGGTCCGGGCCGCGCTGGTACGGGTTGTCGGCCGCCGACGCCGAGCCGGTCGCCACGGTGATGGTGAGCAGTCCGACCGCGGCGGCGATCCCGGCCGCGGCGAGCTTGAACAGTCGTCCCCGACGGCCGGGTGTCACCCGGTCGGCAGGGGTGTTCCCCGCGGGTGGCGGGTGGTCTACGGGTCGTCGCACTGTCGGTACCTCCTGGGTGGTGGTGGGGGAACGAGGGGCGGGCGGGCTCGTCGTGTGCCGAGCCCGCCCGCCCCCCGGCGTTTTCCGATGGTCAGCGTTGCAGGGTCAGCAGACCCGGGCGGTACGGCAGGAGGCCGTAGTCGCCGCCGGAGCTGGGGGAACGACCCTGGTAGAGCAGTTGCAGGTTGCAGGCGTTCACGGTCATGGTCTGGTCGGCGTTGGTGCGCAGCAGCTCACCGTGGCTGATGTCGTTGGTCCAGGTGGCGCCGCTGTTGGCCTTGCCGGCGAACGGGTTGCTCTCGCTGGTGGCCTGCGGCGTCCACGTGCCACCCAGGCTGCTGGCGGTGAACGAGCGGAAGTACCGCCCGTTCGCGCCGATGGCCTCGACGATCATGAGGTACTTGTTCAGGCCCTGGAGCTTGTAGACCTGGACGGCCTCGAACAGGTTGTTCGTGGTGTCGGTCATGATCGTGGTGTAGTTGGAGCCGAAGCTGCCGGGGAAGTTCCCGATCGGCATGCTGGCCCGGTAGATCCGACCGTTGTCGCCGGCGAAGAACAGGTACATGTTCTGGTCGTCGCCGATGAGGGCCTGGTCGATCGGGCCGGTGTTGGAGTTGGAGATGCTGCCGCTGAACAGCGTCTGCGGCGACGACCACCCGTTCGGGTTGGTCGGGTCGCTGGAGGTCCGGTACGAGAACGCCGGGCCGCCCCACTGGTAGGCGAGCACCCAGATGTTGCGCGGCGCGAAGTAGAACAGCGACGGCGCCACGGTCGCGTTGTTCATCGCGTTCTGGCTGGCCGAGCCCATCTGGGAGTAGTTGCTGAAGAGGCCGAAGTTCATCGAACCCCACGTGGTGCCGGTGTCGTGGGTGGTGGCGTAGACGAGCTGCTGGCCGTTGTACGGCGCGACGGTGAAGTCCTTCAACGACACCCAACCCGACCTCGGCTGCGCCAGCGCGCCAGTCGACGACCACCGGTACGACGACGGGAGGTCACACGTGGTGGTGGGCGGCGGCGTGGTGGTGGGCGGGGTGGTGGTGGGCGGCGTGGTGCCGCCGAGGGAGTTGAGCCGGAATTGTTGGTTGGTCTGGCCGTGGCAGTCGTAGAGCTGGATCTGGGCGCCGTTGGCGGTGCTCCAGACGTCCAGGCATCGTCCGGACTGCACGCCGCTGATGGTGCCGTTGGAGTTGACGTTCCACTGTTGGTTGGTCTGGCTGTGGCAGCTGTAGATCTGCACCGCCGCCCCGTTGCCCGACCCTGCCGCGTCGAGGCACATGTTCCCGTACACCTGGAGTTGTTTGGTCGAGGTGTAGGTCCAGGCCTGGTTGGTCTGCTTGTTGCAGTCGTAGAGCTGCACCCGGGTGCCGTTGGTGGTCGCCGCGTTCGGTACGTCGACGCACCGGCCGGACTGGGTGCCGACGATCTCGTTGGCCGAGCCCGGTGGGACGGTGGGGGTGGGGCCCGGCGTGGTGGGCGTGGGGGTGGGGCCGGGGCCCGCGCTGTTCAGGGCGTCCAGGGTGGCCGTGTAGGCGGCCTTCTTGTTGCCGTTGCACTCGAAGAGCAGCGGAGTGCCGCCGGAACGCCACGAGTCACAGTCGCGCACGCCCCAGACGGTGATGCCGTTGCAGCGAGCCACGGCGAGACAGTCGTTGACCACGTTGCGGTAGGTGTTGGCCTGCGTCGTGCCGGAGCCCTCGATGTCCAGTTCGGTGATCTGCACGTCCACCCCGAGGGCGGCGAAGCTGGACAGCGTCGTGCGGTAGTTGCTGTTGTACGGCGAGTTGGCGTTGAAGTGCGACTGGAACCCGACGCAGTCGATCGGCACGCCACGGGACTTGAAGTCGCGCACCATGTTGTAGACCGCCTGGGTCTTGGCCCAGGTCCAGTTGTCGGTGTTGTAGTCGTTGTAGCAGAGCTTCGCGTCCGGGTCCGCCGCGTCGGCGGCGCGGAACGCGGCCTCGATCCAGTCGTTGCCGGTGCGCTGGAGGTTCGAGTTACGACGGGCGCCGCTGTTGCCGTCCTCGAACGCCTCGTTCACCACGTCCCAGGAGTGGATCTTGCCCCGGTAGTAGCCGGCCACGCGGCTGACGTGGTTGAGCATCGCGCTGCGCAGCGCGGAGCCCTCCATGCTCTGCATCCAGCCGGGCTGCTGCGAATACCAGGCCAGGGTGTGGCCGCGGACCTTCCAACCACGGGAGAGTGCGTGGTTCACGATCCGGTCCGCGTTGCCGAAGGTGAAGTTGTTCTGCTGCGGCTCGGTCGCGTCGATCTTCATCTCGTTCTCGGGAGTGACGCTGTTGAACTCCCGGTTCAGGATCGTCGTGTAGGCGCTGTCACCGAGCTTGTTCGCGGCGACGGCGGCACCGAAGTACCGGCCGGACTGGGCCGCGGCCGCACCGAGTGTCGTCTCGGCGGCCTGGGCGAGGTTGGGTAGCAGCGACACGACGAGGGCCGCAACTATCGCGACAGTTCCGGAAAGTGTGAGTGTTCGTGCTCTGATGCGACGGGTGGGACGGGTCCGGGGAACCATGGTGATCCTCCAGTAGTGAGAGTGGACCGGTGGCCTGGCGGGGAATGGTCGCGGGCGCTGGGCTCGCTGGGTGGTGGTGCGCTGCCACCTGGCAGATGGGTGGGTTGCGGTCGGTGAGGCACCTCCGGCGGCGAAAACGATCATGTTAACGTTCACACTCATCGATGGCCTTCAGGCTGGCAGAAAATTCCAGGGATATCAACCGGTAGTTTCGGGGTTGTTGCGATGACCTGTCGCGGGTCCGACCGCCGGTTGTCGAAGACCAGGAACGCCTGACCTCCTCAAGCGTGGTCAGGCGTCGGTCTTGCTGATGGTCGGTCGGGCGGCTGTCGGCGGCTGTCGGCCACCGCGTCACCGCCGGAGACACGCCGGCCCAGGGCGTTCACGCCCTGGGCCGGAGCAGTGCCGTGTCGCCGGTCAGGCGATCCTGATGTCGCTGCACCACATGTAGGTCTGGTCCATGTGCGACGCCTTCCAGATCACGAACAGGATGTGGTTCCCGCTGCGTCCGGACGCCGAGACGTTGAACGAGATGTTCTGCGCCGGCGCGTACCGCCCGGTCGTCGCGACCAGGTCGAGGTTGCCCCAGCCGAGCTGCTGCGTGGCCGGGTTGAAGCCCTGCTTGGTGACGTACACCCGGAAGTAGTCAGCCCCATGGCTGGCCTGGTCGTACAGCTGCACCGTGAAGTTGCTGCTGACGGTGGTCGCCTTCCAGGCTCCCAGCTGGTTGAGGGAGTTGTTCCGGGAGAGGCCGTTGCTGCAGAGCTGCCCGTCCGGGGTGCGGGCCTGGAACTGGCCGGCGAGACCGTCGCGCAGCTGGCTCATCCAGTTCCACATGGTGTCGGGGTTGGACTGGAAGGCCTGGTAACACATCGGGTCCTGCTGCTGCATGGCCGGGTTCATGTGCTGGTTGCCCCAGGTCTTCCAGCACTGGTAGGCCCGACTCGCCGGGTTGATGATCGTGCCGTGGGCCTGGGCGGCGCCGGTGAACGGCAGCGTGCCGACCACCATCGCGAACAGCAGGACGAGCGCTTGGAGCGACCGACGGATGGTTGACCGGGCCGGTCCGCCGGATTGACCTAACTGGTGTGAACGCACTGTTCATCCTCCGTTCGTTGGTGCGGGGGGTGGGAACGCTCCCAAGGCCACTGTTGCATCAATAAATGTAAATATCAATGTTGATCTGTCTATAGTCGGATGTGGATCGAGCTGTCCGCAATCGTCGGATCAATGACGGGTCTGCGCACGGCGCGCTGCGGCGCGGCCGCGGCCCATCGACCGCGGGGTGACGGCATCGACCACGGTGCCCGGACCGGGCGCGCCCGGTGGCGCGGATGGTCAACGCGCTGCCTGGCGGCCTCGCATCCGAGGGCCCGTCGGGTGCGGGAGCGACCCCCTGCCCGGTGCGGTCACAGCCCGGCTGCGGCGTCGTACCGGCGACGCTGGTCGGCCATCTCCGCGGCGGTCAGCGCCTCCTCCTGCGCCAACGCGGCGTACTTGGCCGGGAACATCTGCCGCAGACGGTCGATGAACCTGACGTCCTCGGTCGCCTCGACCACCTGGATGCCCGGCGGCTCGGTGGACATGTCCATGATCACCGGACCGGCGAGTTTGACGGCCACGTCCCAGGGGCGCTTGCGCTCGGCAATCCCGCAGAGGTGGAAGCCGTAGACCGTCTGCACCTCGGCGAGCGTGGTCACCTCGGCCGGCTCGTAGCCGTAGACGCGCACGCCGCAGATCACCGGCGGCTTCTCCTCCCCGGCGGCCACCTGCTGCGCGCCGTGCCCGGCGTGGTTGTGCTGCCCCGGGTCCACGCGTTCGAGCGTCGTCCGCATCCGGGCCACGATCTGCGCCTGTAGATCCGCCGGCTCCGCCTCCGAGCCGAAGCGGTTGACCAGTACGGCCGCACCGGCCGACGTCACCAGCAGGATCACCGCAACCCACACCAGGCGGTGTCGGTACCACCCAGCGAAACTCTCTCGGGAAATCATTACCGCTTCTCACCTCGTCGCCGGTTCTGCCGTGCTGGCAGGCCGATTCGGACGCCCCCGGCGGGCGGGGCAGGTGGCGCTTCGGCCGCCGGGGACGCGTACCGGGGGACACGCGCGGCGGGCGAGGCCGCCGGTCGGCAGGACGCCCGTCGTCGTGAGATGGCCCGGCGATGCGGCAGGCGAGCGCCTGCCCAGGCGGCGCGCTGCCGGCACTGCGATGCTCCCGTGCTTGCCGTTCCCAGCGCGGTTGCCCCCGCGCTGCGGCGATATGAGCCATTCCAACACGTCTGAAGGCGTTCTGGCAACATCGACCAGCGTCAGTGCTGCGCTGTCCTGGTCGCGCTCGCCGGGGCCGCTGCTGCCGGGGTCGGTCAGGCGGCCACCGGCGACGCACGATGATCAAATGATGAGAAGTGGGTCCGGGAGGGCCGGGGGAGCTGCTTTCATCACTTGATCATGGGCCCGCCGCGCCCTCCGTGGGCGCGGCGGCCGCACCACCGGCCGGGCCGCCCTGGCGACCGGAAACGGTTCAGCCAACCTCGGGTGCGACGACTCGCTGGTTCCGCGCCGGACCGAGGGGACCGCGTCCGCGTCGGTCGTCGTGCGGCAGGTGGCAGACTCGGCGGGGTGAACGACGTGGCCGCATCGCCGATGGATGGTGAGCTGGAAAGTGTCAGCCTGGTGGACCTCGCCGTCACCCGGCTCACCCGCGAGATCCTCAGCGGCAGGAGTGACCCGGGTGAACGCCTCGTGGAGGAGCAGCTGACCCGGCGGTTGGGGATCAGCCGGGCGCCGTTGCGCGAGGCGCTGCGGCTGCTGGCCCAGCGAGGGCTGGTCGAGCACGTGCCACGGCGCGGGGTCCGCGTCGCCACGCTCTCCGAGCGGGACGTGCGGGAGCTGTACGAGCTGCGGGACGTGTTGGAGCGTTTCGCGGTGCGCGCGGGAATCCCGGTGGGCCGGGAGAGCGACCTGGTCGGCCTGCGGGCCGCTCTGGACCGGATGGGGGAGGCGGTCCGCCTCGGCGATCGGATGGAGGTCGCCGAATCGCACCGCGCGTTCCACGTCGCGTTGGTGGCGCTCGCCGACAACCGTCAGCTGTCCATGGTGTACGACTCGATTCTGGTGAAGTTGCAGCTCTACATGGCGATCAACCTGCGTCGGGAGGCCGAGTTGGCGCAGCCGCTGGACGGCGTCCACCGGCACGAGCGGTTGTTCGAGGCCGTCGCGGGGGGAGACCCGGAGGAGGTGCTGGCCGTGCTCTCCGCGCACGGCGCGCGCTCGTACCTCGGCTAGCCACCACGGTCGGCCCGACACGGGCTCGTTACCAATCGCGCCGCTGTTCGTAACAGGACTGTCGACAATCGACAGTATGTCAGAGCCCGTTGGTCCCTTTTCGGTCCTGCGGTCGGCGTACCTGAGCGGCGCGACGACCCCCGTCGAACAGGTCGAACGTGTCCTGGCCGGGCTCTCCGGCCGAGACGGCGGGCCGGTCTGGATCAGCACCGTCACCGCCGACGACCTACGGGCCCACGCCGCGTGGCTGACCCGCCACCGCGACCCGGCCGACCTGCCGCTGTACGGGATCCCCTTCGCGGTCAAGGACAACATCGACGTCGCCGGTATGGTCACCACAGCCGGCTGCCCCGACTTCGCGTACCGTGCCGCGGAGGACGCGCCGGTGGTTCGCCGACTGCTCGACGCCGGTGCCCTGCTCGTCGGCAAGACCAACCTCGACCAGTTCGCCACCGGTCTGACCGGCGCCCGCTCGCCGTACGGCAGCTGCGAGAGCGTCTTCGGCGGCGGGCTCGTCTCCGGCGGGTCCAGCTCCGGCTCGGCCGTCGCGGTGGCCTCGGGCCAGGTCGGCTTCGCCCTGGGTACCGACACCGCCGGCTCCGGCCGAGTCCCGGCGGCCCTGAACGGGATCGTCGGCCTCAAGCCCACCCGGGGACTGCTCAGCACGGCCGGTGTGGTCCCGGCCTGCCGCTCACTGGACTGCGTATCGGTCTTCGCCACGGACGTCGCGGACGCCGTCGAGGTGCTGCATGCCGCCCGGGGCGTGTCGGAGGCCGACCCGTGGGGGCGTGCGCTGCCGGCCGAACGAGCGAGTGGCCGCTCGCCGGGGACGCTCCGCCTCGGGGTGCCTCGCGCGGAGGGCCTGGAGTTCTTCGGCGACGAGGGACAGAACGAGAGGTTCACCGCCGGCGTACGACGACTGAGCACCCTGGTCGCCGCCACCCGGCCGGTGCCACTCGACGACTTCTTCGCGGCGGGGGACCTGCTCTACCAGGGGCCCTGGGTCGCCGAGCGGCTCGTCGGGCTGGGCGAGTTCCTGCGGGGGCACCCCGACTCGGTGCTCCCGGTCACCCGGACCGTGCTGGAGACCGGGTGGCGCTACGACGCGGTCGACGCCTTCCGGGGTCAGCACCGGCTCCGCGAACTGCGCGCCCGGGTCGACCGGCTCTGGCGCGAGATCGACGTGCTGGTGGTGCCCACCGTCGGCACCACGTTCACCCTCGACGAGATCGCCGAGGATCCCATCGGGCGCAACGCCATGCTCGGCCGCTACACCCAGTTCGCCAACCTGCTCGATCTGGCCGCGGTGACCGTACCCAACGGTTTCACCGACGGCGGCCAACCGGCGAGCCTGACCCTGCTCGGCCCGGCGTTCAGCGACCTCACAGTGGCCCGCCTCGCCGCCGCGCTCGTCGCCGGCGGTGAGGCGTCGCCGGCTGCGACGGCGGCCGACGCGCTGCCGACCGCGGCGCGGACGCTGATCGCCGTCGTCGGCCGACATCTGAACGGCGAGTCCCGCAACGGTGAACTGACCGGGCGTGGGGCCACTCTCGTCGGCGCGGCACGGACCGCGCCGCTGTATCGGCTCTACCGGATGGAGACCCCGGACGGTGAGGGGCTGCCCGGCCTGGTCCGGGTGCCCCCGGCCGACCCGCAGGGTCAGCCGATCGAGGTCGAGCTCTGGAGTCTGCCGTCGGCCGCCGTCGGCGAGCTGCTGGCCGGAGTGCCGGCTCCGCTCTCGCTCGGCTGGGTTCGGCTGCACGACGGGCGGGACGTGCTCGGCTTTCTCTGCGAGGCGTACGCCGCCGGCCCGCCGGCCGTGGACATCAGCGCCGCCGGTGGGTGGCGGGCCCACCGTCAGGCCGCCGCCGGGAGGTAGGGCGGCAGGCACCAGCGAGGAACGACAGGAGGCGAGAAGATGGGCAGCATCGGGCCGGTACCGGCCAACCCCTACCCGTGGCCGTACGACGGTACGGCGGACACCGCGCACACCGCACTGCTCTGCATCGACTGGCAGACCGACTTCTGCGGACCGGGCGGCTACGTGGATGCGATGGGCTACGACATCGGCCTCACCCGGGCGGGCCTGCCGGCCACCGCCCGACTGCTGGAGCACGCCCGTTCACTCGGGATGCTCGTCGTGCACACCCGGGAGGGACACGACCCGGAGTTGTCCGACCTGCCGGCGAACAAGCGCTGGCGGTCGGCGCGCATCGGTGCCGAGATCGGTTCGTCCGGCCCGGCCGGTCGGATCCTGGTCCGCGGCGAGCCGGGATGGGAGATCGTGCCCGAGGTCGCACCGGCCCCCGGCGAGGTGGTCATCGACAAGCCGGGCAAGGGCGCCTTCTACGCCACCAACCTCGACCTGGTGCTGCGCACCCGGGGCATCACCCACCTGATCCTCACCGGCATCACCACCGACGTCTGCGTGCACACCACCATGCGCGAGGCGAACGACCGGGGGTACGAGTGCCTGATCCTCTCCGACTGCACCGGCGCCACCGACAAGGCCAACCACGACGCGGCACTGCACATGGTCACCATGCAGGGCGGCGTCTTCGGTTGCGTCACCACCTCCGACGACGTCATCGCCGCCACGACCACGTGAGGTGTACATGTTGACCATCGCCGCCGCGCGGCCCACCCCGTACACCTTCGACCTCTCGACCACGGCGTTGCTCGTCATCGACATGCAGCGCGACTTCCTGGAACCCGGCGGGTTCGGGGAGAGCCTGGGCAACGACGTCGGTCAGCTCCGCCGCACCATCGCCCCGCTCGCGGCGCTGCTGGCCGACGCCCGCGCCGTGGGCCTGACCGTCGTGCACACCCGCGAGGGGCACCTGCCGGACCTGTCCGACTGCCCGCCGGCCAAGCTGAGTCGCGGTACGCCCAGCAAACGGATCGGTGACCCCGGGCCGAACGGTCGGATCCTGATCCGCGGCGAGTACGGCCACGACATCGTCGACGAGCTGACGCCGCTGCCGGGCGAGCCGGTCGTCGACAAGCCGGGCAAGGGCGCCTTCCACGCCACCGACCTGGACGCCCTGCTCGCCGAGCGGGGCATCCGTAGCCTTCTGGTCACCGGGGTCACCACCGAGGTGTGCGTGCACACCACCGTCCGGGAGGCCAACGACCGCGGGTACGAGTGCCTCGTGCTCGCCGACTGCGTCGGGTCCTACTTCCCGGAGTTCCAGCGGGTGGGGCTCGACATGATCGCCGCCCAGGGCGGGATCTTCGGCTGGGTCGCCGACTCGGCGCAGGTCCGCGCCGCGCTGCCCACCACCCCCGTGTTGCAGCCCTCCTCCTGACCGGGAGCAGTCATGGCCTCCACCAGACCCTCAGTCGCCCCGCTGCCCTACTGGGTACGCGGCGACACCAACGCGTTCTTCGGCTTCGGCGTCAACGTCCTGGTCAACGTGCTCACCCTGACCGGGCTCTGCCTCGCCGTGGTGAACCTCCCCGAGGGGGAGGTGTTCGGCACCATCCTGCCGGCGCTCGGCATCGCCCTGGTCGCCGGGAACATCTACTACACCTACCTGGCCCGCCGGTTGGCCCGACGAGAGAACCGCAGCGACGTGACGGCCCTGCCGTACGGGCCGAGCGTGCCACACATGTTCATCGTCATCTTCGTCATCATGCTTCCGATCTACCTGCGTACCCAGGACCCCGTGCGCGCCTGGGAGGCCGGGCTGGCGTGGGCCTTCATCATCGGTGTGATCGTGTTGATCGGCGCGTTCGTGGGGCCCTACATCCGCCGGTACGCGCCCCGGGCCGCGCTGCTCGGCACCCTCGCGGGAATCTCCATCACGTTCATCTCGATGAACCCGGCCGGGCAGATGTGGCGGCTGGCCTGGGTCGCCCTGCCCGTCTTCGCCCTGCTGCTGATCGGCCTGCTCACCGACGTGAAGCTGCCGTTCAACTTTCCGATCGGGCTCGCCGCGCTGCTGCTCGGCACCGCGATCGGCTGGGCCGGCGGAGCGATGTCGGTGCCGGACGTCACGGCGGCGGCCCGGGACATCGCCATCGCCGTACCCTCCTTCAAGATCGACCTGCTCGCCGCCGGGCTGGCCGACATGGCACCGCTGTTGGCGACGGCGATCCCGCTCGGCGTCTACAACTTCACCGAGGGAATGACGAACGTGGAGAGCGCCGCCACGGCGGGGGACAACTACAACCTGCGCAGCGTGCTGCTCGCCGACGGCACGGGCGCGGTGATCGGCGCGGCTCTCGGCTCGCCGTTCCCACCGGCGGTCTACGTCGGACACCCGGGCTGGAAGGCGGCGGGTGGACGCAGCGGCTACTCGATGGCGACCGGCGTGGTGATCGCGGTGCTCTGCTTCCTGGGCATGTTCGGTCTGCTCGGGGCGATCTTCCCGACGGCGGCCATCGTGCCGATCCTGCTCTACATCGGACTGCTGATCGGGGCACAGGCGTTCCAGGCGACGCCCCGGGCGCACGCCGCCGCGGTGGTCGCCGCGCTGATCCCGAACATCGCGGCCTGGGCGACCGGGCAGATCGACAACGCGTTGGCAGCGGCCGGTACGACGGCCGCCGCGGTCGGCGACGAGGCGCTCAACGGTGCCGGCGTGGTCTACGACGGGCTGCTGGTGCTCGGTCAGGGCGCGATCCTCGCCGGCCTGGTACTCGGCGCGGTGGTGGTCTTCATCATCGACAAACGGTTCGTCCGGGCCGCGATCTTCGCCGGCTCGGGCGCGCTGCTGTCGTTCGTCGGGCTGATCCACGGCGAGCGGATCGAGTGGAACGCCAACGGCCAGGTCGCGCTCGGCTACCTCTTCGTCGCGGCGATCTGCGCGGTCTTCGCGCTCGGCCGTCCCGCTCCCCGGGAACCCGACCCCGGTGAGGACGACGAGGATCGAGCTGACCCGGCCGCTGACCGATCCGACGGTGAGCAGCGGACGTCGGCCCTGAGCGGCTGAGCCGACGGGCCCGGTCGGGGCGCCAGGGCTCCGACCGGGCCCACCAGTTCCGGACCCGACGGATCGGAGGGACGACCGCATGGACATCGACCGGACCGACGTGGTCGCCGAGGTGACGGCGGCCTTCGCCGACTACGAGCGGGCTCTGGCCGACGGCGACGCCGACCGGATCTGCGGGTACTTCTGGGATTCCGAGCGGACCGTGCGGTTCGGCCTCGCCGACCATCAGTACGGGCTGGACGAGCAGCGCAAGTGGCGGGCCGCCCAGCCACCACTGCCGGCCGGTCGTCGGCTGGTGGACCCCGTCATCACCACCTTCGGCCCGGACCTGGCGGTCGTGACGACCCGATTCGGGTACGCCGGCGCCGCCGCGACCGGGCGGCAGACCCAGACCTGGGTACGCCTGCCCGTCGGCTGGCGGATCGTCACCGCCCACGTCTCCGTTCCGGAGTACTAGCTGACCGGGTGGTGACGCGCGCCGCCCGGGACAGGACCCGGGCGGCGGCGTCTCCTGGATCGGCGCAGGCAAGCCCTAGCTGCGCGTGCTCCACCGCTGGTTGGCCCCGCCGTGGCAGGCCCACAGGTGCAACTGCGTCCCGTTGGTGGTGCCGGAGCCGACGGCGTCGAGGCAGAGCCCGGACTGGGCTCCGGTGATGGTGCCGTTGGAGTTCAGGTTCCACTGCTGGTTGGCCTGGCCGTTGCAGTCCCAGATGATGACTGCCGTGCCGTTGCTGCTGCCGCCTCCGCTGGCGTCCAGGCACTTGTTGCCGTAGACGGTCAGGGCGCGGTTGGTGGTGTGGGTGAAGCGCTGGTTGGCGCCGCCGTGACAGTCCCACAGTTGCGGGCGGGTCCCGTTGCTGGTGCTGGAGTTGGGGATGTCGAGGCACCGGCCGGACTGGCTACCCGCGATCATCACGTTCTGCTGGCCCGACGGCGGCGTCGTCGGCGGGGGAGTGGTGGGCGGCACGGTGGACCCGAACTGGCTGAAGAACCGCCACACCTCCTGCTTGACCCAACTCCGCGCGCCGCTCTCACAGCCGGCACACCCGTCCACCGGGCCTTGCTGGTGGCCGCCGTCGAACGCGGCCCAGAGGACCGGATATCCGGGCTGGCACGAGTAGGCGGTGGTGATGTGGGTCAGGCTGCCCGCCCTCGGCTCGGGCGGGTTCTGCGCGGCACAACCGTTGTTGCGGACGAACCTGTCGCGCAGCGAGCGCCCGCTGGGGATGTTGTCGTTGATGCCGTGGATCCCCAGGTACGCGACCGGCTGGGTGCCCCCGCTGCATCCGCTGATCGGCCCGGGGGCGGCGATCGCCGCGACCGCTCGGAACACCGTGGGCCGGGAGCAGGCCAGGGAATAGCTCATCGCCCCGCCGTAGCTGAACCCGACCGAGAAACGTTGGGTCGTGTCGACGCAGAGGGCGTTCTCGATCGTACGGATCATGTCGTCGGTGAAGGTCACGTCCTCACCGTTGGAGTTGCCCCAGCCGTTGTTGAGGCCCTGCGGGGCGACGAAGATCGTGGTGTTGTCGGACTGCGAGAGCATGCCGTAGTAGGCCCAAGCGGCTCCGTCGGTCCCGCCCGACGCGACCTGGGTGGCGGTGCCGCCCAACCAGTGGAAGCCGAAGGCCAGCCGGTGGGCGTAGGTGTTGTTGTAGCTGTCGGGCAGCCGAAGGATGAAGCTGCGGCTCTTCCCACTGCTCTGGATGGTGTGGGTGCCGCTGCTCAGTCCGGGTGCCTTGCCGCAGCCGGCGGTGGTGGCCGCGGCCGCCGAGGTGACGGTCGTGAGGACGTACGCCCCGATGGCGAACAGGACCATGACCGCCATGGCCGCCCCCAGCCAGGGGGTGGACGGTTTGCGAAGTCGCATGGTTGAGCCTCCTTCTGCGTTCGCCGAACTCAACTCCGGCTCCATCGTTGGCCGGCCGCGCCGTTGCAGTCCCAGATCTGGACGCGGGTGCCGTTGGCCGTGCCGGTGCCGACCGTGTCCAGGCAGCGGCCCGAACCGACTCCGGTGATCGAGCCGTCGGAGTTGAGCCGCCACTTCTGGTTGGACTGGCCGTTGCAGTCCCAGATGATCACCGAGCTGCCGTTGGCGGTGGCGGCGCCGTTCACGTCGAGACACTTGCCGCCGAAGACACGCAGTTCCTGAGCCGAGGTCGACGTCCAGCTCTGGTTGCTCTGCCCGTGGCAGTCCCAGATGATCGCCGCCGAGCCGTTGGACTGCGATGCGCCGTTGACGTCCAGGCACCGTCCGGAGGACGCGTTGCGCAGCGGCGACGTGCCGCCCGGCGGCGGGGTGGTCGGCGGCGGCGTGGTCGGTGGGGTGGTCGGGTCGGTGCTGCCGAACTGGGTGAAGAACCGCCACACCTCGCCCTTGGTCCAGGTCCTGGCGCCGCTGTCCCCGCCGCCGTCCACCGGGCCGGGGGTGTGCCCGCCGTCGAAGGCGGCCCACACCACCGGGTAGCCGGACCGGCAGCCGGAGTAGGTGGTGGTGATGTGCGTCAGGCTGCCGGACCTCGGCTCGGGCGGGTTCTGGGCGGTGCAGCCGTTGTTGCGGACGAACCTGTCCCGCAGGGACCGTCCGGCGGAGATGTTGAGCACCGAGTCCCCGATGCCGTGGATGCCCATGTACGCGATCGGCTGGCTGCCGTCGCTGCAACCGCTGAGCTGCCCGCCGGCGTAGACCGCGACGGCGCGGAAGACACCGGCCCGGGAGCAGGCCAGCGAGTAACTCATGCCTCCGCCGTAGCTGAAGCCGAGCGCGAAGCGCTGCGTCGTGTCGACACAGAGGTCGGCCTCGATCAGGCTGATCATGTTGTCGACGAAGGTGACGTCCTGGCCGCCGGGGTTGGCCCAGCCGTTCCCGTTGCCCTGGGGGGCGACGAAGATGGTGCTGTTGTTCGCCTGCTGCCGCAGCCCGTAGTAGGACCAGGCAGCCCCGTCCGACCCACCGCCGTCGACGTCGCCGGCGGTGCCGCCGTTCCAGTGGAAACCGAAGATCAATCGGTACGGGTGGTTGCGGTCGTAGTTGTCCGGGATCCGCAGGATGAAGCTGCGGTTCTGGCCGCTGCTCTGGATGGACCGTTGGCCGCTGGTCAACGTCGGGGCCTTACCGCAGCCGGCGGTCGCCGCGGCCGGGGCGACGTCCGCGGCCGACGCGGTGGTGCTCAGGCCACCGGTCAGTGCGGCCGCGCCCGCGGCCACGACGACGGCTGCCGTCGCGAGTGAGGCAAGGATCGGTCTGCGTCTTGTCATGCTGGGGCTCCCGCCACTCGGCACGGATTGATGTAGCTGGAAGAGACCGCGGTGACTGCACGCGCGGTTGCCGGCTGACCCCTGCCGACACCGCGGGCGACACCTCGGGGAGACATGACGTGCCACGGCGCCCGGCCGGCTCGTCGGCACCCGATCCCGCCACCGACCTCGCCGCCCGAGCGGGACCAGGTGGTCGTCGAATCGATTCGGCCCGACGCTAGATCAGGCAGTGAAGTATGTCAATGCTGTGTCCGGCCGGTTGCGGGCCGGCGAACGCACCCGGCGCCGACTGGCCGTGTCGCCGGCGCGCAGGAGTGGACGGGCGCACCTCCGTGGGGGCGGGGGGTCCCGGACCCTCGATTCCTTGACACCCGTCGATGCTATCGCTAACACTGTCCGCAACGCGACGTTAACGAGCAGAAAACATCCGCCCCCGCTGCTCGCGAGCGCCGCATCGGCAGTGCTCGAGACAGCACATCACCGCGTCCACGGCTGAAAAGAGCGCGCCGCGTACGGATTGATCTTGTTAGCGCTAACATAGATGACCTCTGGTAGAGGGGGCCCGGATCGTGGCTTCCTCGCGGATGACGGATCGCCTACCGCCCCTGCGCGAAGGAGACAGACCCATGTCGAGAGCCCTCTCCCGGCTCTGTGCGGTGGCCGTCGCCGCGTGCCTGCTCTTCACCACCTGGTCGGCGGCCACGCCGAAGCCGGCCGCCGCGCTCGACCCGACCGTCGGGTACCTGATGGCGCACTTCACCGGCGAGTCGTCGACAGACCAGCAGATCTACCTGGCCCACAGCGCCGACGGCCTCCGCTGGACGGACCTCAACAACGGCGGCCTCGTCCTGCGTTCCCCGGTCGGCACCCGTGGTGTCCGCGACCCCGCCCTGGTCCGTTCGCCCGCCGGCGACAGGTACTGGATCATCGCCACGGACCTGTGCATCGGCTGCGGCCAGGACTGGTCGGCCGCCATCAACAACGGCAGCCGCAACCTCGTCGTGTGGGAGTCCACCGACCTGGTCAACTGGTCGACGCCGTGGTTGCTGAACGTCGCCGGGGCGATCCCGGACGGACGCAACGCCTGGGCACCGGAGGCGATCTGGAACCCGGCCACCGGCGACTACGTCCTCTACTGGGCGACGAACGTCCCGCTCAACGGGGCCACCAAGCACCGCATCTACTACGCCCGCACGTCGAACTTCCGCAGCATCACCACGCCCCAGTCGTACATCAACCGGCCCGGCAACCAGGAGATCATCGACACCCAGATCGTCGAGGTGCCGGCCGGCGTCGGCGCCTACCGCTACGTGCGGGCGTCCCGGGACGGTCAGATCACCATCGAGGGCAGCAACTCCATCCTCGGAACCTGGACCACGCTGGGCAACCTGTCCGGCATCGGGCTGACCGGCGCGCAGGTCGAAGGCCCGATGTGGATGCCGTTCAACGGCCGCAACGAGTGGGTGCTCTACCTGGACCAGTATTCGAGCGGGCGCGGATACCTGCCCGTGCTGACCACCAACCCGTCGAGCCCGGGCGCCTACCGGCTGCCGGCGTCCGGCTCGTACACCATGGGTGGCACCAAGAAACGGCACGGCACGATCCTCAACCTGACCGCGGCCGAGCAGAGTCGGGTGCTCGCGCGCTGGCCCAACACCGCGGTCAACCGCATCCAGTCGTACAACTTCCCGGACCGGTACGTGCGGCACGCCGACTACGACGCCCGCATCGACCCGAATGTCAGCCCGGCGCAGGACGGCCAGTGGCGGCTCGTGCCCGGTCTGGCCGGCTCCGGAACGGTCTCCATCCAGTCGGTCAACTACCCGGGCCACTACCTGCGGCACTACGGGTTCGACTTCCGGTTGGAAGCCGACGACGGCAGCGCCACCTTCGCCGCCGACGCGACCTTCCGGCAGGTCGCCGGTCTGGCCGACTCCTCCTGGACGTCGTTCCAGTCCTACAGCCACCCGGACCGCCACATCCGGCACTACGGCTACCTGCTCCGGCTCGATCCGGTGACCGACGCCCAGAGCCGTGCCGACGCGACGTTCCGGGTGACCAGCTGAGCCCGACCTCCGCACCGATTGGACATCTCATGAATACGAACGCGTCGTGGAGTAGGCGGAAACCGCGCCGGCTGCTGATCACGGTGGTGACCGCGCTGACCGCGATGGCCGGCGTCATCGTCGTCGCGTCGTCGCCGGCCACCGCCGCCACCAACCAGTTCCGCGGCATGAACTGGGCGGTGCTGGGCGACAACTTCAGCACCGGCCCGCTCGTCGTGCAGGGCCTCAGCTCGTCGGACAGCAACGCGACGGTGCGGGCGAAGGCGAACGCCCTCTACGACGACATGTCCGCCACCATGGGCGTCAACACCGTCCGGCTGCCCATCAACACCCACACCGTGGGGACGGCCTGGTGGGAGGCGTACCGGGGGGCCATCGACGCGGCCACCGCGCGGGGCTTCAAGGTGATCCTGGCGTACTGGGAGGACGGTGCCGCCTCCGGCGGCAGGATCACGAACCTCGCCGCCTGGAACGCGATGTGGTCCACGGTGACCAACACGTACGGCGGGAACGCCAACGTCTACTTCGAGCCGATGAACGAGCCGCATGGTTACAGCTCTGCGGAGTGGCGCAACGTGGCGGCGAACTGGCTCAGCTACCACTACTCGGCGGTGCCCGGCCGGGTGCTCATCGGCGGCACCGGCTTCAGCCAGGACCTGCGCGACATCTGCAACGACACCCGCTTCACCTCGACACTGCTGTCCTTCCACCACTACGCCTTCTTCTACGGCGCGATGACCTACGACGCCTTCCGCAGCCACATCCAGACCCGGCTCGGCGACTGCGCCTCCCGGGCGGTCGCGACCGAGTTCGGCGCGCCCATGAACGACGGCCGCAACTACGCCGACGCGAACAGCACCGACAACTTCGTCCGCCACATCCGAGCCATGGCGCAGGTCATGCGCGACAACCAGATGGGCGGCACGTACTGGCCCGCCCTCGGCGGCAAGCCGGGCACCATCGGTTACGACTGGTACTCGATGTTCTCCCTCGGTGGCAGCGGCACGAACCTCGACCTGAGCATTCGCAACACCTCCGGCGCCGACCGGATCCGGTACGCGTGGGGCGACACCGTCGGGACCGACCCCACGACGCCTCCACCGGCGACGGGGACGTTCTACCGGGTCACCGTGCGGCACAGCGGCAAGGCCATGGACGTCCAGCAGCCCAACACCGACAACGGCGCACGCGTCGGCCAGTACACCTACGGCGGCAGCGCGTGGCAGCAGTGGCAGTTCCAGGACGCCGGCAGCGGCTACTGGCGCATTGTCAGCCGGCACAGCGGCAAGTGCCTCGACGTGGTGAACGTGTCGACGGCCGACGGCGCCGAACTCATCCAGTACACCTGCGGCACCGGCACCAACCAGCAGTTCCAGATGGTCACCGACGGTGGCTACTTCCAACTCCGGGCCCGGCACAGCGGCAAGTGCGTGGACGTTCCGGCGGCGTCGACCACGGACGGCGTGGTCCTCAAGCAGTACACCTGTAACACCGGCGCCAACCAGCAGTGGTCGCGTACGACCGTCTGAGCGACCGCCCCGCGACCCGACCGGTGCCGGGTCCGCCGCCGACCTAGTACGGTTTCGGTGATCGACAAGCACCGGTGTCGGTGGCCCCCCGCCGCGGCGGGAACCGCCAGTCCGGTGGCGACGGATCGTGGGAGGGAGCGCGGGTGACCCAGCCGAAGGCACTGGTGGTTCGAGGCGGATGGGAGGGGCACCAGCCGGTCGAGGCGACGGAGCTGTTCATCCCCTTCCTCGAAGGCAGCGGCTATGCCGTACGGGTCGAGGAGTCGACGGAGGTCTACGCCGACGCGGCCGAGATGGCCGACACCGACCTGGTCGTGCAGTGCGTGACGATGTCGCAGATCACCTCGGCCGAGGTGGCGGGCCTGAGCGCCGCGGTCGTCGCCGGCACGGGCTTCACCGGGTGGCACGGTGGCATCGTCGACTCGTTCCGCGCGTCGTCGGACTACCTGCACCTGGTGGGCGGTCAGTTCGCGACGCACCCGGGCAAGGAGCCGTGCGAGCGCCACGGTGCGGCGGAGGACAACTTCCTGCCGCACACCGTGCACGTCACGGACCTCGGCCGGGAGCACCCGGTCACCACGGGGATCGAGGACTTCGACCTGGTCACCGAGCAGTACTGGGTGCTGCACGACGACCTGATCGACGTACTGGCCGTCACCACCCACCCCACGCGGGAGTGGCACCCGTGGCACCGGCCGGTCACGTCGCCGGCGATCTGGACCCGACAGTGGGGTGCCGGGCGCGTCGTGGTGACGACCCCGGGGCACAGCGTCGACGTGCTGGAGCACCCGAGCGTCCGTACCGTGATCGAGAGGGGGATGCTGTGGGCGACTCGCACCGCGTCGGCATCGTAGGTCTCGGAGTCATCTCCCGCGCGTACCTGGACA
The DNA here is from genome assembly GCF_029581275.1 of Micromonospora sp. WMMD1155. Lineage (NCBI taxonomy): Bacteria > Bacillati > Actinomycetota > Actinomycetes > Micromonosporales > Micromonosporaceae > Micromonospora > Micromonospora sp. WMMD1155. Next base: position 5,451,584 of record NZ_CP120742.1, read on the forward strand.
CCCTGGCGAACCACCCCGCGGTGAGCATCGTCGCGCTGGCCGACCTCGACGCCACCCGGTCGGCCGAGGCCGCAGCCAAGATTCCCGACGCCGAGGCGGTGAGCGTCGAGAGCCTGCTCGCCCGCCCGGACGTGCAGACGGTGCTCAACCTCACGATCCCCGCCGCCCACGCCGACCTCTCGCTCGCCGCGATCGACGCGGGCAAGAACGTGTACGTCGAGAAGCCGCTCGCGGTGACCCTGGAGGACGGCCGCTCGATCGTGGAGCGGGCCGCGTCGGCGGGCGTCCTCGTCGGGTGTGCGCCGGACACCGTCCTGGGCACGGGTACGCAGACGGCCCGTGCGGCGATCGACGGCGGCCTCATCGGGCGACCGATGTCCGGCTCGGCGGTCATGGTCACGGCGGGGCACGAGCGTTGGCATCCCCACCCCGACTTCTACTACGCCCCGGGTGGGGGCCCGTTGCTGGACATGGGTCCGTACTACATCTCCGCGCTCGTCCACCTGCTCGGGCCGGTTCGCGCGGTGACCGGAGCCGCCAGCCGCCTGCGCGCCGAACGCGTCATCGGCGCCGGCCCGCGCGCCGGTCAGCGGATCCCGGTCGAGGTGGACAGCCACGTGACAGGCGTGCTCGAACACGTCAACGGCGCTCTGTCCACGATCACCACCAGCTTCGACGGCGTCACGACGACCGCCGCTCCGATCGAGGTGCACGGGGAGACCGGCACGCTCGCCGTACCCGACCCGAACTACTTCGACGGGGACGTCCGACTCTTCGCGCTCGGCGGCGACGACTGGCGGGTCCTCGAACCGCAGGCCGGTTACGCCGGAAGCTCGCGCGGCGTCGGTCTGATCGACCTGGTCCGGGCCGACGGTCAGCGTCCGCCGCGGGCCGGTGGTGACGTCGCGTTGCACGTGCTCGAAACGATGACCACCCTGCTCCGCTCGGCAGCCGAGGGCCGGCGGATCGAGCTGACGACGACGGCGCGGCGGCCCGCGCCGGTCCCGCACACGCCCGCCGAGGAGTGGCAGGCATAGGCCCTGGTCAGGTGGTCGTGAGATCGGCCGCGCCGAAGGAGACCGCGAATCGCTTGCACCAGATGGAGACGCTGCGGAAGTCGGCTGGATCAGCCGACGCCGGTAGCTCGTACACCTGATTGCCCTTGTTGCCCTTGAGCCGGGCCAGCTCGACCCACTTCCCGTCGTCGAACACCTTCCAGCCGGCCGTGCCTCGGATGACCGGCTGGTCGGTCAGCCACACCCGCAGGTCCGGGCCGTTCGACGTGTTCAGGTCGCGGATGACGAGCTGGTGACGCCCGTCGGCGAGCCGACGGATCTCGGCGCTGCCGGTCGTCTCGTGCTCGTGGGTGACGAAATCGCCGGAGGCCAGGATCTCGTTCGCCGCCGGTGTGGCCGCCGTGCTCGGGGAAGCCGACGCCGGAGCCGACGCGGGAGCGGAGGTCACCGGTGTCGTCGCGGCGGGGGGCAGCGCGTCGTCGACGTACGTGTCGGTGAACAGCTTCCACGGTTGGAACCAGTAGAGGCCCAAGACGGCCACGACGACAGCGGCGGCGATACCGGCCCGTGCCAGGCGCGACCGGAGAATCCATTTACCCACCCGCACAGCGTACGGCGGCCACCGCGGTCGAACCGGTCCCGAACCCTTTCGGAACCCTTACGACGTCAACCGGCCGGCGTCATGGCAGCGTGATGCCGCTGTCCGTACCCGCCAGAGCGTGCCCGCACGGGCAGTCTCCCTGGTCCGGTGGCAACGCCTGCACCGCGTCGCCGAGCAGGACACGGAGGCGGTCGATGTTCCCGGCGAAGACGGTGAACACCTCCTGCTGGGTCACGCCGTGACCGACCTCGACACCCGAGTCGAGGTCGGTCACCAGGGACAGCGCGGTGTAGCACACCGCCAGTTCGCGGGCCAGCACCGCTTCGGGGTGACCGGTCATGCCGACCGTCGACCAGCCCGCCTGGCCGTACCACAGTGATTCGGCGCGGGTGGAGAACCGCGGGCCCTCGATGACGACCATCGTCCCACCGTCGACCGGCTGCCAGCCGTCGGCGCGGGCGGCGTCGAGGACCGTGGCCCGCCCGACCGGGCAGTAGGGGTCGGCGAACGGCACATGGACGACCCGGGGGACCTGCCCGTCCGGGCGTACCCTCCCGTCGTAGTAGGTCTGCTCGCGGCCGGTGGTCCGGTCGACCAGTTGATCCGGTACGACGAGCGTGCCGGGGCCCAGCTCCGGTCGCAGGCCACCGACGGCACCCGGTGCGAGCACCTGGCGGACGCCCACTGCTCGCAACGCCCACAGGTTGGCCCGGTAGTTGATGCGGTGCGGGGGCAGGGTGTGCCGACGACCGTGACGGGGCAGGAAGGCCACCGTCCGCCCGGCGAGGCTCCCGATGGAGAGGGAGTCGCTCGGCGGTCCGTACGGAGTGTCGACGGCGACCTCGGCGACGTCGTCGAGGAACTCGTAGAATCCGGACCCGCCGATCACCCCGACCGGCGGGCGACCGTCTCCTCGTTCAGACATGGGGACTTCTCCGTTCTGCGTGGTCTGCGGGTTGCTCGGATCGCCGGGCCGGGTCGCGGTGATCGGCGATGGTGTCGACGACCAGCGCGATCGCGACGACGGCCCAGAGGACGGTCAGCCCGGCGGTGAGCCCCAGCGGATAGTCGCGGTCCGGTAGGCCCGGGTTCGGCGGTGCCGATGGCGGTCGCCACAGCAGCGGCACCGCGACCAGCAGCAACGTGGCGCTCGCCGCCAGCCCGGCGGTGATCCAGGCCCGCCGCCGCCGGTTCGTCACCAGTCGGCCCAGCGCCAGCCCGGCCAGCCCGACCAGCGGGGCCACCAGGAGGTCGTGCAACACCGGCCCGCCGATCAGCCACGGCACCGTGGTGTCGAGTTGACCTCGGAGCAGCCAACCGCCGTACGCCGTCGCCGCCACACCGAGCACGAGCAGAAGCAGCCGTACCGTTCTCACCGCAGCACCTCCAACCGGGCCACCCACTTGGTCTGGAGCACCCCCGGCCGACTCGGGGCGATGAGGCGGCAGGGGTAACCGTGGTCCGGGGACAGCTCCGCACCGTTGATCCTCAGCGCGAGCAGGGTGAGCGGGTCAGCGACGTGGGTCGCCGGGAGGGTGCTGGCGGCGTACAGGCCCTCGGTCTCCAGTGAGGAGACCCGCACCGGTCGGGTGGTTGGCGCGCCGACGAGCCGCAGCAGGTCGACGACGGGTACGCCGGTCCAGTCGGCGGAGGCGCTCCAGCCCTCGACGCAGGCGATCGGCAGGTTCGCCGTCCGTTGGGGCAGGGCGGCCAGTTCGGTAAGGGAGAAGGCGGCCCTTCCACCCGCCCAGACGATCTCCAGCCGCCAGTCCGCCGGAACGGTGATGCGGGCGGCCGCCGCCGTCCGGTTGATCGGTACCCCCTGCGGTCCGGCCGCCGAGCGCCACGCCAGCGGAGACACCCGACGCAACCACGGCACGGTCACCCCGGCGGTGGCCAGCACCGCCACGCCCGCGACGCCCGCCGACGTACGCAGGAACGCCCGCCGTCCGGACGAGTCTCGATCGTCGCGTCGCAGCGGTGAGCTCAGCGCCGCGCGGACGATCGGCAGTTTCACCGCGAGGTGCAGCAGCACCCCGCCCGCCAGCAGCCAGGCGACCGCGTAGTGCGCCGCCGGGAAGAAGAACCCCCACGGGTACGACTGGGCGACGTTGAACAGGCCGGTGACCAGCTCGAAGAACGCGGCGCAGACCAGGACCAGGACGGAGATCCGTTCCAGGCCGTGTGCGGACAGCCGGATCGGGTGGCGCACCGGTGGACGGACGAACAGCCGGGGGTAGACGCTCCACAGTTTGGCCAGCAGCAACGGGATCGCGGCGATCCCGGAGAGCACATGGGTGCCCTGGGTGATCCGGTAGAGGTTGACCGGGCGGCTCGGCCAGGTGAACCAGCCGGGCGGGTGCTGGATGAGGTGGCTGAGGACACCGGTGACGAAGCACAGCCCGAACGCCACCCCGAGCCAGAGACCGAGCCGGGCGGCGACCAGCGGTGAGTGCGACGGCGCGGTGAAGTCCTCGGGGGCGGGGACGCGTGGGCGGCGGGTCATGCGCTCACCAACTCGGCGAACCAGCGTGGACCGAGGCGGAACGTCGTCGCGACCCGCAGGCCGGCAGCGGTAGCGGCGTCGGCCACCGCCTCCGCCCCGACCCGCGCCCATCGGAACGTCGGGCCCTGTCGCGCTTCGTCGCCGGTGGAGCCGGACAGGACGTATGCCTGCCCCTGCCACAGCCCGGCTCCCGGGGGTTCGACCTCGACCACGAGCGTTCCGTCCGCCGCGAGCAGCGCGCCGCACCGGCGCAGCAGTCGGACCGGGTCACCGCCGATACCGATGTTGCCGTCGACGAGCAGGGCGTGTGCCCATCGGCCCTCGCCGGGAAGTGGTTCGAAGATGTCGCGTCGCAGGGCGACCACCCCTCGGCCCTGGGTCAGCCGTACCGCCTCGGCGGAGATGTCCACTCCCAACGCGACGAGACCCTGCTGGGCGAGTGCCCTGGTCAGTCGGCCGGGGCCGCAACCGAGATCGATCGTGGGGCCGCTGCAGCGTGCGGCGATGGATGTGATCGCCGGTTCGGGTGGGCCGTGCCAGCGCCGCACCGGCAACGGGTCACGTCGCCCGTCGGTGTGCACGAGCCAGTGGTCGGCCGGAGGTGGCGGGCCGCAGGCGTCCTGGGCGGTGGCCCGGCTGTCGAGCCCGCCCCAGACGAGGTCGAAACCGTCACGGGTGATCGTCGAGGTCACCGGAGGCGTCCGCTCGTCAGGTGGCCACCGACCGACTCGACGGCGTCCGCGAACCGGGTGCCGGGCAGGTCGACGGCGACCGCCAGCGCGGTCGACCAGTCGTCGACGTCCCGTTGCACGGGCAGGATCGCCGGGTGTGTGCCGTGGTCGCGAAGCGCGGCGAGAGTCCGTCGACCGGTGTCCTGGGACGACATGGGCACGTCGCGTAACACCCGCGCGCCCGCCGGGTCGCGTAGCCCGAGCGCCCACCATCCGCCGTCGAGCGCCGGTCCGAACACCGCCTCGTGGTCGGCGAGCCGTTCCAGCGCGCTGGTGAGCAGGGCCGGGCGGATCTGCGGCGTGTCCATGCCGATCTGCAGCACCGGGCGGCCGGGGAAACCAACGGCGGTGTCGGCGTGCGCGTTCGCGAGACGGTCGGCGAACGTGTCACCGCGCTGCGGAAGGAGATGCCAACCCGCCAACGCGGCGGTCAGCTCCGCGACGTGCTCGGCATCGGCGAACCGGCCGGTGTACGCCAGCACGGGGATCGTCGACGGGGTGGCGCGCACCGCCGCGAGGGTGTCCAACAACGCCGCCGCCGCGATCCGGGCGGCCTGGGTGGGACTCGCCGGCGGGCAGAGCCGCGTCTTGGCCAGCCCTGGGACCGGTGCCTTGGCGACCACGAGCAGGACGTTCACCGGCCACCACCGGCGTCGGCGCGGAGCACTCCGGCGAAGTCCCGGGCCGCCCGCACCATGCCCCGGACCGACCCGGAGACCTTCGACCTGGTGCCGGCGGCCCGGGGAGCGTAGGCGACGTCCAGTTCGAGGATCCGCCAGCCCGCCCGGGACGCCCGGAGCAGCAGTTCCAACGGGTAGCCGAACGCGCGGTCGTCGACGCCGAGTCCCAACAGCGCCGCCCGGTGGGCCACCCGGATCGGGCTGACGTCGTACACCGGTACGCCACGGCGGCGCAGCAGCGCGGCGACCAACGCGTTTCCGGTCCGGGCGTGCCACGGCCAGGCGTCCGCCGAGACCGGCCGACGCCGCCCGACGGCGAGATCCGCCCTACCGTCGAGCACCGCCGCGACGAGCCTGGGCAACTCGGCCGGGTCGAACGAGCCGTCCGCGTCGAGTACGCAGACCAACTCGGCGTCCGCCGCCAGCAGGCCGGCGTGCACCGCCGCGCCGTAGCCGCGTCGTGGCTCGTGGACGACCCGGGCCCCGTGCTCGGCCGCGATCACCGGCGAGCCGTCCGTGGAGCCGTTGTCGACCACGACGGCGCGGTAGCCGGGCGGCAGCCCGTTCAGTACGGCAGGCAGTGCGGCCGCCTCGTCCAGACACGGCAGCACCACGTCGATCGTTGTGCGCATATCGGCGACGCTAGGCCCGCGACGGACCGCCCGGACCGTCGTGCCGTCTTACGAATCGCTTACGCGGCAACGGATCTTACGAGTCCCTGACGTCCCCGTCGTTCGGCTGTCGAAGCCCTGGTCGCGGGTCGTATCGTCGGCCGTCACCATGACCATGATGACCCGGCCGGGACGATCCCGGTACGCCGACCTGATCGTCCTCGGCGTCGAGGTGGCAGTGCTCGCCGCCGCCGTCGGCATCGGCGCACTGCTCAACCACCGGGGCGTGCGGCTGCACGCCGACGCCGCCCCGCTCTATGCCACCTGGCGGCCCCATCTGGGCTTCGGCACCCCGGTCGCGCTGCTCGTCGGGGCGCTGTTCGTCTGGCGCGGTACGCGCTGGGCGGCCGACACGCGCTGGCCGCGGCTGCTGGTCGTCGGCTACCTCGCCTCGGTGCTCTGGACGCTCTCCCTGGCGCTGGTGGACGGCTGGTCGGCCGGCGTGACCGAGCGGCTCACCGTGCAGGCCGAGTACCTGCACGAGGTGCCCCGGGTGACGGATGTCGGCCTGATGCTGTCCGGCTTCGCCGACCGGATCCTCGACTTCCAACCGAACTCGTGGTCGACCCACACCGCCGCTCACCCGCCGGGTGCGCTGCTGTTCTTCGTCGGGTTGGACCGGATCGGCCTGGGCGGCGGGGCCGCCGCCGGGCTCGCCTGTGTGCTGCTGGGGGCCACGGTGTCGGTGTCGGTTCCGGTGACGTTGCGGGCACTCGGGGCAGCGGATGCGGCTCGGGCGGTCTGGCCGTTCCTGGTCCTGTTCCCGGGGGCGGTCTGGGTGGGGGTGTCGGCGGACGGGATCTTCGCCGCGGTGGTCGCGGGCGGGCTGGCGCTGGTGGCGGTGGGCGGCCGACCCGCTGCCGTGCCCGGCGGGTTGCTGCTCGGGTTCGCGCTCTACCTGTCGTACGGCTTCGTCCTGGTCGGGCTGCTCGCGCTGACCGTGGTGCTGCTCCGGGCGCGGGACCGCCTCGCCGTCCTCCTGGTCGCGGCGACGGCGGGCGCGGTGGTCGTCGCCGCGTTCACGGCGTCCGGTTTCTGGTGGCCGGACGGCTACCAGTTGGTGACCCGTCGTTACTACCAGGGCTGGGCGGCGGATCGCCCGTACGGCTACTGGGTCTGGGCCAACCTGGCCGCCCTGCTGCTCTCGGCCGGCCCGGTGGTGGGGCCGGCGCTACGGCGGGCGGTGGCGTCCCTGTCGATCCGGCGGGCGGTGCCCGCCGGGTCGGCCCGGCCGCCGCATCGGTCGTTCGCGGCGGCCCTTCGAGAGCGGGCCGTCGGCGCGGGCCCCACGGTGTGGCTGCCCGTCGCGGCGGCGGTGGCGGTGCTCGCGGCGGACCTCTCCGGGCTCAGCAAAGCCGAGGTCGAGCGGATCTGGCTACCGTTCACCGTCTGGCTGCTGGTCGCCACCGCGCACCTGCCCGCCGGGCACCGCCGGTGGTGGTTGGCGGCTCAGGCCGGCACGGCTCTCGCCGTCAACCACCTACTGTGGACGGTGTCCTGACCGTAGCCGGTTCCCTCATCACGGCGGTGGTGAAGTCGGCGATGCCGGCGGCGAAACCGATCCGGGCGGTGAAACCGAGCAGCCGGGTGGCGCGGGCCGGGTCGGCCACGACGTGCCGCACGTCCGCCGCCCGCCCGCCCCCGACCGTGACCGGCAGCGGCCCGTCCATCGCCGCGGCCAACTCGTGGGCCAACTCGCCGACGGTGTGCGGCTCACCCGAGCAGACGTTGACCGGGGTCAGAGGATCCGGTGCCGGTGTCGTCAGGGCCAGCAGGTTCGCCACGGCGACGTCCGTCACGTGCACGAAGTCGCGCCGCTGCCGGCCGTCCTCCAGCACCCGGGGCGGCTGCCCGGCCGCCAGCGCCGACCGGAAGATCGACGCGACCCCGGCGTACGGGGTGTCGCGGGGCATCCGTGGCCCGTACACGTTGTGGTAGCGCAGGGCCCAGACCGATCCGCCGGTCTGCCGGGCCCACGCGCCGGCGAGGTGTTCCTGGGCCAGTTTGGTGGCGGCGTACGTGCTGTGCGGCTCCAACGGCGCGTCCTCCGGAATGAGACCGGGGGAGAGCGTCCGGTCACAGCGAGGGCAGGTCGGCTCGTACCGGCCCTCGGCAAGGTCGGCGGCCCGGCGGCCGGAGGGCCGGACGACTCCGTGGGTCTTGCAGTGGTAGCGGCCCTCGCCGTAGACCACCATCGAGCTGGCCAGCACGAGGTGGCGTACCCCGGTGGCGTGCATCGCCGCCAGGAGGGTGGCCGTGCCGAGGTCGTTGTGCGCGGTGTACCGGGGGGCGTCGGCCGGGTCGACGCCGTGGCCGACCATGGCCGCCTGATGGCAGACCGCGTCGACCCCCGCCAGTAGCCGGGTCAGCAGGTCGACGTCACGTACGTCGCCGAGCACGAGACCGTGCCGATCGGTCCAGGGCGGCGCGACGGCACCGTGCGCCTCCGGCAGGAGCGCGTCGACGGCCACCACCTCGTGCCCGTGTTCGATCAGCAGGTCGGCGACGTGTGAGCCGATGAACCCGGCCGCACCGGTGACAAGGATCCGCATTCCGGTCACCGTATGACCCCGCGTACGCCCCGGTCGGGGTGCGCGCGCAACCGTAAGAACCTCACAAGATCTGCGTGGTGGGGGCGTGCCGCGGCGCGTGGCTACGCTGGGTCGATGGAAGGGACGCGCCGGAACGGGGGAGGCACGTGACACAGCGGGTGCTGGTGGTCGACGACGACCAGACCGTGAGTGACGTCATTCGCCGTTACCTGGAGAACGACGGCTTCCAGGTGAGCCTGGCGGCGGATGGCGAGGAGGCGCTGGCGGCGGTGGAGCGGGAGACGCCGCACCTGGTCGTGCTCGACCTGATGCTGCCCCGGATCAGCGGTCTGCAGGTGTGCCGGCAGCTGCGGGTACGGCCGGACGGCGTGCCGATCGTCATGCTGACCGCCCGCGGAGACGAGTCCGACCGGATCCTCGGTCTGCAGCTCGGCGCGGACGACTACCTGACCAAGCCCTTCTCCCCCCGGGAACTGGTGCTGCGGGTTCGTTCGGTGCTCCGTCGCGCCGCCGGCGGGTCGACGACCGAACGGCCGGAGGCGCTCACCGACGGCGGCCTGGTGGTGCACACCACCTCCCGAACCGCTCACCTCGCCGGCCGGGAGCTGGCCCTGACGCTGCGCGAATTCGACCTGCTCGTCCACCTCATGCGGCACCCGTCCACGGTGTTCGGCCGCGCCGAGCTGCTGGAGCAGGTCTGGGGATGGAACTTCGGGGACCACTCGACGGTGACCGTGCACGTACGCCGGCTGCGCGAGAAGATCGAGGCGGACCCGGCCGATCCGCAGCGGATCGTGACCGTCTGGGGCGTCGGCTACCGCTACGAGCCGGCCCATGCGTGACCTGCTGCTGATCTTCGCGATCGCCCTCGGCGCGGCGCTGGGCATCGGCCTCGTCGGCGCGGCCCTGCTCCGCGCACTGCGGCGCAGGTCGATCACCGTGCACCTCAGCGTGCTGCTCGTCACCACCGTGGTCGCCGTCGCCGTCGGGGTGATGGCGGTCGCGGAGGCGATGTTCCTCTCCCCACACGACCTCGAGGTCGTCCTGATCACCGTTTCGGCGGCTGCGGTGGTCAGCCTCGCCGTCGGCGGGCACTTCGGTCGCCGACTGGCACGCGCGGCGGTGTGGCGTGACCAGGCCCGCGAGCGGGAACGGCACCTGGAGAAGGGTCGGCGTGACCTGGTCGCCTGGGTCTCCCACGACCTGCGTACGCCGCTCGCCGGCATCCGGGCGATGGCCGAGGCGTTGGAGGACCGGGTGGTCCGGGACCCGGACACGGTCGAGGACTACCACCGACGGATCCGGCTGGAGACCGACCGGATGACCCGACTGGTCGACGACCTGTTCGAGCTGTCCCGGATCAACGCGGGGGCGCTGCGGTTGTCGTTGACGGCGGTGCCGCTCGGCGAGGTGGTGTCGGACGCGCTGGCCACCACGTTCCCGTTGGCCGACGCCCGCCGGATCAAGCTGGTCGCCAGCGAGTCGGGGTGGCCGACGGTCGCCGCGAGCGAGCCGGAGTTGGCGCGCGTGGTGACCAACCTGCTGCTCAACGCGGTGCGCTACACCCCGGAGGACGGCACGGTACGCATCGAAGCCGGCCGCGACGAGGACGACGCCTGGCTGTCGGTCGCCGACACCTGTGGCGGCATCCCGCCGGGTGACCTTCCCCGGGTGTTCGACATCGCCTTCCGCGGTGAACCGGCCCGCACCCCGGGCCCCGGCGACGGCGGAGCCTCCGGAGGGCTCGGTCTGGCCATCGTCCACGGCCTGGTGGAGGCGCACGGCGGTCGGGTCGAGGTACGCAACACCCCTGAGGGCTGTCAGTTCCTGGTCCGACTGGTCGGGGCCTGACGTAACGCGCGGGCCGGTGAACGTCGCCGCGCGACGGTGGCGGTCACCGCGCCGCCGGCGCCATCCCGAGCGGGGCTGGGTTTGCCCGGGGTGGCGCTCCGGTTGTTCGGCCACGCGCTTTTCTCAAGTCGCCTATCGGCTGCCGGTCGGGTCGGCATCGTGCCGTGAAGGTCGGTCGGAGGCAGGCAGAAGGCGTTCTGATTCAAGTCCTTCGGCGGTTGACAAATCCTTGCGGACGGTTCTTCCAAGGGCTGCCGCATCCGGCGCGAGGACTCGATGTGGACATGGCAGATTCGGTCGTTTTGCATAGGCGCTCATGGTTTTGGTGATATCTGGACGGGCGCGATCGGTCGAGATTCCGCCCTGACCCGCGTGGGATTCCTATCCCCACCTCGACTTGGTCGTGTGTGTCCCGGCCCGGTGGATCCGGGGTGGTTTATTGGTTTTCGGGGATTCCGACCGGTCCCTTTCTACGGTTCAAGGGGCAAGCTCGCAAATAACCTGCACCCCGACGTCGGGTGTTGGAATGGGAGTGGACATCTTCGAAATTCGATGGCCCTCCGGTATAGTGACCATTCCCCTTGAGTGCGCCGGAAAGCGTTTGATCTGCGTGATGACATCTGGGCTGGAAAATGCGTCAACGGGCCCGCGCTTCGTCGGGCGGCAACCACAGTTGGCGCGTATCGAGAGAGCCCAGGCCGCTGCGCTGAGTCGTGGCCGGCAGATGGTTTGCGAGGTGGTCGGTGAGCCGGGCATCGGCAAGACCCGGTTCGTCCACGAGGCACTGCGACGATGCGTTCCCACCGTTCCGTGGGCGGTCGGCACGTGCGCGCCGGACGAACGAGGGGTTCCCTTCCACGTCTTCCGACAGGCCTTCACGACGGGGCAGCCACACCGACGCGGGCTACGCCTCGGGCGGTTCACCGGGGAGACCTGGATGGAGTCCGGCGCGGCGCCACCGGGGCCGGCGCGGGCGTCGGACGCCCAACGGTTCCGCACCAACCAACTGGCCCGTCGGCTGATCGGCCTGGCGGCGCGGGACGGTCTGACGCTGGTCCTCGACGACCTGCACTGGGCGGACGCCTCCTCCGCCGGCCTGATCGCCCACCTCCTGCGCTACCCGGTGCCCGCCCCCCTGCTGCTCGTGCTCGTCTACCGCCCGCGGCAGATGGCGACGCCGATGCCGTTCGGGCCACCGGATTCGCGCGAGCAGGCCGACGCGGAGCCGGCCTCACACGACCGGATCGAGCTCAGCCCGCTCAGCCTCGCCGAGATGGCGCCTCTGCACCCACACGCCGACCAGGTGGAGCTGCGGGCACGGTACGACGTGACCGGCGGCAATCCCGGTTACCTGACGGCGCTGCCGGGCGGCCCCGCACCAGACCACACCGACCCGATCCGGGAGGCGCAGGGCGCCTGGTTGTCCGACGCCGTGGTGGCCGTGCTGCGCCGCGAGTGGTCGGGCCTGCCGCCCGTCGAGCTGGCCTGTCTGCGGGCCGGAGCGGTCGTCGACGCGCCCTTCGCCGCCGACCTGCTCGCCGCGATCGCGCAGGTGCCGACGCCACGTGCGGTGGAGGCCGGCTGGCGGTTGGTCCGACTCGACCTGATCCGCCGCGTCCCCGGCACCGGACGATTCGCCTTCCGGCACCCGGTGCTGCGGATGGCCGTCGCACAGGACACCGACCCGGCGTGGCGGGCCGATGCCTCCGCGCGGGCGCTCACCGCGCTCGTCGAGCTGGGCGCGCCCCCCGCCGACCAGGCCCGCTACGCCGAACGCCTGCTCGCCCTGCCGAACGGCCGCTGGGCCGAACGCTGCGTCGACGTGCTCTGCCAGGCCGCCCAGGAGATCCGCCGCGAGACACCGGACCTGGCCATCCGCTGGCTGCGGTTGGCGTTGCGGGCGCTGCGGCCGACGGCCGGCTCGACGCAGCGTCGCCGAGACGTGGCCCTCGCGCTCGCCCAGATCACCGGGGAGGCGGGCGACCTGGCCGAGAGCAGGGCCCTGCTCCAGGAGATCGTGCCGCTGTTCCCCGCCGACCCGCAGGGACGACGGGCGCAGGCGGTCGCGCTCTGGGCGCGAGTGGAACGCCTGCTCGGCAACTACCCGGAGGCGGCGGCGATCAGCCGGCGCGAGCTGGCCGCCCTGCCCGCCGACACCGCACCCGGTGTCGGCTACCGACTCGCCACCGAGATCGGCGTCGCCGGCATCCTGGGCGGCCGCCGACCCGCCGTAGGTCTGCCCGACGCGCTCACCGGAGACCGCGACGGCCCCGCCGCCGACCGGGCCGGCCTGCTCGCCGTCCGCAGCCTCGCCGCCGTGCACGACGGCGCACTCGACGACGCGCGGGGCCTGCTCGACGCGGGCGTCCGGATCGTCGACGCCTTGCCGGACCGGGACGTCCGCGACCACCCCGACTGCCTCACCGCGCTCGGGCTGACCGAGTTGTACCTCGAACGGCAGGCCGACGCGGCGCGGCACCTCGACCGAGGGCTGACCCTCGTGCGGGCCTCGCACCGCGACGACGGGCTCTGCCAACTGCTGCTCGGTCGCAGTCAGGTCGCCTACCACGGCGGTCAGCTGACCACGGCCATCGGGCTGGCCACCGAGGCGGGCATCGTCGCCCGGCGCATCGGCAGCCATCACCTGCTCAGCTTCGCCCTGGCGTTCGAGGCGGAGGCGACGGCCTGGCGTGGTGGCCCCCGCGACGACGACCGGGCGGTGGCGCTGGCCCGCAGCGCCGTCGGAATCGCCACCGACCTCGCCACCTGGTGTGGCCGTACCGCCGTACTGGCGCTGGCCACGGCGGCACTGCTGTCCGGTGATCCGGCGACCTGTGCCGAGCTGGTGCGCTCGGCCGGCGGTGACAACCGGCTGAGCCGCCTGCAGACCACCCTCCGGCCGATGTGGTTCGAGCTGCTCTGCGCCGCCGCGCTCGCCGCCGGTGAGGTGACCGAGGCCGAGCGGCAGGCGCGACAGGCGATGACCGAGGCGGAGCAGAGCGGCCTCGCCGGGCAGCGGGGCTTCGCCGAGTCGGCGTACGGCGAGGTGCTGCTCGCCCGGGGTGAGGTGTCCGCCGCGTTGCGGCACCTGGAGAGCGCGGCCGACCTGTTCCGCGCCGGTGGGATGGCGTTGCGGCGCAGTCTCGCGCTGGCCTCCCTGGCGCGGGCCGCCGAGGCCGAGGGCCAGGCGGGCCGGGCGGCGCGGGCCCGCCGCCGGGCTCTGGAACTGGCCGGGTGGTGCGGGACGGAACGGGTCGGCCTTCGGCTGGCCCGCCCGGTCGGCCCGGTCGAGGTGGCCGCCCTGACCGACCGGGAATGGCACATCGCCCGGCTGGCGGCGACCGGAGCCACCAGCCGACTGATCGGGCGGCAGTTGAACATCAGCCCCCGCACGGTGGAGGCGCACCTGACCCGGATCTACCGCAAGGCAGGTGTCGCCTCCCGGTCGGGGCTGGTCGCCTGGGTCGCCCGGCTCGATGACACCGATCGGTGACCGCGATCCCGGCCCGATGACGTCGTTCGGTGCAACGCCGCGAGGCCGGGCAGCACGAGGCCGCGCCGCCCCCGGCGGGACCCGACAGCCGCTCACATACTCGACTCCATCGGGCGCGATTCCCGTCGACCGGTGGTGGATGGAGGACGAGATGCTGGGCAGAAGATCCGTCAGGAGCCCGCGTACCCTCGCCGCGCCGGTGCCGGTGGCCGCCGCCGTGACGGCGCTCCTCGTGCTGGCCGGCTGTGGTGGTGAGCCGGTGGACGCGGCCGCCCCCGCGACCGAGGGTCCGGCCACGTTCGGTCGGGAGCGGGCGGCGCTGGTGCTCACCGCCTTCGACCAGGCCGACTCGGCCGCCTCGGTGGCCGGAGACGTCGAGGCGCTGCGGACCCAGGAGGTTCCGCCCTCGCTGGACCTCAGCATCGCCGCGGTCCGCCGGGCCACCTACAACCAGCGTCCGCAACCGTCGTTCCAGCACATCAACCCGGCGTTCGCGGTGCCGCCCGGAGACCCGGCCTGCTTCCTGGTCACGGCCACCCTCAAGCTGAGCGGCGCGGAACTGGCGCCCACCGACGTCAGCCAGTTCGTGCTCGGCGACGACGGCCAGTGGAAGCTCAGCCACAACGTCCAGGTCACCCAACCCTCGCTGGTGGTCGCGCGGAGCATCGACGGCCGACCCGCCACGCAGGGTGGTACGGCATTGGACGAGACCAGCCGTCGGGCTCTCGCCGCCGAGGTCTTCGCCCGCAGCATCGGGTCCACCACGAGCAACCGTTCCCTCGTCGCGTCGAGTCCGTTGCTCGACGGCCAGTTCGCCGGCGGCTGGGAGATCTACGGCCAGCAGCTCGCCGGTGCCGGCGCGGCGGCGCAGCGGACGATGGACCGGGCCGAATGGTCCGACTGCGCGGTCGCGGTGCCGACCGGCACGCTGACCTTCCTGACGATCCACGCCACCGACACCCTGCGCCCGGCACCCGGCGGTCCGGCCACCGTCCAGATGGTGCCGCAGAGCCCGGATCTGATCGCCACCGGCCACCGCCAGACGATCAGCGGAAAATCGATCCGGGTGAACCGGGTGGAGACGTTCCTGCTGCTCGTACCGACGCAGGTCACCGGCACGTCGGTGCTGGGACTCAACGACACCGCGCTCACCGTCACCGCCGGCTGACCCGACCATCGGCCGCCCCGGTCGCCGCCGACGGCAGAAACCGGTGGCATCACTCGGATCGGACACCGGTGGACCGCGACGATGGCAGCAGTCGTGATCGCCGGCGGGGCCGGCGGTGCGGCCACCAGGCTCGGGAGGAACCATGTGGCGTCCGCGCTTCCGATCGGACTACGCGCAGGTACGCCTGCCCGACGGTCCGCTGGTGGTGCTGGGGGAGACCCGCAGCCTGCTCATCGACGACCCGGTCGCGGCGGACCTGGCCGACCAGCTCGACGGCGTCGAGCCGTTGGCCGACGTGGTGACCCGGCTGGCCACCCGGCACCCGGTCACCGCCGTCGCCTCCGCTCTCGCCCGGCTGCGCGACCACGGCCTGCTGGTGTCCGGTCCGGCGGGCACCTCGACGGCCGAGGCCGCCGGATGGGACGCCCGGGGTGTCCCGCCCGAGGCCGGGCACCGGTGGATGGCGCGGGGAGCGGTCACCATCGTGGACCTCGGGGCACCCCGGGTGGCGGAGACCGCCGACGCGCTGCGCGCCCTCGGGCTCGCCGTCACGGTGGTCGGGCCGGACGAGACGGACGACGATCCGGCCGCCGCTCAGGTGCTGGTGCTGCCGTCGTCCATGCTCGATTCCCGACTGGCGCCGATCAACGACCGCCACCTGGCCGCCGGTCGTGCGTGGACCCTGGCCCGGCCACACGGCAACGTCATCCTCCTCGGCCCGCACCTGGTGCCGGGGCGCACCGGCTGCTGGGCCTGCCTGCGGCAACGGTGGCAGGAGAACGAACAGGTCAACGCCTTCCTCGACGGGCAGGACCTGGCCGGTCCGCTGCCGCAGCCCGGCCGGGCGGTCCTACCCGGCCTGGCCACCACGGCCGCCGGGCTGCTCGCCACCGAACTCGCCGTGCTCGCCGTCCGGGGTTCGTCCCCCCGCCTCACCGGTCGGATGGTCGCCCTGGACACCCGGGACCTGAGCACGGAGAGCCACCAACTCGTACGCCAACCGCAGTGCGCCGCCTGCGGCGACCCGGACCTCGTCGGCAAGGCCGAACCACGGATCGACCTGCCGCCGAGCGGCGTCCAGCCCTGCCGGGCCGAGGACTCCCGCTCCCGGGATCCGGCCGAGGCGTACGCCGCCCTCGCCCACCACGTCAGCCGGTACCTGGGGGTGGTGAGTCGACTGACCCCGTTGGAGACGACCGACAACGGTGTCACCCACACCTACTCGGCCGGGCACAACTTCGCCCAGCCCCGCCAGCTCGCCGGGTTGCGCCGCAACCTGCGCGGGCAGAGCGGCGGCAAGGGTCGCACCGACCTCCAGGCGCGGATGAGCGCGATCGGGGAGGCGGTGGAACGCTACTGCGGGGTGTGGCGCGGGGACCGTCCGGTGCACCGGGCGACGTACCGGCAGCTCGGCCCGGACCGCGCGGTGCACCTGCGGGAGGTGCTGCTGTTCTCGCCCCGGCAGTACGCCGAGCGGGACCGGCTCAACGGCGACCTGGGCCACCTGCACCGCATCCCCCGCCCGCTGGCTGACGAGGTGGAGCTGGACTGGACCACCGGCTGGTCGCTGACCCGGCGGACGCCACGCGAGCTGCCCGCCGCCTACTGCTGGTACGGGCATCCGGAGTTGACCGGGCTCGGGGTGTGCTCGGCCGACTCGAACGGCTGCGCGGCGGGCGGCAACCTGTCCGAGGCGATCCTGCAGGGCTTCTGCGAACTCGTGGAGCGGGACAGCGTCGCCCTGTGGTGGTACCACCGTTCACGGATGCCCGGGGTGGACCTCGCCTCGTTCGCCGACCCGTGGACGGCCGCCTGCGTCGACCATCACGCCACCGTCCTGGGCCGCGAGCTGTGGGCCCTCGACCTGACCGCCGACCTCGGCGTACCCACGTTCGCCGCGGTGTCCCGGCGGGCCGACGGCGGGCCGGAGGACGTCCTGGTCGGCTTCGGCGCGCACCTGGACGCGCGGGTCGCCCTGACCCGGGCGTTGACCGAGGTCAACCAGTTCCTGCCCGCCGTTCCCGGGCCGACCTCGGCGCGCAACCGGTACGGCGTCGACGATCCGGACACCGCCCGCTGGTTCGGCACGGTACGGGTGGCCGATCAGCGGTGGCTGACCCCGGACGCCACCCGAGCGCCCCGCACCGCCGCCGACCACCCGCCGCTGACCACCGGGGACGTCGGGGACGACGTGCGGCAGTGCGTACGCCGGGCGGAGCTGGCCGGCCTGGAGGTGATCGTCGTCGACCAGTCCCGTCCGGACGTCGACCTGTCGGTGGTGAAGGTCGTGGTGCCGGGCCTGCGGCACTTCTGGCGTCGGCTCGGTCCCGGGCGGCTGTGGGACGTGCCGGCCCGGCTCGGCCGGGGTCCGCTGGCCGCCGACGAGACGGCGGCCAACCCGCTGAACGTCTTCTTCTAGCGAGGGGTGCGCAGATGACCACGGTGGTGGGACCGGCCGGTCGGCGGTCGTCGTGAGCGGCTCCGTCGGCGGTCCGCTGATTCAGGAGTCGTACCGGCTGCGCCGCGACGCGGAGCTGCGGCTCGGCGAGGACGGTTCACTGACCCTGCGGCAGACCCGCTTCCAGCTCACCCTGGAACGACCGGGCATGGGTCGGCGGGCACTGCTGCTGCAACTCGCCGCCGACTGGGTCAGCGACGTCGAGGTCGGTCGGCTGATCAGCGGTCTGGAGGGGGAGAGCAGGGTGCTGGCCGCGCAGCTGCTCCTGCGCCGGTTGCTCGCCCACTCCTGGCTGGAACGCCGCCTCCAGGTCGACGACCGGGCGCTGCTCGACCTGGTGCCCACCGGACTCGGGCGGGGCAGCCTGCCGGAGAGCCGCCCGCACCCACCCGGGGTCCGTCACCGGCTCTCCCGCTTCGCCACCCTCGCCCACGAACGGGGTCGGCTGGTGGCCACGTCGCCGCTGAGCACCCTCGCTGTCGGCTGCGCCGACGTCGCGCTCGGTGCGGTCCTGGTCGCCGCCGTGCCGGGCGTCGGACCGGACACGGTGGCGCGCACGCTCGGGGTGCGGCCGGCGGCCGCCGGCCGGGTGCTCGACGAGCTGGCCACCGCCCGGATCCTGGTCACCGAGGCCGAGTTCGAGGCGGAGTGCGACGAGGCGCCGCTGGCCTACTGGTCACCCGAGGAACTGCGTCTGCACCACCGCTCCCGGGCCGGTCGGCACGCGCTGCCGGTCGGGGGCACCTACCGGATGCGGGAGCGGTTCGAGCCACAACCGTTGCGCCGTCCCTACGACGGGGCTCGCGCGATCGAGTTGCCGCTGCCGGATCTGGCCACGATCGCCAAGGTGGAGCCCGCCTTCAGTCAGGTCGTGGCGGAGCGGCGCAGCGTGCGCGAACACGACGACTCAGCGCCGCTGCCGGTGGAGCGGCTGGCCGAGTTCCTGTACCGCTCGCAGCACACCAGCGCCGTCGGCGAGGCCGGTGGTCAGGAGGTCGGTCACCGGCCCTACCCGGGTGGCGGCGGGGTCTACGAGCTGGAGATCTATCCGCTGGTCGCGCGGTGCGACGGGCTCGACCCGGGGCTCTACCACTACGACGCGGTCGGGCACCGGCTCGAGCCGGTCGCCGGTTGGGGGGCGGCCGCCGACCGGTTGCTGGCGTACGCCCGGGCGGCCGGCGCCATGCCTCGGCCACCGCAGACGGTCCTGGTGGTCACCGCCCGGGTCCAGCGGCTGATGTGGAAGTACGAAGGGATGAGCTACGCCATGATCCTCAAGGACGCGGGAGTGCTGACCCAGCAGATGTACCTCGTCGCCACCGCCATGGAGTTGGCGCCGTGCGCCCTCGGCGCCGGGGACTCGCAGGCCTTCGCCGAGTTGTCCGGGCTCGATCCGCTGGTCGAACCGAGCGTGGCGGACTTCCTGCTCGGCTCGCGCCGCGCCGCCGGTCCACCCGGGACGGGGGGCCGGCCATGAAGTTCCGACGGCAGGCACTGCGCCAGTTGGAGGCACCCGAGCAACTGGACCGGGCGGTCCGGCTGACCACCGTGCCGCACTGGCTGGCCACCGCCGCACTGGTCATCGTCGTGGTCGCCGCGGGCGTCTGGTCGGTACGCACCGTGGTGCCCCGCACCGTCGAGGCGGCCGGGGTGCTGATCCACTCCAACGGGATCTCCGCCCTCGACGCGATCGAAAGCGGTCAGGTCACCAAGGTCTGGGCGTCCCCCCACCAGCGGGTCACCAAGGGCACTCCGCTCTACAGCCTGCGCACGCTGGACGGCAAGGTGGTGGTGGAGAACGCGCCGGGTGACGCGTACGTCGTGGTGTGGCTGGTGTCGGAGGGGGAGATCGTCACCCCGGGCACGCACCTGGCCGATCTGGAACGGCTCGACACCGCGGGGGACGCGTTGCAGGCCGTCGTGTACGCGCCGGCCGTCGCCGCTCCGCTGCTGCAACCAGGTGTACCCGTCGAGGTGGCCGCCGCGGCGGCACCACGCAACGTGTTCGGCACCCTGGCCGGTCAGGTGGCCACCGTCGGCGCGTTCCCGGAGACCGAGGCGTCGCTACGGGCCTTCCTGGGCACCGGTCCGGACGTCCGGCGGCTGCTGGCGCACGGCAGCGTGATCCGGGTGACCGTCGCCCTGGTCCCGGACCCGGCCGCTCCGGGCGGTCTGCGCTGGACGAAGACCCCGCCGCCGTTCCAGCTCAACTCGGCCAGCGAGGTCACCGCCTGGTTCACGGTGGACGAGGAACACCCGATCGACTGGTTGCTGCGGCGATGAGCGCGCCGTCGACGACGGTCCCGAACGCGCCGGAGCTGCCCCGGATCCGGCGTCGACGGGTCCGTACGCCCACTCTCATCCAGATGGAGGCGGTGGAGTGCGGCGCCGCCGCGCTCGGGATCCTGCTCGCCCACCACGGCCGGCACGTGCCGCTGGAGGAGTTGCGTCGGGTGTGCGGAGTGAGCCGGGACGGCTCGACCGCGGCCACCGTGCTCAAGGGCGCCCGCCGCTACGGGATGGTCGCCAAGGGCTTCCAGATGGACCTGGCCGGCCTGGCCACCGTGGCGCTGCCGGCGGTGCTGTTCTGGCGGTTCGAGCACTTCGTGGTGTTGGAAGGGCTCGGCCGGAAGAAGGTCTTTCTCAACGACCCGGCGACCGGCCCCCGGGCGGTGAGCTGGGAGGAGTTCGACGGCGCCTTCACCGGCATCGTGCTCACCATGGAACCGGGGCCGGAGTTCCACAGGGGCGGCACCCGTTACCGGCTGGTCCGGGCGCTGGCCCAACGGTGGCGTGGTCCCGGCTCGGCGATCGCACAGATGCTGCTGCTCGGGCTGTTGATCGCCGTGGTCGGTCTGACCATTCCGGTGATGGCCCAGGTCTTCGTCGACCGGGTGCTGTTGCAGGAGGACCGGGCCGCGTTCGCCGGCCTGGTGGCGGCGGTGGCGGTGGCCACCGTGCTGACCTTCCTGGCCGGCCTGCTCCAGCAACGCCTGACCGTACGCGCGGAGACGGCGCTCGCCCTCGCCAGCGCCGCCCGGTTCTTCCGGCATCTGTTGCGGCTGCCTCCGTCGTTCTTCGACCAGCGTCAGGCCGCCGACCTCGGCCAGCGGGTCCGCGGCAACGACGTGGTCGCCGAGGTGCTCACCCGCCGCGCGGCCACCACCGTCGTCGACACCGGCCTGGTGCTGGCGTACGGGGCTCTGCTCTGCCAGTACGACCTCCTGCTCGGACTGTGCGCGGTGGTCCTCGCCGGGCTCAACGTCAGCGTGCTGCGCTACGTCGCCTCGACCCGGTCGACCGCCGTCGCCGGACTCCAGGCGGACCGCAGCAAGCTGGTGACGACCGTGTACACCACGGTCCAGTTGATCGAGACGGTGAAGGCCGGCGGCGAGGAGGAGCGGGCGGTGGCCCGGTTCGCGGCGCGGCACGCCACCGTCGCCAGCCGGCAACAGCGGCTGGGGGTGCCCACCGCCGTGCTCTCCGTGCTGCCGGCGTTCCTCGCCTCCGGGACCACCGCGGTGCTGCTCGGGTTGGGCAGTCGGCAGGTCGTGGCGGAGGCGATGACCGTGGGCGTGCTGGTCGCCATGCAGAGCCTGGCCGTCGCGATGAACAGACCGTTGGGCAACCTGACCGCGCTGGGTTCGCGGTTGCAGGACATGAGCGCCGACCTCAACCGGCTCCGCGACGTGGAGCGCTACCCACTGCCGTCCGCCGGGGATCGACCTGCCCGACCGCTGACGGCGATGGAGGGGCATCTGCGCATCGAGAAGGTGACCTTCGGCTACAACCCGCTGGGTCGCCCACTGCTGGAGGACTTCAGTCTGGACCTGCCGCCCGGCGCCCGGGTGGCGCTGGTCGGGCGGTCGGGCAGCGGCAAGTCGACGGTGGGCCGGTTGGTCGCCGGGCTCTACCGTCCGTGGACCGGCCAGGTCACGGTGGACGGCCTCGACCGTCCGGGCACCGACGACGGCCTCTGGGCGGCCACCGTCGCCATGGTGGACCAGGACCAACGGCTGTTCGAGGGAACGGTCCGGGACAACGTCACCATGTGGGACCTCACCGTCGCCGACGAGGACGTCGTCACCGCGCTGACGGACGCGTGCCTCTACGACGAGGTGGCGGCGCGCCCGGGCGGCCTGGGCAGTCCGGTACGGGAGAACGCCCGCAACTTCTCGGGTGGCCAACGGCAGCGCCTCGAGATCGCCCGTGCGCTCGTGCGCAACCCCCGGGTGCTGGTGCTCGACGAGGCCACCAGCGCGCTGGACGCCGAGACCGAACGTCGGATCGACACGCATCTGCGTCGGCGGGGGGCGACCTGCCTCATCGTCGCCCACCGCCTGTCCACGGTCCGCGACTGCGACCTGATCGTCGTGCTGGACGGCGGTCGGGAGGTGGAGCGCGGCACCCACGAGCAACTTGTCGCCCGGAACGGGGCGTACGCGCGACTGGTCCGGGACCAGTGACCGACGACGAGCCGAGGAGACACCGATGAGCGGCGCGGTGGAGGAGCCCCCGACCGGCGACCTGATCGGATTCTGCGCCGACGGCGTACGCCAGGTCTGCCGGCTGGACGGCCCGGTGGCCGGCTGGCTGGTGACCGGCGGGGAGGCCGACCTGTTCGCGGTGCGGCGGACCGGGATGAGCCCGTCGCGCCGTCACCATGTGGCCCGGTTGCCGGCGGGGGGCCTGGTGCCGACGTCCACCGCGATCGGTGCGTGGCAGTTGATCCTGGTGCCGTTGCCCGGCGCGGAGTTGCGCGGGTTGTCCCAGCGACACCTGTCCCTGCTGGAGCGGCACGTCCGGCTCGGCCGGCCGGCGGACGAGGGGCCGTCGCATCGGGCGCGGACCGCGGCTACGGAGCTGGTCGCGGCCGTGGACCTGGTGTTGGTCACCATCGCCGACGCGCTGCGCCACGGGCAGGCGCCCCGGGAGGCGTCGACCCTGAGTGGGCGCGAGATCGTCTCGCTGGCGCAGGGCAGCGCGCTCACCTCCACCGGGGGTGCCTGGTGGCTGCGCAGCGCCGGCGGGCAGCTGCGCCGCAACGACGGTGGCCCGGTGGAGATGTCGGGGGAGCACGAGCTGCTGCTGATCGCGGAACGCGACTGGGTGGTGGCCGAGTCGGCGTGCGCGGTGGAGAGCCACGGCAGCTGGGACCTGTTGGTCGCCGGTCAACTCCGGTCGGCTGTCGACCAGCACGTGGCCCGGCTCCTGCGCATGGTGGAGAGCCGGATCGAGGAGGCCGACGCCGCGTTGCTGAGCGCCGTGCGGCGGCGTCGGCAGGTCGACGCCGCGGTGCTCGCCGCGGCGGCCCGCCGCTCGATCGGGGTGATCGGCGCGAGTGGTGCGGTTCCGGTGCCGGACGTCGAGGCCGGCTTCGACAGGTACGGGCGGGCGGCCTCGGTGCTCGAGGTGGTCACCGAGGGGATGGGCAGCCCGATCAACGAGCCGGCCGACCGCGGTCGCGCGCCGCTGGGCGATCGGGCCGCGGTGCGGGCGGTGTCCAGCGCGTCCAGCCTGTTCCTGCGTGAGGTGCGCCTGCCGGAGCGGTGGTGGCGGCGGGACCTCGGGTCGTTGGTGGGGTGGCGGGCAGGTGACGACCCGGAGCGCGCGGTCGCGGTGCCGCTGGTGTTCCGGCGAGGTCGCTACCACCAGGTCGACCCGGACACCCGCGCGCGTAGCCCGATCAGCGCGACGGTGGCGGCGACGTTCGCCACCGAGGCGACCCAGGTGCAGGCGCCACTGCCGCCGGTCGCCCGGATGCGTCACCTGCTGCGGGCCGGGTTCGTCGGCGCGGGCCGCGACGTACGGGGTCTGCTGTTCGCCGCCGCCTGCGTGGCGCTGCTCGGCCTGGGGGTGCCGCTGGCCACCGGCGAGGTGCTCGGTCAGTTGGCCCGCCAGGGTGAGGTGGACGGCCTGTTCGGTTTCGTCGCGCTGATGCTCAGCGCCGCGGTGGTGGCCGGGCTGGTCGGAGTGGTGCAGAACCTACGGCTGCTGCGGTTGGACGGCCGGTTGCAGTCCGGCGCGCAGCTGGCGATCTGGGACCGCCTCCTGCGCCTGCCGGCCCGGTTCTTCACCGGTCGCAGCAGCGGTGAGATCGCCAACTCGATGCTGGGAATCTCGTTCGTCGGTGAGGCGCTGAGCGCGCTGCTGCCGCAACTCGTCTCGGCGGCGGCGACCGTCGCGGTGACCCTCGGCATGCTCCTCGTGGTCGAGCCCGTGCTCGGGCTGTGGGGGGCGGGGATCGTCGCCGTCACACTGCTGACCTTCGGCGCGTTCGCCGTGTTGATCGTCCGCCGGCAACGGTCCGCGCTGCCGGCGGAGCACCGGGCGGCGGCGATGACCAACCAGTTGCTCGGCGGCATCATCAAGATCAAAGTGGCGGCCGCGGAAGCACGTGCCCACGCCCGCTGGTCGGAGGTGGCCGCCTCGGCACGGGCGGCGCTGCAACGGGTCCGGCAGAGCCAGGCGGGTCTGGTCGCCTTCGCCACCGTGCTGCCGATCGCCGGTCAACTGGTCCTGTTCGCCGTGCTGATGGGGCCGCTCTCCGGCCGGATCGCACCGGCCGACTTCTTCATCCTCAACGTCGGCTTCGCGATGCTGCTCGGCGCGCTGCTGGTGCTGGTGTCGGCCGGGGTCGAGGTGATCGCGGCAGTGCCCCGGCTGCGCAGCCTGAACGACATCCTGCGCGCCGACCCCGAGGCGCGGCCGGACCGGGTGGATCCGGGCGAGCTGCGTGGCGAGATCGCGCTGCACCGGGTCACCTTCGCCTACCAGCCGGACGAGCCGCCGGTGCTCGTCGACATCGACCTGCACGTCCGTCCGGGTGAGTTCGTCGCCATCGTCGGACCGAGCGGCTGCGGAAAGTCCACCCTGCTGCGGCTGCTACTCGGTTTCGAGCGCCAGCAGCAGGGTGCGGTGCTCTACGACGGTCAGGACCTCTCCGAACTCGACGTGCACGCGGTCCGCCGGCAGTGCGGGGTGGTCCTGCAGGACGGCCAGCTCTTCGCCGGCTCGGTACGGGACAACATCTGCGGAGCCGGCAGCTTCCCGCTCGACCAGGTCTGGGAGGCGGCGCGGATGGCCGGCCTCGCCGACGATCTGGAGGCCCTGCCGATGGGGATGAGCACGATGGTGCCCTTCGGCGGCGGGACGCTCTCCGTCGGGCAGCGCCAGCGGGTGCTGATCGCCCGCGCGCTGGCTCCCCGGCCCCGGATCATCTTCCTCGACGAGGCGACCAGCGCCCTGGACAACCGGACCCAGGAGGTGGTGACCCGGAGCACGGCGAGCATGGCCGCGACCCGGTTGGTCATCGCCCACCGGCTGTCCACGGTCCGTGCCGCGGACACCATCGTCGTCCTCGACGCGGGGCGGATCGTCCAGCGCGGCACCTACGACGAGTTGATGGACCAACCCGAGGGGCTGTTCCACCGGCTGGCGCGGCGACAACTGTTGACCGAGCCGGACCGGTCCGACGCCGCCGCGCAGAGCCGGCAGTCGGAGGGGCAGCCCGCGACGGGCTGACCGTCGGCTCAGCCGTTGTCGATGACCGTGCCGTCCTCCAGGCAGACGTCCGTGTCGAGGTGGTTCTCCAACAGCTCCGCCACGTGCGTCTCGGCCTGGTTCTCCGCGGCGAGCCGGAACGCCTCGGTGAGCACGTTGACCACACCCTGGGTCAGCAACAGGGTTTCCCGGTCGAGGTCGGCCCAGGACGCCCCGGCGCCGTTGCGCACCAGCTCCGGCGCGAGCGCCAGCAGTCGGGCGGTGACGGCGGCGACCAGCTCGTCGGCGACCGGCCGGAGGCTGTCCAGCACCTCACTGAGGGTCTGCAGCGCCGGCACCGTGCCCACCCGTACCCGATGCAGGTCCAGGGCGGCGCGCAGCGGGCGCGGCCGCACGGTGCGGACGGTGCCGTCGGTGGTCCGGCCGATCACGCCGTGGCGGGTCAGCGCGTGGGCCAGCGCGGGGCGGTCGGCGGTGAGCCGTTGCAGCATCGCGGTCAGCCCGTCGGGCGCGTCGTCACTGGCCCGGACCCCGAGCATCGCCTCGATGGAGACCAGGTTGAAGCCCTGCCGTTGCAGGGCGAGGATCGCGTCCAGTCGGCGGACGTGGGAGTCGTCGTAGTAGGCGGCCCGACCGTGGCGCACCGGCGGAGGCAGCAGCCGCCGAGCCTGGTGCGCGCGGATGTTGCGAGGCGACATCCCGACCTTGCGGGCGAGTTCCTCCACGCTGTACCCGGCCGGGCCGCCGGGCGTCGTCGTCACCTGGTCGATGGTCACGGTGGCCTCCGGCAGCGATCGGTGGCGGAACATGGCACCCCGTCGAACCGCTCTCAGCACGGGCGGTCCGTTGATCGCAGCCTAGGTGCGCACACCGAGTGGTAACAGACGAGGAATTACTACTTGTTCACACTGATGACAGTCTCTAGAATCGCAATCCGCCGAACGCCGCTGAATCCCAATTACCCGGCTTTCGCCGCAGGGTGGCCTATTCGCGGCCACATTCGATGAAATCCCCGCTCGCGACGCGGACCGGATCGGCCGGTGGCCCACGATGAAGCGAAACCGGCGGCCCGGAAATCCCGCGCTGCCGGTCGCCGCCGCGGCGTCGCCGCCGGCTGCCGAGCATCGAAGGGAGCAGGGGTGTGACACCTGTCGATCGAGCGGTCTTCGTGGCCGCGTACAGCCGGTTGGTCGCCGAGGTCTGGGCCGACCCGGTCAAGGAGCGGGCGCTCGACGAGGACCCGCGCGGGTTCCTCGCCGGATACGGGCTGGAGCTGCCCGAGGACGTGCAGGTGCGGGTGGTCCGGGACGTCGCCGACGCCGACCCCGACCTGGAGGTGCAGGTCGAGTCGTGGGAGTCGGCGGCCACCACCGGCGCCTTCGTGCTCTTCGTGCCGTCGCTGCTGCCGGTGGCCCAGGCGGAGTTGGCGGAGGACGAGTTGGACAGCGTCGTCGCCGGCCTGGACTCCAGCTGCGCCTGCTGCTGCCCGTGCTGCTGCACCTGACACCGATGTCTGCCGCCGGTCGGCCTGTGCGGCACATTCTGGTGGCAGTGACAGGAAATGCTTGATTGCCGAACCTCGATCTTTTTAGCGTTCTCCACACAGAAATCGACCGCCCACCCCGGAGCGTTCCCCAGGAGAGGACCCAAACGATGAGCAACGACGGACAGGAATTCGGCGCGAGGTTCGTGACGAAGTATTCGGAGCTGGTTACCGCGGTGTGGCGCAGCGACGAGGAACTGCAACGCCTCCTCGCCGACCCGACCGCCTACGCCACGGCGGCCGGCCTGCCGGTCGAGCCCGGTGCCCGGGTCGAGGTCGACCGCGCCCAGCCCGCCACGCTCTACACCAAGGAGCAGATCGTCGCCGACTGGGCCGGCACGCCGGGCCTGCACATCCTGCACGTGCCCGAGGTGCCGCTGGTCGACCTCAACGAGCTGACCGAGGCCGAGTTGGAGACGGTCGCCGGTGGCGTCGCCCCGATCGCCGACAACAACGTCAACATCATCGCGGTCCTCATCCTCTGAGTTCCCTTACCACCGCCGGGAGCCTCGATGACTGACACGACCGAAACCATCGCTTTCCGGTCCGGCACCTACCGGACGGCGAGCGTGGAGCAGACCTGGGAACGGGTCGGCGTGATGCTCGACCGATTCCGGATCACCCGGGTCGCGGACATCACCCGACTCGACGAGATCGGCCTACCGGTGCACGTCGCCTACCGGCCGGTCGGAGCCACCATGGCGGTGAGCGTCGGCACCGGCGCCACGGCGACGCAGTCCCGGGTCAGCGCGGTCATGGAGAGCATCGAGTCCTGGCATGCCGAGAACCTCCGGCCGGGGACCGTCGTGCGGTCCCCGGCCGCGGCGCTCGACCTGCCGTACGACGTTCGGTGGCTACACCTGGCCGAGCGGTCGCCGCTGACCCCCGCCGTCGAGTTGGACTGGGTGGCCGGCCGTGGGCTGGTGACCGGTGCGCAGTGCCTGGTGCCGCGCGCCACGATCGAACTCGACTTCACCGTCCGACGGGGCTGGGACCGCGCGCTGTTCACCCCCAGCAGCAACGGCCTGGCCACCGGCAACACGTTCGCCGAGGCCAGCCTGCACGCCCTGCTGGAGGTCGTCGAACGCGACTGCATCGCCCCGTACTGCACCTCCCCGTTGGCCGAGCGCACCTACGCCGACCCGGGCACCGCCACGAACCCGATGACCCGCACGGTGCACGACGCGTTGCTGCAGGCGGGCTGCTGGGTGGAGGTCTGCGACATCACCAACGCGATCGGTGTGCCCTGCTACGCCGCCTCGATCTGGTCGGAGGACCTGCCGGTCACCTTCGGCGGCTTCGGCTGCCACGTGGACCCGCAGATCGCCGTCGGCCGGGCCATGTCGGAGGCAGCCCAGTCCCGGCTGGTCATGGTCTCCGGAGCACGCGACGACATCGACGCCACCGCGTACCACGACGTGGGTGCCGCGCCGGTGCCGCCCCCGACCGTCGACCGGCCCGTCCAGCCGGTCCGCCGGGACCTCCCGCCCACCGGCGACGTGACCGAGGTGCTCCGCGAGTTGGCGTCCCGCGTGCAGCGGATCACCGGCGTCGAGCCGTTCAGCGTCGACCTGACGCACGACGACATCGGCATCGCGGTGAGCAAGGTGTTCGCCCCCGGCCTGCGCATGTTCGACGAGCGGGCCCTGAGTACCCGACCAGGAGTGCCCCGTGACTGACGTCGTCTTCATCGGTCCGAGCCTGCCGATCGACGAGGTCCGCCGGTTGCTGCCCGACGCGGTGGTGCTGCCGCCCGTCGCGCACGGCGACCTGCTCCGCCTGGACGTCGTCCCCGGCGACCGGGTCCTCGTCATCGACGGGTTCTTCCTGCAACACCCGCCGGTCCGCCACCGGGAGATCCTCGACCTGCTCGACCGTGGGGTCGCAGTGGCCGGCGCCGCGAGCATGGGCGCGCTGCGCGCCGCGGAGCTGTGGCCGTTCGGGATGCGGGGCGTGGGCGAGGTGTTCCAGCTCTACCGCGACGGCGTCGTCACCGGCGACGACGAGGTGGCGGTGGTGCACGGGCCCGCCGAGGAGGGTCACCGCACGCTGAGCGAGCCCCTGGTGAACCTCCGGGTCCAGCTGCGTCGCGCCGTCGCCGCCGGAGTGCTCAGCGACGCCGAGGCCGCGCTGCTGCTGGACAGCGCTCGGGGGTTGCCGTTCCGACGGCGGTCGTACCGCGCGTTGGAGCGCACCGCGCCACCCGAGCTGGCGGCCGTGGTGGACCGCTTCGTGACCTGGCACCGGCGCAACCCCTGGGACGCCAAGAGCGCCGACGCCCGGCTGCTGCTGTCGATGGCGGCGGACGACGCCCCCGAGCTGTCCCCGGCGCACGGCGGCGACCAACCGATCGACAACCTGCACACCCGCTTCCTGGACAGCTGGCGATCCCGCTTCGCCGGGGAGTCGATCGGCGGGCACTGGGTCAGCGACCGGGAGGCCGCGGCGGTGCTCATGCTGCTGCACCCCGAGGAGCCCGCCTGGCACCGACGGGAGGTGCTGGCCGGGCTGGCCGGAGTCGACATCGCCGACCCGACCGCCGAGGAACGCGCGTACGAGGTGGCGCGTGGGCGAGGACTGACCACCGTCCTGCCGACCGGGCACGACTGGCTGACCGACTCCGAACGGGGCCTCGACGACCGCGAGGCGGTGCTGCGGGTGTTGGTGCGGGCGTTCGGCACCACCCCACACCGCAGCCTGGCGCTGTGGATGGTCGCGGCGCCGCTGCGTACCCCCGCACTGCTCGCCGCGGCACGGCAGGTCGCGGCCACCGCGGCGGCGCTGAACGAGACCCTGCCCCGGAAGACCGGGCACCGTCGACCGGGTGGCCGGCTGCACTTCCGGACCGGTGTCGTCGACGCGTGCTTCGCCGCGCTGTGGGGCTGCGACACCGACGGGCTGGAGGCGGCGGCATGGGACCGGGGCTTCGTCGACCTGATGGCGTTCCGGTACGCCGCCGAACCACTCGTGGCGTACGTCAAGGCGTTCGGCGCTCCCCGGCTGCCGGAGGTGGCGCAGCACGCGCCGGAGGACACCCTGGCCGGTTCCGCGGCCCGGGTCGGCTGAGGAGGAGTCGATGAGCGGCACCGTCAAGGCGGCACTGATCTACCCCCCACTGACCGATCCCACCTCGGGATACCACTCCCTGAACTACCTCGACTCGTACGCCCGCGCGCAGGGGCACCGGCCGGCAGAGATCATCGACGCGAACATCGAGGCGTTCCACCACTCGTACACCCCGTCGGCGTACGAGTGGTTGCAACGGGAGCTGTCCCGCCTCTCGGTCGACGACCTCAGCGGTCCGGACGCGCTGATGGCCCGGGCGAACCTGCTCAACCTGCCCGAACCCGACCCGGAGCGGCTGCGCCGGTCGATCGGGGTGCTCCAAGACCCCACCCTGTTCTACGACTACCGGCACTACCAGGACGCCGTCGAGGGCGTCATCTCCTGGATGGACACCCTCGGCGCGGTCGGGTTCCCCGGGCAGTTCCACGCAGGCTTCCGGCTGCACCCACCGCCGATGATCTCGATCGGCTCGGTGGCCGCGCTGACCGACGAGGCGCTGCTCGGGAGACTCAACCGGCCCTTTCAGCCGTACTACGAGGACGTGCTGATCCCGCGGCTCGCCGCCGGCGGCAACCAGGTGATCGGGATCAGCGCCACCTACCAGTGGCAACTGCCGTTCGCGCTCTGGATCGCCCGACTCGTCCGGAAGGCCTGCCCGGACGTCTTCCTCATCGCCGGCGGCACGGAGATCTCCGACGTCTGGAAGTGCGCCAGCAAACCGGAGTACGTCTTCCAGGTGCTCGCCGACTTCGACGCGATAGTGGTCGGCGAGGGGGAGAGCGCGTACACGGAGATCCTGGACGCGGTGGCGACCGGCACCCTGCCCGCCGGGCATCCCAACGTCCGCCTGCACCCCAGGTACGGCCGCCAACGTCAACTGCCGCTGCGCTACGAACGCCTGGCGCAGGTGCCCGTCCCGGACTTCTCCGGCCTGCCCTGGGATCTCTACCTCAGCCCGGAGAGGTTCGTCTACTACTCGCCGACCCGAGGCTGCTACTGGAACAAGTGCACGTTCTGCGACTACGGCCTGAACACCGACGGACCCACCAGCCCGTGGCGGCAGGACACCGTGGACACGATGATCGCGGACGTCACCGAGCTGTCGAAGTTCGCCAAGTTCATCTACTTCTCGGTGGACGTGCTCGCGCCCGCGACGATCCTGCGGTTCGCCGAGCGTGCCGTCGAGAAGGGGTTGGACTTCCGCTGGGGCGCCGAGATCCGGTTGGAGAAGTACTGGTCCGACGAACGGTGCGAACTGTTGCGCCGCAGCGGCTGCGTGGCCGTCTCGGTCGGCTTCGAGTCCGGGAACCAGCGCATCCTCGACCTGATCGACAAGGGCACCAAGCCGGAGCAGGTACGCCGCACCATGACCGCGATGACCAAGGCCAACATCGGCGTACAGATGATGGGCTTCACCGGCTTCCCCACCGAGACCCGCGAGGAGGCGCTGGACAGCGTCACGTTCCTGCGCGACAACCCGGACCTGTGGACCCTCGGCGGGCTCGGCGACTTCATGCTGACCCCGGGCGCCATCGTCGCGAAGGAGCCGGAGCGGTTCGGCATCACCAACGTGCGGCCGGTGGAGGGCTCCGACATCGTCCGGATGCTGACGTACGACGAGCCGGTGACCGAGGCGGCGCAGGAGGAGGTCGCCCAGGCCAAGGCCGGTCTCAACCCCGGGCACTTCCACCGTCCGTGGCTGGGCAGCACCGACACCCCGCACACCTTCTTCTACCACGACCGCTACGGCACGGCGGTACGCGGCGTACTCGCCCACGACCGGGTCCGGCACGACACCGACGAGCACACCCGGTTCCTCGCCAACGGCACCTTCGTGGACCGTGACGACGAGCAGGTCTGGGAGGCGTACCGGCGGATGCGCTCCGACGACCAGGACGGCGTCCCGGGCGACCTGCCGGCGGACCGGCACCTGTTCCGCCGGGCCGACGGCCAGGTGTACGCGCTCAACCGCAGCAGCCGACTGTTCCTGGATCTCTTCACCGCGCCGCTGACCCTCGCCGAGGCGCAGCGTCGACTCTGGATCGTCGAACCCACGGTCGCCGACCGGGTCTGGCGGACCTTCATCGGGCAGCGCCTGATCCGCCGCCACCAACTCCCGAACGAGGCGACGCGGTGACCGCCCCCGCCCGGGCACGGCGGCCGTCGGGCGGGCGGGTCGTCGCAAGATCCGAGCAGTACCCCTGATATTGGTGTCTCGTGGGTGGCAGAGGCAGCAACATCCGGGATGTTGCTCGGATCTTCGTTGGACGGGAGGCGGACGGTAGTGACCGATCAGGAGGTGTTGACCGGCGGGGGCGTCAACGAGGTGGTCCGCCTCGGCGAGACGGTACGACGGCCCACCGGACCGTGGTCGCCCCAGGTGCACGACCTGCTGCGACACCTGGCCGCGAAGGGCTTCCGCGGCGCGCCTCGCTTCCATCGGGTGACCGGTAACGGTTACGAGGTCCTCGACTTCCTGCCCGGCGACGTCTCCGACTATCCGGCCACCCCGGCCGCGGCCTCGGCGAAGGCGCTGACGACGGCAGCC
The DNA here is from genome assembly GCF_029581275.1 of Micromonospora sp. WMMD1155. Lineage (NCBI taxonomy): Bacteria > Bacillati > Actinomycetota > Actinomycetes > Micromonosporales > Micromonosporaceae > Micromonospora > Micromonospora sp. WMMD1155. The sequence continues at coordinate 5,483,971 of NZ_CP120742.1, forward strand.
CGGCTGCTCCGCGCGTACCACGACGCCACCGTCGGGTACGCACGTAGCGCGCCACGCGACGGCTGGCAGGTCGCTGCCACCGAACCCGTCGAGGTCATCTGCCACGGCGACTACGCTCCCCACAACTGCGTCCTCGACGGCGACCGGGTGGTCGGCATCATCGACTTCGACCACGCGCAGCCTGGACCTCGGCTGTGGGACATCGCCTATGCGGCGTACCGCTGGGTCCCGATGACTGCCCCCGGCAACGCCGACGGTTTCGGCGACACGGGGGGTCAGGCGACCCGGCTCCGGACGTTCTGCGACGAGTACGGGCTCGACGACGCCCGACGTGCTGAACTCATCGACACGGTGGTCGCCAGGCTCCACGCGATGGTCGACTTCATGCAGGCCCAGGCTGCGGCGGGCAACACGGCGTACGCCGGTCACCTCGCCGCCGGGCATCACGTGCAGTATCTGGCGGACGCGACGTACGTGATCGAGCCGCGCGTGGTCTTCGAGCACCACATCCGCTGAACACCGCAGCAACCGACTCCACCAGGAAACTCGCTGAAGTGTCATGATCTGGTGGTGATGACCAGCCGTCGCGGGGCGGATCTCGTCCTCGCTGCGGCGCGTCGGCATCACCTGGCGCAGGTGAACGCGGTGCTGCGTCGTCCTGGGATGTATGGCGGTAGCGAGGTCGCCGAACGGCTGTCGCTGGAGTCCATGGCCGCAGTGGACGATTGCTTGACCCGTTGGCAGGCAGAGTTCGAGTGGCTACGCGAACGAGGTTCGTTCGCTCCGACGGGCGTCGTCGGCGCCTACCGCACCGTCCTGCCGCAAGAGTCGTTGCGTGATGCCACAGCCTCCGTGTACGCCGAGATAGCCCACCGCCTTGGCTGGCTCCACGTCGACCGGGTGCTGTCGGACGCGGAGTTCCAGCAGATGAGCATGGACCTCGACGCGTGGGTGACACAGGATCGCACCCTGCCCGACGTCATCGAGATGTGGGGACCACCGTGGCTGTGGATCGGCGGAACCAACGTGTTCTACCCCAAGACGCTTGCCTACGCCGCGGCTGATCCCGACCTCGGTCTGATCTGTTTTCACCAGTGGAACGTCGTGGCAGCAATCGAACCGGTAAAGGAGCTACGCGGCGTACACCCCGAACCGACGCTCCTCGCCGTACGTCATCGCCCAGGGACGTTCGCCGACTCGTTCTCCTTCACCCCTGAAGGCCTACGCCGTAAGCAGGGCGACGTCCGGCACGATCACACCGCCGGGTGAGGTCGCCCAGCCGTGTCGGGCCCCTGGCGTCGGTGTCGTGGTGTTCGTCGACCCGCGCACGGCGCATCAACGAGCGGTCCTCGGCGACCTGTTCGGGTGCCTCGTGCTCAGCGTCGAGGAGCTCCTGACCCCCGGTCAGTGATCGTCCGCACCCTCCCGGTGTCAGCGGACGATGACGAGGTTGGCCATGTCGACGACCGGTCGGTAGCCGAGGGCAGCGTAGATCTTGTTCGAGGTCGGGTTGGCCTGGTCGGTGAACAGGCAGACCCGCGCGCCCTCCGCCTGGATCTGCCGGGAAACCTCGGCGACCGCGTTGCTGGCCCAACCACGCCCGCGCTGGTTCGGCGGCGTGTACACCGGGCCCACGCGTGCCACCCCGAACGACGGCGGGTTGGCGCCGGTGAGGTGCACCGGCTGCCCGGTCTCGTCGACCCAGAACCACAGCCGTCCGGCGCGGAGCCGGCGCAGCAGCTCGTCGCGCTCCGGCGCATCGTGCGCACTGGTGCCGCGCGGTCGCCCCGCCTGTTCGTCGGCGTCGCCCGTGAACGCGATGTACCACCGCGTGACCAGTTCCACGTCGTCCTCGGTCGCGACCACCAGACGGCCGGGCACGGGTGGCGGGCAGGTCAGCTCGCCGAGTTGGTGCAGCCGCATGTGCTGCGCGACCTGGGCTCGACCCCCGAGGAGCCGGGTCAGTTCGGTGGCGAACAGGTCGGCCGCGGGCAGGGCCCCGTTGACCGCGAGCACCTCCTCGTCGCGCCCGTGCAACGCGTGGGCCAGCGCGACGGCCGCCTCGTCGGGCATGGGCAGCAGGTACGGCGGATAGGGGGCGTAGGGCGTCGTGCGCATTCCGGCGCCGACCACGGCGCCGGAGTCGTCGACGACCGCCAGCCACCAGTCGCGGTTCGAGTACGGGATGCCCGCATTACGCTGCGCCAACAGCCGGTGCGTGTGGGTGGTGACGATGGTGCAGCCGACCGGATCGGCACGCAGGTAGTCGTCCGCTGCGGCCAGGAACTCTTCGGGGTCGGTGAAGAACCGCAGCCGCAGCCCGGCCGTCTGGGTAGCGCTCATCCACGTACGGTAGCGACAGCGGCCCCACATCGACGCGCAATTTCGCGTGGCCCACGGTCCGCAGACACTCACCGACCCGGATCGGCGGTTGGCGCCGTCGACACACTGCTTTCGGACGTCCATCGTGGAGGAAGCGGCGGTGTACCGTCGCCGCATGACGGTGCTGCAGGAGTTTGTCGCCGCTCTATCCAGCGGCCGGATCGAGGTTGTCGACCTCACCGCCCCGCTCTCGGACCAGACCCCGATCCTGGGTCTGCCGGAGCAGTTCGGCCAGACCTGGCCGTTCCAGCTCAGCGAGATCAGCCGGTACGACGACCGTGGTCCGGCCTGGTACTGGAACAACTTCTCCACCGGTGAGCACACCGGCACCCACTTCGACGCCCCGGTGCACTGGGTCACCGGTCAGCAGGGCGCGGACGTGTCGCAGGTCCCGGTGAGCCAGTTGATCGCCCCGGCGGTGGTGATCGACCATACCGCCGACGCCGCCGCTGATCCTGACTTCCTGCTGGAGGTCGAGCACGTCAAGGCGTGGGAGGCCGACCACGGTGCGCTGCCCGCCGGTGGCTGGTTGCTCTACCGCACGGGATGGGACGCGTACGGCGACGACCCGCAGCGGTACGCCAACGCGGGCCGTACCCCGGGCATCTCCGTCGAGTGTGCCCGCTGGCTGGCCGAGGAGTCGCCGATCCAGGGGGTCGGGGTGGAGACGGTCGGCACCGACGCGGGCGCCGCGCACTCGTTCGACCCGCCGTTCCCGTGTCACTCGTTCCTGCTCGGCCAGGAGAAGTACGGCCTGACCCAGCTCCGTAACCTGGCGCTGTTGCCGGCGACCGGCGCGGTGGTGATCGCCGGACCACTGCCGATCGTCTCCGGATCCGGCAGCCCGTGCCGGGTCCTCGCGCTCGTCGAGCGGTAGGACCGGCCCACCGATGCGGGTAGCCGAGGTGGTCGGGCGGGTTCTCCACGCCCACGGCGCACGGTACGTCTTCGGGGTGGTCGGCAGCGGCAACTTCCACGTCACCAACGCGCTGGTGGCGGCGGGCGCCCGGTTCGTGGCGGCGGCCCACGAGGGGGGCGCGGCGAGCATGGCGGACGGGTACGCCCGCACCTCCGGCACGGTCGGCCTGCTCTCGGTGCACCAGGGTCCGGGTGTCACCAACGCGTTGACCGGTCTCACCGAGGCCGCGAAGAGTCGTACCCCGATGGTGGTCCTGGCCCCGGAGGCGACCGCGCCCCGGTCGAACTTCTTCATCGACCTGCCGGGGCTCGCCGCCGCGGTCGGGGCCGACTTCCATCGGGTACGCACGACGCACGCGGCCGAGGACGCGGGCGCGGCGTACCGGACCGCCGCCCGGGGTGCGACGGTGGTCTTGGGCCTCCCGTTGGAGGTGCAGGGCGCGGCTGTCGAACCGTGGTCCGGCCCACTTCCCGCGGTCGTGTCGACCCCGTCCGCCGCGCCGCAGGTCGAGCCGCTGCTGGCCGCGCTCGGGGCCGCTCGTCGGCCGGTCTTCATCGCGGGTCGGGGCGCCCGGTCGGCGCGCGAACCGTTGACCCGGCTCGCCGACGGGTGTGGGGCGCTGCTCGCGGTGTCGGCTGCCGCGAAGGGACTGTTCGCCGGCGATCCGTGGTACCTCGACGTGGCCGGCGGCTTCGCCACCCCGCTCGCCGTCGAGCTGATCGGCGCGGCGGACCTGGTGGTCGCGTGGGGCAGCACACTCAACATGTGGACCACCCGGCACGGCGAGTTGATCCCGCCCACCGCCGTCGTCGTCCAGGTGGATCAGGACCCGGCCGCGTTCGGGGTGAACCGTCCGGTCGACCTGACGGTGCTCGGCGAGGTGACCGCCGTCGCCGAGGCGCTGCTCGACCGGCTCGACGAAGACCCGACGGGCGTCAGCGGTTGGCGGACACCGGAGCTGGCGCGGCGGATCCGCGACCACGGCCGGTGGCGGACGGTCCCGTACCAGGATGAGGGCGACGCGGCGACGATCGACCCGAGGACCCTCTCGGCCGCCCTGGACGACCTGCTGCCGCCCGACCGCACGGTGGTGGTCGACTCCGGCAACTTCATGGGTTACCCGTCGATGTGGCTCGACGTGCCGGACGTGGCCGGGTTCTGCTTCACCCAGGCGTTCCAGTCGGTCGGGCTCGGCCTGGCCGGCGCGCTCGGCGCGGCGGTCGCCCGGCCGGACCGGCTCACCGTCGCCGCGCTCGGCGACGGCGGGTTCGTCATGTCCGCCACCGAGCTGGTGACCGCCGTCCGGCTCGCGCTGCCTCTCCTCGTGGTGATCTACGACGACGCTGCGTACGGTGCCGAGGTGCACCACTTCGGCCCGGACGGTCACCCGTTGGAGACCGTCACCTTCCCCGACACCGACCTGGCCGCGATAGCCCGTGGCTACGGCTGCGACGGGGTGACCGTCCGCGGCGTCGACGACCTAGGGCCGGTACGCGAGTGGCTCGCTGGTCCCCGTACCCGGCCACTCGTGGTCGACGCCAAGGTCTGCGCCGCGCGGGGGTCGTGGTGGCTGGAGGAGGCGTTCCGCGGCCACTGAGCCGTCGCCGTGTCTCGACCGGTGGGCACACGACGTGGGCCGACGCTGAGGCGACCGGGTGGGGTCGCGACTCCTCCGTCGACCGGGAGAAACGACGCCGGTGACCCGTTACGCGTGCCGGGGCGCGGCGAGGTCGGTGGGGGGACGGGCGGTGGTCGGCGACGGCTCGGTGTGGCCTCGCCGCCCGTCGACGGCGAGCAGCCCGAGAGCGACAAGCGTCAGCAGGCCGCCGACGAGGGCCAGCGGGCGCGCTCCCGAGGTGGACAGAAGCGCCCCGCCGAGTAGCGAGCCGCCGCAGATACCGGCGTTGAACGCGGTACTGACACCGGCCGACGCGATGTCGGTGCTACCCGGAGCCAGGTGCAGCATCCGGTTCTGCACGGCGGAGCCGAACGCGGCGTAACCGAGGCCGACCCCGGCCAGGAGAGCCGCCACGCCGGGTTGGAGCGCGCCGATCGCGTACAGGCCGAACAGCGAGGCGGTGCCGATGCTCAGCGGCGTCAGCAGGGAGACGATCGGCCAGCGGTCCAGGGTCCGCGCCGCCGCCAGGGTGCCGACGACGCCGGCCGCGCCGGAGACGAACAGCAACGGCGCCAGCATCGCGTCGGCGAAGCGGCTCACGTCGAGCAGGAACGGTGTGACGTACGTCTGCAGGGTCATGAAGCCGCCGATGCCGAGCGCGGTCGCGGCCAGCAACAGGATGAAGCGTCGCCGGTCCGGTGCCGTCCCCCGCGCCGCGCCACCGGCGGCCGGGGGATAGGAGGGGAGAAGGACGCAAACCGCTGCGGCGGTGGTAAGACCGACCGCGGCCAGCACCGCGAACGCCACCCGCCACCCGGCCTGCTGCCCGAGCCAGGTGCCCAGGGGTACGCCGAGAACCGGGGCGAGTGTCGCCCCGGCGGCGAACAGCGCCACCACCCGGCCGCGCACCGCGACGGGAAAGTGCCCGGTCACCGTCGCCGTGGCGACGGACCAGAAGAGCGCCTGCGCGAGGGCTGTCAGGAGACGGGAGCCGGCGAGGACGGCGTACGTCGGCGCGAGCGCGGCGGTGACGTTGCCGGCGGCGAACAGAAGCATCGTGACGCCGAGCAGGTGACGCCGGGGAATCCGCTGGGTGAGCCGGGCCAACGGCACCGAGGCCAGCACGACCACGATGGCGTACCCGCTGACCAGCAGACCCACCTGCGAACGGCTGCGGTCGAGATCGGGAGCGATGTGCGTCAACAGACCGACGGGCAGCAACTCGGTGGTGATGAAAGCGAACGCGCCGAGCGAGAGCGCGGCGAGCACGGCTCTGGCCCGGCGGGGCGACACCTCCGGCGTCATGGACACCCCCGTTCCTGGTCACCGTCTTCGAGGGTCCACTCCGCCCTCAGCCGGTCGGGGAGGGATCCTCCGCCCGGCGGCGTAGCTCGCGCAACACACCGTGCCGGCGCAGCGCCCACACGAGGCGCCGGACGCTGCGGTGCCGCAGGAACAGCACCGCCGCCCGATGGATCAGCCCGACGCGATCGTCGTTCACCTGGTCGTCGACAGCCTGCCAGATCAGCTCGCGCGCTCGCGCGTTGTCCAGCACCGCCCGCAGCTCGCGCCGTGCCGCAGGATCCTCGGCGGCCGAGGCGATGGCGGCAGCCTGACCCGGTCGGTCCGCGAGGGGTTCGGCCATCGCCGCGACGAGTGGCCGGCGTACCTCGTCCCGTTCCAACAACAGCAGCACCGCGTCCCGGATCTCGGTGGTGTCGAGACCGGACCGCAGTAGGCCCACCAGGCTGCGCTCGACCTCGCGGTCGTGGTCCGGATCGGACAGCGCGGCCAGCAGCACCGCCACCTCGTCGAGGTCGACGATGTGACGCACGCCGTCGCGGAATTCCGGCACGCCCCAAGCAACCTGCAGAGCCTTGACGAGATCGCGGTTCATGACCCGTGCGCTACCCGGAAGGGACGGACGCCGAAACCCGGCGAGCCGTCGGCCCTCACGCCGCAGACCGTCAGCCCTCTGCGAGAGGATCAGATCTCCCGGTTGGCTGCACCACAGACGAGGAGGCGGGTGACGACATGGACCTGGAAGACATCTACCGCGCGGAGTACGGGCGCTGCGTCGCCACCCTGACCCGCGTGCTCGGCGACATCGACCTCGCCGAGGAGGCGGTCCAGGACGCCTTCGCCACGGCCGTGCAGAAATGGCACGCCCCGCCGCCCAACCCCGGCGCCTGGATCGTGACCACCGCCCGCAACCGGGCCGTGGACAGGCTTCGCCGGGAGTCGACCCGCGAGGCCCGGCACGCCCAGGCGCTCCTGCTGAGCCACCAGGACGAGCCCCGGGAGGTGGGGCCGGTGAACGACGATCAGCTGCGACTCATCTTCACCTGCTGCCACCCGGCTCTCGCCCCCGACGCGCGCACCGCTCTCACGCTCCGCCTGCTCGGCGGTCTACAGGTGGCGGAGATCGCCCGGGCCTACCTGATTCGGGAAGCGACAGTCGCGCAGCGGATCGTGCGTGCCAAGAGGAAGATCCGCGACGCCGCCATCCCCTACCGGGTGCCCACCGAACACGAGTTACCGGAACGGCTGCCGCCGGTGCTCACCGTGCTCTATCTGATGTTCAACGAGGGCTACACGGCCACCGATGGGCCGCTGATCAGACCCTACCTGTGCACCGAGGCGATCCGGCTCGCCCGCGAGCTGGCCGTGCTGATGCCCGACGAGCCGGAGGTCCTGGGCCTGCTCGCCCTGCTGCTGCTGACCGAGGCACGCCGTGCGGCCCGGGTCGGCCCGACCGGCGACCTGGTGCTGCTGGCGGACCAGGACCGGTCCCGGTGGGACCGGAGACTCATCGCCGAGGGCCACGACCTGGTCCGCCGATGCCTGCGGGTCGACCGGCCCGGGCCGTACCAGATCCAGGCCGCGATCAACGCGGTGCACACCGACGGCGCCACCACCGACTGGCGGCAGGTCCTGGCACTGTACGACCAGCTTCTCGCGCTCACGCCGACCCCGGTCGTCGCGCTCAACCGGGCGGTCGCCGTCGCCGAGGTGTACGGGCCGGCGGCGGCCCTGGCCGCGCTGGAGGAGGTGCACCTTCCCGGCTACCACCGGTTGCCCGCCACCCGCGCGGAGTTGCTGACCCGGCTCGGCCGTGACGCCGAAGCCCGAGCCGCGTACGACCAGGCCCTGGCGCTGGTCACCAACGAGACCGAACGTGTCCACCTGCGGACGCGCCGCGCACAGCTCGCCCCCACAGGCTGACGGCCGCCCGCACCCTTTCGGAGTCCCTCGCGAGGACCCGGCGTACTCAGCCGCCGTCGAACACGTTGGCGATCTTGGCCGGGGCGTTCAGGGGCGCCGCCTGGTCCTCTCATCGTGCCCGCACCTGACGACGGATCGGGGCGCTTTGCCGTAAGTGAGGGCGCAGGTGGGCTTGGTCAGACCGAAGTACGAGCCTGCGGCGATCAACAGCCCGACACCCCACACGGTGTAGGCCGGCAGGACCTCCATGCCGAACACGCCGCCGAGGACCATCAGGAGGGTCAGCGGGAACATGAACGAGTAGAGCAGCAGCGACACCCCCGATATCCAGCCCAGCGCTGCCACCAGCCATCGGAGAGCCGTCCGGCGACGACGGTCGGCTCCCGACCCGACGAGCAGGACGGTCGCTGTCGCGAGCACCGAGACCGCCACCGGAAACCATCCCTCCGGCAGGAACGACTCGCCCGGTTCGGTGAATCGTGGAGCGCCGCGGCTCGCCCATACGGCGTGGACAACCGCGTACGCCGCCGTCCACGCCGCAGCGCCGTACGACAGCCAGGCTGATCCCCGGCCCGTTCGCCAACCTGTACGGGCGCCTCTGGTCACAGAACCCACCATCGCGGTCGCCGGGTCGCGTCACGTCCCCCACGCGGGTGAGCCACGTCCCGCCCGAGCGGGAAGGCCGCCGTCGCCCGGCCCACCCGCTGACGATCGGCTGAGGTGCCGCCGACCGCGTACCCTCACTGGTTCTCCGCGACCTGAATGATCGTCTTGCCGGGTGTGCGGCGGCGACGGGCGAACGCGTCGGCCGTCTCGGGCTTCGCCCCACCCGGTCGTCCGGCCCGCCTCAGGAGTGGTGCGCCGCGACGTTGATGACGCTGCCGTCCGGGGCGCGGACGAAGAACCTGCGCACGCCCCACGGCTCGGTGGTCAGCGGGTGCACGATCTCGTAACCGAGTCGCTGCGCCTCCGCGTAGGCGCCGTCCACGTCGTCCACCTGCGCGCTGATGACCGAGTCTTCGGGCGCGGACGCGTCGCCGGAGACGAGCTGCACGGCCACGTCGGAGTCGGGCGACGTGTAGCGGGCCACCCAGCCCAGGTTGAACTCCTCGGTGCTCAAGCCGAGGAAGTCGGTGTAGAAGCCCTTCGCGGTGCTGACGTCGGCCACCGGAAGGTTGGGCAGAATGCGGATGACTCGCACGCGGACCTCCAGCTCAGGCGATCGGGACCTCATTATCCGGACAACGCCGACGAGACCGCACGGCGCGACCGTAGCGGCGGAGCCGCATATCATCGACCCGCTTCGGAAGCGGCCGAGCCGAGACGCCGCATCGGGGACCGAGGAGCAGATCACATGCAGCGCACGCTGGCAGACATCCTGGAGGCGGCGGCGCACGGCGCCTTCCCGCCGCCGGACGGCGGGACCACCGTGGTGCCGCAGCCTTGTCGCCGCGACGCCGGAGTCATCGCCTTCACCGGCCACTCGGTGGTGTTCACCGACGAAGACCCCCGATGGGTACGTCGTACGTTGGCCGCTGTCGCCTGCGACCCTCTGGCGGCCACCATGAATCCGCGTTTCCTGGCCGCGCTGCTCGACCGCACCGGGCGGTCGATGGACACGATCGACCTGCTGACCGTGGCGAGCGGCCTCGCCGGGGACCCGCCCCTGCGGCTCACCGAACTCACCGACACCGATCATCCCCGCGAGGCCAGGGCACGTCGCCGCCGTACCGACGTGCGCCTCTGGGCAGCCGATGGTGGGGTGATCGTTCTCGGCCGGGGGGTGGCCGGCCGCTGGGAGGTGGCGATCGAGGTCGACGACGAGCGTCGCCACCGGGGCCTGGGGAGGGTGCTGGCGACCGCCGCGCGACACCTGGTACCGGACGGTCAGCCGCTCTGGTCCCAGCAGGCCGCCGGCAACTCGCGCAGTGTGCGCGCCTTCCAGGCGGCCGGGTTTCGACCGGTCGGAGCCGAAGCGCTGCTCCTCGGGGCGTAGGCGGCGCACGGCAGATGCCGTGCCGACCACTGTGGACCTGCTGAGGATCGGCGGCAGGTTTCCGCGATCACGGTCGGGGGCATCTCGGCGGGCGAGTTCCACATCCGCCAGTGATCCCCTGATCGAGGAGACCCATATGTCCGCCCAGGCCTTTCTCTACATCCTCGCCGTCATCCTGATCGTGCTCGCGGCCCTGCCGCTGCCCACCCGGGGTGTCTCGCTCGCGCTCCTGGGTGCCGCGTGCGCCCTGCTCGCGTACGCCTGGCCGGTGATCACCGCCTGACCGGGGGACGGCGCGCGGCCCGGCGGGGGGACCGCCGGGCCGCGTTCGGCCGGTCACCCGACCCGCAGTGGTACGGCGGTCAGCAGCGCACCTCGGTCTCCTTCTGCGCGACGTCCGAGATCCCGCCGAGCGCCCGGGTGCACACCGACAGGGTGTCGGCGCCCAGGGACCAGACCTCCTTGCCGCTCGAACACTGCAGGTCGCGGAGGGTGCTTCCGGTCACGATCGAGGTGCAGACCTGGTACGAGCCGTGGGTTTCCCGATACTGCTGCCACACGTACGTGTACGCGTAGTTCTTGCCGCAGCCCTTGTACTGCTTGACCGAAGCGGCGGTCTGGCCGCCCACGGTGACGTACGCGGTCGCGCCGATCTGCACCGAGCCCACACAGCGCGGGTTGGTCTCGGCGTGGGCCGGTCCGGCGAACGCCAGCGTCGCGGGCACCGCCAGCCCGACCGCCGCGAGGATGCGCACACCACGTCGGGAGAGCTTCTTCATCGGTGACCTCCTTCAATGCACCGGGACCGTGGAGCCCGGTGTCGTCGATGCACCACATTGATCGCGGCCATCGCCCGTTCGGTAGCCTCTGACACGCTCTGACAACGCCTGACGACGCCGTCTGACATGGGGGAGTGGATGAAGGCCCAGCGTGCCGCAACGGATGGAGTCCAGGACCGATCGGCCGCCGGTAGGTTCGCCGAACAGTTGCGGGCACTGCGATCCGCGGCCGGCGACCCGTCCTTCCGCAAGATGGCCGGTCGGTCGGGCCGGATCTCGCACACCACGTTGCACGAGGCCGCTGCCGGGACCAGGTTCCCCTCCTGGGAGACCACCCGGGAGTTCGTCCGAGCCTGTGAGGCGGACGAGGCCCTGTGGCGACGCAGGTGGGAGGAGGCGCAGCGACCGGCCTCGGCCCACGGCATCCCGGCCGACGACCCCGCGTCGGACGGATCCGCGTCGGCGGCCGACGTGGGAGCCGAGCCCACCGGGACCGGCGCCGAGACCGCCGGCGACCCGGAGCCGTCGACGATCCACGGGCGATCGATGACGGGTGACGCCCCGTCGTCGGCGGAGTATGCGAGCGACCTGCGGATCGGCGACTACCCGCCGGTCGAGGAGGAGGCCGGAGCGCGCCGGAGCCGTTCGCCGTGGCTGGCCGCCGCGGCGGTGGTCATGGTGGTGGCGATCGTCGCCGTCCTGGGCGTGACCCTGCGGGACCTCTCGTCGCGCGACGGCTGGGGCACCCCTGCCGCGTCGGCGTCGTCGGCCTCGTCGCTGTCGCCGTCGTCGTCGGCGTTCTCGGACTCGTTGATCGCCGGCGACTCGAGCAAGTTCGTCGCGGACGTCACCATCCCCGACGGCACGCGAGTGAAGGTGAACACCACGTTCGTGAAGGTGTGGGCCCTCGCGAACGTGGGGAAGGTCGTCTGGCACAACCGTTACCTGGCGCGGACGAACCCGACCGCCGACGCCGACGGTTGCCAGGTGCCGGAACGGGTCGCGATCGGCGACACGCCGCCCGGTGAGCAGGTGATGATCAGCGTTCCGGTCACCGCTCCGAGCCGTCCCGGGAAGTGCTGGGTCAGCTGGAAGATGGTCGACGAGAACGGGCAGGAGTTCTTCCCCACCCGCCGACCGGTGTACTTCATGGTCACCGTCACGGCCTGAGCGCGCCCGCGAGCGGCGTCAGGGGGCGACCCCCGCACTGTCAGTCCCGGGCGCCCGCAAGCTGACAACACCGCATTCATCCAGGTCGGCGACGGCCTGACGAATCTGACAGGCCAACGGGGTACCGAACAGCAGGTGCCTCCTCGCACTGTGATGTCCGTCCCAACGCGACTCATCACCTACGAGGAGGATCGACAGTGCGCCGTCCCTGGTTGACCGTCGGGCTCGCCGCGCTCTGTGTGGCGGCGAGCGTCCCGGCCCACGCATCGGCCGCGACACCCGACGCCACCGCCCAGCGGGCCGTCACCACCGCGGCGCTGCCGGTGGTGAACATGGAGGCCACCGTCCTGGCCGCCCAGATCGACCCGCGCCGCGCCGACGACACGCTGACCCCGGGCGCGAAGAGTTCCGTGCTCGCCGTCGAGCAGGCGCTCCAGGCCCGGAACCTGCTCGACGCGCAGTGGGTCGACGGCTACTTCGGCACCGTCACCATCTCGGCGTACGCCGCCTACCAGCGGTCGCTCGGTTACACCGGCCTCGCCGCGAACGGGCTGCCCGGCAGGACGTCGCTGACCAAGCTCGGGCAGAACCGGTACACCGTCGGCAACCCGATCGGCCCGGGTGCCAAGGTCCAGCGCGACGGGTACGTCGTCAACGCCCGTACGCAGGCGATGCTGGCCGAGGCCCAACGTCTGCTCGGGTACGCCCTGGTGCTCGAACAGGGCTCGTACAACCCCGGGGGTGATCCGACCTCGGCCGGCACCCACGACGGCGGTGGTGTGGTGGACATCGCGGTCACCGGCATGACCGCCGCCGAGCGCACCGCCGTGGCCCGAGCCCTCCGCCAGGTCGGCTTCGCCGCCTGGGTGCGCAACCCGAGTCAGGGCGACTGGCCGTGGCACATCCACGCCACGGCGATCAACGACACGGACCTGTCCAGCCAGGCGCAGCACCAGGTCGGGGACTACTACCTCGGCCTGAACGGCCTGGCCAACCAGGGCCCCGACGACGGCCCCCGGATCCCGATCAGGACCTGGGAGCAGTACCAGCGCGGGCAGTGACCCGCACCCGATCACCTGCGTCAACCGACGCGAACCGTCCACGAGAGGACACCATGAACATCCGTAAGAGCCTCGCCGCCGCCGGCGTCGCGCTGGCCGCGACCACCTCGATCCTCAGCGTCGCATCGCCCGCGTCGGCGGCGGCCCGTGACGGGGTCTGCGACAGCGGCGAATTCTGCTACTACTACAACAGCGGCAACGCCGGATCGATCTCGGACTTCACCGGATCGCTCGACGACTACGGCACCGAGCAGCCCACCTGCTACGACTTCAAGGGCGCCGGCGCCGGCAAGGGCCTGTGCATCAAGAACGAGGCCGCCTCGGTCTGGAACCGCAGCACCAAGACCGTACGCGTCTACTACAACAGCGGATACGCCGGTTCGTACCAGGACTTCGCGGCCGGCGCGAAGGGAAACCTCAACGCCACGCTGAAGAACAACAACGCCTCCCACCAGTTCTCGCCGTCGACGCGCACGAACCTGTCGTACGCCCTGTACCAGGCCAGCGGCGGCGTGGTCACCTGCGCCTTCGACGGGTACACCACCACGCCCGGGCGGCACGAGGGCATCGACATCGCCCGCAGCGTCGGGTCGGACGTGCGTGCCCTGGTCTCCGGAACGGTCACCTACGTCGCGCGGGGCAACACCGGCAGCGGCGGCCTGTCCACGATCTCCGTCTACAACTCCTCGCTCAACAAGACGGTGATCTACCTGCACACCGCGCCGAGGTCCGGGGTGGGCGTGGGCGACGCCATCAGCAAGGGCCAGATCATCGCCGACGAGTCGTGGCACGGGGTGTCCTCCAGCTCGGCCGCGCACACCCACGTCGAGGTCCGGGCCGGCCGGCAGACCCACGCGGCCGTCAGCGTCGGCGACCCCACCCTGGACAACGCCGACCCGACCGCGTTCTGGAACTCCCAGGGCTACAACGAGAAGTAGGCCACCGTGAATCTCCGCAAGGGCCTCGCCGCCGTCGGCGCCGTCCTCGCCGTGTCCACCTCCATCCTGAGTGTCGCCTCGCCGGCAGCGGCAGCCGCACGGGACGGAACCTGCGACAGCGGCGAGTTCTGCTACTACTACAACAGCAACCAGGCCGGGTCGGTCTCCGACTTCACCGACTCCCTGGACGACTACGGCACGACCCAACCGACCTGCTACGACTTCAAGGGCGCGGGCAACGGCAAGGGCCTGTGCGTGAAGAACAACGCCGCGTCGGTGTGGAACCGGACCGGTAGGACCGTGCGGGTCTACTTCAACAGCAACTTCGCCGGTGCGAGCCAGGACTTCGCGTCCGGGGCGAAAGGCAACCTCAACGCCACGCTGAAGAACAACAACGCCTCGCACGAACTGCTGAGCGGACCGACGGGATGCAGCACCGACGGCACCAACAGCAAGCTGCCGAGCACCATCCTGGTCTACCGGGTCGGGCTCGGCCGCGTCGACCGGGTCGACTTCAAGACGTACGTCAAGAACGTCCTCCCGAACGAGTGGATCACGAGCTGGCCGAACGCCTCGCTGGACGCCGGGGCCGTGGCCGTCAAGAGCTACGCCTGGTACTGGGCGTTGCACTCGACCCGCAAGACCCCCGGCGGACAGTGCTACGACGTCCGTGACGACACCGGGGACCAGGTCTACCGGCCGTCGTCGGCGCAGGCCTCGACGTCCTCCGCGGTGGACCGCACCTGGTCGACCCGGCTGAACCGGAGCGGCAACATCCTGCGGGCGCACTACTGCGCGACGACCACCGCCTGCGGTGGTTGGGTGGACGGGGACTGGCTGTCCCAGTACGGCTCCCGTGACCTCGCCAACGAGGGCCGGACCTACCAGGCGATCCTGCGCTACTACTACCGCGACGTGGTCGTCTCCTGAGGCCACCAGCCGCCCGCGCCGCCCGCCGCGGATCCGCGGCGGGCGGCACGCCGGTGGGCGTCAACACCAGGTCAGCGTCGAGTTGATCCGCGTGACGTTGCTGATCGTGTTGTTGGCGCCACCGCAGGGGTTCTGGGTGATGTTGGTGCCGCTGACGGTCAGGTTCTGGAACCGGATGCCGGAGGAGATCGGGAACTCCGTCCGCGACGCGATCCTCACCTCGCCGCCACCCGTCACCGTGCCGGACACCCCGGCGATGACGACGTTGTAGCAGTTCTCCACCAGGATCGAGTTGTTCCCCGTGTTCGAGATGGTCACCCGGTCGATGACCGCGCCACCGGACTCGGACACACAGAAGATCCCCCGGCCACCCCCGGACGCGATCACGGTCCCGACCCGGATGTTGGTCGGGTACGAGCTGCCCACCCGACCGTTGCGGTTGGCCATCCGGAACGCGGCGTAGCCGGTGCCGGCCCCGGCGTTCTGCGCGTCGACGGTGCCCACCGTGGCGTTGATCGTGTCGTTGAGCAGCAGGCCGGAGTCCCTGGTGTTCCGTGCCGTGACCGTGCCGATGGTCAGGCCGTCCACCCCGTACGTCTCCACACCGTGGGTGCCGGTCCCCGACACGTAGACGGTGTCGATGCGGATGTTGCGCACCTTGACCGCCCGGTCCCCACCGTGGTTGTCGATGCGGATGCCCAGGCCCGAGGAGAGCCGCATGTCGATCTGCCCGAGGGTCAGGTTGTTCACGTTGCGCATGAAGATCCCGTACAGCGGCGACCCGGTCAGCGTCAGGTTCTGCACCTCGACGTCGGTGGTGCCGCGCGAGTAGACCGGCGCCTGGTCTCCCGACCCCGAGCCGGTCACGTTGATCGTGCCGCACACCGCCAGGGTCGTGTACGACGGCAGCGACAACCGCGAACCCGCGCTCACCGACCCGGAGCCGCGCACCACCACCCGCTGCTTCGACGTCCGACCCGCCGACAGCGAGTTGACCGCCGCCTGCATGGCCGACAACATGTCCGAACCCGAGTAGACGGTCGACGAGCCGTTGCGGGCGGTCCAGGTGCTCCCGTTCAGGACGGCCTCGGCGTTCGTCGATCCGCTGCCGCAGCCGGTGGTCGGCGGTGTGCTGCCGCCGCCCACCGCGACCAGTTGCCACTGCTGGTTCGGGCCGTTGAGGTCGGCGTACTGACTGACCCGGCCGCCGTCGGCGGTGGACCGCTCCCAGACCTCCAGTGCCTTGGCGGAGTGGCGGTTGATGAGCCGGACGGAGCCGCCGTCCGAGTCGAGGACCTGGAACTGCTGGTTGGTGCCGTTGGTGTCGGGCCACTGCCGGTACTCGGCGCCGTCGGCGGTGTTCCACTCCCAGAGGTCGACGACCTTCCCGCTGTGCCGGGCCTTGAGGCGGTAATAGCCGCTCCCGGAGGAGACGAACTGGAACTGCTGCCACGCGCCGTCGTTACGGGACCACTGCTGGATCACCGCGCCGTCCGCCGTCGAGGTGTCCCGGACGTCGAGCACCTTGCCGCTGTGCCGGTTGACCAGGACGTAGTAGGCGTTGGTGTCGATGGTCGCCGCCGCTGCCGGCGGCGCGGCGACCAGCACGGCGGCGGCCGCGCCGACCAGCGCGGTGATCATGGCCAGCACCAGGCCGGTACGCCCCGCACGGCGGACCGGCTCAGCGGTGGACGGCCTTCTGGTGAAGAGAGGCATGGGTTCTCCTGCCTGGTGGGTGGCTATTCGAGGTGGAAGGTGGCGGAGCCACGCTCGGCTGTCGAGCTCACCGGCTCCAGGTAGAGCATCCCGTCGCGGTGGCGCACGTACCGCCCGGGGAAGTTCTGCGACTCCAGGGAGAGGCCGTCGCTCGCGGCCAGGCCGGGTCGCCGTTGGAAGCTGGCGTCGTTGCCGAAGAGCGACGACCCGTCGCTCCTCTCGACGTACAGCGCATAGCCCCGGTGACGCAGGTAGTAGCCGGGGAAGTTGGTCGACTCCAACGACACCGAGCCGCCGCCGGCGAGGCCGTTGACGATGCGGAACTGGGAGTCGGCCAGGTTGGTGACGTTCGGCTCGATGCGGGCCCGGTAGTCGTAGTGCCGTACGAAGCTGCCGTTCAGGTCGTGTGCCCGCAGCCGGACCGGGGTGGCCCCGTCGGGCACCGGGATGCCGAAGTTCGGGGTGCCGTCCGCGTTCCAGTACAGCTTCTGCAGTCTGGTCCGCCGGTTCGGGTCGTTCAGTGGATCGCCGCTGATGTCCCGGTAGCTGCGGTCGTGGTAGACGAGGATGTCGCTCTGCCCGTCCTCGGAGACGGTGAACGAGTTGTGGCCGGGGCCGTACTGGCTGGTGGCCGCGTTGCTGGCGAACACCGGGGCGGGGCTCTTGCTCCACGAGGCGGCGTCGAGCAGGTTCGCGGTGGCGGAGGCGGTCAGCATCCCCAGGCAGTAGTTGGCGTCGGTGGCGCTGGCCGAGTAGGTCAGGAAGACGCGGCCGTTGCGCTGGATCACCGCCGGCCCCTCGGCGACCCGGTAGCCGCGGGTCTCCCAGTCGTACGTCGGCACGACGAGCCGGGTCACCGTGCCGGTGATCTGCCAGGGGTTGGCGCCCATCCGGGCGAGGTAGACGTTGGAGTTGGTGGAGATGCCCGGCTCCTGCTGTGCCCAGGTCAGGTAGCGCACCCCGTTGACGACGAAGGTCGAGGCGTCGAGGCTGAAGGTGTCCCAGGGTGTCGTGATCCGGCCGCGTTCGGTCCACGACCCGTTCAGCGGATTCGCGTTGGCGTTCTCCAGCACGTACATCCGGATCCGCCACACGTCGTCGGTGCGTCCCGCGGCGAAGTAGACGTACCACCTGTTGTTTATAAAGTGGATCTCCGGAGCCCAGATGTGGGCGCCCATCTCCCCGCTGGTGTGCCGGGTCCAGATCGTCGTCTCGGCCGCCGTCGCCAGCCCCTGCAGGGTGGTCGCCCGGCGCAGCACGATCCGGTCGTACTGCGGCACTGTCGCGGTCAGGTAGTAGTAGCCGTCGGTGTGCCGGAAGATGTGCGGATCGGCCCGCTGGTTGACCAGGGGGTTGGTGTAGTTCACGGCCGGTGCGGCCTGCGCCGGTCCGCCGACCGGCAGCCCGGCCGTCACGGCGAGCACCACCAGCGCGGCCACCACCACCGACCGTAGCCGGCGGGAGCAGCGGCCGGCTGGCGCGGAACGAACTGCTGGGCGGAGGACCGGACCGGTGCGGGGGAGTGGCAGCGACATCTGTCCTCCGTGCGGTTGGTGAGCGTCCGAACGACGCCACCCGGGGACGGTCGACCGACGGCATCCCGCCAGGAAGAAGCGTGAGTGGGCGAGGGAGACATGACGATGGTGTTACGTCGAGGTGGCGAACCAATGTTCGCGTTAACATCGATGTGTGTCAAGGCCTCGACGGGGCTCTACGCCATCGTGCACCCGGAGGAGGCCCTGCTCAGGCGTGCGCTCGACGTACCATTTCGTTGATCCAGACTGGCGCGTACGGGGATGTGCACCCCGGGGAGGTCGGGTAGTCCTTGAGGACCGCCAGGCGTTCGCCGATGTCGATCGCGCGGGCGCGGTACGCGGCGTGTTCGATCCCGATCTGGGCCAGGCAGTGGTTCATCGCCCACTGGAGGCGATCCGGCGCGTCCCTCATCTCGCTCTCGATGACGTCGAGTAGTCCCGGGAGGTCGAGGCTCTCGGGCTTCTTCGTCACGCGCTCCGTGGTCAGCGCCCAGCCGGCGCTCGCGACCACCGGATCCGGATCAGCACACCAGGCCAGGCGCAGCTCCTCGGAGTGCGGGCTCTTCTTCACCACGTAGTTCACGAGCCAGTCGTGCACCTTGGGCGCGCGTGCCTCGCGCAGCATCGTGTCCAGCTCGGCACGCCCGAACGCCCTGGGGCGGCAGATCAGGATCGACAGCAGTCTCGCCGCGGTGTCGTCGGTCTTCCAGAGCCGGCACGCGAGTTCCTGTTGCGTCTTCAGCCGCTTCGCGAGCGCACGAAGCTTGCCGAGGTGCACACCGTGATCGTCACCGTGTTTCGCGTTCACCTCGCGCGTGCGGGGGTCCTCCAGTGCGGCCAGTTCGGCCATCACCTCGGCCGCCACCGGGTCGATGGGCGTCGTCGCGGTCACCAGAGCAGCTTACGTCGGAGTCGGCCCCCGGTGACCTGCGGCTTGTCGGTTCCGGGCTGCCTGTCGGTTCCGGCTGGTCCGCCGTCCGCCGAATGGCACAGTGATGTCCATGGACAGGAAGTACGTCAGCGAGTGGCTCGCCGCCTACGAGCGGGTGTGGCGGACGCCGGGCACCAACGACCTGGTCACCCTCTTCACCGAGGATGCGAGCTACCAGCAGGGGCCGTACTGGACGCCCGTCGTCGGCCTGCCGGCCATCGCGCAGCTGTGGGAGAAGCAGCGCAAGGGCCCCGACGAGGTGTTCCAGATGACCACCGACATCGTCGCGGTCGAGGGCGACACCGCGGTGTCGCGTCAGGAGGTCCGCTACGGCGACCCGGTCGACCAGGAGTACCGCGACCTGTGGATCATGCGGTTCGCCGAGGACGGGCGGTGCCGGGCGTTCGAGGAATGGCCGTTCTGGCCGGGCCTTCAGCCGACCGCATCTCCGGACGGCTCGTGACCGAGGTGTCGACGAACGGGCGGCTCACACCGGGGCCTCGACCGGCTTCGGAGCCGCGTCGAGCGGCAGGTCGCGCATCCGGCGGATCGGGGTCGACAGGTAGATGATCGGGGACAGCACGGTGAGCGCCCCGAAGAGCAGCAGGGTGGTACGAGCACCGAGTGGCCCGGCCAGGATGCCGGCCAGCAGGCCCCCGAGGGGGATGGCGCCCCAGGAGACGAACTTGACGGTGGCGATCACCCGGGACAGGAGTTCCGGTGGGCTGGCGATCATCCGGTAGGTGCGGGTGGTCACGCTGAGCACCACCGAGGAGACGGCGAGGATGATGTTGCCGGCGGCGAAGGCGAGGTAGCCGGCGGTGCCGGTGCCGAGCGGAATGATGAGCGCGCCGGGTACGCCGACGAAGGCCGCGATGATCAGGCCGCGTGCGGTGCCCACCCGGTGCGTGAACCGGGTCGTCACCGCGGCGCCGATGAGCGTGCCGAGGCCGTCGGCGGCGAGGAGCAGCCCGACCAGCAGCGGCGATGCGTGCAGCTCACGCACCAGGTAGAACGGGAAGAGCGCGAGCATCGCGCCGTTGACGAAGTTCGTCGCGGTGGCGTCCCACATGGCCGGTCCGATGATCGGGTGGCGGAGCACGTAGTGCCAGCCCTCCCGGATCATCGTGACCATCGGCGGACGCTCGGCCGGTCGCTGCACCCGTCGGGCGGGGAGGGTGCGCAGCAGGACGGCGGAGATCACGTAGCTGACGGCGTCCACGAACAGCGTCGGCGCGGCACCCAGCACCTGCACCGCGAGGCCGCCCATCGAGGGCCCGCCGAGCTGGGTGACGGCGTGCGTTCCGGAGTTGAGGCTGTTGCGCGCCTGCAACTGCGTCGCGGGCACGATCTCCGGCAGGAAGGTCTGGTTGGCCACGTCGAACAGCACGTTGGCGAAGCTCACGACCAGGGCGACCGCGATCAGTTGGGTCACCGTCAGGGCGTCGAACCACCAGGCCAGGGGGACGGACGCGACGGCCAGGGCCCGGACCAGGTCCAGCGCCACCTGCATGCCGCGCAGCGGTACCCGCTGCACGACCACCCCGGCCGGCAGGCTGATCAGAAGGTACGCGAGGTAGCCGGCCGCCGTGATCAGACCCATCTCGAAAGCCGACGCGTCCAGGACGGTCAGTGCGGTCAGCGGCAGGGCCACCCCGCCGACCGCCGAGCCGAGGTGACTCGTCGTGCTGGCGCCCCACCAGCGCCAGAAAGCAGTAAGTCTCATAATGGAACTGACCATAGTGGGTGACGCGGTTCGAGGCGACCCCGCCCACAGGCCTGACGTGACTCCTCTACCGATCCCGCATCCGGGATCTCAGCACGTCGAATTCGCACCCCGGCGCATCCGGATCGAAGCCGTGCCCGATCAGCCAGCGCGACGCCACCAGGCTGCGCAGTGACCACCAGGCGCGGATCACCTCCCGGTCCGCGCCGGCGCCGTAGCCGGCAAGCAGGTCGTCCAGGCGTTCCTCGTGTCCGAGCGTCAGGGTGGCGAGGTCGAACATGCCATCACCGGGGGCCGCCTCGGACCAGTCGATGACGCCGGTGACCTCGTCGCCGTCGACGAACACGTGGGTGATCTGCAGATCGCCGTGGACGAAAACCGGGTTCCACGGCCGCAGCGCGACCTCGGCGATCTCGCGGTTGCGACGGATCACCTCGGCGGGCAGCACGGCGTTGGCGAGCAGCCACGCGCACTCGCTGTCGAGCTCGGCTGCCACGTCGTCGAGCCGGCGTCCCGGCCAGGGCGGCAGCGGCGCGTCGTGCAGCCTCCGTACGGCGGCACCCACCGCAGCCCACGCCGCGGGCGACGCGGGCGACGGTTCGCCGAGGAGGCCGAGCGCCCGGCCGGGCGCGGCGGCGATGGCGAGCACGGGCGGCTCGTGCCAGAGGATCGCCGGGGTCGGAATCGGTGCCATGGCCATCGCCCGTATCTCGACGTCGGCGTGCGCCGGGTTCCCATCGACCTTGAGGAACACGTCGCCGACGCGGAGCGTCGCCCGCTGCCGGTGGGCGACGACGACTTCGACCTCGTCCATACCGACAATCCTGGCGGGGACGGCCGCCGATGTCGCCGGACTTTCGCCGGTGCCGGGACGCGATGCGCCCCGTCCACGGGTGGACGGGGCGCATGGTCGGTGTCAGTCGGATTCGGACGTCGACGTCGGGGCGCCGGCTACCTCGATCCGGGGTGACCGGTCCGGTGGAAGGTGGGCGAGGTCGGCGATGACGACCACGTCCACTTCACCATCGACCATCTTCTGCTCGACGGTCTCCCAGGGTGCCCGGACGATTCCTTTCAACCGGTAGTCGTGTTGCCGAAGGTGCGAGAGACACACTGCGACGGCGGGCTCCGACGGCTCGATGTCCGCGGGGATCCAGATGACGGCTATTTCCATGACCTCTCCTGATCAACGTCGTGGACGCGGCTGAGTGATCAGGAGTCGTTGGGGCGGTGGCGGCCCGCGCTCCACCGGCCGGCTCGTGGCGCGCAGGTCGACGGCGGCCACGGTGAACCCTCGGGAGGGAGGCGGGATGGGCGGTGGGGGTTCGGCAGCCGACGTCGGCGCGTCGACACCGTTGGCGCCGGGGCCGCTCGGTGCGGTGGCCAGCGCCAACACGAATGCCGGTGGCCCCGGATCGGGGCGCGCGGGCGGGCCCGGCGTCGACGCCGCGGCGGCGACCATCGCCGCTCGCGCCCGGCCTCCCGGCCGGGTTCGGCCGCCGACGGTGTCGTGGAAGCCGCCGCGCGTCACCGTCGCTGGCGGCAAGTGTGACGGTGACGGCGACGGCGACGGTGACGACGACCGGGTCGGTCGGGCAGTCGGGGAGGTCGAGCGGGACGCCGCGCGGGCGCTGGGCGAAGCCGGCGTGGGCGCTCGAGGCGGCAACTCGGGAGTCACATCGGAGGGTTCGACCGACGTCGAGGGCAGCGGAACCGTCGGTAGCGGCAGCCGGACGGACGACGGCAGGGGGACTGCCGAGGGCAACGGCAGGGGGATGTCGGACGGTAGCGGCAGCGGGACGGCGGATGGCAGCGGTAGGGCGACGGTCAGGGGTGACTCGACCACGTGCGGCAGCAACGCCGAGACCATGGTGGGAGACGTGGCGGCATCCGCCGGGCGGAGACCGCTCGGCGACGGCTGATACGCGTGGGCGGGGTCGGCACCCACTGCCGCACCGAGTGCCACCGCGCCGAGCGCCACCGCGGGCAGGCTGAGCGTCAGGCGCATCGCGTGAGGTCTGCGGGCCGTCGTGTCGCCAACGCTTCCCGGGTCGATCTCCCGGGCCGGTGCCGTTGGCCGAGCAGTCGCTCCCCGCCTCCCGCCGTTCGTTCCATGCGCGGGTTCTTGCCCCCGGGGAACGCGGACTACACCTCTCGTCGATATGTGTGGCCCCGCCGTGAACGGTTTCGCCGCTCGCGGGTGAGCGGCGCGGGTCACCGTTCGGTGCGTGGTGGCGTCGGAGGCGGCTGGCGCAGGGCGTCGTCGATGATTCCCGGCATCCGCCGGGCCACCCCGGCGAGAAGGTCCGCGACCTGGACGCGCGGGTCGTCGCGGGAGTCGACCATCACCAGCCCGGCCAGCGGTGACACTCCGTCCGGTAACGCCCCGGCCGGGTCGGTCCCTGCCGCCCAGGTGCTGCGGTCGGCCAACATCCGCTGCAGGCGGGTCAACCGATCGGCCGTCAGGGCACTCTGCTCGTCATGGGTCACCAGCACCTGCCGCCGTCCACCGCTCCAGGACAGGACCGTCTCCGCCAGCGCCGGCAGCAGCGGCTCCAGCGGTGGCGGGACGGACCGGTCGTCGTTGTCGAGCCTGGACAGCACGGCTCGTACGTGGCTCGGGCTGAGCCCGCGCAGGACGTCGTCGGCCGCGGGTCCGAGGTGGCGCTCCAGCAGGGCGTCGCGGGCCTCGAAGAACCGCCGCACCGTGTGGTCGACCGGAAGCCTCCGCTTCATCCGGACACAGTCGACGAACGCGGTCAGGAAGGCGTCCCAGTCGCCTCCGGCCGAATGTCCGGCGTCGTGAAGGGCGAGAGCGGCCGGGCGGTGCTCAGTGGCCAGGCGGGTGCCGGCCGCGTACGTCGGCTCGGCCAGCAGGAGATCGACGATCCGGGTGACGAGGAAGAACTCCTTGTCGATCACGTGGACGTGGGCGCGACCGGTCAGCGCCGTCCGGAGCCATCCCAGGGCCTCGTCCGCACCCGAGCCGCGCAGGAACCGCCCGGACTTCAGCTCGTGTGGCGAGAACCGGAAGCCCGAGCGCAGTGTGGTGATGAGCGCGACGGCCTCCTCGACGGTCAGGTCGACACTCGCGTGCGTGATCACCGGGGCGGTCGAGCGCAGCAGGTTGGTGCCCGAGAACCCGGACTCGTCGCAGGCGATCTCCACGACGGCACCGACCACCGCGTCCCTGCGTGGCATGCCGCCCTGAAGTGGGGATCTCACACCCGGTTTCCCGCCATACCGACCATGGTCACCCGCGTGCCGAGCCAGGACAACCCGATTGCGAGGCGCGGCCGGACCGTCGGCCAGCGATCGACAGCACCTCCGGCCGGTGGCGCGTCAGTGGGGTGAGCCGAGTAGTCGCTCGCCGTCACCCGCGTCGGCTGACTGTGTGTATCCCAGCTCGGACGAGATCTGGTTCGCGGTCTCCAGTAGGAGGGGAAGGGCCTGCTTCAACCTGTCGAGGCTCGCGATGACCTCGATGGCGGTCATCGAGGCGGCGGCGATGACCTGTCCTCGTGAGTCCCTGATGGGTGCGGCGACGCATCTGACGTAGGCGTCGTGTTCGCCGTTGTCGGTGGCCCAACCCTGCTCGCGGATGCGGGCCAGTTCGGCTTCGAGCGATCCGTGGTCGGCGAAGGTGGTGTCGGTGAACTTCTCGAACACGACGTGGGAGAGGAGACGGTCGCGCTCCCCCGACGGCAGGTAGGCCAGGATCGTCTTACCGACGGCGCTGGCGTAGATCGAGACCGCGCGCCCCACGCGGGACGGCAGTTTGACGGCGTCGAACGCCGGGCTGTCCACCTTGTCGATATAGATGATCTCGTCGCCGGTCAGCTGTGCCAGGTGCACGGTGTGGCTGGTCTCGCGTTGCAGCGCCCGCAGGTGTGCGGCGGCGAACTGGCGTAGGTCCATCGAGCCGAGCGCGAGTTCGGACAGTTCGATGACTCCGCTACCGAGCACGTAGGTGCCCGCGCCGGTGCGGCGTACGAAGCGGGCGGCCTCCAGTGTCTGCAGGATCCGCAGGGCCGTGGACTTGTGGACGCCGAGCACGTCCGCCGCCTCGGTGAGGGACAGCGGGTGCTCCGCAGATCGACGGATGAGGTCGATCGCGCGGCGAATCGATTGCGCCAAGGCACTGTCTCCCCTCGGTGCGGCGGCGGTACGCCGTCGCTGCCATTGCGTAATGCGCAATATAGTTCACGCGATGCGCAATCGCTACTTGACACCGTTGCACATGGCGCTACGATCGTTGCAATTTAATCGGTACGACGCTGATGCGTAACAGTGGAGTAACTATGGGTAATCAACGCGCTCGATTCGTTGCCGGTGCGACATGTGCCCTCGGCCTGGTTGCCGCCCTCTTGACCGGCTGCGGCTCCGACGGTGGCTCAAGTGACGGCGTCACCAAACTGACCTTCGCCGCGTCGACCTTCGGCGACCCGGGCCGCGGGCCGCAGTTGACGAAGTGGCTCGACGAGTTCAACAGCAGCCAGGACAAGGTCCAGGTGTCGGCCGCCGCCGTGCCGTACCCGACCTTCGGCCAGACGGTGCTGACCCAGATGGGCAGTGGCAAGGGGCCGGACCTGGTCCGCTTCGACATGCCCGAGTTCGAGGCCGCCTCGGACGCCGGTCTCGTCGCGCCGCTCGACAAGCTCGTCGACGCCGGCAAGTACGACCTGCTCAAGCAGCCGGACCAGTTCATGGTCCACGACGGCGTGCGGCACGGCTTCATCTTCGAGGCGTCGAACTACGCGATGTTCTACAACGCGGACCTGATCCCGACGCCGCCGTCCACCTACGAGCAGTTCGCCTCCACGGCGAAGTCGCTCACCAAGGGTGACGTCTACGGCCTGGCGTTCCGGCAGACGGAGGCCGAAGAGGCCGGCGTGTGGCAGGACATCTTCAACTACGTCTACGGCTTCGGCGGCGCGTGGTCCGACGGCAAGAACCTGACCATCAACTCGCCGGAGAACCTCAAGGGCCTGCAGGCGTACAAGGACCTCTACGACGCCAACGTCATCCCGCGTGGTGCCGACGCCGCGACCTTCCGGCGGATGTTCGCCGAGGGCAAGGTCGGGATGGAACTCAACAACGGTGGCTACGTGACCGCCACCCGCGGCCAGAACGCGAAGCTGAACTTCACCGTCGCGCCCATCCCGTTCCCGGTCCGCAAGCAGGGCGCGATCCTGGCACCGATCGTGATCAACGAGGCGAGCGAGAGCCAGGACGAGGCGGCCACCTTCATCAAGTGGGCGTTGGAGCCGCAGAACCAAATCAAGCTGCAGGAGATCCTGGGCGCGAGCAGCGTCGCCACCACCACGCAGCGCAGCGCCGAGTCGCTCAAGGCGACCCCGTTCCTCCCCGTGTTCGACGGGCTCACCGAGACCAGCCTGCCGCAGATCGTCCTGGGTTTCGAAGCCAAGACGCCGGACATCCGCAAGGTGGTCGTGCAGAACGTGATCGCGGCGTTGCAGGGCAAGGCCGACCTGAAGTCGGCGCTGGACCGCGCCCAGCAGCAGGCGACCGAGCTGGTCCGCTGACCGGTCGACAAGGCGACGCTGCCGGCGCGAAGGGCCGTGCGCCGGCAGCGTCCTCTCCCAGAAGGATCGAAATCCGATGACCGTGCTCGAGCAGACCGGGGCACCGAAGACATCCCGCCGACCCGGGGCGCGGCGTGGCCCCAGCCCACTGGGCAGCAAGTGGACGCCGTACCTGTTCCTGGCGCCCGCCGCGCTGTTCATATTCGTCTTCCAGGCGGTACCACTCGTCCAGGAGGTGTACCTCAGCTTCACCAGGACGAGGCTGCTCAACCCCACCCGCAGCGAGTGGGTCGGCCTGGAGAACTTCAACCGGATCTTCGGTGACCCCGACTTCCACCGAACCCTGCTGATCACCTTCGTCTACGTCATCGCCTGCGTGGTCGGCGCCATCGGCGCCGGGCTCGGCGTGGCGCTCCTGCTCAACAGGAACTTCCGGGGCCGTGGTGTGGCGCGGGCCCTGGTGACCGTCCCCTGGGCCGCACCGGGCATCGCCGTCGCCCTCATCGCCACCTGGATGCTGAACGCGCAGTACGGGATCGTGAACCGCTTCCTCGACGCGGTGGGCCTCGGCGTGCCGGGCGGGGCCATTCTGGACAGCCCCCGCTACGCGCTCCCGGCGGTGCTCGCGACGACCATCTGGCAGCTGTTCCCCTTCACCTCGGTGGTGCTGCTCTCCGCACTGCAGTCCGTACCCCAGGAACTCAACGAGGCCGCCAGCGTGGACGGCGCCGGACGTTGGGCGACCTTCCGTGCCGTCACCTGGCAGGTCATCAAGCCGACCGTGGGGCTGCTGGCCCTGCTGATGACGATCTGGTCGCTGCGCCGCTTCGAACTCATCTGGCTGATGACCAAGGGTGGCCCGGTCGGCGCGACCGAGACGCTCGTCATCGACCTCTACTCGCAGGCGTTCGACTCCAAGGAACTCGGGTCGGCGGCGGCCATCGGAATGGTCGGCGTCGTCATCTCGCTCATCGTCATCATCGGCAGCCGACTGGTCGCGCGTGCTGTGGAGAAGGGGGACGTCCGATGAGGCGCTTCCGGTTCGGGGTCACCGCGCGGATCGTGGCCGTACTCGTCGTGCTGGGCATCGCGGTGTTCCCGCTGTACTGGATGTTCGTCACGGCGCTGTCCAGCAACGGGGACCTCTTCGCCGACCGGCCCCGGCTCACGCCGGACCTCGGCCAATTCGGGGTGTTCGTCGACGCGCTGGCCGAGGGCAAGGCGGCCGGGTGGCTGCTGAACAGCCTGGTGATCGCCCTGGGCACGATGGTCCTCTCCGTCGGTCTGGGGATCCCGCTCGGGTACGCGCTGTCCCGGTTCTCGTTCTGGGGCAAGGCCGCGCTGACCGTCGTGCTGCTGTTCACCCAGATGCTCCCCGAGGCGCTCATGGTCGTGCCGTTGTTCGCGCTGTTCCGCCGCTTCGACCTGCTCGACTCGCTGACCGGCCTCGTCCTGGTGAACTCCGCCTTCGTCCTGCCGATCGTCGCGCTGATCCTCAAGGGCGCGATCGACGGCATCCCGAAGGAGTTGGAGGAGGCGGCCCGCGCCGACGGCGCGCGGCCCTTCACCACCCTGACCCGCATCAACGTGCCGTTGATCGCGCCGTCGATCGCGGCGACCGCGGTCATCGCCTTCTTCCACGCCTGGAACGAGTACGTCTTCGCGGTGACGTTCATCTTCAACCCGGACCTGCAACCGGCGTCCGTCGGTATCGCGAACTTCATCGGTGAACTGGGTACCCCGATCCAGACGGTGATGGCCGTAGCCTTCCTGTTCACGTTGCCGGCCGTCGCGTTCTACCTCCTGGTCCAGAAGTACGTGGTTTCCGGCATGACCGCCGGTGCGGTGAAGGGTTGAGCCGAAACATGAAAATCGTCTCCGTCGACACGGTGGTCGTCGACTTCTACCGCACGAACCTCGTCATCGTGCGGGTGCACACCGACGAGGGGATCGTCGGGCTCGGTGAGGCCACCCTGGAAGGCAAGGAACGGGCCGTCCAGGGCGCGATCGCCGAGCTGGCCGAAGCGGTCGTGGGCCTGGACCCCACCAGCATCTCGAAGAACCTCTACGAGCTGGCCCGGAACTGGTACTGGCGCGGCGGACCGGTCGTCATGACCGCGCTGAGTTCGTTCGAGATGGCCCTGTGGGACATCTCGGCGCGCGACCTCGGCGTTCCGGTCTCCCGACTCCTCGGCGGCGCGACCAGGGACCGGGTGCGGGCGTACGCGAACGGCTGGTTCTCCGGGGCCGTCACGCCGGAGGACTACGCGGCGGCGGCGCGTCGGACCGTGGAGTCCGGTTTCCGCGGCCTCAAGTGGGACCCGTTCGAGAACTACGACCTCACCATCAGCACCCGGCAACTGGACCGGGTGCTCGCCCAGATCGACGCGGTACGTGCCGCGGTGGGCCGTGACGTCGAGCTGTTCGTGGAGGGGCACGGGCGCTTCGACGTCCGGCACGCCGTCATGGTGGCGAAGGAGATCGCCCAGTTCGACCCGGTGTGGTTCGAGGAGCCCTGCCCGCCGGACAACCTCGACGCCCTGGTCGACATCCGCCGGTCGTCGCCCGTGCCGATCGCGGCGGGGGAGCGGTGGTACGGCCGGCAGGGTTTCGCTCCGGCGCTGGCCCGCCAGGCTGTCGACTTCGTCCAGCCGGACGTGACGCACGCCGGCGGGATCGCCGAGCTGGCCTTCATCTCGACGCTCGCCGCGACCAGCTACGTCGGGTTCGCACCGCACAACCCCAGCGGCCCGCTCAGCACGGCCGCGACGTTGCAACTCGGGGCGACCCTGCCCAACTTCCGGTACCTGGAGATCATGGCGACGGACGTCCCCTGGCGTCCCGAGATCACCAACGAGCGGCTGGTGCTGACCGCCGACGGCGACGTGCTGATCCCGACCGGGGTCGGGCTGGGCATCGAGCTGGACCTCGCCGCGATCGAGCAGCATCCGTTCACACCGCATCCGCTGCGCATGTTCGAGGACGCCGTCTACGACATCCGTCCTCGGGACGAGCGGTCCTTCTTCAACCTGGAGAGCGGCTCATGACGGTGCCACGGCCCCGGGGAGCGGCTCCGGGCGCGGGGTGGTCCGGCACCGCCGCCGAGGCGCTGCCGGACGCCGGCGACAGTGTCCTCATCGGCCGCGTCTGGGATCCGTCGGTCGACGGCCCGACACCGGTGACCGTCCGCGACGGCATGGTCATCGACCTCAGCCGTCGGTTCCCGACCGTCCGGGACATCTGCGAACTGTCCGACCCCGCCGCGGTGGTCGCCGGGCTCGACGGGCCGACGGTCGGCGACTTCGGGGAGATCCTGGCCAACACCGAGGCCGCGACCCGGGACCGTTCCCGGCCCTGGTTGC
Organism: Micromonospora sp. WMMD1155; assembly: GCF_029581275.1. Lineage (NCBI taxonomy): Bacteria > Bacillati > Actinomycetota > Actinomycetes > Micromonosporales > Micromonosporaceae > Micromonospora > Micromonospora sp. WMMD1155. The sequence continues at coordinate 5,513,805 of NZ_CP120742.1, forward strand.
TCGCCCCGGTCGACCTCCAGGTGCTCAAGGCCGCCGGGGTGACCTTCCCCATCTCGATGATCGAACGCGTCATCGAGGAACGGGCGCGTGGAGACCTCGCGCTCGCGGCGGACATCCGCCACCGGATGCTCGCCGACGTCGGCGTCGACCTGCACAGCCTGGCTCCGGGCTCGGCGGAGGCCGACCGGCTCAAGAGTCTGTTGGTAGCCGAGGGCATGTGGAGTCAGTACCTGGAGGTGGGGATCGGGCCGGACGCCGAGATCTTCACCAAGGGCCAGGTCCTCTCCGCCGTCGGCACCGCCGTTCCGGTCGGGGTGCTCGCCGCGTCGACCTGGAACAACCCGGAACCCGAGGTCACCCTCATCGTCGCGTCCACCGGGCGGATCGTCGGCGCCACCCTCGGCAACGACGTGAACCTGCGGGACGTCGAGGGTCGTTCGGCGTTGCTGCTTCCACTGGCGAAGGACAACAACGCCTCCTGCGCCCTCGGGCCCCTGATCCGGCTCTTCGACGAGCGGTTCGGGATGGCCCAGGTACGCGAACTCGCTGTCAGCCTGCAGGTCAGCGGTGTGGACGGCTTCCTGCTGGAGGCGGTCTCGGAGATGACGCGGATGTCGCGTGACCCGGAGGAGTTGGTCCGGCAGTTGATCGGCCCGCACCACCACTATCCGGACGGTGCCGCCCTGATGCTCGGCACCATGTTCGCGCCGATCCAAGACCGGGACCGCCCCGGTGAGGGCTTCACCCACAAGGTGGACGACGTGGTGCGGATCAGCTGCCCGGCGCTCGGCACCCTGGTCAACCGGGTGTGGCACGCGGAGGAGTGCGAGCCCTGGCACTTCGGCGTCCGCGATCTGATGGGCAATCTGGTGAGGAGAGGACTGCTGTGAACGTGGTCATCACTGTCGACCCACGCGACGGCCGGCGGCGCTCGACGGACCTCAGCGAGACCGACGAGTCCCGGTTGGAGGTGATCGCCGACCAGGCGTCCCGAGCGGCGCAGTGGCTGTCCGGGCTGGGCAGAGTCGGTAGGGCGGAGATGCTCGACCGCATCGCCGCGTCCCTGGAGGCCCGGCGCGCGGAACTGGTCGCGGCCGCCGAGGCGGAGACCGGGCTCAGCACCGCGCGGCTCGACGGGGAACTCACCCGGGCGGCACTCCAGTTCCGGATGTTCGGCGACGTGGTGCGCGACGGGGCGTACGTCGAGGCGGCCATCGACCACGCCGCCGACACCCCCCTCGGGCCCGGTCCGGACCTGCGCCGGATGCTCGTACCCCTCGGACCGGTCGCCGTGTTCGGGGCCAGCAACTTCCCGTTCGCCTTCTCGGTCGCCGGGGGTGATACCGCCGCCGCGCTCGCCGCGGGTTGTCCCGCCGTCCTGAAGGCCCACCCGTCGCACCCGCTGACGTCGCACGCCTCCGCCGACGCGATCGAGTCTGCCATCCGCGACCTGGGTGGCCCCGAGGGCGTGGTCGGCATCGTGTACGGGGAGCAGGCGGGCCGGTCGCTGGTGCGTCACCCAGCGATCCGCGCCGCCGCCCTGACGGGTTCCGTCGGGGCCGCCCGTGCCATCCAGGCCGCCATCGACGAACGGCCCGATCCGATTCCCCTCTACGCCGAGCTGAGCAGCGTGAACCCGATCGTCATCCTGCCCGGCGCGGCCGTGGACCGGAGCGACCGGATCGCCGAGGGCCTGTTCACCTCCTTCACGGCGTCCGGCGGTCAGCTGTGCACCAAGCCCGGCCTGGCGTTCGTCCCGTCCGACCCGGCCGGTGACCGGCTGGTCGACGCGCTGCGGGAGCGGGTCGGCTCGGCGGGGGGCGCGGTCCTGCTGAACGAGCGCATCCGGGACGCGTACGAGACCCAGGCGGCGGCGTTCGAACGGGCCGGGGCCCGGGTTTCGGCGCGACCCCGGGTGGACCCGGGCGAGGGCTTCACCGTCGCGCCGACGCTCCTGGAGGTCGGTCTGCCGGACCTGACGGCCGAGATCGCCGACGAGTGCTTCGGCCCGCTGCTGATCGTGGTCAGGTATGGCGGCGTCAGCGACCTCGACGCGGCCCTGGTGACCGTCCCGCCGTCGCTGACCGGGGCCGTCCACCGTGGACCGAGCGATGAGGCCGAGGTGGTGCGTCGGCTGGTCGACGTGTTCGCCGCCCGCGCCGGTCGCATCGTCTTCGACGGTTACCCCACCGGTGTCCGGGTGTCCTGGGCCCAGCACCACGGAGGGCCCTGGCCGTCGACGAACGCCGTACACACCTCGGTGGGCGCCACGGCGATCCGGCGGTTCCTTCGCCCGCTGGCGTGGCAGGACGCCCCGGAGTGGGTCCTGCCCGAGGAGCTTCGAGACGAGTACGCCGCCATTCCCCGCCGAGTGGACGGGAGGTTGGAAGCGGCCACCGAATAATCGCGACAGAGGTCGCTGCGGCATCGTTTTCCCGGTGGCGCCGGGTCGGTCGGCGAGCATTTCCCGCGAATTGATCCGGATGGATTCGCGCGCCGGCCGCCCCGGTGCTGCAGAAAGGTGCCCGAAATTGTTCCGTGCCCGGCCGGTAAATACATCGTTGACCGTCATCGCACTTCGTGTCTGTGTTTCTGGGCAGGGCCAGATGTTAGCGCTCGCAGAGCGGCATCTCCCGATTCCGGTGTCCGTTCACCTCACGGCCGGACCCGGGAGCCCACCGGTCGACACCCGGTAGACCCAGGCGCGACGCCGAACTCCCTGTGGTGGGGAAGCCCCGGCCGCGTACCCCTGGTGAACCCAGGGTGTACGCGGCCGGGGTGGTTCGGTCGACCGGTCAGGGGGTCACGTCGGTGGCCTGGACCCGCAGCATGGTCCAGGACGCGGGCGGGAGGGTCAGCCGGACGCCGGTGTCGACGCCGCGTGCCGTGCCGTTGGGGCGCGGCTCGGCGTGGTCCGGACCGTCGGCCGTGTTCTTGGCGTGCAGGTCGGCGCCGCCGATGGTGACGCACTCGATGACGCCGGCCAGCCGGGCTCCGGTGACGTCGACAGTCACCTCGGCCGGGGCGGTGGTGACGCGGTTGACGAGGAAGACCGTCATCTCGCCGGTGTCGTCGTCCCAGGTGGAGACCGCGTCGACCGCGTCGATCTCGCCGAAGCGGTCGGTGGACGTCGTGCTGCCCTCGCGGAGCACGTCGAGCACCGCACCCTGGGCATGCCGGGCGGTCCGGGCGAAGGGGTGGAAGATGGTCTGTCGCCAGGCCGCGCCGCCCGGTTCGGTCATGATCGGTGCGATCACGTTGACCAGTTGGGCCTGGCAGGCCGCCGTCACCCGGTCGCTGTGCCGCAGCAGGCTGATCAGCAGACCGCCGACCACGACGGCGTCGGCCACGCTGTAGTGGTCCTCCAGCAGGCGCGGGGCGACCGGCCAGTCCTCGCCGCTCGGCGGGTTGGACGGAGCCGCGGACTGGTACCAGACGTTCCACTCGTCGAACGCGATCATGATCTTCTTGGTCGACCTGCGGATCGCCCCGACGGAGTCGGCGATGGCGGTGACCGCGTCGATGTAGCGGTCCATGTCCTCGGCGGAGGCGAGGAAGCTGGCCAGATCGTCGCCGACCGGCTGGTAGTAGGCGTGCAACGAGATCAGGTCGACGTCGTCGTACGCCTCGGTGAGCACGTCCCGTTCCCAGGCGCCGAAGGTCGGCATGCCGAGGTGTGACGAGCCGCAGGCGACGAGTTCGAGGTCGGGGTCGAAGCGACGCATGGCCTTCGCGGTCTGCGACGCGAGACGCCCGTACTCGGTGGCGCTGCGTTGGCCCACCTGCCACGGGCCGTCCATCTCGTTACCGAGGCACCACAGCCTGATCCCGTACGGGTCGGGAGCGCCGTTGTCGCGGCGTTGGTCGGCGAGGTGACTGCCGGCGCGGTGGTTGGCGTACTCGAGCAGGTCGACGGCCTCGGCGGTGCCGCGGGTGCCCAGGTTGACCGCCATGATCGGGTCGACGTCCGCCTTGCCGACCCAGCGCATGAACTCGTCCAGCCCGAACTCGTTGGTCTCCAGGCTGTGCCAGGCGAGGTCCAGCCGGGCGGGTCGTTCGTCGACCGGGCCGACGCCGTCCTCCCACCGGTAGGAGGAGACGAAGTTGCCGCCCGGATAGCGGACGGTGGTGACGCCCAACTCCCGTACGAGTGCGAGAACGTCGCCCCGGAAGCCGTCCGCGTCGGCCGTCGGATGCCCCGGCTCGTAGAGGCCGGTGTAGACACACCGGCCCAGGTGCTCCACGAACGAGCCGAAGAGCCGGCGGGGCACCGGTGCGACGCGTCGGCGTGGGTCGAGGCTGAGGCGGTAGGGGAGTGGACTGTCCGCGCCGGTCGAGTGCTCCGGCGCTTCGTCGAGGTGGGCGTTCAGGGCTGGCTCCCTTCGTGCGGGGTCCCGCCGTCGACGTGGACGTCGCGACGCGGACCCGGGGGTGGTGGGGTCGCTGCGAGCTCTGGACAACATGATGATCGCGGATTACGTTCTTGATCGATGTAAACGTTACCGATCACGTTTACGTTTGGGAATCCATCGCCCGTCACCACGTTCCGAGCCAGCGCAGAGCAGGGCCGACGAGGCGGACGGGGCAGGCCGTGGCGGTGATTGGGGTGACCAGATGACCACTGTGCAGCCGGAGACCGGGGCGACCTACGCCGACGCGACGGCGCCCGTCTCGGAACGGGTGTCCGACCTGCTGGCGCGGATGACCCGCGAGGAGAAGATCGCCCAACTGGGCAGCACCTGGGCGTTCGCGGTGCTGGAGGGCGGTCGGTTCTCCGTACGCCGAGCCCGACCGATCCTCGGCCACGGCCTGGGGCACGTGACCCGCGTCGCCGGTGCCACCAGCCTGAAGGCCGCGCAGGTGGCGCGGGTCGCCAACGCGATCCAGCGGTACCTGGTGACCGAGACCCGACTGGGGATCCCGGCGATCGTCCACGAGGAGGTCTGTTCGGGAGTGATGGCGCGGGACGCGACGATCTTCCCGCAGGCGATCGGGGTCGCGAGCACGTGGGCTCCGGAGCTGAACGGGCAGTTGGCGGACGCCGTTCGCGCGCAGATGCGCGCCATGGGCGGCCACCAGGGGCTGTCTCCGGTCCTGGACGTGGTGCGCGACCCCCGGTGGGGTCGGACGGAGGAGACCTACGGCGAGGATCCCTATCTGGTGTCCCGGATGGGCGTCGCGTTCGTCAGGGGCCTCCAGGGCGTCGACCTGACCGACGGCGTCATCGCGACGGCCAAGCACTTCGTCGGGTACGGGGCGTCCGAGGGTGGGCTGAACTGGGCGCCCGCCCACCTGCCCCCGCGGTTGCTGCGCGAGGTCTACCTGTACCCGTTCGAGGCGGCGGTCCGCGAGGGCGGCCTGCGGTCGGTGATGGCCGGCTACCACGAGCTGGACGGGATCCCGTGCCACGCCAACGACGACCTCCTCGCCGACGTCCTCCGCCGGCAGTGGGGCTTCACCGGCAGCGTGGTTTCCGACTACTTCGCCGTCAACGACCTGCACTCGTACCACCACTTCGCACAGGACAAGCAGCAGGCCGCGACGCTGGCCCTCGGTGCCGGTGTCGACGTCGAGCTTCCGGCCACGGACGTGTACGCGGTAGCCCTCACGCGGGCGCTGGACGCCGGTGACGTCAGCGAGGCTCGGCTCGACGAGGCGGTCGCACGCGTGCTGCGGCACAAGTTCGAACTCGGGCTCTTCGAAGCACCGTACGTGGACGAGGACGCGGTCGCCGTCGCGGTGAACGCGCAGCGGCACCGGACCGTCGCGCTGGAGATCGCCCGCCGCAGTCTCGTCCTGCTCAAGAACGACGGCGTCCTGCCGCTGCTCGCGGAGGCCGGATCGGTCGCCCTCATCGGGCCGAACGCCGACGACGCCCGGCACCTGCTGGGCGACTACTCGTTCGCGGCGCACATCGAGGCGCTGACCGAGGCGCGCGAGCGGCGGGGCCTGCTCGGCGAGATGATGACCATCCCGGACGATCTGGAGATCGAGGAGAGCACCGACGGGGTGCCCACGGTGCGCGACGAACTCACGGCCCGCCTGGGGGACCGGGTGCGTTACGCGTCGGGGTGCGACGTGCTCGACCCCTCCACCGACGGGTTCGACGAGGCGGTCGCGGTGGCCGCCGCGGCGGATGTCGCAGTGCTGGTCCTGGGGGACCGTTCGGGGCTGACACCACGGGCGACCACCGGTGAGTCCCGGGACCGTTCCAGCCTGGACCTGCCCGGTGTCCAGGAGGACCTGGTCCGCGCCGTCGTGGCCACCGGCACCCCGGTCGTGGTGGTGCTCGTCGCCGGACGACCCGTCGGCAGCGACTTCCTGCACGAGCACGCTGCGGCGGTGCTGATGGCCTGGTTGCCCGGCGAGACCGGGGCGCAGGCGATCGCCGAGGTGCTCCTCGGTGAGGTGAACCCGAGCGGGCGGTTGCCGATCTCGTATCCCCGCAGCGTGGGCCAGCTCCCCGTCTTCTACGGCCACAAGGTGTCCGGCGGCCGGTCGCACTGGCACGGCGACTACGTCGACTCACCGGTGACGCCCCGATACTGCTTCGGGCACGGCCTCGGATACTCCTCGTTCATCGTCGAGGAGGCCACGGTGCGACACCCGCAGGTGCGCGCCGGCGACTCGGTCGGTGTCGACGTGGTGGTGACCAACGCCGGCCGTCGGGCGGGCGAGGAGGTCGTGCAGCTCTACGTCCGCGATCCGCAGGCGTCGGTCACCAGACCCGTACTCGAGTTGAAGGGTTTCGTCCGGGTCTCGGCCGCCGCTGGGCAGCGGGTGGCCGTGCGGTTCGACCTGCCGACGGGCCAGCTCGGCTTCTACGACCGGCGCCTGGACTACACGGTCGAGCCCGGGCAGATAGAGGTGTACGTGGGCTTCTCGGCGCAGGACCGCACTCTGGCCGGCAGGTTCGTCATCAGCGCGGACGCGGACCGGTCGCCGACGCCGAAGGTCTTCACGGGGACGGCCGAGGTTCGCGGCCTGCCCGACCGACCCGGAGAGTCGGGAGAGTGCGACAGATGAATCTCGATACGTGCCGCTGGGCCGGCGATTCCCCCTCGTCCCGACGCGGTCCGTCGGTCATCGCAGGCGGTTCGTTGTTAGCGTGCCCACGACGGCGACAAAGGACAGTGGGCGGCCGCGCGGCCGTCCTGGTAGGACGGTTCGCGCAAGGATGAAAGGCTCTTGTGTTCGTAATACTTGTCGGTTACGTTGGCAACACCCTGGAAACGTAACCGATAACGATTGCAGTCCAGAGGGAGCGGCATGACCGAGGTCAATGCGCCAGTGACAATGAGTGATGTCGCTCGGGTCGCCGGCGTTTCCACCGCGACCGTTTCGCGCGTGGTCAACGGGCATTACGGCGTCAGCGCCAACACGGTGGCCCATGTCCGGTCGACGATCGAGCAACTCGGCTACGAGTCGAGTCTCGTCGCCACGAGCCTCCGGCGCAGCCGCAAGAACGTCCTCGGCCTGGTGACCCACAGCTTCCAGTCGTACACGGCGGAGGTGCTCAAGGGGGCGATGAAGGCGCTGAGCCGCTCGGGCTTCGACCTGATCGTCTACGCCAACAGCGACCTCTACGGGTCCTACTCGGAAGGCTGGGAGCGGCGGCACCTGACCCGCCTGTCCGGCACGCTGACCGACGGGTGCATCGTGGTGACGCCGTGGGGTGAGGTGCAGAGCCGCACGCCGGTGGTCGCCATCGACCCGGCGCGGGGCTCCACCGGGCCCTCGGTCATGGCCGACAACCTCGCGGGCGCCACCGTCGCCGTGGAGCATCTGCTCGCCCTGGGCCACCGGCGCATCGGCTTCATCGCGGGTCGCTCCAGCCTGGAGGCGGCCTGGTCCCGCGAGGAGGGCTTCCGGGCCGCGCTGGCCGGCGCCGGCGTCCCGGTCGACCCGACGTTGATCGGCCGGGGGGACTTCAACCCCGAGTCGGCGGTGCCGCTGGCGCGGGCCCTCCTGCAACAGGCCGACCCGCCGACGGCGATCTTCGCGGCGAGCGACGGGATGGCCCTCAAGGTCCTGGAGGTCGCGCGGGAGCTGGGCATCGCCGTCCCGACGGACCTGTCCGTCGTCGGGTTCGACAACATCCCGGAGTCGGCGTCGACCGCGCCCGGTCTCACCACCGTGGACCAGTCGATGTACCAGCTCGGCTACGAAGCCGCGCGCATGCTGAAGTCACTGGTGACCGGCGAGTGGGAGGGGCCACGGCGGATGGTGCTGCCGACCAGCCTCGTGGTCCGCGACTCGACCGCGCCACCGAAGAGCGCGGGATGACCGTGATGCGCATTCGCCGACGAGACCGCCCGGCCGTGCCGGAGGCCGTGCCACACCGAGCGATCACGTCCGGCGTGCCCTTGGCATGAGGTGAAGGAGGTGTCGACGCAGAACCACGGCCAGATCCACCAGTGAATCGAGCCGGCCAGTCGGGTCGCATCCGCTGCCGGCGCAGAGAGGAGTGGAGCGTGACAACCGAACCGTACCATGGGCGCTTACGCAGGTCGGGCGTGCGTCGGCTCGCGGCGGCCTTCACCGCCGGGGTCATCGCCGTCGCGGCGGTCCTGCTCGCACCGCAACCGGCCGCCGCGGCGGAGACCCCGTGGCTGACCGTCTCCCCCGACCGCTACGCCTCGTTCGCCGTCCCGGCCGCCTACGTCCAGGAGCACCTGGGCACGGTGTCGCAGGTCGTGGTGGAGGGCAACTTCGGCCCGTCCTCGGCCACGGCGGAGTTCGGCCTGACCCGCCGTGGCGACGTGTGGTCCGGCGTTCTCGGCGCGCTTGAGCCCGGCCTGTACCACTACCAGCTCACCGCCGACGACACCAAGAGCATCAAGGACCCGACGAACGACACCCGCGTGGCGTCCGACCCGCTGCTGAGCACCTTCTTCGTCGCGGGCGACTCGGCACGCTGGTTGGTCGACGCGCCGGCCGGCACCGGTGGTCAGGTCACGACGCTGACCTACCGGACCAAGGCCGGGCAGCGGTCGGCAGTGGTCTGGACACCACCCGGTTACGCGGCCAAGGGCCCGAAGGGTTACCCGGCGCTCTACCTGCGGTCGGGTGACGGTGTGGCGGCCACCGACTGGCTCGATCTCGGGCGGACCAAGCAGATCCTCGACAACCTCTCGGCCGCGGGCGCGATGCGACCGATGGTGGTCGTGATCACCGACGACTCCGGCGACAAGGAGCTGAAGGACCTGCGCGGGGCGGTCGCCCGCACCTACCGGGTCCTGCGCGATCCGGCACACCAGGCGGTCGCCGGCGTGTCCGACGGGGCGACGCTCGCGGTGCGGGCAGCGCTGGCCAAGCCGGGTCAGTTCGGCTACGTCGGCTGGTTCTCCGGCCGGTCCGTGCCGGACGTCGACCGGAAGGACGCCAAGGCGGTCAACCGCACCGTCAAGGTGCTGCGCCTCTACACGGGCAACGTGACCGACCCGGCGTACAACGCCACCTACCGGCTGGCGAAGGCGTTGGGCCGGGCCGACGTCAGGTTCGAGTCCGACGGGGTCAACCCGGACGGTGGCGCGAACTGGGACACCTGGCAGGAGAATCTGGTCGACTTCGTGCCGCGGCTGTTCCAGCACGTGTCGGACCGCGGGCCGAGCCCCGGTCACGGTCAGCTGAAGGGCGAGTTCAACCCGCCGCCGGCGGGCACCACCCCGACGCCCTTCGTCACCGAGGACGGCTTCGTCACCTTCGAGACGACCACCGAGTTCGCCGACGCCCAGCACGTCACGGTGTGGGCGAACATCGCTCCGGGCGGCAGTTGGTTGCGCGTGCCGCTGGCCCGTGACGGTGACCGGTGGCGGGCGACGGTGGGGCCGCTTCAGCCCTGGTTCTACTACTACCGGTTGATCGTCGACCGGGTCCCGTTCAAGGACACCTCGAACCCCACGAAGGTGACCACCGAACCGATGTGGAGCACCTTCCTCATCCCGGGTCCGGAGGCCCGCCTGCTGTCGGACGTCCCCGCCGGCCAGGGCGGAAAGGTCGAGAGCATGACCTACGCCAGCACCGTGGCGGGCCAGGACCGCACGGCGCTGGTGTGGACCCCACCCGGGTACGACCCGGGCCGCGCCGAGCCGTACCCCGTCCTCTACCTCCAGCACGGCGGGGGGCAGAACTACACGGACTGGGTCGAGATGGGCCGCGCCAAGCAGATCCTCGACAACCAGTTCCTCGACGGCGACCTGGTGCCCATGGTGGTCGTGATGGGCAACGGCAACTCGTCCGACTTCAACCGCGAGTTGTTGGAGAACATCGTCCCCACGGCACGGGCCCGCTACCACGTCTCCAGCGAGTCGTCGCAGCAGGCTCTCGCCGGCCTGTCGATGGGCGGCGGGCAGGCGTTCGGGGTGCTGCGGTCGTACCCCGGTGAGTTCGCCTACGTCGCGGCGTTCTCGGCCGGGTTCGGCAGCGGCACCGGGGTCGACGTGGAGGCGATCAACAGCGGCACCACGATGCTGCGCCTGTACGTGGGTGACCAGACCGACTTCGTGTATCCGAGCTTCATGACGTCGCTGACCACGTTGGACAACCTCGGTATCCGCTACGAGTTCGACGGGGTGACCCCCGGGCCGCACGGCTGGGACGTGTGGCAGAAGAACCTCATCGACCTGGCGCCGCGTCTGTTCAAGCGCTAGGAGCCGTCGCCGGCGACGCCACCGGGAGCAGGATTCCTGCCCCGGTGGCGCCCGCCAGCGCACGGATGCCACCGCACCGCCACCCCGAAGGGAACCACCTCAATGAAGAGAAGACGGATACTCGCCACGGTTGCCATGCTCGCGGTCGGGACCGGCCTCGTCGCGTGCTCCTCCGACGAGGGCGGAAGTGACGCGAGCAACTGCACGAACACCATCACGAAGAAGGAACTGCCGGTCGTGACGATGTGGGGTTGGTACCCCAACACCCAACTCGTCGTCGACAACTTCAACAAGCAGAACAACGAGGTGCAGGTCTGCTGGACCAACGTCGGGCAGGGCGGTGACGAGTACGACAAGTTCCAGACCGCCATCTCGGCGGGCACCGGCGCACCGGACGTGATCATGGTCGAGGCGGACCGCATCCCGACCTTCCAGATCCAGGGCGCGCTCGTCGACATCAAGAAGTACGGCTACGACGCGGTCAAGGCCAACTACAGCGAGGGTGCCTGGAAGGACGTGTCGGTCGGTGACGCGGTCTACGGCGTCCCGGTCGACGGTGGGCCGATGGGCATGATCTACCGCAAGGACATCTTCGACAAGTACAAGATCACCCCGCCGAAGACCTGGGCCGAGTACGAGCAGACCGCGCAGAAGGTGAAGGACGCCGGTGGCCCGCTGTTCGGGGACCTCGGCGCGAACGTCCCGGCGGTCCTGATGGCGCTCCAGATCCAGAAGGGCGCCTCACCCTTCACCTTCGATCCGGCGCAGCCGAAGTCGATCGGCGTGAAGCTCAACGACCAGGCGTCCAAGGACGTGCTGGACTACTGGGGTGGCCTCGTCAAGAAGGGCCTGGTCGGGACGCAGGACCAGTTCACCCCGGAGTACATCTCCGGCGTGATCAATGGCAACTACGCGACCTACATCTCGGCGGCGTGGGCGCCCGGCTACCTCACCGGCGCGGGCGTCGGCAAGGGCCAGGACACCGGCAAGTTCGCGGTGGCACCGCTGCCGCAGTGGGACCCGGCCAACCCGGTGCAGGTGAACTGGGGCGGGTCGGCGTTCTCGGTGACCAAGCAGGCCAAGAAGCCGGAGTTGGCGGCGAAGGTCGCCTACGGGCTCTACGCCGACAAGGAGTCGCTCACCGACGGCTGGACCAACCAGATCATCTTCCCGCTGAACCTGACGGCACTCAAGGACCCCGCCTTCATCGACCTGAAGGTGGCGTTCTTCGACGGCCAGCAGGCGAACAAGGAGGTCTACGTCCCCGCCGCCGACGCCTACAAGGGCGTGCAGTACGCCCCCTTCGGTCAGTACTACCTCGACGCCATGACGAAGCAGGTCAGCGAGGTCATCAAGGGCTCCATCACCGGATCGCAGGCCGCGGACCGGCTCCAGGAGGACGTGGCGAAGTACGCCAAGGAACAAGGCTTCACCGTTCAGTGACCGGACGGGTGGGCCGCGCCGTCAGCGGGCGGGCGGCCCACCCTCGACCCCTCGGCGTCCACGTCCCGGAGACCACAATGACACTCCTGACCGAGAAGCGCGCACCGGGTGCTCGCAACGAGGCACGCAAGATCCGTGGCAAGGTACACCTCCGCGAGCACCTGATGGGCTGGCTCTTCGTCGGACCGTTCGGGATCGTCTTCCTGGCGTTCCTCATCGCGCCGCTCGCGTACGCGTTGTATCTCAGTCTCTTCCAGAAGAAGCTGATCGGCGGGACCAGCTTCGTCCTCTTCGACAACTACGTGAAGGCGTTCACCGACCCGAGCTTCCTGTCCGGGGCGTGGTTCGTCATCCGCTTCTCGCTCGTCTCCATTCCGGTCCAGATCGTCCTCGCGCTCGCGATGGCGCTCATCCTGGACGCGGTGACCACGCTGTTCGCTCGCTTCTCCCGCCTGATGATCTTCCTGCCGTACGCGATTCCGACAGTCATCGGAGCCGTGATGTGGGGGTTCCTCTACAGCAAGGGCTTCGGCCCGCTCACCGACATCTTCGGGCTGTTCGGCGCCACCGCCCCGGACTTCCTGAGCAGTGACCTGATCTTCTATGGCCTGCTCAACGTCGTCACCTGGCAGTGGGCCGGCTATTACATGATCATCTTGTACGCGGCGTTGCAGGGCGTCGACCCCACCCTCTACGAGGCCGCCCGGATGGACGGCGCCGGGCGGTGGCAGATCGCGACGCGGATCAAGATCCCGTTGATCGCGCCCGCGCTGATCCTGATCCTGGTCTTCTCGCTCATCGGCACCCTGCAGTTCTTCAACGAACCACAGATCCTGCGATACCTCGCCGCGGGCACGATCAGGACGGACTTCACCCCCAACATGTACGCGTACGAGCAGGCGTTCTCGCTGGCCAACTTCAACTACGGGTCGGCGATCTCGTTCGCCCTCGGCGGCGTCGTCTTCATCTGCGTCTACGTCTTCCTGTTCTTCACCCGCAAGCGGAGGAGTTTCCTCTGATGACCGCCCCCACGAGCGCCCGCTCCGGCCCCCGTCGGCCGCAGCGCTATCTCCCCATGCAGATCCTCCTCGGCTTCCTGGTGATCTATTTCCTCGTGCCGTTCTGGTGGATCATCGTCAACAGCTCCAAGGACGCGGCCGGCCTGTTCGGCGGCGACAACACCCTGTGGTTCGCCGACCAGGTCGACTACCTCGGCAACCTGAAGCAGCTGTTCACCCACGACGGGGGCATCTACCTCAGGTGGATCCTCAACTCCACGCTGTACGCCGTCGCCGGTGGTGTCGGCGCCACGATCCTGGCGGTGATGGCCGGGTACGGGTTCGCCAAGTACCGGTTCGCGGCCCGGCGGTTCAGCTTCGCCGTCGTGCTCGGTGCGTTGATGGTCCCCGCCACCGCGCTGGTCATCCCGACCTTCATCATGTTCTCCCAGCTCGGCCTGACGAACACGGTCTGGGCGGTGATCCTCCCGTCGCTGCTCAACCCGTTCGGGGTCTACCTGATGCACGTCTACGCGCGCGACGCGGTCCCCGACGAGCTCCTGGACGCGGCCCGGGTGGACGGTGCGGGGGAGGTGCGGACGTTCCTCCAGATCGCCCTTCCGATGATGCGGCCCGCGGTGGTCACCGTGCTGCTCCTGTCGGCGGTGGCGTCCTGGAACAACTACTTCCTGCCCCTGGCGATGCTCTCCGACAACCGGCTCTTCCCGGTCACCGTCGGTCTCGGCCTGTGGCAGGGGATCGCGTCGGCGAACAACGCGGGTGGCACCTCGCTGTGGAGCCTCATCATCCTGGGCTCGCTCGTGTCGGTGATTCCGCTGATCATCGCGTTCTTCAGCCTGCAACGACACTGGCGCGGCGGACTGTCCGTCGGAGGGCTCCGCTAGTTACACCAGCCACCGCACCACCCGCTCAACGATCGCCGCGAACCCCCGCGGCGCGCACTGATGACAGAGGAGTGTGCTGATGTCGACGACGAATCGACCGCTGCGCAGCGCGCAGTGGTTCGGTGCGGAGGGCCGCAACGGGTTCATCCATCGGTCCTGGATGCGCAACCAGGGGTTCGCGGACGACGTCTTCGACGGGCGCCCGGTGATCGGCATCGCCACCACCTGGTCGGAGCTGACCCCCTGCAACGCCCACCTGCGGGACCTGGCCGAGTCGGTGAAGCGGGGCGTGTGGGAGAGCGGCGGCCTGCCGCTGGAGTTTCCGGCGATGAGCCTGGGTGAACCCCTCATGCGGCCCACCACCATGCTCTACCGCAACCTGTTGGCGATGGAGTTGGAGGAGTCGGTCCGAGCCAACCCGCTCGACGCGGTCGTCCTGCTCTCCGGCTGCGACAAGACCACCCCCGGCCTGCTGATGGGAGCGGCGAGCGTCGACCTGCCGACTTTGATGCTGACCGGTGGCCCGATGCTCAACGGCAAGTTCCGGGGGCAGGACATCGGGTCGGGCACGGTCGTCTGGCGCTTCACCGAGGAGATGCGGGCGGGCCGGATGAGCGCGGCCGACTGCGCGGAGGCGGAGGTCGGCATGTCCCGCAGTCGGGGGCACTGCATGACCATGGGGACCGCCTCCACGATGGCCTGTGTGACCGAGGCGTTGGGCGTGCAGCTCCCGGGGGCCGCCGCCGTGCCGGCTGTCGACTCCCGGCGGTACGCGCTCGCGCACGCCGCCGGACGCCGGATCGTAGCCATGGTCGAGCAGGACCAACGGTTGTCGACGGTGCTCACCAGGGAGGCGTTCGAGAACGCGGTACGCGTCAACGCCGCGATCGGCGGTTCGACGAACGCCGTCGTCCACCTGCTCGCGGTGGCCGGACGCCTCGGTGTCCCGCTGTCGCTGGAGGACTTCGACGCCCTCACCGCCGACGTGCCCATGCTGGTCAACCTCATGCCCTCCGGGGCGTACCTCATGGAGGACTTCGCCTACGCGGGCGGCGTCCCGGCGGTGATGGCGGAGATCGCTCCGCTGCTGCACATGGACCACGTGACCGTCAGCGGAAAGAGCGTGGCCGACAACGTCGAGGGCGTGCAGTGCTGGAACCGGGACGTCATCGCCACCATGGCGGAGCCGTTCCAGCCCGCCGGCTCGGGCACCGTGGTGCTGCGCGGGTCACTCGCGCCGTCCGGGGCGGTGTTGAAGGTCTCCGCGGCCTCCGCCCACCTGCTCACGCACACCGGGCCGGCGCTCGTCTTCGACCGGATCGAGGAGTACGTCGTCGCGGCCGACGACCCGGACCTCGACGTCACCCCGGACACGGTGATCGTGGTGCGCAACGCCGGGCCACGTGGCTATCCCGGGTTCCCGGAGGTGGGCAACGTCCCCATGCCACGACGGCTGCTCGCCGACGGCATCACCGACATGGTGCGGATCTCCGACGCCAGGATGAGCGGCACCGGGTACGGCACCTGCATCCTGCACGTGGCCCCGGAGGCGTCGGTGGGCGGCCCGCTCGCGTTGGTGCGCACCGGCGACCTGGTCCGCGTCGACGTGGCGACGCGGTCCCTGGACCTGCTCGTCGACGACGCGGAGATCGCCCAGCGCCGCGCCGCCTGGCAACCACCACCGCCGGTCGCCGACCGGGGATGGGTGCGCCTGTACAGCGAGCACGTCCTGCAGGCCGACCAGGGCGCGGATCTGGACTTCCTGGTCGGCAGCAGCGGCAGCGACGTGCCCCGGCACTCGCACTGACCACGACGCGGCCCGGCTCGGGTCGCGGGGAGGAGGAGGGTGGCGCACCGGCGCGAGTGCGCGGGGAGGGCTCGGCAGCCGCGAGCGATCTCCGACTCAGGAGGAGATCGCTCGCGCCCACGGCACGAGGAGTCGTTCGAGCCCGGCCATCAGGTAGAAGAGCAGCGCGCCCATGAGGGCGAGCAGGATCAGCGCCGCGAACGCGAGCGGGGTGTCGGCGGACTGACCGGAGCTGGCGATCACCGCGCCCAGCCCGGCCTGTGGGTTGATCACTTCGCCGATGATCGCGCCGATGATGGCCAGTGAGGTCGCCACCTTCAGGCCGACGAAGATCTGCGGCAGGGCCCACGGGAGTCGGACCTTGAGGAAGGTCTGCCACCATGAGGCGGACAGGGAGCGGGCCAGCTCAGCGAGGTCGTTCGGTGTCGAGGTCAGGCCGGCCATGGTCGAGATCAGGATCGGAAAGAAGCAGAGCAGCACCACCATCACGATCTTGGCCTCGTAGCCGAAGCCGATCCAGACCAGGAGCAGCGGCGCGAGCGCCACCTTCGGCACCGCGTTGATGCCGGCGATCATCGGGAGGACCATCCGCTCGACGGTCCGCGACGCGGCGAGCAGGACGGCGAGCAGGAGCCCGCCCGCCGCGGCGATCCCGAACCCGATGATCGTCTCCAGGAAGGTGATCCAGGTCTGCTGGGCGAGGTGACCGGGCAGCCGCAGGAACGCGTCGACGACGTCCGGTGGTGCCGGCAGGAAGAACGGTTCGATGTCGAAGGCCCAGGTGGACAGCCACCAGAGCCCGGTCGCGAGCACCGCGCCCAGGGCCGGCAGCCCGAGGGTCTGCCAGCGTCGTCGTGCCCGGGAGTCGCCGGTCACGACTTCTTGACGAAGGTCGGGTCCATGACGGCCGCCGGCGTCAGGCCCGACGGGATCAGGTCGGCGCGTTCGAGGACGGCAATGGTCTGCGCCACCCGCGCCTCGTCCAGGAACCCGATCGGGGCTCCGTCGGTGGGACGGACGTGCGGGGTCATCGCCTCGATCTCGCCCTTGCCCGCCGCCACCGTGTAGGTGGGCTTCGCCTTGTTGAGGATCGTCGCCGCCTCGTCCGGGTGCTCGATGGTGTACGCCAAGCCCTTGAGCGCGGCCTTGGTGAACCGCTGCACGAGGTCGGGGTCGTCCTTGATGAGCGACGGAGTGGTGATGATCGCGTTGCCGAACAGGTCCGGCAGGTAGTCGCTGTAGGGCAGGACCACGACGTCCTTGCGGGCGGCCGTCTGCAGGGCGCCGCGGCTGAGCAGGAACGTGCCCAGTGCGTCGACCCGACGGCTCGCCATGAGCCCGTTGAGGGCGGTGGGCTGCACGCCCTCGATCTTCACCGTCGACGGATCGAGCCCGGCCAGCCGCGCGTACGCCGGGAAGAGCAACTCGGTCACGGAGCCGGTGCCGGTCGCCATCGTCTTGCCCCGGAGGTCCTTCGGGGTGGTGATGTCGGTGTCCTCGGTGGTCATCACCGAGATCAACGTCTGCTGGTGCACGGCGGCGACAGCCCGCCAGTCGGTGAACTCGCCCTTGCCCGCCTGGATGACGGCACCGGTCAGGTCGAGGGCCCCGAACTGGACCTGCCCCGACTTGAGCGCCGTCAGGTTCTGCTGGTTGCCGGCGCCCTCCTTGATGTCGACCTCGATGCCGACCTCCGCGAAGTAGCCCTTCTCCTTGGCGACCCAGGCGAAGGCGTCCCGGCCCACCGCCCCGAACGCGGTGATGTAGGAGACCTTGTCGGTGCCGCCGTCGGGCGGGTCGCCGCCGCCGTCGGTGCCGCCACAGCCTCCGGCGGCGAGCGCCACGGTCAGCCAGGCCGCCACGAGCGTGTAGAAGCGCTTACCCATGCGGTGCCTCCAGCTTTCGGGCTCGCGACGGTCGGCCCAACCGTGGATCGGCCCGCCGACGCGGGATCGGCATCGATGGACGATTTTAGATCAGGCGGGTGCCGTCCGTCAGTCCCGATCCGCCGACGGTGTTGCCACGCAACGAATTCCGTCCGCCGTCCACAGTGGATGCGGGCTGCGCGGGGTCCGCAGAGCCAGAATGATCGCCGATATGCTTACCCGCGGCGGCTCCCGGCCCGTGACCGCCGCGCGCTCGGCCGAGTGCGCCCGCACGACCTCGGTTCCAGGGCTCATCGAGGAGCGCGATGCCTGACCACCCGGTTCCCTCCGCCCGTGCGCGCGCCGTGGTCCGCGACGCCTACGACACGCACGTGCACGTGGCCCCCGACGTGATGGCCCGGCGCATCGACGACGTCGACCTGGCACACCGCTGCGCCGAGGTCGGGCTGGCCGGCTTCGTCCTCAAGTCCCACTACGTGGCGACGGCCGAGCGGGCCGCGGTGGTTCGTAAGGTGGTGCCCGGCGTCGACGTCCTCGGCGCCGTCACCCTCAACGGCGCGATGGGCGGGATGAACCCGGTCGCGGTCGAGGTCGCCGCGCGCCAGGGTGCGCGGATCGTCTGGATGCCGACGGTGGACTCCGGAAACCAGCGGCGCAGCACCGCCACCGATCTGCCGGGTGCCACACCGGCGATGTGGGGAGCCTTCCAAGCCGACCTGCACAGCCAGGGCATCGTGCCGGACCCGGTCGAGGTCGTCGACGCCGAGGGCCGGGTCCTCGACCGCGTACGCCAGGTGCTGCGGGTGATCGCCCGGCACGACATCACGCTCGCCACCGGCCACCTGAGCGGTGCCGAGATCGCCGCCGTGGTCCGGGCCGCAGGAGAGGAGGGGGTACGCCGGATCGTGGTCACCCACCCCGAGTTCACCTCGCAGCGGCTGACGCCCGAACGGCAGCGCGAGCTGGCCGAGGCGGGCGCCCTCCTGGAGCGCTGCTTCACGACCCCGCACTCGGGCAAGGTCGACTGGGCGGACCTGTTCGCCACCATCCGGTCGGTCGGCGTGGCGCACTCCGTCCTCTCCAGCGATCTGGGGCAACCGTTCAACCCGCCGGTGGAGGACGGTCTGGCGCTCTTCGCCGACCGCCTGTTCGACGCCGGCTTCACCGAAGAGGAGATCCACGTCATGGCGGTGGTCAACTCGCGCCGGCTGGTGACGCCGGTATGAGCGGGCGGCGGATGCTGGTGGTGGGCGCCCACTCCGCGGACTTCGTCTGGCGGGCCGCCGGAGCCATCGCGACGCACACGCGGGCCGGCGGTGAGGCCCTCGTGTTGGCGCTCTCCTACGGTGAACGAGGCGAATCCGGTGAGCTGTGGAAGGACCCGCAGCAGACGGTGGAGAACGTCAAACGACTGCGGCACGCCGAGGCGGAACGAGCCGCCGCCGCGGTCGGCGCCCGGTTCGAGGCGTTCGACCTGGGCGACTACCCGCTCCGGATCCGCGACGAGGACATCGACCGGCTGGCGACGCTGATGCGCGAGTACGTCCCACACGTGGTGCTCACCCACCCCGAGCGCGACCCGTTCAACCCGGACCACCCGGCGGCGCACGCCGCGGTGGCGACCGCCCGGCAGCTCACCGCGGGCGCCGGAGTGTCCAGCGGCTTCCGGACCGCCCCGCCCTCGGAGTTCCTGGCCTTCGAACCCCACCAGCCGGAACTCTGCGGGTTCGTTCCCACCGTCTTCGTCGACATCACCGAGGTGATGCCGGCCAAGCGGGAGGCGATGGCGGCGATGGCGGCTCAGGGCTACCTGCGCGAGTACTACACCCAGCGCGCCGACCATCGGGGCAACCACGCCCGCCGGGTCACCGGTGACGCGGCCATCCGGCAGGCGGAGGCGTTCCAACGGTTGATCCCGAATGTCGTGGCGGCGCTGTGAACTCCGCCCGTGACGCGGCCGACGTCGACCCCACGATGATCGAGGCACTGTCCGCTGCGGGGGTGGCCACGGTCTACGAGGCCGCCGGCCGCCGTGGCCTGATCGATGTGGACCTCGTGCAGGTCGTGCCGGGTTCCCGGGTCGCCGGCGCCGCCCGGACCGTCGTGTGTGGCCAGGATGACAACCGGGCCGTGCACGAGGCCATGACGCTCGTGCGTCCGGGGGAGGTGCTGGTGCTCACCATGCCCGAGCCGGCTCCCGTCGCGCTGATCGGTGAGCTGCTGGCCACGCAGGCCAAGGTCGCCGGCGCGGCCGGTGTGCTGGTCGACGCGGCGGTACGGGACGTGGACGAACTCCGGGCACTCGGCCTGCCGGTCTGGGCCCGCTGGTGTCGGGTGCGCGGAGCCACCAAACGCGAGCGGGGCTCGCTCGACATGCCGGTGTCGGTGGGCGGTGCGACGGTCGAGCCGGGGGACATCGTGGTGCTCGACGCCGACGGGGCCGTGGTGGTGCGGCGGACGAGCGTGGACGCCGTGGTCGCCGCGACGAGGAGCCGGACGGCCAGGGAGGTCGGATTGCGGGCCCGGCTGGAAGCCGGCGAGTTCAGTTACGACCTGCACGGAATGCGGACGGAGGACGAGCCCGGCGGGCGGTAGGACCGGGCGATCCGCCCGACCCCACCGCCCGATCCGGTCAGCCCAGGTACTTCTCCCACGGGCCGGTGATGGCCAGCGTGAGGCCCGGGTCCTGCATGTTGACGAAGAGCACCCTGCCGTCGGCGCTGAAGGTCGGCCCGCAGAACTCCGAGTCGTTGAGCATGTTGCGGGCGATCGCGTACGTCGGGCCGCCCGGGATGGTGCTCAGCACGTGGGAGGCGCCCTTGCCGTCCTCGGCGAGCACCAGGCTCCCCCACGGGGTGACCGTCACGTTGTCCGGGCCGTCGAAGGTGATGTCGGTGTACTTGACCGGCGTCCCCTCCTCGGAGGAGGTCTGGTGCGGGAAGTACGTGACCAGCTGGATGGTCTGGTCCTTGAAGTTGTAGAACCACACCATGCCGTCGTGCGGCGCGGCGTCGGACGGCAGGTCACCCTCGTCCCAGGCGTAGGAGTTGACGACGTACACGCCCTCGTCGGTGCTCCACACGCCCTCGAACTTGCGTCCGCGGGTGACCTGGCCGTCGGCGAACTGCTCGCGCACGGACGTGTGCCGCGCGTCGCGGTCCGGCACCTCGATCCACCGGACGGGGAAGGGGCGGCCCAGTTGGGCGGAGGTCAGGTAGGCGACGTCCGGCAGCACCGACCCGTCGTCCATGATGATCTGCATGGCGGCGAGGACGCCCGCGTTCGGCGCGAGACGGGTCAGCACGCCGGGGCCGAGCTTGACGCCGCGCGGCGCCGACCAGCGGTAGAAGAGGCCGTTGGGCTCGTCGGCGTCCTCGGAGAGGTAGATGTGGGTGCGGTCCTTGTCGATCGCGAGGGCCTCGTGGGAGTAGCGGCCCAGGCACTTGATCGGCCGCGGGTCCGCGCTGCCGTCGGCCCAGACCTCGAAGACGTAGCCGTGGTCCTTCTGGTACGTGCCGGTCCGGTCGCCCTCTTCCCACTCGTCACCGGCGCGGTCCTCGGTCTCCTCGCAGGTCAGCCAGGTACCCCAGGGGGTCGGTCCGCCGGCGCAGTTGGAGATGGTGCCGGAGAGGGCGACGAACTCACCGAGGTTCCGGCCCGCACGGTCGGTCTTGATCACGGTGCAGCCACCGGCGTCGACGGCGCCCGGGTCGTACACCGTCCCCTTGGCGTGCGGCACGCCGAACTCGGCGCCCGGGTCGATCTCGTGGTTCTGGATCAGGGTGTAACGGCCGTGGCCGGCGTCGTAGACGGCCATGCCGTCGTGGTCGGCCGGGGTCATGCCCTGACCACGGTCCAGCCGGGTGACACCGGTCCGGGTGACCACCGTGTAGCTGAAGCCCTCCGGCAGGGCGAGGACGCCCTTGGGGTCGTCCACCAGCGGCGGGAACGGCACGTGGCCGGACGTGACCGGCGGGTGCGGGCGCCCCGGGCTGGCCTGCGCCAGCGACGGCAGGCCGCCGGCGACGGCGAGGCCCACACCGGCGGCGGCGCCACCGGCGAGGAAGGTACGACGAGAGGAAGGCACGTGATCAGCTCCTGGTCAGGACAAGTGCGACGAGTCGGAGCCAACCCGTGCGGACGAACAGCAACACGTCGTCGACGGGATCGGTCGGTGACATCGGGGTGAAGAAACAGGGCCGCCCGCGCCCCGACGTTTCCCGTGCGCACGGTGGGTAATCAGCCGCGCCCACCCAGTCCGTACGGGGTGCACACCCCTCACGCCAAGGAGCCGATGGCCGTGTCAGATCAGAACATCACCGTCGTCCTCGTTCACGGCGCGTTCGCCGAATCGGCGAGCTGGAACGGAGTGATCGAGCGGCTGGGCTACGGCTACTCCGTGGTCGCCGCCGCCAACCCGCTCCGCAGCCTCGCCGGGGACACCACCTACGTCCGGGACGTGGTGCGGGCGGTCGGCGGGCCGGTCGTGCTCGTCGGCCACTCGTACGGCGGCATGGTCATCACCGAGGCCGCCGCGGGCGAGCCGATGGTGCGCGGCCTGGTCTACGTCAATGCGCTCGCCGCCGACACGGGTGAGTCGGCGATGTCGCTGAACGCCAAGTTCCCCGGCAGCACGCTCGCCGACACCCTGGTCTCCCAGCCGGTGGCGACCGGTGGGAACGAGGTGACCATCGCCCAGGACGCCTACCACCGACAGTTCGTCGCGGACGTCTCCGAGGACACCGCGGCGTTGATGGCGCGGACCCAGCGGCCGATCACCGAGCAGGCGCTCAGCGACGGGCTCTCGACGTCCGAGCCGCCGTGGAAGTCGTTGCCCAGTTGGTTCGTCTTCGGCGACGCGGACCGCAACATCCCGGTCGCCGCGCACCGCTTCATGGCCGAACGCGCCGGCGCCCGGGGCACCCGCGAGGTCGCCGGAGCCTCCCACGCGATGACGATGTCCCAGCCCGGCGAGGTCGCCGAGTCCATCATCGAGGCGGTCCGGGGCGTCGGGGCGTAGCTCTGCTCCGTGCGGAAGGTGCCCGCCGACCATCGGGTCGGCGGGCACCTCGCCGGGGACCGGCTACCGGCCGCAGGTCCCGCACGCGCGGCGGGTGCGCAGGTGATAGTCGCTGGACGCGGTGACCAGGCCGAGCCCGATGACGCAGTACGCCGACATCGCCGCCCAGAGGAACGCGTCGGAGAACTCGCTGTCCGATCCCGTCGCCACCTGCGCCAGCCCCATGCCGAAGTAGGCCACGATGCCCGTCCCGAGACCGAAGCCGGGCACCAGCAACAGCAGGCGGGGAATCCGGTGACCGGCGAGCAGCGGTACCCAGCCCGGCCAGACCTCGCCCCACCTGTGCACCAGCGCCAGCGGTAGGAGCGCACCGGCCAGCACCAGGCCGGCCTCCAGGCCGATCACCGAGGCGTCCTCGGTGAGGCCGTCGAATCCCACGACGGCCTGGGCGGCGAAGCGGGCGACGAGGCCGACCACCGCGGCGTACGCGGCCCAGCGTGCCCACCGCGCGGGGGTCCTGCGTGGCGGTCCGGGGCGGGTCGTGCGGCAGCACGCCGGGCAGTCGCCTCGGGTGCGCCGCTGGTAGCGGGCGGTGGCCAGCGCGAGCAGGACCGCCCCGGTGACACAGCCGAGCCGGCTGGCGAACCCGACCGGGTCGACGTGCGGGCCGACGGCGAGCAGCAGGAGACCCACCACCTCGGGTAGCAGGATCGCGGCTGCGGCGACCAGTGCCGCGGCAGTCGTCCAGGCGACCCCCGCGAGCACCGGCCGCCAGGTGCGCTGCCGGTCCAGAGCGACCGCCACCACACCCGCTGCCACGCACATCGCCACCGACCGCCAGCCGGTGAAGCCGAGCAGGTCCGACCCGAACCGCCCGGCGTCCGGTGCCTCGCCCACCGTCCACGTCAGACGCACGCCCCCGTATGCCACGGCCCAGCCGAGCACTGCGTACGTCAGGCCGTGGCCGGCCCGGCCGACGATCGGAGCCGATGTCGTCATGCCTTCAGATCGTCGCGGCGTCGGGGTGCGGTCGGTTCCCGCCGACAGGGGAGGGCCCTCCCTCGCGGGAGGGACTCAGGTGGCCGGGCCGGAATCCCGGCCCTGGTCGGTGCCGGTGGTCCCGGCGGCCCGGCCGTGGGCTCGATTCAGGATGGTCTCCGCCTCCTGGCGGGCGGCAGCCACCATCTCCTCGCACTCGCGTTGCGCTTCGGCGCGGTGGTCGTTCGCCTGCTCCTCGGCGAGCCTGAGGATCTGTTCCACCCGGGGGGCCAGGCCGGTGAGGGTGGGTCGTTCATACAGTTGCCTCCGCGATTCGGCCGAGGTGTCCGCGCTCGTGCCCTTCCCGTCGCGGTCCACCATGCCGTCGGCCACCAGGTCGGGCTCGCTCTCGCCGACCAGGGAGAGGCCGATCCCGAGCACGGCCACCGCTATCCCGGACCACAGGGCGGCCGTCCCGAGGGACGGCCCGACGGCCGCACCGACACCGAGTCCGACCAGGACGGCAGCGGTCTTGACTGGCTTTCGCATGGCTGGACCTCGCGGCTACGGGGAGGAGGGCTTCTGGTTCCAGCATGCTGAGCCAGTCAACCCGTGGCCCCGCACGTGGACCGCCGGGGCCCGAGCTACCCGGCCCCGTGCTCGGTCGGCGGCAGGACGCTGCGCACCGCGACGCAGGGGTCCGTCGCCGGCGCGGCGGCGTGGATCGCGTCGGCGGCGCGGGCGGCGAAGTCGCGGAAGGTGTCGCGTTGGTCCTCGGGCAGCCCGCCCAGCACGTGGTCCTCGGCGTGCGCGACCCGCCGCTCCGCCTCGGCGAGTGCCGCACGCCCCCGGTCGGTGGCCACCACCCGGCGGGCGCGCCGGTCCTGGGGGTCGAGTCTCCGTTCGATGAGACCGGCGTTCTCCAGGTCGTCGATCACGTAGGTCAGGACGCTGCGGTCGATGGCCAGGCGGGTCGCCAGGGCACCCTGCGTGGGCACGTCCTCGTGTACGACGACGGCCAGGATGTGGTAGCCCCGGCTGCCGTGCGGCAGGTCGTCCAGCACCTCCTCGACGTACTCGTGCCAGCGGCGTAGCACCACGCCCAGGGACCAGCCGAAGGTCGAACCGCGCTTGCGGTCGGCCGGCAGTTCGCACGGGTCGGTGGCGGACATGCACCGGACGCTAACAGGCGAGGTGGTGATCGAAGCGACGTTCCCCGACGCGGCCGGAATGCGTTGGTCGGCAACTACGTTGTGGGACATACGATCTGCCGAACAGATCATATTCTGGCAACATGACCACGGAGATGCTGACGCGATGCCTGATTACGGTCACGAAATCCAGTTCGGGACGTTCCTGACACCCGCGGCCCAGGACCCGGATCACGTGGTGGCGCTCGCCGAGCTGACCGAGGCGGCGGGCCTGGATCTCGCCACCTTCCAGGACCACCCGTACAACGCCGACTACCTCGACACCTGGACCCTGCTGAGCTGGGTCGCCGCCCGTACCCAGCGGTTGCGGATCTCGGGGAACGTCCTCAGCCTCCCGTTGCGCCCGCCGGCCGTCCTGGCCAGGGCCGCGGCGAGCCTGGACCGGTTGTCCCACGGCCGGTTCGAGCTGGGGCTCGGCGCGGGCGCGTTCTGGGACGGTGTCGAGGGCATGGGCGCCCGTCGGCTCACGGCGGGGCAGGGCGTCGAGGCGCTGCGCGAGGCGATCGACGTCCTGCGCGGGGTGTGGGACGACACCGCACCCGGGCCGCTGCGCCGCGACGGGAGGTACTACCCGATCCCCGGCATGCGGCGCGGCCCTGCGCCGGCACACGACATCGACATCTGGCTCGGCGCGTACCAGCCGAAGATGCTCGCCTTGACCGGTCAGAAGGCGGACGGCTGGCTGCCGACGCTGGAGTACCTGCGGTCCCCGGACCGGGTGACCGCCAACCGGCTCATCGACGAGGCGGCGGTCGCGGCGGGACGCGACCCACGGCAGATCCGGCGGCTGCTCAACCTGTTCACCGTCGACGTGTCGTCGCGAAGTCGTGGCTTCCTTCAGGGGCCACCGGAGCAGTGGGTCGACCAACTCCTCCCGCTGGTCCTCGAGGAGGGTTTCAGCACCTTCCTGATCGGCCGCGACGACCCGCGACTGATCCAGGCTCTCGGGCAGGAGATCGCCCCCGCGCTGCGCGAGGCGGTCGCCAGGGAGCGTACGTCGAACGGGCCCGACACCGGACGGACCGGCGCTGTCACCGTCCGGTCCGAGCGTCGTCCGGGCCTGGACCGTGCGGCGCTGCCGGCATCGCTGGCCGCCCGGACCGTCGAGCCCGGCGACCGGGAGTACGAGGGTGTCCGCCACAGCTACAGCTATAAGGGGGCGCCGGCGCTGGTGATCCGACCGGAGAGCGCCGCCGAGGTCGCCGACGCCGTGTCGTACGCGCGGACCCAGGACGTCCCGTTGTCGGTGCGCAGTGGCGGGCACGGCATCAGCGGCCGGTCGACGAACGACGGCGGGATCGTCATCGACCTGTCCAGGATGAACCGGGTGGAGGTGCTCGACCGGACGACCCGTCGGATCCGGTTGGAGCCGGGTGCCCGCTGGGGGCAGGTGGCCCAGGCACTCGCTCCGTACGGCCTGGCGATGAGCTCGGGCGACTACGGCGACGTGGGCGTCGGTGGTCTCGCCACCACCGCCGGCATCGGATACCTGGCGCGTAAGCACGGTCTGACGATCGACCACGTCGTCGCCGCCGAGATCGTCACCGCGGACGGCAGCCTGCTGCGCCTGGACGACGAGCATCACCCCGACCTGTTCTGGGCCGTCCGGGGCGCGGGCGGCAACGTCGGCGTGGTCACCGCCCTCGAACTGGAGGCGTACGAGGTCGACACCGTCGTCTTCGCCCAGCTCGTCGTCGACGCGAGCGACGCCGCGCAGTTGCTCCGCCGGTGGGGTCGACTCGTCGAGGACGCGCCGCGGGAGCTGACGAGCTTCCTGTCCCTCTTCCCGGGGCGCCGGGGTGACCCGCCGATGGCCCAGGTCACCCTGGTCTACGCCGGTGACGACGTCGAGGCGGCCCAGTCCGTCCTGAGCCCGTTCCTGGAGATCGGCCCGATCCTCGATCAGCAGGCGCAGCTCGTGCCGTACCCGGCGATCGTCGTTCCGCCCGGCAACCAGCATCGAGGTCAGGGGCTGCGGGACACCCGAAGCGGCCTGGCGCACCACATCACCCCCGAGGCGGCCGACCTCATGGCCCACATGATCAACTCCGGTGATGTGATGATCATGCAGTTCCGGTCCGTCGGCGGCGCGGTCAACGACGTCGCCCGCGACGCGACCGCCTACCCGCACCGGGACCAGAACTTCTCGGTGCTCGCCGCCACTGTCGAGGACCGCAGGCCCCAGCTCGACAAGCTGTGGGCCGAGCTGTACCCGCACCTCGACGGCATGTATCTCAGCTTCGAGTCCGACACGGACCCGGCGCGGCTGTTGGACGCCTGGCCCGAGCCCACCCTGGGTCGACTGCGCGCCATCAAGGCCACCTACGACCCGGACAACGTCTTCAACCGCAACTTCCCGATCCCACCGGCAGGCTAGAGCGCGCCGGACAGGTAGTCCCGGCGTCGCTGCGGTTCGAACTTCTCGATCGCGTACCGCAGCATCACCCGGGGCATGACGCGGTAGCGGCGGAGCAGGAACTCCTCCTCCGCCGCTCGGTCCCGGTTGCCCACCTCGCGCAGCATCCAGCCCACCGCCTTCCGGACGAGGTCGTGCGGGTCGTTCAGGAGCCGGTCGCTGAGGTGGAAGGTCCAGTGGAAGTCGTCGGCCCGGATGAAGGCGAAGGTCGCCATGATGGCGATGCGCCGGTCCCACACCAGGCTCGACCCGGCCAGCCGATCCAGGACGTCGCGCTCCTTGTCGGCGAGCCAGGGGCCGACGATGTACGGCGCCGACGAGTCCACCAGGTCCCAGTTGTTGAGGCGGCCGGTGTTGGCCAGGACGAGGCGGAAGATCTCGCCCCGTTGCCGCTCGTCGCCCTCGGCGAACTTGCGGACCAGGATGAGCAGCGACGTCAGCCGCTCCTCGTGCACCTCACCGTGCAGCAGGTCGGTCGTCTCCTCCAGGGAGAGGTCGCGCCAGTACCGGGCGGCGACCCGACGCTGGTCCGGCACTGTGACGCCGATGGCCCGGTCGCCCTCGCCGTAGCCGCCGGGGCCCATCTGCAGGTATCGCCTCGACGCCTCGGCGCGACCTGGGTCGGCGAGGTCGGCGAGGTCTCGACGCACGTCGACGCTCGTGGCCATGACGTGCAAGCTACTGCGACCAGCGGCAGTCGGGGCGTCCTACCCGTCGCGGACCGTCGCAAACCAGGCCGTCGGGATGACGCCTCGGGTATGGGCGCTCGCCCGAGGGGTACGGCCTCACCATGCTGAAACGAGCGGTGTGGCAGGGGTTGGCGGCGGGTCTGGCCGGCGCGGCGGTGATGACCGTCGCGGAGAAGGTGGAGCAGCGGGTGACCGGCCGGCCCGACTCGTACGTGCCGGCCCAGGTGCTGGCGCGGCTGGCCGGTCTGCCGGAATCCTCCGGGCAGCAACCCCGCTGGCAGAACCTGGCGATGCACTACGGCCAGGGCGCGGTGGTCGGCGTGCTGCGCAGCGTGATGGCCCAGGCCGGGCTGCGGGGCGTCTGGGCGTCCAGCGTGTTCACGGCGCTGCGACTGGCCAACGACCAGATCCTGGAGAACGCCACGGGTGTGGGGGCACCGCCGCTGACCTGGCCTCGCGGGGAACTCGCCATCGACGTGTTGCACAAGTCCATCTACGCGTTCGCCACCGGAGCGGTGGCGGACGCGCTCGCCGCTCGCGACGGCGCCGGTCCCGGGCAGCGGCACGCGGCGTTGCGCCCCGGTCGCCGGTCGGACGTCGGCCCCCTCCCGTACGAGCGGCGGCGCGACGGCCGCGTGCCGGCCGGGCCGAGATGACGTCGGTGCGGCTG
Organism: Micromonospora sp. WMMD1155; assembly: GCF_029581275.1. Taxonomy (NCBI): domain Bacteria; kingdom Bacillati; phylum Actinomycetota; class Actinomycetes; order Micromonosporales; family Micromonosporaceae; genus Micromonospora; species Micromonospora sp. WMMD1155. The sequence goes on from NZ_CP120742.1 coordinate 5,542,480, forward strand.
GTAGCCGGGTTCGGGGAAGGGCTCTGGCGGGCCCTTCCCCGAACGACGCCGGTCAGACGGTGGCGAAGTGCTCGCGGTGGTCGTCGGCGAACTCGGCGAAACTTCGCGGTGCCCGGCCGACGACCTGCTCGACGTGGTCGTTGGTGAAGTCGCCCCAGCCGGAGCCGTAGGCCACCCGGTACTCGGCGAGGACCTCCGCCGACCACTCGTCGAGGCCGGCGTGGAGCAGGCCGTCGCGCGCCTCGTCCGGGCTCTGCGGCACGTACCGCACCGGCTTGCGGGTGGCGCGGGCGATGTCCTCGGCGGCCTGGTGCAGGGTGATGCTCTCCGGACCGGTGGGCGTGTAGATCCTGCCCTCGTGCCGCTCGGGCGCGGCGAGGATCGCCGCACCGGCCGCGGCGATGTCCCGGGCGTCGATCAGGCCGACCTTGGCCTCGCCGAAGAGCCCGTAGAGGTGTTCACCGGCCTTGGCGGCGAGCAGGTTCTGCATGAAGTGACTCGGGCGCAGGATCGTCCAGCGGATGCCGGACTCCCGCACCTCGGCGTCGGAGAGCGCGTGCAGGCGGCCGTTGCGGGTGGGCGCGTCGTGCGCGGCGCCGATCGCCGAGAGCCGGACGATGTGCCGCACTCCGGCCTGCCGGGCGGCCCACACCGCGTTCATGCTCTGGCTCGGTGCCATCGGGCCCATCGGGGTCAGCAGCCAGAGCGTCGTCACGCCCTCGAACGCCGGGGTGAGCGTGCGGGGGCGGTCGAGGTCGCCGACGACGACGTCGACGCCGTCGAGTCGGGGAGCGCGGGCGGGGTCGCGCACGAGGGCGCGCACCGACTGCGCTCCCGCGAGTTCGCGCAGCACCTCCCGCGAGACGGTGCCGTTGGCTCCGGTGATCAGAATGGTCATGTCGTCCTCCGGTGGGGTGGACCGCGGTCGGGCTGGCCGCTGGTCGACGCCCGCCACGTTATAGTCCAAAACTTGTACAGTCCAATGATTGGACCACTTTATGAAGCGCAGCACACTCAAGGAGCAGGACCCGGACCTCGGCATCCTGGCCGTGCAGCTCTCCGCGCGTGTTCAGCGGGAGATCTTCCGGCGGTCGGCGGAGCACGGGTTCGACGACGTCCGGCCCCGGCACGGGGCGGTGCTCGCCTACCTCGACGTCGAGGGCACCCGTCCCGGCGAACTGGCCCGGCTGGCCGGGCGCAACAAGCAGACGATGGGCGCGATCCTCGACGAGCTGGAGCGGCTGGGATACGTCCGGCGTACGCCCGACCCCGCCGACCGCCGGGCGAAGCTGATCGTGCCGACGGACCGGGGCCGCGACTTCATCGACCTCAGCGACGGCATCGTGGGCCAGATCGAGCAGGAACTCTCCGACACGCTCGGCGTCGAGCAGTACCGGGCCTTCCGGAGCGCACTGGGCCATGGCGTGACGGCCCTCCCGGCCACCGGTCCCGACACCGAGGGCTGAGCAGGGGGGCGGCCCGTCGCGTCGGCATGTGACGGCGCAGAGCGGGTACCCGGCCGTCGCTCACCAGCGGAACCCCCGGGTTCCACCGTCGTCAGCGCAGCCCGAGGAGCATCGACATGCCGATCGCCGGGAGGGCCCGACTCTCGCCGAGGGTCTCCCTGCTGCTGTTGGCGTCGATCCTCGTGTCGTTCCTGGCCGCGTCGGCCGCCCCGACGCCCCTCTACGGCATCTACCAGGAGCGCTGGCACTTCTCACCGGTCACGACCACCGTGGTGTTCGCCGTCTACGCGCTCGCCGTGCTGGCGTCGCTGCTCACGTTCGGCAAGCTTTCGGACCACGTGGGTCGCCGCCCGGTCCTGGCCGTGGCGATCGCCGTGCAGATGCTCTCGCTCGTCGTCTTCATCTTCGCCAACGGCGTACCCACACTGCTCGTCGCCCGCCTGCTCCAGGGTCTCGCGGCCGGTGCCGCCACCGGCGCCGTCGGGGCCGGGATGCTCGACATCGACCGCGCCCGGGGCACGCTCGCGAACTCCATCGCCCCCGGCATCGGCACCGGGAGCGGCGCCCTGCTCTCGGCGCTGCTGATCGACTTCCTGCCCGCGCCGACGCGGCTCGTGTACGTCGTCCTCCTGGTGATCCTCCTGATCCAGCTCGTCGGGATCGCGCTGATGCCGGAGACGGTCACGCCGATGGCGGGTGCACGACGCAGCCTCCGACCGGAGATCAAACTGCCGCGCGCCGTACGCGAACCGTTGCTGGTCGTCGTCCCGGTGCTGTTCGCGGTCTGGGCGCTGGCCGGCTTCTTCGGGGCGCTCGGCCCGGCGCTGGTGCGCAGCCTCATGAACACGTCGATCGTGGTCGGCGGCCTGGTCCTCTTCGTCTTCGCGGTCTTCGGGTCGGTCGCCGTCCTGCTGATGCGCAACACCGCCGCCCGGACGGTGATCCTGGTCGGGATCGTCGCCCTCGTCCTGGGCATGGTCGTGACGTTGGTGTCGGTCATGGCGGAGTCCGTCCCGGGATTCTTCGTCGGCCTCGCGCTCGGCGGCATCGGCTTCGGCGGCGGCTTCCAGGGCAGCCTCAAGACGATCACGCCCCTGGTGGAGGCGCACGAACGCGCCAGCGTGCTGTCCCTGCTCTACATCGTCTGCTATGTCGGGTTCGGCCTCCCGACGGTGATCGCCGGCTTCCTCGTGGTCTACGCCGGTGGCCTGCCGCAGACCGCCGACGAATACTCCGTCGCCGTCATCCTGCTCGCCCTGATCGCCCTGTTCGGGGTGCGCAGGGCCACGAGGACCAGTCAGCCAGCAGCAGCGACCGGGAGGGGAACGCGATGAGCCCGAAGAGCGCCCAGGGGGACGCCGGAATCGAGAACGTCGACGTCAAAGTCGAGGTGATCGTCATTCCGGTGTCCGATGTGGACAGGGCGAAGGAGTTCTACCGACGCCTCGGGTGGCGGCTCGACCAGACACCGCCCGGCATCGTGCAGTTGACGCCGCGCGGCTCCGGATGTTCCGTACAGTTCGGCCCGGGGCTCACCCCGGCGGCGCCCGGCTCGGCCATGGCGTACCTGGTCGTGTCCGACCTCGAAGCGACCCGCAACGCCCTGGTCGCCGCCGGTGTCGAGGTGGGCGGGCTCTTCCACGTCACCCCGGACGGGCCGGTCGACGGGCTGGACCCGGAGCGGCGCAGCTACGTCTCGCGCGCCATCTTCCGCGACCCGGACGGCAACACCTGGCTCATGCAGGAGATCACGACCAGGCTGCCGGGGCGCATCGAGGGCGGGCTGACGTCGTTCGGCTCGGCGAGCGACCTGGCCGGCGCACTGCGGCGCGCTGCCGCCGCCCACGGTGAGCACGAGGAGCGCACCGGGCAGCGGGACGAGAACTGGCCCGACTGGTACGCGACGTACATGGTCAGCGAACAGTCGGGAGCCAAGCTGCCCGAGTAAGTTTCGGCTCCTCCCCGTCGATCGGCGCGATGCCGGTGGGTCATCCCGATGACTCACCGGCATCGGCGTCTGCACATGTCGCCGCACCTCGCACACCGTTCGTACGCGCGATGTACACGGGTTGTACGCCGAGGGCCGTACCATCCCCGGACGCGATGATCTCCATCAATGCGGCGGACCCGGCCTCAGAGCCGAAGTCGGTGGACGTGCCGTACCTCGTCGCCTGTGCGCGGTCGCCCCGGCCGCCGATAGGGAGGAGACCTCGATGACGAGTCCTGGTGCGGGCGGTGCGATGCCGTGACGCGGGTACGGTTCCTCGCCCTGGGCCCACTGCACGCCGAGGTGGGCAGGACGTTGCTCGATCTCGGTCCCGTCCGGCAACAGGCGGTGTTCGCGATCCTGCTGTTCAACGCGGACCGGGTGGTCACTCCGGCGACGATCCTGCAGGGCGTCTGGGGCGAACAGACCCCGCCGACCGGCGCGAAGGTGATCCCGCCGTACATCTACCGGCTCCGGCGCACCCTGCAGGCGGCAGGCGTCGGCCACGACGGCCCGGCGATCGACAGCCTGCGCATCGGCTACCGGTTGCGTCTCGGGTCGGCCGGTACCGACGTGGCGGACTTCGACGAGGCGGTCGACCGGGCCGCGGCGGCCGAGCGGGCCGGGGACCTCGCGGGCGCCGCCGAGCTGCTGGCCGAGGCCGAACGGAACTGGGCGGGCGAACCGTTGGCCGGCCTGACCGGGCCGTACGCCCAGAGTCGCCGCCAACACCTGCTCGAACGCCGCATCGTCTGCCTGGAACACCGGCTGGAACTCCATCTGCGGCTCGGAGACAGCCGTCGGGCCATTCCCGCGCTGGTCGCGTTGCAGGCGGAGTACCCCCTGCGGGAACGGCTGACGATCATGCTGATGGCCGCCCTGTACCAGGCCGGTCGGCAGGGTGAGGCGATGGATGTCTTCAGCGCGTTCCGGACCCGTCTGGCCACCGAGTTGGGCGTCGAACCGACCCCGGCGCTGGTCGCCGCGTACACCTCGATGTTGCACGGAGCCCTGGGCCTGCCCCCGATGCCCGGCGGCCCTGCGGAAGGACATGCCCGCGCGCGGGCGGCCACCACCACGTGAGCGCGGCGACGCCGCGCAGTGAGGCGGAAGTAGATGGACGACGGCCCTGCCCCGGTGCAGTCGGGGGATGCCGCATGGTTTCTGGGTCACTCCCTGAGGGAGCGGCTGACCGGCGCGGAGCCGCTGGGCGCCGTCGACGAGGATCTCGGCCGCATCCGGCTGAAGATGTGGTTGGACGAGCCCGTCCACAGCAGACGGCCGGAGCTGTTCGCGCAGCGGTTGGCGCAGCACGGCCTCGACGAGGGTGAGCTGGTCCGGATCCTGGGTGAGCGGCCGGACACGGTCCGATCCCGGTTCGACGAGGCCCCGGACTACGCCCGCCGGTTGGTCGACGCCTGGCGCCGACACCCGGACCACACGGCCGGTCCCGACCACACGGCCGGTCCCGACCACACGGCCGGTCACGACCATGCGGCCGGCCACGACGAGGCGGCCGGGCACGACCACTCAGCCGGGTCCGACGAGTCCACCGGGTTCGCGGTCGTCGTCGCGCCGCTGATCGCCGAAGCACTCGAACGGCTGGCCGCACGGGTGCGCGAGCTGGTCGGCAGCCACCGGCACCTGACCGCCGAGGCGCTGATCACCAGGCTGGGCGGCGGCCCGGTGGACACCGTCAACATGCTGGTGGCCCGGACGATGGCGTTGGAGCTCAACGTCCTGCGCATCCAGGGTGAGTTGGCCGGCGACACCCCGCACGAGCGTTTCCACACCTTCCTGCACCGGCTCCGGCAACCGCAGCACGCGTTGGGCGTCCTGCGCGACCACCCGGTGCTCGCCCGTGACCTGGTGCGGACCGTGGACGACTGGGAGGCCAGCCGCCTGGAGTTCGCCGAGCGCGTCGTCGCCGACTACGCGGAACTGGCCGAGCGCTGCGGTGGCCCGGACTCGCTCGGCGACCTGGCCGACGTGAGCTTCGGTGCGGGCGACAACCACCGGGGCGGTCGCTCGGTGGCGGTCGTCCGCTTCGCGACCGGCGCGAAGGTGATGTACAAGCCCCGGCGGCTGTCCGTCGACGGCCACTTCCACCATCTACTGGCCTGGCTCAACGAGCGCGGTACGCATCCCACGCTGCGTACCTTCTGGTTGATCGAGCGGGGCGGGTACGGCTGGACCGAGTTCGTCGAGAGCGGACCCTGCGCGGACCGCGACGCCCTCGGCCGGTTCTACCGACGGCAGGGCGCACTGCTGGCCCTGCTCCAGGCTCTCGGCGCGACCGACTTCCACCTGGAGAACGTCATCGCCTCCGGCGAGCACCCGATGCTCATCGACCTGGAGGCGATGCTGCACAACTGGCAGTGGGAACGACGCGTCGGCGATCAGGCGGGCTATCTGCAGAGCGTCGCGGTCGAGTTGATGAGCAGGTCGGTCGTCACCGTGGGGCTACTGCCCTCGCCCGTGCTCTGGGCCGAGGGCAACCAGGTCAACCGGTTCGACATGAGTGGGATGTCCGGCGCGGGTGGCCAACTGACCGCCCGACCCGTCACCGTCTGGGACGGCTTCGGCACCGACGAGATGCGCCTGGACCGGCGACGGGTGACGATGCCCGGCTCGGGGAACCTGCCCACCCTCGCCGAGCGGCGTCCGGACGTGACGGAGTTCGCGGCCGAGATCGGCGACGGATACCGCACGCTCTACCGGACCCTGCTGGAACACCGGGACGACCTGGTGGCGCCGACCGGCCCGTTGGCCGCGTTCGCGCACGACGAGGTACGCGTGGTCCTGCGCGCCACCGCGTCGTACGTCCGGTTGCTCGCCGAGGCGCAGCACCCGGACCTGCTGCACGACGCGCTGGACCGGGACCGGTACTTCGAGAACCTGTGGGCGGGCCACGACGGGCGCGAGCACCGGGACCGCCTCATCGCGGCGGAACTGACCCAGATGTACGCCGGTGACGTCCCGATCTTCGTCACCACACCGTCGTCGACCGATCTCGTCGGTGGGGACGGGACCGTGTTGGCCGGCGCACTGCGGCGCACCGGGCTGGAGGCCGTCCACGACCGCCTGCGGGGCATGTCCGAGGACCACCTGGCCCAGCAGAGCTGGATCATCGACGCCTCCCTCACGGCGTTGATCATGGGTGATCCGTCGCGGTGGCGTACGCGGAACCGGCCGAATGTCGCGCTGCTCCCACCACCGACCGTGCCGTCGACGGTCCGGCCGTCGGAGATCGTGCCCGAGCGCTTCGTCGACGCGGCGCGCGTCATCGGCGACCGCCTGCTGGCGATCGCGCTCACCGAGGACGACCGGATCTCCTGGCTGGGCCTGAGCCTGATCGCCGACAAGGTGTGGATGCTCGGACCGAGCGCCATGGACCTCTACAACGGCATCAGCGGCATCGCGTTGTTCCTCGCCCGGCTGGCCGAGGTCACCGGCGACGCGGCCTACCGGCAGGCCGCCGACCGCTCGGCGACGATGATGCTCCGTGAGGCGCGGAGTTGGCTCACCGGCCCATCCGAGGCCGCCGTCGGCGTCGGCGGCTTCGACCACCTCGGTGGTTCGGTGTACGCCCTGAGCCACCTCGCCTCCGTCCTGGACCGCGCGGACCTGGTCGACACGGCCGCGGGGCTGGCCGCGTCGATGGTCGCGCACGCGGCCGACTCCCGCGAGTACGACATCATCAGCGGCAGTGCCGGCGGGCTGCTCGCCCTGCTGTCGCTGCACCGGGTCACCCGCGACCCCGGTCTGCTCGACGGTGCCCGAATGCTGGCCCGGCACCTGCGCGACGGCGCGCAACCGGCCGGCCCCGGCGTCGGCTGGTGCGGCACGCTCTACACCGAGGCGCCGCTGGCGGGCTTCTCCCACGGTGCGTCGGGTATCGCGACGGCGCTGGCCAGGTGGGACCGGCACAACGGGGCACCCGAGCATCGCGATCCGGTGGACGCGGCGCTGCGCTACGAACGCACCGTCTACGACGAGGCGACCGGCAACTGGCGCGACCTTCGACCGGACACGCCCGAGGGTGCTCCGATGGTCGCCTGGTGCCACGGCGCGGCCGGCGTCGCGTTGGCACGGGCCGAGCTGTCCGGCTACGCCACCGACGACGGGTCGCTGCGCGAGGACCTGCGGCGTGCGCTCACGACGACCCTCGATCCCGGCAGCCTCCTGCACAACCACTCGATCTGTCACGGGGATCTCGGCAACGCCGAGGCGGCGCTGGCCGCGGCACGGGTCCTCGGTGACGACAGCGCGGCCCGGCGGGCCGCGGAGATCGCCGTCGCCGCCGTGGTCGACGTGGAGAACCGCGACTGGCGGTGCGGCGTGCCCCGGGGCGTCGAGACGCCGGGCCTGATGAGCGGCCTGGCCGGTATCGGCTACGCCCTCCTGCGCTGGGCCGATCCGGCACGCGTGCCGTCGGTGCTGCTGCTGCAACCGCCGACCGACCATCGCGGTGCCATCGATCTGCCATAGCGCGGTCCTACGGTTCCGCCCGTGGAGGCCCATCCAGGTATCGCGCTTCACCTATAGATCGGAGTTGTACATGGACTACATCAGGGCGTGGAAGGACCCGGTCTACCGGGCGTCTCTCAGTGCCGAAGAGCGTGCCGGCCTGCCGGCGAACCCGGCCGGCATCGTCGAGCTGAACGACCAGGAGCTCGACGGGGCCGACGGCGGCACGTGGACCCCGACTCCCACGATCACCGTGGTCACCGGGGCCGCCGGCTGCTTCTCCTTCAACGGCACCTTCTGCAACGGCACCTGCGCGGCGTTCACCGCCGGCTGCTGCGGCTGACCGATCCACCCGGCGGGAGGACACGGCCCGTCCTCCACACCTGTGTCCTCTCGCCAGTGCATCCCCAATCCCCTGAGGAGAGCCCTTCATGAACATCGTGCAAGCCTGGAAGGACCCCGAGTACCGGGCGAGCCTCTCCGCCGAGCAGTTGGCGGCGCTGCCGGAGCACCCGTGCGGCGTGGTCGAGCTCGGCGACGACGTCCTCGCGCACATCGCCGGCGCGCGCACCGAGGGCCTCTGGACCCTCGGCTGCTGCGGCGGCTTCACCGCCCGCGAGACCCCGTGCGGTTCCTGCGGCGCGACGTGCGGCGGAACCACCTGTGGCACCTGCCAGACGCAGTCGACCTGCGGTCTGTGCACCGCCTGATCCACCCGCTCCATCGGCGGTGCCCGGACGCCCGAGGTGTCCGGGCACCGTCCCCCGCCAGACCCGACCGCTGCGCGAGAGAGAGCACCCCCGATGACGCAGTCGCACCAGCCCGGCCCTGACCCGGTGGACGTTTCGAACCCCTGCTGGTACCTGGCGTACTCGCTGCCGGAGAGGCTCGGCGTCGCGGCGCCGACGGGCTCGGTGGACGAGGACCGGGGGCGGCTCCGGCTCGAACGGTGGAAGAACGAGCCGGTCTTCGCCGGTGACACGGAGCTGTTCGAGAGCTGGCTGCGCGCCCTCGACCTCGACGAGCCCACCCTGACCGCTGTGCTCGGCGAGACGCCGGAGACGGTCCGCAGCAGGTTCGACGACGTCCCGGACTACGTGCGCACCATCGAGCGGGCCTGGCGGGAGTACCGTCCGGGCGAGGCCGTCGAGCACCACGACCGAGACCACGATCACGATCACGACCACGACCACGACCACGATCCGCATCCGCACGCCGCGTTCGTCGAGCTGGTGCGCCCGCTGGTGGACGACGGCGTACGCCGGGTGCGCGCGGCGGTGCACGCGGCCTGCGCGGGCACGCCCGGACCGCAGGTCGACGCCGACCTGCTCGCCGACCAACTCGCGGAGCCGCCGTACGGCGCGATCAACCTGCTCGTCGGTCGGGTGCTCGTGCTGGAGCTCAACGTCCTGCGGATGCAGGGGCAGTTGGAGGGGGAGACCCCGCAGCAACGCTTCCAGGACTTCGCCCGACGCCTGCACGACCCGAAGTACGCCCTCGAGATCCTGATGGAATACCCGGTGCTGGCCCGGGACGCGACGATCCTGATCGACAACTGGGTGGACGCCCGGGTCGAGTTCGCCCGACGTCTCGTCGCCGACGCGACCGCGTTGACGACCAAGCTGGGCGACCCGGCGCAGCTCGGCACCGTGGCGGAGGTGTCGTTCGGGGCCGGTGACTCGCACCGGGGCGGACGCTCGGTCGGGTTCGTCCGCTTCGCCAACGGTGCCCGGGCCGTCTACAAGCCCCGAGGGTTGCAGGTCGAGCTCCACTTCCAGCAACTGCTCGACTGGCTCAACACGCGCGGCGCGCAGCCGCCGTTGCGCACCATGTGGGTGCTCGACCGCGGCGAGTACGGCTGGTCGGAGTTCGTTAGCGCCGGACCGTGCACCGACCACGAGGCGCTGCGCCGCTTCTACACCCGTCAGGGCGGTTACCTCGCCCTGCTGCACAGCCTCGCGGCCGTGGACTTCCACCTGGAGAACATCATCGCCGCCGGTGAGCATCCGATGCTCGTCGACCTCGAAGCGCTCTTCCACCCGCAGGGCGAGCAGGCGGACCGGCAGATCGGCGTCTCGGCGGAGTCGTTCCGGACGATGCGGGAATCGGTGCTGGAGGTCGGTCTCCTGCCCCGGCCCATCATCTACCAGGACGACGACGGGGTCGGTGGTGTCGACTTCAGCGGCCTGGCCGGTTCGGCCGGTCAGCTCACGCCCACCCCGGTCGCCACCTGGGAGGAGTCCGGCACCGACGAGATGCGCCTGGTCCGTAAGCGGATCGAGATGGGCGGCGGGCAGAACCTGCCCAGCCTGGACGATGGGGCGCACCACACGCTCGACTTCAGCGCCGACATCATCGCCGGGTTCGAGCAGACCTACCGGCTGCTGCACCGCCACCGCGACGAGCTGCTGGCCCCGGACGGGCCGGTGGCGGCCTTCGCCGGCGACGAGGTACGCGTGATCCTGCGCGCCACCCGCACCTACGGCAAGCTGTTGCAGGAGAGCCGCCACCCGGACCTGCTGCGCAACGCGCTGGACCGGGAGCGCTTCTTCAGCTTCCTGTGGTTGCAGGAGGAGTGGCCCGGCGCCGAGGCGCGTATCGCCGCAGCCGAGCAGGCGCAGCTCAGCCGCGGCGACATTCCCTTCTTCAGTACGACCCCCGCCTCGCACGACTTCGTCGCCGGAGACGGCTCGGTCGTCGCCGGGGTGTTGCCCACCAGTGGCCTGGAGCGGTCGCGGCACCGCATCGAGGCTCTCTCCGACGCCCACCTGGCACAGCAGACCTGGATCCTGCGCAGCTCGCTCGCGGCGCTGACGATGGGGGTCGAGAGTCAGGGTCAGTGGTCGGAGTACCAGGTGACCGCGGCCACCGTCCCGGCCGGAGTGGACCGGTTCGTCGCCGCCGCGTGCGCCGCCGGCGACCGGCTGCTGCTGACCGCGGACACCGGGGAGGACTCGATCGCCTGGCTCGGGCACACCCTGGTGGCCGACCGGATCTGGCAGCTCGGCCCGGTCGGTATCGACCTGTACAGCGGGCTGTCCGGGATCGCGTTGTTCCTCGGCTATCTCGGCGAGGTCGGCGGCGAGCAGCGTTTCCGCGGCGCGGCCGAGGTCGCTGCGGGGATGCTGGTGCGGCAGATCGACCTGCTCGACGAGACCCCGGCGGAGACCCTGGAGAACTTCACCGTCGGCGCCTTCAACGAGCTGGGCGGGCCGCTGTACGCGCTGAGCCACCTCGGCGCGCTGTGGGAGCGCGACGACCTGTTGGACGCCGCCGAACGCGTCGTGCCCGTCCTGTTGCACCTCGCGCCGCAGGACGAGGCGTACGACGTGATCAGCGGGGCGGCCGGAGCGATCCTCGCGCTGCTGGCGTTGCACGCCGCGCGGCCGTCGGAGCAGCTCCTCGACGCGGCCCGCACGTTCGCCCGGATCCTCGAGGACACCGCCGAGCCGGTGGGCGACGGGATGGGTTGGGCGGGCGCGGTGAACCCCAGCCGTCCACTCGCCGGTTTCTCGCACGGGGGGTCCGGCATCGCGGTGGCCCTGGCCCGGCTCGACCGGGCGCTCGGCAACCGGGACCACCTGCCGCTGGTCGAGGGCGCGTTGCGCTACGAGCGTTCCGCCTTCGACCCGGAGCACATGTGCTGGCTGGACCTGCGGGACACCACGCCGGAACGGTACTCGATGGTCGCGTGGTGCCACGGCGGGCCGGGCATCGCGCTCGCCCGCGCCGACCTCGCCGACTACGTCGACGACCACGAGCTGCTCGACCGCGACCTGGCCGACGCCGCCACCGGCATGCTGCGGTTCGGTCTGACCGGCGAGGTCATCACGGGCACCGGCAACCACAGCATCTGCCACGGCGACCTCGGCAACACCGAGGCACTGCTGGCGGCCGCCCGGGTGCGCGGTGACGAGGACGCCGCCCGGCAGGCCGAGTTGGTGGCGGCGAGCATCCTCGACTACATCGACGGGGACGGCTGGTTGTGCGGGGTGCCGCTCGGCGCGGAGACTCCCGGCCTGATGAGTGGCATCGCCGGCATCGGCTACAACCTGCTGCGTCTGGCACTGCCGGAGCGGGTGCCGTCGATCCTGCTGGTCGAGCCCCCGTACTCCACTGCGGATGGTGAGGCGCGTGGCTGAGGAGCAGGTCTGGCCGTACCGTCCGCAGGCGTTGACGAGCTACCGCGGTGGCCTGCACGACGGCCCGGCGCGCAGCCCGATCCGGTCCTCCCGCCGGCCACTGGTCGCGCTGGCCGCGCTGTTGGTGGTCTGCCTGGGCTTCGCGGCGGTCATGCGGGTGCCGCAGGCCGTCGAGGGCGCCGTGATCGGCGCCGACGGGTCGTATCTGGTCTCCCTGTTCGCCGGCCGTCTCGACCCGCAGCCGGCGCAGGGCACGGCTGTCACCCTGGCCCAGGCGGACGGCCGGACGACACTGCGGGTCGTCCGGGCCGAGGTCGTGGTCGACGACGCCGCCGCGCGACGGTGGAACATTCCCGCGGAGGTGGCCCGGCCGGTGACCGTCGTCCTGCTGTCCGGGAACGCGTCGCGGAGTTTCGGCCGCCTCAGTCTCGTGGTCGCCAACCCCACCCTGCTGGAGCTGGTGCCGGGCCTTGAGGGGGTTCTGTAGATGACGCTCAGTTGGCTACGGCCGCACCGTCGGGTGCCGATCATGCTGCAGATGAGCGCCACCGAGTGCGGTGCCGCCTGCCTCGCCATGGTCTTCAGCGCCTACCGGCGATGGACCTCCGTCGCCGAGTGCCGGGCACAGCTCGGCATCGGTCGCGACGGTGCCACCGCGTTGCAGATGGCCCAACTCGCCCGCCGGACGGGCATGCGGGCCCGGGGCGTCAGCGTCGACCTCGACGGCCTGCCGCAGCTGCGGTTGCCCGCGATCGTGCACTGGAACTTCCGGCACTACCTGGTGCTCGAACGGTGGGACCGGCGCGGTGCCGTCGTCGTGGACCCCGGGATGGGCCGGCGGCGGTTGAGCCGCGACGAGTTCGGTGAGGGGTTCACCGGTATCGCCATCGAACTCACCCCGGGTGCGGAGTTCGAACGCCGCCCCGGTCCCGGAAAACTGGCCTCGCTGCGGTTCGCGCGCAGCATGCTGACCTTCTCGCGCCCGCTGCTCGGCCTGGTCCTGGTCGTCTCGCTGCTGCTCCAACTGGCGGTTCTGCTGCCGGCACTGATCACCAAGTTCGCTGTCGACACGGTGATCGGGAAGGGGCAGGTCGACGCCCTGACGGTCCTCGGGCTGGGGATGGTCCTGCTGCTGGGCACCCAGGCGGTGGGCAGCTACGCCCGGGGCGTGGCCCTCAACGTGCTGCACGCCCGCATGGACGACACCATGATGCGACGCTTCTTCGACCACCTGCTCGCGCTCCCGTACTCGTACTTCCAACTGCGCAGCAGCGGTGACCTGCTGATGCGGATGTCCAGCAACACCGTCATCCGCGACCTGGTCACCAGCCAGACCATGTCGCTCGTCCTGGACGGCCTGTTCGTCGTCGTCTACATCGGCATGCTCCTGGCGTTCACCCCGCTCTACGCCTGGCTGGTGCTCGGCCTTGGCCTGCTGCAACTCGCCGCGATCGTGGCGACGTACCGGGCCATGCGGGAGCGCACGCACCGCGACATCGCCGCGCAGGCCGAGGAGCAGAACTACGCGGTGGAGGTGTTGGCCGGTGCCGAAACCGTGAAGGCGATGGGCGCCGAGCAGCAGGTCCTCGGCCGCTGGTCGGGGCTGTTCCAGACCCGGCAGTTCGCCTCGCTGCATCGCCGTCAGCTGGAGACCGGCCTGGAGGCGGTGCTCGGGGCGTTCCGGATGGGGTCGCCACTGCTGCTGCTGTGGGTCGGCGCCCACCAGGTCGTCGGCGGTCGGATGTCGCTGGGCACCATGCTGGCGCTCAACGCACTCGCCGCGGCCGTCCTCACCCCGCTGATGGGCCTGGTCAACACGGCCCGGCAACTCCAGACGGTCGGCACCCACCTGGAGCGGATCCGGGACGTCATGGACGAGGCCGCCGAGCAGGACCGGTCGGTGTCCGAGCCACCCGGGCGCATCTCCGGCGAGGTGACGCTGACCGGCGTCGGCATGCGCTACAGCGCCAACGCCGACTGGGCCGTGCGCGGCATCGACCTGACCATCCCCGCCGGAGCGAAGGTCGCGCTGGTCGGACGGACCGGTTCGGGCAAGACGACACTCGCCAAGACGCTCATCGGGCTGTACGTGCCCACCGAGGGCGAGGTCCGCTTCGACGGGCGGCTCCTGCAGGACCTCGACTTCCGTGAGCTGCGCCGCTGGTGCGGCATGGTCACCCAGGAACCGGCCCTGTTCGCCGGGTCGGTCCGCGACAACATCTCTCTCGGACACCCGGCGGCGACCTACGACGAGGTGGTCCTGGCCGCCGAGCGCGCGCAGATCCACGACGAGATCATGGCGATGCCGATGGCGTACGAGACGCGGCTCACCGAGGGCGGGGGAGGGCTGTCCGGCGGCCAACGGCAACGACTGGCCCTCGCGCGTGCCCTGGTGCACAACCCGCCGCTGCTGCTGCTCGACGAGGCGACGAGTCACCTGGACGTGGTCACCGAACGCCGGGTGGACGAGGTCCTGTCCGCGTTGTCCTGCACCAGGATCGTCATCGCACACCGGTTGAGCACCGTGCTCAACGCCGACCTGATCGGGGTTATGGAGGAGGGGCGGCTGGTGGAACAGGGCACCCACGAGGAGTTGATCGCACACGGACGCTATTACGAGGCGCTGATCCGCGACCAGCTTCAGTCCACCCGGACGCCATAGGAGCTGGTTACGAGGCCGGGTCGACGCGGGCCAGCAGTTGCCGAACCTCATCGGCCGCCGGGTCGCCCAGGTCGTCGTAGATCCGGATCGCCCGCTGCCAGGCCCGCGCGGCGGCGGGCGGGTCGGCCATCGCCTCGCGCGCCTCACCGAGCCGGATCAACGTCAACCCCTCGTGATATGTGTTCGCGGATTCCTGGAAACGTTTGACGGACTGCTCGTAACAGACCGCGGCCCGGGCCGGGTCGCCGAGCCGGTGGTACGCGAAGCCGAGGCTGTCCAGCGTCGCGGCCTGCCCCACGCGGTCGTCGATCGCCTCCTGCTCGGCCAGCGCCTCGGCGCAGTCGACGACCGCCTGGTGGTAGTCCCCGGTCAGCGCGTGCAGGTAGCCCTTGACGTTGAGCGCGCGGGCCTCGGCGTACCGGTTGCCGACGAGCCGCGAGACGCGCAGCGCCTCGACACTGTGCTTGAGCGCCTCGTCCAGCCGGCCGTACTGGGTGCAGTGCTCGGTGTACTGACGAAGGATCAGCGCGAGGCTGTCCAGGTCGTCGAGCTGCTCGTACAGTTCGAGGGCCCGTTGGACGTGGTGCTCGGCGGCCTCCTGGTCGCCGAGCCGCATGAGCGCGCGGGCGAGCATCCGGTGGGCCTGCGCCTGCGCGTTGGCGTCGCCGCTCCGCTGGGCCGCGGCGAGGGCCGCCTGCTGGGCCGCGAGCTGCTCCTGGAACATGCCCCGGGGCGCGAGGTACGCGGCCAGGGCCCAGGCGAGCTGCCAGGCGTACCGCTCGAAGCCCGTCTCCGCGGCCTGGCGCAGCACCCGCAGCAGCACCGGGTGCTCGGCGTGGAACCAGGCCGCGGCGGCGACCCGGTCGGGCATCGGCACGTGGACGTTGGTCGGCAGCGGAGGTTCCGTGTCGATGGGTGTCCAGGTCGGCTGGAGCAGCATGGCGCCGGGGTGCGCGCTGTGCAGGTAGTGGTCGTACATCCGGCGGGCGGCGGCCTGCCGTTCCTCGGCCCGGTCGGACGCCTGCGCCAGCTCGGCGGCGTACGAGCGGAGCAGGTCGTGCAGCGCGAACCGTTCGGGCAGGTGCTCCGTCAGCAGGTGCAGACGGGTCAGCTCCTGCAGCAGCGGGGTGACCGCCGCCCGGGGTCGGCCCAGCAGCACGGCGGCGGCGTCCGCGGTGAGGTCGGGCCCCGGATGCAGACCGAGGAGGCGCAGCAGGCGGGCGGCCTCGGTGCTCAGCGCCCGGTAGGACCAGGAGAAGACCCGGCGGACGTCTCCGTCGGCCAGCAGCTCCAGCCGGGATTCGGAAGGGCGCAACTGGGCCGCGACGGCCTCGATCGGAAAGGTGGGCCGAGCGGTCAGCCGGGCCGCCACGATGGACAGGGCGAGCGGAAGGCGACCGGTGGACTCGATCATCTCGGTGGTCGCCTCCGGCTCCGCGGCGACCCGGTCGTCACCCAGCCGGCTGCGCAGCAGCCTCGTCGACTCGGCTGCCGTCAGCACCTCGAGGGTCACCGGTCGGGCGCCCTGGGCCACGGTGAGGCTGCTGAGCTGGTCGCGGCTGGTCACCAGGACCGCGCACTGGCCCGCGCCGGGCAGCAGCGGGCGTACCTGTTCGGCATCTCGTGAGTTGTCGAGCACGACGAGCATCCGGCGCGAGGCCAGCAGGCTGCGGTACAGCGCGGCCCTGGCGTCGACGCTGCTCGGGATCCGGCCGATCGGTGCGCCGAGCGCGTCGAGGAAGTCGACCAGGGCATCGGCGGGGGACACCGCGTCGGCGTCGTCGTAGCCCCGGAGGTTCACGTACAACTGCCCGTCGGGGAAGCGGTCGACCGCCCGGTGGGCCCAGTGCAGGGCCAGCGTCGTCTTGCCCACGCCGGCCATTCCGCTGATCGTGACGATGTCCACCGTCCCCGGCCGTTCGGGCCGGACGCCGAGGGCAGCGTCGAGGACGGCCAGCTCCTCGGTGCGTCCGACGAAGCCGGGCAGCGCGAGCGGCAACTGCTGTGGACGGGCCGTCGTCCTGGGCTGCGCCTCGTCCGCCAGGCCGGTCGTGGCGGGTTGCTGCCCGAGTCGGTGGTGCAGGATGTCGTCGTGCAGCCGCAGCAACTCAGGGCCGGGGTCCATCCCGGTCTGCTCGGCCAGCGACCGTCTGGCCTGCTGGAAGGCCGCCAGCGCCCCGGCGACGTCGCCGATCTGGTAGAGGCCGGTCATGAGCTGGGCCCAGGCGCGTTGGCGCAGCGGGTGGCGGTCGAGTAGCGCCCGCAACCGTGGGATCACCTGGGCTGCCGCGCCGAGCGCGAGTCGCGCGGCGGCGTGGTCCTCCTCGGCGAGCAGCCGACGTTCCTCCATCCGCGCGACCCGGCCGGCGAGGAGCCGGGGCAACGGCAGCCCGGCGAGGGCGGGGCCGCGCCACATTCCCAACGCGGCGGCCAACTCGGTGTGCGCGGTCTCCGGGTCGCCGGCGGCCAGGGCGGCCCGTCCCCGGGTCGCCGCGACGTCGAAGCGGTCGAGGTCGCGTTCGCCCGGCTCCACCCGCAGCAGGTAGCCGCCAGTCGTGGTGCGGATCCGGCGGTCGACGCCCGTGCCGTCGCCGAGCGCCTGGCGTAGCCCGCGCAAATAGGCGCGTAGGTTGGCGGCGGCCGAGGCGGGCGGCTGGCCGCCCCACACCATGGCCGTCAGTTCGTTGGCGGAGATCGCCACACCCGGTCGCAGCAGCAGGGCGGCCAGCACGAGCTGCTGTTTCGTCGAGCCGAGGGCGACCGGCCGGCCGTCACGGGAGACCGTCAGCGGCCCGAGCAGGCCGAAGTGGAGAGGCATCCTCACCTCTGCGTGCGGTGCCGGCCGGCGGAGCCTGACGATCGTGTGACGACGTGATTAGGCATCGACCAATGACGTTAGCACCGATGAACATGATCTTCATGTTGGTCGGTCCGCGCCGGTGATCACCGTCTGCTGCTGTCCCAGGCCCGTACCAACTGCATCCGGTTGTGGATCCCCAGCTTGTGATAGATCGATCGGAGCTGCGTGTCGACGGTGTGGAAGGAGACGAAGAGGCTTCTGGCCGCCTCCTTCTTCGTGGCGCCCGAGGCGAGCATTTCGGCCACCCGCTCCTCGGCCGGGGTGAGCGCCTCGATGCCCGTCCGCACCGCCTCGTCACCCGACGGCCGGTGACGCGGGGTGGTGCCGAGCTCGGCGCACCGGCGGTCGGCCGTCGCCTGGTCGCCCGGAGCCCCGATCCGGGCGTAGAGGGCCGCCGCCTCGTGCGCGGCGTCGCGTGCCTGCGCGGCCCGCACCGCCGGGCTGTTCGCCAGGTCCAGCAACGCGTCGGCGAGCGCCGGCCAGGCGGCGGTGGTACGCAGACCGTCGACCGCCGCCCGCAGTGCGTCCGGGTCGCTGTCGCGCAGCCCTCTGGTCTGGTCGGCGAGTGCGCGCCACAGCGGTACCGGCGTGCGCGTGGCTACCGACTCGACCAGTTCGGTGACCCGACGGGAGGCCGGGGTGTCGCCGGCGGCCACCGCGGCGCGTACCAGCCGGGGGCCGAAGTGCGGCACGGGCAGGAGCGACCGCACCGACCGGTGCAGGTCGGCGACGACCCGGGTGAGCAGGTTCGCCGCCACGCTCAGGTTTCTGTCGCGGACGGCGACGCAGAAGGCGGGTGTCCACAGCGCGCTGTCGGGCCAGCGGCTCTCCGCGAGGCACGGGCGGAGGACGGCGCGGGCGTCGTCGTGCTCACCACGGCGGTAGCGGACCTCGCCGATCACCGCGACGAACAGCGCACGCACCTGCGGGCTGAGATCCACCGGGCCGGAGCTGAGCGTCGTGACCGCGAGGGCCGCCGCCTCGGGCAGCTCTCCCACGGCGACCATCCGCAGGCAGTCCAACGCGATCAGCCCGCTGCTGAACAGGGAACCGGATTCGTTCGGCGTCGGGTGGGTCGCGGTCCACGCGTCCTGGTGCCGGCCCAGGCCGAGCTGCACGAGGATTCGTTCGGCCCGGATGGACGGAGCATCGCCTCGGGCCCCCGGCGAATCCGGGTCCAGAGCCGCCAGCACGGCGTGGGCGCCCGGCAGATCGCCGTGCGACAGCGAGCGGGCGGCCCGCCCGAGGGCGAGGTGGCGAGCGGACCAGTGGTCCCCGGACGCGGCGTGCGCGGTCCCCGCGTCGCGGAGCATCGCGTCGGTGTCCGGATGGCCCACCCGGGCGGCGACCGTGGCGACCAGGGCGAGCAGGGTGCTGCGGCTGCGGGCGTCCAGCGGTCGGTCGAGCGCCGCGCGCAGACCGGCGAGAGCGACAGTGGGCTGCTCCAGCGCCATGGCCCGCGTGAGATGACCGAGCAGACGGGTACGGTGGCGCTCGCCGTGCCGGTTCCCGGCGAGTTCCGCCGTCAGGACGTCGAGCGCCGCCGCTCCGCGTCCGCCGAGTCGCAGCTGATCGGCCGTGGCGAACACCTGAAGGCGTCGTCGCTCGGCGTCGTCGTGGTCGGCCGGGTACGTGCCGGCGTCGAAGGGTGATCCGGACAATGGCGTTCTCCCCGGTTGTTACCCGGCGCGTCGAATTGCCGTCCTGCGACCGAGCCTAGCGACGGCGGCAGGGGCGGGCGCCCAGATCGACGAAGCGGCGGGAGTGCGCTGATTCGCCCACGGCGTCCGGGATTCGGCGTGCCGCAATGGCGCGATCACGTGATGCGACGACGACGTCCGGCCGCCGACCATCAAAGGTATGGCCCACTCGACCGAATGTCCCGGCCTGCACCGGCTCCGCGTCGTACTGCTGATGTTCGTGCTCTTCGCCGGGGCCGGTGGTCAGGCCCCGCTGTGGACCCGTCTGGTGCTGGTGGCGACCGCGGCGGCGATTCCGGTCGCGATCGCGGCCCAGTACGGCTGGACCGGGGTGCGCGCCCTGCTGGGGCTGTCACCCCGGCTACGACGGCGGGACGACTCGGTTCCCACGCCCAGTCCGATCAACCCGAGTGAGGGAGTCAGCGATCATGGTGAACAGCGATCCTCAGCCGCGGCGCGGCGATCAGGGCGCCCCGCCGTTCGCGGGCCGCAACGTCGAACTCGAACGGCAGAACCCCGACCTGTTGGTGCCACCGACCACGGACAGCCGGCTGGTGCCCAATCTGAAGTTCTCGTTCTCCCAGGCGCACACGCGGGTGGAGAAGGGCGGCTGGACCCGTGAGGTCACCAACCGCGACCTGCCGATCGCCACCCAACTGTCCGGCGTCCAGTTCGGGTTGGAGCCGGGCGCGTACCGGGAGATCCACTGGCATCAGCAGTCCGAGTGGGCGTACGTGCTCAGCGGCAGTTGCCGGATCAGCGCCGTCGACCACGAGGGACGCAACTTCATCGAGGACGTGAAGGAGGGCGACCTGTGGTTCTTTCCGCAGGGCATCCCGCACAACATCCAGGCCCTCGAGGACGGCTGCCAGTTCCTGCTGGTCTTCGACGACGGCGCGTTCTCGGAGAACAACACGTTCCTGCTCAGTGACTTCTTCGCCCACACGCCCCGTCACGTCCTGGCCAAGAACTTCGGCTGGACGACGGAGCAGATGGAGAACCTGCCCGAGCGGGAGAAGTACATCTTCCAGGGCGACGTGCCGCCGCCGCTGCAACAGGACCGGGTGGTCAGCCCCACCGGCGACATCCCGCGAAGCTTCAAGCACCGGATGCTCGCGCAGACCCCACAGCGTTTCCGGGGCGGGACGGTCCGGGTCACCGACTCGACCAACTTCGCCGCGTCGGTGACCACCGCCGCCGCCCTGGTGGAGGTCGAGCCGGGCGGGATGCGCGAGCTGCACTGGCATCCCACCACCGACGAGTGGCAGTACTACATCTCCGGCACCGGGCGGATGGGCGTCTTCGCCTCGCAGGCCGCCGCCCGGACGTTCGACTTCCAGGCCGGCGACGTGGGGTACGTGCCCTTCGCCTACGGCCACTACATCGAGAACACCGGCGACGAGCCGCTGGTGTTCCTGGAGATGTTCCGGCATCCGCGGTTCGAGGACATCTCGGTGATGCAGTGGATGGCGAACACGCCCCACGAGGTCATCGCCGACACGATCAACGTGCAGAAGTCCCTGGTCGACGCGCTGCCGGCGACCAAACAAACGGTGATCTGACCGCGGTGACCGGTTCTCGCGCGGCCGCCCGTCCGGTCCTGACGACCTGGTCGGTCACGGCATCCGGCCGCCCGTCGCCGGACGGGCGGCCGGACCGGTGGATCAGGAACCGGCGGGTGCCGGAGACGTGGGCGCCTCGACAGGTCGTCGGCGTCGGGACACCGCGCCGACGACGACGTCGATGACGAGGAAGGCCAGCAGGGTGAGCCCGAACAACGGCAGTGCCCAGCCGACCGCCACCACCACCGGTACGCCGATCAGCAGTGCCCAGAGCGGCAGACCACGGACGCCACCACGGGCCGGTGGGGTGCCGGCGAGGGCACGTCGGTCGGTGCGGGTGGGACGCCGCTGCCACCACATGCGGTAGCCCCAGACGATGACGCAGAGCAGCCCGAGGGCGATCGCCGCGAGCAGGATCTGGTTGACCGGTCCGAAGAGGATGCCCATGTGCGCCTGGATGCCCAGGCCGCTGAGCTTGGCCAGCAGGGGCCAGTCGGCGAAGTCGCTGCGGGCGGTGATCGTACCCCCGGCGGGGTCGACGGCGACCCGGTCCTTCGCGACCGGCCAGGTGTTGTCGACCTGGGTGACGGTCCACGCCGAGCCGGGCTCGGCGGCCGGGGCGATCTCGACCGGACCGTCGAGACCGGCGCCCCGCGCGGCCGTCACCACCCGGTCGAAGGCCGCCGACTCGACCAACCCGCCGCCGCCCGGGGAGCCGTGGTGGCCGCCCCCGGTGGCGGGCGGTGCGCCGTCGAGGCTGGTGGAGATGACCGGGGTACGCGCCTCGAGCGCGTCGAGGCCCGCGCTGAAGTTCGCCCCGGCGTAGCGGGACCAGGTCAGCCCGGTCGCGGAGAGGAAGAGCAGGCCGACGGTGAGCCAGATGCCGGTCGTGGCGTGCCATCCCCGGGTGCGCCGTACACCCTTGCCGGCGGACAGGTCCGGCACGAGCAGGTGGCGGGCGGTGGCGCGGGCGGCGCTGCGGCGACGCCACCACAGGACCACCCCGCCGAGGGCGAGCACCCAGAGCCAGCTCGCGGCCAGCTCGGAGTAGTGCTCGCCCACCGCGCCGAGGTGCAGGTGGCGGTGCAGGTCGTCGAGCCAGGTGGTGGCGGGGGTGGAGCCGAACCAGGTGGTGAGCTGCCCCTGCGACTCGGCGGTGTACGGGTTGATGTAGACGGTGTGCTGGTTCTCGCCGAGTTCCGGCAGGGAGAACGTCACCCGGGTGGTCTGGTCGCCCTCGCCGGGCTGTACGGCGGTGATGCTGCCCTCGGGATGGGCGTTGCGGGCGGCCCCGACCTGCTCGGCCAGGGAGACGGGACGGTCACCCACCTGCGCGACCGTCAACTGGTCGCCGTAGAGGAACTGGTCGAGTTGCGGGGTGATGGTGAACGCCAGTCCGGTCAGGGCGGCGGTCACCAGGAAGGGCGCGACGAGGATGCCGGCGTAGAAGTGCAGCCGCAGCAGCAGCGCCCCGAACGGCGACGTGCGCCGGAGCGGTCGGGCCGGGGTTTCGGCGCTGGTGGAGGGCTCCGGCGTCGCCGCGCCGGACAACTCGGTGAGAGACATGGTGATCCGATCGGGATAGTCGAGAGAAACCCCTGGGGGTGTCTCCCGTACTGACGTGGTCGCCCGGTGGTGGTGTCGCATCGGTTCCGGCCCTGACGTGGTAGTCGGACAGCGGGAGCGATTGGTTCCCACTGATGCTCAGGGCGTCAGCGAATCCGATCGGCGGCGGGCCGCCCGCCGCCACAGCAGCGCCGCCGCCACCGCGACGAGTGCCACACCCGCGACGAGTACGCCACCATTCGGGCCCCCGTCGGGTCGAACCGCCGCGGCGGTGGACGGTGTGGTCGACACGGCGGGCTCGACGACCGGCGCGGCGCTGGACGTGGGGTCGGCGACGGTGAACGGGTACGACCCCTGCACCGGGTGCCCGTCGGCGGAGACGACCCGGTAGGCCACCGTGTACGTCCCGTTCGGCAGGGTGTCGGTCACCTGGACCGTGCTCTTCGCCCCGGCGACCACCGGCTCGCCGGTGACGACCTTCCGCTTGGCGGCGTCGGTGAGCACGATGGTGGTGAACGTGGGGTCGAGCCGAGACATGAATTCGAGCACGATCTCCGTCGGTGCGCTGGTCACCGTCGACTGCTGCACCGGCGTGGCCGCCCGCAGCGAGTTGTGGGCCCAGGCCGGGGCGGCCGGGACGAGCAACGCGACGAGGACGGCGAGCACCGTCGCGCCGAGTCGCGGGCTCATCCGAGCACCTGCTCGCCGATCCACCCGCCCGGTCGGCAGCCGGGAGGGATGGCGAAGACCGCCGACCCGATCGGCGTGGTCCACTCGTTGAGCAGGTCCCGCTCGGCCAGCCGACGCTGGATCGGCAGGAACTGCCGGGCGATGTCCGCCTGGTACGACGTGAAGACCAAACCGCTGTCCGCGTGGCCCTCGGTGGTCGGCACACCGTCGTAGTTGTACGGCCGACGCAGGATTTTCAGCCGGTCGTCGGTGACGTGCGCGCGGGTCAGGTGGGAGAAGTCGGGGATGACGGTGAGACCGTGCTCGTCGGTCGCGGCGAAGTCGGGCTCGTCGTGCTCGGCGACGCCGGTCAGGGGTGCGCCGGTGTCGAGCCGCCGGCCGACGGCGAGTTCCCGGTCGGTGCGGCCGAGCAGGTCCCAGGTCTCCATGTTCATGCTGATCCGGCGTACGACGAGTGTGGTGCTGTCGCGCAGCCACGCGGGCCCGTCCGGCACCCAGACGGCGGAGTCCATCGGCATCCCGGGTCGGGGGTTGGCGGTGCCGTCGAGCTGACCGAACAGGTTGCGTTGGGTGTGGCCGCCCGGCTCGACGCCGGGGCTGCGCCGGAAGCCCTGCTGCACCCACCGGACGGTGGCGAACGGTCGGCTGTCCTTGATCAGGACCCGTTGGGCGTGGGCGACGCTGACCGGGTCGTCGGCGCAGATCTGCAGCAGCAGGTCGCCGCCGGTCCAGGCCGGTTGGAGCCGATCGACGCGGAACGGCGGCAGGTCGGCCACCGAGGCCGGCCTACGGTCGTCGACGCCTCCGGCCCGGTAGAGGCCGGACCCGAAGCCGAAGGTCACGGTCAGCCGGGCGGGCAGCAGCCCGAGTTCAGCCTCGGTGTCGGCGAGGGCCGGCTTGCCCTGGGTGAGGCGGGCGGCGTCGTCGGTGAGCAGCCGCAGCAACCGGCCCAGCGCGGCCCGGTCCGTGCCGGGGCGCAGCGTGAATGCGACGAACGCCGCGTGGGCCTGCGGTTCGGTGGTCACGCCGGCCTGCCGGACGCCGTGGAACGGCTCGACCAGCGCGCCGACGCTCGCCACCGGCGTGGTGTCGGCGGCGGCCGGTGGCTGCCCGCTGTCGGTGCGGGTAGCGGCGATGGCCGCACCCCCGGCGAGGGCTCCTCCGGCGGCCAGGGCCCCGCCGGTGAGCAGGCCGCGCCTGCTCACCGGCCGGGTGGGTGACGTGTCGGTCACGATGCCGGGCTCATGCTCATCTCCGGCGTGGCGCTCGTGCCGGGCATGGGCTGGCCGTGCCCGGGGGCGTAGCTCTCCTGCGCGCCGGTGAACGGTTTGGCCACCGCGGTGAACTGCTGGGTCTTACCGTCTGCGAATGTCAGGGTGAACGTCAACTCGTCGCCGGCCTGCACCGGCTTGGTGAGGTTCATCAGCATCAGGTGGTCACCGCCGGGCTCCAACGCGTGCGTGCTCTTCGCCTTGATCACGATGCCGCCCTGCTTGGCCTGCATGACCATCTTGCCGTCCTTCATGGTCATCTCGTGCAGCTCCATCGGCGACACCGAGGTCGCGGCCCCGGTCACCGTGACATCCGTGTCGCCGTCGTTGACCAGGGTCCCGAAGGCCGCCGTCATCCCCTTGTCGGCCGCCTTCACCCACGGGTCACGGATGCCGAGCACCCCGGCGTCCGGGTCGGCCGAGGTCGAGGCGGACGGGTTCGCCTGCCCGGTCGACGGGGAGTCGGACGATCCGCATCCGGCGGTGCCGACCGCCAGGATCGCGGCGGCGAGGACGGCGGCCGAGCGGCGGCGCGACCGAGCGGGCTGGTGCTGAGCATGTGTTCTTCCTCCGATGGTTGCTGCTGGCTGAATGGTCGGCCGCAGCAGGGAGAAAGTTCCGGGCTCAGGGCACGTTGATCGTGTACTCGGCGGTGTGCACCTTCCCCTCGGCCTGGAAGTCGAAGAAGGCCCGGTACCGGCCCGAGCTGGGCGCGGTCAGCCAGAACTGGACCGTCCCGTCGACCAGCTCCTGCTCCGGGTGGACGTGCACGTAGCCGAGGTCGCCCTCGCGGACGACGACCAGGTGCCCGTACGCGCCCAGGTAACGCTCCAACTGCACGGGCGCGGCCGCGTCGGTGCGCTGGACCTGGAACTGCATCGGCGCCGTCACCCCCACCGTCGGGGTGCCGCTCATCGACACCGCGTACGGCCCGGCCGTCGCCTGTGCCTGCGCAGGCGGCAGCGCGGCGGGGGTGTGCGCCCCGGGCACGGTGTGGTCGACGCCCAGCACGAGAGGCACCTGCGCGCCGTTGGGCGCGGTCACCGAGAAGTCGGCGTAGACGCGATAACCGCCCGGTCGGGCCAGCGTCAGGGGGACACTCCAGGTGCCGTCGGCGGCCATCGTCGGGTGTACGTGCTGGTAACCGGTCAGGTCGCGGCCCACCACGATCATGTGCAACGGCTTGTCGTGGACGACCGCGAAGCGGGTCGCCGGCTGCCGGTCGGTCCCGACGATCCGGAAGCGGTAGTCGGCGCGTACCCCGGCGGGTTGGGACCGCTCCAGCGGTTGCAGGGTGTAGCCACCGGCGCTGACCGTCGTCCCGGTCGCCAGCGTCTCGCCCGTCGCGCCGTCACCCCGGTGCGTGTGCGGGCCGGTGCCCGCCGGGTGTTGGTGGCCGTCGGTCGCGGACACCGCCTGCCCGGAGGCGGGCGGGCCGCCCGCCGGCTTCCGGGCGTTGCCGGCGGGGCTCTGGTCGCCGGTGCCGATGCGGGCCAGCCCGAACCCGGCCAGCAGGGCGACCACCAACCCGCCGACGAGCAGCGCCAGATGGCCGTTGCTCAACCGGGACCCGGGTGCCGCGGCGACGAGGTCCGGGCCCGGCCGGGAACCGGCCTCGACTGTCGACGCCTCGTCGGTGCTTGCGGCGACCGTCGCCCTCTGGTCGGTGGTGGAGGGGGCCTTCGCCTCCTGGTGGGTGGTGGAGGGGGCCTTCGCCTCCTGGTCGGTGGAGGTGAGAATCTTCGCCTTCTGGTCGGCGGGCGTCGGGTCGACGGCGACGCCCGTGCGGGCTGTGACGACCGCGTCGCCCGTCCGCGCCGCCGGCACGGTGGCCGGTCGCCGTTTACCACCCGTGGGCTTCGTACCGACACCGCTCACCGCGCCGGCCGTCCTGCCGGCGGAGGACTTGGCAGCGGCTGTCTTTCCGGCGGCGGCCCTGGTCCCGCTGGTCTTGCCGGCCGACGGCCGGTTCGTGGTACGAGCACCGCCGCCGCGTCGACCGGACGTTCCCGGTGCGGTACGGCCCCGGCCGGTGGGTCTACCGGTGGACGCCGTCCGACGACGCCAGACGACGAAACCGGCCGCCGCGACGGCCGCCGCGATCGCCGCCGCCCAACCGGCCCAGGCCAGCGCTCCGGAGCCGCTCTCGTCGGCTGATTCGGTCGGCGGGGCCGCCGCAGCCCCGGACGGCGGGATCACCGGCTGGGCCGAGGTGGTCGGCACCGCCGACGCCTGCCCGGACGACCCATGCTGCTCGGTGGCGGCCACCAACGCCGGGTCGGGCTGGGTCGTCGGCGGGCTCCACCCCTTGGGTGCCGCGGTCACCCGCCCGTTGTAGCGGAACGTGAGCGTCCCCCGCACGGTGTCGCCGTCCGAGGCGACCGACAGGTAGCTCACCGAGTACTGGCCCTTGGCCGGCAGGTGGGTGACGGCCACCATCGCGGGGAACCCGGTCGTGTACTCCCGTGGCTCGAACTGCCCGTTGACCAGGAAGTACTCCCGCACCGGCTGGTCCAACGGCTTCGGCTCCCCGTACGACCAGCCGTTGTCGACCCGGACGCCGCCCGGGGCGGTGACCGTGAAGAACGCGTTGGGCGCGGCCTTCTCGGTGAAGAAGAGCTGCACCGCCGTCAACGGCTCGCTCACCGTGGCCCCACTCGCCGGCGTGGACATGGCGAGAGTCCCGTGAGCCGAGGCGGGTCGGGCGGACGCGAGGAGAGCGACCGCCGAGGCGAGGAGGAGCGCGAGGACGCCCGAGAGCACCCGCCCCGGAGTCTGAGGGAGACGACGCATCTGAATATCCTGACCCGAGTGAGGCTTTTTTCAAGAGCTGGCGATCTTTTTCCTCACATGGCAAAAGCGACGAAGCCCCGGCGCTGCCTCCGCGCCGCGCCCCCGGTGCCGCGACTTGCCTGGCCAGCTATGCTGCGGGCGGCGCTGGTTCGCCCCGTCGTGACCGTCGGGGCGTCGTAAGAGGGAACCCGGTGAAAGTCCGGGGCTGCCCCGCAGCGGTGAGTGGGAACGAACGCCGTCAACAGCACTGGGCCGCCGGCCTGGGAAGCGACGGCCGGTAGGAGACCGGCACGACCGGTCCGGCCCGCGAGTCCGAAGACCTGCCTGCGCTGCGTACACGACCGTGTGCGCCGCCGTCGGCCTCGCGGGTGGGCTGAGCGGGTGACCTGCCGTTTGTCGGCGGGTCCTCGTCTGCGTGTCCGCGTACCGGTGGTGTGGTTTCCCGAGGGACGGACTACCGCTGTGCACGACACCGCCACGATCGCCGGCCGAGCGCCGTCGGCGTCGCACCTGACCCTGTCGCAGATCATGGACCAGCACCACACCAACCTGATGGGTACGGTGCACGGCGGCCGGATCCTCAACCTCATCGACTCGGTCGCCGGGGTGGTCGCCGCCCGCCACTCCGACGGCCCGGCGGTGACCGCCGCGATCGACGAGACGGCGTTCCTGCGCGCGGTGCGGGTCGGCGACGTCGTGCACGTCGACGCCCGGATCACCTGGGCCGGACGCAGCTCGATGGAGGTCGCGGTCAAGGTCACCGCCGACCGGTGGGACCGGGCCGTTCCGCCCACCGACGTGGCCACCGCCCACCTGGTCATGGTCGCCATCGACGACGACGGACAGCCGAGGACAGTGCCGCCGCTGCTACCCGAGACCGACGGGGACCGTCGTCGCTACCGGGAAGCGGAGATCCGCCGCGAGCACCGGCTGGCGTTGCGGCGGGCGCTGCTCGACGGCGCCGACGAGGGCTGAGACATGCTCGGACTGTCCGTGGCTGCGGTCCTGGCGACCGGTGACGGACAGTCCGAGCACGACAGGTGTGGCTTAGGGCCTGTCCTGCCGCGTCGAGGAGGCCGCCGAGTCGGTAGCGCCGGCCGCGGTCCTGGCCGATGGACATCACCACCCGGTCAGACGCCACGCCGTCGGTCGCACTCAACACCACCATGGCTTCGGTCACCGCATCGGTCGTCTGCACCAACGCCACAGTGATGATGGACGCTTCGGGCCGGTTGGTGTCCACGTTCGAGACGTTCGACCGGTGTTCCCCGCGCCGGTCGCACCCGTCGCGGCCACACCACCGAGGGTGCTGGTCCTGCGCCGCCAACGCTCCGGTGGGGAAGACGTGCACGAACCCGCACCGGCGCTCCACGTCCCGTGTCATCGGGGCTGTGGCGGTGGTGAACCCCGCAGTCAAGATGGCCAAGTGGATCTCGATGGGGCTATGCGCAGACTGAAGGCCGCCGAGGATGCGCTACCCCAGGCGGAAGAACAGGCCGTGCTGGCCGCCCGGCAGATCAAGGCCGATGCCCGCGCCCGGGTCGAGCAGGCCCGCGCCGAACTTCACCAGGCCATGGCGGCGGAATATCGGGCCGGGGCGCGGCAGGTGGATCTGGTCAGACGGACGGGGTACTCCCGCGAGCGGGTCCGGCAGATCTTGCGGGCCGCCGGCATCGAAGCCGAATAACCTCACGTCGCAAGAAGTCCGTGACAGATCGGTCTCGGGGCCTGGGTGACGTGCCGCCGGGCATGTTGTCGCGTACTCCTGGCCATTGGGTTGCCCACCGGGGGTCCACATCCGCTCCGGTCCGCTCTCAACCCGCTGATCCGAAGCGGTCGAAGACGGCCTGTGCGCCAAACGGTCGACCACCGAAGAGATGCGTGCCGTTCCACTCAATCGTCCGCTCGAATGAATCCCCTACGCAGAAGTGCAGGCGACCGCCTATGCGCAGGTTGCCGGGACTCCACAGCCGAAGTGGAAGGTGGTCGACGAGCCAGGCGAGCACGGCGAGACTCTAGCTGACGCCGCGCCGAGCGCTCGTCGCCAAGATCCGCGCAATATCAGGGTTGTTGCTGCCTCCCGCACGTCGGAGGCAGCAGTATCCGGGCAGTTGCGCGGATCATGACGGGTCGCACGGTCCGCACAGCCCGCCCGACGGCGTCTTCAGGTCTGGGCCGGCACCGTGCTGTCCAGGTCGACGATCCGGTCGGCCCAGCGGTCCAGCAGGCTCTGGTCGTGGCTGATGACCAGGACACCGGCCCGCTGGGCCCGCTGGTAGTCGCGGATGACGGCGGCGACGTGCGCCTGGGTGGAGGCGTCCAGCATCGCCGTGGCCTCGTCGCAGAGCAGGTAGTCCGGGCGGTGGACGAGGGCCCGGGCGAGGCAGGCGCGTTGCAGTTGCCCGTCGGACACCGCGTGGGGCCGTCGGCTGCGCAGATCGGCGGTGAGGCCGACGAGGTCGGCGAGTTCGGCCACCCGCTCCCGGACCGTCGACTCGGGCGTGCGGACGGCGCGCAGCGGTTCGGCGATCAGGTCGTCCAGGCTCAGCCGGGGGTCGGCGGCGGCGCGCGGGCTCTGGAACAGCACGGCGACGCGGGTCCGCAGGTCGACTGGCACGGCGTACCGGACCCCGTGGACCGCCGTGCCGTCGATGCTGACCCGGCCGTGGTCCGGGCGGTGCAGGAGGGCCAGGACCCGGACCAGTGTCGACTTGCCGCACCCGGACGGGCCGCGAAGCCCGACCGTCTCGTCCCGGCCGACCCGCAGTGTGACGCCGTCGAGGACGACCTGACGGCCGTACCCGACGGTGACGTCGTCGGCGAGCAGGTGCTGGGGGCTGGTCACGTGACGGCTCCGTGGCGGATCGGGTGGTGGCAGGCGACAGTGCCGTCACCGGCGATCGGCGTCAGCGGTGGCTGGCTCGCGCAGGTGTCGGTGCGGTGCGGGCAGCGGGGCGCGAACGCGCAGCCCGGAGGCAGCGCGGTGAGCATCGGCGGGTCGCCCGGCACCGGCCGGAAGGCGCGGTCCGGTAGGGCATCGAGGAGCGCCGCGGCGTACGGGTGGGTGGGCGCGGCGAAGAGCCTGTCGGCGTCGGTGTGTTCCACGATGCGGCTGGCGTACATGACGGCGACGGTGTCGGCGACCCGTTGCGCGGCGGCCAGGTCGTGCGTGATGAGCACGACTGCCGAGCCGTTGTCGCAGCGGCGGCGCAGCAGGTCGAGGGTGTGGTCCACCAGCGGCCGGTCGAGGCCGGTGGTGGGTTCGTCGGCGATGAGCAGTGACGGGTCCGGTGCCAGGGCGAGGGCGGTGACCAGCCGCTGGGCCATGCCGCCGGAGAGTTCGTGCGGGTAGCGGTCCAGGTCGGCGGGGTCGAGCCCGACGTCGAGGGCGAGCCGCTCGGCGTCCGCCCGGTCCCGACCGTGCGCCCGCAGCGTCTCGGCGAGCAGTCGCCGTCCGGTGCGGACCGGGTTCAGCGCGGTGGCCGGGCTCTGCGGGACCAGCCCGACCCGGCGGCCGCGTACCCGGCGGGCCAGGTGACGCTGACCGCAGGTGACCAGGTCGACCGGGTCGCCGTCCGGGTGGTGCAGGACGGCGTGGCCGGTGATCGTGGCGTTGCCCGGCAACAGGCCGAGCAGCGCGTGGGCCAGGACGGACTTGCCGCAGCCGGACTCGCCGACGACGGCCAGCAGTTCACCGGCCCGTACGGTCAGGTTGAGATCGGTGACGGCGTGCACCGTCGTGTCGCGCAGCCGGAACTCGACGCCGAGGCCGTCCACGGCGAGCAGCGGGCGACCCACGGCGGTGCGGCCGGGCGTTTCGGCGGTGACGCGTTCGGTGGTGGTCACAGGTGCAGCTCCGCTCGGACCCGGGGATCGAGGCGGTCACGCCAGCGGGCGGCGAGGACCGCGATGGCGAGAGTGACGACGACGATGACCGCGCCCGGTGCCAGGCTGGCCCACCAGGCGCCGGTCAGCAGCGACCCCTGGCCGTCGTTGATCATGTTGCCCAGCGAGGCGAGGTGCGGCGGCAGGCCGAGGCCGAGGAAGGACAGCGCCGTCTCGTGCCACACCGCGTGCGGGATCATCAGGGTGGTGGCCAGCGCCAACCGGGGCAGCACGTGGGGCAGCAGGTGGCGGGTCAGGACCCGGCCCCGACCGGCCCCTCCGCTGATGGCGGCGTCGACGAACGGCCGGGTACGAAGGCTGAGCAACTCGGACCGGACGATGCGCGCGGTGGATAGCCAGTGGGTGAGCCCGACGGAGGCGATCACCGCGCCGAGGCTGGGCCGCAGCATGGCGACGATGAAGATGCCCAGCAGCAGGTGTGGCATCGCGGCGATGGTGTCCACGATCCGCATCAGGATCCGGTCCACCCGGCCGCCGAGCGTGCCGGCGATTCCGCCGACGACGCCGCCGAGGACGGTGGCGACGAGCGCGGCGACCGCACCGACGAGCAGCGACACCCGCAGCCCGTAGACGGCGCGGTGCGCCACGTCCCGCCCGAGGTCGTCGGTGCCGGCGAGGTGGGTCCAGGACGGTGCCAGGCGGGTCTGGTCCAGGGCCACCGCGCTCTGGTCGAGCGGCCAGACGAGCGGGGCCAGGAGCGAGCCGACGACCGCGACGACGAGGACGAGACCGGCGACGGCGACACCGGTCTGGCCGGGTCGCAGTCGCAGTCGGGACCGGGCCGAACGCAGCAGCGGCGGTCGGGTAGCCAGATCAGCCATCGAGTCGCACCCTCGGGTCGGCGGCGGCGTACGCGAGGTCGGTCGTGAGGTTCGCGGCCAGCACCACCGCGGTGGTGACCAGCGTGATCGCCGCCAGCAGCGGGAAGTCGCTGCCCAGCGCGGCAGCGACCGTGACGGCGCCGAGGCCGGGGAGCGAGAAGACCGTCTCGACCAGCACCGCCCCGCCGACCAACTCCGGCAGGTGGGTGCCGACCAACGTGAGGAACGGCAGCAGCGCGGTCCGCAGCGCGTGCCCGAACAGCACCGTCCGCCCCGGCAAACCGCGCGCCTTCGCGGCGAGCACGTGGTCGTCGCGCATGCTCTCCGCGACCGCGTCGCGGACGAACAGCACGAACCACGGCGCCTGGGACACGGCCAGCACTCCCACCGGCAGGATCAGGTGGTGCGCCACGTCGGCCCAGGACGTGCCGGTCGCGGTGACGTCGGTGAGACCGCCGGCCGGCACCCAGGCGAGCGCCAGCGCGAACACCGCGATCGCGGCCAGCCCCAGCCAGAAGACCGGCATCGACTCGACCGCGTAGGCCGCCGCCCGCAAGCCCCGGTCGAACAACCCACCCCGGCGGTACGCGGCCAGCGCACCCAGCAGCAGACTCGCGACCAGGACCAGGGCGAGAGTCACACCGATCAGCAACAGCGTCCAGCCGGCCCGGGCGGAGAGCACCGAGGCGACCGGCTCGTGTCGACTCGTCGACCAGCCCAGGTCGCCCTGGACCAGATTGCCGATCCACCGCAGGTACTGCACCGGCAGCGGGTCGTCGACCCCCCAGTTGGCGCGGATCTGCGCCAGGTTCTCCTCGCTGGCGGTGAAGGCCGCCGCGCCCGCGTACTGCTTCGCCGGGTCCACGGGCGATGCGGCGCCGAGGGCGAACATCCCGATGCTGGTCGCGGCGAGCACCGGCACGGCGACCAGGAGCCGGCGTCGGACCACCGCCCCCGCCCCGGCGAGTCGACCGGGGCGGGTCACGAGCGCGTCCAGGTGTTGATGTTCCACCACAGGCTGTTCGCCACCCCGTGCTCGTGCGCCTCGACCCGGGGGGTCACGCCCCGCACCGAGGACTTGAGCACGTAGGTGTGCCGCAGGTAGGTGAGGAACAGCCACGGCACGTCGGCGTTGAGCTGCTTCTGGAACCGCGCGTACGCGGCCTTGCGGCGGGTCGGGTCGATCTGGTCGCGGCCCTCCTGCAGGGCGCGGTCCACCGTCTCCGAGCGGTACGAGCCGGGGTTGAAGTAGCCCTGCCCCGCGAACCGGGAGCCGAACAGCTTGTACGAGACGAAGTCCGGGTCGTACGGCGTGCCGTAGCCCATCAGCAGGGCGTCGGATTTCATCCGGGGGTCGATGGCGTCCCAGGTGAGCCCGGCCGGGGTGACTTCGATGCCGACCTTCTTCGCGTCGGCGGTGACCGCCAGGGCCAGGTCCTTGCGCAGGGTGTCGGTCGCCGGGTACATCAGCGTGAACCGGGCCGGGCGGCCGTCCTTGACGCGTACCCCGCCCGCGCCGGGCTTCCAGCCGGCCGCGTCGAGCAGCGCACCCGCCGCCGTCGGGTCGGCGGTCGGCGCGCCGACCACCGAGGGCTCGGCGAACTCGGAGGTCGGGGGGACCGGCCCGAACGCCGGCTCGCCCGCGCCGCCCAGGATGCCGGACACCATCGCGGCGCGGTCGACGGCGACGTTCAGCGCCCGGCGGACCGCCGGGTCGGCGAGGACCGGGTTGCCCATCGGCAGCATCACGCCCCGGTAGTCGGCGGTCGGCACCCGCTGCACCCGGTACGCCGTGTCGGAGTCGAACCCGGAGGCCAGCTTCGGCGGCAACTCGGCGGCGTCGAACTCGCCGGCCCGCATCCGCTGGGCGCGGACGTTGTCGTCGGCGACGAACGCCACCACCACCCGGTTGTTCGCCGGTCGCCCACCGAAGTAGCGCTCGTTGGCGGTGAGCACCAGCCGGTCGCCCGGCGTCCAGGACTCGACCCGGTACGGCCCGGTCCCGATCGGCTTGCGGTTGAACCCGGTGGTGTTGATGTCCTGCCCGCTGAGCAGCTTCGACGGCACGATGCCGAGGGTGAGCCGCTGCAGGAACGGCGCGTACGGGTAGCGCAGCGTGAACACGACTGTGGACGCGTCGGGCGCGGTCACCGACTCCACCATGTCGAGGTCGGAGCGCAGCGTGGAGTCGACCTTCGGGTCCAGCACCGCCTGGTACGTGAAGACGACGTCCGGCGCGCTCAGCGTGGTGCCGTCGTGGAACCGCACGCCGTCGCGCAGCTTGGCGGTCACGGTGCGCCCATCGGCCGACACGGTCGGCAGGGCTTCGGCGAGACCGGGGACGAGGCGGTTGTCAGCGTCGCGGGCGACGAGCCCGTCGAAGATCAGCGCGGCGCCGTCGACGCCGAAGTTGAGCACCGGGTTCAGGGCGTCGGGCTCGTCGGAGGTGGCCACGACGAGCGTCGCGCCGCCGGCTGCACTGTCCGGGGTGGTCGGGGCCGCGCAGCCGGCGAGGACGAGCATCCCGGCCGCTGCGGTCGACGCCGCGAGGCGTCGGAAGGTCGGACGGATCCGGGTCACGGAGCTCTCCTGTGGTGTGGGGAACGGGGCGTGGACGTGCAGGTGCAGCCGCCACAGTTGATGATCACGGTGGCACAGTTGCAACTCATTGGCAATTGCGAGTTACCTGCATCATGAACACGAGGCCCGAGTGCCCGGGTCGGTCGAAGCGCGTTGATCAACTAACTGTTCACGTCGCCGTTTCGTCTCACACACCGGCCCGGACCTGCGCGTTTCCCGGAAGTCAGCAGGGTTGCCGCGGATGTGTCAGCGCAATCCCTGGAGCATTACTTGTCCCTGCAACGACGACGAAGCGCGGCGAGGGTGATCCCGCTGGTGGCCCTCTCCGTCGCCGCAGCCGTCCTGGCCCTGCCGTCCCCGGCGGCGGCGCACCCGTTCGGTGATCCGCAGACCGTGTCCATCACGCCCGACGAGCAGCGGCCCGACGTCGTGCGGGTGCGGTGGCGGGTCGGCGGCCCCGACGACCTCACCCTGCTCGGCGTCTCGCTCGGCCTGCTGCCGGCCGACCGCGTCCTGCTCGACGGTGCCGTCGACTACCGGACGACCGATCCCGCCGTGCTCGCCTCGTCCGAGCAGTTCCCCGCGTACCTGCTCAAGCAGATCACCGTCGCCGACGGGGGGCGGCAGTGCCTCGGCGTCGTCGCGCCGCTGAAGGCGCTGGCGCGGACCGGCGCGACGGTCGACTACACCTGCCCGGGGCCGGTCGACACCGTCACCGTCGCGGTGCGGATACTCACCGACCTCAACCCGGCGTACCGGGCGATGGCCACCGGCCCCGGTGGGCAACGCGCGGTGTACGGCTCCGGCGAGGACTCCCACGACTGGACCCTCGCCGGTGGTGCGCCGACTAGCGTCAGCGCCAGCACCGGCCGTAGTGCCGCCATCCAGCTCGCCGCCGTCGGCGGTGGTGCGCTGCTGGTAGCGGTTGGCGCGCTGCTGGTGTGGCGGCGGCTGCGACGGCGAGCCGTGGCATGACCGCGACCGCAGTCCTCTCCGCGTCCCTCTCGGATCGGCTGCAGGACATCGTCCACTCGCCGGGCGTACCCCCGCTCGCGTTCGTGTTGGCCTTCGCCGCCGGTGCGGGTCACGCGGTGGCCCCGGGGCACGGCAAGAGCCTGGCCGCCGCCTACCTCGCCGGCTCGCGCGGCCGGATCCGGGACGCCGCCTGGCTGGGCGGTTCGGTGGCTGTCATGCACACGCTGTCGGTCCTGGTGATCGGGGTGGCGTGGACGTTCCTGTCCCTGTCCGAGGTGATCCGGATGCAGGAACTCACGAGCTGGCTGCAACTCGGCGCCGGGCTGATCGTCCTGGCCACCGGTCTGTGGATGGTGCGCCGGCACCTGCACGCCGCCGGCCACAACCACGAGCACACGCACGGCCACAGCCACAGCCACACGCACGAGCACGGCAAGCGCCCCGGCCTGTTCCTGCTGGGCATCTCCGGCGGGCTGACCCCGTCCCCGGCCGCGTTCCTCGTGCTGGCGACCGGGCTGTTCATCGGTCGCGCCGGCTTCGCCCTGCTGCTGGTCCTGACGTTCGGCCTCGGCATGGCCGTCGTCCTCTTCGGCGTCGGGGTCCTCGCGGTCGCCGGTAGCTCACTGGTCACCCGGGGCGCGCGATCCCACGCCGTCCTCGGTCTGGCCACCCGGGTGGCGCCCGTCCTCGCCGCGAGCGGCATCACGCTGGTCGGCGCGGGCCTCGTCACGGTCGCCGCGATCCACCTCCTCACCGCCACCTGAGCGACGGTGGGCAGAGCGGCCGCCGGTGGTGGGGGCCGGGAGTGACCGGCTAGGGTTCCGCTGTGTTTCGCGCCGTCGTGTTGATCGCTGCCGTGGTTCTCGCCTCGGATCAGGCCACGAAGTACTGGGCCGAGTCCGCGCTGTCGGACGGGCAGACCATCTCCATCGTGGGTGACCTGCTGTCCCTGCGGCTCGTCTACAACCCGGGCGCCGCCTTCTCGATCGGGTCCGCGTACACCTGGATCTTCGCGGTCTTCGCGGCGGCGGCCGTGGTCGCGGTGACGGTCGTGGCGCGGCGGGTCACGTCGCGTCCGTGGGCGGTGGCGTTGGGCCTGGTGCTCGGCGGCGCGACGACCCACCTGCTGGACCGGCTCTTCCGCGAGCCGGGTTTCGCCCGCGGGCACGTGGTGGACTTCATCGACTACGCCGGGTTCTTCGTCGGCAACGTCGCCGACATCGCGTTGGTCGTCGGTGTGGGCATCGTGATGCTGCTCAACCTGCGGGGCGTCCCGCTGCGCGAGACCGCCCCGTCGGGCGAGCAGGTGTCGTCCTCCTGAGATCAGGCCACTACGACGTCCAGTCGGCGTGGGCCGTGCACACCCTCGACCCGGTCGAGTTCGATGTCGCTGGTCGCGGACGGGCCGGAGATCCAGGTCAGCGGCGCACGCGCGTCCAGCCGGGTCAACGCCTCCGGCAGGAGCCCGACGACCTGGTCGGCGCGGACGACGCAGATGTGCCGGTCCGGCACCAGGGTGAGCGCCCGCCGGCCCTGCGCCGGGCCGGCGTCGAGAACGATGGTGCCCGACTCGGCGATCGCCACGGCGCAACCGGTCAGGACCGCGTCCGTCTCGTCCAACTCGGCCGGTGACAGCGGGGGAGCGTCGCGGCGTACCTGCCCGGTGTGCCCGGCCAGCCAGTCGGCGGGGACGTCGGTGGGGACGGCGAGTCGACCCACCTCCGCCAGCAGCCCGGGCAGGGCGTCGATGCCGTGGTGGACGACCGCCCGGTAGTCCTCCAACCGGTCCACGAGGACCGCGACCAGGTCGGAGCGGTCGTCGACGCGGCGGTACTCGCGGGGCACCGGCACCGGCGGCGGGTCGTCGGCCAGGGCCGTGCGGAGCCGCGCCAGGATCTCGTCGCGTGCGCTCACTGCTGGTTCCACCATTCACGGAAGGTCTGCGGCGCGGGCAGCGGCACGTCCCGCGACCGGGTCCACGCCGAGGCGGGCCAGGGCAGTTTACGCAGCGTACGGGCACCGGTGCGCCGCTCGCGGTACGCGCCGAGCGGACCCGCGCCGGTCCGGGCCAGGCGCAGGGCGGCGGCCCAGCGCCGAGGGCTGCGCATCACCCAGGACAGGACGCGCATGGCGGCTCGTTCCGCCGGTGGGTGCGGTGCCTCCTGCCGGAGGTGTACGAGGATCTCCGGAATATTGATCTTCACTGGGCAGACGTCGTAACAGGCGCCGCAGAGGGTCGACGCGTACGGCAGGGAGGCGTTGTCGGCCACGCCGGTCAGCTGGGGCGACAGGATCGCGCCGATCGGCCCCGGATACACCGACCCGTACGCGTGCCCGCCCGCCCGCTCGTACACCGGGCAGACGTTGAGGCAGGCGGAGCAGCGGATGCAGGACAACGCCGGCCGCCCGACCGGGTCGGCCAGCACCGCGGACCGGCCATTGTCGACGAGCACGACGTGCACGTCCTGCGGGCCGTCGCCGGGAGTGACGCCGGTCCACATCGAGGTGTACGGGTTCATCCGCTCGCCGGTCGAGGAGCGCGGCAGCAGTTGCAGGAAGACCTCCAGGTCACCGAAGGTCGGCAGCAGCTTCTCGACGCCGACGACGCTGATCAGCGTCTCCGGGAGGGTGAGGCACATCCGCCCGTTGCCCTCGGACTCCACGACGACGAGCGTGCCGGTGTCGGCGATGGCGAAGTTGGCGCCGGACACGGCGACCCGGGCCGAGAGGAAACGTCGTCGCAGGTGGACGCGGGCCGCCTCGGCCAGCGCGGAGGGCTCGTCGGTCAGGTCGGCCGGGACGTCCGGCATCCGGCGCTGGAAGATCTCCCGGATCTGTGCGCGGTTGTAGTGGATCGCCGGCACCAGGATGTGCGAGGGGGTGTCGTCGCCGAGCTGCACGATCAGCTCCGCCAGGTCGGTCTCGTACGCGGCGATCCCGGCCGCCTCCAGGGCCTCGTTCAGCTCGATCTCCTGGGTCGCCATCGACTTGACCTTCACGACCTCGTCGGCACCGGCCGCCCGGGTCAGCTCGACGACGATCCGGCACGCCTCGGCCGCGTCCCGGGCCCAGTGCACGGTGGCACCGGCGGCGGTGGCGGACGCCTCGAACTGCTCCAACAGCTCCGGCAACCGGCGTTGGACGTCCGCCTTGATCGCGGCGCCGGCGTCGCGCAGCGCCGCCCAGTCGGGCACCTCGTCGACGACGCGGGAGCGCTTGCCGCGGATGGTGCGAGTGGCCCGGTGCAGGTTGGCGCGCAGTTGTGTGTCGGCGACCGCCGGTCTGGCCGCGGTGGGGAAGGGCAGCGGCGTGCGGATGCGTCCGTCGCCGGTGGTCGGTGCGATCGGGGGGTTCACGAGGTCGCCCCCGTCGAGGCGAGGATCTCCGCGTAGTGCATGGCCCGTACGCCGGAGCGGTGCCGGTCCAGGCCGCCCCCGATGTGAGCCAGGCAGGAGTTGTCGGCGGCGGCGAGCACCCGCGCGCCGGTCTCACCGACCCGGGCGCACTTGTCGGTGAGCATCGCGGTGGAGACGTCGGGGTTCTTCAGCGCGAACGTGCCGCCGAAGCCGCAGCACTCCTCGGCGTCGCCCAGCTCCACGAGGTCGATCCCACGGACCCGGCGCAGCAGCGTCAGCGGCCGGTCGCCCAACCGGAGCATGCGCAGACCGTGGCAGGTGGGGTGGTAGGTGACCGTCTCCGGGAACTCCGCACCGACGTCGGTGACGCCGAGGACGTCGACGAGCAGCTCGGACAACTCGTAGGTGCGCGCCGCCACCGACACGGCGGGTGGGTGCAGGCGCGGGTACTGGTCGCGGATCATCGCGGTGCACGACCCGGACGGCGCGACGACGGCGTCGTAGCCGTCGAACACGTCGACGTAGTTGCGCACCATCGGCATCGCCTCGGCCCGGTAGCCGGTGTTCGCGTGCATCTGCCCGCAACAGGTCTGCCGGTCGGGGAACTCGACGGTGTGGCCGAGCCGCCGCAGGATGCGGGTGACCGCGATGCCGGTGGCCGGGTACGCGACGTCGTTGACGCAGGTGATGAAGAGGGCGATGCGCACGGCGGCTCCTCGGACGGGGTCGGGGGTGGTTCACGCCGGGTCGCGGGGTGCCCCGGGTGCGGGAAGCCGGTCGAAGGCGGGCAGGTGGCGTTCCCGGGCGGCGATCAGGTGGGCCCGCATCGCCTCGGTGGCGGCGTCGGGGTCACCGGCGGCGATGGCGGCGGCGATGCGTTGGTGCTCGGTGTTGGTGTCCGGCGCGCCGGTGACCGGGAAGTACAGCCGGTGCAGGTGCAGGTGGGAGTGCAGCCGCGTGATGCTGTCGCGCAGCAGTGGGCTGCCGGAGGCCTCGGCGATCAGGTCGTGGAACCTGGCGTCCAGCGCGGTGAACGCGGCGTGTCGGCGGTATCCGTCGCCGGCCTCCACGTCGATGCTCGCCGCCGCCTCGACGCCGATCCGCTGCCGCTCCTCGGTGCAGGCGTGGGCGGCGGCCCGACCGGCGGTGGCCCCCTCCAACAGCAGCCGGACCTCGAACAGGTCGTCGAACTCGGCGCGGGTCAGCAGCGGCGTGGTGGTGTAGCCGGAGAGCGGGCGTTTGCGGACCAGTCCGTCGGCTTCCAAGCGGGCGAGCGCCTCGCGCACCGGAGTGGGGGAGACGTCCAGCTCCCGGGCGAGAGCGTCGATGTTGACCCGCTCGCCGGGCGGCAGGATGTGGTCCATGACCAGGGTCTTGATCGACTCGTAGACGTCCTCGGCGAGGGTGAGTCGACGGGCGGGACGGAGTCGGCCCTCGCGAGTCTCCTGCCGGGCCATCTCGTCTCCTCAGCAACCCCTTGACTGCGCTCCTGTGAGCCGGTACACCAGCACAGGCAGCATCCTATAGGAAATAGGCGTACTTGCTCTGGAGGTTGGTTCGTGAAGTTCATGCGCGTCGGGCCCGTCGGGCAGGAGCATCCCGTGCTGTACGCCGACGGTCGGCACTTCGACCTCTCGTCGGTCACCGACGACATCGACGGGGAGTTCCTCGCCGGTGACGGCGTCCAACGGGTCCGTGCGGCCACCGACCTGCCGGAGATCGACGTGACCGGCCGGCGGGTCGGCGCGCCGCTCGCCCGGCCCGGGGTGGTGCTCTGCGTCGGGCAGAACTACGCCGCGCACGCCGCCGAGTCGGGCGCCGAACCACCGACCGCGCCGATCATCTTCTACAAGGCACCCAACACGGTCGTCGGACCGTACGACGAGGTCCTGATCCCGCGCGGTTCCACGAAGACCGACTGGGAGGTGGAGCTGGCGGTGGTGATCGGGCGGCGGGCCCGCTACCTCGCCTCACCGGCGGACGCCCTCGACCACATCGCCGGGTACGCGCTCTCCAACGACGTGTCCGAGCGCGACTTCCAACTCTCCGTCTCCGGCGGCCAGTGGTCGAAGGGCAAGTCCTGCGAGACGTTCCAACCGCTCGGGCCCTGGCTGGTCACCGCCGACGAGGTCGACGACCCGCAGGCGCTTCGGCTGCGCTCCTGGGTCAACGGCGAGCCCCGGCAGGATTCCAGCACCAAAGACATGATCTTCGACGTGGCTCACCTGGTCTGGCACCTGTCGCAGTACACGGTCCTGGACCCGGGCGACGTCATCAACACCGGCACCCCGGAGGGGGTGGCGCTCTCCGGCCGGTTCCCGTACCTGGCCGCCGGCGACGTGATGGAGGTCGAGATCGAGGGCCTCGGCCGGCAGCGCAGCACGCTCGCGAACGCCTGATGGCAGGGGAGGGAAGCATGCGGTGTGACGGCCTCGTGGCGGTGGTGACCGGCGGTGGCTCGGGTATCGGGGACGCCTGCGTACGGGCTTTCCTGGACGCCGGCGCCCGGGTCGGTGTCCTCGACCTGGACGTGTCCGGCCTGCCCGAGGACCCTCGTATCCACGGCGTACGGGCCGACGTGGCCGACCGGTCCTCGCTGCGCGCGGCCATCGCCTCGGTCGCCGAGGCGTTCGGGGGCGTCGACATCCTGGTGAACAACGCCGGCATCTCGGCGGTGGGCACCGTGGAGGAGGACGACGACGAACAGTGGAGCCGGGTGCTCGACGTCAACGTCTCCGGCGTGGCCCGCGCCAGCGCCGTCGTCCTGCCGTACCTGCGCCGGTCGTCGTCCGCCGCGATCGTCAACATCTCCTCGATCGCGGCGACCGTCGGCCTGCCCCGACGTGCCCTGTACTCGGCGTCGAAGGGCGCCGTGCACGCCCTCACCCTCGCCATGGCCGCCGACCTGGTCACCGAGGGGGTTCGGGTCAACAGTGTCGCCCCCGGCACCGTCGACACCCCGTGGGTGGCCCGCCTGCTCGCCGGGGCGGAGGATCCGACGGCGGAGAAGCGCCGGCTCGCCGCCCGTCAGCCGACCGGCCGCCTGGTGACCGCCGACGAGGTCGCCGCCGCCGTCGTCTATCTCGCGTCGCCCGCGACCGGCTCGGTGACCGGCACGTCGCTGGCGGTGGACGGTGGCATGTCCGGCCTGCGGCTACCCGCGCCCGCCGGTGGCGGACCGGGTGCGTGACATGATTGCGCGATGGGGAATCAGCAGGACGTCGGCGCGGCCGACCGGCACAGCGGGTCCGGCACCACCGCCCACCGTCCGATCGGTGGCGACGCCGACGCTCGGCTCGCCCTCGCGCAGGACCCCACCACGCCGCAGATGACCCTGATCGACCTGGCCTCCGACCCGTCGGCAGCGGTCCGCAAGACGGTCGCCGCCAGGCCCGACGCCCCCGCGCAGGCCCTGCGACCGCTGACCCGGGACCACGATCGCCAGGTCCGCGAGGCCGTGGCGAGGAACCCGTCCGCCTCGATCGGCAACCTCACCCGCCTGGTCAAGGACGCCGACCGCTGGGTGCGCTGGGCGGTCGCCGGCAACCCGGCGTGTGACGAGTCGATCCGCCGGATCATGTCCGAGGCGTCGGACAAGGAGCTACGCGGTCTGCTCGCCGAGAGCCGGCGACTGGAGCCGGAGTTGGCCGCCAAGCTGACCGACGACCCCTCACCCGAGGTGCGCGAACGGCTCGCCACCCACACCCACGACCCCGACGTGATCACTACCCTGCTGGCCGATCGCACCGCCCGCGTACGCAAGGGGCTCGCCCGCAACCCGCGGACCACCGCCGACCAGCGCAGCGCGCTCGCCGCGGACCCGGTGGTCGACGTCCGGGCCGCGCTGGTCCGCGCCCTCGAGCTGGACGAGGAGGACCTGGAACGTCTGGTCGACGACCGCTCGGTGCAGGTCCGACTGGCGATGGCGACCTCGGAGATGGTCCCACCGCACGTCCGGGAGGCACTCAGCCGCGATCCCGACGAGACCGTGGCCGCTGCCGCCCGGGACTTTCGGCCCGGCTCTGGCACCTCGTCGGCGGTGCGCGCCCCCCGCATCGGCCACCGCCCCTCCGCCACCGGCCCGGGTCGCCGGGGCGACTCCCGCCGCTAGGGTCCCGCGACTCCCGCCGCCCGGGCGGGGCGACGCCCCTCCCGGCAGGACAGGGACCTGCCGTGCCCATGATCAAGTGATGAAGAATACGGCTATGCGGGGCTGGCGCTGCTGGTGACGGCGGTCCTGGTCGCGGCGGTGCTCTCGTTGCGCGGGGACACCCGAGGGCTGTGGGCCACCCTCGTCCTGCTCGCCCCGGTGGGTCTCCTCGGCCTCTACGTCCTGAGCGCGATGGCCCGTGACCTGATCGGCTCCGCCCCCTCCACCCTCGCGGTCATCGCCGGGACCGCCGTGGCCGTCGTCGTCGGGGCGGCCGGGAGCCTGGGAGCCGCCGTCGCGGCTCGTCGACGGGCGCCTTTCAGCGTGCCCGCGCTCGAACCGGCCCGTACCGTCGCTCAGCGCTGCCCGACCTGTGGTCGATGACGTCGCCGGTGGCCGGCCGACTGATCCGGAGAAGACATTCGGCGTACCCGGGGCGGTCGTAAGGCATTCACATGTGTTGTCCCGATCGTTCCTACGCTCCGAATGCCCGGTCTTCGGGCTTCCGTCGGCAGGGGAGGATCAGCGGTGCGTTTCAGGAGATCCAGGTCCAGGTTGATCGCGACGGCGGTGACGACGGTGGTCGCCCTCGTCGGGGGAGCGCTGACCGGTAGTACGGCGAACGCCGCCGAGCCGTCCCAGTTCACCGTCGTGGACGGCGCGATCCGCACGGCGACCGGTACCCCGGTGCCGGCCTCCGGCACGCACGCCTCGCTCTGGGGCAACACCAGCTACGCCACGACCAGCGTCAGCGGCTCCGGTCGGGTGCTGATCGGGGCCATCGGTGACAACTGCCAGGGCTGGCCGACCGTCCGGGTGACTGTCGACGGTGTCAGCGTCGGCCAGACCACCATCGTGAGTGCGACCAGTTACGGCACCTATCCGGTCGGCGCGGCGGTCGGCGCGGGGCAGCACACCGTGCAGGTCCAGCTCGTCAACGACTTCCGGACCGACGCCTGCGACCGCAATGTCCACATCGGCTACGCCCGGATGGAGACCGTGGGCGTCACCGACACGAAGTTCAGCTTCGCCGTCCTGCCGGACACCCAGCAGGAGGTGCTGAACAGCGGTGACACCCGATTCCGCAACCGCACCAACTGGCTGGTGCAGAACCGCTCGGCGCTGGACCTGCGCTACGTGACGCACTCCGGTGACGTGGTCAACTGGGACACCGCGGACCATTCGCAGTACGTGATCGCCCGGGACGCGATGCGCCCGATCGAGGCCGCTGGTCTGCCGTACTCGTTGGCGATCGGCAACCACGACACCCAGGCCACCGGTGTCGGCGGCTCGGCCCGCGACCCCGCCCGTACCAGGGAACTCGTCCGCGATACCACGGTGTTCAACAGGTACTTCACTGCTGGTCAATACGGCGCGGTGAGGGGGCAGTTCGAGGCCGGCAAGCTCGACAACTCGTACTCGACCTTCGAGGCCGGCGGCGTGCAGTGGCTGGTGCTCACCCTGGAACTGTGGCCTCGGGTCGAGGCCGTGAACTGGGCCAGGAACGTCGTCGCGGCCAACCCCCGGCACAACGTCATCGTCGTCACGCACGACTACATCGACGGCAACGGCGCCATCGAGCAGAGCGCCTCCTACGGCGCGACCAGCCCGCAGTACCTCTTCGACAACCTGATCAAGCAGTACGCCAACATCCGGTTCGTCTTCTCCGGCCACGTCGGGGTCGCCGCCAACCGGGTCGACACCGGCGTCAACGGCAACAAGATCTATTCATTCCTCCAGACGTTCCACTCCAACACCACCAATCCAGTACGCCTCGTCGAGGTCGACACCGCGGCCAATTCGCTGCGAACGTGGATCTACGCGCCGTACACCAACCAGTCCTTCACCGAGTACGACAGGTCGTTCACCGGCCTGGGTGTGGTGCGCTGAGACCTGGCATGCGTCAAGCGCGACAGCAGCGGCCCCGCTCGGGGTCGCTGCTGTCGCCTTCGAAGCCGGGACAGCAGCGGATATCGCGCGGGCGTCCT
Source organism: Micromonospora sp. WMMD1155 (assembly GCF_029581275.1). Lineage (NCBI taxonomy): Bacteria > Bacillati > Actinomycetota > Actinomycetes > Micromonosporales > Micromonosporaceae > Micromonospora > Micromonospora sp. WMMD1155. The sequence goes on from NZ_CP120742.1 coordinate 5,587,425, forward strand.
ATCGACCTGATGCCGTAGACGAGTCACGACCCCGACCACCCGACGCGGCGGGCCGACGGTCAGGCACCGGGCGGGATCTGCAACGAGGGCGCTCAGGCCACCGTGGAGACGCTGTCGACGGTGATGAGCCGCGGGCCCTTCTTGGTCAGGGCCATGTCGATCAGGGTCATGGTCTGGCTGGCAGCCATCGCGTTGCCGTACCGGACCCGCACCAGGTAGTCGCCGGTGACCGGGGCGGTGAACCGTACCCCACTGTTCGGTGTCTTCAGGCAAACCACGAACCCGGTGCCGGGGTAGCCGGCGTGGTTGGTGCGCAGGCAGGAGCCCGGACGAGCCGACGAGCGTATGGTCCGCCCGCCGCTCGCGGTCAGCGCGGCAGTCGCCGCTGCCGCAACACCGAGGGACCTTAGGGACGAGGTTTTGCCAAGATCAACATCTGGTGTGGTCTCTGCTCCACAGTGACTTCATCCCGAGCGGGAGACGGCGTAACCTCCCCCGATGGCCGGTGACCACCACACAGACCACCCCCCGACCGGCACTGACGGAAAGGCGCCCCGTGAAGATCGTCGCCGCGGACATCATCGTGTCCAGCCCCGACCGGAACTTCGTCACGCTGAAGATCACCACCGACGACGGCATCACCGGTCTGGGCGACGCCACGCTCAACGGTCGTGAGCTGTCCGTCGCCTCGTACCTGCGCGACCACGTGGCCCCGCTGCTGATGGGGCGCGACGCGCACCGAATCGAGGACACCTGGCAGTTCCTCTACCGCTCGGCGTACTGGCGGCGGGGGCCGGTCACCATGGCCGCCATCGCCGCCGTCGACGTCGCGCTGTGGGACATCAAGGCCAAGGCCGCCGGCATGCCGCTGTACCAGCTGCTGGGCGGCGCGTCCCGCACCGGCATCATGGCGTACGGGCACGCGTCGGGGCGGGACATCCCCGAGCTGTTCGACTCGATCCGCCGCCACCTCGACGAGGGCTTCCGGTCGATCCGGGTGCAGACGTCGGTGCCGGGGATCAACGCCGTCTACGGGGTGGCCGCGCAGCCCAGCGCCACCGGCCAGCGCTACGACTACGAACCCGCGCAGCGCACCCCACTGCCCGCCGAGGAGGACTGGGACACCCGCGCGTATCTGCGCCACCTGCCCACGGTGTTCGAGGCGGTCCGTGCCGAGTTCGGCCCGGAGCTGCCGCTGCTGCACGACGGTCACCACCGGATGACCCCGATCCAGGCCGCGAAGCTCGGCAAGTCCCTCGAACCGTACGACCTGTTCTGGTTGGAGGACTGCACCCCGGCCGAGAACCAGGAGGCGTTGCGGCTGGTCCGGCAGCACACCACCACCCCGCTGGCCATCGGCGAGGTCTTCAACACGGTCTGGGACTACCAGACCCTGATCCGCGAGCAGCTCATCGACTACGTCCGGTCCGCGGTCACCCACACCGGCGGCATCACCGCCATGCGCAAGCTGCTCGACTTCGCCGCCCAGTACCAGATCAAGTCCGGCATCCACGGTCCCACCGACATCTCCCCGGTGGGCATGGCCGCGGCGCTGCACCTGGACCTGGCCATCCACAACTTCGGGATCCAGGAGTACATGAAGCACACCCCGTTGGCCAACGAGGTGTTCCGGCAGTCGTTCACGTTCACCGACGGCTACCTGCACCCGGGCGACCAGCCGGGGCTCGGGGTGGAGTTGGACGAGGAGGCGGCGGCCCGGTTCCCGTACGAGCCGGCCTACCTGCCCTTCAACCGACTCAAGGACGGCACGGTCCATGACTGGTGAGCCGCGTGGCCGGCACGTCGTGGTGATGGGCGTCTCCGGGTCCGGCAAGACCACTGTGGCGCGCGGGATCAGCGCGGTGACCGGGCTGACGTTCGTCGAGGCGGACGAGTTCCACTCCCCGGAGAACGTGGCACTGATGCGCTCCGGCGTACCCCTGGACGACGGCAACCGCCGGCCCTGGCTGGCCGACATCGCCGGGTGGATCGCCGACCGCGCGGCCGAGGGACGCTCGACGGCGCTGGCCTGCTCGGCCCTGAAACGGTCGTACCGCGACGTGCTCCGCCGGGGCGCGCCGCAGGTGGACTTCGTGCACCTGCACGGGCCAGCCGAGGTCATCCGGGAGCGGATGGCGCGACGCGAGGGGCACTACATGCCGGCGAGCCTGCTCGACTCCCAGCTCGCCACGCTGGAACCGGCCGAGCCGGACGAGTCGGTGCTCGTGCTCGACGTCTCGCTCCCGCCGCGAGCCCTGGTCGCGATAGCCGTCCGGCGGCTCGGCCTGCCCGTCTGGACGCCGGTGGGGGAGCGGTAGTCGAGGGCATGTTAGGTTAGCCTGCCCTCACCTACTGGAGTCCCCGCCATGCCCCCATCGATCCGAGCATGACAGTCGCCGAGATCAGCGGGAGCGTGGTGCTGCGCCGCGGCCTGCGCCGACAGCGCCGCCGGGTGGTGCTCGGCATCGTGCTGCTCTGCGCCCACCAGGCCACCGAGGCCCTCGTCCCGGTCGCCATCGGCGTGGTCATCGACCGGGCGGTGGCCACCGGGGACGTCGGCGCGCTGCTGCTCTCCCTCGCCGGTCTCGCCGCCCTGTTCACCGCCCTCGCCTTCGCCTACCGGACCGGCGCCCGGCTGGCCTACGCCGCCGTCGAACACGAGGCGCACACGACACGTGTCGAGATCGTCCGGAGCGCCCTCGACCCGCGCGGACACCGCTCCGGCATGCGCGACGGGGAGCTGCTGTCCGTCACCGCCTCCGACGCCGAGTTGTCCGCGCTGGTCGTGCGCGTCGCTGGGCTCACCGCCGCGGCGCTCACCGCGATCGTGGTGGCGGCCGTCGCGCTGCTCGTCGTCGACGTCCCCCTCGGGCTCGGCGTGCTCGTCGGCGTACCGCTGCTGGTCGTCGCCCTCCAGCGGATGGCACCGCTGCTCACCCGGCGCAGCACGTCGCAGCAGGAGGCCCTCGCGGCCACGACCGCGCTCGCCGTCGACCTGGTCACCGGCCTGCGCGTGCTGCGCGGCATCGGCGCGCAGGACCACGCCGCCCGACGGTACGCGGGCGCCAGCCGGCACGCCCTCGACGTGACCCTCCGCGCCGCCACCACCAAGGGCCTGCACCTCGGCCTCACCACCACGGTCAACGGCCTCTTCCTCGCGACGGTCGCCGGAGTCGCGGGCTGGCTCGCGCTGCAGGGGCGGCTCACCGTCGGCGAACTCGTCGCCGTCGTCGGGCTCGCCCAGTTCATCGCCGAGCCGGTGCAGACCCTCGGGTACTGCGTACAGCTGTTCGCCACCGCCCGGGCGTCGGCGGCACGGGTCGCCCGGGTCCTCGGCGCGGCACCGGTCCTCGCGCCCGGTGACGCCGGGCCACCCGAGCCGAGCCCGTCCCGGCTCGCCCTCGACGCGGTCTCCCACGCGGGCCTCGACACCGTCAGCCTGCACGTCCGCGCTGGTGAGATCCTTGGCGTGCTCGCCTACGACCCGAGCGACGCCGAGGCGCTCGTCGCGCTGCTGGCCGGCCGGGTGCCCCGCGCGAACCACCGGGGGACGCTGTACGTCGACGGCGTACCCGCCGAGGACCTGCACGTCGACGCCGTGCGCGCCGTGGTCCTGGTGGAGCCGCACGACGTGGCGCTGTTCGAGGGCACCCTGCGCGCCAACCTCAGCGCCGGCGCCCAGGTCGACGACACGGTCCTACGGGCCGCAGTGCGGGCTGCCGCCGCCGAGGACGTCCTCACCGCACACCCGGACGGATTCGACCGCCGGCTCACCGAGCGGGGCGCGAACCTGTCCGGCGGTCAACGGCAGCGGATCGGGCTCGCCCGGGCGCTCGTCGCCGACCCGCCGGTGCTGGTGCTGCACAACCCCACCACCGCTGTCGACGCGGTGACCGAGGCGCTGCTCGCCGAAGGGCTGGCCGAGGCACGCGCGGCGGCGACCCGCGGCACGGTGCTGATCACCACCAGCCCGGCCCTGCTGAACGTCACGCACCGGGTCACCGTGATCGACAGGGGTCGGGTCGTCGCCGAAGGACCGCACGGGCGGTTGCTCGCCGACGACGCCCGCTACCGGGAGGAGGTCCTGCGATGACCGACCCGACGACCGACGGTGGCGTCGAGCCCCGGCACCTGCTCCCGACGGCCACCGGCCGACAGACCTGGGCCGCCCTCCGTGCCGAGTTGGCCCGCCTGCCGCTGCTCAGCGCCGTCGCCGCCACATTGCTGGTCGCCGCGTCCGCGACCGGGCTCGTCGCCCCCTGGGTGCTCGGTCGCCTCGTCGACGACGTGATCGCCGGGACCGACACATCGCAGGTCGTGCGATGGGCGGGCGTGATCGCGGGCGCGGCGGTGCTCGCGGGGCTCCTCACCGCGGCCGGAGCCGCGGTCGCCGCACGCCTCGGCGAGACCGTGCTGGCCCGGCTCCGGGAGCGGGTCCTCGACCGTGCCCTGCACCTGCCGTCGGCCGCCCTGGAACGGGCCGGGACCGGCGACCTGGTGGCCCGGGCCGGCGACGACGTGGCAGTGGTGACGAACGTGATCGCCACCAGCGGCCCCGCCTTCCTCGGCGCGACGCTGTCCGTCGTGCTGACCGCGCTGGGGCTCTTCGCCCTCGACTGGCGCCTCGGCCTCGCCGGGCTGGCCGCCGCACCCGCGTACGCGCTGGCGCTGCGCTGGTACCTCGAACGGTCGGTCCCGTACTACGCCCGGGAGCGGGTGGCGACGGGCGAGCGGACGCAGGCGACGGCCGAGGCGCTGCGCGGCGCGGCGACCGTACGCGCCTACCGCACCGAGGACGCCCACGTCGCGCGGATCGCCGCTCGCTCCGGCGTCGCCCGCGACCTGTCGCTGGAGATCTTCGGCCTGTTCACCCGGTTCGGGCTGCGCATCAACAGGGCCGAGTTCGTGGGGCTGGCCGCCGTGCTGCTCGTCGGCTTCCTGCTGGTCCGCGAGGACCTGGCCACCGTCGGCGCGGCGACCACCGCCGCCCTCTACTTCCACCGCCTCTTCAACCCCATCGGCCTGCTGCTGTTCGAATCGGACTCGGTGCTCCAGGCCGGGGCGAGCCTCGCCCGGCTCGTCGGGGTGACCACACTGCCGAACACCGCGCGCCCCGTCGGCACCGAGCCGACCCGCCCCGATCGCGCCGAACCGGCGGCGCTGGAGGTGGCTGTCGCGCAGCACCGCTACGACGACGGGCCCGTCGTGCTGCGGGACATCGACCTCCGCCTCGCACCCGGGGAACGCGTGGCGTTGGTGGGCGCGAGCGGCGCGGGCAAGAGCACGCTCGCCGGGATCATCGCCGGCATCGTCGAGCCCAGCCAGGGTGCGGTGCGCCTGCGCGGCGTGCCGCTGACCGACCTCGGTGAACACCGCCTCCGGCGCGAGATCGCCCTGGTCAGCCAGGAGGTGCACGTGTTCGCCGGGCCGCTCGCCGAGGACCTGCGCCTGGCCGACCCGGACGCCACCGACGCCGAGTTGACAGGCGCCCTCGACCTCGTCGGCGCCACCGGGTGGGTGCGTACCCTCCCGGACGGTCTGGCGACCGCGGTGGGGGAGGGCGGTCGGCAGCTCACCGCGGCGCAGGCCCAGCAACTCGCCCTGGCCCGCCTCGTACTCGCCGACCCCGCCGTCGCCGTCCTCGACGAGGCCACCGCCGAGGCGGGCAGCGCGGGCGCCCGGGACCTCGACCGGGCCGCCGTGGCGGCCACCGAGGGGCGTACCACGTTGGTCGTCGCCCACCGGCTCAGCCAGGCGGCCACCGCGGACCGCGTCGTCGTCCTGGACCAGGGGCGCGTCGCCGAACACGGTACGCACGCCGAGTTGCTGGCGGCCGGTGGCGCCTACAGCCACCTGTGGCGCTCCTGGCGTACGCCCGACCCGGTGCCACCCGCCCGGGAGAGCACCGAACGGATCCCGGACCACCCCGATGGGCAAGCCTCGGGAACTTTTCCGGACCGGCCCGCGACAACCAGTATGCGCGGCTGACCGGCGGCGTCCCGACGACGGCCGCTCGGCCGAGAAGGAGCGCCAGTGGCACACAGGACGGTGGTCTGTGCGGACCGGCGGCGTTGACGACGCCCAGGTCACCCGGTGGGCGCAGGATGCGGGCCAGGGCGACCGGCAGGCCGCCACGGCGTTCATCCGCGCCCTTCAGGACCAGGTCTGGCGGTTCCTGTCGCACCTCGCCGGGCCGGGTGAGGCCGACGACCTGACCCAGGAGACGTTCCTGCGGGCCTTCCGCAACCTACCCGGCTTCGCCGGCCGCTCGTCGGCCCGGACGTGGGTGTTCACCATCGCCCGGCGGGTCGCCGTCGACCACGTGCGTACGGCGGTGGCCCGGCCGAGGACGGCGTCCGTGCCGGACTGGCAGGCGGCGGCCGAGGCGGCCGGGGCGATCACCGCCGGTGCCGACGAGAGCGTGACAGTGCACCAGCTGATCGCCGGCCTGGCCCGGGAGCGCCGTGAGGCGTTCGTCGCCACCCAGGTGCTCGGCCTGTCGTACGCCGAGGCGGCGGAGATCTGCCAGTGCCCGGTCGGCACGATCCGGTCCCGGGTAGCCCGGGCCCGCGAGGATCTCGCCGCGGCCTGGCAGGCCGGCGCGGACCCGAGCGGGGAGCGCCGAACCGGCTGAGGTGGATACTGCCGCAATGAATGTGAGGCGCTCTCTGTTCCTGCACTCGGATCTGCGTCGCCGGCCGTACGACATGCTGCGGTCGATGCTGGCCCAGGTCGACCCCGACACACCTCCGCACGGGCCGGACGGGCCGGTGGCCGTCCTGGAACGGCGGATGGCGTCAGTGCTCGGCAAGCCCGACGCGCTGTTCTTCCCGTCCGGGACGATGGCCCAGCAGGTCGCGCTGCGGATCCACGCCGACCGACGTGGTCGCCGGGCCTTCGCCGCCCACCCGCAGAGTCATCTGGAGGTCTGGGAGCACCGGGGATACAGCGTCGTGCACGGGTTGCGCTGCCACCCGGTCGGCGACCGGCACCGACTGATGACGCTGGCCGACCTGTCGAGCGTGGCGGAGCCGCTCGCGGCGGCGGTCTGGGAGCTGCCCCAGCGGGACATCGGCGGCCTTCTGCCGGAGTGGGACGACCTCGTCGCGCAGACCGCGGCGATGCGCTCCCGCGGTGCCGCCGTCCATCTCGACGGGGCGCGCCTCTGGGAGGCCCAGACCTACTACCGCCTGCCGTTCGCCGAGGTCACCGCCCTGTTCGACAGCGTGTACGTCTCGCTCTACAAGGGGTTGCAGGGCACCGGCGGGGCCGTGCTCGCCGCCGAGGCCGACGTCATCGCCGAGGCCCGGGTGTGGCGTCGCCGCCTCGGTGGGGACGTCTACGACGCGTGGCCGCTGGCGCTGGCCGGTCTGCACGGGCTGGACACGGTGCTGCCCCGGCTACCGGCGCACCGGGAACATGCGGTGGCGATCGCGGCGGCCATCAACGCCGACGGCGTGGCCCGCGCGTTCCCCGATCCACCGCAGACGCCTCTGTTCCACGTCCACCTGCCGATCGGGCCGGACGCCGCGATGCGGGCAGCCGACGCCCTGCGCGCCGCCACCGGGATGGAGTTGTTCGGCCGGGTCCGGTCCGCGCCGGATCCGGACCGGTGCTCGTTCGAGGTCAGCATCGGTGAGAACGCCATGGACCTCGCCCCCGACGAGGTGGTCACCCACCTCCACGAGCTGTTGCGGCACGCCACCTGACCGACCCCCGCCACGCGTCAGCGCCACCGGCCGTCGACCGGTGGCGCTGACGTCGTACCGCGAGCGGCTAGCCCAGGCGGGCCTCGATGGCCTCGATGATGCGCGGACGCAGCTCGGCGGCGCGGATGACCGCGTCCACCGAGCCGACCTCGACCGCGCGGTGGATGTCGTGCACCCGGTCGAACTCGGCGGCCACCTCGCCGAGCTTCTCCGCCCGCACCGACGAGCGCAGCTCGTCGAGTTCCGCGGTCAGCGCGGCGCGCTCGGTGCCGGTGGCGGCCGCGACGCGGGCCTGCAGGTCCCGCACGCGCGGGTCGGCCGCCGTGCGGGCGTTGACGTCGGCGGAGAACACCACGGCGGCGGCGGGTGCGCCACCGAGCACCGAGGCGAACGAGCCCTCCAGCGCGAGCACCGTCATGTTCGGGTTCAGCGCCTTCGAGAACACCACGAACGCCCCGCCGTGGTAACGCGAGATCACGCAGAAGACGATCGGCCCGTCGAAGTTCACGATGGCCCGACCGATCTCGGCGCCGTACTCCAGTTGCAGCTTGCGCATCGACTCCGGTGAGCCGTCGAAGCCGGACAGGTTCGCCAGCACGACGAGCGGCCGGTTGCCGCTGGCCGCGTTGATCGCCCGGGCGGCCTTCTTCGACGAGCGGGGGAACAGCGTGCCCGCCGTGTAGGTGTCCGGGCCGTCGGTGGGCGGGAAGCCGTGCCGGGGCACCGACCGGGACTCGATGCCGAGCAGGCAGACCGGAATGCCGCCGAGGTGGACGTCCTGCACGACGGCGGTGTCCGCGTCCGCCATGCCCGCCCACCGCTCCAGGACCGGGTGGTCCTGGTCGGAGAGGGCCCGCATGACCGTACGGATGTCGAACGGCTTCTTGCGGTCCGGGTTCGCCTCGATGGAGAAGATCTCCCCGACGGTGCGGAACGCGCTGCCCGCCACGTCGTGCGGGAAGTCGGAGATGTCCCGGTCGGCGGGGTCGGCGGTGACCGCCCGCCGGGGCGCGTCCTCGCCGGGGGCGACGTACGCGTGGTCGTAGTGCGCCATCACCACGTCCCGGGCCGCCGTCAGGTTCGGCGCCCAGTACTGCGCCTGCCCGTTCGGGCCCATCACCCGGTCGTAGCCACCGATACCGAAGTTGTCCTCGGCGGACACACCACCGGAGAAGTCGAGCGACTGCTTGCCGGTGAGCACCATGGCCGAGTCCGGGGTCATCACCAGGATGCCCTTGGTGTGCATGAGCATCGTGGCCTCGGCGTTCCAGTACGGCTGCGCGCCCACGTTGATGCCGGCCACCACGATGTTGATCTCACCGCCGGCCTGGGTGAACTCGACGATCCGCTTGAGCGCGGCGGCCACCCAGTCCATGTTCTCGGTGCCCGAGGTCATCGAGATCCGGGCTCCGGCGGACAGCGCCCACCACTCCACCGGCACCCGCATCCGCTCGGCCAGGTCCAGGGCGGCGATCACCCGTCGGCACTCCGGCTCCGACAGCGCGCCCAGCGACTTCGTCGGGTCGCCGAGCAGCACCACCCGGGTGACACCCTGCGGGTGCCGCTCGGTGGGCGTGGTGACCACCCCGGCGACGATCGCGGCGCTGTTGCGGCCCTTCGGCCGGTCCACCGGCACCAGCACGTGATCGTCGTCGAGGTCGTGCTCGACGAAGTCACCGAGCCGGCCGGTCAACTCGTACGGGTACACGGTGTTGCGGCTGCTCGCGCGCAGCACCTTGAGCCGGTACTCGTCGAGCGGCTCGATCGGCTCGACCGGCGGCTCACCGACGGCCAGCTCCGCCCCGCCCGCGGCGTCGAACGAGATCCGTACGGCGATCTTGGTCAGTTCGCCGGTCCGGCGGTCGCGCTGCCGCGCGATGAACAGGATCTCCTCCAATCCGGCGCCCGCTGTCGTCGGGCGCACGCGCCCGGCGATCATCTCCATCTCCTCGCGGGTCAGCTCGCTCGGCGGCCACACGTAGACCACGATGCGGTTGGTGTTGAAGCGCGTCTTCGACGGCCGCAGCGACTGGGCGCGGCGGATCGAGTCGAGGCAGGCGGCGATGGCGTCCTCGGTGGTCGGCAGGGCGACCAGGCGGCCGTCCTGCTCACGAAGCTCGGTCAGGTCCCGCACCTGCGCGAACGCGACGAGACGCTCGTCGGCCCGGTTGTCCCGCGCCACGCACTGGAAGAGGTAGACCTCCTCGTCCGACGACGGCAGGCGGGTCAGGTCGAACTTGTGCAGCCGCTCCAACTGCATCCGCTGCGCGATGTACGGGTGCAGGCCACGGATCAGCCGGTCCTCGGTCAACCCGCTGTCGGAGGGGCGGAAGGTGAAGTGGTGGTGCATCACCGCTCCGCCGCGACCCGCGACGGTGGTGGTGACCCGGCGGACCTGAGGCGGCAGCGGATGCGCGGTCATCACCTCGGCCAGCGCCGCCGCCATCGCGTCGAAGTCCTCCGGCTGGTTCTCCCAACCGAGGTAGATGTCGGCGTCGACGGACTCCCCGTCGCCGGCCAGCTCGGCCAGGCCCCGCAACGCGCTGCCCAACGTGTCGAAGCGCACCGCGGCGGAGACCACGCTCGAATCGGCCCGCTCGGCGACCACGAACGTGCAGCCCGCGACCTCCCGGCTACGCACGCTGGTCAGCGCCTTGTTGCCGTAGTACCGCCGGGTCAGCACCTCCAGCATCACCGCGTTGTCGAGGTGGTCGCGGACGAGCCGCTGCCCGAGCAGCCGGACCAGGGGCTCGGTGCTGCGGACCATCTCGGCGATGCGCTCGGCGCGGTCCGCCGCGTCCGGCTGCGCGTCCAGGTGCCGCAGGTGCCCGCGGACCTCGGCGTAGACCCGGGCCCGGTTGCGCCGCAGCAGCGGCTGGGCGAACCAGGCGAACACCACCCCACGGGCGAGGTCGGCGACCACGGGGAAACGCACCTGTGTCGCGGCGATCAGTCGCTCCAACGCCAGGCCGGCGGGCTCGCGCAACGACTCGTCCGGCGGGGTCTCCCGCAGCCAGGCGCGCAGCAGGGCCGCGACGACGGTGGCCTCGGCGGACGCGCGCTGCTGGGCGAGGAAGATCCGGAACACGGCCGCTTCGAGGGCGGGGGAGCGCTCCAGGTCGGTGACGCCGTACCGGCCGAGCGCCTTGGCGAGCCTGGTCTGGAAGGCGTCCGGCAGCCCGGCCCGCTCGACGTCGAGGCTCTGCAGGTACGTGTGGAAGTACTCCCGGGCGCTGTGCACGTGCGCGCCGCCGCCGTCCTCACCGGTCGGCCGGTTACGGCTCAACTCGGCGAGATCGGCGAACACCTCGATGAGGTCGAGTTCGGCGGCGAGCGGCCGCTGACCGGCCCCGGACCGCTGACCCGCTTCGGTGGCCTGCCGCCGCGCGGCGAGGTACCCGTCGAGCACCCGACTGTCGTCGTGCGGGTCGACGTCGAAGCCGAGCAGCAGCCCCCGCAGGTCCTCCTGACCGCGCCGGACGCGCTCGTCCGCCGGGACGTCCTCGGTGGCGCTCGGCAGGTCCAGCTCGACGGTCTCGCCGGTCGGGCCGTCCGTGGCCGCCTCGGCCTCGTCCGCCAACGGCTCCAGGCGCAGCAGCGGCGCACCCGCCTCCACCTGGCTGCCCACCGAGACGGCGCACTCCTTGAGCCGCGCCTTGAACGGCGCCCGCAGCACCGTCTCCATCTTCATCGCTTCCAGCACCAGCACCGGCGCGCCCGCCTCGACCTCGGCACCGATCTCCAGGGGCGTGGCGACGACGAGCGCCGGCATCGGGGAGCGCAGGACGCCACCCTCGTCGCGGCTGACCCGGTGCGTCACACCGTCGACCTCGACCAGGTGGGTCGGCCCGTACGTGCCGGTGAGCAGGCGGTAGCGGATGCCGTTGACGACGATCTGGCCGGTGTGCCGGTCGAACCGGTCGAGTTCGACATCGGCGGTGCGGACGACGGCGCCCGCCTCGATACCGACCCGGAACCGGTGCGGGCCGACCCGCGCCACCCGGGTGCGGTAGCCGACGCCGCGCAGCTTGAGGTCGAGCGGTCGGCCGCTGGCGTGCTGCACCTGGGGGCGTCCGCCGGCAGCCGTCGACAGCAGCCGCTGCCGCTCGACGCGCTCCTCCTCCTCGTACGCCTCGATGGCGGCGGCGGCCAGGGCGACCGCGCTGTGGCGGTGGGTGACGAGTCGGCCCTCGCCGCGGACCCGGTCGATCCAGCCGGTGTCCGCGCTCGCGTCGATCACCTCGGGCTGGTCGAGCAGGTCGAGCACGAAGCTCTTGTTCGTCGCGCCGCCCTCGATGATCACCGTGGTGTTCGCCATGGCCCGCCGCAGCCTGCCGAGCGCCTCGTCGCGATCGCGGCCATACGCGATGATCTTCGCGATCATGGAGTCGAAGTCGGCGGGGATGGTGTCGCCCTCGCTGACGCCGGTGTCCACCCGGATGCCGGGGCCGCTGGGAAGGTCGAGCCGCGCGATCCGCCCCGGCGACGGGGCGAAGTCACGGTCGGGGTCCTCGGCGTTCAGCCGGGCCTCGATGGCGTGGCCGCGCTCCACCGGCGGCGTGCCTTCCAGCCGTCCGCCGGAGGCGACGTGCAGCTGCGCCTTGACCAGGTCGAACCCGGTGGTCATCTCGGTGATCGGGTGCTCCACCTGGAGGCGGGTGTTGACCTCCAGGAACGCGAAGAGCCGGTCCCCGGGGTGGTAGAGGAACTCCACCGTCGCCGCGCCGCGGTAGCCGACCGCCACGGCCAGCCGCTCGGCCGACGCCTTCAACTCGGCGGCCTGCGCCGGGTCGAGCACCGGCGACGCCGACTCCTCGATGACCTTCTGGTTGCGTCGCTGCACCGAGCAGTCGCGGACGCCGAGCGCCCAGGCGGTGCCCTGCCCGTCGGCGATCACCTGGACCTCGACGTGCCGAGCCCCGGTGACCAGGCGCTCCAGGAACACGATGCCGCTGCCGAACGCCCGCGCCGCCTCCTGGCTGGTCCGCTCGTACGCGTCGTCCAGCTCGGCCTCGTTGCGGATCACCCGGATGCCGCGCCCGCCGCCGCCCGCGGTCGCCTTGAGCATCAGCGGGTAACCGATCTCGGCCGCCGCCGTCCGGGCGGCGGCCAGGGTCTCGACCGCGCCGCGGCTCCACGGCGCGACCGGTACGCCGACCTCCTCGGCGATCAGCTTGGAGCCGATCTTGTCACCGAGTTGGCGCATGGCGTCCGGGCTCGGCCCGACGAAGGTGACGCCGATCTTCTCGCACAGTTCGGCGAACGCCGGATCCTCGGCGACGAAACCCCAGCCGACCCAGGCGGCGTCCGCCCCGGTCTCGATCAGGGCGCGTTCCAGCACCTGGAGGTTGAGGTACGGGCGGGCGGACGCCGGACCGAGGTCGTACGCGATGTCCGCTTCTCGGACGAAGGTGGCGGTGCGGTCGACGTCGGTGTAGAGCGCGACGGTTTCGAGCTGGATGCCGGTCTCCGCGGCCAACTCGCGGACCGCGTGGATGAGCCGCATGGCGGCTTCACCACGGTTGACGATGGCGACACGGTTGAACACCCGACTGACCCCTTAGCTAGACCTTGAACTGCGTGCCGCGAGACGACGGCTCCCAGCAGTGATCACCTTTCCGGCTGGCGACGGCCAGCGCTATGGCGCAACCACCGAACCAACAGTCGCTCAGTTGTAGGAACCGCACAAAAGTTTTTGGCACCCAGGCGCCGGCTCCGGCAGTTGATCAAGTCGGCACCTGTCGTGCCGAACCGCCTGGGCGGAAATTGTCGCCCCGGCGCGGAGAATGACGGAGTGACCGTTCTCGACTCGCGGGCGCTCAACCGCGCGACGCTCGCCCGGCAGTTGCTCCTCGATCGCGCCGAGATGCCGGTCCTCGACGCCGTCGCGCACCTCGGCGGTCTCCAGGCGCAGGAGCCGCAGGAGCCGTTCGTCGGGCTCTGGTCGCGGCTGGAGGCCTTCGACCCGGCGGTGCTGTCGCACCTGCTGACCGAGCGACACGTGGTGCGCACCCACCTGATGCGTCGCACCGTCCACCTGGTCGTCGCCGACGACGCCGTGGCCTGGCGGTCCCGTCACGACGCCATGCTGCGCCAACGGGTGCTCGGGGCCTACCGGGGCGAGCTGAACGGCGTCGACCTCGACGACCTCGCCGTAGCGGCCCGAAAGGTGCTGGCCGACGGCGAGCCGCGCTCGATGCCGGAGATCGGGCGGGCGCTCGCCGAGCGCTGGGCGGCGGCGGAGCCACGGGCGTTGGGCGAGATGGCCGTCGCGCTCCTCCCGTTGGTCCAGCTACCGCCGCGCGGCGTGTGGCGTGCGAAGGGGGGTGTGCGACACGTTCTGCTCTCCGCGTGGGTGGGCCGGGAGGTCGACCCGTCGGCCCCGGAGGGGTCGGATCCGGTCGGGCGGGTGCTCGTCCGCCGCTATCTGGCCGCGTTCGGGCCGGCCGCCACCGCCGACCTGCGCGCCTGGTGCGGCCTCGCCGGTCTGCCCGCCGCCGTCGCCGGGATGCGCGACGAGTTGGTGACCTTTCGTGACGAGCGTGGCCGGACGCTGATCGATCTGCCCGACGCGCCGCGCCCCGACCCGGAGACCCCCGCGCCGGTGCGGTTCCTGCCGGCGTTCGACAACGCCATCCTCGGCTACGACGACCGCAGCCGGATCATCGACGACGCGCACCGCCTCCTCTCGGTGGCCGGCGAACGCGTGGTGCTCGTCGACGGCCGGGTCGCCGCGACCTGGACCGTCGAGGCGGGCACCGTGACCGTCGTTCCGCTGACCGACCTCAGCCGGTCCCACCGCACGGCCGTGGAGGAGCAGGGGCACGCGCTGGCGTTGTTCCTCTCCGACAACGAGAGCGACCGGGTCCGGGTGGCCTCGTCGCCCCGGTGAAGCGTGCGGAATGCCCGTCACCGGGGCGACGGAGGCGTCAGTCGATCGTCGGCGGTGCCGTCCTCGCCGCCTCGGCGAGTGCCGCCGCCGCGGTGGCGTACGGGTTGTAGGTGTAGGTGCGCGCCAGGCCCGCCGGCACCGTGAAGTACTCCGCGGACAGTTTCGCCGGGTCGCCGGCGATCTCCCCGCGCGCCGGGATGTCGTTGCCGTCGTCCCAGCCCCAGGGCGCGTTCGCCGAGTTGGTCGAACAACTCCAGGTGCCGACGCCGCAGTCGCCGGACGTGTCGCCGGCGAACGTGCCGAGGCCGGCGAACAGGCTCGGATTGGACCGCTGCGCCCACAGCCCGCCGTCGGCGAAGATGTCGATCAGCTGATACCGCACGTCCCGGTCGTTGCTGCTGCTCGGCGTCTCGGCGACCGTCGACGGGTAGTAGATGAGCCCGTCGCCGTTGATGGCGTACTGCGGGTACGCCTTCAGGCCATGGCCCTGAGCCTCCTGTGCCGTCACCGGATGCTGGAACGCGTCGTGCGGTGACGCCTGGAACTGCAGGGTGCCGTCGATGCTCTCCCGGCCACTGGTCCAGGTGCTGCCGGCTGGCGTGTACGAGAAGAAGTCGCTGTGCGCGACGGTGACGGCCGAACGGAGGACGCCGTAGGTGGAGCCGTCGCGCTCGATGGCGAACAGCGCGCCCTCGCCGTCGTTCTCGTGCTCGGTCTCGAAGAACGGGTGGTCCGTCCAGTCGCGGGGGTGGAAGAAGAGGTACGTGATGTACCAGTGGGTGCTCGTCTCCACCACCGAGTAGTAGGCGTGGGCGGCGAGTGTGGTGCCCGCCTGGCCGGCCCGGTCCCAGTTGTTGCGACCGTCGAGGTCACCGTCGAAGTCGACTCTGCTGATGTAGTCGGATCGGCCACCCAGCGCGTGGCTCCCGGTGGCGTCGACGTCCTGGTAGTGGATCGGTGCCCAGCGAAGGGCCAGTTCGGCCCGGCTGACGGCGGCTGCGGCCGGCGTCGGCGCGGTGAGAACGGGGGCGGCCAACGCTGCGGTGGCGGCTGCCGCGATCAATGCCCTCGTCGTCCGGGGTCGCCGGGTCCTGCTGCTTCTGTCGAGCATGGTGTGCTCCCACGTCCGAAGTGATAGACAACGATGGATCATCGTCGGTGTGGGCGCCCAGTGCGTGTCCGTCCGGCGAAGAGGAGGAGGACGATGCTCGACCGGCCTGCGCACGGCCTCTCCTCCCGGGTGGGACGCCCTCCCGGAAACGCGTGCCCCCACAGGTCGAGACAAGACGGATAGGGTCCGCGGCGATGGTGATTGGGCACGTTTCACGGGAGGCGATCACATGACGTTGATGGGACGACGTACGGCTCTGCGCGCCGGCCTGGCGGCCACGACCCTCGCGGGTGGGGCCGTGTTGGTGGCCAAGCCGGCTGAGGCGGCGATACCCGTCACGGACGACGGGTGGATCTCCGTTCTCGCGCATGGCGCTGTTGGCGACGGGGTCACCGACGACACCGCGGCGATCCAGGCGGCGTTCGACGCCGCCCGGGCGGCCACGCCGAACAAGGGCGTGGTGTTTCCGGCAGGCCGGACCTACCGGGTCAGTGACCGGGTGACGCTCTCCGGGCTGACCGACACCGCGTTGCGGGGCTACGGGGCCACCCTGGTCCTGGTCGACGCCACCCCGGTGACGGTGAAGGACCAGGTCCGCGGTGTGCTCCAGATCCAGGGCTGTCACCGCCTGAAGGTGCTCGGGCTCAACCTCGTCGACAACGCCGCCACGTACTGGTACAGCGGTCTGGTCATCACCGCGTCGACCGGCGTCGTGGTCGACGGCGTGGTGTCGCGCGGGTTCCGGCACACCGGCATCAGCGTGTGGGACAACACCCCCGGCACGTCCAACGACATCCTCATCACGAACTGCACCACCGAGGATGTCCGGCTCGGCATCGCCAGCAACGGTCACGACGTGCGGATCACCGACAACCACGTGGCGATGGACTGGCTGTCGTCGCAGGAAGCCGAGGACTGGGGCGGCGTCTGGCGCGCGGAGTCGAAGTACTACGACGGCATCAACGTGTGGTTCGGCGCCGATCGCACCGTCATCTCCGGCAACACCATCACCGAGTGTGGCCAGGCCGGTGTCTACACGCAGCAGGTGACGAACCTGGTGGTCGCGGACAACACCGTGATCGGCTGCCAACTGCGGGCCATCGAGGTCGACGGTAGCGCGCGCGGTTCTCTGCCGCGGTCGGGTCAAGCCGTCGGCGTCTCGATCACCGGCAACGTGGCGACCAACTGCATCGGCCACATCAACGTGCTGTCCGCCCGGGACGTCACAGTGGTCGGCAACCGGGTGGAGAACCCGAACGCGAGCCGGGCGGTGAGCTGCGTCGCCGTGCACCAGGGCTCCACCAAGGCGGTCGTGGTGGGCAACCATCTGCGTCAGGCGCACCCGTCACACCCGGCGATCTTCGTGGACATCGCCTCGGTCGACGTCACGCTGGCGTGGAACGCCGTGGAGGCGGCCGTCCCCTACCAGGCCCCGGCCGACACTGTCATCATCCGGCGCAGCGGCGCGGGCCAGATCCGTACCGAGGGCAAGCTCATCGCCGTCGGCGGGATCGGGGTCGGCAACAGTGTCGCGGCCAGCACGCCGGGCTCGGTGGTCCGCAAGATCGAAGTTTTCTCCTCCACCGGGCAGAGCCTGGGCTGGGTCCCGGTCTACAACTCGATCACCTGAGGCCGTAGACCTCCAGCTCGTAGATGCGCGCCGAGGCATCGGTGTTCTGGGCAGGCACCAGCACATCGAGCCGGACGTAGCGGCCGCTGACCGCGATGCCGTGCCGGGTCACGCTCGCCGTGTTGCCACGCACCTGGGCGACAGTCGTCCAGGTGTCACCGTCCTCGGACACCCGTAGGTCGTAGTCGCGGGTGTTCCAGGCCGGCGTCTCGGCACCGGCTCCGGCGTGCCGCACGGTGATCGTGGTCAGCGGGCGGGCGGCGCCCAGGTCCACACTCAGCCACCTGTCCGTGCCGGACGCGCACCACTTGTCCGTCACACCGCCGTCGACCGTGCCATTGACCGCCTTTTCCGGACCTTCGTCGGCGGTGCAGGAGGGGGCGGCCGTGACCGCGCCACCGCGCGCCAGGTTCGTCGGGCCGCCGCCGGTTCCGTACACCTCGAATTCCGGGATGCGGGCGGCGGCGCCCCCGACACTGTTGGCCTCCGTGATGGTGAGGCGCACGTGCCGTGCCGGTGTGGTGGCGATCGGGTAGTAGCTGCGACTCACCCGCAGCCGGAAGAGCGGGTTGACCTTCGTGGACCAGGTCGTCCCGTCGGTCGAGGTCGAGATGGTGTACTTCTGGGTGTTCAGGTCCGTCGACTCGCCGGCCAGACCGGCGTTCTTCAGCACGAACCCGGTGACGTCCTGCGTCGTGCCGAGGTCCACCTGGAGCACCTTGGGTTCGGCCGCGAGGGTGCACCACTTGGTGCCCAGGTCGCCGTCGAACGCCATGGCCGGGGCCTCGTCAGGCGCGCAGGGTGTTGATCCGGTCGCGAGACGTCCGGCGGCGAGGTTCGGGCCGAGGTCGGGCGCGGGCGGCGGGCTGAACCCGTCATCGAGCGACGGCGGCGCGTCGTCGGGGTCCGTCCCCCAGTTCGACGGGCTCCCGCCCATCGTGTAGCTCAGCGTCGCTCCGGCGCCGATGTCCGCGTACCGCAACCATGGACGGGAGGTCCCGGTCCCGTCGACGGACAACCCCTGCACGTACGGGTTGTCCTTCCCGGCGTTCGTGGCGTCGATCCGGATGTCGCCGGTGGGCCGGTCGATGAGGATCGAGGGGAACAACGGGCCGTGCAGGGCCAGCGTGTCGCTGCCCGGCGTCGTCGGGTACATGCCGAGCGCCGCCCACACGAACCAGGACGACGTGGCGCCGAGGTCGTCGTTTCCGGGCAGACCGCCGGTGCCGGTGGTGAACGACTCGGTCACCACCCGCCGCACCACGGCGCTGGTCTTGGCGGGTACGCCGGCGAAGTGGTAGATCCACGGCACGCCGTGCTCGGGTTCGTTGCCGATGTAGAAGTACGGGCTGCCCAGGCCGCCGTTGAGCTGTGTGAAATGGTGGTCGAGCCGTTGCACGGCGGTCTGCCGGCCGCCCATCAGCTCGATCAGCCCGCGGTAGTTGTGCGGGACCATCCACGTGTACTGGGTCGCGTTGCCCTCCGCGTACCCCGTCTGGCTGACCGGATCGAGTGGCGTTGGCCAGGTGCCGTCCCCGTTGCGGTCCTGAAGGTAGCCGGACGGCGGGTAGTAGAGGTTGCGCCACCACTGCGACCGCCGGATGTACGCGTTGTATCTCGCGGTGTCGCCCAGCGCGCGGGCGAACTGCGCGACGGCGAAGTCGGATGCCGAATACTCCAGCGAGTCGGCGGCGTTCTCGTGGACGTACTGCCGCGCGACGTAGCCCTCCTGCCGGGCGCGGAGCGGAATTCCCTGCATCGTGCCGCCGTACGAACTGCGGTCCATGAGGGTCAGCGCCGCCCCGGTGTCGAAGTTCCGGGCACCGAACGCGTACATGCTGGACACGACGATCGGGCCCGGATCGCCCATCATCACGGCGTGCTCGTTGTTGTTCTGCGACCACTTGGGCAGTAGGCCGCCGTGCTGTCCGGCGAGCACCATCGACTTGGCCATGTCGCTCGCCTCGACGGGCGCGACCAGCGCGATCAGCGCGGCCCACGACCGGTAGATGTCCCAGCCGGAGAAGTTCTGGTACACCGGATGGCTCGCGCTGTGTATCTGGTCGTCGAAGCCGCGGTACTTTCCGTCGACGTCGCTGGCCAGGTTGGGGTTGACCAGCACGTGATACAGCGCCGTGTAGAACTTCTGCAGGTCGACCGCGCTTCCGCCGGCCACCTGGACCCGGTTGAGGATGGCGTTCCACTCGCTGTCGGCGTTCGCGCGTACCGTGTCGAACGCGAAGCCGGGATGCTCCGCTGCGAGGTTGGCCTGTGCCCCGGCCAGGCTGACGAACGAGATCCCGATCTTCACCTGGACGACCCGGCTCGTGGTGGCGTCGAACGTGAGGTAGCCGCCGGAGCGGACGCCGCTGGTCCCGGTCGAACCCGGCGAGACCGTGTTGTCAAGCCAGGTGCCGGAGGCCGTCGGGGTGCGGTCGAACTCCATCCAGTAGAAGATCTGGTACGTCTTCGTGGAGTGGCAGAAACCGCCACCGGTGAACGTGCCGGTCACCGTGCGACCAGTGATGTTGATCGAGCCGCTGCGTTGACCGGTCGCGTTGCGACTCGTGTTCAACAGGACCTGCGCGTTCTTCTCCGATGACGGATAGGTCAGCCGCATCGCCGCGCTCCGGCGGGTGGAGGAGAGTTCGACCTGGGTCGCGCCGTAGTTGTCCAGGACGGTCCGGTAGTACCCCGGTGCCGCCACCTCGTTGGCCTTGCTGTACTTCCCGGCGTACGACGTCCACGTGGTGCCGGGCGAGGTAGTCACCCGTCCGGTGATCGGCAGGATGCCGATGTCCTCGTTGTTGGCGCACCCGGCACCGTTGAAGTGGGTGAGGCTGAACTCCTCGACGGTGGTGTCGGTGTCCCGGTAGCCGGACGGCGAGGCGAGGGGCGTGTCCGGGCTGAACTGCACCATCCCGAACGGCAGCACCGGCCCCGGCACCGTGCTGCCACCGGCGCCGCCGGGCACGGGTTCCGGCGCGTTGCTCATACCGGTGCCGATGAACGGGTTGACGTGCTGCGTGAGCGGCATCGCCGCCGCCGGTGCCGGACCGGCGCTGTGAGCCGGCGCCGGCGTGCCGATCAGGAAGGCGGCGAGGAGCATGCCGACGACGATTCCGGCGGTTGTCGGCTGCTGTTGGCGCACGGGGCCACCCTCTGATTCGCTTGGGCGAGCGGGACCGACGCATTACACCATCACGAGGGTTGCGTCGTGGTGCCGTCAGCCTGTGCCGAGATGACCCCACCGGCCTTCCCGCGCGGCTGACGCGACCGCCTTGCATCGATGTTCGTCGACTGACATGCTGTGGTTCGGTCGTGCTCGGGAGCCAGCGCGCACCACACCTTCTCCGGTCCACGGGACGCACGAGGTGGTCAGTCACCCGTGCCGGGCGGTCCTGGTCGGCGACCGGCGACCCGAGCGCGGCACCGGCTACCACCTCGGTCATCGGTGCCCGGTAACCACCGGAGGTTCCGATGCTTCGCATGTTCCTCGCCGTCACGACCGTGGCGCTCGCCGTCCTGGGTGGGGCGAACGCCGCCACAGGGGCCACAGAGCCGACAGGGGCCACACCCTTGACCACGACGTCACCGATGCCCACGCCGACGGTCGCGTGCCCGCCCGCGTTGCCGATCACGGCGAACGTCAGCGGGGTCACCACCACGAGCGTGACCATCTCCTACTGGATCTTCTTCCGTCCGCCCTGCGGCTACGACCCGCCGATGACAGTCAGCCTCTTCGCCGACCGCGAGGACGCCCAGCAGTGGCGGGCGCCGGTCGCCTCGGCGACCTCCGGGACGGCGGAGCGCAACGGCACTGTCACCATCGACCGGCTGGCGCCGGCCACGGAGTACTGGTACCGGTTCACCGACGTCGAGGGCCGACGGGACCCGTACATGATCGGGTCGGCGCGGACCGCTCCGCTGACCTCCTGCCGCGCGACGGCGACCATCGACGCGCGCTGGGGTGGCGGCTTCGTCGCCACGGTCACGGTCCGCAACACCGGGAGTGAACCACTGGACCGGTGGCGGGTGTCCTGGCGGTGGTCCGGTGACGAGCGTGTCCAGTCGGTCTGGGGTGGCGTGGCCGAGACCGTCGGTGTCGACGTCACGGTCCGCAACGCCTCGTACAACGGGGCGCTGGCGCTGGACGGGTCGACGACGTTCGGTGTGCTCGTGGCGGCCGGTGCGGTGCCGGACGAGTTGACGTTGAGCTGCGCCCGCTGAGACGACTCCGCCCCGCTCCCGCCCTGACGGCGGAGGCGGGGCGGAGTCGCGGCGGTCAGGGCTTGCGGGCCACGGCGCCGTACGCGTCGATACCGCTGGCGTCGGGGTCCTCCGGCCGCCACAGGGGGATCGGCACCAGGCCGGGCTCCACCTTGGTCAGCCCGGCGAAGCAGGTGTCGAGGTCCGCCGGGCTGCGCAGGATGTACGGGACGCCGCCGCTCTGCGCCAGCCGTTCGGCCCCGGAGACCACCTCCGGACTGGTGTCGGTGCCGTCCCAGAGCACCAGGTGGCTGCCGGACGGCATCGCGGCCATCGTCCGCTCGACGATCGAGCGCACCACGTCGAGGTCGGGCTCGTAGCCCAGTACGCCCATGAACATCACGGCGACGGGCTGGTCGAAGTCGAGCGTCTGCGCGGCCTCGGCGAGGATCTTCTCCGGGTCGTGGTAGTCGGCGGGCACGTAGGTGGTGACACCCTCGGTGGTCGTGTTGGCCAGCAGTGCCCGCGCGTGCACCAGCACCATCGGGTCGTTGTCGACGTAGACGATCCGGGAGTCCGGCGCGATCCCCTGGGCGACCGCGTGGGTGTTCTGCATGGTGGGCAGGCCGGTGCCGATGTCGAGGAACTGCCGGATACCCGCCTCGGCGGCGAGGTACCGGACGGCCCGTACCAGGAACACGCGGGACTGCTGCGCCATGACGACGATCTCCGGGTAGACCTCGGCCACGGCGTCGCCGGCCGCCCGGTCGGACTGGAAGTTGTCCTTCCCGCCCATCCAGTAGTTCCAGATCCGCGCCGCGTGCGGCACGTCGGGCTGAAGCTTCGCGGCGAGTTCGGGGTCCGGACCGGCCATGCCAGGCTCCTATCGAGGGGTCGAGAGCTGGAGGTCACCACACTGAGGTGTGAGCGGGATCGTACTCCCCGGGTGTCCACTGTCGACGCCAGGTGGAAGGCGCCGGCGGCCGTCACCGTCGGACCACCCCGTTCTGGTACGCCCACACCACGGTCTGCAACCGATCCCGTACGCCGATCTTCGCCATGGCGCGCCCGAGGTGCGACTTGACGGTGCTCGTCTCGATGAACAGCCGATCGGCGATCTCGACATTGGACAGACCTTGCGCGAGCAGCTCCACGATCTCGGTCTCCCGCGCGGTGAGCTGGTGTGCCGCCGCGGCGTCCGACGCCGGAGCGGGGGTGCGTCTCGCGAACTCCGAGATGACCCGGTGGGTGACGGCCTGGTCGACGAGCCCGTACCCGCCGGCGAGTCGACGGATCGCCTCGACGAGGTCCTCCGGTTCGCAGTCCTTGAGGATGAACCCGCTGGCGCCGGACTCCAGCGCGCCGAAGACGTACTCGTCGAGGTCGAACGTCGTCACGACGAGCACCGCGGGCGGCGTACCGGACGCGTCGGCGAGGATCTGCCGGGTCGCGCTCAGCCCGTCGCCGTGCGGCATCCGGACGTCCATGCAGATGACGTCCGGTTGCAGTCGGCGGGCCAGCTCGACGGCGGCGGACCCGCTCGACGCCTCCGCGACGACCTCGATGTCTCCCGCGTCCTCCAGGATCACCCGGAAGCCGGCGCGGACGATCGCCTGGTCGTCGACGAGCATCACCCTGATCAATTGGTTGCCTCTTCCCTCAAGTGTGACGCGACGGGACCGTTCGTCGGCAGCGTCGTGGTGACCGACCATCCGCCGGCCGGGGTCGGGCCGGCCGCGAACGACGCCCCGATCAGTTGCGCGCGTTCGCGCATGCCCACCAGGCCGACGCCGCCGGTCCGGGTGGTCGGTCCGGATCGTGGGCTGGCCGGTTCGTTCACCACCTCCAGCGTCACCGAGCGGGGCAGGAAGCGGAGTGCCACCCGTACCGGCGCCTCGGGCGCGTGCTGACGGGCGTTGCTGAGCGACTCCTGCGCGATCCGGTAGAGCGCCACGTCGGCGATCGGCGACACCGCACGTGGCTGCCCCTCCCGGACGAGTTCGACCGGCCCGGAGAGGCCGCCCGCGGTGTCGACCAGTTCGTCGAGCGTGTCCAGCCCGGGCACCGGGGTGGCGCCGTCGCCGTCCTCGTGCCCCGGACGCCCGCGCAGCACACCGACGACCAGCCGCAGGTTGTCCAGGGTCTCCTTGCCCTGACTGCGGATCCACGCCACCCCCGCCTTCGCGGCCGCCGGGTCGCGGTCGATCAGCCGCTCCACCGCCGCCGCCTGCACGACCACACCGGACAGGTGGTGGGCGGCCACGTCGTGCAGTTCCCGGGCCATCCGGGAGCGCTCCGCGCCGATGGCCGCCTGGACCTTCGTGCGCTGCTCCCGGATCGCCTCGTCGGCCCGCAGCCGCACCAGGTCGACGTAGCGCCGGTAGGTGGCCACGTAGCTGCCGACGAACGTCGCGCCGGCATAGGTCAGGGCGCTCGCCGAGACGTACGCGACGCCGGTCAGCAGGTCGGGGGTCACCACGACGGCGGCCCCGACCGACTCCGCCAGCACGGCCACGCCGACGGCCGGCAACGCGCGCCGCACCGACAACGAGGAACCGACGGTGTACGCCACGACGAACGGCGCGATGCCCCGGATGGTCACCTCCGGCAGGGAGAGGCCGTTGATGGGCAGCTGAAGGCCGACGACGAGCGCGAGGCAGAGCAGTGGCCGGACCCGACGCAGGCACAGCAGCATCGCCTGCGCGCAGCAGACGGCGATGACCAGCCAGGCCCGCGTCGGGTCGAACGACACCCCGTCCCCCGGTGCCACGAACCGGAACAGCACCGTCAGCAGCACGAACGTCAGAACGGTCAGGACCGCCGCCAGCAGGCAGTCGCGGGCGAACACGCCGGTCACCCCGAGTCGGGTGAGCCGACCGTCGAGCCACCTCGTCAGTCGTGGTGTGCCGGGTTCGGTGCCGGTGTGGTCGCTCATGCGGTTCGCGTCCTTGCTCCGGATCGTTCCGGGTCGGGCGTTCAGTAGGAGATGCTAGGCGCGAGCAGCCGGAACTCCACGGCGAACCAGCCCGCCCCGACGAGGGCGACCAGGATCAGGCCGCTGCCGACGATCCGTCGCCAGCCGACGTGGCGTCGGACGTCGTCGGCCAACCGGACCCCGGCGGGCAGCACGCCGAGCAGACCGACGAGTTGCAGCGCCTGGATGCCGCGCAGGGCGGGCCCGGGTACGTCCTGCAGGCTCATGATGCTGCCGATGCTGAGCACCCAACCGGCGAACGCGAGCAGCGTGCCGGCGACGGCGACGCGGCTCAGGATCCGCGCGGTACGCCCGGCCCGCTCGCGAGGTGCGCCGCCGAGCCGACGGCGGACGATCGCGCCGACCGGCCAGGCCAAAACGGTGAGGAGCAGCACGACGGTCGACAGGGCCAGCACCGGGATGGCGACTCCGGAGGCGCGGGCGGGCTCGACCGGCAACAACGTGAACGCGGAGTCGAAACTGATCGCCTCGACCCGGTCGCCGGTGGCCCGCATGGCGATGGTGCGCTGCCCGCCGACCTCCTGCCAGACCCACGGCGCCACCTCCTCGTAGAGGGCGGGGGAGTCCGACAGCGGACCCGGCTCGAACCGCAGGCGGTGACCGTCGGCGACGCTGACCGTCGTCCGACCGACCAGGCCGATCGCCGTCAGGAAGGTGCTCCGCATCGCCCGCGAGGACTCGTACGTGCCGGCGGCCGACTCGGCGTGCCGGGCGGTGGTGGCCGCGTCGACGCCCGTGCCCGGTTGCCCGGTGCGGGCGGGGAAGTAGCGGTCGGCGAAGCCGTGTACGACCGCCTCACGAAGCTCGTGGCTGTCGAGGGCGCCGGAACCGTTGCTGTTGAGGGCGAGGAAGATGCCGGCCCGGTCGTCGGGGTAGATCTGCAGGTGGGAGTGGAAGTACTTGGTGTCGCCGCCGTGGCCGAGGATCCGGTGGCCGTTGCGGTCCTCCTCGAAGAAGCCGAGGGTCATCCGGGGCCCGTCGGCCAGGGTGCCCAGCGCCGTCGCGTCGAGTGCCGGACGCTGCATCAGCTCCCGGGTCGCCCGGTCCAGCAGGGGCGCGAAGCCCACCGGCTCGCCGAGCTGGGCGAGCATGAACCGCGCCATGTCCGTCGCCGGCGCGGTCAACGCGCCGGGCGGGGGCGTACCGACGATCTCGAACGGCGCGGCGGGTGCGGTGGAGGTGTCGTACCCCTCGGACATCCGGTCGCGCAGCGCCGCCGGTAGGGGCTGCTCGAAGGTCGACGACGGCATGCCCGCCCGGTCGAGCACGTTGCGCTGGACGTACTCCTCGAAGCGCGTCCCGCTGACCCGTTCGACGATGTAGCCCGCGAGGGCGTTGCCGTAGTTGGAGTACGCCGGGACGGTGCCCGGCTCGTAGATCTGCTCCGGTGGGTCGGTCACCAGGGCCTTGCGCAGGTCGACGGTGCCGCCGTCGGTGCCGATGAGGCCCGCGATCCGCTCCTCGAAGCCGGCGGTGTGGGTCAGCAGGTGCCGCAGGGTCACCGCCCGCTCGTAGCTGCGCGGAAGGTCGAAGTCGAGGTACGTCTCGACGTCGGCGTCGAGGTCGAGCTTCCCGTCCTGCACGAGTTGCAGGACGGCGGTGGCGGTGACGAGCTTCGACACCGACCCCATCCGGAAGAGGTGCCGGTCCGGGTCGACGGGTACGGCCCCCGTGCCGCCGTCACCGGTGTCGGCGTACCCGTACCCCCGGGTTGTGACGATTGTGCCGTCGTGCACGACGGCGACAGTGGCCCCCGCGATGCCGGTCCGGTCGAGCGCGGCCGGCAGCAGGCCGTCAAGCCAGGCGGTGACGTCGGCGCCGGTCAGCGCGGGGTCCGTCCCGTTCGCGGCGGCCGGAGCGGCCGGGATGCCGGCGGACGGGGCCGGGTCGCCGGGCGACGCGCCGCAGCCCGCGGTGGTCACGGCGACGACCACCACGGCCGTCAGCACCGCCCCGAGTCGGGCGACCAGTCGTGCGGGTCGGGGTGAGCGGGATCGCGGAACAGTGCGAGAGCGCATGGTCTGCAGTGCCTTCCCAGGCGCAACGGGTGTCCGGAGCAGGTCCGTGCGGCGTCACCCGGTGCCTGGTCCCAGCCTGTTCGAGCGATCGGCCCGAACCATCTGGCGCAGGACGGCATTGCGTTTACGACCTGAGGAGGAGGGCAGTGTGTCCGTTCGCGTGAACCACTGCCCGTGCCGGTGCATCCAACCCTGTGACAGAGCCCGCAGAGGAGAGGACCAACCATGCGCGCCAAGCTGCTTGCCGGGATGCTGCTCATCCCCATGGTCGTCGCCGGGTGCAGCGCACCCGTCGAACGGGTCGGCGGTGACGCGGCACCCGCCGGCTCTCCGTCGGCCACCGCGAGCCCGTCGGCGTCGAGCGCTCCGACGACCCCCGGCTCGTCTCCGAGCGCTCCGGTCACCCGCACGTCCACCCCGGGCGCTCCGGTCACCCGCACCACCAAACCGGCCGGTTCTCTGAGCGAGATGAGGCGGACGGACTGGCCCAACGCGGTGATCCGCAGTCTGGACTTCTGCGGCGAGTCCGACGAGTTCGTGAGGTTCCGCAACGGTTCGAACGGCCTGGACGTGCCCTGCCGGATCCTGCCCGGAGGCGCGCGCCCCGCGTACGCCGACTTCATCGGCGAGGAGCCGGCGGACGCCCCGGCGACCGAGGACGCCCTCGTCCTCGTCGAACTGGGCAACCCCGGCGCGGCACGGCGGCAGGCGCTGGTGCCCGTCCAACTCGCCTACGACGGCAAGGAGCGGTTCGCGCGGCCGGTCATCAAGGGGGACGACCCGAGCCCGTCCGGCGACCGAGTGATGACGTTCGTCTCGTACCGGATCGTGGATTTCCACGTGGAGGCCACCGTCCGCAAGCTCGACGGCGGCACCGAGACCCGCCGGTGGCGCATGATGGACTACGCCGGCAACTGGGAACGGTTCTAGCCTTGCGGGAGCAGCGGATCGTCCAGCCGCAGCGTGTCGAGGACCTCGTCGGTGCGGTCGACGCCGTCGGTCTGTTTGACCTGGACGTACACGCCGAAGGAGCCTCCCGCGCCGGCCAGGGTGACCTCGCTGAAGGACCTCTCGGTGCCTCCGCAGCGCGCCCAGTGCCGCACGGTTCCGCTGAGGGCGCCGACGGTGACCGCTCGCCCGGAGGCATCGGTGCATTCGCTGTGGTCGGGCAGCGTCGGCCGGTCCGTGGTGGGCAGCGCACGGCTCACTCCGACGAAGACGCCGGGTGCCGCGCTGTCGACGTCGGACCACTCGGTGAGATCCGCCCCGACGAGCAGGCCCGGACGGCGTACCTCGGTCAGACCGATCACCGCAGGGTTCCAACCCCTGTCGCGCAGGTGCCTCGCCCAGCCGTCCGGCACGGCCACCGAGACGGTGCCGGTCGCGTCGCCCACCCGCGCCCAGCCATGCGGCGCGGTGGGAGGGTCGGCGGACCCCGCCATGACCAGCGCAGCGGCCACGACGCCGACGGCGGCGACGGACCGGCGGACCCGGTGCGGGGGTGGTCGGACCGTGACCTGCCGCGTGGCGAGCAGACCTTCCAGCGCCTCCGCGTACGCGGCGGCGGTCGGCCAACGGCGGTCCGGGTCGCGGTGCAGTGCCCGGCGGACGACCCGCTCGACGGCGGCGGACGCGCGCGGTGTCGCCGGTCGCCCCGGCGGCGACCCGGTGAGCATGTGATGCGTCAGGGCGCCGATCGCGTACACGTCGGCGCGCACGTCGAGCCCACCGCCGGGGACGAGCTGCTCGGGCGCCATGTAGGCGGGAGTGCCGGCGAGCACGGTGAACCCGGAGGCGTGCGCGAGGGTCTTGGCCAACCCCAGGTCGGCGACCAGCACCCGATCCCCGGCCGCGGTGGTGTCGAACAGGACGTTGGAGGGTTTGAGGTCGCGGTGCAGTACACCGTTGTCATGCAGGACGGCCACCGCCCGCGCGATGTCGGCGGCGACGCGCAGTGCCTCGCGCACCGGCATCGGCCCGTCGTCCAGTCGGTCGGCGAGACTGCCGCCCGCGGCGTACGTCATCACCAGGTACGGCCGGCCGTCGGGCAGCTCACCGACGTCCAGCACCCGGACCAGATGGTCCGAGTCGACCTGCCGCATGAACCGGGCCTCCTGGCGGAAGCGCCCCCGGATGTCGGCCCGCTGCGACCAGTTGTCGGCGAGCACCTTCACCGCCACCGGCGACCGCAGCTCGTCGTCGTACGCCAACCAGACGGTGGCGAACGCGCCGGCGCCGACCGGGTGCGCGATGCGGTAGCGACCGACCTGTGGCGGGATGGACACGACCGTATTATCCGACGACCGGGACACCGGTGACGCCCATGAACGGGGGAGCGCTGGTGGGGATCGGATTCGACACCGAGGAGCTGGCCCGGCGGTCGGCGGCCGGCGACCGCGCCGCCCTCGACGAGCTGCTGGCCGCGATCGGTCCGCGGGTCCTTGAACAGTGTGGCCGCTTCCTGCCCTGCCGGCAGGACGCCGAGGAGGCCGCGCAGGACGCGTTGATGCAGGTCGCCCGGCACATCGAGCGGTTCGAGGGTCGGTCGTTGTTCTCGACCTGGTTGCACACCGTGGTCGCCAACTGCGCCCGGCAGACCTACCGGTCGTTGCGGCGACGCGCCGCCGAGGTGCCGAGCGCGTCGCTGCCCGTCGACGTGGTCGATCCCCGTACGACGAGCGTCATCGCCGGATCCCGCCTCGATCTCCTCGACGCGCTGGACCGGCTGGAGGCCCATCGGCCGGAGCTGGTGACGGCTCTCGTGCTGCGCGACATGTGTCAGCTCGACTACCAGGAGATCGCCGGGCAACTGGGCATCCCGGTAGGCACGCTGAAGTCCCGGATCCATCACGCTCGCCGGCACGTGCGGGAGTCGTTGCAGGGCGGTTGAGCGGGGCCTTCGTGGCCTCCGGCCGCGCTCGGCGGCCGAAGAGCACGACGATACACGCGGGCTGACCGAGCGCACCCGAGATCGAGCCTGATGCCACCGAGGCATCAAGATGCCCCGGTGGCATCACCGTCGACAGCGACAGCGCGTCAGCGACCGGTCAGGATCACGAGTCGCTGAGTGGCCCGGGTCATGGCCACATAGCGGTCGACAGCCCCTTCGATGCCGGTGCCGAACGAGTCCGGGTCGACGAGGACGACCAGGTCGAACTCCAGGCCCTTGGCCCGCTCCGGGCTCAGCGACCGCACGCGCGACGTCGGCGGGAACGTCGGGTCGCCGACGACGCAGGCGATCCCGTCGGCGTGATCGGCGAGCCAGGTGTCGAGGATCGACCTCAACTCCGACACCGGCCCCCGAACGACGGGCAGCCCGTTGCCGCGGATCGAGGTCGGCACGTTGGCGTCCGGCAGCACGGCCCGGATGACCGGCTCGGCCTCCGCCATGACCTCCGACGGCGTCCGGTAGTTGATGGTCAACGAGGCCATGGTGATCCGGTCCAGCCCGACCCGGCGGAGGCGTTCCTCCCACGACTCGGTGAACCCGTGCCGGGCCTGGGCGCGGTCGCCGACGATCGTGAAACTGCGCGACGGGCAGCGCGACAGCAGCATCTGCCACTGGGCGTCGGTCAGTTCCTGCGCCTCGTCCACGACGATGTGCGCGAACGGGCCGGCGAGCAGATCCGGGTCGGTGTCCGGCAGCGCCGAGTCGTCGACCAGGACCTCGTGCAGGTCCGGTTGGCGCAGCATCGCCAGCAGGCCCTCACCGTCGTCGTAGGCGTCGGCGGCGAGCAGCTCGTCGACGACCCGGGCCATGTGGTCCCGTTCCACGGCGGCGGCTGGGTCGCGCCGACCCTTGCGCCCCGCCCCTTCCGGGTCGCCGAGGCGTTGCCGTGCCGCGTCCAGGAACGGCAGGTCGGACACGGTCCAGGCGCGGGGGTCGTCACGTTGCAGCGTGCGGACCTCCTCCGGGCTGAGCCACGGCGCGCACCGACGCAGGTACGCGGGCACCGACCACAGGTCGCCGACGACGTCGGCCGGGTCGAGCACCGGCCAGGCACTGTTGACGGCCGCCCGCAGCGCCTGGTCGCGCAGCAGTGAGGCCCGCAGCGCGTCGTCCGGCATCTCGCCGTCGTACCTGTCGACGAGGATCGTGAGCAGCTCCTCCCAGATCTCGTCGCGTGCCTCGTTGTGCGGTGTGCCCGGCCCCGGCGCCTCGAACGCGTCGGCCCAGTCGTCGGCGGTCAACCGGATGTCTGCGTCCTCGGTCGTGATCGTCATCGGTGTGCCCGGCGGGTCCTCGTAGAACCTGACCGCCGCGTCGATCACCTCGACCAGGCGGGCGGAGGACTTCAACCGGGCCACCTCCGGATCGGTGTCGACGGTCGCCGTGGCCCCCTCGGGAACGAGATCGGTCAGGGTGCAGGTCTGCACGTCCTCCTCACCGAGGCTGGGCAGGACGTCCGCCACGTACGCCAGGTAGGGCTGGTGCGGCCCGACGAAGAGCACCCCACCCCGGCGGTGACCGAGACGCGGGTCGGAGTAGAGCAGGTAGGCGGTGCGGTGCAGGGCGACGACGGTCTTCCCGGTGCCCGGACCGCCGTCCACGACGAGGGCACCCGCCGACCCCGCGCGGATGATGGCGTCCTGGTCGGCCTGGATGGTGCTGAGCACGTCGCGCATCCGGCTCGACCGGGCGCTGCCCAGGCTGGCGATGAACGCGGACTGGTCGTCGAGCGCGGCGGCGTGTCCCACGAACCCGTCCGGGGTGAAGACCTCGTCCCAGTAGTCGCTGATCCGGCCACGCGTCCAGCGGTACCGGCGGCGGCTCGCCAGACCCATCGGGTTGGCGTGGGTCGCGCCGAAGAACGGTTCGGCAGCGGGGGACCGCCAGTCGAGCAGCAACCGTCGCCCCTCGCTGTCGGTGAGACCGCGACGCCCGACGTACACCGGATCGGGGTTGCCCGCCTCGACCACGTGGCCGAGGCACAGGTCCAGTCCGTAGCGGCTGAGCGCCCGCAGACGGGCGCTCAGCCGGCGGATCTCGTCGTCCCGGTCCACCGCCTGCCGACCCTTGCCGCCGGGGGCCCGGCGCGCGGTGTCGAGGCGGTCGGTCAGGTCGGCGGTCACCTGCGCGAGGTTCTCCGCCATGGCCGCGAAGTGCTGCTCGTCGCGGGCTATGAGTGCCGGGTCGGCCTTGGGGGAGAGGGAGTCGGGGAGGTCGAACACGGAGGTAGGCAAAGAATCCAATTCATGACTTCCATTTCGGCCGAATCTGGCTTCGGCCGACGATTTTGCGTCATAAACGGGGTCTTGCCGCAAGCCCCCCAATGCGATATACGTTAGGAGTGGCGGGGGTGCGTTGGTCCCCCTGTGAGGTGCACCCGGCTCAGGTCGACGACGACGTGCCTGCCCACCTCGGCCCCGTGCCGCAGGGCGGTGCGCAGCGTGTCGCCGCTGTCGATGTCGATGTCGCCGGTGGCGGCGATGACCGTCACGTCGTCCAGGTGGTCGATGCCGAGGATGCCGCCGGGACCGTGGTCGTCGCACGACCCGTCACCGCCGCGCGGTGGGGGCCGAAAGCTGCACGGCGGGCAGTGGTGCGGCCCGGTGGCGAACGGAGAACCGCTCCAGCCGTGCTCGGCCACCAGGGTCCAGACGACCTCGGCGTCGGGGAGCACGGCACTGGTGTCCGTGGACGCGCCCGCCGACGACGCCGGCCGCAGTGACGAGGTCCTCGCCTTCGGGCAGATCGTGTGCACCCTGACCAGCCGGGGGGACGTGACCACCGTGGCCTTCCTGCGCGACGGCAGAGCCCTCGGTGTGCCCCGGGCCGACGGTTCCCTGTCCGCCGCACCGCTCACCCGCGCCGACTACGCCCCCCTCATCGCCGACCGGTGAGCCCGTTCGGCGGGCCTGGCACGGGGTCACCCGGATGGACGGTGCTTGTTAGACTCCTGCCCTGATGATCATGGTGCGGGGGGCGCGGCGACGACCACCGAAGCTGGCGGTGATTGGTGATGGAGGACGGCTTCGCTGTCGACGCGGAGGAGATCCGCGCCCACGCGCGTAACATCGACGCGTTGGCCGCACGCTTCGCGGCGGTGAAGGCGGCAAGCGCCCACATCGCGCAGAACGACTCGGCGTACGGGTTGCTGTGCGGGTGGATCGCCGGGGTCCTGGAGAGCAAACACGTTCGGCAGGACGAGTTGTTCGCCGGCGTCGAGGAGAACCTGACGCTGGCCGCCACCGGGCTGCGTCGCACCGCCGACGACTACGACGCGGTCGACGTCGACAACGCCGGCCTGATCACCAACGTCGGGAAGCAGTTGACCCCGTGAGGGCTACGCGATGACCGACATGTCGCTGGTCGCCGACGTCACCTCCACCCGCGAGGTCTGGACGGGCGCCTCCCTGGCCGACAGTGTCGAGGGCCTGGTCGACGCGATCCGGAGCGAGGGCTGGGTCGACGACCTGCTCGCGGGCGCCGCGTTCGGGCTGGACGCGGCGGTGACCGTGCTGGATCCGTTCAGCGCGTTGCTGGCCAACGGTCTGGGCTGGGCGATGGAATACTTCGAGCCGCTGCGGGACATGCTCGACAAGCTCACCGGCATGCCCGACGTGGTCGCCTCGCACGCCGCGACCTGGAACAACATGGCCGCCGAGCTGCACGGCATGGCCAACGACCTGCGGTCGCACCTGGACGGTGACCTGCCCGAGTGGTATGGGCAGGCCGCTGTGGCGTACCACAATCTGATGGACCACAACGTCGAGGCCCTCGGCGGGCTCGGCGCGGTCTCCGCCGCGCTGGCGGCGGCCACCGAGGGCGCGGGCAACCTGGTGGCCTTCACCCGTGACATCGTGCGCGACCTCATCGCCGACCTGGTGGCGCGCGTGGTCGTCTGGGCTGTCGAGGCCATCTTCGTCGTCACGATCCCGGTCATCGCCGCGCAGATCACGGCCGCCGTCGTCAAGTGGGCGGGGCGCATCCTCATGTACGTGGGCGCGCTGATCACCAGCCTGACCAACCTCACCCGCATCCTGAACGGATAAGGCGTCCATGGCGAAGCCCGGAAAACCCGGCGGCGGCAGCGGCGGCACGGGTGCCGGTGGCGGGGCGGGCAAACCCCCGAAGAGCTACGGCGGAATCAACGCCGCGAAGGGCATCACCAGTGCCCAGCAGGCCACCGGCCAGGCGACGCAGCAGGGCCACCCACCCGGTGTCGGCCCGGGGTCGGGCTCCACCAAGCCCGCGAAGCCGACCCCGCCTCCCGCGCCGACCACGCCGCCGCCGGCCGGCGGCATCCACCACAGCGACGCGTCCCGGAAGCACATCATCGAGGGCGACGGTGGTCGGCAGGGCGGTCACCTCGCGGGCACCGGCTTCTCCAACAAGACGGAGTTCCCGAAGAGCTGGGACGAGGCGAAGATCCTCGACGCCGCGCACCGGGTGACGCAGCAGGGGCCGCCGGCCAAGGGGCCGTACCCGACCAAGGACGCGGACGGCAACCCGGCGTGGGCCTACGACTACGTCGGTGTCGTCGACGGCGTGCAGGTCAAGACGACGGTGCTCGCCGACGGGGAGATCCGCACCGCCTACCCGCCGGACAAGACCGACCCGGGTGTGATCAGCAACCCGCCGGCGCCGAACCCCGCGCCGCAGGGAATCCCGATGGGCAACCCGCCCCGATACAGTAATCCCGACGTCGGCGGCGACGGGAGCTGGACCTGGGAGGGCCCGAAGGGCAACAAGATCATCAGAGTGGTCGAGGACGACCAGGGCAACGTCACGCGGACCGAGCTCGGCGACTACAAGAAGAAATGAACACCATGGACACGAAGACGTACGCGGCGGTCGCCGAGGTGTGCCGACGGCTCGCGGGCCGGCTCTCCGACGACGTTCTCGGCACCGTCCGGGAGCAGTACGCCGCGGGCGAGCTGGACCTGGCCGACGCCACCCTCCTGCTCAGCCTGGCGTACCAGGGCGTCGGCGTCACCGAAGCGGAACGCGACCTGATGCGCACCTTCCTCGGCGAACCCGACGGGCCGGACCTGGCCGAGGTGCCCGTCGTGGCGCAGGTGCCGCCACCGTCGTACCGGTTCGTGCCCGACGGCCCGGCGGACGCCCCGGATCCGGCCCCGGCCGACGCCCTGCTCGCCGCCGACGCCCCGCGCCGACACGGCCTCGGCCTGCACCGCGCCTGGCGTATCCCGCTCGACGGCGCACCCGACGGGGCGGCGTGGACGTACGTGTTGCAGGTGGCCGAGGGCACGGACGAGCTGTCGACGTACTCGGGCGTGATGTCGACGCTGTGGGTGTCGCTGGGGCAGAAGTGGCCGGTGGAGGTCGTCGCCGTGGGTTCTGCGCGAACGCCCTACCAGGAGGCCGCTCTGGCCGGCTCCCAGACCGTCTGGCGTGCCTGAGGCGGAGCACGCGCTGCGCTCTTCCTGATCGCCGGACCGGTCGGCTGAAAAGCGCTGGTCCCCGCCGTCCGGGCCGACGGCGGGGACCACCTCGCTGGACTACCTGAGGGCGAGGGTGCGGGCGTCACCGGCGATGACGCCGGCGATCTCGGCCGGCACCAGCTTGCCGGCCTGCCGGTCGGCGTAGGTGGCCAGCTCGGCGTACTGGGCGTGGACCAACTTGGTGGTCATCGCCGTGACCGCGCCAGGATCGGCTCCGGAGGTGAGGATCAGGTAGCCGAGACCGGCCTGGCTCACCGTCACGGTGAAGGTGCTCGTCGCGGTGGCGGCACCCTCGGGCCCGGTCACCTGGGCGGAGATGGTGTGCCGACCCGCGGTCAGCCTGGCCGGGTCGAGCTTGCGCCCGACGGCCGACTTCTTGCCGTCGAGCGTGACGGTGAGCGTGTCCGCGTTGGTCGCGGCGACCGCGATCACCGGGGACTGCGCGCGGTCGAGCCGAGCACCGTCGACCGGCGAGGTGATCTCCACGGTCGGGTCGACGGAAGGCCGCTGCAGGAACGCCGAGTTCCAGCCGACCAGCTCGGCCGCACGGTTGGTGATGATCGCGTCGGTGCCGATCCGCTCCAACCGCTGCCACAGGCCGGCTGAGTCCATCGTCCAGGCCATCACGGCGACCCCGGCCGCGTGCAGCGGGGCGACGACCTCCGGCTTGGCCAGCAACGCGTTGCCGTCCGGGTTGTACGCGGTCAGGTGCAGCTCCTTCGCGATGGCCACCGGGTCGGCGTCCAGGGTGCTGCGAAGCAGACCCAGCGGCAGTTCGGGGGCGAGTTCGTGGGTGTAGCGCAGCGCGTCGACCTCGAAGCTCTGGACGAAGACCCGGCTCGTCATCTGCTCGTCGCGGATCACCTCGATGATGGTGGCGACCTCGTCGCGGGTGTGCTTGCCCTTGATCTCCAGAAGCAGGTTGCCGCCCCGGGTCCGTAGGTCCGCCAACTGCTCGGCGAGGGTGGGCACCCGCTCGCCGACGTACTGCGGGCCGAACCAGGAGCCGGCGTCGAGCGCCTTGATCTGCGCGGCGGTCAGGTCCCGGATGGCGCCGGTGCCGTCGGTGGTCCGGTCGACGGTGGAGTCGTGCAGGATGAACGGGACGCCGTCCTTGCTCGGCTGGACGTCGTTCTCGATCCAGTCCGCACCGCCGCGACGGGCGATCTCCTGCGCGACGAGCGTGTTCTCCGGTGCTGCGGCGGACGCGCCGCGGTGGGCGATCACAGTGAACGGGCTGCCCTCGGGTCGCAGGTAGCCGTTGGCCGCCAGCTCGGTGACCGTGACGTCGTCGTACGACACCGTCGCACCGTTGACGAAGAGCCCCTGCACACCGTCGGCGGAGCGCTGGAGACTGTTCGTCCGCATCGCCTCCCGGCCGTCGAAGATCCAGCGGGCCTGGTTGCCGTGCACCTCGACCGCCACCCGGACGTCCCGACCGGTGCCGGCGGCGTACGGGGCGGAGGCGGTGTTCGTCACGACCCAGGCGTTGGCCGTGGTGCGCTGGGCGAATTCGAGGCCGTTGGCGGCGGTGGTGCCGCTGCGCATGGTGGCGATCCACCACGGGGTCGCGCCGTCGGCGGGGACGTCGATGCCGAGCGAGGCCCACCGGGTCGCCGCGGAGACCGTCTCGAAGCGCATCGTCGCCTCGAGGCGGAAGTCGTTCAGGTGCCGACCAAAGGTGATCTTGTTGTTGTCGCCGGAGCCGGCGGAGGTTCCGTACAGCCGGCCGTTCTCGACCTTCCAGGTGCCGTCGACCGCGTTCCAACCAGCGGGCAGCGACCCCGACGAGAAGTTCTCCGAGACGACGACGCTGCCCGGTCCGGCGGTGGCGGGCGACGAGGTCGCGAGGGCGACCGCACCGGCGGCGCCGGTGACGGCGAGCGCGGCGACGGTGGCGGCGACCCGGGTACGCAGGGCGCCGGACCTCGACCCGGTGCGATCGAGCGACGATGGTACGGGTTGGACAGTCATGGTCGGAACGGTACGAAGCGGCCCCGAACTCATGATCAATGAGGCGTTGCCGCCGACGGAACGCTCGGTGTACCGCTCTCGACCCCCGTCGACCCCGGCCCGGTCCGTCAGTGCGTCAGGCCGGTGCAGGCGGTCCCGTCGATGGTGCACGCCTCGGGGGCGGCACCGGCCGGTGAGCCGTTGACCCGGAACGTCACCCGGACCGACGCGCTGCCCGGTACCTGGCCGGCGCCCCCGTCCGGCACGAACGTCCACACCGCGCCGTCGCGGCTGGCCCGGGCACCCTCGACCGCGCTGACGCGCAGCGTCTCACGGGGCAGGGTCACGGTGAGCGTCCACTGCGGAACCGCCACCGACCCGGGGTTGGTGATCGTCACGGCCGCGCCGTAGCTGAGCAACGCGTTGTCCGCGATGGAGAAGTCGGCGTTCAGGGCGGCGGGCGTGGGCGAGGCGGTCGTACCGGTCGGGGTGGGTCGGGTCGACGCGTCGACCGTCGGTGCGACAGCGGTGGCCGACGCGGTCGGTGGGGGAGCGGGCACCGCCGGGCTGCTCGCGGCCGGCTGCGCCTGCGCCCGGGGGGTGTCCGGCGACGGGGTGCCCACCTGCTCGGCGGACGGCGGCGCGTCGAGGGTCACCGGCGTCAGCTTCTCCGGCGTCCGCAGCAGCCCGACGACGGAGACGACCGTCACGGCCAGCACCCCGAGCGCCGCGACAGCGGCCACCCAGGTGGCCCGCGAGACGTCGTCCCGACCGGTGAGCACCCGCCGGGTGGCCGTGGCGAGAGCCACGATCCGGTCCAGCAGGATGATCGCCACGGTACGGCGTGGTTGGGGTGGTGTTGCCGGCACTACCTGTCTCCCCTTCGGTTCGTCGCCGGATGCGCGACCGGGATCCGTGCGGATCGCGGCCGGCACCGGCCCTGTCACAGACCGCGAAGCCCGACGAGGATCGCCTCCAGCAGGTCCTCGGTCGGCAGCTCCGACAGCATCGGCGGGTCGTGTGTCTCGATCAGCCCGGCCGTGAGCAGATCGCCGAGCAGCACCCGGACGGTCCCCAACGGAAGGTCCAGCTCCGCGCCGACCTCGGCCACCGACACTGGATGGTGGCACAGCTCGACGAGCCGCGCCTGTTCAGGGAAGAGTGGCGTGGACGGCGTGGCCCCTCGACGGGCGACGACCAGCGCGATCAGGTCGAACTGGCCGCCCGTGGGCGCGGTGCGCCCGCCGGTCATCGTGTACGGCCGGGCCACCGGCCCCGCGTCGTCGTCGTACCACGCCTCGTCAGCGGTGCCGGTGCTGCGCACCTGTCTCCCCGATCGTCACCGAGGAGGCCGGCCCCAGACGGATCGGCAGGTGCCGCTCGGCCTGCCCGACGAACAGCGCCACCTCGTAGGCCATGTCGCCGACCTCGACGTCGTCACCGGCGATCCGCACGGTGAGGATGGTGCCGTTCGGGATGGTGGCGATGAAGAGGAACGCCCGCGACATCTGCACCACGACCTGACGTAGCGCACCTCCCTCGCAGACCCGGGTGGCGGCCAACCCCAACCCGATCAGACCGGCGACCACACCGGAGATCTGCTCGATAAGCTCCGCCCCCACCTGCCGGGAGCCGCCGAGGGGCAGCCCGTCGGGGGAGAGCACCACGGCGAACTCCGCGCCGTGCACTCGGTCGACCAGGCGGTCCAGGGCACCGGTCAGACCCTCGTTGGTGACCACTGCGGACGTCATGGATGTCTCCTTGCTGTTCTGGCGATCGGTATCTCGACCGTGTCGAGGCTGGTCCTGTCGTTTTCGAAGCCGGACGGCCCGGCGTGGCGAACCCGTGTCGGCAGCGCACCGTCGCCGTTCGGGGCGGGCGGATCGGCGGCGTCGCGGGTGGGCGGGTGGGTGGGGTCGGGCGCTGCGGCGGCCGCACCAGGGCCGTTGCCGTGGGACGTGACCAGCCCGGCCGGGAGGAGCACGATCGCCGCCGTCCCACCGCGTCGGCTGGGACGCAACGAGACGTGGGCGCCGCACCTGTCGGCCAGCACGGCGGCCGCGTACAGGCCCGCGAGACCCGGGGGAGGGCCGTCCGGCGGCGGGTCGTCGAGCAGGTGGTTCGCCTCGGCCAGCGCGGACGCCTCCAGGCCGGGCCCGTCGTCGATGACCAGGACGGCGCAGCCCTGCGGTCGGTGCTCGCCCGCGACGCGGACCGTGGTGTCCGCCGCCGAGTGGGTGACCGCGTTCTCGATCAGCTCCGACAGCAGGTGGACGACGTCGGTGACGGCGGGACCCGCCAGCGACCACGGCCAGTGCGGCGCGATCAGAACCCGGTGGTACTCCGGCACCTCGGCGACCGCGCCGCGCGCCACGTCCAGCAGGGGCACCGGTCGCCGCCAACGGCGGGCGGGCGTCGCACCGGCGAGGGTGATCAGCTTCTCCACGTTGCGCCGGACCCGGGTGGTGAGGTGGTCGAGGTGGAACAGCTCGCTGGTCTCCTCGGCGGACCGCTCCCGGCGTTGCATCCCGTCCAGCAGGCTGAGTTGGTCGCGCAGCAGGGCCTGGTTGCGCCGGGTGAGCCGCAGGAACAGGTCGTCGACGCCGCCACCCGGTGCCGTCCCAGCGGGCGCGGACGGCGGGACCGGGACGGGGGCCTCGTCCGGCCTGGCCGGGCCGACGGTCAGGCGGCGGACGGTGCTCACCCAGCCCAGCAGCAGCACGACCACGACGATGAGGCCGAGCCCCACCACCGCGCCGGTACGCGCGACCACGGCGGCCGCCCCCGGCGCCGCCCGCTCGGCACTGCTGCGGGCGGTGGTCGTCACGAGTGTCTGCAACGCGCCGAGCGCGGTGTCCGCGGCGGCCCGCCAGGCCGGGACGGTGATCCCGGTCAGAGCGGTGCCGCCGTCGCCCCGGAACAGCAGGTCCTCCAGAGCGAGCAGGTTCGCGAAGTCGGGGCCGCCCACCAGTCGCTGGTATTCGCCCTGGCCGTCGGCGGGCAACCCGGCCGCCGCCTCGCCGCGTGCGTACCGCTGGCTGCTGACGAGGTCGGTCAGTCCGCGCCGCTGGTCGGCTTCGAGCCGCCCGGTGATCAGGGCCGCGCTGACCAGGGTGTCCTCCCGGGCGAGCAACTCCCGGGCGCGGGCCAGCGCGATCACCGCGCGGGTGTCGGCGGCCAACGCGCTCTCGTACGCGCCCCACTCCGGGCCGTACACCCGGAAGGCGACGTCGATGACCTGGTCGTACGCGTCGACCGCCTGGGCCGGGTCGAGACGCCCGGCGTCCACCCGGGAGCGGACCGTGCTCAGACCGTCGAGCCGCCGGACCAGCTCCCCGGCCCGGTCCCGGACGTCACCGGCGCTGAGCAGGCGGAGGTCGTGGCCCTCGGCGAACTCGCGGATCTCGGCGGTGGCCCGGTCGGTGCCCTCGCGCGCTCCGACGAGCGGCGCCGCCACGGGCGCGGCTCCGGTGACCGTCTCGGCCGTCAGCCGGCGTTCGGTCTGCAAGCCCAGGATCAGGCGGTCCACGGGTTGGCCCAGGGTGTCGGCCAGGGCGCGCACCCGCAGCAGGTCCATCGCGTCCTGACCGGCCACATAGGCCGCGTACGACCAGAGTGAGACCAGCACGGCGGCCAGCACGACGAGTCTGACCCGGATCAGTCGCATCTCGTCACGCGTCACGTTCCGCCCCGCTCGCTCGGCAGGTGCGCGGGCGCCTCATCGGACGGCCCGCTGTGGCCACGGCTGCCCCGCCGTGTCGCTGGCCCGGTCGGCGACCATGGTGCGCAGCAGGGCCAGCAGCTCGGTGCGGTTGGCGCAGTTGAGCCGGTTACGCATCCGCGCCACGTGGTGCTCCACCGTCTTGGCCGAGATGAAGAGCCGGTCGCCGATCTCCCGATAGGTCAACCCGGCCAGCACCAGCTCGGCGACCTCGTACTCGCGGTCGCTGAGCCCCTGTTGGGTGGGGCCGGTGGCCCGAGCGGTGGTCGCGCCGGTCGCCGGTGTCGACCCGCCGGACGGTCGTCCCTGGAGTGCGCGGGCGCATTCGAGCAGTGTGGTCATCGCCCGGCGGTCCGCGGTGCGGATGGCCGCCTGACCGGCGAGGCGCGCGCCGTCCCAGCAGAACCCGGTGTCGTGCAGCCCGCGGGCGGCGGCCTCCACCCGGATCGGGTCGACGTCGCCGCGCAGCACCTCCACCCAGCTCTCCGCGGCGGCGGCGACCACCGCGGCGTACCGGCTGTGGTCGGCGGCGGCGAGCAGCGCGGCGA
Organism: Micromonospora sp. WMMD1155; assembly: GCF_029581275.1. Lineage (NCBI taxonomy): Bacteria > Bacillati > Actinomycetota > Actinomycetes > Micromonosporales > Micromonosporaceae > Micromonospora > Micromonospora sp. WMMD1155. Next base: position 5,628,620 of record NZ_CP120742.1, read on the forward strand.
CGTGTTCGTCGGCGACCGCCGGTTCGGCGGTCAGGATCGCCGCGTGCAGACCGCTCCACCGCAGCGGCACGCTCCACAGTGGGGGATCGCCGAGTCGGCCCAGCAACGCGCGCCCCTGGAGCAGGTACGGCTCCAGTCGGGCCAGGTCACCGAGCCGCGCGCCCGCGATGGCCAGCTCACCCAGCGGCAACAGGGTGAACAGGTCGACCGGGTGCCGGACCACCGCCTCCAACGCCTGCCCCCAGCCACGCTTGAGAGCACCGAGGTCGCTGTTGCGCCGGCTGATGCCCATCCGGATCGCGGCGGCGAAGAGCAGGTCCCGGGACTCCAGTTGCCGTCCGTCGAGCGTGACCGTGGCGAGGCGTTCGGTCGCGGCGTGCGTGTCGCCCCGGACCATCAGGATCCACGCCTGCAACAGCCGGTGGCGACGCGCCATCAGCGGGCCACCGACACCGGCGGCCAGGGCCCGGTGCAGCACCCGCTCGGCGATGTCCAGCTCACCGCAGTGCACAGCGGTCAACGCGGCGAGCGCCGCCGGGCTGTCCGGTAGGAGCGCCGCCCGCCCGTCCGGTTCCAGCAGCGCGGCGGCCTGGACGAGGACGGAGAGCGCGGCGGTCGGCGGGCCGGACACGCTGTCCCGTACACCGGTGGCCATCAGCCGGGCGGCGCTGGCGTGCATGGTCGGGGGTTCGCCGGTGGGGTCGCCCGTCGGCGGCTCGGCCGGACCGCCCAGGTCTCCGCTGGCGATCGCGCCGACGGCGGCGAAGGCCGTCGCCGAGGCGGTGCCCGCCCACCGGTACAGCTCCACGCTGCGCCCGACGTGACCACGGTGGGCCAGGGCGGTCGCGGCCACCACTGCCGCTCCGCGGCGGTCGGGCGGGGCGGCAGTGGCCAGCAGTCGGTCCGCCAGCCGGAGGGCGTCGTCGAGGTTGCCGGCGAGCGCGGCGGCGAGCGCCTGCTCGGCGCCGGCCGGTCGCCCGGCCGCCGTGGCGGCGGCGAAGAGTTCGGCGGCGAACGCCGGCTCGTCGGCCAGTGCCTCGTTCGCCGCGGCGGTCAATGTCGTGACCGGGCAGTCGCCGAGCGCGCCGACCGCGAGCAGCGACCGGACCAACGGCAGCACCGCACCACCCCGGGCGAGCTGCAACTCGGTGAGCCGACGCCAGACCGCCGCCCGATCGGTGGTGGGGCTGAGCGTCGTGACGGCCCGCCGCACGATCGGCGCCAGCCGGCCGTCGGCACCGATCAGCCCGGCCGCCCTGGTCGTGGCGATCAGGTCGTCCACCGCCGCCGGCTCCAGGTCGACGAGCGCGCCGAGCATGCTCACCGGCAGCGTCCCGCCCGCTGCGACGGCGAGCAACAGCCGTCGTACGGTGGCCGGCTGCACGTCCAGGTCCGGCCCGAACTCCGCGACCACCGACCGGGGTGGGTTGACCAGCGCGCCGGTCCGGGTGTCGGCCCCGGCCAGGCCCCGGGCCAGCCGCTCGACGTCCCGGGGTACGCCGCCGGTCTGGGTGTGGACGAAGTCCACCAGGTCGTCACGGCGGCCCAGATCCGGGCTGTGGGCGAGGTATGCCGCGGTCTGCTCCCGGGTGAACGGCGTGAGGAGCACGGCCTGCCCGTCGCGGCGCAACGCGTCGACCAGTTCGCTGAGGGCCGCCGACCGGGGCCACGGACGGTGGGCGACGACCAGCCGGTGTCGGCGGGTGGCGACCAGGCGCAGCAGCACCTCGACCCGTGCGTCGTCGAGCAGGTGCGCGTCGTCGACGAGCACCACAGTGTCGGGGTCGACGGCTTCGCCCGGCTGGGGGGCGACGGTGCGGACGGCGATCCCGGCCCGCCGGTGGACCCGTGCCAGCTCCGCCAGCAGCGCGGTCTTCCCGTGACCGCCCGGGCCGGCGATGCCGACGCTGAGCGGCCCGGCCGGATCCTGCGCGACAGTGTCCAGCAGGACCTGCGGCCCCCGGTCCAGCGTCAACCCGGATTCGGCGATGTCGTTCATGATCATTGGGGTCATCCTTCGCGTCCCCGGCTGCGGGCCAACGCCAGGCGGGACGGTTTCGGCAGGTCCAGTGGGAGGACCCGGACCGGGGGCCGCGGTGGCGGATCACCCGGAACGGTGGTGTCGTGGTGGGGGTGGCGGGGTGCCGGGAGGGTGGCCCGACCGGCGCCGCTGACCGGCGCCGCCTCGCGTACCGGTGGGTGTCGACGGGCGCGCGGCGACACCACCTGACAGGCGGCCATCGCCGCCCCGGTGGCGGCGGTCAGCTGGGAGTCCGGTTCGACCTCGACGGGGACCGGGAGGGCCGCGCTGATCAGCTCGGTGACGAGCGGGACCCGTGTCGAACCACCCGCCAGCAGGACGCCGTCGAGCTGCTCCGGTGTCAGGTCGGCGCTGCGCACGGCCCGCAGGAGGAGGTCGACGGTGACCTGCACCGTCGGGCGGATCATCTCTTCGAACTGGGCCCGGGTCACCGGTATCCGGGCCGGGCCGTTCGGTAGGGCCAGCACCACATCCGCCGTCAGGTCGACGGTCAGCACCCGCTTGACCCGGTCGCACTCCGCGCGCAGCCCGCGCAACGCGGCCTGGGTGCCGCGGCGTGCGCCGGCGGCCAACTCCCGGGCCAGCGCGGTACGGGTGTGCTCGGCCAGCGCCTCGTCGAAGTCGGCGCCGCCGAGCGAGTCGAGCCCCTGTGGAGTGCCGAACGTCTCGTAGGTGCCACGCGAGGTGCGACGCACCAACGCGGCCTCGAAGCTGTTGCCACCCAGGGCGTAGACGACAGCGGTGGTGCCCGCGAACCCGCGGGCCGCGTGGCTCTCGGCCACCGTGACCGTTCGGGGCAACAACGTCACGTTGCGCAGGCCGAAGCCGGACAGGGCCCGATGCAGCACCTCCCGCCGGTACGGGCGCCACCCCGCCGGGTGGCTGAGCACGATCGCCTCGGCCGGCCCACCCTCCTGGGCGTGGACCCGCTCCACCACCCACGCCGCGAGCTCCGCGGTGAGGGTCTGCGGCGCACACGACTCGCCGCCGAGCAGCACCGGCACGTCGTCGCCGATGCGGTGGACGAAGTCGCGTGTGGTGCGGCTGCCGTCGTCGGTCACGGGCTCGCCGACGTGCAGCGAGCCGTCCTCGGACAGGCACAGCACCGACGGTACGACAGTGGAGTCGACGTGCAGCGGAACGGCCTCGGGACGGGTCCAGGTGGTGCCGTGCAGCCGTGCGACGGCGGCGGCGGTGTTGGTGCTCCCGATGTCTATCCCCAGGACGTACGGCATCGCTTCTTCTCCCCCCGTGAGGTGGCCGCCGGTGGCGATGGCGTCGGTGCTGCCGACGACCCACCCCCGGCGAAACCCGCGGGCTCCTACGTTCGTACCAGAGATCAGCCCCTGGTCGGGACCCTAATCTCGCCGGGACGGTTTCCCCCTGTCCCCCTAACGTACGAGGCGGCGAAGTCCCTAGTTCAACCGCCCCGGATTCGGGCTGAGCCCCGATGCCCGGGGGGTGCCCCCGGCCATAGCGTCGTTGTCGACGTACGACACGTCGCCGACGCCAGATCCGAGGAGAACCAGCACATGGACTCGCACCAGACCCTCCACGACTTCGTGCTCGACCTGCTGACGAACCCCGACGCGCGGTCGGCCTTCGACCTCGATCCCGAGGGTGCGCTGCGGGGTGCCGGCCTGACCGACATCACCGCCGCCGACGTGCAGGACGTGGTGCCGCTGGTCGTCGACTACGCGCCGGGGCAGGGCCTCGGGCCGATCGCCCCGGTCGTCGGGCAGCTCGGGCTGGAACCGCTGGTCACCGACGCCACCGACGTGGTGGGCCAGTTGCAGAGCGTGGCGCAGCAGATCAGCGTCACCAGTTCGCCCACCGGTGTGGACGTCAAGGCCGGCGTGCTCGGCGCCATCGCGGTCGACCCGTCGACCGCCGCCGCCGGGATCACCGTGCTGCCGGGCGTCGGCCTGGGCGTCGGCCCGAACGGGCTCGACACCGACCTGGCCGGTGTCGGCGACGTGGCGTACACCCTCGACGCCGATGTCGTGCAGCCGGTGGACGCCATCGCGGACCCGGTCCTCGGGGACGTCACCGGCACCGTCGGGGACCCGGGCGGTCTGCTCGGTGTCACCGACTCGAACCTGATCGGCGGCGATCTGACCGATGGTGTCCTCTCCGGCACCCATGGTCAGATCGGCGGGGTCGTCAGCTCCCTCGGTGTCGACGACACCCTCAGTGGGCTGGGCCTCGGGCACGGCGACGGTGTCGTCGGCGGCGTGGTCCCGCCGCTCGACGTGCCGTCGACGGTGGGCGGCGTGACGCACCAGGTGGACAGCATCCTCCCCGGTGTCACCGACACGGTCGGTGACGTGACCGGCGGGGTCACCGACGGTGTGCTCGGCGGCGACTCGCAAGCCTCGTCCGATCACGGGCTGCTGGGTATCACCGGCGGTCTGCTCTGACCCGGATCTCCGGTCGGAGCGGGGGGCCGGACCGTCTCGGACGGTCCGGCCCTCTCGGGTTCCCCATCCGGTCCCTCTTGATAATTGAGCCGAAATCCGCACACTTGGTGCGGTGATGGCCGGGATCTGGTTGGACGTGCTGGACGAGATCGCCCGCACGTGCAGTGCACACGGTCGTGCCGACCTGCTCCAGACGGTGCGGCAGAAGCGTGCCCAACTGCTGGACCCGACGCTGCGCGTCCTGGTCATCGGCGAACCGAACCAGGGCAAGAGTCAGCTCATCAATGCGATCATCAATGCCCCGGCCTGCCCGGTCGGTGACGGCCGCACAACCGTCCTGCCGACCGTCGTGCGGCACGCCGACGCCCCGTCCGCGGCGGTGGCGCAGGCCCCGGCACCCGCCTCGGGCCGTTCCGCCGGCACCGCCGACGCGGTGACCGTCGAGCGAACGCCGGTGGCACTCAACCAGGTAGCGGCGGGCGTGGCCGGAACCGTCGGTCGTCGGGCGGGCGGCGGCCCGGCGTACGTCGAGATCGGGGTGCCACGCGCCCTGCTCCGTGCGGGGATGGTGCTGGTGGACACTCCCGGCACCGACGAGGTCGCCGGTGTCGGCGGTTTCGCCCCGATCGCTGCTCCGGCCCGCGCGGACATCGTGCTGCTGGTCTCCGACTCCACCCGGGAACTGTCGGTCGCCGAGCTGAACATGGTGCTGCACGTGATGCGGTCCCATCCGAACGTGGTGGTGGTGCAGAGCAAGACCGACCTGGTGGCCGACTGGCGCGCGGTGGCCGAGCGCAACCGGCGACACCTGGTCGAGGCCGGCGTCCCGGCGACGCTGATACCGGTGTCGGCGGCGCTGCGACTACGCGCCGCCGCGGCCGACGACCGTGCTCTCAACGCCGAGTCCGGCTTTCCCGAGCTGATCGCCCGACTGCAACGGGACCTGGCCGGCAAGGCGGACCACCTGGCCCGGGCGTCCGTGCAGGCGGTGGCCCGGACGGTCGTGGAGCAGTTGGCCGCTCCGCTGCGCGCCGAGTTGGCCACCCAGGAGACCGAGGAACAGTCCGGGCCCATCTCCCGGTTGCACGCGGCGCAGCGCGAGGTCGACGAGCTGCGCCGGTGTTCCACCCGTTGGCAGAACACCCTGAACGACGAGATCGGCGACCTGCTCTCCGACATCGAGTACGACCTTCGTGACCGGACGCGGGAGATCCTGCGCACTGTGGACGAGGCGTTCGACACCGCCGACCCGCTGGTGGCCTGGGACACCTTCGAGGACTGGCTGGAGAGGAGCCTGGTCGATGCGGCCGAGGCGAACCGCGAGTGGCTGGTCCAGCGCTGCGACTGGATCGCCCGCCGGGTCGCCGCCAACTTCAACCGGTACGGCTACGACGTGCTGCCGCCGTGGTCGATGTCCATGCCGGACGACATCGGTGAGCGGATACCGGAGCTGCAACGGCCGACGATCGACAGGTTCACCACCGGCCAGAAGTTGTTCACCGGCATGAAGGGCTCGTACGGCGGCATGCTGATGTTCGGTCTGGCGACCACCCTGGCCGGCATGCCGATGATCAACCCGGTCTCGGTGGGCATCGGGGCGCTCTTCGGTGGCAAGAGCATCCGCGACGAGGGCAAGCAGCTGCTCCGTCGCCGTCAGGCGACCGTCAAGGCCAGCATCCAACGTCACGTCGACGACGTCTTCGTCCGCATCAGCCGGGACTGCCGCGACGCCGTCCGTCAGGTGCAACGGATGCTGCGGGACCACTTCACGGGGTTGACCGAGGAGTTGCAGGAGGCCATCGTCCAGTCGTTCCGCAGCGCGAAGCAGGAGGCCGACACCGACGCCTCGCTGCGTGAGCAGCGACAGCGCGAGATCCGGCTGAAGATGACCCGACTGGCTGCCCTCTACGAGCAGTCGCAGCAGTTGACCGGCGCTCGGTCCGCCCCGCTGCTGTTGGAGCCGCAGACATGACGGTGGGGTTGCGGTTGGACGAGGCGGCCTGGGGGCTGCTGCACCAGGCCATCGGCCTCTACCAGGACAACCCGCGGGTGGTGGGGCAGTTGCGCAACCAGGTGGCCCGGTTGGAGCAACCACTGCGCATCGCGGTGGCGGGCCCGTGGCGGGCCGGTAAGTCGACGGTGCTCAACGCGTTGATGGGGGAGGAGGTCGCTCCGGTCGAGCGGGCCGAGGGCGTCTTCACCTGGTACGAGGACGGTCCGGTGCCACGCGCCACCGCGTACCCGGCCGGTCAGCCTCCGCAGGAGTTGGCGGTGGTGAAGTCGGCGACCGGGCTGCGGGTGGACCTCGGTTGGGACACCGGCGACCTGCGCGACATCGTCGTGCAGTGGCCCACGCGGGCGCTGCGGCAGATCACGCTCATCGACACCCCGGCGGTCAACGGTGACGTCGAGCAGGGCCGGGCGTCGGTGTTGGAGCGGGTGCTGCGGGACTCGGACGCGGTGTTGTACCTGACCCGCGACGGACGCGACAGCGACCTGCGGGTGCTGGAGGCGGCCCGGGACGGCGCCGTCGGGCAGGCCGCCCCGGTCAACGTGCTCATGGTGCTGTCCCGGGCGGACGAGACCGGGGGAGGCCGGATCGACGGCCTGCTGACCGCCCGCCAGCTCGCTCGACGGCACCACCGCGATCCGCGGGTGAGCGCGCTCAGCGTGAACGTCGTGGCGTGCAGTGGGATGCTCGGCCTGGCGGGCAGGATGCTCGGCGAGTCGGACTTCGCGGCGCTGGCGGCCCTGGCCCGCGTACCCCGTGCGGAGTTGGACGCCCACCTGATCTCCACCGATCGTTTCCTCCGAGGCGAGTTGCCGGTTCACCTGGACACCGAGGTGCGCGCCGCACTGCTGAACCGGTTCGGGATCTTCGGCGTCCGGCTCGCGGCCACGTTGGTCCGAAGTGGGTTCGACAGTCGGGTGAAGCTCTCCGCCGAGCTGATCCGGCGCAGCGGTCTCACCGAGCTGCGCGAGTCGGTGACCCGCTGCTTCATCGACCGCCGTGACGCGCTGAAGGCCCGGTCCGCGCTGGCCGCCGTGGAGGCGGTGCTGCGGGCCGAGCCGGCCCGGGGGTCCGACGAGTTGGTCGGCGCGGTCGAGCAGATCCTCGCCGGCGCGCACGAGTTCCGGGAGCTGCGCCTGCTGGTGGCGTTGCGCAACACCCGGCTCGGGTTCGACGCGGCGTTGGCCGACGAGGCGCAGCGGCTGGTCGGGGGCAACGGGGTGGGTCTCGCCGCCCGGCTCGGTGTCGAGCACGAGGCGACCGCGCAGCGGCTCTGGGAGGTCGCCTCCGACGCGCAGTGGCGGTGGCGGGACCGGGCCGAGGGTCCGCTGCTTCCGCTGGCGCAGCGGCGCGGCGCGCAGGTCGTCGTCCGGAGCTGCGAGGGGATGATCGCCGAACTGGCCGCGGGTGGTCGCTGACCGGGGACGCGACGGGGGCGACCGTCACGGCCGCCCCCGTCGATACGCGCTCAGCCTGGTTGGTACGTCTGGCAGTCGGCGATGTCCTGGCCCGGGCCCACCCGGATGGACGGTGCGTGGCACTCCAACTCGGCGTTGTGTCGGCAGTCGCTGCGCTTGCAGGCCCCGACCTGGGCGATGACGCGGTCGAGCCCGCCCTTCGCCGAGGTGTCGATGAACGTGGCGCAGTTGGCGTTCTGCTGCCCGATGGTGATGGCGAACGCGTGGCAGCCGTCGTGGTTGTAGCCGCAGTCGGTGACTGTGCACTCGTGGACCCGCGGCATCTCCAGCATGTCGGTCATCGGCGATCTCGCTTCCGTCGGTGGTGCAGGGTCACTCCAGTACCCGGCACCGACAGGACAATTCGCACTTTCTCAGGATATTTTGCCTAGGGCAGCCTTACCTAACCCCTGCGGAGGCGCCCGTCAGCGGGCGCGTCGGGATCGGCAGCCGTGAGCTTGCTGCAGCAGTGCCTCGATCTCGAGGCCGAGATGGTCCGGATGCCGCAGCGGCGTGCGGAACCTCAGCCGGACGTCCCGGTCACCAGCGGTCAGTTCCAGCCGGAGTACGAGCCCGTGGCGGTCCAGTCGGACCGGCCGGACCCGGCGGACGCCCTGCAGTTGCCGGGCGGGTACCAGGCGGCACAGCCGCTCGACGGTTTGCGGGTGGTGGTGGTCGAGGTGGCACAGCAGGTCGGCTTCGGAGGCGGCCAGCGGATCGGGCCGGGCGGTCGCGAACGCGTCCGGATCGACGTGTGTGGAGCGGCCGTCGACCGTCAACTCGGCGGTGGCGAGGTCGAGGACCGCCACCGGTTCCTGATCCCCTGCGGTCAGGACCGCCTCGGTCACCAGCCAGCCGGTGAGCGTGCCGCGCCCACGTACCCGGTCGCGGACCGGAGTGGGTGCCAGGTCGGTCACCTCGACCATTGCCACGGTCTCCCGCTGGTGCGTGAGGTGGTCGGTCAGGTGGCTCCGGGCCGGTAGTTCCACCCGCAACCGCCCGTCACCCGTCACGGCGTGCCGTCCGCCGACGTACGCCTCGATGCCCGGGACGCGCAGGGTGAGCGAGTCGGTGGCGACGAGCATCGACCGGAGTCGCACGGCCGCGTCGTCGGTGGAGTCCGCCGTGCTGGTCGGGAGCTTGCTCAAGGCGATCATCTCCTAATAAGGTTAGCCTTACCTTAGTTGAGAGGTGAAGGATGAATCAGACCCGCCCCAAGGTCAAGCGCTCCCGTGCCCTGGGCATCGCGCTGACCCCGAAATGTGTGCGCTACTTCGAGCGCCGCCCGTTCCCGCCGGGACAGCACGGCCGTGCTCGGCGCACCACCAGCGACTACAAGGTCCGGCTGCTGGAGAAGCAGCGACTCAAGGCGCAGTACGACCTGCACGAGGGGCAGTTGCGGCGTGCGTTCGACAGGGCCGTGCGTCGGCCGGGAAAGACCGGCGAAGAGCTGATCGTCGAGTTGGAGAGCCGGTTGGACGCCCTGGTGTTGCGCGCCGGTCTGGCCCGCACCATCTACCAGGCGCGCCAGGTCGTCACCCACCAGCACGTCACCGTGAACGGCCGCCGCGTGGACCGGCCGTCCGCGCGGTTGCAACCCGGTGACGTCATCGCCGTGGCGGAACGCAGCCGGGGCAAGGCTCCCTTCGTCGTCGCGGCGGCCGGGGCGCACGCTCCGGAGCGGCCCGCCCCCTATCTCGACGTCACCCTGTCCGACCTGACCGTCCGGCTGGTCCGGCTCCCGCTGCGGTCGGAGGTTCCGGTCGTCTGCGACGAGCAACTCGTCGTCGAGTACTACTCGCGCTGAACGCGGACGGGGCGACCGTGTGGAGGGGTCCGATGGCTCCGGGGCCCTCCACGCGCGGATCGCGGCCCCGAAAAGCGTTATTCGATCTTGCCTGACGCGGTCGTCGCTGACCTGCGGAGATAACGCTCTCACGGATGGTGGAAGAGTGCTTGACGCGCCCGCAACCGGGACGCAACGATGCATTCACATGTCTCGTCCCACCACCCGCCTGGCGTGATCGGCGCACGCCGTCCCCGCACCGCGAAAGGACCCCACTGTGCGCAGATCCCTGAGATCGTGGCTCGGCCTCGCGCTGAGCACGATCCTCGTGGCGGGCGGCATCGTCGCCGCGCCACCCACGGCCAGCGCCGCACCGTTCACCGTCCTGGTCTTCAGCAAGACCGCCGGGTTCCGGCACGGATCCATCACCCCCGGCATCGCCGCCATCCAGCAGCTCGGCGCGGCCAACGGGTTCACCGTCGAGGCCACCGAGGACGCCGCGCAGTTCACCGACGCCAACCTGGACCGGTTCGCCGCGGTGATCTGGCTGTCCACCACCGGGGATGTGCTCAACGCCGCCCAGCAGGCCGCGTTCGAGCGCTACATCACCGGCGGCGGCGGGTACGTCGGCGTGCACTCCGCCTCCGACACCGAGTACGACTGGCCGTGGTACGGCGGGTTGGTCGGGGCGTACTTCGCCTCGCACCCGGCCGAGCAGACCGTCACCGTCAAGGTCGCCGACCAGGTGCACCCCTCCACGGCTGGGCTGCCGCAGCGGTGGAGCCGGTTCGACGAGCTGTACAACTACCGCACCAACCCCCGGGGCAACGTGCACGTCCTGGCCACATTGGACGAGACCACCTACACCGGCGGAAGCATGGGAGCCGACCACCCGATCTCCTGGTGCCAGAACTACTCCGGCGGTCGGGCCTGGTACACCGGCCTGGGGCACACCGACGCGTCGTACAGCGAGGCGAGTTTCCGCCAGCACCTGCTCGGCGGCATCAGGACCGCGGCGGGGGAGGTCGACGCCGACTGCGGTGGCACCGTCACCAGCAGCTTCCAACAGGTGGAGCTGGCCAAGGGCGCGGCCGAGACCGGTGAGCCGATGAGTCTCACCGTCCTGCCCGACCGGGGTGTGCTGCACACCTCCCGCAACGGCGTGATCCGGCACACCGACGCCAACGGCAACACCAAGATCGCCGCCACCCTGCCGGTCTACACCGGGGACGAGGAAGGTCTGCAGGGCATCAAGGCCGACCCCAACTTCGCCACCAACCGCTGGGTGTACGCGTTCTACGCCCCACCACTGAGCACCCCCGGTGGTGGTGCGCCGGCCACCGGCACCCCGGCCGACTTCGCGGTCTGGGACGGCGTCAACCGGCTGGCCCGGTTCACCGTGAACGCGGACAACACCATCAACCTGGCCAGCGAGACGTTGATCCTCAACGTGCCGACCAGCCGGGGCATGTGCTGCCACGTCGGCGGCGACATGGACTTCGACGCGGCGGGCAACCTCTACCTGTCCACCGGCGACGACACCAACCCGTTCGACTCGGCCGGCTTCACCCCGATCGACGAGCGCGCCGGGCGCAACCCGGCGTTCGACGCGCAGCGCACCTCGGCGAACAGCAACGACCTGCGCGGCAAGGTGCTCCGGATCAAGCCGAGCGCGGCCGGTGGTTACACCATCCCGGCCGGCAACATGTTCGCCCCGGGCACCGCGCGGACCCGTCCGGAGATCTACGCCATGGGTTTCCGCAACCCGTTCCGGATGAGCGTGGACAAGGCCACCGGCGTCGTCTACCTCGGCGACTACGGTCCGGACGCGGGCACCGCCGACCCCAACCGGGGACCGGCGGGCAACGTCGAGTTCGCCCGGATCGACCGGCCCGGCTTCTACGGCTGGCCCTACTGCACCGCCCGTAACGACGCCTACAACGACTACACCTTCCCGTCCGGGCCGTCCGGGCCGAAGTTCGACTGCGCGGGCGGGCCGGTGAACAACTCGCCCAACAACTCCGGCATCACCCAGTTGCCCCCGGCGATCCCGGCCTGGCTGCCGTACGGCGGCTCCGGCTCGCCGCCCGAGTTCACCGGCGGCGGTCTGTCGCCGATGGGCGGGCCGGTCTACCGGTACGACCGCACCAGCACCTCGCCCGTGGCGTTCCCCGAGTACTACGACGGGACCTACTTCGCCGGTGAGTTCGGCCGCCGCTGGATCAAGAACATCAAGCTCGACTCGACCGGCCAACCATTGAAGATCAACCCGTTCCCGTGGACCGGCACCCAGGTCATGGACATGGAGTTCGGCCCCGACGGCGCGCTCTACGTCCTCGACTACGGCACCGGCTGGTTCAACGGCGACGCGAACTCGGCGCTCTACCGCATCGAGTACGCCCGCGAGGGCCGGGCGCCCGTCGCCAAGGTGTCCGCCACCCCGACCAGCGGCACCGCGCCGCTGACCGTGGCCTTCTCGTCGGCCGGCACGCTCGACCCGGACGGGGACCCGTTCACCTACGCCTGGGACTTCGACAACAACGGCACCACCGACTCGACGGCGGCGAACCCCAGCTTCACGTACACCACGAACGGGACCCGCAGCCCGACGTTGACGGTCCGGGACACCACCGGCAAGACGGCGACCGCGAGCGTGGTGGTCACGGTCGGCAACAGCGCCCCGGTGGTCACCGTGAACACCCCGTTGAACGGGCAGACCTTCGCCTTCGGGGACGCGGTCCCGTTCACCGTCACCGTCACCGACGCCCAGGACGGTGCGATCAACTGCGCCCGGGTGAAGGTGAACTACGTCCTCGGCCACGACTCGCACGGGCACCAGCTCGGCAGTGTGCAGGGCTGCTCCGGTGTCATCCAGACCTCGGCCGACGGCGAGCATGACACCGCGGCGAATATCTTCGGCATCATCGACGCCGAGTACACCGACCTGGGCGGCGGTGGTCAACCCGCGCTGACCACGCACACCCAGGCCGTCCTGCAACCCCGGGTACGTCAGGCCGAGCACTTCGGTGACTCGTCCGGCGTCCAGATCGTGGCAGGTGCGGCCGGGCACGGCGGCGCGGCGGTCGGCTACATCGACAACAACGACTGGATCTCGTTCCGCCCCTACAACCTGACCGGCGTCCAGTCGTTCAGCGCCCGGGTCGGCGCACCGGCCGGCGGCGGTGGCACGTTGGAGTTGCGGGTCGACTCGCCCACCGGCCCACTGGTCGGTTCGGCCACCGTCACACCCACCGGCGGGTACGCCACCTTCGCCACCGTCACCGGAGGGGTCACCGCCCTCACCGGCACCCGGACCCTGTTCCTGGTCTTCAAGGGCACCGGCCCGTACTTCGACATCGACGAGTTCACCCTCTCCACCAGCCCCGGTGGACCGGGGCCGGACCCGGACCCCGACCCGGATCCCGAGCCGGGCGCGAACCTGGCCCGGGGCAAGCCGGCGCGAGCGTCCAGCTTCGAGGGCGCCTTCACCGCGGCCAACGCGTTCGACGGCGTGGCCGGCACCCGCTGGGGCAGCGCGTTCAGTGATCCGCAGTGGATCGACGTGGACCTCGGTGCCAGCTACGCGATCAACCGGGTCAAGCTGACCTGGGAGGCGGCGTACGGCAGCGGCTACCAGATCCAGACCTCAGCGGACGGCGTCACCTTCACCACGATCCGCACGGTGACCGGCGGCGACGGCGGAGTGGACGACCTGACCGGGCTCACCGGCTCCGGCCGGTACGTCCGACTCCTCGGCACCACCCGGGGCACCGCCTGGGGCTACTCGCTGTTCGAGTTCGAGGTGTACGGCGGCACCGGCGGCCCGACCGGACCGACCGGCAACCTGCTCCTGAACAAGCCGACGACGACGTCCAGCAACGAGGGAGCCGACGTGACCGGCGCCCAGGCGGTCGACGGCAACCTCACCACCCGCTGGTCGAGCACCTTCTCCGACCCGCAGTGGATCCGCGTCGACCTCGGCAGCCCCACCGCCATCGGTCGGGTCAAGCTGAGCTGGGAGGCGGCGTACAGCAGCGCGTACCAGATCCAGACCTCGAACGACGGCACCACCTGGACCACAGTGAAGTCGGTGACCGGCGGCGACGGCGGGGTGGACGAACACACCGCGCTCAACGCCAACGGTCGCTACCTGCGGATCAACGGCACTGCCCGGGGCACCGGCTACGGCCACTCGCTCTGGGAGGTGGAGGCGTACACCAGCTGAACCACCACCGGAGTCCGCCCCCACCGTCGATTGGGCGGTGGGGGCGGACTCGCCTTGATCATGTGATGAAAAGTAGTTCCGCTGGTCCCCTGACGACTATTTGTCATCAACTGATCACGGAGCGGCCCTGCGCGTGGTCCGCCCCGGCGGGCCGCTGGTGGTGAGCAGCGGGCTGCCAGGCGTCGACGAGCGGCTTGGCGCCTTCTGCGCATGGTCGCCATACGCCGACCGTGGGCAGCCGCTGGGTAGGTGAGGTGGGAGGCTGCTCACCCGGTGCCTGGCGGCTGTCCATCACCGTCGCGGAACACCGCTCGGCTGACATAGTGCCGGGACTGCCGGTCGAAGCGTGCGAGCAGCTCACGGGCGGCAGGCGGGACGACCGAGGTCGACGGATCTCCGCCGGTGAAGGCGGACACCGCGGCGAAGTCCGTGAATGTCATGGCGGTGAGAAACTCGCTGCCCTCGGTGGGGTCCAGCTCCTGCGGGCAGCGACGCAGCACCCGAAGCTCGCGAAGCCCGTCCACGCCCCGGGCGAGGATCGTGGGTGCGATGTCCTGCGTCAGCAGCCGCTCGTAGGCGTCAGCAAGTGCGGGCCCCGTCCATCCGCTCCACAGTCGAAGAATCATGACAGCATGCTGTCGTTAGCGTAGTGGGCTGTCAATAGCCGGTACCATGCTGTTGATGACGGAACGGGAACGGATCGACGCGTACCGGCTGCTGATGGCGGACGTGTACGAGCTGGCGGGCGAGTCCCGGCGCTCGAGTGAGGAGCTCGCCCGCGAAGAGGGGCAAACCGCCGCGCGATGGCACGTGATGAGCGTGCTCTCCGACGGCTCCCGCACCGTCGCGAGCGCGGCGCGCAGACTCGGCCTGGCTCGACAGAGCGTGCAGCGGGTGGTCGACGACCTGGCCCGTGCCGCGATGGTGGAGTTGCACGACAACCCCGATCATCGCCGCGCGCCACTCGTGACACTCACCGAAGCGGGCCGGAACACGCTCACCGGCCTACTGCGACGCTCAGACGCCGATCGGCGGGAGGCCGTCGACCGGGCCGGCCTCAGCCTCAGCGATCTCGAGGACGCACGCGCGACGATCCGCAGGTTGGTGGACGCCCTGCAACGCCGGTAGCCCGCCGCCCGCACACCGATTGCTCGGCGGCATTCAGTCGTCGGCGACGGACACCGGCTCCGAGCCGATGCAGCGCACCTTCAACTCGTACTCCCGGTTCGGTCCCTCGAACGTGACCTCGACGTCGTCGTCCGGCCCCCGGTCCACGTCGCGGACCCGGTAGCCCTGCGCCGGCGCCCAGGACACGAGGCGTACGCCGCCGGTGCCGCACTCGACCACCGCCGTGCCGCCGTCGGTGGCGAACCCCCGGCGGACCCCGGCGCTCGGCGCGGCGCTCGTGCCCGGTGCGGTCGGGGCGGTGCCCGTCGTGCCGGTGGGCGTCGGCTCCGGTGCGGCGAGCGCCCGCTCGATCTCGGCCTCGCTGCGCACCCCACCCGGCGTGCCGGTGATGCTCTCGCCCACCAACCGGATCGCGCCCACCCCGATCAGGGTCGCCACGGCGGCGGTCGCCACCCACCCGGTGGCGACGAGGATCGAACGACGGCCCATGCTCCGACTATCCCCGATCCATCGTTGTCGTCGGCACATCCGGAGGCTAAGGCACGGTTAACGTGCGTCTCGTCGGCGGCGGCAGCGGTTAGCCTGCCACCTGTGGCCCGCCTGCTGCTGATCGAGGACGACCTGACCATCCGTACCCCGCTGATCCGTGCCCTTCGGGAACGCGGCCACGCGGTGGCCGCGGCCTCGACCGCGATGGCCGGGCTCCGCGACGCGCTGGAGGACCGGCCCGACCTCGTCGTGCTCGACCTGGGCCTGCCCGACCTGGACGGGCGCGAACTGCTGCGGATGCTGCGCGCGGTCAGCTCGGTGCCGGTCATCGTGGCCACCGCCCGCGACGACGAGACCGAGATCGTGCGGGTGCTCGACGCGGGTGCCGACGACTACGTGGTCAAGCCGTTCACCGCGGCGCAGCTCGACGCCCGCGCCCGTGCGGTGCTGCGCCGGGGCCCCTCGGGTGCCGACGCACCGGATCCGGCACTCGTGGTCGGTGGGCTGCGCGTGGACCCCCGGGCCCGGCAGGTCACCCTGGACGGGGTGGCTGTCGAGCTGACCCCCCGTGAGTTCGACCTGCTGCACCATTTGGCCGGCCGCCCCGGCCAGGTGGTCACCAAACGTGAGCTGCTCACTGAGGTCTGGCAGATCCCGTACGGCGGCGCGGACAAGACCGTCGACGTGCACCTGTCCTGGTTGCGTCGCAAGTTGGGGGAGAACGCCCAGCAGCCGCGCTACCTGCACACCGTGCGCGGGGTCGGGGTCCGCCTCGAAGCGCCGGCGGCGCAGCCGTGAGGGCACGTCTCGCGCTGCTGGTCGCCGCGGTCAGCGTGCTCACCCTCGTCGCGTTCCTGGTGCCGCTGGCGTTGCTGGTCCGTACCGTCGCGGAGGACCGGGCCACCGTCCGGGCCACCGCCGACGCGCAGAGCCTGGTGCCGGTCGTCGGCACCGCCGACGCGGCGACCATCCGGCTCACCGTGGAGCAGCTCGCGGCGGAGTCCGGACGGCCGGTGAGCGTCTTCCTGCCGGACGGGACGGTACTCGGCGCGCAGACCCCCCGTACCCCGGCGGTGGCCCTGGCCGCGCGCGGGCAGAGCCTCACCGGGGAGTCGGCGGACGGCCGTGAGGTGGTGATCGCCGTGCAGGGTCGGACGGACGGCACCGGCGTGATCCGGATCGCGGTGCCGCAGCACGAACTGACCGCCGGGGTCACCAGGGCGTGGCTGGTACTGGCGCTGCTCGGCGTGATCCTCGTCGTGATCGGGTTGCTGGTCGCCGACCGGTTGGCGCGCACCCTGGTCCGCCCGATCAGCGACCTCTCCGCCGTCTCCCACCGGCTGGCCAACGCCGAGTTGGACGCCCGGGTCACCCCCGCCGGTCCGGCCGAGCTGCGCGAGGTGGCCGGCGCGCTCAACCATCTCGCCACCCGCATCCAGGTGCTCCTGGTCCAGGAGCGCGAACAGGTCGCCGACCTGTCGCACCAGTTGCGTACCCCGCTGACGGCGTTGCGGCTGGAAGCGGAGTCGTTGCGCGACCCGGACGACGCCGCCCGGATCACCGCCGCGGCCGACGGTCTCGAACGCGCGGTCACCGGGCTGATCCGGCAGGCCCGGTGGCGTCACTCACCGGCCGCGCAACCGGCCGTCTCGGACGCCGCCGCGATCGTCGCCGACCGGGTCGCGTTCTGGTCGGTGCTGGCCGAGGACACCGGTCGGGCCGTCACCCTCGACCTGGCGTCCGGCCCCCTCCCGGTCGGTGTGGCCGCCGACCATCTGACGGCGGCGGTGGACGCGCTGCTCGGCAACGTCTTCGCGCACACGGCCGACGGCACGCCGTTCGCCGTCCGGCTCGCCCGCGACGCCGGGGACGTGGTCCTCAGCGTCACCGACGAGGGTCCGGGTATGCCGGCCGGCGCGGTCCGGCGGGGCGCGAGCGCTGCCGGTTCGACGGGCCTCGGTCTGGACATCGCCCGCCGCGCCGCGCAGTCAGCCGGTGGTCGCCTCGACGTGCGCGCCGGTGTGGGTGGCGGGACCCAGGTGCTGCTGCGGCTCGGGCCGCCGACGTCGTTGCCTCCGGCGTCGTTGCCGGAGGCATAGCCGCTGCGTTGCCGGGTAGCTGCCAGTCATGGCGCGGTATACGAAACCCGAGCTCAGAGAGCAGATCAAGGAAGAGATCAAGGCTTCCGACAAGGGCGGCAGGCCGGGGCAGTGGTCGGCCCGCAAGTCGCAACTGGTCACGCAGGAGTACAAGAGGCGCGGCGGGGGCTTCCTGGGCCCAAAGGACGACCGGCAGAAGGCTCTGCAGCGCTGGGGCAACGAGAAGTGGCAGACGAAGGAGGGCGACACCCGAGCCCGCCAGGGCGGCACGACGAGCCGTTATCTGCCCAAGAAGGCCTGGGACGAGATGTCGGAGAGCCAGAAGCGCGCGACCGACACCAAGAAGCGCGAAGCGTCCCGGACCGGCAAGCAGTACGTGGCCAACACCGGGCCGGCCAAACGGGCGCGTCGAGACGCCACCACGGCCGGGCGGATGACGGAGATGTCGGTCACCGACGCGGTCAAGCTCGTTCGTGGCCTCGACACCCGCCAGCTCAAGACCGCCCTGCGCAACGAGCGCGCCGGCAAGGACCGCAAGACGCTGGTCCAGCGGCTGGAGGCGGAACTCAACCGCCGCGGCTAGCCCCTCGCGCCGAGCAGGTCAGCGCGCCCCGCGCGCGCGGCTCAAAACATTGGACGTTCGAGCAGGGACGGCCGCAGAATCGGGCGATGAACCCGAGCGCGCTGACCGTCACGTCCATGACCACCGCCGAGGAGGCGGAGGCATTCCGGACGTTGAACGAAGAATGGATCTCCCACTTCTTCACGATCGAGGAGTCGGACCGCAAGACGCTCGACGACCCGTTCGCCGCCATCGTCGAACCGGGCGGCGACGTGCTGATCGTCCGCGACAACGGGAAGATCATCGGCTGTGTCGCAGTGGTCCGCAGTTCGGACGACGTGTTCGAACTGTCGAAGATGGCGGTGACCCCGGCGGTGCGCGGCAAGGGCCTCGGCCGACAGCTCATCGAGGCGGCGATCGAACGCGCCCGCCAGCTCGGCGCGGCCACCCTGTTCCTGGGCAGCAGCACCAAGCTTCCGAACGCCGTGCACCTCTACGAGACCGCCGGTTTCCAGCACGTCAGCCCCGAGCAGGTCCCGCTCCCGCCGTACGCCCGCGCCGACGTCTTCATGCGGATGGCGCTCTGACCCGTTCGGTCAGGCGAAGCCCGGGAGCTCGGCACCGGGCTCATGTCGATGGTCCGCCCGGTTCGCTGGCTCGCCTGGTTCCCCTGCTTAACCCGGCCTTAGCGTTCGGACAGTGCGGTGCTATCCCGGTATCGCCGATCCTCGGAGTCGACAACCGAGGAAAGGTGGAAACCACGATGAAGCGCACCAATCTGCTTCTGGCGACGGTCGGCGGGTCGGCGGTGCTGGCGGCGGCCGGGGTCGCGCTGGGCGTCAACGCCGCGAACGACTCGCGGTCGGGCGGCACGACCCTCGCCGCGGCGACCGTCGCGCCGACGCCCACGGACGCGCCGTCGGCCAGCGGCACGCCGTCGGCCGGCACCCCATCGGGTACGCCGTCGAGCGGCGCTCCGTCCACGGGCGGCGCTCCGGCGGGCAGTGCGGTCGACCAGCAGCGCGCCGGTGAGATCGCGCTCGCCAAGGCCGGTGGCGGTCAGATCGTCGAGGTCGAGGCCGAGGACGAGAACGGCCGTCCGGTGTGGAGCGTCGAGATCGTCGCGGGCGACACCGAGCACGAGGTGGACGTCGACCGGGACAACGGCTCGGTGGTCAAGGCCGAGCAGGAGCCGGTCGACGACGACGATGACAAGGACGACGAAGCGGACGACAAGGACGACGACGACTGATCGTCCGCTGCCGCCCGCTCGGGTCTCCTTCGGGCGGGCGGCTGATCGTCCGGTGCCGCCCCGGCCGGGGTTCCTGCGGGTAGGCGCCTGATCGTTTGGTGCCGCCGCCCGTCCGGGCTTTCTCCGGGCGGGGCGGCGGCAGGGTTCGGGGCCGACTCAGACGGCGACGCGTTGCTCCTGGACGGCCGGCTGATCCTGGGCGGATGGCTGGTCCTGGGCGAACTGGGTGCGGTACAGCTCCTGGTAACGGCCACCGGCGGCGAGCAGATCACTGTGCCGCCCTCGTTCGACGATCTGCCCGTCCTCGACGACGAGAATCTGATCGGCCGCCCGGATGGTGGAGAGCCGGTGTGCGATGACCACGCTCGTCCGGCCGGTCAGGGCTTCGGCGAGAGCGTCCTGGACCGCCGCCTCCGAGGTGGAGTCGAGATGCGCGGTCGCCTCGTCGAGGATGACCACGCGGGGGCGGGCCAGCAGCAGCCGCGCGATGGTGAGCCGTTGCCGCTCCCCGCCCGACAATCGGTAACCGCGTTCCCCGACGACGGTGTCGAGCCCGTCCGGGAGTGAGCGGATCAGCTCGTCGAGCCGGGCCCGGCCCAGCACGTCCCACATCTCGTCCTCGGTCGCGTCCGGGCGGGCGAACGCCAGGTTGGCGCGGATGCTCTCGTGGAAGAGGTGCCCGTCCTGGGTCACCACACCCAACGCCGTCCGGATCGACTCGGACGACAGGTCGCGCACGTCGACGTCGGCGAGTTTCACCGCTCCGTCCTCGACGTCGTACAGGCGTGGCACGAGCTGCGCGATGGTCGACTTGCCCGCCCCGGAGGAACCGACGAGCGCGACCATCTGCCCCGCCTCGGCGCGGAACGACACACCGTGCAGCACGTCCTCGCCGCCGCGCGTGTCGAGCTTCGCCACGTCCTCCAGGGACGCCAGCGACACCTTGTCCGCCGAGGGGTAGCCGAACCGTACGCCCTCGAACTCCACGGCGACCGGCCCGTCCGGGAGGGGCCGGGCGTCGGCCTTGTCGAGGATCAACGGCTTGAGGTCGAGGACCTCGAACACCCGCTCGAAGCTCACCAGCGCACTCATCACCTCGACCCGGGCGCTGGCCAGCGACGTCAACGGCGCGTAGAGGCGCGACAGGAGCAGTGCGAGGGCGACCACGGTCCCGGCGTCGAGGCTGCCCCGTAGGGCGAAGAGGCCGCCCAACCCGTACACCAGGGCCAGCGCCAGCGAGCCGACAACGGTGAGCGCGGTGATGAAGACCCACTGGAGCATCGCGGTACGCACGCCGATGTCGCGCACCCGTCGGGCCCGTGCCGCGAACTCGGCGGACTCCTCGGTCGGCCGCCCGTACAGCTTGACCAGCGTGGCCCCGGGCGCGGAGAAGCGTTCCGTCATGCGGGTGCTCATGGCCGCGTTGTGCTCGGCCGCCTCCCGCTGCAACCGGGCGAGCTTCGACCCCATCCGCCTGGCGGGAAGCACGAAGATCGGCAGCAGGACGAGCGCCAGCACCGTGATCTGCCACGAGAAGGTGAGCATCACGGCCAACGTCAGGATCAGCGTGACGGTGTTGCCGACCACGCTCGACAGGGTGTCGCTGAAGGCCCGCTGCGCGCCGATCACGTCGTTGTTCAACCGACTGACCAGCGCACCGGTGCGGGTGCGGGTGAAGAACGCCACCGGCATGCGCTGGACGTGGTCGAAGACCGCCGTCCGGAGCTGCACGATCAGTCCCTCGCCGATGCTCGCGGAGAGGAACCGCGTCACCAGACCCAGGCCGGCCTCGGCGAGCGCGATCAGGGCGATCAGCACCGCCAGCCGGATCACGACACCGCTGTCGGCGCCGTCCACTATCGCGTCGACCACCCGCCCGGCGAGGACCGGCGCCGCGACCGTGAGCACCGCCGTCACCACACTCAACAGCAGGAACCTGACGATCAACCCACGGTGTGGTCGCGCGAACCGCGCGATGCGCTTCAACGTCGCGCGGGACAGCGGACGCTCGTCCTGCGCGTTCATCGCGTGGTGCAGAGACATCCACGCGGTAACTTCCATGCTCATGCATTACCTCCGATATCGCAGGCTAGGACCTCACCCGAGCTTGAGGTCAAGTCATTTCGACGGGCGGGGATGCGCTCCGACCTCCGACCCGACCGATGCGCGCAGGCAAACGGCCTCACCCGAGCCGCCATACTGTCGGTCGTGGACGTGCGCGGCGACGACGGATGCCGCCTGTGGGTCGAACAGGCCGGAGCGGGGTCGCCGCTGGTGTTCTGTCACGGCGGCCCAGGCCTGTGGGACTATCTCGGCCCGGTAGCCCGGCTGCTCGACGAGAACGCTCGTATCATCCGCTGGGACCAGCGCGGCTGCGGACGCTCGCAGCGGCGCGGACCGTACCGTCTCGACCGCTTCGTCGCCGACCTCGACGCGGTACGAGACCAGGTGGCCGGGCCGCGAACGGCTCTCCTGGGTCACTCCTGGGGCGCACACCTCGCGTTGCGGTACGCCATCGAACATCCCGAGCGAGTCAGCCATCTGATCTACGTCTCCGGGACCGGCATCGACCCCGATAACGGCTGGCACCCGCACTACAAGCGGAACCTGAGGCTGCGGCTCGGGCCTCAACTGGACCGGTGGGAGGCCCTCAGCGCCCACGCCCGTACGCCTGCGGAGGAACGTGAGCAGGCGGTCCTCCAGTGGTCGGCCGACTTCGCCGAGCAGCGCACAGCACTCGACCACGCGGAGAGGATGGCCACGCCATGGCTGGGCATCAACCGCGAGTGCAACCAGGCCCTCAACAGGGAAGTCAAGCAGGAACTCCGCAATTCCGACATGGTCCGGCAGTGTCGGGCGCTGGAACTGCCCGTGCTGATCATCTGCGGCACCGAGGACATTCGTCCCCGCTGGGCCGTCGACTCGTTGCACCACGCGTTGGTGAACAGCCGACGAGTGAGCCTCGCCGGAGCCAGCCACCATCCGTGGGTCGAGAAACCGGACGATTTCCGTCGAGCGGTGACTGACTTCCTGAAGCAATAGGCCTCTTCATAAGGGAGGCCGACCAAGTCTTATGCAGCAGGCCCCTGGGGCCGCCAGACTTTCAGCCACTGACCGTGGGTCCTGAATCCGCGACAGCGCTGGTCCGGACGGACTGGTCTGTCGACCCGGCAGGCTGCCAGTCGTCGCGCGCCCTCCTACGTTCGTCGGTGGTAGTGGTTGCGGCGGGGAAGCTGGTCGGGGTCGAGCCAGGCCGGTGGCACGAACTCGGGCCGCCCATCGTCGCCGAGGCGCACTGTCCACTGGCTGTGGTGGACGTGTCGGTGGTGGTGGCCGCAGAGCAGGACGGCGTTGGTGAGGTTGGTGGGGCCGCCGTCGGCCCAGTGGCGAATGTGGTGGGCGGCGCACCAGCGTGGTGGTCGGTCGCAGCCGGGGAACGCGCAGCCGCCGTCGCGTAGCACGAGGGCTCGTCGCAGCGGGCCGGTGATGAGTCGGCGTTGTCGACCCACGTCGAGGACCTGGCCGGCGCCGCCGAGGACGGCGGGCAGAATGGTGGCGTCGCAGGCGAGCCGGCGCACCGTGTCGGGGGTGAGGTGGAGGCCGATGTCGAGGGCGCCGGCGCCCAGCTGCCGGGTCAGCGCGTCGAAGCTGGTGGTCACGACGATCTGGGTGGGGTCGCCGCCGCTGTCGGGCAGCTCGCCGGTGCGCAGCGCGAGTCGGCAGACGTCGGCGAGGGCGTCGTGGCGGCGTTGCCCCGGGCTGCGGGCGTCGTCGGGTCCGGCGGGTGCGCTGAGTGGGTCGATCGCGGCGCGCAGCAGACCGGCGGCCTCCGCGTCGAGGATGCCGGTGAGCCGCAGCCGCCCGTCGGTCTGCTCGGACAGGGTGAGGTGTCGGTCGCGGGTGGCGCGGGCGTCCTCGGCGGCGAGGGCAGCTTTGGCAGCGGCGTCGGCGAGATCGGGGGCGACGTGGTCGAGGATGCGGGTGCCCATCCGACGCAGCAGGGTGGGGTCGAACTGCCCGGCCCACTCGACCAGCACGCCGACGGCCTTGTCGGCCACCTCGGCGCCCGCCGTCACCGTCACGGTGGTGGCCGTGTCGGCGATGACCCGCGCCTGCCCCTGGGTGACGGCGCCGTCGGCCAGCGCGTGTCGGATGGCGGGGTTGCCGGTGTCCAGGGTGGTGGCGAGGTCGACCAGGCGGCGGGCGGCGGGAACGGTCATGCGCAGTCGTTCGCGTAGCCACACGGCGGTGGTGGAGGCGCCGTGGGCGCGGGCGGTGCCGCGGCCGTCGATCTCACGGACCAGGGTCAGGGTGACGGCGGCGAGGCGTTGCTGCAGGCGGTGCGCGGCGTCGAGCGCGGCGATCAGTTCATGCTCGGTGAGAGGCCAGGCGGCCGCGTCGACGCAGGCGGCGACCGCGTCGTCTGCCTGCGCCAACTCCTCGACCATGACCAGAGACTAGAACAGGTGTACGACAAACTTCAGTCATCAAGATCGATCGCCGCCAGGCGGGGGAGCAGAGGTCCCTGAGGGGTGTTGTCAGGCGATGACGTGGTCGACGGAATCGCGGGTGCGGTGATCGACAGATTGGGGTGGGTGCGTCGCCATTGCCACTCGGCCGGCGGTGACGGTCACAGGCCGGCGTGCATGGTCAGGCTCTGCCGCAGGTGGAGTTTCGGCCGGGACCCGACGATCGAACCGACGACCTCGCCCCCACGGAACACCAGCAGCGTCGGCAGGGACATGACCCCGTATCGCCGGGTGGCCTGCGGGTTGTCGTCGGAGTTGAGCTTGGCGATGACCATCCGGTCGCCGAACTCCTGCGCCAGCTCGACGAGACTCTTCTCGATCATCTTGCACGGCGGGCACCACTCCGCCCAGAAGTCGACCACGACGGGCCGGTCGCTGGTCAGCACCAGCTCGGCGAACGTGTCGTCGGTGACGGTGATCAGGGAGCTGACGCTCGTTTCCTGGGGCATGTGTCCTCCCGGTGCGCGATGGCGTGGGTGAGCTGGGTGTGCAACTGCTGACGGACCGCTCCGAGCCGATCGAGGTAGTCGTCGACCTCGGCGAGCTTGCGTCGCAGCACCAGCACGGAATCGGGACAGACGTCGCCGGACGCGTTGCCCGCCCGCAGGCAGGCGACGAACGGACGGACGTCGTCGAGGCCGAAGCCGACGTCGAGCAGCGCGCGGATCTCCTGGACGACCCGTAGCTCCGCCTCGTCGTAGACGCGGTATCCGTTCGCCGAGCGCTGCGGGTGTACCAACCCGTGGGCTTCGTAGTAACGCAGCGTCCGGGTGCTCGTGCCGGTCCGTTCCGCCAGCTCGCCGATCAGCATCAGACCTCCTCGACCAGCCTGCCGCGACCAGGCTAAACCTTGTCGTCAGCGTCAAGGCAAGACTGCTCCCGGCCCCGAGCACGACTCGGGGCGCCGCCGAAGCGGCGCCCTGAGCGTGCGTGCGTCAACCGATGCGGAACTGGTCGCCGTAGACGGCGAAGACCAGCGGCGTGTTCAGGTTGAAGTTGCCGTTGTTGAGGAACACCCGCTGGGCGGTGTCGACGCGGGAGGTGTCGGAGTGGGCCTCCTCCTTCTTCATCTCGATGACCCGCTCGTCGAGGAACGCGTTGAGCCAGGTCCGCTCGTCGCCGCCCTGGGCCGGGGGCTTCGCCCGGGCGAGGGCGCGGTTGCGGATCTGACGCATGCCCTCGTACCCGTGCATGACGGCCGCGTCGTAGTAGGCGAACTGGCCGAGCGCCCGGACCTGGTCGTTCTTGCCGTCACGGACCGACGGGTTGAAGTAGACGCGGTCCCGCTCGGCCTCCTGGGCGGCCCGGAAGACCGAGTCGTCGGCCGCCGTGCGCCAGTCGCGGGGGAAGTTCGGGTCGAGGCCCGAGTGCGAGGGGGTGCCGTTGACGGCGCGCAGCGCGGGCAGGTAGCCGGCCAGCACGTTGCCCGGCTTGGTGTTCGTGTACGCCTGGACCAGTTCGAGCATGTCGCCGGTGCCGGAGCAGAAGCCGATGATGCCGGCGGTGTAACCGCGTCCGTCGCCGATGTCCTCGATGTAGGAGAACTGGGCACGCCAGTCGAGGGAGGAGTTCTCCGCCGCCGAGACGAGCTGCATGGCGACGTCCTTCTTCGTCGGGTCGTCGAGGTTGGTCCCGGCCGGGGTGGTGGGCGGCGGGGTGCTGCCGCCGCCGGGCAGGGTCCACTGCTGGTTGGAGGTGCCGCCGCAGGTCCAGATCTGCAACCGGGCGCCGTTGGCGGTGCTGCGGTCGGTGACGTCGAGGCACTTACCGGAGCCGGAGTTGACGAGAGCGCCGTTGCTGGCGGTCCACTTCTGCGCGGCGGTGCCGTTGCAGTCGTACAGCTGGATCTTGGCACCGTTGGCGGTCGACGCGGCGGTGACGTCGAGGCACTTGCCGAGCGCGCGGATCGAGGTGTCGGTGTTGCCGACGGTCCACGTCTGGGCCGCGCTGCCGTTGCAGTCGTAGAGCTGGACGGCCGTGCCGTTGGCCGAGTTGGCGCCGGCCACGTCGACGCACTTGCCGGCGAGGCCGGTGATCGGGCCGGCGGTGGCGGCGCTCGCCGACGGCAGGCCGTAGCCGACGGCGGCGACACCGATCAGCAGGGTGCCGGCGACATAGGCGGCTGTTCTTCTGTGCACCATGGGGGTCCTCGGGGAAGGGGCGGCGCGCCGCCGGCCGGTCGGTGGCCCGGCGCGGCCCATCGGCCCCGGCGGGCACCGCGAGCAACAGGAAACTGTATTAACAGATATCAGTACGTCGGTGGGCCGTCAATCGACGTCAGCCGTCCGTGACGAGGCATGTTCACCTCGTTGACGGCTACCCGAGAACTCGATGCCCGGACCCCACAGTTAGATGTCGTCAGCAGTGCCGCGTCCCGAGCGAACCGACCTGGGACGGCACCGAGACGCAAGGAGTGCTCCATGGCAGTCGACCCCCGCCGTACCCGGCCGCTCCGGGCCACGGCCGCCGCCGTGCTCGCCGTGGCGGCGCTGTCCGC
Source organism: Micromonospora sp. WMMD1155 (assembly GCF_029581275.1). Classification (NCBI taxonomy): domain Bacteria; kingdom Bacillati; phylum Actinomycetota; class Actinomycetes; order Micromonosporales; family Micromonosporaceae; genus Micromonospora; species Micromonospora sp. WMMD1155. Next base: position 5,655,116 of record NZ_CP120742.1, read on the forward strand.
CTGCGGCGGCCCTGACGGCGCCGACCCGGTCGGCGCGCCCGCCGCGAGCAGCGCCGCCGCGCCGATGGACGCGGCGGCCCCGCCGGTCAAGGGCAAGCTGCGCGGGTACGGCACGGTCCGGCAACTCACCGAGACCGCGGACCTGGTGGTACGGGGTGAGGTCGAGCCGACCGGTTTCCGGGTCGACGAGGTGCTGCGCGCGGCCGCCGGATCGACCGTGCGGGCCGGAGCGCACATCACGCTCGCCGGCCTGCCCGGAGGCGTGCCGGACATGGCCCACATGTCCGCGCTGGAACCGGGTCAGGTCGCGGTGCTCTACCTCGCCGAGGACCCGGCCGCCCCGACGTTCCGCACGCTCAGCGGGGACTTCGGCGTGTTCGACGTGACCGGGGCCGGTGACGACGCGGTCGCGGCGTCCCGCTCGCAGGCCATGGCGGTCAGCGGCCTGGTCACCGAGGACCCGGCCGCGTCGGGCCACGGCTTCCGCACCACCCTCGGCCAACTCCGCGCCGTCGCCGCCCAGGTCGAATAGCACTGCTGGAACGCGGACGGCACCCGCCGGGTGCCGTCCGCGTGCTCACTGCTCCCGGTAGGTGGCCAGGTCGAAGTCGGCGTACGCGCCGTCGCCGCCGAGATCCTGCACCCACAGGCCGAGGAACGACCCGGTGAAGCCCCACGCCGCCGGCTCACCGTCGATGATCAGCGCGGCGTGCTCGTCGGACAGGATCGTCGCGTCCAGGTCGACGCCCGCGGGCTGCCAACCGGCGCCGAGGTCGTAGTCGAAACGCACCACCGGCCCGTCGAACACGGCCCGCAGGCCGACCCGGGTGACGCCGCCGACGTCAACGGTCAGATCCGGGTACGGGGTGCGCCTCCCGTTGTCGGAGCTGAGCAACTCCAGCACCGTCCGCCCGTCGTCGTCGCGGGTCACGTAGAGGTGGTGCCAGTTCAGGGTGTTGTAGTACGCCGTGATCCCGGCGAGCTGCCGGTGGTCGGCGGGGTCGAACTCCACCACGGTCTCCAGCGAGCAGTGCATCGCCTCGACGCGTCGCGCGACCAGGCTCGGGGCCTGCCGCCCGACCGGCGACTGCCCGCCGTGGATCCGCAGGTACGACGGGCGGGCGTGCAGGTCGACCCAGTCGGTGGTGGCCGGTCGGCGCAGCGTCGACCAGCACAGGCCCAGCTCGGGGGCGTCGAAGTGGTCGGTCTCGGGCTCCGCCGGCCACGGGTGCGCGGGCAGGTCGGGTGCGACGACCTCGTCCGCCGGGACCCCTCCGGCGATCTTCGGCCACTCACCCGACGGCCACTCGACCCGCTGGATCGCGGTCTCCCGGCCGAGCACGCAACTGCCCAGCGGGGAGTAGGGGCGGCCCACCAGGTGGGCCAGGTACCACTCGTCGGTCTGGGTGCGAACCAGGCTGCCGTGACCGGCCTTCTGCAACCGCAGGTCAGGGCGACCGACGGAGGTCAGCAGCGGCCCGTCCGGATCGACCTCGTACGGCCCGAACAGCTCCCGGGACCGCGCCACGGTGACCTGGTGCTCCCAACTGGTGCCGCCCTCGGCGGTGATCAGCCAGTACCACCCGTCGTGGCGGTAGATGTGCGGGCCCTCGGTGAGGCCGACCGCGGTGCCGGTGAACAGCATGCGCGGGCTGCCGACCAGCCGACGCTCGGCCCGGTCGTACTGCTGGATCTCGATGCCGCCGAAGCGGTCCCGGCCGGGTCGCCAGTCCGCGCTCATGCTCAGCAGCCAACTGGTGCCGTCCTCGTCGTGGAACAGCGCCGCGTCGAAGCCACGCCCGTGCAGTTTCACCGGGTCCGACCAGGGGCCGGCGATGTCCTCGGCGGTGACCAGGAAGTTCTGCGGATCCCAGTAACCGCTGGCGAAGCTGGCCACGTCGCTGTAGACGAGGTAGAACAGACCGTCGTGGTAGGTCAGGTCGGGTGCCCACACGCCGTTGGAGTCACCGCAGCCACGCAGGTCGAGCAGGCGGCGGTCGGTGATGACCCCGCTCAAAGTGCGCCAGTTCACGAGATCACGCGAATGGTGCACACGCACGCCCGGATACCACTCGAAGGTCGAGGTAGCCAGGTAGTAGTCGTCGTCGACCCGCAGGATCGACGGATCCGGGTGGAATCCGGCGAGGACGGGGTTGCGGATCGACCGGGTAGCGGTCGCCACGTTAGCGATGTCGGTCGACACGAAGGGCTCCTCTGGACGGGCTGTCTGGAACTTCCGGAAACTTGCGGTCCCGGATCGCTGAAAGTCCTGCCTACGCTAGCCGGTCTTTTCGCGATAGGACAGAGGGCTTGACCGTTGCGGAAACAGCTCGTAGCGTGCCCGCCATCGACCGGTAATACCGGCGAAGCTTTTGAAAGTTCCGGAGATCCATAGGTTCCCACCACGCCGGCCCGGCCGGCAACCGAGCACCCCGTGAGTTACCGAAGGGATGGATCATGACCTCGCACCTTTCCCGCCGAACGCTGCTCGGCCTCGCCGGTGCCGGCGCCGGCGCGTACCTGCTGAGCGCCTGTAGCGGTGACGGCGAGTCCAGCGACCCGAACGCCCCGCAGACCATCAACTGGTGGCACATCCAGAACACCGACCCGATGCTCCCGGTCTGGCAGGCGATGGCCAACGAGTACAAGTCCGCGCACAGCAACGTCACGTTCACCATCCAGCCCCTGGAGAACGAGGCGTTCAAGGCCAAGCTCACCACCGCCACCCAGGCGGGCGACCCGCCGGACCTGTTCCAGTCCTGGGGCGGTGGCGTGCTGAAGCAGCAGGTGGACGCGGGCCTGGTCAAGGACCTCACCGACGACGTCAAGGACCTGGTCAAGGGCATCCTGCCCGCGGCCATGGAGCCGTACACGATCGACGGCAAGATCTACGGCATTCCGTTCGACATCGGCATGGTCGGGTTCTGGTACAACAAGGAGCTCTTCACCCGCGCCGGCATCACCGAGACCCCCACCACCTGGACCGGCGTGCTCGACGCGGTCCGCAAGCTCAAGGCCGCCGGCATCACTCCGGTCGCGCTGGCCGGCAAGGACAAGTGGCCGGCCCACTTCTACTGGTCCTACCTCGCGATGCGCATCGGTGGTGTCGACGCGCTGCAGAAGGCCGTCGACAGCAAGAACTTCGACACCCCCGACCTCGTCGCCGCGGGTGAGCGGCTCAAGGAACTCGTCGACCTGCAGCCGTTCCAGAAGGGCTTCCTCGGCGCGGAGTTCGGTTCACCCGACGGTCAGGCCGCCACCATGGGCAACGGCAACGCCGGTATGGAACTGATGGGGCAGTGGGCACCGGCGGTGCAGGCGTCCAGCTCCACCAGCAAGAAGGGCCTCGGCGACAAGCTCGGCTTCTTCCCGTTCCCCTCCGTGGACGGCGGTAAGGGTGCCGCGACCGAGGTCTTCGGCGGTGGCAACGGCTTCGCCGTCGGTAAGGACGCGCCGGCCGCCACCATCGACTTCCTGAAGTTCCTGCTCAGCGTCGAGAACCAGAAGCGCTCCGCGCAGACCGGCGCGGTGAACCCGACGGTCACCGAGGCCACCTCGGCCATCAGCGACCCCAACAACAAGGCCGTCGCGGAGGCCCTGGCCAAGAACACCGGCTTCCAGCTCTACCTCGACCAGGCGTACGCGCCCGCGCTCGGGCAGCAGATCAACGACAGCGTCGCGGAGATCATCGCCGGCAAGAAGTCCCCGGCGGCGATCGTCAAGGACATCACGCAGGTGGCGAAGACCGTCTGATCGTGACCCGTCACCCGTTCGTAGCCGGCCGTAGAACCCGAGTGGAGCAGGAATGACCAGGCCATCGACCGTGTCCGACCTGAGGCGCGGCGACACGGCGACCGATCCGCCGGCACCGGGGCCGGGCACCGCGCGCAAGCGTGGCCGCCAGCCCCGGCCGGGCCGGGGTGGCGTCCTCGCCGTGTTCCTGGCGCCTGCCCTGGCGCTGTTCGTGCTGCTGGTCCTCGCCCCCATCGTGGTGGCCGGGTACGCCAGCTTCTTCAAGTGGAACGGCTTCGGCCTGCCGGAGAACTTCATCGGGTTGGACAACTACACCCGTGCCTTCGGCGACCCGACGTTCCGCGGCGACCTGTGGCGTGGCCTGGTGCTGGTGGTGCTGTCCCTGGTCGTGCAGCTGCCCGTCGCGCTGGCCCTGGCCATGCTGCTCAACCAGCCACTTCGCGGGCGGGCCGTCTATCGGCTGATCTTCTTCGCCCCGTACGTGCTCTCCGAGGTCACCACGGCCGTCCTGTTCACCCTGGTGTTCTCACCCAACCGAGGGCTGGGCGAGGGGGTCGCCCGGTGGCTGGGCGCCGACGCGGGCACCATCTTCGCCGACCCGGACACCGTGCTGTACGCCGTCTTCCTGGTGGTGTCCTGGAAGTACTTCGGCCTCTACATGATGCTCTTCCTGGCGGCGCGGCAGGGCATCCCGAAGGAGCTGCACGAGGCGGCGGTCACCGACGGCGCCACCGGCTGGCAGGCGTTCCGACACGTCACCCTGCCACTGCTCGGCCCGACGATCCGCATCAGCATCTTCCTGTCGGTCATCGGCACCATCCAACTGTTCGACATGGTGTGGGTGCTCACCGGTGGTGGGCCGATCCACTCCTCGGAGACCCTCGCGGTCACGATGTACCAGTTCGGCTTCCGTCGCTTCGAGGTCGGGTACGCGAGCGCCATCAGCATCGTGATGTTCCTGCTGAGCCTCGTCTTCGCCCTGTTCTACCAACGCATCGTCCTGCGTCGTGACACGGCGGGTGCGATCACCACCCAGGGAGGCCAGCGATGACCGCCACGGCGAGTCGCGTCCAGCGGACCCGCAGCGTCGTGCTGCACCTCGTCTGCATCGCCGTCGGCGTGCTCATCGTCGTGCCGGTGTACTTCGGTGTGCTCGGCGGTTTCAAGGACAACGGCCAGTTGTCCACCAACCCGCTGGGCTGGCCCGACCCGTGGGTGCCGAACTACTTCGAGATCCTGGGCAACGGGGTGTTCTGGCGGCAGCTCGGCAACAGTCTCCTCATCGCCGTGAGCAGCACCCTGATCGTCGTCGGCGCGGCGGCGATGGCCGCGTTCGTCTTCGCTCGTTACGCCTTCCGGGGCCGCGAGTTCCTGGTGACGTTGTTCGCGATCGGCCTGATGTTCCCGTTCGCGGTGGCCATCCTGCCGCTGTTCGTGCTGCTGCGCGGCGTCGGCCTGCTGGACAACCCGCTCGGTGTCATCCTGCCCCAGGCCGCCTTCGGGCTGCCGATCACCATCATCATCCTGCGCCAGTTCTTCCGGACCATCCCGGCCGAGGTCGAGGAGGCAGCCGTCCTCGACGGGTGCAGCGCCTTCGGCTTCTTCTGGAAGGTCCTCCTGCCGATGGCGCGCCCCGCCCTGGCCACCGTCTCGGTGCTGGCGATCGTCACCAGCTGGAACAACTTCATGCTCCCGCTGGTCGTCTTCAGCGACCAGAGTTGGTGGACCCTCCCGGTCGGGGTCCAGGCGTTCCAGGGTCAGTACGCCGACGACACCGCACGGGTGCTCGCCTATGTCGTGCTGTCCATGCTGCCGGCCCTCGGCTTCTACGCGGTCGCCGAACGCCAACTCATCGGCGGCCTGACCGGCAGCGTCAAGGGATGACATCGCAGCACCGCGAGCAGACCTGAAGCTTCCGGCACGACGAGGGGGGACCGTGGGCGCGGAGAACGGCCGAAACGTCACCATCGCCATGATCGCGCGGTTGGCGGGTGTCTCCGTACCCACGGTCTCTCGGGTCATCAACGGCCGCTCCGACGTCGCTCCCGACACCCGGGAGCGCGTCGAGGCGCTGCTCAACCGGCACGGCTACCGCCGCCGGTCACCGGCCCGGCGTACCGACGCGGCCCTCATCGACCTGGTCTTCAACGACCTGGACAGCCCGTGGGCCGTGGAGATCATCCGCGGGGTGGAGGACGTCGGCCAGACCAGCGGCGTCGGCACCGTCGTCTCGGCCATCCACTGGCGCATCTCCTCGGCCAAACAGTGGCTCGACAACATGCGGACGCGCTCCACCGAGGGCGTCATCTTCGTGACCTCGATGGTGAACCCACCGTTGCAGGCCGAGTTGCGCCGGCTGCACCTGCCGGTCGTCATCATCGACCCGGCCGGCGTGGACCCGCAGGAGTCACCAACCATCGGCGCCACCAACTGGGCGGGCAGCCTGAGCGCCAACCAGTACCTGATCAGCCTGGGGCACCGGCGGATCGGCTTCATCGCCGGCCCACCGCACCTGATGTGCAGCCGGGCCCGGATGGACGGCTACCGGGCCGCGCTCGGCGCCGCCGACATCCCCGTCGACGACGCGCTCATCCGACCGGGCAACTTCTACCACGAGTCCGGTTTCAGCGCGGGTACGCAGTTGCTGGCCCTGCCCGACCCACCCACCGCCATCTTCGCCTCCAGCGACCAGATGGCACTGGGCGTCTACGAGGCGGTCCGCAAACGCGGCCTACGGGTGCCCGACGATGTCAGCGTGGTCGGCTTCGACGACCTGCCGGAGCTCCGGTGGTGCTCCCCGCCGCTGACCACCGTCCGTCAACCCCTGGCCGAGATGGGCATGCTGGCCGCCCGGACCGTCCTGCGCCTCGCCGGCGGCGAGAAGACCGAGAGCCCAAGGGTCGAACTCGCCACCGAGTTGATCGTCCGCGACAGCGCCGCGCCCCCGCGCTGACCACGCCGCGGCCCTTGAGATCCGCGATCCGCCCATGGCATTCTTGTGCGTCGATGACATGACGTGCGCGCGGGGCTGACGACCGTCCGATGGGCAACCGGGGTCCGGTACGGATCCGGGGGGACGGGTGACACGAGCGGCGGACCACCGAGGTCCGCCGTCCCCCCAGTCCGTAAAGGATCCCAGCCCATGCGCATCCAACAGAAGAGACGCGCGTCCCTCCTGGCGAGTCTGCTGCTCGCCGCGACCGCGCTGTCCGGCGTCGACGCCCCGACCGCCAGCGCGGCACCCGACCCGGTCGCCGTCACCGTCGACGCCCGCGCGGGCATGGCCACCGTGCCCGCCACCGCGCTGGGCGTCAACCACGCCATCTGGGACCAGAACCTCGGCACCGCCGAGACGTCGGACCTGCTCCGCGACGCCGGTGTGCAGATGATGCGCTACCCGGGCGGCTCGTACGCCGACATCTACCACTGGAAGGACCACACCGCGCCCGGCGGCTACGTCGCACCGGGGACCGACTTCGACACCTTCATGGCGGCCGTCCGGCGGGCCGGCGCGCAGCCGATGATCATCGCGAACTACGGCACCGGCACGCCTGCCGAAGCAGCCGACTGGGTGCGGTACGCGAACGTCACCAAGCGCTACGGCGCACGGTACTGGACGATCGGCAACGAGAACTACGGCAACGGCCACTACGGGTCCGCGTGGGAGGCCGACGACCACCCGGACAAGAGCGCGACACAGTACGCGAGGCTGGTCGTCGAGTACGCCGACGCGATGAAGGCGGTCGACCCGAGCATCAAGGTCGGCGCGGTGCTGACCATGCCGGGCAACTGGCCGGACGGCATCACCGCCGGCAGTGACCCGGGTCCGTGGAACCAGACGGTGCTCTCCATCGCCGGTCCGAAGATCGATTTCGTGGACGTGCACTGGTACCCGGGTGGCTCCGCCGCCGATTCGCTGGCCCGCACCAATCACCTGCCCGACGCGATCTACCTGCTGCGACAGCAGCTCACCCGGTACGCGGGCCCGAACGCCGACCGCATCGGCATCAGCTTCACCGAGCTGAACGTCGACGCCGGACGGAACACGCAGCCGGCCGCGCTCTTCCTGGCCGACGCGTACAGCGCGCTCCTGGCGAACGGCATCTTCACCGCCCACTGGTGGAACGTGCACAACGGGATCGGCGCGGTGTCGCAGGTGGCCGGGCAGACCGACTACAACGACTTCGGCATGCTCTCCAGCGGCACCTGCAGCGAGGACGGCTCGGTCTGCGAGCCGCCACTGAACACACCGTTCGCGCCGTACCACGGGCTCGCCATGATGAAGCTCTTCGCGAAGACCGGTGACCAGTTCGTCCGCGCGGGCACCGACGAGCCGCTGGTCACGGCCCACGCCGTCCGGCGGGGCAACGGCGACCTCGCGCTGCTGCTGCTCAACAAGGACCCGGACAACGACCGCCCGGTCACCATCGACTACGCCGGGTTCACCCCGTCGGCGGTCGCACCGACGGTGTCCACCCTCACCAACGGCGCCACCGGCATCGCGACCAGCCAGTCCGGCTCCGCGACCAGCCGGACGCTGCCGGCGTACTCGTTGACCACGCTCGTGTTGCGACCGGCCGGCGCGACCGCCGGGCGGCCCTCGGCCCCGGGCCGGCCGACCGTCAGCGGCGTCACCGACCGTGCCGCGACGATCTCCTGGCCGGCGTCCACCCCGGGCGCCAGCCCGATCGCCAAGTACGAGGTGTACCGGCAGAACGGCGCGGTCAGCGAGCAGCTCGGCGAGACGCCGACCACCTCGTTCACTGTCGCCAACCTCGTGCCGGGCAGCAGGTACACGGTCAACGTGTTGGCCCGCGACATCGCCGGACGGGTCTCCTGGGCGTCACCGCCGCTCACCTTCGCCACCGGCAGCCCGACCACCAGCGCGTGCACCGTCCGCTTCACCACCGCCAACGACTGGGGCAACGGCTACATCGGCGGCGTCGAGATCGTCAACAACGGCACCGGCCCGATCGACGGCTGGACACTCACCTGGACCTGGCCCACCGGCTGGCAGCAGGTGAGCAGCGGGTGGAGCGCCACCTGGGAACAAATCGGCACCGCCGTGCGGGTCACGCCCACCGACGACAACCGGCAGATCGCCGCCGGTGGCAGCGTGAGCGCCGGGTTCGTCGGCGCGTACAGCGGGCCGAACGTGCTGCCCACGGCGTTCACTCTCAACGGAACGGTGTGCGCCACCGGCTGACGCGACCGTCGGGCGCACCGGCTGACGCGTTGACCGCGCCAGCCGGTGCACCCGACCCGCGGGTCCGGTGATCGACCATGGTGGACGTTATGCTGCGGGACCGGACGGGGGAGAGGTGGTCGATCATGACGCAGTCACAACCCGGGACCGGCTTGCAACCGGACAGGCCGAACGCGGCGAGGATGTTCGACTACTACCTCGGCGGCAAGGACAACTTCGCCGCCGACCGGGCGGCAGCCGAGATGGTGTTGCAGGTGGCGCCGTGGATGCCCGAGGCTGCCCGGCAGGGCCGCGAGCTGATCTCCCGAACGGTTCGACACCTCGTCGAGGAGAAGGGCATCCGACAGATCCTGGACCTCGGGTCCGGCCTGCCGACCCAGGACAACGTCCACGAGATCGCGCACCGCATCGATCCGGACGTGCGGGTCGTCTACGTCGACAACGACCCGGTGGTCTGCGCACACGGACGCGCGCTGCTCGCCGACTCGAAGACGGTGTCGGTGGTCCAGGCCGACCTGACCGACCCGGAGCAGGTCCTCGGCCACCCGGCGATCGGCGACGCGATCGACCTCGGTAGCCCGGTCGCGGTGCTGATGATGTTCGTGCTCCACCTGGTGCCCGACGAGCAGGATCCACAGCGGATCCTCACTACCTACCGTGACGCGCTCGCCCCCGGCAGCTACCTGGCACTGTCGCACGCCGGCACCGACGTACACCCCGACCTGATGGCCCGCATCTCGGCGATCTACGCGCGCGCGAACAGCCCATTCGTACCGCGGAGCCACGCGGACATCTCCCGCTTCTTCGGTGACTTCCTCCTCGAACCGCCGGGGTTGGTCAACATGTGGCCGCACGCCGAGCCACCGGTCACCGCGGACCCGCAGGTCGCCCGCACCGGCTACAGCGGCGTCGCCCGCAAACCGTGACGCCCTTCGAAGGCGGAACGGCCGAGGGCTGACGCCGAAGGAGTGGCAGGCCGGCCTCCGGCCGTTCTCCACGCTTTCAGCTCGCTTTGGAGCTGATAACACAGACGAGTCATCCGACGGTCGAACCGCCGGCGAGCCGAGCGGTACCGCTCTTGGGCCGCGCCCGGCGCGGCGTACGGGGCTCCGCGCCCGGTTTTGGCGTCGGGCTCCGCGCCCGGTTTTGGCGTCGGGCTCTGCGCCCGGTTTCGCGTCGGGCTCTGCGCTCGGTTTCGCGTGGGGCTCCGCGTGCGGTTTTCGCGAGATCTTGGACAGTTTCCGTTCGCGCGTAACGGAAACTGTCCAAGATCTCTGCGGATCTGCGATGGGGTGCTGCGATCAGTTGGTTGGAGCACGACAGCGCGCGCCGGTGGTGACACTCCGCTGTGGAGGTGACTACGCTCGGAAGGCGTTTCACCGGCGCGAGCCGCGCTGGTGACGCAGGCCGCGCCGGTGGTGGCGCGAGTAGTCGATCCTCCGGTTGGGAGCGTTGAATGGCTGACCTGCCCCACCCCCTCGCTGCGTTCATCGTGGGTGAGATCCGCCGCGCCCGAGGGGCCGCCGGGATGACCCAGGAGTCCTTCGGGAGGGGCGCGGGTTTCAGCGCCTCCCATGTCAGCGCCGTGGAGAGCGAGACCCGGGCACTGACGATGGACTTCATCAAGGGCGCAGACCGCGCATTCAAGAACGGCGGCCTCTTCGAGCGCATGGTCGCGAAGCTGGGGGTGCCCTCCTGGTTCCTGCCGTGGTTGGATGCCGAACGCGTCGCGACCCAGCTCCGGTCGTGGCAGCCGTCCCTGGTCCCCGGCCTGCTTCAGACCGAGCACTACGCCCGAGCGGTGATTCGCTGCGACGACACGCTCAGCGATGAAGAGGTCGACAAAGGGCTTGCGGCTCGGCTCGATCGACAGTTGATTCTCACCCAGCCCAAGGCGCCGCAATTCGTTGCGGTCATCGGGGAGGAGGTGCTGCGACGGGCGGGTGAGGACTTTCGGGCAATCATGGTCGGCCAGATCACGCATTTGTTGGCCATGATTGAACGACCGAACATCAGCATCCACATCATTCCGGTCGACGTGAGCATGCATGCCGGGCTGACGGGTCCGTTCATCCTGGCTCGGGCTGCGGACGGCAAATGGGTCGGTCAGTTGGAGAACCAGCTCGGCGGGGCGGTCATCGACAACGACGATGACGTGGCTACGCTTCTGTCGAAGTGGGAGACCGTTCGCAACGAGGCCCTGCCTCGGCGGCAGTCAACTGACCTGATGAAGGAAGTGGTGACGGCATGGACCTGATCGACGCGGTGTGGCGCAAGTCCACCCGCAGCGGCTCCAGCGGTGGCGACTGCGTCGAGGTCGCGGACAACCTCCCCGGCGTCGTCGGCGTGCGGGACTCGAAGGATCCGCAGGGGCCGGCGTTGGTCTTCGGGCCGGTGGCCTGGCGGGCGTTCGTCGCCGAGGTTCCCCGGCGGTCGTAGTCACCAGAACGCCGAAGCGCCCGCCCCACACCTGGGGACGGGCGCTTCGCCGTGCGGAGCTACGTCAGCCCACCACCGACCGCAACGGCACCCGCGCGTCGCGCAACGCGCGTACCAGATCCTTCGCGAACGGGTGTTCGTCGGCCTGGAGTCCGCGCGGGTTCGGGATCACGACGTACGCCGAATCGTTCTTCGCGGACGCCTTCGCGTCGGTGGTGAAGCGTTCGACGATCGCCTGGGCGCGCGGCAGGTCCGCCGCCGCGACCTCGATGGTGATCGGTCGCCAACCGCCGCCCAGGTCCGGTGTCACCGGCGCGGCGGCGGCGCTGGCGCGCGCCGCGTCGACGGCGGCCGTGCGCCGGGCGTCCGGCGTCGCGCCCGCCGGGTAGAGCAGCGCGTTGGCCACCAGGTGCAGACCATTCTCGTTGTACGCCCGGAAGAGCGGATTGAACGCGAACAGCACCGCCCGACCGGCCCCGGTCGGCTCGTCCACGACCGCCGCCGTGCCCTTGAGGGTGTCCGCGCCGACGGTGTAGCCGTTGGCCCAGAACGTGTCACCGGTCGGGTAGGTGAGCACGTTCGTCCCGGTGGTGCTCGGGGTGAGGATCGGGTCGCTGTTGTTGAACTCGAAGTCCTCCGCCGGGCGACCCGACGCCACCGGGCTGGAGACGTCCACGTCGACGCGCAGGTGCGAGCCGATCACCAGGTAGTCGGCGGGCTTGGTCTTCTCGGTGGTCGAGGTGAGCCCAGCCGCGCGAGCCAGCCGGGTGCCCTCGTTGCGCAGCCCCACGTAGGTGTGGCCCTGGGCGATCCACTCGCGCAGGTTGGCCTGACCGGCGGCGGTCAGACCGCCGGTGGGGCTGCTGCCGTCCGGCACCACCAGCACGGTACGCCCGGTGAACGCGGCGGTGTTGTCGTTGATGTCGGCGGTGGTGACCGGCTTCAGGTCGAGCCCCCACCGCTTGCCGAGCACGTAGCGCGCCTCGCCGTGCGAGCCCGACGTGGTGGAGATTCCGGTGCCCTGGAAGAGCCCGACGTCGGGCAGGTCGAGGCGGGTGCCGGTCGGTCGACCGCCCGGCGTGAGCGTCACCCCGAGCGACCTGGCCAGCTCGTCGACGGTCCGGCTGACGGTGGCCGTCGGGATGGCGACCCGGCTGCTCGCCAGGTCGCGGACCAGCGGGACACCGCGGTCGAGCAGGGTGAAGGTGAACTCGGCGGCGGCGGCCGAGTCCAGCGGGTACGTGTACGAACCCCACGGCCAGGCCGGGCCGGTGCGACCACCGGCGATCTTCCGGACCAGCTCGGCGTTCGGCTTGACGGTGTCGCCGGTGTAGATGGCCGAGACGCCCATCAGCAGCGGGTTGCTCCAGGACGACACGTCGTAGAAGTACGGGAACGGCACGTACGGGTCCTCGCCCATGACGGCCTGGATCCAGTGCTTCTGCGGCTGGTCCATCGGGATCCAGTACGCCCCCTTGGGCACCGTCACGTCGGTGGCGCTGCGCCCGCCGAAGACCCGTGCGGTGGGCACCCGGGTCGGTTTGCGCACCTCGTACACCTCGACGTCCATCCGGCGGAGCCGCTCGACGAGCCGGCGGACGTCGGCGAGCTGCCGGTCGGGCAGCAGGAAGTACGAGCGGATCGTGACGTCCGGCACCGGGAACTGGACCTCGTTGGTGGGCTGCACCACCTCGTTCGGCTCCAGCGTGCCCGCCCGGCCCTGGGCGAGCGCGTCGGTCCAGACGTCGTAGTAGCCGTCCAGCACCTCACGCTTGTTGGCGGCGGCCCAGCCCAGCGTCGACCACTGGGTGTGGAACTGCTGCTGCACGCGGTCGGCCACCGCCGAGGCGCTGCCCTTCTCGTACGTCATGCCGGCCGCACCGAAGCCGGTGGTCGGCACGGTGTCGCCGTACCCCATGAAGAACATGTCGTACGTGTCGTAGTTGAAGTAGCACTCGGTGATGACGGTGTCGTCGCAGGCGCCGTTGAAACCGAAGCCGGCCTTGTTGGCCTCGCCGATCCGGTTGATCCAGTCCACCGCCTCGCCGGCGATCTCGTGGTGGATCGGGTCGGCGTTGGGCGGGAAGAAGTACTGCCGGCCGCCCATCTCGTGGGCGTCGACGAACACCTGTGGCGGGTAGCGACGCAGCAGGTCGAGCTTGCCGTCGGTCTCCTGCTGGGTGCGGGCGAACCAGTCCCGGTTCAGGTCGAAGCCGAACTCGTTCTGCCGCCGCGTCGCGTCCCGGCCGTCCGGGTTCTGGGTGGGGACGATGATGGTGACCAGGTTGTCGTTGCGCCGTGCGACCTCGCAGGACAGGCCCGCCGCCAACTCGTACAGGGTCTTGAGCGCCGCGTCGGTGCCGCTCTTCTCGCCGCCGTGCACGTTGGCGGTGACCCAGACGATGGCCGGGCTGTTCTTCGCGGTACGGGCGGCCGTCCGCGCGGTGGTCCGGCGCGGGTCGCGCAGGTCCCGTACGTCGTCGGCGATCTTCCGCAGGGCGGCGGGCCGCACGTTGCGCTCGTTGGACACCACCGCGTACGGCAGCGGCCGGCCGAGGACGCTGGTGGTCATCACTCCCGTGACGACCCGGATGCTCCTATAGAAGTCAAGGGGTGTTGAGGGCGGTGAAGTCGGCGAGGAGGGCGGTGTGGACCTCGCGGACGATGTAGCGCTTGAGGCAGCGCATGATCTCTTTTTTGTTGAGTCCTTGTTTGGTGCGTTTGTCGACGTAGGCGCGGGTGCGGGGGTCGTAGCGCATGCGGACCAGGGCGATGGTGTGCAGGGCTGAGTTGGCGGCTCTATCGCCGCCGCGGTTGAGGCGGTGCCGATCGGTGCGTCCGCTGCTGGCGGGGATGGGTGCGGCTCCGCAGAGGTGGGCCAGGGCGGCGTCGGAACGCAGCCGGTCGGGGTTGTCGCCGGCGGTGGTCAGGAGCTGTCCGGCGACGTCGGGGCCGACGCCATAGACGGCGCTCAGGTGTGGGGCGGTGCGGGCGACGACGGGTCGTAGCCGGCGATCGGCCTGGTTGATCTCGGTGGTCAGGGTCTGGATCCGGGTGGCGATCACGGCCAGGGCCGCCTTGGTGGCTTCCACAGGGTCGGTGAGCCGGGTCTCGTTGACGGGCAGTGCGGCGCATCGGTTGACGAGTGTCGTTGCCGGACCGTTGAGTTCTTGGCGCAGCGTGTCGGGCGCGGAGGCGATCAGCCCGTGCAGCTGGTTGAGGGCAGCGGTGCGGGCCTTGACCGCTCCGCGTCGGGCGACCCGCAGGGCGCGGATGGCTTCGACGGGGCCGGTGCGGGTCTTGGGTGTGCCGTTGGCCTGCCCGGACAGGGCCGCGCGGGCAGCGGCGAGCGCGTCCAAGGGGTCGGACTTACCTTTGGCGCGGCGGGCCCGCCGATCGGGGCGGTCGACCTCGACCAGGGCGATGCCACGAGCGGTGAGGAAGCGGGCAAGTCCGGCGCCGTAGGTGCCGGTGCCTTCCACGCCTACCTTCACCACCGCACCGAACCCCCGCAGCCAGGCCAGCAGGAGCTGGTAGCCGGCGGTGGTAGCCGGGAACTCCTGATCACCCAGAATCCGGCCGGCCTGATCAACCGCCGCCGCGTGATGAGTCTTGCCGTGGGTATCGACTCCGCCTGTGACCTGACGCTTCCTGGCTGCCATGCTGAAACCGTCGTCCCTCTCGCTTGCACCGAACAGGGTCGGCACGCACCGCCGGGACGGGCGGACAGGACAGTGATGGGACCTCTTGCACAGGCTCCTATCAGGTCACGAACGCCCCGCAGGTGAGTGCAGGAACGGGTCACCCGGACAGGCCGACGAATCCGCTAGAAGACGCCAACGTCAGTCAGAGGCTGAGTCAGACCAGCCGGGTGATCCGCTCCTACATCCTCACTGTCAGAGGCGCTGTCGACGGCCCCGAGGTACGTCCGGATCTCGTCGTTGGTGACGACCCGTTCCTGCCCCGTGCCGAGGGGGAAGCCGAGCACGGACTCCGGGCTCGGCACGGTGCCCAGCCGGGCGTTCGGGTCACTGCCGCACCGCGACGGTGGGGCGGCGCTCGCTGTCGACGTGCCGCTGACCAGGGGAGCCATGCCGAGCAGGAGCGCGACGGTGGCGGCACCTGCCAGCCGTTTCGGAGGGACCGTCCAGAACGGACGCGACGATGGGGCCATGTCTCGGGTTCCCTTCTCGGGAAGAGCCTCGCAGTGGCCGGAGCCTATGAACCGGCCGACACCATGGTCAAGGTCTGATCGACTTCGACGACCGGCCGGGATGCCGACGCGCTGACGGGCTGGCAGGATGAGAGCGTTGTCGATGCCTGGCTGGAAGGTGGAGACGTTGCCGCAGATGATCACACTCTCGGTCCATCCAGATTCCTCCTCCGCCGACGCGCGGCGCTCGCTGACGTCCTGGCTGCGCGCCGATGACCGGCTCCGCGAGGCGGTGACCACCACGCCCGCCGACGGGACGTCGACCGACGGCGCCGATGTGCTGCGGGTGGCGGTCGGCGGCGCGGGCCCCGCCATGGTGCTGGTGCAGGCGATCGCCGACTGGCTGGCCCACCGTCGCGAGGACGTGACGGTCCAGCTCGGCCGTCCGGGCTGGTCGGCCGAGCTGGACGTGCACCAGGCTCGGGACATGGACCAGGTGACCGCGTTCGTCGAGGCGACGGTGCGCGCGGTCACCACGCAGGAGGAGCGGCTCCCCTGAGCACGTGAGCGGAGGTCCTGACTCAGGTCCTCGCCGCATGATCAAGGGAGCCGCCGGAAGAGTCGCCTACCAGGTGGTCAGGCCGAGGTCGATCGTCCTGGTCAGCGTGGCGTTGTCGTCGTCGCCGTCGAGCGACCAGACCATCGCGCCGCCCAGACCGGCCCGGCGGATGTAGAGCGTCTTCTGCAACACGACAGCCGGGTCGTCGTACGTCCACAACGTCGTACCGTCGAACAGCCAGGCGTGCCCGGCGCGCAGGTCGCGGTGCACGGTGAACCCGTTACCGGCCAGGGTCTTGAGCTTCTTGTAGTCCTCGTTGCCGGCCTCGAAGGTGGCCGGCGCGGGCCCGGTGGCCGGCTGGAAGAGACCGTTACCGCCGCCGGTGATGCCGGTCCAGCCGCGACCGTAGTACGGGATGCCGAGCACCAGCTTGCCCCGGGGAGCGCCCCGGGCGATCCACCCGTCGACCGCCACCTCGACGGAGAAGTCCGGGTTGTCCGGCGAGCCGGTCGGCACGCGCAGCGCGGACTGTTGGTTGGTCTTCGCGTCCCAGCCGCCGTGGAAGTCGTACCCCTGCACGGTGGCGAAGTCCAGGTACGTGAAGATCTTGCGACCCTCGTAGCCGGCGTCCATCGTCGCGGGGTTGGCCGGCAGGAAGGCGGTCAGCGGGTGGTGCGTGCGGGTCTTGCGTCCGTGGGCGTCGAGTTGCCGGCGGAACTCGGCGAGCAGCTTGGTGAAGTTCTCCCGGTCCTCCGGGCGGATCACGTTGCCCGGCTCACCGTCCCAGTTGGGCCACTCCCAGTCGAGGTCGATGCCGTCGAAGACGCCGGCCCCGGCGCCCGGGCTGCCCGGAAGGTTGCCCTTGAGGTAGAGGTCGATGCAGGACGCGACGAACGCCTTGCGGGAGGCGTCGGTGCGGGCGGCGTTCGAGAAGTACGTCGACCAGCTCCAGCCACCGAGCGAGATCAGCACCTGGAGTTTCGGGTGCTTGGCCTTGAGCTTGGCGAGCTGGTTGAAGTTGCCGTTGAGGGCCTGACCCGGTGCGTCGGCGACGCCGTCGACGCTCTCCTCGGCGGGAACCGGTCGCTGGTAATCGGCCCAGGCGTCGCCCTCGCCCGGCCCGCCGTCGACGTAGCAGCGGCCGTCCTCACTGACGTTGCCGAAGGCGTAGTTGATGTGGGTGAGGCGGCTCGCCGCCCCGGAGGTGTCGAGCTTCTTCACCGGGAATGCCCGGCCGTAGATGCCCCACTGGGTGAAGTAGCCGACCCGGTGGTAGCCGCTGCGGTGCTGCTTGTCGTCGCCCGCGCTGGCGGCGGCGGGCGGTGCGGCGGTGATCAGCAGAGCCGCCAGTGTGACGACGGCGGTGAGACGGCGGTGGCGGAATGGTCGCATCGGCACACTCCCACGACATCAAACAGAATAGTAAAGAGACTTATCTGATTGATGAAGTTAAGCCGGTCACCGTCCACGGTCAAGAGCCGTCCAGCCACATGGGGGATTGTGACGTCGTTACCCGCTGGTAACGATGTTGTGCCATGGACTCCGCCCTGACATTGATCGGACTGCCCATCGCCCTCGGCGTCATCATGCTCGGTCTGGGTCTCGGACTGACCATCGCCGACTTCCGCCGGGTGGCCCAGTACCCGCGAGCCGCCGTCATCGCCCTGGTGTGTCAGGTGCTGGTGCTGCCGGCGCTCTGCTTCTGCCTCGTCCTCGCGTTCGACCTGGCACCGGAGTCGGCCGTGGGCATGATGCTGCTGGCCGCCTCGCCGGGCGGCACGACGGCCAACCTCTACAGTCACCTGTTCGGTGGGCACGTGGCCCTGAACATCACCCTGACCGCCATCAACTCGGTGCTCGCCGTGTTCACCCTGCCGATCCTGGTCAACCTGTCGGCGGCGTACTTCCTACCCGACGGGCGAAGCCTCGGACTCCAGTTCGACAAGGTGGTGCAGGTCTTCGCCATCGTGCTCGTCCCGGTCGCGATCGGCATGCTGATCCGCGCCCGCATGCCGCACGTCGCCGAACGGCTGAACCGCCCGGTGCGGGTCCTCTCCGTCGTGGTGCTCGTCGCCGTCATCGCCGGGGCGGTGCTCGGCGAACGGGAGAACATCGCCGACTACTTCGTCGCGGTCGGCCTGGCCGTGCTCGCGTTCAACCTGCTCAGCCTCGCCATCGGGTACGGGGTGCCGCGGCTCGCCGGGGTCGACCGGAGCGCCGCGACGGCCGCCGGGTTCGAGATCGGCATCCACAACAGCACCCTGGCCATCACCATCGCGCTCAGCCCGGCGTTGCTCGACAGTACCCAGATGGCGATCCCGGGGGCCGTCTACGGCATCGTCATGTTCTTCACCGCGGCGGCCTTCGGCTACCTGGTGACCCGCGCCCGCACCCGGTCCGCCGCGACGCCGACGCCCTGACCACCGGTGTTCTGTCGCCGCCGACGGCTGCGGTCGGCGGCGACAGGGGGGTGGCGGAGGTCAGCCGATCTGGCTGTTGTCCTTCAGTGAGCCCCAGCCGTGCCAGCGGTCGATCTCGATCAGGGCGCTGACCCGGCCACGGTCACGCCGGGGGTACGCGTTGCCGGTGTAGTGCTTGGCCAACCGGTCGATGTCCGTGAAGTCCTCGTCGGCGCGCAGCTCGGCGACGTGCCCGATGATGCTGACGTGGGTGTACCAGCCGGCCTCGTCCAGGACGGTGAGCGACACCCGGGGGTCGTTGCGGACGTGCTCCAACCGGCGGCGGCTCTCGTCCATGTTCACCAGGATCCGGCCGTCCTCCCACAGGTACCAGGTGGCGGCGGAGACCGGCTGACCACCGTTGCGAAGCGTGGTCATGACGGCCGGGTTCGGCTTGCGCAGCATCTCGACCGCGGCCTCGGGAAGCGGTGGCTTGGACATGAGGTCTCCTCGTCGCGACAACGTTTACCCCCTGCACGTTACGCACCCGAAGGCCCGATCATGGTGGTACGCGCGGGTACCTCGCGCGGTCAGCCGAGCCAGCGGCCGTCGCGCATGAGGAGGCGTCCCTTGGCGTCGCCGGCCTGCACCCTAGGGGTACCGCATACCCGCGTGTGGGTCCGCGTTCGCCCCCGGTGAAGATGGAGTCATGAGCAACCCTGCACTGCCCAGGCGTGTCGTAGTCACCGGCGCCACCGGCAAGCTCGGCCGCGCCGTGGTCGCCCACCTCCGCGCGGTCGGCGTCGACGTGCTGGCGGTGGACCGCGCCGGTGGCCGCGACCCCCGCGACGTGAACGGCGAGTTCCTCCTGGTCGACCTGACCGACTACGGGCAGGTGGTGGAGGCGTTCACCGGGGGCGCCGACGAACACGCGGGTGGCGTCGACGCGATCGTGCACCTGGCGGCAGTCCCGGCCCCCGGGCTGATGTCGAACGCGACCACGTTCGCCAACAACTCCGCCGCCACGTACAACGTGTTCGCCGCGGCCCGGGCGGCCGGGATCAAGCGGATCGTCTGGGCGTCCAGCGAGACGGTGCTCGGGCTGCCGTTCGACACCCCGCCGCCGTACGCGCCCGTCGACGAGGAGTACGCGCCGCGCCCCGAGTCGACGTACTCCCTGAACAAGGCCCTTGAGGAGGAGATGGCCCGGCACTTCTGCCGCTGGGACCCGGAGCTGGTCATGGTGGGCCTGCGCTTCTCCAACGTGATGGACGTCGAGGACTACGCCCCGTTCCCCTCGTTCGACGCGGACCCGCAGCTACGCCGGTGGAACCTGTGGGGCTACATCGATGCCCGCGACGGCGCGCAGGCGGTCGAGCGCGCGCTCGCCCACGACCGGCCCGGCGCCGACGTGTTCGTCATCGCCAACGCCGACACCGTGATGAGCCGGTCCAGTGCCAGTCTGATGGCCGAGGTCTACCCGGGTGTGGAGATCCGGAAGGATCTCGGCGAGCACGAGACCCTGCTCAGCATCGACAAGGCGCGACGGGTGCTCGGTTACGAGCCGCAGCACTCATGGCGGGACCACGTCGACCCGGGCCGTTGACGCGCCGAAGCCCATAAACAGTTTTGACGTTACGAAACATCGATCGTTGTTAACCGGGCTGTTCGCGCTGCCGCGTCTCCTCCTACCTTTCGGCGCAGCCCTCCGAATTCGGCGTCACCCGGACGCGGATCGCGGAGTCGGCACCTTGGAGGAGATCACCCGTGTTGCAACGACTCCCAGCCGCTGGCTTCGCGCTCGTTCTGGCGCTGGCCGGGGCCATCGGCGTCGGTGGGCCCGCCCAGGCTGAGCCGACCGGCACCATCAGGTACGCGGACGGCCCGAACGCGGTGGCCGACCGCTACATCGTCACGCTCAGGTCCACCGCGTTGGTGGCCACCGCCGTCGACAGCAAGGCCCGTGAGCTGACCGGCCGCTTCGGTGGCCAGACCCGGCACGTCTACGCGTCGGCCCTGCCCGGCTTCTCGGTGAACATGTCCGTTAAGCAGGCGGAACGGCTGGCCGCCGACCCGTCCGTCGCGTCGGTCGAGCAGGTCCAGCGCATCGGCGTACTGGACACCCAGACCAACCCGCCGAACTGGGGGGATGATCGGATCGACCAGCGCAACCTGCCGTTGAACCAGACCTTCACCTACCCGGCCAACCCGGGCCAGGGGGTCACCGTCTACGTCCTCGACACCGGCATCAACGCCAACCACAACGAGTTCACCGGCCGCGTGCGGCAGGGCACCGACATGGTGGACAACGACAGTACCCCGCAGGACTGCCACGGGCACGGCACGCACGTCGCGGGCACGGCGGTGGGCACCACGTACGGCATCGCGAAGAAGGCCGGCGTGGTCGCCGTACGGGTGCTGAACTGCCAGGGCAGCGGCACGAACGACGATCTGATCGCGGGCATCAACTGGGTACGCGCCAACGCGCAGAAGCCGGCGGTGGTCAACTACAGCATCGGCTGCGGCAGCCGGTGCACGAGCCAGGCGATGGACAGCGCCGTCACCAGCCTGATCAACTCGGGTGTGCAGTTCGTGCAGGCAGCCGGCAACTCCTCGGACGACGCCTGCTACTACAGCCCCCAGGCGGTCACCGCGGCCATCACGGTCGGCAACAGCACCAGCTCCGACGGGCGCAACAGCAGCAGCAACTACGGCTCCTGCCTGGACATCTTCGCCCCCGGCACGAGCATCGTCTCGGCGTCGTACGCCAGCAACAACGGCAGCGCCACGATGACGGGCACCTCGATGGCGTCACCGCACACGGCCGGTGCGGCGGCACTTTACCTGGGCGCCAACCCCAGCGCGACACCTGCCGAGGTCCGGAACGCGCTGGTGAACAACGGCACCACCGGCAAGATCACCAGTCCGGGTAGCGGCTCGCCGAACGTCCTGCTCTACACCGCGTTCATCGGTGGCACCGACCCCGGCCCGGGCAGCCCGTCGGTGACCAACCCGGGTAACCGCATCTCGGCTGTCGGCCAGGCCGTCGACGTGCAGGTGCAGGGCAGCGGCGGTACCACCCCGTACACCTGGAGCGCCTCGGGGTTGCCGGCCGGGCTCTCCATCGGCGCGTCCACCGGGCGGATCACCGGCAGCGCCACCACGGCGGGCACCTCGAACGTGACGGTGACCCTCACCGATGCGGCGGGCCGGACCGCCCAGGCGACCTTCACCTGGACGGTCACCAGTGGCGGCGGTGGCTGCACGCCGACGCAGGTCGTCGGCAACCCCGGCTTCGAGACTGGCACCTCGCCGTGGACGGCGACGGCGAACGTGATCGGCGCCTGGTCGCAGTATCCCGCGCGCTCCGGCAGTCGGAACGCCTGGCTCAACGGTGGCGGCCGGGTACAGACCGACACCCTGTCGCAGTCGGTGACGATCCCGGCAGGATGCGCCAACGCGACGCTGCGGTTCTGGATCCGGATCACCACCGCCGAGTACGAGAACCTGGCCTACGACCGGTTGACCGTCACGCTCGGCGGCACGACCCTGGCCAGCTACACCAACCTGGACAAGACCAACGGGTACGTCGAGAAAGTAATCAACGTGGGCCAGTTCGCCGGGCAGACCGCCACGCTGACGTTCAACGGCGTGGAGGACTGGTCGTACCAGACCAGCTTCGTGATCGACGACGTGACGATCAGCGCGAGCTGACCGGAGCACGAGAACAAGAACCGGAGTGAGCGGCTCCCCGGGACCGGGGGCCGCTCACTCCCATTCCCAGCGCATGCCGACGATCCCCGGGGGGACGTCCGAGGCGATCAGGTGGGCGCCGTGGGTGGACCCGATCCACGCCTCCCACACACCCTGGTCGGGCGCGTGCAGGCCACGTCGCTCGAAGCGGTGACAGCGGGCCGGTACGGCGTCGTGGTCGAACTGCACCTGGAGCACGTATTCGCTGACCGGGGTGGAGAACCCCCGGTAGTAGTTGTCCGTCGGCAGCTGCGAGGTGCTCAGGAACTCGTACTCGATCACCACGGTGTCGCCCTGGGCCAGCATCCGGTCGAAGATGATCTCCGCGACGAGTAGGCCAGAGCCGTGCTCCGAGCGCACCCGGCCGAGCCGGCAGTTGCGGACGGCATTGATCCGCGTCGAGGCGGTCACGTCGTCGGTGCGGAAGATGCCGACCGTCCGCGAGACCCGGTCGGTGTTGGCCCGCAGCACCTGCCGGCAGGTCAAGCTGATCTCCTGGCGTCGATCGCCCACCACGTAGAGGTCGTGCAGACTGAGCCTGGTCAGCTCGTGGTACAGCCACCGGTCGACCTCGGCGACCATCTTGGCGACGCTGGTGCCGTCACTGAAGAGGCGGTCGATCTCGATCGTCCCGGGTGGCTGGCTCAGCCAGCGGCCCCGAGGTCGGCGCGGGCCGAGTTGGACGATCAACGACTCGGCCGGCAGCGACAGGATCGCCTCGAGGAGCCGGACCGCCTTGATCGACTCCGGGCGTTCCGGCCGGCTGCGACCGCGTCGCCAGTAGCTCAGCGTGGTGAGGCTGACGCTGACGCCGGCCGCCGACAGCTTCTCCTGGATCTCCTCCAGCCGCATGCCGCGGTCCTCGATGGCGAGGTGGAGGGCCGCCGAGAACGGACCCGTACGCAGCGCGTGCGCCAGGTCCCGACCCAGCTCGGAACGGACCTTCTCCATGTCGGCTGAGTATGGTCACGTCACCGCCGCCGCGCCAGCGGTGTCGGCGCGCTCAGCGAGCCGCCTGGTAGGCACGGCCGACGGCGGTCGCCTCGCTGCCGGTGCGGAACAGCCCGGTCTGGTCCTTGTCCGTGGCGGGCAGGCCGAACCACGCGTACCGCTGGAGCCAGGACAGGCCGCCCAGCATCTTCGTCGCCGCGGTGAGGAACGCGGCCTGCTGCGCCTGGGTCGGGAAGCGGACGCCGTTGGAGAAGTCGATCAGGGCGAACTCGGTGAGCCAGATCGGCAGCCGGTAGCGGTCGTGTACGCCCTGGAGGTACGACTTGAGCTGGTTGACGGCGTTGGCGGTGGTGAAGTCGCCGCCGTACCAGTGCAGGGCGATGAAGTCGACGCGGTAGCCGCGCTGCTTCGCCCCGGCCATGAAGCGGTCGAGCCACTCGCCCGGCCGGTCACCACCCCAGGCCACCGCCGGGCTGCCCAGCGGAAGGCCGGTGGCCTGCAACTGCGGCCACAGGTCCAACGCCTGCTCCACGGTCATCTCCGCCTGACCCTTCAGGTCCGGCTCGTTGAACCCGAGCAGGTACTTGCCGTTCTTCTTGGCCTGTTGCAGGTTGGTGGCGGTGACGCTCTTCGCCCCCCAGATCATCGGGACGAACTCGGCGCCCTTCGGGCTGGTGACGCCCTGGTGCTTCACGTCCCAGGTGTAATACCAACTCGCGCCGGAGTTGGCGAGCGCCTGGCTGACCCCGTCGAAGGTCCACACCCCGACGCCCTTGCGCTTCGAGGTCACCGCCGGTGCCGCCGGGGCGACCGGACGCCCGGTCGTCGGCTTCACCGACGGCGTCGCCGACGGGCTCACCGCCGTCGGGCTCGCCGTGGCGGAGGGCGTGGTCCCGGTGGACGAGTCGGGCTCCGGACCGGTGGACGGCGGGGCGTCGAGCGCCTGCGTCGCGGCCGGGGCGGGCGTCGGCCCGGTCGGTTGCATCACGACGACCACACCACTGACCAGTACGGCGACCACGGCGGCCACGGCGAGCGGCCACAGCAGACGCCGTACACCGATCGGAAGGCGGCCGGGTGACCCGCGTCGGGGTTCCGCGTGGACGCCCCGACCGCCCCTCGCGGCGTCCGCTTCTCCCGGGCCGGTTGCGCGCATCGTCTCGACTCCTTCGTGTGCTCGCATCGCTACTCGATGCCGCGTCGGCGGGAGGATCCCGCCAACGCCCCACATCAGGAGACTCGCCAGCCGTACCTGGATAACAGTTTCGCCGAAACCGCGACGCCGACGAGCCGGTCAGCGATCCGCGCCGCCCGAGCGGTCTGACCGCACCTCCGATCACCCATCCGGCCATAAGCCGCCAAATCGGGCCGAAGATAGATAACATACTCACGGTGGTCAGGTGGGACCGGTCGGTGAGGAGGCCCGGAGCGATGGCAGCGGGGCGGATCACCGAGCACCGTCGTCACCTCGGTGTGCCCGTGTCGGCGGCTCCGGCCGGCTGAGCGGTCCCGCCGTCCGTGTCGCCGAGTGGCGTGTTCCGGGGCCTCGGGGACACCCGGAGCCCGAACTCGGCGACCGTCCTGGAGCTGCTGTTCGACATCGTCTACGTCTTCGCGCTCGCCCGCCTCGCCGGGCGGGTCGCGGACGACCTCACCATCGTCCGGCACACGTTGCTGTCCGAGGCGGGCCAGACGGTCCTCTTCTTCGCCGCGATGTGGATGATCTGGTCACTCAACGCGCTGCTGTCCAGCACCTACGACCCGCGCCGTCCCGAACTCCAGGCCTTCCTGCTGGCGACGATGTTCGGCACACTGGTGCTGGCGGTCTCCCTGCCGCAGGCCTTCGGGCAACGCGGCGTCGTCTTCTCCGTCACCTACGTGATCATCCAGGTCGGTCGACCGCTCTTCCTCGCGTTCGCCCTGCGGGGTCACCCGGTACAGGGGTTCTCGATCCGGATCCTGACCTGGCACTCGGCTTCGGGTGTGCTCTGGATCAGCGGTGGCATCAGCGGCGGCCTCGGTCGGGGCGTCTTCTGGACCATCGCGCTCGCCATCGAGTTGATCGGCGCCGCCATCACCTACCCGCTGCCCCGGGTGGGCGGACGGCAGCTCAACTCCCTGGGCGTCACCGTCTCGCAGACGCACCTCGCCGAGCGCTACAACCAGTTCTTCATGATCGCGCTCGCCGAGGTGGTGCTCGAAGCCGGTGCCGCGGTCAGCTTCCCGGGCTTCTCCCGAGACGGGACCATCACCCTCGTCGCCTCGTTCGTGGCGGTCGTCGCGTTCTGGCGGATCTACTTCTACCACGCCCGTTCTGGGAACGCCTCGTCTCCGAGCGGGGAGGGGATCGAACTGTCCCGGTGGGCCAGCTACAGTCTGCTGCTCATCGTCGGTGGCATCATCTGCACCGCCGTCGGGTTCGGGCAGATCATCGAGGATCCCCACCCGCCGATCGACTGGGCCCTGGTGGTCATCGTCTTCGGTGGCCCGGTGCTGTTCCTGATCGGGCGCGGCTTCCTGGAGAAGGGCAGCCGCGCCACGCCGCGTTGCCCGGCATTGTTCGTCGGCGTGGTAGCGCTGATCGTCGGGGCGCTGCCCATGGTGCTGCTCCCGCCGGTCGCCGTGGCGGTCACCGTGGCGGTGATCCTGGCCGGCATCACCGTCTTCGACCAGCGAGCCCACCAGCGTGGATCGCCGGAGAGCAACCCGACACTGTGACCGTCCCTTGCGGGCCGCCGACCGTCACCCGTAGGGTCGTCGGCACGCCGTCGAGCCGGGAGGAGGTCAGAACGATGTCCGATGTTCTGCGCCCCCTCCGCGCTCCGGCGTCCGCGCGGATCTGACCGGGGCGTCCGTTTCCCGAAGGACCACGCCATGACAGATCTGGTCATCCGTCCGCTCGTCGCGGGCGAGGAACACGTGTTCGACTCCATGCCCGACCCGCTGCCCCAACTGCGCCAGGTCGCGTACGCCGACGGGGTCGCCGGTGGCGGCTACCGCCCCGAGACCACCTGGATCGCATTGCGCGGCGGCCGGGTGGTCGCCCGAGCCGCCTGGCTCCTCCCACCGGGCGGCGTCGGCGCCCCCTGGCTGGACCGGTTCGATCTGGACGCCGAACCGGAGGTGGGGGCGGAGCTGTTGCGCGCCGCCCACGAAGCACTCGGCGGTCCCGGTCTGTACTACGCCGCCCTGCCGGCGCACTGGCGGCGTCGACCCGAGGTGCTGGCGGTGGTGCGTGCACCGATGGCCGCCGCCCAGCTCGCCGGGCTGGTCGAGCGGGAGGAACGGATCCGGTTTTCCTGGACCGGCACACCGCTGCCGGCGTCCTCCGGACGCTACGACTTCCGCACCCCCGCCGACGCGGCGGAGATCAACGCCCTGGTCGCCCGGGTCGCCGAGCCGGACGTGCTGACCGGCGTCGAGATCGCACGGGTGGTCGGCGGCGTCGACCTGGCCACCGACCCCCTCGGGTGGCTCGGGGACGCGGTGCGGGGATGGCGGGTCGTGCTGGAGGACGGCCGACCGGTGGGCCTGGCCGGCACCGCCGGGGACGCCTGCTACCCGCTCCTGGCCTATCTCGGCCTGCTCGACGAGGCGGCCCGTCCCGAACTGCTGGCCGAGGCGGTCCGGATGCTCGTCGCCGACGGTGCCCGGGAGGTCATCGCCGACGTCGCGGCACACCGCGTGGCGGTGCTGGCGGAGCTGGAACGGACCGGGTTCCGGCAACTGCGCACCCGGGTCACCTTCGCACCGCCGAACACCCCGGAATAGCCGAAAGGGGTGCGCCCTGTCACCGGGGCGCACCCCTGGGCCGCCGTCGGCCGCCGTCAGTGCCACCATCTGCCCATGCCGGAGATCATCGCGTTCGTCGTCGGCGGATTGGCGCTGGTCGTAGTGGTCGTCGGCGGGCTCTGGCTCTGGCCCGTACGGCGTCCGGGCCGCCGTCTCGCGCCCGCGCAGCCGCTCGACTTCGACACCGCCGTCCAGGCCGCCGAGGCTCACGTCGCGGGCGAGACGACGGACCCGGCGGTCCGCCCGGAGTCGCGCAGCCGTCTGCTCAGCCACGGCTCGCGTACCGACCGGGCCGTCCTGCTGCTGCACGGATACACCCTCGCGCCGGAGCAGTACGACGACCTGGCCCAGGAGTTCTTCGACCGGGGCTACAACGTCTGGGTGCCGCGCGCCCCGCAGCACGGGACCGTCGACCGGCAGGCCCACCACCGGGTCGAGGCCGAGGAGCTGACGACGTACGCCGCGCGGGCCTGGGCCATCGCCGCGGCCCTGGGCGACGAGGTGGGCGTCGTGGGGATCTCCGGCGGTGCCGTGCTCGCCACCTGGCTGGCCCAGGTGCCCGGCGCCGCCGTACGCCGACTGCTCCTGCTGTCGCCGTTCTTCGGTCCGAGTCCGCGACAGGCGCCGGCGTACCTGGTCCGACCCCTCCTCCTGCTGTACGGGCGTCGCGTCCTGCGCGACCGCGTCACGCGGATACTCCCTCGCCGCCGTCACCCAGTACCTGACGATCGCCCGCACCCTGCCGCGTCCGCCTCGACGGGGCGCGTTGCGGAGCGTGGCGGTGGCGATCAGCCCACTCGACGGCGTGGTGGACCTCGCCGCGGCAGTCGACGTGCCGCGCCGGATCGCCGACGCGAACGCGGTGCCGCTGCGGGTGTGCACCCTGCCCGAGGCGCTGGGCGTCGAACACAACACCCTCAACCTCGGTGCCGACGGCGACGAGTGGCGACGGCGGTACGTCGCGCTCTACGAAGGCGCGACGGCCCCGGCGACAGACGTGTCACTCGGTCGGTGATGCCGTCGCCGGAGCGGTCGCGGTGATCTGGGTGAGTGGGCCCTGGTCCTGGCCCTGGCTCGGCCGGCGGCCCGGGGGCGCATGCGCCAACGAGCGGTATACCTCAGAGTCATATTTATGACTCTGAGGTATACCGCTCAACGGCATGTCACTCGGCTGGCTGGGCGGCGGCGTTGAGCACCGGTGGCGCGTAGCCGGCCGGCTTGTCGCCGATGGTCAGGCCGGGGCTGACCACCCAGGACTGGTACTGCGGGGTGAACATGCCGTACGGCAGCCCGAGGTTCGGGGCGCTGGCCTCGTCGAGCCGGCGGCGGGCGTCGGCCGGGATCTCGAAGTCGAGCGCCTCGAAGTTGCTGGAGACCTGCTCGGCGCTGCTCGCCCCGATGATCACCGAGGCGACGGCGGGCTGGGTGGCGACCCAGTTGATCGCGACCTGTGCCATGCTGCGGCCCAGCTCGGCGGCGACGCTTTCCAGGGCGTCGATGACCTGCCAGTCGCTGGGGCTGATCTCCCGGCCCCCGGCGTTGGGAGTGGTCAGCCGGCCGGTCCCGCTCAGGCCGTCGCCACTGCGTCGGTACTTGCCGGTGAGCAGGCCGCCGGCGATCGGGCTCCACGCGGTGAGCCCCATGCCCACGTTCTGCGCCATCGACACGAACTCCGCCTCGACGCCCCGGTTGACCAGGGAGTACGGCAGTTGCAGGTTGATCAGCGGGGCCAGTCCGTGCGCCTCGGCGTAGCTCTGCGCGCGGGCCGCGTACCAGGCGGGTACGTCGGAGAGGCCGGCGTAGCGGATCTTGCCAGTGCGGACCAGGTCGTCGAGGGTGTGCACGACCTCCTCGACCGGGGTGATCCGGTCCCAGGTGTGCAGCAGGTACAGGTCGATGTAGTCGGTGCCGAGTCGGCTCAGCGACGCCTCCACGGCCCGCATGATGTGCTTACGGCCGTTGCCGCTCGCGTTCGGGTCGCTCGGGTCGACGGTGTTGGTGAACTTGCTGGTCAGCACGAGTCGTTCGCGGACACCGGCCCGGTCGATCAGCCGACCGAGGATCTTCTCGCTCTCCCCGGCGGTGTAGAAGTCCGCCGTGTCGATGAAGTTCCCGCCCGACTCCAGATACCGGCGGAAGATCGGCTCGGACTCCTCCTCGGTCTTGCCGTACGCGGCATGGAACCCGTCGACGCCGAAGTTCATGGTGCCCAGCGCCAGCCGGCTGACCCGCAGACCCGACCGACCGAGCAGGTAGTAGTGGTTCATCGTTGCGCCTTCCGATCATGTGTCGGCCCCCGATCGGACCGCTTGCCAGACCTTTGCTCGGCAAAAATGGACCTGCAAGTCCAAAACCGCGGGTAGGCTTGGACCGGCAGTCGGGAACGGATACCGGTGACGGAGGTCGCATGACACGCGCGTTGACCCGCAAGGGCGAGGCGACCCGGGCGCGGATCGTCGCGGGCGCGGCCGCGGAGATCCGCGAGCGCGGCGTCGACGAGGTGCGCCTCGAGGACGTGATGGAGCACACCGGCACCAGCAAGGGTCAACTCTTCCACTACTTCCCGGACGGGAAGGAGGAATTGCTGCTCGCGGTGGCCCAGCACGAGGCCGACCAGGTGCTCACCGACCAGGAGCCGATGCTCAGCAACCTGACCTCCTGGCCGAACTGGATGGCCTGGCGCAACCGGCTGATCGAGCGCTACCTCGCCCAGGGCGTGAAGTGCCCGCTCAACGGTCTGCTCGGTCAGACCGGACGACGCGCGCCGGGAGCGCAGGCGATCGTGACCGGGCTCATGTGGCGGTGGCAGGACAAGATCGCCGAGGGTGTCCGGCACATGCAGTCGACCGGGGACATCGCCCCCGAGGTGGACGCCGACCGCGCGGCGGCGGCGCTGCTGGCCGGCATCCAGGGCGGCGTACTGCTGCTGCTCTCCACCGGCAAGATCGACCACCTGGAGGCGGCCCTCGACCTCACCATCGACTCGCTGCGAGGCAGGCCACTGCGATGACCATGACCCGGGGAAACGACGACGACCGGCCACCGCTGGTCCTGCTGCACGGCCTGACGTACGACAGTCGGCAGTGGGGGCCGGTCCGGCGTGAGCTCGCGGCGATCGATGCGGACCGGCAGGTCCTCGCCCTCGACCTGCCCGGTCACGGCGACTCACCCCGGCGGGCGTCCTACCGGATGACGGAGGTCGCCGAGGTCGTGCACGCCCAGGTGACCGGGGCCGGTCTCGACACGCCGATCGTGGTGGGGCACTCGGTCGGCGCGGTGGTCGCCACGGCGTACGCGGCCCGCTATCCCGTACGCGGTGTGGTGAACCTGGACCAGATCCTGCTGCCCGGCCCGTTCGGTGTGGCCGTACGCCAGGCCGAGCCGACCCTGCGCGGCCCGCAGTGGCGGGAGGTGTGGGACCGCATGCTGGCCAGGATGGGCATCGAGTCGTTGCCGGCCGAGGCGCGCGAGCTCGTCGCAACCGCGACCGATCCCCGGCCGGACCTGCTGCTGGGCTACTGGGGCGAGATCCTGCACGGGTCCGACGAGGAGGTCGCCGCCGACCGGTTCCGCGACCTGCGCTCCATCGGCGAGCGGAACATCCCCTACCGCTGGGTGGCCTCGTCGGAGCCACGGGCCCCCTACCTGGCCTGGCTGACCGAAGCGCTGCCGGAGATCGAGGTGACGGTGCTGCCCGGCGGCCACTTCCCGCACCTGGCGGAACCCGCGACGATCGCCCGGCTGCTGGTGACCGGCTGAGCGCGAGCGGCACCGGGCAGGGGCGGCTATCCTTGCGGCCGAATCGCCGGAGATCGGAGCAGCCGTGGCGGGTGACGACGACATCTCCGGGTGAGAACCCGGACCGGCCGCCGACCGGCGCGTGATCGCGCCGCAGTCGCCGCGGCCCTCGTCGTCATGCCCCGCTCCCGCCGGGCCACCCGGGTGTGCCCCCGGATCTCCCTTCCCCGAGGTCCCCATGTCTGTTCGACCAGCCCTCATCGCCCATGACCTGGTACGCGTCCGCGGCACCCGCCGGGTGCTCGACGGAGTGTCGCTGACCGCGGCGCCCGGCCGTCGGATCGGCCTGATCGGTGAGAACGGCACCGGCAAGACGACCCTGCTGCGGATCCTGGCCGGTGCCGACGAGCCCGACGCCGGCACCGTCACCCGCCCGTCGGACGTCGGCTTCCTGCACCAGGAGATGCCCTTCACCCCGTCCGCGACGATCGCCACGGTCCTCGACGACGCGCTCCGCGAGGCCCGAGCCGACCTCGCCGAGCTGGACCGGATCAGCACCGCACTCGCCACCGCGCCGGAGGACGGCGAGGACCACGACCGGCTGCTGGCCGCGTACGGCGAGGTTCTGGAACGGGCGCAGGACCGCGACGCCTGGGACGCCGACCGACGTGCCCGGAGCGTGCTCGACGGCCTCGGCCTCGGTGGACTACCCCACGACCGGACGCTCGCCGCGCTCTCCGGTGGGCAACGTGGCCGCCTCGCCCTCGCCGCGATGCTGATCCGCCGGCCGGGCGCGCTGCTGCTCGACGAGCCCACCAACCACCTCGACGACGCGGCGGCCGCGTACTGCGAGGACCAACTGCGGGCCATGCCCGGGGTGGTCGTGCTGGCCAGCCACGACCGTGCGTTCCTGGACGCGGTCTGCACCGATGTCGTCGACCTGGACCCGGCGGTCGACGGGCCGGTTCGGCACGGCGGCGGCTACACCGCCTACCTCACCGCCAAGCGGGCCGAGGCGCAGCGCTGGCGCCGCCGCTACGACGAGGAGCAGGCGCAGCTCGCCGAACTGCGCGAGGCCGCCGCGCTGACCGGGCATCAGGTCGCCCACGGGCGGACTCCCCGCGACAGCGAGAAGATGGGGTACGGGCACACCGCCGGCCGGGTGCAGAACCAGATCTCCCGCCGGGTCCGGGACGCCGCCCGTCGCCTGGAGGTGCTGGAACGGCACCAGATCGCCGCGCCACCGGCGCCGTTGCGCTTCCACCCGCCGGCGTCCGCGTCGGCATCCCTGCCTGCGGCTCAGTCTGCGTCCGTGCCTGCGTGTGCGCCTGCGCCCGTGCTCGCCGGAGACGTCTGCGGCGGCGAGCCGGTCGACGCGGTCCGGTTGTTGGTCGCGGTCCGGTTGCTGGAGGTCCCCGGTCGACTGCGGGTGGACCACCTCGACGTGACGGCCGGCGACCGGCTGCTGGTCAGTGGTCCGAACGGCGCGGGAAAGTCGACTCTGCTCGCCGTCCTCGCCGGCCGGCTGCCCGGCGACGGAACCCTGTGGCGACGGCCGAATCTGCGCGTCGGGCTGCTCACGCAGGACACCGTCTTCGACCGTCCACAGCGGACGGCCCGCGACATCTACGCCGACGTCGTCGGGGCGGAACGGGCCGAGATCGTGCCCCTGTCGTCGCTCGGGCTGCTCGCGTCGCCGGACCTCGACCGCCCCGTCGTCGACCTGTCGGTGGGTCAGCGTCGGCGGCTCGCGCTCGCGGTGCTCGTCGCCGACCCGCCGGATCTGCTCCTGTTGGACGAGCCCACCAACCACCTCTCGCCGACGCTCTGTGACGAGTTGGAGGAGGCCCTGAGCACCGGCCCCGGCGCGGTCGTCGTCGCGAGCCACGACCGGCGACTCCGCTCCCGCTGGCCCGGCCGAAAACTGACCCTGCCCCCCACGCCCCCACCCTCCCCACCCCCCCGCGCCCCCGCCCCCGCCTCGGTGATCAAGAGGTTTGCGTCATTCCGCCCGGCGTGTCGTGACGCAAACCTCTTGATCACCGGAGCTGACGGCGGGAGTCCCGGGGTGGGGAGCGCGGGAGGGTGGGAGGGATGGGTTTGCTGGTCCGGGGGGTTGGAAACGTTTTCGTAACGGGGGGTTGACCTCTCCGCCATCGGCGGAGCAGACTCCCCGGAAACGTTTACAGCTATCGGGTGGAGGTGCCGGACGTGGGTCGTAAACGTTTACAGGAGCCGGCTGACGGCCGGCCCACGGTGCACACCGTCGCCGCCCGCGCCGGCGTGTCCATCGCGTCCGCCTCGCGGGTGCTCAACGGCGTCGGTGGCAGCCCGGAGACGATCCGCAAGGTCCGCGAGGCGGCGGCCGAGGTGGGCTACGTGCCCAACGCGATCGCCCGTTCGTTGCAGTCGCAGCGCACCGGCCTGATCGCGCTCGCCGTCGAGGACATCGGCAACCCGGTGTACGTGGAGATGATGCGCGCCATCGAGGCGGTGGTCGCGTCCTCCGGACGGCAACTGCTGGTGCACGCCACCGGCGGGCGGATCGACAACGAGACCGCCCTGCTGCGGCGGCTGGCCAACCGCTACGTGGACGGGATGATCGTCTCGCCGATCCGGGTCACCGACGACCACCTGGCCGCGCTGGTGGACAGCCCGGTGCCGGTGGTGGTCGTCGGGCAGCTCGGCGCGGACGCCGCTGTGGACAACGTGCGTACCGACTCCCGGCAGGGTGTGGCGCTGGCCGTGGACCATCTCGTCGCCACCGGCCGACGTCGCATCGGCTTCGTCAACGGCCCGCTCGACACCGTTCCCGGCGCCGCGCGTGACGCCGGGTTCCGGACCGCCCTGGCCGGGCACGGCATCGTGCTCGACGAGGAACTGGTCGAGGTCGGTGACTTCCAGTACGCCGCCGGCCGGGCGGCCACCGAACGGCTTCTCGCCCGCACCGACCCGGACGCGCTGGTGTGCGCCAACGACCTGATCGCCGTCGGTGCGCTGCACGCCCTGCTGGCCGCCGGTCGCCGGGTGCCGCAGGACGTCGCGGTGGTCGGCATGGACGACACCGAACTGGCCCGGATGATGTTCCCCCAGCTCTCCAGCGTCTCGCTCGGTTCGGCCGAGCGTGGTCGCCGCGCCGCCGAACTCCTCCTGCAACGCATCGCCGACGCGACCCTGCCGCCGCGCCGCGAGCAGGTGCCACCCAGTCTCACCGTCCGCGCGTCCAGCGCCGCGTCGCTGCCGGCACCCCGTTCCGCCGCGCCGGGCACCCCACCGACCACCCACCCGTCCAGCGAAGGGGTGACCGCATGACCACCCTGACCGAACGGCCGGACGTCGAGCGGGCCGAGCCGGCCCGCCGGCCGAACCGGTTCCGGTCCGACCGCACCACCATCTACCTACTGCTCCTGCCGTCGCTGCTGCCGATCCTGGTGCTGTCGGTGTTCCCGCTGCTGCGGGGCATCTACCTCGGCTTCACCGACGCCCGGGCCGGGCGCAACGTCGAGGTCAGCTTCACCGGCCTGGCCAACTACCGGGAACTGCTCGGTGACGAGCTGTTCTGGAACTCGTTCAAGATCGGCCTGCTCTGGGCGGTCGGGGTGACCGTCCTGCAGTTCCTGCTCGCCCTCGGGCTGGCCCTGCTGCTCAACCAGCAACTGCGGTTCCGCGGTGTGGCCCGGGTGCTGGCCGTCGTGCCGTGGGCGATGCCGCCG
Organism: Micromonospora sp. WMMD1155; assembly: GCF_029581275.1. NCBI lineage: Bacteria > Bacillati > Actinomycetota > Actinomycetes > Micromonosporales > Micromonosporaceae > Micromonospora > Micromonospora sp. WMMD1155. Next base: position 5,689,572 of record NZ_CP120742.1, read on the forward strand.
GTGGTGGTCGGCATCCTCTGGAAGCTCGTCTACCACCCCGACGCCGGCCTGATCAACGAGTTCTTCCACCGCGTCGGCGCGGACGGGCTGCGGACCAACTGGCTCGGCGATTTCAGCACCGCCCTCCCTGCGGTGATCATCGTCGGGGTCTGGGCGGGCATGCCGCAGACCACCGTCGTTCTGCTCGCCGGTCTGCAGGGCGTGGGTCGTGAGTTGCACGAGGCGGCGGCGGTGGACGGGGCCAGCACCTGGCACCGGTTCCGGCACGTCACGCTGCCCGCCCTGGCGCCGGTGATCGTGGCCATCACCTCGCTGGACTTCATCTGGAACTTCAACTCGTTCGGCCTGGTCTACGTGCTCACCGCCGGTGGGCCGGGCGGCAAGACGATGCTGCCGATGCTCTTCGCCTACGAGGAGGCGTTCCGCTACGGCAACTACGGCTACGCCGCCGCGCTCGGCAACGTGATGGTCGTGCTCATCATCGCGCTGCTCGCCGTCTATCTCCGTCGTCGGCTCAGGGAGGCGAACTGACATGTTCGGAAAACCGAGCCGCACCAGCCGGACGTTGCAGTACCTGGCTCTCGCCGGCTACCTGATCTTCCTCGGGTTCCCGCTGGTCTGGCTGCTCTCCACGGCGCTCAAACCGCCACGTGAGCTGGTCCGCCTGCACCCGACGCTGATCCCGGACAACCCGACACTGCAGAACTTCGTCCAGGCCTTCACCGAGCAGGAGCTGGGCCGGGCGGCGCTCAACAGCCTCCAGGTCTCGCTCGCCTCGGCGGTGCTGACCGTGCTGGTCGCCATGCCGGCGTCGTACGCGCTGGCCCGGTTCCGCTCGAAGCTCGGCACCGCCGCGCTGGGCTGGGTGCTGCTGTCCCAGCTCTTCCCGTTCGTGCTGCTGATCATCCCGATCTTCCTGGTGCTGCGGCAGGTCGGCCTGGCCAACACGCACGCCGGCCTGGTGCTGATCTACGTGGTCTGGGCGCTGCCGTTCGCGCTGTGGATGTTGCAGGGCTTCGTCCGCAACATCCCCCGCGAGTTGGAGGAGGCCGCGTCGGTCGACGGCGCGAGCCGGGTGCAGGTCCTGCGGCGGGTGGTCTTCCCGCTGCTCGCCCCGGGCCTGGTCGCGACCGCGCTGTTCTCCTTCATCTCGGCCTGGAACGAGTTCTTCTTCGCCCTGGTGCTGATCAAGACCCCGGAGTTGGCCACCCTGCCGGTGGCGTTGGCCCGGTTCGTCGGCATCGAGGGCACCGCCCGACTGGGACCACTGGCCGCCGGTTCACTGCTCGCCACACTGCCCAGCCTGATCTTCTTCGCGTTCATGCAGCGCCGGCTCTCGTCCGGGTCGCTCGCCGGCGCGGTCAAGGGCTGAGACGTCCCCCACCCACCATCACCAAGGAGGTAAACCCCATGCTCCGTACCCGATTCCGCCGGCTCGCGGCGGCTGCCGCGGTCGCGGTCGTCGGCCTCGGCGCGCTCACCGCGTGCGGCGACGGCGGCGGCGACGAGGACGCGTCCGGTCCAGCCAAGCTGCGGTTCCTCAGCCTCGCCTGGCAGAAGGAGTCGCTCCAGGTCAACAAGGACCTGGTCGCCAAGTGGAACGCCGAACACCCGGACATCCAGGTGGAGTACGTCCAGGGTGACTGGAACTCGGTGCACGACCAGCTCCTCACGTCGTTCGAGGGGGGCGACGCGCCGGACATCGTGCACTACGAGGCGTCCTCGATCGGCGAGTTCAGCAAGCAGGGCTACCTGGCCGACCTGTCCGACCTGGTCTCCGACGACCTGAAGGGCCAGATCGACAAGGGCATCTGGGACACCGTCACCACCGACGGCAAGGTCACCGGTGTGCCGTTCCTGCTGGAGTCGCAGGTCGTCATCGCCAACAAGAAGCTGCTCGACGCCGCCGGTGTCGCGGTGCCACCGGCCGACGGCGGATGGACCTGGGACGAGTTCCAGACCAACGCGCAGAAGCTCACCAAGCCCGGCCAGTACGGCGCGGCCTGGGCGCTGAAGTCGCCGACCAACCGGGTGCTCAACCTGGCGCTCAACTACGACGGCAAGTTCTTCTACGGCGACGGCCGGCGCGCCGAGGTCAAGGTCGGTGACGGGGAGAAGGAGGTCCCGAAGCGGATCCACGACATGCTCTACACCGCCAAGTCGGCCTCCCCGGAGGCGCTGGGCATGAGCGGCGCGGACACCCTGCCCGGCTTCTTCGGCGGCAAGTACGCGATGCTGCCCGGCTCGGTGTCGCTGCGTCAGCAGATGGTCGAGCAGGCGCCGGCCGGCTTCGAGTGGGTCACCCTGCCGCCGCTCAAGGGGCTCTCCGCCAAGCAGGCCGCCAACCCGCAGACGCTGTCGGTCTCCGCGGACAGCAAGCACAAGAAGCAGGCCGCGCAGTTCCTCGAGTACTTCCTGAACCCGACCAACATGGCCGCGCTGGCCAAGGGTGACTGGCTGGTGCCGACCGGCGAGCAGGCCAACGAGGAGCTGGTGAAGCTGACCGCCGGCAAGCAGGGCTGGGACGTCGCGGCGGCCAGCGCCAAGGACCTGACCGTCGCCCCGTTCCAGCAGGCCGACGGCTACCCGGAGTGGAAGACCAAGTACGCCACCCCGGCCCTCCAGCAGTACTTCGCCAACAAGATCACCATCGACCAGCTCGGCACTCAGCTGGTCGACGGTGGCAAGCAGGTTTCGAGGTAACGACATGTCACTCTTGCTCGACACATCGGTCGGTTGCCTGGTCGGCGCCGCGGTCGGAGACGCCCTGGGTGGGGCCACCGAGACGGCGTTGCCGGAGCAGATCCGCGCCCGCTTCGGCGGCTGGGTCGAGGGCATCGTGCCCCCGTACCACGCCGACTGGGCCACCGCGCGACCGCTCGCGCCGTACCACAAGGGCGACGGGCACCTCACCGACGACACGTTGATGACCCACGCCCTGGTCCGCGCGTACGCGGCCAAACGGGACCACCTCGACGCGTACGACGTGGTGGATCTGCTGGTTCCCGACCTGATCGAGCGGGTGGTGTACATCCCCGACCTGGAGCGCGACGGGGTGACCTTCCACCGGCTCGCCGCTGCCGAGCGGTGGCTGGTCACCCGTCTGCACCACGCCCACGCGGACCCGCGTGAGGCCGGGGTCGGCAACATCGTGAACTGTGGCGCGGCCATGTACATGGCGCCGGTCGGCATCGTCAACGCGGGCGACCCCGCCGGGGCGTACGCCGAGGCGGTGGAGATCGCCGGCGCGCACCAGCACAGCTACGGGCGGGAGGCCGCTGCCGTCTTCGCGGCAGCGGTCGCGGCGGCGGCGGCCCCCGGCGCGGGCGTCGAGGACGTCGTCGCCGCGGCCCTGGACCTGGCCCGCGACGGCACCCGCGCGGCCGTCGACGCGGTGGTCAAGGAGGCCCGCGGCCACCGCGACTGGAAGCAGGCGATCCCGGCGCTGCGGGCCGCGGTCGCCCCCTTCGACACGGTGGGGGAGGAGTACCGCAGCCCCGGGCTGGGTGCACGGCGGCCCAGCCGCCTGCACGCCATCGAGGAACTGCCGGTGGCCCTCGGCATGCTCGTGGTGGCGGGCGGCGACTTCCGGGCGGCGGTGCTCGGGTCGGTCAACTACGGCCGGGACGCCGACTCGACAGCCACCATGGCCGCGGCCATCGCCGGGGCGCTGGGCGGTGCGGACGCGGTGCCGACGGAGTGGTCCGAGGTGGTCGCGACCGCGTCGAAGACCGACCTGGTGGAGCCCGCCCGGGTCCTCGCGGCGGTGGCCGGTGAGGTCTTCGAGCGCGACCGGGCGCGGTTCGCCCGGCGGGCCGACCGCTTCGCCGCGCTGGCGGGGGAGTCGACCCGGTGAGGATCACCTGGGTGCAGCCGGAGGACCTGTTGCCGCACGAGTTGGCGGCCAGCCGGGACGAGGGACGCGACGTGACCGCGCTCGCCGCGCGCTGGGCGGCGGCCGGCGGGGACCTGACTCCGCCGGTCAGCGGGGCGTCGCCGACCCCGGCGGCGCCGGAGCTGCGGGCGCTCGCGGTGGAGTTGCTGGACGCCGCCGACGCGCTGCCCAGCGTCGACGCCGCCGACGAGCCGGACGACCTGGCCACGCTGCGTGCCGGCTGGCCGACCGGCTGGTCGCTGCCGACCGAGGTGGACCACGACCGGCTGCACGGCGCCTGGCTGGGCCGCGCGGCCGGCTGCCTGCTCGGCAAGCCGGTGGAGAAGATCCCGCGCGACGGGATCCGGGAGATCCTGGTCGCGACCGACAGGTGGCCGCTGCGCGACTGGTTCACCGCGAAGGGCCTCCCGGCCGAGGTCGCCGCCCGCTGGCCGTGGAACCGGCGCAGCGCGCCGACCAGCCTCGCCGAGAACATCGACGGGATGCCCGAGGACGACGACCTGAACTACCCGCTGCTGGCGCTTCGGGTGCTGGAGACGCACGGCCGGGGCTTCACCAGCGCCGACGTGGCGCAGGCGTGGCTGGACTGGCTGCCCGGCGGGCGGGTCTTCACCGCCGAGCGGGTCGCGTACCGCAACCTGCTCCTCGGGTACGCGCCGCCGCGCAGCGCCCGCCGGCACAACCCGTTCCGGGAGTGGATCGGGGCGCAGATCCGCACCGACGTGTACGGCTGGGTCAACCCCGGTCGGCCGGACCACGCCGCCGAGCTGGCGTTGCGCGACGCGGCGGTCAGTCACGTCCGGGGCGGGGTGCACGGGGCGATCTGGGCCGCCGCCCTGGCCGCGGCGGCAGTGGTCGCGGACACCGTGGACGAGGTGCTGGACGCCGCCGAGTCGGTCCTGCCGCCGCGCAGCCGGTTCGCGGCCACGGTCCGCGAGGCCCGGGCCCTCGGCGCGGGGGCCGACGACTGGGAGGCCGTGGTGGACGAGCTGTACGCCCGGCACGGCCACCTGCACTGGGTGCACGTGCGCAACAACGCCGCGCTGGTGGCCGCCGCGTTGGCGTACGGCCGGGGTGACCTGGAGCGGTCCATCACGGCGGTGGTCAGCGGCGGCTGGGACACCGACTCGACCGGCGCCACGGTCGGTGCGGTGACCGGTGCCCTCACCGGCGCGTCCGGACTGCCGGCCCGCTGGATCGCGCCGCTGCGCAACCGGCTGGCCAGCAGCATCGGCGGCTTCGACGGGATCGGCTTCGACGAGCTGGCCCGACGGACCCTCGCCCTGGCACGGCAGCGTGGACCGGAAGGGAGCGTGGCATGAGCGCGCGCGTGGCGGTGGTGGGCAGCAGCAACCTGGACCTGGTGGTCACGGCGTCGCGGCTGCCCCGCCCCGGCGAGACGGTGCTCGGCGAGGACTTCCGGACTGTGCCCGGCGGCAAGGGCGCCAACCAGGCGGTCGCCGCCGCGCGGGCCGGTGCGGCCTGCGACTTCGTGGGCGCGGTCGGCGACGACGAGTTCGGTACGCGGCTGCGGACGAGCCTGGTCGGCGCGGGCGTGGACGTGCGTGGTCTGCGGACCGTCGCCGGCCCCTCCGGTGTCGCGCTGATCGGCGTCGACCGGGCGGCGGAGAACTTCATCATCGTCGCGCCCGGGGCCAACGGCACACTTACCGAGCTGGACGCGGACGACCGGGCGACGATCGCGGCGGCGGACGTGCTGCTGCTCCAACTGGAGGTGCCGCTGACCGCAGTGACCCAGGCGGCACAGTGGGCCCGCGCCGACGGCACCACGGTGGTGCTGAACGCCGCCCCGGCCGCGGCGCTGCCCACCGAACTGCTCGACCTGGTCGACGTGCTGGTGGTCAACGAACACGAGGCCGCCGTCGTCGCCGGGATCTCCTCCGACGACCCGCCGGTGCTGCTCGACGCGCTGCTGAAGCTGGTGCCCCGGGTGGTGCTGACCCTCGGCGCACGCGGCGCCGCGTACGCCGACCGGCGCGGCCTGCGTCTCGCGGTCCCGGCGCCACAGATCGACGCGGTGGACACCACCGCCTCGGGGGACGCGTTCACCGGCGCGCTCGCCGTGGGCTGGGCCGAGCGTGGCGGCGCCGTCAGCGAGGACACCGTCACGGCGAGCCTGCGCTGGGCCTGCGCCGCGGGCGCGGCCTGCGCCCAGCGGCCCGGGGCGTCCACCGCCCTGCCCGACCGGCCGGCCATCGACGCCCTCTACGACGCGACCTACCGAGGTGCCACGTGAGCTTCAACCCGTACGTCCCGCGCCCGATCGACCGGCCCACCGAGGTGCCGTTGGGCGGGCACGCCGACCTGAGCACCCTGGACGAGGCGAAGATCTTCGCCGCGCCGGGTGACCCGGCGGACTGGCCGGCCTGGCGGGAGCAGATCACCCGCTGGCGGGCCGACGCCCGGGACCGGATCGGCTACGTCGGCGAGCACTACGACGAGATCACCGGCGACTGCTTCAGCGTCTGCCTGGCCTGGCTCTGGGACGAGGCACTCTACGACCACGAGCGCGGCGTCTTCACCGTCGACGCGTTCCTCGACGCGGCCGGACGGGACTTCGGCGGTTTCGACGGGGTGGTGCTCTGGCACGCGTACCCGGTGATCGGCCTGGACGACCGTAACCAGTTCGACTGGTACCGGGACGTGCCGGAGCTGCCCGAGGTGGTCCGCGCGTTCCAGGAACGGGGGGTGCGGGTCTTCGTCGACTACAACCCGTGGGACACCGGCACCCGGCGCGAGGCGGGCACCGACGCCGAGGAGGTCGCCGCGCTGGCCGGCAAGCTCGGCGTCGACGGGGTCTTCCTGGACACCCTCAAGGAGGGCGCCGGCGAGCTGCGCGCCGCGCTGGACGCGGTCCGCCCCGGCATGATCCTGGAGGGCGAGAGCCGGGTTCCGTTGGCCCGCATCGCCGACCACGCGATGTCGTGGGCGCAGTGGTTCGCCGACTCCGAGGTGCCCGGTGTGCTGCGGGCCAAGTGGTTCGAGCGGCGGCACGTGCTGCACCACACCCGGCGCTGGCACCGCGACCACCTCGACGAGCTGCACTCCGCCTGGCTCAACGGCGTCGGCGTACTGGTCTGGGAGAGCGTCTTCGGCGTCTGGGTCGGCTGGAACGAGCGGGACCGGGCGGTCCTGCGGGCGATGCGCCGGGTGCAGAGCAGCCACGCCGCGTGGCTGCGCGCCGAGGACTGGGTGCCGCTGGCCGACCACCCCGGCCACTGCCAGGTGTACGCGTCCCGCTGGACGCACGACGACCGACCCCTGTGGACCGTGGTGAACCGGGGCGCCGACCACGACGGCCCCTGGCTGGTCGTCGACCCGGACGCCGGGCGACGTTTCGTCGACCTGGTCACCGGTGTCGAGCTGACCGTCACCGAGACCGCCGACGGTCGGCTCGCGGTGGGCGGTCCACTGCCGGCCGGCGCGATAGCGGCCGTGACGCCCGGTGTCGCCGCCGCGCACCAGCACGAGCCGCCGACCGGCGACCCGGCCTTCCCGGCCCGCGAGGCGGTACGCGTGCGCACCCCGTGGGCGCCCCGGTCGCAGGTGCCGCCGGGCATGGTCGCCGTCGAGGGCGGCCGACGGGACCTCGTCGTCCGGCACCGGGTGCGGGAGACCGGGCTGTACGGCGAGGCGCCCTACGTCGACGAGTGGAAGCCGTTGCCGCCCCGACTGCACCACCCCGGCACACTGCGGCGCAGCGTGCGACTCGGCCGGTTCGCCATCGCCGTCCGCGAGGTCACCCACTCCGAGTACGCCGAGTTCCTGCGCGCCAGCGGCTACCGCCCGGTGCGCCCCGAACGGTTCACGGCGGGGAGCGGACCGGCCGACGCCCCGGTGACCGGGGTGGAGTTGGCCGACGCGCGGGCGTACGCCCAGTGGGCCGGGCTGCGGCTGCCCACCGAGGACGAGTGGCAGGTCGCCGCCGAGGCGGGGCTGCTCGTTAGGGGTGAGCCGTTGGTGTGGAACCTGACCGACAGCGAGCACTCCGACGGTCGTACCCGTTTCGCCATCCTCAAGGGTGGTGCCGCCTACCGGGCGGAGGGCTCCGACTGGTATCTCGACGGCGGCCCGCAACCGGCGGACGTCTCGGTGAAGTTGCTGCTCACCGGCGCCGGTCTCACCCGCTCCGACCAGGTCGGTTTCCGCTGCGCGGCCGACCTGCCCGAGACCACGGACCTGCCCGAGACCACGGATCTGCCCGAGACCACGGATCTGCCCGAGACCACGGATCTGCCGGGGACCACGGAGGTGATCCGGTGACCGCGCCACTGGACGGGGTGAAGGTCGTCGACCTGGCGACCCTCTTCGCCGGGCCGCTCGCGGCGGCGTTCCTCGGCGACTTCGGCGCCGACGTGATCAAGGTGGAGCACCCGGTCAAGCCGGACCCGTCCCGGGGGCACGGCCCGGCCCGGGACGGCGTGGGGCTCTGGTGGAAAGTCCTCGGCCGCAACAAGCGCACCGTCACCCTGAACCTGTCCGACCCGGACGGTGCCGCGTTGCTGCGTCGACTGCTCGCCGACGCCGACGTGCTGGTGGAGAACTTCCGCCCGGGCACCCTGGAGCGGTGGGGGCTCGGCCCGGCCGAGCTGCACGCCGTCAACCCCCGCCTGGTCATCACCCGGATCAGCGGGTTCGGACAGGTCGGCCCGTACGCCCGCCGACCCGGGTTCGGCACACTCGCCGAGGCGATGAGCGGCTTCGCGGCGGCCACCGGGGAACCGGACGGCCCGCCCACCCTGCCACCGTTCGGCCTGGCCGACTCGGTGACCGCGCTCGCCGCCGCGTACGCGGTGATGCTCGCCCTGCGCGCCCGGGACGTCACCGGCACCGGGCAGGTCGTGGACCTCGCCATCATCGAGCCGATCATGGCGATGCTCGGGCCGCAGATCACCTGGTACGACCAGATCGGCTACGTCCAGCCCCGGCTGGGCAACCGGTCCAACAACAACGCCCCGCGCAACACCTACCGGTGCGCGGACGGGCGCTGGGTGGCGGTCTCCACCAGCGCGCAAAGCATCGCCGAGCGGGTACTGCGGCTGGTGGGACGACCCGAGCTGGTCGACGAGCCGTGGTTCGGCACCGGCAGCGGCCGGGCCGCGCACGCCGACGAGTTGGACGCCGCGGTGGGCGCCTGGGTGGCACAGCGCGACCGCGACGAGGTGGTGGCCGCCTTCGAGGAGGCACAGGCGGCCGTCGCGCCCGTCTACGACGTACGCGACATCCTCGCCGACCCGCAGTACGCGGCACTCGGCACCGTACGCACAGTGCCGGACGAGGAGTTGGGCGAGGTGCGGATGCAGAACGTGCCGTTCCGGCTCACCGACACGCCGGGCGAGATCCGGCACGCCGGACGGCGGCACGGTCAGGACACCGACGCGGTGTTCGGGGCGCTCGGCCTGACCGACGAGGAGTTGGCGGCGCTGCGCGAACGGGGCGTGCTCTGATGCTGCTGAGCTGGCTCTACGTGCCCGGCGACCGCCCGGACCGGTTCGCCAAGGCGGTCGCCTCGGGCGCCGACGCGGTCATCCTCGACCTGGAGGACGCCGTGGTCGCCGGGCGCAAGGCGTACGCCCGCGAGGCCGTCGCCGAGTTCCTCGCCGACCCGCACCCGGTGCCGGTGCAGGTCCGGGTCAACGAGCTGACCGGCCCGGACGTCGACGCCGACCTGACGGCGGTGGCCGACCGGCCCGGGTTGAGCGGGCTACGGCTGCCGAAGGTCGAGTCGGCCGCGACGGTGACCGCCCTCGCCGAGCGCGTCGACGTACCAGTGCACCCGCTGATCGAGTCGGCGCTCGGGCTGGAGTCCGCGTACCCCATCGCCGTGGCCCACCCGGCGGTGGCCTCGATCGGCCTCGGTGAGGCCGACCTGCGCTCGGACCTCGGGGTGAGCGACGACGACGGCCTGCTCTGGGCGCGCGGCCGGGTGGTGGTCGCGGCCCGCGCGGCCGGTCTGACCCCACCGGCGATGTCGGTGTACGCCGACGTGGTGGACCTCGCCGGTCTGGCCGCGTCGTGTGCGGTCGGGCGGCGGCTCGGATTCCTCGGCCGCACGGCGATCCACCCGCGCCAGCTTCCGGTGATCGTGGAGGCGTTCCGTCCGGCCGAGCGGGAGGTGGCCCGCGCCGCCGAGCTGCTGGCCGCGGTGGCGGACGCGGAACTGCGGGACTCGGGGACCGTGGTCCTGCCCGACGGCCGGTTCGCGGACCGGGCGATGGTGGCCGCCGCCCAGCGTGTCGTCGATCTGGCCGCACGCTACGCCGTCTGAGCGCACCGGTCGCCGGTCACCGGGCTGGTCGCAGTCGCGTGGGCTGGTGGTGCGGTCGGAGTCACCGGGCTGGCTGCGGTCGCGTGAGCTGGTGGTGCCTTCGGAGGTCAGCGGGCGGTCGCGGTCGCCGGTGCGCCGGCCGACGTCGTCGGGTCGAGCCGGTCGAGCCGCGCGAGGTGGGCGTTGCCGTCCCGGACCACGGCCTGGGCCATCGCCGTGGCCGCCGGGTGGGCCCCGGCGCGTTGCTCCGCCACGGCGACCCGGGCCGCCTGCGTGAGGTGCGCGCGCAGGTGCCCGGCGAGCAGCCGGTGGAACGGTGTCCCGGTGGCCGCCCGCAGTGCGGTCACCTGCTCGGCGGTGACCATGCCCGGCATGTCGTGACCCTCGTGCGGGTTGGTCGTCGGCGCGCCGGCATCGTCCAACAGCCGGAGAGCCCGGTGCAGGTCGGCGCGCTCGGTGGCCTCGACCTGAGCGGCCAGATGTCGCCAACCCGGGTCCGTGGTCCGGGCCGGCACGAGTTCGAGTACGGGCAGCAGGCGTTCGGCCATCGCCGCCGTCAACTGGAGCCAGGCGATGTCGGTGGGGCTGAACGGTCCCGTCGGTGCCGGCGCGACCGTCGCCGGTGGCCGGGTCGGTGCGAGGTCGACCGCCGGTGGCTCGGTCGATGTCGGCGTGACCGCCGGTGGCGGGGTCGGTGTGGTGGTGCGGGACGGGCCGGGTGGCCCGGCGGCGCAGCCGGCGACGAGCAGGACGCCGACGAGCACCGTGGACGCTGTCGACCGGAGCATCCGACCTCCTTCCGCCAGGGCGGCGGGCCCGCGTCACCGGGCCCGCCGGACCTGTCGCTCAGATCGGTCGGCCGTCGTGACCGCACTTGATGACGGGGCGGATGCAGTCCTGGACCCGGCGGGCCATCTCCGCCACCGGCCACGCGTTGAAGAAGTCACCGTGCATCGTGTAGCCCGGCCCGGAAGCCAGCCGGAACCGCGACGGGTCGCCGGTGACCGGGTAGCGCAGCACCTGCCGCAACTTCGGCACGTGCACGGGGTGGGTGCTCGGGCAGGCCTGGTTCACCGGGTACGCGAGGTGGCTCTTGTGGTCCGGCGAGTCCAGGTCCCGGCCGTTCCAACACTGCGGGAAGTCCAGGTACGACTCCAGCATCGTGCCGGACGGGCAGTTCACGAAGTCCTTCGACGGCGGCACGTGCCCGGCGTGCAGGCACGACCAACGGGCGATGCTGTCGTTCGGCCCGGTGGCCTTCGCGTTGCCGGCGACCAGACGCAGCCCCAGCGGGAACGGTTGGGTGTTCGCGACGACGTCGGAGCGTACGCCCTCGCCCAGGTAGTAGAACGTGGCGATCGCCGGCTCCACCGGCACGTTGTCCCGGTACAGGGTCGGCACCCAGTAGGACGAGACGTCCACTCGCGGGTTGCAGGTGGTGGGGGAGTTGACCAGGTCGGGGAGCGTGGTGCCGGCGTTCGTCACCGTGCTGCCGAAGAAGCTGTGCATGTGCGAGGCTCCGGGCAGCCCGGGGAAGATGATCGGGTCGTCCGGCAGTCGGTGGCTGTAGGTGCAGTCGGCGGGGAACTCGGCGACCCGGATGACGTTGGTGCCGAAGTCACCACCGGCCTGCCCGGGTGCGGCGTCGGCTCTGGCCGGGGCGGCGTCGGCCCGGTCGGTGGCGGAGACCAGGTACGTGCCGAGGAGCACCAGTAGTGCGCCGATCGCCGTGGCGAGGCGCAGTCGGCGGGGCATGCCGGAGAGGGGTGCGGCCCTGTCCATCGTGTGACTCCTGTCGAGAGGACGGGTCAGGGACAGCTCCGGCGCCGCCGCCGAAGACAGCGGAGTGTGTCCTGGCCAGACATGGTGGTGGCTTGGTGAGCCCGAGAAGAGAGAGCGCTCTCTTGGTCCCAGCGTCACCCATATGTCGACTCTTGTCAATGCGTCCGGCACCTGATGGAAAAGACGCCGAAGGGCCGGGCCCCGTGGTGGGGTCCGGCCCTTCGGTGTGTCTACGGCTTAGCTGGTGGCGTAGCCGCGGGTGGCGATCCAGTCGGCGAGGTGCTCGACGGTGACCTCGTAGGAGGCGGTGTTCGGGTCGGCGGAGTCGGCGATCTTGACGATGTCGCCGTTGTCGCGGTAGCCGACCACGCTGATGTAGTGCCCACCCTCGAAGGAGTGGATACCACCGTCGGTGTCAGTGGTGGTGCCGGCGATGTTGGCGACCACGGCCCGGCCGTCGTCGACGGTGCGGACGATGTCGGCGCGCAGCTTGTCGGTCTGCTTGTCGTCGGCCTTCGGGGTGCTGATCTCGACGGAGTGGTAGGCGTCGTTCTTGCCGGTCTCCTTGTTCAGCACCGGGGTGATGTCGTTGATGGAGTTGGTGCCGGCCTCGGTGGTGCCCATCTCCTTGGCCATGGCGTCCACGCTGATGTCCTTGCCCTGCACGCTCAGGGCGTTACGGGCGGCGGCGGGGCCGCAGTAGTAGAAGTTCGGCTGGGCCTCGTAGCGCACACCCAACTCCCGCTCACCACTCTTACGATCCTGCGTCTGCGTGGTGGGCTTGGCATCCGACATCGCATACGCCGCGGTCACGGGGCCGGCGATGGCACCACCGGTGAACGCGAGACCAGCAGCGGTCAGGGCGGTCTTACGAATCAGATCGGTACGCATGATGGCGTGCTCCTCTGCTTCATCGGGGGACACCGCACGACGCACGGGGGACGGCCATGCGGGGGAAGTTCAGTTCCCGGCGACCCGGTGGGGTCGGCGTCGGGACAGACCACAACGGTCCGGGGTGGCGGATCATTCCACCGGTGGTCGGCCGGGTGCTTGGCCGGCGAGCCAGGGATGTAACCGGCTGGGGCGGCGGATCATTCCGCCGGGCTCCCGGCCCGTGGCGCTTGGGGATGTAACCCGGACGGTCCGGCCGGTGTTCCCGCGGATGCCCTGCACCAACGACCGACAGTCGCGGTGGCGTGCCAGGTAAACGACCCCGCCCGGTCCCCGATTCCACCAGCCGGGTGACCCCCGCCACCACCTCGGCGCTCGCCCCCGACCTGCCGCTGCTGCTGCCTGGACAAACCTCACGTACGGCGCGAACGTCGCCTAGGAGCCCGGCCGCCCCCGCCGGCAGCCGCGCTGCCACGCACCCGCCCCGGCGAAATGCCCCAGCCAACGACCACCACCGCCTTGATCCACTCCGGTTCGGCGATATCGCGGTGTCCGGGTGCCGGGGATACCCCGAGTTCGGCGAAACGGAGTGGATCACGACCAGCACGCGCCGTATCGCACCATTTGCGTCGATCACGCGGACTCGCCGCCGCAGGCACCCGCGACGAGACGCGGAAGGTCGGCGTATCCGACCGCATGCTCGGCGATGTCGCACTATCCCCGAAACTGCTGCCTCGTGGCACCGTGAGGCAGCACCTTCCCGGAAGTTGCGCGAATCTTGGCCGCGCCGCGCCCGCGGCGCGGCGCAGGCGTGCCGGGGTGGGGCTGACGTGCTGGTGGGGCAGACCGCAACATCTCGGACTGCCCCACCCGCGTGCGTGAGCGACGGGATCAGAAGCCGAGGACGGTCCGCCCGCCGACCACGGGAAGCCGCAGTTCGCTGTCGTTCGGCGCGACCCGCAACTCGGTGCCGCCCAACGGCAGCAGGGTGTACTCCTGGTCGCTGGAGAACACGACCACGCCGATCCGGTGACCCGCCGGGAAGATGTAGTCCTTCGGTTCCATGGTCCACCGGTAGTCGTACATCTTGCCCTGCTTGACCGGCGTCGTCCGGGCGTCGCCGGTGCGGTTCTGCGGATCCATCCAACCCCGGGTCACCACCGTCGGCGCGGCGGTCGACCCGGCCGGACCATAGTCGACCAGGTACGCGGTCAGGTTCGCGTCCGGCTTGTTGTCGATCGCCATCCGCAGTCGCATCTCCGGCCGCCCGGAGATGCGTACGCTCTGCGTCAGCTCGGGGGAGCGGTACGCGAGGCGGTTCGCGCTCGCGGTGTCCGGGTTGGACACCAGGGTGTCCGGGTGGATGGTCCGGCCCTGGTCGACGAAGCTCTGCTCGACCTTGGCCTTCGGCGGCTTACCGGTGGTGAGGGCACCCGGGGTGGTGGCGTCGGTGGCGGCGAACCGCAGGCCCACCTCACGGACGGCGGGGTCGGGCCAGTTGGCGTACGTGGTGTAGGCCCGGTCCTCGCGCTGGAGCACGGCGGTCGGCTCGTCCATGATGCCGTTGCGCACGTTCCACAGCCAGTAGTCGAACCAGCGGTTCTCGGTCTGCTTGTACGTCCAGGTCTGCCCGCTGGGCAGGGTCACCGAGGCGCTGCTGCCGGGGCCGCCGTGCCCGCCCTGGTGCAGCCAGATCTTGCGGGGTACGTCGCGCTTGGCGAGCTGGTCCCACCAGCCGGCGAAGTGCTCGGTCTTCACGTTCCAGTCGTTGAGGCCGTGTACGACGAAGACGCTGGCCTTGACGTTGCGGGCGTCGAGGTAGTCGCGGTCCTGCCAGAACGTCGAGTAGTCGCCGGTGATTCGGTCCTGCTCCTCGGTGATCGTCGCGAGTTCGTCGGCGCACTGCCCTTCGGCGCGTGCCTGCCCGGCGGTGTACTGGGCCAGGATGTCGAGGTCCTCGCCCTGGTACGTGCCGGGTGCGACGACCAGGCCGTTGGCTCGGTAGTAGTCGTACCAGCTGCTGATCGCCGAGACCGGGACGATGGTCTTGAGCCCCTTGACCCCGGTGGTGGCCACCTGGTTGGGCAGGGTGCCGTTGTAGGAGACGCCGGTCATGCCGACCGCGCCGGTGGTCCAGCCGGCGGTGACCGGGGCGCCGTCGGCGTCGTACCCCTTGGCCCGGCCGTTGAGCCAGTCGATGACCGCCTTGGTGCCGAGCGTCTCGGCCTGGTCGCCGCTGGTCGGGCAGCCGTCCGAGTCGCCGGTGCCGACGCTCTGGCCCAGCACCACCGCGTACCCGCGGGGCACGTAGTAGTCGTCCAGCGAGCCGGGCAGGTTGGCCTTCGCCTGGGCCCGCTGGACGCTCGCGTCGAGCGCACGGCGTCCGGTGCGATCGGTCAGACCGTTCTGCGGCAGCTCGTCAACGAGCACGCTCGGGTACGGCACGTCACCCCAGGTGCCCTTGCGGTACGGGCTGTGCTCGAAGATGACCGGCACCTTGAAGCCGGTGGTCGCGGTCTCCCGGGGTCGGGAGATGTCGATCGCGACCCGGTCGAGCCGGCCGTCGTGGTCGGTGTCCACCGGCGTCTGGACGAACACCCGCTCCTCGATCGCGTCGGCGAGTGAGAACACCGGTTGGGTCATGCCGTCGCTGACCACGATGCCGGTGGGCGTGGTGGCGGTCGGCGGTGCAGCCGTCGCGGTGGGGGCTGCGCTGAGCACCAGTGCGCCGGACACACCGACGCTCAGGAGCGCTAGATGACGGGGTCGACGCACGCGCGTCTCCCTTCGGTTGGGCCGGTCGCCGGGGTCGGCACCGACCGATCTCGAAGATCCATTCGTCGACATGCTAGGACCGTGCCGACGTTCCGTCGATCCCCTCCGGTGTCCACCGTGGCCGGTCAGGGGGTCGGCGGTGTCACCGCGATGATCAGGTGGGTGCGTTCGTCGTCGGCATTGCGGTAGAGGTGCGCCAGGCGCGAGTCGAAGGTGACCGGCTCGACCTGTTCGCCCTCTGCTCCCTTTGTTACGGCGGTGAAAACCCCTCGTCACGGGCCTCAAAAGATCGTTTATTCGTGCTTATGATCTTGCGGGAAGTCGCCCGATGAGGCACTTTCGTCCACATTAGACGAGGAGCACCATGCTCAGGAGAACGCGGTGGCTGATGGCGGTTGCCGTCACGGCCACGACGCTGACCGCCCTACCGGGCGGCTCGGCCACAGCCGGCGGCATCGACCGGCCCGGTGCACCCGCCGCCTCGACCGACGGCAGGACGCACACCGTCACCCTGCTGACCGGCGACGTGGTGACTGTCCGCAGCACCGGCTCGGGGTGCCCGCAGGCGACGATCCGGCCGGTCGACCAGAACGCGGTGATCAGCCAGAGCTGCGGCCCGGACGGTCACCTGCACGTCGTCCCCGCCCGGGTCGCGTCCCAGGTCGGCTCGGTCCTCGACCCCGACCTGTTCGACGTCACCACGCTGATCGCCGACGGGTACGACGACGACAACTCCGCCGAGTTGCCGCTCATCGTGCAGCCCGCCACGGCGTCCGCCCGGGTCGCCGCGCTCGGCGACGTGCTGCCGCTGCCCAGCATCGGCGCGGTCGCCGGCCGCGTACCCAAGAAGAACCCGGCCACCGCGAAGCTGGCGACCACGTCGCTGCTCGCCGGCGCGAAGAAGGTCTGGCTCGACCGCAAGGTCCGCGCGACCGCGCTGACCGGCGGCGGACAGCACGCCGCCCTGGACCGCAACCTGGGCCAGATCGCCGCGCCGGACGCCTGGAAGGCCGGCTACACCGGCAAGGGGACCACCGTCGCGGTACTCGACACCGGCGCCGACTTCACCCACCCGGACCTGGTCGGGCGGATCGCCGACCGGGCCGACTTCACCGTCGAGGGCGGCGACGCCGTCGACCACAACGGCCACGGTACGCACGTCGCGTCGACGATCGCCGGGACCGGCGCCGCCGCACACGGCCGGCGTCGTGGTGTCGCGCCCGACGCCAAGCTGCTGATCGGCAAGGTCCTGGACGACCACGGCTACGGCGACGACTCCGGGATCATCGCGGCCATGGAATGGGCTGCCCCCCGAGCCGACGTCATCAACATGAGCCTCGGTGGCAGCGACGCCGACGACGGCAACGACCCGCTCTCGCTCGCCGTCGACGGCCTGAGCAAGGCCACCGGCGCACTCTTCGTCATCGCCGCCGGCAACAACGGCGCGCAGATCTCCTCGCCCGGGTCGGCCGCCACCGCGCTCACCGTCGGCGCCGTCGACCGTGACGACAAGCTCGCCGACTTCTCCAGCCGCGGACCGCTGATCAACAACCACGCGGCCAAGCCGGAGCTGGTCGCGCCCGGCGTCGACATCGTCGCCGCACGGGCCGCCGGCACGAACCTGCAGGACCCGATCGACGAGCACTACGAGGCGATCAGCGGCACCTCGATGGCCAGCCCGCACGCGGCGGGCGCCGCCGCGCTGCTCGCCCAGCGCCACCTGGACTGGACCGGCCAGCAGCTCAAGGCCGCACTCGTCGGCGCGGCCGACCCGCTGACCGGCGTCGACGCGTACGCCGTCGGAGCCGGGCGGCTCAACGCGGCCCGGGCCCTCGGCGGCCCGACCAGCGACCAGCCGGTGGTCAACCTCGGCACGTTCGCGTACCCGCAGTCCGGGACCAGCGAGACGAAGCTGAGCTGGACCGGCGGGTCCACCCCGGCCACGGCGGTCCTCGACCTCGACGTGTCGATCGTCAACCACGACGGCCGGAGCGTGCCGCGCGGCGCGGCGTCGTTGTCGACGAGCCGGGTGACCCTCAAGCGGGGTGCCACCGGGGCGGCGACGCTGCGGATCGACCGCAAGGCGCTGGCCAGCCGACCGGGCCTCTACCTGGCCACCGTCACCGCCCGCACCGGCCGCACCGTGGTCGCCTCCACGCCGGTGAGCTTCTACGTCGAGCAGCCCAGCTACGACCTGACGATCCACACCAAGCCGATGCCCGGCCTGCGGGAGGGCGCGGACGCCTGGATCAACCTCATGGTCGCCAACCTCACCGACCCCCTGCTGTTCTACGGCGGGGGCGGCGGCACGCCCGGGGACACCTTCACCCTGCGGGTGCCGGCCGGGCGGTACTCGGTGCTCGGCGCGTCGATCGCCTACTACGTCGACAGCGACGTGCAGGAGAGCACCCTCACCGCGGCGGGTGACCTGGACGTGCACGCCGCCCGGAGCGTGACCCTCGACCCGGCGCAGGCCCGGCCGGTCACGGCGACCGTCGACGGGATGCCCACCAAGACCACCCGGACCGACGTCACCACCTTCCAGACCGCGGTGAACGGCCTGCCGTGGTGGCACCAGATCAGCGGGTTCGGGACGGCGACGGCGGTCCGCAGCGTGGCGATCCCGAAGCCCACCATCGGATCGCGGCGCACCTGGGCGGCCGTCAACATGGACTCGCCGGCCGGCACCGCGGAGCCGTACCGCTACAACATCGTGCACGAGTACGCCGACGGCGTGCCGGCCGACCCGTCGTTCCGGGTGACCAGGGCGGAGCAGGCCCGGCTGGCCCGCATCGACGAGCGGTTCCACCAGACCGACTCGCCGGAGATGTACACCACGTTCGTCCGCTTCGGCGAGACTCCCGACGGGGTGCCGGTGACCCAGACCTTCGAGGGGATCATGCCGCCGAGCCGGACGTCGTACCTCTCACCGGAGATCGTCTGGGCCGACCAGGGTGTCTACGGCGGACTGGGGGCCATGGAGGCGCCGCGCCAGTACCGGCCGGGCAGCCGGCAGTCGAAGGTCTGGGCGCGGCAGCCGCTGCACTCCGACTGGTACGACGACCCGGCCGGTGACGGCTGGAGCTGCGCCACCCCGCCGTCGCGGACCCGGGGCAACCTGCACCTGGACATGGTGACGCTCACCGACCAGCACCAGCGGGCCGACTGCCTGCAGGGCGAGGCGATCGGCGTGAAGCGCAAGCTGTCGCTGTACCGCAACGGCAAGCTGGTCGACGAGCGGTCAGGCCCGGTCGGCGATTTCACCGTTCCGCAATCGATGGCCGACTACCGGGCGACGCTCGACGTCGACACCAGTCTGATCCTGCCGATCTCCACCAGGGTCAACACCTCGTGGACGTTCCGGTCGGCCGGTCCAGACGGGACCGGGAGCGTGCCGGTGCCGCTGCTCGCCGTCGACTACGCCCTGCCGATGGACCACGACAACCACCCGGTCGACGGAACGGCCGAGCTGGCCGTCCGGCAGGCGCACGGTGTGAAGACGCAGAAGGTGACCTCGTTCCAGGTCTGGACCTCGACCGACGACGGCGGCACCTGGAAGACCGCCCGGGTCACCCGGAGCGGCGACACCTACCGCGTCGCGCTGCCGAAGGCCACCGCCGGGCAGGCCGTCTCCCTGCGGGTGAAGGCCACCGGCAACGGCGGTAGCGGGATCGACCAGACCATCATCCGGGCGTACCGCGCCGGGTGACAGTCGACACGTGGTGCGGCCCGGTTCCGGCTGGGCCGCACCATCGTGCTGTGTCACGGTGTCGATCCGATCCCACCTCGTTCGTCGTGACGGTGAACCGCGACGCCGACAACGAGAGGCACCTCCATGACACCAACCGCCGAGACACCGCGGCGCCGAACCCGTCTCCTGCTGGGCTGTGGCACGGCGGCCGGCCTCCTCTTTCCCGTCCTGTCGTTCGGCCAGGCGTTCACCCGATCCGGGTTCGACCTGCGGCGGCACGCGGTCAGCTCACTCACCCTCGGTGGCCTCGGCTGGTTGCAAGTCACCGCGTTCGTGGGCACCGGCGTGCTGGCCGTCGCCTTCGCGGTGGGCCTGTGGCGGGCGTTGCGACCGGGTCGGGGCGGCACGACGGTTCCGGTGCTGGTCGGCGTGTACGGGGTGGCGATGGTCGGCGGTGGGATGTTCGCCCCCGATCCCGGGCTCGGTTGGCCGCCGGGCGCCCCGACCGGCCTTCCGGAGCAGGCCAGCACGGGAAGTGTCCTGCACACGGTGTGCGGCGCGGCGGCGTTCCTGTCGCTGATCGCGGCCGGCCTGCTGCTCGCTCGACGGTTCGCCGGCCACGGCAACCGGACCTGGGCGCTCTACAGCGCCGTCAGCGCCGCCGCCGCCTTCGTGCTCACTGCTCTTCCCTGGAGCGAGGGGAGTGCGAGCATCCGCTTCGCCGTCGGAGCGGTGCTCATCTCCGGGTGGCTCGTGGCGCTCTCCTGGCGGGCGCGCGATGAGGCCGCCTGATCGTGGGTGCCGGCGGGACAGGTCACTGACCCTCCCAGACCGCCTTCGCGCCGGAGTCGCCGGTGCGGATCACGTAGTACACGGCGATGCCGGCGGCGATCACCGACAGCACCTGCAACGCGAGAGTCAGCGGTCGAGAGGGGCGTCCGTCGGCACCCGCCCCGGCGGCCCTCGGCGCGACGAACCAGACCAGCGCCAGCGCCACGATCCCCAACAGGATCGCGGCCCAGAGCGTGATGTCACCGAACTCCTGGTGCGCCTCCAACTTCGGCAGGAACTCGGGGGTCACCCGGTTGCCGGCGCGCATGCGCTCGAAGAAGGCGTCGCCGGAGAGCTTCGCCAGCAGGGCCGCGATCGGCGCGCCCACCGCGAGCAGCCCCAGCACCCAACGGGTGTGCGGCCGGATCAGCGGCACGAGCGCGTAGCCGATCGTCAGGAGCGCCAGCAGCGGCACGAACACGACAGCGGCGTGCAGCACCAGCGGGTGGGCGGGGAGGCCCATGAACTCCTCGAACATCGGCGTCTCCTCACATCGGTCGGACGTCGATCGTCCGGGAATGGACGCTATCGGTACCAGCCGGGCGTGTCACGCCCCAAGATTGCCACCGGCGCCCGTCCCGGTCGGCCCTGCCGCTGCGCCGGGCACCACGGTCCTGAGTCGTCGACGGTGGCAGCGCTCAGCGCGGGTTCCTGCCGAACATGCTGCTCAGAGCGATCCGCGCAGCACACGGCAGCTCGCCCGGCGCCAACTGTGTGTGCGACGGTCGCCAGAGCTCGGCGCCCTTCGCGGTGACCCGGGCCAGGATGCAGTCGTACTGCGCGGCCCGCAGGGCCACCCCGACCCTGCCGCCCTGCGCGGTCACCTCCTGGGTGATGGCGGGGTCCAGTTTCAGGTCGTCGATCGCCGCGCGGACGGCGGTCTCGTCCGGGCTGACGCCCCGCAGTGCGCTCTCGAGCTGTTCGTCGACGCCGTCGAGCGACGGGTCCTGGGTGACCTCGAAAGGATCACCGGGCGGGCACTCGATGTCGTCGTCGCGGCTGTCGTCCTCCGGGCCGAGCTGAAGGCGGAAACAGATCGGCTCGTCCCGCTCGCCGATCACCGAGCCGTCCGCGCCGATCTCCACCCCGTGCCCCATCACCCGCAACACCAACGTCACGCCGGTCCCCCAGTGTGTCTCCCCGGTGACCGAGAGGACCGCGACGTCGGGGTCCTGGCTGGCCGAGTGCACGTACTTGTCGGCCTGGTAGAGGTGGTCGTACTCGAACCGGAAGAGAACCCGGTCGACCTTCTCCGCGGCGTCGGCCACGGCACTGTCGTGGATCGGGTCGTCCGGGCCGTCGACGTAGTGCCACAGACCGCCCCCGGCCAGCGCCACGGCCAGCAGTAGGCCCGCGCCGACAACCACTCGCCGTCTCCCCATCGCCACGGAGCGGATTATGTCGCAGCCGGGGCGCCGCCGGTGCCCCTCGACTACCGCGACCGGGGCAGGCAGTCCTTCTTGTACTTCAGGCCGGAGCCGCACCAGCAGGCGTCGTTGCGCTCCGGCGGCCACGGGATGCGCGCGCTGGGCCGCGCCGAGACCTCGGCCGCGTACCCCGCCCGGACGCCCGCGTCGGTCGGGTCGCCGTCACGCCGCCCGGCGAACGCGGTCAGCCCGGCCACCGTCGCGCCGAACACGCCCAGGCCGGACTGACCGGCGCTCCTGAGTCGGACCAGCTCCTTCTCCAACCGGCCCCGGTGTGCGTCCCAGTCCGGGCCGTAGACCTCGGCGAGGGCGGGATGCTCCGAGATCAACGTGTCGAACTCGGCCCGAGGCCAGAAGAGCAGGTCGGACTCGGCGTCCCTGCGCTCGCCGGCCCGGCGCACGAGCTGGGTGTCCAGCCGGTCCGCCAGGTCGTCCTGCCGGTCGTGCGGCAGGTTCAGATTCCGTCGTACCCGATGCCGTTGTTGCAGCAGGAAGAAGGCCACTCCGGGCGCGTCCGGCGGACCGAGGTCGACAGCGGCGTCGGTGGCCGCGCCGGTGCCGGTCGCGCGGTCGCCGAGCAGGGAGTCGACCGCCTCGCTCAGCCAGGTCTCGGCGGTCGACGAACGGCCACCGGCGTCCAGCGCCGCGCTGACGTAGGCGGGGGCGTCGGGCTGCGTGAGCAGCAACGGGCGCAGGGCGGTCAACTCCGCCATCGCCTCGTCGTCCTGACCACCGGCCCGGAACAGCGCCCGCGCCCGCAGCGCCCGGGCGAATCCGGCCCGCGGGTCGTCCCCGGACGGGTACGCCGCCACGGCCTGCTCCGCGTACCGCAGGGCCGCCTCGGGCCGCGCCCGGATCTCGGCGATCTCGGCGGCCAGGGTCAGGGCGTCCCCGGCGTCGTCCGGATCCTCCAGCCGGCCCTGCTCCGCCGCCTCGGCGAGGTCGGCGGCGACGCCGAGCGGGTTGGCCGTCCCGAGCGCCGAGCGGCGCAGTTCAGCGAGGTCAGCCTTGGTGAGTACGTCTCTCGTCGGCACGATCTCACGGTACGTCGGGGTGCGCGCGGTATGCGGGCAGATCACCTGTTACGCCGCTCTCACCCCGCCGGAGCCGTGACCAGGCGTGCCGGGCGGACTACGACCAGGCTCCGGCCGCCGCAGCCCGGGCGGCGTAGCTGTCGAAGTCGAGCGGCTCCCGGCCGAGCACCCGACGAACACCGTCGGCCGGTTCGGCGAGATGGCCCGCGCGCATCCCGTCGAACAGGAGGTTGAGCGCCGAGGCCGTCTCCTCCGGATAACCCTCGGCGAGCAGTTCGGCGTGGTACTGCTCCGGGGTCAACTCCACGTAGCGGATGGAACGACCGGTCACCCTGGCGATCGTCGCCACCGCCGTGGCGAAGGTGAGCGCCCGAGGACCCGACACGTCGTACACCTGTTCGTGGTGGTCGGGGGTGGTCAGGAGCGTCGCGGCCACCTCGGCGATGTCCTGGGCGTCGACGAAGGGCTCTCCGGGGTGACGCCGATCGGCAGGGCCAGTCGGCCGTCGAGCAGCGGTTGGCGCCACAGGTCCTCGCTGAAGTTCTGGCTGAAGTTGTTCGCCCGGATGATCGACCACTGGACACCGGACGTCCGCACGGCCGTCTCCGCGGCGACCATCCCGGGGGAGAAGTCACCAACCTGGTCGATCCCGCGTCCGGACAGCGCCACGATCCGGCGCACACCCGAGTCGGCCGCCCGCGTCACGAAGTCGGCAGCCAGCGTCGGCTCCTCCGGGGCCAGCAGATAGACCGCCGAGGCACCGGCCAGAGCCGGCTCCCAGGTGTCCTGCCGCGACCAGTCGAAGCGCACCTCGCCCGAGCGGGAGGCCGCCCGGGCGTGGTGGCCCGCCGCCCGGAGCGTCGGTACCAACCGGCGGCCCGTCTTACCGGTTCCGGCCATCACGAGAATCGACTCGGCGTTCGTCGTCATGCCACGAGTCAACTCGACCGGTCACGGTCGGCCCATGTGCTGTCGTACGCCGGGCATGTGTGATCGTCCGAGCGCCATCATCCGGGATCTATCGTCGGTGTCATGGACCCGTTCGACAGTCTGCTGCGGAGCGTGCACGCGGACGGCGCGGCCTTCGGTCGTTCCGTCCTGACACCCCCCTCGGCGCTGCGGTTCACCGACGGTGCCCCGCTGACGCTCTGTGTTCCGCTGCGCGGCGAGGGTTGGCTCTCCCATCCGGAGAGCGACAAGCCCCACCTGGTACGGGTCGGGGAGGTCGCCGCCGCGCGTGGCCCGGCACCGTTCACGTTCTCGGCCGAGCCGCGATCGAGCTTCCAGCCGGGGGAACTCCGGGACGTCCGGCGCGGCCGGACCGGGGCGATCGACTCGACGGGCGCGGACCAGACCGAACGTCTCGTGCTGCTCGTCGGGGTGTACCACGTTCGAGGCCGGGTGCCCCAACGGCTGCTGGGCGCGCTGCCACCGGTGCTCGTCGTGCCGGACGAGCACGACTGCGCCCCACTGCGCGACTACCTGGACGCACAGCTCGACGCCGGCAGGCCCGGCCGCCAGATCGTGCTGGACCGCCTGTTGGACTGGTTGTTGGTGTGCACCGTGCGGGACTGGTTCGACCAACCGGACGCCGAGCCTCCCGGCTGGTACCGCGCGCTGAGCGACGACACCGTCGGCCCGGTGCTGCGCGCCATGCACGACGCCCCGGGTCGGCCGTGGACCCTCGCCAGCCTGGCCGCGCAGGCCGGAGTCTCCCGGTCCACACTGGCGAAACGGTTCACCGACCTCGTCGGCGAGCCGCCGCTGACCTACCTCACCGACTGGCGGATGACCCTGGCCGCCGACGTGCTGGCCGAATCGACGGCGACGGTCGCCGCTGTCGCACACCAACTGGGGTACGCGGACGCCTTCGGCTTCAGCGCGGCCTTCAAACGGGTCCACGGGGTGAGCCCGAGCGGACACCGCCGGCTCACCCGGAGCGGCGACCAGGCGGCGTGACCGGGGTCGAAGCGGGCCGAGGTGACAGTCACCGACCGGTACAACTCCCGGCCGGTCACGCTCACGCTGCGGCCGGGCCACACGGAGCGGGCGCTGGCAGCTCTCCCGCACCCACGGCTGGTACGACCTGACCGTCACCGTCGCGGGCGATCCCGACTTCGCCCACCGGTACGCGGGCCACGTCGAGAACGGCGAGGACAGCATCAGCGACCCGGCCCTCGGCGGGCTCGTCTGAGCGACGCCGTGCCACCCGGATCGATCCTGGTCCGGGTGGCACGGTACGGATTCCGGCGGCCCGGCGCGGTCGCCGTCATGACGGCGGGCGGGTGGGGCGCACCTGGTTCGGGCTGGTGCGTACGTGTGCGCGTTCGCCCTGCCTGCCGACGAGGCTGAGGAATTCGACGGGCCCGGAGCTGGTGGCACCGAACCAGTGGGGGGTGCGGGTATCGAACTCGGCGGCTTCCCCGGGTTGCAGGGTGAGCTCGTCGTCACCGAGGACCAGACGCAGGGTGCCGTTGAGGACGTAGACCCAGTCGAAGCCCTCATGGGTGCGCAGATCGGGAACGCGATGGTCGTCGCCGGTGGGCAGGACGAACTTGTAGGCCTGGATGCCGCCGGGCCTACGCGTCAGCGGCAGGATGGTGGAGCCGTCGCCGACGGCGATGGGGCGCAGGTTGATGCGGGGATCGCCGGTCAGTGGGGCGTCGACGAGTTCGTCGATGGTGACGTTGTGGGCGCGGGCGAGCGGGAGCAGTTGTTCGAGCGTGGGGCGCCGTAGGCCGGCTTCGAGTCGGGAGAGTGTGCTGGCGGAGATGCCGGTCTCCTCGGCCAGGTCGGCGAGGGTGATGTTGCGGCGCTGCCGTAGCTGCTTCAGCCGCGGGCCGACAGCGTCGAGGGTGCGGTCAAAGTCTTCGTCCACACCGTGATCTTGCCATTCGGCAAGGACTTTTGCGCAATGTCGTCGAGCGGGCCACGATCACCCGTGGCGCGAGTCGTCGCCCCCATCCTCCTCAAGGGCCAGGTAGGCGCGCATCTCATCGCGGGCCCCCGGAAGGCCGTAGCCGCCGACCAGTTCGCTGACGTTGCCGAACTGCTGATCGCCGAGCAGCCAGGGCGCGGTCGACCGGCCCAGGGCCTCGGCGAGCCGACGTTGTCGGGGCGTGAGGGCGTCGACAGGTGTTCCCGCCGTCGCCGGGCCGTCCGGGAACGCGAGCGGCAACGCCACCCCCAACGCCGTCAACGACCGCTCGCCGCTGACGGTCGGCAACCGTTCGAGCAGCGCGTCGAACGCGCGGTCGGCGTGCTGCGGACCGAGCTGCCGCAGGGCGAGCGCCGCGTAGCCGCCCAGGTCGCCACCCAGGAACGGCACCCACTCACCCTCCAGCGGCTCGGCCGGGGCCTCGCCGGAAGCCGCCGACGCCCAGCCCAACACCTCGGCGACGGTCGCCGGGTCGGCCGCCGCGCCGAGCACCCGAGCCCGACCGACGGCGGCGGCCCAGCGGACCAGCGGGCGTGCATCGGTCAACCACCGGACGTCCGGCGCGGCACCGAGCAGCCCCGTGGACACCAACACGGTGGCCACCTCGCCGGGCGTCGCCGCGACGCCGGTGGCGGTGTCGACCGCGCGGGCCAGCGCGGACACGCTGTCGTCGGCCTCCTCCGGAAACCAGGCCAGGAGGTACGCCGCGAACAGGCGCACATCGGGATCGGCGTGACCCAGTAGGGCGCGGATCGTGGGAACCCCGGCGCGCACCGCGTCGTACGTCGCCAGCGCGACGTACGCCCACAGTCGGCCCTGATCCGCCTCGGACAGCGACTCGACGTAGAGGTACTCGACGTACTCCTTCTGGGTCTCGTCGGTGCCGGTCCACGGCGGCGACTTCGCCGCGAGCAGCGCGCGCCCGCCCTCGGCGGCCCGACGATATTCGGCCACCGGGAAACCCTCCGGTAGGACACCCTCGTCGTACCCGACGGCCAGGGCGCTCAACAGCCCGAGCACCGCCGCCGGATCCGGAGTGACCGGATCGCCGAGCATCTCCAGCAGGAACGGCACCGCGTACGCGCTCGCCTCGAACCGGTTGCCCTGGTGGAAGACGTTGGTGTAAAGGTCGCCCAGCGCCTCGTCCCGGGTGGCGGAAGCGGGGGAGAGCAGGGCACGCAGTTGGCCGGGCACGTCGTCGGCCGCCCCGTACGCATGGCCCAGCCGCGCCCAGTCGATGTCGTCGAGTCCGTCGAGCACGCCCCATGCTGTCCCGACCCCCTGACCGTTCTGAGGGGTGGGTCGGTCAGAACTCCTCGTACACCGCTGGGTCTTGATCGGAGAGCCGACCGTCCGGGCGGCCCAGCGCGGTGATGACCTCGACCTGTGCGTCGGTGAGCGTGATGCCGAAGACGTCGAGGTTCTCGGCCTGCCGCTGCGGCGACGCGGCCTTGGGCAGCGGGATCACCTGGCGGGCCACGTGCCAGGCGAGGATGGTCTGCGCCGGGCTGACGCCGAGGGCGTTCGCGATCTCCACGATCACGGGGTGCCGCATCAGGTCGTTGCCGTGGCCGAGCGGGCTCCACCCCTGCACCAGGATCCCCTGCTCCCGGTGGTAGTCGAGCGCCTCCTGCTGCGGGAAGTACGGGTGCACCTCGATCTGGTTGACCACCGGGGCCACCCCGGTCTCGGCCACCAACCGCTCGATGTGCTCCGGCAGGAAGTTGGAGAGCCCGATGTGCCGCACCAGACCACGCTCGCGCGCCTCGATCAGCGCCCGCCACGCCTGCACGTACTTGTCTTCCTTGGGGTTCGGCCAGTGGATCAGGTACAGGTCGACCCGGTCGAGGCCGGTGCGGAACACACTCTCCTCGATGGTGGTCAGTGCCGCGTCGTAGTCGTGGTGCCGCCCCGGCAGCTTCGACGTGACGATCAACTCGTCCCGCACGTCGCCCGCCGAACGGGCGGCCCGGCCGACCGCGCCCTCGTTCTCGTAGTTCACCGCCGAATCGAGCAACCGGTAACCGGCCCGGATCGCGTGCCCGATCGCGTCGACGCCCGCCGAACCGTTCAGCTGGTACGTGCCGAGCCCGATCGCCGGCAGGGCGGTGCCGTCGGCAGCCGTCAGATGGGGAATCGTCATGATCGGAACCCTACCCGCAGGAGCTGCGCGTTGACGGAGGCTCAGTGCGCCACGCCTTGCGGTTACCGGGTTATCGCCCGATTCCTCGAAGACTCGCCGCTCAGCAGCGGATCGGTGCGCCGTTCGCTCTCGGGCAGGTCCATCGCTGCGGCCAGGAGATTACCGAGACGGCAGGCGTCGTTCAGCCCTTTCCCCTTGCCGGCCCAGTCGTCGAACGTGAGCCGGATGTTCTCGTCAGCGGTGATGACGTCCAGAACGGGGCCGCGCTTGTCGCGTTCGCGGAATCGCACGTAGCGAATCTCCGAGAGGAGAAACTCGCGCTCGATCGTGCCCTGTTTACGCACCGCGCTCTGCGCCGAGATGAAGAAGCGATCAGGTGTTACGCCGAGATAGGCGTCCTCACCGACGAGGCGATCGAGATTGACATCGGCCAGGGCCAGCAGAGGTTCCTCGCCGGGCACGGCCCATCGGAGGATCCGCAGCACCTCATGTGGCCCCGTCTCAGCGAAGACGGTGAGAGGCGGGTCCAGCGGAGCTGGTTGCGTGTGCGTACGGTTGCGAAGGGTCGCCACTCGCTCGGCCAACGCCTCGGCCATGGCTACGATCTCCTGGATGTTCTGACGCTTCGTGGTGAACGGCAGACTCCACTCGGACGGGAGTTCGGCGATCAGACGGCACTGACGTTCAAGGTCGGTGAGGAGACCCGCCACCTCGTCCATGGCTCGTGTGTGCTCGCGCTGAGTGTCGGCGACCAACTCGGCCAGAAGCCGCTCATTCTCGGCGGCATTCGCTTCGTCGCGGCTGATGTGACTGGCACGCAATACCTGGAAGCGATACCAGGACCACTCCGCCATCAGCATGCCGTGAGCGTCCGCGAGAATCTGCTCGACGTTCTTCTGGATGTGGGCACGCCGGCTTTGTCCGTCGGTATCGAGCGCCTTGATGTGACTGCGGACGAACGACCTGAAGAGCAGCCGTTGCTTGCGCAGGTCCGGGTCCCTGGTCGCGATGGCCGCGTAGATGTGGTCGTTGACGGTGCCGACCGCCTGGGCCTCGCGCACGGCGCGCATCGTCGTCTCGTGCAGGCCGAGCAGCATCGCCCACTGGTCCTCGTGCAGCGCCCGAAGGACGTCACGGGTGAGTTTGACGTTCTCGTCGATGCGACGTGAGATCGACGCCAACTGCACCTGCAGCGCCAGGAGCGCGGCGGCCGGCCCGAGAGCGGAGAGGATGGACGCGGTCTGCGCGCCTGTCACGGGTGCCCACCGCACCGAGGCGGCGATCTTTCCGTTGCCGGCGACGAGCGAACCCAGGTTCCAGCCGCCCGACGTCATTGGTTGCGCCGTCTTGAGCGCCTGCAAAGTCTCGGGCGCCAGACGTACCAGCCCCTGCACGGTGGTCGCAGCCTGTGCGCCCTGCGCCGCGAGATTGCCGATGCCCGAGGCTATCGCGAGCTTGTCGGCCAGGCCTCGGCCTGCTTCAGCGCTCATCATCTCGAAGGGGATCACGTCGAAGCCGACGGGCGGCTGGTCCGCGAAGAGTACGGCCAGCCCCGGCCCGATCTCCACCAGACTGACGCTCGGCTCATCGCCAGGAGGATCGGTGACGTCGGTGACGTTGGCAGAAGGTACGGAAAGTTCGTTCGCGGATCCTTCGGCCTCGGGCGCCATCCCACATCCTCCATGATCGACAACAGGGGCATCACGGTACGTGTCAGGGCGATCACCCCGGCTCAACCGGAGCGGCAATTCATCCCGCGTAGTGTCCACACGCGAGTGACTGAACAGATCTAGCCAGTCGGCTCAAGTTGCGCGAGCAGGGCGCTCACCTCGGTATGGAGGCGACGCAGTTCCGCAGCCGTGGGGGCCAGTTCGTAGCAGTGGTGGTGGGTGGCGGCGGACAGGCTCGCCCAGGCGAAAGCCGCCCGGCGGGCGGTCTCGGTGCCCGGGCCGAGCCGACCGCGCAGCATGAGCTGCTTCGCGCGACCCTGCCGGCACGCCGCCACCGAGGGCTTCACCCGCCGCCAGTAGGCGTCGATGCCGCCTTCGAGAGCGAGCCGGATCAGGCAGGCGCAGGCCCGGGGCCACCAACCGGCGCTCACCGCCGCGGCACCGAGCACACCGGACCCCCGCAGCAACTGGTCGGCCGCCGCCAGCCAGCGCTGTGGCGTCGGCGCGGTCACGACAGCGCCCCCGCGAGGAGGCGGGCGTCCGCGACCAGTCCGGGCAGGTCCGTCAGGTACGCCCCGTGGACGCCCTCCCGACACGCCTGATAGGCGTTCACCGCCCGTCGTCCGTGCCGGCGGAGGAGCCAGCCGAGCACGTCGCCGCCCTTCTCGGCGTCGTCGAACGCCGCCAGGGCGACGATGGTGGCGACCCGCCGGGACGCGTCCTCGATGGCCGCCTCGACATCGGCGTGCGGAACGCCCCGCGCCACCCGGGTCCGCCAGACCGCCCGGTGGCAGGCCGCCTCAATCGCGGAGCGGCACAGCTCGGCGACCACCGGCCCGCGTACCTCGGCGGGGATCTCCTCGTTGCGCGCCAACGCGGACGCGTCGTCCAGGTAGCGGGTGACCGGGTCGGAGCCGGGCCGCAACGTCACCACCGACTTCTCCGCCCGGGTCACCTCGATGATGCGGGCGTCGCCGAGGCCGAGCCGGGTGACCGCGTCGGGCAGGCGGGTGTCGTGGGTGAAGACCACCACCTGCCGGTCCTCGGCTAGCTCGGCGAGTACCCGGGCGAGACCGTCCACCTTCGACGGATCCATGCTCTGCACGGGATCGTCGACCACGATGAACCGGAACGGACTCTCCGGGGCGCAGCTGCGCGGCAGGAACGTGGCCAACCCGAGCGCCTGCATCTCACCCTGACTCATCACACCCAGCGCCGTGCCGTTGTCGGCGCCGTCCACGCTGACCGGGAACACGACCCGCCGTCGGGTGTTCACCCCTTCGAGCGTCATCGCACCCAGCTCGACGTTGCTCTCCTGCCGCAGCTGCGCCCAGATCCGCTGCGAATGCCCGGCGAACGGCGCTACCCGCTCGTTGCGGATCTCCGCACCGACGCCCTTCAACCAGGCGCGCGCGGCCTTCAACCGGGCCACTGTCGCCTCCCGCGCCGCAAGCCCGTCGGCGGCGGCCACCCATTTGCGCACGTCGGCCGCCGCGGCCCGCCAGCCGGTGTCGCGCTGCCGCAGGAACCCCTCGGCGTACGCGCGGGCCGCGTCCGCCGCCGCCACCACCGCCGGGTACCGCGCGGCCAGGTGGTCGGCCAGGTCAGCGGGCTTTCCGGGTACGCGCCGCAGCGCGGCAACGGCGTCGTGCAGCGCGCCGACCGACGTCTCCGACCCCGGGCTCTCAGGGACCGCGAGGTCGTCGATCAGATGGTGCGCCTGCCGCAGCAGAGCGGTGAGCCGAGTCGTCGCCGTCTGGGCGGCGACGCTGCGCTGCCGCAGCTCGGTGAGCGACTGCGCGGCGGCGACACGCCACCCACCGTCGAGGGTGCCGGTGGCGCAGACCGGACACGACCCGTCGCCCTCGTCCTCGTGATGTTCGAGGGCGAGGCGGAGGAGTTCGGCGCTGCGCAACGCGGCCCGGGACCGGCCACCGTCGTACCGCAGGGCCTCGTTCGCCGCCTCCCGCAGCTGAACGGCCAGCCGGGTCACCTCGTCGACCGGCGGCGGGGCGAGGTCGGCGAGTTCCCGGCAGAGCAGCACCTCCCGGTCGGTGGTCGCCTCGTCCGGCTCGTCGAGGATCGCCGTCACCGCGCTGAGGTCGACGCCGCCCCGCCCGCGCAGCAGTGCGGTGGTCCGTCGAGCCCGGTCGTCGGCGATGTCGGTGAGCGCGTTGACCAGGGCGGCACGCTGTCCGCGTACCTCCTTGATGGTCGTGTCGTGCGGCCGGGCGGCGCGCAGCAGACGCTGGTCGGCGTCGGTGAGCGCGTCCAGCCCAAGGATCGCGAAGAGCGCGTCGAAGAGCTGGCTCTGCGTGCCGCCGGCGAGCTTGCCCAGCTCGGCGGCGGTGAGGAACGGCCGGTACAGCTCCAGCGGGCGGGCCAGACCCAGCTCGGAGAGGCCGGTGTGCCGACCCCGGGCGCTGGTGACCGTCACCTCGGCATCGGCCAGCTCGGCCCCGACCGGCCAGGCTCGGTGCACCCGGGTCGGCGTGGCCACCCCGTCGACGCGCAGCTCCACGTCCACCCAGCACGGGTCCGGGTTGTGCAGGTTGCGCCACCCCGTACGCCAGACGCTGGTCTTGTCGGCCCACCGGGCGCTGTCACCGGTCAGGGCGAGCTCGACGGCCTCGGCAAAGCTGGACTTGCCGGAGCCGTTGCGGCCGACGACCAGGGTGAGGCCCGGACCGGGGTCGACCTGGAGGGTCCGCTCCGGGCCGACGCCCCGGAACCCGGCGACGGTCACCGACTTTAACCAAATCCGCTCCGGCGGCCCGTCACCGGTGGGGGAGCGGGGGTCGAGCCGGGTGGGAGTGCCGGCGAGGGCCGTGGTCAGGTCGTCGTCGCTGGTCAGCGCGGCGAGAACCAGCTCGGCGGTCTCGGTCGGGACATCGTCAGCGGCGGCGAGCTGGTCGAAGATCAGCTCGATCAGGGGCGCGGTGGACTGCGGAGGCTGGGTCATTGTCGGCTCCAGGCGTGTGGTGTCCGCGGGCCGACGGCTCGTCGGCCCGCCCGGGTTAGCGGTGGAAGTGAGGGGTTGCTGTCGGCCCGGCTCAGGCGGGCGGTGATGGTCGTCGGACGCTGTAGAGCTGATGTCGTAGACGAATCAGCGGCTCAGCGTCGGCTGCCGCGACTTCGGGGCACCTTGACGAGCGGCCAGAGTGTGACGTTCCTGTGCCAGTCGCTCACTGGGTTCTCACAGCTCCGACACGTCGGTCACGACGGCGGTCAGCTTGTCGCCGGAGCGTTTCGTGCTGGCCGTCTCCTCCTGCTGAACGGAGGCGGAGTCGCCGGTCACCTCGAAGGTGTTGATGATGGGGTCCTCGGCGCCCTTCACCTCGTACGTCACCTCGTAGGTGCTGGATGGGTCGAGGCCGTCGCCGGTGTAGGTGACGTCGATGCGGTAGGTGATGTTGCAGCCGGCACTGCCGAAGCACTGCTTCCGCAGCGTCTTGACCTTGAGCGTGAAGTCGCCCTTCGTCGGGGTGTCGTAGACGGGGGCGGGCGGCGCCGTCGTCGCGGGCGCGGTCGTCGGCGCGGCGGCACTGGTCGGGCCGGACGTGCTGGAGCGCGACTGGGAAGCGGTGGCGGAGGGGGCCTTGCCCTGATCGGGCGACTCCGCACCGTTCGTCGTGGCCAGCAGTACACCGCAGCCGCCGAAGCAGAGCAGCAGCACCAGGACGGCGGCACCGGCGATGATCCACCGAACCTGGGACTTCTTCCGAGTGACGGGCTCCGGGCTGGTGGGGCTCGCGGTTTCGGGCTGCGCCGTGGGTTCGGCCTGCGGGTCCGGTTGGTGCTGAGACTCGGTCATGGTTCTCTCCTGTGTCGAGCGGGATGCTGTGGAGCTGATGCCGTGAACGGATCAGGCGGACGGAATGCCGACGACCTCGACCTCGACGCCCTCGTTGCGCAGGGACTTCATCGCCCGGTAGAGCGCGACCTGGGCGAAGGTGAAGAGCGAGTCCACGGTGAGCGGCTTGCCGGAGCCGAGGGCGATCGCGTAGACGACCTTGCGAGGCTGGAAGCCGGGGTCGATGACGCGCGCCGACGGCTGCCGACGGACCATCTCGGCCAGCGCGGTGCGGGCGTCGGCCTCGTACCGCAGGGCGTCGACCGACACCTCGCCCTGCGCGAAGAGGTGGCTCAACGCCGAGCTCCCCTTGGCACGCTTGACATGGATCAGCTCGTCGTCGGGACCGAGCAGGTCACAGGCCTCGATACCGCGGTGGTGCTGGCTCGTCCGCAGCAGCCGCCGGTCCAGCAGGGTCAGACCGCAGACCCGTGCAGCGTGGACGTTGTACTGCTCCTCGTCCGTCTGCTCCGTGGTCCAGGCCGGGAGTGCGATGCTGGCCGGCCTGGCCAGGATCTGCTCGATCTCGTCGCGGAGGAACGCGCGGTGGCGGTCGCCGATCTCGTACCAGCCGCCCTCGTGCAGCAGGAGCTGACTCGCACCGTGGGCGAGCTGTGCAGTGATCCACCGTGACGCGGACGTCGAACCGATCTCCTCGTCGCCAGCCGCGTCGGTGTAGAGGTTGACGCGTCCGGTGCAGAGCGACGTCCACCGCTCGCCGTCCGGGACGCCCTCGGTCTGCGCGAGCACGTCTGCCAGCGTGAGCTCGGTGAGGTGCACCGGGCGGAGGCCGGACTTCGGCACTCGCAGCTTGTACGACTGGATCCGCTCGATCTCACTGAAGACCCGGCCCGGCACGGCCAGTCCGACGTCCGCCGGATCCGGCAACCTCAGCAGCCGGTCCAGTTGCTCCTCCACCTGCGACAGCCGGGGATCCCGGGCCGGCACCGGTCGGATCTGGGTGATGAACTCCAGGTCGGCGAAGGGCGCCTCCTGCTTGCAGACCCGGTCGATCTCCCGCAGGTCGGCGAGCAGGCTCGCGGGCTCGACACCGAGATGGATGCGCAGGGTGTCGCTGCCCTCGACCGGGGTGGCCCTACCCGTAGACCGGCAGACGGTGAGGGTCGGGTTGAACGTCCGCCCGCAGACCTGGCCGACGATCTCGCCCCACTTGTCGATGCCGTACATCCGGATGTGCTGACCGCCCGGGACCATGTTGCGGTCGACCCGGCCGGAGGTGCCGAACACCCGCCGGCGTACCTGCTTGATCTCGTCGGGGGCGAGCGAGCGGACCGCGAAGCCGATTCCGAAGCCCGAGTTGGCGAGGTCCAGATCGACCATGTGACGGCCGACCGTGCCGTAGGTGAGGGCGTAGACGTTGTCGTCGACCGCGACGAGCAACGCGGCACCGCCACTGCTGAACCCGAGTTCGGTCTCCTCCCCGGTCAGCCGGGCGAGTACATCGCACCAGTCGGCCCGCTGGCGCGGCACCGTCCCGTGCACCAGCAGCGCCGGCGCACCGGCGACCGAGCGCTCCTCGACCAGGAAGTCGTGCTGTCGCACGTAGCGGTGGTTCACCGCCTCATGCAGGCCCTCGATGGTCGGCGTCACCCGTTCGAGCTGGTAGACCGACGTCAGGTAGGTGCCCTCCGGTCGCTCGGGCAGGTCGAGGTCGAAGAGGGTGGGTGCGTCGTACGGCGGATGGGTGACGTCCTTGCGGACGACACGGCGGATGGTCGGTCGGGTCGTGGTGGCTCGGATCGTGGTCGGCTGGCTCGCACGGCGCACGTCGATCTCCTCGCGTTGAGAATCGGGGTGGCGGTGGTGCGGGGGGAGGGGTACGCCGAGGACGGGCTTCGCGGGTCCCGCCCTCGGCGCGGGCGGTCAGCTCACAGGGTGACGTCGACGCCGCCGGAGAACGGCGAGTCGTGCAGCTCGAGCTTGGTGAGCTTCACGTTCTTCGGAATGTCGAAGACCACGACGCCGGTGACCTGGTTTCCGGGGTTGATGTCGTTGAGGAACGTCTCGGCGTTCTTGTTCGCGTAGATCGCCGCGCCGGAGTCGGCGGAGTACTCGGTGCCGTCGGCCGCGTACGCCTTCTGGCTGCTGCCGTCGAACATCTGCGCTTCCTTGCCGATGTTCTTCACGTTGACCGTGACCAGGCAGAACTGGCCCTGCGCCTTCTGCTCGAGCGGGGCACTGCCGACCTTGGCCACGCCGCACTTGGACGACTTGACCGTGAACTCGAACTTCCCGTCCCGGGCCGGCTCACCGACCTTGGCGGTCTTCGGCTTGTCGTCGCCCTTGGCGCCGCCGGCGTCGGCCTTGCTGGTCGCGTCATCGGTGCTGCCGGCACCGCAGCCGAGCGCGATGAGGCAGGTGGCGATCAGAGCGAGAGTGGTGGTCTTGCGCATCGTTGTCCTCCTGATGTGAACGTTGCGAGGTCAATAAGAGCATCGTCCGACAACACTGTCAACAGACAATCTCGTGCTTGACAGTTGTGCGAGACTTTCGACGTGCAGGAGAACCCGACCATCACGGCAGCGTCGATCGCCCGGCTCGCCGGCGTCGGTCGCGCTGCGGTCAGCAACTGGCGTAAGCGGCACCCCGACTTCCCTGCCCCGGTTGGCGGGACGACGGCGAGCCCCGAGTTCGACCTGATCCAGGTCGAGCAGTGGTTACGCACCCAGGGCAAGCTCCCCGAGCTGGCCACCGCCGACCGGCTCTGGCGACACCTCGCCGCGGCCAGCGACTCCCCGGCCGCAGGCCTCGCCGCCGTCGGCGCCCTGCTGCTGGCCCGTCAACGCGGCTCCCGCAGCGTCAGCGTCGACGCCCAACTCGCGCCGTTGCTGCCCGACGTCGACGCCCTCGCCGACGAGTTGGGCCCGCAGGGCGCGTTCGACGAGCTGTGGCAGCGGTTCTCCGCACCCGGGCCCGGCCGCCCCTTCGCCACCCCCGACGCCCTCGCCGACCTGATGATCGGGCTCGCCAACGTCGGCGGCGGCTCGGTCCTCGACCCGGCCGCCGGCTCCGGCGCCATCCTGCGGGCCGCCGTCCGCGCCGGCAGCACCTCCGTCTACGGGCAGGAACTCGACGACGACCTCGCCCGGCTCGCCGGCCTGTGGCTGGCCCTGCACGACGTACCCGGGGAGGTCAGCACCGGTGACTCACTGCGCGCCGACGCCTTCGCCGGCCGCGCCGTCGACGCCGTCGTCTGCCACCCACCCTTCGGCGCCAGCAACTGGGGCGACGACGAACTCGGCCACGACCCCCGCTGGATCGTCGGCACCACACCCCGCACCGAACCCGAGCTGGCCTGGGTGCAACACGCCCTCGCCCACCTGCGGGTCGGCGGGCACTCGGTCCTGCTGATGCCACCCACCGTCGCCAGCCGCCGCGCCGGCAAACGCATCCGCGGCGAACTGCTCCGCCGAGGTCACCTACGTGCCGTCATCGCGCTCCCGCCAGGGGTGGCGGCACCGCACGGCGTACCCCTGCACCTGTGGGTGTTGCGACGCGCCGCGACCGACGCGCCGCCACCGGCGCGGGCGCTGCTGATCGACGCCGCAGTTGGCGACCTGGCCGACACCGGGCCGCGCGTGCTGGCCGTGTGGCGGGCCTTCGCCGCCGCCCCGGACGGCGATGTCGAGGAGGCCGGGTTCGCCCGCGCGGTCCCGGTCATCGAGCTACTCGACGAGGAGGTCGACCTCACCCCCGCACGCCGGCAACCCGCCGTCGTGGGCGAGGCGTCGGGCGAGCATCTGGTACGCACCAGAGAACGGCTGGCCGCCGTCGTGAGGGAGCTGCCGGGCCTGATGCCGCAGGTCACACCGGCACCTGACGGGCCGGACGGCCTCTTCCTCACGGTGGGGGAGCTGGCGAAGACCGGGGCCCTTCAACTGATCGGGCCGGTCCGGGCTGGCACGTCCACACCAGCACCCGACGGGCCGCTTGTGCTCACGGTTCAGGACGTGCTCGCCGGATTGGAGGCGTCCGGACGGGTCGATGACCGGTTCGGGCAGGAGATCCCCCTCGCGGTGGGGGACGTTGTGGTGCCGATGATCGCGCGGCAGATCGTCCCACGGGTGGTCACCGAGGAAGGGGCGTTGTTGGGGCGCAACCTCTACCTGCTGCGGCCCAGTCCGGCGGCGTTGGATCCGTGGTTCCTCGCTGGTCAGCTGCGGACGTCAGCAAACGAGAAGCAGTCGTCGAGTCTGTCGGGCACGATGCGGTTCGACATTCGGCGGGCGCAGGTGCGGCGGCTGTCGCTCGACGGGCAGCGGATTCATGGGGACGCGTTTCAGCGCCTGGTGGCTTTCGAGTCAGCGATCCGGCAGGCTGCCACACTCGGGGCCGAGCTGGCGCAACTGACCGCTGACGGGTTGGCGCGGGGGGTCCTGCGGCCAGACGCCGACATTCGATAGGGCGAGGCCCTGTCAGGTGGCCATGGGTCATCCCCAGCACTGAATCGCTGTTCGGCGACTCTGCTCGACCCCTCTGTTGGTCCTGTACGTGACGGCTGGGGACATCGCCCAGCGCGATCTTGGGGCACAGTGGAGGGCTGAGCGGGGCGCTGAGGGTGCGTAGCGGGGAGGTTACGGAGTGCTTGGTCAGGATCCGGACGCGGCCCAGGAAATGCTGAATTCCTGGACAGCCGAGCTGTCGGCACGCGCTCAGGCGGCCGCCGACCTGTCGGAGCGGGTTGCGGTTCTGGCGGCGTCGGCAACTAGCGCGGACGGCGTAGTCCGCGTGACGGTCGCCGCCTCGGGGGCGCTTACGGACCTTCGGTTGGACGACCGCGTTCAGCGGATGCGCGGCTCTGAACTTGCCAGCATCATCATGGCAACGGTCGCCCGTGCGCAGGCCGGGTTGACCGATCAGGTGATGGTCGCGGTGCACGACACCGTGGGCACCGATTCGGAGACCGGACGGGCGATCACCGACACCTTTGCCAGGCGCTTCCCCAAGCCCGCTGACGAGCAGCCCGAACGGTGGGAACGGGACACCAGAAGTGGCTGGTGACACCGAGATGCTCATGTCGGTGGCGGCGGTCATTCGGCATGCCGCAACGGTCGACGACGCCGCCGACAAGATGGAGACCGCTCGCGGCGCAGCGGCGTACGTGCAGATGGGCGCAGCGGCGTACGGGCAGATCTGTGGGTTCCTGCCTCGTCTGATCGATCCCGTGGCGGACAGGGCGGTGACCGCGCTGGGAGGGTCCGCTACAACACTGCGTGAGGCGGCAGCCAACCTGCGAGCGGTTGCTGCCTCGACCGAAGCCACCGACGTGGAGAACGCACGACGACTTGCCGAAAGTGCCGGCCGGTTGGAACTGCCGCTGTGACCGACATGGCGGCCAACCCGCTGGTGGTGCAGCGCCACGACTCGACCCAGTGGTACACCGGGCTCGGGCTGGTCGAGGACGTCGCTGACACCGTGTCAGGCATCGAGTCGGGAAGCTGGATCGACTCGACGATCGGTGGTGTCGCCACGTCGATGGATGCTCTGGCCACCGTGCTCGACCCGCTCGGGTCGCTGGTCAGTTGGGGCGTCGGTTGGCTGCTCGAACATGTCAAGCCGCTGTCGGACGCGCTGGACTGGCTGGCCGGCGACCCGGACCAGATCAGCGCGTACGCGAACACGTGGCGTAACGTCGCGAAGCAGAGCACCGATACGGTGGCCGATCTGCAAGCGGCGCTCTCCACGCAGCTCGCCGAGTGGCAGGGCGCCTCGGCGTGGGCCTACCGGGCACACATGTCGGGTCAGATCCGGGCAATGGAGGGCCTCGCTCGGGCCGCCGACGGCATCGCTTCGCTCGTGGAGGGTGCCGGACTGTTGGTGGCGTTGGTCCGCGAGCTGGTTCGGGACCTGATCGCGGATTTCGTCTCGGTGCTGGCGGTCAGGCTGCCGCTCTGGCTGGCCGAGGCCGGTGTGACGCTCGGCATCGCGACTCCGTTGGTGATCTCCCAGGTGAGCAGCCTGGTGGCCAAGTGGGCTGCGCGGATCGCCAGGCTGATCAGCGCGCTGATCAGCAGCATGCGTCGGCTGACCCCGCTGCTCAGTCGCTTGGGCGACCTGATGGACGATCTCAATACCCTCCTGCGGCGAGCTGCCCGCACAGACCCGGTCAACCCGGCGCATGGAGGCGCACCCAGTGGACGCACTGGGCCATGGGGAGAGCCGGATCTTGACTCGATGGGGCGTCGGTCGGACTGGGAGGACCCTTCCACGCATCCGCAGGCGCCGCCACCGCCGGATGCGAACCTCCCGGCCGGGGACCCGGTCTACCACAGGCCGAACAGCACGGCCGTTGGCTACGACAGCGCTACGATGCGCAACTTCGACGCGGTGGCGCCGATCCCCGGGCATCACGATGTGATCGTGCACGGCGAACGTACCGGTCTGTTCCGACCTGGCCTCGTAGGCGCTGACGGTGCCGACCACCCCGCGAACTTCACCCACCCACAGCAGATCGCCGATGCCATTCGCGGCAACCCGCACTACGACGGTGGCCCGGTGCGACTGGTGTCCTGTCACACCGGCGCAGTTGCCCCCGAGGCCGGTGTGCCACCAGCGGCTCAACAGGTCGCCGACGCCCTCGGGGTGCCTGTGCTGGCACCAACCGACGCTGTCGGTGTCGACCGGTATGGTCCCGTGGGGCAAACCCCGATGATCCGGGGCGACGGAGAGTGGAAGACCTTCTATCCGAACGGTGGGCGTTGATGGACGGCGGTCAGTTGAAGGCGGCGGGAATGTTCCGTGAGTTCGGGCCGGTCCGCTCCGCCGAGCCGCAGGAGAGCATCTTCGACAGCGTCGCCACTGAGGAACTGCCCGACGTCACCCGGGTGGTCGCCTACCTGAACTCGGGACACGTCCTCATCGACGTGATGGACGTCGCCGACGACGCCTTCGACTCGACCCGGCAGGTGATGAACGGCTCGACCGTCATCACCGACGGCGATTGGCTTTGGCGCAAGGACCTCGCCTACTACGTACGGCGTCACCGCGTTGCGTTGCCGGAGGACTTCCTCGCGCTCATCCGCGAGCGTGACTACGTCGTCCCGTCCCGGAGCGTGCCGGAGTTGACGGCTTGTTCGCGACAGGCACGCGACCTGATGTTCTGGTACAGCTGACAACTGCTTGGTCACACGCACGGAAGAGCTGACTCGCAAGCGTCCCGGTGGTGAGGTCAGACCTCGACGATGGGCCAGTCGTCGCCGAGCACCTTTCGCAGCTGATCGGCCCGAGAGGTGATCACACCAGCGGCGTTGCTGATCGCGAGGAAGGCCGCGCTGCCGGCACCGAGACGGCCGGTCTGCCGGGCCATGCCCCCGATCATCGGACAGTCATCGGCCCGATCGACGTGCAGGGCCGGTGTGACGATCTGTACGGCCGGGTTGCGACGCAGCATGGACAGGTATTCGTGCTCGGTGTGGTCAAGCAGGCTGTATGCCTCAAGCAGGCAGACGAGCGGGACGGCGATCGTTGCGTCGGCGTCGGCGGCCTCCACCATCGCTTCACCGACAGCGTCGACACCCTGGGCGTAGGCCATAAGGGCACCGGTGTCGAGCACGTAGACCGGTGCGCTCACGCCGCACTCGGCCGGTCGAAGCCGGCGCGGACGTCGTCAACGGGACGCTCCAGCAGCTCTGCCACCCGGGCAATTGCCGCCTCGCGCATTTCCGGTGTCACCTGGCGGGAGGCGAGGCGTCGCACCGCACCCTCCGGGTCGTACGGATATTCGCCGTGCCCGGCGGCCCGAAGGGCCGCGCGCATGTCGTCGGATTTCCGACGGCGGCGCAGCGCTTCGGTGACATACGCGGAAACCTGACGAGCCGGGAGTGCATCCAGCTGCTCGGCTACGTCATCGGGAACGGAGATCGTCACACGCCGACTCATACACCGGACCCTAACAAATTATGAATTCCTGGCCCAGGAGGAACCGCCGTTCGGACGCTTCCTCGTTGAATGTGCAAAGTTGTACGGTCATACGTCCGCCGAGGCGTTGAGCTGACAGGGCAGACCGGCAGTTTCGGTGGGTGTCATCGTGAGGGGGACGAATGACGCTGGGCAGAATCGGCGGCTATGAGCTGGTCCGACCGCTGGGCTCAGGTGGGATGGGCGACGTGTTCTTCGCGGTGTCGCCGACCGCCGAGCGGGTCGCCATCAAGGTGATCAAGCAGCACCTGATCGAGGCGCCGACAGTGCGTGAACGGTTCGCCGCCGAGGTCGACAGCCTCAAGCTGGTCTTCGGTTCCCGGGTGGCCCGCCTGGAGGGCGCCGACGCGTACGCGGACCCGGCCTGGCTCGCTGTCGAGTATGTGCCCGGGGCCACGTTGCGTCAGCACGTCGACGCCCGAGGGCCGCTCTCCCTGCCGCTGGCCGCGATGGCCGGCGCGATGCTCGCCGAAGGGCTCGCCAAGGTGCACGAGGTCAAGCTGCTGCACCGTGACCTCAAGCCGCAGAACATCATCCTCGGCCCCGACGGTCCCAAGCTGATCGACTTCGGGTTGGCGGTGCTGATCGACCGGAACGACTACTTGACCGAGCCTGGCGCGCTGGTCGGCACTCCCGCGTACATGTCGCCCGAGCAGGTCAAGGGTGAGCGGGACCTCACTGCGGCGGTGGACGTCTATGCGCTTGCGGCGACGCTGGTCTTCGCGCTGACCGGTCGTGGGCTCTACCCGCCGACCAACTCGTGGAATCTGCTGCTGCGCATCAGCGAGCCGAGCGATCTTCCCGACCTCTCCGGGGTGCCGGCCGAGCTGGTGCAGTTACTCGGCGCGATGCTCGCCTACGATCCCACCGCTCGGCCCGGCCTCACCGACGTACGCGCCCGGCTGCTCGCGGTCGCCACCGCTACCAGCGGCAAGAGCGTCCATGCCCTCCGTCAGGAAGTCGCCGACCTCACCTACGACGGTGGCACGGAGTTGCTGGTCCCGCCGGACCTGGATGATCCGCGACAGGACCCGGAGGGTACGCCGGCCATCGTGGATGTGA
The DNA here is from genome assembly GCF_029581275.1 of Micromonospora sp. WMMD1155. Classification (NCBI taxonomy): domain Bacteria; kingdom Bacillati; phylum Actinomycetota; class Actinomycetes; order Micromonosporales; family Micromonosporaceae; genus Micromonospora; species Micromonospora sp. WMMD1155. The sequence goes on from NZ_CP120742.1 coordinate 5,731,791, forward strand.
CACCACCTGATCCGGTCAAGCCCGACAGGCGCGACCCTCAGCCAGCCACCACGGCGTCCACCGACGTGACGTGGCTTGTTGACAAGGTGCGCCGCCAGTACGCCCGCCGCTCGACCCTGTAGGAAGGCACCACCGATGACCACCACCCAGGCCGCGATCTTCGCCCCGGGCTCCCGCATCGTCGTCCGCGACGAGGAGTGGCTGATCCGTAGCGTCAAGACCGGCACCGCGGACGGCACGATGGTGAAGGCGGTCGGCGTCTCCGAGTTCGTGCAGGACGTCGAGGCGACCTTCTTCACCGAGCTTGAGCACATCACGCCGCTGGTGCCCGAGGAGACGGACCTCATCCAGGACACCTCATCGCGGTTCCGGCAGAGCCGCCTCTTCCTGGAGGCTGTGCTGCGGCGTACGCCACTGCCGCGTACCGAGCGCGGGTTGGCCCTCGCCGACCGGTTCCTGCTGGATCCGCTGACCTACCAGCAGCGACCGGTGGAGCTGGCGCTCTCCGGCCTGCGGCCGAGGATCCTGCTCGCCGACGTTGTCGGCCTGGGCAAGACGCTGGAGATCGGGCTGATCCTCGCCGAGCTGATCCGCCGGGGCCGGGGTGAGCGCATTCTGGTGGTCTCGCCGCAGCAGGTGCTTGAGCAGTTCCAGCGCGAGCTGTGGACCCGGTTCGCCATTCCGCTGGTGCGGCTCGACTCGACCGGCATCCAGCGCATCCAGCAGGAGATCCCGGCCGGGCGCAACCCGTTCACCTATTTCAAGCGGGCCATCATCTCGGTCGACACCCTGAAGGATGCCGGCCAGTTCGGCCACCACCTCGACGCCACGACCTGGGACGCCGTCGTCATCGACGAGTCGCACAACCTCATCAACAAGGGCACCCAGCGCAACGAGCTGGCCCGCCGGCTGGCCGCGAAGACCGAGGCGCTGCTGTTGGCCAGCGCCACCCCGCACAACGGCGACAAGGAGTCGTTCGCGCAGCTGATCTCGCTGCTCGACCCGGCGGCGATTGCCAACGAGAAGGACTACCAGGCCAGCGACATCGCGCACCTCTACCTGCGCCGCACGAAGATCAGCCCGGAGGTACGCGACCAGATCGGCGACCGCTGGGCCGACCGCGGCCCGTCGCAGGCGCTGCACTGCGCGGCGACGCCGATCGAGGAGGAGATCTTCGACGAGCTGACCGACGTGTGGCTGGCCGGCAAGTGGACCGACGAGGCGATCACCGGGCAGCACCGGCTCTTCCCGTACACCTTGTTGAAGTCGTTTCTGTCCTCGCACCGGGCGTTGCACGAGACGGTGACCAACCGGCGTAAGAAGGCGACCGGCACCGAGCGGGCGGCGCTGGACCGGCTCGCGGAGCTGACGTCCGCGATGACCGACCAGGATTCCAGCAAGCTCAAGGGGCTGGTCGACGAGCTGCGGAAGATCGGCGTCGGCAAGAACAGCAGCACCCGGGCCGTGGTCTTCTCCGAGCGGGTGCCGACCATCAAGTGGCTCGCCGAGGTCGTCCCCGGAATGCTCGGCCTCAAGCCGAACGCGATCCGGGTGCTGCACGGCGGCGTGGCCGACAAGGACGAGCAGACGATCCTGCAGGAGTTCGAGCTGGCCGGCAGTGACGTCCGGTTGCTGTTCACCGGTGATGTCGCCTCCGAGGGTGTGAACCTGCACCAGCAGTGCCACCACCTGATCCACTACGACATTCCGTGGAGCCTGATCCGGATCGAGCAGCGCAACGGCCGTATCGACCGGTACGGGCAGAAGCACCAACCGCAGTTCCGCGCGCTGATCCTCACCTCTGACCGTGACGACGCGAAGGACGACCGGACGGTCGCCGAGAAGCTGCTCAACCGTGAGGAGACCGCGCACCGCAGCCTCGGCAGCGTCGAGGCCCTGACCGGTCAGTTCGACGCCAAGGCCGAGGAGGACCGGCTGGTCCGCGACCTGCTCGCCGGCAAGTCGGTGGACGAGTCCTACGAGGCCGCCCACGCCGAGGTCGACGTGATGGCCGACCTCTTCGGTGAGGTCGGCACCGCGCCCGTGACGGCGGACGTGTTGCAGGCCCGGGTGCCGAAACTCTTCGACTCCACCCAGGATTTCGTCGACACGGCCCTCTACGAGATCTACGAGGACCGGCCCGAGGACCACATCGACCTGCGCCGCGAGGACGAACTGATGAGCTTCCTCGCCCCCGAGGACCTGGTGCACCGGCTCACCGACCTGCCCCGCTCCTACCTGCGGGCACACCGGGAGGGCGAGAACCTGCGGCTCAAGGTCACCTTCGACCGTCCACTCGCCCAGCGCAAGCTCGATCAGGCCCGGCAGAGCAAGACCCCGATGTGGCCGGACATCGCCTTCCTCAGCGACGTGCACCCGATGGTCGACTGGCTGGTCGACAAGGTCCTGATTCGGCTGGGCCGCCAGCAGGCCCCGGTGCTCACCGCCGACGTGGCCGCGCCGACGTTCCTGATCCAGGGCGTCTATGCCAACCGCCTCGGCCAGCCCACCGTGGTCCAGTGGATGGCCGTCTCCGACCTGCCTGCGTCGCCGACGATCCGGCCGATGGACGAGGTGCTGCGGGAGGCGAACGTCGGCCCCACGATGGTCAACCGCGCCGAGCACATCGCCATCGGCCCACTGAAGGAGCTGCTGCCCGAGGCCGTCCAGGTGGCCCGGCAGCACCTGGAGGGCAAGCGCGACGAGTGGGCCGAGGCGAACGCCGAGCCGTTGCGCAAGCACCGCGAGCAGCTGAGCGCCTTCCAGCAGGCGAGCCTCGTCGATGAGCTGCCCGGTGCGCATCGGGAGAAGCGACGCCAACGCGTCGACACGACCGTCCAGGAGCAGCACGACCTGCTCGACCGCTTGGAAACCACCGGCGACCCGCTGCTGCGGGTGCTCGCCGTCCTCGTACCGTCGCAGGAGAACGCCGCATGAGCTTCGAGTCGCTGACCAACCGTGGCGAGTACCTCTCCGCGCACTACCTGGCCGAGATCCTGCCCACCACCCTCAAGGGTGGCCTGCTCAAGCAGTGGGCCGAGGACGAGAAGTCCGGTCGAGTCACGCCGCGCGCCGGGCTGCGCGGCATGCGCCGGTCGTACTTCGACGCGAAGACCGAGCTGACCGACGTCGACTTCTTCGACCCGGAGCGGCTGCGCAAACAGCACCAGGACGTGCTGCGGGCGCTCGGGTTCGACCCGCGGCCGCAGACCATCACCGTCGAGCGCAACGCCCAGGAGTACGAGGTCCACGTCGCCCACGCCGAGCTGGGCACCGCGCACGGCATCGTCGCGCTGGACTGCGGCTGGGCGGTCGACACCGAGGCCGCCCAGGACCCGGACGACGCCGGCCGCCTGCTCGACCCGCTCACCCTGTCGAGCACCGAGACCATCGAGACGGGCGCCAAGCTCGCCTCCCTGCTGTTCGCCGCCGACAGCCCGAAGCCCCGCTACGTGCTGATTCTCAGCGGCGGCGTGGTCACCCTCGCCGACCGCACGGTCTGGGGTGAGGGCCGCTACCTGGCGGTCAGCCTCGACACCGCGTACGCCCGCAACGACGACAAGGAACTCGACGTCGTCGCCGCGCTCTTCGGCGCCGACTCGCTGCGCCCGCCCGCCGAGGGCGGCACGGAACCCCTCGCCGACCTGGTCGCCGGCTCCCGCCAGCACGCCGTCGGTGTCTCCAGCGAGCTCCGCGAGGGCCTGAAGGTCTCGGTTGAACTCATCGCCAACGAGGTCCTCGACCAGATCCGGCGCGCCGGCTACCAGCCGCAGGACGTGATGGACCTCGACGAGCTGGCCAAGGAACTGGGCCGGGAGTCGCTGCGCTACCTGTACCGGATCCTGTTCCTGCTCTACGCAGAGGCCCGCCCCGAACTGGGCGTACTGCCGGTCAACGACCCCCAGTATGTCGAGGGCTACAGCCTCGCCCGCCTCGGTGACCTCGTCTCCCGCCGTCTCGCCCCCTCAGCAGAGGACGGCACCCACCTGTACGAGTCGCTGGACCTGCTCTTCCGCATGGTCAACGAGGGGCACCGGCCGCGCGGCGGCGGGGACGTCGACGACAAGGCCAGCGAGGGCGAAGGGCTGCGCTTCGAGCCGATGCGCTCCGACCTGTTCCTGCCGGAGAAGACCAAGCTCATCGGCCGGCTGATCGCCGTACCGGGCAGCGACCCGGACGACGAGCACGGCCCGAAGATCGACACCCGGCTGCGCAACAAGGTGCTCTACGAGGTGCTGCGCCGGCTCATGCTCACCAAGGGCGGCAAGAAGCGCCGCGGCGGCTTCATCTCGTACGCCCAACTCGGCATCAACCAGCTCGGCGCGGTCTACGAGGGCCTGATGTCGTACACCGGTTTCGTCGCCACCGAGCAGCTCTACGAGGTCGCCAAGAACGGCGACCCGAAGGACGGCTCGTGGATGATCCCGGCCTCCAAGACCGACGAGTACGACGACAACGTCTTCGTCTACAAGGAGAACGCCTACACCGGCGTCCGCAGCCGGGTCTGCTACGAAGCGGGACAGTTCGTCTACCGGCTCGCCGGCCGCGACCGACAGACCAGCGCCTCCTACTACACCCCGCAGTCGCTCACCGAGGTCACCGTCCAGCTTGCCCTGAAGTATCGGCTCGACCAGGACGACACCATCACCCCGGCCCGCGAGCTGCTGGACTGGACGATCTGCGAGCCGGCGCTCGGCTCCGGCGCGTTCCTCAACGAGGCCATCAACCAGGTAGCCGCCGAATACCTGCGCCGCCGCCAGAAAGAACGCGAGATCACCCTCGACCCGGAGCAGTACCACCTCGAACTCCAGCGGGTGAAGGCGTACATCGCCCTGCACAACAGCTACGGCGTCGACCTCAACCGCACCGCCGTCGAGCTGGCCGAGGTGTCACTCTGGCTCAACGTCATGCACGCCGGCCTCCAGGCCCCCTGGTTCGGCCTGCACCTGCAACGCGGCAACTCCCTCATCGGCGCCGGCCGCAAGACCTACACCGCAAAGCAGCTCGCCGACAAATCGTGGCTCACTGCCGCACCGAAGGAGCAGCCCTTCCGGGACGGGCCGATCGACGAGGGCACCATCCACCACTTCCTGCTCCCCGCCGACGGCTGGGGCGCGGTCGCGGGCGAGAAGGAGGCCCGCGAGCTGGCGCCGGCTGAGACCGCGAGATTAAAGGCGTGGCGTACGGCGATGAAGCGCACGCCGTCGGCCAAGGGGAAGAACTCGCAGGTACAGCGCTTGCAGGCGCTGGCTCGGCGGGTCGAGTTCCTGTGGGGGCTGGTGCAGCAGCGCCTCGACATCTCCGAGCGGGAGATCCGCCGTGGCATCGCGGTCTGGGGTGCTGACGACTTGCCTCCGGTCAACCAGGCGGTGCCCCGGGACGAGATCCTCGCCGACCTGACCGCGCCGGGGACGCCGTACTGGCGGCTCAAGACGCTGATGGACGTGTGGTGCGCGCTGTGGTTCTGGCCGCTGGACAAGGTTGGGCTGCTCGACGGCTCCGACCCGGTGTATCCGGTCGCGCCCGTCCAGGTCTCCCACGTCAAGGACGAGCCGGCGTACGAGGAACCGTTGGTCTACGAGACGGCGGACATCTTCGGCAACGTGCAGCCGCAGCAGATGAAGATGCCGACGAAGGCGACCGGCACCCGACGGATGACGGTGGCGGAACAGCTCCGCCAGCAGGTGCCGCTGTCCAACCTGGACGATTGGCTGACCTTCGCCGAAGCACTCGTCGGGCGGCGTGACCTGGACGAGGAAGCCGCGCGGTTCTACGATCAAAAGTTCACGAGCCTAAGCGAGATGAGCGAGTTCGAAGGGAAGCTCGACGGCGTGATCGGCGTGGACTCGCCGTGGACGCTCTCCGACCGGTTTCCTTGGCTGCTTGCTGCTGATCAAATCGCCGAGCAACAGGGCTTCCTCCACTGGGAGCTCTCGTTTGCCCAGGCGTTCACAAAGGGCGGGTTCGACCTGCTTGTAGGTAATCCCCCGTGGTTCCGTCCAAGATGGAATCAAGACATGGTTCTGGCTGAGTTGGACCCGTGGTTCCAACTTATTGAAGACCCTATTCTTGATGATTGGATCTCTCGGAAGCGGGTTGCGCTCGCCGGGAGTGGTGTGCATTTCCTCGCCGACGAGTTGACGAACAACTGTGGTGTCGACGCCTTCTTGGGAGCGGTCGCGACATATCCGGAGTTGGGGGGTACGCAGACGGATCTATACCGAGGTTTCATGATCCGGGTATGGTTGCTGACGAGCAGGTTTGGTATCGCTGCCCTGATTCATCCGGACAGTCACTTCGCAGGTTCAAAAGAGGGGAGGCTTCGTAGGCAATCATACCTGCGCCTCCGGCTGCATGCGCATTTTCAGAATCGCCGCAAGATCTTCGCGGATGTGGATACTAACAAGCAGTTCGGTTTGCATGTATACGGTGCTCATCGGTCGGTCAACTTCCTGCATGCGAGTTGGATATTTGCGCCCGAGACCTTGAGGGATTCTGTCGAACACAAAGGCGGCGGCGAGGTTCCGGCAGTAAAGTTCCAAGGCAACTGGGACGTCCGTCCGCATGTTCAACGACTTCTACGCGTCGATGAGCATCTCCTTGCGGAATGGCGGCGCTTTAGTGAGGACGCCAGCGTCGATGTGCTTGAGACTAAGTTGCTGTACCCTGTCAGCTCCGCAGAGCAGGACGCGATCGACCTGCTTGTCGACGTCAAGCCTCGTTTGGTTGAGTTCGGTCCGCAGATTAGCCGCGGTATTGACGAAAAAGGGGGCAAAGATGCTGGGCTATTCATTAAGGAGGTGGCGGACTCTTCGAGGTGGAACGATGTGATCCTTAAGGGCCCGCAATTCGGTATTGCAACGCCCTTCGCGAAGAGTCCCCCCATTCCGAAGCGAGGAGGTCGGCCGGTAGACCTGACTCAACTGCCAGGCGCCGCGGTGCCGCGCTCCGAGTACCGGCGAGTGGCGGATCGGGATGTCTTTGACGGTCGACGTGATATGTGGATCGACCCTACTTCCGCAGCCGATTTGGCATGCAAAAACTCCGGTAATCAACCAACCAATGCTGCATACGGAAGTGTCAAGGGCGGCACCCATGACAGGCGGAGGCCCTATACTGACTTCTATCGCGTCGTATGGCGCGAGATGACTCCAGCGTCTACCGAGCGTAGCCTCTTTCCCTCGCTCATTCCTCCGGGCCCCGTTCACATTCATGCGGTTCGCAGCATGATTCTACGGAACAATCGTGAGACGGCTCTGGTTGCCGCATACTGGGCGTCGCTGCCAATCGACTACTTCGTTCGCGTCGCTGGAAAGGGTCACTTGGATGTCGTTCATGCCATGAGCATGCCAGCGCCCTTGCCTGATCATCCCCTTGCCGAGGCCCTGCTTCTCCGCGGGCTTCGCCTTAACTGCTTGACCGCCGCCTATGGGGAGCTGTGGTCGGAGGTCTTTCAGCCCAACTGGCTGCAGGATTATTGGGCGGCGGATTGGCAGGGTTTGCGTCCTATATCGGACGTGGAGCCAGGATGGTCTCATTCAACTCCCCTGCGTGATGAGCGGAGCCGGAGGGCTGCGCTGGTGGAGATTGATGCCTTGGTCGCGGTCTGGTTGGGGATGGAAGCATCAAGCCTGATCGCCATATACCAGTCGAGGTTCCCTCAATTATCAGGTTATGAGAGCCGGATGTACTTCGATGCCAAGGGTCGGCGTATTGCTGGCGATTTCGATGCACAGGGTGCTGGTCAAGAAAAAAATGATTTTTCTCAGTTGCTCGCTCATCTGGGAGATCCGGAGCGGGAGCCAGCGCCTATTGGCTACACTGCGCCGTTCTACAAGGCGGATCGGGAAAATGAGTACCGGGCAGCGCATGCCGTGTTTAGTAAGCGGCTTCAGGCCGCTATCGATGCAGGCTGGCGCTCTTCGTAGCCGCTAACTGCCTTCCAATCAAGGAGAATAGATGGTTCGGAGTAGCCGTCAGAAGTCACCGGGCTCGGCGGCGCCTCGCAGTGTCCGAGGCCCTGTTGCATGGCCTCCGGCACACGGCGATCTATCCAGCGCATCTGGAGGCGTGGCGGAATCGGTGGTCGCTGCTCGACCAGCCGGCCGACTTCGTGAGTGAAGACCCGGCCGCCTGATCGGCATGCGACGGTAGCGCGTCCAGCAGATAGCGGCGGCGCTTCCGTCTGATGTATGGCTCAGCAACCAGACTTGGTGGACCCTACGAAGGCGGTCCAGGCGGCGGGGGAGAAGGTGAGTACCTGTCCGACCGGGTCCTTGCTGTCGCGTACGGCGACGAGGCCGGGCAGGTTGTCGGCGACCTCGACGCAGTTGCCGTTGTTGTCGCCGCTTCGGGTGCTCTTACGCCACTGAGCGCCGCGCAGGTCGTCAGCCATGATGGACCTCTTCCTTGATCTTGCTGATCATCCTCCTCGATTGTTCCTCATCAAGCGCGAGGTCGAGGAGGCTCACCCAGACCTTCTCGTAGACCGCGAACTCCTCGGGCCGGTCGAGGTAGAGCGCTCCGGTCACCGACTCGCTGTAGACCACGGATGCATCGGGAACCACTCGGTTGACGAGCGGGAAGTCGAGCATGACGAACGCTCCGGCGAGTGCGCCGTAGTGCGCACCGGCCGACAGTGGCAATACGCGGATCGACACGTTGGGTAGCCCGGACCGTTCAAGAAGGCGGTCGAGCTGCTCAGCCATGACCGCCGAGCCGCCGACCCGTCGAAGCAAGACCGCTTCCGACAGAACCCATTCCACGGTCGGTGCTTTTGGGAGCCGGCGAACGAGGATCTCTTGCCTGCGACGGCGGACGTCCAGGACTTCCTCCAACTCGTCCATCGGAATGTTGGGGCGGTTCTGGTAGACGCCCCGGGTGTAGCCCGGAGTCTGTAGCAGCCCGGGCACCAGAGTGTCATCGTGCTCTCGCAGCCGAGACGCTGCGGATTCCAGGCCGACGTACAGCTCGAACCACTCAGGGATGGCGTCGCCGTACGAGTGCCACCAGCCCTTGGCCTTGGTCTCGTTTGCCAGGGCGATGAGGGCGCCGGTCAGGTCGGGAGTCGCCCTGTAAAGCTCGCACAGGGCCTTGGCGTCCACAGTGCGGACCGGGCCGAGGCCGGTCTCGATGCGCCACAGCTTCTGTCGGCTGAACTGCATTGCCTCCGACGCGCCGTCCAGCGTCATCCGCGCCTCGGTGCGTAGGTCGCGCAGCGCTCGCCCGAGCTGCCGTCGCGGCACTGTCGATCCCATGTCGTCGGCCATCGGCTCCCGCCCTCTCCGTGTTGCATTTTGTTACATCCGGATGCCATCGGTGAAACGTGTGACCGTTGCGCCCGGGAATCAATTCCATTGGTTGCTGTCACGCCGAGCCACTACGCCTCTGACCATACAAGACACCCCCGACAGTAGCCATGAGCGCGCAATTCCCATGCGTGCTTAATCGGCGTACTGTCGGGGGTGGAATGGTGTGGTGTGAGGTTTAGAATTCGTAGCGGATCCGGGCCAGGCCGCAGGCAACCAGCATGCCGAGAATGACCAGCCCAACCCTCGTCCAGGGCACGTCCCTGCTCGGTCGGACGCCGATCGAGACCGCCACCGCCAGTTGCGCGGTGAGGATGAGGCAGATGACGACACTGAGCACCCGGTAGCCGACCCCGAAGAAGGACCACCAGGTCACGGTGCCGAACACCGCAGGCACCACCATCAGCAGGCTGAGCCCGATCAACGGCGTAGCGAGCTTCCACCGCAGCAGAGCGCTTCCTGCCGGATGTGATGTCTGTCGAGTCAACTGTCGATTACCCGGAGGAACACGGTGCCGCTGCCGGCGTCGAGATAGGCGGTGCCGTTGTACTGTGCCGTCCGCACGTCCTTGGTGAACTGCTCACTGACCTGCCAGGTGCCGCCGTTGGGCAGGAACGGGCGCAGCTCGGCGCTCAGTGGCGCGTCCCAGTCGGGCGGTGCTGGCTGCCACTCGTACTCTTTGAGGGTTGTGGCCAAGGTGTCGGGTCGCAGCACGACCAAGGCCTCGATGCGTGTGTCGGTCGGGCCTGGCACGCTGCTGCGGCTGCCACCGCCGGCCGATGCTGCTTGCCAGTGGGCTTCAACGAAGTCGCCGAGGCGTGGGAACCGTTTGACGATCGGGTCTCGGTCGGTTCGTACCGGTGCCGGGCTCACGCTGGTGGCCCTCCCTGTCGGCTCGTCATTGCCGGTGCTGTCGGAGCATCCGGCGAGGGTGACGACGAGCGCCGTCGCCAGCAGCCCGGCGCGAAGATCAACCATCGGAACGTCCATCCGCCCGGTCTTCGCCGGGGGCTTGCCGCTGCGAGCCGTCACCGCCGCTGACATTCGGTGACTCGCCGATGGTCCAGGTCACTGTGCGCTCCAAGTCGCCGTAGGTGCGGAACTCCTTGGCCCACCCTAAGGTCGAGAACCGGCCGTTGGCGTCGTCGGGCTCGCCGGTCGCGATGTCGGCGGCGTCCTTGTTGAAGTTGTACATGTCCTCGGCGTGGACCTTGATCTTCATCGTGATCTGGTCGCCGTCGACCACCACATCGGACGTGCCGTACATGGAGAAGTCGCCGAGGCTCTTCTGCCAGTTCTCTGTGGTCGGGTAGAGGCCCATGCTGTCGACCGTCGCCGGATCACCGGTCATCTGAAAGGCGACCTGCCCAGTTTCCTGGTAGAGCCGCTCGGCTTCACGCTGAGCGACCGAAATCTCTCTGTCCACTGCGCCCCGGATGTTGGGGTCCTCCCGGTAGCCTTCCTCGAAATCGACCCGCCGGTCGGTGCCGGTGCCGTCCCGGTAATGGGCATACAGGTCGAGGGCGTCATCCAGGTCGGGCCGCGCCGTCTGGCCAGCACGAAGCATGGCCTGCCACTTGTTCCAACTCGCGTAGTCACCAGGGGTGGGCGTGGCGTTGGGGTCGTACGGAAAGTCGTCGTCGAACGTCAACGCCGGAACGGTCGGCGGGCCGATCTGGTACTCGCCCCGGAGGTCGCGCAACCCTGGCGTTCCATCGACGATTTTGGCGCTTAGCGCGGAGTCTGCCAGGAAATCGGGCAACAGGCGGTAGGCCGCAGCGAGTAGGGCGATTGCTGCAGTGCGGGCGTCGGTCTCGATACGGACCGCTTCCTCGTACGCGTCAGTGGCGGTTTGCCAGAGTCGCTCGGCGTCGCCCCGAACTCTGTCGATCTCATCGTGGACGCTGAACTCGATGAGCCAGTCCATGGCCCCGGTGCTGGTCCGCAGGTCGTTCCAGGCCCGCAACGCGTCCGACGCGCGAACCACCGGCGACTGAGTGGCCACGATCGGCGCGATAAGAGCGCGGAGTTGCCCCTCGGCGGTGATTCCCTCGGCTACCAGAGCTTGAGCCCGAGCCTGCGCCTCCGCGTAATCGTCGATGGCCACGCCGGCCTTGTCGAACCCGTCGTGCAGACCGTCGATGAGGTCGACGGCCTCCCTGAGGCGCTGTTCGTAGATGTCGGCGAGATCGGAAGCCCACTCCACGGTGCCGCGCAGACCATCCAGCGTGGGCGACACCGCACTGATGACTCTCTTCGCCCGTAGGCACTCATCGGCCACCGCGTTGACAAAGCCCGGCTTCATCGCCTCGATATAGCGCGCCGCATCTCGGTAAGCCACGGCGTCAAGAGCTGCGCTGGTCGGCGGGTTGATATGTGGACTGGGTGAGGAACGTGTTCATGTCCGCCGCCATAGTCGCCTCGGTCTGCTCGTAGTTGTCGGCTGAGGCCGCGACCCGCAGGGACAGGGCAGCCAGCAGCGCGACAACGTCCTGGTGTTGATCGTGAGCGAACTCGGCAAACCGGCGCATCGCCTGTGCCAGGTCCGGGTGGCTGGCGGGGTCGTCGGCCCAGTCGAGCACGAAAAGATCAATTTGGCCGGTCTGCAGTTGCCGGGCCAGGTCATGCAGGGTCGCGGCCGCTCCAGTCAGTGAGCCGGGATCCACCTGAAAACCGCCTGCCACTTCATCACCCCGTATTCATGGCGAAGCGTGCCGCTCTCAACGGTGCCGCCAGCTTAGGAGGCAGGGTCAAGCGCCACCATCAAGGACGCGGACGACCAGGACCGTCCCATCTCGGCCGAACGAGTACACGTTTTTGCCGTCGTCCGGCAGCTCGAGTCGTCGACGAAAGAGGCTTGGTGCACCCGTCAGATAGGCGCCGACCTGACCCTCGGCCAGCTCACGGTAGAGGCGGCTTTCGACGCCCCGGAACACCTCCAACACCCTGCCTCGGCCCAGGGGTGCGCGGTGCCGAGTGCCTTCGGCGGAGAGCCCGTTGGGTAGCGGGAACGTCGCGGCGCTGCTCGTGGCCCATGCCGGGTCCAGATTGAACAGCGCTGGCTGGAGGTTGCCATCTTCCATCCCGCGCTGACGCGGGGTGGCATAGTCGCTGGCGGCGGCGTTGTTGCCGGCGAAGAGCAGAGCGGTGGCCGCGACGGCGCGGGCCAGGATCTGGGTGAACCAGCCACGCTGCTGCTCGGGTATGTCGAAGACCTGGGGCGCTCCCGGCGGCAGCTCGTCGGGCAGGTCCGGCTCGGTGGCAGCCTCACTGGCAGGGGAGAGCGCGCCGGTGGGTGTCTGTCTCGCCGCGGGTTCTTGCGCGATGGCAGTCCGCGGGCGCCAGAACTGGTCCTCAGGGGTAGTGCTCAACAGGCCGTCCAGCTCGTCGTCGTCACCGGACCACAACTCGTCGTCCCCGGGCGGGTCAAGCACGTAGGCGGTGATCCCGCTCTGGGCGAGGTGCGAGGCGACCATCAGCGACGGGGGATGACTTCCGCCCACCGACAGAGCCTCTACCTGTACGGCGGCCCGGGCGAGCTGCCCGTGGATGAAGCTCGGCGGCCCGTGGGTGCCCTTGCACTCCAGGATCACGATCTTCATCCGCCGGCGGGTCTTCGTGGCGTGGTGACCGAGCAGGATGTAGTCCGGCCGCTTCTTGGTGCGCGAGACGGACTCCACCGCGCCGCCGCCATCCACGAAACCAGCCTTCAGCGCCACCTCCGCGTCGACCGCGTGGAACGTCCACCCCCGATACTGTCGGCGCAGCAGGTTCTTCGCGACGACGAGGGCCAAGCCGACGCCCAACTGCTCAGACTGGGTCACCTTGTGGTGGTAGACGACCTCGTTGGCATCCGGCGTCAGTGCGAGACGCCCACCGTTCTTGGTCAGCGTGGCGCAGTAGCGGACGGCGGCCCAGTGCCGGGCCACCTGCGACAGCGGGGAGGCGGTGAGGAGGGTGGTGGCCACCCCCAGCTCGTGTAACACCTGCGCGGGCGTGGTCCGCATGCCGCCCGTGCCGACGTCCACCGGGGTCAACCTCTTGTGATGCCAGTACGCCTCGCGGGTCTTGGCATGTGTCTCGGCGTACCGGAGCACATCGTCGACGAGTTGGTCGGAGGAGTTGAGCGCCAGTAGCGACTGGTGGCTCAGAGACCGCACAAGCGATTCAATTTCCATGGCCACCCCCGGTGCTGACGCACTGCATGAGCCAGGCACCCAGAGTGATCGATTAATCTCATAGTGTCAATGCCGTTCGATTGCGCCAGCTCGCACTGCCGTGTCTGCCAGGCCAGCCGTCGACGCAACTACCGGGCAAGCTTTGTCAGCTGGTTCAGGTGGGCGGCGAGGCGGCGCTTCGAGGGTTGGTGTTGAGCCCGAGAGGGCAGGCTGAGGCGCTTGCCGCGCAGCTTTGCATAGGACGAGCCGGCGAGACGTTCGGAGACGACGAGTCTGCCTTCCGGGTCGACTCCGATGAGGTGTAGATCGAACAGCGTGTGCAGGTCCGCGCGAAGAAGCAGCCCGTTGGTGAGCTGATTGCTGTGCGCTCCGCGGTACCCGTCGATGTGCGCCGCTTCCAGGACCTCCACGGCTCGCTCGCCGGTGACGGCGCACTGCCCGCCGTAGGCACCGAGCAGACCTTGTCGGAAGGTGTGCTGCCCCTGTCGTTGAACGATGGTCCGCAGGGTGCGGAGCCGGGTGTCTTCCTCAGGGCTCGGCTCGGAGTCCAGGTCGGAAAGCATCAAGCGTTGGGTCGTCAGCCAATCGTCAAGCACCTCTGCGGCGTGCTGGTTCGCTCGGACAGCTGCCCTCTGGGCGATCTGACCGAACAACGACCGTGGGATCGGGTTCTGCATCAGACGCTCCGTGGCGTCGATGTTCCAGACCAGCGATGCATGCCAGAAGTCACCGTCGAAATCGATGTCGACGGTCTGAGCAAGTGCACAGACGTACTGGTACGGGGTCGATGCGTATACCCAGATGGCGTCACCAGGACGCATCTGACGGAAGCCCGTTCCCAGGACCCACCGATCGACCTCGTTGCGGCTCTGCCGGATGTCGTCGAGCAACTGCTGCGGCGATACCTCGGTGTCCCCGTTCCTGGTGTCGAGGTAGTAGTTGCTCTTCTCGTTCGTCGGGTAGATCCAGTGAATGACCGGCATGCATCTCCGTCCTACAGGTCGCGATCCTTACCCTCGCGCCACGCGATCACGTCGAGGATGCGCAACGCGCTGACCTCCGCCGGAAGGCCGACCACGTCGCGCAGGCGGAGCAGCCGTCGGTGCAACGCGCAATCGTCGGCGCGCAATGCCGTGCGCACCGGTTCCCACTGGGCTGGCACCGTGTCTGTCACGGCCGCGACCACCGTGTCCCAGATGGGCCGCAGGCGTGGCCGCTTGCGCGCCAGCAGCTTCGACGCGGTGGTCGTACCAACACCTGGGATGGTGCGCAGCTCATCCATGATCCGCCAGCCAGCCCAGGTGTGGCCGAAAGGTTTGTCCTCGTTGGCCAGGTCACGGTCGGGGCCGAGGTCTACTAGCAACTGCGAGAACTCCCCCGAGCGGTCACGCAGCAGTGCCCGTACCGCGGTCTTCGGCGCCTCGACGGAGAGGAACTTGATCGCGATCAGGTCGTCGGCCGTGAAGCGCATAGGGTCGCTATCGGTCGCCCAGGTATCGAAGTGTGCGCCGTCGGCGCAGCCGATGCCGAGGTACGGGTCACCGTAGTAACGCTTCAATAGGGCGATGGCGTCGGCGTCATCGGATTTCTGGAGCGCTTCAGGGGGCCGGAACGTCACGATCGGACCCTGCCAGCACAGGCCGGCAGAGTCTATGGACCAAACGGTGTACCTTCCGTCACCCGAGGGTCGCGGATGGGGCGGGCCGGATGCGCCGACTCGGCGGTGGACGCCCTGACCCGTTGACGAGGCCGGTGCGCGCCGAGTGGAGGGCGTCAATGCACGATTCCCAGGCGCGAGAATGGCGTGCAAGACCTCCAGTGGACATATGGCTGAGGCGACAGATTGGCACTGTCGATACGTTGGTCAGCAGGGAATGCACGATATCGACGGCCGTCGCGGCAACTGGCGGCTGTTGGGCTGGACGAACCTGAGGGCTGACTGCTGGTAGGCGGCGGGCGAATGCTGTTGGTAGAGGCGAGACACGAGGTCGAGGTACGCCCGGAATCGGTGCCCGCCACCCTCGCCCGCGATGGCGTCGTCCTCATCCAGCAGGGGTCCGTTGCCGAGGTCGCGGAACTGCTCGACGGGTGGACGGTCCCCGTAGACCACCCTCACCAGGTGGCCGACGGACTCACCGTCATCACACCTCGTATCCATTCGGGCGCTGCCGATAATGAGGCGGGTTTCACCGATCTGCCCCTGTCACCGCACACCGACCGCAGCTTGCACAAACAGCCGCCCAGTGTGCTCGCCACGTTGATGCTCGCCCCGGCGAGGGCTGGGGGAAGCGCGACACTGGTGGACGCCGCTCAAGTGTTGATGATCCTCCGCCGTCGGGCCGAGGACGCTGCGATCGCTCGTCTACGGCTGAAGACGACAGCCGGCCAACTCGGCCCCCCGGTCGTCGAATTCACGTCCGGCCACGCCCGCATCCGGTACCGCGACGACCGGATCGCCCACCCCCACAGCACCGACCGTCACACAGATCTCGTGGCCGATCTTCGTCGGCTGATAACCGAGACGGTCCGATCCTTGCACCTGGGCGAGGGCGACGGTTACCTCGTACACAACCACCGCTTCCTGCACGGGCGCACGGCCTTCACCGGCGACCGGAGCCTGGTGCGTTTCCTGGCGAGAGTCAACAGCGACCATCCGTACACCTGGTTGAACCGGGGGTTTTCGATTGCGAGTTCCTAGACCTCGCGTTGCAGTGGCCTCACCGCAAAACCGCGCGCGCCTCGTCGCCGCGCTGTCGAAGGTGCCGCCACCGTCCGACGCGGCCTTCCCGCAGGCAATCCGGGCCGTCGTCGAGGCGTACCCCGACCCCGAGCCGCTGCTGCGCGCCGTTCTCGACGATCACGCCATTCGCAGCCGGTCCCGGTTCGCGGCGCTCTACGCTCTCCTGCTGCGGTTACGGCGCGAGGAGCGCCACGCTGAGTACGCCTCGGTCGTCCGAGACCACGAGGACGAGTTTGGGGCAGAGCCCTACTTCCACACCTTCCGCGCGATCGTGGCCCGCGCCAAGGGCGACCTTGCCTCACTTCGCAGCTCGGTCGAATACTCTCGGCAGGCCGTCGCCTCCATGCCTGACGTCGCGGCGGTGATCCATCAGCTGGCGGCGTTCTGGGTCGAGTACCTCGAACGCCTGGAGGATCCAGGCCCGACACGTGACCTCGACGAGGTGGAGCGGCACATCGACCGGGCGATAACCCTCACCCAGGGGCGAGTCGCCCACTACTACGAGACGAAAGGCCGGGTGCTGGCACTGCGCGGGGAGTTCGAGGCGGCCAGGGCCGCCATCGCGCAGGCCATCGAACTGGAGCCGCGCGATTCCCGGGACCACCTGCGTCGGCTCACCCAGTACCAGTCGAGCCGGATCCGGGTCGATCTGATGCAGGAGCGCGCCCGGTGGGCCCAGGCCCACGCCCGCTTCCGCACTGAGTTGACCGAGTTCAAGGGCCAGCAACTGCAACTCCTGGGCCTGCTGGCGGCCGTGGTGGCCTTCATCGCCACAGCCAGCAACATCGCCAGCCAGAGCACAGGCGTCGAGGGCCTCCGTCTCATGCTCGTGGCATCCGGCGCGATCGCTGTCGTTTTCGGTACGTTCTCTCTCGTCAACAACAGCCGCGTTCTCCGGGTGATCGCAGCGGTCGTCATCGGGTGCGCCATGATCGGGGCCGGCATGTTCGTGCCAGCCTCGTGGATGCCATGAGAGTTTGGACAGGCCATGAAGGTAGGAGAAGCGATCACCTCGGCCGGTGGCACGCGGGCGAATGAAGACCGCGTCGGCCACCGCGGCACCCTCGCCTGGGTCATCGATGGCGCCACCGATCTGTACGACGACACCGCGCTGCCTGCCGACAGCGATGTGCAGTGGCTTGTCGACCACCTCGCCGAGCGGTTGACTCAGGCCGGTGCGGACAACTATCAGGGTGCGGCCGCCGCGCTCCTGACGTCGCTCGCCGACGATGTGGCCCGCGAGCAGGCAGCACTGTCGTTCCCCGTGAGCCGGGTGCCACCGGCCTGCTCAATCGCGCTCTGTGTCGACCAGGGCATCGGCTACGACCTCGCCCGAATCGGCGACGCCACCGCCGTGGTCCAGGGCGTTCGGCCTGTGGTGGTGTCGACCGGCTACTTCGACCGACGCGAAGCCGCGGCGGTGGCGACGAATGAGGCCGAGGCGGACCGGGTCATCGCGGCCATGCACCAGCGCCGGCTGCACACGATGATCTCCGGTGATGTCGAATCGATCTTTTCCGGGCACCCGAATCGCCAGCTTCGGCCCCACACCGCTGCCGGCGAATGGGCGCACGTCGACTGCATACTGCTGTGCACCGACGGTTTTGCCCGGCTGATCACCGACTACGAAATCTACCGCTCGTGGGCTCAAGTGATTCCCGATGCGCGTGATCGAGGGCTGCACTACCTGGAGAAGTTGATCCGAGACGCGGAAAGCGAACCCGGTGGTAGCGGTGGTCGGTTCAAGCGGGCCGACGACATCGCCGCTCTCCTGCTGACCGCTGGCTGATGCCGCACCACGGAAGGACCTTTCGCGTGACGGAGCGACCGCCGTACCTGGTCGAGCGGAACCCGGGGTATTTCGAGTACCAGTTGCCGATTTCGGTCAAGCTGGTAGTCGACCACCATGGCCGGGTGCCGCTGTTGCGCAATGAACGCGACGAGTGGGAGTTGCCTGGCGGCAAGCTCGAAGTGGGTGAGACGCCCGAGGACGGCGTCTGCCGGGAAGTTGCCGAAGAGCTCGGCCTGACCATCACCGAGGTCGACATCATCGACTCCTGGGTCTACGAGATCACGCCGGTCCGGCACGTGTTCATCGTGAGCTTCGGCGCGACGTACCTCGGGGATGAAGAACTCGTCTACTCAGCCGAGCACAAGGAGCTCGGCGTGTTCACGTACGACGAGGTGCCACATCTGCACATGCCCGAGCCCTACAAGCTGACCATCCAGCGCTGGCGCGAGCGCCGGCCGATATAGCAGGCTCGGTCTCGTACAGCCCATACAGCGGAAGGTGTGGACACGTCTGTTCGATCGGTTGACTTCGTTCGCCATGGGCCGGTAGCAGTATGGACACGGCTTCCGCGCCCGCGTGGTTGAGCTGCATCGCCGCGCCGTCCCTGGGGAGATTACTTGAAGGCGAATGAGACGACCGTCCGTAACTTGCTGCAGGGCGAGAAGCAGTACGTCGTTCCCCTCTACCAACGCCGTTACAGCTGGAAGCGCCGAGACCTCGCGCAGGTGTGGGCTGATGTGATGAGGGTGACGGAGGTGGGCGACAACACCACGCACTTCCTCGGCTCGGTGGTCCTGGCGCCCAGTCCGGCCAACACACCAACCGGCGTGCAAAGTTGGCTTGTCGTGGACGGCCAGCAGCGGCTAACTACCTTGAGTATCCTGCTGTGCGCGATTCGCGATCACGTCCAGGAGTCCGATACGCAGCTAGCCGCCAAGATCGACGATATGTATCTGTTCAACAAGTACGCGTCGGGAATGGAACGGTACACACTGCTGCCCACCAAGGCCGACCGGGCGGCCTGGCTGGCGCTTGTGGAACAGGACCCTGGTGCTGGTGGCGAAGACCGCATCGGAGAGGCGTATCGCTTTTTCCGAGCCGCGCTTGTTCAAGCCGATGATCCAGACGACGACCATGACCTTATCCGGATCGAGCAGGCGGTAGCGGCACGGCTGAGCCTGGTGGAGATCGCCGCGCATCCAGACGACAACGTCCACCGTATTTTCGAGTCTCTCAACTACACCGGCCAGCCGCTCACCCAGGCGGACCTGCTGCGCAACTACCTATTCATGAGACTGCCTGCTCGCGGCGATCACGTTTACGAGCGGCACTGGCTGCCGCTTCAGGAACTCCTAACGGACAAGCAGCTTGAAGACCTGGTTTGGTTGGATCTGGTGCTCCTGGGCGACGACCGCGCCACCCAGGAGGCGATCTACCAGTCTCAGCAGCAGCGACTCAGCCAACTGTCCAGCGAGGCTGCCATCGAAGAGTGGATCATCAACCTCCACCACAAGGCTCGACTGCTCCGCAAGATTCTGACGCCGAGCGAGGTGACCGACCCGATCCTGCGACGAGCGTTGGACCGACTTGACCGCTGGGGCGCGGCAGTAGTCCACCCCATCGCACTCCACGTCCTCCTGGCACATGAAGCCGGTCGCCTCAGCTCCACTGAGGCGGCTGATGCATTACGTGTCGTTGAGAGCTACCTCGTCCGTCGGATGATCACAGGCATCGCCAGCGCTAACACGAACCGGATCCTGATGTCACTTGTCAAGGATCTGGGCGAGCAGGTCCCCTCGGCCAAGGCGATCACCCGAGCGCTTTCCGGGGTGAGGAAGAAGTTCCCCACCGATCAGTACATCCGGGAGGCGGTGTTGGTTAACAGCTTCTACTGGTCGGGTCGTGGCCCGCAGCGCAGCTACGTGCTGCGCTGTATCGAGGAGGACTTCGAACACAAGGAACCCATCAACTTCGACACCGCCAAGGTCACCATCGAGCACGTACTGCCCCAGTCCCTAACGGACGACTGGCGGGAGATGCTTCACCCCGACCTGGAAAACGACGAGACGGTTGACGAGCTGCACAGCTCCCTGGTGCACACTCTCGGGAATCTCAGCCTGACCGCGTACAACCCGAAGCTGGCCAACGACAACTTCGAGGCAAAGAAGAAAATTCTTCGTGACAGTGGGCTGGCGATGAACCGTGAGATCGCTGATGCTCCACGTTGGGGTCGCGCAGAAATCCTCGCACGTGGCCGAGCCCTTGCCGACCGGATCCTCGTCATCTGGCCGGGGCCTGACGAATCAGCCGCAGCCACGCCGCCCAGCCCGCGCTGGTCACTGATGAACCAGGCGCTCGCCAGCATTCCCGCGGGCCGTTGGACCAGTTACTCGGACATTGCCGAGGTCGTGGGCGTGTTTCATCGCGCCGTCGCCGGTCGACTTGCCAGCGTCCAGGTGCCGAACGCTCACCGTGTGCTGAAGATTGACGGCGCCGTCTCGGTCGATTTCCGCTGGACCGATCCCCAACGCCGCGACGATCCACGAATCGTCTTGGAGGCCGAAGGCGTGCGCTTCGACCATGCGGGGCGCGCGGCAGCGGACCAACGAATGACGGCCAGCGAATTAGCGCGAGAGGTCGGCCTGGACACTAGCGACGACAGGGAAGAAGAGAGCCAAGCCTAAAGTCGTCCCGGTGGTTGTCGATATTGCCTGGAAGACGAATCGATCCCACACTCGTCCGACCTCGTACCTTCGCCCCGACCGGTGCCTGCTGATCAGCGCCGACGGCAGTAGTGGCCGGGTCCTCACCGGCGAGGGTGCCGCGGCCGACGGGGACTTGCGGCTCGTGCGTGCTCTCGAGCCGATCAGCGGGGAGCCGCAACTCGCTGTCGTCCTACCACCGGACTGGGCCCACGACTGGTAATCAATGAGCCTTTTCCAAGCTGACCTTGCAGCTCAGGGTGGGTGCGGCGAGCCCGGAGATCGATGAGGGCGAGGCTCCAGGTAAGACAGCAGTCGACCAAGATCCGATGCCCCGACCGGGAGCCTCGCCTGTGCTGTCTTACCCCTCCACGATCCCGCTGTCCAGCCGAACCCTGAACCACCTCGCCGACCGCATCCGAGCGCACCGTAACCAGCGTCGATTCCGGTGGCGTCGTCTCGCGCCGGGCCGACAGGCACTGCTCGCCCTGGCCCACCTGCGCAACGGCGACACCTACACCCGGCTCGCCGCCGGGTTCGAGATCGGTGTCGCCACCGCCTGGCGCTACGTGCAGGAAGCGATCGTGCTGCTCGCCGCGGCCGCCGAGAACCTGGCCACGGCGATGCGGCGCATCCGGCAACTGGCCTACGCGATCCTGGACGGCACGCTGATCCCGATCGACCGCGTGGCAGACCAGAAGCCGTACTACTCCGGCAAGCACAAGAAGCATGGCGTGAACGTGCAGGTCGTAGCCGACGCCGCCGGCCGGCTCGTATGGGCCTCACCGGCACTGCCAGGCTCGACGCACGACCTCACCGCCGCCCGCGTCCACGGCATCATCGACGCGCTGACCACCACGGACGTGATGACCTTCGCCGACAAGGGCTACCAAGGCGCCCGGGGCAGCGTGCGCACGCCGTTCAAACGGCGCCGCTTCCGGCCGAAGCTGTCACGCCGACAGAAGACGGTCAACCGCGCCAACGCGAGAATCCGTGCCCGTGGTGAACGAGCCATCGCCACGCTCAAGACCTGGAAGATCCTGACCAAGCTGCGCTGCTGCCCGCGCCGCGCCACCGCGATCGTGCAGGCCATCCTCGTCCTGCACCACATCGAAGCCAACCGCTACGCAGGATGAAAATGGCTCAATTGGCGGGTCTAGTACGGCAGCCGCCGTTTGAGATCTTGCTGGTGAACTGGGGTGGACGCGAGACGGCCACCGCGTGATCGTCTGTGCGTTGTGGACACATCATCAGATCTGGCGGTGGCCGCGTGCCACAGCGTAGCCGTTGGTCGGTGGGAGCGGGTGCTGGCCGAGGTGCTGGGCTGCTTCGCGGGTCGGTTCGCTTGGGTGGAGCCGCGTCGTGCGGCGGGGCAGTTCGTGACGGGGCTGTTGGCCGACATCGAGGTGAAGACGTGCTGGCAGTTGGCCGAGCAGGCTGGACACGCCCGGCCGGATGCGATGCAGCGGCTGTTGTACCGGGCGGTGTGGGACGCCGACGCTGTCCGCGATGACCTGCGGCAGCTGATCACCGCCCGGATCGGGGCCCCGGACGCGGTCCTGATCGTCGACGACACCGGTGACCTGAAGAAGGGCACCCATACGGTCGGGGTGCAGCGCCAGTACACCGGGACAGCGGGGCGGATCGAGAACAGCCAGGTCGGGGTGTTCCTGGGCTACGCCGGCGTCGATGGGCACACGCTGATCGACCGGCGGGTGTATCTGCCGGCGGCGTGGACCGACGACCGGGACCGCTGCCGAGCCGCCGGCGTGCCCGACGATATCGAGTTCGCCACCAAACCGGAGCTTGCCGCCGAGATGATCACCGCCGCCTTGGACGCCGGAGTGCCGGCGGGCTGGGCCACCGCGGACGAGGCCTACGGCAACAGCAGTGTCTTTCGCGCTGGCCTGCGCGAACACGAGATCGGCTACGTCCTGGCGGTGTCCCGCAGCCACTTGGTCCCGCTCGACGGCGGTAAAACCCGCGTCCGCGCCGACCGGATCGCCGCTGACCTACCGGTTACAGTGTGGCAGCGCCGCAGCGCTGGCGCCGGATCCAAGGGCCCACGCTTCTACGACTGGGCCTGGCTCGATGACGTGTGCACCGATGCTGACCCCGACGATGGCGGCCGACACAGCCTACTGATCAGGAAGAACACCGCCACCGGTGAGCTGGCCTTCTACCGCTGCTGGGCTCCCAGGGCGGCCACCCTCGCCCAACTCGTGCGAATCGCCGGCATCCGTTGGAGCGTCGAAGAAGCCTTCCAGGCCGCCAAGAGCCAGGTCGGCCTAGACCAGCACCAGGTCCGCCGCTGGGACTCCTGGCATCGCTTCACCACCCTCGCCCTGGCCGCCCTTGCCGTCTTGGCGATCAGCGCCGCCGACGCCACCGACGATTCAACCGACAGCCGGCTGATCAAGCTGACCGTCAACGAGATCCGCCGCCTGATCAACGCCTGCCTCATCCGCCCGATCACCGACCTCGCCCACCGTTTGCACTGGTCAGCCTGGCGACGCCGGCATCAAGCCCGAGCCCGACAAGCCCACTACACACGCCGCCTCAACCTCGAACTTCAACCATGATCCCGGGGCCTGTCTCGCTAAGGGTGTTTCCGGCGATCTTGGTTAGTAGGTTTCAGCGGCTGGGAAGCGGTCGCTGAAGGTGATGGCGAAGGCGTTCAGGGCGGGTTTCCAGCGCATCGTCCATCGGGTTCTGCCTGCTCCGGTGGGGTCCAACGATCGGGTCACCAGGTACAGACACTTCAACGCGGCCTGTTCGTTGGGGAAGTGGCCGCGGGCTTTCACGGCCCGGCGGTAGCGGGCGTTGAGCGACTCGATCGCGTTGGTCGAGCAGATCACCCGCCGGATTTCGACGTCGTAGTCGAGGAACGGGATGAACTCCGCCCACGCGTTGTCCCACAAGCGGATCACCGCCGGATACCGGCCGCCCCACTTCTCGGCCAGGTCCTCGAACGCCGCCCGGGCCGCGGTGGCGTTGACAGCGGTGTAGATCGGCTTGATGTCGTGCTTGAGCGCGTCCCAGTACTTGCGGGACGTGAGCCGGAACGTGTTACGGATCAGATGGATGATGCACGTCTGCACGATCGTAGCCGGCCACACGTTCGTCACCACCTCCGGCAGGCC
Source organism: Micromonospora sp. WMMD1155 (assembly GCF_029581275.1). Classification (NCBI taxonomy): domain Bacteria; kingdom Bacillati; phylum Actinomycetota; class Actinomycetes; order Micromonosporales; family Micromonosporaceae; genus Micromonospora; species Micromonospora sp. WMMD1155. The sequence goes on from NZ_CP120742.1 coordinate 5,755,654, forward strand.
CTTCAGGCCGTCGCAGACGAGGAAGAACACGTCCTTCACGCCCCGGTTACGCAGGTCGGTCAGCACACTCATCCAGAACTTCGCACCCTCACCACCCGAGCCGGCCCACAACCCGAGGATGTCCTTCTCCCCGTCGAGCGTGACCCCGATCGCGGCGTAGAAGGGCCGGTTGGCGACCTGCCCGTCGCGGACCTTGACCACGATCGCGTCGATGAACACGGCGGCGTAGATCTCATCCAGGGGCCGGTGCGACCAGTCGGTCATCTCCTCGATCACCTTGTCGGTGATCCGCGAGATCGTCTCCTTCGACACCGAAGCCCCGTAGATCTCCGCGAAATGCGCCGAGATCTCCCCCGTGGTCAAACCCTTGGCATACAACGACAACACGACTTCGTCGACCCCGGACAGGCGCCGCTGCCTCTTCCGGACGATCTGCGGCTCGAACGTGCCGGCCCGGTCCCGCGGCACGTCGATCTGCACCGGCCCCGACGCGTCGGTCAACACCGTCTTCGCCCTGGTGCCGTTGCGGACGTTGCCCGACTCCACCCCAGCCGACTCATGTTTCTCATAGCCGAGGTGCTCGGTCATCTCCTCGTTCAACGCGGTCTCCAGGACCGTCTTGGTCAACTGCTTGAGCAACCCGTCCGGGCCGGTCAACGACAGCCCTTGCTCCTTCGCGGCCCGGACCAGCTCCGCAGCGGCCTTCGCCTCCGCCGACGGCTCCGCCCGCTTCTTACGCCCGGTCTCGGTCTGGTCGTTCAGTGTCGCGGTCATCACGGCACCCTCCTCACCAGGCACAACGCCCGATGGGTCAGGCCGGAAACACCGTTAGATCCACAGACCCTGATCCCGAACGGCGGCTGCCGTACTAGTGCTGTGACCGGAAACGTTGGCCGGTTTCAGGCCGCCGTTTTGGCGGAGGTCTGACCCCAGCGTCGTTGTCGTTCGGAGCGGATCCGGGCTCGTTCGCGGCGTTGGGCGGCGAGGACATCGGGGTGACGGGCGTTGGCGTTGCGCCAGCGCAGGTAGTTGTGCAGGGCTTGGGTCGCGGCGGGATGGTTGGGATGGTTCGCCCCGGCCACGACGAACATCCGCAGCGGTCCGAAGTGCGCCTCGATCGGGTTCGCCCACGACGAGTACGTCGGGGTGAAGCACAACTCGACACGGTTCCGGGCCGCCCACTGCCGGATCTTGACGCCGCGATGCGCGGAGAGGTTGTCCAGGATGACGTAGACCGGCGCGCCGTCAGGGCGGGCGGCTCGGATGCTCTTGAGCGCTGCCAGGGTGTTCGCCGCGGACTTTGCCGGCGCACGACACCCCAGAGGGTGTCGTCGCCGACGCTGTAGCAGGCGTGGAACTGCCGGACCCCGTGCAGCTTGTGGTAGTTGCCGGGGAGCCGGTCCGGATGCCCGGCCCGAGTCCAGGACGCGCCAGCGTGTGGCCGGATCGTCAGCGGCCCGAACTCGTCGAAGGCGAAGACCCGGTCCGGGAACGCCGTGGTCACCGCCTCGATCCGGGCGAGTTTCGCCTCAGCGTTCGGGTCATTGGTCTCCTTCCACGTCTTCGTGCGCTGGAAGGTGATGTCGTGGCGGTGCAGGAACTCCCGCAGCCGTTCCCGGCCCACGAGCACCCGACGCGGGCCGTGGTTGTGAGCCAGGTAGTCCGCGAGTTTGCGCAGGCTCCACCGGGTGAACGGCTGACTGAGCGCTTGCGGTCTGGTCTTGGCCGTCGCGACGATGAACGCTTCGTCGTCTTCACTGATTCGGCGGGGACGGCCACCCGCCCACCGAGGGTCCAGGCAGGCCAGGCCCATGTCGTTGAACCGGTGGATCACCTCACGGACCGCGTCCTCGTCCCCCTGGACCAGGCGGGCGATTGCCGCGACGGTGTTCCCACTGGCCGAAGCCATGATCACCATCGCCCGACGCAACCGGATCGGAGACCCGGTCCCACGCCGCACGATCTGCTGTAGTCGCCGGCCCTCGTCATCACTGAGCCGACGAGCCCGGACAGGTTCTGCCATCCCGACAGCCTGAACCCTCCACCAGCCACCACCACGACCATTGACCGGCGTGTCACCCAACCCGGCCAACGTTTCCGGTCACAGCACTAGCTGCGCCGGGCATACCGCAGGCCCGGCGTCTAAGTGTTGTTCGACGTCCACCGTAAAGACGGCAGGCTGTAACGGTGCCGCCGGCTCCAGTTGGGGGTCAGCTTGGGCGGACTGAGGTGGGCGCGGCTTTCACAAAACCCTCGGCGTACGTCTGGCGAGCAGCCTCTAGAAAGTCGAGCCGTTCGCTCCAGACACGTTCCCAGCCGGCCCCAAGCCCGGGTGGCCATCGCCGACTCCGGTATCGCTTGTCGATGATCTCTGCGAGTGCGCCGATCGTGTCGCGCAGACGCTGGGCGCGTTGCGCTAGCAAGTCAGGTCCAGCCACCTGCACCGTTGCGTTCGCGGCGACGAGTTGGTGCCAGTCAGCAGCGTATTGCTGGTGCTGGTCCCTCGGTTGTTCACCCTCAGGATGCAGGTCCATTAGGTCGCTGAGCTCTCGGGCCTGATCGAGGAACATGTCCACCCGGGTCAGATACACCACGTACGCCGCGCTCCGTGCGTCGGCGAGCTGGTCGCTTCTGATGCGCTCAGCGTCCGCCGTCTCATGGCTACGAGCTCGCTCGGCCTCTGCGCGCTGGGTGCGAGTGCTGAGGTATCCGACGCCGAAGGTTGCTGCACCCCCGAGGACGGCACCCAGCAAGCCGAAAAGGCCGGTGGCGATCTCAGCAGTCATGGCCGGCAGTAAATCATAGAAGACCGAGAATGTTTTGCGTGCCCTCACCCGAGGTCGTGCTCATACAAGCCGGCGTTGAGCAACCACGCGAGGGGCGTGGTGGCGCGGGCGATGTAGTGCTCGCCGTCGAGGTGGTGCATGGTGACGGCCTGCGTCGAATCCTGATCGACCACCCAGCACTGGGAAGGCCAGCGGCAGCGTATTCGCTGCGCTGGTCACCGTGTCGACACCCTCGGAGCCGGGGAAACGATCTCGAAGACGAGGAGTACATCGGCGACCGGCAGCTACACAGCGTCTCTGCCTGCGCCTCGCTCCACACGACCAGATCGGGGATGGGCCCGTCGATGCCGGCCGTCACGGGCCCGGGCTGCGCACCCATTACCGTGGGGTCATCGAGCGTCATGACAGGTGGCATGTGCCTGCCTACCGCCTCCGAACTCGTGCGCGTATCTCACCGGTCTGACCTATGGCCCCAGTCATGGTGGGGCGTCGTCGGCCGCGTTCCCTGCGCGTGTTTGTCGCGAATCCGACTCGCTCACTGATCGGGCTGTCGGGGCAGGTCAACCCCGGTAAGGGGTGCAGTAGCATGCGGCAGTGATCCGCTCATGAGGCCGACCATCGCCGCCGACACCCTGCGTCGGACCCTCACCCAGTACCTGACCACCACCTTCGGCCTGACCGAGGACGGCGTACGCCAGGGCCTGGAGGGTTTTCTCTCCCACCCGGAGCAGGGCATCTTCCGTGGCCCGTACCTGCGGATCCGCACTCCCTTCCGCCCGGCGGAAGGTGACTGGCGGGCGTACCTCGACTGGGCGCCGGCCGATTTCACCCCTTACCTGCACCAGGCGAATGCGTTCGCCCGGTTGTCGACGAAGGGCAAGGCGGCCGAGCCGACGCTGATCACCACCGGCACCGGCTCGGGTAAGACGGAGTCTTTCCTTATCCCGGTGCTCGACCACTGCCGACGGCAGAAGCAGCTGGGCAGGGCTGGCGTCAAGGCGATTCTGCTCTACCCGATGAACGCCCTCGCGACGGACCAGACGCAGCGCATCAACGAGGTGCTCTCCGACCCGGCGCTCAGCCAGGTGACTGCCGGTCTCTACATCGGCGACGTCGCGGCCATCGAGTACGCGCACGTCTTCACCAAGCGCTCGGAGATGCGACGCACGCCGCCGGACATCTTGATCACCAACTACAAGATGCTCGACCTGCTGCTCCAGCGCGCCGACGATCTGCCGCTCTGGGAGGGCGCGGAACCGGCCTACGTGGTGCTGGACGAGTTCCACACCTACGACGGCGCGCAGGGCACCGACGTGGCGATGCTGCTGCGCCGGCTCGCCGTCGCGCTCGACCTCGACGAGCCGGAGCGGCCCCTCGGGCCGATCTGCCCTGTGGCCACCTCCGCGACCCTCGGCGAAGGCGGCGGCCGGGACGGTCGTACCGCGATCCGTGAGGTCGCCGAGCAGGTCTTCGGCGTCGCCTTCGACGCCGGGTCGCTGGTGGGGGAGGACCGGTACGAGGCCGGCGAGTTCGTCGCGAGCCAAGACTTCAGCCTGCCGCTGCCCAGCCCGGAGCAGCTCGCGGCCGTCGACGACCGCGATCCCGAGCTGATGATGACCGAGGTCGCTGAGCTGGTCGTCGACGAACGTTGTCTCGACAACCCAACGCGCCTGGGTGGGCTGCTTCGTCAGCATCCGTTGACGAAGGCGGTGCTCGACTCGCTCCAGGCGCGGCCGTGCACCCTCGACGAGATCATCGACGTGTTGCCCCGCAAGAACGCGACCGGTTGGGGCAGCGTGATGAAGACCCCACCCGAGATCACGGCGAAGGCTCTCGCCCGGTTCGTCGGCCTGCTCTCCATCGCGCAGAACCCGGATGTTCCCGGCCGCCCGCTGCTCAACATCGAAACCCACCTCTGGGTACGCGCCGTCTCCCGCCTGCTGCGGGGCACCTCCCACCAGGCCGCCTTCGGCTGGTACGGCGAAGCGCCGCGCGAGCTGGACCCGTACGCCACTGACGCAGACGTGGTCGTGGCCGACAACCGCTACCCACGGTTACCGGCCATCTACTGTCGGCACTGCGGTCGTTCGGGCTGGATGGCGTTGTCGCCGGAGAGGGATCCGCAGGAGCTGGAAACCGACCCGGACAAGATCTACCGGGCCAGCGTCGGCCGGGACAAGCGCCGGGTCCGCGCGCTGATCGCCGCGACCGGAGACGAGGTACGCCAGCGCACCCGTGGCCTGCTGGTCCTGGAGTACGGCCGTCGGGTGCGACCCTTCGACGAGCAACGCGACCGCGAGCCCACCGACGACGCGATCGTCGTGCTCGGTGACGTCCTCGACATCGACGGTGCCGAGAAGGACCGCTGCCCGTCCTGCGAGCTGGACCACGGCATCCGCTTCCTCGGCGCCGGCCTGGCCACTCTCGCCTCGGTGGCGATCACGCAGCTCTTCACCGGTGGGGAACTCGACGAGGCTGAGAAGAAGACGCTGCTCTTCAACGACTCGGTCCAGGACGCCGCGCACCGCGCCGGTTTCGTTGCCAACAGGTCCTACTCGTTCTCTCTGCGCTCCCTGCTCGCCGGTCGCTTGAAGGCTGGGGAGTCGATCGGGCTCGACGACCTCTTCGTCAGGATGATCGGAGAGGCGGCCAAGCCGGAGATCCTCTCCACCGTCGTACCACCGGACCTGCACGACCAGCCCGGTGTCGACAGCCTGCTCGGCGGTGAGCACAGCGGCAGCCGGGAGACCTGGGAGCTGATCAGCGAGCGACTCGTCTTCGCCACCGTGATGGAGACCGGGCTGCGCTCCCGCCAGGGCCGCACCCTGGAGTTGACCCGCAGCGTCGCCGTCGAGGTGGCCCTCGACGATCCTGCGCGAGCCGCCGCGATCTGCCGGGACGTGCACCTCACCGGCCCCGGCCATCTCGCGGTAGCACCGCCGGACGACGCCCGCTACCTCGCCTTCCTGCGCGGCCTGCTGGAACGGCTGCGGGTCCGCGGCGCCGTGTTCCACGAGTGGCTGGTGCCGTACCTGAAGCGTGGGGGCACCCGGTGGCAGATCTGGGGTGGCCGGCCCGCCGGGATGCCCGCGTTCCCGAAAGGGCTGTCCGCACCCGCGTTCCTGCTCGCGACACCGAAGTCTCGCTCAGAGTTCGACGTGATCACCGCGCGGGGCAACTGGTACCAAGACTGGACGTCGCGCTGCCTCGGCCTCGACCCCGGTGACGCCGCCGGCTTCCTCAGCCGTCTGCTGCCGGCCCTCGCCGCCGCCGACGTGGTCGCGGCGGGCGACACGGAGGACGGCAACACGGTGTATGGGCTGATGCCCGGCCACCTGAGGGTGACCCGGCTCGACGACGCATCCGCGGTGACGGCCGGGGTCGGCTGCGACACCTGCCACTGGCAGCAGACCGAGCACCCCGACCGGGTTGCCGACTGGATCGGGCAGCCGTGCCGGCAGTACCGCTGCCGGGGCCGGCTCCAGGTCGTTCACGACGAAACTGCCCCCGACGACTACTACCGCCGTCTCTACCTGGACAGCCCGGTGTTCCGGGTCGTCACCGGCGAACACACCGGCATGCTCACCCGCGCCCAGCGGGAGACGGTGGAGAAGGAGTTCCGCGACGGCGTTCGCTACACCGACCCGAACGTGCTCTCCTGCACGCCCACCCTGGAGATGGGCATCGACATCGGCGCCCTCTCCGCAGTGGTGCTCGCGTCACTCCCGCACGGCCCGGCGAACTACATCCAGCGGGCGGGCCGGGCCGGTCGCAAGAGCGGCAACGCGCTGGTGCTGACCCTGGTAGGGCGCACAGAACGGGACCGCTATTACCTGGCCGACCCGCGCGACATGATCGCCGGCCAGATCGTGCCACCCGGCTGCTTCCTGTCCGCCGTGGAGATCCTGCGCCGCCAGTACCTCGCCCACCTGATCGACCTGGCCGCCCGGGGCCGCCTCGCGGGGGTGCTGCCGATGCCACGGCGGGCACACGTGCTGTTCGGGCCGACCGGCTGGCTGACCGGCCTCGCCGAGGCTGGTCGCCGCGACAGCGGACGGCTGGTGGAGGGCTTCCTGAGCTTGTTCGGGGACAAGGTCCTCCGTGCTGCCGCCGATCAACTGCGGGAGTTCGCCGCCGATGGCATCGTCCACCGGGTCAAGGAAGCCGACGAGGTCTGGGACTCCCGACTGGCCGACCTGCGGCGCCGGATGCAGAAACTCGCCGCCGCCCGCGGCACGCTCGTGTCCAGCGACCCGGACCACGCCCGCGAGATCAAGATGTTGAAAGCGGAGGAGGGTGCGGTCCGCCGCCGACTGCGGGAGGTCAGCGCGGCTGCGGCGCACGGCACGATGGTCGAGTTCGGTCTCCTGCCGAACTACGCGCTCATCGACAGCCGTACCGACCTCGAAGCGACCTTGACCTGGGAGGACAAGGTCGACGGTGATCGCCGTTTCCACAGCGAGCTGCGCGAGTACGCCCGCCCCGCCCGCCAGGCGCTGGTCGAGATCGCCCCCGGTAACAGTTACTACGTAAGGGGTTACAAGCACGAGATCTCTGGGCTCGACGTCGGTCCGGCGGACCGGCCGGCGTACGAGCAGTGGCGGATCTGCGCCCAGTGCGGCTACGTCCGCACCCACCTCGCGAAGGAGGACACCAGCGCCTGCCCGCGCTGCGCGGACCGGGGCATCGCCGATCACGGACGGCTGTTCCAGGTCCTCCAACCGACGCGGGCGCTCAGCCGCGACAAGCGCGACGACGCCCGCATCCGCGACGACAGCGACGACCGGGACCGCCGCTTCTACGCCACCACCATCGCCGTCGACGTCGACCCGGCGAAGGTCGATTCGTCCTGGCGGCATGCCCACGACACGTTCGGTGTCGACTACAGCCGGCACGCGATGATCCGTCACTTCAACCTCGGCGCGCAGCGTTACGACCGGGCGGCGGAACTCTTCGCGGGTGAAGAGGTGCGAATCAACCGGTTCCACACCTGCACCTCCTGCGGCGGGACCACGGTCGACGGTGCGCCCGCGATGAGTCAACAACTCGCGGCGGAAACCTCGGGGTCGACAGTCGTGAAGGGCGCCGAACACCACCGCCCCTGGTGCCCGTACCGGCGGTCGCCGGCCGCCCCCGACGCTCACGTGGATCTGATCCTCGCCCACGAGTTGGAGACCGAGGCGCTGCGCATCCTGATCCCCGCCGCCACCGCCGTGGTCCAGGAACGCGTCGCGTCGTTTGCCGCCGCCATCCGGCTCGGCATCGCCGCGCAGTACGGCGGCGACCCCGCCCACCTCCAGGCCGTTTCGGCCACCATGCCGGACGGGCAGAGCGACGGGACGCGCAACTTCGTGGTCGTCTACGACACCCAGCCGCAGGGCACCGGCTACCTGCACCGCCTCGCCAAGCCGGAGGAGTTCCGCGCGGTCCTTGAGTTGGCACGGCAGCGGATTGCCGACTGCGTGTGCCGGCACGAAGGCAGGGCGGTGTGTCACCGCTGCCTGCTCCGTCATGCGCGTAACGAGCACTTCGCCCTGATGAGCCGCGACGAGGCGTTGGGCATGCTGGACAAGCTCCTCGACACCTGGGACGTCGAGGAGGGCACCCGGACGGATGAGATCTCGCTGATCCACCAAGTGGAGAGCGAGTTGGAAATGCGTTTCCTCACCAAACTGTTGGCGCTGGGCGCGACACCCGACTCGGGCCTGCGAATCGATCGGCGAACCGACCACGACGGTGCTCGCATCGCCGACCTGCGGTTTGTCCGGGACAACGGCCAGAGCGTCACCCACTGGCAGATGAAGCTGCAGAACACCGTCCGCGGCACCCGCCCCGACGTCCACTTCAAACGCCTCGACGCCCCGTCGCCGGAGGTGGCCGTCTATCTCGACGGCTTCAAATACCATGCCTCGTCCCAGTACAACCGGCTCGCGGACGACGCGGAGAAACGGGCCCGGCTGCGCGCACACGGCTACCTGGTCTTCGCGGCCACCTGGGATGACGTCAAGACCTGGGGGAACATCGACGAGCAGGGGCGGTGGACGCCGTACGGCGGGGTCAGCAGGCAGGCCGCCCGGGAGAGATACCGGCAGTTCCTCCCCGGTGCCGACCCGGACGAGCTGGAGCAGACCGTCTGGGTCAACCCGATCGAGCAGCTGATGCGCTTCCTCGCAGAGCCTGACCTGACCCGATGGCAGAAGCGGGCGGAAGCCACGTTGGCCGGTCTCCTGAAGCAGGCCCGGGACAACACCGCCACCGACTCCGGTGGTGTGGCGGAGCGGCTCCTGGCGGCACTGCGTGGCGAGCCACTGCCCGGCCCGACCCCAGGCAAAATCATGGTCGCCCGAGCCCGGGACAATGCCGACTGCCCGGTGACTCTCGTCGTCGACGGACGTGCCAAGCCCTTGCCGACCTGGTCCGCGCTGACCGTCCTCGATGACCTGCCGGCCGCTGTGACCGCGGCAGGCCACAAGGACCGCTGGGCTGCGTGGCTCGCCTGGGGCAATGTCGTCCAGTTCCTTGCAAACGGTGGCGGCGACGCCGGTCAGCTCGCTGTGTCCACCCTTGACACCTTCGAACCGGCTTCGCTGGCTGTCACCGAGGGCACCGGGCTGGCGCCGGCGCAACGCGCACTGCCGCTCGATGAGGAGACATCGACGTGGCTCGGCGTCGTAGCGAACCCGGTGACCGCCGAGCCGGAGACGCTCGACACCGAGTCGCCGTGGCGGGACGTCCTGCGCTACCTCGACGCGAACGAGAAAACTCTCGACCAGCTCGTCCAGCAGCTCGCCCGGCAGGACCTGCCCGCGCCGGTCGTCGGCTACGAGCTGGGCGACCAGGGCTGGCAGGCCGAGTTGGCCTGGCCCGACCGGCGGATCGCGATCGTGCTTACCGGTCCGTCCGACGACCCGGAGACGGAAGATCGCGACCGGGCGTACGCGGAGGCGGGCTGGCATGCACGTACCGCTCGGGAGTGGTCGGTTGACGAGTTGGCTGCCGAAATCAAGGCGACGAGCGGGGGAGAACGTCGATGAGCACCGGAGCAACCACACTGCGGATGCTGGACCGCGCCGACAAGGAGGTCATGAAGCTCACCCGCGCCGACATCGGAGCGGTCTACGAGTTCATGCACAAGTTCCGGCACAACCCGGAGAACCCGGGGCTCAACCTGAAGGCGCTCAACAGCGAGTCCCGGCTGATGTCCGCCCGGGTCAACAAGGACTACCGCGCGCTGCTGCTGCACATCGCCGCGCGCGACTACCTGCTCGTCGCGGTCAAGCACCGCGGTGAGGTGTACGACGACCTCAGCCGGTACGCGTATCGCATCAACCGGATCACCGGCGGCATCGAGGTCGTCGACATGGCACCCGTCGGTGACAGCATCATCGGCCGGGTCGTACCGCCCGAGATTGAGCCCGAGCCCGCGCAGAAGCCGCTCTTCGACACCTACACCGCCCCCCAACTGCTGGAGCTCGGCGTCTCCGAGCCATTGCTGCCGCAGATCCGGGAGCTGACCACTGAGGCGCAACTCCTGGAACTGCTGGACCGGGCGCCGCAGCTCACCACTGACGTCCTGTTCGCGCTCTTCGACGGCACCCCCTACGACGAGGTGCTTCAGCAGGTCACCGAACCGGTCCGCGCCGACGAGCCGGTTGACCCCGACGATTTCGAAGCTGCCGTCGAGCGCCCCGCCACCCAGGTGACCTCCGACGACGAGGCACTGCAGGCGATGCTCGGCGAAGCGTTCGAACGGTGGCAGATCTTCCTGCACCCCACCCAGCGGAAGTTGGTTGAGCGCCGGTACAGCGGCCCCGCGCGGGTCGGTGGTGGTCCCGGAACCGGAAAGACGATCGTCGCCCTGCACCGGGTGGCGCACCTGGCGCGGCAGTTGCCACCAGGGGTGGACAAGCCAATCCTGCTCACCACCTTCAACCGGAACCTCGCCGCCGACCTGCGGACCCGCCTGATGGCCCTGTGCGGGCAGGAGTTGGTGTCACGCATCGACATCGTCAACATCGACCGGTTGGCCAGCCGGGTCGTGGCCGAAGCCAAGGCGGGTGGCAGCCGCCGCGTGGTGGACGACAATCGCGTCCTTGAGCTGTGGGACGAATTCCTGTTGGAGACCGGGGCGACCGGCTGGGAGGCGGAGTTCCTGGCCGCCGAGTGGACCCAGGTGATCCTCGGTCAGGTGCTCAACTCCCGGACCGACTACTTCAAGGCCCGCCGCCCCAACCGGGGCCGCAGTCTCACTCGGGCGGAGCGGGACCAAATCTGGCAGCTGACCGAGCGCTTCGCCACCTGGCTAGAGAATCGTGGCGTCTGGACGTGGCGACAGGTGGCGCAACGGGCCGCCCGTCTCGAAATGGACCGCACTGCGCAGAACACCGGCGCAGCAGGCGAGTCGTCCGGCGGGTTCTACCGGCCGCGCTACCGCCACGTCGTGGTCGACGAGGCGCAGGACCTTAGCGCCGCGCACTGGAAGATGCTGCGTGCCATGGTCGCGCCAGGGTCGGACGACATGTTCCTTACCGGCGACACCCACCAGCGCATCTACGACAACCACGTCACGTTGGGCAGCCTCGGCGTCAACATCCGCGGTCGGTCGTCCCGGCTCACGCTAAGCTACCGCACGACCCGGCAGATCCTCGCCGACGCTCTGCAGATCATGAGTGGGGAGGTGTACGACGACCTCGATGGCGGTGAGGAAAACCTGGCTGGCTATCGGTCGTTGCTGCGCGGCGGCCGACCGGTCTTCCGCGGCGCAGCAACGTGGGCGCAGGAACGGGATCTGATTGTCGAGCAGTTGCGCGACTGGGGCAACGCGACGGACGGCTCGATCGCCATCTGCGTACCGACGAAGGACCTCGCCGCCGACGTCATCAGTCGGCTGGAGGCGGACGGCCTGGCGGTGGTGGAGATCGGCCCGGATGGCCCGAAGCGCCCCGACGGCGTGCACATCGGCACGATGCACCGGTTCAAGGGCCTCGAGTACCAGCGCATGATCATCGCCGGGGTCAGTGACGGCCTGGTGCCTCGACAGATGATCAGCAGGTACCGCGACACTGACCCGAAGCGCTACCAGCGCGAACGCCAGCGTGACCGGTCGTTGCTGTTCGTCGCCGCCACCCGTGCGCGTGACGAGCTTGCGGTGTTCTGGCACGGCACGCCCAGCCCGTTCCTGACCGGGCGGCTCGTACAGCGACAGCTAGCCTGATTGCCGCTCCTGCTCAGGCGGGGTCGGTGTGCGATGCGGGGGAGGCTGTAGGTGCAAGCGGGGGATCGTGTCGGTGACCGGTACGAGTTGACGTATCCGGTCGGTCGCGGAGGAATGGGTCAGGTCTGGGCTGGCTTCGACGAGCGACTTGACCGGCCGGTGGCGATCAAGTTTCTCCGGAAGTTGGAGGTGCCGGAGGACGAGCGTGAGACGGCGGGCAAGCGCTTCCGGCGCGAGGCGAGAGCGACCGCCCGGCTCGACCATCCCGGCGTACCGACCGTGCACGACCTGGGCGTGCACGGTGAAGATCTCTTCATCGTCATGCAGCTCGTGCCGGGGATCGTCCTCGCCGACCACATCGCCGAGCAGGAACGACTGCCTGTCGGCGAGGCTGCTTCCATTGCCGCGCAGGTCTGTTCGGTGCTCGGCGTCGCACACTCCGCCTCCCTCGTGCACCGCGATCTCAAGCCGCAGAACCTCATGATCACACCAGCCGGGGTGGTCAAGGTGCTCGACTTTGGTGTGGCCGCGCTGCTCGGGCCGGCCGAGGCGTCACGCCTCACCGCGACCGGCCGCACACTCGGCACTCCCGCCTACATCGCACCCGAGCAGGCCCAGGGTTCCCCAGTGGGGCCCGCCGCTGATCTGTACGCCTTGGGCTGCATTCTTTTCGAGATGCTCGGCGGGCACCCTCCCTATGAGGCGGCGAACGCCCCGGACATGATGCGCCGTCATATCGATGCGCCGATTCCCATCATCACTGAGTATCGATCGGATGTTCCCGACGACCTGGCGCACCTCATCTACTGCCTGCTGGCAAAGGACCCGGCGGAAAGGCCAGCGTCGGCTGGCGAGGTTCGTCAGCTCCTTATGCCTTTCCTCGACGGTGGCGACTGTCCGGGGCTGTTGGCCGCCCGAACGGACAACACGTTCTCCAGCACTGCACCGCATACCGCCCCCGTGACGGTTTCCCCGCAGAGATCCCCGCAGAACCTGGTGGAGTTGCGGTCGCAGGCGAGGGAGCTCGCCAAAAATGAGCGTTTCGTGCAGGCAGCCGAAATGTTGGAGCGGGCCCTCCGCAAGGTGCCGCAAGGTGGCGAGCGGATCACTACCGAGATTGTGGCGCTACGAGTGGATCTCGCGAGCCTCTTGATGCTCGCAGGTTACTACCGGCAGGCCCATCACGCGTTCGCGGCGCTGGCCCGGGACCTCGATCAGTCGGACGAGGAGCAGGATCTTGTCGAGGAGTGCCGACATCAGGCGATGGCCTGCCAGCTTGAGATGGGCGAATCCGCCGACGCCACCGGTCCGCTCTCAATTCTCTGACTCACCCGGAAACAGTCTCTGCCCCCGTTTTGGCAGCCCTCCGCCAGCCGCTACAGCTCACGATCGGTCCAAGTCTTCGGGTATCAGCGCTCTTTATCGTTCCACTCCGCAACACTGCATCAGCCGCTCCTGCAACCCAGACGGATTGCAGCAAAGAAAGTCAATGCCTAGTACGGCCTGCGGTCACCGCCAGATCTGAAGTTATGTTCACAACGTACAGACGATCACGCGGTGGCCGCCTCACGTCCACCCCACCTCAGCAGCAAGATCTAAAACGGCGGCTGCCGTATTAGGAGCAGCAAGACCAGGATCGACAAAAGAAATGAGATCGAATGGCGGGCTGACTGTGCGGTACTTCGTACGCGATTGTGCAGGGCGAAAGTGGCGCCGCCCAGCCTGCTCGCTACCTTCGGCCGGAAAGACCACGCGTACGGCATGGATTACGGGCCGGCAATATGGTCGCCGATCGACGACCAGGTCGTCATTGAGGCGGCGCTGCCCGAGCTGGGGCACGAGATCGCCTACGACCACACCCTTCTGACCGCTACCTGGCGTAAGTCGGTCAGTGAGCCGTGAACTAGCAGCGCTTCAAGATCACCCGGATGGCCGAGTGTGGGGCAGCGATGTCGCCTCTATGGTCGAACGGATTTTCCTGGACGATGACGTCACTCTGCTCCGGCACGCCAAGCGATGCGCGGGATCGCGGCTGAGGGCACCTGGCCTGTCGATCGTGAGTCGTTCGGCGTCTAGTGGGGCGCCGGATGGAACGTTCAGCTTCTCAACGAGCGCTTGATCAGCGGCGCGGTAACAAGACCTGGCTCGCGTAGTTTGGATGGAGAGATCTGGATGGGCGGCAACGAGGGCCTCTCGGCGCAGGATCGGTTGCTGCGGGCGACCATCCATCAATGGCGGGACAGTCTCATCAACCTCTCCGGCACGAACCGGCTGCTGAACTTCCGGTTGAGCAAGACCGGGGCGGTCCGGGTGCTCGGCCCGGCAGCCGCCGAGGTCTTGGCCGGTTTGGGTGCCGGGCGCTACTTCCAGTTCCGTCCCGCTGAGGAGATGGGCGACGAGTCCGAGAGGGCATCGGCCGAAGCGGGTCGCGCTCTCCCCGCTGCGGATTTTGAGACGCCGGGCAAGGGCCTCCGGGGCGACGTTCTCCGCACAGACAAGCCGGTCGGGGATCTGAGCGCGGCGCTTCGCAACCTGATGCGCCGATCGAACCAGGAGTTCCTGGACCGAGGGCTGTGGATTCTCTACCTCGCCTTCGGATCGCTCACTTGGACTGACGGTGATAAGGCCCGTTACACCAGCCCGCTGCTTCTCGTCCCGGTCCGCCTCGTTCCGACCGGTGTACGACAGTTGCCCCTGCTGCAGCGCGCGGACGAAGACCCAGTCGTCAACCCGGCTCTTATGTTGAAGCTCAACCAGCTCATGGTTACGTTGCCGTCCGTCGACGACCTCGAGGACGTCGCCTATGCCGACTTCCTGGCTGACGCGCGGTCCGCCGTTGTCGGCCAAGCCGGATGGCGGGTCAACGACGAGCTCACGCTCTCCTACTTCTCGTTCGCCAAGGAGGCGATGTACCGCGACCTGCTCGACAACGAAGAGTCTGTCGCCGGGCATCCGGTGATCCAGGCGCTGGCGACAGGTGGGCGAGGCTCGGGAGGTGCCGGCTTCCTCTTCGACGAGTTGACCGACGATCGAATCGACCGGGACATGCCGGCGGAGCAGATCCCGCTGGTGCTCGATGCCGACTCCTCCCAGCGGGCCAGCGTCGCCGCCGCGCTGGCGGGCCGCTCGTTCGTGATGGATGGCCCACCCGGAACCGGGAAGTCGCAAACCATCGCGAACATGATCGGGGCGCTACTGAACGCCGGCAAGCGGGTGCTGTTCGTCTCCGAAAAGGCAGCGGCGCTCGAAGTGGTCCGGAATCGGCTCCATGACGTAGGGCTCAGCGCCTACCTGCTGGAGTTGCACTCGCACAAGGCGACGCGAAAGGAGGTCGCGTCGGCTCTGGGGCAGGCATTGGAGACCGTTCCGGTCGCCCCGAGCGGAATGAGCGACCTTGATCTGGATAACGCCAGGCGCCGCCGTGAGGAGCTGAACGCGTACGCCGAAGCCATGAACATGCTGCGGGCGCCGCTCAACTACTCGCTGCACGACGTTCTCGGCATGATCGCCAAGTTGCACACCGTGCCCGCAGCTCCGGCGAGCGGCATCGCGCCGGTCGACTTGACTGTCGAGATGTTCGGCACCGTGCGGGTCACCGCTGCGGCGCTGGCCAGGGCCTGGCGCCCCGCTTCTCAGGGGCGCTCGTTCGTCTGGCGTGGCGTCACGCATCGCGGCTCCCTGGACGCGCGACTCTACGCAGCGGCCTCAGCGCTCGACGCGTTGGCCGGCGTCACCGCCGCTCATACGCCCCTCGCCGCCGCCTTCGATGTCAGCCGGTTGTGTCAGGCGTCTGATCTCGCGCGCATCGTCGCCCACTGCGTGATCCGGCCGGCCGACGTGCCGCAGCAGTGGCTGACCGCTGCCGCGCTCGACTCGGCGAGGGGATTCGCGGATCGTCTCGCTGCGGAACTGCGGGAACTTGCCGAACGGCAGGACGCCGCCAGCCGTGCCGCAGCCGCTTCCTGGTCCGATATCCCGACCACGGAGAGCACACCGGACCTCGACACCTCCGCGCTGGAAGACCTCACCGTCGCGCCACTGCACCTCGCAGGACTGACTTCGGAGCAGGCCACCGGGCTCGCCGACACATTCGCGGGCGACGCCGAAACACTGCAGACCGCCGGCCGCTCGCTCGCCGGGCTGGCCGTCATGCTTGGTCTGCCGCCCGTCGTGTCGTTCAACGACGCCGAGGCGACTCTGGAGGTGGCACGTCTCGGCGGCAGCGACAACCGTCCAGAACGAGCGTGGCTGTCCGCCGAGGGCCATTCCGCAGCCACCCGCGCCGCGCAGACGCTCCAGCAGGCCATTGCCGCCCTGGTAGAGGCGGAGAAGGCGGCGGCAGCACAGTACACCGACGCGGTACTCGGAGCGGACGTCGAGGGACTGGCACACCGTTTCGCGAACGATCACCGGGGCGTGAAGAAGCTCGGCGGCGCTTACCGCGCCGACAAGCGTGCTCTAGCGGCGTTCACCTGCGCGGGCGTCAACTGGCAGTCGGCGCGCGACCAACTGCAGTTGGCGATTGCCTGGAAGCAGGCCGCACGCACCCTCACCGACGAAGAAGGTCGGTATGCGAGGACCCTCGGCACCTACTATGACGGCCGCTCGACCGACTTCGAGCGGATCGACCGGGCGTTGACGGCCGCGGACACCGCGATCCGCCAAGCGCGCACCACCGACTTGCGGAAGCTAGCCGATCACATCGCTGTTGACGCGACCCCCAACAGCAGCGTCCTCAGTGTCGCCGACGAGACGCGCGCGCGGTTGCACGACTGGCGGTCGCGCCTGGCTCCGGAACCGCTGCCCGCCGCACGGCCGGAGCTCGCACTGCTCTCCATCACGGAGGCGGCCGGATGGCTGCGCACCCACCTCACCCCGCTGCGGTCAGCGGCTGTGCTGGCAGGGTCGGTCAGCCAGGCGGTGAACCGGCCCTTGACCGTCGCCGAGTCCCGTCACCTGCTTGAGCTCCGCGCGTCCGTCGACGCTGCCTACACCGCGCTCGCGGCAGCTGGCCCTGCGTATTTGTCGATCCTCGGCCCGCTGTATGCCGGTGAGCGGACTGATCTGCCGTCGATGCACACGGCACTGGCCTGGGCCGCACAGATGCGCGCTTGTAGAAAGGGCTTCGACGAGCCCCTGACCGCCGGGCAAGCGGACGCGCTGCAGAGCATTGTCCCAACACCCCAGCTGGACGACATCGAACGGCGGTGGGCCGCGGCGCGTGCCGACCTGCTGGCAGCCTTCGAACCGGGCCGGCACGCCGAACTCGGCACCGAACTCGACGACTACGCCGAGGCAGGCGACCTTATCGCCGCCCTGCGCGAGGACAGCGCCGGACAAGACGAGTGGTTCGCCTATCAGGGCGCGCGCGCTGAACTCGTCGCCGTAGGACTTGAAACCGCCATCGACTTTTGCATCGCCGAGGGCATCAGCGCCGAGCAAGTGCCGCTGGTTCTGGAGCGAGCCCTGCTGCAGGAGTGGGCCGACCATCACCTGTATCAGGATGCTGCACTACGTCCCGTGCGGGCTGAGGATCGCGACTCCCTCGTGGCCGAATACCGGGCCCTGGACCGGGCGCTCATCGGGGCGGCGACCTCGCGGATCATCACTGCGTGCAACGCGCGCCGTCCTCGCAACAACCTGGGTGAGTCGGGTGTCATCCGCCGCGAAGCTGGCAAGAAGAAGAAGCACATGCCGGTGCGGCTGCTCTTGGAGCGTACGCGTCACGTCACTCAGGCGATCAAGCCATGCTTCATGATGTCGCCGCTGGCGGTCAGTCAGTATCTTCCATCGGACATGCGGTTCGACGTCGTCATCTTCGACGAGGCTAGTCAGGTCGCACCGGCCGACGCTGTCAACTGCATCTACCGAGGTGACGCGCTTATCACGGCGGGTGACCAGAAGCAGCTCCCGCCGACCAGCTTCTTCACCGCTGGCGTCGCCGACGACAGCGACGAGTGGGATGAGGAGGCCGAGGACGGTATCGACTTCGAGTCCGTTCTCGATCTCATGAAGGGTTCCGCGGAATTCCGCGCGCTCACGCTGCGCTGGCATTACCGGTCCCGGCACGAGGCGCTCATCGCCTTCTCGAACTCGTCGTTCTACAAGGGCCGCCTCATCACGTTCCCCGGGGCCGAGGACGTCGGGCCCGACGTGGGCGTGGAGTTGCTATACGCCGCCGGCACCTACCGGCGCGGCTTGTCGCGCGACAACCCGGTCGAGGCAGCCAAGGTCGCCGAGCGGGTCATCCACCACTTCACCACCCGCCCGCACCTCACGCTCGGTGTGGTGAGCTTCTCCGAGGCGCAGGCCGCCGCCATCGAGCATGCCGTTGAAGAGGCCCGCCAGGACCGTCCGGAACTGGACAAGTTCTTCACCGACGACCGGCTCGACGGCTTCTTCGTCAAAAATCTCGAATCGGTGCAGGGCGATGAGCGCGACGTGATGATCTTTTCGATCGGATACGGCCCCGACGAGGCCGGCAAGACGACGATGAACTTCGGTCCGTTGAACCGGGCCGGCGGATGGCGGCGATTGAACGTGGCCGTCACTCGGGCGCGTTTCCGCAACGAAATCGTCGCCAGCGTGCGGGCATCCGACATCGTTGCCGCTGCCGGCAGCGAAGGGCTGCGGCATCTGCGCCGCTATCTCGACTACGCGGAGCGCGGCCTTGCGGCTCTGGCGCTGGACACCAGCACCGGCGGTGACGCCGAATCACCGTTCGAGGAGTCGGTCATTTCCGTGATCCGCTCGTGGGGCTACGAGGTGACCCCGCAGGTGGGGGCGGCCGGCTACCGGATCGACATGGGGGTGCGTCATCCTGATCGGCCCAGCGTCTATGTGCTGGGCGTCGAGTGCGACGGGTTCCAGTATCACTCCTCAAGGGTGGCCCGGGACCGGGACAGGCTGCGTGACCAGGTACTGCGTGGCCTCGGGTGGCGATTGCACCGGATCTGGGGCACCGCGTGGTATCGCAACCGGCTCGGCGAGGAAGAACGCCTACGTGCCGCGATCGAAAAGGCCCTCGCCGCCCCAGTGCGCGGGCTTCTGTCCAGCTTGGAAGAGACGATCGAGCGCCCCGCCGTCACCACCGAGGCAGCGGCCCTCGACCTGCAACCGACCTGGGTGACGCCGTACCAGACGGCGGTCGTTGATCGCTTGCCGTACTGGGCAGATCCGGGCGAACGCGGAAGCGCGCATGCCATGCGGGTGGGCGTTGCCGAGGTCGCCGCCGTCGAAGGGCCGGTGCATATCACGGTCATGCACCAGAGGTTGCGCGAGTGCTGGGGCATTGGTCGGATCGGGTCGCGGATCCGGGACAACATCGATGCTGCGATTCGTCAGGCTGGTCTCGACCGCGACGGGGATTTCGTGCGAGTGCCCGGCACCGTCGTCCGCGAAGTCCGCAACCCTGTCGACGCCTGCAGCCGCAATGTGGAGCAGGTCCACGACGACGAGTTGGCGCTCGCCTTGACGAATCTCGTCCGGGACACGGGTGGCGTGGGCCGGAGCGAGCTGAGTGCACACGCGGCCAAGCTGTACGGCTGGAACCGGCGTGGACCGGACATCTCCCGGCGGCTTGAACTGCTCATCGACCGCTTGGTCGCTGACAGCGTACTCATCGCCAACGGACACAGCTTGTCGACCGATCATCTCCCGCCGACGTGAATGCATCAGCGGATCGCGCAACGCGCTACGGCGACCTTGCGCGGCACGAGAGGAGTGTCGACTTGCTGTAGCTCCTGATCAGCGGGCGGAGTTAGCTCCCCTTGGTCGCGGTGACGAAGGCGGACCAGTTGTCCAAGCTGAAGGTGAGGACAGGGCCAGTGTGGTCTTTGGAGTCGCGGACGGCCACGACGCCGGGGAGATTGGTGGCGACCTCGACGCAGTCGCCGCCGTTGTCGCCGCTGCGGGTGCTCTTGCGCCAGATGGCGCCGGTCAGGTCAGTCATGCCGCATCTCCCCAGCGATCCGCTTGATCATGTCAGTCGATTCTGCCTCGCCGAGGGCCAGCGCATCCAGCCCTCGCCAGACGCGTTGGTAGGCGGCC
This sequence comes from Micromonospora sp. WMMD1155, assembly GCF_029581275.1. Taxonomy (NCBI): domain Bacteria; kingdom Bacillati; phylum Actinomycetota; class Actinomycetes; order Micromonosporales; family Micromonosporaceae; genus Micromonospora; species Micromonospora sp. WMMD1155. Next base: position 5,775,703 of record NZ_CP120742.1, read on the forward strand.
AACTCGTCAGGCTTGTCGAGGTAGAGCGCCCCGGTCAACGACTCGCTGTAGACCACGGACGGCTCCGGCGCTGCACGGCCTCCCTTGGTCGCCGGGAAGTCGAGGATCACGAAGGATCCCGCAACCGCTCCGGGCTGGGGCCCTGCTGCCAGTGGCAGCACCCGGACGCTGACGTTCGGTAGCTCGGACAGCTTGATGAGGTGGGCGAGCTGTTCGGTCATGACCGGCGAGCCGCCAACGCCACGGCGGAGTACCGCCTCAGACAGCATGGACTCAAGCCTGGGAGCTGCCGGCAACCGCCGCGTGAGCAACGCCTGCCGTTGAAGTCGGACCTGTACGGCCCGCTCGCGTTCCTCCTCGCTCAGCATCCCGCCGAGGCGGTAGAGCGCGCGGGCGTACTCCTTGGTCTGCAGGAGGCCGGGGATGAGTGACTCGTCATAACGGCGCAGGTGGGCGGCGGCGGATTCCAGACCGACGTAGAGCTCGAACCAACTCGGCACCGCGTCGCCGTACGCGTGCCACCAACCCTTCGACTTCGTCTCCACGGCCAGCCCGCGCATCGCCTCGGTCATCTCGGGCGACACCCCGTACAGCTCGCACATGGCCTTGACGTCGAGCACTCGGACCGAGCCCTGGCCGCATTCGAGACGCCAGATCTTCTGCCGGCTGTATTCGAGGGCTTCGGCGGCGGCGTCGAGCGTCACCCCGGCCTCGTTGCGGAACTGCCGCAGCAGCCGTCCGAGTTGCCGGCGCGGCACTGTCGATCCGATGTCGTCGGGCATCCGCACACTCCCTGGTTCCAGCACGCAACGCTGCGTGACCTGCTCCTGCAACTCCTACGGGTTGCAGCAAAGAAAGTCAATGCACAACGGGGAAATTACGGTCTGGAATGTTGCGCTTCCACTGCGGACTGTCGCAGGCTGATCACAGCACGGTGGCCGTCCGGTCCCCCCGAACGGCCGCCGTGCATCCCCGAAGATCCCTGCGCGGCGGTAAGGCAGGCACCCATGAACGCCAGAAACCAGCGATCAGACCAGTCGAGCGGTGGCGCGACCTACCGCTCCGCCGCGTACACCAGTCTGCTGCCGTGGCAGGTGCGTGAGCGCCGCTTCGCGCCGACCGGGCTCGGACGTCGCGGTCTGAACCCTGACGATGTGTACGCCTTCCTCGACCGGGTCGCCGTCGACATGGCCGCCGTCTACGCCGCTCTCGCCGAGAGTCGCCGCGAAACCGCACGGATCAAGGACGGGCTGCGCCGCTGGCAGACCGAGCAGGCCCGCGCCCGTAACGAGCGGGACCAGGTCCGATGAGCCAGCGGTACGTCATCCATCTGCCCGTCGTCGCCACCGATCTGCCCGCCGCGCAACGCCTGGCCCGGGTCATCGGCCGGTGGATCCTGGTGCTGCCGATGGTGGACCCGGGGGAGACCACCGTCTCCGAGGAGGACCAGCAGTTCCTCCGTCACCGGGTCTTCTGCGATCTACGGCTGCCCAGCGGCCGGCGCTGCCTCCTGCGAGACAGCCACGACGGCGACTGCTCCCGCCGCTTGCGCCGATGACAGGTGCGAAGAGTCGAGTACGGCGCGTTGCCGCTGGCGGCGACATCGAGAAGGCGAGAGCCGCGATGGCCCGCAATCCGTTCCTGACCGAGGCCGCGCAGGAGCGGGCGCGGGATGTCTTCCGCCACCACAAGAGCTACCGGGGGTAAGTGTTGCGCTATCAGATCCACTTCGATAAGGAACTGCCCGCAGCTGCCCTCCGGCGGTTCCTCAATGAGGATTACGGCATCTCACCTGATGCCGTCTACATCGGTCGGATCGAAGACCGAGCGGTCGACGACCTGCGGCCGGTCGTCATGGTCAATCCCTCGGACGAGGACGAGGGATTCGGCTGGATCCTGACCGGGGACACCGAACTCGCCGATGCCACTGGGCAAGGGGAGCGTGAGCTGGCGGCCACGCTCGCCCGAACCTTCGGGGTGCGGGCGCTGGTCGACGACGGCAGCATTCACCCCGACCGGTGGTTGCTGGTCAGCACCGACGGCAGCAGTGGTCGTGTCGTCATCGACCAGGACGCCGCAGCCGACGGGGACCTGCGGGTGGTGCACGCCCTCGAACCCATCAGCGGTGAGCCGCACCTCGCCGTCGTACCGCCACCGGACTGGGCGCGTGACTGGTGACCGACGGCGAAGGTGTGGATGAGTCCTGCAGCTAGCGCGGTGGTGGTGAAACCACCCCTCCCGATTCGCCCGATCGGGATGAGGCACGGTCACCCCCGGTTCCGACAGGCTGTCGAGGTACCGGCACGGTGCGTTCCGCACCGAACCGAAACGCGGCGCATCGAGGCCAGGGGAGTGCCTAACTGTCGGTTCGACGGCGATCGGGCCGGAGAGGAGCATCAGGTGGAATACGACGATTTCATCAACGCAGTGGCAACGCGGGCGAAGGTGTCGACCGATCAGGCGGCGACGCTCAGCCGCGCGACGTTGGAGACGTTGGCGGATCGGATCAGCGCCGGCCAGGCTGAGGACCTTGCCTATCAGCTTCCCGACGGGCTCGACGATCACCTGCGCAAACCGCCACCGCACCGAAGGCAGGAACAGGCCCAGCCGTTCGGGCTCGACGAGTTCGTGCGGCGGGTGGCGGACCATCCGGCCATCGACCGCGCGGTCGCCGGTACCGGAGTCCGCGCGGTGCTCACCACATTGCGTGAGGCTGTTTCCCGTGACGAGTTCGAGGACGCGATGGCCCAGCTTCCGAAGGAGTTCCGGCAGGTGGTCGAACCGGTGGGTGCCGGTGGCCGGCAGCGCCTCGCGTAGCACGGCGCGGCCAACGCATGGACGAGGAGCGGCTCGGCTACCGGCGACGCACCGAGAAGATCGACAAGCTGCTTCGGTACGGGCTGCACGCCGCCGTGACCAGCGGTCGCCTCCGCTTCGACTCGGAGGGTCGCCTCACCCGAGGCTGACGATCGACCCTCAGGTCGTCGCGGCGCTCCCTGCCGGGCTGAGCAAAAGCCACTCGACGCTCAACCGGGGTGGCCTCTGGTTCGTCCAAGATACTGGAGGCACCATCGAGGGGACCTGTCGTGGCCAGCTGGGAACGAGTGTTGACGGATCTCGTCAACACCAGGGGTGTGGCGTTGAAACGCTACGCCTACCTGCTGTGCGGTGACGACGGCGATGCCGAAGACCTGGTGCAGGACGCGTTGGTGCGGGCGTTCACTTTTCGACGCCGCGACGAGATCGAGAACCCCGAGCAGTACGTCCGCAGGACCGTGCTCAATCTCTATCTCGACCGGGTCCGTCGGCGTGGTGTGTGGCGGCGGGTGATGCCGCTCGCGGTCGCACCGGACTGGGTCGACGATGACTCGGTTGCCGCTGACGCCCGCTACGACCTTCGGACGGCGCTCCTGGCGCTAGCTCCCCAACAACGAGCCTGCGTCGTCCTCTACTACCACGTGGACCTGCCCATTCCAGAGATCGCCGCACAACTCGGCTGCGCGGTCGGCACTGTGAAACGCCACCTGCACGACGCTCGACGCCGCCTGGCCAGGCTCCTGCACGACGACACCAGGGAGGACGATCGTGCCGTCCGATGATCGTCTCTTACGGGAGGGTCTGGAGTCCCTGGCAGACCGGGCGGGTCCGCCATCGTTCGCCAGCGACCGCGTGCTCGCGCGGGTGAGACGGCGGCGCGGTCTCCTGGTGGCGGGCACCGGCGCGGCCTCGATCATGGCTGTCTCACTGGTGACGGCCGCCATCGCCGGGATGGTCGGCGGCGGGGCTCCGACAATCGATCCTGGCGCCACGCCGGGGCCATCGACTGGGCCCACCGCCAGCACCGCAGAGCCCACGGTGTACGTCTGTGGCGACCGTTTCGACCAACCCGTCACCCGGTCGGAAGGCGTCCTTTCGGCGGAGCTGTCGTCGGTCGCCAAGGTGAACGAAGACACCGGACCAGCACTCACCGTGACGTTCGCCGCGACCCGTGCGGTTCAGGTGGCCTCCAGCCCGCCGGCGTACCTCCAGGTCCTCTACCTGAAGGACGACGTCATCGTCGGCGGTGGGCCGATGGTCAACAGGCCAGGCGACACCAGGGCCCAGGCGGTCGACGCGATCCGCGACGGGTTCGATCTCGCTCCGGGCAGACCTCACACGCAGGACCTGGGGCCGCGAGAGATGTTGTGCCCATCATCGACCTGGCCCGATGTCTGGGCCGCGCCCGATCGCTACCAGGTCGCGTTGGTGCTCGGCCCGGTCGAGGACCACGGGGAGGAGGTCGTCCTCAGGGTGCCGCTCCCGCCCGGAGCCGCCTCGCTGGTGGTGAAAGCGTCGCTGCCGAGATGAACGCCGCTCACCCCGCGCAGCCCCTACCGCAGGGCCCCACGGGGTGAGCGGCGCCGTGGAGTCAGGGTGCGAGCGACATTCCGAGTGTGTTGAAGATGGCCGGCGCTTCGGTCCATCTCGCATTCGAGCCGCCACACTGGCTGATGATCCCGCGAGCCTGACGAACATTGGATCGGATGTTGAACACGAGTCCTCCGCTGTCGCCGAGCAGGCAGGCCGCGAGGCCGTCGCGCTGCACCGCCTCGACTCCGCCGTGGGTGACACCGTTGGACCCCACCCAGGTGAGCCAACCGCTGGTCACCTGGATGCCGCAGACCACACCCGATCGGTAGCCGGTCTGGCAGGCCCAGTCTCCGGTGTAGGAAAGAGCGGATCCGACCACGTCGTTGACCACGAAATTGGGTGACTTGCCGTCCCACGTCCGGCTCGCCGTCGTTCCGGTGGACGACGTGTCGATCGCCACCGCGTCGTAGTAGTCGGAACGTGTGGTGGTGACGCCTATCCTGTTACGTCCGCCGTTCTCCCACCCGGTGTAGACCGTCGCATTGTTGCCGTAGCAGTGCGCAGCGGTGATCAGGAATGATCTCCCGTCGGAGTTCCGGCGAGCGGGCAGACCGGATGAGCAGTTGAAGCCGGCGCTCTGCGTGGTCCCCGATCCGCTCAGGGCCGCCCCGGAGATCCATTGCGGGCTGTCCCGCCGGCGCGACGCGTCGGCCATCGCGGGAGCCGCCTCGACGATTGTGGGAACACCGACGAGGTCGGCGACCGGTCGCCGAGCGACAGCGGACGGCGTCAACGCCTCCGCGGCACGGGCGAGATCACGGGCCCGAACTCGTAGACCACTCCCGTCTGCGGGGACCATCACGCTCTCGATGGACAGGTCCGATCGCCGCTGTTCGTTGATGAGCCGTTCACTTGCCAGCTTCAACTCGCTGAGGGTGTGTCCACCCTGCCTCAGCTCGATCCGGTCGGCTTCGATCGTCGGGTCGGTCCTGCGCACGGCGGCAAGGAAGCCTTTCGCCGCCCCGAGATCGGTCAGATAGATCTTGACCGTGCCCGTCGGCCCGTCAAGCTCCAGCCCGGAGAAGATGTCGCTGTGCGAGGCGGTGCCCACCGCAGCGGCCGCATTCGCGATCTCCCGTAGCGGCTGGAGCAGAAGGCCCTGCTCCGCGGGTGACATCGCCGCGATCTGCTGGTTCGTCAACCGAGGCGGGTCGGCCGCCGCTGGACTGCTCGACACTGCCGCCGTCACCATCACGGTCACCGCGATGACGGCAGCCCCCCGCTTTCTGGCCATCCGAGCCCTCCTCGTATCGAGTTGAAGAGCCCAGAGCCTATTGATCCCGGACGGACTTCGATGTCCCGATCCGGCTGACGGGTACAAGAGACGAACGGTACGAATTCCTGGGAGCACCGCCTGCCGACGGTCGGTCCGTCTCGTCGTAGCGGGTGCGTCCTGTGGTCCCGACGCAACCCCTCGCAGGTCGATTCGTTGGTGCGACGAGGGGCGGACTGAGGAGGACGATGACGGCGGGACCTGGTGCCAGGCTGCTGCGCCCGCCGACGAGTTCGGGTCGAGCCACGTTCCTGGAGTTGTTCTTCGACCTGGCCTTCGTGGTGGCCCTCACCCAGGTCTCGCGACGGTTCGCCGAGCAGGGCGACGAAACCGGCTGGGCGCTCGTGAGCGGCTTCGGCCGTACCCTGCTGCTCTTCTTGGCGCTCTGGCTGGTCTGGTCGCACACCGCGTGGATCACCAGCCGCTACGAGCCGGAGCGGTCCATCATCCAGGCCGTCGTGGTCGGGACCATGTTCGCCGGCCTGGTGATGGCGGTGACGCTGCCCCGCGCGATGGAGGAGCGGGCGCTGCCGTTCGCGGTCGCGTACCTGTCGGTCATGGTGGTGCGGCCGTTGGTGATCGCCGTCGCGCTGCGTGGCCATCCGCGACGGCTGGTGCCCTTCCGGCTCGCCATCTGGGCTACGGCGAGCACGCCGATGTGGCTGGCCGGGGCCCTGGGCCCGGACCGACTTCTCCCGGCGTGGTGGGCTGTCGCTCTCGGCGTCGACTACCTCGCCTGGATTCTGGGCTGGCCCCTGCCGAAGCTCGGGGCCTCGGCGGTGGGCCGCTGGCGGATCGCCGGGGTGCATCTCGCCGACCGCTACCAGCAGATGATTCTCATCGCCCTCGGTGAGTCGATCCTGCTCATCGGCATCGTCTTCGGCGGCGCTGACTACTCCGCCGAGCGGGCGGCGGCCTTCGCCGTCGCGTTCGTCACCAGCGCCCTGCTCTGGCGGATCTACTTCTACCGGGCCGGTCTGCTGCTGCCCGACGCGCTGAGTCACGCGGGTATGCCCGGCCGGTTGGGCACGGCGTCGGAACGTACGCATCTGCTGCTCGTGCTCAGCGTGCTCGTCACGGCTGTCGGTTACGAGCTGGTGATCGACCATCCGTACGGGTCGCCGCGGCCGAGTTGGCTGCTGTTCGTGGTGGGTGGTCCGGCGCTCTTCCTCGTGGCCCGGATGCGGCTGGAGTACGAGATCTTCGGCCGGGTCTCCCGAGCCCTGGTGATCGGCCTGGCGGCTCTGCTGCTGTTCACGCCGGCGCTGTTCCGCTGGACGTCGATGGCCGGGCTGTCCGTGGTGGCCGGTGTGTTGGCCCTGGTCGCGCTGCTCGACGCGCTGCGCAGTCGAGGTCGTGCGCCGCAGGTGCCCGCCCCACCGGTCGGGCGGGAGCCGTCCGACCGGGACGACTCCGAGGCGTGACCAGGCGGGTAGGCCGCAAACCGGCCGAACCCCGTGAAACGCGCCCTAGACGGGTAAGTCCTGACCCTGGCTCAGATGTGGGCGGCCGGCGGTGACCATCGGTCACCTCTGCGGGGGCGGGTGCGGTGGCGACCGATATACCTCTGAGTCATAAATATGACTCAGAGGTATACCGGTCAATGGCACATCGCCCTGGCGGGCCGGCCGAGGCGGATCGCGGGCGCCCTTCGCTAGCGGTCGGTCTCGGCCGACTGGCGCTCGATGTTGATCCGGAGGAGACCTTCCACCCCGCGGAGGAAGGTCTCGGACACCAGGGCGGGGTTGAACAGGCATCCGGCGGCCATGGCGCCGTCGCGGAGCATGACGAAATGCCGCGCGGCGGGGTCGGCGGTCTCCTCGTGGACCTGCGCCATCAGCATGGTGAGCGTGTCCAGGAACCACTGCCGGTGGGCGATGATCTCCTGGTGCACGGGATGACCGGTGTCGGGATACTCGGCTGCGGCGTTCAGGAAGGCGCATCCGCGGAACGCGGGGGACTGGACGTTCTGGGCGATGGCGCCGGCGATGCCGAGGAGTGAGTCGACCGGCCCGGGGTTGGCGGCGATCGCCGCGTCGACCAGTCCACGCTCCAGGACGTGGATCTCCCGCAGGTAGGCCAGGATGAGGTCGTCCTTGCTCGGGAAGTGCCGGTAGAAGGTGGCCCGGGTCACCTGCGCCTCGGCGATGATCCGGTCGACGCCGACGGAGTGGATCCCTTCGGCATAGAAGAGCCGCATCGCCGTGGTGAGGAGCCGGAGTCGCGCGGCAGAGGGCCGGGCGTCGGGTTCGGTGCGCGCCATACCCACCATTCTAGCGGATAGAACGGTCGGTCGCGCCGCTACGGCTGCCGGAGGCGTACGGCCGCTGCCGTTCAGGCGGACGTACCATCTCGGCATGGCACTGGACCCGGGAACGCGGTTCGGTCGACGGGCGGTGCTGCTGGCCGGCGCGGGGTTGCTCGTCGGCTGCTCGCGGGGACCCGAGGCGGGCGAGGTGCACCTGCGATTGGCGACCGGGCCGGCGGGGGCGGTCTACCGGCGCATCGGTGGCGCGCTCGCCGACCACATCTCCGAGAAGGTGCCGGGCGCGACCGTGACCACGGTGCCGAGCAGGGCGTCCACCGACAACATCCGGATGCTGCGGGCCGGCGACGTGCACCTCGGTCTGACGAGCCTGGACGCGTTGATCGAGGCCGACGGCAGCGCGCCCCGGGGGTTGTCGGCGATCTGCCGGCTCTACGACAGTCACCTGCATCTGGTGGTGATGGCCGGTTCGGCGATCGGCGGGTTCCGGGACCTCGAGGGCAGGCGCCTGTCAGTCGGTGCACGCGACTCGGGCACGGAGTTCACCTCGTCGCGGGTTCTGCGGCTCGGCCCGGTGACCGTCGTCCGCAGGCAGCTCAGCCAGGCCGAATCGGCGGCGGCGCTGCGCGACGGCACGATCGACGCGATGTTCTCGCTGACCGGCGTCCCGACACCCGCCATCACCGAGCTGGCGCAGCGGCACCCCATCCGGCTGATCCCGTTGGACGCGCAGGCGGGCGGACTCTGCACGGCGTACCCGGGTCCCTACGCCCCGGCGATGATCCACGCGACTGCCTACGCCGGTGTCCCGGCGACCCGCACGGTCGCCGTACCGAACGTGCTGCTCGCCCGCGACGACCTGCCCGACGACCTCGTCTACGCCATCACCGACACGGTCTTCACGCACACCGGCGCGATCACCTCCGCCGGCCGCGACGACGCCGGGACCCTGCCCGAGGCGTGGCAGATCAACGTGCGTACCGGGATTTCGACGGCGTCGGTTCCGCTGCACCCGGGCGCGGCGGCCTGGTTCCGCGACCGGAAACGGTGACCGGGTCGTCAGATCGGCGCCGGAGCGTCGGACGGCGACACCACCGGCGCCACGACCGGCAACACCACCACCGCGGCGAGACCGTGCCCGGAGCCGTCCGGACGCGGCAGGCCGTCCTCCAGGCGCAGCTCGCCCCCGGCCGCTCCGATCAGGTCGGCGCAGATCGCCAGCCCCAGGCCGGTCCCGGACACGTTCTGGTGCCGTGGCGACCGCCAGAACCGTCGTAACGCCTGGGCCCGCTCGGACACGTCGATGCCCTGGCCGTCGTCGCGGACGGCGACCGCCACCACGGCCGCGGCACGGTCCACGACGCCCGCACCACCGGGAACGACCTGGGCGGCCACCTCCACGACCCGTGCGCCGGACAGCCGCAGCGCGTTGCTGACCAGCTCGTCCAGGATGCTGCCCAGGCCGCCCGGCGGCTCCAGCAACCGCAAACCCGGCGGTACGTCGACGGTCAGCGTCTGCCCGGCCGTGGCCGTCAGCGCCCGCCACCTGTCGACCCGGGTCGCCAGCACCTCGTCGAGGTCCACCGGCGACGCGGTCCGCAGACTCTCCATCCGCGCGCTGGCCTGCAACGAGTTCAGCATCCGCTGCATCGCCTTCAGCTCGTCGACGGCGACGTCGTACACCTGCCGACCGTCGCCCTCCGGTCGCAGGTGTGGCGCGAGGCTCTCCACCGCGAGCCGGAGGCTGGTCAACGGGTTGCGCAGCTGGTGCGAGGCGTCGGACACGAACGCGCGTTGTCGATGCGCGGCGTTCTCGACGGCGTCCATCATGGTGTTGAACGACTGCGCCAGCCGCCGCAACTCGATCGGCCCGGCCTCGGCGTCGGCGCGGATCGTCAGGTCGCCCGCGGAGATGCGCGAGGTCGCCGCGTCCAGTTGCCGTACCGGCCGCAGCACCCACGCCGACACCGGCCAGGCGACCGCCGCCAGCGCGACCAACGGCAGCAGCCCGAGCCCGGCCAGCCGGGCCCAGCGGACGAGGATCAGCTCACGCGTCCTGGACAGGTCGGAGATCGTCACGACGGCGCCGACGACCTCGCTGTCCCGGCCCACCGGCTCCGCCACGACGAGGGCGGAGTCGTCCCACGGCGCCCATTCCCAGGACGGTTCGGACCGGGCACCGGCCAGTGCCGCGGTCACGATCCGGGGCAGGGCCGGCTCGGTACGCGCCGCCTCCTCGTACGCGTCGGCCGGCCCGAGGAGCACAGTGCCCGACGTGTCGATCAGCGCGACCGGGATGCCGTAGAGGTCGTGGTAGCGCGTCAGCTCCTGCTGCAACGCCTCGGTCCGTCCGGTGGACAGCGCGGTCTCGGCCAGCGAGGCGAACCGGCCGACGTCGTCGAGCCGGTTGACGTACGTCTCCTGCATCTCCCGTTCGGCCACGGTGACGCCGAGCGGCACCCCGAGCGCCGTGACGAGAAGCACCGCGAGGGGGACCAGGACGACGAGCAGGCGGCGGTGCACAGCGGGTCAGCCGATCAACTCCGGCTGGTCGGCCAGGAGCCGATAGCCGACGCCGTGGACGGTGCGGATGACCACTCCCGGCCCGAGTTTGTGCCGCAGCGCCGCGATGTGGGTGTCCAGGGTACGGCTCGACGACTCCCAGGTCGCACCCCAGATCTGGTCGAGGATGACGTCGCGACTGACCACGTTGGGCGCCCGCCGGGCCAGGAGCAGGAGTAGGTCGAACTCCTTGCGGGTCAACGGCACGGGGGTGTCGTCGACGGCGACCTCACGGGTGCCGACGCAGATCCGCACCGGGCCGAGGACCAACGGTGCGTCCGACCGGCCGGAGGCGCGGGCGGCGCGGGTGCGCCGCAGCACGGCGTCGATCCGGGCGAGCAGTTCCGGAATGCCGAACGGCTTGACGATGTAGTCGTCCGCGCCCGCGCGTAGGCCACGGACCCGTTCGTGCTCCTCGGACCGCGCGGTCACCGCGATGACGGCGGTCTGCGGATGGTCACGCAATCTGCGGATCACGTCGAGCCCGTCGCCGTCGGGGAGACCCAGGTCGACGAGGACCACGTCGGACGGCGCGGCGCGCACCGCCTCCGCAGCCGTGGCGACCCGGTGGACCTCGAAGCCCGCCTGGGTCAGGACGGTCACCAGACCCCGCGCCACGCGGTCGTCATCCTCGATGACGGTTATCCGCATACCAGCGGATTGTACGGCCCGGACCGGCGCTCGCGCGGTCCGGAAGTTCTTGGGATTTCTCTGACACCACGCGTGCCCCGACCAGCAGAGACTGGGTTCTCGAAGCCACCGAAGAATGTCCATGCGCTGATGCGGAGGGCCGCCGTATGGGAACGACCAGCAGTTACCGCGCCACCGGACGGATGATCGCCGCGCTCGGCGTGATCGGGCTCGTCACGGCCTGCTCCGGAAACGGGGGCGCCACCGGCGGAGGCGACGCCGCGGGTTACCCGGACCAGAACATCACGATCGTCGTGCCGTTCAGCGCCGGCGGACCGACGGACACGGTCACCCGCATGATCGCCGAGCCGATGGCCGCGAAGCTCGGCGGCAAGATCGTCGTCCAGAACGTCGAGGGTGCCGGCGGCACCGTCGGTGCCGGCCAGGTCGCACGGGCCAAGTCGGACGGCTACACGGTGCTCATGCACCACATCGGCATGTCGACGGCGCCCGCCCTGTACAAGAGCCTGGGCTACAAGCCACTCGACGACTTCGAGACCGTCGGTCTGGTCACCGAGGTGCCGATGACGATCGTCGCCCGGAAGGACTTCGCGCCCGCGACGCTCCCGGACCTCGTCACCCACGTGAAGGCGAACGCCGGCACTGTCACGCTGGCCAACGCGGGCATCGGAGCCGCCTCCCACCTGTGCGGCCTGCTGTTCCAGACCGCCACCGGTGTGAAGCTCCAGGAGGTCCCGTACCAGGGCACCGGCCCCGCGTTGACCGACCTGGTCGGCGGGCAGGTGGACTTCATGTGCGACCAGACGACGAACACCAGCGGCCAGATCGCCGCGGGGAAGGTGAAGGCGTACGCGGTCACCACGCCCGAGCGGGTGAAGAGCCTTCCCGACCTGCCCACCACCACCGAGGCCGGGTTGCCGCAGCTGAAGGTCAGCGTGTGGCACGGGCTCTACGTACAGGCCGACACGCCGCCGGAGATCGTCCAGAAGCTGTCCGAGGCGCTGAAGGTGGCGCTGGCCGACCAGGGGGTCATCGAGCAGATGGCGAAGCTCGGCACCGCCCCGGTCCCGGCCCAGGACGCGACACCGGAGGCGCACCGGGCCAAGCTCGACGAGCAGCTCGGCACCTGGGCGAAGATCATTGCCGACGCCGGGGTCAAGGTGTCCTGAGGTGGACCGCCATCGCTCGTTCCCGGACGTCCTCGCCGGGGGCGTGTTCGTCCTGATCGGTGGCGCGTTCGTGGTGGGGGCGCTCGGCTACGAGCTGGGCACCCCCACCCGGATGGGCCCGGGTGCCTTCCCACTGCTGGTGGGCGCGGCCGTGGTCGCCCTGGGCCTGGCGATCGTCGGGAAGGGCCTCGTCGCCGGTGAGGTGATCTCGTTCGGGCCCGTCCCGTGGCGGGCGGTCGCCGTCATCGTGCTCGCGGTCCTGTTCTTCGGCTTCACCGTCCGGGGTCTCGGTTTCGTCCCGACGACGGCGGTGACCGCCCTGCTCACGACGCTGGCCAGCAAACGCGTGCGGCCGCTCACGGCGGTGGCCGTGACCGCCGGGTTGACAGTGGCCAGCACGCTCATCTTCGTCGTCGGACTCCAGCTGCGGATCCCCCTGTGGGGCCCGTGGCTGGTGTTCTGACGCGGCATCCGGATTGAGGCATGGAACTCCTCGACAACCTCGCGCTGGGCTTCTCGACGGCCCTCCTGGTCCAGAACGTCCTCTACTGCTTCGTGGGTGTGCTGCTCGGCACCGCGGTGGGCGTCCTGCCCGGTATCGGGCCGACCGCGACGGTGGCGATGCTGCTGCCGATCACGTTCAGCTTCGAACCGGTGACGGCGCTGATCATGCTGGCCGGCATCTACTACGGCGCGCAGTACGGTGGTTCGACGACCGCCATCCTGATCAACCTGCCCGGTGAGTCGTCCGCGGCGGTCACCGCGCTGGACGGGCACGAGATGGCCCGCCAGGGCCGGGCCGGACCGGCCCTCGCGGCCGCGGCGATCGGGTCCTTCGTCGCGGGTACGGTCGCCACCGTGGCGCTGGCCGCCGCGGCTCCACCGCTGGCCGGCGTCGCCTTGAAGTTCGGCCCGGCCGACTACTTCTCGCTCGTGCTGTTCGGCCTGATCGTGTCGATCGCGCTGGCGCGCGGCACGGCCCTCAAGGCGCTGGCGATGATCGCGCTCGGCGTGCTGCTCGGCACTGTCGGCCAGGACATCTACACCGGGACGCCCCGGTTCGTGTTCGAGCAGCGGGAGTTGTACGGGGGCATCGACTTCGTGTCGGTCGCCGTGGGCCTGTTCGGGGTGGCCGAGATCCTGCGCAACCTGGAGAACGAGCAGACCCGTACGGCGATCGTCGACCGGGTGACCAACCTCTGGCCGACCCGGGAGGACCGGCGTCGGATCGTTGCCCCGATCGCGCGGGGCACCGGTCTCGGCGCCGCGCTCGGTGTGCTGCCCGGGGGCGGCCACGTGCTCGCCTCGTTCACCTCGTACGCCGTCGAGAAGCGGGTCTCGAAGCGGCCGCAGGAGTTCGGGCACGGCGCCATCGAGGGTGTCGCCGGTCCCGAGTCGGCGAACAACGCCGCCGCGCAGACGTCGTTCATCCCGCTGCTCACCCTGGGTCTGCCCGCGCACCCGGTGATGGCTCTGATGATCGGCGCGTTCATCGTCCACGGCATCACCCCCGGCCCGAACGTCATCAACGACGAGCCGGCGCTGTTCTGGGGTCTGATCGCGTCGATGTGGATCGGTAACGTGATTCTCCTGCTGCTGAACCTGCCGTTGATCGGCCTCTGGGTGCGCATGCTGCGCATCCCGTACCAGGTGCTGTTCCCGATGATCATCCTGTTCGCCGCGATCGGCACCTACTCGCTGAACTTCAACGCGTACGACGTCTACGCGATCGCGTTCTTCGGGATCCTGGGCTACCTGCTGATCAAGTGCGGGTGCGAGCCGGCGCCGCTGCTGCTCGGCTTCGTCCTCGGCCCGTTGCTGGAGGAGCACCTGCGACGTGCGCTCATCATCTCCCGTGGCGACCCGTCGGTCTTCGTGACCCGACCGCTCTCCGCGGTGTTCCTGGTCCTGGCCGTCGCCGCGCTCGTGGTCGCCGTCCTCCCGGCGATCCGGCAGCGCCGCGCCGCCGTGTTCACCGAGGAGGAGTAGGGGGTTCCCGCCCCACGACGGTCGGTCGGCCATGTGCCTCAATCGCGACCGCGTGTCGGTCGGGTCAACGAAGATTGTCCCGTGACGAGCAACAGCCCGCGCCGGATGATGACCAACCGGACCGTCTGGGAGGGGCGGTTCAACGCTCCGCTGCGCGCGTTCCTGCGCACCGAGACCGGCGGTGCGCGGGTGGTAGTGGTCGCCGCGGTGGTGGCCCTCGTGTGGGCGAACCTGCACTCGTCGTCGTACGAGTCGGTCTGGAGCACCACCTTCTCGGTCCGGCTCGGTGACTGGCCGGTGTCGCACGACCTGCGGACCTGGGTCAACAGCGGGTTGATGACATTCTTCTTCCTGGTCGCGGGGCTGGAGTTGCGTCGCGAGTTCGACATCGGCGAGCTGCGGGAACGGCGGCGACTGGCGTTGCCGATGCTGGCCGGGTTCGGCGGCATGCTCGTGCCGATCGGGATCTACCTCGCGTTCAACGCGGGGCAGACCACCGCCGCCGGGTGGGGTGCCGTGATGGCGACCGACACGGCGCTCGCACTCGGCGCCCTCGCCGTCTTCGGGCCGCGCTTCTCCGACCGGCTGCGCGGCTTCCTGCTGACCGTCGCCGTCGTCGACGACCTGGTCGCGATCGCGGTGCTGGCCATCGCGTACCCGGATCACCCCTCGCCCATGGCGTTGCTCGTCGCGGCGGCGATCTTCGGTGTCGTGCTGCTCGTCCGGGCGTGGGGCGTGCGGTTCGGGCCGGTCTACGCGCTGTTGGGGCTGGCGGCCTGGGTCGCGGTCTCGGAGTCCGGTGTCGACCCGGTCGTGGTGGGCCTGATCATGGGGTTGCTGACCTACGCGTACGCCCCCGGGCGGGACGAGCTTCAACGGGCGAGCGACCAGTTCCGCCTCTTCCGGGAACAGCCCACCCCGCAGCTCGCCCGGATGGCCCAGGCCGGTCTCACCTCGGCGCTGTCGCCGAACGAGCGGCTGCAGACCCTCTACCACCCGTGGGCGAGCTACGTGATCGTGCCGCTCTTCGCCCTGGCGAACGTCGGGATCGTGCTCGACGGCGAGCTGCTGTCCCGGGCCCTGACCTCCCCGGTGACGCTCGGCGTCGTGGCGGCGTACGTCGTCGGCAAGCCGGCGGGGATCGTGGCCACCTCGTGGCTGGTGGCCCGGCTGAGCGGCAACCGGTTCCGGCCGCCCGTCGGTTGGGTGGCCGTGGCGGGAGTGGGCACGGTCTCCGGTATCGGGTTCACCGTCGCCCTGCTGATCGCCACCCACGCCCTGCACGGCCCGGCGCTCGACGAGGCGAAGTTCGGCATCCTGGTCGCGACGGTCGGTTCGTCGGTCGTGACCTGGCTGGTGTTCCGTGCCGTCGCCCGACTCTCGCCGACGCGACGTGCGCGCGCCCTGCTCGGCGTCACCGAGGCCATCGTCGACCTGAGGCTTCCGGTCGAGTCGGGGCGCGACCACATGCGCGGGGCGCTCGACGCGCCGGTGACGGTCGTCGAGTACGGCGACTTCGAGTGCCCCTACTGCGGGCAGGCCGAGCCGGTGGTGCGGGAGATGCTCGCCGACTTCGCCAACGTCCGGTACGTCTGGCGGCACCTGCCGCTCACCGATGTCCATCCGCACGCCCAGCTCGCCGCCGAGGCCGCCGAGGCGGCGGGGGAGCAGGGCGCGTTCTGGGAGATGCACGACCTGCTCCTCACCCACCAGGACGCGCTCAACCCCACCGACATCCTGGGCTACGCCGAGCAGCTCGACCTGGATCTCGACATGTTCCGGGAGCACATGGCCGGACGGATGGGTGTGGACCGGGTGGCCGAGGACGTCGAGTCGGCCGACCTGAGCGGCGTCACCGGCACCCCGACCTTCTTCATCAACGGCCGGCGCCACCACGGCGCGTACGACATCGTCGCGCTCTCGGCGGCGGTGAAGGGGGCGTTCGCCGCCGCGAAGCTCCGCCCCGAGTACCACCGTCGCGACCGTCGGCGCGGCGAGGGCCCGGCGTCGAGCTGACCGCCCGTCATCCGCACCCGGTGGCCGCAGCATCCCGCGCTCGCTCCGCGCCGCGTGGGCCGAGGGTGTTGGTCGGTGCCTGTGGAGCTGAATCGTTTGCGACATCAACCTCGATGTTCGCCCCACCGACGGCTGACGGTCATGGTTCGGGGATCCACCCGCGAGGGCTGCGACCACCCGCGCTGATTCGTTTGCGACATCAGCTCCACAGGCAGCGTGCCAACCGCCCCCGCCAACCTCGCCGCCGCCAGCCCGTCGGGCAGGATCGGGGTGCCTGGCCGAATCCGATCACCGGCAGCGGTGGCAGGACGTCCGGACGGGCCGGGCCACGCCGGTTGGTGCGGTCCGACATGGATCACCGCGCGTATCCGTGTTCTTGTGATCACGATCGACTCGGCCTCTTGACTCCGGCGAAACATGCGGCCACGATCTGACAACGTTGTCACGGACCCTCGTCTGACAACGTTGTCACGTCTGGAGGCAGAATGTCCGAGCCATCGTCCCTGTCGCGGCGTACCTTCCTCTCCGCCGGAGCCACGCTGCTCGCGTCGGTCGGAGCGGCCGCGGTCCTCCCGGACGCGGCCGTAGCCGCCGCCCCGGCGGCGCCGCCTGCCACCCCGCAGCCGACCGACCTCGCCCGCTACCGGCCGGTCGCGGTCTCCTCGACCGACTACGCGCCGACGCCCGCGACCTTCGCCGTGGACGGTCTGCCGCAGGTCGGCGTCCGGGGGAGTGGCTGGCGGGCGGCGGGCAACGCCGATCCACAGTGGATCTCGGTGGACCTGCAGGCGCTCTGCCGGGTCGAGGCCGTCACCCTGGTCTTCGAGGCGACGCTCGCCGACGGGCCGTTCGACGGCAACTACACCGAGACCGACGGCGACGAGATCCTCTCCAGCGCCGCCACGGCGTACCGGATCGAGGTCTCCACCGACGGCCGCACCTGGCGGTCGATCTACGAGACGACCGAGGGCCAGGGCGGCGTGCAGGCCATCAAGCTGCCCGAGCCGGTCGACGCCCGCTGGATCCGCATGACCGCCACGAAGCGTTCGAACAGCAACCCGGTGGGCCTCAACGGCTTCCAGGTGTACGGCGTGCCCCTGGCGCCTCGGCCGACGGCCGAGGGCTGGACGAGCTGGGAGGGCGGCAACACCGGTCCGGCCCCCGCGCTCACCGTCGCCGCCGACGGCACGGTGCCGCTGGAGTCGGGCTGGTCGTTGACGATGGACGACTTCGCGGGCACCGCCGACGGCGCCGAACTCTCCCGGGCCGGTGTCGACGTCCGGTCCTGGCTGCCGGCGACGGTGCCCGGCACCGTGCTGGGCACGCTGGTCGAGCAGGGCCACCTGCCCGACCCGGTGTCCGGCTTCAACAACATGCGCATCCCCGAGGCGTTGTCCCGGCACACCTGGTGGTACCGGCGCTCCCTGCGGTTGCCGCGCGAGCTGGACACCTCGGCCGGTCGGCGGATCTGGCTGGAGTTCGACGGCATCAACCACGAGGCGACCGCCTGGGTCAACGGTGTGCAGGTCGGCAGCGTCAAGCACCCCTTCGCGCGGGCTGCCTTCGACATCACCGACGCCCTCGCCGGTCACCGGGGCGAGCACGTACTCGCCGTGCGGGTAACCCCGATGCCGCACCAGGGCACCCCCGGCGACAAGGGCCCCGACGGGCGTACCTTCCTCCAGTCGGCGCACCACTACCTCGACGCGCCGACCTACCTGGCGGTGTCCGGCTGGGACTGGATGCCCGCCGTCCGCGACCGGGTCACCGGCCTCTGGGACCACGTCCGGCTGCGCAGCACCGGCCCCGTGGTCGTCGGCGACCCGCACGTGCAGACCACGCTGCCGGACCTGCCCCGAACCGACACCGCCGAGGTCACCATCCGGGTGCCGGTCCGCAACGCGACGGCCACCGCCACCACGGTCACCGTCCGCGCCGAGTTCGACAAGGTACGCGTCGAGTCCACCGCCACCGTCCCCGCCGGCGGGAGCACCACCGTCACCTTCGCGCCGGAGCGCTTCCCCGCGTTGCGCCTGCGCAAACCCCGGCTCTGGTGGCCCAACGGCTACGGCGACCCCCACCTGTACGACCTCACGCTCACCGCCACCGTCAAGCGCGCGGTCAGCGACCGGCGTGAGCTGCGCTTCGGCGTCCGGCAGTTCGCGTACGACTGGCACCAGCCGATCGTGATCTCGCCGCCCGGCAAGCCCGCCCTGGACTTCGTCGACGGGGCGGCGACGCAGACCGTCACGTTCGACCGGCAGCACGCCCGGCACGTCCGCATCCAGGCCGGTCAGCGCGCGACCGGCTGGGGCATCTCGATGTACGCGCTGTCGGTGGCCGACGGCACCGGCCCGGACCTCGCCCTGCGCCGCGACGCGACCGCCTCGTCGGCGGAGAACGACACCAACGTGGCCGCCAAGGCCGTCGACGGCGACGCGGCAACCCGCTGGGCCTCAAAGGCCGAGGACGACCAGTGGATCCAGGTCGACCTCGGCGCGGCTGTCGACTTCGACCGGGTCACCATCGTCTGGGAGCAGGCGTACGCGCTGGACTACCGCGTGCAGGTCTCCGCCGACGGGGACGCCTGGACCGACGTGACGTCGGTCAGCAACGACACCCCGCTGGGCAGCCGCGCCGAGCAGGTCGAGACGTTCGCCAGCCGGACCGCCCGGCACCTGCGCATCCAGACCGGTGCGCGGGTGACCTCGTGGGGGGTGTCCATGTGGACGCTCTCGGTGCGGCGGCAGGCCGAGCCGGATGTGGACCTGGCCCTGGGCAAGGTCGCCAGCGCGTCGTCGTCGGACGGCGACTCCAACGGACCGGACCGGGCCGTCGACGGCAACCCCCGCACCCGGTGGTCGTCGACGTTCGAGGACGACCAGTGGATCCAGGTCGACCTGGGCGCACCGGTCACCTTCGACCAAGTCTCCATCGTCTGGGAGCAGGCGTACGCCCGCGACTTCGTCATCCAGGTGTCGGACGACGGGCGGTCGTGGACCGACGTGAAGTCGGTCAGCAACAAGATCACCGAGCTGAAGATCACCGTCAACGGTGTGCCGGTGTTCGCCCGGGGCGGCAACTGGGGCTGGGACGAGCTGCTGCGCCGGGTGCTGCCCGACCGGCTGGCCGACACCGTCGAGATGCACCGCGACATGAACTTCACGATGATCCGCAACTGGCTCGGCAGCAGCAACCGCGAGGAGCTGTACCGGGCCTGCGACGAGCAGGGCATCCTGGTCTGGAACGACTTCTGGCAGGCCGGCGGGTTCCTGCCCAACCCGCCCGGCTACGTGGACATCGCCGCCGACACGATCCGGCGGTTCCGGCACCACCCCAGCATCGTGGTGTGGTGCGGCGCCAACGAGGGTGACCCGCCGCCGATCGTCGACGCCGGTCTCAAGCAGGCGGTCAGCACCGAGCACCCGGAGATCCTCTACATCCCCAACTCCGCCAGCGGCATCGTCAGCGGGCGCGGGCCGTACCACTGGGTCGACCCGAGCACCTACACCGACGTGGCGATGTACGAGGCCGACTCCTTCGGCTTCCACACCGAGATCGGCATGCCGGTCGTGTCGGTGACGGAGAGCATGCGCAACCTCGTCGGCGACGCGAAGGAGTGGCCGATCAGCGAGGTGTGGAACTACCACGACTGGTCGACGATCGGTAACCAGCGCGTCGGGACGTACCAGGCGGCCATCGACGCGCGGCTCGGGGAGTCCGGCTCGCTCGACGAGTTCGCCACCCGGGCGCAGTTCGTCAACTACGAGAGCCACCGCGCCATGTTCGAGGCGTGGAACGCCAACCTGTGGCAGGACGCCACCGGCCTGCTGCTGTGGATGTCGCACCCGGCGTGGCACAGCACGGTCTGGCAGACCTACGACTACGACCTCGACGTGAACGGCGCCTACTACGGCGCCCGCAAGGGTTGCGAGCCGCTGCACGTGCAGGCCGACCCGGGCACCTGGCAGGTCCGGGTGGTCAACCACACCGCGGCGGCGCTCACCGGCGTGACGGTCACCGCCCGGCGGTACGACCTGTTCGGTCGGCAGGTGGGGACGCCGCAGCGGCAGCGGGTGGACGTGGCTCGTTCGGCGACGGCGGCGGTCTTCCCGCTCGCCGCGCCGGACGGAGGCGGGCTGCACCTGGTCCGCCTGGAGTTGCGCGACGGCCGTGACCGGCTGCTCACCGAGAACACCTACTGGCGCTACGACAAGGCCGAGCAGATGCGGGCGCTCAACGACCTGCCGAGCACCCGCCTGTCCACCTCGTCGGGCACCGTCCGTGTGGTGGACGGCCGCAACACGGTCACCACGACGGTTCGCAACCAGGGTCGTACGGTCGCCGCGTTGGTGCGGCTCGCCGTGCGTGACGAGCAGGGTGCGAGGGTTCTGCCGGCCCGCTACGACGACAACTACTTCTGGCTCCTGCCGGGGGAGACCCGCGAGGTGCGGGTGTCGTGGCCCGCGCGGCCCGGCCTGGCTCGTCGGGCCCGGGTGACGGCGCAGGCGTACAACTCCTAGGAGTACGCGGTGGGAGGCGCGCGGTCCCGGCCGCCTCCCACCGCGTCGCGCCTGTCCCACCACCTGATGAGGGCGTTTAGGTCGGTTGGCGCACCTCGGTCCGGGACCGAGACCATGCTGTACCTGTGACACGGTCCGGTTCCCCGTCCGGCGCGGCACGGGTCTCGTTCGCGTTCTGGATCACGCTCGTGGGCACCACCGTGCCGACCCCGCTCTACCCGCTCTACGAGATGGAGTTCGGGTTCTCGTCGTTGACCGTGACCGTCGTCTACGCGTTGTACGCGTTGGGCGTGGTCATCGGGCTGCTGGTCTTCGGTCGGCTCTCCGACCAGATCGGCCGTCGTCCGGTCATCCTCATCGCGCTGGTCCTGTCGGTCGCCGCCGACGCGGTCTTCCTGTTCGCCGTGGACCTGGCGATGATCATCGTGGGTCGGATCATCGCCGGTCTCTCCGCGGCGCTGATCATCGGCGCGGCGACGGCGGCGCTGGCGGAGTTGATCAGCCGTCGGCATCCGAAACGGGCCGCCACCGTGTCGATCTTCGCGAACCTGGGTGGTCTCGCCACCGGCACGCTGCTGTCCGGGATCGTGTCCGACGTGGCCCCGGACCCGCTCCGGCTGCCCTGGGCGATCGTGCTGGTCCTGGCGGTCATCGCGATCATCGTGATGCGCGGTGTGCCGGAGACGGTGCGGGAGCGTTCACCGGTGACCCTGCGGGTGCAACGGTTGTCGGTGCCGCCGGCCATCCGGGGCGACTTCGTCCGTTCGGCGATCACCGCCGGGGCGGGTTTCGCGGCTCTCGGAGTGCTGACGTCGGTGACCGGCCTGTTCCTCGGCATGGTCCTGCACGAGGGGTCGCACACCCTGGCCGCGCTCGTGGTCTTCGTGGCCTTCACCGGTGCCGCGTTCGGTCAGTTGCTGACCCGCGTCCTGTCCTCGCGCGCCGCTCTGGCCTACGCCTGCGTCGGTCTGGTCGTGGGGGCCGGCCTGCTCGCGTTCAGCATGTGGATGGCCCTGCTGGCGACGCTCTTCGTCAGCGCGGCGGTCGTCGGGGTCGCGTCCGGTGTGGCGGTCGGCGACGGCGTCGCGACGATCACGATGAAGACCGCGCCGCAGCACCGGGCCGAGGCGGTGTCGACCTTCTTCGCCATCCTGTTCGCGATGCTCGGCGTGCCCGCGGTCGGGGTCGGCCTGCTGATCCAGACGATCGGGTTGCGGCCCGCCGGCGAGATCTTCAGCGCGGTGGTGGCGGTGCTCGCGCTGGTCGTCCTGCTCAGCCTCGTGCGGGGCGGCCGGACCCGGACCGCGAGCTGATCGCCGCCGGAGCGCGAAGGGGGTCGGCCGGGCTTCGGAAAGCCATTCAGGGAGGTCTTGCGGCGGTCATCGTATACAACATACGCTCCCCGAATCGCCCATTCGAGGAGCTCTCCATGACGAACCTCTTTGTCAGCGACACGAGCCGTTCTCTGCGGGCCGCGGTCGCGGCGGCCACCGTCGTCTGCGCGGTCGTCGCCTGCTCACCGGTGTCCGACAGCGGCGGCGGCGACCAGTCCGGCGGCGACCAGTCGGCCGGCCAGGACTCCTTCGGTACGCCGGCCGACCCGGCCGCCGTGAAGCAGGGCGGCAAGCTCGTCATCGCCCTGTCCGCCGAGCCCGACGCGTTGGACCCGACGCTGTCGAGAAGCCTCTACTCCCGCTACGTCTTCCAGGCGATGTGCCAGAAGCTCTACGACGTCGACGAGAAGGCGCAGGTCGTACCCCAACTCGCGACCGCGCTGCCCACCACGAGCGGCGACGGCCGGACGGTGACCATCCCGCTGCGCCCGGGCGTCCGCTTCGCGGACGGGACGCCGTTCGACTCCGCCGCGGTGAAGGCCACCCTGCAACGCCACCTCACCAACTCCCGATCGGCGCGCAAGAGCGAACTCGGTCCCATCGACGGCGTCGACACCCCGGACGCGCAGACCGTCGTCCTGCGGTTGAAGCAACCGTTCGCGCCGCTGCTGGGCGCTCTCGCCGACCGGGCCGGCATGATCATGAGCGCCACGGCGCTGCAGAGCCTCGGCGACGACTTCGCCTCCGCACCGGTCTGCGTCGGTCCCTTCAAGTTCGCCAAGCGGGTGCCCCAGAACTCGATCGACGTCGTGAGAGACCCGAACTACTACGACGCGAGCACGGTGCACCTCGACGCCATCTCGTGGCGCATCCTCACCGACGCGAGCATCCGCGCCGCCAACCTGCGCTCCGGCGACGTGCAGGTCGCCGACAGCGTGTCCACCCAGGACGTCGCCTCCCTGCGGCAGGACGCCGCGGTCTCCGTCCTGCAGTCGCAGTCCCTCGGGTACCAGGGGCTGACCATCAACGTCGGCAACGTCGACGGCGTCGGCACCGCGCCGAAGCCCATCAACCGGCCCCTCGCGCAGAACGCCAAGGTACGACAGGCGTTCGAGCACGCCATCGACCGCAAGGCGCTCGTCGACGCGGTCTTCAACGGCGTGCACACCGCCGCCTGCTCGCCGATCTCACCCGCGAGCCCGTTCTCCTCGCCGGAGGCACAGACCTGCCCGGCGCACGACCCCGCCAAGGCCAAGCAGTTGCTCACCGAGGCGGGTGTGCAGACGCCGTACCCGGTGACGATGCTCGCGTCCAACACCCCCGACACGCTGCGGCTCGCCCAGGCGCTGCAGTCCATGGTCAAGGACGGCGGGTTCGACCTGAAGATCAACCCGGTCGAGTACTCGTCGCTCCTCGACGAGCAGGACCGCGGCAACTTCGAGCTGTTGCAGCTCGGCTGGAGCGGGCGCATCGACCCGGACGCCAACATCACGAACTTCGTCGGCACCGGGGCCAGCCAGAACGTCGCCGGTTACAGCAACCCGCAGCTCGACACACTGCTGACCCAGGCCCGCCAGGCCGGCGACGTCGAGGAGCGCAAGAAGCTGTACGGGCAGGCGGTCACCCTGCTGCAGCAGGACGACGCGCTCATCTACCTCTACCGGCAGCGGAACCTGACCGCCGTCAGCAAGCAGATCCAGGGCCTGCAGGTCTTCCCGGACGGTGTGCTCCGGGCGGGCTTCGCCGGCTTCGCCAAGTAGGTCACGGTGGCCCGATACCTGCTCACCCGTGCCTGGCAGTCGGCCCTGACCCTGCTGTTGTCGACGGTCGTGGTCTTCGTCGGCGTACGGGCGCTGCCCGGTGACCCGGCCCTCGCCCTCGCCGGCGAGGACCGGTCACCGGAGGCGTTGGAGGCGATCCGCCGGCACTACGGGCTGGACCAACCGCTGCCGGTCCAGTTCGCGCAGTACGTGGAGCGCATGGCGCAGGGCGACTTCGGGGTGTCCATCCGCACCGGCACGCCGGTCTCGTCGATGCTCACGACCGCCCTGCCGGTGACGGTCGAGCTGTCCGTCCTGGCGATCCTCATCGCCTCGGCGCTCGGGGTCGGCGCGGGCGTGCTCGCGGCGGTGCGTCGCGGACGGCCGGCGGAGTGGCTGGCCAACGGTCTGGCGCTGATCGGCCTGTCGGTGCCGCACTTCTGGCTGGGGCTGCTCGCGATCCTCTACCTGTCCGTGGCGACCGGGCTGTTCCCCGCCTCCGGCTTCGTGCCGATCCTGGAGGACCCCGTGGACAACCTGCACCACATCGTGCTGCCGGCGGTGATCCTCGGGACCGGCCTCGCCGCCATCATCATGCGCCAGACCCGCTCGGCGATGCTGGACTCGCTCTCGTCGGACTACGTCCGCACCGCGAAGGCGAAGGGCCTGCGACCACGTGCCGTCATCACCCGGCACGCGCTGCGCAACAGCCTCATCGTGGTGGTGACCGTGGTGGGTCTCCAACTCGGAGGACTGATCTCGGGCGCGGTGGTCACCGAACAGATCTTCGGGCTCCCGGGCTTCGGCAAGATGACCATCGACGCGGTGTTCCAACGGGACTACCCGGTGATCCAGGCCGTCGTCCTGCTCACCGCGACCGCCTACATCGTGATCAACTTCCTGGTGGACCTGCTCTACTCGGTCATCGACCCCCGCATCCGGGTGACGGGAGATCCGGCATGACCGTCCTCACCG
This sequence comes from Micromonospora sp. WMMD1155, assembly GCF_029581275.1. Lineage (NCBI taxonomy): Bacteria > Bacillati > Actinomycetota > Actinomycetes > Micromonosporales > Micromonosporaceae > Micromonospora > Micromonospora sp. WMMD1155. The sequence goes on from NZ_CP120742.1 coordinate 5,800,631, forward strand.
TACCGGTGGCGGAGACCACGGTCGGCGTCACCAGGCGTACGCGGGTGCTGCGTCGGCTGCGCCGCAACCCCCTCGCGGTGGTCAGTTTCGTCGTCCTCGCGCTCGCGGCGGTCATCGCGCTGCTCTCGCCGTGGATCGCGCCGTACTCCGTCGACCAGACCGACTTCGCCCGTACCCTCGCACCTCCTGGCACCGCCGGGCACGTGCTCGGCACCGACGACCTCGGCCGCGACGTGCTGTCCCGCATCATGCTCGGCGCCCGGGCGTCGTTGCAGGTGGGGCTCCTGGCGGTGGTCACCTCCCTGGTCATCGGGGTGCCACTCGGGCTGGCGGCGGGTTACTTCCGCGCCTGGGACGCGGTCATCTCGCGCTTCACCGACCTGCTGCTCGCCTTCCCGTTCCTGATCATGGCGGTGGGGTTGGCGGCCATCCGGGGAGCCAGCCTCGGCAACGCCGCGGTGGCCATCGGCATCGCCCAGATCCCCGGGGTGATCCGGGTGGTCCGCTCGGACACGCTGCGCCTCAAGTCGTTGGACTTCGTCGCGGCGGCCGTGGTGGACGGGGCGAGTGACCTGTGGGTGCTGGCCCGGCACATCCTGCCGAACGCGACGTCGGTGATCCTGGTGCAGGCCACCGTCGCCATCCCGGCCGCGATCCTCGGCGAGGCGGTGTTGTCCTTCCTCGGCCTCGGCATCCAGCCACCGGCGCCCAGCCTGGGCACCATGCTGGCGACCGCTCAGCAGTTCGCCGCCCGGGCACCGTGGGCGGCGGTCTTCCCCGGTGTGGCGATCATGGGCTTGGCGCTGGCGTTCAACGTCTTCGGTGACGCCCTGCGGGACGCCCTCGACCCGAAGGGAGAGCGCCGATGACCACGGTCACCGCGCCCGTGCTGGAGATCCGCGACCTCTCGGTGTCCTTCCCGACCGAGACCGGCACCGTCTCGGCGGTGGACGGCGTCAGCCTGGACCTCGCCCCCGGGGAGATCGTCGGGATGGTCGGTGAGTCGGGGTGCGGAAAGAGCGTCACCGCGATGAGCATCGCCGGTCTGCTGCCCGGCAGCGCCCGGATCACCGGCTCCGTACGCCTCGACGGCACCGAGCTGGTCGGCGCCCGCGAGTCGGCGTTGCGCCGGGTACGCGGGCAGGAGATCGCCTACATCTTCCAGGAGCCGATGACGTCGTTGAACCCGGTGCTCACCGTGGGGCGGCAGATCGGGGAGGTGCTCCAGGTCCACGAGCGGATGTCCCGACGGGCCGCCCGGGCCCGCGCCGTCGAGCTGCTGACGCTCGTCGGCATCCCGTCCGCGGCCCTTCGGGTCGACACCTATCCGCACCAGCTCTCCGGTGGCATGCGGCAACGCGTGATGATCGCGATGGCGGTGGCCTGCGGCCCGAAGGTGCTGGTGGCCGACGAGCCGACCACCGCGCTGGACGTCACCGTCCAGGCCGGCATCCTGCAGGTGCTTCGCGACCTGCGGGACCGGCTCGGCACCAGTGTCCTCATCATCACGCACGACCTGGGCGTGATCGCCGACATCGCGGACCGCGTCGTCGTCATGTACGCGGGGCGCGTCGTGGAGCGGGCACCCGTGGACGACCTGTTCGCACACCCCCGGCACCGGTACACCGCCGGGCTGCTGTCGGCGTCACCGCGGCCGGGGCGGCACGCCGGCACGCACCGGTTGACCGAGATCCCCGGCTTGGTGCCGGTGCTGTCGACGCAACCCGACGCGTGCACCTTCGCGGACCGCTGCCCGGCCGCCGACACCACGTGCCGCGACGCCGCCCCGCCGCTTGCGGGCATCGGCGGCGGGGACCACCTCGCGGCCTGCTGGCACCCCTGCCCCACCCAGGAGGCGACCCGATGACGCCGCAGCCGAACGCCCTGCAGATCGAGGACCTGGTGATGCACTTCGGCCCGGTCCGCGCCGTGGACGGGGTGTCCCTCAGCATCCCGAGGGGGCGGGTCACGGCGCTGGTGGGGGAGAGCGGCTCCGGCAAGTCGACGGTGGGCCGCTGCGTGGTGCGGCTGGTCGAACCCACCGCCGGGACGATCCGGATCGCCGGCACCGACGTCACCCACCTGTCCCGACGGCGGCTGCGCCCGCACCGTGGCGCGGTGTCGATCGTCTTCCAGGACCCGGCCGCGTCACTGGACCCGCGCATGCTGGTCGGCGAGATCGTGGCCGAGCCGCTGCGGCTGTCGGGCAGGCGGCTCTCCCGGCGCGAACGGGACGCCCGCGTCGCCCCGCAACTCGAACGGGTGGGCCTGCGCGCCGAGGTGGCACGTCGCTACCCCCACGAGCTGTCCGGTGGGCAACGCCAACGGGTCAGCATCGCCCGGGCGCTGATCTCCGAACCGATGCTGCTCATCGCCGACGAACCCACCAGCGCGCTCGACGTGTCGGTGCAGGCGTCGGTGCTCAACCTCCTCGCCGACCTGCAACGCGACATCGGGTTCGCCTGCCTCTTCATCACCCACGACCTGTCCGCCGTCGAGTACCTGGCCGACGAGATCGCCGTCATGTACCTGGGCCGACTCGTCGAGCAGGGCACCCGCGAGCGGATCTTCGCCCGGCCCGCCCACCCGTACACCCAGGCTCTGCTGTCCGCCGCGCCGGTGGCCGACCCGGTGCGTCAACGGCAGCGTCAGCCGGTGCTGCTCGGCGACGACCTGCCCTCCGCGCTCGACCCGCCGTCCGGCTGCCGGTTCCGGACCCGGTGCCCGCTCGCGTTCGACAGGTGCGCGACTGAGGTGCCGGCGCAGACGGCGATCGGCGACGGGATGGCCGCCTGCCACCTGGTCCGGCCGGACGGCACCGGCCCCGACGTTCGCACCGCAGATCCCAGTGAGGTGTTGTCATGACGTTCACCACCCGACCCACGTTGCAGGGCACCTTCGGCATGGTGTCCTCGACGCACTGGCTCGCCAGCCAGGCGGCGATGGGCATCCTCGAACGCGGCGGCAACGCCTTCGACGCGGCGGTCACCGCCGGGTTCGTCCTGCACGTGGTCGAGCCGCACCTGAACGGGCCGGGCGGCGAGGTCCCGGCCATCGTGGCCACCGTGCGGGACCCCGGACCGAAGGTGCTGTGCGGGCAGGGTCCGGCACCGGCCGGCGCCACCATCGCGCACTTCCGGTCCCTCGGGATGGACCTCGTCCCGGGGGCCGGGCCGCTCGCGGCGGCCGTACCCGGCGCCGTGGACGCCTGGCTCCTGCTGCTGCGCGAGCACGGCACACTCACCCTCGCCGAGGTGCTGGACCCGGCGATCGGCTACGCCGCCGCCGGTCACCCGCTGGTGGGCCGGGTCGGTGACACAGTGGCCGCCGTGCGGTCGTTGTTCGAGGACCACTGGCCGACCTCCGCCGCGCTCTGGCTGCGCGGCGGCCGACCGCCGCGCGCGGGGGAGCTGGTCACCAACCCGGCGTACGCGGACACCCTGCGCCGACTGGTGGAGGCGGGGCAGGCGGCCGGCGCGGACCGGGAGGCGCAGATCGAGGCAGCGCGACGCGCCTGGAGCACGGGTTTCGTCGCCGAGGCGATCGACGCGTTCAGCCGACGGCCCTTCCAGGACTCCAGCGGCCGACCGAACGCCGGTCTGGTCACCGGGGACGACCTGGCCGCGTACTCGGCGACCTGGGAGGAGCCCGCCACCATCGACTGGCACGGCTACTCGGTGGCGAAGACCGGGTTCTGGGGTCAGGGCCCGGTGCTGTTGCAAGCGCTGGCCACCCTCGACGCGCTCGACCACCCCGCCGCGTACGACCCGGACACCGTTACCGGTGTGCACGCCCAGGTCGAGGCGCTCAAGCTCGCCTTCGCCGACCGGGAGGCCTGGTACGGCGACGACGTGGACGTGCCCGCCAAGGCGCTGCTCTCCCGGGAGTACGCGCGGGAGCGGGCGGCCCTCGTCGGTGACCGGGCGTCGGTTCAGTTGCGGCCGGGGCGCCCCGACGGGGCACAGCCCCGCCTACCGGCTCACGTCCGACCCGGTGTCGGGCGGCGGGCCGACCCGACGGACGCGACGACGGGAGAGCCGACGGTGCAGTCGGACGGGGTGACCCGTGGCGACACCTGCCACGTCGACGTGGTCGACAGGTGGGGCAACATGATCTCCGCTACCCCGAGTGGTGGGTGGTTGCAGAGTTCGCCGACCATCCCGGAACTCGGCTTCCCGCTGGGCAGCAGGTTGCAGATGTTCTGGCTGGAGGAGGGGCTCGCGTCGTCGTTGGCGCCGGGGCGGCGCCCGCGTACGACGTTGAGCCCGACGATGGTGCACCGCGACGGGGAGCCGGTGCTGGCGTGTGGGACACCCGGTGGCGACCAGCAGGACCAGTGGCAGTTGCCCTTCCTGCTGCGGCACCTCGTCGGCGGTCGGTCCCTGCAGGAGGCGATCGACGCGCCGGCCTGGCACACGCTGGGCCTGCCGGGGTCGTTCTATCCACGGGACTCGGAGCCCGGCGTCCTGGTGGTGGAGGACCGCTACGACGACAGCGTGCCGGCGGCCCTGCGCGCGTACGGGCACGAGGTGCGTGTCGTCGACGGGTGGAGCCTCGGTCGGCTCTGTGCCGTGACCCGTGACCCGGCGACGGGTGTGCTGGCCGCCGGTGCGAACCCGCGCGGGATGCAGGGTTACGCCTGCGGCCGTTAGGGCCGGCCGTAGCCGCCCTCGGCGTTCTCGTGGGCAGCGGCGGACGCCGCGTCGAGGTGCGCGAGCGCGGCCCGCTCGGCGCGGTCGCCGTCACCTGACTCGATGGCGTCGACGAGCTGGATGTGCTCGGCCCACGAGTGTGGTGCGCGTTCCGCCGCCCCGAGCCGGAAGACCCACTGGACATGGAGGTAGAGCGACTTGGCGATCGACGACAGCCAGGGGTTCCCGCTGATCTGCAGGATGCGCAGGTGCAGTCTGCTGTTCAGCTCGGCGACCCGGGCCAGGTCCTGTCGCTGGGTCGCCTCGCGGCCCTGGTCGAGCAGGGCCCGCAGGGCGGCCACGTCGGCGGGGGTGGCCCGTTCGGCGGCCAGCCGGGCGGCCAGCGTCTCCAGGCGCTCGCGGACGGCGAACATGTCGGCGATGGTCCCGCTGCTCGGTGAGGCGACCACCGCTCCCCGGCGGGGGAGGATCAGGACGAAACCTTCGGCCTCGGCGACGCGGAGAGCCTCCCGGACCGGGTTGCGGGAGACGCCGAAGTCCTCGGCGAGCCGGTCCTCGGTGAGCCGTTCACCGGGCAGGTAGTCGCCGTCGATGATCGCGGTGCGCAGTGCGGTGAGGACCTGATCGCGTAACGGCAGGTGTTGGGCGCCGAGCTTGTCCCGCAGATCGTCAGCCACCTGGTCGCCTCTCCGTGAACATGTCCGGACAAAGTGTATACGAAGAACAATCTCTGGAGGGTGGCCGACGGTGTCGAGCACAGTCCCCCGCGTGATCCAGCCCGACCTCGCAGCTCAGCACGACCCGCGCCTCCTGCGCCGACGGCACGCGCTCGTCGTCGTGCTCACCTTCCTGACCGGCAGCGCCGACGCGCTCGGGTTCCTCTCCCTCGGCGGGGCCTTCGCCAGCGTCATGACCGGCAACATGGTCCTGCTCGGACTCTCGGCGGGCCGTGGCGACGCCGAGCTGGCGCTGACGTCGGGCTGCGCGATCGTCAGCTTCATCGTCGGTGTCCTCGCGGGGGCCCGCGTCGTCGGCTCGGCGCAACCGGACGACCCGGTCTGGCCGCGACGGGTCACCTGGGCGCTGGTCCTGGAACTGGTGGTGTTCGTCGTCTTCCTCGTCGTCTGGGAGGTCACGCTGCACACCCCCGACGCGCGGGTGCACCTCGCGCTGCTCATGCTGTCCGCCGTCGCGCTGGGCGTGCAGAGCAGCGCGATCCAACGGTTCGGCGTGCCCGGCCTGTCCTCCACGTACCTGACCGGCACGCTCACCAGCCTGATCGCCGGCGTCGCCGCCCGCAGCCCCTGGGGCAGCCTGCGCCCCAAGGCACAGGTCCTGCTGGCCCTCATGGTCGGCGCGGCGGTCGGCGCGCTCGTCGCCCTGCACCTGCCGGTCGTCGCCCCGGCGTTGCTGATCGTGCCGCTGCTGCTCGTCATCGCCGTCTCCGCGCGGATGCGGGCCTGACCATCTCGCCCCGCGACGCGTGGCGGGAGCGGATCAGACACCACGCGCGAACAGGGCCAGGCGTACCCGGTTGGGGCTGTCGGTCTTGGTCATCAGACTGGTGATGTGGGTCTTCACCGTGGTGACGCCGATGTGGAGTCGCTCGCCGATCTCGGTGTTGGACAGGCCCTCGGCGACCAGGTTCAGCACGTCCTGTTCGCGGGCGGTCAGCCCCGGCACCGGTCGGGGTGTCTCGGGGCGGGCGTGTACCGCGCGTCGCACGAGACGTCGGAGCACCTCCGCGCTGAACGGGCTGTCACCGGCGGCGGCCCGGCGGATGCCGTCCAGCAACTCGGTCGGGGGCGCGTCCTTGAGCAGGAATCCGCAGGCGCCGGCGGTCAGGGCGGGGTAAAGGTGGTCGTCGTCGCCGAACGTGGTCAGCACCAGGATGCGGGTGGCGGGGCGTTCGGCGAGGATCCGGCTGGTCGCGGTGATCCCGTCGACGCCCGGCATGCGCAGGTCCATGACGACGACGTCGGGCAGCAGCCGCGCGGCGAGCGTGATCGCCTCGCGGCCGTTGTCGGCCTCCCCGACGACCTCGACGTCGGGTTGGGCGTCGCAGAGCATCCGCAGCCCGGCCCGGATGAGGTGCTGGTCGTCGACCAGCAACACCCGGATCACGCCGGCTCCGGCGTGCGGGAGGCCGCCGGGGCCGCAGGGTCACCGGGAGTCGACCCGGCCGAGGCCGCATGGCCACCGGGCGCCGACCCGGCCGAGGCCGCAGGGCCACCGGGCGCCGACCCGGCCGAAGCCGCACGGTCGCCGGGCACCGACCCGGCCGGGCTCCGGCCCGAGGCGCCGACCACGGCCGGGAGGGCGGTGCGCACCCGCCAGCCGGTGCCGGTCGGCCCCGCCTCCAACCGGCCGCCGAGGACCTCGACGCGCTCGCGCATGCCGGTGATGCCGTGCCCGCCACCGGCCGGGAGAGCAACCGGCACCCCGGCGCGGCCGGTGTCGGTGACCTCCCAGTGCACGGTGCCGTCGCGCACGGCGACGACGAGCCGCGCCACCGCTGACGTCCCGGCGTGTTTGGCCACGTTGGTCAGCGCCTCCTGGGTGAGCCGCAGCACGGCCATGCCGCGTACCGCGTCGAGTGAACCGATCGCCGCGTCGAGATCGGCCTCCACGGTGACACCCGCCTGTCGGGCCCGGTCGATGGACGCGCCGATCGCCGCCGGCAGCGCGGCGGGCTCGATCGCGGTCAGCGCCGCGTCGCCGCGTACCCCGTCGGGGTTTCGCAACACCGCGACCAGCCGGCGCAGCTCCGCGAGGGCCGCGGTGCCGGTGCCGTGCACGTCGTCGAAGACCTCGCCCACCCGGGGGTCCGGGTCGGTGAGCACGTGCCGGGCCACGCCGACCCGCAGGACCATCGACGCCACGTGGTGCGCGACGACGTCGTGCAGCTCGCGGGCTATGGCGCTGCGCTCGTCGGCGCGGGCGGCGCGGCTCTCCGACTCGTGCTGGCGTTGCTCGGCGAGGGCCCGCTCCAGCGCCTGCCGACCCAGCTCCCGGTTGGCGCGGATGACGAGGCCGAGCAGCACCGGCACGCCGACCTCCACGGCGAGCCCGACGACCCCGGAGGCGAACCGGCGTGGCGGGTCGCCGATCGAGTCGGTCAGGTCGACCACCACCAGCAGCGCGGCGGCCAGCCAGATGGCCCGCGGGCCACGCGCCCGCATGGTCATCTCGAACAAGGCCCAACTGGCGCCGACCTGGTTGATGGTGAGGTCGTCGATCAGGCTGATGGCGACCGCCAGCAGGGCGGCCTGCGCCACCATGTTCACGACCGGTCGACGGTGCGCCGCCAGCGCCACCGCGAACGCCGGCACCGCGAGCATCCACTGTGTCGTCGTGGGCGTGCTGGTGGAGTGCGGGACGACGAGCAGGTAGCACAGCCCGGTCAGGTCGAGAAGCACCATCCGCACGAGCGTGTCCCGTAGGTCGAACAGTCGCGCCAGCCAGCTCACGACGGTCAGCCTAGGCGTTGCCGGCCGGTGGCGGCGGCGTCGGCCGCCGCCACCGGGTCCGGACCGCGAGGTACGCGGCCAGACCGAGCGGTCCGAGCAGGATGGTCAGCAGCAGCACCGGAGCCATCACCAGCGCCGGCACCCCCCGTTCCCGGCTGTCCAACCACGCCCACCGCCCGACGAACAGGTCGAACGCGATCATGTGGGCCCAACCCGCCGCCGCGCCGTCGGAAGTGCCGAGCAGGTCCCGCACCCCGGCCAGCGTCGGCGAGGCCACGGCCGGCAGCACCTCACCGAACGCCGGCAGCACCAGCAGCGCGTAGATCACCACGACCGGCAGGACGATCAGCGGCGAGGCGATGATCCGGGCGGTCCACGACCAGCGCGGCAGCAGGATCATCAGCGCCCAGAACGGCGCGGCCACCGCGAAGGTCAGGGAGAACAGCGTTTCGGTCATGCCGCCAGCGCCAGGTCCGGTCGGCGGCGGCGCGCCAGCACGAGCCCGGCGGCGGTCGCGGTCGTGACCACCAGGGCCGCGACCGCCGCGAGGGTCACGGCGTCCGGCCGTAGCAGCGGCTGTCCGCGCAGCGCCTGCCAGGTCAACATCACGGTGAGTACGCCGTACGCCCCGCCCGCGACGACCAGGAGCCGGACGCGGGTGCGCTCATCGAGTCGGGTGGCGAACCGGCTCAGCAGGATCGCCAGGAGGGGCAGCGCCTGGAGGGCGTGCAGCCCGACGAAGTGCCCGATCCGCAGGTCGCCGCCGGTGGTGCTCCAGCCGACCACGGGCAGCCCCGGCCCGCCGTCGAGGACCCCCACGCTGTGCGCCCCGGAGATCCCGTCGATCCCCGGCTCCTGCATGGGCAGCACCATCGGTATCGCCGCGAGCATGCCCAGCAGCGACAGGCCGAGCCCCCACCCGACCGCGGTCGCGGCGGCCCGGTCGGGGATCCGCCGGATCAGCAGCACGACACCGATCAGGAGGTGCGCGATGAACAGCACCATGATCGCCAAGCCCATCACCGAGAACAAGGCGCTGTTCAACGCGGAGGTGCCGTTGTAGTGACTGGTCTGCCCGCGGACCACCTGGCCGACGATCACCAATATCTCGATCACCGCCATCGCGACGACGACCGTCGCCGCCCACTCGGCGGCTCGGCTGCGCCGTGGCAACAGGGAGAGCATCCAGGCGAGCGTCGCGCCGTACAGCACGAAGGACACCGCGAACTTGAACGGCTTGAGCCAGATCGGTGCCCCGGTGAGGACGCGCGAGTCGACCAGGACGCCGACCAGGCAGACGACGGCGAGCACCGCCATCGCGGCTACGAAGAGCATCAGTGGGCGGTGCCAGTGTGCCGCCCGGCGCACATCGATTGTCATGTCTGTAGATGGTCGTGGTCGGGCCCGTCGATCACGTCCGACCGGAAGCCCCGGTTGCGGCCACCGGTCGGAACGCGTCTCCTACCGGGGTAGGAGACGAAACCGGGCGATGCCCGTCGCCGGTAGTGGCACAATGGCCGGCCTGCCGATCGGACGGGGAACGATGATGGCGACCGATGAGGACCGTGTCCAGCCGAACGAGACCACCGTGCCGTTGCTGCCCTGCCCGGCGCCGGAGGAGACCCTGGCGTTCTGGCGTGCGCTCGGGTTCGAGGTGGCCTACGAGCAGCTCAAGCCCTACGTGTACCTGGCCTTCACGTGGAGCGGGTTCCAGCTGCACTACGGCCCCGCGCCGAAGGACCTCGACCCGGCGAAGGAGGCGTCCGGCGGCTGCCTGGTGATGGTCGACGCGGTCGCGCCGTACCACGCGGTGTTCGCCGACGCGATGTGCCGCACGTACGGCAGGGTCCTGGTCAAGGGTGTGCCTCGAATGTCCCGCTACCGGGCCGGGACGTCGCGGTTCAGCATCGTCGACCCGTCGGGCAACACCATCACCTTCATCCAGCGCGACGAGCCGAAGGATGTGGAGTACGGCGGGTCGAAGGAGCTCGAGGGGCTGGCCCGGGTCCTCGACAACGCCCGGATCCTGCGCGAGTTCAAGATGGACGACCGGGCGGCCTACCGGGCGCTCGACTCGGGGATGCGCCGCCGTGCCGAGGACGCGCCGGTGGTTGAGCAGGCGATGGCGTTGGCCGCCCTGATCGAACTGGCGACCGCGCTGGAGAAGGCCGACCAGGTGCCCGAGTGGGGCGCCCGACTCCGGTCGCTGTCCCTGAGCCTGGAGCAGCGGACGCAGGTGGAGGGGTACGTCGCCGACCCGACCGTCCTCGAACCGTGGTGGCCCGACCCGCGCTGAGCCTGGACCATCCCGCGATCCGGGCCGACGTCATAGGTCATAACCGCACAGACGTCATCTCGTTCGAGGGAAAGGCGCGGAATTACCGCTTTAGGGTAAGTAAGGCCAGGCCGCTTACCTGCTCCGATAGCGTTCGAAAGAGAGGAAAACTCGTATTCCTCCCTTCGGGTGCAAAGGAGTCAGTGATGAAGCGCAGTATCGCGCTCGCGGCAGCCCTCCTGGCGGGTCTGACCAGCGTCGGATCGATCCCCGGGACCGCCTTCGCCGACGGCGGCGGCCCTGGGCACCACGACGACCGTAGGGGAGGTGAACACCATCACGGCGGCGAGGGCGCGGTCTTCGTGCAGACCAACAAGGCCGAAGGCAACACCATCAAGGTGTACGACCGGGACGAGGACGGCCGCCTCACCAAGGCGGGTGAGTACGAGACCGGAGGGCTGGGCGGGTTCACCATCGGCGCTCCGCTCGACGCGCTGGCCTCACAAGGGTCCCTGATCTACCACCGCGGTCTCCTCTTCGCGGTGAACGCGGGCAGCAACACCGTGACGGTCTTCGGTGTCGAGGGGACCAAGCTGCACAAGCTCCAGGTCATCTGGTCCGGCGGTCTGTTGCCGGTGAGCGTCGCGGCCCGTGGTGACCTCGTCTACGTCCTCAACGCCGGTGGCGAGGGGTCGGTGCAGGGCTTCAAGCTGAACAAGGGGCACCTGTCGCGGATCGAGGACGCCAACCGGTCGCTCGGGCTGCACAACGGCAACCCGCCCGCGTTCGCCTCCGCCCCGGCGCAGGTCAAGATCGACCCGGACAGCGAGTTCGTCCTGGTGGCGGCGAAGAACGCCAACGTCATGTTCAGCTACGAGATCGGCCGCCACGGCGAGTTGGCCCGCAACCCGGTGATCAGCGACGCGGGGAACACCCCGTTCGGCTTCACCTTCGACAGCGAGGACTCGCTGCTGGTCACCGAGTCGGGCGCGAACGCGGTCAGCCGGTTCGAGCTGGAGGACGACGGCGCGCTCGACCAGGTCGGGCCGTCGGTGCCCAACGGCCAGCAGGCGCCGTGCTGGATCCAGCGCGTCGGCGACTACTTCTTCGTCGCCAACGCCGGCACTTCCACCATCAGCTCCTACCGGGTCGACGACGACGGCAAGCTCGTACTCGTCAAGGACGTCGCGGCCGACACCGGCGGCGGGTCGATCGACATGACCACCAGCGACGGCTTCCTGTACGTGCAGAACGCCACCGCCGGCAACGTGCAGGGCTACGAGGTGCACGAGGACGGCTCGCTGAAGCTCGTCACCACCGTGGAGGGCCTGCCGAAGTTCGCCGACGGCATCGGCATGGAGGGCATCGCCGCCTCCTGAACGCATCACCCGCCGGCCCTGGTCGCTCACCGACCGGGGCCGGCGTCCGCGTGTCACCGGCAGGCGCGGGTGAGGCTAGGACGCCAACCGTTCGGCCACGCCGTGCTCTGCCGGGGTGAACTCGGCCTCGTCGTCCGACTTGTTGATCTCCGACCACACCGCGTCGAGGGAGAGGCCGAGGACGTCGGCGATCACCGCGATGGTCGGGAAGGCGGGGGTGGCGATGCGGCCGGACTCGATCTTTCGGAGCGTCTCCGGTGAGACACCCGCGTCCAGCGCGGTGAGGAGCATCGAGCGCTCCCCCCGGGCGCGGCGCAGGAGGGCACCGAGGCGCTGTCCGCGTTCGACCTCTGCGGGGGTGAGCGGCAACCTGACCATGCCCCGATTCTAGTACCGGGATAATATGGCCGGGATACTTATTGGTTCGAGGAAGGCCCGGCATGATCGAGATCCTGAGCCCCACCGACCTGCCGCGCGCCCGGGACACCGGCGCGCTGGTCGCCGGCATCCTCCAGACGCTGAAGAGCCGCAGCGTGGTCGGCACGAACCTGCTGGACATCGACGCCTGGGCACAGCGCATGATCGTCGAGGCCGGGGCGCAGTCCTGCTACGTCGACTACGAGCCGTCCTTCGGGCGCGGGCCGTTCGGCCACTACATCTGCACGTCCGTCAACGACGCGGTGCTGCACGGGCTGCCACACGACTACCGGCTCGCCGACGGCGACCTGCTGTCGCTCGACCTCGCCGTCTCGCTGGGTGGAGTCGTCGCCGACTCCGCGATCAGCTTCATCGTGGGCGAGGCGCAGCCTCCGGAGAGCGTCGCGCTCATCGACGCCACCCAGCGCGCGTTGACCGCCGGTATCGCCGCCGCCGGCCCCGGAGTCCCCATCGGTGACATCTCCCACGCCATCGGCTCGGTTCTCGGCGCGGCCGGATACTCGATCAACACCGAGTTCGGCGGCCACGGCGTCGGCTCGACGATGCACCAGGACCCGCACGTCTCCAACACCGGACGGCCGGGCCGCGGCTACCGGTTGCGCCCCGGCCTGCTGCTGGCCCTGGAGCCGTGGGTCATGGCGGACACCGCCACGCTGGTCACCGACCCCGACGGGTGGACCCTGCGCAGCGTGACCGGCTGCCGGACGGCGCACAGCGAGCACACCATCGCCGTCACCGAAGACGGCGTCGAGGTGCTCACGCTGCCGAGGCCCTGACCCCGCCCGTCGGCCGGACGCCCCTACGGTGGACGATTAGCCGGCCACCCACGGGGCACGTCCCACCGTGACGCCCTGCCGAGTCGGGTTCAGAATGAACCGATCGGTCATGTTTTCCGTGATGACGGTCAGGGTCACCCACCAGAGTCACGGAGGCGCGATGTCAACGGTTCGAACGGGTCCGGTCATCGGACTGCTCGCGCAGATCGGCGTGCTGGGGGTGCTCGCGCAGACGGTCGGCCTCGGCCCGGCCGGGTGGACGGCCGGGCTGGCGTACGGGGTGGCGCTGTGCGTCCTGCTCAGTCGGGGGATGTCCCGCGCAGGCGCGCGTGACCTGAGCCCGGCCGACCGGGTGACCCTGAGCCGGGCGATCCTCGTCGGTGGCGTGACGGCCCTCGCGGCGGAGTCGCTCACCCGACCGGCGCCGGTGGCGCTGATGGTCGTCCTCACCAGTGTGGCGCTGGCCCTCGACGCCGTGGACGGATACACGGCCCGCCGTACCGGCACGTCCAGTGACCTCGGCGCACGGTTCGACATGGAGATCGACTCCTTCCTGGTCCTGGTGCTCTGCCTGCACGTGGCCCCCTCGGTGGGCGGCTGGGTGCTCGCCATCGGCGCGATGCGGTACGTCTTCGTCGCCGCGAGCTGGGTGCTGGGCTGGATGCGCGGATCGTTGCCGCCGCGCTACTGGCGCAAGGTCGTCGCCGCGATCCAGGGCGTGGTGCTGACGGTGGCGATGGGCGACGCGCTGCCCGGGCCGCTGACGGTCGTCGTGGTGGTGGCGTCGCTGGCGCTGCTGGTCGAGTCGTTCGGGCGGGACGTCACGTGGCTGTGGACGACCCGTCACCTCCGCCGCGCCCCGGTCCACGACGCTTCGGAGGACCGGCGCACGCCGGTCATCCACGGCACGACCGACGGGCTGCCCTGGCCGGAACACCGGACGGTCGCCGTGGCCCGACGCGGGATCGCCCGCGTCTGAGCCGCCCCGATGTCACGCTCGACGAAGATCATGGAAGGATGCCCGGGTTGTCGCTCTTGACGCGCGTACGTCAGATGCCGAGCCAGGGACGGAAGACGATGAGGGACGAGCCTTCGGACGTCACCGCCACCGACGGGACCGAGGCCGAGGGGCGGCCGAAGCGCACCGTCGTGGCCCGCCTGGTCACCCTCCTGGCTGTGCTGCTCGTGCTGCTCGTGCTCACCCTCCCGTACGACTTCGGCCGCCTCAGCCCGGGGGCGTTCGTGCGGGTCCCGCTGGAGGCGCTGCTGGCCGTCGCCCTCCTGCTCGCCCTGCCGACCCGCTGGAGTCGGTTGGTGGCGACCATCGCCGGGGTGGCTCTCGGCCTGCTCGGCCTGCTGAAGCTGTTCGACCTGGGGTTCACCGCCGCGCTCAGCCGGGCCTTCGACCCGGTGCTGGACTGGGCGTTGCTCGACGAGGGGTTCGCCTTCGTCAGCGAGTCCTACGGCCGGCCCGTCGCCATCGGCGTGGCGATCACCCTGGCGGTGGTGGCCGTCGGCCTACCCACCCTGGTCACGCTGTCGATGCGGCGACTGCGCCGGCTGGTGATCCGGCACCGCACCGGGACCACCCGGGTCGTGGCGGCACTGGTGGTCGTCTGGGTGGTCTGCGCCGCGTTCAACGTGCGGGTGGTCGAGGGCGTGACGGTCGCCGACACGTCCGCGACCACCCTGACCAATGGCCACGGCTTCCAGGTGCGCCTGCGTCTCGACGACCGGGAGAGGTTCGCCGCGCTCCTCGGCGAGGACCGGTTCGCCGGCACTCCCGGCGACCAACTCCTCACCGCGCTGCGCGGTAAGAACGTGGTCATCTCCTTCGTGGAGAGCTACGGCCGGGACGCCGTCGAGGACCCGGAGTTCGCCGCACAGGTCGGCGCCGTCCTCGACGGCGGAACCAGCCGACTCGACGCGGCCGGGTTCGCCGCGCAGAGCGGTTTCCTCACCTCGCCGACGTTCGGCGGCGGCAGTTGGCTCGCCCATGACACGCTGCTCTCCGGCCTCTGGGTCGACAACGACCAGCGGCACCGCACCCTGTTGGCGAGTGACCGGCTGACCCTCAACAAGGCGTTCCAACGGGCGAGCTGGCAGACCGTCGGCGTGATGCCCGCGGTGAGCAAGCCGTGGCCGGAGGGTTCGTTCTTCGGCTACGACCGGTTCTACGACGCCCGGAAGCTCGCCTACCGGGGGCCGAAGTTCAGCTTCGGCACCATGCCCGACCAGTACACCCTCGCCAGCTGGCGTCGTCTGGAGCAGGCGAAGCCCACCGGCGTCCCGACGATGACGGAACTCGCGCTGGTGTCGAGCCACGCGCCGTGGACGCCCGTCCCGGACCTGGTCGACTGGGCCGCCCTCGGCAACGGGGCGATCTTCAAGGGGACCGCCGAGGAGTCCGACGACAAGCGACGCAACACCGAGCAGATCCGCGCGGACTACCGGCACTCCATCGAGTACACGTTGAGCGCGCTCATCTCCTACGTGCAGACCTACGGCGACGACGACCTCGTGTTCATCTTCCTCGGCGACCACCAGCCCGCCGCCGTGGTCACCGGCGACAACGCCAGCCGAGACGTCCCGATCTCCATCATCACCCGGGACCGGGCCGTCCTGGACCGGATCTCCGGGTGGGGTTGGCAGGACGGGCTCAAGCCGGGACCGCAGGCACCGGTCTGGCGGATGGACACCTTCCGGGACCGGTTCCTGACCGCCTTCGGGCCGTAACCCGACCACCCTCACGGACTGGATCAGACAGATGACCGCTGGCACCGACACCAGGATCGCCGCGCTCCGGACCGACCCGGCGATGTCCCCGCTGCACCGATCGCTGGACGTCTACTACGGCGACGCCGAGCGGGGCGCGCGGATGGACGCCTTCTACTCCCGGTTCGTCGCCGAGGGGGATCTCGTCTTCGACGTCGGCTCGCACGTGGGCGACCACATCGCCAGCTTCCGTCGCCTCGGGGCGCGGGTGGTGGCCGTGGAGCCGCAGCCGCTGTGCCTGCGCGCCCTGCGGGCGATCTACGCCGACGACGACCAGGTGACGCTCGTCGAAGCGGTCTGCGGCGCGGCACCCGGGAGCACCCGCTTCCACGTCAACTCCGCCAACCCCACCGTGTCCACCGCCTCGCCCGACTTCATGCGGGCCGCGGAGGGCGCCGGCGGGTGGGAGGGCCAGGTGTGGGACGCCGACATCGAGGTCCCGGTGGTCACCGTCGACACCCTCGTCACCGAGTACGGCGTGCCGACCTTCGCGAAGATCGACGTGGAGGGTTTCGAGGACGAGGTGCTGGCCGGTCTGACCCGCCCGCTGCCCGCGCTCTCGTTCGAGTTCACCACGATCGCGCGCCCGGTCGCGTCCCGGTGTCTCGACCGCCTCACCGCGCTCGGCTTCGACGGTTTCGACGTGGCGCTGGGCGACGACAAGTCGATGACGTTCCGACGCTGGGTCTCCGCGACCGACATGGCGACGCACCTCGCCGCACTGCCGCACCACGCCAACTCCGGCGACGTGTACTGCGTGACCGGCGGCGGGTCGGCCCACCGCCGCTCGTAGCGCGCCCTGTCGCGTACCCTCCGCGGATGGACCTCGATGATCTCCCGCTGGCCGAGTTCGCGTTCCCAGGGCCGTTGCGGGACAAGCTCGTGGGCGCGATCCTGTCCGGCGCGAAGACCACGACCACGGGCCTGCTGGCCGGGTACGAGTGCGCGGAGGAGCCGCTGCCCGAGGTCGGTCAACTCTCCGCCGTGGTGGACTCCGCCGGCCGGCGGGTCGCGGTCATCGAACTGACCGAGGTGCGGGTGATCCGTCTCGCGGACGTCGACCTGCGACACGCGCTGGACGAGGGGGAGGGCGACGAGTCGGTGGCGCAGTGGCGGGCGGGGCACGAGACGTTCTGGCACAGCGCGGAGGTCCGCGAGGAGTTGGGCGACCCAGACTTCACTGTGGACGACGACACGCTGGTGGTGACCGAGCGCTTCCGCCTGGTGCACGTGGTCTGACGCCCGCCATTCGTCGGGGCGCGGCGATCGTTGGCAGCTCAGCAGCCCGGCGCCCGGCGTGTCGAACTGCTCAGCTGACAACGATCAAGCGGATAGCGGTGCGGCGGCATCGAGGGTCGGCTGACCGCTCTACTTCGACGGTCCTGCCTCAGCCACATAGACGCCTTTTCCGGGGAATCCCTCGACCAGTTCCCGGTCTTTGAGGATGGTCATGACCCGGTTGATGGTGGAGATGTGCACGTTGTGTTGTTCGGCCAGCTCGCGTGTGGACGGCAGCTTCTCTCCCGGGGCGAGTTCTCCGGACTTGATCTTCTCGACGATCTCGTTGGCGATGCGCCGGTAGTCCACTCTCTCGGTCGGCATGAGTCGATCTCCGTGGGTTCCCTGGTTTCGGCACCCTGATTCGATCACGAGCAGAGCTGTTCCAACAAGTTCCAAGCTGTTGCTTGGCCTGCTCCTACAAGTTGGAATACGTTGGTGGCTCAGTCGGGTTCCCTGGTTTCGGCAAACTCCTGGGTTCCCGACGGCAACCCACCTGGGGGAGCACGACGTATGGACTCTGCCTCCCAGGTGGGGACTAATCGTGATCGCAGGGAGGGTGCCGACTGTGCCGATCGACGAGCCGATCTCCACGGCAACCGCGTTGTTCACTGCCAGGAGGGTTCTGGACGTCTATTGGACCCGGGCGCTCGACCGGCCGTGGCGGGCAGGCGGGTGCCTGGAGTGCCGCAGTCGCGACGACTGTCCGCAGCTCGACTGGGCGATCGAGCTGGTGCCGACGTGGCAGCGGTGATGTTCCAGAAACGCTGATCCGTCTGTGCCGAGTCGTACGGATCTCGGCGCCCGGGGCTGGTCTTCGTAACCTGGGTCGGCCACACTGCGCGGTATGGGTGATCGTTCGCGCCGGTGGGCGTGGGTTGCAGTCCTGGTCATCGGGCTGATCCTTTACTTGGCGGTGCTGCGGACCCTGGTCAGCACGCAGAATCCGAACTTCGTGCCGGCGTTGATCCTGCTCGGGGCGACGCTGGTGCCGTTGACGTTCCTGACGTTCGCGCAGGCCCGCACCGGGCGGTGGCAGGTGCCGGCGTCGGTGTTGGTGACGTCGGCGTTCTTCGGCGGTGTGATCGGCACGGTGGTCGCCGGCACCCTTGAGTACGACACCCTGCGCGGCCTGGGCGCGCTGCCCATGCTGTTCGTGGCGCTGATCGAGGAGTCGGCGAAGCTGATCGTGCCGGTGGTGCTGCTGTTCACGGTGGTGGCCCAGCACCGACGCCGGGTGCCCTCGGACGGGCTGGTCATCGGCGTCGCCGCCGGCATGGGGTTCGCCGCGTTGGAGACGATGGGTTACGCGTTCAGCGCGCTGCTGAGTTCGCAGGGCAACATCGGGGCGGTGGAGCAGACCCTGTTCATCCGTGGTCTGACCGCGCCCGCCGGTCACACGGCCTGGACCGGGCTCACCGCCGGCGCCCTGTGGGCGTTGCTGGCCACCCCGAGCGCCCGTCGGCTGCTCGGGTTCATCGGCACGTTCGTCGGCGTCGTCGTCCTGCACACCCTCTGGGACACGTTCACCGGCTCGCTGGTCTTCGTCGTGGTGGCGCTCGTCAGCATCGGCTGGCTGTTCTGGGAGCTGCACCGCTACCGGGCGTTCAACGACCACCCCGTCGACCGGTTGCCACCGCACTGACCCGTCACCGCACCGCATGCCTCTTCCGGCCCGTACCGAGGGCTGGAGGAGGCATGACTGTTCGTGATCCCGCTGCGACGGGACGGTACCTCGACTAATGTCAGGTTGTTCACATTTGGTGTGATTAGTCGGGAAGGTGCGCGATGGGGGTGCCTCGCTGGATCGAGGGCTGGCCGGTCTATCGGCAGCTCACCGGCACCGACCCGCTCGGCCGGGGCGCGGCGGCCGAGTCCGCCGGATCCCGCGCGCTCACCGCCCGCACCGACACCGCCGACTCGGTGGCCCGGTCCGTCTGCCCGTACTGCGCGGTGGGTTGTGGGCAGCGGGTGTACGTGAAGGACGGGCAGGTCAGCCAGATCGAGGGCGACCCGGACAGCCCGATCTCGCGGGGTCGGCTCTGCCCGAAGGGCGCGGCCAGTAAGAGCCTGGTGACCAGCCCACTGCGGCAGACCAAGGTCCGCTACCGCCGCCCGTACGGCACCGAGTGGGAGGACCTCGACCTCGACACGGCGATGAACATGATCGCCGATCGGGTGCTGGCCGCCCGCTCCGAGACCTGGGAGGACGTCGACCCCGAGGGTCGGCCGCTCAACCGGACCCTGGGCATCTCCAGTCTGGGTGGGGCGACGCTGGACAACGAGGAGAACTACCTCATCAAGAAGCTGTTCACCGCGATGGGGGCGCTCCAGATCGAGAACCAGGCCCGTATTTGACACTCCTCGACAGTCCCCGGTCTGGGGACCAGCTTCGGCCGTGGCGGCGCCACCCAGTACCAGCAGGATCTGTCGAACTCCGACGTCATCGTCATCCAGGGTTCGAACATGGCTGAGGCGCACCCGGTGGGCTTCCAGTGGGTGATGGAGGCCAAGCGCCGCGGCGCGAAGGTGTTCCACGTCGACCCACGGTTCACCCGCACCAGCGCGCTGGCCGACGCGTACCTGCCGATCCGGGCGGGCACCGACATCGCGCTGCTCGGCGGGGTGATCCGCTACATCCTGGAGAACGAGCTGGACTTCCGGGAGTACGTGGTCGCCTACACCAACGCGGCGACGATCGTGACCGAGGAGTTCGCCGACACCGAGGACCTGCACGGGCTCTTCTCCGGATTCCAGGAGGAGAACGCCTCGTACGACCAGACCAGTTGGCGCTACGAGGGCCACGGGCAGACCCAGACGACCCGGGACACCGAGATCCAGCGGGAGACCGGCGCCGGGCTGGAACACGAGTCACACGGCGCTCCCGTGGGCGGCGAGACCGAACGCGACGAGACGTTGCGGCACCCGCGCTGCGTCTACCAGATCCTGAAGCGGCACTACGCCCGCTACACGCCGGAGATGGTGGAACGGGTCTGCGGGATCCCGCAGGAGAAGTTCCTCGAACTGGCGCAGGCCTGGACGGAGAACTCCGGCCGGGACCGCACCGGCATGCTCGTCTATTCGGTGGGCTGGACCCAGCACAGCGTCGGGGTGCAGTACATCCGTACCGGCGCGATCATCCAACTCCTGCTGGGCAACATGGGCCGCCCGGGTGGCGGGGTGATGGCGCTGCGCGGGCACGCCAGCATCCAGGGTTCCACCGACATCCCGACGTTGTTCAACCTGCTGCCGGGTTATCTGCCGATGCCGCACCACGCCGACCACCCGACGCTGGACGCGTGGGTGGACAGCATCCGGCACCCGGGGCAGAAGGGTTTCTGGGGTAACGCCCGCACCTACGCCGTCAACCTGCTCAAGGCGTACTGGGGTGACGCCGCCACCGCCGAGAACGACTACTGCTACGGCTACATGCCGCGGATGACCGGGGACCACGGCACCTACCAGCAGGTGCTCAACATGATCGACGGGAAGGTCAAGGGTTACTTCCTGTTGGGTCAGAACCCGGCGGTCGGTTCGGCGCAC
Organism: Micromonospora sp. WMMD1155; assembly: GCF_029581275.1. Classification (NCBI taxonomy): domain Bacteria; kingdom Bacillati; phylum Actinomycetota; class Actinomycetes; order Micromonosporales; family Micromonosporaceae; genus Micromonospora; species Micromonospora sp. WMMD1155. The sequence continues at coordinate 5,821,217 of NZ_CP120742.1, forward strand.
GGCCGGGCGCAGCGTCTCGGCATGGCCAACCTCGACTGGCTCGTGGTCCGCGACCTGTTCGAGGTCGAGAGCGCGACGTTCTGGAAGAACGCGCCGGAGATCGAGACCGGCGAGATCGTGCCGGACGAGTGCCGTACCGAGGTGTTCTTCCTGCCGGCCGCGTCGCACGTGGAGAAGGAGGGCACGTTCACGCAGACGCAGCGGTTGTTGCAGTGGCGGGAGAAGGCCGTCGAGCCGCCGGGCGACGCCCGCTCCGAGCTGTGGTTCTTCTACCACCTGGGCCGGGTGATCCAGGAGCGGTTGGCGACGTCGACGAAGGCCCGCGACCGGGCGCTGCTCGACCTGGCCTGGGACTACCCGACGCACGGTCCGCACGCGGAGCCGAGCGCCGAGGCGGTGCTGCGCGAGATCAACGGGTACGACGTGGCGACCGGCCGCCCGCTGTCGTCGTTCACCGAGATGACCGACGACGGCTCCACCGTCGGCGGCTGCTGGATCTACACCGGGGTGTACGCGGACGGCGTCAACCAGGCCGCCCGTCGCAAACCGGGTGCCGAGCAGTCCCTGGTGGCTCCGGAATGGGGTTGGGCGTGGCCGGCGAACCGGCGCATCCTCTACAACCGTGCGTCGGCCGACCCGGACGGCAACCCATGGAGTGAGCGCAAACGCTACGTGTGGTGGGACGCCGACAAGGGCGAGTGGACCGGCTACGACGTGCCGGACTTCGAGAAGACCAAACCGCCGTCCTACCGACCGGAGCACGAATCCTCGGGCGTGGCGGGCATCGCCGGCGACGACCCGTTCATCCTCCAGGGCGACGGCAAGGGCTGGCTGTACGCGCCCACCGGCGTCCTCGACGGCCCGCTGCCCACGCACTACGAGCCGGTCGAGTCGCCGGTGCGGAACCCGCTCTACCGGCAGCAGGCCAACCCGACCCGCAAGGTCTACACCCACCCGATCAACACGCTCAACCCGAGCCCGCCGGAACCGTACAGCCAGGTGTTCCCGTACGTGTTCACGGTCAGCCGGCTCACCGAGCACCACACCGCCGGCGGGATGAGCCGGACGGTCTCGCCGCTGGCCGAGTTGCAGCCGGAGATGTTCGTCGAGGTGTCCCCGGAGTTGGCGGTCGAACGCGGCCTCACCCATCTGGGCTGGGCGCACCTGATCACCGCCCGGGCGGCCATCGAGGCGAAGGTGCTGGTGACCGACCGGCTCACCCCGTTGCGGGTGGACGGGCGGATCATCCACCAGGTGTGGTTGCCGTACCACTTCGGTTTCGAGGGTCTGGTGACCGGCGACTCGGCCAACGACCTGTTCGGCATCAGCCTCGATCCGAACGTCCTGATCCAGGAGAGCAAGGTCGGCACCTGCGACATCCGGTCCGGGCGTCGCCCGAGAGGCGCGGAGCTGCTGGCGCTCCTCGTCGACTACCGGCGGCGATCCGGTGACCTCAACCCGCACTATCCGCCGATGGTCACGACCGACTCCGCGGACAGCGGCCCGGACCAGGAGGTCTGACCCATGCCCCACGCCAACGCCCTGTACGGCCCGCTGGACCCGGCGCCGGACGCGGGCTATGTGAACGCGCCGCCGCGGATGGGGTTCTTCACCGACACGAGTGTCTGCATCGGGTGCAAGGCGTGTGAGGTGGCGTGCAAGGAGTGGAACGGGGTGCCGGAGAGCGGGTTGGACCTGCTCGGCATGTCGTACGACAACACGGGTGCGTTGACGGCGAACTCGTGGCGGCACGTGGCGTTCGTCGAGCAGCCCCGCCGTGCCGGTCTGGCGTCCCCGGCGTTCGCCGACACCCCGGACGGGCCGCCGGTCAGCCCGGTCACCGCGGCGGCCGGTGCGCTGACCAGCGCCGACACCGGTACCGACCCGGGTCTGCCCACCGGTTCACCCGAGGCGGCGGCCCGGATGTCGGCCGGCCCGGAGTTCCTGGGGATGCCGGGTGCGCAGCCGCCGGGTCGGGGCACCGGTGTCGAGGGTCGGACGGATTTCCGGTGGTTGATGATGTCCGACGTGTGCAAGCACTGCACTCATGCGGCGTGTCTGGACGTGTGTCCGACGGGGTCGTTGTTCCGGACGGAGTTCGGGACGGTGGTGGTGCAGGAGGACATCTGCAACGGGTGTGGGTACTGCATCTCGGCGTGTCCGTACGGGGTGATCGATCAGCGTAAGGGTGATGGTCGGGCGTGGAAGTGCACGTTGTGCTACGACCGGCTCGGTGCGGGGATGACTCCGGCGTGCGCGCAGGCGTGTCCGACGGAGTCGATCCAGTACGGGCCGCTTGACGAGCTGCGGGAGCGGGCCGCCGCGCGGGTGGCGACGTTGCGGGGGCGGGGGGTGTCCGAGGCGCGGTTGTACGGGCACGACCCGGACGACGGCGTCGGCGGCGACGGGGCGTTCTTCCTGCTGTTGGACGAGCCCGAGGTGTACGGGCTGCCCCCGGACCCGGTCGTGACCACCCGCGACCTACCGGCCATGTGGAAACACGCCGGGCTGGCCGCCCTGGCGATGACCGCCGCCACGGTGGTCGCGTTCCTGGGCAGGCGGTCATGACCCGCGGCGGCGAGCACCTGACGGTGCCGGCGGCCGACTTCACCTCCTACTACGGCCGCCCGATCCTCAAACCGCCGGTGTGGAAGCGCGACATCGCCGGTTACCTCTTCACCGGTGGGCTCGCCGCCGGGGGAGCACTGATCGGCGCGGGCGCCCAACTGACCGGCCGGCCCGCTCTGCGGCAGGTGGGGCGGTGGACGGCGCTGGGCGGCGTCGGCGTCAGCGCGTACCTGCTGGTGCACGACCTCGGACGACCGGCCCGGTTCCACCACATGCTCCGGATCGCCAAGCTGACCTCGCCGATGTCGGTCGGCACCTGGATCCTCACCGCGTTCGGCCCGGCAGCCGGCGTGGCCGCGGTCGCCGAGCTGGCAACCCGACTCCCCGATCACGGTGTGCTCGGTCTCGCCCGCCGCCTGGCCCCACCGGTCGGCGACATCGCCGGCCTGGCCGCCGCTGCCACCGCCCCGGCACTCGCCACGTACACCGGGGTGCTGCTCGCCGACACCGCCGTACCGGCGTGGCACGACGCATACCCCTTCCTGCCGTTCGTCTTCGGTGGCAGCGCGCTCGCCGCCGCCACCGGGGTCGGTCTGATCGCGACGCCGGCCGCCCAGACCGCCCCGCTGCGGCGACTCGCGGTCGTCGCCGCGACCGTCAAGTACGCCGGCGGTCGCCGGATGGAGCGGTTGGGCCTGACCGGTGAGCCCTACCGGCAGGGGCGCAGCGGTCGGCTGGTCCGGGCGGGAGACGTGCTGCTCGGCGTGGGCACCGTCGCCGCGCTGTTCAGCCGGCGCAGCCGGGTCCTGGCCGCGCTCTCCGGCGCCGCTCTGGTGGCCTCGTCCGTCGCCACCCGGTTCGGCGTCTTCGAGGCCGGCATGGCGTCGGCGCGTGACCCGAAGTACACGGTCGTGCCGCAACGGGAGCGGCGCGACGAGAAGGGGTCGGCGACCCGGCTCTGAACCGAGAGGACGGCGCCCCCTGCGTGGGCGCCGTCCTTCCGAGCCCGTCTTCGCCGCGTCAGCCGGTGAAGAGCTTCGCGGCGGTGATCAGGGTCTGGACGATGCCGTACCCGAGGAGCACCGCGATCAGCAGCCAGGACAACCAGAGCCGCCCGGTCTGGCTACCGACGCGCGGCGGCGCGGGCGGCTGGCTGTCCCGCCCGAGAGCGACCGGCTCGGTGACAGTCGCCTTCGCCACGGGCGAGGTCGGCCCTCGGTCCGGTTCGTGGAACCGCTCGGGCACGGAACGGACCAGCAGGTTCGCGATGAACCCGATGGCGAGGATGCCGACCATGGTGAACAGGGCGGGCCGGTACGCCGCCGCGGTGAGGGTGCCGGGCTTGCCCTGCGTGTCGAGGATCCCGTTGACGATCAGCGGGCCGGCGACACCCGCGGCCGACCACGCGGTCAGGATCCGGCCGTGGATGGCCCCGACCTGGAAGGTGCCGAACAGGTCACGCAGGTAGGCGGGCATGGTGGCGAAGCCACCGCCGTAGAAGGAGATGATCGCGGCGGCGATCAGCACGAAGACCGCGGTCGCGGAGTGGCCCGCGACGGCGAGCAGCAGGTACAGCACCATGCCGACGCCGAGGTAGACCATGTAGATGGGTTTGCGGCCGATGAGGTCGGACGTCGTCGACCAGACGAAGCGCCCCGCCATGTTGAACAGCGACAGCACCCCCACGAAACCGGCCGCCGCCGTCACCGAGACCGTGGTGGCGGTCCCGTTGTCCCGGAAGAAGTCCTGGATCATCGGGCTTGCCTGCTCCAGGATGCCGATGCCTGCGGTGACGTTGCAGAACAGCACGATCCACAGCAACCAGAAGGATCGGGTACGCACGGCATTCGACGCCGACACGCTCGCCGTCGTCACGAGGGGCCGGGTGGCGACGCTCGCGGGGTCGAACCCGGCGGGCCGCCAGTCCGGCGCCGGTACCCGGACGTTGAAGGGGCCGAACATCATGATCACGAAGTATCCGATGCCGAACGTGACGAAGAGCGCCACGAGGGCGTGTCCCGAGGCCACCGCCGCGGGGTTGTCGGGGTTGTAGCCGGAGTCGTAGAGGGAGAGCAGTTGGCGCGCGAGCGGGCCGGCGACGAGGGCGCCGCCGCCGAACCCCATGATGGCCAACCCGGTGGCGAGGCCGGGCCGGTCCGGGAACCACTTGATCAGTGTGGAGACGGGCGAGATGTAGCCGATGCCGAGCCCGATGCCACCGATGACGCCGTAACCGAGGTAGAGCAGCCAGAGCTGTTGGGTCGCGATGCCGAGCGCGCCGACCAGGAACCCCGTGGCCCAGAAGCACGCCGAGACGAACATCGCCCGACGCGGTCCGTTCCGCTCCACCCAACGGCCACCCACCGCCGCGGACGAACCCAGCATCACGATGGCGATACTGAAGATCGCCCCGATCGCCGTCTGACTGACGTCGAAGTGCGCGATGAGGGAGTTCTTGTAGACACTCGTGGCATAGACCTGACCGATGCAGACGTGCACGGCCAGGGCCGCGGTCGGGATGAGCCAGCGGCTGTATCCCGGGGGAGCGACAGTGTGCCGGGGATCGAAGACCGACAGCATGGGCATGGTCCGCACCTCCTGCGGCTGAGTAGGCCGGCGGCGGTGCAGGGCTGTCCGTCCCGGTCGTCGACCGAGCGGCACCGCCACGGTGGCGGCCCGGTGCACGCCTGCGGCAGCCGCAGTCCGGCTGCATCCTCACGTTACGTGTCAGCGAGTTCGCAGCCTGTCATTACCGCAAAACGCAGGTACGGAGACATCAGCCCGCCCCGTGTCGCTGTTGATCTCCAGGTCGTACCGAGACCCTTGATCAGTTCACGCCGCGGCGCGTCAGGCGCGTTCGACCCGGGCCTGCTGGTGATCGGTCAGCCGCAGCCCGACACCTCGAACGACGTCGATGGTGGCCAGGGTGCCGAGGTCGTGCAGCTTGCGGCGCAGCCGCTTCACCAGCGACTGCACGTCCGCCTTGCGCTCGCGCCCCTCGTCGCCCCAGACCGACCGGTGCAGCTCCGCGTAGCTCCAGACCCGGACCGGCTCGGTGATCAGGCAGGTCAGCAGGTCGTGTTCCAACCGGGTGAGGTCGACCTCGCGCTCCCCGCAGCGGGCGCTCGACCGGGTGGAGTCGATCACCAGCGCGGTGGCCGACTCGGCTGCGGCCGCGGCCATCTGGCGCGGGGTGGCGATCAGCCGGCGTAGCTCGTCGAGGTCGGCCACGAGCAGCAACGGAGCGATGCCGTCGAGGCGCTCCGCGAGCCGGATGCGCTCGGCCGGCGACGACGTCACCGCGATCAGTAGCGGGAACGGCTCGTCGGCCGGGCCCTCCCTGTTCGACGTCGCATCGTCGTCCTCGGCCACCGCACCGCCCGGGATCGATGGGCATCCCTGCCCGGCTCTCGTCATGGTCCTGACAATGATTGGCAAAACGCGTCACCGGAGCAGCAACTCTTAGCGACAAGTTGCTCACGGCAAGTTCTTGATCGTCCTTTCTTCTCGATCATAGTGTCCACTCGGGCAACCGGCGTGACCCGCGCGGTGCATGGGGAGGTCCACCCATGGCCCATCTTCACCCTGGGTCGTTCTGAGGGAGGCAGCACCGATGTTCAGACGTCCACAATGGCGGCGCACAGCCAGATCACTGGTGAGCGCCGGTGCGGCGGCGATCCTCGCCGCGACTTGCTTGGCCACCGTCGGGTCGGCAGCGCAGGCGGCACCGGGCGGCGGGATGCAGGCGGGCGCCCCGACCGGCGACAAGATCCGACCCGAGCTCGCCAAGCAGCTACAGGCCAAGAGTGAAGGGGACTTCTGGATCCGGTTCAAGGACCGGGCGGACCTCAGCAAGGCCAGCGCCATCAAGGACTGGTCGAAGCGCGGCACCGCGGTCGCGGACGCCCTGCGCAAGACCGCCGCCGCGAGCCAGGGCAGGATCCGCGCCGACCTCGACAGCTCGGGCACCCGGTACCAGACCTTCTGGGCCACCAACGCGATCAAGGTGAGCAGCGGCTCCCTGGCGATGGCCCAGAAGTTCGCCGGTCACTCCGAGGTCGAGGGCCTCTACGCGCCGGTCGCCTACAAGGTGCCGGAGACCACCAAGGGCACGGACGAGAAGACAGTGAACGCCCTCGAGTGGGGCATCGCCAACATCAACGCCGACGACGTGTGGGCCCAGTACGGCGTCAAGGGCGAGGGCATCACCGTCGCCAACATCGACACCGGCGTGCAGTTCAACCACCCGGCGCTCGTCAACTCCTACCGTGGCAACAACGGCGACGGCACGTTCGACCACAACTACAACTGGTTCAACGCGGCCGGTGCCACCGGCGCCTGTGCGACCGCCCCCTGTGACGGCGACGGCCACGGCACGCACACGATGGGCACCATGGCCGGCTCCGACGGCGCGAACCAGATCGGCGTCGCGCCCGGGGTCACGTGGATCGCGGCGAACGGTTGCTGCCCCAGTGACGCCGCTCTGATCGAATCCGGCCAGTGGATGCTCGAACCGCTGGACCTCAACGGCCAGAACGCGGACGCGAGCAAGCGCCCGAACATCATCAACAACTCGTGGGGCACGCGGGACCCGTCCAACGAGCCGTTCATGGAGGACGTGACGGACGCCTGGGCCGCGTCCGGGATCTTCGGCACCTGGTCCAACGGCAACAGTGGGCCGGCGTGCCAGACGAGTGGTTCGCCGGGCAGCCTCGCCAGCAACTACTCGACCGGCGCGTACGACGTCAACAACAACGTCGCCGGCTTCTCCGCTCGCGGCGTCGGGCAGAACGGTGAGATCAAGCCCAACATCTCGGCCCCGGGCGTGAACGTCCGGTCGAGCATCCCGGGTAGCGCGTACGGCAGCATCAGCGGCACCTCGATGGCCGCGCCGCACCTCGCGGGCACGATCGCGCTGCTCTACTCGGCGGCGCCCTCGCTGATCGGTGACGTCGACGCCACCCGTGCGCTGCTCAACGGCACGGCGATCGACAAGGCCGACGACCAGTGCGGCGGCACCGCCGCCGACAACAACGTCTACGGCGAGGGCCGCCTGGACGCCCTCGCGCTGCTCGACGCGGCCCCGACCGGCGACATCGGCACCCTGGCCGGAACGGTCACCGACGCGGCCACCGGCGCCCCGATCGCCGGCGCGACGGTGACGCTCACCGGACCGGCCGCACGGGAGCTGACCACCGGCGCCGACGGCAAGTACTCGACCCAACTGCCCACCGGTGACTACCAGGTCGCCGTGGCGGCCTTCGGCTACGGCGGCACCACGAAGACGGCGACCGTCGCCAAGGGCGCGATCACCACGCTCGACGTCGCGTTGACGCCGGTGCCCAGCGTCAACGTCACCGGGTCGGTCACCGACGGCTCGGGCCACGGCTGGCCGTTGTACGCGAAGGTGACGGTGACCGGCGTGTCCGGCGTCTACGACTACACCACCCCGTCGAACGGCCGCTACAGCATCAAGCTGCCGGCCGGGCAGACCTACACCCTGACGTACGAGTCGCAGTACCCGGGCTACCAGACCGTCACCAAGCAGGTGGTGGTCGGCACGGGTAACGCCACCGCGAACGTCGCCGTGCCGGTGGACACCGACACCTGCACCACCGCCCCCGGCTACACGTTCGGCTCCGACGGCGAGTACGAGACGTTCGACGCCCCGACCACCCCGGCCGGCTGGACCGTCGTGGACAACGCGGGCAGCGGCCAGGTCTGGAAGTTCACCGACGACGGTGACCGGGGCAACCTGACCGGCGGCAGCGGCGGCTTCGCGATGATCGACAGCGACGACTACGGTGCGGGCACCAGCCAGGACACCTCCCTGGTCAGCCCGGTGGTCGACCTGACCGCCGTCACCGCCCCGGTGATCCGGTTCAACCAGGACTTCAACCAGCTCAACGACGACACCGCCGACGTCGACCTGAGCATCGACGGTGGTGCCACCTGGACCAACGTGCTCCGGCAGGAGACCGACGTCCGGGGTCCGAGGGTGACCGAGATCCCGATCCCGCAGGCGGCCGGCCAGGCGCAGGTGCAGGTCCGGTTCCACTACTACGACGCCTCGTACGAGTGGTGGTGGGAGGTCGACAACGTCCTCATCGGCAGCCAGATCACCTGTGTGCCGCTCGACGGCGGTCTGGTCGTCGGCAACGTCCGCGACAAGAACGACGGCAGCTACGTCAACGGTGCGACGGTCACCAGCAAGGACCGGCCCGCCGAGAAGGCCGTCACCGTGGCGACCCCGGACGATCCGGGGCTGGCCGACGGCTTCTACTGGATCTACTCGTCGCTGACCGGCGCGCACGATTTCACGGCGACCGCCGGTAACTACGTCAGCCAGACCAAGTCGGTGGACGTCGAGGCCGACTGGGCGACCACCGCGAACTTCCAGCTCGCGGCCGGCCGGCTGTCGGTGACGCCGACCGAGCTGAGCGCCACGCTCCAGATGCCCAACGGCAAGGCGAGCAGGACGTTCACGGTGACCAACACCGGCGGCGCGCCGGTCGAGGTCAAGTTCAGCGAGCGGGACAACGGATTCGAACTCCTCCGCGCGGACGGATCCACCGTCACCCGGCAACAGGTGCTCGGCGGCAGCGGCGCTCCGGAGCAGCGGCTCACCGTACCGACGTCGTTCGCCGCCAAGGCGTCCGGCAAGGAGGCCAAGGCCACCGCCGCCGCGACCGGCCCGCAGGCCGCGCCGTGGACGGACATCGCCAACTACCCGGCGAACGTGATGGACAACCGGGTGGTGAACCTGGACGGCAAGGTGTACTCGATCGGGGGTGGCGACGGTAGCGCCTCCACCACCAAGAACTACGCCTACGACCCGGCCGCCCAGACCTGGACGGCGATCGCCGACCTGCCGGGCGCACGCAACGCCCTGACGGTGGGCGTCGTGCAAGGCAAGATCATCGCCAGCGGCGGCTGGGGCGACGAGGGTCCGGACGCCGCCACCTGGTCGTACGACCCGGGGGCCGACACCTGGACCGAGCTGGCCGACAACCCGGCACCCCGGGCAGCGGCCGGTCAGGGCGTCGTCGACGGCAAGCTGTACGCGGTCGGTGGCTGCACCACGGCCAACTGCACGCCGATGTCGAACAGCGTCGTCCGGTACGACCCGGCCACCGACACCTGGGCGACGATGGCCAACTACCCGAAGTCGGTGGCCTTCGCCTCCTGCGGCGGGATCGACGGCATCCTCTACTGCACCGGTGGCAACGACGGTTCCGCCGCGCAGAAGTCCAGCTACGCCTTCGACCCGGGGGCCAACACCTGGACCGCGATCGCCGACGCGCCGGCCGACAACTGGGCCAGCTCGTACGCCGTGGCCAACGGCAAGCTGCTCGTCGTCGGTGGTTCGCAGGGTGGGGCCATCAGCAACGCCGGCTTCGCCTTCGACCCGGCCGCCGGCTCGTGGTCCAACCTGCCGAACGCCAACACCGCCCGATACCGGGGTGGCGCGGCTTGCGGCTTCTACAAGATCGGCGGCTCGTCCGGCAACTTCAACGCGGCGGCCAACAGCGAGGTGCTCCCGGGCTTCGAGGGTTGCGCCGAGTCGGCGGCCGACGTCAGCTGGATGACCATCGACAAGTCGTCGGCGACCCTCGCGCCGGGTGCGAAGGTCACGGTCACCGTCGGCCTGACGGCGGACGTGGACCAGCCGGGCACCTACTCGGGCTCGATCGGGATCACGGAGAACACGCCGTACTCGGTGGCGCCGGTCGCGGTGACCATGACCGCGAACCCCCCGAAGACCTGGGGCAAGCTCATGGGAACGGTCATCGGCAGCAGCTGCCAGGGTGCGACCTCGCCACTCGCCGGGGCGGTCGTCCAGGTCGACTCGTGGGCGGCGTCGTACACCTTCGCCACCGACGCCGAGGGCAAGTACGCCTACTGGGTGGACCGCCGCAACAACCCGCTCACGATGATCGTCGCCAAGGACGGGTGGAAGCCGCAGACCCGCCAGACGAGGATCAACACCACCACTCCCACCGTGGAGAACTTCGGGTTGGTGCCGATCAAGTGCTGACGCCCGAGCGGTAGCGCACAGTCCGGCCCGCCTGGTTTCGACCGGGCGGGCCGGACCCTGTTCGGGGATCAGGCGGATCGGGCCGGACTTGAGAGGATCAGACCGGACCGGGCCGGTCCGCGTTGAGAAGATCAGACCGGGGCGAGCCGGAAGCCGACCCCGCGTACCGAGTGGATGGTCGTCGCGGCGTTGAGTCTCGCGAGCTTTCCGCGCACCCGGCGGACCACCGAGTGCATGTCGGAGCCCCGGCCGAGGTGCCGGTTGCCCCACACCTCCAGGTGCAGACGCTCGTAGGTCCAGATCTGCCCGGGCGCGTCCACCAGACAGAGCAGGACGTCGTGCTCCAACCGGGTCAGGTCGATCTCCTGGTCACGCCACCGCAGCACCCTGCGGTCGGAGTCGACGGCCAGGTCCGGTGGCGGCTGCTGCGGGCTCGGCGCCACCTCGGTGAGCACGGCTGCGGGCTGTGGGGCCGGGCCGAGCGCGGCTGCGGATCGCGGGGCCGGGCCGAGCGCGGCTGCGGATCGCGGGGCCGGGCCGAGCGCGGCTGCGGACTGTGCGGCATCGGCGAGCACGGGCCCGTCCTGCGGGATCACCGCCGGAGTCGTCTCGACCACGCCGAGAAACTCTCGGGCCTGCCGGACGGTCGAGACGATCAGAAAGGCGTCACTGCCGCCGAGTAGCCGCGCCAGTTGTCGGCGCTCAGCCGGTGAGGACGCGATGCCGATGACCAGGCTGTCGACTGGAATTCCCTGCATTCCCCCAACCCCTTCCGGTTCCCCAGCTCACTCCGGATGGATTTCTCGCACCGACCACCGAGGCATCGATCGGTGTCCTGACCCTAGTGGTGGCTGATCTCGGCGGGGTAAAACATAGTTGCATGTAAGCATCTGAATGCTTCTGCTCCGTCGAGGCCCACCGGCCCTTCCGACGACGATCCGCCTCCCGCAGTCGGCGCGGGCAGTTGTGACAGAACCAAGACAATCCCAGTACGGCATCCGGACGTGCCGGGACGAGCATGGCCGACATGACCATCGGATCGTCGTACCCCGTGGGGCGGTCGACGCCCGGCCCGCCGCCGGCGCGACCCCGGCCACCCGCCAGCGCGGCGGTGACGTCGGGTCTTCGGCTGCTCGCGGCGGCGCTGGGTGGTCTGCTCGCGTTGGCGCTCACCGCTGCCGTCTTCGTCCGGACGTACCCCGGTCAGTGGCTGGACGGTCTGCTCCTGCCGCGCGCCGAGCGGGGTGGGGGATACGAGCAGGAGACCGTCCTGGTGGGGCCGGCCAAGGCCGTGCTGGCCGGCTTCGGCAGCCCGAGCCTCCTCGTCGCCCTGCTCGGCGCGGTGCTGCTGGTGGGTGTGCTCCGCCGCCGGCTGGTGGCGGGGGTCGTCGGTGTGGGAATGGTGGTCGGCGCGGTGGTGGCGGCCGGCGCGCTGAAGTCGGCGCTGCCCCGCCCGGATCTCCAGATCGAGAGTTCGACGACCCACAACAGTTTTCCCAGCGGCCACGTGGCGGCGGCGACGGCGCTGCTGCTGGCGTTCATGCTGGTGCTGCCCGGTTGGGCTCGACGCTTTCTGGCGGTGCCCGGTGCCGCCGGTGTCTCGGTGATCGCCTCGGCCACGATGATCGCGGGCTGGCACCGGTTCAGTGACGTGCTCGGCGGCGTACTGCTGGGGGTGGTGTTGTTCTGCCTGGCCGCCGCCGCGTTGACGGGCCTGCGGGGGGACCGGGACGTGGATGCCGGGCCGGACGGCGGGAGCCTGTGGCGCCGGTTGGCCGAGATGGCGGTGAGCCTGGCCGCGCTGGTCTGGGCACTCGTGGTCGTGGTGCCCTCGCTGGCGGCCTCGGTGCAGCGCGGCGCGCTCGTCGCCATCGTGGCGGCGGGTGCGACGACGATGTTCCTGGTGGGTTCCGTGGTGTTCCTGGTGCGGTCGGCGGACTTCGTGGTACCGCTGCGAGCCGACCGTGCCGGGCGGCCGTCGCCGACCGATTCGCAGAAGATCTCATGATGGGATACTTGACGACATGTCCCAGGTCCTGCTGATCGAAGACCACCAGACGGTGCGCGATGGGCTTCAGTTGGCGCTCACCCGACAGGGCCACACGGTGCACGCGGTGGAGACCGGGGAGCAGGGGTTGGAGCGGCTGCGCACCACCGCGTCCGACGTCGTGGTCCTCGACCTGATGCTGCCCGGGATGGACGGGTTCGAAGTCTGCCGCCGGATTCGGCAACTCGGTGACCTGCCGATCATCATGCTGACCGCGCGCAACGACGACATGGACGTGGTGGCGGGGCTGGAGGCCGGCGCCGACGACTACGTGGTCAAGCCCGTGCAGGCCCGGGTGCTCGAGGCGCGGATCCGCGCGGTGCTCCGACGGACCGGCGGCGAGTCGCGTCGCGCCGGTGGCGAGCGGCCCGGCCTGGAACAACACGGTGCGCTGACGATCGACCGGGCCGCGCTGGTGGTCAGCAAGGACGGCGTGCCGGTCGGCCTCGCCCCCACCGAGCTGCGTCTGCTGCTCGAACTCTCGCACACGCCGGGCCAGGTGCTCAGCCGCCAGCAACTGCTGGAGGCCGTCTGGGAACACGGGTACCTCGGCGACTCGCGGCTCGTGGACGCCTGTGTCCAGCGGCTGCGCGCCAAGATCGAGGTCGACTCGTCGGCGCCGGTCTTCATCCAGACCGTGCGTGGTTTCGGATACCGGTTCGGGCCGCTGTGACACTGTGGCGCCGCGCCGGCACCCGGGTCTCGGGCCTGCGGGTCCGACTGCTCCTGGCGTTCGTGTTGCTCGGCGTGACCACCGCGGCCGTCGTGGCCAGCGGCAGCTACGTCCAGGCCCGGACGGTCATCCTGCAACAGGCGCAGGACGCCGCGGTGAGGTCGCTGACCGACCAGCTCAGCAAGTACTACCCGATAGCCCAGTTGCCGCCGACCCAGGACGACCTCGACATCCTGGCCCAGCGTCTCTCCGACCGGGACACCACCACGGTGGTCGTCTACCGCGACCTGCGGTCGCCGAATTTCGAGGTGGCCGACGCGCTCACCCCGGAGCTGCGGCAGGAGGTCGGCGACGGCCGGATCGCCTGGCAGCGGGTCGCGCTCAACGGGGAACCCAAGCTGCTCATCGGCACCCAGTTGGCGCTCGAACGACCCGACGGCACCTCCCGACCGTCCGGGCTGGAGGTGTACTCGATGCGCAGCCTCCTGCCCGAGCAGCAGAGCATCGACCAGCTCGCCACCCGCGCCTGGCTGACCGGAGGGCTGTCGCTGGTCCTCGCGGTCCTGCTGGCCCTGTTGGCCGCCGGCAGCGTGTTGCGACCCGTACGCGAGTTGGGCCGGGCCGCACGCCGCCTCGGCGAGGGCGACCTGACCACCCGGCTGACCGTCCGGGGCGTGGACGAGCTGGCCGATGTGGCACGGACCTTCAACGACACCGCCGGGACGCTGGAACGGCAGGTGGGGGAGCTGCGACGGATGGAGTCCGACGCGCGCCGGTTCGTGGCGGACGTCTCGCACGAACTCCGTACGCCGTTGGCGGCGATGACCGCGGTCACCGACGTGCTCGACGAGGAGGCGGAACACCTGCCCGGGGACGCGGGCCGTGCAGCCCGGCTGGTCAGCCGGGAGACGCAGAACCTCACCCAGCTGGTCAACGACCTCATCGAGGTCAGCAGGTTCGACTCCGGAACGGCCCGGCTCGCCCTGGACGACGTGGACGTGGCCGCCGCGGTGAGCGCGACCCTGCGCATCCGCGGCTGGACCGACCGGGTCCGCGCGGAGCTGCCGCCCGGTGTCGTGGCCCGGCTCGACCCCCGCCGGCTGGACGTCATCGTCGCCAACCTGGTCGGCAACGCCCTGCGGCACGGTGCCGAGCCGGTGTCGGTGCGGCTGAGCGCCGACGAGGACTGGGTCACCGTCGAGGTGGCCGACCACGGTCCCGGACTGGACCCTGAGGTGTTGCCGCACGTCTTCGACCGTCTCTACAAGGCCGACACCGCCCGAACCCGCTCCGACGGCAGTGGCCTCGGCCTCGCCATCTCCTGGGAGAACGCGCGCCTGCACCGCCACGGTGAGCGGCGGGGAAGTCTCGTCGCCGGAAACGACCCCGGAGGCGGCGCGGTGTTCACCCTCCGCCTGCCCCGGGACACGGCGGCCGACGGTGGTGCCCGGTGACCGGCCGGCGGACGGGCCGCGCACTGGTCGTCGCCGGGCTGCTCGTCGCGGTGCTCACGGCGGGGTGCGGGGTCCGGCCCACCGCCGTCATCACCGGTCGCGCCGCGGTCAGCGGGCCCACCGAGGGCATCGGGGTCTACCTGCTCGCACAGGGCGAACTGGCGCTGGTCCTCCGCCAGCCGAAGGCGACCCAGGCCGGTGCCGCGCCCGTGGTGACCTGTTCACCGGCATCCTCGGACGGCTCGTCCTGCCAGCCGGCCCAGGCCGTCGCCCTGCTCGCGGCGGGTCCGAGCGAGGAGGAGCGGGCCAGCGGCCTGACCAGCGAGGTGCCCGCCGGGCTCGTCCCGGTCACGGTGACGCCGGACGGACGGGGATTCGGCCTCACCGTGACGACGACAGCAGCGGTACGGCCGTTGTCGGCCGACGCGGTCGACCAGATCATCTGTACGGCCACCGACGCCGCCGCCCAGGTCGGCCTGATGAGCTCTCTCGTCCCGGTGACGATCGTCGGACCCGACGGCACCCGGCCGCCTCGGCGGTGCCCGGTCAGGTGACCGGGCACCCGCCACCGCTCACACCAGGTCGGCCACCCGGGCCGGCCGGGGAAGACCGCCGTGACGGCCCCGGTCCTCGTCGGCCAGCGCGCCGTCGATCAGGATGTCGATCAGGTCGACGAACCCGAGACCGGCCTTCTGCCAGATCTGCGGGAACTGCGACGCGGCGGTGAAACCGGGGAACGTGTTCACCTCGTTCACGATGGGCTCGGGCGATCCCTCGGCGGGTAGGAAGAAGTCCACCCGCAGCAGCCCACGGCAGTCGAGGGCGTGGAAGGCGCGGATCGCCCGGTCCTGGAGTACCTCGGTGGTCGCCGCGTCCAACGCGGCGGGGATCTGGAAGATCGCGCCGCCGTCGTACTTCGCGTCGTAGTCGAAGAAGCCGGCACCGGTCACCCGGATCTCCAGCGGCGGACCGGCCTCCACCCGGCCGTCCGGGTGCTGGAGGACCGCCACGTCGATCTCCCGACCCCGGGCCCCCTGCTCGACGAGCACCTTCGGGTCGACCTGTCGGGCCCGCTCCAGCGCGGCGGGAACCCCCGACCAGTCGTCCACCTTGACGACGCCCAGGCTGGACCCGGCCCGCGCCGGCTTGACGAAGACCGGCAGGTCCAGACGTCGCCGGTCGTCAGGCGACAGGTCCTCGCCCGGCCGCAGGGTCACCCCCGGGCTGACCCGCAGCCCCTCGGCGGCGAGGAGTCGTTTGGTGACGCCCTTGTCCATACCGGCGGCGCTGGCGAAGACCCCGTTGCCGACGTACGGCACCCCGAGCCACTCCAGCAACGACGCCACCGTGCCGTCCTCGCCGTACGGGCCGTGCAGGGCCGGGAACACCACGTCCTGGGCGCGCAGCACGCGCAACGCCGCAGGCAGTGGCGTCGGGCGTCCGTCGACGTGCCAGCCGCCGGCACGGTCGATGAGCACCTCGGTGACCTGGTACCGCTCACGGTCCACGTGGGTGAGGATGCTCGCCGCCGAGCGGCAGGACACGTCGTGCTCGCCGCTCTGCCCGCCGTACAGCACTGCCAGTCGGGTTGTCATGAAATCCGTGCCCTTCCGTGGTGGTGGTCGCGGGCCACCCGGGCCCCGATGCCGGTCAAGATCTCGTGTGGATTGGTGTCGGCCCAGCGGGCCCATTCGACGACGGTCGGTGGGTTCCGGTCTGCCTCGGTCGGACCGAACACCACGACCGGGTCACCGATCGCCACGGGGAGGTCCCCGACGTCGACCACGCACTGGTCCATGGCGATGCGCCCGACGATCGGGCACCGCCGACCGGCGAGCCACACCCAGGCGCGGCCACCCGCGGCGCGGGGGAGGCCGTCGGCGTACCCGAGCGGCAGCAACGCCAGGGTGGTCGGCGCGCCGGTCACGTGCTCGGGCCCGTAGGAGACGCCGGTGCCGGCCGGCACCCGTTTGACGTTGACCACGCTCGTCCGCACCGTCATCGCGGCGTGCAGCCCGAACTCGCCCGGACCGGTCGCGCCGAACGGGTCCACGCCGTACAGCGCGATCCCGATCCGGCAGATGTCGAAGCGGGTCCGGGGCGCCGACAACGCGGCCGCCGAGTTGGCCAGGTGGACCAGCTCGGGGTCGAGGCCGGCCGACCGCGCGACCCGCAGCGCGTCCTCGAAGGCCGTCACCTGGCGGTTCAGCTCGGGAGCGCCCGGCACGTCCGCGTCCATGAGGTGGGACCACACCCCACGCACCCGGATCCCGCCCTCCCGTTCGTACTTGCGAGCCCAACCGACCAACTCGGGCCAGTCGTCCCCGGCGGCCCCGTTGCGGGACAGACCGGTGTCGGCCTTGAGCTGCACCATCGCCGGTACGCCGAGCAGGTGGACCGCGTCGGCGACGGCGTGCAGGTGCGTCGTCGTCGACACGCCGACGTCGACACCAGCGTTGATCAACTTACCGAAGTCGTCGGTCGGGCTGTGCAGCCAGCTCAACGTGGGCGCGGTCACACCCGCCTCGCGCAGGGCCAGCGCCTCGCTCGCCGACGTCACCCCCAACCAGCTCGCGCCCGCCCGAAGCGCCGCCCGGGCCACCTGCACCGCGCCGTGGCCAAACCCGTCGGCCTTCACCACCGCCATCAGGTCGGTGCCGGTGACCGACGCGATCGTCCGCACGTTGGCGGCGATCGCGTCGAGGTCGACGAGCGCCTCGGCCAGCGCGCTCATCGGGCCGCCTCCGCGCGCCGGGGGCCGGGCAGCGCGAACAGCCAGCCCGCCCGGACCGCCAGCAGGCCACGGTGCACGGCCAGGCTCAGGCCGATCACCAGGCCGGTCAGCAGAATCGGGTATCCGAGCACGATCAGGGCCTGAGCGGACGCGCCCAGCTCGGAAACCGGTACGAGCGTCAGCCGGTGCAGCAGCGCCAGGACCGGCATGTGGACGACGTAGATCGGCAGGGTGATGCGGCCGAGACTAGCCAGCGGTCTGCTGAGTGCCGACCAGCGAGCCAGCCTGGCAGCGGCGGTTATGCCGAAGATCACTGCCACGACGGAGGCCGCCGGCCACACACCGAACCACTGCTGCGCGCCGGCCGCCGCCATCGCGGCGAGCGCGAGGACGTAGGCCCCCGAGGTCAGCAGCAGACGGCGTCGGCTGGCGGTGTCGGCCCACCGCTGGATCTGCGGTCGCAGGTACAGGCCGGCGAGGAAGAACACCAGGTTCTGGTAGAGGCCGCCCCGGTTGCCCGGTGTGTCGAGCAGGCCGGCGGCGGCGACCGCGGACAGCACCGCGGCGGGTACGAGCACCAGCGCCCGGGGGGCCCGACGGGTCGCCTTGGCGATGGTGAAGTACACCGCCAGGGCGTACAGGTACCAGAGGTTGGACGGCGTGATGGTGAGCTGCTCCAGCACGCCGAGGACGGAGGTGGCGCGGTCGGTCGGCAGGTCGGGGGCGACGGCGAGGATCGCGGTGTGGATCAGCAGCCAGAGGGCGTACAGGTAGAGGAACCCGGCGACCCGGCTGCGGGCCACGACCCGCCAGGGTCGTCGGGCGGCGTTCGCCGCGAAGACGCCGGAGATGGTGAAGAACAGCGGCATCCGCAGCGGGAGGAACTGCTCACCCAGCGTCCCCCACAGACCCGGCACCGGTACGCCGACGTGCCAGTCGATCTGTAGGTAGTCCTTCACGATGACGTGCCACAGGACGACGAGAACGATGCAGGCGCCCTTCGCGGCGTCGGCCCACTCCGCCCGGCCCGACGGTGCTGCGGCGGGGGCGCTCCCGGCCCGGTACCGGTGGCGGAACCGGACGCGCGTCTCGTCGGGCGGCAGCTCGGCGACCCGGGACCCGGTCAGCTGTTGGATCATTCATCGCAAGGTGCCAGCCGGATATCCGCACGTGATCCACGGATTGTCATGAACCGGTAATAGAGACTGCCTGACGTTCCGGAGTGGACTCTTGATCCACACGGGTGCGGCGAAAACGCGGTATCGGAGTGCCGGGGATACCCCCACATCGGCGAAACGGAGTGGATCAACCCGCAAACGGGCGAGGGCTGCCTCCCGGTGGAAGGCAGCCCTCGCTGGTGCTCGGCGCTGGATCAGGCCACCAAGGCCGGGAACCGTTCCCACACCCGGTGTGCGGCCATCAACTGCTGCACCGCCGTCAGGGCCTCGGCGCCGGAGCCCGCCGCGACGACGCCGGGGGTGCCGGCCACCCCGGTCTGCTCCAGCACGGTGACTCCCGCACCCCAGGCGCCGATGGCCTTGGCGTGCCGCCAGGACTCCTCGACGAGCAGCAGCACGCGGGGGTCCACCGCGGCCGGGCCGGGACGGCCGGCCTTGTCGTCGCGGGCGGGGAGGGCGTCCGGTGCGGGCACCGGCGCTCCGGCCAGCAGGACCGCGTCGAACTCGACCGACCGGCCGGTGGCGAAGGTCCGCTGCACCGGCAGGTCCGCCACCATGCCACCGCGCGGGGCGATGAGCAACGGCACCATGCCGGCCTCGAACACGGCCCGGCGGACCTCGTCGACACCGTCCAGGTCACCGTCCGGGTCGACGACGATCCCGACGGTACGACCGTCGCTCGGCCACTCCCGGCCGACCTGCGACAGCGCCGGGCTGGGCGTGACGTCGGCGAGCGGCACGCTGGGCTGCGGCGCTGGCAGACCCAGACCGGCGGCGACCTGCTCGCACAGCACCGGGTCGATGTTGGCCAGGCTCCGCAGTTGGCGTTCCTTGATCGCCTGGTGGTAGCACTTGCCCAGCTCGAAGGTGTACGCCCGGATGATGTGCTCCTTCTCGACCGGCGACATGCTCGACCAGAACAGGCGTGCCTGGCTGTAGTGGTCGTCGAACGAGGCCGGGTTCGCCCGCACCTTCGGCGCCTGCGCCACGGTGACCGGCACGTCGACGAACGCCTGCTCGGCGTCCCCGGCGGGGAACGGGTTGCCGCCGTCGAGCGAGTTCGGTCGGTACGGCGCGACGCCCGCGTGCACGGCGTGCTGGTGGAACC
Organism: Micromonospora sp. WMMD1155; assembly: GCF_029581275.1. Classification (NCBI taxonomy): domain Bacteria; kingdom Bacillati; phylum Actinomycetota; class Actinomycetes; order Micromonosporales; family Micromonosporaceae; genus Micromonospora; species Micromonospora sp. WMMD1155. The sequence continues at coordinate 5,841,017 of NZ_CP120742.1, forward strand.
CGTCACGCAGCATGTCGTTCACCGCCGCGTGCGGGCGGTTGATCGGGATCTGCGAGAAGTTCGGCCCGCCCAGTCGGGTGAGCTGCGTGTCGACGTACGAGAAGAGCCGGCCCTGCAACAGCGGGTCGTTCGTGACGTCGATGCCCGGCGGGAGGTGACCCAGGTGGAAGGCCACCTGCTCGGTCTCGGCGAAGAAGTTCGTCGGCGTCCGGTTGAGGACCAGCTTGCCGATGGGCTGTACCTCGGCCAACTCCTCGGGCACGATCTTCGTCGGGTCGAGCAGGTCGATGCCGGCGAAGGTCTCCTCGGGAGTGTCGGGGAAGACCTGGATGCCGAGCTCCCACTCCGGGTACGCGCCGGCCTCGATGGCGTCGTAGAGGTCCCGACGGTGGAAGTCCGGGTCCATCCCGCTCAACATCTGGGCCTCCTCCCAGGTGAGGGAGTGCACGCCCAACTTCGGCTTCCAGTGGAACTTGGCCAGCACCGTCTCTCCGGCCTCGTTGACGAGGCGGAAGGTGTGCACGCCGAAGCCCTCCATCGTCCGGTACGAACGGGGGATGCCCCGGTCGGACATGTTCCACAGCGCGTGGTGCTGCGCCTCGGTGTGCAGCGAGACGAAGTCCCAGAAGGTGTCGTGGGCGCTCTGCGCCTGCGGGATCTCCCGGTCCGGGTGCGGCTTGCCGGCGTGGATGATGTCGGGGAACTTGATGGCGTCCTGGATGAAGAACACCGGCATGTTGTTGCCGACCAGGTCGAAGGTGCCCTCGTCGGTGTAGAACTTCGTCGCGAAGCCGCGGGTGTCGCGGACGGTGTCGGCCGAGCCACGCGAACCGAGCACTGTGGAGAAGCGGACGAAGACGTCGGTCTCCCGGCCCTTCTTCAGGAACCCGGCCCGGGTGACCGCCTCGCCGGTGCCGTACGCGGTGAACACGCCGTGCGCACCGGCACCCCGCGCGTGCACGACCCGCTCGGGGATGCGTTCGTGGTCGAAGTGCGTGATCTTCTCGCGTAGGTGGTGGTCCTGGAGCAGCACCGGGCCACGCGGTCCGGCCTTGAGCGAGTGGTCGGTGTCGCGCAGCCGCGCCCCGTTGGCGGTCGTCAGGTACGCGCCCTGCTGACCCTTCGCAGTGGGCGGCGCGCCGGTCTCCGCGCCGGTCGGCGTACGCGTCTGCGGCGCACCCTGTTCCGGCTTCGGCGGCAGCGGGTCGTGCGGCGTCGTCGGTTCCTCGACGGTCGGCGGCGCGCTTCCGGGCGCGCCCGGGACATCCGGGGTCAGGGCGTCGGCGATCTTGCCCGAGGCGGTCTTCACGGCGTTCTTGACCGCCTCGGCGGGCTTGCTGGAATCCACGTGGCGAACCTCTCCATGGCGCGGGTGCGGGCGGGCGTCTGCCCTGCTACCCCTGGTCAGGGGGCCGAAACACGACTGATCACGGCAAATGCCGCCACGACTGGTGATTTTGCCGATGCGGCGACCGGCTGAGCGGCCAAAACTGACACACGTCGATATCCCTCGACCCTAGGGAGTGCCCGACGTGTCCTCACCAACCACCACCCGTCCCCGCACCGTCGCCGCCCGGCTCGGTCTGGCCGCCGCCCTGGTCGCCGGCGTCGTCCTGGCCGGACCGTCCGGTGCCGCCCAGGCCGCCGGCCCGTACGAGCGGGGCCCCGCTCCGACCACCGCGATCCTGGAGGCCAGTCGCGGTCCCTTCGCCACGGCGTCGCAGAGCGTGTCCTCGCTGAGCGTCACCGGCTTCGGCGGCGGCGTCATCTACTACCCGACCAGCACCAGCGAGGGCACCTTCGGCGCCATCGCCATCTCGCCCGGCTACACCGCCTCGTGGTCCAGCATCAGCTGGCTCGGGCCGCGGATCGCCTCGCACGGTTTCGTGGTGATCGGCATCGAGACCAACACGCGCCTGGACCAGCCGGACAGCCGGGGCCGGCAGTTGCTCGCCGCGCTGGACTACCTCACCCAGCGCAGCTCGGTGCGCAGCCGGATCGACAGCAGTCGGCTCGCGGTGGCCGGTCACTCGATGGGCGGCGGGGGCAGTCTGGAGGCGGCCTCGTCGCGGCCGTCATTGCAGGCCGCGGTGCCCCTGGCGCCGTGGAACCTGGACAAGAGCTGGTCCGAGCTGCGGGTGCCCACGCTGATCATCGGCGGCGAGAGCGACAGCGTCGCGCCCGTCTCGACGCACTCGGTGCCGTTCTACAACAGCATCCCGGCCTCTGCCGAGAAGGCGTATCTGGAGTTGAACGGGGCGAGCCACTTCTTCCCGCAGACGACGAACACCCCCACCGCCCGGCAGATGGTGGCCTGGCTGAAGCGGTTCGTCGACGACGACACCCGCTACGAGCAGTTCCTGTGCCCCGGCCCGAGCGGCTCGGCCATCGAGGAGTACCGCAACACCTGTCCCAGCGCCTGATCGCGGTCCCGGGGCGGTCGCCGACGGCGACCGCCCCGTCCGCGTGGTCGGAGCATCGAAGGTCTTGACGCGATACCCGAGAAACGTACACTGCGAGTGTAAATAAACACCCGCCACGACAGAGGGATGGGTGATGGAGCGCGGCCTCGAACTGCACCACATCGGCGTCCGTTTCGGCGGCCTCACCGCCCTCGACGACGTCTCGCTGCGGGTGCCATCCAACCGGGTGGTCGGCGTGATCGGGCCCAACGGCGCGGGCAAGACCACCCTGTTCAACGTGATCTGCGGTTTCGTCGCGCCGGAGACCGGTTCGCTCACCCTCGACGGTCGGCCGCTCCGTCCGCGCCCGCACCGGTTGACCCGGCTCGGCATCGCCCGCACCCTCCAGGGCACCGGGCTCTTCGCCGGTCTGAGCGTGCTGGAGAACGTGATGACCGGCGCCTCGCACACCGCCCGTGCGGGGTTCGTCCCGGCGCTGTTCGGGCTGCCGGCCAGCGACCGTGACGAGCGCCGGCTGCGCCGACACGCCCTGGACATCCTCGACGGCCTGGGCATCGCCGCCCACGCCGAGGCAGCACCGAGCACACTGCCCTTCGCGGTACGCCAGCGGGTCGCCCTGGCCCGTGCGCTCGCCGCCCGGCCCCGGCTGCTGCTGCTCGACGAGCCCGCCGGTGGCCTCGGCGCCGACGACATCGCCGACCTCGCCGAGCTGATCCGGGAGCTTCCCCGCCGGGACGACGAGCCCTGCGCGGTGCTGCTCGTCGAGCACCACATGGACCTGGTGATGGCGGTCTGTGACGAGCTGGTGGTGCTCGACTTCGGCCGGGTGATCGCTTCCGGCACCCCGGACGAGGTCCGCGACGATCCGGCGGTCACCGACGCCTACCTCGGCGCCACCGTCGAGGAGGTCACACCGTGAGCGCGAGGAGTGAGCCGGGTTTGCGAGCCCCGCAGTCGCGAACGAAAGGTGGCTCAGCGTGACCGGCACCGATCTGCTCGTCGTGCGAGGGCTGGTGGCCGGGTACGGCGCCGCGCCCGTGTTGCAGGCCGTCGACCTCACCGTGCCGGCGGGCACGATCGCCGCGGTCGTGGGCGCCAACGGTGCCGGCAAGACGACCCTGCTCCGGGCGCTCTCCGGCATGATCCGTCCGGCCGCCGGTCAGGTGCTCCTGGCCGGGGAGGACCTGCGGGGTACGCCGGTGGAGCAGCTCGTCCGACGGGGCATGGCGCACGTGCCGGAGGGGCGGGGTGTGATCAGCGAGCTGACCGTCGACGAGAACCTGCGGCTCGGCGGGCTGTGGCGGCGCGACCGGGCCGACGCCGGGCGGGCGCTCGACGAGGTCTACCAGCTCTTCGAGCCGCTGGCCCGACGCCGCCGGCACCTCGGCCACCAGCTCTCCGGCGGTGAACGGCAGATGCTCGCGCTCGGCCGGGCCCTGGTGGGCCGGCCCCGCCTGCTGCTGCTGGACGAGCCGTCGCTGGGCCTGGCGCCCCGGGTGGTCGCCCGGACGATGGCCCTGCTCCGTCAGCTCCGCGACCGCACCGGCCTGACCGTGCTGCTGGTCGAGCAGAACGTCCGCAGCGCCCTCGCCGTCGCCGACCAGGGTGTCGTGATGTCCCTCGGCCGGGTGGTGATCGCCGCCCCGGCGGCGAAGCTCCGCGACGACGTCGACCTGCGCCACGCGTACCTCGGTTTCTGACCACCACCTCGTCCCCCGGAGGGAGGACTGTTGGACCGCTTCGTCTTCCTCACCGTCGACGGCCTGTCCCGCGGCGCGGTGTACGCCGCGTTCGCGTTGGCCCTGGTGCTCATCTGGCGGGCGGCGCGGGTCGTCAACTTCGCCCAGGGGGCGATGGCCGTCGCCGCCGCCTACGTCGCGTACAGCGTCGCCGCCGCGACCGGCTCCTACTGGCTGGGTTTCGGGGTCGCGATCGTCGCCGGCCTGCTGCTCGGTGCGCTGGTGGACCGCGTCGTGATGCGACACGTCGACCACGCCTCACCGCTCAACCCGGTGATCGTCGCGCTCGGGCTGGTCCTGTTGATCCAGGCCGTGCTGGGCATGGTGTACGGCAACGAGTTCCGTCCCGCCGAGGCGCCGTTCAGCAGGTCCGCTCTCAGCGTGGGTGGCGTCGCCGTGCTGTCGCCGTACGACCTGTTCGTCTTCGCCGCGATCGGGGTGGTGGTCAGCGGCCTCGCGTGGATGTTCGCGCGTACCCCGGTGGGGTTGCGGATGCGCGCGGCGGCCTTCGCACCCGAGGTGTCCCGGCTGCTCGGGGTGAACGTCGGTGGCATGTTGACCCTCGGGTGGGCGTTGGCCTCCGGGGTGGGCGCGCTGGCCGCGATGCTGGTCATCCCGACCGAGCTGGGCCTGCACCCGCACGCGATGGACCTGGTGTTCGTCTCGGCGTTCACCGCGGCGGTGGTGGGCGGGCTGGACAGCCCACCGGGCGCTGTGGTCGGCGGCCTGGTGGTGGGTCTGCTGCTCTCCTACGTGAGCGGTTACGCCGGCAGTGACCTCACGCCGCTCGCGGTGCTGGTCCTGCTGCTGGCGGTGCTGCTGGTCCGGCCCGGCGGGTTGTTCGCCCCGGTCGCGGCGAGGCGGGTGTGAGCGCCACGAAGGCGGCGGTGCCGCCGAAGCACCGGCCGGACGACGCCGCCGAACGTCCCGTGGACCGGCGACGTGGCTCGACCCTGCTGCGTCACCTCGCGGTGGTGCTCGCCGTCGGCGTGGTGCTGGTGGGGGTCAGCTACGCCGTCGAGCCGTTCCGCAACTTCCAACTCGCCACGGTGGCGGCCTACCTCTGCGCGACCGCCGGGCTGACCGTCCTCACCGGCCTCAACGGTCAACTGTCGCTGGGGCACGGGGCGTTGATGGCGACCGGCGCGTACACCGTGGCTCTGTGTCAGAACGCGTTCGCCGACCGGGGGATGACCGGCGGCTGGCTGTTGCCGCTGTCGTTGGTCGCGGCGATCGTCAGCACCGTCGCGGTCGGCGCGGTGGTGGGTGTGGCCGCGGCCCGGCTGCGGGGCCCCTACCTGGCCGGGGTGACCCTCGCGGTGGCCGTCGTCGTGCCGGCGCTGGCGGTGACCTTCGACGGTGTGTTCAACGGCGAGCAGGGGCTGTCGGTGCCGGTCGAGCCGCCACCGTTGGCGCTCGGGCCGTATTTCCCCTACGAGCGGTGGCAGCTCTGGCTCACCGCCGCGGCGGCACTGCTCGCCCTGTTGCTGCTGGCGAACCTCATCCGCAGCCGGTACGGGCGGACCTTCCGGGCGGTCCGGGACGACGAGGTGGCGGCCCGTCTCGCCGGCATCCACGTGGCCCGCACCCAGGTCCTCGCGTTCGTGGTCAGTGCCGCCACCGCCGGGCTCGGCGGGGCGTTGCTGGCGGTCCTCGCGCAGAGCGTCTCCCCGGGGGCGTTCTCGCTGACCCTGTCGCTCTTCCTGTTGATGGCCGTGGTGATCGGCGGTCTCGGCCGTCTCACCGGCGCGTTGTGGGGGGCCGTCCTGCTGGTCGCGCTGCCCGATATCACCCACTCGGTGACGGAGTCGTTCGCGCTCTCGCCCGCTGTGGCGCAACGGCTGGAGGGCAACCTCCCGCTGGCGATCTTCGGCCTCACCCTGATCGTCGTCATGATCGCCGCGCCCGGCGGCGTGCAGGGACTGCTGTCCCGTCTCGGTCGGCGCCTGCGGGCCCGGCGTTCCTGAGCTGTTCTCCAGCCGGCCCCGGTCGGCAGCGTTCCCCAGCCCGGCCCCGGCCAGGCGTCCCCACCACCCACACCGTTCCCGCAAACCGGACCGAGAAAGGTCGGTGTTCTCCATGCACCGTTTGGCACAACGTGGTCTCGCGCTCGCCAGCACCATCGCCCTGTTGGCCGCCGCCGCTGGTTGCAGTGGTGACGACGGTTCCGGCCCCGGCGGGGCATCGGTGCCGGGCGTCACCGACACCGAGGTCGTCGTCGGCACCCACATGCCGCTCACCGGGCCGGCCTCGGCCGGCTACTCGAAGATCGCCCCGGCGACGAAGGCGTACTTCGACTACGTCAACGCCAACGGTGGTGTGCACGGCCGGAAGATCACCTACAAGATCATGGACGACGGCTACAACCCGGCGAACACCCAGCAGGTGGTCCGTCAGCTCGTCCTGCAGGACAAGGTCTTCGCCATCCTCAACGGCCTCGGCACGCCGACGCACACCGGCGTGCTCGACTTCCTCAAGAGCAACCGGGTGCCCGACCTGTTCGTCGCCTCCGGCAGCCGCAGCTGGGACCAGCCGGACAAGTATCCCGGCACCTTCGGGTTCAACCCGGACTACACGGTCGAGGGCAAGATCCTCGCCGACTACGCGAAGCGGGAGCTGGCCGGGCAGAAGGTGTGCTTCCTCGGCCAGGACGACGACTTCGGCCGGGACAGCCTGGCCGGTGTGGAGAAGGTGCTCGGCGCGGGTGCGGTGGCGGTGAAGCAGACGTACGTCACCAGCAACACCAACGTCGCGCCGCAGATCGGCGCGTTCAAGGCGGCCGAATGCAAGGTCGTCGTGCTCGCCACCGTGCCCGGCTTCACCGCGCTGTCGATCGGCACGGCGGCGCGGCTGGGCTACAAGGCGCAGTGGCTGGTCTCCAACGTCGGCGCCGATCACCAGACCCTGGCCAAGCAGCTCGGCGCCGCCGCTCCGATGCTGGAGGGCATGGTCGGCACCAACTACCTGCCGATGCAGAACGACACGGCCAACCCGTGGATCCAGCTCTTCACGAAGGTCAACAAGGAGCACAACGGGGACGCCCCGTTCGACGGCAACACCGTCTACGGCATGTCGGTCGGCTACCTCTTCGTGCAGGCGTTGCTCGCCGCCGGCAAGGACCTCACCCGGGAGAAGATCATCGACGCCGTGCAGAAGGGCGGTTTCCAGGGCCCCGGTCTGGTGCCGCTGCGCTTCTCCGACAAGGACCACTCCGGGTACGGCGGGCAGCGCCTGAGCCGGGTGAGCGGGGGAGTGCAGAGCTACTTCGGGCCGGCGTACGAGACCGACGAGGCGGACGGGCCGGTCAACGAGTACACCGTCACGCCGGCCGCGCCGCCGGCGAACGGGGTGCCGACCGTCTCCTGAGGACCGGTGAGCAGCCGTTCGACCGGGCGTGGTTTCCAGTTGACCGTGCCCGGTCGGACGGCTGTGCCCGCGCCTTCCGGCTGATCGTCCGGGACGTTGACCGTCACCGATCCGCCCTCCTACTATCTGCACTGTGGATGCATATTCGGGACGGCTCGTACGCCGTGGCGTGATCGTTCTCCCGGCCTCCGTCGACGCCACCCGGGTCACCGGGGTGGCCGTCGCCCGCGGCGACGGCGTCCCGCCTGCCGCTCGGGTCGGATGACCGTGCCGCCGGTCGGCCCGGAACCGCTGATCACCGCCTGTCTAGACTCGGCGGTGCGTCAGGAGGCGCCGTGGTGGTGAGGAGGCGGGGGCGGATGGACGGGGTCGAGGTGGCGAGTCGGGTCGACGGGCGCACCGCCCGGGCCGAGCGCACCCGTGCGGCCATCGTCGAGGCGCACCTCGCGCTCATCGGTGAGGGTGACCTGCGCCCGACGGGAGAACGCATCGCCGAGCGGGCCGGGATCTCGCTGCGGACGCTGTGGACCAACTTCAAGGACATGGAGACCCTCTTCGAGGCGAGCGGCGCGGAGGTGCTCCGCCAGCAGGACGCCGCCTACCGGCCGATTCCGACCGGGCTGCCGCTGGCGAAGCGGGTCGACGCGTACTGCCGGCAGCGGGCCCGGCTGCTCCAGCTCATCACGCCGTCGGCGCGGGCCGCCCAGATGCGGGAGCCGGTCTCCGACCAGTTGCACCGCAACCGCCTCAAGCACATCGACCGGGTGCGCGACGAGGTCGAGGAGCTCTTCGCCCCCGAGCTGGCCCAAGCCGGTCGCGGGCGGCAGCAGCTGCTCAACGCCCTGGTGGCGGCGAGCATGTGGCCGGCCTGGTCGATGCTGCGCTACGGCCTCGGCCTCGGCGTGGACCAGGCCCGCGCGGTGATGACCCGGACGGTGGGCGCCCTCTTGGCGGAGGTCGCGGCCGACTGACACCGGCCCGGTCCGACATCGCCGGCTCTTTCCATCCGGTTACCGATGGGTGACACTGGCAGGCATGGTTACTGCATCAAGAGTGCAACTAACCGTGCTGCGTGGCCGGGACGACGAGTGCCGGTCGGTCCGGAGCCTGCTCGACGACGTGACGAACGCCGGCGGTGCCCTGCTGCTGCACGGCGAACCCGGATCGGGTCGTACGGCGCTGGTCGGGTACGCCCACCGGTACGCCCCGCGCTGCACCGTGCTCGCCGGGAGCGGGCTCGCCGAGGAGGCCGGCCTCCCGTATGCCGGTCTGCAACGTCTGGTCGACCCGGTGCTCGACCGGGCCGCCGCCCTGCCGCACGAGCAGCGCCGGTTGCTGCGACGCGCGCTGTCCGGCGATGGATGCCCGGCCGACCGTCGACTCACGCTGTCGATGGCGGTGCTCGGGTTGGTCACCGCGGCCGCCGGGGACCGACCGCTGCTCGTCACCATGGACGACGTCGACCGGGGCGACCCGCAGACCGCCGAGGTGCTGGCCTTCGTCGCCCGCCGACTGCGGCACCTGCCCGTCGCCGTCCTGCTCACCGCAGGCGTCGCCGCCACCGTCGACGGGATACCCGCGTACCGACTGCGCGCGCTGACCGAGCAGGAGAGCGCCGCGCTCCTCACCGACCGGCTGCGGTCGTCGACCGGGCCGGGGAGAGCCGAGTGCCCCGCCGCGTCGGTTCTGACCGCCCTGGCCGGTATCGGCGGCGGCAACCCGCAGGCACTGGCGGACCTGGCCGGAGTCCTCACCCCGGGTCAGTGGCGAGGTGAGGAGCCGCTGCCCGCGGCACCGCCGCCGGACGGCGCTCTGGGCCGCGCGTACCGGGCCCGGCTGGATCGGCTGCCACCGGAGACCCGACGGGTGCTGCTGCTCGCCGCGCTCGACGAGGGCGGCGAGCCGGGCACGCTGATCCGGGCCACCGCAGCCGCCGGCGCCGAGATCGAGGCGCTCGCCCCGGCGGAGGTGGCCGGCCTGGTCCGGGTCGAGGCCCGCGGCGTCACCTTTCCCCAGCCGCTGGTACGCACGATGATCGGGGCCACCGCGCCGCTCGCGGAACGGCGCGCGGCGCACCGACTGCTCGCCGGGGTGATGGTCGCCCACGGACAGCGGTTGCGTCGGGCGATGCACCTCGCCGCCGCCGCGGCGGGTGCGGACCCGGTGCTCGCCGATGAACTGGAGGAGGCCGCGCTCGGCGGCGTCGGCGGCTGGGCCACCGCGTCGGCGGCGCTGTGCCGGGCCGCCGAACTCAGCGACGAACCCACCCGGACGGCTACCCGGCTGCTGACCGCAGCCCGCTACGCCTGGGCCGGGGGCCGGCCCGACGTGGCGCGACTTCTCCTCGATCGCCTCCGCCCGGTGTGCACCGATCCGGACGTCCGAGGTCGCGCCGACCTGCTCCGCGGTGAGCTGGAGCTACGGTGCGGCACCGCGACACGTGCGTCGGCCCGGCTGCTCGCCGCCGCCGAGGCGGTGACCGACACCGACCGCGCGCTGGCGCTGTCCGGGCTGGCCCGAGCCGGCGAGGCGGTCTGCTTCGCCGGTGACCAGTACCGGTACGCCGAGGTCGGCCGCCGGGCGTCGGCGTTGCGGCGGCCGGACGACCCGCCCGCCATGGAGCTGATGAGCAGTCTGGTCGCCGGAGTGGCCGCGACCCTGCGGGGTGACCACGAACGAGCCGGGCCGGCCCTGCGTCGCGCGGTCGTGCTGGGCGGTCGGCTGACCGGCCCGGCGATGACCCCCACCGCGCTCTGCTGTGCGGCGGCAGCCGGGCTGGTGGTCGCGGTGGACGGCGCGGCCCACCGACTCGCCGACCGGGCCGTCGCGGTGGCCCGGGAGCAGGGCGAACTGTCCATGCTGTCCCGCGCGCTGGAGCTGCGGGCGGTCGCCGAGTACTGGTTGGGACGGCACGAGGCGGCGGCGGAGACCTCCCGCGACGGGCTGCGGGTCGCCCGCGCCACCGGGCAGGTCAACTGCGCCGACGTCCACCTCGGCATGCTCGCCGTGCTCGCCGCCGTACGGGCCGACCGGGACACCAGCCTGCGACGGATCCGCGAGATGGGCGAGGCGCCGACGCCGGGCAGCCGCCCGCACGCGCTCGCCGGTTGGGCCCTGGCGGTGCTCGACCTGGTCGACGGTCGGCACGCCGAAGCCGCGGACCGGTTGGCGTCGTTGGCCCGGCTCGGAACCGGGCGCGGTCAGGTGCTCGTGCAGGTGATGGCCACCCCGTACCTGGTGGAGGCGGCGGCGCACCTGCCCTGCCGACCGGCGGCGACGGCGGCGCTCGCCGTGTTCGACAGGTGGGCCAGCAGCACCGCGAGCCCGTTGCGTCGGGCCCTGTCCGCCAGATGCCACGCGCTGCTCGCGCCTCGCGGCGGCCCCGAGGCCGAGCAGGAGTTCCAGCGGGCGCTGCGACTGCACCCGAGCGAGGCCGGCACGTTCGAGCGGGCACGCACCGAGCTGCTCTTCGGTCAGGAACTGCGCCGCATCCGACGCCCGCGCGACGCGCGTACGCACCTGCACCAGGCGCGCGAGATGTTCACGCTGCTCGGGGTCGGCTGCTGGGCCGAGCAGGCCACCACGGAGCTGCGGGCGGCCGGTGAGTCGGTCGGCGCACCGGATTTCCCGGCGGCGCGGCTGCTGACCGGGCAACAACTGCGGATCGCCGAGATGGTCGCGGAGGGCGCGACCAACCGGGAGGTCGCCGCCCGGATGTTCCTCTCCACCCGTACGGTCGACCACCACCTGCGCAATGTGTTCCACCGGCTGGGCATCCGCTCGCGTACCGAGTTGGCCCGCGCGTTCGCGACCGGGCGCCATGTCGGGCTGGCCTCCGACCGCTGACCCGTCCGGTCTGGACGCCATTAACTATCACCGCTAGTTTATTGGCCATGGAGCTCACCCTCTCCACCGAGCAGGCGGCGGTCCGCCAACTGGCCGCCGAGTTCGCCGACCGGGAGCTGTTGCCGCACGCGGCCACCTGGGACCGGCGCGAGTCGGTCGACCCCGCCATCGTCGGCATGCTGGGTGACCTGGGCTTCCTCGGCTTGACCATCGCCGAGGCCGACGGCGGCTCCGGTGGCGACCACCTCGCGTACTGCCTGGTCCTGGAGGAGCTCGGCCGGGGCGACTCGGCGGTGCGCGGCATCGTCTCGGTCTCGCTCGGCCTGGTCGCGAAGTCCATCGCCGCCCACGGCTCGACGGCGCAGCGGGCCGAGTGGCTGCCCCGACTCTGCGCCGGCACCGCACTCGGCTGCTTCGCGCTGACCGAACCGGACAGCGGCTCGGACGCGGCGGCACTGCGCACCCGGGCCGTCCGCGACGGCGCCGACTGGTTGCTCACCGGCACGAAGACGTTCATCACCAACGGCACCACCGCCGACGTCGCGCTGGTCTTCGCCCGCACCGGCGGCCCCGGGCACCGGGGCATCACCGCCTTCCTGGTGCCCACCGACAGCCCCGGGCTGACGCGACGGGAGATCCACGGCAAGCTGGGCCTGCGTGGCCAGGCCACCGGCGAGTTGCGCTTCGACGAGGTACGCGTGCCCGACGCGGCCCGCCTCGGCGTCGAGGGCAGCGGGTTCCGCCTGGCGCTGTCCACCCTCGCCAAGGGGCGGATGTCGGTGGCCGCCGGTTGCGTCGGCATCGCGCAGGGCTGCCTCGACGCGGCGGTCGGCTACGCGGGGGAGCGGACCCAGTTCGGCAAGCCGATCGCCGGGCACCAACTCGTCCAACAACTGCTCGCGGCCATCGCCGTGGACACCGCCGCCGCCCGGCTGCTGGTGTGGCAGGTGGCCGACCTGATCGACCGCGACCAGCCGTTCGCCACCGAGGCGTCCATGGCCAAGCTCTTCGCCAGCGAGGCCGCGGTCCGCGCGGCCAACAACGCGGTCCAGGTGTTCGGTGGGTACGGCTACATCGACGAGTACCCGGTCGGCAAGTACCTGCGGGACGCGCGGGTCGCCACCCTCTACGAGGGCACCAGCCAGATCCAGCAACTGCTCATCGGACGCGCGCTCACCGGCGTCAACGCCTTCTGACTGCGAGGAGACCAGCCATGAGAGTCTTCGACTCGTTCGAGGAGTTGACCGCGGCCGTCGGCGAGACCTTCGGACCCGGGCCGTGGCGACGCGTCGAACAGAGTCGCGTCGACCTCTTCGCCGACGCCACCGACGACCACCAGTGGATCCATCTCGACCCGGTCCGGGCCGCGGCCGGGCCGTTCGGCGGCACCATCGCCCACGGCTACCTGACCCTGTCGCTGCTGCCGACGCTGGCCGGTCAGCTCTACCGGGTCGAGGGCGTGACGATGGGGGTCAATTACGGGCTGAACCGGGTGCGGTTCCCCGCTCCGGTCCGGGTCGGGGCCGCCGTGCGGGCCACCGTCACCATCGCCGAGGTGTCTCCGGTGAGCGGCGGTGTCCAGGTGGTCGCGACGGTCACCGTGGAGAGCGACAGCGGTGGCAAACCCGTCTGCGTCGCCGAGACGGTGAGCCGCCTCTACCGCGCCGCGGAGCAGTGAGGCCGGTGGTGTGTTCCGGCACCTCCTCTTGACCACGTCCGCAGGCTGAGGGGACGGCGACGGGACCCGTCGCCGCCCCGTACTGGCAGCGCGCCCTTCGGTCAGGGCCTGCGGAGGCTCACCGCGCCGCCGTGAATCCTGTTGGGTCAGAGGTGTCTTCCTCGGTGGCGGGGTTGTAGAGGTCGACGGGAGGTTGTTTCCTATTCTTCTCCGTGGAGCGTTCCTTGTGCTGGCCGGTGGATCGACGTCGCCTCGATAGCGAACTCGTTATCGAACACCCCCTCGTCTATTCGGGATCGCTTGACACCCCCCGATTCCAGGACGGTCACCAGTGCGCGAGTAAATGCGTCGATGCCGATTCCTGGTGCGTGTCACACGTCCCTCCACCCATCCTTCGTGCCGTCGATCGTGCTGGGCTGTCGAACCTGGCCGCACCCCCGGTTGCGCTGTGGCCGCAAGCCGACACGGGCCGATCGGCGTTCACGGGACTAGATATAGTCCATGGTGGATTGTCTGCCAATCACGTCGTCAGGCTGACAAACAACTCTGTGACCGGGGGGCAACGTGGGCAGACCTGAGCGGCCGCTCGACCCGGAGGCGGGCGAGCTGGGGCGGTTCGCGCTCGGCCTACGCCGGCTGCGGGCAGAGGCGGGTTCGCCGACCTACCGTCAACTGGCCAGACGTGCGCATTTCTCGGTGACCACCCTGGCGAAGGCGGCCAGCGGCGAGACCGTGCCAAGCCTTCAGGTGACACTGGCGTACGTGGCCGCCTGTGGCGGTGATCCGACCGAATGGACCGAGCGGTGGCACCGCCTGGTCGCAAGTCTGACGTCCGCCGAGACGGTGGGGGGCAGCCGAGGGCCGTACTGGGGAATGGCGGCGTTTCAGCCGGAGGACTCAGAATGGTTCTTCGGACGCGAGCGCATGGTGGCTCAGCTCGGTGAAATGCTCACCCGCCTCCGGTTCGTCGCGGTTTTCGCCCCGTCCGGAGCGGGCAAGTCATCCCTGCTACGAGCGGGCCTGATAGCGACCGTGGCCGAAAACCCCGCCAAGGGCCGGCCGGCCTGGGTCACGGTGCTGATGACGCCCGGCGAACATCCGATCGAAGAACTCGCGATCCAGCTCGCCGACGGACGAGATCTGGCTCGCGACACGGTCCAGCGCGACCTGGCCGATGACCCGTCGAGCATCGGCGCAACGATAGAGCGGATTCTCGGTACCCGTCCATCGGTCGGGACCATGCTCATCGTGGTGGACCAGTTCGAGGAGCTGTTCACGCTCTGTCGCGAGGAGGAGGAACGGTCGGCGTTCGTCGCCGCGCTGCTCGCCGCGGCGGAGGTCCCCAGGGCGCGCGTGGTGCTGGGAGTACGGGCCGACTTCTATGGTCGGTGTGCCGCCTACCCGGCCCTGGTGGCCGCTCTCCACGAGCACCAGCTGCTGATCGGCCCGATGGACGACGAGGATCTGCGCCGGACGATCACCGGACCCGCCGAGCGCGCCGGGTTGCTGGTGGATCCGGCGTTGGTGGAGATGGCCGTGGCGGACGTCGGCGGTCAGACGAGCGCGCTACCGCTGCTGTCCCACGCACTTCTGGAGACGTCGCGCCTGCGGCAGGGCAAGCGGATCACACTGGCCCACTACCGCGAATCGGGCGGCGTGAACGGCGCCATCACCCGTACCGCCGAAGGGGTGTACGCGCAGTTCGATGAGGGGCAGCGAGGGCTGGCACGAGACATCTTCCTGCGTCTGACCGCCCTCGGTGACGGCACCGAGGACACCCGACGCCGGGCACCCCTGGCCGAGTTGATCGGCGGGGTGGACCCATTGGCCGCGGCCGAGGTGCTCGGCAGGTTGACGGCCGCACGGCTGGTCACGGCGGACGAGAAGGGCGTCATGGTGGCCCACGAGGCCCTGATCCAGGAGTGGCTCCGGCTGCGCCGCTGGCTGACCGAGGATCGGGAACTGCTGCGCTCCCACCGCCGGCTGACGGAGGCCGCCGCCGAGTGGGATCGCCACGACCGGGTGGACGGATTCCTGTATCGGGGGGTCCAGTTGGCGCTCTGGGGAACGCGCCAGGTGATGGACCTCAGCGACCTGGAACGGGACTTCCTGGAGACCAGTCGGGCCCGAGAGGATCGGCGCCGGGCAGCCCGACGGCGGCGCACCAGCGTGGCGTTGACCGGGCTCGCGACAACCGTCGTCGTGGTGAGCGTCCTCGCGGCGGTGGCACTGGTGCAGGCGGACCGGGCGGCCGCCGAGAGAGACCTCGCCGTTTCCCGGCAGCTGACGGTTGAGGCCAACAACCAACTGCAGATCGATCCGCAGCAGGCGCAGCGCCTCGCCAGACGCGCTCTGACCACACGTCCGACCGTCGGTGCGGAGATGGTGCTCCGCCAGGCTGCCGTCGACGACCGGCTGCAGGCGATTGCGCCGATGAGCAGCAAGAAGGCGTTGGGTGTGGCGTTCAGTCCGGACGGGCGGCGAGTGGCGGCCACCGGGGCGGACGGCGAGGTGCGGGTGTGGACCTGGGCCGGGCACGGCGTCTCCGGACCGGGCCTGGTCCTCACCGGCGGTCCCGACGGACAGGTCTGGAGCCCGATGTTCAGCCCGGACGGGAGGCGACTGGTCACCGCCGGCTCGGACGGCGCGGTCCGGATCTGGCAGGTCGACGGAACCGCCGGGCCCATCGTCCTACGCGGGCACGAGGGCCCGGTCTGGGGAGTGGCCTTCAGCCCCGACGGTCGGTCGGTCGCCAGTGCCGGCGAGGACACCACCATTCGGGTCTGGGATGCCCGCGGCGGCGGCCGACCGGTGGTGCTGCGTGGGCACGGCAAGGTGGCGGTCGGCGTGGCCTTCAGCCCCGACGGGCGCCGGTTGGCCAGCAGCAGCCACGACGCGACGGTTCGGCTCTGGGATCTGGCCGCGCGATCCACCAGGACGATTCTCACCGGGCCGAGAGAGGCCACCAGGACGTTGGCGTTCAACCAGGACGGCACCCGCCTGGCCTGCTCCAGCGCCGACGGTACGGCGTGGGTGTGGCCGCTGACCGGGTCGGCAGCCCCGGTGGTGCTGCGTGGGCATGAGGGCACTGTGGAAGGGCTGGCGCTGAGCCCCGACGAGCAGTGGATCGCGACCACCAGCGACGATCTGACCGTACGGATCTGGAGCGCCAACGGCGCTGGTGACCCGTTGGTGCTGCGCGGCCACACCAACCGGGTCTGGGCGGTGGCGTTCAGTCCGGATGGATCCCGGGTGGTGAGCGCGGCCGATGACGGCACGCTGCGGATCTGGGATCCGGGCAGTGACCGTCTGATTCTGCGGGGCCACCAGAAGGCCACCTGGTCGGCCGCGTTCACGCCGGACGGGCAGCGGGTGGTCAGCGGCGGCGAGGACGGCACGGTGCAGGTCTGGAACCTGGCCACGCCGGCCGAGCCTCGGGTGCTCGGCCGCCACGACGGCGACGTCTACGGTCTCACGGTGAGTGCGGACGGGGCGAGTGTGGCCACCGGCGGCCGCGACGGCAGCGTACGAGTCTGGGACCTCGCCGGCAGACACGACCCCGTGGTGCTTCGCGGCCACGAGAAGCAGGCGTGGATCGCCGACTTCAGCCCTGACGGCCGGCGTCTGGCCAGTGTCAGTAACGACCGAAGCCTGCGAATCTGGGACCTCACCGGCCGGAGTGCCCCGGTGGTCCATCGGGCCGCCGAAGAGATCCGGTACGCCGCCTTCAGTCCGGACGGCGAGAAGGTCGCCACCGCTGGTGCGGAGGGCACCCTACGGATCTGGGACGCCCTCGGCACGGCCGAACCACTGCTACTTCCCGGTCACGAGGGGTTGGTGTGGGCAGTGGCCTTCAGCCCGGACGGGCAGCGGGTGGTCAGTGCCGGCTTCGACGGCACGGTGCAGATCCACTCCGTCACTCGTGGCATCGCGCCGATGGTTCTGCGAGGACACGAGGGGCCCGTCTGGCACGTGTCGTTCAGCCCGGATGGGCAGTGGGTGCTCAGTTCTGGAAAGGACGGCACCGCACGGCTGTGGCACGCCTCGGAGGCCGCGCAGTCGGTGACGTTCGGGGGTTTCGGCGCATCCGTGGAGACCGTCGACTTCAGCCCGGACGGCGGGCGGCTCGTCTCGACGCATGACGACGGCACCGTACGCGTCTGGCCCTGCCGCGCGTGTGCCCCGGTCCAGGATCTGCTGGAGTCGTGACGAGGGATGTGCACGGCGTCGATGCGCAACCGGGTGCCTGGTCGACGATCGGGTGCGGGAGGCGGTGCCGGGCCACCGGGACCCGGCACCGCCACCGGCGGTGTCAGGCGACCGTGCAGGCGGTGCCGTTGAGGGTGAACGCGGACGGGCGGCCACTGTTGCCGGTGTGGGTCGCCTGGAAGCCGATGTCGACGGACGTGTTCGGCGCGATCGTCGCGTTGTAGGAGACGTTGCGGGCGGTGACCGCGCCACTGGACGGGGAGTAGCCGGCGTTCCAGCCGCTGGTGATGCTCTGCCCACTGGGCAGTGTGAACGCCAGGGCCCAACCGTTGACCGGCGTGCCGCTCGTGTTGGTCACCGAGATGGACGCGGTGAGACCGCTGTTCCAGGCGTTCACCGTGTACGCGACACGGCAGTCACCCGACGGGGCGGGCGTCGTCGGCGGGGGAGTGGTCGGCGGGGTGTCGCCGCCGATGCTTCCAGGCACCGCCCGGAGGGCGTCGTACCAGGCGGCGGCCATCTTGCGGTAGCCGGTGGCGTTGGGGTGCACGCCGTCGGCCAGGTCGCTGAGCGTCAGGGCGCGGTACATGTCGACGAGGTGTACGCGCTTCCCGGCGGCGGCCCTGCTCTGCACGATCCCGGGGATCGCGTTGTTGTACCCCCGGACCTGGTTGTCCGCGCCGGACTTCGGAATGATCGTGGCGACGAACACGTCGGCGTTCGGGGCGGTGTCGGTGATCCGGTCGACGAGGGTGGCCAGCCGACCTGGGGCGCCGGAGGTGTCACCGTACATGTCGTTGGTGCCGATGTGCAGCAGCACGGTCCGGGGGTTCGTGGCCCGCAACCAGTTGACGACGTTGGCGTCGATCTGGGCGATCGTCCACCCGGAGTGCCCCTGGTGGTCGTGGTCGCCGAGACTGGCCGGGCCGTTGAACTGCGAGCCGACGAAGTCGACCCGGTAACCGCCGGCCGTGAACCGCTGCCACAGTTCGATCCGGTAGCCGCCGGGGACGTTGAACCCGTCGGTGATCGAGTCACCGAGCGGCATCACGCGGACGCCGCCGTTGGACTCCGCGTTCGCCGGACTGGTCGCGATCGGTACGGCGGCGATCATGGCGGCGACGGTGGCCAGGGCGGACCACCACAGGCGAGCCCGGCGGGGCCGCGACATCTTGGCAGCGGCGGCGGTGGGTGCGGGAGGGACGGGACGGCCGAGCATCGAACTGCTCATGGAGATTCCTCTGGTGGGGTGCGCGGCAACGGCGGCCGCCGACGGGACGGCTGCCACCCTGACGCGGTACGCGGAGGTGGGCGTCGCGTCACGACCAGAAGCCCGGACGTCTGCACTGGTGGTCGTGGCGCGGTGGCTCGCATCGGTCGGGCGTGGCGGGCCGATGGACCGTGGCGGAGGTGTGCCCTGCACCTCGCCGACGCACCATAGCGGGTTATCGCTGACACCGGCAATGCGCCGGGCCCGCGACTGGCCGGCAGTGCGGACGACGTCGTGGCCGGCTACTTCAGCGGGCGGAAGTGGTGCCGGATCGCATAGCGGGAGACCTCCTCGCCGATTTTCGCCCCCTCGACGTCAGCGGTGCGGAAGTGGACGCCGCCCCAGACGCGTGCGCCGATGAGTTCGTCGAGCGCTTGCGCGAAGCTGGTGAACTGCCGGGTCGTGCCGGAGTCGGCGCTGGACCCGCTGAACGTGACGTCGTCGCGGCCGAAGAAGTGTCGGTACAGCGACATCCGCGCACCGGTGCCGCAGGCGTGGCCGGAGGGGTACTCGGGGAAGGGCGGCGTGACGAGCAGCGACTGCCAGCCGGGGTCGGCGGTCGTCCTCGGGTTACCGTCCGTGCCGGCCAATTGAATCGCGGTGACCGGACGCCAGTAGCTCCAGACGTCCTTCTGGCTGAAGCACGCCACGCCGGAGTCGGCCACGATGAGGTCGGTCATCGCGAAGAAGCGCGCGGTCTGCAGGGCGTCCAGCTGTCGGGTGGTGGCGAGCTGTCGCTTGATCTCCCAGGAGGCTGATCGCCGGTCGTGCCACCAGATCGCGGCCTCCGTCTGGTCCTGCGTGCGCGCCGTGCTCGTCGCGGAGCCGAACTCCTTCACCTCGTTGAGGTCGCGGGCGTAGGCGCTGCTGGTCAGTCGCGGCGGCTCGGGGGCGCGGAACGTCGACGCGCGGGGGATGAGGAACGGCCGCATGTGGCCGGTCCAGGCGCCCTGGGACAGGAACAGCGGCGGCGTGGGTCGCCACTGGCCGGGCGTCGTCCCGTGGCGCCACTGCTGGTCCCCGAACGCGCCGTCGTCCTGCCGTGCGGTGACCATCGCGGCCGCGGCTCGCGCCCCGATCCTGATGCCGCCCTGCTTCGACCGTCCGTCGCGGATCGTGGCGAGCGCCGCATCGTACTGTGCCCGAAGCCGTTCCCGCTGATCGGGAAAGAGCGCGGCGAGCACGTCATGGGCGGCGCTGGCGACGGCGGCGTCCACCGACTCGGTCCCGCTCGACGGCGGTGCGGTGAGGTACGGCTGGTACGGGGCGCCGGCGATCGCGTTCAGCGCGTCGTAGACGGCCCCGTTCACCATTGCGAAACTGCGCACCTGCTCGTTCGGTTGCTGAGCCGCGACATCCCAGATCGCCGTCTGGGCGTTCAGGTCCCAGGTGATCACCGGATTGGCGCGTGCGGTGTCGGGGACCGCGGCTGCGGGCACCGGCCCCGTCATGGTGGCGACGACCACCGCGCCGAGCGCGATGGTCGCGGGAATGGCGCGTGATCGGATCAGGTGACGTGATTGCGGGCGGCTCCTCATGATCTCCCCCGTCGGTCGGTTGTCGATGCCGGCTGTCGAACGCAGGCGGCGTGCGAGGCGCAATCGATGACGACCGAAAATAACATCGATGGCTCTTGATCGGCGGTGGTCACACCGCGGATGCGTGGGTGGGATGGAGCACCGTGGCGAGCCAGCGCAGTTGACGTCGGACGTGGACCGCTTCGCCGCCCTCATGGCCGTTGAACGGGTACACGTGGATCTCGCACTCCGGCGGGGCCGGTCGACCGTTGGCGACGCCGTAGTGGTTGTAGGCGGCGAAGGCGGTTCGCGGCGGGCAGACGGTGTCGCGTCGGCCGACCCCGAACTGCGCCGGTGCCGTCGCCCGCCGGGCGAAGGCGACGGCGTCCACGTAGGACAGCGTGCGCCACACGGCTTCCTCGGCCTCCCGATGCACGGCCAGGTAACGGGCGATCTCGCCGTACGGCGCGAGGTCGGTGAGCTGGACGGCGCTTCGCATGTCGCAGAGGAACGGCGCGCTGGTCAGCACCGCGGCGAGGTCGTCGACGAGACCGGCCACCGCCAGGGCGAGGCCGCCGCCCTGGCTGTTGCCGACCACGCTGACCCGGTCGGCGTCGACCCCGGGCAGGGCGCGGACCGCCTGCACCGCCCGGACCGCGTCGGTGATCAGACGGCGGTAGTGGTAGTCGCGCGGATCGAGGATCCCCCAGGTGACCGGCCAGGGTCCGCCCGGCGCACCGTGCCGGTCGGGGGTGTCCCCGGCGCCGTACTGCCCCGCCTGGCCCCGGTTGTCCATCAACAGGTGCGCGTACCCGGCCACCGGCCAGGTCAGCCGCTCGTGCGGCAGGCCGCGGCCCCGTCCGTAGCCCGCGTACTCGACCACGGTCGGCAGTGACTCCCCGACACCGGCCGGGCGGGTGTACCAGGCCCGCACGGGGTCGCCACCGAAGCCGCTGAACGTGACATCCCAGGAGTCGAGCAGCCGCAGGTCGGTGGGCTCCGGACGGACGTCGACGAGCACCGGTCGGGTCGCCGCCTCGGCGAGCGTGTCCCGCCAGAACGTGGCGAAGTCGTCGGGCTCGGCGACGTCCGGGGCGTACCGCCGGAGCTCGTCGAGGGTGAAGGCGGTGTAGGGCACGGGTCCTCGCAGGGGCCGGGGTCAGTGCGGGTCGGCGGGTGGTGCGGTGCTCTCCCGGACGACCAGTTCGGTCACCAGGTCGATCCGGCTGGTCGCCGGCTCGTTGCCTCTGGTCAGGTCCAGCAACATCTGGGTGGCGATGCCGGCCATGTCGCGCAACGGTTGGTTGATCGTGGTGAGGGCCGGGTCGGTCCAGGCGGAGACGGGCAGATTGTCGTACCCGATCACCGAGAGGTCCTCGGGCACTCGCAGGCCGCACTGACGGGCGGCCCGGAGCACCCCCATCGCCTGGATGTCCGATCCGGCGAAGATCGCCGTGGGTCGGTCCGGTCGGCGGAGCAGCTGGAGCCCGTGGGTGTGCCCGGCGCCGGCGGAGAAGCCGCCGTAGCGGACCAGCTCGCGGTCGACCACCATGCCGGCCTCCTCGTGGGCCGACTGGAAGCCGGCGGCCCGGGCACGGCTGCACAGCACGTCGGGTGGTCCGGAGATCACCGCGATCCGCCGGTGGCCGAGGTCCAGGAGGTGCCGGGCGGCGAGCAGACCGCCGTTCCAGTTGTTCGAGCCGACGGTCGGCACGGAGGCCGAGGTCGCGCTGTCGGTGTCGACGACGACGAACGGAATGCCCTGGCGTCGCAGGTGTTGTTGCTGGGCCTCGGCCAGATGGGAGAGGACGAACACCACACCCAGGGGGCGGTCGACGAGCAGTGCCTCCAGCCATCGGGTCGGCGGGCGGTGCGCGCCGTCGAGTTGGGCCACCGACAACCCGACGCCGGCCGCGGTCGTCACCGCCTCCACGCCGCGCAGGATCTCCATCGCCCATCCGGTGTCGAACTCGTGGAACACGAGTTCGACGCGTCCGCTGCCGGTCGACGGCCGGCGGGCGCGGCGCTGGTACTGGTGGCGGTCCAGGCTCGCCTCCACCCGGGCTCTGGTGCCGGGAGCGACGTCGCCACGTCCGTTGAGGACCTTGGACACCGTCGCGACCGAGACGCCGACGTCGTTGGCGATCGTCGCGATGGTGGTGGAGGTGGGTGGGTCGAGTGGGCGGTGTTCCGTCATCGCAGCCTCACGCAACATCCGAAAGTTTCGGCAGACCCTAACACGATCGTCCATTCCCGCCAGTCGATGCTGTCGCCGCCTCGACCGTCCCGCCCACCCCGTGGTTCGTGAGCAGTCGATGCGCTGGAACGAGTCAGGGTGTTCCGCAACCGATCGGCGAAGGTCCATGGCAGCCCTTGACACTCATCGATGGGGCACTTAGGTTGCCGAAAAGGTTACGCGGGGTTCCGGAAAGTTTCGGATCGTGGGAATCGTCGGCTGTGAACCGAGCTCCGTGGGGGCGCGGAGGTGGCCGGAGCTGAGGGGTCTTGGCATGAGAAGTCAGTTGCCCGGGGACGGCGGCGCCGAGCCGTGGCGCGATTCGCGGCTGTCGCCGCCCGAGCGGGCCGAGGCGCTCGTGCCCATGATGTCGCTGGAGGAGAAGGTCGCCCAACTCGTCGGGGTCTGGGTCGGCGCCGACGCCACCGGTGAGGGCGTCGCACCGCACCAGTCCGACATGATCAGCGAGACGCCGCAGTGGGACAGCGTCATCCGGTACGGGTTGGGCCAGCTCACCCGACCGTTCGGCACCGCACCGGTCGACCCGGTGCTCGGCGCCCGGTCGCTGGCCGCCTCGCAGGCGCAGATCGTCGCCGCCAGCCGGTTCGGCATTCCGGCGCAGGTGCACGAGGAATGCCTCACCGGGTTCGCGGCGTTCCGGGCCACCGTCTACCCGACCCCGCTCGGCTGGGGCGCGTCCTTCGACCCCGACCTGGTCGAGGCGATGGCCGACCGGATCGGGCGCTCCATGCGCGCCGCCGGTGTGCACCAGGGCCTCGCCCCGGTGCTGGACGTCACCCGCGACTACCGCTGGGGCCGCACCGAGGAGACGATCGGCGAGGATCCCTACCTGGTGGGGACGACGGGTGCCGCGTACGTGCGGGGCCTGGAGCGGGCGGGCGTGGTGGCCACACTGAAACACTTCGCCGGCTACTCGGCCTCGCGGGGCGGCCGCAACCACGCACCCGTGCCGATGGGCCCCCGGGAGTTGGCCGACGTCATCCTGCCGCCGTTCGAGATGGCGTTGCGCCACGGCGGTGCGCGCTCGGTGATGAACTCCTACGCGGAGATCGACGGTCTGCCCGTTGCCGCCGACCCCGGCCTGTTGACCGGGCTGCTGCGCGACGAGTGGGGCTTCACCGGCACCGTCGTCGCCGACTACTTCGCCGTTCGTTTCCTGGAGACCCTGCACGGGGTCGCCGCCGACGCCGCCGACGCCGCCCGGCTCGCCCTGCGGGCCGGCATCGACGTCGAGCTGCCCACAGTGGACGCCTTCGGCGCGCCGCTGGTGGAGGCGGTACGTCGCGGCGAGGTCGACGAGGCGCTGATCGACCGTGCGCTGCGGCGGGTGCTGATCCAGAAGATCGAGCTGGGTCTGCTCGACGAGGGCTGGCAGGAGGTGCCCGACGACGTGGCCTCCCTGCGGTTCGACGACGAGGTCAGCCAGGACGTCGCCGTGCGCCTGGCGCGGGAGGCGGTCGTCCTGCTGCGCAACACCGGCGTCCTCCCGTTGGCCGTCGGCAGCCGGGTGGCAGTGGTCGGCCCGCTCGCCGACGATCCGATGGCCATGCTCGGCTGCTACACGTTCCCCAACCACGTGGGCGTGAACCACAGCGGGTTCGGGCTCGGCCTGGACATCCCCACGTTGCGTGACGAGTTGGCCCGACGTGTCCCGCTGCTCACCCACGAACCCGGCTGCGGCATCACCGGCGAGGACACCTCGGGCATCCCGGCCGCGGTCGCCGCCGCGGCCGACGCCGACGTGTGCGTGCTCGCCGTCGGCGACCGGGCGGGGATGTTCGGCCGGGGCACCTCAGGCGAGGGCTGCGATGCCGTCGACCTGCGGCTGCCCGGGGTGCAGGCCGACCTGGTCCGGGCCGTGCTCGCCACCGGCACCCCGGTCGTCCTGGTGCTGATGGCGGGCCGCCCCTACGCGCTCGGGCCGGAGTTCGACGCCGCGGCGGCCGTGGTGCAGGCGTTCTTCCTCGGCCAACTCGGCGGGCAGGCGCTCGCCGAGGTGCTCACCGGCGAGGTCAACCCCTCCGGGCGGTTGCCGGTCAGTGTGCCCCGCGATGCGGGCGGGATGCCGAGCACCTACCTGTCACCGCCGCTCGGCCGGCGCAGCAAGGTCTCCTCGATCGACCCGACGCCGAGCTACCCGTTCGGCCACGGGTTGAGCTACACCACCTTCGAGTGGTCCGACGCCACCATCGTCGAGGCGGCGGACGAGCCGACGCTCTGGCCGGTCGACGGCGAGGTACGGGTGCGGATCACCGTCGCCAACACCGGTGACCGGGCCGGCACCGAGGTCGTGCAGCTCTACCTGCACGACCCCGTCGCGCAGACCACCCGCCCGGTGGTCCGGCTGGTCGGCTACACCCGGCTGCCGTTGGCGCCCGGCGAATCGGCGCACGTGACGTTCGGGGTACCGGCCGACATCGCCTCGTTCACCGGGCTCTCCGGCCGACGCATCGTCGAGCCCGGTGACGTCGAGCTGCGGTTCGGCCGGTCCAGCGACGACGTGGTGGCGAGTCTGCCGCTGCGGTTGACCGGCACCGAGCGCCAGGTCGGCCACCAACGGGAACTGCTCACGTCGGTGCGGATCGAGCCTCTCGTGGCCGTTCCGCAGTCCGCGTAGGAGGCCCGCTGTGACATCCACGTTGCGGCCACCCCCGCCACCCCCGCCGGCGCCGCCGCGCTCGCCGGCGGTTGCCAGCCCCGCCCACCCGCCGCGGCGGCGCCGGACCTGGCGGCAGGCGCTGCGCCGGGACTGGCAGCTCTACTCGCTCGCGGTCCTGCCGCTGCTGTTCTTCCTGATCTTCCGGTACCTGCCGATGCTCGGGAACATCATCGCCTTCCGCCGTTTCAAGCCGGGCGGCAGCATCTTCGGTGAGTACTGGGTCGGGCTGCGGTACTTCCGGATGTTCTTCACCGACCCGACGTTCTGGGACGTGTTCACCAACACGCTGGTGCTCGGAGCGCTGACTCTGCTGGTCTGCTTCCCGCTGCCGATCGTGCTGGCGCTGCTGCTCAACGAGGTTCGTGCCCGCCGGTTCAAGCGGTTCGTGCAGTCCGTGTCGTACCTGCCGCACTTCCTGTCGATCGTGATCGTGGCGGCGATGATCGCGCAGTTCACCTCGGTCGGCGGTACGGCCAACCAGATCGTCGGGCTGTTCGGTGGTGACCCGGTGGCGTTCCTGCAGAAACCGGAGTGGTTCCGCACCATCTACGTCTCGTCGGAGGTCTGGCAGACCGTCGGTTGGGGCACGATCCTCTACCTCGCCGCCCTCACCACGATCGACGAGGACCTGTACGAGGCCGCGCGGATCGACGGCGCCAATCGGCTGCGGCAGACCTGGCACGTCACCCTGCCCGGCATCCGGCCCACCATGATGACGCTGCTGATCCTCAACATCGGCAGTTTCCTGGCGGTCGGGTTCGAGAAGATCCTGCTGCTCTACAACCCGCTGACGTACCCCACCGCGGACGTGGTCTCCACCTACCTGTTCCGGATGGGCTTCCAGTCCAGCAACTTCAGCTACGCCGCCGCCATCGGTCTCTTCGAGGCGGTGATCGGGCTGGTCCTGGTCCTGTCGGCGAACATCATCTCCCGTCGCACACTGGGGACGAGCCTGTGGTGATTCTCGGCGCGAATCGCGACGCCCCGAAGACGCGCGGCCCGGACGACAGCCGGGGTTACCGGATCTTCCGAATCGTCAACACGATCGTCCTGCTCGGCGTCGTGTTCGTGACGCTGTACCCGTTCCTCAACATCGTGGCCCGCTCGCTCAGCGAAGAGGCGTACATCCTCGCCGGGAAGGTGACCATCGTTCCGCGCGGGTTCGACCTGACCGCGTACGAGCTACTGATGTCCGACGGGCTGTTCTGGACGAACTACCGCAACACCGTGGTCTACACGGTCGTCGCCACGCTCATCTCGATCGTGTTGACCACCTGCTACGCGTACGTGTTGTCGAAGCCCCAGCTCAAGGGGCGCGGCCTGCTGGTCGGCGTCGCGCTGTTCACCATGTTCTTCTCCGGCGGTCTGATCCCCAACTACGTGCTGGTCACCAGCCTGGGAATGAAGAACACCATCTGGGCCGTGGTGATCCCCAACGCCATCAGTGTGTTCAACCTGCTGGTCATGAAGGCGTTCTTCGAGAGCCTGCCGACCGAGTTGGAGGAGGCAGCCGCGGTCGACGGGCTGAACACGTACGGAATCCTGCTGCGCATCGTGCTGCCGCTGTCGAAGGCGATCATCGCGACGATGGTGCTCTTCTATGCGGTCTCCTTCTGGAACTCGTGGTTCACCGCCTTCCTCTACATGGACGAGCAGGACCTGCTCCCGGTGACGGTCTACCTCCGCAATCTCATCGCGGGCGCCACGAGCGCCGAGTCGGCCGCCGCCGACGCCGACAAGGTCCAGGCCGCGGCCACCCTCCAGGCCGTGACGATCGTGCTCACCACCCTGCCCATCCTGGCGGTCTACCCCTTCGTCCAGCGGTACTTCGTCCGCGGCGTGATGCTCGGCGCGGTGAAGGGATGACGTCGGCCGGCACACCGCTTCCACCGAAACCCCACCACCGAAAGGACGAGCCATGCTCCACAAGACGTGGCGCCGCGTGGCGGTAGCCACCGCGGGTCTCCTCGCGCTCTCCCTCATCTCCGCGTGTTCCGAGGACCCCGGCGAGTCGAAGGACCTCTCCGAGAACCGGGTCGGCGCGATGGAGAAGTACGGTGTCGGCGACCAGTTCAAGGCCACCGAGGCGCTCTCCTTCTCCACTCTCTACAACAACCACACGTTCTACCCGCTCAAGGACGACTGGCTGTTCTGGTCCGAGTTGACGAAGCGGACCAACGTCACGATCGACCCGGTCGCCGTCCCGCTGAGCGACTACGAGCAGAAGCGCAGCCTGTTGATCGGCGCCGGGGACGCCCCGCTGATCATTCCGAAGACGTACCACCCGCAGGAGGACGCGTTCGTGTCCTCCGGGGCGATCCTCCCGGTCAGCGACTACCTGGATCTGATGCCCAACCTCAAGGACAAGATCACCAAGTGGAGCCTCCAGCCGGAGATCGACAACCTGCGGCAGGCCGACGGTAAGTTCTACCTGCTGCCCGGCCTGCACGAGAAGCCCACCCAGGACTACACGGTGCTGGTGCGCACCGACATCATGCAGGAGCTGAACCTGCCGACCCCGAAGACCTGGGACGACCTGTACGCGGTGCTCAAGGCGATGAAGGCGAAGTACCCGAACGTCTACCCGTACTCCGACCTCTTCAGCAAGCCCAACCCGACCGGCGCCCTGCTGGGCATCCTCGGCTCGTCGCACGGCACCTACGCGGGCTGGGACTTCCAGCACGCCACCTGGGACGCGACGGCGGAGAAGTTCACCTACACCGGCTCGTCGGAGCAGTACAAGCAGGTCGTCACGTACCTGCACAAGCTCGTCTCCGAAGGGCTGCTCGACCCGGAGAGCTTCACCCAGACCGACGACCAGGCACGCCAGAAGCTCGCCAACGGCAAGTCCTTCGTGGTCACCGGCAACGCGCAGACCCTGGTCAACAACCACCGCCCCGACCTGGCCAAGACCCTGCCGAACGCGAAGATGGCCAAGATCCCGCTGCCGATCGGCCCGGCCGGCGAGGTGAACCCGTTCCCCCGGCTGGAGAACGGCATCATGATCTCCTCGAAGGCCCGGGAGAGCAAGAACTTCGTCGCCATGATGCAGTTCATCGACTGGTTGTGGTATTCGGACGCCGGCCTGGAGTTCGCCCGCTGGGGCGTCGAGGGCACCACCTTCACCAAGGACGCCTCCGGCAAGCGCACGCTCGACCCCGGCATCGACTTCCTCGGCCTCCACCCGAAGGCGCCCAAGCACCTGCAGAAGGACTTCGGCTTCCACAACGGCGTCTTCGCCTACGGCGGCACGCCGGACCTGGTCCGTGGGTTCTTCTCCCCGGAGGAGCTGGAGTTCCAGAAGGTGATGGACGCCCGCAAGCCGAGGGCGGTCCCCCCGCCGCGCCCGTTCACCGACGAGGAGCGCGAGCAGGTGTCGCTCTGGGAGACGCCGCTGAAGGACTTCGTCACCCAGAACACGCTGAAGTTCGCCCTCGGCCAGCGGCCCCTCAGCGAGTGGGACGCGTACGTGGCCGAGCTGAAGGCCAAGAACTCCGAGCAGTACATCGACCTGGTCAACAAGGCGTACGAGCGGTTCCAGAAGAACAACGGCTGATCGGCGCGGTGTCCGGTCGGGCGGGGTCACCCGCTCGACCGGACACCCCGTCGACCACCGGCCGGTGCGACGCGCGCGACCCGCCCGCCCTCCGGCGAAGCGACCAGAAGGAGCGACAGTGAGTGGGGCGGCCCAGACCTGGCGACAGTTCGGCGACGGACCACTGTCGCGGATCAGCGCGCGGGTCTACATCCTGCTCGTGGTCGAGCTGCTGCTCCTGCTCACCGCAGTGCCCGGCCTGCTTCCGTTACTGCTGCTGGACCGCGACCCCAGCAACCTGCCGTTGGTCGCCCTGCTCCTGGTGCCGGTCGGCCCGGCGATCTCCGCCGCCCTGTACGCCCTGCGCCACCAGCGCCCCGACCTGACCGACCTGCGCCCGGCCGCCACGTTCTGGCGCGGGTACCGGACCAACCTGTCCGGCGCGCTGCGCGTCTGGACGCCGACGCTGCTGTGGCTGACCGTGCTCGCCATGAACCTCGCCTACCGGGACGCGGTCGGCCTGCCCGGCTGGTGGACGGTGCCGCTGGTCCTGCTCGCCGTGGCGGTGACACTCGCCGCGGCCAACGCCCTGGTGATCACCTCGCTGTTCGACTTCCGCACCCGGGACGTTCTCCGGCTGGCCGTGCACTTCCTCGTGCGTACCCCCGGAGTCACCGTCGGCACCGCGTTGCTGCTGGCGGCGGCGACCGGCGTCACCGCGGTCTTCTCGGAGGCGGTGCTGGTGCTGCTCGCCTCGGTCGCGGCCCTCGCGCTGCTGCGCGTCGGTGACCCGATGGTCGAGCTGATCCGGAAGGAGTTCACCTCATGAGCCTGCCCGTCACCGCGAAGGTGCCCTTCGGGGGCGACTACAACCCGGAGCAGTGGCCCGAGGACGTGTGGAAGCAGGACCACCGTCTCTTCGACAGCGCCCGGATCGACCTGGTCACGCTCGGCGTGTTCGACTGGGCGCTCACCCAGCCCGCCGAGGACGTGTACGACTTCTCGCTGCTGGACCGGATCGTGGAGCGGGCCGCCGCCGAGGGGCGCGGGATCTGCCTGGCGACCGGCACCGCGGCCCACCCGGCGTGGTTGGCGAAGGCGTACCCGGAGGTGACCCGCACCGACTTCGACGGTCGCAAGCACCGGTTCGGCCGGCGACACAACTCCTGCCCCAGCTCGCCGGTCTACCGCCGGCTCTCCGTCGAGCTGGCCCGCCGGGTCGCCCGACGCTACGCCGACACCCCGGCGGTCGTGGCGTGGCACGTGGGCAACGAGTACGGCGGCGCCTGCTACTGCGAGCTGTGCGCGGACGGCTTCCGGGGCTGGCTGCGCAACCGCTACGGCACCCTCGACGACCTGAACGCGGCCTGGTACACGACCTTCTGGTCGCACACCTTCACCGACTGGGAGCAGATCGAGCCACCGTCGGCGTTGACCGAGCACTGGCGCGGCCCGGACCACACCGCGTTCCAGGGCATCACCCTCGACTACCTGCGGTTCTCCTCCGACGCGATGCTGGCCAACTTCCACGACGAGAAGGCCGCCATCCGGGAGTCCAGCCCCACCCTGCCGGTGACGACCAACTTCATGGGCATGTACCGGCCGATCGACTACCACCGCTGGGCGGCGCACCTGGACTTCGCCTCCTGGGACAACTACCCGCCCGACGACGAGTCGGCGGCCCGGATGGCGCTGACCCACGACCTGATGCGAGGGCTCAAGGACGGCCAGCCGTTCTGGTTGATGGAACAGTCCCCGGGCGTGACCGCGTGCCGCGACGTCAATCCGCTGAAGCGGCCCGGTCTCATGCGGCTGTGGAGTTGGCAGGCGGTGGCGCACGGGGCCGACGCGGTGCTGTTCTTCCAGCTGCGCGCCTCCCGGGGCGCCAGCGAGAAGTACCACGGCGCGGTCATCGGCCACTCCGGCCGCTCCGACACCCGCGTGTTCCGGGAGGTCGCCGAGCTGGGTGCCGAGTTGGACCGGCTCGGCTCGGCGTCGTTGGGCGCGCGGACGCCCGCCCGGGTGGCGCTGCTCTTCGACTGGGACAGCTGGTGGGCTCTGGAGATCTCCGACGGCCCGTCCCGACTGGTCCGCTACCAACAGGTCGTGCTCGCGTACCACCGGGCGCTGTGGGACGCCGGGGTGGACCTGGACGTCGTCGCGGTGACCGCCGACCTGTCCGGCTACGACGTGGTCGTCGCGCCGGCCCTGCACATGCTCAAGGGCGACCTGGCGCAGCGCCTGGAGGACGTGGCGGCGCGCGGCGGGTCGGTGCTAACCACCTACCTGTCCGGTCGGGTGGACGAGAACGACCAGGCCTTCCTGATGGACGTGCCGGGCCCGCTCGGGCAGCTGACGGGTGTCCGGGTCGACGAGTGGGACGCCCGTGGCCCGGAGGTGGTCAACCCGGTCCGCCTCGGTGACGGTGCCGAGGCTGTCGAGGTCGAGGCGCGGCTGCTGTTCGAGCTGGTGATCCCGCAGGGCGCGCAGGTGGTCGGCACCTACCAGGCCGACTTCTACGCGGGCACACCGGCGGTGACCCGCAACTCCTTCGGCGACGGCGACGGCTGGTACGTGGCGACCGACCTGGACCAGACCGGGGTCTCCTGGGTGGTCCGGCAGGTGCTCGCGCGGCACGACGTGCTCGGGCCCTACCCGGACGTCGCGGACCTGGAATCCGCCGCCCGGGTCGCGCCGGACGGCTCGCGGCTGCTGTTCCTGCTCAACCACCGCGCCGACGCGGTCGAGGTGCCCGCCCGTCGCAGCGGGGTCGACCTGCTCACCGGTGACCGGATCTGGACCGGCTCGACGATGCGCCTGCCGGCGTACGGAGTCGTGGTGTTGAAGGAGGACTGGTGAACGCCGACGAGTCGGTCCACCTGGAGCAACTGATGTTCGTCGACGATCCGATGGAGACCGAGCAGCCACGCGTGCACCCGGCCTGGCTGCCCCCGGAGGCGTTCCGGTCGCTCGGCGCGCGCCGCGTCCTCGTCCACGGTGACGGGTTGATCGTCGACACCGTGCTGCACGAGGTGTCGCGGGCCTGCGCCCGCTACGGCGGGCGGGTGTGGCATTCGCCCTCCTGGGACGTCGACGTCGACCTCGTGTTCGCCGTGCGCGGCGCGGACGAGTTACCCGACTCGGTGGTGCGGTCGGCGCGGGCGGCCGGAGAGGCGGCGCTGATTGAGCTCGGCGATGCCGGGCCACTCGGCGACGAGGGTTTCCTGCTCACCCGCCACGGTGACGTGACGGTGGTGCTGGCCGACGCGCCCGCCGGCCTGCTGTACGGACTGTTCCACGTGGTCCGGCTCTGCGCGGCGGCCTTCGACGCCGAGCGTCCTGCCGAGCGGCACCGACCGGCGCTGCGTCGGCGGATGCTGGACCACTGGGACAACGTGGCCGTGCACCCGGTGATGGGCCAGGTCGAACGGGGGTACGCGGGCGGCTCGATCTTCTGGCAGGACGGCCGTCCGCGTGGTGACCTGGCCCGCATCCGGGAGTACGGGCGACTGTTGGCCGCGAGCGGTGTCAACGCGATCTCGGTGAACAACGTCAACGTCGCCCGGACCGAGGCGCTGCTGCTCACCGACCGGCTCGGCGACGTCGCCGAGATCGCCGACGTGCTGCGTCCGTACCACATCCGGGTGCACCTGTCGGTGACCTTCGCCGCGCCGGTGGTCCTCGGCGGCCTGGCGACGGCCGATCCCCTGGACGAGGGGGTGCGGGCCTGGTGGGCCGCGACCACCCGCGCGGTGTACGACCGCATCCCGGACTTCGGCGGCTACGTGGTGAAGGCCGACTCGGAGGGGCAACCCGGCCCGTTCACCTACGGGCGCGACCACGCCGACGGGGCGAACATGCTGGCCGAGGCGCTGGCCCCGTTCGGGGGAGTGGTGCACTGGCGGGCGTTCGTCTACAACCACCACCAGGACTGGCGGGACCGGTCCACCGACCGGGCGCGCGCCGCGTACGACCATTTCGCCCCGCTCGACGGCCGCTTCCGCACCAACGTGGTCGTGCAGGTGAAGTACGGTCCGGTGGACTTCCAGACCCGGGAACCGGTCTCCCCGGTTATCGCCGCGATGCCGGCCACCCGGGTGGCGGTGGAGTTGCAGGTCACCCAGGAGTACACCGGCCAGCAGCGGCACGTCTGCCACCTCGGCCCGTGGTGGAGCGAGGTGCTGCGGTTCACGCCCTGGGGTCCGGACGGGCGGGCGGTGGCCGACGTGGTGGCGGGGGAGTCCGGCGCGGGCGGCGGCCTGGTGGCGGTCGCCAACGTGGGCGACGACCTCTTCTGGACCGGGCACCCGTTGGCGCAGGCCAACCTGTACACGTTCGGCCGGTTGGCCTGGGACCCCCGGCGGGACCCCACGGCGGTCCTCGACGAATGGATCACGCTGACCTTCCCGCCGTCGGCGACCGCCGACCCGGACCTCGTGCGGCGGACGCTGCACGAGATCATGGACGACTCGTGGCGCACCTACGAGCGGTACACCGCCCCGCTGGGCGTCGGCTTCATGGTCAACCCCGGCGACCACTACGGCCCCGGGGTCGACGGGTACGAGTACACCCGGTGGGGCACCTACCACTTCGCCGACCGCGACGGTGTCGGCGTGGACCGCACCCGCGCGTCGGGCACCGGGTTCACCGGCCAGTACCCGCCGCACTGGGCGCAGGTGTACGAGTCGCTGGAAACCTGCCCGGACGAGCTGTTGCTCTTCTTCCACCACGTGCCGTACGGGCACGTGCTGCACAGCGGGTCGACGGTCATTCAGCACATCTACGACACCCACTTCGCCGGCGTCGAGGAGGTGGCCGCGATGCGGCGGCGGTGGCGGGCGCTGAACGGGATGATCGATCCGGCGGTGTACGAGCGGGTCGCCGAACGCCTCGACGAGCAGGTGCGGTGCGCCACCGAGTGGCGCGACCAGATCAACACGTACTTCTACCGCAAGTCCGGCGTGCCCGACGAGCGAGGGCGGGACATCTACTGACCCTCCCGTCGGTCGTCCGGCATGTTCCGAGAACATCCCGGTAACTGGTCGCCGATTATCGTCGGTGATGACCTCCGTCGAGGCTGTCGAGCCCGCAGGTGATCCCGGAAACCGTTGCGGCGAAAGGTTTCCGGAAGTCTTGACAATCGAGTCTGCTCGATTGAAGCTGACTTGGTCACGCGAGCCGCGGTCAAGGTCGGGCGAAGGGCAGTCCTCGACTTGAGTCCCCTTCCACGCGCCTTTTTCGCAAGGGATCGCGACCATGACACTGAAGACCCGGATGCTCGGCGTCGCCATGGCGGCCGTGACACTGGCCGCCGCCGCGTTGACGTTCGCCGCGCCGGCGTCGGCGGCGACGCTGACGCAGGTGACCAACTTCGGCACCAACCCCACCAACCTGCAGATGCACCTCTACGTCCCGGACCGGGTGGCGTCCCGGCCGGCGATCCTCCTGGCCATGCACTACTGCACCGGCACGGGCCCCGCGTTCCACTCCGGCACGCAGTACGCGTCCCTCGCGGACCGGTACGGGTTCATCGTGATCTATCCGTCGGCGACCCGCAGCAGCAGATGCTGGGACGTGTACTCGCCCCAGGCGCTACGCCGTGGCGGCGGCAGCGACCC
Source organism: Micromonospora sp. WMMD1155 (assembly GCF_029581275.1). Taxonomy (NCBI): domain Bacteria; kingdom Bacillati; phylum Actinomycetota; class Actinomycetes; order Micromonosporales; family Micromonosporaceae; genus Micromonospora; species Micromonospora sp. WMMD1155. The sequence continues at coordinate 5,875,134 of NZ_CP120742.1, forward strand.
GGTCGGGCTCATGTCGATGGTCGACTACGTGCGACAGCGGTATTCCGCCGACCCCGCACGGATCTTCGCGACCGGCACCTCGTCCGGGGCGATGATGACGAACGTCATGCTGGGCGTCTACCCGGACGTGTTCGCGGCCGGCGCATCCTTCGCCGGGGTGCCGTTCGCCTGCTTCGCCACCGGCGGCACCTCCGAGTGGAACAGCCAGTGCGCGAACGGGCAACTCATCAGGACCGCACAGCAGTGGGGTGACCTGGTCCGCGAGGCGTACCCGGGCTACACCGGCCAGCGGCCCCGGATGCAGATCTGGCACGGCACCAACGACGACACGCTGCGCTACCCGAACTTCGGTGAGCAGGTCAAGCAGTGGACCAACGTGCACGGGCTGAGCCAGACCCCGACGTACACCGACTCCCCGCAGTCCGGCTACACCCGCACCCGGTACGGCAGCAGCGGCCCGACGGCCCCGGTCGAGGCGATCAGCATGCAGGGCGTAACCCACAACATCCCGGTCGACGCCGCGCAGGTGATCCGCTTCTTCGGCCTCGACGGCACCGCGCCGCCGACGACCCCGCCGCCGACGACCCCGCCGCCGACGACAACACCGCCGACGACCCCACCGCCGACCACTCCGCCTCCGAGCGGTGGTGCCTGCCGGGTCGGCTACACGGTCAACGCCTGGAACAGCGGGCTCACCGCGAGCGTGACCATCACCAACACCGGTTCCGCCGCCGTGAACGGATGGGCGTTGACCTTCACGCTGCCCAGCGGACAGCGCATCACCAGCGGCTGGAACGCCCAGTACGCCCCGACGAGCGGCGCGGTCACCGCCCGCAACGTCTCCTACAACCCCACCATCGCCCCGAACGCGTCGGTCGAGATCGGCTTCCAGGCCACGCACGAGGGCGGCACCGGCAAACCCTCGTCGTTCGCCCTCAACGGTGCCGCCTGTTCGGTGTCCTGATTTTCCTTCCCACCCACCACACAGAAGGAGTCGCCCGAGATGAGAAGGACCAGATGGAAGGCGGCATCGAGAGCCGCCATGGCGCTGACCGGCGTGGGCGCCCTCGCCGCCGGCATGGCGCTGTTCATGACGGCACCGGCCGCCGCCGGCACGACCCTGGGCGCGTCCGCCGCCGAGAAGGGTCGGTACTTCGGCGCGGCGGTGGCGGCGTACAAGCTGTCCGACTCGGCGTACACGACGATTTTGAACCGTGAGTTCAACTCGGTGACGCCCGAGAACGAGATGAAGATGAACGCGACCGAGCCGCAGCAGGGGCGGTTCAGCTTCACCGACGCCGACCGGATCGTCAACCACGCCATCAGCCGGGGCATGAGCGTGCGGGGTCACACCCTCGCCTGGCACTCGCAGCAGCCGGGGTGGATGGAGAGCATGAGCGGCAGCGCGCTGCGCTCGGCGATGCTCAACCACGTCACCCAGGTGGCCACCTACTACCGGGGCAAGATCCACTCGTGGGACGTGGTGAACGAGGCGTTCGCCGACGGCAGCTCCGGCGCCCGTCGCGACTCCAACCTGCAGCGCACCGGTAACGACTGGATCGAGGCGGCGTTCCGGGCGGCCGACGCGGCCGACCCGAACGCGAAGCTGTGCTACAACGACTACAACACCGACAACTGGACGCACGCGAAGACGCAGGCCGTGTACAACATGGTGCGCGACTTCAAGGCGCGTGGTGTGCCGATCGACTGCGTCGGGTTCCAGTCGCACTTCAACAACGACTCCCCGTACGTCAGCAACTACCGCACCACGCTGTCCAGCTTCGCGGCGCTCGGTGTGGACGTGCAGATCACCGAGTTGGACATCCAGGGCGCGTCGCCGAACACCTACCGCAGCGTGGTGGAGGACTGCCTCGCCGTCTCGCGTTGCACCGGGATCACGGTGTGGGGCATCCGGGACAGCGACTCGTGGCGCGCCAGCCAGACCCCGCTGCTGTTCAACAGCAACGGCTCGAAGAAGCCGGCGTACGACGCGGTGCTCGCCGCGCTGAACAACGGCACCACGCCGACGGACCCGCCGCCCACCACCACGCCGCCGCCGACCGACCCGCCGCCCACGACCCCGCCCCCGGGCCCGGGTGGCTGCACCGCGACGGTGTCGGTGAACCAGTGGACAGGTGGTTTCGTGGCGAGCGTGCGGGTGACCGCCGGCTCGTCGGCCCTCAACGGCTGGACGGTGACGATCGCGCTGCCATCGGGAGCGACGGTCACCAACGCGTGGAGCGCCGACCGCAGCGGTAACACCGGCACCACGAACTGGCGCAACGTGTCCTACAACGGTCAGGTCGGCGCCGGGCAGTCCACCGAGTTCGGGTTCCAGGCCAACGGCACCGCCGGCACCCTGAGCCCCACCTGCTCCGCAGGCTGAGAAACCCCGGCCGGTGCGGAGGCGACCCGCCCCCGCACCGGCCCCGCCCGAGTGGGTGATCAAGAGGTTTGCGTCACGACACGCCGGGCCGGATGACGCAAACCTCTTGATCACCGGGAGGGGGAGGGAGGGGAAGAGGAGTCGGGTGCGGGGTCAGCCGTCGATGCGGGTGATGTTGCGGATCTTGTTGGATGCGTCGAGGGCGGCCACCTTGTACGCCTCGGCCAGCGTGGGGTAGTTGAACACCGCGTCGATCAGGTAGTCGATCGTGCCGCCGCAGCCCATCACCGCCTGCCCGATGTGGACGATCTCGGTGGCGGCGGTGCCGAACACGTGCACGCCGAGCAGCCGACCGTCGTCGGGGGAGACGAGCAGCTTCAGCATCCCGTACGAGTCGCCGACGATCTGCCCGCGGGCCAGCTCCCGGTACCGCGCGATGCCCACCTCGAACGGTGTCGAGGATTCGGTGAGCTGCGCCTCGGTCTGCCCGACGAAGCTGATCTCCGGGATGGTGTAGATGCCGATCGGTTGCAGGCCGTGCATCTCCCGGATCGGTTCGCCGCAGGCGTGCTGCGCGGCCAGCCGGCCCTGCTCCATCGAGGTGGACGCGAGGGCGGGGAAGCCGATCACGTCACCGACCGCGTAGATGTGGTCCACGCTTGTGCGGTAGTTGGCGTCCACGGTGATCCGGCCGCGTCGGTCCGCCTCCAGCCCGGCCGCCTCCAGCGCCAGGTCGTCGGTCTGGCCCTGCCGGCCGGCGGAGTACATCACCGTGTCCGCGACGATCTTCTTGCCGCTCTTGAGGATGCACAGTGCGGCGGTCTGGTGCTTCTCCACGGCGGCGACCTCCTCGCCGAAGCGGAACGCCACGGACAGGTCGCGCAGGTGGTATTTCAGCGACTCGACGATCTCGTCGTCGCAGAAGTCGAGCATCCGCTCGCGCCGTTCGACGACCGTGACCTTCGTGCCCAGGGCGGCGAACATCGAGGCGTACTCCATGCCGATCACCCCGGCGCCGACCACGACCATGCTGCGGGGTACGGCCTGGAGGTTGATGACGCCGTCGGAGTCCACGATCGTGCGGTCGTCGAAGTCGACGCTGTCCGGGCGGGCCGGACGGGTGCCCGCCGCGATGACGATCTTGTCGAAGGTCACCTTGGACTCCCGGCCGGACCCGCCGTCGACCCAGATCGAGTGCGCGTCGGCGAACCGGCCGGTGCCGGTGATCATGGCGACCCGGTTGCGCGCGAGCTGGTTGCGGATGACGTCGGTCTGCCTGGTGATGACGTGCTGGGTCCGGGCCGCCAGGTCGCTGACCGTGATCTCGTCCTTGACCCGGTAGCTGCTGCCGTACAGGTCACGTTGGCTCAGGCCGGTCAGGTAGAGCACGGCCTCGCGTAGCGTCTTGGACGGCACGGTGCCGGTGTTGATGCACACCCCACCGATCATGTCGCGGCGGTCCACGATGCCGACCCGCCTGCCGAGCTTGGCCGCGGCGATCGCGGCCTTCTGACCGCTGGGCCCGGAGCCCAGCACCACCAGGTCGTAGTCATACATATTCGCTAGCGTCGCAAGATGTCGCGGCGCGCGCCAGACCTCGAACGCGAGCGTTACTCGTCCGCCATCTGGCAGACACCACCGTTCACAGTGACCTCCTGCGGCGTCTGCGAGCCGCTGGCGACGACCCCCAGCGACACCGTGCCGCCGGGCGGGATCAGCCCGTTGTGGCGGACGTTGCGCACCCGCAGATAGCTGCCGTCCCGGTCGACGACCTCCGCGCCCCACAGGCCGCGCAGCTGCTGACCGGCGTAGAACCGCCAGCTCATCGTCCACCCGTCGATCGGGGTCGGGCCGGTGTTGGTGACCGCGAGGCGTGCCACGAAACCGTCCGGCCACCGGGCCACGGTCGACCGGACCGAGCAGTTGGGCGGTGGGGGAAGCGTGGTCACGGTGACCGGCGCGGACAGCGGGGACAGGTGGCCGGCCTCGTCGCGGGCCTGCACCACGAAGGTGTACGTGGTGTTCGGCGTCAACCCGCTGACCTGGGTGCTGGTGCGCGGCGGGTACTGGTACACCTCACTGACCCGGGTGAGGGCGCCGCCGGCGTCGACCCGGAACACCTCGTACCGGTCGAGGGCGACGTTCTCGACCGAGTGGGTCCAGCGCAGCCACACCGCCGTCGCGGCGACGTCGTAGGCGACCGGTTGGCCGGGTGCGCCGGGTGGCCGGTCGTCACCCGGCGGCATGGTCACCCGCAGTGTCGGATCGTTCAGCGACCTGTTGCCGGCCGCGTCCACGGCCGCGACGGAGAAGACGTACGTGCGCGAGGGCCGCAGGCCGGTGATCCGGATGCCGGTGGTGTCGGTCGAATAGTGGGCGCCGGTGTCCTCGAATCGCGCGCCGACCGGGTAGCCGACCACACCGACGTTGTCCGTCGCGGCCGCCCAGGTCAACTCGATCCAGGTGGTGTCGACGGCGACGACGGTGATGGCGCCGGGCGCGGTGGGGCGCTCGGTGTCCGTCGCGGCGTACGCCGGGGTCGCGCCCGCCACCACCGCCGCCGCGAGCGCGCAGACGGCCAGGGCGGCTGCCCTGGATCGGACGCCGCGCACCTGATGATCGCGCATGATGCTTGCCTCGCCTCCGGGTGACCGCAGCGGACCAGTCATCGACTTGTGACGATGTTACGTCAGTGGCCGACCCACCGTGGTCCGGTCAGTTCGGGTTGCTGGCGTGGGTCAGCGTCTCCCAGGCGACGAACAGGTTGTTGCTGCCCGCCGGGCGTTGTTGCAGCGTGAGCGTCTGGGTGTTGGTCATGACGTTGCCCAGCCGGGTGCTCATCGCGTTGAAGCCGACCTCGGTGATCGGGCCGAGGCCCCGGGTGAGGCTGCCGCCGCAGAGCCAGGAGGGCGGCGCCTCGCCGAGCTGGTAGCGGGAGTGGAAGCCCAGTGCCTGCCGCAGCCGCTCACCGACCTGCGGGTACAGGTCCCGCCCCTGGATCCGCGAGGTCTCCGCGACGTGCGAGATGGCGGAGATCCCGTACCCGGTGTGGACGAAGTCGCGGCAGGTCTCCTGGGCGAGGCCCGCGACGAAGGTGGACTGGCCCTGCCAGTAGCCGATGATCTCGGCGCTGGTGTCCAGGCCGCTGCCGGGCATCGTGTACGGCAACGCACCGTCGCTGGGCAGGTAGACGAAGGCCCGGGTGCGGTTGAGGAAGCGGGTGACCGCCGCGTCGTAGGCGCTGCGGTCCTCCAGGAAGACGGCGATGCCGACGGCCGCCTCCATCATGGTCAGTTCCCAGTTGCCGTTGCTGTTCGAGCCGTTGCGGACCACCGGCAGGTAGACGGTGCGCAGCATGGTGGCGAACCGGTCGGCGTTGGGCCAACTCGAGTACGTGTACTTGATGATCTCGGCGGCGCGGGGCCAGACCGAGGCGGCCCAGCCGGTCTGCAACGGTGCGTTGCTGCCGGTGTGCGCGGTGATCGTGGCCGACCACGCGTCCATGATCTGGATGGACTTCTGCGCGTACCGGGAGTCCCCGGTGAGATACCAGGCGAGGGCGTGGGTGTACGCGGCGATCGCGTCCTCCCGCTCGTCGGTGCAGCCGTTGTTGGGGTTGGAGTACGACCCGCACTCGACCACCGACCGGGGTGCCGGCGTACGCGACAGGGAGGCGTACCGGCTGCCCATCATCTGGTTGTAGGCCGACGCCCACGGCTGCGCGCCGGCCTGCACCCGACCGCGTACGAAGTCGAGTTGCCCCCGGCTGACCAGCACGCCGGGGTGGGTGAACCCACTCGACGGGGGTGGTGTGGTGCCGCCGGTGGGCAGCGTCCAGGTCTGGTTGGCGGTGCCGGTGCAGCTCCAGATCTGCAGCGGAGTGCCGTCGGCGGAGCTGGGACCGGTCGCGTCGAGGCACTTGCCGGAGGTGGGGTTGACCAGTTGCCCGGCACTCGCCGACCACTGCTGTGCCCCGGTGCCGTTGCAGTCGTAGATCTGGACGCGTGCGCCGTTCGCGGTGCTGCCGGCGGCGATGTCGAGACACTTGCCCAGCGCCCTGACCGTGCCGTCGTCGCCCACCGTCCACTGTTGCGCCGTCGAGCCGTTGCAGGTGTAGAGCTGGACCGCCGTGGTGTTGGCCGGGTTGGCGGCGGCCACGTCGACGCACTTGCCGCCGTACCCCGTGATGGCGCCGGTCGCGGCGGCTGTCGCGGGCGATGCGCCGACGGCCAGCGCCGCCGGTACGGCGAGCACGACCACGGCGAGCGTGGAGGTCAGGCGGATGCGAGGGAGGGCTCCGGCCAGTCGTCGTGTCATCTCGTCGTCCTCCAGGTGCCACAGCATTTGTAAAGTGTGTTAATTATTACAGCGCCGTTCATTGATATCAATGTCTGCGAACGCCCGCCGCCTCCCGGTGAACGCGTCGACCCCCGGCGCTACGCGCCGGGGGTCGTTCGGAACGAAGGTGTCAGCGCAGGCCGGGCACGTCGATCACGATCAGCTCCGTGTCGTCCGGACGCCCCGGGATACGACCGTCGTTGCCCGGGAAGTTGTTGTCGTTGGCCACCAGCACCCGGTCGCCGCCGAGCGGCAGCACCGACTCGACCGACTGCAACGGGAACGAGAAGAGCGGGCCGACGCCGTACTCGCCCGGACGGGCCGGGGTGGAGACACCCTTCGGGTCGGCCACACGCATCAGGTCGACAACGGTGCGCCGGGGCAGGTAGCCGTCCGCGCCCACCTCGTCCAGATCGGTCACCACCAGGCGCTTGACTATTGACTGCGGGCCCATGCCGTTGTCCCGCTCGATCAGCAGCAGCCGGTGACCGTCGAGCACCGCCGCGTCCCCGACCAGCAGGGACGGGTCGTCCACCCGGAACGACCAGGTGCGGTCGGTGTACCGGTTGTGCCGCACGTCGAACTCGTAGACCACCCGGCGGCGCTGGTCCGGGTCGTTGACCTGGGCGCCCTCCAGGATCGGGTAGAGCGTCCAGCCGTCCGCGCTGGTCGCCATCGCCTCGAAACCGTTGCTGGCCCGCAGGGTCGGCGTCTCACCCGGGGCGAGATCCGGCGACTGCGGGGACTTGGTGCCGTCCGGCAGCGGGATCGGCGCCTGCAGCACCTTTCCGGTCCGATCGGTGCGCACCAGGTACGGGCCGAACTCGTCGCCGATCCACAGGTCGCCCCGCGCGTCGCGGGCCAGCGACTCGATGTCGAAGTCCGCGCCGGTCAGCAGACGGTCCCGGGTGTCGCCGTTCACGATCGGGAACGGCACCCTGCGGTCGGGGTCACGGAAACCGATGTGCCCCCGGACGGTCACACCGTGACGCTGGTAGTCCGGTTCGATCTCGTACGCCCGCAGCAGGAAGTCGGCCGAGTTGGTCTTCGCGCCGAACCCGTTGTCCGGCATGGCGAGCAGCCGCCGGCCGGAACGGTCACCAGGCTGGGCCGGGATCACCGCGGAGAAGCCCGGAATGGGCTGGCCGGGGAAGGGCGCGGTGATCCCGTTGACCGGGGTGGTGGCGAGCTGGGTACCGGAGACCGGCCCCGGCTGGTACGCGGTCGCCGACAGCAGCGCCCGGTCCCGCAACGTCACCTCGGGGCGCAGCTTCACCGACAGCGCGTACACCCGGGTGGTCTGGGTGGCGCTGCCGTTGTCGTCGCTGATCAGGTACAGCTCGCGGCGACCGCCCGGCAGGTCACGGCCGAGCGCGGCGCCCTCGATGTTGTCCAGCAACGGGTTGGGCTGCGGCTGCTTCGTGGTCGCGCCGGACGGCGGGCAGTCGGCGATGTCGACCAGCAGCTCCTTGCCCAACCACGAGCGCGGGTCGGTCGTGGTCGACAGGGACTCGACGGCGGACACGTCGGGCGCGCCGGTCGCCGAGACCCGGTACACCCGCACGGTGTTCCCCACCCCGGTCGTGAAGCCCCGCTCCACCGAGAGCAGTTGGTCGTCGCCGAGCGCGATCAGCTCGACCAGACCGAGGTTCGGGTCGGTGCGGTACGCGTACTGGGCGGTCGGGGCGTACGCGCCGCCCTCGCGGCCGTCGTACCGGATGATCCGCTGTCGGCCGCGGCCCTCGGCGTCGCGGCCGTCCGCCGCGAGCGGGCCCTCCATCCCGGCGTAGAGCACCCGGTGGTCCCCGGTGGCGGTCAGCGCCTCGAAGGTCTGGTTGACCGCGGCCTCACCGGCCGGGGTGACCTGGAAGCGGGCCGGCACCGGCAGCGAGCCGATCTCCCGGCCGTCGGAGAGCCGGAACCGGCGGATCGAGGGCTCCCGCTCGGAGCCGGCCAGGACGGTGTCCCCGCCGCGCTCGGCGACGAGCCCCTCCCCGTCGAAGTCGGCACCGGTGTACGGCGTGCCGTCGGGCCGGGTGAGCACCGTGACGTCGCGGACACCGACGTCCACGCCGCGCCGGCCGGTGTCCAGGCCCAGCTCGTAGACCCGGGCGGGAGTGGTGCCGATGTTGTCCACCAGCGCGAGGGCACGCCCGGGGCGGGCGAACGACAGCGCGGACAGGCCGGCCACCGGAGTGCCCCGGAAGGTCGTCTTGTCGAGAGCGTCGGAGAAGCCGAGCAGCGAGGCGTCCGGCGCGCAGCTCGCGCCCGTACCCGGGTGCCCCGGGGTCGGGTGACCCGGCGCGCCGAGTGCCGGCGTCGCCGCGAGCAGCGAGATCGCCGCCGCGGCGGACGCGACGGCCCGAGCCTTTCTGGAAGTGGTACGCACATCGCCTCCCGCATCGAGTCGGCGGCCGTTGCCGCCGCGCCGATGCAAGCGCCCGCCGCTCACCACAGTGGAACCCCCACCGGAACGTCGGCTGAACAACCCGTGCACGATCCCGTCGGCCGTCGCCTCAGGGGTGCATGGTCGTACCCTTGACCACCTTGTCGACCACGTTGCGGGGGGCGTGCAGCGCCAGGCCCACCAGGTCGAGTTTCTCCCGCCCGACCGCCTGCACGGCCGCTCGGTTGTCCCGGTCGTTGCCGGTGGCGAACAGGTCGGCCGTGAAGATGGACAGACGCAGCCCACGGGCGAGCGCGCGTGAGTGCGCAGCGGCCAGCGCGGCCCGGTCACCGGCGAAGACCAGCACCGGCTGGCCGAACATCGGCAGGTACCGGGTGCCGTCCGCGTCCCGGTACTCCTCGCCCAGCAGATCCGGTACGGCGTTGGCGATGCCGCTGACCAGGAACGCGGTGACGTTCAGGCGCTGCCAGCTCACCAGGTCGTCACGGAGCAGCACAGCGATCTTGGTGGGGAATCGGATGGGTTCGGTCATGGCGTCGAGCCTGCCCGCGTACCGCCGACCGGTCTTGTACGTTCTTAGCGTGGCCACCCGCCCGGCGGGCTCGCACGTCAGCGCCTGGCGACCCGCCGTAGCCGGGGTCGCCGAGGTCTTCCACGCCCATTTCCTGGACCACGCCTACCCCCGGCACGTCCACGAGGTCTGGACGCTGTTGATCGTCGACGACGGCGCGGTCCGCTACGACCTGGACCGGCACCGGCACGGCGCGCTGCGCACCTCGGTCACCCTGCTGCCGCCGTACGTGCCGCACGACGGTCGCGCCGCCACCGTCGACGGCTTCCGCAAACGGGTCCTCTACCTCGACACCTCCGTACTCGACGCGGAGCTGGTCGGCCGGGCGGTCGACCAGCCGGGCATCGTCGACCCGCAGTTGCGCGACCGCATCCACCTCCTGCACCGGGCGCTCGACGCACCCGGCGACGAGTTCGAGGCCGAGGGTCGGCTCGCGTTCATCCTGGACCGGCTGCACACGCGGCTGCGCCGACGCGCCCCGGTCACCAGGGCACCGGCCGCCCCCGGTCTCGCGGTCCGCCTACGGGAGCTGCTGGACGCCCGGACCGTCGAGGGCGTCACGCTCGGGGAGGCCGCCGCGCTGCTGCACGCCCACCCGACCCACCTGGTTCGGACGTTCACCGCCGCGCACGGGGTGCCACCGCACTCGTACCTGACCGGTCGCCGCGTCGAGGTGGCCCGCCGTCTGCTCCTCGCCGGGCAGCGGCCCGCCGAGGTCGCGGTCGCGGCCGGCTTCTTCGACCAGGCCCACCTGACCCGCCACTTCCGTCGGTACCTGGGCGTCAGCCCCGCCCGTTTCCCGCGGACGCCGCGTTCCGGCGATGCCGCCGCCGCGCGGCGCTGATCGCGGTCAGACGAGCTGTCCGCCGATGACGGAGAGCAGCCGCAGCTTCTCGTCGCTCGGCGAGCCGGGCACGGCGGTGAAGACCAGCAGTGTCTGCGACTCGTCCGGGTCCACGAGCGTCTGGCAGTGCAGCTCCAACGCCCCCACCTCCGGGTGGAGGAAGTGCTTCGCCGGGCAGTAGCCGGCCGGCACCGGATGCTCGCGCCACAGCTGCGCGAACTCCGGGCTCCTGGCCAGCAGGTCGTCGACGAGCGTCGCGGCCCGCGAACCGCGCCCATCCCGGGTGTACGACGCGTGCAGGTGCCCCACCAGCAGGCGGCTCTGCGTCTGGTGGTCCTCCACCGGGTGCAGCCGCCGGACCGACGGGTCGGTGAACCAGCGGTGGTGGGCGCTGCGCGCCAGCCCGGTGTAGCGGGTCTCGTCACCCAGCAGGGCGACGGCCGGTGCGGTCTGCGCCAGGGTCTCGCCGAGGTGGTTCACCACCTGGGCCGGGGTGTCGTGCATCCGGTCGAGGATGCGCATCATCCCCGGGTTGACGTGGTCGGCCCGCACGGTGCGGTGCGGTGCGGCGTGCCCGGCCAGCAGGAACAGGTGGTCCCGTTCGGCCAGCGAGAGCCGCAGGCCACGGGCCAGCGCGGCGAGCATCTGCTCCGACGGGTGCGGCCCGCGCTGCTGCTCCAACCGGCTGTAGTAGTCGGTGGACATACCACTCAACGCGGCGACTTCCTCGCGGCGCAGCCCACCGGTGCGTCGGCGCCGCCCCCGGGGCAGTCCCACGTCCTCGGGTTGCAGCGCCTCGCGGCGCGTACGCAGGAAGCTGGCGAGTCGGGCGCGGTCCACGGTGTCTCCGATCGGTGGGCGCCGACGACGGCCGGCACCAAGAGTGCAACAGTCAAACCAGGTGGCGGTGTTCCGCCCCGGGAACACCGCCACCCGCCCGTCAGCGTTGGATGGACTTCGTCTCCAGGAACTCCTCCAGGCCGAAGCGGCCGAACTCGCGACCGTTGCCGGACTGCTTGTAGCCGCCGAAGGGGGCGAGGGGGTTCCAGTGGCCGGCGTTCACGTCGACCTGCCCCACCCGCAGCCGCCGGGCGATCGCCAGAGCGTGCTCCGGCTCGCCGAAGACACCGCTGGTCAGGCCGTACGGGGTGCCGTTGGCGATCGCCACGGCGTCCTCCTCGTCGGCGTACGGGATGATCGTCAGCACCGGGCCGAAGATCTCCTCCTGGGCGATGGGTGCGGTCGGGTCGACGTCGGCGAAGATCGTCGGCTGCACGTAGGCCCCGGTCGGCAGGCCCTCGGGCCGGTCCGGGCCGCCGAACACGAGCCGGGCGCCGTCGGTGACACCCCGCTCGATGTACCCGACGACCTTCTCCCGGTGGGCCTCGGACGCCATCGGGCCGATCCGGGTTGCCTCGTCGGTCGGGTCGCCCACGGTGTACTGCTTGGCCGCCTCGACGGCCAGCGCGACGACCTCGTCCTGGCGGGTGGCGGGCACCAGCATCCGCGGCCACGCGCCGCACACCTGACCGCCGTTCGAGAACGCCATCATCAGCCCCCGGTTGACCGCCTCGGGCAGGTCGGCGTCGTCCAGGATGATGTTCGCGCCCTTGCCGCCCAGCTCCAGCGCGACCCGCTTGACGGTCTCGGCGGCCACCGCGCCGATGCGCCTGCCGGCCCGGGTGGAGCCGGTGAAGGAGATCATGTCGATGTCCGGGTGCGCGGAGATGGCCTCGCCGACGACCGCCCCGGTGCCGTACACCACGTTGAGCACGCCCGCCGGCACGCCCGCGTCGGCGGCGACCTCGGCGAGGATCCGCGCGGTCAGCGGGGCGTTCTCGGAGGGCTTGAAGACCATCGTGTTGCCCGCGAGCAGTGCCGGCGCCAGCTTCGAGACGATCTGCTGCAACGGGAAGTTCCACGGGGTGATCGCGCCGACGACGCCGATCGGTTCACGGACGATCAGCGAGTTGCCGACCTCCTCGGTCCAGGCGAAGTCGTCGGCCAGACCGGCGACGGACTCGACCACGGCGGCTGGGAAGGCGACCTGGGCGGTGCGGGACATGCCGATCGGCGAGCCCATCTCGGCGGTGATCGCCTGGGCGATCTCCTCCTGCCGGGCGGCGAGGCCGGCGCCGAGGCGCCGCAGCACGCCCGCCCGGTGCTGCGGCGCGGTCGCCGCCCAGGCGGGAAAGGCCGCCCGGGCCGCGGCGACGGCCCGGTCGACGTCGGCGGCGGTGCCGGCCGGGGTCTCGGCGACGACCTCGCCGGTCGCCGGGTTCACGACGGGAATGGTGCCGGCCGTGCCGGCGACGGTCTCGCCACCGATCCAGTGGCCGGTGACGGTGTACGTGGAAGGTGTCATGAACCGACCGTCGCACCGGCGCGGAACCCCAACCAGGTGCGCTTTGTCCAGGGATTCGTGATCCCTGGCTGGGCCCGGCCGTCCGGCTCCAATCGGACGGCCGTTCGGCTGCGACACCCCGTGGGGCGGTAAACCGGCGGCGGACTGTCGCATCCGACCGATACTCTTCCTGCGCGCGTCGTCGTCCTGGTACGACGCGCCCCGCGCCTGGTCGGCGCGGCATCGCCGCCACCGCCCACCACTGGCCGGCTCATTCGACTTCAGGAGAGTTTGTGACACAGCAATCCGTCGCGACATCGGACAAACTCGACGCCGCGGTGCTCAAGGTGGCGGGCGTCGTCGTCCTTGGCGCGATCATGTCGATCCTCGACGTGACGGTGGTCAGCGTGGCGCTGCCCACATTCCAGACCGAGTTCGACGCGTCCTACGCCCGGGTGGCGTGGACCATGACCGCGTACACCCTCGCCTTGGCCACCGTGATCCCGCTCAGCGGGTGGGCGGCGGACCGGTTCGGCACCAAGCGTCTCTACATGGTGGCGCTGGCTCTGTTCACGATCGGGTCGGGGCTCTGTGCCACGGCCGACACGATCGGCGAGCTGATCGGCTACCGCGTGCTGCAGGGCCTCGGTGGCGGCATGCTCATGCCGCTGGGCATGACCATCATGACCCGCGCCGCGGGCCCGCACCGGATCGGCCGGCTGATGGCCGTCCTCGGCATCCCGATGCTGCTCGGCCCGATCGGCGGCCCGATCCTCGGCGGCTGGCTGATCGACACCGCGAGCTGGCACTGGATCTTCCTGATCAACATCCCGATCGGCGTCATCGCGCTGGTGTACGCGCAGATGGCGCTGCCGAAGGACGCCCCCGAGCCGTCCGAGTCGTTCGACTTCGTCGGCATGATCATGCTGTCGCCGGGTCTGGCCCTCTTCCTCTACGGCGTCTCGTCCCTGCCGGAGGTGGGCACGTTCGCCGAGGCCAAGGTGTGGGCCCCGATGCTGGTCGGCGGCGCGCTGGTGGTGGCGTTCGTGCTCTACTCGTTCAAGCCCCGGCATCCGCTGCTCGACCTGCGGCTGTTCCGCAACCGCAGCCTGACCGTCGCCTCGGTGACGCTGTTCGTGTTCATCATCGCGTTCATGGGCGCCGGCCTGCTGTTCCCGAGCTACTTCCTGCAGGTGCGCGGCGAGTCGACGCTGGCCGCCGGTCTGCTGATGGCCCCGCAGGGCATCGGCGCGATGATCACCATGCCGATCGCCGGCACACTGGCCGACCGGGTGCCGATCGGGCGCACCGTGCCGTTCGCGCTGGCGCTCATCGTCGCCGGGTTCTTCAGCTTCACCCAGGTCGACCCGCAGACCTCGTACTGGCTGCTCGGCGGCTCGCTGTTCGTGATGGGCCTGGGCATGGGCGGCACCATGATGCCGATCATGACGTCGGCGTTGCGGACGTTGCAGGCGCAGGAGGTCGCCCGCGGCTCCACGCTGGTCAACATCCTCCAACAGATCGGCGGGTCGGTCGGCGCCGCCGTCATGTCGGTGATCCTCACCAACGAGCTGAACGGCTCCCGGCCGATCCCCGGCCTGGTGGACCCGAGCACGGGCAAGCCGGTCACCGAGGCCGGGCTGGCCATCGCCTCCCAGCAACGGCCGGAGCTGCTCGAGCAGATGCCGGTGGACCCGTCGATCATCCAGAGTGGGCTCGACTTCGCCGCCAAGTCGTTCGCGGCCACCTTCTGGGTCGCGTTCGCGCTGGTCCTGCTCACGTTCGTGCCGGCCGCGCTGCTGCCGCGCCGACGCCAGCCGGCGCAGCTCGACGACCCGCAGGGCGACCTCGTCAAGACGCCGGTCGTCATCCACTGATCGGCACGCCCGCCGCGCTCACCATCCACCGATGGTGAGCGCGGCGGTGTCGTACGCGCGTCAGCGCAGCGGGCCGTCGCCGGGCCCGTCCGGGTCCTCGATCACGTGGATCGCGGCTTCCTCGGCGCTGGCGGCACCCGCGTCGATCCCGGCGTCCCACGCCACCGACTCGGCCTCGTCGTCCTCCCGGACGCCCTCGTCGTACGCGACGAGACGGCCGGCGCGCGCCTCGGCCTCGTACCCCCGGCGGGTCAGCTCGTCCTCGTCGTCGCCGTCCTCGGCGTACGGGTCGACGTCCGGCACCTCCTGGGCGAGGTGCTGCTCCAGGGACTCGCCCGCCCGCTCCTCGGCCGGCGTGGTGCCGAACCGGTTCGCCGCCGTCCAGTGGTCCTCGGCGACGATGCCGGTGTCGAGAGGGTCGCCGACCCGGTCGTCGTCAAGCGTGTCGGAGGCGTCCAGGACACCGTCGTCCTCGGCAACGTTCCACTCGTCCACGGAATCCGTCTGGCTCACGGCGGTCTCTCCTTCGTCACGGCGCAGCGAAGTGCCAAGCCTATGACCGTGCAACACCGGCAGCCCTCGAGGTCTGCCCGCTGTGACGAACCGGCGTCGGGGGCGGCGCGGACGTCACCGCTTCAGCAGCTCCACCACGGCCTCGGTGAACTCCACCGGCTGCTCGATGTGCCCGAAGTGCCCGCTCTGCTCCAGCAGCACCAGCCGCGAGTCCTTCAGTCCCGCGTGCATTTCCTCGGCGAAGCGGGGGCCGCAGATGAAGTCGTGTGCCCCGACGATCACCACGGCCGGCACGGTGATCTCACCGAGCCGGTCGCGTACGTCGAAGGGCACCGGGTCCGGTGCGCCGGCCGGCGCCACCCAGGCCCGCAGACCCGCCTGCAACGGGGCGAACTCGGCCTGTCGGGCCCAGAAGTCCGCGAAGTACACCGGTAGCGCGGCGCTCAGGCCGGCGCTCAGCGTCTCGTCGTCGCCGGCGGTGAGGGCCCGTTGGAGAGCGGCGGGGACCT
This sequence comes from Micromonospora sp. WMMD1155, assembly GCF_029581275.1. NCBI lineage: Bacteria > Bacillati > Actinomycetota > Actinomycetes > Micromonosporales > Micromonosporaceae > Micromonospora > Micromonospora sp. WMMD1155. Next base: position 5,890,923 of record NZ_CP120742.1, read on the forward strand.
CCGCCGCCTCCGGCCGGTCCGGGTGCCGCTGCGGGTAGGCGGCGAGGTTGGTCATCGCCTCGGCCCAGAAGTCGGCGCCGGTGAGCGGTGAGGTGTCGTACAGGGCGAGCCCGGCGACCCGGTCCGGGTGCTCCAGGGCGTACTGCTGGATGACGAAACCGCCGTACGAGTGCCCGAGCAGGTACACCCGGGGCTCGCCGAGGTGGGTGACGACGGCGTCCAGGAAACGGACATAAGTCGCCATCCGGTAGTCGTCGGCACTGTCGAGTCGTCCCGACGCGCCGGTGCCGACCGGCTCGACGTACACCATCGTGAAGTGTTCCTCGAGGCCCGGCGCCCGCAGGTAGGACCATTCGATGCCGGGGCCGCCGGAGTGCGCCACGCAGACCGGGCCGGTGCCGGCGACGTGGTAGACCTGCCGGACACCGTCGACGGTGAACGAGTGGGCACCCGGAACGAGGGCGCCGACGTCGTGGCTGGTGGAACCCATGAGCTGTCTCCCGATTCGAGATTCGTGCGGCGTCTGCCGGCACGGTCCTGAGGTAGGACGCACCACCAGATGCGTGGTTCGACGGGAAAGTTCGCTCGATCGGGAAAGTTTTCTCAGACCGGCACCGGCTGGCGGATCTCCCGCGCCGGGACGGGGTGGAAGAGGGTGAACCGGCGCACCCGCCCCTCGCGCAGCACCTGCAACCACAGCGCGGAGGGCGGGCAGTGCTCCGGGTCGTCCGGTGGGCTGATCAGGTCGGTCTCCCAGATCAGCACGTCGCCGCTGGCCACGACGTTGCGCAGCCGCTGGCGTACCCCGGCTGTCAGGTCGCGGTTCATGCCCTCGACGGCCAGGTCACGACCGCCGCGCAGGCCGCCCGGCACGATCATCTCGGCGTCCGGCCACCAGCTGTCGCGGACCACCCGGTCGAAGTCGCCGCGCATGGCGGTGGCGATGACGTCGCGACCCTCCCGCAACCGTGACTCGTTCGACGCGCTGACGTCGGTGTGTGCCGCGCTCGCCGCCGTGCGCAGGCCGTCGGAGAGAGCGCGACGGGCGTGGCTGAGCCGGCTGCGGACGGTGCCGACCGGGATGCCGCAGACGGCCGCGATCTGCTCGTACGACGAGGCGTCGCTGAAGTACCGCAGCAGGGTGACCAACCGGTCGGGTTCGGACAACTGCCCGATGGCGTGCCACACCCAGTCGCGCATCGCGCCCCGGTCCAGCGCCTCCTCGGGGGTGGGGGTGTCGGCGGGGCGGGCGAACCACTCCGGCTCGGCCACCGGGACGGCTCTGGGGCGACGTAACGTCATCCGGCTGTTGTTGCGGACGATGGCACGCAACCACGGGCCGACGGCGGACGGGTCGCGCAGCTCACCGATGCGCCGCAACGCCATCAGCATGGCGTCCTGCACCGCGTCCTCGGCGTCCGGTCCGTAACCGAGGATGCTCACCGCGACGGCCCGCATCCCGGCCTCGTGGCGGGCCAGCAGCGCGCCGAGCGCCGCCGCGTCTCCCGCCTGCGCCAGCGCCACCAGCTCTGCGTCACCGTCCGTCACGCGACCGTCCTCCCGTAACCCCTAGAGCATCCTTTTTGAGGCGTTTCGGGGCAAAAATCGACGCCGCCTCCCACGACAAGCCTACGGCGGGTGACGGGCGCGGCCCGCCCGGGCGGCAGGCGGGCGGGCGAGGCATGCCGCACCTCGGGGTCAGGACACGGCCCTGACACCGGAGACATCGACACAGTCGGCAATTCGGCTCAGCGATGGCCTCGGCGGTTCGGCCGACACCGGCTCCGCACCCCGACGGCGCGCCGCCCTGCCCGGGGTCGGGGTCCGGTTCGGTCCGCCGGTGGCGGCCCGGCGCGCGTGGCACCGGACCGCCGGAGCCTCAGTAGCGGCCACCCTCGGGTGCGGGCAGCGCGTCCAGGTCGGCCAGGTCCTCGGCGCCGAGCTGTACGTCGCCGGCGGCGCAGTTGTCCGCCAGGTACTTCGGGGTCTTGGTGCCGGGGATCGGAATGACCTGGTCACCCAGGGCGACCACCCATGCGAGCGCCACCTGCGCGGGGGTGACGCCGACCCGGTCGGCGATCTCCCGGACCCGGGCGACGATGGCGAGGTTGGCCCGCAGCGCGTCCTGCTGAAAGCGGGGTAGGCCGCGTCGGAAATCGTCGGCGGGCAGGTCGTCGAACGAGGTGAACCGTCCGGCGAGGAAACCGCGACCGAGCGGGGAGAACGGCAGGAAGGCGATGCCCTGCTCGACGCAGTACGGCAGGACCTCGGCCAGCGGGTCTCGGGTCCACAGCGACAGCTCGGACTGCACCGACGCCACCGGGTGCACCGCCTGGGCCCGCTTGATCTGGGCCACCGTCACCTCGGACATCCCGATCTGCCGTGCCTTACCCGCGGCCACGACCTCCGCCATCGCGCCCCAGGACTCCTCGACCGGCACCTCCGGGTCGACCCGGTGCAACTGGTAGAGGTCGACGTGGTCGGTGCCGAGCCGGCGCAGGCTCTCGTCGATCGCCGCGCGGATGTGCTCCGGGCGGCCGTTCTTGCCGATCTTCGGCAGGTTGCCGTCGGTGGGGGAGGTCGCGACCAGGCCGACCTTCGTCGCCAGCACGGCCCGCTCCCGGTGGCCGCCGGCCAGCGCCCGCCCGACCAGCTCCTCGTTGGTGTACGGCCCGTACACGTCCGACGTGTCGATCAGCGTCGTACCCAGATCGAGGGCCTGGCGGATGACCGAGATCGAGGTGTCGTCGTCGCGGGGACCGGTGATGTCGTAGGCGTGGCTCATGCCCATGCACCCGAGGCCGATGACGCCGACCTCGGGACCTGCGCTGCCCAGCGTGGTGGTTCGCATGCGCCCCACGCTACGCCGGACGGAACGCGTCATCGGAGGGCACGTAGCGTCACCACCGGCAGACCGATGCCGCCGACTGACGGGGGAGCCGCCGTGCCACACATCCGCGAGTTCGTCTGGCCGGACTACGACCGCGTCGCGGCACTGTGGACCGCTGCCGGACGGGACGTGCTGACCCGGGCCGAGTTGACCGCCAAGCTGACGCGGGATCCGCAGTTGTTCCTGGTCGCCGAGGTCGACCGGACGCTCGTCGGTGTCGTGCTCGGCACGTACGACGGCCGGCGCGGGATGATCCTGCGGCTGGCCGTCGATCCGGCGTACCGGCGGCGAGGTCTCGCCCGCCTGCTGGTCGCCGCGTTGGAGGAGCGGTTGGCGGCGCTGGGCTGCCCCCGGGTGAACCTGCTGGTGCTACCGCAGGACACGGGCGCGCTGCGGTTCTGGCGGGCGCTGGGTTACCTGCCGCAGCCGGACGTGCTCTGCACCAAGCCGCTGGGCGTCACACGGCCGTCGGCCGCCGCGTCCGACACCATGCTCCCATAGTTGTTGATCGATATGGTGGCGGAGGCGCCGCCCCGCCTCAGACCACCACCGTCGATCCGAAGCGGGTTCAGCATGCGCGCACTGAGACTTGTCACGACTCTGGCCGTCGCCGGCGGGCGCGTACCTCAGTGACCCGAACAAGGCGCGTACGCAGGTGGAGACCATCATCAACAACGCGGTCACCGCCGGGGTGTACGTGATTGTCGACTGGCACGCCCACGAGGCGCAGAACAACCAGTCGCAGGCGGTGGCGTTCTTCGGCGACCTGGCCCGCCGCTACGGTCACCTGCCCAACGTCATCTGGGAGCCCTACAACGAGCCGCTGCAGGTGAGCTGGACCACCGTCATCAAGCCGTACCACCAGGCGGTGGTCTCCGCGATCCGCGCCGCGGACCCGGACAACATCGTGGTGCTCGGCACCCCGACCTGGTCGCAGGACGTGGACGTGGCGGCGGCCAGCCCGGTCGCCGGCACCAACCTGATGTACACGCTGCACTTCTACTCCTGCACGCACGGCTCGTCGCTGCGTGCCGAGGGCGACGCGGCGATCCGCGCCGGGCTGGCTCTCTTCGTCACCGAGTGGGGTGCCAGCAACGCCGGCGGCGGCCTCGACGGCCGGGCCTGCCTACCGACACCACCAACCTGCTCAGCCCCGGCGCGCCGGTGACCGGCGGATGGAACAACTACCTGCACGGCCACGCGCCGTTCGTGGTCGCCAACATGAGGTGACCCTGACCGTTCCCTGGTCTTGATCATCTCCAGTTCGCCGATGTCGGGGTATCCGCACCACCGGGATACCCCGACATCGGCGATACCGTGTCGATCAGCGTTTGGTGCGGCCGTTCGGTCCGTCCGATGCCCGGTTGGGCAGAACAGCGCGTCACCTTAACGCGCCGGAAACGCAGCCGGTACCAACCCTGGGAACGCTCGTCGGACAGTCGAGACCGCCGACACGCGAACCGGGGTGACCATGGCCGACAACACCACGAACGCGCCCACGTTCGACGAGCCCCTGGGGCGATCCGGCAACGGCCGGACCCCGCCCAGGCCCCGACCCGAACCGCTCCTGCCGCCGGACGACGGTGACCCGGCGGACCTGGCCACCATCGGGGTGGAGGAAGAGTTCCACGTCGTCGACCTGCACACCCGGGAGTTGGTCCCCCGGGCCGGTGAGTTGCTCGACCGGTTGCCCGCCACCTCGTTCACCGCCGAGCTGCACCGCAGCGTGGTGGAGACCAACACGGCGGTCTGCCGCACCCTGGACGAGATCCGCGTCGAGCTGACCCGGCTGCGCCAGGCGGCCGTGCAGGTCGCCGACCGGGCCGGACTGGGCATCGTGGCGGCGGGGACGGTGCCCCTGCGCGCCGACGGCGACCCCAGCGTCACCCCCACCTCCCGTTACCGGCGGATGCTCGACGAATACCAGATGCTCGCCCGGGAGCAGCTGATCTGCGGTGCACAGGTGCACGTCGGGGTGTCCGACCGGGATCTGGCCGTCGCGGTCACCCGCCGCGTCCAACCGTGGCTGCCGGTGCTCCTGGCCCTCTCCACCAGTTCGCCGTACTGGATGGGGCAGGACAGCGGCTACGCCAGCGTCCGCTCGCTGGTCTGGCAGCGCTGGCCCACCGCCGGTGACCCGGGCGAGGTGAGCAGCGCGGCGGACCACGAGGCGCTGGTCGCCGAGTTGATCTCGTCGGAGACCATCACCGATCCCGCCATGATCTACTTCGATGTCCGACCCTCGGCGCACGTGCCCACCGTGGAACTGCGGATCACCGACGCCAACGCCGACGTGGAGACCATCGTCCTGCTCACCGGCCTCTTCCGGGCGCTCGTCCGGCGGGAGGTCGCCGCCCTGCGCGCCGGGGTGGAGCGCACCGCCGTGCGCCCACCGGTGCTCCGCGCCGCCGTCTGGCGGGCCGCCCGCTCCGGCCTCGAAGGCGACCTGCTCGACCTGCCCCGCTCGGCCCGACCGGTGCCCGCCGCCGAGGCGGTCCGCCGACTGGTGACCGACCTGCGACCGCAGTTGACGGCGACCGGGGACTGGGAACAGGTCAGCGAGCTGACCCGGTACGCGCTGGACCGCGGCAGCTCCGCCGCGCGGCAGCGGCGGGCGTACGAGCGGCGCGGTCGGTTGGCGGATGTGGTCGACCTGCTGCTCGACGAGACCCGGGGACGCGTACGGGGGCCACTGCCCGGCGCGCCGACCGCACCGGCCCTGCCCGTCTACTCCCACACCGATGACGAGGTCTTCGGTCCGGCGGGACCGCAGCCCGCGTACCGGCCGTTGCTGGCCGCCCTGCGGGGTCTCGGCGCCGACGGGCTGCGCCACCGTGAGCACGACCGGGACGAGGAGCAGCGCGCCCGGGGCGTGACCTTCAGCGTGGCCGGCGAGGCGAGCACCCGACTCTTCCCGGTCGACCTGGTGCCCCGCGTGGTGCCCGCCGACGACTGGCGGAGCCTGCGCGTGGGCCTGGTGCAGCGCGCCCGCGCGCTCGACGCCTTCCTGTGCGACGTCTACGGGGACCGGGCCGTGGTCGCCGACGGAGTGGTCCCGGCGTGGGTGGTGGAGTCCTCACCCGGACTGCGCCCGACCGGGGCGTTGATGGGCCGGCGGGGCACCCGCGCCCAGGTGTCCGGCACCGACCTCGTCCGCGACCCCGGCGGCGGCTGGTACGTGCTGGAGGACAACCTGCGGGTGCCCTCGGGCATCGGCTACGCCGTGCAGAACCGTCGGCTGACCCGGGCGGTGCTGCCCGAGCTGCCGTTCCCCGACGATCTGCTGCCCGCCGACGAGACACCGGCGATGCTGCACCGGGCGCTGGTGGCCGCCGGGCCCGCCGCCGCCGCCGAGCCCGCCGTGGTGGTGCTCAGCAGCGGTCCGGGTGACCCCGCCTGGTTCGAGCACCGGCTGCTCGCCGACGAGATGGGCGTACCGCTGGCCGGCAGCGGCGACCTGCTCGTGGAGGAGGGCCGCGTCCAGCTCATCCGGGAGGGTCGCCGCAGCCAGGTGGACGTGATCTACCTGCGGATGGACGAGGACGCGTTGCTGCACGCACCCGGGGCCGACGGCGTGCCGTTGGGCTGGCCGCTGCTCGCGGCGGTGCACGCCGGGCGGCTGACCCTCGCCAACGCGCTGGGCAACGGCGTCGGTGACGACAAGGCGCTGTACGCGTACGTGCCCCGGCTCATCGAGTACTACCTGGGGGAGAAGGCGCTGCTTCCGGACGTGCCGACGTATTTGTGCGGACTGCCCGAGCAGCGCGCCGACGTGCTGGGCCGGCTCGATCAGTTGGTGCTCAAGCCGGTCGACGGGTACGGCGGCGACCGGGTGGTGATCGGCCCACGGGCGGAGGCGGAGGAGTTGGACGCCGTCCGCGAGCAGATCCTCGCCGCCCCGCACCGGTGGATCGCCCAGGAGACGATCGCGCTCACCACCCACCCGGTCTTCGACGGGACGGCACTCGCGCCCCGCCACGTCGACCTGCGGGCCTTCGTGTTCCTGGGGGAGACCGCCGAGGTGGCGCCGGTGGCCCTGACCCGCGTCGCGCCGGCCGGCAGCATGATCGTCAACTCGTCCCGGGGCGGCGGGTCGAAGGACACCTGGCTGCTCGGTGGAGCCGATGAGCCGTCGGCGTAACCCACGCTTGACCCCGGCGTCATCGGGGCGCAACCCGGTCCGCCAAGCCTGGACCGGTCAGCGACCGGAGTCGATGAGAGGTGGATGCCATGTGCGGTATCGGAGGTGAGTTTCGCATCGACGGGGCGCCGGCCGACATGACGGCCGTCGGGCGGATGCTGCCCGCCCTGGCGTCCCGAGGCCCGGACGGCGAGGGTCGGTGGCAGCACGGCTCGGTGGCGCTGGTGCACCGGCGACTGCGCATCATCGACCTGTCCGACGCGGGCGCCCAGCCGATGGTCGACCCCGAGCTGGGGTTGGCGCTGGTCTTCAACGGGTGCATCTACAACTACCGGGAGTTGCGCGACGAGCTGACCGCCCTCGGCTACTCCTTCCGGTCCACCTCGGACACCGAGGTGATCCTCAAGGCGTACCACAGGTGGGGGACGGCCTGCGTCGAACGGTTCTACGGCATGTTCGCGTTCGCGCTCGTCGAACTGGCCACGCGCACCCTGGTGCTGGCCCGCGACCGGCTCGGCATCAAACCGCTCTACCTCGCCGAGGGGCCCGGCCGGGTCCGTTTCGCCTCGACGCTACCGGCGCTGCTGGCCGCCGGTGACGTCGACACCGACCTCGACCCGGTGGCGCTGCACCACTACATGACGTTCCACTCGGTGGTGCCGCCGCCGCGCACCATCCTCGCCGGCATCCGCAAGCTCCCACCCGCCACCATCCGGGTGATCACCGGGGACGGGCGGAGCACCGAAACCGTGTACTGGCGCCCGGAGTTCACCCGCGCCGCCGCCGCGCCGATGTCCGCCGAGGAGTGGCAGGAACGCATCATGACGGCGTTACGCACCGCCGTACGCCGCCGCATGGTCTCCGACGTGCCGGTCGGCGTGCTGCTCTCCGGCGGCCTCGACTCCAGCCTGATCGTCGCCCTGCTCGCCGAGCAGGGCCAGACCGGCCTGGCGACGTTCAGCATCGGCTTCGAGGCGGCGGCCGGGGAGACCGGTGACGAGTTCCACTACTCCGACCTGGTGGCCCGTGAGTTCGACACCGACCACCAGCAGATCCGGATCGGCGCGACCCGCTTCGTGCCCGCCGTGCACGAGGCCGTCGCGGCGATGAGCGAGCCGATGGTCAGCCACGACTGCGTCGCCTTCCACCTGCTCTCCGAGGAGGTCTCGAAGCGGATCACGGTCGTCCAGTCCGGGCAGGGCGCCGACGAGATCTTCGCCGGCTACGACTGGTACCCGCCGATGGCGAACGTCGCCCGCGCCGACGCCGTCGAGGCGTACGCCCGGGTGTTCTTCGACCGTCGGCACGACGCGCTCGCCGGGCACCTGGCACCCGAGTGGATGCTCGACCACGACGCCAGCCTGGAGTTCGTGGCGGCGCACTTCGGCGCGCCCGGCGCGGACACCGCCCTGGACGCGGCCCTACGCCAGGACAGTCAGGTGATGCTCGTCGACGACCCGGTCAAGCGGGTCGACAACATGACCATGGCGTGGGGGTTGGAGGCCCGGGTGCCGTTCCTCGACCACGAGGTCGTCGAGCTGGCCGCCGCGTGCCCACCCGCGTTGAAGCTGGCGCACGGCGGCAAGGGCGTGCTGAAGGCCGCGAGCCGCGGCATCGTGCCCGACGAGGTGATCGACAGGCCGAAGGGCTACTTCCCGGTGCCCGCCATCCGGCACCTCTCCGGGCCGCTGCTCGACGACGTCCGCGACGCGTTGACCGCCCAGTCGGCCCGCGACCGGGGCCTGTTCCGCAAGGATTACCTGGAGGAGTTGCTGGACGCGCCGAACGCCCGGCGGACCACGCTGGGCTCCAACGCGCTCTGGCAGCTCGGGCTGCTGGAGCTCTGGTTGCAGCGGATCGGGGTTTAGATGAGCGTACGGATCGAGGCGCCGCGGACCACCCGGCGGACCCGGCTCGCCGGTCGTCGGCCGACGCCGACGCCCGTCGTCGAGGACTTCGCGCCCGCGCCGTCCCCGGACGGCGGCCGGGTCGCGTACCTCTCCGACCGGGCCGGTACGCCCGCCGTCTGGGTCCGTGCGGTCGGCGCGGATGACGCCGTCGCGCTGCCGACCGGTGACGATCCGGTGCTGGCGGTGAGCTGGTCCCCGGACGGGCAGTGGCTGGCCTGCGTCGTCGCTCCCGGCGGCGCGCCCCGTACCGAGGTGTGGCTGCTCCGGCCGGACGGCAGCGGGCGCCACCAGGTCGCCGGTTTCGGACAGCGCAGCGCGACGCCGGCCGGTTGGCTGGCGGCCGGCGCGGTCCTGATGGTCACCGAGACCGCCGAGCGGGGTGCCGCCGTCCTGGTCGACGCGGGCACCGGGCACCGGCGGGTGCTCGCCGAAGGTGACCTGCTCACCCTGCTGGACGTCAGCCCGGACGCCCGCAGCGCCCTGCTGCGCCGTGGTCCCCGCAACGCCCGTTGGTTGGAACTGCTCGACGTGGTGACCGGCGAACGACGGCGGCTGTCGCCGGACACCGGCCGGGGCAGCACCGACCAGGGCTGGTTCGCCCCGGACGGGACGGGTGTGTTGGCCCGCACCGACGCGTACTCGGAGCTGGCCGGGCTGGTGCGGATCGACCCGAGCCGCCCGGAGTCGACGCCGACCCGGCTCGCCTGGCGGCCGGACGCCGAACTGGAGCAGGTGGCCCTGACCGCCGACGGACGCCGGGCGGCCCTGCTGTGGAACACCTACGGTGGCCGCAGCGAGCTGAGCCTGCTCGACCTCGCCACTGGGGTGCAGCGGGCCGTCGCCGCCCCTGGTGAGGTGCTCGACGACGCCGTCTTCGCCGCCGAGGGTGGTCTGCTCTGCCTCACCGCGCAGGGGTCGGTGCGGCCCCGGGAGGTCTGGCTGGTAGACCCGACGACCGGGGTGCCACGTCCGCTCCGGCCGGACGCCGACGTCGCGCGTACCGATGCCGCCGGTGTCGCGCCACAACTGGTCGACCTGCGTGCCCGCGACGGGCTGCCGCTGTCCGGTTGGCTCTACCGTCCGGCCGGGCCGGGGCCGTGGCCCACCGCCATCAGCCTGCACGGTGGCCCGGAGGCGCAGGAGCGTCCCCGCTACAACCCGCTGTTCCAGGCTCTCGTGGCGCAGGGAGTCGCGGTGTTCGCGCCGAACGTGCGCGGTTCGTCGGGTTTCGGCCGGACCTTCGTGGCCGCCGACAACCTCGCCGGCCGCTACGGTGCCATCGCCGACGTCGCGGCGTGCGCCGACCACCTCGTCGACATCGGGGTGGCCCGCCCGGGGCAGCTCGGCTGCCTCGGCCGCTCCTACGGTGGTTACCTGGTCCTCGCCGTGCTGGTGAACTTCCCCGGACTGTTCGCCACCGGGGTCGCCGAGTGCGGGATCTCCGACTTCCACACCTTCTTCGCCGGCACCGAGCCGTGGATCGCCGCCGCCGCCGTCAGCAAGTACGGCCACCCGGTGCGCGACGCCGACCTGCTACGGGACCTGTCGCCGATGACCCACCTCGACCGGCTCGACGTGCCGCTCCTGCTCATCCACGGCGCCAACGACACGAACGTGCCGGCGGGCGAGTCGGCGCAGGTAGCGCAGGCGCTCGCCGCCCGCGACGCGCCGTACGCCCATCTCGTCCTGACCGGTGAGGGGCACGACTTCCTGGCCCGCGACAACGCCGAGGCGGCGCGTACGGCGACCACCGCCTGGCTCACCCGGCACCTCGCCGTGACGGCGACCACGGTCGGCTGAGGCGCTATCCTGCGCCGGTGGACGTCACGGCGCAGGGCGAGCGGTTGGCCGCCGACCTGGGCCGCTGGTTGACCGACCTGATCTTCGTCGACCTGGACACCGACGACGTCACCGCACTGGTGATCGACTCGGTGGTGCGGTGGGCCGACGCCCAGGGTTGGCGGGTCTACCGGCGCGCGCCGAGCGTCCTGCCGTTGCCACCGCCGCTTCAGCAGCGATACTCGGTCCTCGACGTGGCGTGCGCCCGCCCGGACGGTCCGCCCGTGGTCGTGGAGGTCGACCACACCGACCGCTCCCGGACGGTGCAGAAGCTGCTCGCGGAGGCGGACGCCGGGCGGATCCCGATCTGGGTGCGCTGGGGGGTCGGGCGTTTCACCGCGCCGCCACCGCCGGTGCGGATGGTGACCGTCGAGGTGATGCGGCGTGCCGGGTCGGCCGGGCAGGGGCGGCTGCACAGCCGCACCGGCGACCGCCCCGCTCCGGCGCACTCGACCGGAGGGGGCACGGCTGCCGCGCAGGTGTTGCCGATCCCGCTGGCCGACCCACTTTCGGACCCGGGCTCGGGCACCTGAAGCGAATCGTAAGCGGGGACCGGCAGAGTTCTGGGTGTCACCGGAGAACACGACCGACAGCCAGGAGAATCCGATGCGCAAGCTCATCAACTCGACCTACGTCACCCTCGACGGCGTCATCGAGAACCCGATGTGGACCTCGCCGTACTTCGACGAAGAGGCGATGAGCCTCGCCGGCGAGCAGACCGACGAGGCGGACGCGATGCTCATGGGCCGGGCCACCTACGACGGCATGTCCGTCGCCTGGCCGAACATGGACGAGAGCGACCCGAACACCGGCGCCGCGTACTTCAACAACGTCAAGAAGTACGTCGCCTCGACCACCCTGACCAACCCCACCTGGAAGAACACCGAGGTGCTCCAGGGAGACCTGGTCGAGGCGGTCCGCGCGCTCAAGGCCCAGGAGGGGCGGAACATCATCCAGTACGGGTTCGGCTCGGTCACCGCGCAGCTGATCCGCGCGGGTCTGGTGGACGAGGTCCGGTTCTGGATCCACCCCGTGCTGGAGGGCGGCGCCAGCCTGACGGTGCCGCTGACCGACTTCAAGGCGTCGTTCGACCTGGTCGACACCCGGGTGCACAAGAGCGGCGTGATCGTCGCCTCGTACCGGCCGAAGACGACGGCCTGACCGACACTCAGAGCTGGGCTCGGGCCTCGCCCGGGCTCAGCTTCGCGCCCTCGGCGAGCAACGCGTCCAACCGCTCCGGCCCGAGTTCGGCCCGCAGGCGCTCGGTCACCCGGTCGACGTCGTCGCGTTCGGCGGGCGCGGCGGGGGACCGCGTGGCGAGCCGGGCGGCGGCTGCGGCGCCCAGCAGCCGGGCGGCGACCTCGGGGGAGCGCACCGCCGCGGCCATCCCCTCCAGCGGCCCGACCGCGTCGCGCATCGTCGCCATCGCCTCGGCGGCGTCGAACGCCTCGATGTGCAGGGCCAGCGCGGCGTCCGGGTCACCGCCCTGCTCGATCGCGTAGCCCAGCTCGACCAGGACCATCGGCAGGTACAGCGCCGGCTGGCTCTCGCCGCGGCCCAGCTCGACGAGGTGGCTGAGGTGGGTGACGGCCAGGTCGAGTTTCCCGTCGCGGCGGGCGGCCAGCCCGAGGCTCATCTCCGCGAAGACCAGCGCACCGGGCGAGCCCTGCTCCACCGCCAGGCCGTACGCCCGTTCGGCCAGCTCCCGGCCCTGGGTGTAGTCGCGGGTCTGCACCGCGAGCCAGGCCAACCAGGACAGCTCGGCGCAGACCTGCGGCCAGAGCGCCAGTTCCTCGGCCCAGCGCAGCCCTTCCCGGTGCAGCGCGGCGGCGCGCTCGTGCTCGCCGCGCATGTCGGCCAGCCCGCCCACCCACTCGGTCGCCCGGAGACGGCCCCACCGGTCGCCGAGGTCGGCGAACAGCGCTGCGCTGCGCGTCGCGGTGCGTTCCAGGGTGGCCTGGTCACCGTTCGCGTGCGCGAGGTGGGCCAGGGAGGTGAGCACCGCGGCCTCGGTCCACCTGTCGACCGCGGCGGTGGGCAGCAGCTCCGCCGCCAGTGCCAGGTCACCGTGCTCGATCACCGCGTTGGCCGCGAACCAGGCGGCGTGGCCGTCCGGGTCGACGGCCACCGCTGCGCGTACGTCGTCGGGCGCGACCGCCTCGCCCAGCGACAGGGCGAAACCGACGCGCCACGGGGCCGCGCGGGCCTCCTGTTCCGGGTCGCCGGGCACGGTCAGCGCCCGCCGCGCCTCGGTGAGCCGGCCGCGCAGGTGCCAGTACCAGCTCAGCGCGACCGTCAGGCGCAACCCACCACCGTGACCGAGGGCCGACCGCAGGTTCGCCGTCTCGGCGTCCAGCAGCGCCAGCCACCGTTGTTGGTCTGCCCCGCGCAGTTCCGGGTCGGCGCGCTCGGCCAGCTCGGTGTAGTAGGCCGCGTGCCGTGCGCGTACCTCGTCGGGGTCGGTCAGGCGGTCCAGGCAGAACGCGGCGACCGATTCGAGCAGCCGGTAGCGGGGGTCCGCGCCGGAGTCGTCGAGCACCACCAGCGACCGGTCCACCAGTCGGGCCAGGGTGTCCAGATCGGTATCGCAGACGCGTTCGGCGGCCTCCGGGCTGCAGCCGTCCCGGAACACCGCCAGCCGGGCCAGCACCGCCCGGTCGCTCTCGTCGAGGAGGTCCCAGCTCCAGCCGATCACCGCGGTGAGCGTCCGCTGCCGCAGCGGTACGTCCCGCTGTGCGGTGCTGAGCAGCCGGAACCGGTCGTCGAGCCGGTCCACCACACCCTGCACGCCCAGCGCGCGCACCCGGGTCGCGGCCAACTCCAACGCCAGCGGAAGGCCGTCGAGGCGACGGCAGAGCTGCGCGACCGCCGACGCCGTCCGCTCGTCGAGGCGGAAACCGCGCTGCTGGGCGCTCGCGCGGGCCGCGAACAACCGGGCCGCCGCCGAGTGCCGGACCGCGTCCAGGTCACCGTCCTCGGGCACCGGCAGCGGGGGTACCTCCCAGAGCAGTTCCCCGGTCAGACCGAGTGGCTCGCGGCTGGTGGCCAGCACCCGCAGCCCGGGTACGTCGCGCAGCAGTCGGGCGACCAGCGCGGCCACCGGCTCGACGACATGCTCGCAGTTGTCCAGCACGAGCAGGAGTCGGCGGTGCCGCAGGGCCGCGACCACCCGGTCGGTGGGGGACAGGCTCGCGCCGACGGTCTCGTGGGCGCCCAGGGCGGCGAGCACCTGCTCGGCGACGAGGGTGTCGCCAGCCGGCAGCGGGGCCAGCTCGACCAGTTGGACGCCGTCGGGAACGGACAGCTCGCGGGCCGTCTCGACGGCCAGTCGGGTCTTCCCGACGCCACCCGGGCCGACGAGCGTGACCAGTCGCTGCCGGGGCAGCAGCGCACCCAACTCGGCCAACGCCTCGTTCCGCCCGACCAACTCGTCCAGCTGTGCCGGTAGGCCGCTGCTGCGGAGGATCGTGGCCCTCGGCGGCGGGCTCAGGCTCGCGTCCTGTTCGAGGATCCGGCGGTGCAGCGCGACCAACTCCGGGCCGGGGTCGAGACCCAACTCGTCGGCGAGCCGGTCGCGCAGATCCGCGTAGCTGTCCAACGCCTCGGACTGGCGGCCCGCCGCGTACAGCGCGCGCAACTGCACGGCCCGCAGCCCTTCCCGCAGCGGGTGCCGGGCGACCAATTCGGCCAGGTCGGCGGCGACCAGGTCGTGTTCACCCCGGGCCAGCCGGGCCTCGGCCAACCGCTCGTGCACCGCGAGGCGCTGCTCGGTCAGGCGGGTCGCCTCGGCCCGGACGAACTCGGCGTCGGCCACGTCGGCGTACGCCTCGCCGCGCCACAACGCCAGGGCTTCGTTGAGCCGGTCGACGTCGGTGCCGCAGGCCAGCTCGGCGAACCGGTCCGCGTCGACGGCATCGGCCCGCAGCAGGTAACCGGGCGGCCTCGACTCCACCAGGTCCCGTGCGCCCGGCTCGGCGTCGTTGAGCGCCTTGCGCAACTGGGACACACGTACCTGCAGGGCGCCGGCGGGATTGGCGGGGGAATCGTCACCCCACAGGTCGTCGATGAGGCGGTCCGCCGAGACCACCTGGTTGCGGTTGGTCAGCAGGTCCGCCAGCAACACACGGACCTTGGTGCCGGGCACCACCACCGGCTCGCCGGCGTCGGTGGTCACGGCGAGCGGCCCGAGCACCCCGAACTGCACGGCGGACATCCTATCGCCGGTCAGGCGACCGGACGCCGACCGTGAACGTGGCGCCGCGCGAGCGACGCGGTCAGGGGTTGAACGCCCTGCGGTAGGCGGTCGGGGTGGTGGCGAAGGCGCGGCGGAAGTGGGCTCGCAGATTGGTGGCGGTGCCCAGTCCGGTTCGCCGGGCGATCTCGTCGATGGTGACGGCGTCGTCCTCGAGCAGGGTGCACGCGGCACGGAGTCGTTGCTGGGTCAGCCATGCCTGCGGGCTCATCCCGAACTGGTGCCGGAAGTTGCGGTGCAGCGTACGGGTGGATTGCAGGCCCTGCCGGGCGAGGTCCGCGACCGTGATCGGCAGGTGCAGGCGAGCGACCGCCCACCCGGTGACAGCGGCCAGGTCGGCGTCGTCGGTGACCCCCTGGACGGGGATGAACTGGGCCTGGCCCCCGGCGCGGTGCAGTGGGGTGACCATGACGCGCGCGCGTTCGATGGCTGCGGTCTGACCGTGGTCCCGGCCGATCAGGTAGAGGCACAGGTCGAGGCCCGCGGCCAGTCCGGCGCTGGTCAGCACCCGTCCCTCATCGATGTACAGCGCGTTCGCGTCGACGGTGACCTGGGGGTGTTCGCGGGCCAGCGCCTCGGCGTGGATCCAATGGGTGGTGGCCCGTCGGCCGTCGAGCAGCCCGGCCTGGGCGAGCGCGAACGCGCCGGTGCAGATCGACGCGACACGCGCGCCCCGGCGGTACGCGTCGACCAGGGCGTCGAGCGCTCGGACCGGCGCGGGTCCACGGGCGAAGCCGGGCACGATCACGGTGTCGGCGCGGCTCACGGCGTCGAGGGTGGCGTCGACGGTCATGCCGAGTCCGGGGGTGGTGGTCGGAGCGGGGCCGCCGTCGGGGGAGCAGACGGTCGTTGCGTACCGGCCCTGGCCCTCGTGACCGAAGACGTGCGTCGCGATGGTCAGGTCGAAGGCTACGACAGGTGGCAGGGCGAGGACGGCGACCTGGTGCGTGGCGGATTGCTTGTGCACAGTGGCAAGAATGCCACTCGTGATGCCCGTTGACCGGGCGAGATCCTGACCGGGTGCGAATAGAGATCGTGGTTTTCGACGGCTTCGACGAGTTGGACGTGTTCGGACCCTTCGAGGTGTTGGCGATGGCGGGCTTCGCCGTCGAGCTGGTCGCGGTCGAGCGGCCGGGGCCGGTACGCAGCATGCGCGGCGTCCAGCTGCACGTGCCGGCGGTACTCGGACAGGCCGACGGTGTCGTCGTACCGGGCGGGGGCTGGCTGAACCGGGCCGCGGCGGGGACGTGGGCGCAGGCGCAGCACGGGGTGCTGCCTGCCCGACTGGCCGAGCTGGCACCGTCGACGCGGTGGCTGGCCTCGGTGTGCACCGGCAGTCTCCTGCTCGCCGCCGCCGGGCTGTTGACCGGCCGTCGTGCGACGACCAACCGCAACGCGTACGAGGAGCTGCGGGCGTACGGGGTCACCGTCCTCGACGAGCGGGTGGTCGACGACGGTGACCTCATCACCGCGGGTGCGCTCTCCGCCGGGCTGGACCTGGGCCTGTGGATCACGGAACGCGAAGTCGGCGCGGCGGCCGCCGAAACAGTCGCCGCGACGATCGAGTACCGGTGCGCCGCCGGATCCGACCGGCGCGCTGAGGGTGGAGGGTGACAGTCGGCTGAGCGGTGGGGACGGTCAGGGTCGTCGTTCCGCGCTGCGGCGGACCGCCGCGAGCATCCGCCGTACGCCGAGCATGTGACCGCCCGACCTGAGGAGCAGTTGCCGGTAGAGGCCACCGGTCAGACCGGGGAAGACCGCCCGGGTTTCGGCCCGGAGGCGGGATCGGCCCGGCCCGGCCCGTTCGAGCCGGAAGACCAGCGCGTACGTCGAGAACCGGTGGCTGCCCCGTAACGTCAGCTCCCTCCCGGGGATCGCGGTGGCCACCCGGAACCCGGGGATCGTCGAGCCCTCGGCGAGCGGTCGGGGCCCGGACGCGACGGGGTCGGCGGTGCCGACCAGGCGGGCGTACGCGCGCATGCCGGGGCCGTCGAACGTGGTTTCGACGACGTGCACGAGGTGCGGCCAGGCTTCGTCGGGCTCGGCTGTGATGACGGTGACGTGTTCGTCCACGTGCGGCAGTGCGTCGGTTCGCATGGGCGCCTCCCCGTTCTGCGGTCCATTCTCACCGACCGACCGAAGTTCGCCGATCCCGGCAATGGCGTGGGGCCGGTTCGCCAGGTAGAAACAGGGGCGAGAGAGCGCTCTCACCGCCCTAGACTGCGCCGGACCCCGCTCCGGGCAGCGGAGAGGACGAACCGCATGTCAACCCCGTCCCGTCGTACCCTCATCCTCGCCCTGATGGTGGCCACCGCCGTCACCGTGAGCGGCACGGCGGCCTCCGCCGGCCGCCCCACGCACGGCGCACCCGACTTCGGCCCGAACGTGACGATCTTCGACCCGTCCATGCCGGTCGGTGAGATCCAGCAGACCCTCGACGCGGCCCACACCCGGCAGGTCGACAACGAGATGGGCACCGAGCGGCACGCCTACCTGTTCAAACCGGGCACCTACGGCACCGCCGAGCAGCCGTTGCAGGCCAAGGTCGGCTACTACACCGAGGTGTCCGGCCTGGGCGCCTCGCCCACCGACGTCACGGTCAACGGCAAGCTGGAGGTCTACAACCGCTGCCTGGCCGACGGCGGCACCGGCAACTGCCTGGCCCTGGTGAACTTCTGGCGCACCCTGTCCAACCTGTCGCTCACCATCAACGCCGCCGGTCAGGACGGCTGCCGGTCGTCGGCGAACTTCTGGGCGGTCTCGCAGGCGGTGTCGATGCGTCGGCTGAACATCGGCGGCGGCGGTCTGTCGCTGATGGACTACTGCACGGCCGGTCCGCAGTACGCCAGTGGCGGCTTCATCGCCGACTCCCGGCTGCCGGCCACCACCAACGGCTCACAGCAGCAGTGGCTGACCCGCAACAGCGAGGTCGGCGGCTGGTCCAACGCGGTGTGGAACCAGGTCTTCGCGGGCGTCGAGGGCGCGCCCGACGACGCCACGTTCCCCGACCCGCCGTACACCACCCTGGACACCACCCCGCTCAGCCGGGAGAAGCCGTACCTCTTCGTCGACGGGAAGGGCCGCTACCAGGTGCGGGTGCCCGCCGCGCAGCGGGACAGCCGAGGTGTCTCCTGGGCGGACGGCGTGACGCCGGGCCGGACCATCCCGATCGGCGACTTCTTCGTCGCGAAGCCCACCGACCCGGTACGCGTCATCAACGCGCAACTCGCCCGCGGAAAGCACCTGCTGCTCACCCCCGGGGTGTACGACGTCGCGCGCAGCATCGAGATCCGGCGCGCCGACACCGTCGTGCTCGGCATCGGGCACGCCACCCTCACCGCCGTCAGGGGCGCCGTGCCGCTGGACGTCGCCGGTGTACCCGGCGTGATCGTCGCCGGTGTCACCATCGACGCCGGCACCGTGGAGTCGCCGGTCCTGCTGCGGGTGGGTCGAGAGCACGGTCACAACGCCAGCAGCCGGCACAACCCGACCACGCTGTCCGACGTGTACTTCCGCGTCGGTGGCCCGCACATCGGCCGGACGGACACGGCGCTGGAGGTCCACAGCGACAACGTGCTCATCGACCACACCTGGGTCTGGCGTGGTGACCACGGCGTCGAGGGCTTCACCGAGGGCGTCAACGGCGACACCGACCGCTGGCGGACCAACACCGGTCGCTACGGCGCGGTCATCAACGGCGATCACGTGACCGCCACCGGCCTGTTCGTCGAGCACTTCCAGCGCTACAACACGGTCTGGAACGGCGAGCACGGCACCACGATCCTTTACCAGAACGAGCTGCCGTACGACCCGCCGACGCAGGCCGACTGGATGAACGGCCCGGTCGAGGGCTGGGCCGGCTACAAGGTCGGTGACCGGGTGCGGCACCACACGCTGCACGGCGGCGGGGTGTACGTCTTCAACCAGAACAACCCGTCGATCCACACCGAGAACGGTTTCGAGGTGCCGAACCGGCCGGGCGTGAAGCTGCACCACATCATGACCGTGAACCTCAGCGCCGGGACGATCGACCACGTCGTCAACGGCGTCGGCGACGCGGCCGACATGACCAAGGTCGGCGCGCCGGTCTACCTTGCGCAGTACCCGGCCCCGTAGCACTTACGAGCGGACCAACGGGGGTCGGAGTCGGCGTACGGCTCCGGCCCCCGTGGCGGGCCGGGGCCGGCGCCACTGGCTCCGGCCCCGACGGTGTCACTCGGACGACGTGGTGGCGGTGGTCTGCGCGCGCTCAGGAGGCGTGGTCACGGCCGGGATGCCCGGTATCACGCTCTCCGGCGCGGTTGCCGTCGTGGCCCGGCCCGGTGAGACCAGGAACGTCAGGTCCGGCCTACGGGACCGGTTGGCGCGGCGCGGCGCGGCCCCCGCCTTCGGGATCGGCTGCGTCGACCGGCTGTGCCGCGCGCCGGCCTGGTGCCGGCCGGTTGACGGGCGTGCCTCGGCCCGCTGGGCGCCCACCGGGCCGGCGGCGCGCTGCGGACGTCGACGGGCGGCCTGCTTGGCGACCCGGTGCCGGGCGCGTCCGCTGCCGGTCTTGAACCCGAGCGCGGGACGCTCCACCAGGTGCCAGGAGAGGGCGGCGCACAGGACGCTGCCGAGCAGGCTCAGCACGATGTAGCCCACGATCCCGAACCGGGTGCCGCCGAACAGAGCGATCATCTGCTGGACCGGGAAGCCGTAGATGTAGATGCCGTACGTGTAGTCGTTCCGGCGGCTGACGCGGGACCACCTCCTGGGCAACGCGACCGCCGCGAACAGCATCAGGTAGGCGAACGCCGGAAGACCGACCGCGAAGAATCCGCCCAGCCACAGCGAGCCGACCAGCGTGACGGCGGCCAGCACGGCCAGCGGGGCGTTCATGGGGACCCGGTGAGCGTACAGGCGTGCGGCGGCGCCCAGCAGGAACAGGAAGCCGAGCATCAGCGTCCAGTCGGCGGCGAACGCCCCGATCAGTGGGAACGGTCCGACCGCGCCGTGCTGGGGCGGCCGGGAACTCCAATTCGGCGCGGCGAAGAAGTCCGCCAGGATCAGGGCGTAGCAACCGCCGGTCAGTAGGAGCACCGCGCGAGGGGCGCGTTGCAGCACCGAGGTCACCATGAGGACACCGATGACGGCGTAGAGCGCCAAGTCGTACCGAAGTGTCCACAGTGCACCATTGAACGCGCTCGGTCCGCCGACGAGCTGCCCGTACGGAGTGTCGGCCAGCAGCCCGGAGATGGGAAACTGCTCCATCGAGGCGAGGATGTTGGTCATGACGTAGTCGAACGGGCCGTCCGGGTGCCCCCAGAACCCGTCGAGGTTGCCGTTCTCGTAGAGCGCCGCCAGCGGGGCGAACACGAACGCTGTGACCAGCAGGCAGACCCACAAGCCGGGAAAGATCCGCAGCGCCCGCGCGCGGACGTACTGGCGCAGGGTGGAGCGCAGGGCGCTGTCGGTGATGAGGAAGCCGGAGATCAGGAAGAACCCGTACAGGCACATGGTGCCGAGATCGCTCTGCCAGCCGAACGCCGCCGCGCCGATGTTCGCCCCGCTGAAGCCCAACGGCCCGGCGTGCGCGATGATCACACCACAGGCCATCGCCAGGCGAAGCACGCCGAATGCGTTGTGCTGGGCGGAGAACCTACTTTGCAGAGTCGGGGACTGCTGCCCGTTGACCAACGTCTGCACCTGACGACTCCTTCGATCACTGACCACGTGAGAACGTCGGCCCGGAACGCTGCCGATCGATGGGTCAATTATCAGATGGCCCAAGAGGTTTGTCCCAATATTCTGACGATTGTCCGAATTGTTGGAGTCTCAGGTCGCTACGCCGACCGTCCGGCGGACCTGGATGACGCGCCGAGCCGACACGTCCAGGAGCCGCGCCATCGCGGCGACGCACCGTCCGGCGGCCCGTCCGTCGCCGAACGGTGAGCCGGCTATCGACGCGCGCTCCGTGGCGAGGTGCCGGAGGCCGGCCGACAGCAGCAACTCCGGATCGGTGCCGACCAACTCGCCCCGACCCGCTGCCAGGGCCTCCGGACGTTCGGTGGTGTCCCTGGTGACCAGCAGCGGCACCCCCAGGGTGGCCGCCTCCTCCTGCAGGCCGCCGGAGTCCGTGACGACCAGGTCGGCCATCCGCAGCAGCCCGACCATCTGCGGGTAGGGAAGCGGCGGGGTGACCCGTGCGTTGGCGATGCCCGCCAGGCCCGCGCTGACCTCGGCGCTGAGGCGCGGGTTCGGGTGGGCGACCATGACGACCTGGACGTCGGAGCGTTGCCGCGCCAGGCGGCGCAGCCCGTCCAGTGTGGCCGCCACTCCCTGGCCCCAGTTCTCCCGGCGGTGCGCGGTCGCCACGACCAGCTTTCGGGTCGGCTCGACCCACGCCGGTGGCCGGGCCACGCCGCGCTCGACCAGGTCCTCAAGCGCGTCCACCACGGTGTTGCCGGTCACCGTGATCGCCCCGGCGGCGATGCCCTCGTCCAGGAGGTTCGTCCTGGCGGCCTCAGTGGGCGCGAGGTGCAGCGCGGCGATCCGGGCGAGCATCGCCCGGTTCGCCTCCTCCGGGAACGGCCGGTCCAGGTCGTTGGTCCGTAGACCGGCTTCCAGGTGGACGACCGGGACGCGTTGCCAGAATGCGGCCGTCCCGCCGGCCAGGGCGGTCGTGGTGTCCCCCTGCACCACGACCGCCGCTGGACGGTGGTGTGCGAGCAACTCGTCGACCCCGGTGATGAGGGCCGTCGCCAACTCCGCAAGCGAGCCGCTGCGCCGTTGTGGCCGCAGGCTCACCTCGGGGCGGAGGCCGAACGGGGCGAGTGCCTCGGTGACGCGCCCCGGCTGTTGGCCGGTGTCCACCACCCGCACCGTGAACCTCGGATCGTCGAGGAGACGGCGGATCAGAGGCGCGGTCTTCACACCCTCCGGCCTGGTGCCGGCGAGAATCAGGACCTCTCGTGTCGTCGACCTGCTCGCACACATGACGGGTCAGCTCCTGGCGGCCGCGCGGCGACGCCGATAGAGCGAGAACCCGCCGGTGGTGCCGGCCACGAGTGCGCCGATACCGAGTGCGAGCGGTGCCCCGGCGAGCGGGATCACCGGAATGGGCGGCGCCACCGCGTTGGCCCCGCAACTCGACGTGCCGATGGTGACGCCCGCCAGCGCCCCACCGAGCGCCGTGAGGTTCAGCGCGGTGACGCTGAGCTGACCGACCCCCGAGCTGGTTTGGCCGTTGAGCGTGAGGTCGATCAGACCCGGCACGCTCAACCCGGTGTTCGGTGCCGGGTTGGCGGGCAGGTTGAGCAGCGTCGTCTCGACGCCCAGCACGGTGGAGGTGATGCGGGCGTTCACCAGGGTCGCCGTGCCGGTCGCCGACGGGCTGCTGGTGGCGGTGCACGACGAGTAGATGGCGTCGGCCACCAGCGCGATCGTGGCGAGCCCGTTGGTGCCGAGGTTCAACGTCACGGCGGCACCGGGCGTGACGAGGCACGACCCGCCGGGACCGATGGTCACGGTGCCGCCCACGCCGAGCACACCGGCGCAGGCCGCCGAGGTGCCGTCGTTGAAGGCGCGGACGTTCTGCGCCAGCACCCCCGCGGTGATGACGGTCTGTCCGCCGAGCACGGCCAACGGCGGGCTCTGGTTGCCGGAGATCGACTCGGTGGTGCCGTCGTTCGTCGCCGACGCGGTGCCGGAACTCGCGATACCTCCACCGAGCAGGCTGATCTGCAGCGCGGCGGCCGAGGACTGTGAGGTGTCGGCCATGGCCGGAGAGGCCGCCAGGACCGCCATGGCGAGGCCGCCGGCCAACACCGCGGCGGTACGGGCGAGGCCGGATCTGACTCGTGGCATAGATGTCTACTTTCTGACGTGGGCGATTGTGGGGCGGTCTGTGGTGGGGGTGGTGGTGAGGTGAACCAGGTGCCGTGGCGGCCTGATCGAGCGAGGTCCGGCGACCCGGCTCGAACCGCGCGCCGGATGCGCCCGCCGGGGCTGGGTCGGGACGGCCACCCGACCGACGGCTCGGACCGGAGGCGGTTGTGCTTTCGGGTCGGCGGCGCGGGCGGTCTTCTGCCAGTCGGTGCGTGCGGTGACCATGCGGGCGAAGGCCAGCCACACCGCGAGCGACTGGGCGTAGCTGTAGAGCCAGTGGCAGACGCCGAGCAGCAGGGCCTTACCCACCGACAGCTGCGGCTCGCAGCGAGCCCGGTAGACGATCCCCCACAGTGCGAACGGCCCGATGCCGAAGACGAGCACCAGCGGTGGTACGCCCCACCCGCCGCCGTCCCACCAGCCGCGTAATCCGCCGACGGTCTGGTCGACGTAGTAGACCATCACCGCCAGGCAGGCGACATAGATCGGCGTGCCGAGGAGCTGAGTCCATGGCGCAGCCAGGAAGTGGGTGATCTCCAGGGTCGCGGAGTTCCTGATCCGGGGGGAGCGCAGCACTCTGCCGAGATAGCGCCCACACTGCATCGAGCCCTGAGCCCAGCGGGTCCGCTGCCGCACCAACGGTCTGATCCGGGTCAGCGCCTCCTGGGCCACCCAGCTCTCCGCGCAGTACTCCGTGCGGCCACCGGCCAGCAGGATGTGCAGGCCCAGCTCGAAGTCCTCCAGCAGGGCGCCGTGCCATGGGGTGCCGTGCTCGGCGGCGATGTCGTTGAGCAACGACAGCCGGGTGAACTGGCCGTTGCCGCCCATCGCCACGCTGCCGGTCTGCCGACGCAGGGACTGCATGGCGGCGATCGGAGCGCGGAACTCCATGTCCTGCAGCCGGATCAGCAGCCGCCCCCAACGGCTGACCTCGCTCGCCGGGGCGTACCGACGCCGTGCACACTGGAGCATGCGCACCTCCACCTGTACCGCGCCGACCTCCGTCGCGCCGAAGTACTGCCGGCCGGACAGGGCGACGGGTCCCTGCGGGTCGAGCCGGCTGTCGGCGTCCAGGACGCCGACGATCACTCGGCTCCGGTCGACATCGGCCGGCAGCGACTGCTCGATACACCGCCAGGCGGCGTTCAGCGCGGCGCCCTTGCCCTGCCGCGCGTGCGGTAGCTGACGCCGGACGACGTGCACCCGGGGCTCGTCGGTGAACGCGGCCAGTTCGGCGAGCGTTCCGTCGTCGGAGGCGTCGTCGACGCACCAGACGGTCACCTGGGGGAAGTCGCCGAGCAGCTGTCGCAGCGTGTCGCCGATGACGGACGCCTCGTTGCGGCACGGCACGATGATGTGCCAGTCGAAGCCGTCCGGGCTGCCGCCCCGGCTACGTCGGGTCTTCAGGTGGAAGACCAGGATGCTCAGCACGTACGCGCAGAAGCTGACGCACAGCAGGAACGCCGCCGTGTTGAGCAACGCGAGCGTCTGGGTCTCAGCGGACACCGGCGACCGCCCCCCGCATGCGCTTGGTCCGGCTGACCAGGACGACGAACAGGATTGCCACGGCGATCAGGCCGGCCGTGGTGATCACTGAGCCGATCAGCACGTGGCTGCGTTCGTAGCCGAGCCGGAAGCCCCAGGTCTGCATCGCGACCACCACCGCGGCAAGCCGCAACTGGTTCACCGTGACCAGCAGCAAAGTGGCGATTGTCAGGGCGTTGAGTCCACGGGTCATCGAGATGCGCCGGAATCCGACGAGTGTGGACGCCAGCACGATCGGCGGGATCAGCAACATGGCGACCGAACATCCACTGGAGACCATGAAGCCGACCCAGCGCTCGTCGAGCGGGAAGATGACGGCCGCGCCGATCGACTTGCTGTCCGCCAGGCCGACGGCGTCGACCAGGCGGGCGTTGAGCCACGCCTCGCCGCTGGCGATGTCGTGCCAGCGCCACAGGGTCGCGGCGGCGACGGCGACACCGAACAGGATGCCGGTCGCTGCGCGCAGCCATGCTCCCCAGGTGGAGGAGCGTGTCATCGCTCGCGCCCCAGCAGGGCGACGAACCACAACGCCAGGCCGAGCACGACCAGCCCGATGCCGACCAGCAGCCACGACTGGATGGCGACCCCGGTGGCCGCCAGCCCTCCGCCGATGTGTGGACCCTTGGTAGGTACTCCGTACATGGCCAACCCCCTCGTGAACTCGGAGGTCAGGATGGCATCGCCTGAATCGGGCAAACAGGATAAAAAGCTATAGAAACCCTAAAGGGTGATTAAATATCCCCTTGGGTGGGTAAGGGCGACGCCGTTGGGCTCGCCGGCATCCCTTGCCCCGCAACAGATCCGATGTCCCGACAGGTGGTGCAGAGGTGGTCAAGATGGTGACCGGTTACCCCCGCAGGACGAGCCCGCCGGCACCGTCCCGATGGCGGGCCATGGCGGGCTGGCAGAAGGCCATGGCCGCGCTTGCCCTGGTCTTCGCGGTGCTCTGCGCTGGCGTCGTCACGGTCGGCTTCGGTCTGAAGCACCGGTACGAGAGCCGGGTGCAGCGCGAGGACATCCTCGGTCGGGGCACCGGTCCCCACGACGAGCGCCGCTGGAAGTCGGGGCCCCTCAACCTGCTGCTGCTCGGGTCTGATTCCCGCGACGGTGAGCCGGACCAGGCGCTCTACCCGGGGCAGCGCTCGGACACCATCATGCTGGTGCACGTCAACGCCGCCCGGGACGCGGCCACCGTCGTCTCGATTCCCCGGGACAGTTACGTCGACATTCCGGCGGCCGGGGAGGAGTGGTCCGGCGGACTCAACAAGATCAATGCGGCGTTCGCCTTCGGCGGCGCCGCACTGGCCGCCGAGACGGTCGCCAAGCTCACCGGCGTCCCCCTGGACGGGGTACTGGTGGCCAACTTCGCCGCCGTCCGCAAGCTCGTGGACGCGGTGGGCACCATCAACGTCTGCCTGCCGTACCCGGTCACCTCCTCGGACACGAAGGTCACCTGGACCGCCGGCTGTCACGACCTGGACGGCAGGGCGGCCGACGACCTGATGCGGCAGCGGCACGGGGTGCCCGGCGGCGACTTCGGGCGCATCTACGACCAGCATTTGGTGGTCCGTGCCCTCGCCGAACGTATCAGCGCGACGAGTCTGCTCACCAACCCGACGCGACTCGACCGGGTGCTCACCACGGCGGCCGAGTCGCTGGTCGTCGACCGTGACCTCGACCTGGCCGACCTCGCCCTCGCGGTACGCCGCGTCAAGCCCGAGACCGTTCAGTTCGTCACCGCCCCCGTCAGCGACGCCAACCTCCAGACCCCGGCTGGGTCCGCGGTACGGCTGGACGAGGTGAAGGCCCCGGCGCTCTTCGCGGCCGTACGCGAGGACCGCGTCGCGCAGTGGCTCGCGGCCAACCCGCAGACGGCGCCGGCCAACTAGTAGTGCTTTGTTAGGTTCTGTGGCGTTTGTTGCGGTGTAAGGGTTTCACGGGTTGGTGGCAGGTGAGGCAGGCGCCGGTCCAGGTCGCGAGGAGTCGTTGCAGCTCGCGGATGACCGCATAAAGGGTCAGGCCGGCGCATCCGCTTTTGGGTCGAGGCGCAGTTCGGTGATGAACAGGTGCGCGGCGGTGGCCAGGGTGACGTGGCGGTGCCAGCCGATCCAGGAGCGGCCTTCGAAGTGGTCCAGGCCGAGGCCGGTCTTGAGTTCGCGGTAGTCATGTTCGATGCGCCAGCGGATCTTGCCGTAGCGGATCAGGTCGGTGTGGCTGGTGGTGGCAGGGAGGCTGGACAGCCAGTACTTCACCGGTTCGGCCTGGTCGTCGGGCCACTGGGCGATCAGCCACCGCTGCGGCAGGAGCCCGTTGGGGTCACGGGCGACGCGGTGTCCGGCCGGGCGGACTCGTAGGAAGATGAACTGGGAGCTCATCGTGCCTTTCGAGCCTTCCCGCCAGGTGATCGTTTCCGTGGCCGCTCGTCCAGCGGCGCGAATGTGCTCGACCAGGCTGACCGCAGTCTTCGGGTAGCGCGGGTCGGTGCGCGTCGGTGGGCGACCCCGCCCGGACCACACCCGCGTCACCGGCTGCACGTCTGATGTGTGGGCGAGGGCATCGCCTTTGACCTGCATGATGTAGTCGACGGACCGCTCGTCCAAAGCGCCGCGGAACTGGCTGTTATCGCCGTAGCCGGCGTCGGCTGCCAGCAACGGCGGGCGTAAATTTTGCTCGGCCAGCTCATCGAGCATCTCCACGACCATCGACCACTTCGGCCGGTGATGCTCATCGGCAGGTATCCCGCACCGGGACCGGCGAGCGATCACCTCAGGGCGGTCAGCCTCGTCAACAGCCTGGTCGTCCCACGACGTCGGCAAGAACAACCGCCAATCCAGCGGACACGACGCGGCGTCAGTGACGGCGTGGACACTCACCCCGATCTGGCAGTTCGCGACCTTGCCCAACGTGCCGGAGTACTGCCTGGCCACGCCCGGCGAGCCCTTGCCGTCTTTCGGGAAACCGGTGTCGTCGACCACCCACACCACCGGAGCGACCACCTCGACCGCCCGACGGGCCAACCGCATCCGCACCGCCTCGGTGTCCCACGTCGAGGTCGTCACGAACTGTTGCAGCCCCTGATGATCCACCCCAAGCCGATCCGCCATCGGCTGCATCGACTTACGCCGCCCGTCCAGCAACAGCCCTCGCAGATACGTCTCACCCTTGGCCCGCTGATCCGAGCGCACCAAAGGGGTGAACACATCCACGGCGAACGCCTCAAGCCGTTGCCGCACAACCAAAAGCTCGTCAGGAGTCACCGCAACATCGAACTACTCAGACCGCCCCGATGACCCCACGACACGCCGACCTAACAAAGCACTACTAGGGCGTGTGTCAAAGCCCCTGGCCGGCCTGCGGCGGGCCCAGACGACGCCCGGCTGCGTTGGAGATGGGCCCGGATACAACACCGGTATCCGAGCCCATCTCCGCCTCGCCGGATCGCCGCCTGGACTCCGCCTCGGCTCGACCGAGGACTTTGACACACGCCCTAAGCCGCGCCGCCCGCCGCGCGGCACGACAAAACCAACGGGGTACGACGAGACGCGCCGCCCCGATCACGTCCGGGCGGCGCGTCGCAGCAGGGCGGACAGTTCCCGGTGCGTGCGGCGGACGCGGTCGTGAGCGGCATACCGCAGAGGCATAGATATGACTCTGAGGTATACCGCTCACCGGCACATCGACACGGCGGGCAGCCAGAGCGGATGGCCGGCGCCCTCGTTCAGCGCGTCCGCTGCCAGTAGCGGCACGTCCAGTCGACCTGGTGCAGCTCGTCCTCGATGCCTTGTTCGGCACGGAAGTCGTCGACGGCCTGCTTGCACCCGCGTACGGCGTGGTAGTCGTCGATGATCACGTACCCACCGACCGACAGCTTCGGGTAGAGCGAGCGCAGCGCCACCATCGTCGAGTCGTAGAGGTCCCCGTCGAGACGCATCACCGCCAGGCGTTCCACCGGCGCGGTGGGCAGGGTGTCCGAGAACCAACCCTTGAGGAAGCGGACCTGGTCGTCGAGGAGCCCGTACCGTTCGAAGTTCTTCTGCACCTGCTCCTGTGACACGGCCAGGAAGGGCACCTGCCACAGCGCGTCCTCGACGTCCTCGACCCGTCTGGGGTCCGGCTTGGGTAGACCGCGGAACGAGTCCGCGACCCACACCGTGCGGTCCCGGTCACCGTAGGCGCGCAGCATCCCACGCATGAAGATGGTCGCGCCGCCCCGCCACACCCCGGTCTCGATCAGGTCGCCGGGCACGCCCCGGTCCAGCACGTCCGCGATGCACTGCTCCAGGTTGTCCAGCCGGCGCAGACCGATCATCGTGTCGGCCTCCGGCGGCCAGTCCCGGCCGTTGGCCCGGGCCTCCGCGTCGAACGGGAACTGGAGCACCAGCTCCAGCCCCCTGCGCTGCAGCAGGTACCGGCCGCGTTGGTAGAGCCTGCCGTGCAGGGAACCCCTTCGCGGCTGGTAGGGCATCCACGTCTCGCGGAAGACGTACCTGGTCAACGCCTTCTTGAGCAGGTCGCAGTAGAGCGCGCGGGGATCGTCCAGCATCGGCTCGGACGACTGGGTCGGCGCCAACATCTCACTCATCGGCAATCTCCTTGTTCGGTGTCTCTGCTCGGCGACTGGCGGCCCGCCTCGGGGCGTGCGGCCAGCCGTCCCTCGTTCGTCAGCCCCAACGTTCGGCTTCGCCGACGGCGACCGCGCGGCGCAGCACGATGGACGTGGAAGGGAGTCGTTCCGTAGCCGGTCGTCCAGCGGGCAGGAGCTCCCGCCCGTAGGTCGACCACCGGCCCGCCGGGTCCGGGATGGGCGTCTGCGGGGACGACGGTGGCGTCACGGGCTCGGCCGTCGCCGACCGCCAGGTCGCCTCGGGCAGGGCCAGTGGCCGTCCGAGCACGCTCACCCCGGCAGCGCCGCCCCGGGCCGGCGAGCCTTTCACGTGCTCGGTAGCGCCTGGCACGTCGGTCACCACCGGGTTGGGCTCGGTGATGGCGTCCTCGATGCGGGTCGGCCTGACCGGCATCTGAGGGAGGCGGTCATTCGCGTCACCCGCACTCTGCTCCACCGGGGCCGGCAGCTCCACCGGGGCCGGCCGCTCGACCGGCTTCGTCCGCTCGACCGGCTTCGTCCGCTCGACCGGCTTCGTCCGCTCGACCGGCTTTGCCCGCTCGACCGGCGTCGGCCGATCGGCGGCGGTGCCTGCGACCGTCCTTGCGGACGGGCGGACCGATCCGCCCGAGTCTCCGGGCTGCCGGCGATGCCGCCCGCCAGTGCTGCCCGGGGAGTCCTCGACGAGCGCGCTGACCAGCTCCCGGATGACCGCGCCCGACCTCGCCGACGGCACCGACACGGTGTCGTGCACCACGTCCGGCGTCGGAGTCGGTTGCTGACCGGCCGACCGGTTGTCCGTACGCGCCTCCGCGCCGATCACCACGACACCGGCCAGGGGGAGCCCGAGCCGCTGCACGAGCCGGGCTGCCCGCGTACCGTCGTCGACGTTCGTCCGTCCGGCCCGGATGACCAGCAGCACACCGTCGGCGTGCTGGGCGAAGGCGGAGATCTCCCGTCCGGCCAGGATCGGCGGCGCGTGTACGAGCACGCAGTCCTCGTCCTCGCCCAACGCGTTGAGAAGTCCGCCGAGTTCGTGCAGGGCCTGCGTGTCGGCGCCCTCGCGGGGTTCGGCCGGCAGCACGGTCAGGGTGGGGAAGTCGACCAGGCGCACCGGAGAGCACTTCTGGGTGAGGACCTGTTGCCAGGTGTGTGGCGCCTCCGGGAAGTGGCCGGACAACACCGGATCCCGTACCGCCCCGTCCACCAGGGTGGCCCGGCAGTGCTCGTCGGACAGACCGAGCCCGAGCAGCGCGGTCACCAGCGCCTTGCCGTCGTCGTCGTGGGCGCTGGTGACCAGCAGCCTCCGGCGCGGCAACGGGGCGGTGAGCACACTGAGCGTCGAGATCGTGGCGCGTACGGCGTCGGTGACGTCGGCGCGCGCGTAGAGCGCGTTCGCGTGGTGACGGGAGAACCGGCGTGGCAGCTTCGGCAGCACGCCGAGGACCGGCAGCCCCAGGCGCGTCTCGACCTGCCCGACATCGCGCAGTCGGCTGTCGAACCGGTCGCGCAGGAGCGTTGCGCCCCAGCCGGCCAGCAGTCCGGCCAGAGCCCCGAGCACGCCGTTCAACAGCGGTTTCGGGAAGGCGGGGGTGGTAGGCGCGCTCGCGGTGTCGAGCACCCGGGCGCTGATGCTGGTCGAGCCACCCATCTCCAGTCGGCTCAGGCGTTCGCTGGCGGCACGGGAGGCCACGTTCGCGATCGCGGCGGCCTGGGCCCCCGAGCCGGCGCTCGCGTGCACGGTGATGATCTGTAGACCGAGTTCGTACTCACCGCTGACGTGGCCGAGCACCGCGTGCTCGGGCAGCCGCAGCGTGCGCGCCGTCTCGATCGCGACCTCCCGAGAGCCGACGAGCCGGGCGATGGTGGGTGTGAGGTTCTGCGCGAGAGTCAGATCCGTGGGCTGGCTCCCGTCGGCCTGTTCGGCGCTGACCAGGACGGACGCCTCGGCCTCGTAGCGGGCCGGTAGGAGTGCGGTGACCCCCTGGGCGGCGGCCAGGCCCGCGCACAGGCCGATCAGCGGTACGCCCACGCGGCGCCAGGAGGCACCGAGCAGACCCTTGACATCTATCGACGCGCTCATCAGGAGATCGCCTCTCTTGTTGAATGCCCGGCCTCGGCGGGCGGTGTGCGAAAGGGGCGAGTGGGGGACTGCAGCCCGCGCCAGGTGGCGCAGAGCGTGCCGGCGATGCGGCGCCAGTCGAACTCGGCGTCCGCTCGGCGCAGCCCCTGGTTTGCCAGGCGGCCGGCGAGTGAGGGATCGTCGCGCAGTCGGGCGAGGCGGGCCGCCAGTGCGGGTACGTCACCGGCGGGAAAGACCAGGCCCGCGTCGCCCACCACGTGGGGGATCTCGCCGACGTCGCTGCCGACCACCGGTACGCCGCACGCCATGGCCTCGACCAGCACCCGGCCGAACTGCTCACGCAGGGGGATGCCGATCCACGGCAGGGTGTTGCGCTGCACCACCTCGACCGACGGCATCGCCAACACGTCCATCCGGTTCAGCAGCAAGGGCAGCTCGGCGTGCCCGGCCCAGCCGTGCCGGTGCACCCGGCCCGGCCGTCGCGCGGCCGCCCGTTCGATCTCGCCGTTCAGGCTGCCGTCCCCGACCAGTGACACGTCGCAGTCGATCAGTTCGGCGGCGCGCAGCAGGTCGGCCACGCCCTTGTGCGGTTCGAACCGCCCGACGAATCCGACAGTGAACGGGCGCATCGCCGCATCGGTGGTCAGCGGGCGGAAGACCCGGGTGTCCACGCCGAGCGGCACGATCGTCGCCGGACCTCGGTACCCCTTGACCCGCAACACCTTGAGCGCCTCAGGCGTGATCGGGAAGGCGTGGTCGACGGACAGGTAGGACTGCCGCTCGATCCGGGGAAAGGGCACCGGGAATCGGGTCACCACGTTCTGCGCGGCATACAGGGTGGTGGGCACCCCGGCCCAGCAGCGTTGACGCAGCCGCAGGGCCTGCCAGGTGGTGAGGTAGGCCGCCTCGCCGATGACGTGCAGGATGTCGGGGCGGGCGTTGGTCACGTCGTGGTGGCCGGGGAGTCGGAACAGCACCGAGGCCATGTGCCCGGTCAGCGACTCGCCGAGCAGGTGCGGCACGACGTGATACCGCAGGCGGCGGTGTCGCCCGGTGAGCCGGGCCAGCTCGCGCCGTGTCACCGGGGACACGTCCGCGGCGAGTACGGTCAGCGTGACGTCGGGCTGTTCACACAGCACGTCGAACAGGTCCGTCCAGTGTTCGGTGCGCTTGCCGACGACCGTGATCAGGACGTGCATCACGCTCCTCCTCTCGTCTCTCCTCGGGTGATCGCGATGCGGCCGATACGGGTCCAGGCCCGCAGCCGAGCCGTCCCGGCTCGGGGTTGCAGGGGCATCCGCACACCGGCCAGACCGATACCGATCAGGGCGCGCAGCAGCACGGCACCGCGTACGGCGCGCAGGGTGCCGGTTCGGTGCCGGGCGAAGTACCGCAGCATGCTGCGGTACAGGTGGGGCCAGATCCAGGCGGGGTCGGAGCTGCTCGCGCCGCCGGTGTGCCGGGCGGTCACCGACGGCACGTAGAGCACCTCGGCGCCGCGCCGGGCGGCCTGGAGGCACAGTTCCTCGTCCTCGTAGTACAGGAAGTAGCCCTCGTCGAGCCCGCCGACCGCCTCGAACAGGTCCGTGCGTACCGCCAGGCAGGCTCCGGACACCCAGTCCACCGCCACCGGCTGCGATCCCCGTACGCAGGCGTCGTAGGCGGCCCTACGCTGTCGGCCGCTGAGCAGCCGGCGCAGCGCGACCGGTGCCAGCGACCCACCGAAGCGGCTGGCCAGCACCGTGCCCAGGGACTCGAACCGGTGCGCGCTGATCGCGATCCGGCCGTGCGCGTCGACGAGCCGCGGTCCCGCGACGCCCACCGACGGTCGACTCCTGATGACCCGGACCAGCTCCGCGACCATGCCGGGGGTGACCACGCAATCCGGGTTGACCAGCAGGACGACGTCGGTGTCGATCCCGGCCGCGCCCCGGTTCACCGCGCTGGCGAAGCCGGTGTTGGTCGTGCTGGCGAGGACCTTCACCTCCGGGAAACGGCGCCGGACGAGCGCGACAGTGCTGTCGGTGGAGGCGTTGTCCACCAACCGCATCGGCAGTCCCTCCTGCCGCAGCGCGGTCAGGGCGGCGACGATCTGCCGCTCCGAGTTGTGGGTCACCACGACGGCCGTGGCGTCGGCTTTTCTCATGCCGTGACTCCGGTCCGGTGCACCGGACGGCGCAGGAGCGGGACCCCTGCGAATCGTCGGAGCGGCGCACCTTGTTGTTCTGCGGTGAGCAGGGTCAGCGCCGGCAACAGGCCCAGTTCCCAGTGCCCGTCGGTCGGCGCCGCGAAGACGGCGGCGGCCAGGAAGCCGCAGGACAGGGCCGCGAACGGCAGGGTGATCCCCTCCCGTGCGTGCAGGCCGACGCGGATGCTGCGCAGGATCGGCCAGAGGACGAACAGGAGGCCGACCAGCCCGAGGTTCGCCAGCACCGTCACGTAGAAGGCGTGGTAGACCGGCCCGACGTCGGTGAGGGTGAAGCCGGACAGGTAGACGTCGGGCGTGCTCTGTCCCAGGCCGGCCCCGACCAGCGGCTGGTCGGCGAAGACGCCGAGGCCCACCGACGACTCCGCACCCCGGTAACCGGCCGATTGCGCAAGCCCCTTGGCGATCTCGCCGGCCCGGTCCCGTACCCCCGGTTGCAGGGCGAGGACCGCCGCCACCGCGACCGCGGCGGCGGCGGTCGCGGCCAGCCCGGTACGAACGGCCCGGCCACCGCGGACCAGCATGATCAGCAGGGTGAGCGCGGCGGCGAGCCAGATTCCCCGGTACGACGCCAGGAGCACGTCGACGGCGAAGAACCCGGCGAGCAGGAGGACGCCGTTGCGACGCCCGCCCCGCAGTCGACCGGCGGCCCAGATCAGCGGCGGGATCGCCAGGAGGGTGATGAGCCCGCCGTGCCGGCCCGGGGTGGTGACCGACAGGGCGGTGAAGGTGGCCGCCAGCACCACGTACAGGATCCCGGCCGCCAGGATCCGGCGGGCGGTGGTGAGGGTGTGGGTCGCGACGAAGAAGTAGACCGGGATGGTGGCCATCTGGTACGCGGCGACCAGCACCTCCTCGGGACCGTTGCCGACCGCCAGACCGTAGGTGGCGGCCACGACGGTCAACCCGATCAGGCTCACCATGCCGATGTCCGCCGGGGTACGCCGGGCCGGTCTCTCCACCCGCAGCCAGTGGCGTACGGCCAGCGCGGCACCGCCGGCGGCCAGCAGCAGCACCTTCACCGCGATGAACCCACGGACGTCACCGCCGCTGAGCACGGCTCCGATCACGGCACCGCCGATGATGCCGACCGGCAGCACCGCCCAGGGCCAGAGCAGGAAGACGCCCCAACTGAGCACCCCGGCGGCGGCGGCCAGGCCGACCGGGCCGGGCAGCAGGGTGGCCACTGTGACCAGGGCCCCGAGCCCGGCCCCGCCGAGCAGCACGGTTGGTGCGACGATCGGCACTCTCATCGCGGCAGTCCCGCCAGCAGTGCGCGCAGCCGCACACCCCGCGCCGACCAACTGTTGCGGGCGGCGACCGCCCGGCGGCGGGCCACCTGCTCCGGTGCGTCAGCGCCGTCCAGCGCCGCGGCGATGGCGGCGGCGAAGCCCGCCGCGTCGTCGGCGAGGGCGATGACGTCGGCGAACGCCCGCAGCGCGGGCAGCGGCGTGGCGACGACGGGCTTGCCGAGGGCGAGGTACTCGTAGCACTTCTTCGGGTGCACGTAGTCGACGAGGCTGCCGACCCGGTACGGGATGACGGTGACGTCGCAGGCCCGCAGGACGTTCGGCACCTCGGCGAAACCGACGGCCTCCACCATCCGCACGTTGGACAGCCGCAGTAACGGTGCCCGACCGGCACGGGTCGACGGGCCGATCAGCAGGAAGGTCCACTCCGGGTGGGCCCGGGCGACCTCGGCGACCAGGTCCGCGTCGAAGGCACGGGTGTCGATCGCCCCGCTGTAACCGATCAGTGGTCGACGCAGCCCGGCCGACCACGGCGCGACCGGGCCGTGCGGCGAGAAGTGCTCCGGATCGCATCCGTTGGCCAGCACCACGGGCGCGGGATCGACGGCGGGCATCCGTTCCGGCAACGCGCTGGACGAGGCGAGCACGAGGTCGGCCGCGCCGACGGCGGACTTCAGCGCCCGGCGGAGGTGTCCGCGGTTCCATGGCCGCGTGAACGTCCAGTCCAGGTCGGTGGCGTCGTACACCACGGCGGACGCGGCCAGCCGGGCGGCGACCGGCGCGGCCAGGTCCTCGTCCAGCCACAGCAGACGTACCGAGTCGGCGTGCCGGCGGAACCACCGGCGGAGCAGGAGTGCGGCGAACCACCGGTTGACCCGGTTGACCGCAGGTAGGTGCCGGCCGAGCGGCAGCAGCGCCGGCCCGACGCACTGCCACAGGCCGTCGGCCACCTGGCGTACGCGCAGCCGCCACTGCGGCAGGTGCCCGCCGGGATCGACGAAGAGCACCCGGTGGTCGACGGTCAGCTCGCGCGCCAAGGCGTGCTGCCGGTGCGCGCCGTTCGCCCACGGTGTGCCGCTGAAGACGACCACCCAGTCCCGGTCGTCGGTGACCGGGTCGCCGATCGGTGCCGCCGATCGGCGGGCGGTCCGCTCAGCCATGACCCGACCGTTCCATCGGCCGGGGTGCTGCCGGCGACAGCACCTCGTCCTCACCGAGTCGGCCCAGCACCGGGCGGGCCCGCTCGTCGTCGAGCCGCAGCAGGCGGGCGCCGGCCTGCCGGTCCAGCCAGCCACGCAGCACACCGGCCGCGATCCGCCGGTTGATCCAGTTGATCGGCGGCAGCGCGTCACCCAGCGGCAGCGCGGTCGGCGCGATCGCGCGCCAGGCTGCCGAGCCGATCGGGATCGTCTCGGAGCGCCAGCGGGGACGACGGCCCGGCGGGTCGACGAAGAGCAACCGTTGCCCGGGCGCCAACTGGCCCGCCACCGCCTGGTGCCGTTCGACCGACCACCGGTGGCGGCTGAACAACACCACCCAGTCGCGGGTGTCGCCGTCGGGTAGCGGGCCGACGTCGCCGCGCAGCGCGGCGAGCAGGTCGACCATTCCGAGCTGTACGGGGCGGCCGAGGAGCCGCTTGACGAGGTGGTCGAGGACCAGGGCGACCTGGAACACCGCCATCCGGTGCCGGGGCTGGGTGGTTCGCAGGTAGGTGACCATGCTGCCCAGCAGGTGTCGGAAGCGGATGGACGGTCCGAGCAGCCGGCAGGACGCGCCCCGGGTGTGCGTCACCACCGCGTCCGGGATCATCCACAGCTGGTGTCCGGCCTGCTCGAGTTGCCGGGCGAGGATGGCGTCGTTCCAGTAGATCGGGAACGCCTCGTCGAAGATGGTCTGCCGTCCGAGCACCGTACGGCGCAGCAGCATGCAGCTGCCGGAGGCGAGTTGCCGGGGGCGGCTGAAGTCCTCGCCGCGCATCTGGAACCGGTGTAGCGCCTGGCGGAACCCGGGTAGTCGACGCAGCGCGGTGACGAGCGCGATGGTGGCCGCGAAGCTGGGCTGCTGGACGTAGTGCTGCTGGAACGTGCCGTCCGGGTTGAGGTAGAGCGGGCTGACTCCGGCCACGTCCGGCCGCTCCCGCAGATGGTCGATCATCCGGGACAGCGCGCCCGGGTGGAACCGGACGTCGCTGTTGAGTAGCAGCACCAACTGCCCGGTCGAGCGGCGATACGCCTGGTTCACGGCGGCGGCGAAGCCGGTGTTGTGGCTGTTGCGGATCAGGCGGACCCGGGGTTGGTCGGCGAGCATGTCGGCGGAGCCGTCGGAGGAGGCGTTGTCGACGGCCACGACCTCGTAGTTCAGGTCGGCGGGGGCGGTCGCGGCCAGCGACTCCAGGCACTGCCGGGTCTGCTCGCGCGTGTTCCAACTGATCAGCAGGACCGACAGCAGCGGGGCGGCCATCACGACATCCTCCGGTCGTCCCGGCGGGCGAAGATCCGCAGCAGGTCACCCTGCCGCGGGTGTGTCACCCGGGGCGAACCGCTGGCGGCGACGTCGGCGACCAGGAGGTTCCGCGCGTTGCGCCACCGGGCCGCCGGTCGCCAGTAGAACCGCGAGAAGACGGTGTCGTGGGAGATGACCCGGAAGCCGGTCTCCACCAGCATCCTGCTGAGCGTGTCCGGGGCGAAGTGCCACCGGTGGTACGCCGGAGCGATGGCGGGCCAGTGGGTGCCGAGTCGTCGGGCGGCGGCGGAGGCGATGTTGGGGACTTCGAGGGCGAGCCAGCCGCCGGGGGTGAGGGCGGTGTGTGCGGCGTGCAGGAAGGTTCGGGGGTCTTGGACGTGTTCGAGGACGTGGAAGGCGCAGATGGTGTCGGCGGTGAGGGTGGGTGCGATGGTTTCGAAGTAGCCCTGGCGTACGGGCATGTGGAGGTGGTCGCGGGCGTAGGTGGCGGCGGCGTGGCTGACTTCGATGCCGGTGGCGTTGATGCCGGCGTGGTGGGCGGCTTCGAGGAAGTAGCCGCCGGCGCAGCCGGCTTCGAGCAGCGCGGTGGGGCGGGTGGCAGAGAGCAGCCAGCGCAGCCGGCGGGCCGCCTCGAACCGGCGCTGGCCGGCCGAGGCGAAGTACTCCTGGTATCCGTCGGTGGTGTAGTACGCCTCGTCGTACAGCTCCTCCGGGTCCGGCGCGTCGCCGGCCGTCCAGACGAACCCGCAGTCGGCGCAGCTCCAGAGCAGGTCGCCGAGCGTCGGCGAGTGCCCGCCGGCACGGCCGCAGAGCCGGCAGCGGACCAGCTCGATCCCATCCAGTTTCATCGGGTACTCCGTCGGTTTTGTGGCGTCCGGGCGATCACCCGGAGCAGGTCGCCGAGGTGCGGATGGGTCAGCCGCGGTGAGCGGAGCCCGATCAGGTCGGCGGGCAGGAGGTGCCGTGCGTGCCGCAACCGGTACCGCAGCGGCATGTAGTAGCGGAAGACCGTGGTGTCTTGCTGGACCACCTCGAAGCCGGCGTCGGTCACGAGCCGGACCAGCGTCGCGGGGGTGAAGTGCCAGCGGTGATAGCGCGGTTGCAGACCCGGCCAGTGGGTGCCGAGTCGTCGGGCGGCGGCGGAGGCGATGTTGGGGACTTCGAGGGCGAGCCAGCCGCCGGGGGTGAGGGCGGTGTGTGCGGCGTGCAGGAAGGTTCGGGGGTCTTGGACGTGTTCGAGGACGTGGAAGGCGCAGATGGTGTCGGCGGTGAGGGTGGGTGCGATGGTTTCGAAGTAGCCCTGGCGTACGGGCATGTGGAGGTGGTCGCGGGCGTAGGTGGCGGCGGCGTGGCTGACTTCGATGCCGGTGGCGTTGATGCCGGCGTGGTGGGCGGCTTCGAGGAAGTAGCCGCCGGCGCAGCCGGCTTCGAGCAGCGCGGTGGGGCGGGTGGCAGAGAGCAGCCAGCGCAGCCGCCGGCCCGCCTCGAACCGGCGCGGCCCGGCCCGGAAGTAGTCGTCGTAGCCGCCGTCGGCGAAGTAGTCCTCGTCGTAGCGGCCGTCCGCCTCGGCCTGCTCCTGCGCGGTCCAGGCGAACCCGCAGGCCCCGCAGCGGCGCAGCAGCCCACCCAGTTCCGGCCGGTGGTCCTGCCGCGGTCCGCACACGAGGCACCGGGCGGTACGGCTCTCCACGCTCATCGTGGACCGCCCGTGCCCGGCGACAGGATGGCTGCGGGAGCGCGCAGCAGCCGGTGCAGCCGCATCCGGTCGCTCGCGCTGACGTGCCCGCCGACCACCAGCAACACGGCGGCCACGAGCAGGGTCAGACCCGCGCGGCTGGAGACCGCGAGGGCGGCGTCGAGGCGTCCCGGGCCGTCCGGCAGGTACCGGCTCGCCGCGTTGGCGACCAGTCCGGCCGCGACCGACACGGCGATCGGCGGCCAGATCGCCCGTGCCAGCGGCATCAGCCGCCGGGCCGTCGCGGCGTGGAAGTAGAACAGGAAGTACGCGGTGCTGAGCACCACGGCCAGGGCGGTGGACAGGGGTACGCCCAGCGGCCCGCAGAGCCAGATCAGCGGCACTGTGAGCGCCAGGTTGAGCACGACGGAGAGCAGCACGTACCGCGTCTCCAGCCCGGGGCGGCCCTCGGCGCGGGCCACCACCGTCGTCGCCCCGCTGATCAGGTTGAGGGCGTAGGCGGGAGTGAGCACGAGGATGTTCACCGTGGCCCAGGGGACCTGGTGTCCCAGCCACAGCCGGACCAGCGGGTCGGCGCTGACCATCAGGGCCGCGGCGGCCGGCGCGAGAAACAGGGCCAGGTAGCGGGTGGCCGCCAGGTGGATCCGGTCCAGCCAGTCGGCGCCGCGGGTGACCGAGCGGGCGACCGCCG
This sequence comes from Micromonospora sp. WMMD1155, assembly GCF_029581275.1. Taxonomy (NCBI): domain Bacteria; kingdom Bacillati; phylum Actinomycetota; class Actinomycetes; order Micromonosporales; family Micromonosporaceae; genus Micromonospora; species Micromonospora sp. WMMD1155. Next base: position 5,930,358 of record NZ_CP120742.1, read on the forward strand.
CGGGGAACAGCACGACCAGGGCGAGGCCCGGCGGCAGGCGCAACAGATTGAGCAGGCGGGTGCCCAGGTCGAAGTCACCGGCGACGGCGGGACCGAAGACGCCGCCGAGGACGAGGCGGTCGAGTTCCACGTTGACCATGCCGGCGCCGGCGGACACCTGCACCTGCATGCCGTACCCGCCGATCCGGCGTACGTCGCGCAGGCGCAGCCGTCCCCAGCGCGGTGACAAGTCCGGGCGCTGTCGGCGGGCGGCCCCGGCGAGCAGGAGAGTGCGGATCACACCGGTGGCGGCGGCGGAGGCGGCCAAAGCCGCCAGCCCCCCGCCGAGCCGTACCACGAGAATGGCCAGTGCCGCGCTGAGCACGGCGGTGCCGGCGCTGATCGCCGCGAGTGCCCCATACCGCTGGCCGCCTTCGAGCACGGCACGCCAGGGCAGCTCGACGGCACCGGCCACCAGGCCGAGGACCAGCCAGAGCGTCGCGTGCCACGCCTCGTCGGCGAGGTCGCCCAACCGCAACAGCCCGGTGAGCCACGGCCAGCAGACGCCGAGCGCTCCCACGGTGAGCAGACCGAGCAGCACGGCCCAGCCCAGCGCCAGCCCGAGCAGCCGGCGCACCAGGTCGCGGTCGACCGCGCCGCCGGCCCTGGCCACCTCGCGCACCAGCGCCGAGCCGAGTCCGAGATCGATCAGTGCGGCCATGGTCAGCAGGCCGGCCAGCACGATCCAGACGCCGAACTCCCGGGGCCCGAGGTGCTGGTAGACGACCGGCACCGAGACCAGGCCGGACACCGCCATGACCACCCGCGCGCCAAGCATGCTGGCCGTGTTGCGGGTGACCCGGGTGTCGACCGCGTCGGTGGCACTACCCACGGGGGAACCCCCGGAACAGTTCGACGACGGTCAGCAGCAGCAGGGCCAGGTCGACCCGCATCGACCGGCAGTTGAGGTAGAGCAGGTCGCAGCGGAGCTTGTCCTCCACGGTCGCCGCGTAGCCGCCGGTGAGTTGCGCGATGCCGGTCAGGCCCGGGCGGATCAGGTGCCGCAGGTCGTAGTGCGGCAGGCGGTCGAAGCCGGCGATGAACTCGGGGCGCTCGGGGCGTGGGCCGACGAGGCTCATCTCGCCGCGTACGACGTTCCACAGTTGAGGGAGTTCGTCGAGGCGGGCGCGCCGGAGCCAGCGTCCGACCCGGGTGACCCGGGCGTCGTCGGGTTGGGCGAGGACGGGGCCGGTGGCCTGTTCCGCGCCGACGCGCATGGTCCGGAACTTGACCAGCCGGAACGGCCGGCCGCCCGCGCCGACGCGCTCCTGCAGGTAGAACGGTGGACCGGTGAACGAGATCACGGCGGCGATCAGCGCGATCAGCGGGATCACGACGACGGCGCTGAGCAGGATCACGGCCAGGTCGAAGGCCCGCTTGAGTCGTTCGTGTCGGGGCCGGCGCGCGCCGAAGCCGAGGCGGATCCACGGCAGCCCGCCGAAGCGGGCCATCGCCGGCGCCCGCAGCAACCCGTAGACCGGTCGGGCCAGCACCAGGATCTCGACTCCGGCGCTCAGGCAACTGGTCATGAGTCGCTCGTCGACGCTCTCCAGCGAGTGCTTGAGCAGCAGGAGTCGGGGCCGGACACGGGTGAGGACCGCCGTGACGTCCTCGGCGCGCGACGGCATCGGCAGCCGGGCGGCGACGTCGAACTCCTCGTCGAGCCGGTCGGGAACCGGGGGGACGTCGTCCGGCTCGATGACCATTACGGGTACCCGTCGGTTGCCCTGATCCGGCCCCGGGGTGCGCTCGCGCCGCTCGGCGCGATTCACGGACACCTGATGGACGCCCGCCGGTGACCTCGGCCCCGCACCGATACTGACCGGGGCGTCGGCGTGGTCGAGTGACGCCGGAGAGTGGCCCGCAGTGATGGGACCCCGGGTCTTCCTCAACGCGTCGACCTCCTCGGTCAGGGACTGACAGGGCATGCCGGCCAGCACCCCGGGAGCCAGTTTCAAGGACAAAAGACCCAGCAGGGTCAAAACGGTAAAAAAAGGATTCTTAGGACGAGTGAGGCTATATGGCGGCAACCTGGGGGGGGGAAGAGTTCCCTATGGGTGTTCCAGGGTCGGTGACCCAAGCCCAGGTTGTCGGCACCGACCGACGACCCGTCGTACCGAGGAGGTCCAGATGGTCCTGCCCGACATCGCCGTCAGTCCCGAGCCGGCGGCAATCCCGGTGCCCCGGCGCGTACTGGTGATCGGCGGCGCCGGCTTCATCGGCAGCCACGTGGTCGCCCGGTTGATGCTGATGGGTAGCGAGGTTCGCGTCCTCGACAACTTCTCCACCGGGCGGCTGGAGAACCTCGCCGACGCCGCGTACGGCGGGCTGACCGAGGCCGACGTGGTGACCGGCGACATCCGCACTCCGGAAGGGCTGGAGATCGTGCACCAGTGGCAGCCTGAGGTGGTGGTGCACCTGGCCGCGCAGCCCAGCGTTCCGGCGGCCCGCCGCTCACCCCTGTACGACGCCGACGTGAACGTGTTCGGCACGGTCAACGTGCTCGACGCCTGCGTCCGCAACGGCGTACGGCTGGTGATCAACGCGGCCAGTAGCGCCATCTTCGGCCGGGTTCCCGCCAGCGAGTTGCCGATCCGAGAAGACCACGCGATCGCGCCGGTCAGCCCGTACGGAATCAGCAAGGCTGCCGGTGTGCACTACCTCGACTGGTACGGGCGGCAGCACGGCCTGGCGTACACCTCGATGGTCTTCGGCAATGTCTACGGCCCCCGGCAGGCGGGCGCCGACTGCGGCGTGGTGTCCCTCATGGCCGATGCCCTCGTCCGTGGTCGGCAGGTGGTGATCTACGACGACGGCGCGCAGACCCGGGACTTCATCCACGTCAGTGACGTGGCCGAGGCGGTGGCGGTCGCCTCCCACCAGCCGGGGGCGGGGATGGTCAACATCGCCTCGGGCCGGCAGACGAGCATCAACGAGGTGTACGCCGCCGTCCGGGACGCGTGCGGGGTCGAGGCCGCGGCCCGCTACGAGCCGCTCCCCTGGCCGGGGGAGGTGCGCACCATGGCGCTCGACATCCGCAAGGCACGTGAGCTGCTCGGGTGGTACCCGAAGGTCGGCCTCACCGAGGGCGTGCGGATGACGGTGCGTGACGCCCGCCGCCGCCATGGTGGCCAGGTCCTCAGCCAGGCGCGCGACCTCGACCCGGTGGCGATGACCCGGTAACGGCGTCGGGACGCCCGCGTCCTGCGGTCACCGCCCCGATGTCTCGAGGTGCGGTGAGCGGGCGCGGGCGGTCTCGGCGAGAGCGGCGAACGCCGGTGTGCGCAACGCCTCCCCGAGCTGCTCCCGCCACGGCGCCTGCGGGCTCACCCCCGCCACCCGCCACCGCCCGTGCCCCAGCACCCCGTAGGCGGGACGCTGCGCGGGGCGGGGGAACATCGTGTGCGGCGCCGGCCGTACCCGCTCCGGGTCCAGTCCGGCCAGGTCGAACAGCGCCCGGGTCAGGTCGTACCAGGTCGCGTGACCCGCGCTGGTGCCGTGATAGATCCCCGGCGGCGCCACCCCGGCATGGGCTGCCTGGCCCAGCTGCACCAACTGCCGGGCCAGCGCCCGGCTCCAGGTCGGCTGACCGGTGTGGTCCGCGACCGCCCACACCACGCGGGATTTCGCGGCCTGGGCGAGCATGGTGGCGACGAAGTTGCGCCCGTGCTCCCCGTACAGCCACGCGGTACGGACGATGTAGCCCTGCTCGGGCAGGAGCCGCAGCAGCGCGTGTTCGCCGGCGAGTTTGCTCCGGCCGTACGCGTTCACCGGGCCGGGGCGGTCGTGCTCCCGGTAAGGGCTGCGGGCGGTCCCGCCGAAGACGTAGTCGGTCGAGATGTGCAGCAGGCAGGCGCCGGAGTCCGCGCAGGCTCGGGCCAGGTGTGCCACGGCCGTGCCGTTGACGGCGGTCGCGTCGTCCTCGGCGTCCTCCGCGGCGTCCACATTGGTCAAGCCGGCGGCGTTGACCACGATGTCGTGGCCGGGTACGAGGCGCGCGACCGCCGCCGGATCGGTGACGTCGAGCATGGCATGGTCAGCGCTGGTCACGGACGCGCCGGGGTGGCGGGCGAGCGTGTCGACCATGTCGCGACCCAGCATGCCGTGCGCTCCGGTCACCAACCAACGAGCTGCTGTCTCCATCGAATCAGGATAAGCAGTACATAACACCTAAGTAGGACCTTCAGTGCATGAAACATGGCAGGTGCGTGCGGCTTCCCAAGACCTGACGATTTCTTCCATTGATCAGTCGCACTCTTGCGGGGTGGCATTCACTGCTGCCACGATGGCCGTCAATGCCTTCCGTCCCGAAGGAGTGGTCGTCATGGCGGTCTCCCGCCGCAGGTTCGTCACGTCCGTGATGGCGGGGTCCGCCCTCGCCGCCGCCTCCAGCACCGAGCTGCTCACCAGCCTGGCCAGCCCCGCACACGCCGCCAGTCCTCCCGGGGACGTGGTCGGCAAGGTGACCGTCGGCTACCAGGGCTGGTTCAGCGCCCCCGGCGACTCCGCGCCGATCGGCGGCTGGTGGCACTGGAGCCGCGACCGGTTCCAGCCGCCATCGCCCGCCAACACCACGATCGTGTCCTGGCCGGACATGCGGGAGTACACCCGGACCTACCCCACCGCGTACCCCAACCTCGGCAACGGCCAGCCGGCCACCCTCTTCTCCTCCTACGACCAGCAGACGGTGGACACCCACTTCCGGTGGATGCAGGAGTACGGCTGTGACACCGCGGCCCTGCAACGGTTCAACCCGATGGGCGACGAGGGCCCGACCCGCGACGCGATGACGCAGAAGGTGCGTTCCGCCGCCGAACGCTACAACCGCAAGTTCTACATCATGTACGACGTCACCGACTGGTTGACGTTCCAGGCGGACATCAAGACCGACTGGACGACGAAGATGTCCGCGCACACCGCGTCCAGCGCGTACGCCAGGCAGAACGGCAAGCCGGTCGTCTGCATCTGGGGCTTCGGCTTCAGCGAGCCCAGCCGCCCCTTCACCCCGGGCCCGTGCCTGGAGGTCGTCAACTGGTTCAAGGCGCAGGGCTGCTACGTCATCGGTGGGGTGCCCACCTGGTGGCGGCAGGGCATCGAGGACTCCCGCCCCGGCTTCCTCGACGTCTACCACGCGTTCCACGCGATCTCGCCGTGGATGGTCTACCGGACCAACACCCTGGAGGGGCTCGACTCGTACTACCAGAACGTCAACATCGGCGACATGGCCGACTGCGCGGCACGGGGCATCGACTACCTGCCCTGCGTCATGCCCGGTGACCTGGCCGGAGGCCACCGCCGCCACGGCGACTTCTACTGGCGGCACATCTACAACATGGTCCGGCTCGGCTCCCAGGGCCTGTACGTGTCCATGTTCGACGAGTACAACGAGGGCAACCAGATCGCCAAGACGTCCGAGACCCAGGCCACCACCCCGGCCGGCGCGAACATCCGGGCCCTCGACGAGGACGGCGTCGCCTGCTCCTCCGACTACTACCTGCGCATCACGGCCGACGGTGGTCGGATGCTCAAGGGTCAGCTCGTGCTAACCGCGACCCGCCCCACCCCACCGACGGTCGGCACCCCACCCCCGACCGGCGGGAACCTGGCCGCCGGCAAGTCGACGTCGGCGAGCAGCCAGGGTGGCGGGTTCCCGGCGTCCAACGCGGTGGACTCCACCGTCGGCAGCTACTGGGAGAGCGCCAACGGCGCGTTCCCGCAGTGGTGGCAGGTCGACCTCGGCGCCAGCCACCAGGTCGACAAACTCGTGCTGCGCCTGCCCACCGGCTGGGGCGCGCGTACCCAGACCATCACCGTGCAGGGCAGCGTCGACGGCGGCTCCTTCAGCACCATCGCCGGGGCCTCCGCGTTCACCTTCGACCCGGCCACCGGCAACACCGTCACCCGCACGCTGCCGACCACCACGGCCCGGCACGTCCGCCTCAGCATCAGCGGCAACACCGGCTGGGCGGCCGCCCAACTCGCCCAGGTCGAGGTGTACGCCGCAACGACCACCCCGGACAACCCTCCGACCGCGCCGAGCGGCCTCACGGTGACCGGCAGGACGTCGACGAGCGTGTCGCTGTCGTGGACGGCCTCCACCGACGACACCGGGGTGACCGGCTACCAGGTGCGCCAGGGTGGCACCGTGGTCGCCACCGTCACCGGCACCACGGCGACGGTGAGCGGGCTCAACCCGTCCACCGCGTACACGTTCACGGTGGTGGCGCGCGACGCCGCCGGGAACACCTCCGGCGCGTCCTCGGCGGTCACCGTGACCACGGACGCGGCGGCCAACGCGGACCTCGCCCGGGGCCGACCCACGTCGGAGAGCAGCCACGTCCAGAGCTACGGGTCGGGCAACGTGGTGGACGGTGACGCGAACAGCTACTGGGAGAGCGCCAACAACGCGTTCCCGCAATGGGTGCAGGTCGACCTCGGTGCGGCGCGCACGGTCGGCCGGGTGGTGCTGAAGCTGCCACCGTCGTCGGCCTGGGGTGCCCGGACGCAGACCCTCTCCGTGCAGGGCAGCACCGACGGGTCGAGCTTCGGCACGCTCGTCGGGTCGGCGGGGCGGGTGTTCAACCCGGCCAGCGGTAACCAGGTGAGTCTCACCTTCACCGCCGCGCAGACCCGTTACGTGCGGATCACCGTCACCGGCAACACCGGCTGGCCCGCCGGTCAACTGTCGACCCTGGAGGTCTACGCGAGTTGACCGATGCTCGGGCGGCCGCCGGGGGAGCGGCGGCCGCCCGTCTCCTGCGAGTGCAGGCGGGTGGGCGCTACCGGACGAACCGATCAGCACATCGGGTTGTGATCACGCTGTCCACGACCGGGGCCCTGCTCCACGTTCTTCTTCGACAATGGAGGACCGTGGGGCGATCGAGCCGCCAGCGAGGTACAGCGGAGCGTGTAAGTCACGAGCGCTCGTCGCCGCAGGAACTCGCCTAGCGGCGTTGTCGGGAAGACGTTGCTCGGCTTCGTGGGGCGAGAAGAAGGCGGCGTCCTCCAACTCCTGTCCCGGCAGGGCGAGCCCCCTGAGGTGGGGCTGACCTGTTGCCGGCCGTTCCGGCTGACCGCCTCGTCGGGCAGGTCGTATCGCCGACTGAGCGGTCCCTGCCCGTTGATCATGAGGTTGGCGGGTCTGGTGAAGATCAAATCGCCCGTCAACCTCATGATCAACGCGGCGGGGGCTGGAGCGGGGGTGCGTTTGCGGCCGCAGCCGTCGCCGTGGAGCTGGTCCGGGTTCTCACCACAGCGCACGGGGTGACGCCGCTGAAGCGTTACGAAGGCACTCAAGCGTCGTACGGCGGGAGGGGTGGCGGCGGTTACCGGCCGAGTTTCGGGGTGCGTACCTGGTCGACGTCGCGCGGGCCTACCTCCAGGTGGGTGAGGTGCGCGGGGCGGCACGCGCCCTGGTGGACGCGGACAGTGTCGCGCCCGCTGAGGTCCGGTGGCGGCCGTTGGCGCGTACCGTCATCGCCGATGTCGCCCGCGCGCAGCCGGCGCCGGCCGGTGTGGCGCGACTGGCGACGCTGGTCGGCCTCACCCGCTGACGGACGAGCGCAAGGGCGTACTGATGGCCGGTGATCATTCCACGGGCCGGGCGCGGAGGTGCGTCGGCGATTCGCGTTTGGGCCCCGGTCGCGTCGGCCCGCTGTGAGAATGGGCGAGTGCCGGCACTGCCGGTGCATCGGCGCTGTCCGACTCGACCTGGCGAGGTGGGGAAGGTGTCCAACGACAACGAAATCCGTCCCTTCCGGCTCGACACGTCGGAGGACTCGATCGCCGACCTGCGTCGCCGGATCGCGGCCACTCGCTGGCCCACCCGCGAGTTGGTCACCGATCGCTCGCAGGGGGTGCAGCTGGCGACGATCCAGGAGCTGGCCCGCTACTGGCTGACCGATTACGACTGGCGTGCGTGCGAGACGAGGCTGAACTCGCTGCCGCAGTTCACGACGACCATCGACGGCGTCGAGATCCACTTCGTCCACGTACGGTCGCGGCACGAGAACGCCCTGCCGCTGATCATGACGCACGGCTGGCCGGGCTCCGTCGTCGAGCTGCTCGGGATCGTCGGCCCGCTGACCGACCCGACAGCGCACGGCGGCACGCCCGAGGACGCGTTCCACCTGGTGCTGCCGTCGTTGCCCGGCTACGGCTTCTCCGGCGAGCCGACCGAGCTTGGCTGGGACTCGGCGCGAATGGCACAGGCGTGGGCGAAACTCATGGACCGCCTCGGGTACGCGCGCTACGTCGCGCAGGGTGGCGACGTCGGCGCCGCCGTCACGGACGCCATGGGGCGTCAGGCCCCTGCTGGGCTGCTCGGCATCCACGTGAACCTGCTCGCCGGGGCGATCGGCATCAAGGACCAGCTGCCGGCAGAATCCGAGCAGGAACGCGCGGCGCGCGCCGCGCTCGACCTGTTCACGATGGACGGCTTCGGCTACTTCCTGGAGCAGTCGACCCGGCCGCAGACGATCGGCTACTCGCTGCTGGACTCACCTGTCGGGTTGGCGGCCTGGATGCTCGACCACGACACGGACAGCTACTACAAGATCTCCCGCGCGTTCCTCGACGGTGCGCCGGCCGGCGGTCTCACCCGGGACAGCATCCTGGACAACATCACGCTGTACTGGTTGACCGGTACCGGCGCGTCGTCCGCCCGGTGGTACTGGGAGTTCGGGCGGTTCCTCGCCGCGGCTCAGGCGGCCGGCCAGACTCCGCCACCGGTCACGGTTCCGGTCGGCTTCACCACGTTCCCCGAAGAGATCTGGGCCGCTCCGCGTAGCTGGGCCGAGACGGTCTACCCCGGCATCGCGTACTTCAACGAGGCTGACCGCGGCGGGCACTTCGCGGCCTGGGAGGAGCCGGAACTCTTCTCCGCCGAGGTACGGGCCGCGTTCCGGCCGCTGCGGAAATCCTGACCCCCTCACCCGAGGGCCTCCGGTGGCCCGCATATCCGCCGATCCGACGGGAAAGCGCGGGGCGTCCGACAGCCCGAGACCGGAGCAGGAGACGAACATGCCTTTCATCACCGTGGGGACGGAGAACTCCGCGCCCATCGACCTGTACTACGAGGATCACGGTTCCGGTAAGCCGGTCGTGCTGATCCACGGCTTCCCGTTCAACGGGGCGACCTGGGAGAAGACGACCACCGCGTTGCTCAACGCCGGATACCGGACGATCACCTACGATCGGCGCGGTTTCGGTAACTCCGCCCAGCCGACGTTCGGGTACGACTACAACACGTTCGCCGCGGACCTGGACGTGCTGATGACCGAGCTGGACCTCAACGACGCGACCCTCGTCGGCCACTCGATGGGCACCGGCGAGGTCATCCGCTACCTGGGCAACTACGGCTCGCAGCGAGTGAGCCGTGCCGTGGTGCTCAGCCCGCTGCAACCGATGCTGGCCAAGGCGAAGGACAACCCGGAGGGCGTCGACACGAGCCTGTTCAAGGGCTTCCAGCAGGCCATCATGAAGGACCGGTTCGCCTACCTGACCCAGTTCTGCGACGCGTTCTTCAACTACAGCGAGAACAAGGGCAAGCTGGTCAGCGAGGAGGCGTACCGGGCGCACTGGCAGATCGGTGCGATGGCGTCGGCGAAGGGCACCTACGACAGCGTGGACGCCTGGCAGGAGGACTTCCGCCCCGACCTGCCGAAGATCAACATTCCGGTGCTGATCGTGCAGGGCGACAAGGACAACGTGCTGCCCTACCCGGTGACCGGCCAGCGACTCGGGCCGATGATGCCGACCGCCCAGCTCGTCACGCTCAAGGGCGCGCCGCACGGTCTGCCGTGGACCAACGCCGACGACATCAACAAGGCCATCATGGACTTCATGAAGCAGCCGGCCAAGGCTCGCGCCTGACCCGTCCCGGTAGCCGATCGGACACCAGCGCCGTGAGGCGCTACGACACCCGGCCCACGGTTCGCACCGGGGCCGGGTGTCGTCGCCGGTCAGGCCCGCCGGGCGACCACCGCACCGTTGGCGCCCGGGGCGTCGAAGGGCACCGTCCGCACGTCGACGAAGCCGGCGTCGGTGAGCCAGGCGGCGTACTCGGCGCCGGAGTAGTTCCGACCACCCTCGGTCTCGACCAGCATGTTCATCCCCATCAGGGCCGCCTCCGGTGGCCCGGTGCGCTCGTCGTTGAGCAGCAGCTCGCAGACGACGATCGCCCCGCCGGGCGGCAACGCCGCGTGACACCGCGCCAGCAGAGCCCGGTTCGTCGGCTCGTCCCAGTCGTGCAGGATCATGCTGAGCAGGATGACGTCGTGCCCCTTCGGCAGCGCCGGGTCGGCGAGGAAGTCACCCGCCACCGCGTCGATCCGCCCGGTCAGACCGGCCTCCGCGATCCGCTCCCGCGCCCGTACGCACACGTGCGGCAGGTCCAGCACCGTCGCCCGCAGCTGGGGCAGCCGGCGGCAGAACTCGATCGGGAACGCCCCAGCCCCACCGCCGACGTCGAGCAGGCGGCGGTGGGCGGAGAAGTCGTACGCGTCGGCCAACGCGGCGGCGGTGAAGCTCGACGTGGAGAACATCGCGTCCCAGAACTGCGCCAGCATCTCCGGGTCGGCGGTGTCGAACATCGACTGCTGGGCCTCCGGGTCCCAGGTCAACGGCCGATCCGTGCGCAGCGCCTCGCCGATGCGGTGCCAGGGCAGGTAGGTGCGCAGATCCGAGTAGCGGACCTGCGCCCCGAAGTAGTACGGGCGGCCCTCGACCAGGAACTGCTCGGCCAACTCGGAGTTGCGGTAGCCGTCGCCGACCTTCTCCAATAGGCCCAGCGACGCGCTGGCGGCCAGCAACAGGTCGGCGGGCCGGTCGGGCAGCCCGAACTCGGCGGTGGCTTCCTCGACGGTCATCGTCCGCCCGCCCGCCAACCGCGTGAACAGGCCCAGCTCGACGCCGACCGCGAGTGTCTTGAAGCCCCACACACCGGCCACCAGGCGCATGAGAGGAGTCGGAGAGATCATGCGGTCATCAGATCACGATCCGCCTCCGTCCACGATGGTCGATCACGCCGGGGCAGGGTGACCAGCCCGACGGTCGGGGCTAGGGCCGGCCGGCGGACCGTCGGCCGAGCCGTCGCGCGGCGAGACTCACCGCCGTGCTGCCGGCCGCCGTCCCGACCAGCACCAGCACCGCCCCGACGGCCCACAGGCCGCTGTCGTCGGCCGACGCCGCCCGCCACGTCCACGCCGCCGTGAAGGCGACGGTCATCACCGGCACCACCAGCCATGGGCTCAATCGCCTGGCGGCGAGAGCGGCCAGCAGGACGAGCGTCAGCACACAACCGATCACCTGCCACGGCGCGTACGGACCGCTTGTCGCGCCGGTCTCCGCGTCGACCGTGTACTCGTCGTCCCAGCCCAGCCAGAGCAGCCAGGTCCCGACCGTCGCCGCCGCCAGGAACAGAACACCGAGCAGTGCGTGCGTACCCCTCGTCGCCGTCATCGGACGATCATGCCCGGCCCGGCGGGGAAGTGGAATGAGCACCGGTACCCAGCCGCGGCCGTGATTCCGGTCGGACTGTTGCCCCGGCCGGTGGTGATCCTCTACGGTCGGCTCAGCGGTGGGCGGTGCGGTCCGCATCCGACCGGACACCGCCGGTTGCCCGTCGCGCGGGCCGGGATGGTGGAGTCCCGGGTCGCCCCGGCGGCGGGAGACTCGGCGGTCGTGTGACTCCAGCTCGTACCCCGGGTGTTGCCGCCCGGCGCGGCTCCCCGCGGAGCCGTCGGCGAGCCGGGCACGCCGATCCCACCGGGAGAAGCCCCGTGTTCCTCAGCCCGCACGAGCAGGACCGCCTGCTCGTCCACGTGGCGGCCGATGTCGCCCGCGCCCGCCGCGAGCGCGGCCTGCGCCTCAACTACCCCGAAGCCGTCGCGATCATCACCGCGTTCCTGCTCGAAGGGGCCCGTGACGGCCGGTCCGTGGTCGACCTGATGTCCGCCGGTCGGACCGTGCTCGGCCGCGACGACGTCCAGGACGGCATCCCCGAGCTGCTGAGGGAGGTGCAGGTGGAGGCGACGTTCCCGGACGGCACCAAGCTGGTGACGGTGCACCACCCGATCCCGTGATCCCGGGTGAGATCCTGCCGGCGGCCGACCCGGTCGAGATCAACGCGGGTCGCCCGGTGACCACGGTGCTCGTCGTCAACACCGCCGACCGGCCGGTGCAGGTCGGCTCGCACTACCACTTCGCCGAGGCCAACCCGGCGCTGGCGTTCGACCGGGACGCCGCCTGGGGGCAGCGGCTCGCCGTACCGGCGGGCACCTCGGTCCGGTTCGAACCGGGCATCAGCCGCAGCGTCGACCTCGTCCCGCTCGGCGGTGCGCGCGTCGTGCCGGGGCTGCGCGGCGAATGCGCCGGACCGCTGGACCGGTCGCCGTCCGACGGGTCGCCGCGATGAGCGCCGTGCGGCGGGACCGCTACATCGACCTGTACGGGCCGACGACCGGGGACCGGATCCGGCTGGCCGACACCAACCTGCTGATCGAGGTGGAGACCGATCACTGCGTGGGTGGCGACGAGGCGGTCTTCGGTGGCGGGAAGGTGATCCGCGAGTCGATGGGCCAGTCCCGGGCGACCCGCGCCGAGGGTGCCCTGGACACCGTCGTCACCGGTGCGGTGGTGCTCGACCACTGGGGTGTGGTCAAGGCCGACGTGGGCCTGCGCGACGGACGGATCGTGGCGCTGGGCCGCGCCGGCAACCCGGACACCATGCCCGGTGTCCACCCCGACCTGGTGATCGGCCCGTCGACCGAGGTGATCGCCGGTAACGGGCGGATCCTCACCGCCGGCGCGGTCGACACCCACGTGCACTTCATCTGCCCGCAGATCGTCACCGAGGCCCTGGCCAGTGGCATCACCACGCTCGTCGGCGGCGGCACCGGGCCCGCCGAGGGGACCCGGGCCACGACCGTCACCCCGAACGGCTGGCACCTGGCCCGGATGCACGAGGCGCTGGACACGATGCCGGTCAACGTGCTGTTGCTCGGCAAGGGCAACACCGTCTCGGAGGAGGCGCTCTGGGAGCAGTTGCGGGCCGGTGCGGGCGGTTTCAAGCTGCACGAGGACTGGGGCACCACCCCGGCGGCGATCGACGCCTGCCTGCGGGTCGCGGACGCGTCCGGGGTCCAGGTGTCGATCCACACCGACACCCTCAACGAGGCCGGTTTCGTCGCCGACACCCTGCGCGCGATCGGCGGGCGGGCGATCCACTCGTACCACACCGAGGGCGCCGGAGGCGGGCACGCACCGGACATCATCACGGTGGCCGGCGAACCGAACGTGCTGCCGTCGTCGACCAACCCGACCCGGCCGTACACCGCCAACACCCTCGCCGAGCACCTGGACATGTTGATGGTCTGCCACCACCTCAACCCGTCCGTGCCGGAGGACCTGGCCTTCGCGGAGAGCCGGATCCGACCGTCCACGATGGCCGCCGAGGACCTGCTGCACGACCTCGGCGCGATCTCCATCATCGGCTCGGACGCGCAGGCGATGGGGCGGGTCGGCGAGGTGATCCTGCGGACCTGGCAGAGCGCGCACGTGATGAAGGACCGGGTGGGCGCGCTGCCCGGCGACGGGGCCGCCGACAACCACCGGGCCCGCAGGTACGTGGCGAAGTACACCATCTGCGCGGCCATGGCGAACGGGCTGGAACGGGAGATCGGCTCGGTCGAGCCCGGCAAACTCGCCGACCTGGTGCTCTGGGATCCGGCGTTCTTCGGCGTACGACCGCACCTGGTGCTCAAGGGCGGCATGATCGCGTACGCCCAGATGGGTGACGCGAACGCCTCGATCCCCACGCCGCAGCCGATGCTGCCCCGGCCGATGTTCGGGGCGTACGGTGCCGCGGCGGCGGCCACCAGCCTGGCGTTCGTGGCGCCGGCGGCGCTCGACGCCGGGCTGCGCCTGGACGTACGACGGCGGGTCGTGCCGGTCAGCGACGTGCGCTCGCGGGGCAAGGCCGACCTGCCGGAGAACAACGCCATGCCGCGCATCGAGGTGGAGCCGGACACCTTCACCGTGCGGATCGACGGGGTGGTGGTGGAGCCGGACCCGGTGACCCGGCTGCCGATGGCCCAGCGGTACTTCCTGTTCTGATGGCGACGCCGAGCCTGCTGTTGCTGGTGGCCGACGGGCGCTTTCCGGCCGGGGCGCACGCGCACTCCGGCGGTCTGGAGGCGGCCGTGGCCGCCGGTCGGGTCACCGACCTGGCGACGTTGGAGCAGTTCGTGGCCGGACGGTTGGCCACCGCCGGTCTGGTCGGTGCGGCGTTCGCGGCTGCCGCACACCGGGCCGCCACCTCCGGGGCTGACGAGGCGGCCCGGTCGAGCACGCTGGCCCGGCTCGACGCGGAGCTGGACGCGCGTACCGCCGCACCGACACTGCGGGAGGTCTCCCGCCGGCAGGGCCGGGCGCTGCTGCGTGCCGGCCGGGCCATCTGGCCGGATACCCCGTTCGGGGACCTGCCCGCGACGCCGTGCGGCGTGCACCAACCGTTGGTGCTCGGGCTGCTCTGCGCCGCTGCCGGGCTGTCCCGCCTCGACACCGCCACCGTCGCCGCGTACGGGACGGTCACCGGGGCGGCCAGCGCCGGCGTACGTCTGCTCGGCCTCGACCCGTACCGGGTCCAGGCCCTGCTGATCGGTCTCGCCGACGCCTGCGACGGCACCGCTGCCGACGCGGCGCGGGCCGCCGACGGTCCACCGGAGCGGCTGCCGGCCGCCGCCGCTCCGCTCGCCGACATCCATGCCGAGATCCATGCCACCTGGGAGGTGCGTCTCTTTGCGTCCTGACACCGCTGCGCCCACTGCCGAGTCGTCCACGCTGCTGTCGACCGCCGTGCCGCACGACGAGACCGTTCCACACACCCATCCCGAGCCGGGGGTGGATCCGCACCCGCCGCTGCCACGTCCGGGCCGTGCCCTGCGGGTCGGCATCGGCGGCCCGGTCGGGTCCGGCAAGACGGCCCTGGTGGCCGCGCTCTGCCGGGCCTTCGCCGACGAGCTGCGGTTGGGGGTGGTGACCAACGACATCTACACCACCGAGGACGCCGACTTCCTGCGGCGGGCCGGAGTGCTGGACCCGGCCCGGATCCGTGCGGTGGAGACCGGCTGCTGCCCGCACACGGCGATCCGGGACGACATCGGCGCGAACCTGGACGCCGTCGACGAGCTGGCCGAGGCGGTCGGCCCGTTGGACCTGGTCCTGGTGGAGAGCGGTGGCGACAACCTGACCGCGACCTTCAGTCGGGGGCTCGTGGACCGGCAGATCTTCGTGGTGGACGTGGCGGGGGGCGACAAGGTGCCCCGCAAGGGCGGGCCAGGGGTCACCGCCGCCGACCTCCTCGTCATCAACAAGACCGATCTGGCGCCGCTGGTGGGCGCCGACCTGGCCGTGATGGACCGGGACGCGCGGGCTCGACGAGGCGACCTGCCGACCGTCTTCCTGTCCATCGTCGGTGACCCGACGGCGAGCCGTGTCGCCGACTGGATCCGGCACGAGCTGGCCCACCACGCCGCCCTGCACCCCCTCGCCGTGCCGGTGGAGCCGGTCTGATGCGTGCGCGCGCCCGGCTGGTCGCCCGAGCCGACGGCCGGGGCGGCACGACACTGGTCGAGCTGCGCGGCGAGACGCCGCTGCTGCTGCGCCAGACCCCCGCCGACGGTGGTGTCGCCACGG
The DNA here is from genome assembly GCF_029581275.1 of Micromonospora sp. WMMD1155. Classification (NCBI taxonomy): domain Bacteria; kingdom Bacillati; phylum Actinomycetota; class Actinomycetes; order Micromonosporales; family Micromonosporaceae; genus Micromonospora; species Micromonospora sp. WMMD1155. The sequence continues at coordinate 5,946,093 of NZ_CP120742.1, forward strand.
TGCACCTCGTCGGCGGGGCGGCCGGCCCGCTCGCCGGTGACGACCTGCGGCTGGAGATCGAGGTGGGCCCGGGCGCGGCGGTGCGGGTGCACACCGTCGCCGCCTCGATCGCCCTGCCGGGCCGATCGGGCGCGGTGTCCCGGATGACGGTACGGGCGGTGGTGCACGGCGGAGCCACCCTGCACTGGCTTCCCGAGCAGTTGGTGGCGGCGGCCGGCTGCGCGCACCTCGCCGAATCCCGGATCGAACTGGCCCCCGGGGCGGTCCTGGCCTGGCGCGACGAGCTGATCTGCGGCCGGTACGGTGAGGCGCCCGGCGGGGCGGTCGTGCACACGCACGTCGACTACGCGGATCGGCCGCTGCTGCGCCAGTCCCTGGCGGTGGGACCGCACGCGCCCGGCTGGGCCGGACCCGCGGTGCTCGGTGGCGCCTCGGCCACCGGTTCCTTGCTGCTGGTCGACGACTCGCGGCCCGTCGAGCCCGCGACTGTCGACGGGACGGTCGCCCGACTGCCCCTGGCCGGCGGCCCGGCGACACTGTGGACCGCCACCGCCCCGGACGCGCACACCCTGCGTGCCCAGCTCACTCCGTGAGGAGGTGTGGTTCCGGGCCCTCGTGTTCGGCGTCCTCGCCCGGGACGGGTCCGCCGCCCATATGGTCGAAAGCACCCGCGACTGCCGGTCGCGTCCGACGGTGCGCAGGAGGCCGTGATGAGTGGAGACGATCGACCCGAGGGCATCAGCCCGACGGCGGTGGAGGGGGCGCCGGGCCTGTGGCGCGTCGACCTGCAGAGGCACGACCTCAGCATTCCCGGACGCGAGGTCGTCCAGAGTCGGGTGGAGTTCACGCCGGACTCGCCGCCGTTCAAGCACTTCCACCCCGGCGAGGAGATCATCTGCGTGCTCCAGGGGTCCCTGGAATACACGCTCGAGGGTCAGTCACCGGTGGTGTGCAACGTCGGTGACGCCCTCACCGTGCCGTACGGCGTTCACCACCAGGCGAGGAACGTCGGCGGCGGGGTCGCCGTCGAACTGGCCACGTACGTCGTGGAGAAGGGCAAACCGCTGCTCACCAAGGTCGAGTGAATCGGCGCGGGTCAGCGGCGTACGCCGGTCGCGTCGGCGCGGTCGCCACGGCGCGTCGGGTCGAGGCGGTCGACCAGGTCGTCGAGCCGCTCGACCAGGCCGGTGTCGGTCGCAACGCCCAACTCGGCGAGGCTGGCCCGGACCCGCTGCTCGAGGCGTTCGTGCTCGCGTCGGCCACGGGCCGTCAGGTAGGCGCGGATGCGCCGACGGTCCATCGGGTCGATCCGCCGGAAGACGAGATTACGGTCGACGAGGTGGTCGACCAGTTTGGTGAGGGTGCCCGGAGGCAACGACGCCTCGGCGGACACCTCGCTCATCGGGTGACCCTGGCCGTCGGCGAGGAGGCAGAGCACCCGCCACGCCTCGATGGTGAGCGCGTCGTCGGCCAGCACGGCGCCCAACCGGCGGGAGAGCAGCCGTTCGGCGCGGGTGAGCGAGCGCAGCAGGTCGGCTGGCGCCCCGGGCACGTCTGACATGCGACTCCCTGGTCCGGTGGCCCCGCCATGGTACCGAGCCGTCCCGGTCCGTGGTGAGCTCTGGCCTTCGGTCGTGCGTCGGGCAATCATGTGCTCATGTCCGCTCCGGCACCGCCGTGGCTGACCGTCGACCGTGCCGTGGTCAGCATCGCGCTGGTCTACCCGATGCGCGGGCCGGGCGGGATGTTCGGCCCCACCTGCGAGCTGTGCGCGCAGCTCGCGGTGGAGGAGGTCAACAGGTCTGGCGGTGTGCTGGGTCGCGAGCTGCGGCTGGTGCCGGTCGACGGCGGCGCGCCTCCGGCCGAGGTGGCCGCCGAGGTCGAGGCGTTGGTGTCGGTGGGGGCCGTGCAGGGGGTGACCGGGTGGCACATCTCGTCGGTGCGCCAGGCGCTGGCACCCCGCGTCGCGCACCGGGTGCCGTACGTCTACACCGCACTCTACGAGGGCGGTGAACGGACCGAGGGGGTCTTCCTGACCAGCGAGACGCCGGACGCCCAACTGTGGCCCGCGATGCGACTGCTGTCCAGGGAGAACCGGGTGCGTCGCTGGTTCGTGGTCGGCAACGACTACGTCTGGCCCCGCCGGACGGCCCGGGCGGCGATGCGGTACGCGGTGCGCGAAGGCGGGCAGGTGGTGGGTCGGCACTTCCTGCCGTTGGACGCGCACGACTTCGGCGAGGTGCTGCGGCGCATCGAGCACAGCGACGCGGACGCGGTGCTGATGCTGCTGGTCGGGGCGGACGCGGTGCGGTTCAACAGGGCGTTCGCCCGTTCCGGGCTGGACCAGCGCTGCCTGCGTCTGAGCACGTTGATGGACGAGAACATGCTGCTGGCCAGCGGCGCCGGCGCGACGCGGCGGTTGTACAGCACGGCGGGTTTCTTCGCCGGGCTGGTGACCCAGGAGAACCTCGACTTCCACGGCGAGTTCGCCAGTCGCTTCGGGGTGGAGGCGCCGCCGCTGGGCAGCCTGGGGGAGTCCTGCTACGAGGGCGTGATGCTCCTCGCCGCGCTGATCGGTCAGGCCCGCACGCTGGACGTCCGGGCCATCGAGACGGCGGCGGACACGGTGGCGTACCACGGGCCACGCGGGCGGTTGCGGTTGCGCCGTCGGCACGTACGTCAGCGCATCTATCTGGCCGAGGCCGACGGGCTCGACTTCACGGTGCTCGCCCAACTCTGAGTCCGGTCCGCCGGAACGGGTCGACCGGACCCTTGACAGTCGTACCCGATCCGGACCTAAGATGCTTCCTGTGTGAAGGATCTGCCCTCGGGGTCGGATTCCGCCAATTCGCGTCCCCGGTCGGTGAAATCGTCTCCGACCATTGTGGTGGCGCCTTTTCTCAGCCTCTCTGAGCGGCCGTAACCGTTTCTCCGACGGTGCCGGCCGTTTTTTCGTGGGCGCGTGGTCGGCTGCGCGGAAACAGTCAATTAAGGACCGGGAAACACTCGCGCAATGATGCCGGTCGACGCTTTCGGTGCCCATATCCGAGTCGATACCCGGTTCGACGTCCACCCGTCGGCCCCGGCGTCGCCCACGTCAGCTCCACCGGACCGCACCGACCGTCCTTTTGCCACCTGAGTGCACCGCAGGGAGAGTAGATGTCACTGTTCCCCGGCCGCCGCATCCTGGCGGGTGCCATGACCCTGGTCGCCGCGGCCGCGATGACCGCGTGCGGCAGCAAGACCAACGACGCGGGCAACTCGTCCGGCGTCACCGCCGACGTCTCCGGCGACACCGTCAAGGTGGGCCTGCTCAACTCGCTCTCCGGCACGATGGCCATCAGCGAGGTCACCGTCCGCGACTCCATCATGCTCGCCATCGAGGAGATCAACGCGGCCGGCGGCGTCCTCGGAAAGAAGATCCAGCCGGTCGGTGAGGACGGCGCCTCCGACTGGCCCACGTTCGCCGAGAAGGCGGAGAAACTCATCTCCGAGGACCGCGTCGCCGCCGTCTTCGGCTGCTGGACCTCGGCCAGCCGCAAGGCCGTCAAACCGGTGTTCGAGAAGAACAAGGCGCTGCTGTTCTACCCGGTGCAGTACGAGGGGCTCGAACAGTCGCCCTACATCTTCTACACCGGCGCGACCACCAACCAGCAGATCGTTCCCGGGCTCGACTACCTCAAGTCGCAGGGCGTCAAGTCGGTCTATCTGGTCGGCAGCGACTACGTCTTCCCCCGCACCGCCAACAAAATCATCAAGGCGTACGCGGCCGCGAACGGCATGACGGTCTCCGGTGAGGACTACGCGCCGCTCGGATCCACCGAGTTCGGCACCATCGTCAACAAGGTCAAGTCGTCCGGGGCCGCGGCCGTCTTCAACACGCTCAACGGCGACAGCAACGTGGCCTTCTTCAAGGAGTACAAGTCCGCCGGTCTGACCGCCGCCGCCATGCCGGTGGTGTCGGTGTCGATCGCCGAGGAGGAGGTCAAGGGCATCGGCACCCAGTACCTGGAGGGGCAGCTGACCGCCTGGAACTACTACCAGACCACCCCGGGGGCGGCGAACACGAAGTTCGTGGCCGCGTACAAGGCGAAGTACGGGGCGGACAAGCCGACCAGCGACCCGATGGAAGCCGCGTACGTCGCCGTGTACCTGTGGAAGGCGATGGTCGAGAAGGCCGGCGTCTTCGACGTCGAGAAGGTCCGCTCCGCGTCGGACGGGATCACCTTCGACGCGCCGGAGGGCATGGTCACGGTGGACGGGAAGACCCAGCACATCGCCAAGACCGCGCGGATCGGCAAGATCGGCGCGGACGGTCTGATCACCGAGGTCTGGAACTCCGGGAAGCCGGTCGCACCGGATCCGTACCTCAAGACCTACCCGTGGGCGAGCGGCCTGAGCTGACGACGCCGGCCCGGGCGGGGCGTGTCGCCGCACACCCCACCCGGGCCACCCGACCAGCAGTTCGGAGACCCCACCGTGACAGTCCTCTTCGGTCAACTCTTCACCGGCATCAGCATCGGCGCGGTGCTGCTGCTCATCGCGCTCGGCCTCGCGTTGACCTTCGGCCAGATGAACGTGATCAACATGGCGCACGGTGAGTTCATCATGGCCGGCGCGTACACCACCTATGTCCTCCAGCAGAGCATCACCGGGGCCGGCTGGTCACTGGTGATCGCGCTACCCGTGGCGTTCGTCGTCGCCGGCACCATGGGCGCACTGCTGGAGCTGCTGCTCATCCGCCGGCTGTACGCCCGACCGTTGGACACCCTGCTGGTCACCTGGGGCGTGTCCCTGATGCTGCAACAGCTGGCCCGGGACGTCTTCGGCAGCCCGAACGTGCAGACCCGCGCGCCGGAGCTGCTGACCGGCAACGTGGCGCTTCCCGGCGGGCTGACCGTAGCCAACAACCGGCTGTTCATCCTGGCCCTCGCCCTGGCCGCCGTCGCGGCGCTCACCCTGGCGCTGCGGCTCACCCCCCTCGGGCGTCGCATCCGCGCGGTGGTGCAGAACCGCGACCTCGCCGCGGTGTCCGGCATCGCCACCTCCCGGGTCGACCGGACGACCTTCTTCGTCGGGTCCGGGTTGGCCGGGCTCGCCGGTGTGGCGCTCACCCTGCTCGGCCCGATCGGCCCGACCATGGGCACCAACCTGATCATCGATGCCTTCCTGGTCGTCGTGGTCGGCGGGATCGGCCAGCTCAAGGGCAGCGTGATCGTCGCCTTCGCCCTCGGCGTCCTCCAGGCCACCGGGGAGTACCTCACCACCCTCAGCGTCGCCAAGGTGATCGTCTTCGTGGCGATCGTCGCGTTCCTCCAGTGGCGGCCACAGGGCCTGTTCACCCTGCGGACCAGGAGCCTCGCATGACCGCCGTCACCCCCGCGCCGCCCAGCACCGCCGTCCGCCCCGCACCCGCCGGGGCCACGCCACCGGGCCCGCCCGCGCGCCGATCCCGGCTGCGCACGGCGGCCGGCTTCGCGTTCGGCGCGGCGCTGCTGTTCGCCGTCGCGCCCCTGGTGTTGTCGGACTTCCGGCTGTCCCTGCTCGCCAAATACCTCTGCGTCGCCATGGTCGCGGTCGGCATCGGGATCGCCTGGGGCCGGGGCGGCATGCTCACCCTCGGCCAGGGCGTCTTCTTCGGCCTCGGCGGCTACGCGATGGCCATGCACCTCAAGCTCGCCGACGCGGGTCCCGGTGGGATGCCCGACTTCATGCAGCTGTACGGGCAACTCGACGAACTGCCCCTGTGGTGGCGGCCGTTCGCCAGCCCCTGGTTCGCGCTGCCGGCGACGGTCCTGCTGCCGATGGCGGTGGCCTTCGGTCTGGGCTCGCTGGTGTTCCGCCGCCGCGTCCGGGGCGCGTACTTCGCCATCCTCAGCCAGGCGCTCGCCGCCGCGATGGTGATCCTGCTGATCGGCCAGCAGGGCACCACCGGCGGCACCAACGGGCTCACCGACATCAAGGGGTTCTTCGGCTACGACCTGGACGACCCGGTCAACCAACGGATGGTCTACTTCATCATCGCCGGCACCCTGTTGGCACTGCTCGCGCTGGCCCGTCAGCTCATCCAGAGCCGCTACGGGGAGCTGCTGGTGGCGGTCCGCGACGGCGAGGAACGGGTGCGCTTCCTCGGCTACGACCCGGCGTCGGTGAAGTTGGTCGCGTACGTGGTCGCGGCCGGGATGGCCGGCCTGGCCGGAGCGCTGTTCGTTCCCGCGGTCGGCATCATCTCGCCCGCGCTGATCGGTATCGTCCCGTCGATCGAGTTCGTCATCGGCGTCGCGGTCGGCGGCCGGGCCACCCTGCTCGGCCCGGTGCTCGGCGCGGTGGCGGTGGCCTGGGCGCGTACCGCCCTCTCGGAGCGGTTCCCGGGCACCTGGACGTACCTCCAAGGGTTGCTCTTCGTGGTCGTGGTGGCGTTCCTACCCGGCGGCCTGGCGTCGCTGTGGGCGCTGGCCCGCCGCCGTGACGGCAGCGACACACCAGGGCGGCGGTGGTGGTCCCCACCGCGCCTGCGACGCGCCGAGCGGGAGGTGCCGGCGGCATGAGCGACGACCGGTTGGACGGGCTCTCCGTCCGCGACGTGCGGGTCAGCTTCGACGGCTTCACCGCCGTCGACGGCGTGTCCCTGGAGGTGCCCGCCGGTGACATCCGTTTCCTGATCGGGCCGAACGGGGCCGGCAAGACCACCCTGGTCGATGCGATCACGGGCCTGGTCCGAGCCACCGGCTCGGTCCGGTTCGGCGACGACGAGCTGTTGGGCCGCCCGGTGCACCGGATCAGCCGGATGGGCATCGGCCGCACCTTCCAGACCTCGACGGTCTTCGAGGAGCTGTCGGTGTTGCAGAACCTCGACATCGCGGCGGGCGCCCGGCGCGGCTGGGTGACCCTGGCGCGCCGCCGTCGGGGCGTTCCCGACGAGGTGGCCGCCGCGTTGGACACCATCGGCCTGGCCGACCGGGCCGACCACCTCGCCGGGACGCTCGCGCACGGCCAGAAACAGTGGTTGGAGATCGGCATGTTGCTGGTGCAGGACGCGCGGCTGCTGCTGCTCGACGAGCCGGTCGCCGGCATGAGCCACGAGGAACGCGACGCGACCGGGACGCTGCTGGAGACGGTGAGCCGGGACCGCACCGTCGTCGTGATCGAGCACGACATGGACTTCCTCCGCCGGTTCGCGCGCAGCGTCACCGTGCTGCACGCCGGTCGGGTGCTCAGCGAGGGCACCGTGGCGCAGGTGCAGGCGGACCCGCGCGTGCAGGAGGTCTACCTCGGCCACCCGGTCGATGCCGGGTCGGCCCGTACCGGCCAGGAGGCGTGATGCTGACGTTGCGAGGGGTGCACGCGGGGTACGGCCGCAGCCGGGTGCTGCACGGTGTCGACCTGGCCGTCCCGCCCGACGGAGTCGCCGCGGTGCTCGGGCACAACGGTGCCGGTAAGAGCACCCTGCTGCGGGTCGCCGCCGGGCTGCTGCGCCCGAGCGCCGGCACGATCGAGTTGGACGGCGAGGACGTCACCCGCCTCGGCCCGCACGAGCGGGTGGCGCGGGGGATGGCGTACGTCCCGCAGGGTCAACAGTGCTTTCCGCACCTGACCGCCGCGGAGAACCTGCGACTGGTCGCCGACGGTCGGCGCGACGGCGCGGTGGCCACCGCCGAGGTGCTGGACCTGTTCCCCGCGTTGCGGTCGCTGCTGCGGCGTCGCGCCGGGCTGCTCTCCGGAGGTCAGCGTCAGCAGTTGGCCATCGCCCGCGCTCTGATCACCCGGCCGAGGCTGCTGATGCTGGACGAGCCGACCGAGGGCATCCAGCCGTCGGTGGTCGCGGAGATCCAGGAGCGGATCGTCGAGCTGACCCGGCAGTCCGGGTTCAGCGTGCTCCTCGTGGAGCAGCACCTCGGGTTCGCGCTGCGGGTGGCGGACCGTTACCAGGTGCTGGAATCCGGCCGGGTCACCTCGCACGGCGACGGGGGTGTCACGGCGGAACGGGAGGTTCGCGCGGCCCTGGCCGTGTGAGTCGCCGACCGTTCACGACGCGCTCGCGATCCACTTCGGCCAGCCCGCGAGGTTGGCATGGTGTCGAGCGGTATACCTCAGAGTCATAGTTATGACTCTGAGGTATACCGCTCCCTCCCGCATCTGCCCCCGCTGAGGTGACCGACGGTCACTGCCCGCAGCACCCACAGCCCGAGGGCTTGCACGTCCAGACCGCTCCCCTAGTGAAGCGACAGCCCGGCGACGGCCCGGTCGTCCGTCGACCTGCTCCGCGAGGCCATGTCCGCTTCGTACAATTCCTGCCATGCCGGAAATCGTCGAGTTGCTGGCCTCGCCCGTGCACCGTTTCCTGGGCCGGCCCGCCGACGGCCCGGCACCGGCGCCCCCCGGTGAGTTGGTCGACGCGGTCCGGATCCGGGCCGGCCTCGGCATCGTCGGCGACCGGTACTTCGGCCAGCAGGCACACCGCGACGCCAGCGTCACCGTCATCGCCCAGGAGTCGCTGCCGGTCGACATCGGTCTGGCCGAGGTCCGGCGCAACATCCTCACCACCGGCATCGCCGTGGACGAGTTGATCGGCAGAGTGCTGGTGCTGGACTCCGGAGACGGCCCGGTCAGCCTCCGGGTCAATCGGGCGGCCCGGCCGTGCGCCTGGATGGACGTCACCGTCGGACCGGGTGCCTGGAAGGCCTTGCGCACCACCGGTGGCATCCGCTGCACCCCACTCACCGACGGCACCCTGCGCGTCGGGCCGATCGAGGTCAGCATCGAGCGGGCGTCCACGTGAGGTCGGCCGTCGACGCGACCGAGGAGACGACCCCGACCCGGGTCAGACCGGGCTGATGTGCGCGGCGAGGACCCGCCAGCCGTGCGGGTCGTCGTGGATCCAGGTGCGGGTGTAGCGCAGGCGAGCCGAGAACGGCGACCCGTCGAAGGTCCCGGCGACCCGGCCCAGGAAGAACGTCACCCCGGTCGACCCGACGACGAGCAGGTCCAGCTCCTCCTCGACCAGCTCCCGGACCACCGAGCGGCGCTCCCGGTGTTCCGACAGGTCGTCCTGCTTGGTGTACGTGCGACCGTCCGGGCCGACGCAGATCAGTTGGTCGACGAGCAGTTGGTCGAGGGCGTCGACGTCACCGGCCCGCTGGGCGGCCTGGAGGGTGCGTTCGGCGTCGAGCAGCTCTGCCTCGCGTGCGCTGTCCGGCATCGTGCGGTCCTCCCGGTCAGGGTCGACCCGGTTCCACAGTCGGGCCGGTCTGTCCGCATTGTGGCAGCTCACCTGGCCGGGAAGGGAGTGGATCGCCGTGGCCACGCACAGGGCCAGGCGAATCCGTACGACGGTCTCCCCGGCGCTGGTGAGCACGGTGACCTCGTCGCAGATCAGGGTGCCGCGTCGAAGGCGATGGACTCGCTCAGCTCCCGCCACCGCGCGTCGGACGCCGCGAGCGCCTCGGCGGCCGCCGAGGCGGCCGCCACCGCGTCGGCGCCGAGCAGCAACCGCAGCGGCGGGTCGTCGACCTGGGTGATCCGGATGATCGCCTGTGCGGCGCGGACCGGATCCCCGGGCTGGTTACCGCTGCCCTGACGCAGCCGCTGCACGGCCGGGTCGATGACCGGGCGGTACGGTTCGCTGATCGGCAACTCACTCATCGACGAGCCGGCCCAGTCGGTGCGCAGCCCGCCCGGCTCGATGCTGGTGATCCGGATCCCGAACGCCGCGACCTCCCTGGCGAGCACACCGGAGAAGCCGCTGACCGCCCACTTGGCGGCCTGGTACGCCCCCAGGCCGATGCTGGCGACCCGGCTGCCGACGCTGGAGATCTGCACGATGTGCCCCCGCCCCTGCTCTCGCATCGTCGGCAACGCGGCGCGGGACAGGTTGACCACCCCGTAGAAGTTCGCGTCGATCTGCGCGCGGAAGTCGTCCTCCGTGATGTCCTCGATCGCGGCGACGTCGGCGTACCCGGCGTTGTTCACCAGGACGTCCAGGCGACCGAACCCGTCCACGGCGGTGCGGACCGCGTCGCGGGCGGCGGCCGGGTCGGTGACGTCGAGGGCTATCGGCTGGACCTGGTCGCCGTACCGGTCGCGGAGGGCTTCGAGCTGTGCCGGGTTCCGTGCGGTGGCGACCAGTTGGTCGCCGTCGGCCAGCACGGCTTCGGCGAGGGCTCGGCCGAGACCTCGGGTACAACCGGTGATGAGCCATACTCGCGGCACGTCGCTTCTCCCGTCAGGCGGTCTCCAGCGGCTACGGGCGGATGTCCAGGGCGCCGATCAGGCCGTCGCGCAGGGTGAACCGGTATCGCAGCTCGACGGGGCTGCCGGGGAAGTCGCCGGTGACCCGGGTGAGGGCCAAGTACGAGTCGCCCGCCTGCGAGGTCACCCGGACCGGCTCGGCGGTGTACGCGTAGGCGTCCATCGTCTTCTGCCGCCACGCGCGGATCGAGGCCCGCCCGTCGTACAGCCGCTCCTCGTCGGCGACGGTCGCGTTGTCCGCGAAGCAGGCGACGAAGGCGTCCAGGTCCCGGTCGTTGACGGCCCGGAAGTACCTGTCGATCACGTCGGGTAGGTCGACGGCCATCTGCTCCTCCTGCGGCACGGGCCACCGTCGGCAGCCGTCGGATTCCCGGTCCGACCTCACGGTACGAGACGGGGACGGTGCCGCGCGGAGCAACCACCAGAACGATCCCGCCGCGGCTGCCGGGGTTTGCCGTCGGGGGCCCCGGGTAGCCACGCGTCTCCGGGACGAAGGGCGGGGGCATGGCCGAGCTGGGGTTCGTCGACAAGGTCGCGGCACGGGCGGGGGTCCCGCCGGAGCAGGCACGCCCACTGACCGAGGCCGTTCTGCGGACCCTCACCGAGCGGCTCAGCGGCGGTGAGGCGGGCGCGTTGGCCCCGCACCTGGCCGACGAGCTGAGCCCACTGCTGGTCAAGGCCGCCGAACCGCCGGAGGCGTTCGGCTTCGACGAGTTCCTGCGCCGGGTCGCCGACCGGGCCGGTATCGACCGCGCGGCCGCCGAGCGGGGCACCCGGGCGGTTCTCCAGACGATGCACCGGGTGGTCGGGCACCGCGAGTTCGAGGACGCGCTGGCCCAGCTCCCGGCGGATCTGCGGGCGCTGGCGCAGCCGCTGCCGCACGGCCCCTGACGCGGGCGCGGGGCCGGACCGGTGATTCGGTCCGGCCCCTCCGTCGTCAGGTGGCGTTGACCACCCACTTCTGGTGGGCGGCACCGGTGTTGGTGCCGATCTGGATCTGCGTCCCGTCGGCGGTGCCACCGCCGGCGGCCTGGAGGACCTTGCCCGACTGCGGGTTGCGCAGCGACCCGTCGGACTGCGGCTGCCACACCTGCGAACCCGTGCCGTTGCAGGTCCACAGCTGCACCTTCGTGCCGTCGGCGGTGCCGGCGTTGTCCACGTCCAGGCACTTGCCCAGCGCACGGTACGTGTCACCGACGCGGCTCCACAACTGCGCTGCGGTGTTGTTGCAGGTCCACAGCTGCACCTTCGTGCCGTCGGCGGTGCCCGCGTTGTCCACGTCCAGGCACTTGCCGCCGACGCCGGTGATACTGCCCGGCGCGCCCGCGCTCGCGTACACCTCCAGCTCGTAGATCCGCGCGGCCGTGTCGGTCGTGCTGGTCGGTGCGGTGATCGCCAACCGAACGTGGCGGGTGCCCGGCGCGACCAGGTTGTGGGTGGTGGTGCTCGCGGTGTTGCCGGTGACCGTGGCGCGGGTGGTCCAGGTCGTGCCGTCAGCGCTGGACGCGATCGTGAAGTCCCGGGTGTTCCAGGCCGGGTCCTCACCGCCGGCCCCGGCGTGCTTGACCACCACCCGGTTCACCGTGTGGCTCGCGCCCAGGTCGACCTGGAGGTACCTGGTGGTGCCCTTCGAGCACCACTTGTCACTGTTGCCGCCGGTCACACTGCCGTTGACGGCCTTGGCCGGGCCCTCGCTCGTCGAGCAGGAGCTGTCCGCGACGGCCGGCTTGTTGAGCGCCAGGTTGGTCCCGTCACCGGGCGGTGGGGTGACGCCCGGGATGGCGTTGAGCGTGTACCACGCCTCGGTGCTCCACAGTGACTGACCGCTGGTGGAGCTGAACGGTCGTGGCGAGCGCAGGTGGACCACGTGGCCCGCCTTGCGACCGGCCACCGCCAGGTTGACCTTCCTGCCGTCCGACGAGAGGGTGGCCGAGGTGACGGTGAGCGTCTCCTCGTCGATCTTCGGACCGCCGTAGTTCGACGTCGCCACGTACCTCCATTGCTTGATCTTGTAACGCGCGGCCAGGTCGGCGGCGGTCTCCGCCGACACGGGCTGGGTGTACTCCACCTCGAAGCCGGCGGTGGTGGCGCGTATGGCGAGCATCTCGAAGGTCGTGGTGCTGTTCGGGGTGAGCTTCTGCAGGCCGTACGCCAGTTTGCCGGTCTGGCCCCAGTTGCCGCCCGCGCCGAGCCCGCCGACGTAGATCGCGCCGTCCGGACCGACGTTGACCTCGGAGACACCCGCCTCCAGGCCCTGGGTGAGCCGGAACAGGGCGCCCTGGTACTCGCCGTTGACCTTCTCCACGTTCGCGCGCTGGAGACCGCCGTACGTCACGTCGCCGATGACGAACTGGCCCGCGTATCGGCCGCTGGTCAGGTACAGCGGGGTGCTGGGCGAGTTGGCGATCTCGTTCTGCGGCATCCACAGCACCGGAGGGGTGACCGGGTTGGTGTCGAACGGGCCGGCCGGGTTCGTGAAGTGGTTGAAGAAGCGGCCCTGCTTGACGTGCAGGAGCTTCGACGAGGGCAGCCAACCGCCCTGGTTGTCGGTGACGAAGATGCCGCCCTCCGGGCCCCACCCGATGCCGTGCGGGGTGCGCAGGCCCCCGGCGACGTAGCTGACCGCGCCGGTGTCCTTGTTGACCTTGAGGGTGGTGCCCCGGTTGGTGGCGGGCTGCGGGTTGGTGGTGGCGCCGCCGGAGTTGATCGACACCGAGAGGTTCAGGTAGAAGAACCCGTCGGCGTAGAGCAGGCCGAAGGCGAACTCGTGGAAGTTGCCCCCGTACGGCCAGGTGGCGACCGTCTCCAGCCGCTCGGCCACCTCGTCGCCGCCGGTGTTCACCAGCCGGGTGAGCCGCTGCTTCTCCGAGACGTAGACCACTCCGTCGACGACCTTCAGCCCCATCGGCTCCTTCAGTCCACCGGCGATCTTCTTGGTGGTCACCGCGCCCGGAGTGGTCGCGCCGCCGGTGTTGCCGAGGATCCAGACCTCACCGTCCTGGGAGGTGCCGGACTGGTCGCTGCCGCCCCAGGTGGACACGACCAGTCGGCCGTCGGCCAGCCAGTCCATGCCGGTGACCTTCGGCTGGAACCCGCTGGGCCGCAGGTTGGTCAGCGTGTACCCGGGGTGCACCCCGGTCAGCGGCAGACCGTCGCCGGGAGTGTCGGCGATGCCCTCGCACTCCTTGCGGCCCGGCGCGGTCACCCGCACCACGCCGGCGTCGGTGCTGAGCGCCGAGTTCGGTACGACCACGAAGGACGACGAGCCGGGCGTCTTCCACTCCAGGGTGATCTGCTGCCCACCTCCTCGCTCGAAGTGGTCGATGCGTAGCGGGTGCAGCCCGGCGGTGAGGGTGACGGTGCCCTCCTTGGGTGGGGTCGCGCCGTGCAACCCGTCGTGGTTGATCACCACGGTGTTGTCGATGGCCAGTTTGGACCCGTCGTCGCTGCTGAGCCGGAACGTGTAGCTGCCGGCCTGGGTGGTGGTGATGTTGCCGAGCACCTGCGAGACGAAGTCGTCCTCGAAGCCGAAGTCGGCCGCCGAGGTCCAGTTGATCGTGGGCATCAGCTTGTCCACGTTGGGGGTCTGCGCCGGCTTGAGGGTGCAGATCTCGGACAGCGGCACCTGCACGTCGAAGACGCGCAGCGTGACACCCGGTTCCTGGGCGGGGGCGGCGGTGGCCGGAGCGGCCCAGAGGCCGGCGGTGAGGATGAGTGCGAGCGTACCGAGGGCGGGTTTGCGGAGTCGGCGTAGCAGGCGTGTGCCCATCGTTCCTCCAGAGGCGGTGGAGTGTCCGACGGCCGGGCGAGGAGCAGCGGTGAGGGAGGCCGTCGGCCCGGTGCCGTAACGCCCTCGACGCCGACGAGTGACATTGCGGAAACACCGGGTGGATGGGTCGAGACATTAAGGGGTTTCGATCTGGGTGTCCATGTCTTCACCCCGATTCATCAAAAGTTGCCGATGCTCGTGCGAAAGTTCGCGGTAGTTGACACGGAATGCCCGGTGCGGCGGTCCCTACCTCCCACGGCCCCGACGTCGGGCCGTCGTCGTCCGCACGCCACCATGAGCGCGTGGACTCCGTACTCGCGCACTACCTCGACAACCTGGTCGCCGCCGCCCGGGACGTGCTCGGGGCCGACCTGGTCGGCGCGTACGCCGCCGGCTCGGTGGGGCTGGGCGCCTACCAACCCGGCCGCAGTGACGTGGACGTGGCGCTGGTCAGCGCCGGGCCGCTCCCTGCGGCGGCCAAAAGGGAGCTGGTGGCGCGGCTGCGGCACGAGGCGCTGCCCTGCCCGGCACGAGGACTGGAGCTGGTGGTCTACGACCGGGCGGTGGCCGCCTCCGGCACACCCGAGCCCGGCTTCGAGGTCGAACTCAACACGGGCGCGGCCATGCCGTTCCGGCGCACACTCGACCCGGCCGACCGGCCGGCCGCCGACGGGCGCTTCTGGTACGGGCTGGACCGCAGCATCCTGCACCAGAGCGGTCTGCCGCTGCTCGGACCGCCGGCCGGGGAGGTCTTCGCCGACCTCACGGCGGCCGACCTGCGTCGGCTGCTCGTCGAGGCGCTGACCTGGTGGCTCGCCCTGCCGACACCACCGGACGACCAGCCCGCGCCCGGTACGGAGGACGCGGTGCTCGGCGCCTGCCGGTCACTGGTGCGGCACCGAGACGGCGTCTGGCTCGCCAAGGTCGCGGCCGGTCAGCGGTTGGTCGACACCGGTGACCGGACCGAGGTGATCCACCGCGCGGTCGCCGCCCGCCACGGCGGCCCGCCACCGACCGGCGCGCAGGCCCGCGCCTTCCAACAGCGGGTACGCGACGACATCGCCGGCCAGGAGCCCGTCGAGCCCGAGGTCAGCGGACCGGGCGGGACTGTAACGAGGCGAAGAGCAGGTTGAGACCCTCGGTCATGGTCGGGTGGGTGATGACCGCGTCGCGCAGAGCGGTCCACGGCATCCCGGCGAGCATGGCCAACTGCACCGACGTGATCACCTCGCCGGCCTCGGGGCCGAGCAGCGCCGCACCGAGGATCCGGTCGGTGCCCGCGTCGACGACCGCCTTCCACATGCCCTGGGTCTGCCGCAGGGTGCGTGCCCGGGGGATCGCGGCGACCGGTAGGCGGGCCACCTGGACGTCGTACCCGGCGCGACGCGCCTCGGTCTCGGTGAGCCCGACCCGGGCCAGCTCCGGGGTGGTGAAGACGGTGTACGGGACGAGCCGGTCGGCGGTGCTGCGCTGTCCACCCGCGAGGTTCGCCCGGATGATCCGGTAGTCGTCCAGCGAGACGTGGGTGAACTGCGGGCTGCCGGCGACGTCTCCGGCCGCCCAGGTGCGCTCGGCGCTGGTGCGCAGGTGCTCGTCGACCTCCACGAAGCCCCGCTCGCTGAGGCGTACGCCGGCCGCGTCCAGGTCGAGGGAGTCGGTGACCGGTTCCCGGCCGGCGGCCACCAGCACGTCGTCCCCGATCACCGCGCTGCCGTCGTCGAGCGTCACCCGCAGCGTGCCGTCGGCGTCCCGGTCGACCCGCGCCACCGCGACACCCACCCGTACGTCGATGCCGTCGTCGACGAAGACCCGCATCACCGCGTCACTGATGTCGGGATCCTCGCGGGTGAGCAGCCGCGGCCCGCCCTCGACCAGCGTCACCGCGCTGCCGAACGACGCGAACATCTGCGCGAACTCCACCCCGACGGTGCCGCCGCCGAGCACCACCAACCGGGCCGGAACCCGGTCCAGGCGCAGCAGCGTGTCGCTGGTCAACACCCCGGCCTCGGCCATCCCGGGCACCGAGGGCAGGTGCGGACGCGTACCCGTGTTGATCACCACGTCCGCGCCGCGCAGCACCCGCTCGCCGCCGTCGGCGAGCGACACCCGCACCGTCCGTGGACCGACGAACCGGGCCTCGCCGATCACCAGGTGCAGGCCGGAGTCGAGGAACTGCTGCCGGTTGGCGGCCACCATCCCCTCGACCACATCCTGCTTGTGCGCCCGCAGCAGATCGACGTCGACCTGGCCGCCCTGCACCACCAGGCCGAGCGCGCCCGCGTCGCGCAGCTGGCGGGCCGCCCTTGCGCTGGTCACCAGTGCCTTCGTCGGGATGCACGCCACGTTGATGCAGCTGCCGCCGATCATGCCGCGTTCGACCATGGCGACCCGCTGCCCGGACCGGGCGACGTCCATGCTCAACGTCTTGCCGGCCTTGCCGCCGCCCACGACGAGCAGGTCGAACTCCTCCGGTCGGTCGGTCACCGGCTGCTCCTCTCGGCGGGCGGGCAGGCTGGCGCACGCCGCTGGCTGGTACGCGACGGCCAGCCCAGCCTGACAGCTCCGACGTGCGTGGCGACCGGGTTCTCCGCAGAATCCGCCCTAGCCGCCACCCGTCCCTTGATCAAGTGATGAAAAGGAGGTCTTCCGGCCCTTTCCGAGCTACTTCTCATCACTTGATCACCGCTGGTGACCGGGGTGTCCGGGGCCCGGTCCCACCGCCGCGAAGGTCAGTGGCGGGCGGAGCCGTTCTCGCTGACCGGCTGCCCGAAGGCGAGGAACGGTACGGGCGTCGGCGCGTCAGTGCCGATGTGCCGAGGGAAGGTCGGCTCGGGGCGTACCTCCTGCGTCGCCGGACGCTCGGCGGCCGGTTCGTCGGTCGACTCCGGCGTATCGACAGGGTCGCCGGTCCGCTCGGCGGGCTCGGCCGCGACCTCGTCGGGTGAGTGGTCCGCCACCTGGTGGACCGAGTACGCCGGTGCCTGGTCGGCCGGAGCCGGGTCAGTGCCCGCGTCCTCGTCGGCGGGCCGCTCCGCGAGGACCGGTGGCACTCCGGTGCGGTCGACGGTGAGCCGCTCGACCCCCGCCCGCTCGGCAGTGGGCCGGTCCGTGTCGGAACGGGGGCCGACCATCGGGTACTCGGCGGTCTCCGTCCCGCCGGCGGCCGCGGCCATGACCGCGGCGGCGGCGAGGTCGGCCACCCGCTTCGCCTCCCGTTGCACCCGGGCACGGACCTCTTTGGCGTGTCGCTCGGCGGAGTCCCCGGCCCGTCGGGCCTCCTCCAGCCGGGCGCTCTCGGCGGTGAGGTCCCGGCGGACCTCGCCGAGCCGCTGCTGCATCCTCGACAGCTCGTCCTCCAGCGTCTCGCCCTCCTGGCGGATCTCGGCGAGCTGCTGACGGGCGGTGTCCAGCTCGGCGTTCAGCTCGGTGGCTTCCTGCTGGCGCTCCTCGATCTCCTGTTGAAGCGCGGTGAGCTTCTCCTGGTGGATGGCCGCCTGCTCGTCGGCGCGGTTACGCAGCTCGGTCACGTGCTGCTGCGCCTCGGCCAGCAGGGCGGCGATCTGCTGCTCCGTCGCGCTGCTCTGCTCGGCGAGCTCGCGCTCGGCGGCGGCCTGCTGCTCGGCGATGTCCCGCTCGGCGGCGGCCCGCCGTTCGTTGACCTCCCGCTCCACGCTGGCCTGCCACTGGGCCATCTCCTGCTGGTTCTTCGCGCGGGCCGACTGGAGTTCCTGCTGGATCTGCGTACGCGCCGACTTCATCAGCGCGTCGGCGGCCACCCGGGTCTGGTTGAGCTGCTGGGCGCTCTGCTCGGTGATCCGCTTCGCCTCGTGCTGGGCGCGCTCGTGCGCCGCCTCACCGTCGGCGCGCAACTGCTCCGCGTGCTCACGGATCGCCGTCAACTCGGCCTCGGCCAGCGTGCGCCGCTCCTCGTGCGCCTGCTCCTGCTCGGCCCGCCGGGTCGTCAACTCCTCGGCCAGATCCTGGCGTGCCTGCGCCGCGCGTTCCCGGGTGTCGGCGAGGATCTGCTCCGCCTCGCTGCGCAGCTCGTTCGCGCGGTCGGTGGCCGACTCGGTGATCATGGTGGCCTGCTTGTCGGCGAGAGCCATGATCTCGGCGACCATCGGGCCCAGGTCGTGGATCGTCGCGCGGTCCACCTGCACCGGTTTCTCCTGAAGGTCGGCTAGTTCGGTTCGCAGGCGCTGCACCTCGGCGGTCAACTCACGGACCCGGACGGCGGAGCGCCCGTGCTCCCCACTGAGCATCGCGATCTGGCCGTCGAGCTGCTCCAGGTGTCGGTCCACCTGGCGTTTGTCGTAGCCGCGCAGGGCGAGCTCGAAGGTCGGCCGCGAGGCCGCATCGTCGCGTCCTGCGCGCGGCTCAGCGCCGATGGACATGCACCATCCTCCGTACGATTCGGGGGCGTCAGGGTCGGTGGTCGCCTGCCCCGTGGGCCGTCAGTGTGGCGCAACGCTACCGCCGAGCCGAGCTGATGCGAAGTCCCGCCCCACCACCTCTCACGTTGTCGCCCCGCAGCCCGCTCTCTCCTGCGTCGATCATGGACTGGTGGTGCCGGAAAGCTGGGGATTCACCACCTTTGCCACCCGACACGGCTCCATGATCGACGCAGGTCGCCCGTTAGCGGCGGCGTGCGAGGAGGACCGCGTCGTGGAGGATGACCTCGTTGCCGTCCGGGTCGGTGGCCGGGCGGGGGCGTGCCTCGGCCGTCAGCACCTCCCAGTGCGACGGGTCCAGGTCGGCGGCCACGCCCTCCGCCGTGTACATCATGTCCGGCATGTGCATCCGCCGGACCGTCGTCCACAGATCCGACGGGTGGTGCCCGACGATCAGCAGAACACCGCCGGGAGCCACCGCCGCCGCCAACCGGGCGAACAGCTCCTGCCGCTGCACCGGCGGCAGGTGCATGAACTGCGCGGACACCAGGTCGTACGCCTCCTCGGCCGGCGGCTTGTCGCGCAGGTCGGCGTGCGTGAACTCGATCCGGTCGCCGACGCCCACGGTGTCGGCGTTGGCGGCGGCCCGGGTCAGCGCGGTGGCGGAGATGTCCACCGCAGTGACCTGCCAGCCGCGCTCCGCCAGCCACACCGCGTCGGCGCCCTCCCCGCTGCCCACGTCCAGCGCACGCCCCGGCGGCAGGTCCGCGACCTCGGCGACCAACTGTGGGTTCGGTCGACCACTCCACACCGCCGGTCGGGACTGGTAGCGCTCCTCCCACGCCGGCTCCTCGAACGCGGTGGCCACCAACTCCCGGTACGCGGCGACCGCGACACGGGTGTCCTCGGCGATCAGATCCGCGTTGATCGCGGCTCCGGCGTTGAGACCGGCCGCGGCGGACGTGATCACCTGAGCGCGCAGGTCGGCCACGTTGCCCGCCACCCAGACGCCCGGGACGCTCGTCGCGCCGGTGGCGTCGGCCGGGATCTGGGCACCGATCACGTGCTCACCCATCGTCACCTCCTCCGGGGCCAGACCCAGCCCCACCAGCAGCCCGGCGCGAGGGGTCAGCCGCGTCGCCACCACAACGGCGTCGAGCGCCACCACCCGGCCGTCGGCGAGCCGTACGCCGGTCAACGCGTCGTCGGTCACCTCCACCTCGGCGACCGGACCCGGCACCACCGCGATGCCCCGGGCGGCGAGCCGCTCGGCGACCTCCGCGTCCGGTGCGGGGGAGTCGTGCAGCAGGAGCAGCACGTCGGGGCTCCACTGTCGCCACATCTCCGCCTGGTGCACGGCCAGCGGCCCGGTCGCCAGGACGCCGATGCGCCGGTCCCGGACCTCCCAACCGTGGCAGTACGGGCAGTGCAGCACGTCGCGCCCCCACCGCTGCGCCAGGCCGGGCACGTCGGGCAGTTCGTCGGTCAGGCCGGTGGTCACCAGCAACCGCCGGGCCCGCACCGAATCCCCGCCGTCGAGGGTCAGCCGGAACCCGTCGTCGTCCCGGGTCGCGGCCTCCACCCGACCGGTGCGGAACTGCCCGCCGTACCCGGCCACCTCGGCCCGCCCGGTCGCGAGCAACTCGCCCGGCGGCGTCCCCTCCCGGCCCAGGTAGTTGTGAATCCGGTCGGCGGGCGCGTTGCGCGGCTCACCGGAGTCGACCACCAGCACCGACCGTCGGGCCCGGCTCAGCGCCAGGGCACCGCTGAGCCCCGCGGCGCCGCCGCCCACCACCACCACGTCGTATGTCTCGTCCACTGGCCTCTCCTCTTGCTTGTCGTCTGGGACCACCATCCGTCGCCACCAGCCGGGTGGCAACTATCCTTGCCGTTATGGCAAAAGACGACGCCGTCGCGCTGGCCGGGGTCGGCCCCCGGCTGCGCGCCCTGCGCACCAAACGCGGGATCACGCTGACCCAGCTCGGCGACCTCACCGGCATCTCGGTGAGCACCCTGTCCCGGCTGGAATCCGGCAGCCGCCGGCCCACCCTGGAGCTGCTGCTCCCGCTGGCCCGCGCGTACCAGGTGGCGCTCGACGAGCTGGTCGACGCACCGGACACCGGCGACCCTCGGGTACGCCCCAAACCGATCGTCAGGCACGGCATCACGTACCTGCCGCTGACCCGCCGACCCGGGGGTCTGCAGGCGTTCAAGCTGATCTTCCCGCCGGAGGCACCCAGCGGCGACCGGAGCCAGCAGACCCACGAGGGGTACGAGTGGCTCTACGTGCTCTCCGGCCGGCTGCGTCTCCTGCTCGGCGAGAACGATCTGATCCTGACGTCGGGCGAGGTGGCCGAGTTCGACACCCGGGTCCCGCACCGCGTCCTCAACCCCGGCCCCGGCACCGCGGAGGCCCTGATCCTCTTCGGGCCACAGGGGGAGCGGCTGCACGTCCGCGCCCGCCCGTCCGCGCCCGACGAGAATCTTTGATCAACTCAGGTTCACCGATGTCGGGGTATCCGGGCCACGTCGACACCCCGACTTCCACGATCTCGTGTCGATCAACCGCACCGGACTGGTGCGAGGATGGGCCGATGACCGATGCGGCATCCCGGCGTTGGCCCGACCGGATCGAGCACCGTGACATCGTCGTCAACGAGGTACCGGGCTTCCGCCCGCTGACGTTGGACCTTGTCGTGCCGGTGGCGGCACCCCGACCGGTCCCGGTCCTGGTGTGGATCCACGGCGGAGCATGGCTGTTCGGCTCGCCGAAGCGCCCGCCGGACTGGCTCATGGAGGCGGATCCGTTCACCGCCGCCATCCGGGCCGGGTTCGCCGTCGCCTCCGCTCAGTACCGACTGAGCGGCGAGGCGCCCTTTCCCGCCCAACTCGACGACGTCAAGGCGGCGGTGCGCTGGCTGCGCCGACACGGCGACACGGTGCGCGTGGACCGCGAGCGGATCGGGGTGTGGGGCGAGTCGGCCGGTGGGCACCTGGCCGCGATGGTCGCGCTGACCGGGGACGAACAGGACGACAGCGGCGTCCGGGCGGCAGTCTGCTGGTACGCGCCGTCGAACCTGCTGACCATGCAGTCGCAGGCGCACCCGTCCGGCACGATCGACCATGACGCGGCCGACTCGCCCGAGTCTCTTCTGATCGGCGCCCCGTTGGCCGACAACCCGGAGGTGGGCCGGGCGGCCAGTCCGATCACCTACGTGACCGACCAGGCCCCACCCATGCTGCTGGTCCACGGCGACCAGGACGTGGTCGTACCGGTGGGGCAGAGCGAGGAGCTAGCCGCGGCACTGACGGCGGCCGGCGCCGAGGTCGAGTTGTCGGTGGTGCAAGGGGCCGATCACTGCTTCGGCGGAGCGCCGCTGGAGCCGCTGGTCCGCGACACCCTGGCGTTCTTCATCCGGGTCCTGACCGCTTAAGGCGTGAGCTGGCATTTGCCGGTGGGGTGCGGTTTCCGTGCCTCCGGCGGGGCCGCAACGACTCCAAGACCGCCGGGAGTACGTCACGCGTCGGAGCGCCCAGATCTCACCAGCGAGGATCGACGTGCCTGCCCCGGGCCTGGGTTTGCCGAGGATCGGAGACGCTCGCCCGGCGGCTACGGTATTAGCCGTCGTGGTGGGGCGCGTCGGTGCGGTGTCGGGAGTACCGTCGACTGTAGTGGTCTGCCGTGTAGTGGCTGGGAGTCCGCTGCCCGGACCGCTACCTGGGAGACGATGATGAGCGATCCTGCGGCCTTTGGTGCGCGTCTGCGGACGTATCGCGAGCGTGCGGGGAAGACCCGGCCCGTTCTCGGCGGGCTGGTCGGGCGTAGCGCGGAGTGGGTCAAGGCGTTGGAGAACGGCCGTCTACTGCCGCCACGCCTGCCCATGCTGTTGCGGCTGGCCGAGGTGCTCGACATTCCGGATCTAGCGGATCTGACCGGTGATCAGTCGTTGCCGGTGGCTTCGGTGACCAGGGCGGGGCATTCTGAGATCGGCAAGGTCGCTGCGGTGATGCAGCGGGCCTCGGTGCCGGTTGGCGCGGTGACGCCGGTCGTCGTGTTGCGTCATCTGGTGGATCAGGCATGGGCCTTGTGGCATCGGTCGACGACCGAGCGTACGGCGGTGGCGGTGGTGCTTCCCGGGTTGCTGACGGATGCGCAGCGGAGTGCCCGGATGCTTGACGGCGGGGACCGTCGGCCAGCGTTGGTGGAGTTGGCGCGGGTGTACCACCTGGTGCAGTTGTACCTTGCGCACCAGCCGTTGCCGGAGTTGGTGTGGCTTGCTGCCGACCGGGCGCTGTCGGCGGCCCAGGACGCCGACGACCCGGCGGCGATGGCGGTGGCGGCCTGGTACTACGCGCACGTCTTTCGGGGCGCGAATCAGGCGGATGCCGCCGAGCAGGTACTGGTCGAGGCCGGGGGTCTGGTTGACCCGGCCGCGGGTGGTGAGCAGTTGGCGCGATGGGGTCAGGTGCAGCTCGGGATCGCCTTGGGCCACAGCAAGGCTGGCCGGGCCGGTCGGGCGTGGCGGGCGTGGGATGCCGCTGACTCGGCCGCGAGCCGGCTCGGTGACGGGTACGTCCATCCGTGGCTGATGTTCGGATCGGCGGCCTGTGCGGCGTACGCGGTTTCCATCGAGACGGACCTGTGCCGCACGGGTGAGGCGGTGCGGCGGGCCGACACCACCGACTATCGGGGGTTGCCCTCGCAGACCCGCCGGGCTGCCGCGCTGATCGATGCTGCCCGGGCGCACATGCTGGACCGTGGGGAGGTCGCGGCGGTGCACCTGCTCGGTCGGGCACTGCGGGAGAGCGTTGACACGGTGCGATATAACCCGTACGCCCGTACTGTTGCGCTGGAACTGTCGAACCGGCCAGGAACGGTCGGTGAGGACGCCCGAGAGTTGGCTCTCGCCATCGGCATGATCGGGTAACCCTCCCTGAGGTACAAAGTCTCCCTGCCGCAGCCGGTGACCACTCGTAGCGTCCCGGTCACTGGCGGCGGCGAGCGTGTGCCTGCTTGACACTCGAAAGAGCCGGACAGATGCTCGTCGCCGTCCCCTGTTGCTCGATCGAAGGGGGCGGGTCTGTGTCGATCTGGTCTGAGCTGTGCGCGTTGATACGGTGGCTGCTTCGGCGGCCTCAGCCGCCGCCACCGCCCGGGACCGGGCAGCGGTACCAGGATGTTGAGCAGTCGGCGGCGCAGCAGCGCCTACTCGACCACGCGAGGCGACTGCGGCGGTGCCAGGACGGCCATCATGAATCGGTGGACCAGCTCAGAGCACGCCGACCGGAGGGCCTCCGGTGACTCGACGCGTGGCCAGTTCGTCCGGCCGGTCAACGGTGAGCAACCGGCGCGTGTCGTATGACGAGTACATCTCGGCCACCGCGTTGACCTTGGCGCGGCGGCATCGGCCGGTGTGGTCCTCACAGCTCCAGCGGCGAACCTGTCGATGCGGGGTCGACCTGCCTTGCCGTGCCCGGCACCGGATACCGATCAATCGCGGGCACTGGCCGCAGGCAGGTGAGCAGTGAGCGGTGCATTCGAAGGGGCGATCCTCGCGGTGCACGGTCGGGGCTGGACGGAGGGTGTGTCGATTGCCGTGTGTGGTGGGCGCGGTTGGCTCCGTACCCGTGTTGGCAGGTGGAGTGGGCGACCAGACGGCAGGTTAGCGCGCTCGTCGTTCGGTTTGTAGGCGGTGTGCGATGACCAGCCACGGCCCGGTCATGCCGATCTGGAGCTGCGGCGGCTGCGACCTGCCGTGGCCGTGTCCGACGCGGCGGCGTGAACTGCGCGCGGAGTACGCAGACGCGCCGGTGTCGCTGGCTCTCTACCTCGGTGCCTACCTCATCCAAGCCTCCGAGGACATGGCCTGGGTACCCGTCGGCACCCTGCACCGCCGCTTCGTCGGCTGGACCAGGCAGCCGCCGGAAGTACAACAGCGAAGTGTCACGCGCAGGTCCCAGTCCAACTCGTTGCTCTGACGCTGAAGCGGATTGCCTGCTGTGTCGTGGTCGTCAGATGACGTGCCGCGAGGGCCGGACCGGTTCCCCTCCGGTCCGACCCTCGCGAACGCTCCGCGCTAGGCGCGGGTCCTGCGCTGCCGGACGATCAGCAGCAGAGTGGCGCCGAGGAGCACCGCCAGCACGCCCGCGCCCATCCATCCGCCGATCGGGAACGAATCACCGGTCACCGGGAGCTTGCCCTTCACCGGAATGGTGATCGTGGACTCGGGTGAGACCGGTGCCGGGCCCTCCGGCGGGGTGCCGGTCGCCGTCGCGGTGTTGCGTACCGAACCGTGGTGGTAGTCGGCCTTGCTGACCGTGTACGTCGCCGTGCAGGTGACGGCGGCACCGGCGGCGAGGGTGACGGAGCCGTTCGGTGTCCGTTCCGGACCACAGGTGATCGGGCCGAGGTCGGTCGCCGAGGCCGGCGCGGTCAGGGTGTCGGTGATCGTCACGCCGGTCAGCGTCACCTGCCCGGTGTTGGTGACCACGAACTGGAAGGGCACGTGCTGGCCCGGCCGGTGGATCCGGTCGGTGCTGCTCGACTTCACGACGGTGATGGCCGCACCGCGGGTGGCGGTGACCTCGGCGGTGGCGGGTGTGGAGCGTACCGGTGCGGGTGGCTCCTGTCCGGGAATGGTCGGCGGCGTACCGACGGCGACTGCCGTGTTGGTGATCCGACCGGCCTCGATGTCCGCCGCGGTGACCGCGTAGGTCGACGTGCAGGTGGTGCTCTCGCCGGCGGCCAGAGTGACAGTGCCGCAGGTGACCGCGCCGGGCGTGCCGGTGCCGGAGAACTCCGTCTCGTCGACGGTCACCGCGCTGAGCGGGGTGTTGCCGGTGTTGCGCACCACGAACTGGTACGTGACCACGTCACCGGCCGCCGACACCACGCTGGGCGTCACCGACTTGGTGATGGCGATCGCGGGGTGCGGGATCGGAATGTCGAACGGAGACGGTGGCGACACCGGCGGCGGTCCGAGCGGCGGTGTGCCGGTGGCCGTGGCGACGTTGCGCAACGCCGAGCCGGTGAAGTCCTCAGCCGTCACCGTGTACGTCGTCCGGCACTCGATGGAGGCACCCGGCGACAGGGTCACCTCCCCGTTCGGGATGTTCTGCGGACCGCAGGTGATCGGCCCGAGCACGCCGCGTTCGGACGGCGGCAGCACCGTGTCGTTGATTGTCACCCCGGTGAGCGTGAAGCCACCGCTGTTGACGACCAGGAACGTGTAGGGCACCTGCTGACCCGGTGCGGTGATCGCCACGGTGGTGGACGACTTGACCACCTCGATGGCCGCCACGACCCCCGACTCCGGGATCGTCAGCGTCGACGGCGGCGAGTCGACCGGCGTACCTCCGCCCGGCGGTGTGCCGTGTGCGGTCGCCACGTCGGTGACCCCGTCGTTGTCGAGGTCGGCCTGGGTGACGGTGTAGGTGGCGGTGCAGGTGGTGCTCGCCCCAGGGGCGAGGGTGGTGACCGGGCAGGTGATCGGGCCGAGGTCGGCGTTGGACGAGGGGGGCGTCTGCACGTCGGTCACGTTCACGTCGGTGAGCGTGTACCCGCCGGTGTTCACCACCAGGAAGCGGTACGGGACCTGTTGCCCGACCATGTCGATCGCCACGGTCGTGGAGGTCTTCACGACCTGGATGCCGGCGACGATCCCTGCGTCCGGGATGGTCAGCGTCGCCGGGGCCGAGTCGATGGGTGTCTCACTGCCCGGTGGTGTGCCGTGGGCGGTGGCGACGTCGGTGACCCCGTCGTTGTCGAGGTCGGCCTGGGTGACGGTGTAGGTGGCGGTGCAGGTGGTGTTCGCGCCGGGGGTGAGCGTCGCGTCGGCGCAGGTGATCGGGCCGAGGTTGGTGTTGGACGACGGTGGTGTCTGCACGTCGGTGACGTTCACCGAGGACAACGTCACGTTGCCGGTGTTCGCCACCAGGAACCGGTAGGGCACCTGTTGCCCGACGGTGCTGATCGAGACGGTGGTGGAGGACTTGACCAGTGAGATCGACGGCATCAGGTCGGCCGCCGGAATGACGAGCGTCGAGGGCGTCGAGTCGATCGGGTTGTCACCGCCAGCCGGTGTGCCGTGGGCGGTGGCGACGTCGGCGACCTGGTCGTTGTCGAGGTCGGCCTGGGTGACGGTGTAGGTGGCGGTGCAGGTGGTGTTCGCGCCAGGGGCGAGGGTGGTGACCGGGCAGGTGATCGGGCCGAGGTTGGCGTTCGATGACGGGGGTGTCTGCACGTCGGTGACGTTCACCCCGTTGAGCGTCACGCCACCGGTGTTGGCCACCAGGAACCGGTACGGCACCTGCTGCCCGACCGTGGTGATCGCCGTGGTGGTCGAGGACTTCACCAGCGAGATGCCGGGGGTGACGACGTCGGCCGGGATGGTCAGGGTCGCCGGTGGTGACTGCACGGGCGTGCCACCGCCGGGTGGCGTGCCCTGCGCGGTCGCGCTGTCCCGGACCGAGCCGAAGTCCAGGTCGGCCTGGGTGACGGTGTACGTGGCGGTGCAGGTGGTGGTCGCGCCCGGCGCGAGGGTGGTGACCGGGCAGGTGATCGGGCCGAGGTCGGCGTTGGACGACGGTGGTGTCTGCACGTCGGTGACGGTCACGCCGGTGAGGGTGAACCCGCCGGTGTTGACGACGTGGAACTCGTACGGGACCTGCTGCCCGACCGTGGTGATCGACGTGGTGGTGGACGTCTTCAGGATCGCGATGGAGGCGACCAGGCCGCTCTCCGGGATGGTCAGCGTCGCGGGCGTCGAGTCGACAGGTGTGCCGCCGGGTGGTGTGCCGTGTGCGGTGGCGACGTTGGTGACGCCGTCGTTGTCGAGGTCGGCCTGGGTGACGGTGTACGCGGCCGTGCAGAGCGTCTGCGCGCCGGGCGCGAGGATGGTCGCGGCGCAGGTGATCGGGCCGAGGTTGGCATTCGACGATGGCGGTGTCTGCACGTCGGTCACGTTCACGTTGGTCAGGGTGAACCCGCCGGTGTTCAACACGTGGAACTGGTACGGCACCTGTTGCCCGACCGTGGTGATCGAGGTGGTGGTCGAGGTCTTCATGATGGCGATCGCGGCGATCAGACCGGCCTCGGGGATCGTCAGCGTCGAGGGTGAGGAGGTGACCGGAGTGCCGCCGCCGGGTGGGGTGCCCTGGGCGGTGGCGACGTTGGTGACCCCGTTGTTGTCGAGGTCGGCCTGGGTGACGGTGTAGGTGGCGGTGCAGGTGGTGCTGGCGCCGGGAGCGAGGGTGGTGACCGGGCAGGTGATCGGGCCGAGGTTGGCGTTCGACGACGGCGGTGTCTGCACGTCGGTGACGGTCACGTTGGTCAGGGTCAGTCCGCCGGTGTTGGCAACCAGGAACCGGTAGGGAACCTGCTGCCCGACCGAGGTGATGGACGTGGTGGTGGAGGATTTCACCACCGTGACGGCGGCGGTGAGCTCTTCCGCCGGGATGGTCAGGGTATCCGGGTCGGAGACGACCGGCGGGCCGGTGGGTGGGGTGCCCCGGGCGGTGGCGACGTTGGTGACGCCGTCGTTGACGAGGTCGGCCTGGGTGACGGTGTAGGTGGCCGTGCACGCGGTGCTCGCGCCGGGCGCGAGGGTGGTGGCGGCGCAGGTGATCGGGCCGAGGTTGGCGTTGGACGACGGCGGCGTCTGCACGTCGGTGACGGAGATGTCGGTCAGGGGCACGCCGCCGGTGTTGACCACGTGGAACGAGTACGGCACCTGCTGGCCGACGCTGCTGATCAACGCGGTGGTCGACGACTTGACCACCGAGATGTCGGCGGGTGTGGCTCCTTCACAGGCGAGTGTGGTGCTGAACGGGAAGTAGTGGATCTCGCCGCCGCGGTGGTCCAGCGTACGGGTGATGACGCTGCCCTCGGTGTTGCTCGCCGAGAGGTCGGTGAGGCTGGCGTTGGGAGCGTAGATGGTGCCTTCGACGGTTGCGGCGTTCTCGGTGAGGGTGAGCGCGGTGGCGGTGGGGAAGTTGAACAGGACGTAGCGCGCCTGCGGCCCGCCGATCCCGGCGAAGTTCGGGGCGGTCCAGGCGAAGGTGTTGCCGACGCCGCTGGTGTCCACGTTGACCAGCAGCGGGGTGTCGGCGGTGGGCTGGTTGGCGAAGGTCAGGATCTGGATGTTGGCCAGGTCCGTGGCGCTCAGGTTGAGCACGTTCGTCACGCCCGGGGTCAGCGTGATCACGGCGTTGCTGCCCGGCGGGATCGGTCGGGGCAGCACGTCACCGTTCGGCGTCCGGAGCACCACCGTGTTGTCACAGGTGGCCAGGCTGGCGGTGGTGTCGCGGAAGGTGGCGAAGGCGGCGCCGAAGTTGATCGGTGAGGTCGGCCCGACGCTGGCGACCGGCTGCCGGGTGACCAGTTCGACCCGGGGCGAGGCGTCGTAGTCGTTCGCGGGCAGGATCCGGGTGTTGACCTGGGCGCCGTTGTTGTCGGTGTCGCGGACGAAGGTACCGGTCAGGTTGTTGACCTTGGCGTAGCCGTTGGAGAGCACCTGGAGGCGGCTGCCGCCGACGCTGCCGGCGAAGTTCACCCGTCCACCCACCACCAGGGCGCTCGGGTTGGCGTCGCCGGGCACCACGAACGATCCGGCGGTCGCCCCGGCCAGCTGGTAGTTGCCGAAGGTGAGGTCGCCGCCGACGGCGAGGGTGCCCTCGTTCTCGTCGTTGATCACCCGGGCGTCGCCCTCGGTCATCACGCCGAAGCTCAGGGCCGCGCCGACCGGGTCGACCGGCCCGACGGCCTCGTCGACCGCCGCCAGCACGGGGTTGAGCCGGGCGGGTCCCGGCACCAGCAGACCGTTGAGCGCCAGGACGCCACCGGCGGCGATCATCGCTGCCACCCGTGACCTGCGGCCACTCCACCAGGAAATTCTCATCACGCCCCCGTTGGTTCTGATGTGCCAGGGGAGCGTATAGGGGAATAAGCAGGGCTATGACCATTTTGTCCGGATTGGAGATCACCGGAGTCGGCTTCGAACCGTGCACACCGTAGCGCCGTGTTTATGATCGACGACCCCGACCGGGGCACGGAAGCCGGACCGTCGGGTCTGGCCGGAGCAGGAGACGAGGTGCGCGACGTGAGCAGCGAGGCGTACGCCTGCTGGGTGCGCGAGCCCGGTGCGGCCGAGATCCGTCCGGTGACGCTGCCCGCACCCGGGCCCGACGAGGTGCTGGTCCGAGCCCGCTACTCCGGCGTCAGCCGGGGCACCGAGACGCTCGTCTTCGCCGGCCGGGTGCCCCCCGACCAGTACGCCGCGATGCGCGCCCCCTTTCAGGACGGTGACTTCCCCGGCCCGGTGAAGTACGGCTACCTCAGCGTCGGCGTGGTCGAGCAGGGCCCCGCGGACCTGCTCGGGCGGACGGTGTTCTGCCTGCACCCGCACCAGAGCGCGTACGTCGTGCCGGCCACCGCCGTGGTGCCCGTACCGGACGGGGTGCCTCCGGCCCGGGCGGTGCTCGCCGGCACCGTGGAGACCGCCGTCAACGCGCTGTGGGACGCCGCGCCGCTGCTCGGCGACCGGGTCACCGTCGTGGGCGCGGGCATGGTGGGCTGCTGTGTCGCCGCGCTGCTCGCCCGGTTCCCCGGCGTGCAGGTCGAGTTGGTCGACACCGACGCCCGGAGGGCCGGGGTGGCCGGCGCGCTCGGCGTCGAGTTCGCCCAACCGGCCGACGCGACCGGCGACCGGGACCTCGTCGTGCACGCCAGCGCCACCGGCGACGGACTGCAACTGTCGCTGGACCTGCTCGCGTCGGAGGGCACCGTCGTCGAGCTGAGCTGGTACGGCGACCGCCCGGTGCAGGTGTCGCTGGGTGGAGCGTTCCACTCCGGGCGGCTGACCGTGCGCAGCAGTCAGGTCGGCATGGTCGCGCCCGCCCGCCGGGGGCGGCGCAGCTACACCGACCGGCTGGCGCTCGCCCTGGACCTGCTCGACGACCCGGCCTTCGACGCCCTGATCACCGGCGCGTCCCGGTTCACGGAGCTGCCCGACGTGCTTGCCCGACTGAGCAGCGGCGACCTGCCCGCGCTCTGCCACCTCATCACCTACGACGACGGGGAGTGACAGTGTTCAGCGTGACCGTTCGGGATCACATCATGATCGCCCACAGTTTCCGGGGCGAGGTGTTCGGTCCGGCGCAACGTCTGCACGGGGCGACGTTCGTCGTGGACGCGACGTTCCGCCGGCCCGACCTGGACGCCGACGGGATCGTGGTCGACATCGGCCTGGCCACCGAGCAGTTGCGGGCGGTGCTGGCCGACCTGACCTACCGCAACCTGGACGACGAGCCGGCCTTCGCCGGGGTGAACACCACCACCGAGGTGCTGGCCCGCACGATCGCGGACCGGCTGGCCGAGCGGGTGCACGCGGGCGACCTGGGCGCCGGGGCGCGGGACCTGACCGGCATCGCGGTCACCCTGCACGAGTCGCACATCGCCTGGGCCGGCTACGAGCGGTCGCTGTGATCGATGCCGGGCGGGCGGCGCCCGCCGACGGGTCGGCCACGACCGGCCGCCCGGTGCACGTCGTCCTGCCCGGCGACATCGACGACCCGGCCACCCCGAGCGGTGGCAACACGTACGACCGGCGGATCTGTTCCGGGCTCGGCGAGCACGGCTGGTCGGTGCGTGAGCACCCGGTGCCCGGTGCGTGGCCGGACCCCGACCCGGTCGACCGGGCGAGGCTGGCCGAGGTCCTCGCCGCCCTGCCCGACGACGCCGTGGTGCTGCTCGACGGCCTGATCGCCTCGACCGTGCCCGACCTCCTCGCCCCGCACGCCCGGCGGCTGCGTCTGGTCGTCCTCGTCCACCTGCCGTTCGACGACGAGGCCGAGGCCCGCGCGCTGGCGACCGCGCGGGCCGTCGTGACCACCAGCGAGTGGACCCGCCGCCACCTGGTGGCCCGCCACCGGACCCTCGCCGACCGGGTCCGGGCCGCGCCGCCCGGGGTGCGACCGGCGCCGCCGGCACCCGGCTCGGCCGCCGGCGGACGGCTGCTCTGCGTCGCGGCGGTCACCCACCACAAGGGGTACGACGTACTCGTCGACGCGTTGTCCACGGTGGTCGGGCTGCCCTGGACGATGGTGTGCGCGGGCACCCTGGACCGGGAGCCGGATCTCGTGCGACGGCTGCGCGAGCGGCTCACCGGCGCGGGTCTCACCGAGCGGGTGCGATTCGCGGGTCCGCTGACCGGTGCGGCGCTGGACGCCGCGTACGCCGAGGCCGACCTGCTGGTGCTGCCGTCCCGGGGCGAGACGTTCGGCATGGTCGTCACCGAGGCGCTGGCCCGTGGCCTGCCGGTGCTGACCACCGAGGTCGGTGGGCTCCCGGAGGCCCTCGGGTACGCGCCCGACGGGGACCGGCCGGGCCTGCTGGTCGCGCCGCACGACCCGGCCGCGCTGGCCGGGGCGCTGGTCCGTTGGCTGACCGACGACGCGTTGCGGGCCCGGTTGCGGCATGCCGCCCTGGCCCGCCGCGACACCCTGACCGACTGGCCGGTGACGACCGCGCTGCTGGCCGCCGCGCTGAAGGAGGTGGCGGGATGACCGTCGAGGAGACCCTGTCGTTCGCCGACTGGCTGCGGCTGCGCGAGCCGGCCGACGCGGCGGCGCGTGCCGAGGACCTGCTGGACGCCGTCCGCCCCCGGCTGGCCGGCGCGACCCCGACCGTCATCCACGACCTGGGAAGCGGCACCGGCTCGATGAGCCGGTGGGTGGCCGCGCGCCTACCCGGCCCGCAGCACTGGGTGCTGCACGACCGGGACGGGGATCTGCTGGCCCGGGTCGCCGAGGGCATGACCGGGGTGGTGGCGGCCGACGGCGCCCCGGTGACCGTCAGCACCCGCTGCGGTGACCTCACCCGGCTCGACGCCGCCGACCTGGCCGATGCCTCCCTGGTCACCGCGTCGGCGCTGCTGGACATGCTCACCGCCGAGGAGGTCGACCGGGTGGTGGCCGCCTGTGTCGGCCGCCCCACCATCTTCGCCGTCTCGGTGACCGGGCGGGTCCGGCTCACCCCGGCCGACCCGCTGGACGAGGTGGTCGAGGCCGCGTTCAACGAGCACCAGCGGCGCACCGTCGACGGTCGCCGACTGCTCGGGCCGGACGCGGTCGCCGCCACCGCCGCCGCGTTCGCCCGGCACGGTGTCGACGTACGGGAGCGGCCCAGCCCGTGGCGGCTCGGCCCGGAGCAGGCCGACCTCGCCGCCGAGTGGCTGCGGGGTTGGCTGGGCGCGGCGTGCGAGCAGCGCCCCGACCTGGCCGGTCCCGCCCGGGCGTACGCCCGTCGTCGGCTGGACGAGGCGGCGGCCGGACAGCTCACCGTGCTGGTCGAGCACAGTGACCTCCTCGCCGGTGGATGAACCGTTCACGCCCGGGGTACGTGGACTAGGGCAAGTGGACGATCTTCAAGGGGAGGGCCGACGCCGATGTTCTGGGCCTGGGCACGAGTGGTCGGTGGGGTGGGTCTGCTCGCCGTCCTGTTGTGGCAGGTGGGCAGCGGCCCGTTCCTCGCCGGGGTGCGGCTGATCGACGCGCCCGCGTTGGGCGCGGCGCTGGCCATCGGGGTGCTCACCACGGTCTGCGCGGCCTGGCGGTGGAGCCTGGTCGCCGGCGGCCTCGGCGTACGGCTGCCGCTGGCGACCGCGGTGGCGCACTGCTACCGGGCGGTGTTCCTCAACGCCACCCTGCCGGGCGGGATGCTCGGCGACGTGCACCGGGCGGTCCGCCACGGCCGTGACGCCGGTGACGTGAGCCGGGGCATCCGCGCGGTGGTCTGGGAACGTACCGCCGGGCAGGTGGTCCTGGTCGGCGTCGCGCTGGTGGTGCTCGCGGCCTTCCCGTCGCCGGTGCGCCCGTACCTGCCGCTCGCCGCCGCGTTGCTTCTCGGAGGCGGGCTGGTCGCCGTGCTGGTGGCCCGGGCCGTGCCGAACGCCGGCCCCTCCCGCTGGGCGCGGGCGCTGCGCACCGCCGTCGCGGACGTACGCTCCGGCCTGCTGGCCCGGCGCACCTGGCTCGGCGTGCTGATCGCCTCCGCGGTGATGGTCGCCGGTCACCTGGCCACCTTCCTGGTGGCGGCACGGACCGCCG
The DNA here is from genome assembly GCF_029581275.1 of Micromonospora sp. WMMD1155. NCBI lineage: Bacteria > Bacillati > Actinomycetota > Actinomycetes > Micromonosporales > Micromonosporaceae > Micromonospora > Micromonospora sp. WMMD1155. Next base: position 5,979,606 of record NZ_CP120742.1, read on the forward strand.
GGTCGGACGCCCCACTGTCGCGGTTGCTGCCGTTGACGCTGCTGGCCCTGCTCGCCATGGGCCTGCCGCTGAACGTCGCCGGCTTCGGGCCACGCGAGGGGGTGGCGGCGTGGGTGTTCGGCGCGGCCGGGCTCAGCGCGGCCGAGGGTGTCGCGACCGCCACTGTCTACGGAGCACTCGTGTTGGTCGCCAGCCTGCCCGGAGCCGCCGTGCTGCTCGCCTGGAAGACCCGGACCCCGGCCCCCGCCCGGGAAGCCGCCTCCGTCGGCGGGTGTTGAGTGGGTGGTGAGACGTACGCGTCGCCGTGTGTCGGTGACGCCGGACAGAGGAGTCCCATGCCCGAAGCATTGCCGGTCGCCACGATCCGTACGCAGGTCACGGTGCCGTTGACGTTCCCCGACGGCTACGCCACGACCGTCCGGGTGTTCACGTTCAAGGGCCTGGTGGACGGTCGGGAGCACCTGGCCTTCGGCCTGGGCGACTGGGCGGGCGCACTGGACCGGCTCGCCGCCGGGGGAGACCCCCCGCTGGTCCGCCCGCACAGTGAGTGCCTGACCGGCGACGTGTTCGGCAGCCAACGCTGCGACTGTGGGCCGCAGTTGCACGAGGCGGTGCAGCGCATCGCGGAGACCGGCGGTTTCCTGCTCTACCTGCGGCAGGAGGGTCGGGGCATCGGCCTGTACGCCAAACTCGACGCGTACGCGTTGCAGGACGCCGGTCTCGACACCTACCAGGCCAACGTCGCGCTGGGGCGCGGTGAGGACGAGCGGGACTACACGGCCGCCGCGCAGATGCTGGCCACGCTGGGCGTGCCGCGGATCCGACTGCTCAGCAGCAATCCCGACAAGGCCGAGCAGTTGACGCGATTGGGCGTGGACGTCGCCGAACGGGTGCCCACCAGCGTGTTCCTCTCCCCGGCCAATGCCGGCTACCTGGCCGCGAAGGCGGCCAAGGCGGCGGAGACCGAGGCGGCGGAAGCGCGGACGACTCGCACCGCCGACCGGCCCGTCTCCCGATGAACGGCCGGTCGGAGTCCACGCGGCCGTACGTGCTGCTCAGTTGCGCCGCGTCGATCGACGGGTACATCGACGACGCCTCCGACCAACGGCTGTTGCTCTCCAACGAGGACGACCTGGACCGGGTCGACGCGGTCCGGGCCAGCTGCGACGCGATCCTGGTCGGCGCCGGCACGGTCCGCCGCGACGACCCTCGGCTGCTGGTGCGCTCGACGGACCGGCGCGCCGAACGGGTGGCGGACGGCCGACCCGCGTCGCCCGCCAAGGTCACGGTGACCGCCCAGGGTGACCTGGACCCGACCGCCCGCTTCTTCACCGCCGGTGAGTCGGCCCGACTCGTCTACTGCGCCACGGGCGCGTTGGAGAAGGCCCGGGAGCGCCTCGGCCGCCTGGCCACCGTGATCGACGCGGGAGACCCGGTCGACCCCGGGTGGATGCTGACCGACCTGGCCGCACGGGGCGTACGGCGGCTGATGGTGGAGGGCGGCGGGACGGTGCACGCCCAGTTCCTCGCCGCCGGTCTCGCCGACGAACTGCACCTGGTGGTCGCCCCGTTCTTCGTCGGCGACGGGCGGGCGCCCCGGTTCGTCGGCGACGGTCGTTTCCCCTGGCACCCCGGCCGTCGTGCCCGGCTCGCCGAAGCCCGTCAGATCGGCGACGTGGTCCTGCTCCGCTACGCCCTCTCCGACCGCTGCCCCGCCGACGACGCCACCTGATCGTTCGCGCCTGGCTCGGCGCGATTATCGTGTCGACAGGCATGCCGGTCTCCCGGATGTCCGTACCGTCCCTTGCCCTCCTGCGCTGGCAGTTCGACCTGTTGGTCCCTGCGGCGTGGCGCTGACGGCAGCTGGACCCCGGACTGGGCCGACACCGAGCCCGACCCGATTCCGGTGCCGACGATCGGCTGGCTGACCTGGCACATGGGCTGGTGGTGGACGGTCACCATCGATCATCTTCGGGGCCGACCGCCACGGGACCGTCGTGTGGCTGCGGGGGACGCGTACCGAGTGTTGGGTGTTCTCGACAGTCTCACCGAGGCAGACCTCGACAGCGTCGCCACGTTCCCATGGCAGAACGCAGCCCATCTGATCACCAGATGCCCCGGGGGCTCTGATGGGCGCGGGTGGCTTTTCGTCGCGTGGTGGTGTTCGGGTCGTTCGCTCCCGGGGCGGGTGTGGTCATGACCGATATACCTCAGAGGTACATTTATGACTCTGAGGTATATCGCTGCTCGGTAGGTCGACCTAGCCGGCGGCCGAACGCACGCTGGATACGGATTGCCGCAGCGGCCGTCACGGCGGTGCCGCGCCGTTCATCGGCCGGGTGGTCGTACCGACAGGTCGTGGTGGAAGAAGTCGCGGGGGTCCCAGCGGGCCTTGACCTGTTGCAACTGTGGGTAGTTGGCGCCGTGGTAGAGGTCCGGCCAGGGGCGGGCGGCGGTGCGACGTGCGACTGGCGCTCGGTCAGCGGCGCGCGATGGTAGGCGGGCTTGGCCTTCAGCCGCCATCCCTTGCCGTCGTCGGCCGCGTCGCCGAGTGTGGCCGCCCGCCTGCGGGCGGGAGAGGACCAGCTCGGCGTAGAGGGACCTCCCCGGGAGTCGGGTGCGCTGTGGCGGGCGCACCAGCGGCCGAAGTTGCCGACGAGCCGCCGGAGACCCGCCCGCCCACCGACCGGCCCGGCCGTCCTCGCCATGGTCGACCGCGTCGTGGCGGCGGTCTGCGCGCGCTGCTCGACGGCCCGCTGACGAATCCCGCTCGATATGGTGGCGGGCGTGCCCGAACTGGTGAGGATCACTGAACACAACGTGGAAGCCGCGTGCCGGCTGAACGTGCGACCCGACCAGGAGAGGTACGTGTCGCCGGTCGCCTGGTCGCTCGCCGAGGCGTACGCGCAGCCGGAGATCGCCTGGCCACGTCTGATCGTCGAGGGTGACGAGATCGTCGGCTTCCTGATGGGCTTCTTCGACATCGAATGGGACCGACCGGACGACAAACGCTCGGGCCTCTGGCGGCTCAACATCGCCGCCGGGCAGCAGGGCCGGGGCTACGGCCGCTACGCGGTGGACGCCGTCCGTGCGGAGGCCCGCCGACGAGGGCACGACCGGGTCTACACGACCTGGGAGTCGGGGGAGGACGGCCCGGAGGGGTTCTACCTCAAGCTCGGGTTCCGCCCGACCGGGGAGACCAGCGGAGGTCAGGTCGTTGCCGCCCGGTCCGTCCACTGAGCGGCGGTCACCGCTGACGTCGGCGGCCGAGGAGCCGGCCCGTACGATGCTCCGGTGAATCTTCGGGGTACGGTCCGCGCCGATCGTCCGTTGGTGGTGCTCGCTGTCGGTGAGGAGGCCCGCTACCTGCCGCCCGACCTGCCGGTCCTGCTCACCGGCATGGGCAAGGTGAACGCCGCCAGTGCCGTGGCCGCGGTGCTGGCCGCCGGGCCGCGCCCCTCCCTGCTGCTCAACCTGGGTACGGCCGGGGCGTTGCGGCCCGGGTGGGCCGGCATCCACGAGGTGGCCACCGTGCTCCAGCACGACCTGGACACCGAGCTGCTGCGGTCGCTCACCGGCGAGACCTACGGGGCGCCGCTGTCGCTGGCCACCGAGGGTGCGGTGCTGGCCACCGGTGACACGTTCGTGGCCGACGACGCGGCGCGGGACCGGTTGGCGCAGCGCGCCGACCTGGTCGACATGGAGGGGTACGCGGTGGCGTGGGCCGCCGCGCAGGCCGGTGTGCCGTGCCGACTGGTCAAGCAGGTCAGCGACGAGGCGGGGGAGGGCGCGGCCCGGACCTGGCGGGAGTCGGTGGACGCGTGCGCCCGCGACCTCGCCGAGTGGGCCGGTCGACACCTCGGCTGAGGCTCAATCCCCGGGCCGCCGCACCCGTACGCCCGGGGTGGTCTCCCGGACCGCCCCGGGGATCAGCACGTGCCCCGCCAGCCCCAGCGCGACGGCCACGACGACCAGCACCGGCGGCCAGCCACCGGCCCAGGGCAGCAGCAGCAGCGGCACGATCAGACAGGCCACCCGCCACCAGGGCACGCTCGTGGACACCAGCAGGGTGAACAACGCGCGGCCGACCACGAACAGCGCCGGGCCGCCCACGAGCAGCACGAGCCACCGGACCGGCGTCGTCCCGGTCGGCCGGGAGACGACCAGGTCGAACGAGGCCGCCGTGGCGACCACACCGGCCAACATCACCAGATGGGTGTACGGGGCCACCCGTGCCGGTCGCCCGCCCCGGGCCCCGGCCTCCAGCAACTCGCCGGCCCGGAAGACGTACACCTGCCAGAGCAGCAGCATGACGGCGAACGCGCAGAACAGCGAGACGACCCGGACGCCGTCGAGATCGGTACGGCTGACCCGCATGGTGGGCACCAGGATGATGTCGCCGAGGGCCAGGATGACGAACTGCTGGTACCGCTCGCCCAGGTGCCCGGTCGTGTGTTCGTACTGGTCGATGGGCACCCGACCCAGCCAAGGCGTCGGATAGCGGGCCGCCGCGGACAGCAGGTCGATCAGGATGGCGATGGTCCAGAGCGTCCAGTTCACGTAGCCGTCCGCCGCGCCGGTGATCCAGAAGACGCCGGACGTGACGAACCAGAACAGGAACCGGCTGGCCCGGATGGTGGCCGCCCGGTGGCGCTGCCGGTACAGCGACGTGATCAGGATGATGCCGCGGAGCACGTGCGTGCCGACGTACGAGACCGCGAAGATCAACGCGTGCCCCTCGGTGACCATGGGCAGTGACGCCGCCATCCCCACCGACCCGACCATGGCGATCATCAGGATGACCTGGATCGGTCGTTGCTGCGGATCGTAGAACTCGGTGGTGGTGGAGGTGACCGACCAGGTCCACCAGATGGCCGTCAGCATCAGCAGCACCTTCGCGCCGCCGGACCAGGACAGGTTCTCGGTGAGCAGCGTCGAGGTCAGTGCGAGGGCGGCCACGAAGACCACGTCGAAGAGCAACTCCAGCAGCGTGGCCCGGGTCGACCCGTCCGGCCGGCGTACCAGCGCCGCGGTTCCTGCGGTGGTCATGCCCGGCCTCCCGCCGCCGCCTCCGAGGATTATCGGCGGCGGCGACGCGGGCCGTCCCCGGATCGGCGATTCCCGCGGGTCGGGGAAGACGGCAACCGGAGGTTGCCACGGCGTCGGACGCCGGACGATGCTTGACCGCATCCATCAATCCCGATCTATTCGGAGGTTCGGATGCGCCGCTCCCCGCTCGCCGCCCTCGTCCTGAGCGTTCTCCTGCTCGTCGCGCCCGGCGCGGCGCAGGCCGCCGTGCCCGACCGGGCCACCCCCGCCGACCCGGCGGCCGTGCTGGCCCAGGTGCGCACCGTGGGCACCTCCTGGGGGTTCGACCCGGCCAGCGGCCGGATGACCGTCACCGTCGACGACACAGTGGCCCCCGCCGAGCTGACGGCGCTCCGGGCCGCGGCCGACCGGGCCGGCGCGGTGCTGCGCCGCGAGCCGGGAACGCTGCGCCCCCTGATCGCGGCCGGGCAGGGCATCTACGGCGGCGGGGCGCGCTGCTCGCTCGGCGCGAACGTGCGCAGCGGCAGCACCTACTACGTGGTGACCGCCGGGCACTGCACCGCTGCCGCCGCCACCTGGTACGCCGACAGCGCCCAGACCACGGTGCTCGGCGCGCGCACCGCCACCAGCTACCCGACCAACGACTACGGCCTGATCCGCTACACCGGTCGGATCGCCCACCCGAGCGCCGTCTACACCTATCCCGGGCTGCTGACCGTCTACGGTTCCGGCAACGCGTACATCGGGCAGGCGGTGTGTCGCAGCGGTGTCACCACCGGGGTGCGCTGCGGCACCGTCACCGGGCTCAACCAGACGGTCAACTACTCCACCGGCGTGATCTACGGCCTCATCCGCACCAACATCTGCGCCGAACCGGGGGACAGCGGCGGACCGCTCTACGTGGCGTCCACCGGCACCATCCTCGGCATCCTCTCCGGCGGCACCGGCAACTGCACCGCCGGCGGCACCACCTACTACCAGCCGATCGCCGAGGTGCTGGCCGCGTACGGGCTGACGTTGCCCTGACCGGTGACGCGACGGGTTGCCCGTCTCGGGCGCGACACCTAGGCTCGGCGACGCCCAGGACCCCGCCGCGAGGACGTGTGCCCGATGCCGACCGACCCCCGACAGGTTCGCTCGACCACCCCGGCCGGCCGTACGCCGGTCGAGGTCGCCGCGGTGGGGGAGACGATGGTGGTGCTCTGCCCCGCGCCCGGTGAGCCGTTGGAGCACGCCGAACGGGTCGCCGTCTCGGTGGGCGGCGCGGAGTCCAACGTGGCCGGTTACCTGGCCCGGCTGGGGCACCGGGTGGCCTGGGTGAGCCGCGTCGGCGACGACCCCTTCGGCCGGGCGGTGGTCCGGCACGTCGCCGCCGCCGGCGTCCGGGTGGACCAGGTGGTCGTGGACCCCGCCGCCCCCACCGGCATGTACCTGAAGGACCCGGGCCCGGAGGGGACCGCGGTGCACTACTACCGGGCCGGGTCGGCGGCCTCCCGGATGGACCCGGGCACGCTGGCCGATCCGGGGCTGGCCGGTGCCCGGGTGCTGCACCTGTCCGGGATCACCCCGGCGCTCTCCGCCTCCTGCCTGGCGCTCGTCGAGCACGCGGTGACCGCCCGCCCGCTGACGGGCGCACTGGTCAGCTTCGACGTGAACCACCGGGCCCGGCTGTGGTCCGCCGAGCAGGCCGCACCGGTGCTGCGTGACCTCGCCGACCAGTGCGACCTGGTCTTCGTCGGTCAGGACGAGGCGCAGACGCTGTGGGGCACCGCGGACCCGACGGCCGTACGCCGGTTGTTGCCCACCCCGGAGACGGTGGTGGTCAAGGACGGCGCGGTGGGCGCCACCGCGTTGCGCCGCGACGCCGAGCCGGTCTTCGTACCCGCGCCCCGGGTGACCGTGGTCGAGCCGGTCGGTGCGGGAGACGCGTTCGCCGCCGGCTACCTGGCCGGGTTGCTGCGCGACCTCGACCCCGTGCGGCGGTTGCGCCTCGGCCACCTGATGGCGGCGCAGGCGTTGACCAGCAGCGGCGACAACGCCCCGGTCCCGCCGTGGGCCTGGTTCGAGGATCTGCTCGCCGCCCCCGTCGAGGCGTGGTCGCCGCTCGACCTGACCGGCGCGCCGACGCCGGTCTGAGTCGTCGGGTTCCGGCCGGACCACCAGGCAACCGTTTCACCGCGATCGGATGGAGTGCATCATGACCACACCGGATTTCGACCACATCTTCGGCGGCGCCCGGGTGATGGCCATCCTGCGCGGCCTGCCGGTCGCCGAGACCGTCCGGCTCGCCGAGCGCGCCTGGGACCTCGGCATCGACGTGGTGGAGGTCCCGGTCGCCACCGCCGACGCGGTACCGGCGCTGCGCGCCGCCGTCGAGGCGGGCGTCGAGCGGGGCCGCATCGTCGGCGCGGGCACCGTGCTCGACGTCGAGCAGGTCGCCGCCTCGGCCGACGCGGGAGCCGCGTTCACCGTCGCGCCCGGGCTGGACCTGACGATCGCCGACGCCGCCGCCGCGCGGGGCCTGCCGCACCTGCCCGGTGTGGCCACCCCCACCGAGGCCCAGCAGGCGTTGCGGCACGGCCTCACCTGGCTCAAGGCGTTCCCCGCGATCACCCTGGGCCCGGCCTGGTTCAAGGCCCTCGCCGGCCCGCTGCCCCAGTTGCGCTTCGTCGCGACCGGCGGCCTCGACGCGGGCAACGCCGCCCCGTTCCTGCAGGCGGGCGTACGGGTGGTGGCGGTCGGCTCGGCCCTGTCCGACCCGAGCCAGCTCGACCGCCTCGCCGAGCTGGCCCTGAAACCCCCCACCCCCTAACCCACACCCCCACCCCTCCGCGCGGTCAGCCGCCCAGTGTCGATCATGGACTTGTGGTGGGTGAATTCCACCTGACGTCGGGCACCACCATTCCATGATCGACGGGGTTGGGGGTGGGGTGGCACGTTTGTGCCATGGCTCAAACGCGCCGCGGTCGGGTGGGGGACGAGAGGTGGGCGTGGCGTCGATGCTGTGCTGCGTACCACTTCTCGACACAAAGAGGTCATCTTGGCTCTGTCTCACCGGCGTCGCCGATCCGGGCTGATCGCCCTCGGCGCCGCCCTCACCCTGGCGGCCGGGCTCACCCCACCCGCCGCGGGGGCGTCCGCCGCCCCGCCCACCAGCCCCGAGCGCCCGGCCGGGATTCCTCCCGCCGCCGCCGGACGCACGTCGACTGTCACCCTGATCACCGGTGACACGGTCACCGTCACCACGGCGGCGGACGGCAGCACCGTCTCGACCGTGCGCCGGCCGGACGGCAGCACGCCGAGCTTCCACCGCACCGTGCTCGACGGCGACACCTACGTCTACCCCGACAGCGCGCTGTCGTACGTCACGAGCGGCGTGCTGGACCGGCAGTTGTTCAACGTCACCGAACTCATCGCCGACGGGTACGACGACGCGCACACCGACCAGTTGCCGCTGATCGTCACCATGACCGACGCGGCGGTGAAGGCCCGCACCCGACCCGGTGTGGACGGTGCCAAACTGGTCCGGCAGTTGGACAGCGTGCAGGGTGCGGCGCTGACCCGCGAGCGTTCCACCGCCGGCCGGTTCTGGGCCGCGCTGACCGCCGGCTCCGCCCGCCGTACGGGCGACGCCCCCGCCCTGGCCAACGGCATCGCCAAGGTGTGGTTGGACGGCCGGGTGCACGCCGACCTGGCCGAGTCCACCGCGCAGATCGGCGCGCCGAAGCTGTGGGCGGAGGGCAACACCGCGGCCGGTGTCGACGTGGCGGTGCTCGATTCGGGTGCGGACGCCGAGCATCCGGATCTCGCCGGTCAGATCGCCGAGTCCAGCAGCTTCGTGCCGTCGGAGCCCGACATCCTCGACTACAAGGGCCACGGCACCCACGTCGCCTCGACGATCGCCGGCACCGGCGCCGCGTCCGGTGGTGCCGAGAAGGGCGTGGCCCCCGGTGCCCGGCTGCACATCGGCAAGGTGCTCAACAGCGAGGGCAGCGGGCAGGACTCGTGGATCATCGCCGGCATGGAGTGGGCGGCCCGCGAGCAGAAGGCCCGCATCGTCAGCATGAGCCTGGGCGGTGGGTCCACCGACGGCAGCGACCCGATGAGCCAGGCGGTCGACCGGCTCAGCGCCGAGACCGGCGCCCTCTTCGTGATCGCCGCCGGCAACAGCGGCCCGGCCACCATCGGCAGCCCGGGTGCCGCCGACGCCGCGCTCACCGTGGGCGCCGTCGACGCCAACGACCAGCTGGCCGACTTCTCCAGCCAGGGTCCGCGTGCCGGTGACGGCGGGCTCAAGCCCGAGATCACCGCACCCGGTGTGGACATCCTGGCGGCCCGCTCCCACCTGGTGCGGGGCGGTTCCGGGGACTACACGCTGATGAGCGGCACGTCGATGGCCACCCCGCACGTGGCGGGCACGGCCGCGCTGGTCGCCGCCGCGCATCCCGACTGGACCGGTCAGCGCATCAAGGAGGCGCTGGTCAGCACGGTCAAGGCCACCCCCGAGTACACCCCGTACCAGGCGGGTGCCGGTCGGGTGGACGCGGTCGCCGCCGCGCACGCCACCGTCTTCGCCACCCCGAGCGCCTACTCCGGCTTCCAGGGCTGGCCGCAGCAGCCGGGATCGACCGTCGACCGGACGGTCACCTACACCAACGTCGGCGGCGCACCGGTCGCCCTGAAGCTGACCGTCGACGCGGCCACCGCACCCGCCGGCCTCTTCGCCCTCTCCGCCGACACGGTCACCGTGCCCGCCGGTGGCACCGCCTCCCTGACGGTGACCGCGGCGTACGACAAGCTCCCGGTGGAGAAGCAGGTCAGTGGCATGATCGTCGCCACCGACGACGCCGGAACCGTCCGTGGCCGCACCCTGATCGGCGCGGGCAAGGAGGGCCAGCGGCAGAACCTGACGCTGATCGCGAAGGACCGGGACGGCAAGCCTCTCGCCGGCAAGGTCATCCTCACCACCGAGGGTCTCTTCACCGCCGTGGACCTACCCGAGAGTGGCACCGCGACGCTGCGGCTGCCGGTGGCGAGCTGGACCGGCTGGATCTCCGCCGACGTACGCGGTGTCAACGGGCCGCGTTCCAAGGGCATGGCGATGCTCAGCTTCACCGACGTCAACCTGGACCGGGACCGCACCGTCACCCTCGACGCGCGGGCCGCCCGGCAGGTGCGGGCCGTCGTGCCGCAGGACGCCACCGCCACCTCGCTGCGGATGGACATCCACCGGTCCACCACGACCAGCCTCACCGAGAGCCAGGTGCTGCCCGACGACTCGTACGACAGCATGTGGGCGTTGCCGACGAGCCGTGCGGTCACCGACGGCGAGTTCGAGTTCGGTGCCCGGTGGCGGCTGGAGGAGCCGGCGCTGACCGTCTCGGCCGGTAGTCGCGCGTACGACGATCTGCTGGTGAAGCGGGCGACCCCGGCGTTGCCGGCCGGTCGTCGCCAGCTGGACGCGGTCTACGTCGCCGACGCGTCGGCGGCCGGGCTGGCCAAGCGGCCGGTCCGCGACCGGGCGGTGGTGGTCCGCCGCAGCGACACCGTGGACATCGCCGCCCAGGCGCAGGCCGCCGCGGCGGCCGGGGCCAAGCTGCTGCTGGTGGTCAACGACGGCGTCGGGCGGCTCCAGCCGTGGGACGAGTTCGCGTGGAGCCCGGAGAGCCCGGCCCCGGTGACCGTCGCGACGCTCGGCGCCGACGAGGGCGACCAGCTCGTCGCCGCACTGGAGCGCGGCCCGGTGCGGCTGACCGTCGAGTCGCACCCGGAGACCAGCTACCTGTACGACGTGGCGCACCACTGGACCGGCGCGGTGCCGGGCGACGTCACCTACCGGCCGACGAAGCGGGAGCTGGCCCGGGTGGACGTGGAGTTCCGCAACTACCGGCCGGGCAAGGCGCTGGAGTTCCGCACCGACATCTGGCGGGGCTGGGCGTCGAGCAACCAGGAGGAAGCGCCGGCGCAGGGTCGGCGCACCGACTGGGTGAGCACCGACCAGCGGTGGGTCGACGACGCGTACATCGCCGGTGAGACCGGACAGCACCTCCCGGCGGTGACGACGTACTCGGCCGGCAAGCCGAACAGCGTCACCTGGTTCGGGCCGATCCAACGCCCCCGGATGGGCGGAAGCTACACGCCCGTGCGGTACCTGGACACCGTCTACCTGCCCGCGCCCGGCTGGGGTGACGGGGGCGGCCACATCGGTGAGGCGTACGCCAACTTCGACATGGTCAACCGGACCACCCTCTACCAGGGGGACAAGGAGCTGGACTGGGGCAACGCCGAGTACCTGCAGGTCGGCGGCCTGGCTGAGCAACGACTGCCGTACCGGCTGGTGGTGGAGAACGACCGGGCGGCCTGGACCAACCCGTACTCCCGGCAGACCCGCACCGAGTGGGGCTTCAGCTCGGCGGTCACCGGGGCGGAGTCGGCGGAGGTGCTGCCGATGATCCAGCTCGACTACCAGGTGGACATCGACCGGGACGGGAAGGCGTCCCGGCGGGCGCCGCTGACCGTGCTCGCCTCGCACCTGCCCGGCGTCGCGGGCACGGTCGGCCCGGTCACCGTCGAGGTGTCCTACGACGACGGTGCGACCTGGCAGAAGCCGCGCCTGACCCGGCACGGCGACGGATGGCGGGTCAACCTGGCCGCACCGGCGAAGGCCGACTTCGTCAGCCTGCGGACCACCGCGCGCGACGCCGCCGGCAACACCGTGAGCCAGCGCATCACGCGGGCGTTCGGCCTGCGCTGACGCCGCGGTCACCGGCCGCCGGTCGGACTGCCTCGCGCAGCCCGACCGGCGGCTGTTCCGCACCAGGCTGCGGTGTCGATCAGTGCTCGTCCGGCTCCTCGACGAGTCGGTCCCAGTCGGTGACGATCGGTAGCAGCTCGCCCGCCGACCAGGCCGGGCCCTGGTCGTCGTGGTGCCTGTCGCCGGGCACTCCACACGCGCCCAGCGGCACCACCCAACGGCTGTCCGTGCGCCGCGCCAGGTCCCAGACGAAACGCGCCGCCGGCCCGCGGAAGCACCGGTGGGTGACCCCGGGGACGCTGGAGGTGGACAGCACACAGTCGTGGTCGCCGTCGAGTCGGGGGCCGGGGCCGGCGTCCGGGTCGGGCAGCGCCCGCCAGGCCGCCAGCCGGTGCAGGTCCCCCCAGCGCGCCGGCCCGGCCGCCGCGTCGGCGACCTCCTCGACCGCCGCCCGCACCACCGCCGCCGGATCCACACCGGGCAGCGGGCTGCCGCCGAGCAGGTGCTCCAGCGCGTAGCCGACGCGCGGCGTCACCGCCAACCAGGGCGCGAACACCTCGGGGTACGCCGGCGGCTCGGCTAGCGCGGCCAGCGCCGGATGGGCGGCGATCCGCCGTACGACGGCCGCCCGCACGGTGGCGAAGGCAGCCGCGTCGACGCTGTCGGTTGTCATCAGTCGGTCCCAGCGCAGCAGCCGGTCGCGCAGGGCGGCGGCCTTCGGGCTGAGCCCGCTCGCCTCGGCCAGCACCGCCAGCAGCGGCCCGGCCGAGCCGAGGTACGTGTCGGTGTGCACGGTGGCCATGTCGTCGGCCGTCCAGCCCCGACCGGCGTCGAGCAACTCGGCGATGCGGTGCGCCCGGTGCGGCGCGGCGAACTCCACCCCGAGCGGCGTCGCCAGGCCGCGCTCGTTGGCCATCACCGCCCGACCGACCACCTCGGCGCGGGGCATCGGCGCGTACCACCCCTGCCAGGTGTACGTGTCGTCCCAGCCGGGCACGACCCGACGCCCGTTGTCCGGATGCCGTACCGGCACCACCCCGGCGACCCGGTGCAGCAGCCCACCGGCGGTGTCCGCCGCCTGCACCACGTTGACCGGCTCCACCCAGTGCCGCAGCGCGTGGTCCACATCGGTCACGGTGCGGGCGCGCAGCAGCTCCGGCAGCGCCGCGAACCCCAGCTCGGCGCGCACCCGGGGCGGGTAGCGCAGGCTGATCGCCGTCTCGTCACCGGACCCGCCGACGATCAGCGGACCCCGGTCGGTCTCCAGCACCTCGACCTCGACCGGGCTCGCCCCGGCCACCTCGATCGTCTCGACGTGGCGGTGCACGGGCTGCCAGCCGTCCGGGCCGAGGGCCTGCACCCGCCCGTCCTGGCGGCGCAGCCGCTCGGCGTACAGGTCCTGGTAGTCGGCCATCGCGTTGGTGATGGCCCAGGCGACCGGACCGGCGTGCCCGAAGTGCGCGATGCCCGGCACGCCGGGCATCGCAAGCCCGATCACGTCGTACTCCGGGCAGGCCAACCGGATCTGCTGGTAGACCCCCGGGTCCTCGATGAACCGGTGCGGGTCACCGGCGAGCAGCGCGCCCCCGGTGCCGGTACGTTCGGCGGCGAGCAGCCATCCGTTGCTGCCGGCGACGGCCGGTCCGTCGGTGGCGAACGCCTCGATGAGGTCCGGGCCGAGCCGCTGCGCCACGTGTTCCCGCCAGAGCTTGCTCGGGAACCCGGCGAACAGGATGTGATGGCCCAGCCAGACGGCGAGGGGCGTCCACGGCTCCCACCGGCCCGGGCGCAGCCCGGTCGCGGCGAACTCCGGCGCGCGGGCCGCCCCGGCGGCGAGGCCGTCGTTGACCCCGGCGACGTACGCGCCCACCCACTCGGCGGTCGCCGGGTCGAGCGCGGCGTGGCAGCGGCGTGCGGTGTCGTCGAGTCGTACCCGTCGGGCGAACCGGTCCCAGTCGAGCGCGTCGACGCCGAGGAACGCCGCGCTGGTGCCCTGCGACCGGTGTCGTTCCACCTCGATCTGCCAGGCCCGGTCGTACGCGGTCACCCGCCCCTGCGCCGTCACCAGCGTCAGGGGGTCGTCGGCACGCAGGTGCGGCACGCCCCACCGGTCGCGGAAACGCCCGGTGCTCACGCGGGCTCGACAGCGCGGCGGCGGGCGGCGGGGACGACCAGCGGGGTGCCGGTCTCCGGGTCGTCGATGACCCGGCAGGGCAGCCCGAACACCTCAGCCACCAGATCGGCGGTGACCACCGACGCCGGTTCACCGGCGGCCACCACGCGGCCGTCGCGCATGGCGATCAGGTGGGTGGCGTAGCGGGCCGCGTGGTTCAGGTCGTGCAGCACGGCGACCAGGGTGCGTCCCTGCTCCTCGTGCAGCCGGGCGCACAGGTCCAGGATCTCGATCTGGTGGGCGATGTCGAGGAACGTGGTCGGCTCGTCGAGCAGCAGCAGCGGGGTCTGCTGGGCCAGCGCCATGGCGATCCAGACCCGCTGCCGTTGCCCGCCGGAGAGTTCGTCCACCGGCCGGTCGGCGAGGTCGTCGACGCCGGTCGCGGCCATCGACTCCTCGACCACCCTCTCGTCCTCGCGCGACCACTGCCGCAGCAGCCCCTGGTGGGGGTAGCGACCCCGGGCGACCAACTCGGCGACGCTGATGCCGTCCGGCGCGATCGACGACTGGGGGAGCAGGCCGAGTGTGCGGGCGACGGTGCGAGCCGGCTGGTCGTGGATGTCGCGCCCGTCCAGCAGCACGGTGCCGGCGTTCGGCCGCAGCATCCGGGACAGCGCGCGCAGCAGTGTCGACTTGCCGCAGGCGTTCGGGCCGATGATCACCGTGAACGAGTTGTCCGGAACCGCGACGGTCAGGTCCTCGGCGATGGTGCGCTGGTCGTAGGCGAGGGTCAGCGCGGTGCCGCCGAGCCGGGAGGTGCCGGGGTGCATGGGTGCTCCTTCGAGGGCTTCGCGGGTGTTCACAGCCGACCCGCCCGGCGTTCCGTCGCGAGCAGCCAGACCAGGTAGCCGCCGCCGATCACTCCGGTCACCACGCCGACCGGAAGCTGGTGCCCGGGGAATGCGCGCTGGGCCAGCAGGTCGGCGCCGACCAGCAGCGCCGCTCCGACGGCCGCCGACGGCAGCAGGTTCGGGCCGGGCGCCCGGGTGAGCCGTTTCGTCACGTGCGGCGCGACGAGCGCCACGAAGGACACCGGCCCGGCGGCAGCCGCCGCGAACGAGACCAGCAGGACCGCCGCCGCGAGCAGCACCAGGCGCAGCCGGCGCACCGGCACGCCGAGAGCGCCGGCCGTGTCGTCACCCAACTCCATCATCCGCAACGCCGGACCGCAGACGACGAGGACCACTGGTGCCACCACGACCAGGACGCCGAGCAGCGGCCCGGCGTTCGCCCAGCCCCGCCCGTCCAGGCTGCCGGTGAGCCAGAGCACCGCGCGGGCGGCGTCCATCAGGGGCGCCCGGGTCAGCAGGTAGCCGTTGACTCCGGTCAGGATCGCGGCGATGCCGATGCCGACCAGGACGAGGCGGTAGCCGTGCACACCGCGCCGCCAGGCGAGCGCGTAGATCACCAGCCCGGTGGCGAGCCCGCCGGCGACCGCCGCGCCCGCGAGGGCCAGGCTGCTGCCGCCGAGGACGACCACCACCAGCGCGCCGGCCGACGCGCCCTGGGTGAAGCCGAGGATGTCCGGGCTGCCCAGCGGGTTGCGGACCAGCGACTGGAACACCGCACCGGCCAGTGACAGCGCCGCGCCCACCAGCAGGGCGGTGACCAGTCGGGGCAGTCGCAGGTCGTGCACGATGAACTGCTCCGCCGGGGTGCCACCGCCGACGAGCGTGCCCAGCACGTCGGCCGGGCCCATCGGATAGTCACCGCTGCCCAGGGCGACCAGGCCGAGGCCGACCGCGAGCGACGCCGCGCCGACGCCGACGGCCAGCGCCCGGGGACGGAACCGCAGCGACAAACCCCCGGGGGTACGCAGAACGGTCACGGTTGCGCCACCCGTCGACGGGTGACCAGCCACAGGAAGAGCGGGCCGCCCAGCACGGCGGTCACCATGCCGACCTGGAGTTCTCCCGGTCGACCCAGCACCCGGCCGAGCACGTCGGCGCCGAGCAGCAGCGCGGGCGCGAGCACCGCACAGTACGGCAGGAGCCACCGCAGGTCCGGACCGGTCAGGGCGCGGACGAGGTGCGGCACCAGCAGCCCGACGAAGACGATCGGCCCGCAGGCGGCGGTCGCCGCACCGCACAGCAGCGTGACCGCCACGATCACGGCGGCGCGGATCAGCACCGGCCGGGCGCCCAGGGACCGCGCCGCGTCGTCGCCGAGGGCGAGCGCGTTCAGCGGGCGGGCGGAACCGAGCGCGACCAGCAGGCCGACGAGGATGAACGGCAGCACCCGCTGCACTGTCGCGGTGTCCGCGCTGGCCAGCGAGCCGACCGTCCAGAACCGCAGCCGGTCCAGCGAGGCGGTGTCCAGCAGCATCACCGCCATCACGTAGGAGTAGAGGGTCGCGTTGAGCGCCGCTCCGGCCAGCGCGAGGCGGGCCGGGGTGGCCCCACGTCCGCCGCCGACGGCGTAGACGAGGGCGGTCACGGCCGCCGCGCCGAGCAGCGCGAACCAGACGTACCCGCCGACGGCGGTGACGCCCAGGAACGCGGCGGCGGTGGCGACGGCCGCGGACGCCCCGGCGTTGATGCCGAGCAGCCCGGGGTCGGCGAGGGGGTTGCGGGTGAGGGCCTGCATGACGGCGCCGGCCACGCCGAGCGCGGCGCCGGCGAGGAGCCCGAGGAGGGTACGCGGCAGGCGCATCCGGTGCACCACCGCGTACTCGGCGGCGTCGCGGTGCAGCAGGCCGGACCAGACGTCGGCGAGCGGCATGGCCTTCGCCCCGACCGCGATGCTGAGCAGCACGATCACTCCGAGCAGTGTCACGGCGGCGATCAGACCGGCGGCGCGGGCCGCCTGACGGCCGCGTCGGACCGGGAAGACCGCCGGGGCCCGGTCCGGCACGCGTGGTGCCGGTCTGGTGACGGTGGGTGTGGCGTCCAGTGTGGGCTCCGGAGTGATGGCGGCACGACCGGCCGCTGTTGACAATGACCGAGGTTAGGCTAACCTAACCCCGCTGCCCTGGTCGAGTCCGGCCAACCTTTGATCGAAAGACAACACCATGCCCGATGCCCTGTCCGCACGTCGTCTCTCCCGCCGTGGCCTCCTGGCCGCCGGTGGTGCCGCCACGTTGGCCACCCTGCTCGCCGGATGCGGCACTGACGACACCGCGAAGCCCGCCGCCGGCAACGGAAACGGCCCCTGGTCGTTCACCGACGACCGGGGCACGAAGGTCGAGGCGAAGGCCCGGCCGACGCGTGTGGTGGCCTTCACCGGCGTGGCGGCGGCCCTGATCGATTTCGGTCTCGACAGGCAGCTCGTGGGCGTGTTCGGTGAAACGAAGCGTGCCGACGGCACCGCCGACCCGCAGGCCGGTGACCTCGACGTCGAGGCCGTCGAGATCCTCGGCAACGTGTGGGGCGAGTTCAGCCTGGAGAAGTACGCGGCGCTGCGCCCCGAACTGCTGGTCACCCACATGTACGACCCGGACGCGCTCTGGTACGTGCCGGACGAGAGCAAGGCGAAGATCCTTCCGCTCGCGCCCAGCGTGGCGGTCACCACCGCCCGGGTGCCGATGACCAAGCCGATCGAGCGCTACGCCGCGCTGGCCGAGTCGCTCGGCGCGGACCTGTCCGCGAAGAAGGTCACCGACGCGAAGGCCCGCTTCGACGCCGCCGCCGAGTCGGTCCGGCAGGCGGTCAAGGCCAACCCCGGCATCAAGGTGATGGCCTGCTCCGGCAGCCCCGACCTCTTCTACGTCTCCAACCCGAAGGTCAGCACCGACCTGATGTACTTCGCCGAGCTGGGCGTCGACATCGTGGTCCCCACCAAGCTCGAAGCAGGCGACTACTTCGAGGCGCTGAGCTGGGAGAACACCGCCAAGTTCCCGGCCGACCTGATCCTGCTGGACAACCGCAGCACCGCCCTTCAGCCCAAGGACCTCGCCGCCAAGCCGACCTGGCAGCAACTGCCGGCGGTCAAGGCCGACCAGGTGACCCCGTGGGACGCGGTGCCCCGCTTCTCGTACGCCGGCTCCGCCCCGCTGCTGGAGAACCTCGCCACCGCCATCCGGAACGCGAAGAAGGTCAGCTGAACAACCCACCGCCCCGGGCGCACCGCCGCGCCCGGGGTGGGTCTCCGCTGCCCTCGTCGAGAACGTGGAAGGACATCCCGTGACCGTGCCGACGTACCCCGTCGAGACCATCGCGCCGTCACCGACGCCCGCCGCCGCGCGGGCCCACCTGCTGCACGACGCGTCGGTGGAGCAGTACCGCCGCTCGATCGCCGACGGCGTCGACCGGGTCGCCCGCCGGGTCGCCACCGCCGACCGGCCCGGCACCGGGATCACCCCGGCCGAGCTGGCCCCCCTGGTCGACCGGGTGGACCTGGACCGGCCGTTGGGTGACACCGGCGCCGCGCTGGACGAGTTGGAGGACGTCTACCTGCGCGACGCCGTCTGGTTCCACCACCCCCGCTACCTCGCCCACCTCAACTGCCCGGTGGCCATCCCGGCGCTGCTCGGCGAGGCGGTGCTCACCGCCGTCAACTCCTCACTGGACACCTGGGACCAGAGTGCCGGGGCGACGCTCATCGAGCGGCGGCTGATCGACTGGACCGCCGCGCGGATCGGGCTCGGCCCGGACGCCGACGGTGTCTTCACCAGCGGTGGCAGCCAGTCCAACCTCCAGGCGCTGCTGCTGGCCCGCGAGGAGGCGTGCGTCGGCGCGATCGGCCCGGCGGCCCGCGCCGAGCTGCTGCCCCGGCTGCGGGTGCTCACCTCCGCCGCCGGTCACTTCAGCGTGCAGAAGTCGGCAAAGCTGCTCGGGCTCTCCCCGGACGCGGTGATCGTGGTCCCCACCGACAGCCGTCGACGGATCCGGTCGGCCGCCGTGAGCGCGGAGATCGCGCGGTGCCGGGAGGCCGGGCTGGTGGTGATGGCTGTCGTCGCCACCGCCGGCACCACCGACTTCGGCTCGATCGACCCGTTGACGGAGCTGGCCGCGATCTGCGGGTCGGCCGGGGTGTGGCTGCACGTGGACGCCGCGTACGGCTGCGGTCTGCTCGTCTCGCCGACGCGCCGGCACCTGCTCGACGGCATCGAGCGGGCCGACTCGGTCACCGTCGACTTCCACAAGTCGTTCTTTCAGCCGGTCAGCTCCAGCGCGCTGCTCGTCCGCGACCGGCGGGCCCTGCGGCACGCCACGTACCACGCCGACTACCTCAACCCGGCGCGGATGGTCGAGCAGCGCATCCCCAACCAGGTCGACAAGAGCCTGCAGACCACCCGCCGCTTCGACGCGTTGAAGCTGTGGCTCACGCTGCGGGTGATGGGCCCGGACGCGCTCGGCGCGCTCTTCGACGAGGTGATCGACCGGGCCGCCGACGCCTGGCAGTTGGTCAGCGAGGACCCCCGGTTCGAGGTGGTCACCCGCTCGGAGTTGAGCACGGTGGTCTTCCGCTACCTGCCCACCGGCCCCGGCCGGGAGCTGGCCGACGCGGCGAACCTGCACGCCCGGGAGGCCCTCGCGGCGTCCGGCCTCGCCGTGGTCGCCGGAACCCGGGTGGACGGTCACCACTTCCTGAAGTTCACCCTGCTCAACCCGGCGACGACCGTCGACGACGTCGACCACGTGCTGGAACTGATCGCCCACCACGCCGGCCGGTACGTGCACGAGCGCACGGCCGCCGACCTGACCTGCCACGTCGGCTGACGCCGACCTGACCCGCCACGTCGGCTGACGCCGACCGCGCCTGGAGACTCGCATGTCCACCCACGACTTCGTCGCCATCGGGCTGGGCCCGTACAACCTGGGCCTGGCCTGCCTCACCGCGCCGATCGACGACCTGGACGGGGTGTTCCTGGAGGCCCGCCCCAGCCTGGCCTGGCACCCCGGCATGCTGCTGGAGTCGGCCCGGCTGCAGACCCCGTTCATCGCTGACCTGGTCAGCCTCGCCGACCCGACGTCGCCGTACTCCTTCCTCAACTACCTCAAGGAGATCGGCCGGCTCTACCCGTTCTACATCCGGGAGAGCTTCTACCCGCTGCGCAGCGAGTACGACGCGTACTGCCGGTGGGCGGCGGCGAAACTGCCGAACCTGCGCTTCGGTCAGACCGTGACCACCGTGGAATACGACGACGCCGACGAGCGGTACGTGGTCCGGGCCGACACCGGCGCGGGCGAGACGGTGGAGTACCGGGCCCGGCACCTGGTGCTCGGCACCGGCACCCCGCCCTACCTGCCCGACGCCGTCGCCGCGCTGCCCGGCGACGCGGTGCACAACTCCCGCTACCTGGAGCACCGCGACGCGCTGCGCACCAAGCGCAGCATCACCGTCGTGGGCAGTGGGCAGAGCGCCGCCGAGATCTACCACGACCTGCTCGGCGACATCGACCGGTACGGCTACCAGCTCAACTGGGTGACCCGTTCGCCGCGGTTCTTCCCACTGGAATACACCAAGCTGACGTTGGAGATGACCTCACCGGACTACGTGGACTACTTCCACGCGCTGCCCGAGGCGACCCGCTACCGGCTGGAGAGCGAGCAGAAGGGGCTGTTCAAGGGGATCAACTCCGACCTGATCAACGACATCTTCGACCTGCTGTACGCGCACAGCGTCGACGGGCCGGTGAACACCCGCCTGCTCACCAACACCGAGCTGGTCGGCGCCGACCACCAGGACGGGACTTACACCCTCGGGTTGCGTCAGGTGGAGCAGGAGCGCGACTTCACGCTGCGGACCGAGGGCCTGGTCTTCGCCACCGGCTACCACTACCGGGTGCCGGAGTTCCTCGACCCGGTGCGCGAGCGGATCCGCTGGGACGCGCACGGCCGCTTCGACGTGGCCCGCAACTACAGCATCGACCACAGCGGGCGGGGGATCTTCCTGCAGAACGCGGGCACCCACACGCACAGCATCACGTCACCGGACCTGGGCATGGGCCCCTACCGCAACTCCTGGATCATCCGCGAGCTGCTCGGCCGGGAGCACTACCCGATCGAGAAGAGCATCACCTTCCAGGAGTTCGGGGTGCCGTCGTGAGCGTCGTCTTCGCCCGCGTCGACGACCGGCTCGGTGAGTTCGCTCTGCGTACGCTCGACCCGGACGCCGACGCCGCGCTGCTGCACCGGTGGGTGACCCACCCGAAGGCGGCGTTCTGGCTGATGCAGGACGCCGACGAGGCCCGGGTGACCGAGGAGTACGCGCGCATCGCCGCGCACCCGCACCACGACGCGTACCTCGGGCTGTGGCGGAGGAGTCCCGCCTTCCTCGCCGAACGGTACGACCCGGCCCACGTCGAGCTGGTCGGCCGCTACGACCACGAACCCGGTGACGTGGGCATGCACTTCCTCTGCGCCCCGGTCGGCACGCCGGTGCACGGCTTCACCCGGGCGGTGCTGACCACCGTCATGGCCTGGCTCTTCGCCGACCCGACGACCCGGCGGGTGGTGGTCGAACCGGACGTCCGCAACACCGCCGTGCACGCGCTGAACGCGGCCGTCGGGTTCGAGGTCGTCGGCCCGATCGCCAAACCGGAGAAGGACGCCCTGCTCAGCGTCTGCACCCGTGCACAGTTCGAAGCCGCCGTCGCCCGCGCCGCAGCGGATCGCGCCGCCACCACCCGAACCGAAGGAGCCCCGGCGTGACCGCCACCGCCGTCCCCACCCCGACGTCCGCCACCGCCGGGAACGCCGCCGGCAGCCCGGTCGGCCACCTCACCCCGGAGCGCTGGGCCCGGGCCAACCGGCTGCTGGTCCGCAAGGCGCTCGCCGAGTTCACCCACGAGCGGCTGCTCACCCCGCAGCCCGTGCCCGGCTCCGACGACCGCCAGTGGTACGAGGTCCGCAGCGACGACGACACGGTCAGCTACCGGTTCGCCGCCCGGGTGCTCGCCCTGGAGCACTGGCAGATCGACGCGGACAGCATCACCCGGCACCGCGACGGCACGTCGCTGCCGCCCGACGCGGTGGACCTCGTCGTCGAGCTTCGCGGCACCCTCGGGCTCTCCGCGCGGGTGCTCCCGGTCTACCTGGAGGAGATCACCTCGACGTTGGCCGGCACCGCGTACAAGCTGGCGCAGGCCGCGCCGAGCGCCGCCGAGTTGGCCGAGGCCGATTTCCAGACCATCGAGACGTCGATGACCGAGGGCCACCCGTGTTTCGTGGCCAACAACGGTCGGCTGGGCTTCGGCGTGGACGAGTACCACAGCTACGCCCCGGAGGTCGCCGCGCCGGTCCGGCTGGAGTGGCTCGCCGCGCACCGGGACCACTCGACGTTCAGCAGTGCCGCCGACCTCGACTACGAGCGGCTCATCGAGGGCGAGCTGGACGCGGAGACCCGGGCCCGCTTCGCCGCCACGATGACCGCTCTGGGCCTGGACCTGGCCGACTACCACCTGATCCCCGCGCACCCGTGGCAGTGGTGGAACAAGCTGGCGGTCACCTTCGCCGGGGAGCTGGCCGAGCGCCGCCTGGTGCACCTCGGCCCCGGACCGGACGTGTACCTGGCCCAGCAGTCCATCCGCACGTTCTTCAACGTCAGCGAGCCGAGCCGGCACTACGTGAAGACCGCGCTGTCGGTGCTGAACATGGGCTTCATGCGGGGCCTGTCGGCCGCGTACATGGCGGCGACCCCGGCGATCAACGACTGGTTGGCCGACCTGATCGCCGGCGACGAGGTGCTGACCGGCACCGGTCTGACCGTGATCCGGGAGCGGGCCGCGGTGGGTTACCGGCACCGGCAGTACGAGGCGGCGACCGACCGCACCTCCCCGTACCGCAAGATGTTGGCCGCCCTGTGGCGGGAGAGCCCGGTGCCCGACCTGGCGCCGGGGCGTCGACTGTCCACCATGGCCGCGCTGCTGCACGTCGACCCCGACGGCGGGTCGCTCGCGGCGGCGCTGATCGCCCGGTCCGGGCTGACGCCCGAGGTGTGGCTGCGCCGGTACCTGGACGCCTACCTCACCCCGTTGCTGCACAGCTTCTACGCCCACGACCTGGCGTTCATGCCGCACGGCGAGAACGTCATCCTCGTCCTCGACGAGAACGACACCGTCGAGCGGGTGATCTTCAAGGACATCGCCGAGGAGATCGCGGTGATGAGCGCCGACGTCGAGCTGCCGGAGGCGGTCGAGCGGATCCGGGTCGACGTGCCCGACGACACCAAGCTGCTGAGCATCTTCACCGACGTGGTGGACTGCTTCCTGCGCCACCTCAACGCGGTCCTGGTCGAGGCCGGCGTGATCGCCGAGGACGACCTCTGGCGTACCGTCGCGGCCTGCGCCGTCGACTACTTCGACCGGGTGCCGCACCTGGCCGAGCGGGTCCGCCACTACGACCTGTTCGCACCGGAGTTCACGTTGTCCTGCCTCAACCGGCTCCAACTGCGCAACAACCAGCAGATGGTCGACCTGGCCGACCCGTCGGCGGCTCTGCAGTTCGTCGGCACCCTCACCAACCCCCTCGCCGCCCACGCCCCGGCCCGGTGACCGTGCCGGGGTCTGGCCAGCGGGCGGGCGAACGGGTGCAATGGGGCGCGGCGGTGCGGGAGCGCTTCGAGACCACCTGGGTACGCGACAACGTGGTGCGGGCCGTCGCGTCGACCGGCGCGTTCGGGCTGCTGGCCTGGGCCCTGGTGGTGTCGGCACGGCACTCCGGCTGAGCCGGTCGCGGCTCAGTCGGTCGGCTCCGCCGCACCGGCCTGCCGGAACGCGCGTGCCAGCCGGGCCAGGTCGTGACCCTCGAAGTGTTGGAGGAACCGGCGACGGACGGCGGCCAGGTGGCTGGGCCAGGACTCTTCCAGGCGGGCGAAGCCCGCGTCGGTGAGGACGGCGTTCCAGCCCCGGGCGTCCTCCTCGCAGCGTTCCCGCTTGACCAGGCCCTGCGTCTCCAGGCGGATGATCGTGCGGGTCATGCCGCTGAGCGACAGGTAGCAGAGCGCGGCGAGTTCGTGCATGCGCAGCCGCCGGTCCGGTGCCTCGGAGAGGTTCATCAGGGCGGTGTACTCGGTGAGTGGTAGCTGACGGTCACCGACCATGTCCGCGTCGATCGTGCGGGGCAGCGTGTACATCACCTGCCCCAGGGCGCGGACCAGGGCCTCCTCGTCAGGGGTGAGGGGTTGCGGAGTCTCCGCGGAGGGGTTGGACATCCTCATACCATACTTGTTTGACTGAGCAAATGGTTACCCTCCGTGTGACGACGACCATAGGCGAGGTATTTGCTTGACCAATCAAGCACCGGTTAGCGTTCTCGCCGTCAGGTAAGGACCCTCTGAAAGGCGCCACACATGACCAGGATCGGGATCATCCTCGGAAGCACCCGTCCGGGGCGTAACGGCGAAGCCGTCGCCCGTTGGGTGCTCGAGATCGCCAAGCAGCGCAACGACGCGGAGTACGAACTGATCGACCTGCTCGACTACCAGCTGCCGCACCTCGACGAGGCGTACCCGCCCTCGATGGGCCAGTACTCCCAGCCGCACACCAAGCGGTGGGCCGAGACGATCGCCTCGTACGACGGCTTCGTCATCGTCACCCCGGAGTACAACCACTCCACCTCAGGCGCCCTGAAGAACGCCATCGACTTCCTGTACGCCGAGTGGAACAACAAGGCCGTCGGCTTCGTCAGCTACGGCTCGGTCGGCGGCGCCCGCGCCGTGGAGCACCTGCGGCTGATCTCCGGTGAGCTGCAGATGGCGGACGTGCGCTCGCAGGTCGCGCTGTCGCTGTTCACCGACTTCGAGAACTTCAGCACCTTCAAGCCCGGCCCGTTCCAGCAGGACGCGCTGACCACCACGCTCGACCAGGTGGTCGCCTGGAGCGCCGCGCTCGCTCCGCTGCGCAAGGCCTGAGCGTTCCGCTCCTCGGAAACGGCCGCGGGACCATCCCGCGGCCGTTTCCGTGCGTTCCGGCGTCCAGTGCGCGCCCCCAGCCCTGCTGCGCTCAGCGCGTCGCCAGTGGGTGGGTGGTGCCCTCGGCGACCGCCCGAAGCTTGTCCGGGTTCGCGACGTTGTGGATGGTGACGATCCGGCCGCCGGCGTCGATGTCGAAGGAGACGGTGGCGACCACCCGGCCGGCACCGCTGAACACCAGTCCCGGTCCACGGTTGATCTCGACCAGGTCGGCGCGCATGTCGTGCGGCTGAACGCCCTGGTAGGGGACGGTGCCGATGGCCGCGAACCAGGCGGCGACCGTATCCGCGCCCCGGATGGGACGCAGGGCCTGGCGAACCTTCCCACCACCGTCCGTCCACAACGTGACGTCCGGGGACAGGAGTTCCAGCAGGGTGTTGATGTCGCCACCGGTCGAGGCGGCGAGGAATCGCTCGGTGACGCCGCGCTGCTGCGACGGGTCGGCGGTGAAGCGTGGCCGCTGGGCCCGTACGTGCTCGCGGGCGCGGTGGGCGGTCTGCCGGACCGCGGCCTCGGAGCGCTCCACCGCCACCGCGATCTCCGCGTGGCTGAACGCGAAGACCTCCCGCAGGACGAACACCGCCCGTTCCAGTGGGCTGAGAGTCTCCAGCACCACCAGCATCGCCATCGACACGGACTCCGCGTCGGTGACGGCGTCGGCGGTGTCCCCGTCGGTCAGGATCGGCTCGGGCAACCACGGTCCGACATAGGTTTCGCGTTGTCGTCGGGCCGAGCGCAATCGCTGCATCGCGAGGTTCGACACGATGCGGGCGAGGTACGCCTTGGGATCCGCGACCTGGGAACGGTCCGCCGAGGACCATCTGATCCAGGCGTCCTGCACCGCGTCCTCGGCATCGGCCGCGGTCCCGAGAATCCGGTAGGCCACCGAGAACAGCAGGTTGCGATGGCTGTGGAACATCTGCTCGTCGACGTCGGACGGGTGGGTCACCGCGCGTCCCGCACCCGAGTGAAGCGACCGCCGCGTGGCCAGAAAGCACCGGAGGCGGGCAGCCGGGACATGCGGCGGTAGGTCGGCCAGGGCGAGGCGCTCACGGTCTCCTTGTACCAGACCGCCGTCCGCCCGGTCAGGCATCCTCGGCGAGGGCTGTCGTCGGGGCGGGTGAACTGAACGACCGCATCGTTGCGGCCCAGGCTCACCGGCGTGTGGTAGTAGCCGAACCGGAACGGCTTGGGCCGCCGACCCCGCAGCGTGCGGGCGATCGACACCGCCGCGTGCACGCCGGTCGGCATGCCGCTCTGGCAGGTGCCGTGCAGGACTCCGTAGCCCTGCCGGATCGCGGCCGTATCGCCGATCGCGTACACGTCGGGGTGCGACACCGACCGCAACGTGGTGTCGGTGACCACCCGGCCGCGTTCGTCGACGGTCAGACCTGCGGCGGCCGCCAGCGGCGCCGCCCGTGTCCCGGCCGTCCAGAGGACGACGTCCGCCGCCACTGTCTCCGCACCGGCCAGCACCACCCCGTCGGGAAGGACCGCCGTGACTGGGGCGCCGCTGAGCACGCGGACACCGAGGCGGGTGAGCGCGGCCCGCAGGTACGCTCGGGCCTTCGTGTTCATGGCCGCGCCGGGATCCTGCCGGCCCACCAGCGTGACGTCGAGCCCCGGGTGTCGGTCCGCGATCTCCGCAGCCGCCTCCACACCGGTCAACCCGCTGCCGACGACGACGACGGTGCCGCCGCCGAGCCGGGCCAGCCGGTCGGCCAGCGCTGGCGCGCCGCTCGGGCCGTCCAGGGTGTACGCGTGGTCCTCGGCGCCCGGCACGGCCGCCGTGTCAGTCACGCTGCCCAACGCGTAGACCAGGGTGTCGTAGCGCAGCTCCCGGCTGTCGTCGACCCGGACGGTCTTCGCCTGCGCGTCGACTGCCGTGACCCAGCCGCGCACGAACTGCGCACCGGTCACCGCCAGCAGTTCGGGGATGTCCAGCTCGGCGAACTGCTGCCCGGTCGCCGCCATGTGCAGCCGGAGGCGCTCGGTGAACCGTTCCCGCGCGTTGACGACGGTCACCTGTACGTCGGCCCGCCTGGTCCGTGCCGCGAGTTGGGTCGCCGCGGCCATGCCCGCGTAGCCCGCACCCAGGATCAGAACGCGATGCGGGCCCGCCGTGGCCTGTGGATGTGACGCACTCATTGTTTCGCCTCTCTGATCAGGTTGACGACCACGAGATGCGGGGCGCACGCCGGTTCGTGACATCGGTGCGATGTGACGCCCGCCACGGCCTGCGTCGTACGGCTGTGCCCACTAGCGTTGACGCGATGAGCCGATCAGGCGCCGCTGGTAGGGCACCGCTGTGGCGGGACCGCACCTTCGGCACGTACTGGGTCGCGCAGTCGCTCTCGGCGGCCGGCGACTCGTTCGCCTATCTCGCGGTGCCGCTGCTGGTCCTCCAGGCGACCGGGTCGGTGGCGCGGATGGGCCTGCTCACCGCCGTCGCGGGTGCGGCGTCCGTCGCCGCCGGGGTCTTCGGCGGCGTGCTTGTCGACAGGTACGACCGCCGCACCCTGATGATCGTGGCGGACCTGACCCGGTTGGTGCTCTACGGCCTGGTGCCGCTGGCGTGGCTCGCCGGCCCACAGGTGTGGCTGCTCTTCGTGGTGCTGCCGATCTGCGAGGCCGCCGGCATGGTGTTCCAGGTCGCCGCGGTGACCGCGGTGCGCAACCTCGTCGACCGGGATCGGATCACCGAGGCCAACGGCCGGTTGCAGGCGACGTACGCGGCGGCCGCCGTGCTCGGGCCGCTGCTCGCCGGTGTGGTGGCGGCCCGCTTCGGCCCGGCGACCGCCGTCGCCGTCAACGCGGCGAGCTTCGCGCTCTCCTCCGCCGGACTGTGGCTGATCCGTCTGCGCCCCGCACCTGTCGACACCGGCACCCGGGAGCGCCCGTTGGTCGAGTTCCTCGCCGGTGCGCGGTTCCTGTGGCGGCAGCCCGTCCTGCGCGCGCTGACCGTCCTGCTGTCGGTCTTCATCTTCCTGACCTACGGCTTCGTCGACGTGCTGATCTACCACGTCACCCATGACCTCGGCCGCTCCGAGGGCACCGTCGGCACGGTGCTCGGGCTGGCGGCGCTGGGCACGGTCACCGGTGCGCTGTTGGTGGCCCCGCTGCGCCGACGACGCGGATTCGGCGCCACCTGGATCGGCGCGCACGCCGTCTGCGGCTTCGCGGTGGCGGGCGTCGGCCTCGCGACGAGCGTGCCGGCGGTCACCGCGCTGACCGCCGTGTACCTGTGTTGTCTGAGCGTCGGCGGGATCTGCTCGATGTCGCTGCGCCAGGAGATCACCCCCGACCACCTGCTCGGCCGGGTCACGTCGGCCTTCTGGAGCACGCACTACGCCCTCGGCCCGGCCGGTGCGGTCGTGCTGACCTGGGCCGCCGGTCGATACGGTGTGGCGGTGGTCACCCTCGCTGCGGGCGCGGGATGCCTGCTGGTCGCGGTCGGCGGCCTCTTCAGCCCGATCCGCCGCGCCGGAGCGGAGCCGACCGCGGCGCCGTCGGGGCTGAGCGCGGCCCCGGCCGGCGGCACCATCGGCGGTTGAGGCCCTGTCGAGCTGATGCCACAAACGATTCACCTGTCTGAGAGGGCCGGCCCGGGCAGCGGCGAGGCGATCGCGCGGGGTGGCGGGGCGATCGCGGCCGGGAGGCCGGGGGCGGTCGCGCCGGGGTGGCGGGAGGCGGTCGAGCCGGGGTGGCGGGATCGATCGCGCCGGGTGGCGGCAGACGCAACGGCGGCGCGGCGGGTCCCGATTCGTTTGTGACATCAGCTCCACAGGACCCGACCACCGCCACGGGGCCCCGAGCGAGAGTCGATCAGAACTCCTGGTACATGACGTGCAGACCGACCCGGCCGAGGGTGGGGTGACGGAATGCGCCCGGCACCGTGCCGATCACCGCGAAGCCCTCCCGCCGGTACAGCTCCACCGCCGACCTGTTGCTCTCCGCGACGGCGTTGAACTGCATGCCCGCGTACCCCTGCTCGCGGGCCCAGGTCAGGGCGTCGCGGCACAGCGCGGTGCCGACGCCCCGGCCCCGGGTGTCGGCGGCGACCATGAAGCTCGCGGTGGCGACGTGCCCTCCCGGCCCCGGCTTGTTGGCGCCCATCTTCGCGGTGCCCAGCACCCGCTCGCCGTCCACCGCGACGACCGTCCGGCCCGGTGCCATCTCCACCCACACGGCGTACGCCTGCTCGGCGGTCATCGCCGGGTCGTAGGTGAAGGTCTCCTCCGCCCGGATCACCTCCTGGATGATCGGCCACACCTGCGACCAGTCCGCCGCTTCGAAATCCCGAATCCGCACGGTCGGCACGCTAAGGGATGTCTCGTAACCCTGGCGTCTGTCCGTTGAGGATGGTCGGGCAGGATGCCGGGGTGCAGGTGATCACGGCAGCTCGCTCGGAGTGGATCTTTCCGTTCACCGGGTTGCAGCCCGCTCAGTTCCGCAAGCTGGTCCGGCTGGTCGCCGAGCGTGGCGGTGAGGGCATCGCCGATGGCCGGCCGGGCCGGCAGTGGGCTCTTGACCTCGCCGATCGGGTGTTGCTCGTCGCCGCGTACTGGCGCACGAACCTGACGATGCGCCAGATCGGTCCGCTGTTCGGGGTGTCGCACTCCGCGGCGCATCGGGTCATCGACACCCTCGCGCCGCTGTTGGCCCTGGCGCCGGTGCGCAAGCGACCGGTCGAGCAGATCGCGATCGTCGACGGGACTCTGGTCCCGACCCGCGATCACCGGCTGGCCGCCCGGAGCAAGAACTACCGGTACTCGACGAACCTGCAGGTCGCCATCGACGCCTCCACCCGCCTGGTCATCGCCGTCGGCGACCCGCAGCCGGGCAACCGCAACGACACGATCGTCTACCGCACCTCGGGCATCGCCGAGACGTTGGACGGGCGGCCGGTGATGGCCGACGGCGGCTACCGGGGCAACCCGGAGGTGATCATGCCGTACCGCAAGCCCTCCGACGGCAGTTCCCTGCCGGACTGGAAGGAAGCCCTCAACGTCGAACACCGCACGGTTCGAGCAGGGGTAGAACACGCCCTGGCCAGGATGAAGAACTTCAAGATCCTGCGCGACTACCGCCGCGCCGGCCACACATTGGCCGAAGCCGCTTCCGGCATCGCCAACCTCCACAACATCATCCTGACCGGCTGACCACCGGCCCGGTCCAGGGCAACACCTTCACCCAGTTACGAGACATCCCTTAGGCGGCGGCCCGGCGTCGGAGCAACGAGAATTCGGTCAGCTCGTGGCGAGCGCGGCGATCTCCTCATCGAGCAGACTCGTCAGTCGGGCGTGCCGCCCCGGGTGGGTGCGAGCAGTCATGCCACGGCTGGGCATCTCCACTGTCATCAGCAGGTACAGATGCAGCCGGTACAGACCCAGCCGACGACGCGCCGAGGCGTCCAGCAGCAGCGGCTCGGCGGCGGCAGCCCGGTAGCCGCGCAGCAACGGATGCTCCGGGTCGTCCTCGACCCGCCGGTACAGCAGCGGCGAGACCAGGTCCAGCAGCGGATCGCCGTAGAGGAACCGTTCGCCGTCCACCAGACCGCGCAGCCGCAGCCGGCCGTCCGCGTCGGGCGCGGCCAGCACGTTGCCGTCCCAGCAGTCGAAGTGCAGCAGCGCCGGGCGACGCACCTCGTCCAGCACGTCGGCGTGCCGATCCACCAACGTGTGCAGGCGCTCCGGGGAGAACGGCAGCCGGACGTCCCAGTCGGACGCGTCGGCGAGCAGCGCGTCGAGCATCGCCGTTAACGCGGCCCGCCAGGTCGACCCGGACGGCCGGTCTCCGTCGTAGCCGAACCGGTCGCCGGTGATCCGGTGCACCGCGGCGAGGGCCGCCCCGAGATCGTGGCGAGCCGGGCCGTCGTCGCCCGCGACACCGGCCCCGGCCAGGTCGGACAGCGACCGGCCGGGCAGCATCGTGGTGACCAACCACTCGCCGTACGCCGCGTCGGCGCCGTGATGCAACACGACCGGCGTCGGCACCTCGGGCGCACGGTCGGCGACGAGCCGGAAGTAGTCGGCCTCGGCCGCGCAGAGCCCGCGCTCGTAGCGCAACAGCGGAGTCCCGGCCGGCGGAGCCACCTTCAGCACCACCCGGCGGTCGTCGTCGAGCGACGCCCACCAGACCGTGGCGTATCCACCTCCGGTCAGCGGCCCGGTGTCCCGGACCCGGGTGTGCGGCCCGAACGACGCACTGATCAGATGCGCCACGTCGGTGCTGGTGAGAGGCCGCTGGGTCGGGCTGACCTCGGTCACGTCGCCGCCTCCCCCCGCCGTGCGCGCGGCATCGCGCCGGCGGTGGCGCGGACGGCAGGCGGAACGGGCCCGGCGCTGGCCCGGCGGACCAGCTCGGCGGCGAGCACCTCGACCCGGGGCGCCGGTGCCCCGGGACCGAGCACCAGGGACATCGCCCGCGCTCCCATGTCGACGAGGGGCAGTCGGACGGTGGTCAGCGCCGGGGTCACGTCGCGGGCGATCGGCATGTCGTCGAAGCCCACCACTGACGTCTGCTGCGGCACGGCCAGCCCGCGCGCTCGCAGGGTGGCGAGCGCGCCGATGGCCATCGAGTCGTTGAGCGCCACGATCGCGGTCAGCTCCGGATCGGCGTCGAGCAGTCGAGCGGTCGCCTCCGCGCCGCCGTCGCGGTCGAACTCCGCGTACCGGATGCGCCGTTCCGGCAGCTCGCGGCCCTGCTCGGTGAGGGCCTGACGGAGGCCGGCCAGCCGATCGGTCGTGGTGGTCAGGATCCGTGGCCCGGCGACGACACCGATCGCCCGGTGCCCCAGCCCGCACAGTTCCCGACCGGCCAGGTAGCCGCCGGTCCGGTTGTCCGGCATCACCGCGTCGCCGGAGTGCTCGTGTCGGCCGATCACCGCGACCCGCCCGCCGGTCGCCTCGTACGCGGCGAGCTTCTCGTTGAGCTGCCTGGTGAACGCCTCGTCGTGGTAGCCGGAGCCGGCCAGGATCAACGCCGCCACCTGGTGCCCGCGCAGCAGCTCCACGTACTCCAACTCCCGGTCCGGGTCCCGGTAGCTGTTGCAGATCATCAGCAGCCGGCCCTGGTCGGTGGCGACGCGTTGCAGCCCACGGGTGATCTCGGCGAAGTACGGGTCGGAGACGTCGTGCACGATCACGCCCACCGCGCTGCGGTGTGAGCGCGCCAGCAGTTGGGCGTGCGCGTTCGGCACGTACTGCAACTCGGCGACGGCGGCGAGCACCCGCTCACGCAGCTCGTCGGTGACCGGTTTGCTGCTGCCGTTGATGACACGGGAGGCGGTGGCGGGTGAGACGCCCGCGCGGCGCGCCACATCGGACAGGGTCGCCATGGCCCGCCCCCTCGATCTGTTGACGGCGTTTCGTCGTGCCGACTAGCGTCACGGTACCGCAGAGAAAGCCCTTTCCCGCAGGGAGGCCCGGCCGTGTCCGACAGCTTCGCGGTACTTCAACTCGACGAACTTCCCGCCCGGCGCTGCTCGTGCGGGACCACCCGCCGAGGCTTCATCGCCGAGAGCGACGGCCAGGCCAGCGTCCACCTGCTCCAGGTGCAGGACGCGGTCACCCACCACCACCGGATCGCCACCGAGTACGGGCCGGCGTGTCCCTGACCACCTCCTGACCGACCCCATCACGGAGGCACCGATGAAACGCACCGCCACCACCATCCTGGTCACCGCCGCCCTGCTGTTCGCCGCCACCGGCTGCGGTGGGGACGACTCCGCCGGCACTACCGGCGCCGACGGCAGGAAGCAGGTCACCCTGACCCTGAACTGGGTGCCCTACGGCGAGCACGCGCCGTTCTACTACGGGCTGCAGAACGGCTACTACTCCGCCGAGGGCATCGACCTGAAGATCCTGCCCGGCAACGGGTCGGGCAACACGGTCAAGCAGGTCGCCCAGAAGCAGACCGACTTCGGCTGGGCCGACAGCCCGGTGCTGCTCAAGTCGGTGGCCACCGGGATGCCGGTGCGCAGCCTCGGCGCGTACCTGGAGAAGGGCCCCTCCTCGGTGGAGTTCTTCGCCGACAAGGCCGTCAAGACACCGGCGGACCTCAAGGGCAAGACCGTCGGGGGTACGCCCGGCGACGCCCTCTACGCGACCTTCCCGGCCTGGCTGGAGAAGAACGGCCTCCAGCAGACCGACGTCAAGGTCGTCAACGTCGACGCCGCCGGCAAGATCGCAGCGCTGGCCGAGGGCAGGGTCGACGCCATCATGGGCTTCTTCCACGACCAGGCGCCCACCATCGAGAGCAAGACCGGCAAGAAGGTCGACGTCCTGCTCTTCGCCGACTACGGGATGAACCTGCTCGGCACCGGCCTGATCGCCAACACCCAGACCCTGCAGAAGGACCCGGAGTTGGCCCGCAAGTTCGTCAAGGCCACCCAGAAGTCCTGGGCCGACGCCGCCCGCGACCCGGCCGGCGCGGTGACCGCGATGGCCGCGCTCGCCGAGAACGAGCCGGCTCCCGAGGTGCTCACCAAACAACTCACCCTCGTGCTGCCGCTGCTCGGCGGCGAAGGGCCCCCCGGGGTGAACACCGAGGCCCAGTGGACCGAGACCATCGACCTGATGTCCCGCTACGCGGAGCTGAAGGACCCGGGCGCGCCCGACGCGTACTGGGACTCCTCGTACGCGGCGCAGGGGTGACCCGGTGACCGCCGCGCCGGCAGCCACCGGCACCGCCATCGGGATGTCCGGGGTGACCGTCCGGTTCACCTCCCGGCGGTCGCAGACCACCGCGTTGGACGACGTGTCGCTGGACATCGAACCCGGCGAGTTCGTCACGATCGTCGGCCCGTCCGGCTGCGGCAAGTCCACCCTGCTGAAGATCGTCGCCGGGTTGGTCACGCCGACCAGCGGCGCGGTGTCGCTGCTCCGACGCCCGGTACGCGGCCCGCAGAAGGAGATCGGCTTCGTCTTCCAGAAGGCCGCCCTGTTGGAGTGGCGCGGTGCCCGGGCCAACATCCTGCTCCAGGCCGAGATGCGCGGCATGGACCGCGCGCAGGCGGCCCGCCGGGCCGACGAGCTGATCGAGATGACCGGCCTGACCGGCTTCGAGAAGGCCCTGCCACACGAGTTGTCCGGCGGCATGCAGCAGCGGGTGGCGCTCTGCCGCGCGCTGCTGCACTCCCCGCCGGTGCTGCTCATGGACGAGCCGTTCGGCGCCTTGGACGCGCTGACCCGGGAGCAGATGAACGCCGAGCTGCACCGGATCTGGCGGGAGACCGGCACCACCGTCGTGCTGGTCACCCACTCCATCGCCGAGGCGGTCTTCCTCGGCACCCGGGTCGTGGTGATGAGCCCCCGGCCCGGCCGGATCATCCGCACCTTCCCGGTCGACCTGCCGGCGCACCGCGACTACGCCACGGTGATGTCGGATCCCCGTTTCGACCGGCTCGCCACCGACCTGCGTGGGTTGCTCGGCAGCGCGGCCGCCAACCACTGAGCGCGGATCGGCACGACCAGCACGACGGAAGGAACACCATGACCCGCAGGTCGATCGGCATCATCGTCAACGGTGTGACCGGACGGATGGGCTACCGCCAGCACCTCGTCCGGTCGCTGCTGGCCATCCGCGAGTCCGGCGGCGTGACGGTGGCCGACGGCACGACCATCTGGCCGGAACCGGTCCTGGTCGGGCGCAACGAGACGAAGCTCCGCGAGATCGCCGAGCGGCACGGGCTGACCGACTGGACCACCGACCTGACCGCCGCGCTGGCCCGCGACGACGTCGAGATCTACTTCGACTCCCAGGTCACCCAGCAGCGGGAGAAGGCGATCCGGCAGGCCATCGAGGCCGGCAAGCACATCTACACGGAGAAGCCCCTCGCTGAGGACACCGCCGCCGCGCTCGACCTGGCCCGGGCGGCGGACGCGGCCGGCGTACGCACCGGCGTGGTGCAGGACAAACTCTTCCTGCCGGGTCTGCGCAAGCTCAAGCGCCTCGTCGACGGTGGCTTCTTCGGCCGGATCCTCTCGGTGCGCGGCGAGTTCGGCTACTGGGTCTTCGAAGGTGACTGGCAGCCCGCCCAGCGACCGTCGTGGAACTACCGGGCCGAGGACGGCGGCGGCATCGTGGTCGACATGTTCCCGCACTGGCACTACGTGCTGGAGGAGCTGTTCGGCCGGGTGCGGGCGGTGTCCTGCGTGACCGCCACCCACGTGCCCGAGCGCGTCGACGAGGCCGGTCAGGCGTACCCGGCCACCGCCGACGACGCCGCGTACGCCGTCTTCGAACTCGACGGCGGGATCATCGCGCAGATCAACTCGTCCTGGAACGTGCGGGTGTACCGCGACGAGCTGGTGGAGTTCCAGGTCGACGGCACCGAGGGCAGCGCGGTGGCCGGGCTGCGCACCTGTCGGGTGCAGCACCGGGCGGTCACCCCGAAGCCGGTGTGGAACCCGGACCTGCCGGCCACCGAGGACTTCCGGGCCCAGTGGGCCGAGGTGCCCGACAACGAGGAGTTCGACAACGGCTTCAAGGTGCAGTGGGAGGCGTACCTGCGGCACGTCGTCGCCGGTGAACCGTTCCGCTGGGACTTCCTGGCCGGCGCGCGCGGCGTGCAGCTCGCCGAGTTGGGGCTGCGCTCCGCCCGCGAGGGTGCCCGGGTCGAGGTGCCGGAGCTGCGCTCATGACGGCCGAGGTGATGCCACCGGTGACGGCCGAGGTGGTGCTGCCGGGCGGGCGGCGGCACCGGTTCAGCGCCGCCGAGGGCTTCGCCCGCCCGACCGCTCCGGCGACCAGCCGCATCGCGTACGCCGCCGCGCACGTCGTCGCCGACCCGACGGCGGAGAACGTGCCGGGTGCCCCGGCGGCCGTGGACTGGGACACCACACTCGCGTTCCGGCGGCACCTCTGGTCGTACGGGCTGGGGGTCGCCGAGGCGATGGACACCGCCCAGCGGGGGATGGGGTTGGACTACCCGGCCACCCGGGAGTTGATTCGCCGCAGCGCCGCCGAGGCCCGCGCGGTGGGTGGTCGGATCGTCGCCGGGGTGGGCACGGACCAGCTGCCGACCGGTCCGGCGACCCTGGCGGCGGTCACCGCCGCGTACCTCGAACAGCTCGGCGACGTCCGCGCGGCCGGCGCCCGCCCGGTGCTGATGTGCAGCCGGCACCTGGCCGCCGCGGCGCGCGGCCCGGATGACTACCTCCGGGTGTACGACGAGCTGCTGAGTGCCGCCGACGAGCCGGTGGTGCTGCACTGGCTGGGCCCGATGTTCGACCCGGCGTTGACCGGCTACTGGGGTGCCGTCGACCTGGACCCGGCCGCCGACACGGTGGTCGAGCTGATCAAGGCGCACCGGTCCACGGTGGACGGCATCAAGGTGTCGCTGCTGGACGCCGACCGGGAGGTCGCGCTGCGCCGTCGGCTCCCCGCCGGGGTGCGCCTCTACACCGGTGACGACTTCCACTACCCGGAGCTGATCCGGGGCGACGAGGTGGGGCACTCCGACGCGCTGCTCGGGGTGTTCGCGGCGATCGCGCCGGCCGCCGCCGCCGCGTTCGCCGCCCTGGACCGGGGGGATCTGGCGGCGTACGACGAGATCTTCGCGCCGACCGTGCCACTGGCCCGGCACCTGTTCGCGGCCCCGACCTGGCACTACAAGACGGGCATCGTGTTCCTGGCCTGGCTGGCCGGGCACCAGGACCACTTCACCATGGTCGGCGGTGCGCAGTCCGGCCGGTCCCCGGCGCACCTGGCCACCCTGCTCACCCTGGCCGACGCGGCCGGGCTGTTGCCGGACGCGGACCTCGCCGCGGCCCGGGCGCGGGCGTTCTTCAGCGTGGCGGGAGTATCGCAATGAGCCTCGCGCGCTTCTCGTTCAACCAGGCCACCGCCCAGCGTTGGCCGCTGCCGGACGTGGTGGCCGGCTGCGTGGCGGCCGGGGTGCCGGGCATCGGGTTGTGGCGCGAGCCGGTCGCCGAGTACGGGTTGGCCCGCTCGGCGAAGCTGGTCCGCGACGCCGGTCTCGCCGTCACCTCGCTGTGCCGGGGCGGGTTCTTCTCCGCCGACGACTGGCGCGCGGAGAACCTGCGGGCCATCGAGGAGGCGGCCACGGTGGGTGCCCCGGAGCTGGTGCTGGTGTCCGGTGGGCTGCCGCCGGGCAGCCGGGACATCGACGGTGCCCGGCGGCGGGTCGCCGACGCCATCGCCGAGTTGGCCCCGCACGCCGAGGCGGCCGGGGTGCGGCTGGCGATCGAGCCGCTGCACCCGATGTTCGCCGCCGACCGCTGCGTGATCGCCACTCTGGGCCAGGCGCTGGACATCGCCGAACGGTTCGACCCGTCGGTGGTCGGCGTGGTCGTGGACGCGTACCACGTCTGGTGGGACGACACGGTGTACGCGCAGATCGCCCGGGCCGGTGAGTGGATCGCCGCGTTCCAGGTCTGCGACTGGGTGACGCCGCTGCCGGAGGGGGTGCTGCTCGGCCGGGCGCTGCCCGGCGACGGGTGCATCGAGCTGCGCCGGTTGCGCGAGGCGGTGGACGCGGCCGGTTACACCGGCCCGATCGAGGTGGAGGTCTTCTCCGCCGAGGTGTGGGCGCGCCCGGGTGCCGAGGTGCTGGACGCGGCGGTGGACGGCTACCTGCGCCACGTTGTCTGAGGGTGCCGTACGGCGCTGGCCGTCGGCGGTCGGCGCGTGGCTGGGCATCGGCACCGCACCCGCCACGCTGGTGCTCGGCGCGGCGATGGCCGCCCGGCACGGCGGGGCGGTGCCGGTGGCCGGTCTGCTGGTCCGCGGGGCGCTGCTGGCGGTGGCCTGCACGCTCGCCGGCGTGGGTGTCGCGCCGCTGCTCGGCCTCGCTCTCGCCGGGGTGTGCACGGTGCTCTGGCGGCGTCGGGGCGCGCGGTGATGTCGCTCAGGAGTTGCCGCGGTGGTCAGCCCACTCGTGCTCCAGGACGGACATGTCGTGGGCGTCGACCCAGTCGCCGTCGAAGCACAGGGCGTGGCGTCGGGTGCCCTCGTGGACGAAACCGATCTTCTCGTAGACGTGTCGGGCGCGGGGATTGAAGTCGAAGACCTCCAACCCCACCCGGTGCAACCCCAACTGGTCGAAGGCGTAGCCGAGCACGAGCCGGGCGGCCTCGGTGCCCAGACCACGACCACGGCCCTCCGGCCCGACCATGGTGCGGAAGTTGACGCTGCGGGCGTCGGGGTCCCAGGAGTTGAGGACGACCTCGCCGACGACACGATCTGTCGCCTTGTCCACGACGACCAGGTCGAGCCGGTCGTCGGTGGCGCCCCGTGAGCCGTACCAGTCGCGGCTGCGCTCCAACGGTGGGGGCTGTCCCAGATCGGCGCTGCTGGTCACACTGCCGGTCAGACGGGCCACGTCGGGGTCTGCCATGACCGCGGTCATGGCTTCGGCGTCGTCGGCGGTCGGTGGCCGCAGCGTGACCAGGCGTCCGGTCAGAGTCGGCTTGTGGCTGAGATCGATCATCGGGCTCTCCCCCGTGGACTCCCGGATGTCACGGCCTGGCCGCCTGACCTTAGCCGGTCGAGGTCCGGGGTGGGCAACCACATATCCGCCGGCGCGGGCGGTCGCCCGGTCGTCGACCGTGACGCCTGTCGGGGTCGTCGAGGTGGCGGGCGCAGGTCCGGCACCACT
This sequence comes from Micromonospora sp. WMMD1155, assembly GCF_029581275.1. Taxonomy (NCBI): domain Bacteria; kingdom Bacillati; phylum Actinomycetota; class Actinomycetes; order Micromonosporales; family Micromonosporaceae; genus Micromonospora; species Micromonospora sp. WMMD1155. The sequence continues at coordinate 6,018,060 of NZ_CP120742.1, forward strand.
CGCTCAGGCGGCACCTCGGTTCGTGGCCACCCAGTCGCGGGAGGCGGTGAACTTCTCCACCGGATCGCCGAGGACCTGTCACGGCCACTCGGTGACCATCCGTCGAGCAGCGCGAACGCGTGCGCGGCCTGATCATGAGTGACCACTGCGGAGCGCGGGTGGGCGCCGTCGGCGGGGTCGCTGCTCCGGCGGCATCGGCAAAACATGATCTAGGCGTGGCCGGCGGAACGTGATCTTATACGCACCGGCGATCCGAAACACTCTCCGAACCCTCGATTAACCATCGGCGGCTTAGGTGGGGGAGCGCTCCCATGAGCGGGTCGCGATCGGAACAGTGCTCCACAAAGGAGCCATCGAAAGGAGCCTCGTGGCTACCAGCACGAGCGGAAACAGGGTGCGAAGACTAGCGATACCGACGCTGGTCCTCGCCCTGGTCACCGGAACCACCGGCGTCGCGGGAACGGCGGCGGCGGCACCCGCAGGACCGTCGGGTGGCGGCGGCATCGGCTATTTCACCGCCGGGTCCGACAAGAAGGTCACCCTGACCGACGGCGCCGACCGCCGGCCGGGCGGCAGGAAGGCTGCCGACCAACAGGCCACGGCGGACGAGACCCGTCCCGGCATGTACATCGTCGAGCTGGCCGAGGAACCCCTGACCTCGTACGCCGGCGGCTCGGCCGGGCTGGCGCGGACCCGCCCGCAGGCGGGTGACCGGCTGGACGTGACGTCGGCACCGGCACGGGCCTACCGCGGCCACCTCGACGCCCAGCGCAGCGCCGTCGCCGCCGCCGCGAAGGTGCAGGTCACCGCCTCGTACACCACCGCTTTCAACGGGTTCTCCGCGAAGCTGACCGCCGAGCAGGTGACCGCGTTGCGGGCGGACAAGCGCGTCCGCGCCGTCACCGCCTCACGGGCGCTCGGCACCCCGACGCCTCCGCCGACCGCGCCGGCCCCCGGCGCCCCGGCACCCAGTGCCCCGGCCACGCCGACTCCTGGCGAGCTGGACCAGTCGGCGGGAGCGGATCCCGCCGGCAAGCCGGACAAGCCCGGTAAGCCCGGCCCGGGTGCGGATCCCGCCGGCAAGCCGGACAAGCCCGGTAAGCCCGGCCCGGGTACCGGTGCGGGCATGGTCATCGGCGTCCTCGACACCGGCATCTGGCCGGAGAGCGCGTCGTTCGCCAAGAAGATGCCCGCCCCGGCGAACTGGCGCGGCACCTGCCAGACCGGTGTGGCCTTCGTGGCCGAGCACTGCAACGGCAAGATCGTCGGCGCGCGGTACTTCGCCGACTCGTGGCTGGCTTACGGCGGCACGGTGCCCGAGGGTGAGTTCCTCTCCCCCCGCGACCTGTCCGGACACGGCACGCACACCGCCTCCACCGCGGCTGGTCTGCCGCTGCCGAACGTCACGATCGACGGTCGCCGCTTCGGTCCCGTCTCCGGGGTGGCCCCGGACGCCCAGATCGCCGTCTACAAGGTGCTCTGGGGTGGCATGGGCTACGACGCCGACATCATCGCCGGCATCGACGCCGCCGTCGCCGACGGCGTGCAGGTCATCAACTTCTCGATCGGCTCCCAGCTCGGCGACTGGGAGGCCAACACCCCCATCGGTATCGCGTTCCTCAACGCCACGCTGGCCGGGGTCTTCGTGGCGGCGTCGGCGGGCAACACCGGCATCGTGAGCGGGGCGATCAGCAACGCGGCACCGTGGGTGACCACGGTCGGCGCGGCGGTGACGAAGCTCGACGAGGCGACGGTCAAGCTGGGCGACGGCACGAAGCTCGTCGGCGGTTCGCTGGACGCGCTGCCCGGTGGCGGCTCGCTGCCGATGGTCTTCGGTGACCAGGCCGGCTCGCCCGACCTGGGCGCGGTCTACTGCGAGCCCGGCAGCCTCGACCCTGCCAAGATCAAGGGCAAGGTCGTCGCCTGCGCGCTGTCCGACATGTTCGGCTCCGCCGCCGAGATCAAGGCCAAGGGCGGGGCGGCGATGGTGGTGTTCGACCCGGTCGGCAACTACCGGATCAACTCCATCTTCAACTTCCCCGTGGTCTACCTGCCGACCGAGAAGCAGGCCGGTGAACTCTTCAACTACCTGATGCGCCACCCCACCGACGCGACGGCATCGGTGCGCGCCGGCGGTGACGGCTCCAGCGTTCCGGGCCTGCCCAGCGTGGCGGACTTCTCCTCCACCGGCCCGGACAAGGTGACCCTCGGCGTCTTCAAGCCCGACCTGGTCGCGCCGGGATCGAACATCATCGCCGCGGTCTCGCCGGCCGGCAACTTCGGGCGGAACTACGACGCGTACTCCGGCACCTCGATGGCCTCGCCGTACGTGGCCGGCGCGGCGGCGATCCTGCGCGCCACCCACCCGGACTGGTCACCGGGCTCGGTCGCCTCCGCGCTGCGGACCACCGCCACCGACACCGTCGGCACCAGCGACCCGCTGGAGCAGGGCAGCGGCTTCATCAACCTGGCCAAGGCCACCGACCCCGGCCTGGTCATCCAACCGACGGCGAAGGAGCTGGTCACGTTCAGCGAGACGGCCCAGCCCGACGGCAAGGAACTCAACCTGCCGGCCGTCTCGCTGCGCGAGTACGACGGCACCCGGCCGGTGACCGTCACCCGCACCCTGACCAACGTGGGCAAGGCGAAGGAGACCTACCGGTCGTCGGTGTCCGGCCTGCCCGGCATGAAGGTCACCGTGTCCCCGGCATCGGTCACGTTGGCACCCGGAACCTCCGCGACGGTGACCATCACCGTGCGTCGGGGCAGCGCACCCTGGGACCGGTACGTCACCGGGTCGATCACCTGGCAGGGCAAGGCCCACAGCGCCCGGATCCCGGTCGCCGCCCGCCCGTGGGGCATCACCCCCCGGCCGTACGCCGACGACGGCGAGGAGTTCGGCCGGATGACCAACGGTGCGTTCGGCTCGCTCCAGCCCGGCTTCACCGGGCCGTTCGCCGGCCGCAGCACCGGTTACACGCCGATGCAGCGGACGTCGTACTCGATGCCGGCCGGCGTCTACGGCGGCGTCTTCGACCCGAAGGCCACCGGAGTGAAGAAGGTCGACTTCACAGTGCCGGCGAACACCGCGGGCATCGTGGTCGAGACCACCACCGACGACCCGAACACGAACCTCGACCTGTACCTGTACAAGGGCGACAAGCTGATCTACAGCAGTGACAGGTACTGGACCAGCACGGAGCAGGCCTACAAGTTCCTGCCCGAGCCGGGGCGCTACACCGCGTACGTGTTCGCGCAGTACCCCGGTGGCCCGGTCGTCGACTTCCAACTCGGGCACGCCGTCATCGGCCGCAACGCCACGTACGCGGGTGCCACGCTGGAGGCGCCCTCCACCGTGGAGCGCGGCCTGACGTACGGGTTCACGCTGAAGCCGAAGAGGCCGCTGGGCGACGGCGACTTCTGGGCGTACACCGAGTGGAACATCAACGGCACGGTCGTCCCCGGCAACCTCGTCTCCACGTCGCAGAGCTCCTGGGAGTAAATCGTCGTGAACCGTGGGGCGGTGCCGTCGCGCACCGCCCCACGGCCCTGGTCCAGAATCAGAATGCCAGTCGCTCGACGAAGGCGCGGCGCGAGCTGACGTCGCTCAGCGGCAGGGCCGTCAGCTCGTAGCCGAGCTGGGTGTAGGCGGCGACCATCGCGTCGTGGGTGCGTACCGCCTCGGCGAAGTCCTGGTGTCGCTCGCTGTCGTTGGCGTATATCGCGGGCCACGGAGGGGCGACGAAGACGCGCCGGTGGTAACGGAACTGCCGTGCCGCCTCCGCCACGTGGTCCGGTACGGGCCAGCCGAGCAGAAGGTGGTAGCCGAGCACATCCGGGATCCCACGATCGAAGAAGACCGGGCCGGTGTGCTGGCCGGCTTGGCGGTAGGAGCGGATCTCCCAGCTCAGCGTGATCTCGGCGTACAGCCGTGAATCCGTGCCATGCAGGGCGCGCCCACCGATCCGGAGCTGGTCCTGGATGATCTGCCGCCCGGCTTCCTCGACGCAGGCATGTCCGGCATACCGCAGGCTCTCGAGCAGCGTGGTCTTTCCGGATCCCGGTCCACCCGTGATGACGACGTACCGGTTGTTCATGCGGGCTCCCTGAAACGGTCGGCGATGGGCACGCAACGCAGATCTTGGACAGTTTCCGTTCTCGCGTAACTGTTCTCGCGTAACGGAAACTGTCCAAGATCTCGGTTGTCAGTTCACGCCCGAACCGGCGGCGGTGGCGGGCGGGGTCGCCCGCCACCCCCAGGCGGTCAGTTGACCGTGACGGTCAGGTTGATCGAGCGGGTTTCCCCGCTCGTGTAGGTGGTGGTCACCCGAGCCGTGAACGTGCCCTTGCGGGGGTAGGTGTGGGCGATCGAGCGCAGCGTCGCCCCGTGCGTGATGGCGCTGTTGTCGCCGAAGTCCCACGCGTAGTCGGTGATGCTCTGCCCGGACGGCGCTGTCGCGGTGGCGGTGAGCGTGGTGTTCAGTGTCCCGGTGCCGCTGGCCGGGTTCGCGGCCAGGGACAGGGTCCCGCCCGGTTCCTGTTTGACGCCGGCGCCGTTGAACCGCAGCCAGTCCAATGCGAGCAGGTCAGGGGTGCCGCCGATCTGGGCGGTGTTGACGAACTTCGCGTACAGGGTGGTGGTGCCGGTCGGCTTGTTGGTCAGCGTGACGGTGGGGGAGACCAGGTTGTCCCACCCGCCGGTGGAGCCGATGGCAGCCGAGCCGATGAGCGTGCCGGTCGGCGAGCCGGTGCGCAGTTCGATGGTGCCGCCGAGGCCGCCGTTGGTCACCCCGAGCGTCACCGAGCCGACGTTACGCAGGTCCACCGGCCCGTACGCGATCCAGTCGTTGTGGTCGACGTCGCCGAGCCGCTTCCCGGCGCGGGCGGTGGCCCGGTCGTTGACGGTGACGCCGGACTGGGCGCTGAAGTGTTCGGCCTCCTTGCTCTTGGGCTGCAACTGCACGCGGGTCGAGCCGGTCAACGCCGGTGCGCCGGTCGCGCCGCCGTCGGTGTACTGCGCCGTGATCAGGGTGTAGAGGTTCTGCCCCGGCCCGTGCCCGTCACCGGCGTCCGCCTCGGTGGAGAGCAGCCCCGAGCAGCCGGTGTAGACGTCCAGGGGGTGCGCGTGCGAGTCGTGGCCGAGCTGCGTCTGCACCGTCACCTTGGTGCAGTCGATCGTGGTGTCCTCCGGGTCGGTGACCGTCACCGTGAACGGGATCTTGTCGCCGAAGTCGAAGAAGCCGCCGTCGGGCACGTTGAGGGTCACCGTGGGTCGGGTGTTGCCGACCACCACGTCGGTGACCGCGGTGGCGGTCAACCCGTTACCGCTGTTGCGCACGGTCAGTCGGGCGGTGTGCTTACCGGCGCTGGTGTAGGAGAAGGTCGGGTTGGCGGCGGTCGAGTCGGTGGTGCCGTCGTTGGTGAAGTCCCAGGCGTAGCCGAGGGCGGTGCCGTCACCCGCAGTCGTGCCGGCCGAGGAGAAGCCGACCGTCAGCGGCGCGCGTCCGCTGTCCGGGGTGGCGGCGATCTTCGCGGTCGGTGGCCGGCCGTTGGCCACGTAGTCGATCCGGTAGATGCCCGCGCCGGCGTTGCTGCCGCCGCGACCGCTGCCGGTGCCTTCGCCGAAGTCGATGACGTAGAGCGAGCCGTCCGGGCCGAACTCCGCCTCGAAGGGCTGGATCCAGCTCATCGTGCCGAAGATGCCGTTGATCGACTGGAGGTCGCCGACGGCGGTCGGCCCGAAGCGCGCGTTGCTGAACGTCTGCGCCGTCTTGTGGATCGAGAGCGTCTTGAACCACCTGCGCGTCAGTTCGTAGGTGATCCACTTACCCTCGAAGTACTCCGGGAACTTCGTGGTGCGGGTGTTGGCCGGGTCGTAGTCGTAGACCGGGCCGCTCATCGGCCCGCCACCACCGGTGCCCAGCTCCGGGAACTGGGTGGACGCGGAGTACGCGTACCAGACCAGTGCCGACTTCGCCGCCGGCAGGCTGGTCAGGCCGGTGTTGTTGGGGGAGTTGTTGACCGGCGCGGCACAGTTGAACTTCGCCCCCGAGGTGTTGGTGGCGAAGTCGAAGTCGTTGAACGGGATGTTGTTGCCCACGCAGTACGGCCAACCGTAGTTGCCGGCCGTGGTGATCCGGTTGAACTCGACGGTCCCCTCCGGGCCGCGGTTCGCGTCGGCGGCGCGGGCGTCCGGGCCGTAGTCGGCCACCAGCACCGCGTTGGTCTGTGGCTCGACGGTGATCCGGAACGGGTTGCGCATGCCCATCGCGTAGATCTCCGGCCGGGTCCGCGCGGTGCCGGGGGTGAAGAGGTTGCCGCTGGGCACGGTGTACGTACCGTCGGACTGCGGGGTGATGCGCAGGATCTTGCCGCGCAGGTCGTTGGTGTTGCCGGCGGTGCCCTGGGCGTCCCAGGCGGCGCGGCCGGAGCGTTCGTCGATCGGGGTGTAGCCGCTGGACGCGAACGGGTCGGTGTTGTCGCCGATCGCCGCGTAGAGTCGCCCGGCCCCGTCCATCGCCAGCGAGCCGCCCATGTGCGAGTTGGCCCGGCCCTCGCCCCGGTAGGTGGGGATGGTCAGCAGGCGTTTCTCCGAGGAGAGCGCGACGCTGTTGTCGGCGACCGTGAAGCGGGACAGGTTGAGCTGTTTGAGCGTCTTGTCCGACCAGAGCAGGTAGATCCAGCCGTTGCCGGCGAAGTTGCGGTCCAGGGTCATCCCGAGCAGCCCGTCGGACTGGTCGGTCATCGCCGAGGTGTACGCGAAGTCCAGCAGGGTGGTGACCTGGAGGGTGTCCTGATCGACCACCTTCAACGCGCCGGTGCGCTGGATGTAGTAGACCTTCCGGTCCGGGGCGACGGCCAGTTCGAACGGGTCGGCCAGGTTCTCGGTGACCAGACCAACCCGTTCGAAGTTGCTGGTCTTGGTGGCCGAGCAGTCGCCGGCGACCGCGCCGGCGGCCCACTCGATGCCGTAGCGCAGGTGCTCCAGGAAGGTCGCGCTGCTGAACTGCGCGCTGGCGTGCCCGCCGGCGGTGAACCAGGACCGGCCGCCGTCGTAGCGCTGACACCAGGAGTACGCATGGTCGACGCCCTCGTCCAGCCCGTTGATCCCGTCCCGCACCTTGATCTGGGCGAGGGTGTGCACGTTGCCGGTCGGGTTGGTCCGCCAGTTGTACCACTCCTCGCTCTGCTCCCAGAGCTCCGGCAGGTTGCGGGTGGAGGGGTGCGCCCGGTCGAGCACCTTGACGCGGCCGGGGAACGTGCCGCCGGTGGACGAGAAGTCGGGGTGGTAGTCGAAGATCGTGCCGACCAGGCCCTCGTACCACTGCCAGTCACGTTCGCTCGCCGACGCGGCGTGCAGGCCGGCCCAGCCGCCACCGTTGCGGATGAAGGTCTGCAACGCGGCCCGCTGGCTGGCGTTGAGCAGGTCACCCGAGGTCGGCAGCGAGTTGGTGTTGTTGAACACCAGGGCGTCGAAGGTGGCGAGGTTGGCGTCGGTGAACGCGGCGGCGTCGGTGGTGGCGACGACCTCGAAGTTGTGCGCGGTGCCGAGTTGCTGGATGGCGGCGATGCCGGCCGGGATCGAGTCGTGGTAGAAGTTCGTGATCTTGGAAAAGACCAGCACCCGGAAGCGGGGGGCGGCCTCGGCGGGCAGGGCGGTGGTGGTGCTCACCACGGCGATGACGGCGAGCAGGATGAGGCAGAGCGAACGGAGGTTTCGGGGCATGGGGGCGCTCCCTGTTGGACGGTGAGGGGCCGGAAAGCGCTTTCTCGCTGCCCGCATCACGGTACTGACAGCCAGTGACGAGCGTCAATAGCACGGAGGCAAGCGGTTTCCTGGCGCGGGGTCACCGCATCGGAGTTTCTCCCCTACGATCGGTGGCGGTCGACCTGGGGAGGTCACGTGACGACAGCATCGCCTTCGGACCGGATCGACACCAGCGTGGTGCATCCGGCTCGCCGCTACAACTACTGGCTCGGCGGCAAGGACAACTTCGCCGTCGACCGGGAGTCCGGGGACCAGATCGCCGCCGTCTACCCCGGGGTGCGCACCCTCGCGCGGGAGAACCGGGCCTTCCTCGGGCGGGCGGTGCGGTTCCTCGCCCGGGAGGCCGGTGTCCGGCAGTTCCTCGACATCGGCACGGGCATCCCGAGCGCCGACAACACCCACGAGGCCGCCCAGTCCGTCGCCCCCGAGTCCCGGGTGGTCTACGTCGACAACGACCCGATGGTGCTGGTCCACGCCCGTGCGCTACTGACCAGCGATCCGTCCGGTGCCACCGCTTACCTCGACGCCGACCTGCGGGACCCGGAGAAGATCCTCGCCGACCCGCACCTGCACGCCACGCTGGACCTGTCCCAGCCGGTGGCTCTGGTGCTGATCGCGGTGACGCACTTCCTCAGCGACGACGACCGCCCGCACGAGCACGTCGCCCGGTTGCTCGACGCGCTGCCGTCAGGCAGTTGGCTGGCGCTGACCCACTTCACCACCGACCACATCCCCACCGAGATCGTCGAGCGGATGGAAGCCGAGTTCGCCTCCGGCCGGATGAAGCAGGACGCCGTGCCCCGCGACCGGGCCGAGTTCGCCCGCTTCTTCACCGGTCTGGAGCTGGCCGAGCCGGGCATCGTCCCGGTCACCGAGTGGCGCCCGCAGGTGCCGGCGGAGCAACGACCGCCGCTGGCCGACGCCTCCATCTACGGTGCGGTCGGTCGCAAGCCCTGACCGGGGCCTGGTTCGCCTCAGTGGGGGAACGCGCGGGGGATGCGGGTGTTCCGGAGCTCCTCGCGGAAGGCTTGAATGCGCGTGATCACCTGCCGTCTGCCGACGGTGTTCTCGATGCGGTCGAGGTAGAGGCATCGGGTGGCGAGTTCGTCGAGGTCGACCGTGAAGTACATCGCCATCAGCGGGTTGACGAACAGGTCTCCGCCGCCGGTACGCCGAGTGAACCGGACGTCTCCGAACGCTCCACTGGTGGCGGCGGCGATCTGTCCCTGCACGATGCTCGGCCGGTCCGGGGTGGCGGCCTGGGCGTCGGCGACGGCATCGCGGTAAAGCACGGCCTCCCGGCTGGAACCGGGGATGGACAGGGCGCCGAGGTAGGCGCCGTCGCGGTCGAGCGCGGCGAGATTCTCCAGCACCTCGACGTGGTTCACGCCGTCGTACGCGTCGATGCCGAAGCCGAGGCTGGTCACCAGCTTGATCGGGACGTCCAGCGCGGTCACCGCCGCGAGGCTGGTGATGTCCTCCACCGGCGTGCCGAGATTGCTCTCGTCGCCGTGCAGCAGGATGTCGGTGCCGCCGTCGACGAGCACGACCGCGTCGATGTCGAGCTGTTCGACCAGGTGCCGGTACGCGGCCCGAAGGGGCTGGACACCGAGCGGCGGGAAGGCGTACACGGTCGACGGCAGATCCTGGGCCGCCAGCCACCGGGCGAGCGTCCGTTCCGGGAAGTACCAGTCCGGGCTGGTGGTGCCCGGCTGCACGGCAGCGACGTGCTCCGCGCTCCACGCGTCCTGGTCGATCAGTTCGAGTTCCGAGAAGGACAGACTGGCCAGGTGCACCTGTGTGCCGCCGCGCCACAGGGCGAGGGCCAACGGCAGACCCGCGTACACGTCGAAGCCTCCGCCCGCGCCGGCGATGAGGACGTTGCGCGCCGGAGCCAGCGCGGCGAACAGTGGGGGTACGGCCAACGAGAACACACCGAGATCGGCGGGTAGTGCCGCGGAGGTCGTCACCGCTCAATGATGACGGGTCCGTCTCGTCCAGGGAGAGGAGCGCACACGGTGTACGTCAGTCTGGCGACGAGCGCAGGTAGGCCCGGTCGACCGAACGAGGACTTCGTCGGCGCGGTGCCCGGTGCCGTCGTCCTGCTGGACGGTGCCGGCATCCCGGGAGCCGAGTCGCTCTGCTCCCACGGTGTCGTCTGGTACACGCGCCGCCTCGGTGCCGCACTGCTCGCGCAGCTGTCGCGTGATGACGGGGGAGACCTCGCGGCGGTCCTCGCCACCGCCATCGGCGAGACAGCCGCCGAGCACTGCGACACCTGCGACATCGCGGATCCGCGCAGCCCGCAGGCCACCGTCGCGATGGTCCGCGCCGCCCGTGGCAGTCTGGACTATCTCCTGCTCGCGGACTGCTACCTCGTCCTCGACCCGGCCGACGGCGGCCCTCAGGTGATCACTGACGAGCGTGAAGGGCTGGCCAGGCGGGACTGCTCAGCGCCCCTGGACGGCCTGGCACCGGGAACGCCGGAGTATGACCGCGTCCGCGACTCCTGCGCCGAGGCGTTGCGTGCCCGCCGCAACCAGGTGGGCGGGTACTGGATCGCCAAGGACGACCCGCGCGCGGCCCAGGAAGCGGTGACCGGCAGCGCATCCCTCGCCGACCTGAACGGTTTCGCGCTGTTCAGCAACGGCGCCGGCCGGATCGTCAGCCCGTACGCCGTGACCGACTGGCCCGGCGTGCTGGGACTGCTCGCCGCCGAAGGCCCAACCGGTGTCATCCGTCGCGTCCGACAGGCCGAAGCCCCGAGCGGCGGCTCCGACTTTCGCGTGCCGGACGACGCCACGGTCGCCCACTGCACGTTCGACACCACCTGTCACCCTGAGGACCGCCGACCAGGGGGAGCATCCCGATGAATGTGACTCAACAGCTCCTCACGGTGGGAGCCGTTCTCGCGGGCGCGGTCCTCTCGTTCCTGGGCACCGGGCTGAACGACCGGGCCCGGTTTCGCCGTGACCACACGGCAAAGCTGTTCGAACAGCGTTCCGCGGCCTACGCGGGCTACGGCCGCGCCATCAAGGCCTGTTACCAGTTGTCGAACAGAATCGCAGCAGGCAGGGGGTTGCATGCGCAAACCCCTGCGTTGTCCCCTGAGGACGGCTTGCCGCAGCTCGAAGCGGCCGCGGCCCAGCGGGAGCGCGACTGGGAGCACGTCCTCCTGCTGGGCGATCCCGCAACCGTGGAAGCGGCGCGAACCTGGCACCGGAGCGTTTGGCTCATGGAGTGGTACGCGCACGGTTGGATCGAGGAGGCCGATGCCGACGGATGGGAAGAGGCGGTGGCCGATGCCAGCCGCGCGCGTACCGAATTCTATGCGGCGGCCCGGCGGAGTCTGAACATCCCGGACGCCAGGTTGACGGATGGCGTCTGGCCGGTCGAGTGGATGATGAGGCGAAAGCCCGCCACGGCCACGGACGTGGCATCGCCCCAGGGTCACTGACCGCCAGGCGGACCGCTCTCGGCGGGCCGGCGTCGGTGCGCCGGCCCGCCGAGGGGTGTCAGCTTCCGGTGCAGGTGGCGGTGGCCCCGCTGCCGTTTCCGGTGCCCTGGAATCCGAAACTGGTGCCCTGACCGGCGGCCAGGCGTCCGTTGTAGCTCTGGTTCGCGACGGTGACGGTGCCGCTGCTGCCGCTGGCGACGCCGTTCCACAGCGAGGTGACCGCCGCTCCGCTCGGCAGGGTGAGGGTGACCCGCCAGCCGGTGAGGGCGGCGGTGCCTGCGGTGACGCTGACGTTGGCGACGAAACCGCCGTTCCACTGGTCCTGGACGGCGTAGACCGCGGTGCAGGCGCCACCGGTGGGCGGCGGCGGCGTGGTGGGCGGCGGCGTCGTGGGCGGTGGGGTGGTGGGCGGGGTGCCGTCGAGCGTCAGGTTCTTCTGCTGCACGGTCCACTGGGTGCGGCACAGGCCGCAGTTGGGGCCGACGAAGTTGGCGCCGGCGGTGCTGTCACCCTTGAGGCGCCACTTGAAGTACAGCGTCGCGACCCGGCCGAACTCGCCGCCGTTGGTCTGGTCGTAGGTGCCGCCGTGCCCGACGTTCAGGTTGCCCATGAACGCGGGCAGTCCGGCCGGCAGTTTGCCCCAGTCGTCCATGGCGTTCGGGTAGGCGATGTCGCTGGGCCCGCCGACGAAGTAGGCGATCGGCTTGGTCAGCCTCCGGAGCTGGTAGTCGTCGGCGTCGTTCAGCAGGCCGCTGCTGAAGATGCCGGTCGTGGTGACGCGCGGGTCGTTGGAGACGGCGTACGCCTCCAGCCCTCCGCAGGAGAAGCCGGCGACGGCGACCTTCGTGGTGTCGATCTTGTTGTAGTACTTGCCGCCCTGCCGGGAGTTCTCCGCGAAGGCCCAGTCGATGGACTGGGTGAGCATCTGCGACGTGGTGGAGCCGGAGCCGTTCGGGGCTCCGTTGGCGATGGCGAGGAAACCGTGGGAGGCGATCTCGCGCAGGAAGTTGCCCTGGGAGAGGCCGTTGCCGGAGCAGCCGCCGTTGCCCCATACGACGATGGGAAGGCGCTCGGCGGGCAGGGTCTGGGGCCGGAAGATGGTGTGGTTCGCCAGGCCGGTCGAGGTCTCGTAGTCGGCGGGGTAGGGCCCGGAGCCGCCGACCGCCGCACTGGCCGGTGCCACGCCGAGCGCCATCATCAGCGAGGTGACCGGGACGAGGATGGCCGCCAGGGCCACGTAGATCTTCGGTTTCCTTCTCATTCGCCCTCCAGCGGGTGTCGCGGCGGTGCTCCCGACGGCGGCGGTCGTCCGTCTGCGCCACGACCCCTGTGGTCGGCGCCGGCCGCGGGCCGGGTGGAGGTGGGCGGGGTCCACCACGCGGCGATCCGACGGGAGCTGTGTGCAGTTACTATCACCGTCGCAACGATAAGTGTCAATCTGAAGGGCTCGAAGCCTGGAAGTGCGTGATCCACGAGGCGGCGTCCGGCCAGTGCGGAGTGGCCACCTCGACCAGACGCGCCTGGGCCGGCGAACCGAGCGCGGAGTGGATGTCCAGGAAGGTCTCCCTGGCCTGCCGGCGAGGCCAGGGCCGCGGCAGCAGATGCGCGGGCAGGTCCGGGTCGATGTCGGCGAACCTGCGCCAGGAGTCCATCGCCGAGGTCCGCGCCACCAGCGCCCCGGCCGGGTCCAGCGTCCCGTCGCGGGCGGCCGTCCGCACTCGCGCGTACCGCTCGACGAAATCCGAGTACGCCGAGGCGAGCGCGGCCAGGTCGTACGCGGAGGCCGGGCCGTGTGGCCCGGACTCCTCGTCGAACCGGACGTGCATGATCGACCATCGCGCGCCGGCCACGTGGTGCAGCAGGTCGTCCAGCGCCGCCCGCACCGGTGCCGCGTCGGAGCCCGGGCGGATCCACACGCTGTCGTACAGGCCCACGAACCCCAGCGCGCTCAACGACCTGCGGACCGCGTGCCGCAACGCCTGGCCGGAACTCGGGATCGAGAAGGACGCCTGCACCCAGTCACCCGTCCAGCGCGGCGGGTGGGCGCCGAAGGTCAGGAAGTGCCGCATCCGGGAGCGATGCCGGGCGATCGCCCCCGGTGTGAGGTGGTAGACCGGCGGCCGCCCGTTGCCCCGGCTCGCGATCAGACCACGCTTGACCAGCCGGGACAGCGCGGAACGGGCGCTGGCCTCGCTGACTCCGAACTCCCGCAGGATCGCGATGACCGCCGCCGACGGCAGGTGGGCGTCCGAGGAGTCGAGATATTCGCCGAGCACCGTCGCCAGCAGGTGTTGCGGGCTGGACCCCACCTGGGCCCGGGGCACTCGGACGTCGTCGGGGCGCTGGTGGACGCTCACCATCCCAGACTGCCTCACCGGGCGGTGACAGGGGGCGGGCGAGTGTCCAGTCGCTTCGGGGGCACTATCGTTTCGGCGTGCACATCCGTTTCGACGTACCAGCCGATCCCGCCTATCCCGGCCGGGTGGCCGCCGCGCTCGGCGGTGTCCGGCTGCGCAGGTTCCGCTACATCGGCGCGGTGCTGGCGGCGGTCGGGGTGATCGGATTCGCCGTCTCGCGGGGGTCCGCGACCGGCGAGCGGCTCACCTCGCTGTGGACGACCCTGGTCCTCGCCGGAGTGCTGTCGATGCTGTTCCTGCCGTGGGTGCGGTGGCGCGCCCGCCGCCGGTCCGGCGGGTACGCCGTCGACGGCTCCTACGACATCACCGACGACAACATCATGATGCGCAGCGGCTCGGAGTCCGGCGGCATCGCCTGGGACGGGGTCACCCGGGTGGAGGACACCCGGGACTTCTGGATCGTGTACGTCGACCGGATGCCGGCGACCGTGATCCCCCGCTGGCTGATGACCGCCGAGGACGCCGAGACGCTGCGTACCCACATGACCGAACGCGGCCTGCTCGCACCGCGCTGACCCGGTCACTCGTCGCGCGTCGCCGCCCCGACCAGCGCGTCCCGACGGCGCAGCAGCGCCGCTCTCGCCCGGCGCGCTGCCCACAGGTTCACCACCGCCACCACGCCCAGCGTGAGCACGACGGCCGGCAGCGACGGTGCGAGCCGGTGTCGCGGCACGGTGATGACCAACGCGCCGACGGTGAAGACCAGCCACGCACCGAGGCCGAGCCATCCGGCGACCACCCGGTCCCGGGCGAACAACGAGGTCCTCCGGGTCACCGCCCAGGCGCCGAACACCGCCCAGCACAGCCCGATCGCCACCAGGACCGCGAAGGCCACCGCCGTACGCGGCGGCAACCCGGGCTCGGTGGCCCAGAGCAGGCTGATCAGGGCGCTCCCGGTGAGACCGGCGAGAGCCACGGCCGAGTAACCGACCCGTCGACGCAGCGACAGCGGCGCGTCCAGTCGCGCCAGCACCTCTTCCGGCGTCATGCCTCGTACCCCTTCCGGACCAGCTCGTTGCGTAACAACCTGCGGCCCCGGTTGAGCCGCGACTTGACGGTGCCGACGGGTACGGCGCAGATCTGCGCGCACGCCTCCAGCGACTGATCCTCGAGGTAGAAGAGGAGGAGCAGCTCCCGTTCCCGGGCGGGCAGCGCCGCCAGCGCGCCCGCCAGCGTCTCCCGGTTGACGATCTCCTCCGCCTCGTCGTCGCCCGGCAGGTCGTCGATCGGCTCCGGCTCCGGACGGCTGTACGCGTCCCGCAGCCGGTTCATCACCGCCCGGCGGGCGATGGCGAACAGCCACGGAGCGAACCGGTCCGCCTGCCGCAGCTTCGGCAGGCCCCGGAAGACCGCCAACCAGATCTCCTGCACCACGTCGTCGTCGGACCCGCCGAGCATCCGCCCGACGTACCGCTCGACCGCCGGATGCCAGCCCTGCACCAGCTCGGCGAACGCCTCCCGCTCACCGAGCTGACAGCGGACCACCAGCAACTCATCGCTCATCGGCCCTCCTTCGCCTGTTCAGTCGGCGTGAGGGCCCGGCAGGTTCACGTCCGGCCACCACGATCGCAGGGCGCGGCGTCGGCGACCCGGGCGGGACCGCTCGGCGGCGTACCCTCGTCAGGCCAGCGGCACCTGGGCGGACCGGCCGCCGTCGTCGCCGGCCCGGACCCCGACGGGTGCCGTGATCGGGGCGGTGACGATGCGGCTGGGCAGCACCGGCGCGTCCCGACCGGTGCCCCGGTGGCCGTCGCCGCCGCCGGATTCCTCGTGGTAGTCCTGCTCCACGTTCACCGACCAGACGTCGTGCGTACTGCCGGTGGCGATGTTCTCGGCGGTGAGCATCGCGGTGAGCATCGAATGGTCCTGGTTGTTGTAGCGATGCATGCCGTTGCGGCCCACCGGGTGCACGTTCGGCACCGCCTCGGCCAGCCAGGCCCGGATCACGTCGACGTTGTGCTGGTAGCGCTCGTCGTACACCGGATAGGCCTTCGGCATCCGCACGACGTAGCCGGCCTCCACCACGCCGGGTCGGACCAACCCCAACCGCTCCAGCTCCGCGGTCGCGAGGGCCACCAGCTCGGCATCGGGGGTACGCCACATCTCGTCGCCCTCGAACACGAAGTACTCCAGGCCCAGGCAGGTGCGGCCGTCCTTGACGAGGTACGGCGACCAGGAGCCGAAGTTCTGGATCCGGCCCACCCGCACTCCCGGGTCGTGCACGTAGATCCAGTTGTCCGGGAACGAGAACTTTGCCGGCACCACCAGCGCGACGGTCAGGAAGTCGCGGTAGCGCAGGTCGGCGGCGCAGGCCAGCACCTCCGGGGGGGCCGGCGGGCGCATCGCGGCCACCAGCTCCGAGATCGGCATGGACGAGATCACGTGATCCGCCGACTGGGTCCGCTGCCCGCCCGCGCCGTCGACGGTCACGCTGACGGCCCGCCGTCGCTTCGGATCCCGGTGTACGGCGGTGACCCAACTGCCGGTCGACAGGTGACCGCCACGCTTGCGGACCTGCTCGGCGCAGCGCTCCCACATCATGCCCGGCCCGAACTTCGGGTACTGGAACTGCTCGATCAGGCTGGTCACGTCGGTGCGCCGACGGCTGGGCAGCAGCGCGTTGCGGATCGCCGTCGCCAGCGACAGGTTCTTGATCCGCTGCGCGGCCCAGTCGGCCTGCAACCGGTCCGCAGGCATCCCCCAGACCTTCTCGGTGTACGTCTTGAAGAAGATCGAGTACAGCCGCCAGCCGAAGCGGGCCGACACCCAGCCCTCGAAGTGCGACTGGTCCCGTGGCGGGCGCAGCCGGGCCCGGGCGTACGAGCCCAGACAGCGGGCGGCCTCCGGCAGCCCCAGGTTGCGCAGCGCGTTCATGGCGCTGAGCGGGTAGTCGAACAACGCGCCCCGGTAGAAGATCCGGCTCATCCGGGGTCGGGTCAGGAAGTCCTCGTCCGGCAGGATCTCGTGCCAGAACGCCTCCACCCGGGGCACCTTCGTGAAGAACCGGTGCCCGCCGATGTCGAACCGCCACCCGTCGCGCTCCACGGTCCGGCTGATCCCGCCGACCACCTCGTCGGCCTCGAAGACCTGGACCGGCAGACCGTGCCGGAGCAGCTCGTACGCTGCCGTGAGCCCTGCCGGCCCCGCACCGATGACCACCGTGCCGTGTTGCTCGCTCATGGTGCCGTGCTCCCTGCCCACCGTCATGGTTGAGGCGCCGCGCGTACCCGTTATGCGAGGATTGTCACCCTTGTCTGGGTGGTTTTCGCGTCGGTGGGCCGCCCTGCGGCGTACAACGGGAGGGGCGACACCCCCGCGCGGCGGGTGGGCCGGCGGACCGGGGGAGCGGGGCGGATGCACCGGTGGCGAGGCGGCGCGGCCACGCTGGTCGCGGCCGGCCACGGCGCGGCCCGGCTGGCCCGTCGGGTGCCGCCGCCCTGGGCGTACGTGATCAGCCTGTTCCTCGGCGCGAAGCTGCTGCTCACACTGCTCGGTCTGCTGGTCCTGCACGCCTGGGACGGCATCCCCGGCGCGCCCCCGGCGGACGAGGCGCTGATGTGGGCCCAGCAGCGGGACATCTCCGGGCACCGCTGGATCTCCTTCTGGTTCGCCTGGGACTCGCTGCTCTACCTGCGGCTGAGCGAGCTGCCCCTGACCGGGCCGTGGCGCGACTTCGGCTTCCCCCTGCTGTACCCGTTCCTGGCCCGGCCGCTCGGCGCGCTGCTCGGCGGCGACACCGCGCTCGCCCTCCTGTTGATCAGCAACGTCGCCTTCCTGCTGGCCCTCTGGTACGGCTACCGACTCGCCGAGCTGCTGCTCGGTGACGCGGACTCGGCTCGCCGGTTCAGCAGGTACCTGGTGCTGCTGCCGACCGCGTTCCTGTTCCAGGCCGCGCTGACCGAATCGCTGTTCGTCTGTCTCTCCCTGGCCGCCTTCTACCACGCCGAACGGCGCCGCTGGCTGCTCGTCGGTGTGATCGGCTACTTCCTGGCGATGAGCCGGTCCGTCGGCCTGCTCGTGGCGCTGCCGCTGGCGCTGGTGCTGCTGCGCCAGCACGACTGGCGGCTCGGTCCGCGCGCCCTGCTCGGCTACCTACGGATCGGCTGGCCGCTGCTGCTGTTGCCCGCCGGATGGTTCACCTTCATGGCGTACTGCCGGTGGCGCGGCGGCGACTGGTTCGCCTACCAGCACGCCCAGGAGACCGGCTGGGGGATCCGGGTGCAGAACCCGCTGCCGGTGCTGTGGCACGGGCTGGTCGGAGAGCCGCGCGACGCCGCCCGGGTCTGGTTCGCCGTGGCCGTGCTGGCCGTGCTGGCCGCCGGGTTCCGCCGTCGGGAACTGCCCTACCTGGTGTACGGCGTGCTCATGGTGCTGGTGCCGCTTTCGATGGGCCCGGCGGCGTACAAGAGCCTGCTGCGCTACCTGCTCGCCGCGTTCCCGGTGGCGCTGGTGCTGGCCCGCTGGGCCCGCCAGGCCGGTGTCGACGTATGGCTGACCGCGACGCTCGCCGTGGTGCAGGGCGTGCTGTTCGTGCTCTGGCTCAGCTACTGGACCCACATGATCATCTGATGGGCCGCAGCCGGTCAGCCGGTGGTCTTCTGGGTCGGCGTTCCCCGGCGCGCGAGTGCCGTCGCGTGGCCCCGGTGGGGCGCGGACCGACGGGCCTGTGCGAGCCTGCAACCGACGATCCACGCGCACCTGACTGGAGGCCCGGTGTTCGCCCTGCCGCTGACCGAGGATGTCGAGCTGCGCCCGCTGGAGCCGTGGCGGGCCGAGGAGTTCCTCGCCCACATGGACCGCGCCCGCGAACACATCAAGCCCTGGGTGTCGCCGTCCTTCGCCGCCACCGACCTGGCCTCGGCGCGGGCGGTGCTGCAGCGGTACGCCGACCGCTGGGCCGGTGACAGCGGAGGCATGTGGGGGCTGTGGTGGCGGGGCACCCTCGTCGGCGGGGTCATCTTCGTGTCGTTCGACGCGGCCGGCGGCGCCTGCGAGGTCGGCTGCTGGGTGGAGCCGGCGGCCGAGGGCAGGGGCATGGTCGCACCGGCGATCCGCCGGATCGTCGACTGGGCGGTCCGCGAGCGCGGCATCCAGCGGGTGGAGTGGCGGACCAACGCCGACAACACCCGCAGCAGGGCCCTCGCGCGGAGGCTCGGTCTGCGCCTCGACGGCACGCTCCGCCAGCTCCGACCGGGTCCGCACGGCCGGATCGACCTCGAAATCTGGTCGGTGCTGGCCGACGAGTGGCTGTCCGCGGCGAGCGGATCGCCGGCCACCGTCCACTGACGACGGATTTCTGTCGTACCCGGTCGCCACCATGCATTCATGGCCGTCCCCGCGCTCACCCCTCATTCCGACCCGCCGCGTTCCGTGCCGCTGCGTGAGGCGCGCACCCGGTTCAGTCAGCTCGTCGCGCTGGCCGAGCTGACCGACGCGGTCACCGTCGTCACCCGCGACGGCGACCCCCGTCCGGTCGCCGCGATCGTCCCCGCCGCGGCCGCCCGCAGCGGCGCCCAGGCCCGCGCCGACGCCGACCGGCTCGCCGCCGTCACCGCCGGCTGGGCCCGTCGCCTCGACGAGCAGCACCGCCGCAGCAGTCAGCGGCACGCCGCCGAGTTGAGTGCGGTCCGGGCGGCGCTCGCCGAGGCATGGGCCGAGCTGGATCGCCGCGTCATCCCGGGCAGTGACCCCACGCTGGTCCGACTGCGTGCCGCGCACACCGACCTGCTCGCCGGCTGACCGCGTCCCCGCCGCCAGGTGGCGGGGATCGGCTCCGTCGTCGGCGAGCCACGGCAGAACGCGCAGCGCGTATCCTTCGCCCGTGGGACTACGGTTCACGACGCGGGGATCGGACTCGCCTTGGGTGGACATCGTGTGGACCTGCACGAGCGAGCAGGTCACCGCAATGACGTCCGTCGCCGGGGTGCGGTGGGGCCTGGTGTTCTGGCAACAGGCCGGCCGGGCGCACACGAGCATCACCGGTCCCGAGACCCGGACCGGCACGGCGCCGGTGCCGGAGGGCGCGACCTTCACGGGCATCGAGTTCGCCGTGGGCACCTCGTTGCGGGCCGTGCCCACCCCGGCGCTGACCGACGGTGGCATCGTGCTTCCCGACACCACTCGACGGACGTTCCGACTGGACGGGGAACGTTGGGAGACGCCGTCACCCGACGACACCGAGGCTCTGGTCGACCGGCTCGTCCGGGCCGGGATCGTGGTCCGTGACGCGCTCGTCGTCGACGTGCTGCGGGGTCACCGCCCGGCCGTGTCGGGGCGCACGGTCGAGCGCCGGTTCCGCGCCGCGACCGGGCTGACGCAGAGCGCCGTTCGGCAGATCGAGCGTGCCCGCACCGCGGCGGAGCTACTGGCTGCCGGCGACCCGGCCGCCGACGTCGTCGTCAAGCTCGACTACTTCGACGAGCCGCACCTGGCCCGAGCACTGCGCTCCTACGTCGGCCGCACCGCCCGGCAACTCCGCGAGGGAGGTGGCGGCGCGATCGCCCTCGACCTGGATCACCGCTTGACGTCGTAGACCAGCTTGAGGATCCCGTTGGGGTAGCTCTCCGACTCCCGCAGCGTCAGCATGTACTTGTCCCGGTCGGCCCGGCCGAACAGGCTCTTGCCGGCACCGAGCAACACGGGGAAGACGAGCAGGTTGTACTGGTCGATCAGGCCCGCGTCGGACAGCCGCCGAGCCAACTCCGCACTCCCGTGGATGAAGATCGCACCGCCGTCGCCCTCCTTGAGCGCGGCCACGTCCCCGGTCGAGCGCAGAATCGTGGTCGGCCCCCACCCGTCGACGACGGCGTCGTCGGACAGCGAGGTCGACACCACATACTTGGGCAGCTCCTTGTAGCCGGCGTGGTCCTCCGAGCCGGGCCAGACCGGCGCGAACGCCTCGTAGCTGCGACGGCCGAACATCAACGCCGTAGTGTCGGTGAGCTCCTCGCCCTTCAGCGACCAGGCTTCCGGCACGAACTCGAGGTCCTTGAACACCCAGCCGCCGCTGCGGTGCTCCTCTGAAGGCCCGCCGCCGGGCGAGTCCACGACGCCGTCCAGCGACATGAAACCGGTGTAGACCAGGTTGCGCATCGTGCTGTCTCCTCATGCTCGGGCGAGCTGCCGGGTCCAGGCTAGAGGGCGGACGCGACGGCCGTCTTGGACGAAAACGACAGCGGGTCCCACGCTGTCGCGGCTGACTGGTCGTCAGTTCACGAGCCAGGTGGCCGGCGGCCCGGCGGTCAGCCGGTGGCCGGGTAGGCGCGCGTCTCGGCTGCCTTGACGGCCACCCACACGCGCTGACCGGGGATCAGCCGCAACTGGGCGACGGCGGCCGGCGTGACGTCGGCGGCCACCTCGATCGGCCCGTCCACCTGCACACGCAGGTTGTCGCCGTGCTGTTGGACACCGGCCACGGTTCCCGTCCAGGTGTTGCGCGGGCTGCCCTCCGGACGGCTCGGGTGCAGGGCCACCGCCGCCGGTCGGAACGCCACGAACGCCTCGCCGTCCAGCCGGTCCGCGACGGCGAGGGTCAGCTCCGGCGCGACCCGTACCCCGAACCCGTCGGCCCTGCCCCGGTAGAGGTTCAGCCCCACCAGCCGTGCGACGTAGTCGGTGCGCGGACGCGCGGTGACGCTCGGCCCGTCGCCCTCCTGGACCACCCGCCCGCCCTCGACGATGACCAGCCGGTCCGCCAACGCGAGGGCGTCCAGCGGGTCGTGGGTGACCAGCAGCGTCGCGCCCGGGTGCGCGGACAGGTGGCGGTGCAGTTCGGCACGGGTGTCCAGCCGGGTGCGCGCGTCCAGGGCCGCGAGCGGCTCGTCCAACAGCAACAGCGACGGTACGAGGGCCAACGCTCGCGCCAGCGCCACCCGCTGTGCCTGACCGCCGGAGAGCTGCCGGGGGCGGCGGTGCGCGTGCCCGTCGAGCCCCACCCGGTCGAGCCAGCCACGCGCCGTCGCGCGGGCGGTCCTCCGGTCGACGCCGTGTCGACGCGGCCCGAAAGCCACGTTGTCCAGTGCGCTCAGGTGCGGAAAGAGCAGGTAGTCCTGGAAGACCACACCGATCGACCGGCGTTCGGTGGGCACCCAGTCGCGCGTCGCCGGACGGTCCAGGTCGACGCCGTCGAGCGTGACGTGGCCGTCGGTCAGCGGGTGCAGCCCGGCCAGGGCACGCAGCGCGGTGGTCTTACCGGCGCCGTTCGGGCCGAGCAGCGCGACGACCTCGCCGGGCACCACCCGTAACGGCACGTCGAGTCGGAACGTCCCCCGGTCGACGATGAGCCGGGCGTCGAGCAGCGGGCCGGTCATGCGCTGGTCATCCAGCGGTCCCGCAGCGCGACCAGGATGCCGACCGACACGACGAGCAACACCAGGCTGAGCACGATCGCGGACTCCAGGTCGGTCTCCAACGCCAGGTAGACGGCGAGTGGCATGGTCTGCGTCCGGCCGGGATAGTTGCCGGCGAAGGTGATGGTGGCGCCGAACTCGCCGAGCGCCCGCGCCCAGCAGAGGACCGCGCCGGCGGCCAGCCCGGGCGCCACCAGCGGCAGGGTCACCTGGGTGAAGGTGGTCCACCGGCTGGCGCCCAGCGTCGCGGCGGCCTCCTCGAAGCGGTGGTCGGCGGCACGGAGCGCCCCCTCCACCGCGATGACGAGGAACGGCATGGCCACGAACGACTCGGCCAGCACGACACCCGCGGTGGTGAAGGGCAGGGTGATGCCGAAGGTGGCGTCGAGCCAACCGCCGAGCAGCCCACGCCGACCGAAGACCAGCAACAGCGCCACCCCACCGACCACCGGCGGCAGCACCAGCGGCACGGTGACCAGCGCGCGTACCAGTCGGCGGCCGGGGAAGTCGACCCGGGCCAGCATCCAGGCCAGCGGCACCCCGAGCAGCAGACAGAGGACGGTGGCCAGGGTCGCGGTCTGCACCGACAGCCGAAGAGCGGTCAGCGCGCCCGGTTCGGTGAGCCGGGCGGGCAGGGTCGTCCACGGTGCCCGGACCACCAGCCCGGCCAACGGCAGGACGAGGAAGAGCAGCCCCAGCCCGGCGGGGATCAGCAGCGCCGCCGGCACCCGCCCCCGCCGCCGGGCCGTGGCGTGATCGAGGAGCTGGCTCATGGAGCCTGGAAGCCGGCCTCGACGAGGACCGCCTGCGCCGCCGCCGAGCGGACGTACGCGACGAAGGCCCGCGCGCCGGACGGGTTCGGCGCGTCCTTCAGCGCGACGATCGGGTAGTCGTTGACCGCCTTCGCCGACTCGGGGAACTCCACACCGGTCACGTCGGCGCTCGCCGCCCGCACGTCGGTGCGGTAGACCAGTGCCGCGTCGACCTCACCCAGCTTCACCTTGGCGAGCGCGCCCTTGACGTCCTGCTCCAGGGTCGCCGGCGTCAGCGTGATGCCGGCCGCGTCCAGGGCGGTACGAGCCGCCGCGCCGCAGGGCACCTGCGTGGCGCACACCGCCACCTTCACACCGGGCTTGCCGAGGTCGGCCAGACCGCTGACCCCCTCCGGGTTGCCCCGGGGCACCGCGATGACCAACTGGTTGCGGGCGAAGATGTTCGGCGTGCCATCGGCGTTGCCGGCCTCGGTGACGGTGGCCATGTTCGCCGGGGCGGCCGAGGCGAACACGTCGGCCGGAGCACCCTGGTTGATCTGGTTGGCCAGGGCAGAGCTGCCGGCGACGTTCAGGGTCACCGTGCTGCCCGGGTTGGCGGCCTCGAAGTCCTTCCCGATCCGGGTGAACGACTCGGTCAGCGAGGAGGCCGCGAACACCGTCACCGCGCCGACGCCCCGACCGTCCGCGGCACCGCCGGAGGCCCGGTCGTCGCCCGCACCGCAACCGGCGAGGGCCAGTGCCATCAGTACGGCCACCGCCCTCCGCACCGCCCGCGCACTCATCAGCTCGGCCTTCCCCTGCTCGCGGCCGGTGCGGCCCGCTCCACCACGACCGTGGTCGATTTGATCACCGCGACAGCCACCGAACCGACCCGCAGATCGAGCTCGTCGACCGCCTCCCGGCTCATCAGCGAGACGACGCGGAACGGGCCGGCCTGGATGTCGACCTGGGCCATCACCGTGTCCTTGCGGACGTCCACGACGATGCCGCGCAGCCGGTTGCGGGCCGACGAGAACTCGGCGCCCGCGTCCGGGTCGGCGGCCTGCGCGCGGGCGAAGGCGGCCAGGTCGACGCCGTCGATCACCCGGTGGCCGTGCTCGTCGCGCCGGGCCGTCAGCCGCCCGGCGTCCACCCAGCGGCGGATCGTGTCGCTGCTGACACCGAGCAGGTCGGCCGCTTCACCGATCCGGAACATCGTCACCGGTTCACCCTAGCTGCCGCACCTGCGGGCACGAAAGGCCGGAACGTGCCGCGTGTGCGTACTCGTGGGGGCTTCTGTGTCCGAAGGTGCGCACCTGATGGTGCGTTCGGCCGGGTCGTTCCGTCCCGTGGTGCGGAGCCGCTGGCCGGCGTCGTGGCCGCGCTCAGGTCCGCTGGTTGTCGTACGCCGCCCGGTTGGCGAGCACGTCGTCGACGTGCGTCTCGGCCCAGCCCTTCAAACCGCGGATCACCTGGTGCAGGGAGACGCCGAGCTCAGTCAGCTCGTAGGTGACGGTGACGGGCACGGTCGGCACCACCGTGCGGGTGATCAGACCGTCGCGTTCCAGGGAGCGCAGCGTCTGGGTCAGCATCTTCTGACTGACTCCGGCCAGCAGGCGCGACAACTCCGAGTACCGCATCGGCCGGGGATCGCCAGCGCAGTCGGCACCGAACTGGTGCGAGCCGTCGGTGCGTAACGCGGCCAGAACCAGGGTGACCCACTTGTCCGCGATGCGGTCGAGCAGCTTGCGACTCGGGCACTGGGCCAGGAACGTGTCGTATTCCGCCTTGGCCTGAGCTCTCTTCTGCGCCGCCGTCGTCGTCGTCATCGAACCGTTCCTCCTGCTGCTGAGGGAGTTACGCACTTTCAGGTGCCTACTTCCTGTAGTGAAGTTACCCCCCGATAGTGGAGCAGGTAGGACGAGGCACCGGTACCGCTCGGTGCGACACGAGAGTCAGAGGTACGAAAACATGGTCTCCACCTCCCTTCCCGGCGGCACCTGGCCGCTGGGAGACCTGATGGTCACCCGCTTCGGTTACGGCGCCATGCAGCTGGCCGGCCCCTGGGTCATGGGACCGCCGGCCGACCACGACGGCGCACTCGCCGTCCTGCGCGCGGCTGTCGAGCGTGGCATCACCCACGTCGACACCTCCGAGGCGTACGGGCCACACGTCACCAACCAGCTGATCCGGGAAGCGCTGCACCCGTACCCCGATTCGCTGCACATCGTGACCAAGGTCGGCGCGAACCGCGACCAGCAGGGCGGCTGGCCTCCGGCCCGTGACCCGGAGAGCCTGCGCCGGTCCGTGCACGAGAACCTCGAGACCCTCGGTCTCGACGTGCTCGACCTCGTCAACCTCCGGCTCGGCGACGCCGCCGGACCTCAACCCGGTTCGGTCGCCGAGGCGTTCGAGACGCTCGCCGTCCTTCAGCAGCAGGGCCTGATCCGGCATCTCGGAGTGAGCAATGCCCTGCCGGAACAGGTTGCCGAGGCGCAGGCGATCGCACCGATCGTCTGCGTGCAGAACATGTACAACCTCGCGCACCGCCAGGACGACGAGCTGATCGACGCGCTCGCCGAGCAGGGCGTCGCCTACGTGCCGTTCTTTCCTCTCGGCGGCTTCAGCCCCCTGCAGTCCTCGGTGCTCTCGACAGTGGCTGCCCGGCTGGCGGCGGCGCCGATGTCGGTGGCCCTGGCCTGGTTGCTCCGCCGTTCGCCGAACATCCTGCTCATCCCGGGCACCTCGTCCGTGGCACACCTGCACGAGAACATCGCGGGCGCAGCCCTTCCGCTGTCCGGCGACGACCTCGCCGAGTTGGACAGGATCGGCCGATAGCGAACGGGTGGACCCGTCGGCGTTCCCGGCGGGTCCACCCCGTGCCGTCAGCAGTTGCGCAACTCCGGCGACTGGTTGAGCAGTTGGCCACGGGTCGACACGAAGCGGCGGTAGCGCTCGCCGTCGACGGCCGATGGGCGGAACGCGGCGACGCGGTGGCAGTTCTGGAAGGCCAGGCGTACGCGGAAGTGTCGTTCCAGGCAGGCGCGGATGGCGTCGCTGGCCAGTGCCCGGAGCAGTTGCCCCCGGTCGGCGTCGCTGGGCGGCGGCACGACGTTGTCGGCCAGCTCGGCGTCGCCCGACTCGAGTTCGGCCACCACCCGGCTGACGGTGGCCCAGGCGTACGGGAGCGACTCGCGGACGCAGGCGATGAACGCCTCGTCGTCGACGGGGCCGCGCTCGGCGGCGTCGAGCAGGGCGGGCGGGACGGTGAGTGACATGGTTCTCCTCCGTATCGCTAACGAAAACCGTTGTCATTAACGATTCGAGCTCAGCACACCACGTCATCGGTCGAACGTCAACGATGTCCGGACGCGCCGCGCCGCGAGCCGCACGAAACCCGCGCCGCGACCCGCACGCGCAGCGACCCGCGCGAAGGCACGCGCAGCGACCCGCACGGCCCCGCGCCCCCGCGCCCCCGCGCGACCCGGACGGAACGAAGGACGGTCAGGGGTGGCGGGGGTGGCCCTTGAGGTGTCGGCCCAGTTCGCGGGCGATCTCCCGGTTGGCGTCCCGCTCGGCCAGCGTCTGCCGCTTGTCGTAGGAGCGTTTGCCCTTCGCCAGGGCGAGCTCGACCTTGGCGTAGCCGTTCTCGAAGTACATGGACAGGGGCACCATGGTCACCCCACCCTCGCGGACCTTGTCGAGGATCCGGTCGATCTCGGCCCGGTGCAGCAGCAGTTTGCGGTTGCGTCGGGGTGCGTGGTTGGTCCACGTGCCGTACGCGTACTCGGCGATGTGCAGGCCGTACAGCACGATCTCGCCGTCCCGTTCGTGCGCGAACGCGTCCACCAGCGAGGCCCGTCCCTCGCGCAGCGACTTCACCTCGGTCCCGACCAGCACGATGCCCGCCTCGTACGTGCGCAGCACCTCGTACTCGTGCCGGGCCTTCTTGTTCGAGGCGATCAGCCGACGTTCGGGCTGCTTGGACGGAGTCACCCCGCGACGATAGTCGGAGTCACCCGGCGACGGCATCCGATATCGGCGGCACCGGGCCGGTCGGCTCACTCGTGTGCCGGGTGTCCGCCGTGTGCCGGGTGTCCGTGGCGCAGCCGCGCGATCAGGTCCCGTTCGGCCTCGGTGAACGCCTCCTGCGACTCGCACGGCCAGTGCCCGAGGATCGGGGGCGGCACGCTGTCGCTGGGCGCGGGCACCACGTCGACCGGGTCGACCAGTCGGCGATCCACGGTCGCCGCCGGTCCGGTCAGTTTCTCCGCCCGGCCGGGCCGCTGGGAGGCGAAGATCCAGCCGCCGATCGGGTCGGTGTCGCGCCACAGGTTGAGCCACCGCCAACCGACCCGCTCGCCGATCTCCCGCAACGCCGGGTCGTCGGTGTACGCCGGGAACAGCCGTGAGTACAGCCGTCCGAGTGGGGACCCGTAGGTCAGCAGGGCGACCCGGTCGGTGATCCGGGTGGGTAGCTGGAGCACTGTCGCGGCGAGCAGCACCGAACCGTGGCTGTGCCCGGCGAGCAGTACCCCGTGCCCCTGCTCCACCAGGTAGCTGACCCGCTTGGCGAGCTCCGGTACGGCCCGTTCGGCGTAGCAGGGCGGGGCGAAGGGGTGCGCGGCCCGGGGCCAGAAGGTGCCCAGGTCCCACAGCACGCCCACGTACCGTCGGAATCCGGCCGTCCGGTAGGCGAAGATGCCGCCGATCACCAGCCCGAGCACGACCGCCGCGATGAGGTAGCTGCCGAACCCGATCAGGAAGTCGACCAGGCTCTCCGGGACTCCGACGTAGCGCTGCGCCTCGTCGCCGGGGAGCAGTTGGAGCAGGCCGAGCACGCTGGTGGACAGGCCGAGCGCCGCCAGGCCGGCGTACACCACCGAGAGTGGTTCGAGTCGTTCGGTGAAGCGCGCCCGGGCCACCGCCTGCTCGACGCGGCGGAGTCGGCTCGCCGCCGACGGCGGGGCGTCCGGGAAGTCGGCGGCCACGATCGCCCGCGCGGCCCGCCGGCGTCCGGGTCTGGTCAGCCGGGTGACCAGACCGGCGACCAGCAGGGCGGTCACCATCGCCAAGAAGAAACCGAAAATCGCCCATTTGTACGCCAGGGGAGGGCTGGTTTCCAGGCTGTCCGCCGTGGTTCCGTTGCGGTCGAGCAGATCCGCGCCCCGGTAGACCAGTTCGGCGGAGAAGGCCACCGCCAGTTCGGCGGCGACGGTGATGAAGACCGGCGCTCCCAACGCGCGGAGCGGCGCCCGTCGTTGCCCGCCACCGCGCCGCCAGAGCACCAGCGCGGCGAGGCTGACGACCAGCACCGTCTGACTGACGAACACCCAGGCCACGATGGCGCTGTAGCCGGGCAGCACGCCGCCCTGCGGCCACGGTGCCGGGCTGATGGCGATGTGCACGATCACCAGGATGGTCAGGCCGCAGGCGAGGGTGCGCACTGTGCGGAAGAGGGTGTCGACGCGGGGTGACGGACTCGGTCGATCGATGCTCGGCACCATCGTGACCATGACCAGGCAGGTCAGCAGCACCGCCCCGGTGGCGGTCAGGAGTATCGCCATCGTCCACGAGGAGTGCTGGCTGGCCCGTGCGGCCAGCAGACTGCCGTCCAGCGTGGCGAACGCCGCCGCGACGTGGACCGAGCGCAGTCGACCCACCAGTGGGGCGCCGTCCCACTGGCCGACCGCGCTCAACCGGTGCTTCGACACCGGCGTCGAGGGGGTCCGGAACGCGTCGAACGAGTGGCTCGGGCGGGAGCCCAGCCGCCACACGAGCCCGATGGCGGCGACCGGCACCAACGCTAGGAGAGCGAGGCGCAGCCCGGTCGGTCGCCCGCCGAGCCAGGACAGCCAGCTCCGGCCGGCCAGGCATGCCGGGCTGCCCATGCAGCGCCAGGCGACGAGGTCCAGCGCCACGCCGACGATGGAGAGCACGTAGAGCATGGTGAGCGTGAGGGCGAGCACCCGGCACAGCGCCATGAAGCCGCGCTTCGAAGCGGAGTTCGCCGGGCGCATCCACAACGCCACGTTGCAGAGCATGAACGGCAGCAGGAACACCAGCGACAGCGTCCGGACGGCCGTGCCGGACGGCAGGTCGCCCCAGCGGTACGCCTCCAGCGTCACCCCGTCGGTCCCGGTCGAGTCCGGGTAGCCGGGACGCGGTCGGTAGAACCCGCCGCTGCGGTCTCCGGCGACCTGGTGCACGTGCGGTCGGTCCAACACCTGGTCCGCCCCCGCGCCGGAGACGCCGTGCACCCGCAGCTCCACGATCGCGCCCGACGTCGTTCCTCGGGTCGGTGTCGCGTCCGCCATAGGCCCCCCGAAGTGTGCGCGGCAACCGGGCGGATAGCCGGGGTGCGGCCCGCGCGGCTCCCCGGCTTACCCGTCCCGCGCCCGGTCAACCGTGCGGCGGACCTCACGCCCTGGTGCGGCGGACCCACGGCAGGTGGTTTCATGGCGCCATGGCGAACCCGGTGATCCTGACCGTCGACGACGATCCCGTGGTGTCCCGGGCGGTGGCCCGGGACGTCCGGCGCCGCTACGGCGACCGCTTCCGGGTGTTGCGGGCCTCGTCGGGGCCGGAGGCGCTGGAGGCGTTGCGCGAGGTCAAGCTGCGCGGCGAGCAGGTGGCGCTGCTGCTGGCCGACCACCGGATGCCGGAGATGACCGGCGTGGAGTTCCTCGAGGCGGCGATGGACATCTTCCCGGCGGCGCGCCGGGTGCTCCTCACCGCGTACGCGGACACCGACGCCGCGATCGAGGCGATCAACGTGGTGGACCTGGACCACTACCTGCTCAAGCCGTGGCATCCGCCGGAGGAGAAGCTGTACCCGGTGGTGGACGGGCTGCTGGAGGCGTGGGCGGCCACCCCGGACGCGGCGAGTGCCGAGATCCGGGTGGTGGGGCACCGGTGGTCGGCGCCGTCGTTCAAGGTCCGCGACTTCCTGGCCCGCAACCTGGTGCCGTACCGCTGGTTGCTGTCCGACGACCCGGAGGGTGTCCGGTTGCTCGACGCGGCCGGGGCCACCGAGGCGGACGTACCCCTGGTGGTGACCCCGGAGGGCAAGGCGTTGATCGCCCCCAGTGAGGCCGAGCTGGCCGCGCTGGCCGGGTTGACCGTGGTGCCGGCGTCCGACTTCTACGACCTGGTGGTGATCGGCGGTGGCCCGGCCGGCCTCGGCTCGGCCGTGTACGGGGCGTCGGAGGGGCTGCGGACCGTGCTCGTCGAGCGGCGGGCGACCGGCGGGCAGGCGGGGCAGAGCAGCCGGATCGAGAACTACCTGGGCTTCCCGGACGGCGTCTCCGGCGCCCAGTTGACCGATCGGGCCCGGCGGCAGGCGGTGAAGTTCGGGGCGGAGCTGCTCAGCGCCCGGGAGGTGGTCGGTCTCAGCGAGGCCGGCGGTGCCCGGCTGCTGCGCTTCGGCGACGGCAGCGAGATCGCGGCGCACACCGTGGTGTTGGCCACCGGTGTGTCGTACCGGGTGCTCGACGCACCCGGGTTGGCCGACTTCACCGGTCGGGGGGTGTTCTACGGTGCCGCCGCCACCGAGGCGCCGAGCTGCGTCGAGCAGGACGTCTACATCGTCGGCGGGGCCAACTCCGCCGGGCAGGCGGCGGTGCACTTCTCCCGGTACGCGTCGAGGGTGCACCTGCTGATCCGAGGCGCGGACCTGACCGCCTCGATGTCGCGGTACCTGATCGACCAGTTGGAACGGATCGACCGGATCACCGTGCACCCGCACACCGCCGTGGTCGGCGCGGCCGGGGAGGGGCACCTGGAACGGCTGACCCTCTGCGACACCCGCACCGGGGAGGCCCGTTCGGTCGACACCTCGTGGCTGTTCATCTTCATCGGTGCCGAGCCGCGCACCGAGTGGCTGGACGGGGTGCTGGTCCGTGACGGGCGCGGCTTCATCGTGACCGGTCCGGATCTGCTTGCCGGTGGGCGGCGGCCGACGGGCTGGTCGTTGTCCCGCGACCCGTACCACCTGGAGACCAGCGTGCCGGGCGTGTTCGCCGCGGGTGACGTGCGGGCCGAGTCGGTCAAGCGGGTCGCCTCGGCCGTCGGCGAGGGCGCGATGGCTGTTTCGCTGGTGCACCGTTACCTGGAGGGCCAATGACCACCGAGTCCGACCGGCTGACACCGGCGCAGCTGCGTACCCTGTTCCTGTTCGAGGCCCTCGACGACGCGCAGCTCGACTGGTTGGCCGAGCACGGCCGGGTCGAGCAGCGGGCCGGGGGCACCCTCGTGTACGGCGAGGGCGAGCCCGCCACCTGCTTCTTCGTCCTGGTGCGCGGGGCGGTGGCGTTGAGTCGTCTGGTGCACGGCGACGACGTGGAGGTCAGCCGGACCGAGCAGCGTGGGGTGTACGGCGGGGCCACCCAGGCGTACCTGGGTGACCAGGTCGACCAGGTCTACCGCAACAGCCTGCGGGCGGTGACCGACGCGGACTTCTTCGTGCTGCCGGCGGAGGACTTCGCGTACGCCCTGCGGTCCTGGTTCCCGATGCCCATGCACCTGTTGGAGGGGCTGTTCTTCGGGATGCGGGACTCGCAGGCGATCGTCGGTGAGCGGGAGCGGCTGCTGGCCCTGGGATCGCTGTCGGCGGGGTTGACGCACGAGCTGAACAACCCGGCCGCGGCGGCGGTGCGGGCGACGTCGGTGTTGCGGGACCGGGTCGCCGGGATGCGGCACAAGCTCGCGATGATCGCCGACGGTCGGCTCGACGGGAGCGCCCTGCACGGTCTCGTCGCGTTGCAGGAGGAGGCCGTCGCCCGGGTGGCGACCGCGCCGAAGCTGTCGCCGGTGGCCACCGCGGACGCCGAGGACACCCTCACCGACTGGCTGGAGGACCAGGGGGTCGAGGGTGCCTGGGACCTGGCGCCGATCCTGGTCGGTGGCGGCCTCGACACAGCCTGGCTGACGCAGGTGAAGGCGGCGGTCGGCCCGGCCGACCTGGAGGCGGCGGTGCGCTGGCTCACCTACACCGTCGACACCGAACTGTTGATGCGGGAGATCGGCGACGCGGTGACCCGGATCTCGGGCCTGGTGGGCGCCGCCAAGCAGTATTCGCAGCTGGACCGGGCACCGCACCGGGTGGTGGACGTGCACGACCTGCTCGACGCCACGCTGGTGATGTTCAAGGGGAAGATCCCCGCCGAGGTCAAGCTGGTCCGCGAGTACGACCGTGGTCTTTCGCCGGTCCCGGCGTACGCGGCCGAGCTGAACCAGGTGTGGACCAACCTGATCGACAACGCGTTGGGCGCGATGGGTGAGAAGGGTGTGTTGACCGTCCGCACCGGACTCGTCGGCGACCTGCTGGCGGTGGAGATCACCGACACCGGCCCGGGTATCCCGCCGGAGGTGCGGCCACGGATCTTCGAGCCGTTCTTCACCACCAAGCCGGTGGGGGCGGGCACCGGGTTGGGGCTGGACATCTCGTACCGGATCGTGGTGCACAAGCACCACGGCGACATCCGGGTGGAGACCGAGCCGGGGCGCACCACCTTCCGGGTGCTGCTGCCGATCGCGGAGGGTGCGCCCGGCGACGCGCCGACTACCTAGAGAACGGTGGATGATCGACTCCACATCGGCGAGGTGGTGCCATCTCGCCGTCCGGACACCCCCGCATCGGCGACCTGGAGTCGATCACCCCCGCCGTGGTGGCTTCAGAAGCGGCGTTCCGCCGCGAGGAAGTCGGCGAGCACCCGGGTGTGGGTGGAGAACGCCAGCTCGACCGGGTCGGTGAGCACCAGCCACTCGGTCGCCTCCTCGGTGGGCGCCGACGGTGGCAGGTCCTCGGCCCGCTGCTCGGGCAGCACCCCGAAGACCATCATGGTGCCGCCCGCCGGGGCGCCGTGCACCGCGAACAGCCGGGCGTCCTCGGCCGCCGCGACCAGGCCGGTCTCCTCCCGCAGCTCACGGACGAGCGCGTCGGACCACTCCTCGCCGTACTCGATGAAGCCGCCGGGCAGCGCGAGCAGGCCGCGGGCCGGCTCGATGTCCCGGCGGACCACCACCACGCCCAGGCCCTCGGCCGTGCGGACCGGCAGCACCGCGACCGCCACCGGCAGGGGGTTGCGCCACACGGTCTCGCCGCAGGCCGCGCAGACCCGGGGCCAACCGGCGGCCGGCGGGTAGGCGGCGCCACAGGAGGAGCAGTGCGAGTACGGCGTGCCGGTCATGCCGCAGCACGCTACTCCGACGCCCCCGGAGCCCGCCGCGCCGCCGCCCGCGCCTGAAGCTCCGAGGGCCCCGGAGCCCGCCGCGCCGCCGCCCGCGCCTGAAGCTCCGAGGGCCCCGGAGCCCGCCGCGCCGCCGCCCGCGCTCAGACCTCCGGGGTGCCGGTGTAGAAGGCGGTGGTGCGCTCGGCGGCGGCCTTCGCCTCGTCGGCGTCGGTGCCGGCGGCGATGCTCGCCTCACCCCACAGGTGGCTGCTCAGCTCCATCGCCTGCCGACCCTCGGGGGAGGCGGTCCACTCGGCGGCCTGGTCCGGGGTGATGCCGCTGCCGTCGCCGGCCAGGTGCGCGGCGAGCCCGAGCAGGCCCAGGTCCCAGCCGACGCCGACGGCACCCGGCCCGAACTGCGCCCACCGGTCCTGGTCGACGTGCGCGATGTGGTCCAGGTCGAGGCGGGCCCGCTCGTCGCCGACCGCCGTGACGCGCACCTCGATCCAGCTCACCTCGTCGCCGTACTCCCAGGTGGCGGTGAACCGGTGCGGCGGCTCGCAGGTCTCGATGGTGCCGTGGGCGTTGCCCTGCAACTGGTACGTGCCGTGCAGCCGCAGGTCGCCGGAGATCGGCAGGAACCAGCGGGGGATGCGCTCGGCGTTGGTGCAGGCGTCCCACAGGTCGTCGGCCGTCGCCTGGTAGGTCTGGCTGATCGTGGTCACCCGAGCCTCGCCGGCTTCCAGGGTGCGGCTGCCGACCTTCCGCTGGACGGCGTTGATCTGCTCGGTGGCGTCGAACATCAGGTGTTCCTCTCGTCGGGTGGATCGGCGGGCTCGCGCAGCCGACGCTCGCGTCGACCTCGGGCCAGCTCGGTGGCGAGTGCCGCCAGAGGTGGGGCCCAGAACCGGCGGAAGTGCTCCAGCCAGCCGTCGACCTCGCGTAGTGGGCGTGGGTCGACCGCGTACAACCGCCGGGTGCCTTCCGGCCGCACGGTGGCGAAGCCGTTGTCCCGCAACACCTTGAGGTGCTGGGACACGGCTGGTTGGGAGATGCCGAACTCGTCGCCGATCACCGCACTGACCGCACCGGCGGTCTGCTCGCCGTCGGCGAGCAGCTCCAGGATGCGGCGCCGGACCGGATCGCCCAGCACGTCGAAGGCGTGCACGACGACAGTTGTATCACTGCCCGCTTATTTAAGCCAACTTTGATGATCCGATGAGCTTGTCGAGTCGAATCGGCAGCTCCCGGATCCGTACGCCGGTCGCGTGGTGCACCGCGTTGGCGATCGCCGCCGCGGTGCCGACGATGCCGATCTCACCGATGCCCTTCACCCCGGCCGGGTTCAGCTCGTCGTCGCGCTCGTCGAGCCAGTACGCCTCGATGGACTCCACGTCCGCGCAGCCGGTGATGTGGTACGTGGCCAGGTCGTGGTTGACCCAGTCGCCGTACCGCTCGTCGAGCAGCCCCTCCTCGTGCAGCGCCATCGACAGGCCCATCGTCATGCCGCCGATGAGCTGGCTGCGCGCCGTCGTCGGGTTCACCACCCGGCCGGCGGCGAACACCCCGAGCATCCGGTTCACGCGTACCTCGCCGGTGTCGGCGTCCACCCGCACCTCGGCGAACTGCGCCCCGTACGCGTACCGGGGGAGTGCGGGCTGCCCGCCCACCTCGTCGGTGGTGTCCGCCTCGGCGGTCACCTCGCCGGGGTCGTCGCGCCGCTTCTCCCGCAACGCCTGGCAGGCGCGGATGACCGCCCAGCTCCAGCTCGCGGTGCCCATCGAGCCGCCGGCCAACGGGGCGGTCGGCAGCTCACTGTCCCCGATCTGGATCTCCACCCGCTCGGGCGGCACCCCGAGCGCGTCGGCGGCCACCTGCCAGATCGCCGTCCGGGCGCCGGTGCCGATGTCGGTGGCGTTGATCCGGACCAGGAAGCCTCCGTCGGGCCGGGCGGTGGCGGTGGCCGTCGACGGCCGGGCCCGGGCCGGGTAGCTCGACCCGGCGACCCCGGTGCCGAGCAGCCAGCGCCCGTCGCGGCGGGCGCGCGGCGTCGGGTCCCGCTCGGTCCAGCCGAACCGCTGGGCGCCCTCGCGCAGGCACGCCACCAGGTTGCGGCTGGTGAACGGCCGCCCCTGGTCCGGGTCGACTGCGGTGTCGTTGCGGATGCGCAGCTCCACCGGGTCGATGCCGACGGCGACGGCCAACTCGTCCATCGCGGACTCCAGCGCGTACGCTCCCGGGCACTCGCCGGGGGCGCGCATCCAGAACGGCGTGGGCACGTCGAGGCGGACCAGCCGATGCGTGGTGCGGCGGTGCGGCGCGGCGTACATGCTGCGGGTGTAGACGGCGGTCTGTTCGGCGAACTCCCGAATGGTCGAGGTCTGGCTGATCGCGTCGTGGCAGATCGCGGTGAGCCGTCCGTCGGTGTCGGCGGCGAGGCGGACCCGCTGGATGGTGGGGGTGCGGTAGCCGATCGGCCCGAACAGTTGCTGCCGGGTCAACGCCAGCTTGACCGGGCGGTCCACGTGCCGGGCGGCGAGGGCGGCCAGCACCACCGCGGCCTTGGCGTACCCCTTGCTGCCGAAGCCGCCACCGACGTGTTCGGCGACGACCCGGATCGACTCCGGGGGCAGCTCGAACAGCTCGGCGAGGGTGGCGCGCACCGGCGTGGCGCCCTGGGTGGAGTCGTGCACCAGCAGGTGCCCGTCGTGCCACTGCGCCGTGGTGGCGTGCGGCTCCATCGGGTTGTTGTGGTACGCCGGTGTCCGGTACGTGGCGTCCACCCGCACCGGGGCGGCCGCGTACCCGGCGTCGAAATCGCCCTCGGCGGTGTCCGTCGGATAGCTGGGGTTGACGTGGTCGGGCTGGTACAGGCCGGGGTGGTCGTCGGTGAGAACGGTGCTGTGCGGGCCCGCGTCGTAGTCGATCCGGACCAACCGGGCGCCCTCGCGGGCCGCCTCCAGGCTGGTCGCCACCACCACGGCGACGTACTGCCCCCGGTAGTGCACCACCGGCTCCTGCAACAGCCACAGCTCCCGCTCCGGGCCCGGCGCGAGCCGGGGCGCGTTGCCGTGGTGCAGCACGGCCAGGACGCCCGGCGACGCCAGCGCCTGGGCCGTGTCCACCCGCGTGATCCGGCCCCGGACCACCGCCGACGGCACCGCCCAGCCGTAGGTGACCCCGTCGACCGGGTACTCCACCGCGTACCGGGCCGTGCCGGTGACCTTCGCCGCGCCCTCCAACCGGGGGTACGCCCGCCCGACCGCCCCGCCGCTCACGACGCGGCCAGTTCGGTGAGCGCCCGCACGGTGATGGCCCGGGTCAGCGGCAGCTTGAAACCGTTGTGCCGCAGCGGACGCGCCTCGGCCAGCTCCGCGTCGGCGGCCCGGGCCGCCAGCTCCGGGGTGAACGGGCGCCCCCGCAGCTCCTCCTCGGCCCGGTACGCCCGCCACGGCCGGTGCGCCACCGCCCCGTACGCCAACCGCACGTCGCGGACCGTGTCGCCGTCGAGGTCCAGCACGGCGGCCACCGAACCGGCGGCGAAGGCGAACGACGCCCGGTCGCGCACCTTGAGGTAAGTCGAGCGGCGCGCGGCCGGCAGCGGCGGCAGCCGGACGGCGGTGATCAGCGCGCCCCGGGCGAGCGTGGTCTCCCGCTCCGGATGGGTGCCGGGGGAGCGGTAGAGGGCGGTGATCGGGATGTCGCGGGGGCCGTCGGCCTCGTGCACCTCGACCACCGTGTCGAGGGCGGCCAGCGCCACCGCCAGGTCGGACGGGTGGGTGGCCACGCACTGCTCGGACCAGTCCAGCACCGCCAGGTCGCGGTTCTGGCCGTGCAGGGCGGCGCAGCCGCTGCCCGGTTCCCGCTTGTTGCACGCCTTGCCGGTGTCCTGGAAGTAGACGCAGCGGGTGCGCTGCAACAGGTTCCCGCCGGTGGTGGCCATGTTGCGCAGCTGCCCGGAGGCGGCGGCGAGCAGGGCGCGGGCCAGCACCGGGTAGTCCCGGCGGACCACCGGGTGGGCCGCGAGGTCGCTGTTGCGCACCGTCGCGCCGACCCGCAGCCCGCCGTCGGGCGACTCCTCGACCGTGTCCAGCGGAAGTCGGGTCACGTCCACCAGCACGTCCGGGCGCTGCACCCCGAGTTTCATCAGGTCCACCAGGTTGGTCCCGCCGCCCAGGTAGGCGGCCTGCGGCTCGGCGGTCAGCACGGCGACCGCGTCGGCCACGTCGGCGGGCCGGTGGTAGCGGAACGCCCTCACGTCGCCGCCGCCGTCTCGCGCACGGCCGCGACGATGTGGGGGTACGCGGCACAGCGGCACAGGTTGCCGGCCATCCGCTCGCGGATCTCCGCGTCGGTCAGCTCGGCCGGTGCACCGAGGTCGTCGGTGACGGCGCTGGGCCACCCCTTGGCCACCTCGTCGAGCATGCCCCGGGCGGAGCAGAGTTGCCCGGGGGTGCAGTAGCCGCACTGGAACGCGTCGTGGGCGACGAACGCGGCCTGCAAATCCGACAGCTCGTCCGGCCCGGCCAGACCTTCGACGGTGAGCACCGACCGGCCGTCCACGGTGACCGCGAAGATCAGGCAGCTCTTCACCCGGCGGCCGTCGAGCAGGACCGTGCAGGAGCCGCACTGGCCGTGGTCGCACCCCTTCTTCGCCCCGGTCAGGCCGAGGTGCTCGCGCAGCGTGTCGAGCAGGGTGGTCCGGTTGTCCACTGTCACCTCGCGCGACGCGCCGTTGACGTCGACCGTCACCCGGGACGAGTGCCGCTCGTCGGTCGTGGTCGTGTTCTCCGGTCCGTCCCGCATCGGGTCAGATTAGCCTTGTCGGCATATGTCGGTGCGAATAACGCAAAGCTCTTCAGGCGGGAGAGGACGACGGTGATCGCCGGACTGCTGCTCGCCGCCGGAGCCGGGCGGCGCTACGGCCGTCCGAAGGCGCTCGTCGAGGTGGACGGCGAGCCGCTGGTGCGGCGCGGGGTCCGGCTGTTGATCGACGGTGGCTGCGCGCCGGTGCACGTGGTGCTCGGCGCGGGCGCCGACCAGGTGCCCGAGCTTCCCGGCGCGGTGCCGGTGCGCCACGACCGCTGGCCCGACGGGCTGGGCTCGTCGCTGCTCCGGGGCCTGGCCTCGCTACCGGCCGACGTGCCGGCCGTGGTCGTGGTCCTCGTCGACCAGCCGCTGCTCAGCCCGGTCGCGGTCCGACGGGTACGCGAGGCGTACATCGTTGGAGGGATCGTGGTCGCCACCTACGGCGGTCGGCCGGGCCACCCGATCCTGCTGGGCCGACCGACCTGGCCGCTGCTGGACCGGTACGCCGTCGGCGACCGGGGTGCGCGTGACCTGCTCCGCGACCGTCCGGACCTGGTGGTCGAGGTGCCCTGTGACGACGTGGGCGGACCCGTCGACGTGGACACCCCGGCCGACCTGCTCCGGCTGCGCCGCTCAGCGGCGTACCAGCCACCGGGGTAGCCCCTGGCTGGTCACCGCGTGATAGGTGATCATCACGATGACGGCGATCAGACCCAACAGCGGGTTGACGAACCAGCCGAGCAGGCCGCCGATCCCGTACAGGACGAGGCCGGTGACCGGTCGCAGTCGCTGCGCCCGCACGTACCCCGGGCCGACCCGGTTCTCCAGCAGCGCCGGGTGGCGGTGCAGGTAACCGAAGAACACCAGCCAGGGGGCCGACATCAACGCCGCCGACAACGCGTACAGGGCGACCGCCGCGCGCTGGTCGTCGATGTCGCCCCGGGTGAACGCGGACGCCAGCACGGCGGTGGGGAAGGGGATGATCACCGCGCCGAAGAGGATGCCCAGGTTGATCCAGCTCAACGCGAGGGTGGTCCGGCGGATCAGCCGCAGCAGCGCGTGGTGGTTGAGCCAGAGCACCCCGATGTAGACGAAGGACACCACGAAGGCGAGGTACGAGGGGCCTTCGTCCAGCAGACCGGTCAGCAGCTCACCCTCGTGGTACTCCGGCACCCGCAGGTCGATGACCAGCAGCGTGATGACGATGGCGAAGACACCGTCGCTGAAGGCGGTCATCCGGTCGGTGCCGGAGACCCGACCGGTGGGCTCGGGATGGTCGACCTCGTCGGGTGCTGCGGACATTGCCGCAGGCTAGCCACTCGACGCGGTGGCTCGCGGCGGTTTCGGCCGACCGGAACACGAACGGCCGCCCGGGGTCGCCCCGGGCGGCCGATCACACTGCCGTGTATCAGGCCACCGGCGTCGCGGTGCCGGTCGCCCGTGCCGTCGCCTGGTGGGCGCGGATCACCTCGGCGTAGCGCAGACCGCTCGCCTTCATCGTCCGCCGCTGGGTGGCGTAGTCCACGTGCACCAACCCGAAGCGCTTGTCGTAGCCGTACGCCCACTCGAAGTTGTCCAGCAGTGACCAGACGAAGTAGCCGTCCAGCGGCACGCCCCGGGCCACCGCCGACGCGCACGCCGCCAGGTGCTGCTCCAGGTGGTCGGTGCGCTCCTTGTCCTCCACCGTGCCGTCCGTGGTGACCTCGTCCGGCCAGGCCGAACCGCTCTCGGTGACGATGATCCGGCCCGGTCGGTACTCCTCGTGCACGTCGACCAGCAGCCGCTCCAGCCCCGCCGGGTACACCTCCCAGCCCATCGCGGTCTCCACCGAGCCGGGCACCGGCACCTGCCGGGCGTACGGCGCCGCTCCGGTCGGGTCGTCGACCACCAACTGACGGAAGTAGTAGTTCACCCCGAGGAAGTCGGTGGGCGTGGCGATCACCGCCAGGTCGTCACCGCGTACCGGTGGCTCGACCCCGTAGGTGGCGATCATGTCGGCGGGGTAGCCGCGCCCGTGGATCGGGTCCAGCCACCACCTGTTGACGTGCCCGTCCGCCCGGCGGGCCGCCGCGACGTCCTCCGGCCGGTCGGTCGCCGCCTCGATCGGGCTGAGGTTGAGCACCAGGCCCACCGAGGCCGGCCGGGCGGCGTTGGCGCGGATCGCCTGGGTGGCGAGGCCGTGCCCGAGCAGCACGTGGTGCGAGGCGTGCACCGCGCGGGTGAGGTCCCGCTCGCCGGGGGCCATCCGCCCCTCCAGGTGCCCGATCCAGCACACGCAGAGCGGCTCGTTGACGGTGTTCCAGTCGGCCACCCGGTCACCGAGGCGGGCGGCCACCACCGCCGCGTACTCGGCGAACGCCTCGGCGGTGGCCCGCTCCGGCCAGCCGCCGCGGTCCTGCAGGGCCTGCGGCAGATCCCAGTGGTACAGCGTGACGAACGGCCGGATCCCGTCGGCGAGCAGCGTGTCGACGAGCCGGTCGTAGAAGTCCAGCCCGGCCGGGTTGACCCGGCCGACGCCCTCGGGCATCACCCGGGGCCAGGCCACCGAGAAACGGTACGCGTCCACGCCGAGCCGACGCAGCAGCGCCACGTCCTCCGGCCACCGGTGGTAGTGGTCGCAGGCCACCGCGCCGGTGTCGCCGTTGTCGACGTTGCCGGGGGTCGCCGAGAAGGTGTCCCAGATGGACGGCGCCCGGCCGTCGACGTCGACGGCCCCCTCGATCTGGTACGCCGCCGTGGCGACACCCCAGAGGAAGTCGGGTGGCAGCTTGGACAGGTCGGGCACGGGATGGTTCTCCTCTGGGATCGGATGACTCACTTGACCGCGCCGGCGGTGAGGCCGGCGACGAAGTACCGCTGCAGGGCCAGGAACCCGACGACGACCGGGATGCTGACCACCAGCGAGGCGGCCATGATCTGGTTCCAGTAGACGTTGAACTGGGTGGAGTAGCCCTGCAGGCCGACGGCCAGGGTGCGGCTGCCCTCGTCGGTCATCACCGACGCGAACAGCACCTCACCCCAGGCGGTCATGAACGCGTACACGGTGACCGCGACGACGCCGGGCACGGCGGCCGGCAGGATGACCTGGAACAGGGTGCGCAGCGGCCCGGCACCGTCGACCTGCGCCGCCTCGTCCAACCCTCGGGGAATCGAGTCGAAGTAGCCGACCAGCATCCAGATCGAGAACGGCAACGAGAACGTCAGGTACGTGATCACCAGGCCGGTACGGCTGGCGTACAGCTCGATGCCGGTGGCGTTGCCCAGGTTGACGTAGATGAGGAACAGCGGCAGCAGGAACAGGATGCCGGGGAACATCTGCGTGGACAGCACCGTCACCGTGAAGACGCCCCGGCCACGGAACCGGTACCGGCTCACCGCGAACGCGGCGAAGATGGCGATCGCCACCGAGCAGACCGCCGCGATGCTCGACACCACCAGGCTGTTCACCAGGTACCGAGCCAGCGGCACAGTGCTCCACATGTCGACGAACGGTTGCAGGGTGGGCCGGCTGGGCCACCAGGTGAAGCCGTTCTGCACGTCCTGCAACGGCTTCGCGGCCGAGGTGACCATCACGTAGAGCGGGATGACGACGAAGAGGGTGAGCAGGGTCAGCACGATGCGCCGACCCCAGCGCTCACCGGCGGTCTCACGCATGGTCGTCCCTCCGACGGTTGGTGATCAGCAGGTACGCGGCCGAGACGATCATCAGGAACAGCAGCAGCGCCACGGACATCGCCGAGCCGGAGCCGAAGTCCCAGGTCTTGAAGGAGCTGCGGTAGATGTGGATGGAGATCAGGTCGGCCTGCTCCGGGGCGGAGCCGCCGAACAGCACGAACGGGGTGTTGAAGTCGTTGAACGTCCACAGGAACAGCACCAGCAGCAGCACCAGGTTCACCGGCCGCAGCATGGGCAGGGTGACCGAGCGCAGCCGACGCCAGAACCCGGCGCCGTCGATCGCGGCGGCCTCGTACATCTCGCCGGGCACGTTCTGCAGGCCGGCCATCAGGCACAGGAACGCGAACGGCCAGTTGCGCCACACCGACACCACCAGCAGCGACCAGAAGCTGTTGTCGCCGATCAGCCAGAACGGCCGCTCGCCCAGCAGCCCGAGCTGATCGACGAGGACGTGGTTGACCAGGCCGGTGTCGCGTTGCAGCAGGAAACTCCAGGTGATCACCGCGGCGTAGACCGGCAGGGCGTACGGGGTGAGGAACAACGCGCGCAGGATCGCCCGCCCCCGGAAGGGCCGTTGCAGCACGACCGCCGCCGAGATGCCGAGCAGCCAGGCGAACCCGACCGAGAGCACGCTGTAGGCCAGGGTGATCCAGAACGAGTGCAGCAGTTCCTTGCCGGCGGCGCTGTTCAGGTCGAGCGTCGCCCGGTAGTTCTCCCACCCCACGAAGGGCGCGGTGGACCAGTCGCGGATGTGGAACTGGGTCAGCTCCAGCATGCTCATCCAGACCCCGACGACCATCGGGATCACG
This sequence comes from Micromonospora sp. WMMD1155, assembly GCF_029581275.1. Taxonomy (NCBI): domain Bacteria; kingdom Bacillati; phylum Actinomycetota; class Actinomycetes; order Micromonosporales; family Micromonosporaceae; genus Micromonospora; species Micromonospora sp. WMMD1155. Next base: position 6,060,267 of record NZ_CP120742.1, read on the forward strand.
TGGATGGCGAGTTCCAGCACGATGGCCGGGGCGAGCAGCAGATACGGCAGGAGCGAGCGGCGCGGGCCGCGGGGCCGGCGGGCCGGCCCTCGTGCCGGTGACCCGGCCCGGGGTTCGCGCCGGGCAGCGTCCGGCGCGGTGGTGCTGGTTGCCATCGGGGTCCTCTCGGAGTCGGTGGCCGTGGTCGGGCTCAGCACCCGACCACGGCCACCGGTGACGCCTGGGTCAGCGCATCTTCTGCTGCGCGTCGGTCAGCTTCGCCTTCACCGATGCCTCGGTGACGGGCTTGCCGCTTGCCGCGTCCGCGAACAGTTCCTTCATCGCGGTGCCGACCAGGGTCTCGAAGGTGCTCTCCTCGGGCACCTGCGGCAGCGGGGCCGCCGTGGTGACCAGGGTCTCCTGGATGGTCTTCTGCTCCGGGGCGCTGAACGCCGGGTCGGCGCCCGCGGTCTTCACCGCCGGCAGCGAGCCGTACGTCTTGTTGAGGATCGTCTGCTCCTCGTCGCTGGTCATGAACTTCACGAAGCTCAGCGCGCCGTCCTTGTTCTTGGTGTGCTTGAACACTGCCATGTTGATCCCGGCGACCATGCTGTTGACCTTCTTGCCGCCGGCCGGCGGGCTGGCCAGGAACGGCACCGGGGCCACCCCGTACGCGTCGGCGGGCATGTTCTGCGTCTTCAGGTTCGAGCCGGCGGACTGCCACAGCAGCATCGCGGCCTTGCCGTTGGCGAAGTCGGAGACCGACTGGTTCTGCGCGTACTCGGCGTTGCTCGGGTTGGTGATCTTGTCGGCGGCCATGAAGTCGATGTACCGCTTGATCGCCGACACGTTCTGCGGGGTGTCGAAGGTCGGCTTGCCGGCCGAGTCGAACCACTCACCGCCGTACTGCTGGCTGAAGGTGAAGGCGTGGTGCGCGTTCTCCGACGGGTTGGCCCCCTCGATCGCCAGGCCCCACTTGCCGCCGGTGCTCAGCTTCTTGCCGTACTCGACGACCTGCTCCCAGGTGGTCGGCGGCGCGGTGATGCCCGCGTCGGCGAACATCTTCTTGTTGTAGTACAGGCTGTACGCCATGGAGTAGAGCGGCACGGCGGCCGGCGGCTTGCCGGGGGCCCCGGCGGCGGCGAGCGCGGCCGGCACGATCCGGTCCTTGCCGCCGACGGCCTGCAGGGTGGCGTCGTCGAACTCGACGAGCGCACCGGTGGCCTGCAACGACGCCGACCAGGTGTTGCCGATGTTGACCACGTCCGGGCCCTTGCCGGAGGTGGCGGCCGCGAGCAGCCGGTTGAGCAGGTCCGACCAGGGGACCACCTCGACGGTGACCTTGATCCCGGTCTGCTTCTCGAACTTGTCCAGCTCCGGCTGGAGGATCGTCTTGTCGGCCTCCAGGCTGGCGCCCTGGTTGCTGGCCCAGTAGGTGAGCGTCTTGGGCGACGCTGCGGAGTCGTCGCCGGAGCCGCCGCAGGCGGTCAGCGATGCTGCTGCCAGTACGGCGGCGGTGAATATCCCGAGGTGTCGTCTCGACACGGTCTGCCCTTCCGGTGCGTGGTGGGGGTCCGCCGACCTCCGTCGCCGATAGGGGTCGGGCGACGGGCGGCCGGCTGCGGACAGGGTTCGGGGGTGCGCCGTCGGGGGTCCGTCGGCGTTTCCCAGGAGTTACATCACGGCTTAATTTATGTCGTCATTAAAGTTGTTGGCCGGTGGGTCGTCAAGCACGAGGCGGTTACAGTCGCCTCGAACGGCCGACGGGAACGAGGTGACGAGTGGAGCTGGCGCGTGCCACCAACCGCAGCGTGCGGCTGCGCAACAGGTCCGCCCTGCTGACCAGGCTCTTCCTCGACGGCCCGCTCACGCGGCAGGACCTGGTGCGCAGCACCGGGCTGAGTCAGCCGGCGGTCAGCAACGTGGTGGCCGACCTGATCGACGAGGGGCTCGTCGCCGAGGCCGGGGCCGCCGAGTCCGACGGCGGTCGGCCCAGCATGCTGCTGCGCATCGCACCCCGCTTCGCCTTCCTGGTCGGCGTGGACGTCGGCGAGACCCGGGTCCGGGTGGAGCTGTTCGACTTCGCCATGACCCTGCTGGCCAGCGTCGAATACCCGCTCGACCCGGCGCGTACCGAACCGGACCTGGTCGCCGGGCACGTGCTGGCCGGCATCGACGCGGTGACCGGCACCGCCGGGGTGGCCGCCGCCGACGTGCTCGGCGTCGGCATCGGCGTCTCCGGCGTCGTCGAGCAGGGCACCGAGGCCGTCGTGCACGCCCAGGCCCTCGGCTGGGACCGGGTGCCACTGGAACGGCTGATCGGCACCGGCACCGACCTGCCGCTGCACATCGACAACGGCGCCAAGACCCTCGGCCAGGCCGAGATGTGGTTCGGCGCCGGTCGGGGGGCCCGGAACGCCGTCTTCGCGCTGGTCGGCTCCGGTGTCGGCGCGTCGGTGGTGACCAACGGGGCCACCTACCGGGGCGCGTCCAGCAGCGCGGGGGAGTGGGGTCACACCACCCTGGTGTACGGCGGGCGGGCCTGCCGGTGTGGCGCGCGCGGCTGCCTGGAGGCGTACGTGGGCGCGGAGGCGATCATCGACCGCTACCGCGAGGCGCGCCGGGGTCGGCCGGTGCCGGGCGAGGACGAGGAGTCCCAGATCGCGGCCCTGGTCGACGCCGCCGCGACCTCCGCCACCGCCCGACGGGTCCTCGACGACACCGCCGGCTACCTCGGGGCCGGGGTCGCCAACCTGATCAACCTGTTCAACCCGGAGCGGGTGGTGCTCGGCGGCTGGGCGGCGATGGCGCTGGGTGACCTGCTCCCGGCCGTCCGGGAGGCCGCCGGCCGGCAGGCGCTGCGCCAGCCGTTCGGCCAGGCGTCGATCGAGCTGTGCCGACTCGGCGTCGACGCGGTGGCGCTCGGCGCGGCCACCCTCCCGATCGCCCGCTTCCTCACCGAGGGCGGCGTCCGCCGCCCCTGACCGTCCGCCCCGCCGCCTGGCCGGCCCGTGCGCCCGGCCGGCCCTTGCGCCCCCGCCGCCCGTGCGCCCCCGCCGCCCGTGCGCCCCCGCCGCCCGTGCGCCCGGGCCGCCCCTTGCGCCCCCGCCGCCTCACCCTGCCCGTCCCGGCCGTCCCCGCCCGCAAGATCCGCGCAACATCCCCGATGTTGCTGCCTCAGGGCGGTTTGAGGCAGCAACATCACCGAAACTGTGTGGATCTTGCGGTGATCGACGCGGTTCCGGATGCGGCGCCGGGAGGGGCCGACCTCGCGGGAAGCCGACTGGCGCTTGGTCGGGGGCGGTGCGTGACCGGTGTGGAGGGTCGGGGCGCGTGACCGGTGTGGAGGGTCGGGGTGCGTGACCGGTGTGGAGGGTCGGGAATTACACAAAAAGAATCCTCGGGATAAATAACGAAGTTATAGATCGATGTCTTGACGCCGTCGCAATCTCGCCGCAACACTCCTACGAGAGCGCTCTCCATCCCGCGGCGTCGCCTCGGCGGCACCATCCCCGGCGCTACGGGCGAGCCCGACCCCCATCCGTGCAGCAGTCCGTAGCCCCCTCTATCGACAGGCGATGTCATGACATCTCGCGCTACATCCGTACGCCCGCGTCCTCGGGTCGTGCGGCACCTGCTCGCCGGGCTCACCGTGGCCCTGGTCGCGGCGCTCACCCCGACCGGCACCACGGCGCCCGCGCAGGCCGCCCCCGTCCTGCTGTCCCAGGGCCGCACGGCCACCGCCTCGTCCACCGAGAACGGTGGAACCCCCGCCGCCGCCGCTGTCGACGGCAACACCGGCACCCGCTGGTCCAGTGCGTTCAGCGACCCACAGTGGCTCCAGGTCGACCTGGGCGCCCGCGCCACCATCACCCAGGTCAACCTGCTCTGGGAGGCCGCCCACGGCCGGGCCTTCCAGCTCCAGACCTCCGACAACGGGTCCACCTGGACCACGATCTACTCGACCACCACCGGCACCGGCGGCACCCAGAACCTCACCGTCTCCGGCGCCGGCCGCTACGTCCGCATGTACGGCACCGTCCGGGGCACCGGCTACGGCTACTCGCTCTGGGAGTTCCAGGTCTACGGCGAGACCGACGGCGGCACCAACGAGCCCCCGGTGACGCCCACCGACCCGTACAACCCCAACCTCGGGTCGAACACGTTCGTCTTCGACCCGAGCACGCCCACGTCGACGATCCAGAGTCGACTGAACACCCTCTTCACCCAGCAGGAGACCAACCAGTTCGGCCCGCAGCGCTACGCGGTGCTGTTCAAGCCCGGCACCTACACCGCCGACGTCAACCTCGGCTTCTTCACCCAGGTCGCCGGCCTCGGGATGAGCCCGGACGACGTCAACCTCAACGGGCACGTCCGCGCCGAGGCGTTCTGGTTCGGCGGCAACGCCACCCAGAACTTCTGGCGGGCCGCCGAGAACCTCTCCGTCACCCTGCCCGCCGGGCAGACCGTGGAGCGCTGGGCGGTGTCCCAGGCCGCCCCGTACCGGCGGATGCACCTGCGCGGCGCGCAGAACCAGATCCAGCTCTGGAACGGCGGCGACGGCTGGTCCAGCGGCGGCCTGATGGCGGACACCCGCATCGACGGGCTGGTCGTCTCCGGCTCGCAGCAGCAGTGGTACTCGCGCAACAGCGAGTTCGGCAACGGCTGGACCGGCTCGGTGTGGAACATGGTCTTCCAGGGCGTCACCGGTGCCCCCGCGCCGAGTTTCCCCAACCCGTCGCACACCGTCATCGGCCAGACCCCGCAGGTCCGGGAGAAGCCGTTCCTCTACGTGACGGGCAGCGGTGAGTACCGGGTGTTCGTGCCCGCGCTGCGCACCAACTCCACCGGCACCAGTTGGTACAACAAGACCCCGGCCGGCTCGTCCCTGTCGCTGTCGCAGTTCTTCGTCGTCCAGCCCGGCACCAGCGCCGCCACCATCAACGCGGCTCTCGCCCAGGGCAAGCACCTGCTCTTCACCCCGGGTGTGCACCGCATCACCGAGCCGATCCAGGTCAACCGGGCCGACACGGTGATCCTCGGTCTGGGCCTGGCCACCATCCAGGCCGACAACGGCACCGTGGGCATGCGGGTCGCCGACGTGGACGGCGTCAAGGTCGCCGGCATCATGTTCGAGGCCGGCACCACCAACTCGCCGGTGCTGATGGAGGTCGGGCCGTCCGGTTCGTCCGCCAGCCACGCCTCGAACCCGACCTCGCTGCACGACGTGTTCTTCCGCATCGGCGGCCCACACGTCGGCAAGGCCACCAACACGTTGACCGTCAACAGCGACAACGTGATCGGCGACCACATGTGGCTGTGGCGGGCCGACCACGCCGCCAGTGGCGTGCCGACCGGGTGGACGCTGAACACCGCCGACACCGGGCTCACCGTCAACGGCGACAACGTCACCATGTACGGCCTCTTCGTCGAGCACTACCAGAAGTACCAGACCATCTGGAACGGCAACGGTGGCCGGACGTACTTCTACCAGAACGAACTGCCGTACGACCCGCCCAACCAGGCCGCCTGGATGAACGGGTCGACCCGGGGCTACGCCGCGTACAAGGTCGCCGACTCGGTGACCAGTCACCAGGCGTGGGGGCTGGGCAGCTACAGCTACTTCAACGTCAACCCCGCGGTGGTCGAGGAGCGGTCCTTCGAGGTGCCCGTCAACCCGAACGTGCGCTTCACGAACATGGTCACCGTCTCGCTCGGTGGCGTCGGCACCATCAACCGGGTGATCAACAACGCCGGAGGCACCGCGAACGCGGCCAACCAGACGGTGTACCTGACCACCTACCCCTGACCGGGGCGCCCGCGCCGGCCCGGTCGTCTCATCGGACCGGGTCGGCCGGGTGGCACCCAGGGCCGTGCCGGCCCGGTCCCGCCGAGACCGGGCCGGCTACGGTCGTGCCAGCACCTCGGCCGCCGCCCGCTCACCGGCACGCACCGCGCCCTCCAGGTAGCCGGTCCAGCGGGTCGCCGTCTCGGTGCCCGCCCAGTGCACCCGGCCCACCGGCGTCCGCAGATGCGGCCCGTACGCGGCCCAGGACCCGGGGGTGAGCGCACCGCAGAAGCAGCCCCGCGTCCACTCCTCGGTCGACCAGTCGTACTCGACGAGGTCGACCGGGTCACCGGCGCGTGGCCCGACCACTGCGGCGAACGCCTCCAGCAGGCACCGCCGACGCTGCTCGGGAGACATCCCGCGCAGCACCGCGGCGTCCGAGGCGTAGCTGAACCCGGTCAACACGCCGAGCGGCGAGGTGGGTGTGGAGTTGTCGACCGTCTCGGTGAGCGGACCGGTGGTGCTGGTGGACACCCCGGAGAACCCGTCGGCACGCCAGAACGGCTCCGGGTAGACGGCGTGCACCTTCAGCGCCGAACCCATCGGCATCCGCTGGGTCAACCCGTCGCGCAACGCGGGCAGCGGCGGAGCGTACCGGATCCGGCCCGCCAGAGCCGGAGCCAGTGCGACCACCAGGAAGTCAGCGTTCACGCGGCCGGCGTCGGTCCACGCCGTCACCCCGTCGGCGTTCTGTTCGACGGCCCGTACCGGTGCGGCCAACGTCAGCGCCCCCGGTGGCAGAGCGGCGGCCATCCGCTCGGCCAGCGCCGGTGGCCCGCCCACGATCCGGTCCTGCTGCGCGCCGCCCGCCATCCCCAGCAGGGGCCCGGTCCCGCCGGCGCTGCGCAGGTAGAACAGCAGGTGCAACAACGACACCTCGTCCGCGCCGGTGGCCAGCAGCCCGCCGGCGAGCAACCGCCCCAGATAGTCGGCGGTGTCGTCGTCCCCGGCCGTGGCACGCAACCAGCCGCCGAGGATCGTCCGGTCCCACTGTGCGGCCTCCGGGGCCTGCCAGGGCGTGGCCGGGTCCAGCCGGGCGGCGTACTCGTCGAGCAGGCCGAGGACCCGGGCGGCCCGCGCCGGCGGCTCGGCCCGGCGCGCACCGGCCCAGAGCACGGTGGGTGCGCCGAACGCCGCCGACGCGAACGTGGCCAGCCCGTGTTCGGCGACCAACGCGTACATCCGATGCTGGGTCGGGCCGATCCACTGCGCGCCGAGGTCGAGTTGGGTGACGTCGGGTAGCCAGCGGGTCAACACCCGACCGCCCACCCGGTCGCGGGCCTCCAGCAGCCGCACCCGGGCGCCGGCACGGCTGAGTGCCAGCGCGGCGGCGAGCCCGGAGAAGCCGGCGCCGACCACGACCACCCGCAAGCCGTCGTCCACACCGGGGTCTACCCACAACCGCCGCAGGCATGACTGCGGGCTCCGGCGGCAGCGTCGCCGACACCGGGGTCGGGCGGCGCGGAGATTCTTCCGCCGGCCTGTCGATTCGAGCGGCTGCCGATCGTGTGGAAGATGAGAGGTCGGTGCGGAGCCGGCCGTCCCCGCGAGGAGGAACGATGACGTTGTACTTGCTCAGCCTTCACCAGCCGCAGGGTGAGCTGCCGCCGGACCCGGAGTTCCTGGCCGGGGTGATGCGCCGCCTCGCCGACTTCCGCGACGAGTTGACGTCCACCGGTTCGTGGGTGTTCGGGCAGGGCCTGCACGGGCCGGAGACCGCCACCGTGCTGCGTGCCCGTGAGGGCGGCGAGGTCCTGGTCACCGACGGGCCGTTCGCCGAGGGCAAGGAGTACCTGGGCGGCATCACCATCATCGACGTGCCGGACCTGGACGTCGCCCTGGAGTGGGGCCGCCGCTACGCGGTGGCCACCACGTTGCCGATCGAGGTCCGCCCCTTCCACGGCGGGGTCGGAGACTGACCGTGCCGGACGTGGAGGCGGTGTTCCGCGCGGAGTACGGGCGCGCGGTCGCCGTCCTGGTCCGCCTCCTCGGCGACATCGACCTCGCCGAGGAGGCCGTCCAAGACGCTTTCGTCATCGCGGTGGCGCGGTGGCCGACGACCGGCCCGCCGCCCAGCCCCGCCGGTTGGATCATCACCACCGCCCGGAACCGGGCGATCGACCGGCTGCGCCGGGAGGCGTCCCGGGACGACCGACACGCCGAGGCGTCCCTGTTGTTCGCCGCCGACGGCATCGTCGAGGAGGGACCCGTGCGCGACGACCGGTTACGACTGATCTTCACGTGCTGTCATCCGGCGCTCGCCCCGACCGCCCGGGTCGCCCTCACCCTGCGCCTGCTCGGCGGGCTGAGCACCGCCGAGATCGCCCGGGCCTTCCTGGTGCCGGAGCCGACCATGGCGCAGCGGCTGGTCCGCGCCAAGTCGAAGATCCGTCACGCCCGGATCCCGTACCGGGTGCCGCGCGACGCCGACCTGTCCGACCGGCTGCACGGCGTGCTCGCGGTGCTCTACCTGATCTTCAACGAGGGGCACACCGCCAGTGCCGGGCGGCGTCTGGTCCGCGCCGAGCTGTGCGTGGAGGCGATCCGGCTGACCCGGCTGCTCGTCGAGCTGATGCCGGACGAGCCGGAAGCCCTCGGTCTGCTCGCACTGATGCTGCTCACCGAGTCACGCCGCGCCGCGCGGACCACACCCGACGGCGACCTCGTGCCGCTGCCCCGGCAGGACCGGGGCAGGTGGGACGCCGCGCTGATCGCCGAGGGGCAGACGCTGGTCCGCCGCTGCCTGCGCCGTGACCGGCCCGGGCCGTACCAGATCCAGGCCGCGATCGCCGCCGTGCACAGCGCCGCGCCGCGCGCCGCCGACACCGACTGGGGTCAGATCCTCGCGTTGTACGACCACCTGACAGCCGTCGCGCCCAGTGCCGTCGTCGCGCTGAACCGGGCCGTCGCGCTCGCCGAGGTCGCCGGACCGGCGGTGGCGCTGACCGAGGTGGATCGGCTCGACCTGGACGGCTACCACGTACACCACGCGGTTCGGGCCGACCTGCTGGCCCGGCTCGGGCGGGACGCGGAGGCCGTCGACGCGTACCGGACCGCCGTCGCGTTGACCGACAACGCTGCCGAACGGGCCTTCCTCACCGCCCGCGCGGCGGCCCTGACGCCGCAGTGACCCTGGCGGACGCTACTGGCCCGCCGCCGTCGACCGGCGCGTCGGCTGGCCGGGAACGGTCGGCGGGTCGGCGATGACACCCGCCATCACGTCCTCGACATTGGGCACCTGGGCGAGTTCGCCCAGACCCTCGACGTAGCGCAGCAACCGCAGTTGCATGGCCGCCAGCTCCGCGCGGCACTGCGCGTCGTCCGGCCAGGCAGACTCGGGCCCGTCGGGGTTGGCCTGCTCCCACGCCCTCAGGCGCGGGTGCCAGGTGGCGAGGAACGGCCGAAGCTCATTGTTGAGCATGGCGATCCCGAGGTGCTCGACCGTCGGGCGACCATTGGTCCGAATGGTCGGCGCCGCCTGGCTCAGCACCTCCCTGGTGATCGCGAACAACTGGTAGAGCGACGTCAACGCCTCCCGGACCAGGCCCGTCCCGGTCGCCAGCGGCTGACCGGACACCCGGGTGACCGCCTCCACGAACAGCCGCCAGGCGGTCTGCTTGTTGTCCCGGGTGACCGCGAACCGCAGCTCGCTGAACTGCGGAACCGAGACGGTCACCTCCGCCAGCTGGAAGAACCGCGAGTATGCCGACGCCACCACGGCCGCGACGCCACCCGCCGTCGTGCCGCAGAGGGCGAAGAGGGCGGGCCCGGTCAGTCGACTGGCCAGGTACACCGCCAGCCCCACGGCGGCACCCGCCACCAGGCCCAGGGCGATGTGGAACCACCGGGAACCACGCCAACGCATCAGCATTCCTGCATCGTCCCAGACATTCACCACTGTGTGTCGTCGGTGTCCGGTTCGCTCGACGGCGCGGCCACACCTGGCGGGCGCGTTTGCGGGCGGACGCGCCGGGAACCCGTGCGGCCCGGCCACGGGTCCACCCGTGGCCGCAGTCGGATGGAGGCGGCCATGGCGTACCGTCCGACCGTCGCCGACAGGGTGCCCGACGTGTCCACCCTCACGCTCGGGGTGGAGGAGGAGTTCCTGCTGCTCGACCCGGACACCGGGCGCAACCTGCCGGTGGCCGACCGGGTGCTGGCCGCGCTGCGCGGCCCCGCCCGCGACCAGAGCCGCCAGGAGTTCCGGCACAGCATGGTGGAGATGGTCACGCCGGTCTGCGCCGACCTCAACGAACTGCGCACGCACCTGGTGTCGTTGCGTCACGCCGCCGCCGAGGCGGCCACGGCCGCCGGGGCCCGACTGGTGGCCGTCGGTGCCACCCCCGTGGCCGAACCGCACCTGACGGTGCCCGACCGGCCGCGCTACCACGCGATGTCGCGCCGGTACGGCCCGGTGGCGCACGACCCGGCGGTCTGCGGCTGTCACGTGCACGTCGGCCTGCCCGACCGGGAACTGGCCGTGCAGGTCTGCAACCACCTGCGTACCTGGCTGCCGGTGATCCAGGCGATCACCACCAACTCGCCGTTGCACGACGGGCGCGACACCGGCCACGCCAGCTGGCGGTCGATGCAGCTGGAACGCTGGCCCAGCATCGGTCCGACACCGTACTTCGACTCCGCCGCCGACTACGACCGGACCGTGGACGAGCTGATCGCCGCCGGTGTCATGCTCGACGCCGCGATGGTCTACTGGTACGCGCGGCCGTCGTCGGCGTACCCGACGGTGGAGGTGCGGGTCGGCGACGTCAGCTCGGACGTGGACGACACGGTGCTCGTCGCCGCACTGGTCCGGTCCCTCGTCGCCACCCTCGCCGACGACGTACGCGCCGGGGTGACCGCGCCGCACACCCGGGACTGCCTGGTCGCCGCCGCGCACTGGCGGGCCGCCCACCACGGCCTCGACGGTGAACTGATCGACCTGCGCGCCGGCGGCACCCGACCGGCCTGGGTGCTCGTCGACGAGCTGATGGCGGTGATCGCCCCGGCCCTGCTGCGCCACGGCGACCTCGGCTACGTGTTGGCGCACCTGGCCCGGCTGCGTCGCGACGGGACCGGCGCGGCCCGGCAGCGCCGGGTGCTGGAGCGTACCGGTGACCTGCGCGCCGTGATCGACGACCTGGCCGCCCGCACGGCCGCCGCCTGACCGCGGCCCGGCGCGACTCAGTGGATGTCGTGCGTCTGCAACCACAGCTCCAGGAGGCCGAGCTGCCACAGCTTGTTACTGCCGGCCGCCGCCTCGGCCCGGTCCGGCTCGGCGAGCAGGCGTGCCACGTACTCCGGTCGGAACAGCCCTCGCTTGCGCGCGGCGGGCGCCTGCAACGCCTCGGCGACCAGCTCCCGCACCGGGCCGTCCACGTTGCGCAACGCCGGCACGGGGAAGTAGCCCTTGCGACGGTCGATCACCTCGGCGGGCAGCACCTGCCGGGCGACCTCCTTCAGCACGCCCTTACCGCCCTGCGCGACCTTGTGCTCCGGTGGGCAGTGCGCGGCCAGGGTGACCAGGTCCTGGTCGAGGAAGGGGGTGCGGACCTCCAGGCCCCACGCCATGCTCATGCTGTCCACCCGCTTGACCGGGTCGTCGGGGAGCATCAGGTGGGTGTCCAGGCGCAGCACGGCGTCCAGCGCGGTCTGCGCGCCCGGCGCGGCGAGGTGCCCGGCGAGCAGTTCCCGGCTGGCGTCGTGCTCCAGCGCGTACTCCGGGGCGACGAGGTCGCGCAACTCGTCGTGGTCGCGGTCGAAGAACGCGGCGGCGAACGTCTCGGCGGCGCTGTGCCGGGGCACCTCGGTGAGCGGCTGGTGGTAGCCGTAACCGGCGAACACCTCGTCGGCGCCCTGCCCGGACTGCGCCACCTTCACGTGCCGCGCCACCTGCTCGGACAGCAGGTGGAAGGCGACCACGTCGTGACTGCCCATCGGCTCGGTCATCGCCAGCACGGCCCGGCGTACGGCGGGCACCAGGTCGTCGTCGGCCAGCCGGATCCGGTGGTGGTCGGTGTCGAACGCCTGGGCCACCAGGTCGGAGTAGTGGAACTCGTCGCCGGACTCGCCGTCGCGGCTGTCGAAGCCGATGCTGAACGTCCGCAGGTGCTGCTGCCCGGCCTCGGCGAGGAGCGCCACGATGAGGCTGGAGTCCAGACCACCGGAGAGCAGCACGCCGACCGGCACGTCGGCGACCAGCCGTCGGCGTACCGCCGCGCGCAGCGCGTCCCCGACGGCGGCCCGCCAGTCGGCGGCGTCCATCCCCGCGTCGGCGGGCTCCCGCACGTAGTCGGGCCGCCAGTAGACCTCCTCGCGGCTGCGCCCGTCCGCCTCGATCACCCGCAGGGTGGCCGGCGGGAGCTTGCGCACGCCGCGTAGCACCGTCCGGGGCGCGGGCACGATGGAGTGCCAGGACAGGTAGTGGTGCAGGGCCACCGCGTCGATGCCGGTGTCGACGTCGCCGGCGGCCAGCAGCGCGGGTAGGGTGGAGGCGAACCGGAGCCGCCCGGGCGTCTCGGCGAGGTAGAGCGGTTTGATGCCGAGCCGGTCGCGGGCCAGGATCAGCCGCTGCCGGGCCCGGTCCACCAGGCCGATCGCGAACATGCCGACCAGGTGGTCGACGAAACGCTCGCCCCAGTGTGCGTACGCCACCAGGATCACCTCGGTGTCGCTGGTGGACCCGAAGGCGTACCCGGCGTTCTGCAACTCCTCGCGCAGCTCGGGATAGTTGTAGACGCAGCCGTTGAAGACCAGCGCGAGGCCGAGGTCGTCGCGGACCATCGGCTGCCCGCCCGCGTGGGACAGGTCGATGATGGTCAGTCGGCGGTGCCCGAGGGTCACCCAGCCGTCGGCGAACAGGCCCTCGGCGTCCGGGCCACGGGAGCGCATCGCCTCGGTCATCCGGGTCACCGCCGCCGCGTCGGGCGAGCGGCCGTCGAACCGGGCCTCCCCGCTGATCCCGCACATCAGGTGGGACGGTGCTGGTTCAGGGCGGACATGGCCCCTCCTGTCAGGTCTCCCCGACTGGTGGTGGCGGGGCCCGCGGTGGAAACGGGGCCGCTGGCTACCCGGGCGCGCGGGGGACAAACCCCGAGGGCTTGACGCCGTCTCAGTCGAGCAGGGTGCGCAGGATGCGGGCCAACTCGGCCCGATCGGTGTCGTCGAGGTGGCCGAAGAAGCGGTCCGCCTCGGCCCGGCGGGCGGCCCGGATGGCGGTGCCGACCCGGTTGCCCTCCTCGGTCAGGGCGACGAGGGTGGCGCGCCGGTCGGCCGGGTCTCCTCGGCGCTCGACGAGCCCACGGGTCTGCAGGTCGTCGACGACCTCGGTCGCCGAGCGGGGCGCGATGCGCAGGTGCTCGGCGAGGGTGCCGGGGCGTACCTCGCCGTAGCGGCTGAGGACACCGAGCGCCCGGGACTGGCTGGGGGTGACGTCCCAGGGCGCCAACGACTCGCGCGTCTGTCGCCGCAAGCGGGACGCCACCGCCCAGAACGTCTCGGCCAGGCTGTCGTCGTCGGCGGTGTGCTCGGTCACCGGAATACGGTAGCAGCAGATGTGGTTGTTCCCTCATGTTGAGGTAACCTCAGTAATGTCTCCGACCGAAGGGCAGTGCTCCTTGGAACCCACCCCCATGGGCCGCGACCGCGGCCACCGCACCGTCAGCGCCGACGAGAAGGCGCAGGCCCGCCAGGTGTCGCTGCGTCGCATCGGCCGCCTGTTCACCAACCGCCGGCCCGCGCTCGCCGCCGTCACCGCGATCATCGTGCTCTCCTCGATCATCGCGATGGCCAGCCCGTTCCTGCTGCGTGCCGTCATCGACCGGGCGCTGCCGCAGGGCGACGTGACCCTGCTGGTCTGGCTGGTCCTCGGCATGGTCGCCGTCGCCGCGGTGACCTCCGCCCTCGGCGTCGTGCAGACCTGGATCTCCACCCAGGTCGGCCAGCAGGTCATGCATCGGCTGCGCACCGACGTCTTCAGCCACCTCCAGCGCCAGTCGCTGGGCTTCTTCACCCGCACCCGCACCGGCGAGGTGCAGTCCCGGATCACCAACGACATCGGCGGCATGCAGTCGGTGGTCACCTCCACCGCCACCGCCGTCGCGGCCAACCTCACCACAGTGGTCGCCACCGCGGTCGCCATGGTCGCCCTCTCCTGGCAGCTCTCCCTCGTCTCGCTCGTGGTGCTGCCGCCCGCCGTCTGGCTGACCCGCCGGGTCGCCCGGATGCGCCGGGAGATCACCGCCCAGCGGCAACGCGAACTCGCCGACCTCAACGTCACCGTCGAGGAAGGGCTCTCGGTCAGCGGTGTGCAGTTGGCCAAGACCCTCGGCACCGGCCCGGCCCTCATCGAGCGGTTCAGCGCCTCCTCGGCCCGGCTGGTCGACCTGGAGCTGCGCAGCGAACTGGCCGGCCGCTGGCGGATGGCCTCGATGAGCATCATCTTCGCCGCCGTACCGGCGGTCATCTACCTCGCCGCCGGGCTGCCCGGCACCGCCGGGACGCTCAGCATCGGCACCCTGGTCGCCTTCACGGCCCTGCAGGGTGGCCTGTTCCGGCCGCTGATGGGCCTGCTCAACGTGGGCGTCTCACTCACCGCGTCGCTGGCGCTGTTCGCCCGGATCTTCGAGTACCTGGACCTGCCGGTCGATGTGGCCGACCCCGCCGAGCCGGTCCGCCTCGACCCCGCCCGGGTGCGCGGTCATCTGCGCCTGGAGGACGTCACCTTCGGCTACCCGGGCAGCGACACCGCAGCCCTCGCCGGGATCAGCCTGGACGTGCCCGCCGGCACCAGCCTCGCCCTGGTCGGCGAGACCGGGTCCGGCAAGAGCACCCTCGCCGGGCTGGTCAGCCGGCTGCACGACCCGACCGCCGGTCGGATCACCGTCGACGGCGTCGACCTGCGGGACCTGCGCCTGGCCGACCTGGCCGCGATCGTCGGCGTGGTCAGCCAGGAGACGTACCTGCTGCACACCACGGTGCGGGAGAACCTGCGTTACGCCCGGCCGGACGCCACCGACGCGGAGATCGAGGACGCCGCCCGCGCGGCCCAGATCCACGACCTGATCGCCGGGCTGCCCGACGGGTACGACACGACGGTCGGCTCCCGCGGTCACCGCTTCTCCGGCGGCGAGAAGCAGCGGCTCGCCATCGCCCGCACGTTGCTGCGCGACCCGCGCATCCTGGTCCTCGACGAGGCCACCAGCGCACTGGACACCGAGACTGAACGGGCCGTGCAACGCGCGTTCGACGTGCTGGCCGAGGGCCGCACCACGATCACCATCGCCCACCGGCTCTCCACCGTCCGCGACGCCGACCAGATCGCGGTGCTCGACCACGGCCGCATCGTCGAGGCCGGCACCCACGACAGCCTGCTGGACCGCAACGGCCGCTACGCCACACTGGCGGCCTGAGCTTCTCCCTCACAACCGTCTCGAAATCGTCGCTAAAACTGTCTCATTATTCCGCGTCGAGGTGTCGGTAGACGGTGGCGCGCGAGACACCCAACGTTGCGGCGATGGCGTCCACCGAGTGGGTGCCCGCCGCGTGCATCCGCCGGGCCGTCTCCACCTGCTCCCGACCCAGCGCCCGCGGTCGTCCCGGCCGTCGTCGGCTCCCGCTCGTCGGGGCGGCGTCCGGTGCGGTGCCGCGCGCCGGCGCCGGGCCCGCCGTGGTCCCGTCCCGCTCGGGTACGGCGGCGGTCGGCGTCAGCAGTCGGCGTACGCCGTCGAGCATGTCGGCGCGCAGCACCTCGTCGGACACGTCGACGAAGAAGACGATCGGATCGCTGCACGCCGCGACCGCCTGGGTCGCCAGCACCCGCTCCCGCCGTCCGGCGTCCGGCCCGGCGATGAGGTCGTTGGCCCGCATCGCGACCTCCATCAGGCGGTGGTACGTGTCGCCGCGGCCGATCAGCGCGATGTCGTGGAAGAGCATGCCGAGGGGGCGGCGGTGGGCGAGCATGACGTCCACCCAACCCTCCAGCACCGTCCACCGCGCCTGCTCGGTGGGCTGCGTCCGCGCGGTGTCGAGCAACGCCTCCAGATCGGTCAACAACGGCTCGACCAGCGCGGCGAGCAGGTGTTCCTTGGCCGGGAAGTGGTACAGGATCGCGGCCTTGGTCAGCCGTAACCGCTCGCCGATCTGCCGCAGCGAGGTGCGTTGGTAACCGTGCTCGGCGAACAGGTCGAGCGCGGCGCGCAGGATCCGGGTGCGGGTGTCGTCCGCGGGATCGGCGGTCATGCCGGCAAGACTAGCCGCGCCCTGACCGGTGGCCGCCATCACCGTTGATATGCCTGACCTTCGGTCAGTACAGTGGGGTTGGTCGACGCATCCACCGCAGGAGGGGCCATGCCCGTCATCTCGATCGACAACCTGGTCAAGACGTTCGGCGCCATCCGGGCGCTCGACGGGCTCGACCTGCGGGTCGAGCAGGGGGAGGTGCACGGCTTCCTCGGGCCCAACGGCTCCGGCAAGTCCACCACCATCCGCATCCTGCTCGGGCTGCTCCGCCGTGACTCCGGCGACGCCCAGGTGCTCGGCGCCGACCCGTGGCGCGACGCGGTCCGCCTGCACCGCCGACTGGCGTACGTGCCGGGCGACGTCAGCCTCTGGCCCAACCTCACCGGCGGAGAGGCCATCGACCTGTTCGGTCGGCTGCGCGGCGGCCTCGACCGGCGTCGCCGCGACGAGCTGTTGCAGCGCTTCGACCTGGACCCGACCCGCCGCTGCCGCACGTACTCCAAGGGCAACCGGCAGAAGGTCGCCATCGTCGCCGCCTTCGCCTCGGCGGTGGAGCTGTACGTGCTCGACGAGCCCACCTCCGGCCTCGACCCGCTGATGGAGGCGGTGTTCCAGGACGAGGTCCGGCGACTCAAGCAGGATGGCGCGACGGTGCTGCTCTCCAGCCATGTGCTCGCCGAGGTCGAGGCCCTCTGCGACCGGGTCAGCATCATCCGCGAGGGCCGCACCGTCGAGTCCGGCACCCTCGCCGAGCTGCGCCACCTCACCCGCACGGCGGTCACCGTCGAGACCGCCCGTCCGCTCACCGGTCTGGACGCGCTGCCCGGTGTGCACGACGTGCACGAGGTCGACGGGCGTACCCACCTGGAGGTGGAGCCGGCCCACCTCGACGAGCTGCTC
Organism: Micromonospora sp. WMMD1155; assembly: GCF_029581275.1. Classification (NCBI taxonomy): domain Bacteria; kingdom Bacillati; phylum Actinomycetota; class Actinomycetes; order Micromonosporales; family Micromonosporaceae; genus Micromonospora; species Micromonospora sp. WMMD1155. Next base: position 6,077,230 of record NZ_CP120742.1, read on the forward strand.
GGTCAGCTCGTCCGCTCCGGCGTGCGTGCCCTGACCAGCACCCCGCCCACCCTGGAGCAGCTCTTCCTGCGCCACTACGGCGACGACCCCGGCGCGTCGGCCGTCGGTGGCTCTGCCGGTGGTGGCTCGGCTGCCGGTGGCTCTGCCGGTGGTGGCTCGGCTGCCGGTGGCTCGCCCGGTGGTGGCTCCGCCAGTGGTGGCTCCGCTGGTGATGGCTCGGCCGGTGATGCTCCGGCCCCCGGTGCTTCGGACGCCGACTCGTCGGCCGGCGCGCCGCAGGCCGGTGCCCGGTGAGCGCCCTCACCGGCACGGCCCTGCTGGCCCGGCTCGTGCTGCGTCGCGACCGGATCCGCCTCGCCATCTGGGTCCTCGGCACGCCGCTGCTCGGCTACGCCCTCGCCGGTAGCGTCGCCGGCATCTACCCCGACCAGGCGGCCCGCCAGGGCTACGCCACCACGTCGGCGTCCAGCCTCGTCGCCCGGGCGTTCAACGGTCCGATCGCCGGCACCGACCTCGGTGCCGTGGTGGTCGCCGAGACGTACGTGACGCTGGCCCTGATCGTCGCCCTGCTGAGCACCTTCGCGGTGACTCGGCACACCCGGCAGAACGAGGAGACCGGCCGGGCGGAGTTGCTCGGGGCCTCCGTCGTCGGCCGGTACGCGCCGCTGACCGCCGCGCTGCTCGTCATCGTCGCCGCGAACGTGTGCGCGGCGGCGCTGCTCGCCCTCGCGCTGATCGGCGCGGGTCTGCCGCTGGCCGGCTCCGTGGCGGCCGCCGCCGCGATCGGCGGCGTCGGCGTCGCCTTCACCGCGATCGCCGCGGTCACCGCCCAGCTCTCCGTCACCTCCCGGGGCGCCAACGCGCTCGCCGCCGCCACCGTCGGGCTCTCCTTCGTGCTGCGCGCCGCCGGTGACGTCCTCGGCCAACAGAGCGCCGACGGCACCCGTGTGCAGAGCGCCTGGCCCTCGTGGATCTCCCCGCTCGGCTGGGGCAACCAGGTGCGGGCCTTCGGCGGGGAACGCTGGTGGGTCCTCGCCCTGCCCGTCGCGCTGCTGCTCGCCGGAGTGGCCGTGGCGTACGCCCTCGCGGAGCGCCGCGACCAGGGCGCCGGGCTGATCGCGCCCCGACGCGGACCGGCGAACGGCGCGCCACGACTGCTCAGCCCCGCCGGGCTGGCCTGGCGCATGCAGCGCGGCACCCTGCTCGGCTGGGCGGTCGGCGTCGCCGTCCTCGGCTTCTCCATGGGCATCGCGGGCGACGAGTTCAACGCGATGATCGACCAGAACCCGGCAGCCGCCGAGGCGATCAGCGCGATGGGCGGCGGGTCCGTTCTCGTCGACGCGTACCTGGCCGCGATGCTCGGGCTCTTCGCCCTGACCATCGGGGCGTACGTGGTGCAGGCCCTCCTTCGGGTACGCGGCGACGAGGCTGACGGGGTGCTCGAAGCCGCCCTCGCCACCGCGGTCAGCCGTACCCGCTGGCTCGGCACCCAGGTGCTCGCCGCGACCCTCGGCGCTGTCGCGCTGCTGCTGCTCGCCGGCCTGACCACCGGCCTCGGCTACGGGCTGGTCACCGGCGACCCGCTCGGCGAGGCGCTCGAGCTGGGAGGTGCCGCGCTGCTGCGGCTGCCCGCCCTGCTCGTCGTGGCCGGGGTGGTGACCACAGTGTTCGGACTCCTGCCCCGCTGGTCGGTCGTGCTGTCCTGGACGATCTTGCTGGTCTTCCTGCTGCTCGGGCAACTCGGTGCGGTGCTGAAGCTGCCCCAGGCCGCGCTCGACCTCTCGCCGTACACCCATGTGCCGTCCGTGCCCGCCGTCGACCCGGCGGCGCTGCCCCTGGTGGTGCTGACGGCGGTCGCCGCGGCGCTCCTCGCCGTCGGAGTGACGGCCTTCCGCGCGCGTGACGTGCCGAGCTGACGCGCTGTCGCGAGGTGCTTCCCATGATCGTTGGCAGTAGAGCAGATCGACACCGACTTCTGTACTGCTGAGTTGTCAACGATCACCTCGGCTAACATGCGACGGGGCGCGCTCATCGAGCCGCCACCCGTGGTCGTGCGACGAGGGCTGAAGGTCACCCGGCTTGAGCAGGCGCCGGGAACCCGGGCCACCCGCGCAACCCGCCGGCTGCCTGCTCGTGACGGCCCACGATAAGCGGCATTCCCGGCAGGGTCTTTCGGCCACACGTAGGCGATCGACGGACGGTCTGCTCATTGCAGCAGTCCGGACTCCTACATCATTGAGCGGATGAGCAGGTGGTTGGCGTCCTCGGAGTTCCACGCGTAGGGGCGGCCCACCACTCCAGCCGCAGCTAGCTTCTCGCGACTGTCACGCGCGACGACGGGAAGGTTCTCGACGACCACGCGCATCAACGCCGGCGCGTCGTACAAGACGGTGGCGAGTGTGCGGTGCTGCACCAGCACAGCCCAACCGGCCTCCGCGTCGTGGAGAAAGTGCGGGAAGGTTGGATTGTCGCGAGTGATGTCGTTGCAGACGCTGAGGATGGGAAGGGGGTCTCGGGGGACATCCTGGAGGACGCCCGAGGTCAGGTTCAGGACGGATTCACTGCCGCCGCCGGAAATCGAGATGACGACGTAATCCGTCGGCCCGTAGGGGACTGCGACGCCGACTCCCATCACAAAGGGGCCGAGCTCGACGTACTCCAAGCCGATGTTGGTGAGGGCGTTTTTGGTCTGCTCGAGTTGTCGACGTGCCAGCTGCAGCAGATCCATCAGAAGTCCCTTCGCCGAGTGCGCTCGATCGACGGCGTCATGGGTGGTCGAGGAGCCGTTGTGCCGCAGATCTGACCTCAGCGGTAATCGCGGCGCCCGCCTCGAGGACATCAATCGCGCACTTCATCTGCACCTGACGGATCGATACGGACCCGCTCGCGTTGCTGACGACCGTCTGGTTCGGGAAGGTGCCGGGTAGAGTCAGCACCGCAATCGAGTAGACCTCGTCGGTGACAAGAGCCGGAGGTGCTCCCAGCATCATGTCGATCGTGTCGCCAAGCTGGATCTTGTGGCGCAGTTGGGTGTCCCAGATGTTGACGAAGAGGGCGACTGCGGCGATCAGTGAGACGTCTCCTGCCGCCCGAGCCTCCCGGCATACTGCGGCGAGCCAGTGCCATGGTCGATCGATTCCGCTGTCGCCGGTCTCGAAGGCGTTTCTCATGGACGCCTCGACATCAGCTGGACCGCCGCCGGCGCGCGAAACCGCCAGTGCCGTGACTCGCATCATCGCGTCGTTTCCGACCACCGCGAGGAAATCCTGAACGACCTGACGGGCGTCGTCGAGATCATCCCGCGTCACGGTCGGCGGCTGCGGTGGTAGCTTCCGGCTCTGCTTCTCTTTTTTGCTGAACAGTCCCATGTAATCCTCCCCGGCTGACCATGTTAGAGCGGGTTCCGCAGACGATGGCACCGATATCTCGGCGTTCGTGCTTGCTTATTCTCGCCACCTAGCGGACGACGCCTATCGTCAGAACGGTCGAGGTAATGTGACCTACGGGCACCTGCCAGATCAGAGAGTTCGCCACGGGCCTCATATCGCACGGCCTTTGACAATAATCAGACAGTTATTCTGCTTGCCGTTATCGGCAAGAAGTGATTGCTGCGCACCCGACAGGACGGCCTACGGGGTCGGCTGGGCAGGAATCGGGGGTGTGGTCGGCGGGTCTGACGGGTGGTCGCCGTGGCGGCGGAGGAGGTCGGTGATCCAGCGGGCGGCGTCCCGTTGCGCCGTGAGCAGCTGGTCGCGGGCGTCGGCCACGTCCTGGTCGTCGGCGTCGTCGCTGAGGATGGTCGCCCACTGGCGGCTCAGGTGTTCGGCGTACCGGGCTTTGCGGAGTTGCTCCTCGAACTGGTATTCGAGTTCCACCATCCGGTCGACGTGCGGCTGGAGCGCCGGCATGATCCGCTCGTCGAGGCGGACGGCGGCGTCGGGGCGGCAGGTGATGACGATGTCGCCCCGCTGGTAGTGCCACCGGGGGTCTTCGGCCAGCGCCTGCTGCAACGCCACTTCCAGGTCAGCGGCCCGGTGTGGGGGCAGGTCCCGGGCGGCGTCGGCGGCGAGGCGGGTCAGCCGCTGGATCGCGTTGGGTTGGAAGTACTGCACGTACCAGCTCAGCACCTCCGCCCGCATGGTCGCCGGTGACGACCAGGCGAAGGTGGCGCGGACGTAGAACGAGTACACGTAGCCCTTGGCGGGCACGGCGATCAGTCGGGGCGCGTCGCGCTGCTCGATGAGGGGGCCGGACGGTGCCGGTGCGGCGGCGGGTCCGACGGGTGCCTCGTCCTGGAGCGCGGCGACAAGTCGATCCCAGCTCCGCGCCCACCACCGCCAACCGCGGACGCTGCCGTCGCGGGCGACGACCAGTGCGCGAGTGCCTCGGCGCCGCCACTGAGCAGGGGGCCTCGGTCTGCCGTCGGGGGCGTCCGTCATGGCACCCCTCCACGGCCTCGGATCCGCGTCCCACGCTAACAACCAATGCCCGATATGCCCGTAGCCACGCCGTCGGCGGGCCGGGCCGGGAGCGCCGTCGACGACGAAGCCGGTACGACACCACGCCGTCGTCTGGTGATCGTCGGGGCGTCGCGTGCCGGTCAGCCCGGAACGACATCCTGCCCGGGTGCGCACACTGCCGACCGTCGTCGCGTACCGGCTGCTCGGGGGCGTCGGTGCCACGCTGCTGTCCGGCGCCGGCCTGGCCGCCGGGGCGCTGCCCGTCGGCGCGCACCCGGCCTGGTGGAGCGCGCTGCGGCAGCTCGCGGGGCCGGGGCTGCTCTGCGGGTACGCCGGCCTGACCCTCCTCGTCGCCGCCTGGTGGTGGGCGGGGCGGCACCGGCACGCACCCGACGAGGTCGTCGATCGCCGGTCTGCCGCGCTCACCCTGGCCTGCTGGGCGGGACCGCTGCTGGTGGCGCCGCCGCTGTTCAGCCGGGACGCGTACAGCTATCTGGCGCAGGGCGCGATGGTCCTCGCCGACATCGACGTGTACCGGCACGGCGTGGCCCGGTTGGGCGGCGCGTTGGCGGTGGAGGTGCCGCAGATGTGGCAGCAGACCCCCGCGCCGTACGGGCCGGTGTTCCTCGCGGTGGCGGCCGCGATCAGTGGTGTGACGGGCGGTGAGCTGGTGCTGGGTGTGCTCGGCCTGCGCCTGGTCGCGGTGGCCGGGGTGGCGCTGCTGGTGGCGTACCTGCCCCGGCTGGCCCGGCACTGTGGCGTCGACCCGTCGGCTGCGCTCTGGCTGGGCGTGCTCAACCCTCTCGTACCGCTGCATCTCATCGCCGGGGCGCACAACGAGGCGGTGATGCTGGGGTTGCTGGTGGCCGGGCTCAGCCTCGCCTTCGAGCACCGCTACGGCGCGGCGACCGTGCTGGTCACCCTCGCCGCGCTGGTCAAGGTGCCGGCAGTGGTCGCGCTGCTGGTGGTCGTGTCGCTCGCCGCGCGGCACCGCGGGCTTCCGACCTCGGTGGCGCGCACGGCCGGGGTCGCGGTGGGCACCGCCGCCGCTGTCACCTGGGCCACCGGCATCGGGTACGGGTGGGTCGGCGCGCTCGGCACTCCGGTGTACCGGCACAGCTGGTCGGTGTCCAGCGCGCTCGGTCGGGTGGCGGTGCGGGCGGCCGGACGGTCCGGTCTGCACCTGGGCGACGCCCCGATGCGGTTTTGCCTGGCGCTGGGGGTGGTCGCCGCACTGGCGGTGGCGGTCGCCGCGTGGTGGCATCGGCGGCGACTCGGCCCGGCGTACGCGCTGGGGCTGGTGCTGCTGGCGGCGGCGCTGCTCGGCCCGGCTACCCGGCCCTGGTACGCGCTCTGGGGTCTGGTCCTGGTCGCGGCGGCGGCGCACGGGCGGGCCCGGCCGGTGGCGGCGTCGGGGGCGGTGGTGCTCGCGTTCGTGGCGCTGCCCAGTGGATTCGGACCGGACGCGGGGCAGGCGATGCTGGCCGCCGCCGGGGTGCTGGTCGGGCTGCTCGCGGTCGGTTCACTGCGCCTGCTGGTGCCACCGGTCGCCCTGCGGGTGGCGCGATGAGTGTCAACCGGCGTCGGGCGGCCACGGTGGCGGGGCTGGCCGCCGTCCTCACTGTGGTGATCGCGGTGCTCCCCGGTCACCGGGGATGGTTCGACGTCGGCGTCTACCACGGCGCGGTCGGGCACTGGGCGCGCGGCGGTGACCTGTACGAGTGGACCACCGGCAACGGTTACGGCTTCACCTACCCGCCGTTCGCCGCCGCGACCATGCTGCCGATGGCCGCGCTGGCCTGGTACCCGACGATCGTGGCGAACCTGCTGCTCACCGCCCTGGCCGTCGCGTTCCTGCTGCACCTGCTCGTGGACCCGTTGGCGCGGCGGCACGGGTGGAGCCGCTGGTACGCGCTCGCGCTGTCGTGCTGCCTGCTGGCCGGTCTGAACCAGGTGCGGGACACGGTCAGCTTCGGGCAGGTCAACCTGGTGCTGGTGGCGCTGGTCTACCTGGACCTGTGGTTGGTGGAGCGGGGCAGTCGGCTGGCCGGCGTCGGGACCGGGCTGGCCGCCGCGGTCAAGCTCACCCCGGCGGTCTACATCGGTTATCTGCTGGTCACCGGGCGCTGGCGGGCCGCCACCACGGCCATCGGCACCGTCGTCGCCGCCACCACCGTCACGGCGGCGCTCGCGCCCGACGCCACCCGCACGTTCTTCACCGAGGCGCTGTGGGACACCGACCGGGTGGGCCGGTTGGCGTACGTGTCGAACCAGTCCCTGCTCGGCGTGGTCGCCCGGCTCGACCCGACGCACCCGGAACGGCGGCTGTGGGTGGCGCTGGTCGCCGTCGTGCTGGTGGTGTGGGCGACGCGGGCACGCCGCGCGGTGCGCGTCGGCGACGAACGGGCCGGCTTCGCCTTGACCGGTGTCGTCGCGTGCCTGGTCAGCCCGGTCACCTGGGTCCACCACCTGGTGTGGCTGGTGCCGGGGTTGGTGGTGCTCGCGGCGTCCACGCTGCCGTGGCCGCCGGCCGACCCGAGCGCCCGCCGTCGGGCACGTGCGGGCGTCGCCGGGTACGTCGTGCTCTGTAGCGGGCTGGTCTGGGTCTTCGCCAACGGGTCGACCGGGCCGCTGGGGTTCCTCGGCGCCAACGCGTACGTCTGGGTCAGCATCGGGATGCTCGTGCTCCTTCCGGTCGGACGTGCCGACCCGGGGAAGGATCATCCTCGGTCGACCGAGCATTGCGGAGCAGTTGAGGTGCCCTGCCGCTCACAGTGCTCGGCGACCTCGCCGCCGCGCGCTGAGTCGCTGCCGGCTGCAGGGGTCCGCGACGACTCACGGTGAGTGACGGAGTCCGGCGGCGGATGGTCCGATAGGCGATATGACTCAGAGGTATGAATATGACTCTGAGGTATATCGCTCGGTAGTAACTCCGCCCGCCTCGGCATCGCCTGTGTGGGTGCTCAGTTCCCGACAGTCGGGGCGGTACGCGGGGCCGGTGACGGTGGTGGTGACGGTCGGGTGACGGGCTCTTCGCGATCCTCGTGCCGAGCCGGGCACTGTGCCTCGGCGCGGGTAGCGGGGAGGCCGTGCGGTGGACTTCGTCGACGGGGTGCTGGTGCGGTTGGCCGACCCGGGCACCCGCGCGTCGCTCTTCGACGACGCGTCGCTGGCGCACCTGGTCGAGGCCGCGTACGACACCGAGGCGATGCCTGTCGCGCCGCCGTACGCGGCGGTCTTCGACGAGCTGACCCTCGGCTTCGCCGCCGCCCCCGTCACCGTGGCCGAGGGGGAGTGGCTGGGCTCCGGCGGGACCACCCGCACCGAACTGCGCGTACGCCTGCACGGCCTGGGCGGCTCGGCGCTGCGCATCGACGCGTTGTGGCGGGGCAGTCTGGTGGTGCGCACCAGCGCTGCCCGGGACCGGGTCGAGGACCTCGACGTGGCGGTGCCCGCGTTCGACGTGGACCCGCAGATCATCGCCGACCTGGGTGCGTTGCCGACCGATCCGGCGCAGTTGGAGGCCGAGCGCCGCACGCGGCTGGTGACCCGGCTGCGAGCCGGGCTGCACCAACCGGCCGCGTTCACCGACGCGCACCTGGACCGGCTGCTCGCGGGGGTCGGCGCCACGAACGCCGGTGACCTGGTGACACGGATGCGCGGGCAGGCCGCCGGTGCCACCGTGAAGCTGCGTTACGCCGCGCCGTCGGCCGCCCCACCCACCCCGCGCCCACTGCCGTTCGCCGCCGCCGTGCTGGTCCGCGACAAGGGTTTCTCCCTGGCCGACCTGCTCGTCGAAACCCGCCTGGTGCGGGCCCGCGCCGAGGAGTCGGGGCTGGACGTGCCCGCGCCGGACGACGTCCGACGGCGGCACCGGGTGGTCGCCGTCTGGGTGGTCCCCATCGAGACGTTCGACGACGACGGGTGGCCCGGCGGCGACACCGGCACCGACGCACAGAAGCGGGCCGCCCGGTTCGCGAGGGCCGGCCAGTGGCTCTCCCGCAGCGGCATCGGGCTCGCCGCCGTCTCCAGCTGAGAACTCAGACCAGTAGCGACATCGTCCGGGAGGACCCGTGGCACCGACAGCAGCATTCCCGTTCATCGAGGTCCGGATCGTGCCACCACCGGCCCCGCTGGCGCAGCGCTCCCCGGGCGTCATCGCCGTGGTGGGCAAGGCGCCGTCCACTGCCGACGGCGGCTCGGCGCCGGCGAACACGCCGGTCCGGATCGAGACCCTCGACGACGCGGTCACCAACTTCGCCCGGCGGCAGGCCGGCAACGTCGTCCGCAACGCCCTCTACAACTCGCTGGAGTTGGCGTTCCTGCAGGACCCGCGCCCGTCCAAGGTGTACGGGGTCAAGGTCGCCGGTGACGACTACGCCGCCGCGCTCGGCGGTCTGGAGGCCGCCGACGACGTGACGATGGTGTCGCTGGCCAACGAGTCGAGCGTCGGCAACCCCGCCGGCACGGGCGCGCCCACCGGACTGCACGCCCTGAAGGCGCACGTGGAGACGATGTCCGCAGCCGGGCAGCGGCGGATCGGGTTCGCCATGGTCAACCCGGCCACCGACAAGAGCCCCACCTACGTCGCGGACGTCACCGCCACCGCGAACCCGCTCAAGAGCAGCACCAGCCGGATGGTGATGATCGCCGCCCGGGGCGCGGACGGCGACGCGGCCACCGCCGCGATGGCCGCCGTGGCCGGGCTGCCGGTGCACCACAGCATCGTGCTCAAGAAGATCCGCGGGGTCGCCATGCCGGTCGCCGAGCAGTACAGCCCGGCCGAGATCAAGGCCCTCTCCGAGGCCAACCTCACGCCGATCATCGATCCGACCCTGATCACCGGGGAAAGCCTGCACTTCGCCGACGGGCGACTGTTCACCTCCGACGCCAGCCTGCTGCACGTCGACCTGGTGCGCACCCTCGACCAGATCGAGTTCATGCTGCGCGCGGGCCTGATCGGCCTGGTCGGCGACGCGCGGATCACCAAGCCCGGCATGACGCTGCTGAAGACCCAGGTCGACGGCATCCTCGGCCCCCTCAAGCGGCAGGCGGTGATCGACGACTACACCATCGAGATCCCGGTGCTGGACATCCTCACCATCCCCGAGGTCGCGCGCACCGCCACCGACACCTCGATCGTCACCGCCGCCCGGGCCGACCGCACCGTCGACCTGGTCGTCACCGTCACCTACGGCCCGGCCGTGAGCCGCCTGCTGGTCACGCTCGTGGCCAAGTTCTGACCCGGAGGAACCAGACCATGGAGTGGAAGACCCGCCTCGCGGTGCAGTACACCAAGGGCACCGAGACGGTGCTGATCAGCCCCATCGACTCGTTCAGCCCGTCCTTCTCGCTCAACGTCGAGGCGTTGCACTCGTGCGAGGTGACCCATATGGGTGTCATCCACGCGCCGGTGTCGATGAACTTCACGATGACCGTCAAGGCGATCGGGGACGTCGCCGGCCGGCTCACCAAGCTGGCCCTCGACGGGGAGTTGTTCGACATCGCGCTGCTGGAGCACACCGGCGACGACTGGGCGTTCTCGTCCTTCGTCCTGCGGGATTGCCTGATCACCAGCGCCACCCCGACCACCGCCACCATCTCCGGCGCTCCGGCGGCGACCTTCAGCGGCTTCAGCCTGGCCGCCTCGGTCGACCCGAAGACCGGCGACCCGTCCGTCCTGCCGTAACCCCACCACGATCAACCGGAGGTAACGAATGACGACCGGTGCCGGCCGTGCCGCCCGGGTCACCCGTACCGGGCTGGCCCTGGTGCACGCGGGCGAGTTGGTGCTGCCGGCGGCCGGTAGCGAGGCCGAGGCCGAGCAGGTCGCCGAGGACGACCGCGCGGTCATCGCGTACCACTTCCCGGTGGAGATCGAGGTGGTCGCCGCCGGCGGCGCCCTCGACGCCGACGCGCTCGCCGACCTCGCGCTGGCCCGCCTCGCCGAGCACCTGGACGGGCGGTCCTGACGGTGGCCATCTCGGTGCACGTGCCGGTGCGGATCCGGCTGGACGCCCGGTCGGTGACCGAGCGGCCGGAGGCCGTGACCGAGGCGCTCGCCGCGGCCATGGCCCGCGCGTTGGAACGCTCCCGCCGCGAGGTGGTCGCGCCCCGTGGCGGCTACCTGGAGGTACGCGCCGAAGCGCCGGAGTTCGGTTGGACCGGCGCGGGTGTGCAGGCGGTGTCCCCGGACGACCGGCGGGCGTTCGAGGCCCGGCTGCGCCGGCGCGTCGACGAGGTGGTCACCGCGGCGCGACTGGACCCGGGGCTGCCGCCCGGGGTGGCCGTGCCGTTGAGCGAGCCGGCGGAGGAGCTGTTCGACCCGCAGCGGATGCGTCACCTCCTCGCGGTCTACCGGGTGCCGTCCTACGACGACGGTGGGGACGCCGCCGAGGTGCCGGTGGACGGCGACGAGCCGCCCCGGGTGACCTACCAGTGGCTGCTGCGCCCGGCCTCCTACCTGGCAGGTCACTTCGCCGAGCTGGCCCGCGAGGCGGTACGCCAGCACGGTGGCCTCCCGTCCGGCACCCCGCAGGGGATCATCGCGCGGGTGAGCGGCTCCGACGGGCGGCCGGTCTGGGCGATCATGGTGACCACGACTCCACTGTCGGTCCTCACCTTCGAGCGGTTCGGCGAGACGGTGTTCCGGCCCACTCCGCAGCCGCACTTCGAGGTGGAGGAGCGGGTGCCCAGCCCGCAGCCGGGCACCGTGCAGCGGCGGCCGGTGGCCGACCGCAGCGCTCTGGTGGCGATGGTGGACGAGGAGTTGAGCGCCGACATCCGGCAACGGTTGCGCGCTGCCCAGCCGCGCGGCGAGACCACCAGCGTGGACGAGTACCAGGCGCAGATCGAACGGGCCGTCGACGCCGAGGTGACCCGGCGGGTCGACGCGATCCTCGCCTCGGTGGGCGGTGCGGTGCCGACCTGCCTCGTGGTGGTCAGCATCGGCGGGGTCTCGCTGCTGCTGGTGGGCACCGAGGAGACCGACAGCACGCTGCACTGGACCGGTACGGCGAACCTGTTGCCGATCAGCGTCGAGCACCGACCGGCCACCCCACCCGATCCGAACGCGCCGCCCGGGGGAAGCATCGGCGACGGCAGCGACGCGGGCGCGGGCAGTGGATCCGGCCCCGGCAGCGGACCCGGTGGTACGAGCAGCGGGCCGGGTGGCAGCGGGCCGGGTGGACTGGGCACCGGCACCGGACCCGGCGGGGGTGCCGGTGGCAGCGGGGACGGCACCGGCGGGGCACGTCGGGGCGGGTTCGTCTTCGACCCGAGCACCCCCAGCGCCCCACCCGGCACCGACGGTCGACGGTTCCCCGCCGTCACCGGCGCACACTCCGAGATGCCGGCCTGCGCCCCCTTCAACGGCGAACCGGAACTGGCCGCGCTCGGCCCGGACGGCGACGAACTGCGCCGACTGATGGACGACATCGCGTTCCGGCTCCAGATGGGCGAGCCCTGCCGGTATCCGGCGAACTTCTGCCTCCAGGCCGCCGCCATGCTGCGCGGTCGGGCCGCGGCGATCAGCCTGCTGGTCGGCTCGGCCGAGCGGGAGGCGTTCGCCCGACCCGTTCCGGAGGGCACCGGACGGCTCGGCCCGCTGGACTTCCGGCCGGTCGCCTCGCCCGCCGTGCAGTTCCTGCGCCACCTGGCCGGGGTGGTGCCCCGCCTGGACCGCCTCGCCCACCTCGTGATGGACCGCTACAGCCGGCCCGAGCACTTCGCCCGGATCCAGGGCGGCTGGATCGACACGTCCGCGTCCTGGAACCTGCACTTCGTCCAGCCGTTCAGCGCGGCCATGAAGGGCTCCGTCGGGCAGCTCTTCGTCGTCGGCAGCCAGGCGATGCTGGTGCAACTGCTGCTCAGCTCGCGGACCGGCATCGACGCGCGGATCACCAACTTCGACAGGTACGCCCCGATCTTCGAGCGGTTGATCGTCTCCCAGCTCACCGACTACGCCGAGTTGCAGGGGTTGCGGGAGCGGCTGCGCCGCCACGAGGCCGCCCGGTGGACGCAAGCGCACACCGACCTCGGCGGCGGCACCGTCGCCACGCTGAGCATGGCCAACCCGTCCACCGCCTGGTACGGAGCCGCCCGCGCCGTCTCCAGCGCCTTCCTCGCCACCGAGGCCGCGCTGAGCAGCCCCGGCGCGGCCGGTGAGATCGTCGAACGCGACGGCGCCACCCGGATCCGCGACTCGCACGCGGTGCTGTGGACCCTCGCCGAGATCGAACAGGCACTGGTCATCCAGCGCGGCGAGGCCGAGGGCGTCGACCCGCTGGTCAAGCAGATCACCGACCTGCCCGACGTGCTGGCCCGCTTCGCCGGCAACCGCGCGGCGATCCGCGACGAGCTGTGGCGGGTGCTGCAGGACATGCGGCGCAACAACACCGAGATGCTCGGCCGTGCCCGCACCGACGCCCGGTTCGCGTTCCGGTCCAGCCGGATCAGCGAACACATCCCGTCGGCGACGATCCCCGGCGGACGGTTCGCGCTGCAGGGCATCCACCTGGTCACCCACCAGCAGATCGGCGAGTTCTTCGGCGGCAACCTGTACTACGCCACCGGGGTCGACGACCTGTTCGGCACCGAACTGGGCCGGGAGGCGCTGAGCGCGTTCGCCACCATGGTGGGGATCATCGCGCTGTCCGTGCTCTGCCCACCGTTGGGCTTCGTGGTCGGGGTGGCCGTCGCCGCCGTCGACGTGGCGCACGCCCACCAGCGCGAGCGCCTGTACGGCTCCATGCTCGACCCGGAGGTGGTGCTCACCCGCACCGAGGTCGAGGTCGAGCTGTTCGCCGCGTACCTCGGGCTGGCGATGTCGTTGATCCCGGAGGTCGGCACCATCGGCGGCGCGGCCGTGCGCGGCGGCCGGGTCGCCCTGCGCTTCGGCGTCCGCGCCGGGCTGCGCGCCGCCCGGGGGTACGTGGTGCGCCGCGTCACCCGGCAGATCGTCGAGGCCGCGTCCCGCGACCTGCTCCAGAGCTTCCTCACCGAGATCCTCCTCAACGAGGTGCTGGAACGGGTCGTGCAGAAGCTGATGGAGCCGATCCTCGCGTACGTGGAACGCGAGGCGATGCTCAGCGGCGCGGTCGGCGGCCCGGAGGGCGCCCGGTTCATCCTCATGGTGCTCGACTCCCCGCCCGCTGGTGCCGCCGCCGGGCCGCGCGTACCGGTGGTGCGGCCGTGACCGGGCCGCGCCGGTTCCGCGCCGGCCGGTTCCTCGACGCCGCCGCCGTGCACGCCGCCGCCGACGCGAACCCCCGGCTGCGCCGCTTCATGCGCACCGTCGCGGAGCACAGCGAGGCCGGTGAGGTGCGCTCGCGGCGGCTGCTGGAACACCTCATCCGCCGCATCGTGGACGACGTCGGTGACCTGCACCTGGGCAACGCGCTCAACCGGTTGGAACGCATCGCCGTGCTGCGCGACAACATCGCCGCGATCCTCGACCACGTGCTGGAGGGCGGCACCCTGCCCGAGGGAGTGCGGGTGGCCACCCTCGGCGAGTACTTCGACCAGCTCAGCACCGAGATGCGCGAGCTGAGCCGACCCCGTGACGGCATCGTCGGCGACGCGCCGCTGCGGTTGGCCGACGACTCCGCCGCGTACGCCGACTCGCTGTTGCGGGAGTTCGACGCCGGCGGCGGCGCGGCCGGCCGGCACGTCGAGCCCGCCGCGATGGTCGGCGACGCGTTCCGGGCCATGCCGGCGGACCGGCAGGCCGCGCTGCGCCGCGCCGCCGAGCTGGAACCGGCCGCGCTGTGGCGCACGGTGGCCGCCGAGAGCGAGAGCGCCAAGCGGGCCGCCGTCGCGGACCTGGAGACCCGCCTGGGCGGACGGTTGACCCCCGACGAGCTGGCGCGGCTGCGAACCGCCGTCGACGACCTCGGTCGGGCCCGCTCCCGCGCCCTGCAGGTGAACGACGCCCGGCTCGCCGAGGCCCTCGCCCGGATCGGGGACGCGGACCTGCGGGCGGTGGTGGCCGGCGGCGACGTCTGGCTCACCCAGCAACTCGCCCTGCACAACCCGGAGGCCCTGACCACCCTGTGGCGGCGTTTCCGCGACCGGGGTGGCCGCGCCGACGACGGCCCCGGCTTCCGCGCCTACCTGCGCCACGACATGGTCACCTACGGCCGGGGTGTCCTCGGCGAGTACAGCGCCGCGTTCTCACTGAGCAGCATCGAGCTGTTCCTCAAGGGCCCGGACGCCAACGTCAAGGTCGCCGGCACCGACCTGGTCGGCATCGGGCACGACGGGTGGGTGTGGCTGATCGACGACAAGTCGCACCGGGCCACCAGCGTCACCGGGGTCAGCGCGCTCACCGACAACCTCGTCGCCAACCTGCGCCGAGACGCCGCCGACTTCCGCGACGCCGTCACCCGACTGCAACGCGACGACCCCGGGTTCACCCCCGACCCGCGGATCCTCGACGCGATCTCCCGGATGGAGGACGCCGCCGCCGAGATCGACCGGATCAACCGGCGCGGCTCCGCGTCCACCCGACCCGCGCGGATCAGCGCCGCGCTGGCGGAGCGTCGGCTGCGGCTTCGCGTCACCAGCGCCGCCGGTGAGGTACGCGAGATCACCCAGGCCCTGCGCGACCTCGGCCTGGCCGTCGAACCCACCGGTACGCCGGTGCCACTGCCACCCGTCGGAGGGCGCTGAGCATGGCCATCACCAGCAGCTTCATGCGGTACGGAACGGTGCCGTCGGCGATCATCAGCGACGGGGTGCTGCCGATCCCCCTGTGGGCGGTCACCGCCATCTCCCTGGCGCAGACGTACCACCTGCCGCCGATCGGCTCCACCGCGCACAAGGCCATCGTGGCCACCCACGACGACACCATCACGCTGACCGGCGTGCTCGTCGGCGCGGAACGCTACGCCTGGAAGTTCGCCCTGGAGACGATGGCCGAGGCGAGCAAACGCGGAACCGCCCTCGCCGCGTACTCCGGGGGGAAGTTCGGCGGGCTGATCCTGGTCACCTCGATGACCATCCGCACCGACATGCAGGTGCAGTCGTTGACCTTCAACGCCTCCGCCGCGCGCCGCGACGTCCTGGACACCACCATCACCCTCGTCCACGTGCCCCGTCCCAGCCTGCTCGGCAAGCTGCTCGACGTGGCCAGCATCGGAGTCGGCGCGCTCGCCGACGGGTTGGGCAACTGATGCCACCGTTCCCGATCGACCGCTACCTGCTGCCGGAGACACCAGTCGAGGTGCCCGACGGGTTCACCGAGGTACGGCAGAACCTCACCGCCGGCCTCCCGCACCGCGTCGAGCTGGGCGCCGGTGTGCACGCGGTGCTGATCCTGCCCACCGGGCTGGCCCGGCAATGGCTGGCCACCGACCCGCTCGCCGTGGTGAGCAGCTCCGCCGACGACCTGGCCCCCCGGCCCGCGCCGCCGACCGCACCCCCGCCCCCGGCGCTGGTCGGCCGGGTGCCGCTGCGCCTCGTCGTCCGCCAGGGCACCCGGATCCTCGGCTCGGTGCCGCTCGCCGCCGGTCTGCGCCGGGTCTGCCCGGACGCCGGCGCACCCGCCGACCCCACCGGGTCCGCCCCGGTCGCCGTCGAGGTGCTGGTGCTCGCCTGGCTGCTGCACGCCGGGACGGTACGCGGCTCCGGCGACTACGGCTCGTCCATGGCGCTGGCCTGGCGACGGGCCGACCGCGCGGTGGACCAGTTCGGGCCGCCGCCGATCAACGAGTTCGTCTGGCGTCGCCGCCCACCCGCGCAGCGCGTCGAGTCCGAGCTGGGCCCGGCCCGCCTGCGCTACCGCTACCTGCTCGACAAGAAGCTGCGGAGGGTGCTGCGATGACGCTCACGCCGTTCCAGACCGGTCAGGTCCGTCAGGGCGCGGTCGGCAACGACGCCGGCTGGACCATCACCTTCCACCGGGAGACCCCGACCGGGCTCAGCCCCGACGTGGCGCTCACCCTGACCAGCGCCGACTACTACGCGGCCATCGACGCCGCCCTGCCCGACGGGCTGGGCCCGGGCGCGTACACGGTCACCGTGCAGGGGCTCATCGACGAACACTTCGCCGCGCTGCGCACCGCCGAGGGGCAACCGCCGCTGGTGGCGAAGCTGCACCTGTACTGGCGCGACGCCAACACCTCGGTCGGCGCGTTCTTCACCAACCTGGTCGGCGTCAACGCCGGCCCCACCCCGGCCGAGTTGACCCAGGCGCTGGTCGCCGTACTGCGGGTGACGAAGGTCCGCCGACTCACCGGCGAACGGACCTACGACACCGAGTTGACCCTCGTCGAGCAGGCGTACGCCCGGCTCGGTCAGCGGGTCGCGGAACGCTTCGAGGCCGCCACCTTCAGCGCCGCGGTCTCGGCCATCGCCCGGCGCACCGGAGTGGACATCACCACCTGGGGTGCCGACCCGGACGGCACGATGACCTCCGGCGCCACCGAGGCGGCCGGGGACGAACGGGCCGCCTTCGGCGCCGGGCTGCTCTACCGGGCCGCGCTGGAGCGGATCGGCGGCGCGGTGCAGCAGTCGCTCAACGCGTACGGGCGGGGAATGCTGTTGATCCGCGACGGCACCGTGCACGTCGGCAAGCGGCCGATCCCGTACCCGGAGGGCGAACCGAAGCCGCTCACCCTCGCCACCGGCCTGCTGGCCTGCACCGAGAACGGCAGCCAGGACACCGACCCGTACGCGGCCACCGAATCCGGCGGCACCGCCGCGCCGCGCCGTAAGGCGTGGACGCTGACCCTCAAGGGCCGCCCGGACCTGAAGCCCGGCGACCTGGTGCGCTTCGACCCGCCCGCCACCGACGAGGCCACCACGCTGGGCAGCGTCGGCGCGGCCCTGCTCGGGTCGTTCGCCGCGCCGTTCGCCCCGTCGACCGGGGAGCTGGGCGCGGGGGCGAAACTGCTCTACCTCAGCGCCGCCCGGCACACAGTGTCGCGGACCGCCGGGTTCGTCACCGTGGTGCAGGGCGTCGAGGTGGCCTCCGGCGCGCAGGCGTGGGACAGCTGGAGTGACGCCTCCGGCGTGGCCGCCGCCGAGCCCGCCGGACCGGCGTCGTCGCCCGGTGCGGCCGCCGCCGAGGCGGTACGCCGCGCCGCCCGGGCGGCCCGGGGCGAGACCCGCGGCCTGGAGATCGGCGAGGTACGCGCGGCGGCCACCAACGCCAGCGGGGCGGTCGAACCACCGGCGCAGACCGAGACGGTGTGGGAGGGCCTCGTTCGCCCGGACGGCCGCCCCAACGCCGCCCGCCGCCTGCCGGTCCGCCGGGAACAGCCCGCCCCGCTGCCCGGGGTGACCTACCTGACCCCGTTCGCGTGGGGTGGTTGCGGGCTCATCCTGCCCCGCTACCCGGGCACCCGGGTGGCGCTGGCCTACCGCAACGGCGCGCCGGACGACCCGGTGGAGGTGGGCGCGCTCTGGCCCACCGGGCACGCCCCGGTGTCCCAGCCGGGGGACTGGTGGTTGTCGCTGCCGGTCGGGGTGGCCACCGACAGTCGCTCGTCGATCGGCGACACGGTGGTGCCCGCCGACCACGACGGCAAGGTGGCGCACGACCTCACCGACGGCGACGGCAACCGGGTCATCGAGCTGGGCGAGCTGACCGTACGGGTGGGCCGAGCCCAGTTGAGGGGTCGCGGCCAGCGCCCGGCCCGGGCCGACGAGGCCGACAGCATCACCATCGAACACGCCGCCGGCGGGTCGTCGATCGTCATGAAGCAGGACGGCTCGATCACCATCACCGCCACTCAGATCGACCTGGACGCGGGCGACGGCCCGGTGAACATCAGCGGCGGCACCGTCAACATCGCCGCCGACGACGTCGACGTCCAGGTCGCCAACGCGATGAACGTCCACTGAGGGAGACCGACATGGCCTTCGTGCTCACCACGTCGAGCGACGTGCACTGCCCCAGCCAGGGGAAGGTCTCCCCGGCCGGGCAGGGCAAGGTGACAGTCAACCGCGTCCCGGTGGTCCGGTTGGACGGCATCACCGGCAAGTCGGTGGCCGGCTGCACCATCGCCACCAGCAACTCCACCAAGCAGTGCAGCACCGTGGTCTCGGCGACCGGAGCCGCCGGCAAGCTCACCGTGGGCGGGGTCGGGGTGGCACTGGGCTCGCTCAGCGGCGCCACCGACGGCAGCACCTCCGGCCTGGCCGCCACCGCCGGGCAGAGCAAGCTGAAGGCGGTCTGAGATGGACCGGACCGAACGGGAACGGCAGGCCGCCCAGCGCCGCTACCTCGGCTGGGGCCTCGCCTTCGAACCCACCATGCCCGGTGTGGACCTGGCCCGCGACGTCGTCTTCGACGACGGGCCCAACGGCCGGGTGCTGGCGTTGGTCGCCGGCACCGACAACGTGGCCCAGAGCCTCGCGGTGGCGCTGACCACGCTGCGCGGCTCCAACGTCTTCGACGCCACCTTCGGCTTCGACGGTCTCAACGCCCTCGCCGAGCACATCGAGCCGAACCTGATCCGCGAACAGGTACGCATCGGCATCATCACCCTGCTCGACCGGGACCCGCGCGTCCGCAAGATCGTCGACGTGAACCTCGACGACGGTCGCCTCGGCGCGGGCCGTGCCGACGACGCGGCGGCGGCCGCGCTGCGCGCGTCGCGCACCCTCCAGGTCCAGGTCCAGTTCGAAACCATCACCGACGACCGGCTCTCGGTGCATCTCGGGGAGCTGCCCAATGTCTGATCCGACAGTCCCGGCCGAGCTGGCCGACGTGCTGGCCGTCGACGCCGCCGCGCTGCGGTCCACCGGCTCGACCGGCTTCGGCATCGTCGAGAGCGGCTTCGTACCGAAGTCCTTCGCCCGACTGCTCGCCGAGAAGCTGGCCACCGCCCGGCTGCTTCTCGGCGACGACATCGACCTCACCAGCGGCGCGGTGCTGCGCAAGGTCCTCGAACTGGCCGCGCTGGAGGACGCCCGTCTCTGGGCGGCGCTCGGCGCCGTCTACGACAACTCGTACGTGGTGTCCGCGACCGCCGACGCGCTGACCCGCCTCGGCGAGGAACTCGGCATCCCCCGCCCGTACCTGCCGGCGCGGGGCACGGTGAAGCTGAAACTGAAGGCCGCACTGCCCACCGGCCGCACGCAGCTCACCCTGCCCCGGGGCGCCCGACTGTCCACCCCCGGCGGGCACCACGTGGCCCTGGACGAGACGGTGGTGCTCTCCACCGCCGTGGCCGAACGGGTGCCGGCCGTCGCCGCCTTCTACCCGGGCCCCGCGCACAACCTCGACCCCGCACAACCCAACCAGAAGATCGACAGGTGGAACCGGGCCGACACCCTGCTGGCCGACCTGGACGACGCCGAACAGGCCGCCGGGTCGGAGCTGGTGGAGATCACCCACACCGTCGCGCTCACCGGGGGCGAACAGCAGGTTCCCGACGCCCGCTACCGGCAACTGCTGCTGGCCGCGCCCCGCTCCATCTGGACCGCCGAGGCGATCGGCCTCGCCGTGGCCACCGTGCCCGGCGTACGTCAGGTGCAGGTCTTCGACGGCCGGGGCGGGTTGGACCTCAACCAGTCCATCTTCGGCAACTTCAATTTCATCGAGCGGGTCTTCAGCACCGAACGCGACCTGGGCAACCCGTACTACGTCACGGTCCTCGTCGCGCCGACCGCCGCCGCCATCTGGGACGGCCCGGACGGTCTGCACGCCGCCGTCGAGTCGGTCATCGAGGATCTGCGCCCGGTGGGCATCTTCGCCTCGGTGGACCGCGCCGACGAGGTGGGCATCGGCGTCGAGGCCGACCTGGTGATCCGGGGCCTGCCACTGCCCACCGGCTCGAAGGAGACGGTGAACGCGTCCACCGCCGCCGCCGAGCTGCGGGCCCGACTGCACGCCCGACTGCGCCGCTACGTCGACGAGTTGCCCTTCGGCGAGCCGGTCCGCGCCGCCGAGGTGATCTGGACGCTGATGAACGAGCCGGGCGTCGCCGACGTGCGCGACCTGCGGCTGGTCCGCTTCCCGGCCGACTCGGCGGTGGTGGTGACCGGCACCGCGCCCACCGGCGACGGCGTGCAGCGACTGCCGGTCGGCGACAACGCGGTACTCGCCGCGAACCAGGTGCCCGTCTACGTCGACCGGGACGACCCCCGGCCGTTCCGGATCGTCTGAGCGGGGGCCCGATGACCGACATCCGGGTACCGGTGGACGGCGCCGACCCGTCCGTCGAACGTAACCTCGTCGACCAGCTGGAAGGCCCCTACCCCGGAACGGTCCGGCGGGTGGTGGTGCCCCTCACCGGCACCGGCGCCGCGGTGCTGGACTGGACCAGCCGGCATCCGCTGCTCACCGTCGTGCTGCGCCGCGACCTGGCCGAGGAGACCGTGCGGGTGACCGTCACCGTCGACCCGGGCGGCGCGGGGGAGCGGGCGCTACCGCCGGTGGTCTTCGCGCCGTGGTCGGCGGCCGGGGCGTCGGTGCCCGCGTACGTCCCGGACACCACCGACGAGCCCCTCGTGGCCTCGTTCGCCGTCGCCGTCACGGCCGAGCGCGCCGTCGACGGCGCCGCCGCCACGGCGGTCACCGGTGCCGCGCTCACCGGGCTGATCGAGCTGGCCGTGCTGGAGGGCAACCTGGGTCGACTGCTCTACCTGGTGTCGTACGAGAAAAACCGGCTGCGCCGCGCGGCCCGGGAGGTGCACGCCTACCGCACCCTGGCGCACGCCCGCCGCGACGCGCTGGACCGGATCGGCGCGGACGTCGGGGTGGCCCGCTTCGTCGACGAACTGGTGCACGAGCCCACCAACGGCGAGGTGTACGCCCGCCGCCTGGCCCCACCGGCCCGCGAGCCGGACGCCGCGTACGCCCACCGGCTCGGGCTCTACCGACGGTTCCTGCTGCCCACACCGGGTGCGGTACGCACGCTGCTCAACGGCCCCGGCGCGGACACCGACCCGAACACCGGGCTCTTCGCCGACCTGCCCGGCGGCGCACGGTTCACCCTGCGCGAGGACGACGACCGGTTCGCGGTGGCGATCCGGCTGGTCGCCGCCGGTGATCCCCAGCACCGCACGAACTTCCTCGCCCACCTGCGCCGGGACCGTCTCGTGCTGCCCGCGAACACCCCGCCGAACAACACGGTGCACGCCGGCCGGGCGTTGCCCGCCAACCGGCTGACCGAGATCACCGCGCTGCGGGCCAGCCTGCGCCAGTCGTACACCTTCGACAGCACGCACGGCATCGCGCCGCCGCTGGCCGCCGCGCTGGACCGGGCGGGGCGGGTCTGTCGGGCGCTCGGCTCGTCGATCGTGTGGCAGGTGACCCGGGCCCAGGACGACGCCGGTGGCAGCCGCTACGAGTTGGGTCTCGGCGTGGACGTGAGCTGGCCGACCCCCGCGCAGGCGACCGACCTGCGCAACCGGGTGCTGGACACCGGGCGCGCGGTCACCGCCGACCGGACCGCCGAGGCACTGATCGCCGCCGCCCGCGCCGCCGGTGTGCCCACCGTGGCGGCCGACGGCGAGGTGGCGTGGCTGTGGCGGGTCTGCGGGCTGCCGACCACGCACCGGATCAGCACCACCCGGATGTACCTGTCGCACCTGCCCACCCGAGGGCTGGCGGTGACCGCGCCGCTGAGCGCGGCGGTCGGCGCGGACACGAACGTCGAGGCGCAGTTCCACGCGCCCGGCGACCCGGGCGGTAACGCGTTGCTGCTGGCCGGGCTGGCCGCGGCCGGGACGGCCTGGACCAGCGCCGGTGAGACGGCGTGGAACCCGCTGACCGACGCGGTGGCGCGAACCCGGTGGGCGGCCGTGCCGACCCGACCGGCCGGTCAACCGGTCGACGCGGTCCTGGCCGCCGCCGGTCTGCCGGCGGTACGGGACCCGGCGCCGGTGGTGGCCGCACTGAACCGCCTCCCCGACGAGCTGGTGGAGACCATCGAACTGCCGGCCGCGTTGGCCGCCGCGTTGATCGCGGGCCAGCCGGCCGCCGGTGACCGGCTCGCCCGGTTGGTCGGGTTGCTGCGCGACCAGCACCTCGCCGCCGCGCTGCCCCTCGTCGAGACGGGCAACCGGATCCTGCTGGTGTGCAGCGTGATCGGCCTGCCGCAGGCCGGGCTGAACCTGGCCGAGCGCCGGGCCACCGGGTTCCGCTGGTACACGGTGGGGCTCGGCGGCGGCACCGCGGAGATCAAGGCGGTCGGCGCGCGGACCGTGCTGCGGCCCACCCACACCGGGCTGGTCGCCGTGGTGGCGCTGTCCTACGTGCGGACCGGCCGGACCGACCCGTACGAGTTCCGGGTGGAGCTGCCCGACGGGGTGACGGTGAACCTGGAGCAGTACGAGCGGCTGATGAACGCGCTGTCGCGGGTCTGTCCGCTCGGCGTGGAGGTCAACACGTTCGGCATCCGTCGCGACCACGTCGACCTCGACGACGACGGCACCGCTGAGCCGCTGCGCCCGGCGGTGGCCCGCACCTTCCGCACCTTCCAGCAACGCCGGCACCGCGGCGTGTACGACCAGCTCTGAGAGGGACACCACCATGGCGAGTGAGATCAACTACGACGGGGTGACCGTCACCGAGCTGTACGAGGCGTTCACCAAGCACGGCATTCCGGCGTCCGACGCCAGCGTGCTGGTCTCGTCCTGGATCTACGAGAACGTGGGCACCGCGAAGCGGGTGTTCAGTTACGCCGAGTCGTTCCCGGCGGTGGAGCCGGGCTGCGCGCCGCCACCGTTCGCGCGTACCTTCGCGCACACCGACTGGGTCGACGGCGAGGACGTGGTGCAGGCCGGGCAGACCCCCGGCGAGCAGGGCTTCAACGAGCGGTTCCACCGCATCGAGCACGATCTGGACCACCTCGGCGCCGACCTGGCGAAGGCGTTCTCCTGTATGGCGGCCATGCGGGTCAGCCTGCGCCGGCTGCTCGACGAGATCCGCGCGGAGATCAACCGGCTGCACTCGACGGTGCACGAGAACAAGATCGTGCCCGGTCCGTACACCTTCGAGCAGATCCCCAACTACATCGGCGCGCTCGACTTCGGCAAGTACATGGGCACCACGATGTTCATGGACAAGAAGGTCAGCATCTGGCAGACCAAGGCCGGCACGATCGTGCTGCCCGCCGTGGAGACCCTCGGGGTGGACGTGGTGGTCGGACCGAAGGTCCGTGGTGCCGCCCAACTCGCCCGGTACGCCGCCGAGCACGGCGACGTCCGGCAGCGCTTCCCGCGCGAGGTGAAGCTGGTGGAGTTCATCCGGTTCTTCGGCGAGGACGAGGTGGCCGACGGCCGGACCATCCGCGACGTGCTCAAGGTGCTGCCCGCCGACACCAGCTACCCCAGCCTGGACGCGATGTTCGCGGAGGTGAGCGAGCGGGAGGCCGTCATCGTCCGCACGACGGTCGGCGCCCAGTCGGCGGTCTCCGCCGCGCTCGGCGTCGAAGCCGAGCTGGAGAACATCGCCGACGCCGACATCGCCATGCTCGCCGGGGTGCCGACCAAGGCCCGCGCCGCGCTGGCCCGCGCCGGGATCAGCACCCTCGGGAAGCTGGCCGACGCGCCCGCCGAGCAGGTGCTCGGCATCATGAAGGAGGCCGGGGTACGCGCCGACGTCGGCGATGCCGCCGAGTGGACCGGCTACGCCCAGACGCTGAGCAAGCTGCGCTGAACGGCTGGCACCGACTCCGGCGAACGGTTGATCCACGCCGCTCGCCGGGTCGGTGTGACGACACTGCGCTGGTGTGACCATCGTCCACACCCGACCGTGGAACTCCCACGGGGCGATCGGGTGCGAAGGGCGCATGCATGGCTGTTCACGAGGTGACGCGGGACCATCGCACCGGGACACCCGAGACCGACACGGGGGTGCCTCCCCGGTACGCGTTACGGCTGCTCGGCGGGTTCGGGTTGGAACGCGACGGCCGGGCGGTGCCGGTGCCGCAGGGCGCCCGTCGACTGCTGGCCTACCTCGGCGTCCGTCAGCGCTGTGCCCGGTCCGAGGCCGCCGGCACGCTCTGGCCCGGCTCGCACGAGGAGCGTGCCCGCGCCAACCTGCGCACCATGCTCTGGCGGCTGCACCGGGTGACCCCCGAACCGCTGGTGCGGGAGGACGACCGGCTGGCCCTGGCCCCCGGGGTCACCAGCGACGTGGCCGCCCTGGGCGCGGCGGCCACCGCCCTCCTGGCCGGTGGATCACCGGCGGTCGGTGTCGGCCCGGGCGTGCCCGCGCTGGCGATCGGCGAGTTGCTGCCCGGCTGGTACGACGACTGGGTCCTGACCGAGCGGGAACGCCTGCGCCAAACCCGGCTGTACGCGCTGGAGGCCCTCGCCGAGCGGCTCACCACGCAGGGCCGGTTCAGCGAGGCGGTGCAGGTGGCGCTGACCGCCGTGCACCTGGAGCCGCTGCGGGAGAGCGCCACCCGGGCGTTGATCGCCGTGCACCTGGCCGAGCGCAACATCAACGAGGCGGTACGGCGGTTCGAGCTGTTCCGCGCCGACCTGGGCCGGGAGTTGGGCGTCGCCCCGACACCCTGGCTGGAGCAGCTGGTCCGCGCCGGTGCGACCGGTGCGACAGTGCCGTCTCCGTAGCCGGCGCCTTCCCGGCCCCGCACTTTCGCCCGCCCTCTCTCGGCCGTCCACAGCCGCGTCCCCCGGACACCTCCCTTCCGTCCTTTGCTCTGCACCCGCGGAGGCGACAGTCACCGTCTGTAGCCGGTGCGCCCATGGGTGCAGAGCAAAGGACGCGCACGAGGTGAGGTGAGCGAGGCGCGGTGGGTGGGGGGCGCGGTGCGGTCAGTCAGTGTGTCGCCGGTGGGATGCTCTGCTCGTACTGGAAGACGTTGTGGGGGTCGTACTTCGCCTTGATCCGGCGCAGCCGGTCGACGTTGCGTCCCCAGTAGGCGGTCTCCCACTCGGCCATCCCGACGTTGGGCACGTTGACGTAGGCCCCGTCCACGTAGGGCCGCAGTGCCTGGCTGAACTCGGCGATCCACGCCTGGGCGATCGGGGTGAGGGCGTCGCCGCTGTCGGGCTCGCCGCGGGTGCCCCAACCCGCTCCCGGCTCGGAGTAGAAGAGCGCGTCGCGGTGCGGGAAGGCCGCACCACCGAACGGCTCGTGTCGCTGCGCCCCGGTGCCGAATGCCTGGGTGAAGAAGTTGCTGTCGTCGGTGGGTGCCTTCCGCATGAAGTCGCGGATCACGCTGATCGCCTTCTCCGGGAACGGCTCCCTGGTGAACTGGGAGAAGAACTTCCAGTTCGCGGGTTCGTCCTCGGTGGGGATCTGGAACCCGGCGTAGGTGTCGCCCCAGCCGCCGATCTGCACGGTGACGGTGGGATCGCCGATGGACAGGATCGGCGCCAACAGCTTCCTGGCCTCGGCCTCCGACCCTTCCGCGAGCACCCCGAACAGCAGGATCTCGTTTCGGTGGATCTCCAGTTGGGTGCCGAGGCGAGGGTCGCTGAACGGCGCGGTGCGCTGCCACGTGTCGAAGACCCCGTGCAGGTCGTCGAGGCCCGGCCAGGTCGCCTGGAGGTAGGCGACGCTCGTGAGTGGGGCGACCTTGTAGGTCAGTGCGGTGACGATCCCGAAGTTGCCGTTTCCCGCGCCGCGAAGCGCCCAGAGCAGGTCCGAGTGGTTCCACGGGTCCACCTCGAGCACCTTCGCGCCGTCCGCGCCCGCCGCTACGACGATCTCCGCCCCGATCAGGTTGTCGCAGGCCATCCCGAGGTAGCGGGTGAGGAACCCGAAGCCGCCACCGAGGGTCGCGCCGGACAGGCCGACCGTCCCCTCCGTGCCGGTGGTGGCGGCCAGGTCGTGCTCCCCGAGCGCGGTCACCGCCTCCAACTGGTTCAGCCCCGCGCCGACCTTCGCGATGCGACCGGCGGGATCGATGTGGCTGGCCTTCAGTTCGCTGACGTCGATCACGATGCCGTTGTCGACGTTCGACCAGCCCTCGAGGCTGTGGCGTCCACTGCGCACCCGCAGCGCGACGTTGTGCTGCCGCGCCCAGGTGAGGGCGTTGACCACGTCCCGGGTCTCCTGGGCGAAGACGATGACCAGCGGGTAGTGCACGAACAACTCGTCCCAGCCGAGGCTCGCGTCCGCGTAGTTCGGGCTCTGCGGACGGACGACGCGGCCGGTCAGCTCGGCCGGCGGGAATCTGTCACCGGAGGACGGGCCGTCGGCCGCGGTCGCGGAACTGCCGGCGATCACGCTCGGAAGAGCGAACGCGCCGGCACCGGCGGCCGTCGCCCTGAGCAGATCGCGACGGGACAGGTCGCGCATGGTCCGAGTCCTCTCGATCGGGGTACGCCAGGAATCGGGAACGAGAGGGCGAATGCCTCATCTGGCGCAGACCAACCGTAAGGTCGAGGACGTGAACGCAGACCCGAGAACTTGTCGCAGAACCCGGTCGGGTGACGCGGCGAGTGTCAGTTCGGGGCCGGCTGGTCCAGGATGGCGCTGAAGCGCTCCTCGGCGAGGTCGAGCTGGCCGAAGATGTGCCGCTTCACCGCGGGCGACAGCGGTGTGTCCGGTCGGCCGATCAGGTCCCGGAAGAGCGGCACCAGCGGCCGGTACTTGCGAGCCGAGGACACCACCTTCGGCCCGACCGTGTGGATCACCCCCACACCGTTGTCGGTGAAGTCCGACACCTTGATCACGCGGGCCCAGGGCTCCCGGTCCAGGCTGACCGCCAGGTGCTCCCGGTACTGCGCGTTGCGGTCGCGCTCGGGGTCGTACACCGGGTTGGTGACGGCGGCGACCAGGGTGGCCACCCGCGGCCCGAACCGTGCGGCGAGCGCGCTCAACGCGGCAGCGGTCGGGTCGGCCCCCGGGTCACCGCCGGCCAACTCGGACGGGTGGTCCTCGACCGCGTCGTGCAGCAGACCGGCGACGATCACATCCACGTCGCGCACCTGGTAGTGGTGCATCAACCGGATCGCCACCCGCAACAGGTGGTTGAGGTAAGGCTCACGGACGCGTCGGTCGTGGCGGTGCAGGTCGGCGGCGAGATCGAGCGCGGCGGTCAACCGCGCCCGGGCGGCGTCGTCGAACTGCTGAACCTCCAACCGGAAGCGCTCCAGCAGGCCCGGTTCGCCGTGGATCTCGGTGATCGCGTGCATCGGCATGCTGCCCAGGTGCGGCGGGAAATCCATGCGTCACTTATAACCGATCTTCCCCACATCGATGAGCCCGTACGTCGCCGACCCGACCATGAGTTCCGCCCGGACCCGGGGGTCCGGCTATCTGGTCAGTTCGGCGCGGTACGCGGCGACCGCCCAGGGCACCGCCAGCTCGCTCGGGAGCGCCCCCCGCTCGGCCGCCCGCCGCAGCACGTCGACGACGCCGCGCAGGTGACGGACCCGTTCCCCGCCCTCGCCGACGGTGGTCACCAGGTCACCGTCGAGCAGCCGGGGCTCCGGGGCGGCCCGCAACGCGTCCAGCAGCGCGGTGAACGGCGCGGTACGGGCCAGCGGCGCGATCAGCGGCACCCCGGCCGGGTCGGCCCGGTGCGCGAGCAGGTTCTCCAGCAGTCCCGACCGCCCCGGCACCCGACGGGTCACCACGTCGCCGGGCAGCCGCAGCCGGTCCGTCGGATACTCCAGGACCGCCTGCCCGGCCGTGCCGGTCACCACGACCTCGCCCGCCACGAACTCCTCGGCGGCCAGGGTCACCGCCACCAGCATCGGCGGGCCGGCGCGGAACCGGACCCGCAGCACGGCGGTGTCCTCCACCTCGATCGGGCGGACCCGGTAACGCTCCACCTCGATCGCCACCGGCCAGGGCGTCGCGCCGCCGAGCGCCTCGGCGATGGCCAGACACTGCATCACCGCGTGCGCTAGCGGATTGGCCAACGCGCCGTCCAGCACCGGCCGGCCGTCCAGGCTCCGCCGGCCGGCCCACGGGGAGCGGGCGTAGTAGGCGTCCGGCCGTTGCCACGCGGCCACCGTGGAGATGCGGGTGACGGTGCCCAGTCGACCCGCGGCCAGCGCGTCGGTCAGCGCGGTCAGGGCCGCCGAACCGAGCGCCTGGAAGCCGACCTGGGCCACCCGTCCGGCGGCGGCGAGGGCCCAGGTCAGCTCCTCGTGCTCGGCCAGCGACAGCACCGGGGGTTTCTCCACCAGCAGGTCCGCGCCGGTGGCCAGCGCGTCGCGGGCGATCGCCAGGTGGGTGTGCGGCGGCGTGCAGATCACCACCACGTCCGGCCGGGTGGCGGCGAGCATCGCCCGGTGGTCGGTGAACACCTGGACGCCGGGAGGCACCGGCGCCGCCGGGTCGTCCTCCACCGGCCGGACGTCGACCAGGGCGACCAGTCGCAACCGGCCGTCGGCGTGCAGCGGCGCGATCGTCCGCCGATGCCACCGGCCGTGCCCGTTCGCCCCGATCACCGCCACCCGGGGCGGCGGCGTCGCCCCGTTCACCGCCCACCGGCCCGTGTCGGTCCGCTCATCGGGCACCGGCCACTGTCGCCTCTACGCCGTGCCGCTCGAGCGCGGTCAGCCAGGCGACCACGTCGGCGCGGACCTCGTCGTCCTCGGCGACCTCCACCGGGATGACCTCACGCAGCGCGAAGAGCGCGTCGACGGCGCCCGCCGGGCTCTGCCGGCCGGCGTCGAGCGCGGCGCGGATCGGCCCGGCGAGGGGGTCCTGGAACGGCAACGGCTGGCCGTCGTCGGCGTACCCGAGCGCGAAGCGCAACCAGGAGGCCACGACCAGCGCGCCCCAGCGCGCGGACCGTCCGGCCGCGCGCAGGTCGACGATGGTGTGCAGGACGCGCTGGGGCAGTTTCTGCGAGCCGTCCATCGCCACCTGGAGGGTGCGGTGGCGGATCGCCGGGTTCGCGAACCGGGCGAGGACCTGTTCGCCGTAGTCGACCACCCGGACCCCGTCCGGTGGGGTGAAGCTGGCGGCGACGTCCTCGGCGATCAGCCGGCGCAGCACGTCGCCCAGGTGCGGGATCTCCAGTGCCTCGGCTACGGTCTCCCGACCGGCGAGCGCGCCGAGGTACGCGGTGGCCGAGTGGACGCCGTTGAGCGCGCGCAGCTTCAACCGTTCCCACGGGCCGGCGTCGTCGGTGAGCACCGCCCCGGCGTGCTCCCAGCCCGGCCGACCGCCGGGGAAGTCGTCCTCGATCACCCACTGCGCGTACGGTTCGGCGGCGACCGCCGCCAAGTCGGTCACGCCGAGCGCCCGGCGTACCGCCTCGATCGTCTCCGGGGTGCTGGCCGGGACGATCCGGTCCACCATCGTGCCCGGGCAGGAGACGTTGGCGGCCACCCACTCGACCAGCCCGGCGGGCACCCCGGCGGCCCGTCCGACGGTCTGGTCGAGCATGCCCCGCAGCCGCCGGCCGTTGGCGGGGAGGTTGTCGCAGCTGACCACTGCCACCGGTCCGGCGTCCGCGGCGGCCCGGGCGGCGAGCCCGCGCAGCAGCAGCCCCGGCACGGTGGTCGGCGGACGGCCCCCGGCCAGGTCCGCGGCGAGCGCCGAGTCCGGGGACAGGCGGCCGGTCACCGGGTCGAGTTGGTACGCCTTCTCGGTGACGGTCAGCGTCACCACCCGTACGGCCGGGTCGGCGAGCAGCGCCACCACGGCGTCCGGGTCGCCGGCCGCGTGCCGGACACCGCTCAGCGCGCCCACCACCCGGGTGGCACTGCCGGTCGCGGAGAGGGCGCTGACGGAGAACAGGTTGTCCTGGGCGGCGAGCGCCTCGACGACCGCGGTGCTGCGCGGCGCGACGGCCACGATGCCCCAGTCGCCGCCGGCCGCGCCGATCGCCGCCTCGGTGAAGACCGCCTGGTGGGCGCGGTGGAACGCGCCCAATCCCAGGTGTACGACGCCGGTCGGCACCGTACCGGGCCGGATCAGGGGGCGGGCCTCGACGGGGAGGTGGCGCACCATGCCCAGGCCGAGCCGGGAGGCGCCGACGGTCACCGCCACGCCGGACCGTCCGGGAAGCGGAACTCGGCGATCGACGCCGGTTTCATGGTGGCGCTGTATCCGGGCCGTTCGGGCAGGAGGTAACGGCCACCGCGGGTACGCACCGGGTCGACGAAGTGCTCGTGCAGGTGGTCGACGTACTCGATCATCCGACCGTCGAGCGCGGTGCCCACCCGCAGATAGTCGAAGATCGCCAGGTGTTGGACGTACTCGCAGAGGCCGACCCCACCGGCGTGCGGGCAGACCGGCACCCCGAACTTCGCCGCCAGCAGCAGCTCGGCCAGGACCTCGTCGACGCCGCCGACCCGGCAGGCGTCGACCTGCATCACGCCGATCGCCTCGGCCTGCAACAACTGCTTGAAGATCACGCGGTTGGCGGCCACCTCGCCGGTGGCGACCCGGCACCGGCCGCCGGTCAGCTCGCTCACCGCGCGGGCGATCCGGGCGTGGCCGAGGATGTCGTCGGCGTGCGTCGGCTCCTCGATCCAGTACGGGTCGACCTCCGCGAGGGTGGTCATCGCGGTGATCGCCTCGTCGACGTCCCAGACCTGGTTGGCGTCCATCATCAGCAACGCGCCGGGGCCGATCTCCTCCCGGATGATCCGGGCCCGCCGCAGATCGTCGGTGAGCGGGCCGCCGACCTTCATCTTCATCGCCCGCCAACCGTCGTCGTACGCCTGCCGGGTCAGCGCCCGCACCTTCTCGTCCGGGTAGCCGAGCCAGCCGACCGAGGTGGTGTACGACGGGAAACCGTCGCGTTCCAGCGTGGCCAGTCGGTCGGTCAGCCCGTCGCGTCCCTTGTCGAGGATCGCCGCCGCGTCGTCCGGGCTGAGCGCGTCGCTGATGTGCTTGAAGTCGACGCTGGCGACGAGGTCGTCGGTGGGCAGGTCGGCGAGGTACCGCCACATCGGCTTGCCGGCGAGTGTCGCCCGCAGGTCCCACACCGCGTTGACCAGCGCACCGGTCGCCATGTGGATGACGCCCTTCTCCGGGCCCAGCCACCGCAACTGCACGTCGGCGCTGAGCGAGCGCCAGAACGCCACCGGCTCGGCGATGATCTCCTCGACCGTGCGCCCCCGTACATGGTGGGCCAGCGCGCGGACCGCCGCGCAGGTGATCTCGTTGCCCCGACCGTTGGTGAAGGTGAACCCCGCGCCGGTCGCCCCGACGTCGGTGCCCAACTCCACGTACGTCGCCGAGTAGTCCCCGCGGTTGATCGCGTCGGAGCCGTCTCCTCGCGCGGCGGTCGGGAACCGCACGTCGTGCACCTCGACGGAGGTGATGGTGACCGTCATCGCTGATGTCCTCCGAAGTTGAAGACCCGCTTGGGCAGCCGGTACGCCAGGTCGACGATGGTCTCGGCGGCCTCGTCCATCGGCAGCCGGTGCTCGGCGACCAGCCGGGCCAGGAAACCGGCGTCGACCCGGCGGGCCACGTCGTGGCGTACCGGGATGGAGCAGAACGCCCGGGTGTCGTCGACGAACCCGGCGGTGTTGTAGAAGCCGGCGCTCTCGGTGACCGTCTCCCGGAACCGGCGCAGCACCTCCGGTGAGTCCAGGAACCACCAGGGCGCGCCGAGCAGCAGGGCGGCGTACCCGCCGGCGAGGGGCGCCAGCTCGCGGGTGAAGGTGTCCTCGTCCAGGGTGTAGAGCACGACCCGCAGTCGACTGTCGTTGCCGTAGCGCTCCAGTAGCGGGGCGAGCGCGTGCACGTACTCGGTGGCCTGCGGGACGTCGCCGCCGACGTCGCGGCCGTGCCGGGCGTGCAGCCAGCGGTTGTGGTTGCGCACCGCGCCGGGGTGCAGCTGCATGACCAGGCCGTCGTCGAGCGACATCCGGGCGAACTCCACGAGCATGTGCGCGCGGAACGCCTCCGCGTCGGCGGCGTCGGCCTGGCCGCGTCGGCCCCGGTCGTACAGCCGCCCGGCCTCCTGCGGCGTCAGGTCCAGGGTGCGGGCGGTGGGGTGGCCGTGGTCGGAGGACGTCGCGCCGGCGGCGATGAACGCGGCGCGCCGGGCCCGCAGCGCGGCCAGATAACCGGTGTACGTGCCGGTGTCCTCGCCGGCCCGTTCGCCGAGCCGGTCCACGTTCGTGGACCAGCCCTCGAACTCCATGTCGACCACGTCGTCCGGACGGAAGGTGGTGACCACCCGCCCGCCCGGCCCGCCCCAGCCGTCGGCGGCGAGCTTGGCGTGCTGCCCGAGGTCGTCGAGCGGCGACTCGGTGGTGGCGAGGACCTCGATGCCGAACCGCTCGAACAGCGCCCGGGGCCGGAAGTCCGGCTCGGCGAGGCGGGCCGAGATCGCGTCGTAGAGGGCGTCGGCGGTGGCCGGGCCGAGCGGGGTGTGCACATCGAACACGGTGCGGAAGGTCTGCTCCAGCCAGAGCCGGGACGGGGTGCCCCGGAACAGGTGCCAGTGCGCGGCGAACCGTCGCCAGATCACCCGTCCGTCGGTCTCCACCGGGCTGCCGTCCCGGGTGGGCACACCGAGGTCCGCCGGGGGTACGCCCTGACTGAGCAGCATCCGGGTCAGGTAGTGGTCGGGCACGATGAGCAACTGCGCCGGGTCTCCGAAGGGCCGGTCCTCGGCCAGCAGGGCCGGGTCGACGTGCCCGTGCGGCGAGATGATGGGTTGCTCCGCCGCGAGGGCGTACAGCTCCCGGGCCAGCGTGCGCTGGCCCGGTTCGGGCGGCAGGAGCAGGTCGGTGTGGTCGAACGTCGGCACGGGGATGGGCTCCTCGTCTCCTGGTCAGCGGGGGGTGAGCAGGTCGGCGACCCGGACCGGTTCGCCGGTCTCGAAGGACCGGTTGGCCGCCAGGCCGGTGAGCAGGGCCGACGCGCCGTCGTCGGCGGTCGCGGCGCGGTCCAGCGGGTCGGGTCGACCTCCGAGGAGCACGGCTGTCATCCGGGCGTCCGCGCCGCCGTGGCCGTGCCGGCTGCGACCCTCGACGGGGATCTGCCGGGGCGGTTGCCAGAACGGGCGCAGCGTGAGCGTCGCGCCACCACCCTCGGCCGGAGCCTCGGTGCCGTGCAGGGCGGCGCCCTTGACCGCGCCGGCGGTGCCCCGGTCGACGAAGTCGTTCTCGGTGACCTCCAGTTCGAGGCGGCCCCGGCTGCCGTTGACCATCACCCGGTAACCCTCCCAGGGCGCGTACGCGGTGAGGTGGTAGGTCATCGTGGCGCCGGTGGAGTAGCGGGCGAGCACCGCCATGTCGTCCTCGATGCTCACCCCGCCGGCGAAGACGTTGCGGTCGCGTTGGTAGCCGTCCTCGGCCTCGGCGTCGAGGTACAACTCGCGCAGCCGGGGGTGCGCGTCGAGACGCAGCGCGAACGGGTCGTCGGCGGCGGCGGGGGAGCCGTACGCCCGGTCGTAGTCGCGGGCGTAGCCGTGCCGGCGGCCGTGCTCGCCGTAGAAGAAGAGCCGACCGGCCGCGTACACCTCGACGGGGGTGGCGGCCAGCCACCAGTTGACCAGGTCGAAGTGGTGGCTGGCCTTGTGCACCATCAGCCCGCCGGAGCTGGCCTTGTCGCGGTGCCAGCGGCGGAAGTAGTCGGCGCCGTGGCGGACGTCGAGCAGCCACTCGAAGTGCACCGAGCCGATCTCGCCGACCGCGCCCTCGGCGAGCAGCCGGCGGACCTGTTCGTGCAGCGGGTTGTAGCGGTAGTTGAACGCGACCGTCACCCGACCACCGGTCTCGGCCACCGTGTCCAGGATGCGCCGGCAGCGCGGCACGTCCACCGTCATCGGTTTCTCGGTGACGACCTGCCGGCCGGCGCGCAACGCGGCCACCACGTACTCGTCGTGGGTCACGTCGACGCTGGTGACCAGGACGACGTCGACGTGTTCGGCGTCCAGCATGGCCGCGAAGTCACCGGCCGGGTAGGTGGGCACCGGCGGGTGACCCAGCTCGGTCAGCCAGCGGTTGTGCGCGTCCATCCGGGCCTGGTTGACGTCGGCGAAGGCGACCAGCGCGGTGGTGTCGGCGTGGTCGAGCACCAGGGCGCGGACGAACATCTCGGCTCGCGCGCCGGTGCCCACGACGGCGTACCGGACCCGGCCGTCGGCTCTCGGTGACATGCGGTCGCCTCTCCGATCATGCTGCAAAGGTTTGCAATGAAGTAATCACGATCGATGCAATCACGTCAATGGCGACGATGCCAGCGGCGATGAATGTCCGTGTTTGTGAGGTGTTGGTTCACCAGGAGGAGTTCCGGTGCAACAAAGCTGTAGCCATTGACCGTTGACACTGGCGCAACCGTTTGCATTAATGGGCCACACCCGCGTGACCGCCACCACATCGGACGAAGGGGTCGCCGTGCCAGTCACCATCCGGGACGTCGCCCGGGCGTCCGGTGTGCACATCTCCACCGTGTCCCGCACCTTCTCCGCTCCGCACCTGGTCAACCCGGAGACCCGGGTCCGGGTGCTGGCCTGCGCGGAGGACCTGGGCTACCGGCCGAACCGGGCCGCGCGGGCACTGATCACCGGGCGTACGCACAACATCGGGCTGATCATCGCGGACATCGCGAACCCGTTCTTCCCGCCGCTGATCAAGGCGGCGGAGAGTCAGGCCCGGCACCGCGACTACCACGTGTTCGTGGCCGACACCAACGAGGACCCGACCGCCGAGGAGGAGCTGGTCCACGCGCTGGCCAAGCAGGTCGACGGGGTGCTGCTGTGCAGTCCACGGATGAGCAACAGCCTGATCGAACAGCTCAGCCGTGAGGTGCCGCTGGTGGTCGTGAACCGCCAGGTGACCGGCCTGCCCTGCGTGCTGATGGACGTCGGCCAGGGTGCCCGGTCGGCGATCGAGCACCTGATCGGCCTGGGACACCGCAGCATCGCGTTGCTCGGCGGCCCGCGCAGCTCGTGGACCAACCGGGAGATGCGCCGGGCCGCCGGCGCGGCCGCCCGGGCGGGCGGCGCCGAACTGACGGTGCTCGGCCCGAACGCGCCCACCGAGACCGGCGGATCCGCCGTCGCCGAGCAGGTGCGGCGCAGCGGCGTGTCGGCCGTGCTCGCCTACAACGACCTGATGGCGATCGGCCTCATCGAAGGGCTGGACGCACTCGGGGTCCGGGTGCCGCAGGAGGTGAGCGTCGTCGGGGTCGACGACATCACCCTGAGCCGGCTCACCCGCCCCAAACTGACGACGGTGGCCACACCCACCGGGGCCGCCGGCCGGACGGCCGTCGACATGCTGCTGCAACAGGACACCGAGTCACCGCGCGGCGCGCGAGGGCTGGGTGCCGGCACGGCGCTCGGCGTCCGTCGTACCACCGCACAGGTAATGCTCCAGACCGACCTGGTCATCCGCGACTCGACCGGCCCGGGCCCGCACGCCCGACCGGCACGTCCCCTGGCCGCGCCGCTGGGCCCGGACCCGCATTGCCCTGCGGGCCCGGGCATCCCGACCGCGGCCACCGGTGACGCCGTCGCCTCCTAATGCCGAGGAGTGAGCGCACATGCACCCCGCAACGCCCCCCACCACTGACGCGCCCGTCGGGCGCGCCCACCGTACCCCGCTGCCTCGGCGGCGCCTGCTGCGTGGCCTGCTGGCCGTGACGGTCGCCGCACCGCTCATGGTCGGAGCCGCCGCCTGCGGCGACGACGAGCCCGCCGCCGATCCGAACGCACCGGTCAAGCTCTCCGTCTTCTGGTGGGGCGGCGACGCCCGGGCCAAGTTGACCGAGGACGCGCTGGCTCTCTACACCGAGAAGCACCCGAACGTGACCTTCGAGAAGACCTGGCAGGCCAACCAGGGCTACTTCGACAAGCTGGCCACGCTCACCGCCGGTGGTAACCCGCCGGACCTGTTCCAGATCGACGACAACTACCTGGCCGAGTACGCGGCCCGCAACACCACGCTGGACCTGACCCCGTACCAGAAGTCCGGCAAGCTGGACACCTCGAAGTTCCCCGAGAGCCTCTGGCAGTACGGCGTGGTGGACGGCAAGTTCGCCGGCCTCGCCGCCGGGGAGAACACCCAGGGTCTGGTCTACAACAAGACGCTGCTGACCAAGCACAGCCTGCCCGAGCCGACCACCGGGATGACCTGGGAGCAGCACATCGCCTGGGCCGAGGAGGTGTCGAAGAAGACCGGCGTGCCCGGCACCCAGGACCCGAGCGCCGACTACAAGGCGCTCTGGGTGTGGCTGCGCCAGCAGGGCAAGGACCTCTACCAGGGCAAGGAGTTGGGCTTCACCGCCGAGGACGTGACCAAGTGGTTCGAGCTGTGGAAGGGCGCCCGGGACCGCAAGGCCACCCCGACCGCCGACGTGATCCACGAGGGCAACTCCAGCGACGTCACCAAGCAGCTCGTGGTCACCGGCAAGTCGGCGACCTCCTGGGTCTGGGCCAACCAGATGCCGGACCTGAAGAAGAACACCAAGGACGAGCTGGGCGTGATCGCCTACCCCGGTGACCCCAGCGCGCAGTGGGCCCGGGCCTCGATGTACTGGTCGGTGTTCAAGGGCAGCAAGCACAAGGACGTCGCCGTCGACGTGATCAACTTCCTGAACAACGACCTGGAGGCCGTCAAGCTGCTCGGCACCGACCGAGGGCTGCCGTCCAACCTGGACCTGCGGCGGGTGGTCAGCGACGACACCACCGACCCGGCCATGAAGCAGTCCATCGCCGTCGAGGCCGAGCTGACCCAGAAGTTCGGCCCGTCGCCGCAGGTGCCGATCAAGGGGCACAGCAAGGTCAAGTCGGAGCTGATCAAGGCCGCCGAGAACGCGCAGTACGGCCGGGCCACCCCCGCCGAGGCCGCCGCCCAGTTCGTCGAGGCGTGCAAGTCCGCCATCGCCTGACCCCAGGGTCCGTGTCGAAGTCCCCGGGCCGGGGACCTCGACACAGACCCACCGCGAGGAGAGGAGCTGTTCGTGGCGTTGACCACGGCGCCCGACCCGACCCGACGCGGCCCCGGAACCGGCCGGGCCCCCACCGACAGGCGTGGGCCCGGCCGTCTCCGGCACAGCGAAGGTCTGGCGGGGTACGTCTTCCTGTCGCCGTGGCTCATCGGGCTGATGGGTGTCACGGCGGTCCCCATGCTGTTGTCGCTCTACCTGAGCTTCACCGACTACGACATCCTCACCCCGTTCTCCGAGGTGCGGTGGGTGGGGCTGGCCAACTACGAGCGGATGTTCACCGCCGACCCGTCGTACTGGCACGCGGTCCGGGTGACAGTGACCTTCGCGTTGATCGCCGTGCCGCTGAAGCTCGCCGCCGCGCTCGGCGTGGCCCTGCTGCTCAACCGCGCCTGGCGCGGCGTCGGGCTGTTCCGGGGGCTGTTCTACCTGCCGTCGCTGCTCGGCGGCAGCGTCGCGCTGGCCATCGTCTGGGTCAACATGTTCAACCGCGACGGTGCGTTCAACTCGCTGTTGAGCCTCTTCGGCATCACCGGCAAACCGTGGGTCAACGACCCGGACTGGGCCCTGGAGACGCTGATGGTGCTGGCCATCTGGCAGTTCGGCGCACCGATGGTGATCTTCCTGGCCGGGCTCAAGCAGGTGCCCACCGAACTCTACGAGGCCGCCTCGGTCGACGGGGCCGGCCGGTTCCGCCAGTTCCGCAACGTCACCCTGCCGATGCTCTCCCCGGTCATCTTCTTCAACCTGGTGCTGGAGACCATCAACGGTTTCCAGGGCTTCACCGCCGCGTTCGTGCTCAGCAACGGCACCGGCGGCCCGGTCGACTCCACCCTGATGTACACGCTGAACCTCTACATCACCGGCTTCACCGACCTCGAGATGGGCTACGCCTCGGCGATGGCCTGGGTGTTCCTGCTCGCCATCGCGGTGATCACCGCGATCTTCTTCAGCACCGGGCGGTTCTGGGTACACTACTCCGACGGGGAGGACCGGTGATGGCGACCCCGACCGCCGTGGCGCCACCGAGCCCACGCCGACGCCCCGGCGGTCGGCCCGTACTGCGGCTGCTGATCCTGCTGGCGATCGTCGCCGTGGTGCTCTACCCGTTGATCTGGATGATCGGCACCTCGGTGAAGTCCCAGGAGGAGATCGTCAACAACGTCGGGCTGCTGCCCGACCGGTTCACCCCCGGCAACTACACCGCCGGCTGGACCAACTTCGACGTCACCTTCGGCCGGTTCTTCCTCAACAGCACGATGGTCAGCCTGCTCACCGTGGTCGGCAACGGGCTCTCCTGCCTGCTCGCCGCGTACGCCTTCGCCCGGTTGCGGTTCCGGCTGCGCGGCATGTGGTTCGCCGTCATGATCGGCACGCTGCTGCTGCCCCAGCACGTCCTGATCGTGCCGCAGTACATCCTCTTCCGGACGCTCGGGCTGGTCGGCGGCGACTGGCCCTACCTACC
The DNA here is from genome assembly GCF_029581275.1 of Micromonospora sp. WMMD1155. Taxonomy (NCBI): domain Bacteria; kingdom Bacillati; phylum Actinomycetota; class Actinomycetes; order Micromonosporales; family Micromonosporaceae; genus Micromonospora; species Micromonospora sp. WMMD1155. Next base: position 6,115,913 of record NZ_CP120742.1, read on the forward strand.
GCTGCTCATCCCGCAGTTCCTGGCCACCGAGGCGTTCTTCGTCTTCCTGATGGTGCAGTTCATGCGCGGCGTGCCGCATGAGCTGGACGAGGCGGCCCGGATCGACGGCGCGGGCCCGTTCGGCATCTTCCGGCACATCATCCTGCCGCTGAGCCGCCCGGCGCTGGTCACCACGGCGATCTTCTCGTTCATCTGGACCTGGAACGACTTCTTCCGACAACTGGTCTTCCTGTCCCAACTGGAGGACTACACGGTGCCGGTCGCGTTGACCCTCTTCATCGACTCGACCAGCCAGAGCGCGGTCGGGCCGATGTTCGCCATGTCGGTGCTGTCGTTGCTGCCGGTCTTCCTGTTCTTCGTCGCCTTCCAACGGATGCTCGTCGAAGGGATCAACACCAGTGGCATCAAGGGGTGAACCTGTCGACACCGCCGGGCGGCGGGACTGGCGCGACGTCCTGCGCGACGCCGCCGACCTGGCGCTGCTCGGCATCCTGCTGACCCTCGCCGCCCTGCCGCTGCTCACCGCCGCCGCGGCGGTCGGCACGGCCAGTGCGGCGCTGCACGACTGGACGCGTACCGGCGGTTGGCCGTCGGCGGGCACGACAGTGCGCCGGTTCGGCCGCGCGCTGCTGCCCGGGATGCCGGTCAGCCTGCTCGCGCTCGCCGTGGCCGGGCTGCTCACCGCCGACCTGGCCGCGCTGGCCACCGGCCGGGTGCCCGGCGGCCCGGTGGCGCTGCTGGTGACGGCGTTGGTCGCGGCCGGCCTGACCGGGTACGCCGGGCTGGTCGTCGTCGAGGTGGGCGGCAACGGGGGCGGGCGGTGGCGGGCGTGCGCCCGCTCCGCCGCCCGCGCCTGCCTCGACGCACCCACCCGGTGGGCCGCGCTCACCGGAGTCGTCGCGTCGGCCGGGCTGCTCGCCGTCCTGGTCACCCCGGTCGCGGTGCCGATCCTCGCCGGATACACGCTGGCCGCCCTGCACGCCGTCGCCAACCGACGGCCGATCACCGCGGCCCTCACCGGCCGCCCGCCGGCCGCGCACCCGGAGTCGCCGTGAGCGGGGTGGCGGAGCCGGCGCGGCTGCTGGTCGACGGGACCGAGGTGGCCCGGTACGTCATCGACCCGAAGTTGGACGCACGGCACGGCCCTCGGCCGTACCTGCACCCGGTACGCACCCTCGGCGGCACGGTGGTCACCGACGCGCTCCCCGCCGACCACGTCTGGCACCTCGGCGCGTCCCTGGCCGTGCAGGACGTCAACGGCAGCAACCTCTGGGGTGGGCGCACCTATGTGCGCGACGTCGGCTACACCTGGCGCGCCGACCACGGCGTCATGGCGCACACCGGTTGGTCGGAGCGCTCGACCCAGCGACTGGCCCACCGGCTGGAGTGGCGCGACGCGCGCGGCTCGGTGCTGCTCACCGAATGCCGCCGGCTCACCGCCGCCCCGTTGGCCGGTCAGGGGCCGGCCGGGGGGCTGCCGGCCTGGTGGCTGGCGGTGGACTACACGCTGACCGCCCCTGCCGGGCAGGACGTGCGACTCGGTAGCCCGGCCACCAACGGTCGCCCGGGCGGGGCCGGCTACGGTGGGTTCTTCTGGCGAGCCGTCTCGACCGGGCCGGCATCGGTGTTCAGCGCCTCGGCGACGGGGGAGGAGACGGTGAACGGCTCCGCCGAGCCGTGGGTTGCCCTGACCGGCACCGGGCCGGACGGTGGGGCGTACACCCTGGTCTTCGGCGGTCTCGGCGACGGCGACCGATGGTTCACGCGGACCGCGATGTACCCGGGTGTGGGGGTGGCGTTCGCGTTCGAACGGCCGGTCACCATCGCGGCCGGCACCGAACGGCGGGGTCGGCACACGGTGATCGTCGCCGACGGCTCCCTGGACCCCGCCGCCATCGCGGCGATGTCGGCGATTGTTTCGCGCAACCCGCAGGTCGGTTGAGAGACATAGGACTGTACGAATGCTCGTCGGGTCGGGTGTGGCCTTGTGGCCATTGTGACCAGTCGATAGCCTCCTCGTGGACTATCGACGCTACACGGGGGTTCCATCAGTGAGACAGTCAATCCATCCTGCCCGAAAACAGCCGAATCGCAGGCCATCCTTGCGGCGCAGGAGCACCGCGGGAGTCCTGGCTCTCCTCCTCATCGGGTCGGTCCTGGTTCCGGGCGCGCCGGCGTCCGCTGCGGACCAGCTGACGCACCGGGAGCAGGCAGTCGAGGACTTCGTCGAGGGTGGTCCCTCGACGCAACGCGCCGCAGAGGCCGCGCTGTTGGGCACCGAGGCCGACCTCACGACATATATCGAGTCAGGTCGGGACGCGGCCCAGCAGGCCGACGAGAGGGCAGCAGCACAGGTCCTGGCCGGAATGGACGGACCGGGCACCCGGGCCGCGGCGCTGGAGGCCCTCGCGGGATCGCGAGCGGCGGTCCAGAACTTCGTCAACGGCGGATGGGAGGTGCCGTTCACGGCGGACGAGCGACTGCGGGTCTATCGGGTGATCGAAGGGGCCGGTCCGACAACCAGGGCGGCAGCCGAGCGGGCGCTCGCGGGCACCCCACAGGACATCAGCGATTTCCTGTCCAATGGTCGAGACGCGGCCGCGATCGCCGACGATCGGTTGGCCGCGACACGGATGCTCACCGGTGGTGTCAACAACAGCGGTCCCGTTCTGGACTCCGCGGCACAGCAGGCGTTGGCGGGCACTCCGGCGGATCTTCGCGACTTCCTGGTGAGCGGTCAGTTCGTGGCCCGGGCTCGGGACGCCGAACTGGCCTCCATCAAGAGTCTGACCGAGCAGGCCAAGCAGGCCGGTGAGACGACGGCCCGTGAGTCGCTGGCCGCTTCGGAGGCATCGACCCGGGCGGTGAATGCGGCTGCGGAGGCGAAATCCGCGGCCCAGCGAGCAGAGGCGGAGACGCGGGCGGCCGGCGGCTCGGCGGCCAAGGCATCCGCTGCGGCGGGGCGGGCGGCTGACGCTGCCGAGGGCGCCGCCGACGCCGCGCGTGACGCGATCGGTGCATCCAACGCGGCGATGCGAGCTGCGCGGGTTGCGGCGGACGCGGCTCGCCGCGCCACCACTGCCGCCTCACTGACTGCGCAGGCAGCCTCCCGCGCACAGCGCGCCGCCGCTGCCGCTCGCACCGACGCCGGTAAGGCGGCGGCGGCCCGGCAGGCTGCCGAGGCGGCACGAAACGCGGCAGCCAAGGCCCGTGAGCTGGAACAGGTGAAAGCCGAGCGGGATCGCGCGCTCGCCCAGGCCAAGGTCGCGTCCGAGGCGGCGAAGGGTGCGAGCGGCAACGCGGACGCCGCCGCAGCAGCAGCTGATCAGGCCGGCGGCCACGCGGGCGTCTCCGAGGCGCAGGCGGCGCGTTCGCGTAACGCCGCCGCTGAGGCCCGTGCGGCGGCTGCCGCAGCAGATCGGGCAGCCGACCGGGCGTACTCGTTCGCGCAGGCGGCTGCGAAGGCGTCAGACGAGGCCTTCCGGTTCGCCGCGCAGGCCGCTCAGCATGCCGAGCTTGCCGCTGCGGCGGCCGAAGCAGCCGCAGCCGCAGCCGGCCGTGCCGAGGTGGCAGCGGTGGAGTCGGCCAAACACGCCGCTGCCGCTGTGGAGGCGTCGAACCTGGCGGTCACGGCAGCCAACCAGGCGGTGACGCTGGAGCAGATGGCACGCGATGAGGACGCCGCCCGGCTGGTGAACGCCACCGAACAGGGTGTGCAGGCCGCGCGTGATGCGTCGGCCGCGGAGGCGGCGACGAAGGCGCAGGGCGGGTTGCTCGCGCAGTGGAACAGGTCGCTTCAGTGGGACACCGCAGAGGAGGACCGCGTCGATTCGGGCACCCGTGCCCTGCTGGACGAGGCGACAGCCTCCGGTGCGTCCGCTGAGGTGGTCATCGACCGTGGTCGTCGGGCAGCGGTAGCGCTCGTACGGACGGGCGGAGACTGGACGAAGACCGCCGCCGAGGCCGCGCTGAGTGGCGGCGAGACGGAGTTGCGGTCGTGGCTCACCGAGGGGCGGCGCCTCGCGGTCGGGCAGGACGATCGCGCCCGAGTGTGGAACCTGGTCGACACGCTGCCTGACGGGGCGGAGAAAACTGCCGCGCAGGCCGCGTTGACCGGCGACGACACGGCGGTGCAGACCTTCCTGCGGACCCGAAACTACGTGGGCAAGGCTGCCAAGGACCGACAGACGGTCTACCAGATCATGGCGACCGCAGGTCCGAACGTGAAGGCCACGGCCACCGCCGCGCTCAACGGCAGCGCCGCCGACGTGCATCAGTTCCTGCGTTCGGGTCAGCACTCCGCGCGTACCGCGGACGAACGACTGGAGGTGTACCGGATCATCGAGACGGGCGGGCCGGAGGTCAAGGCGGCCGGTCAGGTCGCGCTGGCCGGTCCCCCTTCGTACATCTCCTACTTCCTCACCGCGTCGCGGTATCAGGCGGCGCAGCGGGATGCGGAGCAGAGTGCCCACGTCGCGGCGGTGCGGGCGCTCATCGCCCAAGCTCAGCAGTACGCGGAGACCGCCGTGGCGGACGCGGCGGAGGCCAACCGCGTCGCCGCCGTGGCGCGCGCGGCCGCCGACGAGGCCAACGGTTGGGCCACCAAGGCGGCCGAGGCGGCGAACAGGGCCGCCGGCTACGCAACCTCCGCCGCCCAGTCCGCCGCGGACGCCAAACGGTCCGCTGACCAGGCGGCGCAGTCGGCTACCACCGCGCGGGACGCGGCGAACTCGGCTCAGGCCAGCGCCGGTCAGGCCGCGAGGTCCGCAGCGACTGCTACCGCTGCCTCACGTCGTGCCCGGGACGACGCGAACGGCGCCTACGGCGCGGCCGCGCAGGCTCGCGCCGACGCGCAGGCTGCGGGCGCGGATGCCGCCGCCGCGGAACTGGCGGCGAAGGAGGCCAGCCAGACCTACACGAACCGGTTGCGGCAGGCCGAGGAGGCCCGTCGAAGTGCCGCGGCCGGCACGGGTGCCGACGGAACCGGAACGGCCGCCGGCGACTTCAAGACCTGGAGCTGTCTCGTTCCCGAGGACGCGTTGTCCAAGACGTGTCTGAGCACCTACAAGGACTTCGCCGGTGCGCTCGTCGATCCGGCCAAGTGCAGTGTGCCGGCGAACAACGGCACGGCTGGTTGCGCGATGCTCGCCGACATCAAGGGTTTCGTGGACCAGAACCCGGAACTGCTGCTGGACATGTTGCAGTTCGTTCTCGGCATGTGTGGTCTGATTCCAGGCGTCGGTGAGGCGTGTGACGCCGTCGACTCGGCCATCTCGTTCAAACGCGGCGACTGGGTCGGCGGTGTGCTCTCACTCGGTGCCACGGTACCCGTGGTGGGCTGGCTCGCCAGCGGCGCGAAGGGCGTGAAGAACGCGGACAAGCTGCGCAATATCAAGAACATCATCGGGCAGCTCGCCGAGGCCTGCAAGAAGACCAGCAGCTTCACCGCCGGAACTCGGGTACTTCTCGCCAACGGCACCCGCCGGAGCATCGAGGACGTGGTCGTCGGTGACACCGTCCGGGCAACCGACCCCGCTACAGGTGTGACGGCGAACAAGGTGGTGACCGCCACGATCACCACGGTCGGTGTGAAGGCGCTAGTCGACCTCGTCGTCGACGTGGACGGTGAGGCCGGCTCGGCAACGGCGACGATCACGGCCACCAGCAACCACCCGATCTGGGTGCCGGCGCGCGACGCGTGGGTGGAGGCCGGATCGCTGACGGTCGGCGATGGGCTCATGAGCGACACCGGCTCGGCGGTGCGCGTCGAGCGGAGCACCTCGCGTAGCGAGGTCACCAGGGTCTACAACTTCAGCGTCGCCGACCTCAGCACGTACTACGTCGCGGTGGACCGCACGTCCGTACTGGTCCACAATGCTCCGCCGGAAGCCTGCCGGGTCACCTCCGCCCCGACGTCACCGCAGGCTACGAGCAAGACCGTGTGGATCACCAACGACGAGTCGATCCGGGTGGACGTGGAGAACCCCCGTCCGGGTGTCGACGGTACGGCAGCCTTCCACGTTCAATTCAAGGGACGCGGCGCCGACACCACCAAGTACTACTACAATCCGAGCAACGGCAAATGGGTGTCCGAGGCGGGCGTCGAGCTCTCCAAGAAGGCAGCCAAGCAGATTCCACAGGAAGCCATCAACAAGGCATTCAGGTTCATGGGGATTCCACGTCCGTGATGAGGACCAACGCCGCCATGCGGAGCCTGCTCCGCATGGCGGCGTTCTCCGCAGACCAGCCGACTGTTCCAGAGATGGAGCAGGACACGCTGGATGCCGGCTGGGTGGTGGAGCCCGGTGGTGCGCTCCTCGTGGCCGCGCATCGGCCGAAGAGCCTGCGCGACATCCCGGCGGACGCCCTGGGCGACGGCGAGTACGAGATCAACGACGTCCATGTGTCACTCGCCGACCTGGGTGGCGAGACGGACGACTTCCTGCCCAGGGCGGCATCCCGCGGCCTGCACTTCGCACGACGGATGCTGGCGGAGGCGCGTGGCCTGCCGGGCTCGGAAACGCTCCTGGCCACCGTCGCGATAAATGTCGACGTGGATGACGAGGACTTCTCGCTCCAGGGCGCCACGATTCGTTTCTTCAGCCGGCGGGGGTCTCATCCCCCCTGGTTCGACGAGTTGGAGACGTACACCCTGGAGGCCATCGCGGTGCTCGACATGTCCGACGTGTAGCGCCATCCCCGCTGATCGTCGCTGCGGTCGAGGGCAACGAGACGCGGTCAGCGGGAGCGGTCGATCAACTCGTGCACGGCGTAGGTGCGCGACGATCCACGTGGGCGCTGCCGATACCGCGAACGTCAACGACCGGGCAGCGCCGCGGTGACCCGGACGGCCTTGACGATCGCCGGGATCGAGCCGATCAGCAGCACCAGCCCCCAGATGATCGCGATGATCGCGAAGACCAGCGCCGCCACGTCGTCGACGATGCTGACCAGGATCACCGGCACCAGGTTGTGCAGGAACTCCAGCACGACGGTGCACAGCAGGGTGGTCAGGATCAGCAGAACGAGGCCCTTGTTCTGCAGGAACCGGGGCTGGGCCAGCACCAGCAGCCCGGCCCACACCAGCTTGAGCAGCAGCACCAGCCCGAGCAGCACCGCCGCGTCGCCGACCGGGAAGAACCCCCACAGGGCCAGGTACGCGAGCGTCCCGAACGGGACGGCCAGGAACAGCGACACCATGATCATTAGTTCCACGAACGCGATGAGCAGCGCGATCAGCCCCACGATGATCAGGATGATCGAGAAGATCAGGCCGGCGACGCCCTGCACCCGGCCCTGGACCCGCTCGGGTAGGAGCAGACCCAGACAGAACAGCCCGGTGCTCCACACCGCCACCGCGTCGATCAACGCCAGGTAGCCGGTGCCCCGGCCGGACGGCTCGCTGACCCCGGACACGTCGTCGATCTGGACGTCCAACGAACCGGCGCTGTCCGCGAGCGCCGCACCGGCGTCACCGCCGCCGATCAGCAGCCCGGCGCCCAGCTCCACCCCGATCGCCAGCACGATGGCGAGCATGGCCAGCAGCAGGAACGGTTTACGCAGGTCACCCACGGCGGAACCCTCCACTCAGCTCAGGACGTCGCCACGACGACAGTGCAGGAACCGAGGCCGGGACAGCGCACACCGACCACCGTGGCCTTGTCGACGGCCACCTTCGCCACCGCTCCGGTGCCGTCCGCGGCCGGTTCGACCTCGTCGCGGATGGTCAGGTCGGCGTCGCCCGGGGCCGGCGCGGTGACGGTGAACCGCGCCCCGCTGCGCAGCACCAGGGTGCGTAACCCGCCGGGGTCGGCGATCCGCAGCTCGCAACCGCCCGAGAAGACCAGCCGTCCGGGCTCCTCGACGCAGTCGGCGCTGACCGTGGCCGGGTCCACCGTGGCGTGCTCGCCGCCGAGCGCCCCCAACCGGTCGACCAGCCCGTGTCGGGCGCCCGGATCACCCCGGTCGTCGCGGCCCGCCCCGACCGCGACCACGAACAGCGCCACCAGCAGGACGGCGAGCACGCCCAGCAGCGCCTTCTGCCGGCCGCTCATCGCGCGGCGGCCGGTGACACGACCTCGCTGAACCGGAGCACGTCGACGCCGGCGAAGTAGCGGTTGGTCCCCTGCGTCTTGCCGACCACCAGCAGGGTGACCTGGTGCGCGCCCCTGGAAAGCTGGACCGTGCCGACGTCCAGGAACTCCGTCTTGCGCACCGTCGGCGTGAAGCCGAGGAACGTGCCGCCGACCTGGTTGCCGTCGATGACGAAGACGGTGTTGGCGTAGTCGACGGCGGTGGTGCGCACCGCTGCGAACCGCCAGGTGCCGTCGGCCGGGATCTGCACCGTCACCGTCACCTTGTCGCCGATCGCCAGGCCCTGGAAGAACAGTTGCTCGCCGCCGGACCAGGTGACCTCACAGCAGTCCGGCTGCGCCACCACCGCCGCCTTGCTCTTGCTCGGCGACTCCACGGTGGCGCCGTCGACCAGGCTCTCCGCCTCGACGGTGACCACCCGCGGCTCACCCGGGCCCGAGTCGCGGGTCAGCAGGACGACTCCCACGGTCACCACCACCAACACCAACGCCGCCGCGGCGGCGATCCACAACCAGGGGGTACGCCGAGGCGGCGCGACCGCCCGCACCTCGTAGGTGACCCGGCCGCTGGAACGGGAACTCTCCTCCGGCGCGGTGTTCGCCGAGTACGCGAACCCGGTCATGTCGTAGCGCCGGGGGGCGGTGCCGGCCGGCACGGCGAGTTTGACCAGGAACGACACCGAGCCCTGCCCGGGTACCACCCGCTGCGGCTCGGCCACGGTGAACCACGCCCGCTGGGACCCGTCACCGGGGGCCACGTCGAACACCACGGTGTCCGGCGCGTTGCCCGGGTTGGAGACGGTGAACGTCAGTTCGCCGCCGTTGCGCGGGTCGAGCGTGAACTGTTCGGCGGCGGCGACGACCGCCCACTCGGTGGTCATGACGACTCCTCTTCCAGGACGATCTCGACGGTCGTCGAGGCGGGCTTCTCCGCCTCGACGATGCGGGTGATCACGGCGAGTTGACCGGCGGCGGCCGCCGGCACCCGTACCACCACGTGGAAGGGCTGCTCGGCGGGCTCGTCGATCGTGAAACCCACCATTCCGGTGGCCAGTTCGAGGGCCCGGCGGATCCCGTACGGGGTGCCGCGCCACCGGGCCAGCAGCGCGGCGTCGGCCACCAGGTCCCGCAGCCGGCCCACCGGCAGCGGCAGCGGGGTGTCCGGCCGGGGAGACGCCACCACGTGGTCCATCGCCACCCAGCCGGTCAACCGCACGACCAACCCGTCCGGCGCCCGGTACGGGTCGAACAGGGCGTCCACCTCGGCGAGGATCGCCTCGTCCGGGGCGTGCAGTGCCTCCATGACGTCCAGCAGTGTCCAGAGCACGCTGCCGGGCACGCAGGCGCGCTGGTAGGCGGCGGGCAACAGCCGTTCAATCGCCGAGCGTCGCATCCTGGCGCACCACCTCGATGTCGTGCTCGCCGGAGCAGAGCAGCCAGGTATCCGGAACGGTCACCACGTCGGCGGTGGCCTGGTTGGCGCTGGGCGTCCAGTCGACAGCCGTGGCGCTGCGGTACACACCACGCTCACCACCGGCGAGGATCAACCGTTCCGCCGCGCCGGAACCGCCGCCCCCGCCGGTCGCCGGACCGTTCACCGCGATGGCGTCGACCGGCACGAACCGGGTCCGATCCCGCAGCGGCAGCCCGCAGTTGACCGACACCGGCTGCCACTGCGGCTGGGTGGCCAGGGTGTCCAGCCGCAGCACCCCGCCGCTCTGCGTGGCCGCCACCGCCAACGACCCGGCGAACGCCAGGTCCCGGCAGGTGCCGCCGATCCAGCCGGACTGCGTCGACTGCCACTTCACGTCGGACTCGAACAGCCGGGTCCGATGGCAGCCCTGGCCCGGCTTCTTCGGGTCCGGCTCACCGGCACCGCTCCACAGCAGCGTGGCCGGGCCGTCGTACTGCACGGCGAGGACCCGGTTGTCCACGTTCGACAATCCGACGTGGGTGAAGCTGCCGGGTCGGCCACCGGCCGTCGACAGGTACACCCCGAAGCTCGCCTGCGCGGCCACCGCGACGCCCGGCGCGCCCCGCTCCGAGACGAACGTGCGCACCGCGTAGAACCCCCGGTCGGCGTCGGACGGGTCGACCAGGATCTGCAACGGCACCGCCCCGGGCAGCAACGACACCTCGTACAGGCCGGTGTCGGTGGCCACCAGCAGCGCGCCCGCGCCGTCGCGGTCCAGCCAGGCCACGTCGGAGATCCGCGAGTCCAGGTCGGTGAGCAGGGACCACGTCTCGCCCAGGTCGGTGCTCAGGTGCACCCGGGAGCCCCCGGAGGCGCGCAGCGTCACCACGGCCACCGAGCCGGGACGTGCCACGATGCCCGGCCGGACCGGCGCGGGAGCGGGCGCCACCCGCAGCACCGTCTCGTCCTCGAAGCGGCCCGCCGGCTCCCACCCCGCGCCGCCGTTGCTGGAGCGGAACACCACCGGGCCACGCCCCGCGTACCAGGTGCGGGGCTGGTACTGGTCCACGGCCAGGGCGCGGACCTCCGCGTCGGGGGCCTCGTCGACAACGAACCGGACCGACTCGACGTAGCGCACACCCGGCTCGGCGTGCTCCAGCAACCGGTACACGTTGGACGCCCGCAGCGGCTCCCCGAAGGGCCAACCGGTCGGGTTGAGCGCGGTCGGCAGCGGACTCAGCGTCTGGTGCAGCCGGTCGTGGATGCGGCTGCGGACGGCGTCCACGTCCTCCTCGCGCCGGACCACCACCCGGGCCCGCACCGACACCGCCTTGAAACGGGCCCAGGTCGCCCGGGACCGGATGCCCACCATCCGGCGTTCCTCCAGGTCCGCCTCGACCCGGTGCCGCGCCTCGGGCACCTCGTGCTCGCGCAGCACCGCCACCGGCAGGCGGCCGTTCGGGCGGGCCGTCGGCGGCACGTACGGCACCAGCACCACCTCGACCTCACCCGGCCGGGCGAAGCTGTACACCGCCGCGCGGGTGAACGCCCGGGCCCGCGCCACCGCGCCGGAGCTGGTGGCGAGCACCTCGAAGTCGCGAGCGGTCACCGCCCGCTGCTGGGCGAAGAACTCGTACGGGCCGCGCAGCAGCACCGACTCCAACGCCTCCATCTCGCGGCCACCGGCAGCCGGAGCAGGGTTGTCCACCTTCACCCCGGGCAGGGGGTCGCGCAGGCTGGTCAGGGTGCCCGCCGCCACGTTGCCGGTGGGCCCGCCGCCGGAGCGGTACCAGAGCCGCACCTGCCGCCCGGCCGGCGGCACGGCCGCGACGGTGACCGGCGTCGGGGTCCCCGCCGAGGGCTGCGCGGCCCCCGCGGGAGGTCGCAGGTCCAGGGCCGGGGCGAAGGTGACGGTGCCCGAGCAGCGGTCGACCAGGTACGCCTTCGACTGGGGGCCGAGCCCGGCGAAGCTGTCCACCGGCTGCCAGATCTCGAAGGTGCGACCGTCGTGCTCGCGGGCCGCCGCGCCCAACTCGACGGTGCCGGTCGGCACCTCCACGCCGAGCAGCAGGTCCAGCGGTTCGGCGGTGTGCGCCAACGGCGCGTGGGCGGCCCGCAGCACCTGACCCGGCTGGCCGGTGCCGACACCGAGCAGCTCCGCCTCGACCGTCTCGCAGTGGTGCATCCGTACCGTCACCGACGTCTCGTCGGCGGGCAGCAGCGCCGGTTCGGTGGTGACGAAGACGACCGGCCGGGGGTCCGCCCCGCGTGCCGCCGCGACCCGCAGGCCGGCCGGGATCCGGACCGCCGCGCGGTCGGTGCCGGTACGGGTGAACCGGACGTCCGCCCAGGCGGCGGTGGGTGCGTGCCGGGCGACCCCGAGCAGGTTCAGGAACGAGACGTACGCCTTCTCCGGCAACTGGTTCAGCCGGTAGATCATGACCTCGGTCAGGTGCGCGAACGCCTCCACCAGCGCCATGCCGGGGTCGTGCGCCGACAGGTCGGTCCACGCCGGGCAGGACTGCCGGATCCGTTCCCGGGCCTCGGTGACCAGGTCGAGGAAGCCGCGATCGTCCAGGTGCGGCACGGGCAGTGTCATGAGGGGCCTCCCTGGGCGGGATCGTCGGCCGGGAGCAGGTCCACGGAGAAGACCAGCTGCCCGGGGGTGAGGCTGGTCCGCACCCGGTAGTCCAACCTGATCACCAGCCGCCACGCGTCGTCCGGGTCCGGCCCGGCGTCCACGTCGATCACCTCGACCCGGGGCTCCCAACGGGCGATCGCCTGCCGGACGTAGTGGATGGCCAGGCCGGCCGTGGTGTCGTCGTTGGGCGCGAAGACCAGGCGGTGCAGCCGGGACCCGTACCCGGGTCGCATCAGCCGTTCGCCCGGCGTGGTCGACAGGAGCAGGAACAGCGCCTGGCGTACGCTCTCGTCGCCCTCGGTCATCGCCAGGCCACCGGCCGCGGTGAGCGCCAACCCGCCGGTCCGGCCGGCGTCGAAGCCGGCGCCGACGAAGCGGAAGGCCCTCACCGGTCCGCTCCCAGGAACTGTTGGCGCGGGTCCCGCACGGTGTGCTTGACCAGACCCGGTGGCGTGCCGTTGGTGAACCCCGACAGGTGGGAGAGCACCACCCGGTGCCCGTCGACGCGGACCCAGTCGCTGTAGCCGACCCGGACGGTCAGCGTCGTCGTGCACGGCTTGATGGTCGGGCCGTAGTTCGGGCAGGCGACGATGTCGCGTCCCTCCGGGTCGTCGTCCACCAGCACCGGCACGCCGGTGACCGTCACCCACTCCCGCGACGGTCGGTTCTCGACCCGGCCGTCGTGGTCGCAGGTGATCACGGAGTCACGGTGGATCCAGCGCATCAGCCGCCTCCTTCGTGGTGGGCGCGGGCGAGGGAACGGGCCTGCTCCGCCGCCGTCGCCGGGGCCTCGGTCGACTCGGCGTGCAGGAAGTCCACGCTGCGCGCGCGCACCACCATCGCCCGGCCCGGTGCGGAGATCACCAGATCGGACGCCGCGTGCAACGTGGCCAGATCCGGGGTCAGTTCCAGGAAGCTGCCGCCCTCGGTGGCGAGCCGCAGACTGCGGTTCACGTCGTCGACGACGATCGACTGCCCCCCGGCGGTCCGCATCGTCCAGCGGCGGGCCCGCCCGTCGTCGATGCCCGCGTCGTACGGCTCGACGGCGCCGAACAACGAACCGAGCACGATGCCCGAGGCCGGCTCGCCACCGGGCAGCACCACCAGCACGGTGTCGTCCGGGTCGGGGAGCGCCACCAGGCCCTTGCCCCGCCCCGCGCCGGGGCAGAGCACGGCGAGCCAGCCGGCGTCCAGGTCCCCGTACGCGGGCAGGGTCAACCGGACCCGCCCCAACCCGTCCGGGTCGGCGACGTCGGTGACCGAGCCCAGGGTGACCACCGCGCCGCCGGTCGGAGCCGGTGGCGGCACCGGTGGCACCGTGGAGAACCGAGTCAGGTGCCCGTCGCCGTCCACCGTGTGGATCACCTCGGTCAGCACGTACGCCCCGGCGACCGGGTCCGGCACACCACTCAGGTCGATCCGCCGGCCCGGCCGTAGCGCCGGATCGCCCTCGGCCACCCCCTCGGCGGTGACCAGTGCCGCCGCCCGGGTGTCCAGGCGGGCCTGGGCCAACGCCGCCAACTCGTCGTCGCTGCGGCCGGGCTGGTCCACGGCGGTACGCACCCCACCGGCGCCCACGTCGGCCGGGTCCGGGCGGTCGTCGGCGGACCGGCCGCAGCGCGCCTCGTCGGCCTGCTGGCTGATCACCTCGGCCCGCTGCGGGTGCCAGCCCAGCGCCACGCTCGCACCACCGGCCTGGTCGGCGTTCGTGGACAGCCGCAGGGTGTGCACGCCCGCGCCGAGGGTCAACGCGACCGGCTCCCCGTGACCGGCGAGCGTGACCAACCGGACCCCGTCACCGTCGGTGGCCAGGTGCAGCCCGGCCCGCCCGGCCACCTCCCGCAGCAGCTCCAGATCGCTGTGCCGGTGCTGCGCCAGCCGTTCCAGCCGTGGCCCGTCGACGTCGGCGGTCACCGTCAACCCCACCTCGTCGCACAACTCCCGGGCCAGCTCCACCGCGGTGACCGCGGTGAACACCCGCAACCCCTGGCGCTTGCGCAGCCGGTGCAACCGGTCGTACGCGCGCAGCCGCAGCAGCGCGGCACCGTCCGCCGCGTAGTCGACCTCCACCGCGGTCACCTCCCCGCCGAACAGGGCATCGGCGTGATCGGCCAGCCGTACGTCGAGCGTCGTGCCGGGGCGGACCGCCGGGTCGAACGCACCGGCCCCGGGGGTCGTGGCGAGCACCAGCTCGGCCTGGGTGGGCTGGTCGAGGCGTGCCGCCACACGCAGCGAGCGGATCCGCTGACGGGCCGCGTCGGCCAGCTCGACGCCGTCGAGCCTGACCGTCAACGCCCGGGGCGCGACGCTCGTCACGGCGTACCCCCGGTCGGCATGGGGCCGGTCGCCGCACCCCAGGCGGCAGGCGCGGTGGCGATCGACGCTCCGACGAACGCCGCGCCGGCACCCACCGCCCCGGCCAGCGCCCGCGCGGCCCCGGTCACCGCCGTCGCCGTCGCGGCGGTCGGTGCCGGTGGTGGGACCGCCAGGGTCGTACCGGCCGGAACGGCGAGGGGGTCGGTGATCCGGTTGTGTTCGGCGAGCAGACGCCAGCGCAGCGGCGAGCCGAGCGCGTCGTTGGCCAGCAGGTCGAAGCGCACCCCGGAACGGCCCGGCTCGGCCGCGCCGTCGCCGGCGGCGATCACCGCGCTGCCCGGCGCGGCGGTCGGGGTGCTCGCCGCCGCCAACTCCTCCTCGAAGCCGGCCTGCGCCTCTTCGGCCGACTCGGCGGCGCGGACCAGCTTCAGCCGCAGCCAGGACCGCCGGGGCGACCCGGTACCGGTGAACGCGTCGAACCGTTCCGCGACCGCGACGATCACGCCGGGCACGTTCCAGGTCTTGCCCCAGACCAACCGCACCAGCGGAGGTCGCAGCCAGCCATGCTCGACGGCGGAGTTCTCCGCCAGCATCCACAGCGGGCGGGTCAGCACCCGCACGTCGGCCGGACGGACCTGCGCCTCCACGAAGTCGACGTCGAAGAGCAGGTCGAGCACCAGCTCGGTCCGGCCGCCGCCGGTGAAGACCAGCGGGTCGTCGGCCAGCCCGGACCCGGTGAGCTGCCCGCCGGCGGCACCCCGACGGCGTACGCCGGCGAGTCGGGTCACCTGCACGGTCTCCGGGTTGAGCAGGCAGTCCACCCGCTCCCCGGAGGAGTCGATGAGGAAGGCCACCCGCTCCATCAGTCGCCCGCCTGTTCCCGGTCCAGCCGACCCAGGTGGGCGGCGTCCAGCACGTCGCCCGGCACCTCCCACACCGCCCCGTCGTCAGGTAGCGCCGGCCACGGGTCGGCGGCCGTCACCTGCGGCGGCATCGCCGGGAGGGCCGTGCTCGCCGGCCAGTGTCCACCCGGTCCGCGATCCGGACGGCCGACCCGATCCGCCGCATCAACCTCGATGCGTTGAACGGGCCGCTGCCCGCCCTGCGGTAGCGCCGCCTGGTCGAGCTGCCCAGGCGACACCCGCTCGCCCGGCAGGGCGGGCCACGGCCCACCGCGCACAGCCCCACCCCCACCCCCACCCCAGCCCCCACCGTCCCCACCCCACCCCTCGTCAGCGGCTGGACGTGTAGATCTTGGAAGGAACGTGCCACTGGAGGGGCCGAAATCCTCCAAGATCTCGCCGACGGCGAGGGCTGGGGTGGGGGGTGGGGTGGGGGTAAGGGTGGGGGTGGGGGTGGCGGGTGGTTGGCGGGGGGACGCCGGCTCTGGGCCGTGCTGATCGGCGGGCTTCAGGGCGGGGAGGTCGGCGGACTTCAGAGTGGGAGATGAGACGCTGCCGGACCGCGAGATGTGGCCGGGCCCCGAGTTGCCGTCTCGGGTAGCCACTCTGGGCGTGTCGCTCCACCCCGCCGTCGGACGCGCGTCCGGCGTGGTGCCCGGCCGCCCGACGTGGCTCAGCAGGCGCGGTCCGGCGACGTCGTACGCCGCGCCGGTCGTACCGAACCCACCCGCCCGGTCGGGGTCACCATGCGACGGAACGGTCCCCGCCGCGCCGCGCCTTCCGGTGGTGCCGAGGCCTTCGGGCCTGACCGCACCTTCGGGCCTGACCGCATGTCCAGGCCGAGCCGCACCTTCCGGCACGCTGACGGTTTCCGCGCCGACCGCCGCGTCGAGGTCACCCGCCGCAGGGTCGCCGGACGTGCCAGCGTTGCCCGTCGTGCCGGGGGCCGACAGCCGGGTGGCGTCGCGCTCGACACCGGTGCCGGTGGAGAGGCCGAGGTCGGCGGGGTGCCGGGACAGGTCCGCGACCAGGCTGCCGGCCCGGCCCAGGGCGAACCGTCGCTCGGCAGCGGTCGGGGCCGCGGTAGCGTCGCCGGACCCCCCGTGCTGGTCTTCGGGGCCCCGCGTCTGCTCGGTCTGCGGCGGTGCCGGGTCGAGGTCCAGGTCGCGCAGCAGGCCGGGGGCGTGCGTGGCCACCACGTCCAACCAGTGTTGCGGGGGTTCCCCGAAGCGGCGTGGCGGGTCCGGCGGGGGCTCCGGACGGGTTCGCCCGGCGGGCTCGACCCGTCCGGCGAGGCGCTGGACCGCGCCGGCGGCCGAGCGCAGCCGCCCGGCCAGCCAGCTACGCGGGTGCCGGCGCGGCGGCACCGCCGGTCTCCAGCTCCAGGCCCTCGTAGCGCAGGGTCAACGAGGCGATGGCGATCTCGTGGCTGAGGGTGTTGAGGTGCGCGCCACGCCACCGGGTGGGCCAGGCGTCGATCAGGTTCCAGCGCAGCACCTCCGCGGTGCCGACCGAGTCGAGCAGCACCACGGAGACGTTGCGGCGGTTGAGGGTGCCCTGCGCGGTGGCGTTCACCCAGTCCCACAGCTCGCGGGAGGCGGTGAGGCCGAAGTGCAACGTCACCGGCTCGTACTCGGCCTGCCCGGGCACCATCCGCATCCGGCCCAGGCCGTGCTCCCGGTACGGCTGCCCGGGGATGTTCACCTCCAGGCCGGTCATCTCGGTGAAGTGGCCGTTCGTGACTCCGTTGATGAGCAGCCGGAAGTTGTACGCCCGGTAGGGGTCGACCGGCGCGCCGGGCTGCTGCGGGGTGGCTGGGGTGGGCATGTCAGCCTCCGATCGTCTCGGTCTCGGTGCCGCCGGCCCACTGGCTCAGCTTGAACACCACGAACTCGGCGGGCTTGACGACGGCGATGCCGATGTGGGCGATGACCATGCCGGCGTCGCGTACGTCGGGCGGGTTGGTCTCCTCGTCGCACTTGACGAAGAACGCCTCCTCGGGGCTGCGCCCCAGCAGCGCGCCGTCGCGCCAGACCCGGGTGAGGAACGCCCCGATGTCACGCCGGATCGAGCGCCAGAGGGTGAAGTCGTTGGGCTCGAACACCATCCACCGGGTGCCGTTGGCGATGGCCTGTTCGATGGCGATGCTCAGCCGCCGTACGTTGAGGTAGCGCCACTCGCTGGCCTCGGCGGCGAGCGTACGGGCGCCCCAGACGCGGATGCCCTCGCCGGCGAAGTACCGGATCACGTTGACGCCCTTGGGGTTGAGCACGTCGTGTTCCGGTCGGGTGACCAGGTAGCCCAGGTCGACGGCGCCGCGTACGGGTTCGTTGGCCGGTGCCTTGTGCACGCCGCGCAGGGCGTCGGTGCGGGCCCAGATGCCCGCCAGGTGCCCGCTCGGCGGCGTCAGCTCCAACTCGCCGCTGATCGGGTCGCGTACCCGCAGCCACGGGTAGTAGAAGGCACCGAACTCCGACTGCCGTGGCCGGTACGCCGCCCCCTCGTGCCCGCCGGAGCCGCCCGGCTGGGCCGAGCCGCCGCCGGAGCCGCCCGCGCCGCCGCCCGTACCCCCGTCGGGCTTGGGGGGTTTGCCGGAGGACGGTGTGGCGACCCGGGTCAACGCGGAGATGTCGTCGATGTCCGGTGCCGGATCGCAGATCGCCACCATGGTGCGGGTGCGTTCGGCCATGCTCAGCAGCGCCTCGTGCGACACCGGGTCGTGGAAGCCGGGGGCGGCGATGATGGAGATCTCGTCGACGGCTTCCAGCAGTTGCAGGCCACCGCGTTTCTGCCCGGTGCCGGTGATCGCGCCGCCCTCGCCGACGTTGACCACCCAGCAGCGGGCGCCCCCGTTGTCCAGGAAGCCGAACACCGCCCGGGCCAGCGGAGTGCTCTCCACCCGCTCACCACCGGCGAAGAGCCGCAGGAACTCCGTCCAGTTGTTGACCGGCACCGCCTTGCCCAGGTGGGCGGAGCGGTCCGGGGCGACGCCGACGAACGCGGCGATGCTGGTGCTCGCCGGGCCGATCGGTCGGGCGCCGCTGGGGACCTCCTCGACATAGATGCCGGGGGAGAAGTAGCTGGGCATCGGTCCTCCTGTGCGGTGGGCGTCAGTGGGTCGGTGGCGCGCAGACGATGACGAGGTCGGGTTCGGTGGGGTCGACGTCGGCGGTGAGGACGAGGCCGCGGCCGGTCAGCCGGAGCCGGACCGGACCCGGGTGCTCGGGGTCGTGGGGGACGCCGACGATCAGGAACCGGCCGTCGGGGTCGGTGCGGGTGGCGGACCCGGTGGCCGCGAGTTCGACCCGCATCGCGGCGAGGGGTTGGTCCTCGGGGCCGACCACCCGGCCGGTGAGGGAGTGCACCCCGAGTTGCCGCAGTCGCAACGGTTGCCGGACCGGCGGCGCCGACGGGGTCGGGTGGTCCACCTGCGCGGGCACGTCGATCAGCAGCGCCGGGCGGGGCGCCGTGCCGAACGCGGTCCAGAGTGGTGGGTCACCGGCCTCCAGGACGACTGCGTAACCACCCTCGGTGGTGGCGGCGGTGAGCACCCGGTCCAGCCGGGGCAACCCGGCCGGACCGGTCGCGCAGATCAGGTAGCGGACCGTGAACCGGTACGGTTCGCGGACCGCGCCGCTGGACCGGGTCTGCCGGGCCGGGCGTAACTCCAGCGGCCAGACGGTGAGCCCGGAGGCGTCACCGTCGGTGCGGGGCGGGCCGACCGGGACGGGCTCTCCCACCGCGCTGGTGAGCCAGGAGGCCAACTCGGCGGTGGCCGTCTCGATCGGACCGCGCCCATCGGTGCTCATCGCGGCGGCGTCCCCTGGATCCGGTACGCGATGGCCTCGTTCCACACGTGCGGGTAGACACCGATCTCGAAGTACCTGGTGAACCGGTTGATCGGGGCGTTGGTGTGGTCGTGGTAGAGCAACCACACCGGGGCGATGGTGAACAGCACGTAGTTCGCCAGGACCAGCGGGATGTAGAACGGCCCGAGCAGGCGGCCCTGGAAGATGTGCACGTCCTCGTGCCGTTGGATGCTCGAGCTGGCGCCGGCGCAGACGGTGCCGATGGTGGTGGCGTAGCGGGGCGAGACCCCCTCCACCACGCAGACCCGCCCGCTGCCGGCCGAGGTGGGCCGGTCCAGCGAGTGCCCGAAGATCAGGTGTGCGGCCAGGTAGACGGCCCCGACGACCGTGTTGAGCAGGCTCCAGGTGTGGTCGACGACGAAGAGGAAGATGCCGCGCGCGTCCGGCGCGTACACCCCGGCGGAGGCCACCGCCCAGCCGAAGACCGCGCCGACCAGCGTGCCGACGGCCGCGCCGATCAGCAGCCCGATCGGGCCACCGGCGAGGAAGCCGAAGAGAGCGCCGAGAACGACCTGGACCGCCGCGCTGAGGATTCCGAAGACCATGACGTCACCTCTCAGACCCAGGAGCGGATGAAACGGGGTTCGCGGTTCTGCGCGACCTGGGTCGGCGACGCCTGGGTCGCCTGCCGGTTGCCGGGCGGGAACTGGTTGACGCCGAGTGCGGCGGAGAAGATGACCAGCGCGTTGAAGAACGCGATGATCCACTTCTCGCCGCCGGCGTCGTCGGCGAACGCCGCGGTCACGTAGGACAGCAGCAACGCGATGCCGATGGCGATCCACTTGCGAAGCTTGTCTCCGCTGGGCCCGATGAGCCCGCCGATGACGTTGGTGGCCAGCAGGGTCGCGGCGCTGGCACCGGCCAGGCTGCCCAGGGCTGCCCAGGTGAAGAGATCGTTCATGGCGATCCCCCTTTTCTGCGATGGTGCGACCGGGATGTGGTGGTGGTGAGGTGCGGTGCTCCCACCGGGAGCACCGGGGCCGGTCGCCGTCGTCTCGGGGGCGGCCGGAGCCGGGCGCGGCCGGCGGTGCCGGCCACCGGGTGGATCAGCCGGGCCCCGGGGCGCTGGCGGGCGGGCCCGGCGGGGTCGGCCCGGGCGCAGCCGGCGCGGTGGGCTGACGGCGGCGCAAGAGGAGTACGCCCACCGCGGCGAGCAGCAGCAGAAGGAGTACGCCGCCACCGACCAGCAACCAGGGGAACCCGCTGTCGTCGCCGGCGGCGGCCGGCGAGGCGGAGGGTCGAGGTGGCGCCTCGGCCACGGCCCGCAGCTCGGTCGGCTTGTCCTGGTTGGCGTCGACCTTCCAGCTCACCGAACGGCCGTTGACAGTGCCGTTGCTGTCGATCACGCGGCCGGGAAATGTCACCGAGATCTCGAACGACATGAGCTTGAGGAACGCCTGCTGTTGCTGCGGATTCTGCTGCGTGACCTTTCCGCCGTATTTCTTCGGGTCCAGTGGCAGTGTGAAACGGTAGAGATCGCCGTCCCGGACCAGTTTCACGCTCTCCGTGTCGAAACCGGCCAGCGGCGCCCTGCGGTAACTGATCTGCGAGCCGTAGAAAGTGTCGTCCTGGTAAATGGTCTCTTCTCCGGCCGGCAGCGCGGGAATGCTCTGCCGCAGCTCCGCGAAGGCGGCCGGGACGTTCTTGTTCCGCGCGCTCAACACCTGCTTCTGGGCCGTCAGCAGCAGTTGACCGTCGACCGTGTCGTCGGCGTTGACGGTGAGACCCATGTTGAGTTGCATGCAACCGCTGAGCGCGGCGAGCAGAATGAGACACACCGCGACGCGGAGTGCCTTACCGCGGTTGACTCTCCTGTTCATGGGCTCAGTGTGTGTGATCGCTTTCACACCGGCAGTCAGCGATCGGTCACAAGACAGTCGCCGATTGTACGGGCGCGCTGTCGCCTTCGAATGATCCCGCCGACGGCCCCGATGAATATTCTGGAGTGTTGGGCCACCATTGTTGATCAATTCCTCGCCGCCGCCGTGATGTGTCGCGACGGCGGTCGGCCGGACGGCCACGGGTCGGCTCAGCCCGCCGGAGGTCTCCAGTCGGCGTAGCGGGCCATGCTCCGCAGGGCGGCTCGGGCCGGGGTGAGCCGCAACGCGCCGTCCCGGACCGCGACGGCCAGTGGGTTGCGCAGTTGCTGACCGAAACGGCCGGCGGTGAAGGAGGCCCGGGCGACGCTCTGACTGCGCGGCCGACGCTGCTCGTCGTACGCGGCCAGCGCGGCGGGCACCGTGGCGGCGCCGTCGGCGCAGACGGCACCCAGCACCACCGCGTCCTCGATGGCCTGCCCGGCGCCCTGCCCGAGGTTGGGTGTCATGGCGTGGGCGGCGTCGCCGAGGAGCGCGACGCGTCCCCGCACGTACGTGGGCAGCGGCACGGCCAGGTGATGGATGTCGTTGCGCAGGACGACTCCGGGTGGGGTCGCCGCCATCAGCGCCGGGATGGGGGCGTGCCAGTCGCCGAAGCGCTCCCGCACAGCCGCCAACTCGTCGGGGGCGTGGCCGCCGGGTGGCGCGTTCACCGCGGCGTACCAGTAGAGCCGCCCGTCGCCGATCGGCACCATGCCGAACTCGGCGCCCGGTCCCCAGGTGATGGCGGCCGGGACCGGGTCGGGAAACTCGATGGCCGCCCGCCAGGCGGTCGAGCCCGCGTACACCGGGCCGGGGTGTCGCGGCCACAGCTGGGCGCGGACCCGGCTGCGGAGGCCGTCGGCCCCGACCACCAGGTCGGCGCGGAGGGTGTGCGAGCCGTCGGGCCGCCGGTAGCGGACCTCGGCCTGGTCCGGGTCGGTCTCGACGTGCTCCACGGTGGCGTCGGTGTGCAGGGACGCGGCGGGCAGGGCCTCGCGCAGGGTGCGGTGCAGCGTGGCCCGGTGCACGCCGAGCGCCGTGGTGCCCAACTGTCGGACCATCTCGCCGGCGTCCACCCGGGACAGCCACCGCCCGTGCCGGTCGCGGATCCCGCCGGGTGCCTCGGCGTGCCCGCCGTCGCGCAGGGCCGGGCCGAGGCCGAGGGCGTCCAGCCCCCGTACGGCGTTGGCCATCAGGCTCAAGCCGGCGCCGACCTCGCGCAGCTCGGCGGCGCGTTCCAGCACGGTGACCCGCCAGCCGCGCCGGTGCAGGGCGAGGGCGGCGCTCAACCCGCCGATGCCGCCCCCCACCACCACCGCGTGTGAGTCGTCCATCTCGTCCCACCCTTCTACACCTGTAGAAGGAGGATACTACCTGCGGACCTTGAGAAGGGGGAGTGCCGTGACGGCCCGGACGAACCGGATCGCGCTGCTGACCGACGCGGCCATCGAGCTGATCGCCGACGGTGGCATGCGAGCGCTGACCCACCGGGCGGTCGACGGCCGCGCTGGAATGCCCCCCGGCACCACCTCCGCGTACCTGCGGACCCGACAGGCGCTGATCGAGGCGGTGGTGGGGCGGCTCGCCGACCGCGACCGGGCCGACCTGGCGGCCTACGACCTGCCGACCGAACCGCCGCCCCCGACGCCCGGGCCCCGGCTCGACAGCGCCGCCCTCGACGCGCTCGCCGCCGGCGTCGCCGAGGTGCTCGACAGGTGGCTGAGCGTCGGGCGCAGTCGGACCCTGGCCCGGTACGCCTGCCTGTTGGAGGCGGTGCACCGGCCCGAGCTGCGGGGCATCCTGCACCACGGCATCGGTCAGCGGGTGCAGGCCCGGGACCTGCTGGCCCGGGCCGGGGCGACCGACCCCGACCGGCAGGGCGACCAGTTCGTCGCGTTCGTGGACGGGTTGCTCTTCGACCGGCTGGTCGGCGCCGGCGCGCTCACCGCCCCACCGCCCGGCAGTGCGGCCAGCCGCGCCGATCTGGGCACCGCCGTCCGTACGCTGCTGCGCGCCCTGACCGGAAGCTGACCCGACCGGCGCGCGGGCGTGGCGGGTGCGCCGGCCTGTCGGTGCGCGGGCCGGGCCGGTCAGGTCCATTCGGCGCGGCCTGGTGGCGTGGGCCATCGGCGCGCTGGCCCCGGGAGAGCGCGCCGTGGAGCCCGGTGAGCAGGTCTGACGCGTGCTGGGAGACGATCACCCTTGGACGGCCGTGGGCGGCCGGTGTGGTGCTGCGGTTCGGCCCTCTGGAGCTGAATCGTTTACGACATCGCGCCTGAAGCGGTGACGACATCGCGCCCGATGCGTTCGCGGCACGCGCCCGATTCGTGTGCGGCATGCGCCCGATTCGTGTGCGGCACGCGCCCGATTCGTTTGCGGCATCAGCTCCAAAGGCGGAGCGGGCGGCGGTACGGGGTGCGGGCGGGGTGCGGGCGGCAGGGTACGGGGTGCGGGCGGCAGGGTGCGGGGCGAGTGGCAAGGTGCGGGGGCGAGCTGTGGGGTGGCGTGCGTCGGCGGTGGTGCCGGGGATTGACGGCACCCTGTCGTGCGGTTGCGGCGGGCCGGCGACGTGCGGTTCAGGCCGGGGTGCCCCGCGCCGGTCGGCGTGGGTAGGAGAGATCGGGTGATGATGCGGTTCAGGGGCCTGCGGACGGCCGGCGGGCGGCTGCGACACGGTTGGCGGCCAGTGCTGGAGGCCACCGTCGCGGCGACGGTGGCCTGGCTGCTGGCCACCCGGTTGCTCGGGCACCCGCAACCCTTCTTCGCACCGGCCGCCGCGCTGATCGTTCTCGGTCAGGCTCGGGGGCAGCGCATTCGTCGGGCCGTCGAGGTCGTCCTCGGTGTCGCCGCCGGGGTGCTCGTCGCGGACCTGGTGGTGCAGGCGCTCGGCCCGGGCAGCACGTGGACGGTCTTCACCGTCATCCTGCTCACCGTCCTCCTCGCGGTGGCCTTCGGTGCCACCGGCGTGACCCTCGTGCAGGCCGCGGTCTCGGCGCTCTACCTGGTGGTGGTCGCCCCACCGGACGGGACGTTGGTGCCGTTCCGCTTCGTCGACGCGTTGATCGGGGGTGCGGTCGCGCTCGCGGCCAGCCTGCTGGTCGACGCCCGGCACCCCCTCGCTCCGCTGGTCGCCGAGGTGCGGCGGACCTTCGACGAGCTGGCCGGGCTGCTGGGCGGGATCGCCGACGCCCTCGGCCACGGTGACGAGGCCGCCGCCGTCGCGGCCCTGCGGCGGGCGCGGGGCATGGACGCCCGGGTGGACGGTCTGCGTGACGGGGTGCTGGCCGCCGGGGAGGCGCTGCGACTGCACGTCCGCCGACGTCGGCACATCGGCCGGTTACGGTCGGTGGACGAGTCGGTCCGCCAGACCGACTACGCGGTCCGCAACGTCCGGGTGCT
The DNA here is from genome assembly GCF_029581275.1 of Micromonospora sp. WMMD1155. Lineage (NCBI taxonomy): Bacteria > Bacillati > Actinomycetota > Actinomycetes > Micromonosporales > Micromonosporaceae > Micromonospora > Micromonospora sp. WMMD1155. Next base: position 6,140,406 of record NZ_CP120742.1, read on the forward strand.
GGCCCGCGCGGGCGTCACCCTCAGCCGCCTGCACACGTCGACGCCGCCCGAACTGGGCGCCGCCCTACGGTCGCTCGCCGAGGCGGTCCGGCAGGCCGGCGCTGCCCTCGCCGCCGACCTGGACGGGCAGGCGGAGGTCGCCGTCCGGCACGCCGCCCGGGCCGACGAGTCGGCGCTCGCCGCCGTGCACACTGCCGGGCAGCTCTTCGGCACCGCACAGACCCTCCCGCTCGCGATGATCATCGGGCAGGTCCGGGCCACAGCCATCGACCTGCTGCGCGGCGTCAACCCGGAGGACGACGCCGCCGTCCTGGCCCGCGTCGACGAAGCCCTCGGTCTTCCCGCCGTCTGACCAGGCCCGCCGAGCCACCGTGCCGCTGCCTCGCCGGTCGCTGACCCGCGGAACCGCCGACCCGTCGACCAGGGCCCGCTGAGCCCGCCGACCCGTCGACCAGGGCCCGCTGAGCCCGTCGACCAGGGCGCCCGCCGAGCCCGCCGGTCAGGCGCTGGCCCGGGCCACCAGGTCGGACGGGAAGAGGGTCACCGGCGCGGCCGGTCGTCCGTCCAGCAGGGCGGCGGCCGCGGCGGCGGCGATCCGCCGCACCGGGTGGCTGGCCGTGGTCAGCGCCGGGGCGGTCAGTCCGGCCAGGGGGATGTCGTCGAAACCGGCCACCGCGACGTCGTCGGGCACCCGCACACCCGCGTCCCGCAGACCCGCGATCACACCGAGCGCGGTGTCGTCGCTGATCGCGTAGATCGCGTCGACGTCCGGCCACCGGCGCAGCGCCGCGTCGGCCGCCGCCCGGCCGCAGGACGCCGTGAAGTCCCCGGGCAGCACCCGCTCCGGCAGGCCGGCCTGCCGCATCAGCCGCCGGTAGGTCTCCACGGGACGCTGCGCGCAGGGCAGCCACCGGGGACCGGCCACCATGGCGATCCGGCGTCGGCCCGTGGCGTAGAGGTGGCGTAGCACCGCCCCGGACCCGGCCACGTTGTCCACGTCGAACGACGGCACGCTCGCCGAGCCGACGCCGATCGAGACCACCCGGCCACGCAGCGACCGGGGCACCGCCTCCAGCAAGTCCTCGGTGGTATTGACCAGGATGACCCCGCACACGCTGCGATCGTCGAGCTGGGCCAGCCCGCCCGGGTCGCCGAGCGGCAGCCACTGCAACGCCACGCCGACACCGGCGGGCGTGCACACCCGCGCGGCCGAACCGACGACCTGCTGCACGTACGGGTCGTCCAGCACCGCCGCGCTGGTGCCCAGCACCGCCACGACCATCCGTACGCCGCCACCGCGCACCAGTGCCCGGGCCGCCGGATTGGGTACGTAGCCGAGCTGGTCGACCGCCGCCGCGACCAGCTCCCGGGCCGACGGCGAGGCGAACCCCGTGCCGGCGATCACCCGCGACGCGGTGGACCGGGACACCCCGGCGACCCGCGCGACGTCCTCGAGAGTTGCCGGCCGGTGTGCCGCTGCCGTCATCGTCGCCTCCCCGCGGCGGCCCGCCCGGTCGGACAAACGCCTGCTCACATCATGCCCCGGCGGGCACCTCAGCGGTAAGGGGCGGTTGCCGGTTGTGGTGGTAGCGCTCTCAGGTGTGCGATCGTGCCAGGAGATCACCCCGAGGAAGAGGACCACCCCCGTGAGCGCCCCCACCAGTCGACCCGTAGCCCCGGCCGCCGCACCACCGTCCGCACGGGCGGTGCTGCTCGCCCGCAACGGCGTCGCGGTCACCTTCACCCTCAACGGGCTCGCCGTCGGCAGTTGGTTCTCCCGGGTGCCGGCGGTCCGCGAGGCGTTGGACCTCTCCGCCGGCCGGCTCGGGCTGCTGCTGCTGGCGATGAGCGTCGGCGCGCTGCTCGCCATGCCCACCGCCGGGCTGCTCGCCCAGCGACTCGGCGCGGCCCGCACCGTCGCCCTGGCGACCGGGGTGGTCGCTGTCGGCCTGACCGTGGCGGGGCTGGGCGCCACGATGACCGGGTCGTTCGCCGTCGTCGCCGTGGGCCTCGTCGCCTTCGGCTACGGCTCCGGCGCCTGCGACGTGGCGATGAACGTCGAGGGCGCGGCGGTGGAGCGGCGGCTGGGCCGCACGATCATGCCTCGCTTCCACGCGGGGTGGAGCCTCGGCTCGGTGGCGGGAGCGGCGCTCGGGGCCGGGGCGGCCCGCTTCGACGTGCCGGTCGGCACGCACCTCGTCGCGGTGGCGGTCGTCGTGTTGGTCGGCACGGTGCTCGCCGCCCGGACATACCTGCCCCTGGGCGTCGACCCCACCGGCGACCCGGCGGACGCCACCCCGGCTGCCCGCCGTCGGGCGCAACTCGCCGCCTGGCGCGAGCCGCGCACCCTGCTGATCGGGCTGTTCGTGCTGGTGGCGGCGTTCACCGAGGGAGCCGCCAACGACTGGCTGGCCGTCGCGTTCATCGACGGACGAGACCTGAGCGAGGCCGCCGGCGCGGCGGTCTTCGCGGTCTTCGTCGTGGGCATGACCGTCGGGCGCACCGTCGGCACCATCGCGCTGGACCGGTGGGGGCGGGTGCCGGTGCTCAGCGGCACCATCGGGCTCGCCGTGGTCGGCGCCGGCCTGGCCGTCCTGGCCGGCTCCGGACCGGTGGCCGTCGTCGGCGTCGCGCTGTGGGGCCTCGGCGCGTCGCTGGGCTTCCCGGTCGGAATGAGCGCCGCTGCCGACGACGAGGCGCATGCGGCGGTGCGGGTGAGCGTCGTCGCGGTGATCGGCTACACCGCGTTCCTCGGTGGCCCTCCGCTGCTGGGCCTGCTCGGCGACCAGGTCGGGACCCTGCGGGCGCTGCTGGTGGTGCCGCTGCTGCTGCTGCCGACCCTGCTGCTGGTGCCGGTGCTGCGCCCGCCGCACGCCGTTGCGTCCGCCAGTGAAAACTAACCCAGCGCGCCGTCGAGCGGTATCGGGTGCGTGGCCGACTGCGCCGTGTACCCGGGCTGGTTAGGGTCGCCCGATGCCAACCGACGAGATCACCGCCGCAGCGGCGGGCACCTGGACACTGGGCGACCGCACCGTGCGCCGGATGGGCTTCGGTTCCATGCGGATCACCGCCGACCCCGACCCGGCCCGGGCCGTCGCGCTGCTGCGCCGCGCCGTCGAGCTGGGCGTCGACCACATCGACACGGCCGCGTTCTACGTCTCGCCCGGCGGAACCCTGCGGGTCGGTACCGGCCCGGCCCGCTACGCCACCGAGCTGATCCGCGCGGCGCTCGCCCCGTACCCCGAGGATCTGGTCATCGCCACCAAGGTCGGCTTCGGGTACGACCCGGAGGCGGGCTTCACCGAGGCGTTCACCCCGGCGCAGTTGCGCGCCCAGGTGGAAGAGAATCTGCGTCGGCTCGGTCGCGACCACCTCGACGTGGTCAACCTGCGCCTGGGGCGGGGGCCCGGCGAGGTTCCGCCGGCCGACCGGTTCGGCGCGCTGGCCGACCTGCGTGCCGCCGGGCTGATCCGGCACCTCGGGCTCTCCAACGTCCGGCCCGAGCAGCTCGACGAGGTGGCGGGCATCGCGCCGGTGGTCTGCGTGCAGAACAACTACGGGGTGGACGCCTACCGGGAGCAGGACGACGTCGTTCGGCTCTGCGGTGAGCGGGGCATCGCCTACGTGCCGTTCTTCGCACTCGCCGGCACCGGCCGGGAGGCGGGCGCGAGCGCCGCGCAGACCGCTGCGGTCGAGGCCGTCGCCCGCGCGCACGGCGTCAACGGGCACCAGGTACGCCTGGCGTGGACCCTGCACCAGGGCCCACACGTGCTGGCCATCCCCGGCACCGCGGACCCACACCACCTGGAACAGAACATCGCCGCCGGAGCCCTGCGCCTCACCCCCGAAGACCTGACCCGTCTCTCTTGACCGTCCACCCCCTCAGCCTCGTTGATCATGAAGTTGGCGGCACCGATCACGGCGTTTCGTGCCGCTAACTTCATGATCGACGGGGCGGGGCGGGGCGGGGCGGGGATCAGTCGTTGACCCAGACCCGTAGCGGGCCGGTGGGGAGGAAGCCTGCCTGCCGGGCGGGGGGCAGGTCCGGGGTGGTTTCGTAGCCGACCAACGGTGCGTCGGGCACTGTGGCGCACACCGCGCGCCAGACGGCCCGGGGGTCGTCGGTGTGGGTGAACAGGTTGGAGACGCCGTAGACGCCCCCGTGGCCGCTGAGCACCGCGCCGCCGGTGATCACGCCGCTGTCGTGGTGACGGGCGAGCACCCGTACCCGAGGGTGGTCCAGGAGTGCGGGGCGGAACAGGTCCCCGCCGCCGTGAGCTGCCGCCCAGGCCACCAACTCGTCGGGCGTGGTGACCGGGGTGAGGGCGCCCTCGGCCGGCCGTTCCGCCGCAGGGCGGTGGATCCACTGGGCGTCGAAGAGCACCCGGAAGCCGTACCCGGACAGGTCGAGGTCGGCGAAGCTGTCCTTCACCGTCGCGCCGGGCCCCGCGTCGATGCGGGCCAGCAGGGCCTCGGCGTCGACGCCCGGCCGCACCGTGACCGCGTCCGGGTACCACGGCGGCGAGCGGCGGGGGACCGTCCAGGCGTCACCGTCGGTACGGCCGGTCAGCCCGTGGCTGCGGCAGACGATGTCGCACCACCCGGCGTTGTCGCGGGCCGCCGCCGCCCGTGGGTCCTTCAGCACGCCCGGCAGCCTAGGCGGCCCGTGCGTTCACGGCGCGTAGACCAGGTTCATCGTGTCGGTGTGCCCGGACCAGCGCAGGTCGAGGCGCCAGCAACCGGCCTGGGGCACGTCGATGATCGACGGACCGGGCCCGCCGGCGACCTCACGGGTGACAGTGGTGTCGGTGCCGTCCAGCGTCGCGGTGATCACCAGCGTGGCCGGTGCCGTCGGGTCGGGCGAGGTCGTGGGGGCCTGGGCCACCCACAGGATCTTGTTGTTCGACCCGTCCTCGCGGTGCTGCCGCAGCGGGTGGGCGAACAGCACCGCCACGATGTCACCCTTCGCCCCGAAGACGTGCGGGACCCGTGCGTCCCCGCTGAAACCGGCGTCCGCCCAGTCCGGCAGCGACCCCGTCTCGACCCGCGTCGCGCAGGCGGTCGCAGTGCCCGCCGAGGTAGCCGCACCCGCCGTTGGCGTTGCGCCGCTGGTCGTGGTGGTACACCCCGCCAGCAGGACCACCGAGGATGCCAGCGTCCATCTGCCCCAGGAAACCATCTCGCCCCTTCCGGTGCCCGGCGACGACTCGTCGCATCTCTCCGACACCGCCCGGGCCCGCCGGGTTCCTAGTGCCGCGTCGTGACCCGGTGATGCTTCGCAGGGCGATCGTGGTGCTGATGTCCGCCCCGGGGCAGTCGGTCCCGAGCCCCGAGATCCACTACCCGTGCCTGACGAGGCACTAGTTACCGACGCCGAGGCTCGACATGAACGCCGCCGGGTATCGGTCACCGTGCGCGGCGCCCTTCGGCACGGCCGTCTCGATCTGTTCGAGATCATTGGCCGACAGCCTCACGTCCAGCGCCGGCAATGCCTCGGTCAACCGCTGCCGGGTGCGCGCACCGACCAACGGAACGATGGACGGGTGCTGCGCCGCCACCCACGCGATCGCCAACTGCGCCACCGTGCACCCCTTCGCGTCAGCGACCCGGCGCAACGCCTCGACCAGGGCGAGGTTGTGCGACGCGTTCTCGGCGGAGAAGCGAGGACTGTGGTTACGCGGATCGTCCGCCCGTCCCGGCACCCAGTTCCCCGAGAGCAGGCCACGGCCCAGCACCCCGTACGCGGTCAGCCCGATGCCCAGCTCCCGCAGCGTGGGCAGCACCTCGGCCTCGACCGCCCGGGACAGCAGCGAATACTCAATCTGAAGATCAGCAACCGGATGTACGGCGTGCGCCCGCCGAATGGTTTCCGCGTCAACCTCGGAAAGCCCCACATACCGTACGTAACCGGCATCGATCATCTCCTTGATCGCACCGATCGTGTCCTCGATCGGCACCGACCGGTCGAGCCGGGCCGGCCGGTAGATGTCCACGTGGTCGACGCCGAGCCGGGTCAGCGAGTAGCTCAGGAAGTTCCGCACCGAAGCCGGGCGGGAATCCTGCCCCTCGAACCGCCTGCCCGGCCCCACCTGCTGCCCGAACTTCACACTCAGCAGATAGCTGTCCCGGTCGCGTCCCCGCAACGCCTCCGACAGCAGCAGCTCGTTGTGCCCCATGCCATAGAAGTCACCGGTGTCGACCAGCGTGACCCCCGCGTCCAGCGCCGCCCGGACGGTGGCGATGCTCTCCTCGCGATCGGCCGGGCCGTACGTGCCCGACATGCTCATCGCCCCCAGCCCCACCGCGGAAACCGTGGGACCCGTCGTGCCCAGAGTGCGTGTCTGCATCGAAACTCTCCCTCGTCGGTCGATCTCAGCTCCACCCTGCGCCACTTTTCCGCCCGCCGGCAGCGGAGCGCTTATCGTGGGAGCGCCACTCCCTGGCTCGGTGCTCGGTCCCCGAGGCACCATGAAGACATGCAGCGTGAGCAGCTCGCCGACTTCCTGCGGCGCCGACGCGAGGCCATCCGCCCCGCCGAGGTCGGCATCGCCGACGGCCCCCGCCGCCGCACCGCCGGCCTGCGCCGCGAGGAGGTCGCCATGCTCGCCGGCATGTCCGTCGACTACGTCGTCCGCCTTGAGCAGGGCCGCAGCAGCCAGCCGTCGACCCAGCTGCTCGGTGCCCTGGCCCGGGCCCTGCGCCTCACGGACGACGAGCGAAGCCACCTGTTCCACCTGGCCGGCCACCAGCCGCCGCCCGCCGACGGCATCGCGCGCCTGGCCCGCGCCGGTCTGGTCCGCCTGCTCGATCTGGTGGGCGACACCCCCGCCATGGTCCTGTCCGACCTCGGCGAGATCCTGGCGCAGAACCGCATGTCGATCCTGCTCAGTGGCGACCACACCGGGCTGACCGGCGACCGGCGCTACGTCGCCTACCGCTACTTCACCGACCCGGCCGTCCGCGACCTCCACGGCCCCGAGGAATGGCAACGGCACGCCCGCCAGCAGGTCGCCGACCTGCGAGCGGTGGCCGGCCGACGGGCCGGGGACCCGGTTGTGACCGGCCTGATCGAGCGGTTGCGGGCTGCGAGCGACGACTTCCGGCGGCTGTGGGCCGAGCACGAGGTGGCGGTGCGCCGGGTCGACCGCAAGACGTTCCTGCACCCGCGCGTGGGCCGCATCACGATGGACTGCGAAACCCTGGTCACCCCCGACCTCGGCCAGCAGCTGCTGGTGCTGACGCCGTCGGACGCCGAGGCCCGGGAGAGGCTTGAGCTGCTGCGCGTGCTGGGGGTCGAGGAGTTCCCGGCCGGCGTGCCTCGCTGACAGTGCCGCGATCGACGGTCGAAGACGCCCCCTAGCGCAGTGAGCGGGCGATCTCGAGCGCCTCGGCCTTGCCGAGGGACCCTTCGAGCCGGTAGCTCACGTCGGCGTCCTGCCAGATCAGCGTCGAGGCGGCCAGTCGGGCGGTCTCCTCGCGGACCTCGCCCGCGCGGTCCACGTACGAGAGCACGTGTGGCCCGTCGACCCAGACGGCGAAGTCACCGTCGACCTGCGTCCACTCCGCCCCCGGCGGGTTGACCTCCTTGTGGAAGGCCAGGTTGAGGCGACCGTCGAACGCGTCGATGCGCAGCGCGCCCCCGTCGTAGAGCAGCGTCGCCACCCGGCAGACGCCCGCCGGGTCGGGGTCGGCGACCAGCACCTGCTCGGGCGTACCCAACGACGCCGGTAGGCGGATCGGGAACCGCACCGCCCGCTGCGCCTCGTCCAGGGCGGCGGTCCGCTGCCCGGGCAACGGCGACGGGGTGCCGCCGGGCAGCGTCGGGGCGGGTGAGGTGGCGATGCCGACCCCGGCGAAGCGCAGCAGCCCGGCGACGGCGTCCGCGACGGCGGCCCGGGTCGGCGGCACCAGCGCGACCAGGAGGGCGACCGACGCCGCCGCGGCGAGCGGGCGCCACCGCCACCGGGGCCGGTCGAGCCGTACGCGGACACCGGCGGTCACGTCGGGCGGCTCGGGTGTGTCCAGCCAGGTGGACAGTTCACGCAATTCCCGTTCGAGGTCACCCATGTCGGACCTCCTCCCGGTCGAGAAGGCCGCGAAGCTTCGCCAACGCCCGGGATGTACGCGACTTCACCGTCCCCCGGGGCCAACCCAGTGCCGCCACCGTCTCCTCCTCGCTGAGATCGAGGAAGAACCGGCACACGATCACCTCACGGTCGCGTACCGGCAGTCGCCGCAGGGCCCGTACCAGTGCCTCCCGGCGCTCCCCGGCGAGGACCGCGCCGACCGCCCCGTCCTCGGCGATCGCGGACGTCGGGTCCGCCGCCGCCCGCAGGACGAGCCCGTCGCGTCGGCCCCGGGACCGGTGCAGGTTGCGGGTCTCGTTGGCGACGATCGCGAGCAGCCACGACCGGAAGGACGACTCGCCCCGGTAACGGGACAGCTTGCGGTACGCCTTCACGAACGCCTCCTGCGTGACGTCCTCGGAGTCCGAACCCGCACCGAGCAGCACCGCCGTCCGGTACGCGGACGCGGTGTGCCGGGCGACCAGGAGGTCGTACGCCTCCAGGTCACCGGCCCGGGCGCGGGTGACGAGAGTGTCGTCGTCCAGGGGAGCCTCCGTTCGGATCACCCTCATGACACCGCTCACGCGTCGCGGGTTCCACAGGGCGCGGGTCAGGTTGCTCCCATCGGACGTGCAGCGTATTGCCAGGATCCGGTGCTGCACTGGAGGAGGTGTCGAGGAGAGGGGCTGGACATGGGCTGGTTCAACCGCCGGGCACGGGGTGCCGGGACGACTCCGACGAAGCTGGACCGGGAGGCGACCCGCGAGGACCTCGCGGCGCTGGAGGCGTTCGTCGTCGACAAGCGGGGCGTGGAGTTCTACCTGGAGCCGGAGACCACCGCGACGGACACCACGGTGGTGGCGATCGCGCACGACGGTGAGTGGATCCGCCGTCGCACCGGTACGCCTCGCGCGGCGGGGGCGATCGCCCGCAAGCACGCGGTGCCGCTGTACGAGGCGGCGCGCACCGGCTACCCGGAACGGATGCGGGTGTGGAACCGCGCCCACCCGGAGCGCCACGCCCGCTGAGACCCGCCGGCTCAGGCGTCCCCGACGGCTGAGCGGGCCTGCTCGGCGGTCATCGGCTCGGCGTGGCTGGAGACGTACCAGTGGTAGCCGTCGTCGAGTAGTCGGCGGACCAGGCCCAGGTCGGGGCCGTCCTCGGGTCGGCGCAGGTGTGCCGGTGGCGGGTAGAAGCAGTCGCCCAACAGCATGACGCCCGAGTCGGGCACGAGAACGACTGTCGAGTCCGGCGCGTGCCCACCTCCGACGTGCCGCAGGTGCACCCCCACCGGCAACTCCTCGACGTCGGTGAAGGTCCGGGTGGGTGGCAGGACGGTGAAGTCCTCCCAGGAGGCCACCGCCCGTGCCCGCGCCCGGAAGCTCGGGCCGAGGCGAGGGTCGGCGCGTACCTGCTCGTCCAGGTAGTGGTGGCTCCACGGCCGGGCGGCCTCGGCGCGCAGCAGCGGCACGGCCGCCTCGTGCCCGACGATCTCCACGTCGGGCCACGCGCAGGCGCCCCAGACGTGATCCCAGTGGTGGTGGGTGTAGACGAGCCAGCGTGGCCGCGGTAGCCCGGCCGCGGCGAGCGCGGCCTGGATCTCGCGGGCGTGCGCGGGGCTCTGCCCAGCGTCGATCATCACACTGCCGCGTTCGTCGGCCACGAAGGCGACGCTCGCCTGGACCTCATCCGGGTCGGGGTCGCCCGGACAGAGCCAGACCCGGCCGGCCAGGTGGTGGAACCTCGGGGCGACGATGGTGATCGACCTCCGGGATTGATCGCGGACGCTGGTGTGGCGTCCGCCGATCCTAGGCGAGCGGGTCGGCCAGCGCCGTCCCGCCGGACGATCGGCGCGGGCCAGGGCAGGTGCGGCCGTCCTTTGCTCTGCATATCCATATGCACCGGTGACGCTCCGTGCCCGGTGCCTACAGGTATGCAGAGCAAAGGACGCGAAGCATTAATCCGGGGCACTGAAACGCGCGTGGCCGCGGCCCCGGTGATCGCCGAATGTCGATCTGCGCAGCCCGCCGGGCGGGTCTGGACCGGCGTTGACCCGCGGCGGAGGGGTGTGGCAGCATTCGCGGCCTGACGGCAGTGAAGGAAGTCGGTGCGATTCCGACGCGGTCCCGCCACTGTCACCGGGGAGTGATCCCCCCTCGTGAGTCACGGCCGTGTGTCTGCGGTTGGAAGGCCGGGGGAGAGCGTCGATCCGGAAGCCAGGATACTTCGGCCGTCGGGACGTACCCCAGGGCGTGGACACCCGAGGAGGACCCGATGACGCACGGCGTCTCATTCATCGACGACTGTCGTCGTAACCCGCGCTTCGCCGCGCCCGCGACCGGTCACGCCCCGCTGAGCTGAGCCCTCGCCGCCGGCCGGGCCCGTCGCTCGCGCCCGCGAGCCGACCGCCCCGCCGGCGTACCGGCTGACGCCGCACCCACCCGCATCGTCGCGGTCACCCTCATGGTGGCCGGGGCGTCACTCACCGGAGCCTGCCGTGCGCATCCTGTTGCTCTCCACCGCCGACACCGACCTGCTGGCCGCCCGGGCCAGCGGCGCCGACTACCGGCTGGCCAACCCCGCCCGGGTCGCCGCCGATGAGGTGCCCGCCCTGCTCGACGGCGTGAACCTCGTCGTCGTACGCCTGCTCGGCGGTCGACAGGCGTGGCCGGACGGTATCGCGGCGGTGCTCGAAACCGGGGTGCCGACCGTCGTGCTCGGCGGTGAGGCGCTGCCCGACGCGGAGCTGATGGCCGTCTCCACAGTGCCGTCCGGAGTGGTCACGCAGGCGCTGGCGTACCTGGTCGAGGGCGGCCCGGGCAACCTGGGGCAGCTGGCCCGGTTCCTCTCCGACACGGTGCTGCTCACCGGTGAGGGGTTCGCCGCGCCCGCACCCACCCCGACGTACGGCGTCCACCGTGAGTACCCCACGAATCCGGAGCAGCCCACCGTCGGGATCGTCTTCTACCGGGCGCACGCCCTCGCCGGTAACACCGGATTCGTCGACGTGCTCGCGGACGCGGTCCGCGCGGCCGGCGGCAACCCGCTGCCGATCTTCTGCGGCTCGCTGCGCGGGCTTACCACCGGGGCCGGCCCGCTCGGGCTCTTCGCCCGCTGCGACGCCCTGCTGGTCACCGTCCTCGCGGCGGGCGGCGCCGTCGCCGCGGACGCGTCCGGGGGCGGCGACGAGGACGCCTGGGACGTCGGCGCCCTGGCCGCCCTGGAGGTGCCGATCATCCAGGCACTCTGCCTGACCAGCACCCGGAAGCAGTGGGCCGACAGCGACGCCGGGCTGTCCCCGTTGGACGCCGCGATGCAGGTGGCCATCCCCGAGTTCGACGGCCGAATCATCACCGTGCCGTTCTCGTTCAAGCAGATCGACTCGGACGGCCTCTCGGTCTACGCCGCCGATCCCGAGCGAGCCGCCCGGGTCGCCGGGATCGCGGTGCGCCACGCCCGGCTGCGGTACCTTCCCAACCCGGACAAGCGGGTCGCCGTGGTGCTCAGCTCGTACCCCACGAAGCACTCCCGGGTCGGCAACGCGGTCGGGCTGGACACCCCGGTCTCGGCGGTCCGGCTGCTCGCCGCGCTGGCCGAGGACGGCTACGACCTGGGCGACGCGCCGCCGCCCACCGACGGGGACGCGTTGATCCACGCGCTGATCGCCGCCGGTGGGCACGACGTGGAGTGGCTCACCCCGGAGCAGTTGGCCGCCGCCGAGGCCCGGATACCGGGGGACACGTACCGGCGGTGGTTCGACCAGGTCCCGACCGAGCTGCGCGAGCGGATGCGGGAACACTGGGGTGAGCCGCCCGGCGAGCTGTACACCGACGGCGGGGACATCGTGCTCGCCGGTCTGCGCTTCGGCAACGTGGTGCTGCTGATCCAGCCGCCACGCGGGTTCGGGGAGAACCCGATCGCCATCTACCACGACCCGGACCTGCCGCCGAGCCACCACTACCTGGCCGCGTACCGCTGGCTGGCCGCGCCCGTCGCCGACGGCGGCTTCGACGCGGACGCCGTGGTGCACCTGGGCAAGCACGGCACCCTCGAATGGCTGCCCGGCAAGGGTCTCGGTCTGGCCGCCGACTGCGCGCCCGACGCGGTCCTCGGCGACCTGCCGCTGGTCTACCCGTTCATCGTCAACGACCCCGGCGAGGGCACCCAGGCCAAGCGGCGGGCACACGCCGTGGTCATCGACCACCTGGTGCCGCCGATGGCCCGCGCCGAGACGTACGGCGATCTGGCCAAACTGGAACAACTGCTCGACGAGTACGCGACGGTGCAGGCCCTCGACCCGGCCAAGGTGCCCACCGTGCGGGCCCAGATCTGGGACCTGGTGCGTGCCGCCGAACTGCACCACGACCTGCACGCCGAGGCGATGCCCGACGCGGACGACTTCGACGACTTCGTGCTGCACCTCGACGGGTACCTGTGCGAGGTCAAGGACGTGCAGATCCGCGACGGCCTGCACATCCTCGCCGACGCGCCCACCGGGGAGCCCCGCGTCAACCTCGTCCTCGCCGTGCTGCGCGCCCCCCAGATCTGGGGCGGCGCCCACGCCCTGCCCGGCCTGCGGCAGGCCCTCGCCGCCGCCTACTCCCTCGACGAACAGGAGCTGCTCGCGTCACCGGGACAGCGGCTGGCGCTGCCCAGCGCGCTGACCGACACGGTGGACGGGCCCGCCGGCACCGCCGCCGACGCGGTCGACCTGCTCGAGGCCCTCGCCCGGCGGCTGGTCGTCGGCATGGAGACGCTCGGCTGGGACGCCGACACCGCCGACGCGGTGGTCGCGGAGGTGACCGGCCGGCCGATCCCGGACGTCGCCGCGGTGCTGCGCTTCGCCGCCACCGAACTGGTGCCCCGGCTGGACCGCACCACCGACGAGCTGACCAACACCCTCGGCGCGCTGGACGGCCGGTTCGTGCCGCCCGGCCCGTCCGGTTCACCCACCCGGGGCCTGGTCAACGTGCTGCCCACCGGCCGCAACTTCTACTCCGTCGACCCGAAGGCCATCCCCAGCCGCAACGCCTGGGACGTCGGGGTGGCCCTCGCGGACTCGCTGCTGGCCCGGCACCTCGCCGACACCGGCGCGTACCCCCGCTCGGTGGGGTTGACCGTGTGGGGCACCAGCGCGATGCGCACCCAGGGCGACGACATCGCCGAGGTGCTCGCGCTGCTGGGCTGCCGCCCGGTCTGGGACGACAGGTCCCGGCGGGTCACCGGCGTCGAGGTGGTACCCACCGCCGAGCTGGGTCGGCCCCGCGTCGACGTCACGGTGCGCATCTCCGGCTTCTTCCGCGACGCGTTCCCGCACGTGGTGGCGCTGCTCGACGACGCCGTGCGGCGGGTCGCGGCCCTGGACGAGCCGGACGAGGAGAACTACGTGCGCGCGCACGTCGCCGCCGACCTCGCCGAGCACGGCGACGAGCGGCGGGCCACCGCCCGGATCTTCGGGTCGAAGCCTGGGGCGTACGGGGCGGGGCTGCTGCCGCTGATCGACGCCCGGACCTGGCGCAGCGATGCCGACCTCGCCGAGGTGTACGCGGTGTGGGGTGGCTACGCCTACGGCCGGGGCCTGGACGGGCGGGAGGCGCGCGGCGACATGGAACGCTCCTTCGCCCGGATCGCGGTGGCGGTGAAGAACCAGGACACCCGCGAGCACGACATCGTCGACTCCGACGACTACTTCCAATACCACGGCGGGATGGTGGCCATGGTCCGCCACCTGACCGGCACGGCACCGCGGGCGTACGTGGGTGACTCGGCGATGCCACACGACGTGCGGACCCGCACCCTGGGCGAGGAGACCCGGCGGGTGTTCCGGGCCCGGGTGGTCAACCCGAAGTGGATCGCCGCGATGCGCCGGCACGGCTACAAGGGCGCGTTCGAGCTGGCGGCCACCGTGGACTACCTGTTCGGCTACGACGCCACGGCCGGTGTGGTCGACGACTGGATGTACGAGCACCTGGCCGCCGCGTACCTGTTCGACGACACGACCCGGGAGTTCCTGGAGCAGTCCAACCCGTGGGCGCTGCGCGGCATCACCGAGCGGCTGTTGGAGGCCGCCGACCGGGGGCTGTGGGCGAAACCCGAACCGGCCACCCTGGACCGGCTGCGCGACACGTACCTGGCCAGCGAGGGCGACCTGGAGGACCGGGTGTGAGCGCGAGGAGTGAGCCGGTTTTGCGAGCCCCGCAGTCGCGATCGAAGGAAGCGCTGTGAGCGCGAGGAGTGAGCCGGTTTTGCGAGCCCCGCAGTCGCGAACGAAAGAAGGCACAGTGACGACCACGACTTACCCGTTCAGCGCGGTCCTCGGCATGGCGGACATGCGGTTGGCGTTGCTGCTCAACGCGGTGTCCCCGGCGATCGGCGGGGTGCTGGTGCGGGGTGAGAAGGGCACCGCCAAGTCCACCGCCGTGCGCGCGCTCGCCGCGCTGCTGCCCCCGGTGCGCCGGGTCGCGGGCTGCCGGTTCGGCTGTGACCCGGCCGAGCCGGACCCGGCCTGCCCGGACGGCCCGCACCCGGTCGACGCGACCGCCGAGACCCGTCCGGCCCGCCTGGTCGAGCTGCCGGTGGGTGCCGCCGAGGACCGGGTGGTCGGCTCGCTGGACCTGGAGAAGGCCATCGGTGAGGGGGTCCGCGCGTTCGAGCCGGGTCTGCTCGCCGCCGCGCACCGGGGCGTGCTCTACGTCGACGAGGTGAACCTGCTGCACGACCACCTCGTGGACCTGCTGTTGGACGCGGCGGCGATGGGTCGCAGCCACGTCGAGCGGGAGGGTGTCTCGGTCAGCCACGCCGCTCGGTTCCTGCTGGTGGGCACGATGAACCCGGAGGAGGGGGAGTTGCGCCCCCAGCTTCTCGACCGGTTCGGGTTGACCGTCGAGGTGGGCGCCAGCCGCGATCCGGAGGTCCGGGTCGAGGTGGTCCGCCGTCGGCTCGCCGCCGACGCCGACCCGGCCGGGTTCGCCGCCCGCTGGGCCGACGCCGACGCGGAGATCGCCGCCCAGGTTGCCGCCGCCCGCCGTCGACTGTCCGGGGTACGCCTGCCGGACGCCGCGTTGCGGCAGATCGCCGAGGTGTGCGCGGCGTTCGACGTGGACGGGATGCGTGCCGACATCGTCACCGCGCGGACCGCCCTCGCCCACGCCGCCTGGCACGGCCGGGACCGTGTCACCGTCGACGACGTACGGGTGGCGGCTCGGTTGGCCCTGCCGCACCGTCGCCGCCGCGACCCGTTCGACACCCCCGGGTTGGACGAGAAGCGCCTGGACGAGGCGTTGCAGCGCGCCCAGGAGGCCCACCCCGACGACCCGGACGACGACGGCCCGAACGACAGTGGCCCGAACGACAGTGGCCCGAACGACAGTGGCCCACCGGGCGGCGGCCCGAACGGCGGTGGCCCGGCCGGTCCCGGCGGCCCGAACGGCGGCGACAGCGGCGGTGACGGCGTTGACCACTGTGAACCCGGGCGCTCGGCGGCGCGCGACGGCACCGGCCCGGACGGGCGCGCGGACGGCGTCGATGACTGGCCGCAGCGCCGGCCCGGCGACCACGACGACGGTCGGTCGCAGCGCTCCGCGGACGACCGGGGAGGCGACGACCGGGGGCCGGGCAGCCGCGACGGCCGAGCAGCGGCGGCCGGTGCCGACCACTCGACGAGCGGCGGCGGGGACGCGCAGCCGGTGGCCGTACCCCGGGGTGGGTTGACCGCGCGGCTGCTCACCGCGCCCGGCGTGGGCGACGGGGTGCCCGGTCGGCGGTCGCGGGCCCGCACCGGACGGGGGCGCACCACCGGGGCCCGGGTGCCGCACGGCCGGGTCGCCGCGCTGCACCTGCCGGCGACGGTCCGCGCCGCCGCACCGCACCAGGCGTCGCGGGGACGGCTGACCGGCCCGCTGCGGTTGCGTCCGGGCGACGTGCGCGAGGCGGTCCGGGAGGGGCGCGAGGGCAACCTGGTGCTGTTCGTGGTGGACGCCAGCGGCTCGATGGGTGCCCGGCAGCGGATGACCGCCGTGAAGGACGCGGTCCTCGCCCTGCTCACCGACGCGTACCAGCGGCGGGACAAGGTAGCGGTGATCGCCTTCCGGGGCACCGGCGCGCGGACGTTGCTGCCCGCCACCTCGTCGGTGCTGGCCGCCTCGACCCGGCTGACCGAGCTGCCGACCGGTGGGCGTACGCCGCTGGCCGAGGGGCTGCTCGCGGCGGCCGACCTGCTGCGGGTGGAGCGGTTGCGCGACCCGAGGCGGCGTCCCCTCGTCCTCGTCGTCACCGACGGCCGGGCCACGGCGGGGCACCGTCCGCTGGACCGCGCGGCGGGAGCGGCGGCGGTGCTGGCGGCGACCGGCGCTCCCTGCGTCGTCGTGGACTGCGAGAGCGGCCCGGTACGCCTGAACCTGGCGCGTCGCCTGGCGACGCAGTTGAACGCGCCGCACCACCCGCTGGCCGCCCTCACCCACCCGCACGCCCGCGATGCCGGGCTGCCGGTCGCGGCGTGACGGGGGCACCGATGGCGGGCCGAGACCGCAGGATCGCGCGAAGGGGAGATCGCTGATGCCGCAGGGACAGCCGAGTGTGGTGCCCGCCGACGGGTTGACGACCCGGCAGCGGCGGCACCGGCCACTGCTCATGGTCCACACCGGACAGATGAAGGGGAAGTCGACGGCCGCGTTCGGGTTGGCGCTGCGCGCCTGGACGGCCGGGCTGCCGATCGGCGTGTTCCAGTTCGTCAAGAGCGCCAAGTGGCGGGTGGGGGAGGAGAACGCCTTCCGGGCCCTCGGCGAGGTGCACGAGCGTACCGGCCAGGGCGCACCGGTGGCCTGGCACAAGATGGGTGAGGGCTGGTCCTGGATCCAGCGCGGCGGCGACGCCGACCACGCCGCCGACGCCCTGGAGGGGTGGCGGCAGATCCAGCGTGACCTGGCCGCCGAGCGCTACGGGTTGTACGTCCTGGACGAGTTCACCTACCCGATGAAGTGGGGCTGGGTGGACGTGGACGAGGTGGTCGCCACCCTGGCCGACCGGCCCGGCTTCCAACACGTCGTCATCACCGGCCGCGACGCCGACCCGCGCCTGGTCGCCGCCGCCGACCTGGTGGCCGAGCTGACCAAGGTCAAGCACCCGATGGACGCCGGGCAGAAGGGCCAGAAGGGCATCGAGTGGTGAGCGAACCCCGGCCGCTGCCCCGGGTGGTGGTCGCCGCGCCGGCCAGCGGCCACGGCAAGACGACGATCGCCACCGGGTTGCTCGCCGCGCTGCGCCGTCGCGGCCTGACGGTCAGCCCACACAAGGTCGGCCCGGACTACATCGACCCCGGCTACCACGCCCTCGCCGCCGGTCGGGCCGGTCGCAACCTCGACCCGTTCCTGGTCGGCGCCGAGCGGATCGCCGGTCTGCTGCGGCACGGCGCGAGCGTTCCGACGCCCGCCGACGTCGCAGTCGTGGAGGGCGTCATGGGCCTGCACGACGGCGCGGTCGGCCGCCGCGACTTCGCCTCCACCGCGCACGTCGCCCGGCTGATCGACGCGCCAGTGCTGCTGGTGCTCGACACCACCGCGCAGGGCCGCTCGGCCGCCGCGCTGACGCTGGGCATGGCCGCGTTCGACCCGGCCGTGCGGATCGGCGGGGTGATCCTCAACCGGGTCGGCTCGTCCCGGCACGAGAGGCTGCTGCGCGACGCTCTCGGCGAGGTGGGCGTACCGGTGCTCGGGGCGGTCACCCGGGCCGCCGAGGTGACCGCGCCGGCCCGACACCTCGGCCTGGTGCCGGTCGCCGAGCGGGCGCCCGAGTCCCTCGCCATCGTCACCGCGCTCGCCGAGCTGGTCGAGGCCACCGTGGACCTGGACGCCGTGCTCACCCTGGCCCGCAGCGCCGGGCCGCTGACCGCCCCGGCGTGGGACCCGGTCGCGGCCGTCGGCGGGCCGGCCGACGCGGGGCGGCCACGGGTCGCGATCGCCGGGGGCCCGGCCTTCACCTTCTCGTACGCGGAGACCACCGAACTGCTCACCGCCGCCGGTGCGGACGTGGTCACCGTCGACCCGCTGCACGACCCGGCGCTGCCCACCGGCACCCGCGCGGTGGTGATCGGGGGAGGCTTCCCCGAGGCGTACGCGGAGGCGCTGGCCGGGAACACCGCGCTGCGCGCCGAGCTGGCCGACTTCGACGGGCCGATCGTGGCCGAGTGCGCGGGGCTGCTCTACCTCGGGCGGTCCCTGGACGGCGTACCGATGTGCGGCCGACTGGATTTGACGGCCCGGATGACCGGCCGGCTCACCCTCGGCTACCGCGAGGCCGTCGCCGTCACCGACTCCCCGGTGGCCCGGGGCGGCGAGCCGGTACGCGGACACGAGTTCCACCGCACCGCCACCGACCCGGGGCACGGCGACCGTCCGGCGTGGCGCTGGAACGACACCGCGCACGGCTTCGTGGCCGGTCGGGTGCACGCCTCCTACCTGCACACCCACTGGGCCGGTCACCCGGAGGCGGCCCGCCGGCTGGTCGAGGCGTGCCGATGACCGCCACGCTGACCGGGGTGGGTGTCGGCCCCGGCGACCCGGAACTGCTCACCGTCAAGGCGGTGCGGGTGCTGCGCGAGGCCGACGTGGTCTTCGTACCCGTGATGGCGGACCGACCCGAACCGGACGCCGGGCGGGCCGAGACGACGGTGCGGGACCACGTCCCGGCGGACCGGCTGCGGCGGCTGCCGTTCGCCCTGGACGACCGAGGTGGGGTGACGGCCCGCCGGGCGGCGGCGTGGGACGACGCGGCCCGCGCGGTCGTCGAGGCGGTCGACGCGGGCGCGCGGGCCCTCGCGTTCGCCACCATCGGCGACCCGAACGTCTACTCCACCTTCGGCTACCTCGCGCAGAGCGTGCGGGCCCGGCGCCCGGCGGTGCGGGTGGCGACCGTCCCGGGCGTCACCGCGATGCAGGAGCTGGCCTCCCGCAGCGGCACCCCGCTCTGCGAGGGACGCGAACCGCTGACCCTGCTCCCGGCCACCGCCGGGTCGGCGCTGTTCGCCGACGCCCTCGCCGGGCCGGGCAGCGTCGTCGTCTACAAGGGCTGGCGGCGGCACCCGGACCTGCTCGCCGAGCTGCGCCGACAGGACCGCCTCGCCGACGCGGTCCTCGGGCGCAGCCTCGGGCTGCCCGGCGAACGGATCGGCCCGGTCGGCGACGCCGACCACGACCTGCCGTACCTGTCGACGCTGCTGGTCCCGGCCCGCCGCGCCCACCGAGGAGGAAAACTGTGACCAGCGACGGCACCGTGTGGTTCGTCGGCGCCGGCCCGGGCGCCGCCGACCTGCTGACCCTGCGGGCCGCCCGGGTGATCGCCGAGGCGGACATCGTGATCTGGGCGGCCAGCCTGGTGCACGCCGACGTGCTCGGCCACGCCCGCCCCGACGCGGAGATCGTCGACTCGTCGCAGCTACCCATCGAGGGCGTGCTGCCGCTCTACGAGCGGGCCGCCGAGCAGGGGCTGACCGTGGCCCGGATCCACTCCGGCGACCCGGCGCTGTGGGGCGCGGTGCAGGAGCAACTGGACCTGTGCCGGGCGCTCGGCCTGGCCGTCGAGATCGTGCCCGGGGTGTCGTCGTTCACCGCCGTCGCGGCGATCGTCGGGCGGGAGCTGACCGTGCCCGAGGTGGCCCAGTCGGTGATCCTCACCCGCCTCGAAGGCGGCAGGACCCCGATGCCGCCCGGTGAGCGGGTCCGCGACTTCGCCCGGCACGGCACCACCATGGCGTTGTTCCTCTCCGCCGCCCGCTCCGGTCAGGTGCAGGCCGAGCTGCTGGCCGGCGGCTACCCGGAGGACACCCCGGCCGTGGTGGCGTACCAGGCGACCTGGCCCGACGAACTGGTGGTGCGCTGCACGGTCGGCACCCTGGAGGCCACCGTCAAGCAGCACCGGCTCTGGAAGCACACCCTGTTCCTGGTCGGGCCGGCCCTCGCCGCCGAGGGCACCCGCTCGCACCTCTACCACCCCGGGCACTTCCACACCTTCCGCAAGGCGGAGCCCGCCGCCCGCGCCGAGCTGCGCCGCCGGAGCGGCACCCGGGCCGGGGGAACCGGCACACCATGACGTACCCCGAGCCGCCGCTGCGCGAGCCGGACCTGCCGCGTACCGCGAAGGTCCGGCCCACCGCGCTACGGACCGGCTGGACCACCGGCGCGTGCGCGACGGCGGCGGCCAAGGCCGCGGTCACCGCGCTGGTCACCGGGGAGGTCCAGCCCGACGTGGAGATCGGCCTGCCCGCCGGACGACGGGTGCGGTTCCCGGTCGAACGGTGCGAGGTGACCGGCGACCCCCCGGTGCGCGTCGAGGCGGTCGTGGTCAAGGACGCCGGGGACGATCCGGACGTCACCCACGGCGCGGAGCTGACCGCCACCGTGGGCTGGACCGACGTGCCCGGCCTGCGACTCGCCGGTGGCGACGGCGTCGGCACCGTCACCAAGCCCGGCCTCGGGCTCGCGGTCGGCGGCCCAGCCATCAACGACACTCCCCGTCGGATGATCGGCGAGGCGGTGGCCGAGGTGGTCGACCTCACCGAAGTCGGCGTGCGCGTCGTGATCAGCGTGCCGAGGGGCGAGATCATGGCCCGCAAGACCACCAACCGGCGGCTCGGCATCCTCGGCGGCATCTCGATCCTCGGCACCACCGGGATCGTCCGCCCCTTCTCCACCGCCTCCTGGCGGGCCAGTGTCGTGCAGGCGGTGCACGTGATGGCCGCCCAGGGGGAGCGGACCGTGGTGCTCTGCACCGGTGGGCGTACCGAGCGGGCCGCCCGCGCGCTCCTGCCCGACCTGCCCGAGGTGTGCTTCGTCGAGGTCGGCGACTTCACCGGCGCGGCGGTGACCGCCGCCGTGGACGACGGCATGACCGGTGTCGTCTTCGTCGGCATGGCCGGCAAACTCGCCAAACTCGCCGCCGGCATCCTGATGACCCACTACACGCGCTCCACTGTGGACCTCTCGCTGCTCGGCGCGGTGACCGCCGAGGCCGGCGGTGACGCGGCCCTCGTCGCCGCCGTGACCGAGGCGAACACCGGGCGGCACGCGTACGAGCTGTGGGAGGGCGCCGGGCTGCTCGGACCGGCCGGTGACGTGCTCTGCCGGCGGGTCCGTCAGGTGCTGCGGCGCTTCGCGGGGCCGACGGTCACCGTGGATGTGGCGATGGTCGACTTCGCGGGGGCACACGTCGTCGCCTCCTCCGGGCGGTGGCCCCGATGACCCCGGCGGAGGCGGCGACCCGGGCGAAGACGACGGCCCAGCTGAACCCGGTGGTCGGCGTGACGGTCGTCGGCCTCGACGCGGCGGGCGCTGCGCCGCACCCCGCGCTCGCGCCGGTGCTGTCCGCCGCCGGGCTGGTCGTCGGGGCCGCCCGGCATCTGGCGGCGGTGCCCGTACCGGCCGGTGCGGACACGGTCACCCTCGGACCGCTCGCCCCGGCCCTGCACCGGCTCGCCGCGGCTGTCGCTGCCGGGGTGCCGGCCGTCGTGCTGGCCAGCGGTGACCCCGGCCTGTTCGGCATCGTCCGGCGGCTGCGGGCGGCCGGGCTGCCGCTGCGGGTGGTGCCGGCGGTGTCCAGTGTGGCCGCCGCGTTCGCCCGCGCCGGCCTGCCCTGGGACGGCGCCGCCGTGGTCACCGCGCACGGCCGTGACCTCCGACCGGCGCTGAACGCCTGCCGGGCGCTGCCACTGGTCGCGGTGCTCACCGCACCCGGCGCGGGCGCCGCCGAGCTGGGCGCGGGCCTGGTCGGCTGGCCCCGCCGCCTGCTGGTCGCCGAGCACCTGGGCACCGACGCCGAACGCGTCCGCGAGGTGGCCGCCGAGCAGGCCGCCACCGATACCTGGGCCGACCCGCACGTGGTCCTCAGCCTCGCCGACGCCGCGCTTGCCCAGGCGTCCGCCGACGCAGCTCGTCCCCAGGCGGCTGCCGACGCCGCGTATCCCCAGGCGGCTGCCGACCGCGCAGCGGATCCGGTCGCCGTCGGCGGGATGCGCGTCGACAACCAGCCGGCCGCCGCGCCGGTCGGCGGTTGGGCGCTGCCCGAGACCCGCTACGTCCACCGCGATTCGATGATCACCAAGTCGGAGGTGCGGGCTCTGGTCGTCGCCCGGATGCGCCCCCGGCTGGGTCGGCTGATCTGGGACGTCGGCGCGGGCAGCGGTTCGGTCGGCATCGAGTGCGCGCTGCTCGGCGCTGCCGTGCTCGCCGTCGAACAGGCCCCCGACGCCGCCGCGACCATCCGGGCCAACGCCACCGCGCACGAGGTCACCGTCCGGCTCGTCGTCGGCCGGGCACCGCAGGCGCTGGCCGGGCTGCCCGACCCGGACGCCGTCTTCGTCGGCGGTGGCGGCCACGACACCCTCGCCGCCGTGGTGGCCCGCCGCCCCGAACGGGTGGTGCTGACCCTGGCCGCGCTGGACCGGGTCGCACCGGCGGTGGGTCTGCTGCGGGCCGCCGGCTACACGGTCGAGGGCAGTCAGCTCTCCGCCGCCCGCCTCGCCGACCTGCCCGGCGGGTCGATCCGACTCGCGGCCACCAACCCGGTGGTCGTCCTCACCGGGGAGCGCCAGTGACCGACCCGACAGTGCCCACCCGCATCGGCTTGGTGGCCGCCACCGCCGCCGGTCGCCGGCACGCCGACACCGTGGCCGCCGCCTGGCCGCACGCCCGACTGGTCGAGGGGGACACCGTGGCCGACGCGCTGCGGTCCGCCTGGGCCGGGTGCGACGCGGTGGTGGCGTTTTTGGCCACCGGCGCGGTGGTACGGATCGTCGCCCCGCTGCTCGGCGACAAGCACAGCGACCCGGCCGTGGTCGTCGTCGACGAGGCGGCCCGGCACGCCGTGGCGCTGCTCGGCGGGCACGCCGGTGGCGGCAACGACCTCGCCGAGCAGGTGGGCGCACTGCTGGACGCCCGCCCGGTGGTCACCACCGCCACCGACGCGGTCGGTCTGCCCGGGCTGGACACCCTCGGCTGGCCCGTGCAGGGCGCGGTCGCCGCGGTGTCCCGGGCCATCCTGGACGGCGAGCCCGTCGAGCTGATCGCCGACGCCGACTGGCCGCTGCCCGCCCTGCCCCCGAACGTCCGACCCCCGAGAGCCGACGCCGACGCTGACGCGCCGCCCGGGGCTGACCCGTCCGAGGCCGACGCCGACGCCGACGGGGGCGCCGACGGTGGGTACCGGCTGCTGGTCACCGACCGGGAGATCCCGCTCGACGGGCGGACCGTGGTGCTGCGCCCACCGTCGCTCGTCGCCGGGGTGGGGGCGAGTCGGGGCGTACCGGCCGCCGAGGTGGCCGAGCTGCTGCACCGGGTGCTGACCGACGCCGGGCTCGACCCGGCGAGCCTGCGCTGCCTCGCCAGCGCCGATGTGAAGGCCGACGAGGCAGGCATCCGCAGTACCGCCGACGCGCTCGGCGTACCCCTGGTGACCTGGCCGGCGACGCGCCTGGCGGCGATCGACGTGCCGCACCCCAGCGAGGTGGTCCGCGCCGCCGTCGGCACACCGAGCGTCGCGGAGGCCGCGGCCCTGCTCGGCGCGGACGGCCGGGCCGACGACGCCACGCTGCTGGTGGGGAAGACCGCGACGGCGATGGCCACCGTCGCGGTGGCCCGGCACGCGCCGCGCGGCCGGTTGGCCGTCGTCGGCCTCGGGCCGGGCGCGCCCGACCTGCGCACCCCCCGCGCGGTGGCCGAGCTGCGCCGCGCCTCCGTCGTGGTCGGCCTGGACCAGTACCTCGACCAGGTCCGCGACGTGTTCCGCCCGGGCACCCGGGTCCGGTCCAGCGGGTTGGGCGCGGAGGAGGCACGGGCCCGGGCCGCCGTCGCCGAGGCCGCCGCCGGCCGGGCGGTCGCGCTGGTCGGGTCCGGCGACGCCGGGGTGTACGCGATGGCCAGCCCCGCCCTGGAGTACGCCGACCAGCGCATCGACGTGGTGGGCGTGCCCGGGGTGACCGCCGCCCTCGCCGCCGGCGCGGTGCTCGGCGCGCCGCTCGGCCACGACCACGCCTACGTGAGTCTGTCCGACCTGCACACGCCGTGGGAGGTCATCGAGCGGCGGGTGACGGCCGCCGCCGAGGGTGACTTCGTGACGGTGTTCTACAACCCGCGCAGCCGGGCCCGGGACTGGCAGCTCGGCAAGGCGCTCGGCGTCCTCGCCGCGCACCGGTCACCGGACACCCCGGTCGGGGTGGTGCGCAACGCCAGCCGCCCCGGCGAGCGGGTGCACCTGGCGAGCCTGGCCACGATCGACCCGGCGGTGGTGGACATGTACAGCGTCGTCGTGGTCGGCAACAGCGACACCCGGCTGGTCGCCGGCCGGATGGTCACACCCCGGGGGTACCGGTGGCGGTCGTGACGATCGACGCGTGCCAGGGCTGCGGCGCGTGCCTGCTCACCTGCCCCACCCACGCCATCCGACCGGTGCCCGGCGGCCTGACGGTGCGCGCCGACCGTTGCACCGGTTGCCTGGAATGCCTGGAGATCTGCCCCGTCGACGCGATCCGCGTCGCCGCGTCCGACCCTTCCGAAGGAGCCCGATGAGCCGGGTCGTGCACCCGATCGAGGTCGAGTCGTACCGCATCCTGCGCGAGCGCGTCGACCTGTCGCACCTGCCGCCGCTGACCCGGGCGGTGACCGAGCGGGTGGTGCACGCCAGCGCCGACCTCGCGTACGTCGACGACCTCGTGTGCGACGAGGCCGCCCTGGAATCCGGGCTGGCCGCGCTGCGGGCGGGCGTACCCGTGGTCACCGACGTGGCGATGGTCGCCGCCGGGATCACCCGCGCGGACCTGGAGCTGGTGTGCCCGGTCGCCGAGCCGGCCGCCGCCGAGCTGGGCCGCTCGGCCGGGATCACCCGCTCGGCGGCGGCCGTACGGCTCGCACTGGGCCGGGTCGGCCCCGGCGCGGTCTGGGTGGTCGGCTGCGCGCCGACCGCCCTTGTCGAACTGCTCACAGTGGACGCCGCTCCGGCGCTGGTCGTCGGCCTGCCGGTCGGCTTCGTGGGGGCCGCCGAGTCGAAGGCGGCGCTGCGCGCCAGCGGCCTGCCCGGGGTGTCCAACGTGGGCGAGAAGGGTGGTTCGGCGGTCGCCGCCGCCGCCCTCAACGCCCTGCTCTACGTCGAGGAGAAGTCATGACCGGATTGGTCATCGTCGGGCACGGTACGCGCAGCGCGGCCGGGGTCGACCAGTTCGCCGCACTGGTGGAGCGGGTTCGCCGTCGCGGTGACATCGGGGACGTCGAGGGCGGCTTCATCGAGCTGTCCCGCCCGCCGCTGACCGACGCGGTCGGCGCGCTCGTCGCGCGCGGGCACCGCGCGCTGGTGGCGTTGCCGCTGGTGCTCACCGGCGCCGGGCACGGCAAGGGCGACATCCCCGCCGCGATGGCCCGGGAACAGGAGCGCCACCCCGGGCTGAGCTACCGCTACGGGCGTCCGCTCGGCCCGCATCCACTGCTGCACACCGCCCTCGAAGAACGCATCGACGCCGCGCTGGCCGGTGCCGACCGGGCCGGCACGGAGCCGGCGGGTGCCGACCGGGCCGGCACGTGGGTCGCGTTGATCGGGCGGGGGTCCACCGACCCGGACGCCAACGCCGAGGTCGCCAAGGTCGCCCGGCTGCTCTGGGAGGGTCGCGGCTACGCCGGTGTCGAGCCGGGCTTCATCTCCCTCGCCCAACCGTCGGTCACGGCGGTGCTGGAGCGGCTGCGCCGCCTCGGCGCGCGGCGGATCGTCGTCGCGCCGTACTTCCTGTTCGCCGGGGTGCTGCCGGACCGCATCGTCGCCCAGTCGGCCGAGTTCGCCGCCGCCCACCCCGACCTCGACGTGCGGGTGGCCGAGGTGATCGGCGACTGCGACGCCCTGGCCGACCTGGTGCGGGAGCGCTACGCCGAGGCGCTGGGCGGCGACATCCGGATGAACTGCGACACCTGCGCGTACCGGGTGCTGATGCCCGGCTTCGCCGACAAGGTCGGTCGCCCGCAACGCCCGCACGACCACCCCGACGACCCGGTCGACCAGCACCATCACCACGACCACGACCACCACCACGGGTCGGTCGCGGTGGTCGGTGGCGGGCCGGGCGCCGACGACCTGATCACGGTACGCGGGAAGGCGTTACTCGACGCGGCGGACGTCGTGGTGGTCGACCGGTTGGCCCCGCAGGGGCTGCTCGCCGGGCTGCGCCCCGACGTGCTGGTGGTCGACGCCGCCAAGGTGCCCCGCGGCCCGTCGATGGCCCAGGAGGCGATCAACGCGGCCCTGGTGTCGCACGCCAAGGCCGGTCGGCGGGTGGTCCGGCTCAAGGGCGGCGACCCGTACGTCTTCGGGCGCGGCCACGAGGAGGTGCAGGCCTGTGCGGCGGCCGGGGTGCCGGTGACGGTGGTGCCCGGGGTGAGCAGCGCGATCGCCGCACCGGCCCTCGCCGGTGTGCCGGTCACCCATCGGGGGGTGGCGCACGACCTCACCGTCGTGTCCGGGCACCTGCCGCCCGGGCACCCCGACTCGCTCGTGGACTGGGCGGCGGCGGCCCGCGCCCGGGGCACCGTCGTCCTGTTGATGGCCGTCGACACCATCGCCAAGATCGCGGCGGTGCTGATCGAGCACGGCCGGGCCCCGGAGACCCCGGTGCTCGCCGTGCAGGACGCCGGCCTACCCGCCCAGCGATCGGTGGCCGCCCGGTTGGACGAGATCGGCGCGGTCGCCGCCCGGGAGGAGATCCGTCCGCCCGCCGTCTTCGTCGTCGGCCCGGTGGTCGCCGTCCCGACCACCGGGCCCACCGGCTGACGATCACTCGCTGCGGGCGGTCTCCGGGCCGGTGACGCGTTCCAGCAGCGGCAGTGTGGAGGCGATGACACCCAGGCAGGCGGCCAACCCGACGACCACGATCACGTAGAACCGTGGCTCCGGCGCGACGAGCGGGTAACCCATCTGCGCGCGCAGGAACAGGTGCGCGGCGAGCAGGCCCATCCCGATGGCGACGGCGGCGACGGCGAGCATCGGTACGGCGCTCTCCAACGCGACCACCCGGCGCAGGACCCGCACCGGTGCACCGCTGAGGCGCAGCAGGCTGAACGGGCGTCGGCGCTCGGTGAGACCGCTGATCACGCTGACCGCGAGACTGCACCCGCCCAGCGCCAGGCTGGCGATGATGATGACGTTCGCCAACTGTTCCCAGCCGCGCAGCGTGTCGGCGAAGTCCGACTCGAAGTCGCCGGGCACGTTCGGCCCCACCCAGAACGTCGGGTAGGCGATCTCCAGCACGGTGCGGGTGCGTTCGACGGCGGCGGCGGACCCGTCCGTGCCGACCACTATCGACACCACCGGAAGCCGCTGGAGTTCGTCGAGGGTGAGCGACGCGGCGGGCCAGACCGTCGCGGGCGACGCCGACTCCCGCCATCGGCTGAGCCCCATCGGCACCTCGATGACGCTCGCCCCCTCGGCGCACCGGCCGTACGTGCCCGGCAGGTCGGTGCACGCGATCACTCCGGTCTCGCCGCCGTTCATGAGGTTCGGGTTCTCGCGGATGGCGGTCGCGGACCGCACCCCGGAGATCGCGCGCAGGTCGGTGAAGAGCGTGTCGGGCACCGACGCCACCTTCTCGTCGAAGACGGTGGTCACCGTGCCCGCGTCGGTCGAGCCGACCGGGGCCGGTCCGCGGTTGTCGACGATCGTGGTGATCACGCCGACGGCGACGCTCGTGACGAACAGCGCGAGCATGATCCCGCTGATCGCCCGGAAGCCCGCCTTCGGGTTGTCGGCCAGGCGGCGCGCGGCGATGAGGGTGGCGGGGCGGCTGGCGTACCGGGCCATGACCCGGGCGCCGACCATCGTCAACCACGGGCCGGCGAAGACCAGGCCGGCCATGATGAGCAGCAGGGCGGGCAGGAACACAGCGGTCTGGCCGTCGGACGTCGCGGGCCGGAAGCCGATGGCGGAGAACAGCACCGCCACGCCGATCGCGATCGGGATCAGCCGGTACGCGCGCGGTGCCCGTGGGGTGACCCGTCGGGTGACGCCCAGCGGCGAGATCCGTACCCGGCGCAGCGAGACCTGGGCCGCCACCGCCGCGCCGGCCGGTACGCCGAGCGCGACGAGTAGCACGTCCAGCAGGCCCAGGGACATGTCGCTGGGGAAGAACGGCATGCCGGTGAACGGGATGCCGGTGAGCGGGCCCCGGAACGCGTAGAACAGGGCGAAGCCCACGGCGGTGCCGACGACGGCCGCGGCGGTCGCCTCCACGGCGGCGACGGTCGAGATCTGTCGGGGCGTCGCGCCGACCAGGCGCATGGCGGCGAATCGTTGCTCCCGCCGCGCGGCGCTGAGCCGGGTGGCCGTGCCGATGAAGATCAGCACCGGGAACAGCAGCCCGCCCGCGATCACGCCCAGGATGAGGTTCACCGTGGCCTCGGGGAGCGCCGGTACGTCACCGACGCTGCCGACCTGCCGGGCGTTGGGCAGCTTGCCGACGCTGTCCGGGGTGCCGCCCACGACGGCGAGCAGCGTGTCCGGTGAGGTCAGTCCGGCCGGGCCGACGGTGCCGAGGTCGCGCCCCGGGTAACGGTCGGCCAGGTGGTCGGCCGGGTACGCCGTGAACAGTTCCCGCAGCGCGGGCGAGGCGTAGAACTCCCCGGGCCCCGGAATGGTCGGGATGCCGGCCGGGGTGTCCGACCTCGGCCCGGTCGCGGCGACGTCGATGCGGATGATCTGTGTGCCGTGGAAGTAGTCGTCCCGGGTCGACCACCACAGCGGGTCGACGTCGCCGCCCGTCGAGGCGTTGGGGTAGATCGACGCGTACCGGGTGAGCTGGGAGTTGACCGCGTTGACCCCGGCCAGTGTGGTCAGGAGCAGCCCACTGCCGATCGCGACGGCGGCGGCGATGACGAGCAGGCGGGTGAGCGCCTCACGGCCGCCGGCCACGGCGAGGCGGAGCCCGAAGCCGATCACGAGGCGACCCGGTCCGGCGCGTTCACGCGCCCGTCGCGGACCATGACCTCACGGTCGGCGTACGCGGCGATCCTGGCCTCGTGGGTCACCAGGATGACGGTGGTGTTCTGTTCGCGGGCGACGCCGACCAACAGGTCCATGACCTGCTCGCCGGTGAGCGAGTCGAGCGCGCCGGTCGGCTCGTCGGCGAAGAGCACCCGCGGCTCGGCGACCAGGCCGCGGGCCAGGGCGACGCGTTGCGCCTGCCCGCCGGACAGCTCACCGGAGCGGCGCTGCTCCAACCCGTCCAGGCCGAGGCGCTCGAACCAGCCGCGCGCGGTGCGCAGCGCCGCCGTCCGGCGTACGCCGTTGAGCAGCAGCGGCAGGGCGACGTTCTCCACAGCGGTCAGCTCGGGGACGAGCTGGCCGAACTGGAACACGAAGCCGAAGCGGTCGCGTCGCAGGCCGCTGCGTCCGCTCTCGGGCAGGGTGTCGATTCGGGCGCCGTCGAAGAGGACCTCGCCGGAGTCGGGTACGAGGATGCCGGCCAGGCAGTGCAGCAGGGTGGACTTGCCCGAGCCGCTGGGGCCCATGATGGCGAGGATCTCACCCGCGTCCACGGCGATTCCGGCCCCGCGCAGGGCGGGCGTCTGACCGAAGGAGAACTCCACGTCGCGGGCCTCGATGATGACGCTCATCGCCGCACCTCCTTGCGTAGGGCGTCCAGCCGGGCGCTGGTCATCTCGATCCACCGGAGGTCCGCCTCCAGGTGGTACAGGCCGTGGTCGGCGAGCAGCGCGTCGACCAGGTTGCCGGCCCGTTTGATCTCGGTGAGCTCGCGCATCCGCTGCAGATGCGAGCTGCGCTGCATGTCGAGGTACTCGTCGGCGGGGCGGTCGAGCATCAGCGCGAGCACGACCTTGGCGAAGAGCACCGTCTGCAGGTGTGGCTCCGGCTCGACCGGCTGGGTGAGCCACTGCTCGACCTCGGTCGCGCCCCGGTCGGTGATGATGTAGCGCTTGCGGTCCGGCCCGGCGCCGGGGGCGACGTCGCTGATCACCACTTTGCCGTCCCGGGCCAGGCGGCTGAGGGTGGAGTAGACCTGGCCGAACGGCAGCGGCTTGCCGCGCCCGAAGAAGGCGTCGTAGTCGCGTTTCAGGTCGTACCCGTGGCTGGGCTCTCGTTCGAGGAGGCCGAGGAGGGTCAGTGGCACGCTCATGCCAGGAGACTACACCGAGGGTATACCTCGCGTATATAGACTCGGTGTATGAGGGGGCGACATCGCGCGGCCAGGGTGGGTGCTCAGCCGTGCAGGGCGCGGGCCAGGGCGTAGCCGACGGTGGCCGCGACGAGCCCGGCCGCGACGCTGCCCAGCACGTAGGCGCTCGCGAGGAACCGGGTTCCGCCCCGGGCGAGTCGCAACGTCTCGTAGCTGAAGGTGGAGTAGGTGGTCAACGCGCCGCAGAATCCGGTTCCCAGTGCGGCGGTGGCCGCCGGGCCGACCGGCCACCCGACCAGCGCGCCGAGCAGCAGTGACCCGACCACGTTGACGGTCAGCGTGCCCCAGGGGAACGCCGAGTCGTGCCGGGACTGCACGGCCCGGTCGGTGAGGTAGCGCAACGGGGCGCCGACGGCCGCCCCCAGGGCGATGAGCAGGACGGTCACCGGGCCGCCCTCCGTCGCAGGGCTCGGGTGGTCACGGCGTCGCCCAACCCCACCGCGGCGAGCGCCCCGAGCAGCGTCGCGGCCAGGTAGGCCAGCGCGGTACCTGGAGCGCCCGCGACCAGCGCCTGCTGGATGTCGACCGCGTAGGCGGAGAACGTGGTGAACCCGCCGAGCACCCCGACCCCGAGGAAGGGGCGAGCCAGGGGAGGCCCGCCGTCGAGGTGCCCGAGCACCGCCATCAGCACGCCGATCAGCAGGCACCCGGACGTGTTGATGCCGAAGGTCGCCCACGGGAAGCCCGTCGGTGAGTGGGGCGCGGCGTGTTGCAGGCCGGCCCGGGCCAGCGCGCCCAGCACCCCGCCGACCGCGATGGCGGCGAGGGTCGTCGCGGGGTGCGCGGTCAGCTCACCCCGGTCGGCGGGGACCCGGAGGTCGACGTCCGGGTCGGTACGCGGGTCCAGCGGCTCTGCCACGGGTCCCCAGCGTAGTGCCGTCGACAGGCCCCGAGCGCGCTGCCTGCGTCAGCGCACTGCCGCGACCGCGGCGTCCGCGCCACCCCGCCACACCGTGCCGACCTCGCCGAACCCGGCGGCGGTGAGCGCGGCGAGGTGCCAGGACACCGGCGGGCTCCACTCCGGGCTGTGCCCGGTCGGGTAGATGTCCTGTCGCTGGCGCACCGACGGGGACAGCGCCGGATCCGCGCCGGCCCGGTCCCACCAGTCCGACCAGGACAGCATCGTGCCGGTCGCGTACCGGGCGTTACGCCGGTCCCGGGCCCGGTCCATCAGCCGCTTGGTCAGCTCCGGCAGGCCGTCGTCCGGCATGTGGTCGGCGTTGACGAAGACCCCTCCCGGTCGTAGCACGTCGCGCAGTTCGGCGTAGAGCCGGCCGAGCCGGTCGGCCGGCACCCAGTGCAGGGCGGTGGCGGTGAGCACGGCGTCGTACTCGCGGTGCGGGAGCGCGGAGCGCCAGTCCGGGGTGCCGAGGTCGGCCGTGACGATGGTCGCCCGATCACCCAGTGAGGCGCGGGCGATGGCGAGCAGCGCCGGGTCGAGGTCCAGCAGTGTCGCCTCCGCGTCGGGGAAGCGCGCCAGTGTCCGCAGCGAGATGCTGCCGGTGCCACCGGCCAGGTCGAGCACGCGCGGTGGCTGACCGTCGAGGATCGCGTCGACGGTGTCGAGCATGGCGGTGAACCGGTGTTCCCGGTCCGGCATGAACGCCTCCTGCTGGCGGTCCCAGCTCTCCTGCCACGCCCACGGATCCGTGATGTAAGGACTCATGGAGGGAAGGCTAGTTACGACGCGTCGACGTTGTCCAGACCTTGTTGCACATAACTTGCAATTGCGAGATGATGGCGGGGCGATGATCAGAGTGACGCCGGGTCGGGTATCCGCCCGGCCCGGCGTACTCCTCCCGGCGGCTCAGGCCGCCGTCTCGACCAGGTCCGCGTCGGTCTGCGCCGGCTCGCCGCGACGGGCCAGGCGCAGCGCCCCGAGCAGGACGCCCAGCCCGGCCAGCGTGAGCGCCGCGCCGGCCCAGATCGGCGAGGTGTAGCCGAGCCCGGCGGCGATGGTCACACCGCCGATCCAGGCGCCCAGCGCGTTGCCGAGGTTGAACGCGGCGATGTTCGCCCCGGACGCCAGGGTCGGCGCCTGGTGCGCGTAGTGCATGATCCGCATTTGCAGCGGCGGCACGGTGGCGAAACCGAACCCACCCATCAGCACCAGCGAGACGATCGTCAGCGCCGGGCTCGTCGCGGTCAGCGCGAAGCCGACGAGCACGACGGTGAGCGCGGCCAGGACGATGACCAGGGTGCGGGACAGGGACCGGTCCGCCGCCCGGCCGCCGAGCAGGTTGCCGACGAAGAGCCCCACTCCGAAGAGGACGAGCAGCCACGGCACGGTCCCGGCGGCGAAGCCGCTGACGTCGGTCAGCGTGAACGCGATGTAGGTGAACGCGCCGAACATCCCGCCGAAGCCCAGGACGGTGATCACCAGGGAGAGCCAGACCTGCGAGTGGGTGAAGGCGCGCAGCTCACCACGCAGCCCGGCGGCCGGACGGTCGGCCGGAGCGGTGTCGCGAGCCGGGATGAGCAGGGCCAGCCCGATCAGCGCGACGACACCGATCGCGGTGATCGCCCAGAACGTCGACCGCCAGCCGAAGTGCTGCCCGAGGAAGGTGCCGAAGGGGACACCGAGGACGTTGGCGATGGTCAGGCCGGCGAACATCATGGCGATGGCGCCCGCCCGGCGGGCCGGCGCGACCAGGTTGGCGGCCACCACGGCGCCGATGCCGAAGAACGCGCCGTGGCAGAGCGCGGCGACGATCCGACCGGCCATCATCACGGCGTAGTCGCCGGCGACGGCGGAGAGCAGGTTGCCGATGATGAAGAGCACCATCAGGCCGAGCAGCACCGGCTTACGGGGCAGCCGGGTGACCGCCGCGGTGAGGGCGACCCCGCCGACGGCCACGCTGAGCGCGTAGCCGGAGATGAGCCAGCCGGCCACCGGCTCGGTGACCGCGAAGTCGGCGGCCACCTCGGGCAGCAAACCCATGATCACGAACTCGGTGAGCCCGATGCCGAAGGCGCCGATGGCCAGCGCGATCAGGCCGGGTGGCAGGGACTGTTGGCGTACGGACATGGTCTTCCCATCGGGGGAGGGGTCAGATGGAAGGCGCGTGCAACTACACGCGTCAGCAACGAAATAATTGCACGCGCTTTATATCGGCGCAAGCGTGGTAGCCTTAGGCCGTCCAGATCACATCGAGGAGGGCCGGCATGGGCATCGCCGACGACGCCGTCGAGATCCGCGCGCAGGGTTGGCGCACCCTCGCCGCCCTGCACGGGCTGATCGAGACGTCCCTGGAGCGGGCGTTGCAGGCCGGTCACGACCTGTCCGTCGTCGAATACACGGTCCTCGACGCGCTCTCGCGCCAGCACGGTTGGCACATGCGGATGAGTCAGCTCGCCCGCGCCGCCGCGCTCTCCGGCAGCGCGACCACCCGCCTGGTCACCCGCCTGGAGCAGCGCGGCCTGCTCACCCGCATCCTCTGCGCCGACGACCGGCGCGGCATCTACACCGAGCTGACCCCGGCCGGCTCCGAGCTGCTCGACCAGGCCCGGCCCACCCACGACCGGGTGCTCGGCGACGCGCTCGCCGACGCGGCGGCCACCCCCGAGCTGGCCCCCCTGGTCGACGCCCTGCACCGGCTGCCGGCCGCCCGCTGACCGCCGCGTCAACCTCGCGATGGCGGGCGTACGGTACGCGCAACCCCACGGGACCGCCGCACCAGAGGCACGCGATGAAGGGGTGGAACGCTAGATGGGCAAGATGCGCCGCATCGTCGACCAGCGACCGGCGGCGGTCTGACGGCCGGCATCGCGAAGGGCCGGTGCCGTTCCCGGTAGAGCCGCCTCGGGAACGGGGCAGGTGCACCGGGCCGCCTCGACGTCGGTGAAGACATAGGATCCTGCCCATGCGCGTGCTGGTGGTCTCCGCCCCGCTCGTCGGGCACGTCTTCCCGCTGGTGCCGCTCGCGGTCGCGCTGCGCGACGCCGGCCACGACGTGCTGCTGGCCACCGGCGGCGGCGGTCTGACCGCCGCCGACGCCGGGCTGGCCGTCCACGACATCGCACCGGGCTTCGACTTCGGCCGGATCGCGCTGCGCGTCTTTCCCCGCCACCCGCTGATCGCCCGCGCCGAAATGGCCGGCACCGCCGGCACCCGGGGCGCCGGCCTGCTCTTCGGCGCGCTCAACGACCAGCTCACCGATCCGGTGGTCGCACTGGCCGCCCGCTGGCGGCCGGATCTGGTGCTGCACGAACCGTTCGCGGTCGCCGGCGCGGTGGCCGCCGCTCGCCTCGACGTGCCGGCCGTACGCCAGGAGAACGCCCTCTTCGACGGCCGCGACCTGGTCCGCGCGACCACCGCCCGGCTCGGCGCCGCACTGCGCCGACACGGTCTGACCGAACTGCCGCCACCTGCCGCCGCCCTCGCCGTGGCCCCTCCCAGCGTCGCCACCCAGGCCGGTTGGCCGATGCGGTACGACTCCTACATCGGCGGCGGCGAGCTGCCGACCTGGCTGCGCGAGCCGGGCGACCGGCCCCGGATCCTGGTCACCCGCAGCACCCTGACCGGCCCCGGCGACCGGGGGCCGATGCCCGCCGTGGTGGCCGCCGCCGCTCAGGTCGACGCCGAGATCGTGCTGGTCCGACCGGACGAGCGGTCGGCCCGTTCGCTGCCCGGCAACGTGCGGGTCGTCGACTGGATCCCGCTCGACGCGGCGCTGCCGGCGAGCGCGGCGCTGGTCCACCACGGTGGGGCGGGCAGCGTCTTCGGCGCCCTCGCCGCAGGTCTGCCCCAGCTCGCCACCGTCGGTGCGGGGGACCGGCGGCACAACGCCGAGCTGGTCGCCCGTCGCGGCGCCGGTCTGGCGCTGCGCCCCCGGGACATCACCGCGCAGGCGCTGACCCGCCTGCTCACCGACGACGCCCTGCGCACCGCCGCCGGGCAGGTCAGTCGGGAGATCGCCGCGATGCCGCCGCCGGCCGACCTCGTCGCGCGGCTGGCGGCGTTGGTCTGACCGCCGTCCCGCGCGCGCTTGGCGGCGTTGGTTTGACCGCCGCCCCGCGTGGCCACCCTTGGTAGGCGGCCGGTTGCGGCAGGATGACGTGATGCGACACGTCGTGCTGTTCCACTCCGTGTACGGGCTGCGGCCCGCCGTACGCGCCGCCGCCGACCGGCTGCGCGCCGCCGGGCACCAGGTCAGCACCCCCGACCTGTACGGCGTTCCGGCCGCCGACACCGTCGAGGAGGGCTTCGCGCTGCTCGACAAGGTCGGTCAGGAGGTGGTGCTGGACCGGGCCCGGCAGGCGCTGACCGACCTGCCACCCGAGACGGTTCTCGCCGGCTTCTCGATGGGCGCCGGCGTGGCCGGGGCGCTGCTGGCCGAGCGACCCGACGCGGGCGGGCTGCTCCTGCTGCACGGCACCGGCGGCGCGCCGGACGCGGTCCGGTCCGGGTTGCCGGTGCAGCTGCACCTCGCCCACCCCGACCCGTACGACACCCCGGACGAGGTCGACGAGTGGCAGCAGGCGATGACCGACGCGGGCGCCGACCTGACGGTCTTCCGCTACCCCGGCGTCGGTCACCTGTTCACCGACCCGGAAGCCGGCGAGTACTCCCCGGCCGCCAGCGCGGCGACCTGGCCCAGGGTGCTGGCCTTCCTGGCCGCCCCCTGACCAGGCCCGACACGACGGCGCTGCCCCCAACGCGAGCGCGTCCCCCAACGCGAGCGCGTCCCCCCGACGCGACCGCGCTGACCCCAACGCGCTCACGTCACCGTGTCCGGACGCGACCGCGCTGCCCCCGACGGCGGTCACGTCAACCCCGGGTGACGACCGCGCTGCCCCTCAACGACGCGGTCGACCTCGGTGCCCCCGCCGAACTCGCGTTCGTCCGGCCTGCTCGGTCGTCGACCTCGCTCAGCGGGCCCCGGCGCCGATGCGCGGGGGAGTGGCGGTGCCGTGCACCCGCTTGGCGTGGCCGGCGAACAGTCGGGGTCCGATGATCGGCATGAGCAGCCGGGCCGGCAGCGGGGCGTGGGCCAGCACCGCCTTGATCACCTCGGGGTCGCCCTCGTACATGGCCAGGCCGAAGGCCAGCGGCAGCTGCTTCTTCGGGGAGTTGCTCATGCCGTGCTCGCCGAGTTGCATCCACTCCCGGGCGGTGACGTGCCGTTGCGCCAGGGGCAGGATCTCGGCCTCCTCCATGGCCATGTGCTCGATCAGCGCGACGCGCAGGTGCTCGAACGCGTCAGCGAGCTGGTCACCGCCGCGCCCGGTACGCCGCCAGCCGGGCAGCAGGGCGACCACCGCCGCGTGGGCCTCCTCGATGGCGTGGTGTTGTTTCTCCATCGTGGGCACGATCGCCGCCGCCTCCTCGCCGCCGCGCTCGACGAGCCGCGGCCACAGCAGCAGATCCTCCCCCTCGTGGTGCAGGTGCAGCATGTGGCAGAGCAGCTCGGCGTGGGCGCCGACGACCTCCGCTCGCTTGGCGTCACCCGGTGCGACGTCGCGGACGAGCTGCGGCAGCAGGCTGAACTCGCGACGGAACGTCGTGTGGGCCATGTACATGTCGCGCACGTCGGCCATGGCTTCGCGGTGGTTCTGGTTCACGGTGACCTTTCCGAGGATCAACTGGCACAGATTCGTCGATCATGCCCGGTGCCACTTGGAAGCGACTTGGAATCCACCGACCGCGACGGTCAGTCCGCCAGTGCCGCCGTCGCCGCGGCCAGCCAGTGCGGCGACTCCCACCGGCGGGCCACCCCGGCCGCCAGTGTGAAGTGCCGCGTCGCCTCCTCGGTGCGCCCCAGCAGGCGGAACAGCTCCCCGAGCGTCAACGCGACCGGCCGTACCACGGCCGCGGTGGTGGCGAAACCGGCCAGTTGGTCGCGTACCGGGAGCAGGGCGTCGATCACCGGTTGGGCCAGGTCCCGTCGGCCCAGCGCCACGATGACCATCCCGCGTACGCTCAGCAGCGCCGACTCGAAGTAGTCGGGGCGGTAGGTGTGCCGCCCGAGCGGCATGGCCCGCGCCTCGTCCACCCGCCCGCTGTCGATCAGCGCCAGCGCCAGCAGGTCGTCCACGATCGGCCCCAACGACTCGCGTACCCGCAGGGTGGCCTCCACGTGCTCACCGAAGCGTCCCTGGCTGATCAGCAGGGTCGCCACGGAGAAGTAGTGGAAGGCCTCGGCGTGCAGCGAACCCTGCCGCCGCATCTGCACGGCGACCTCGTCGTAGTGTCGCCGCGCCGCGACGAAGTCACCGGCGACGTGCGCGATGGCACCCAGGGCACACAGGTGGATGACCTGCGCCTCGTTGAGTTGGTACGTGTCGGCCAGCCACCCGTGGCGGGCGACACTGGCGCGGAGCTCGCCCGGCTCGTTGAGCGCGGCGGCGCAGTGGCCGAGCACCTGCTCGGCGACCGAGCGGTACGTCACCAGCCCGTTCTCGTCGGCGAGGTCGCGCAGCTCCAAAGCCAGGTCCCGACGGTGCCGTGCTTCCCGTTCGTAGCTCATGGTGCGGACCCGCGCGGCCAGCCCGAGCGCGCGCAGTTCGGGATCGTCCAGCCGCCGTGACAACGCCAGCGCCTCCCGCCCGGACGCCGCGCCCCGAGGGTCCGCCTCGCCGTCCAGCTCGGTGGCGAGCGCGTCGAGCAGTCGACAGCGGGCGACCGGGTCCAGGTCGCCGGTCCGCAGGAGCCGGGTGAGCAGTTCCACGACCCGGTGGTCCACCACGCCGTACGCGTGCGTCAGCCACGGCGTCGGGACGGTCCACGCGGTGAACGCCGCGACCAGCAGGTCGTCCCGACCGGACGCGGCGGCGACGTCGATCGCCCGGGCGCGGGTCGCCCGGGCGGCGGCCACCGCGCCGGCCCGCGCCTGGGCGCGCAGCAGTCGGCCGAGCAGATCGACCCGCAGCGCGTCGCGGTCCCCGGCGACCGTCGCGGCGGCGTCGAGCGCGTGGCCCAGTACCTCGATCGCGGTGTCGTACGCGTACCGCCGCTCGGCCAGCTCGGCGGCGCGGACGGCGTAGTCGACGGCGAGCGCGGCGGTGTCGGCCGACGCGGCGCGGGCGTAGTGGTGGGCCAGCGACGGGTAGTCCTCGGGTGCCAGTCGGCGGGTGGCGTCGGCGACCCGGGCGTGCAGGCGGGTCCGGCGCAGGTGGGACAGGTCGGTGTAGACGGTGTCGCGGACCAGGCCGTGCACGAAGCGCACCCGCCCGGGCGCCGGTTCGGTGAGCAGGCCGGCGGTCAACCCGACCTCCACGGCTTCGAGGGTGGACGCCTCGTCGGTGTCGGAGGCGTCGACGAGTGTCCGCAGGTCCGCCTCCCGCCCCAGGGTGGCGGCGAGGCGCAGCACCGAGACCGCCGACGGCGGCAGGCGGGTGAGTCGGCGGCGCAGCACGTCGCGTACCCCCTCCGGCACCTCGGAGGTGGCGACGAGCGTGCCCTCGGCGGCGAGCAGCCGGGCCGACTCGCGTACGTAGAACGGGTTTCCCCCGGTGCGTTCGGTCAGCGCGGCGACCGTGTCGGAGTCGAGGGGGGTCCGGGCCAGCGCGCCGAGCATCCGCTCGACCTGGGCCGTGGTCAGGCCGCCCAACTGGATCCGGTGGGGTGACCGCCGGGCCAGGACGGCCATCGTGTCGGCGAGCCGCTCGCGGTTGTCGGTGGGCCGCATCGCCGCGACGAACAGCGCGGCGCCGGTGGTCATCTCGGTGACGCTGTTCAGCAGGAGCAGCGTCTCGGCGTCGGCGGCGTGCAGGTCGTCCAGGACGACCGCGACCGGTCTTCCGGCCGCGGCCTCGCCCAACCACGCGCCGACCGCGCGGTGCAGGCGGAACCGGCCCGCGGCGACGTCACCACCCGCCTCGCCGTCGCCGCCGCCGAGCAGCGGCGCGAGCGCCGGTGCGAGCCCTCCCGGCGGCACCTGCTCGGCGAGCTGCCGCAGCGCCTCGACCCACGGCCAGGCCGGTGGAGCGCCCTCGACCTCCGGGCAGCGGCCGACGGTGACCAGCCAGCCGCGGGAGCCGAGTTCCTCCCGGAACCGGGCGAGCAGCGTCGTCTTGCCCGCGCCGGCCTCGCCGCTGACGAGCGCGACGCGCGGCCCGTTCGTCGCGGCCTCGGTGGCCGCCCGCCCGAGGGCGGCCAGCTCGGCCTCCCGTCCGACGAACACCTCCTCGCTCGCCGGGGCGGCGACGCTCGCCGCCGTCGTGGCCACCGGCGCAAGCAGGTCGACACGCTGACCCAGGATCGCGGACTCCAGCTCGACCAGGGCCGGACCCGGGTCCAGGCCGAGCTGGTCGGCCAGCGTCGCCCGGGCGCGACGCAGCGCGGCGAGGGCGTCGCCCTGCCGACCGGTACGCCACAACGCCAGCGCCAACAGCCGCCAACTCTCCTCCCGCAGTGGCGCCTGCCGGGTGAGCACCTCCGCCTCCGGCACCGCCTCGGCCGCGCCGCCCCCACGCACTGTCACGTCGAGCAGCAGCTCCCGCGCGGCGAGGCGCAGCTCCTCCAGCCGCAGCACCTCCGGCTGGGCCCACGGCTCCTCGGCGAACTCGGCGTACGCGGGCCCGCGCCACAGGTCGAGCCCGGCGTCCAGCAGCCGCCGTGCGTGGCCCGGCTCGGCGGCGTTGACCGCCCGTGCCTCGGCGAGAAGCGCCTCGAACCGGCCGGCGTCCACGGCGTCGGTAGGCACCCGGATCGCGTAGCCGGGCGGCGCGGTCACCAGGACCCGCGCCGGTGCCCGGCGTTCCCGGGCGGGTTCCAACAGGCGGCGCAGGTGCGAGACGTACGCCTGCAGGGAGGCGATCGCCCGGGGCGGAGGGGCACCCCGCCACAGATCCTCGATCATCCGACCGACGGGGACGACCTCGCCTCGGGCCGCCAGCAGCAGCGCGAGCACGGCGCGTTGACGGGGGCCGCCGAGGTCGACCGGTCCGCCTGTGTCGACCTCGACCTCAAGCGGCCCGAGCACCCGTAGCAGCATGACTGGGCCGATCCTAGTCATCCCGTGGGCGGCCCACCGGTCGCCGTGGACAACGAACGGCCAGTTCACCCGGGGGCCGCGTGGTGTCCCGTCGGTGCGCGGGGCGCTCGGGGACGCATCCCGTTCGATATCGTGGCACCATCATCAAGATCATTGAGGGGGGTACGGGCGATGACGACGACTGCCTACGACGAGTACGTGCGGTCGCACTGGTCCGGGCGGGCTGCCGCGTACGACCGCAGCCTCGCCGCGCTCTGCGCCCATCCGGCACCAGCGCTGTTGGACGCCGCGCACGTCGGTGCGGGCACGCGGGTGCTCGATGCCGGCACCGGATCCGGGACCGTGGCCGGGTTGGCGAGCGCCCGTGGCGCGGTCGTCGTCGCCGTCGACGCCGAGCCGAGCATGGTGGAGTTGACGCGCCGCCGTGTCCCGTCGGCCGAGGAGGTCCGCCTCGCGGCACTGCCGCGCCTCCCGTTCGCCTCCGGATCCTTCGACGCGGCGGTGGCGAACTTCGTCATCAACCACGTGGGTGATCCGCTCGCCGCGCTGGACGAGCTGCGACGGGTCGTCCGGTCGGGCGGCCGGATCGCGGTGACGGTGTGGCCGGACCCCGCGCCCGAGGCGCAGAGCCTGTGGGGGACGGTCTTCGACACCGCCGGGGTCGACCGTCCGACCGCGCCGACGGTGGACGCGGACCGGGACTTCCCCCGTACCCCGGATGGTCTCGGCGGGTTGCTCGACGCCGCTGGTCTCGCCGACGTGCGTTGCGAGACGATCACGTGGGCGCATCGCACCGACCCCGAGACGTGGTGGAGCGGCCCCGCCAACGGCATCAGCAAGCCCGGCCTGGTGCTGATCGCCCAACCTCCGGACGTGCTGGCCCGCATCCGGGCCGTGTACGACGAGGTGACCGCTCCCTACCGGGACGCGGACGGCCTGCTCGCGCTGCCCACGGCGGCACTGCTGGCCTCGGCGACCGTGCCCTAGAACCGATGGCCGACCTCGGCTCGGCGGGGATGGGACCCGGCGTCGACAATGTGCGGCATGGAATTCCTGTGCTACCACCGTGACCGGCCCGGCTCGGGGGCGCTACGCGACGAGTTGTTGGCCGAGCACTGGTCCTACATGGACCGGTTCGCTACCGAGATGATCGCTCGCGGCCCGACTCTGTCCGGTGACACTGCCACCGGCAGCGTGCACATCGTCGATCTGCCCGACTCGGCCGCCGCGCGGGCGTTCGCCTTCGACGAGCCCAACTACCAGGCCGGCGTCTACCGGGATGTGCTGGTGCGCCGGTGGCGCAACACGCTGGGCCGCACGATGTGGGACTTCCCGGGCGGTCGGACCGGCGGTGACAGGTACCTGGTGCTCGGTCTCGGGGAGGGGCAGGCCGTCGACCTGGCCGTGCCACCCGACCCGGACGAGCTGATCGCGTACGGGCCGCTGCTGTCCGACGACGGCGGCACGTGGCTGGGCACCGCCGCGCTGCTTCGGGCGTCGTCCCGGGACGCGGCCCGCGCCATCCTGACCGTGGACCGGTACGCCGACGTCGAGGTGCACGACTGGCAGTTCGGCGGGCGACCGGCCTGACCCCGCTCCCGCCGACCTGAGTGGGATGGTCGGGCCGACCGTGCCAGCTCGACAGGGCGGTGCTCGGCGTGTCGAGCCGCTCGGCCTCCGACGACCATAGAGACGGAGCCTCACGCCGAGGCGGCCAGACCGTCCCCCCAATGGGTCGCCGGAGGGCGTGGCAGGGCGCGCACCACCCCAGGTGGACTCCCGACGTCGGCAGGCGCGGTGCGTTCGGCTGACCCCGGCACGGCAGGCACGACGCGGATCGCTGGCGAGGCCCGGTCCGCACCGGGTGCCCGCTGCCCGCCCGCATGGGTAGCCCTCGTAGACCCTCGGGTCGGCGGCACGCCGCCCGTCGACGGGACGGCCCGGAGCCTCGGGTCCGTTCCGCTGGTGGACGCGGCCGGTGAGGTGGTCACCGTCGGGCTGCGGGGGCGGTGGCGCGACACGTCGGAGGGCGACATCGCGAAGACGGCGTCGAGGCGGTTGGTGCGCGCGACGGCGGCGCCGAGCCGGCTGTTCCGCGCACGAACGGCGTCGAGGGGCACGACCTCGGCGCGCGGTACGCCCTCGGCGCGCCGTACGGCCTTGCTGCTGGCGGCAGCACGACCGGCGCCTGCCGGGTCAGCGCCGGCGCGGTCGACGTCGGCGCGGACGACGTTGGGGTGGACGGTGTCGAGGTCCACGACGTCGGCGACGCGGCGGCCGAAGACGGCCCGCAACGCGCGGGGCAGGCGCTCGGCGGCGACCTGACGCAGCGCGGGCGCGGCGAACGCGTACCCACCGACACGGCGGGGGAGCAGCAGCCCGGCGGCGACCAATGCCCGTAGCGTGGGCGCGGACCGGCCGGGCGGCCAGCCGAGGGCCCGGTCGACGGCGTCGCCGCAGATCACCCCGCCGAGGGTGGCGGCGGCCATCAGCACCGCCCGCCGTTCACCGTCGAGGGTGTCCAGCTCGGCGCCGACGACCCGGCGTAGCGCCTCGGGCAGGGCGAGCGCCACCGGGTCGGCGCCGTCCACGAGCGACGCGACGTACGCCGCCGCGTGCCCGGGTCGGCCTCCCACCAGTGGCAGCAGCCGGTCGACCAGGGTCACCGGCTGTCCGGCCCGGGTGAGCAGGTGGCGCAGCAGCCGCCCGGACTGCACCGTGGCCAGTGGTCCGATCGTCATCCGTCGCGCCGGGCTGGGCCGGGTATCGGCCCACTGCGGTTGGTGCAGGGTGATCAGGGCGAGCGGCAGACCGCGCGCCGTCGCCGCGGTGAACAGCGCGTGCAGGAACCGGCTCATCGCGGGCGCCGCCCGGTCCACGTCGTCCACGGCGACGACGAGCGGTTGGTGCGCGGCCAGGCGCAGCAGGACGTCGCGGCAGGCCGCCGCCCCCGCCAGCGCGGCCGACGAGCTGTCCGGGCTGGTCAGGAACCGCTGCAGGGCCGGGATCGCCGCCGCGACCCGTTCCGGCGGGAACAGCGACGTCAGGGCGGCGACCAACCGGTCGTGGACCACCGCCGGGCCGTCGCCGTGCCGCACCCCGGCGAGGCCGCGGAGCAGGTCGGCGGCGGGCGCCAGAGCCTGATCGGGGTACGGCTGGCAGGTCGCCACACACCAGCGCACCGGCCGGCCGTCCACGGTGGTCAGCCCACGGGTCAGCTCGTGCAGCAGGCGGCTGCGGCCACTGCCGGTCGGGCCGACCAGCGACAGCCACCTCGGGCTCTGCTCGCGGACGGCCCGGCTCACCTGGTCGCGGATGGTGGCCAGTTCGCGGCGACGACCGATCAGCGGGCCGTCGTGGCGGTCGGTGCCGGGGCGTACCGGGCCGACCGCGTGCCAGACCGGCATCGGAGGCACCCGGCTGGCCACCGGCACCGCCACCAGCTGACGTTGGGTGATCAGGCCGGCGGTGGCGCCTGCGGTGGCCGCACAGAGCGCCACCGCGCCGGGCTCCGCGTACTCCTGCAGACGGGCGGCGGTGGTGATCACCGCGCCGCTGGCCACCCCGTGCCCGCCACTGACGGCACCGCCCAGGTCGACGACGACCTCGCCGGTGGCGACACCGACGCGCACGCGCAGTTTGATGTCGTCGACCATCGGCCGGCGGTCCAGCGCGGCCTGGATCTCGAGCCCGGCGCGCACCGCCCGGTACGCGTCGAAGCCGTCCGAGTGCCGAGCGCCGAAGAGGGCCATCACCGCGTCGCCGACGTACTTCTCCACGACACCCTGCCAGCGGTGCAGCACGCCGGCGACGGCGTCGAAGTAGGCCCGTTGCAGGGCGCGGACGTCCTCCGGGTCGAGCCGGTCCACCAGGCCGGTGGAGCCGACGATGTCCGCGAAGAGGACGGTGACGATGCGTCTCTCCACCGGCACCGGCCAGTGCCCGGTGC
Organism: Micromonospora sp. WMMD1155; assembly: GCF_029581275.1. Classification (NCBI taxonomy): domain Bacteria; kingdom Bacillati; phylum Actinomycetota; class Actinomycetes; order Micromonosporales; family Micromonosporaceae; genus Micromonospora; species Micromonospora sp. WMMD1155. The sequence goes on from NZ_CP120742.1 coordinate 6,184,566, forward strand.
CGGTCCGTCGCGGGTCGACGACGACGATGCTGCTGGTCATGGGTATCGCACCGGCCCTTCTCCGCGTTCTCTGCCTGATGACCTCCGGAGATTGGCATCCCTGGGCTCCCGGGGGATCTGCAGAACGACGTATGTCGGCCACCCGCAACCTTTAGTCGCAAAGTCGACGCGAGGAGTACCACAAGCGGCGGGCGGCCGTAGAACGGTGCGGGGCACTGTGATTAGGCTGCGTGCCATGGCCAGCGATGTGGACACCGCACCGCTCGTGGGTCGGGCTGAGCTGGTGCGGTCGGTTCGGTCCGCGTTGCTCGGTGACGCGGCGCACGGGCAGACCGCCGCCGTCTTCCTGACCGGTGAGAGTGGTGTGGGCAAGACCCGGCTGCTGGGTGAGATCGGTGACCGGCTGCGTGACCAGGGCGCCGTGGTGCTCACCGGCAGCTGTCTGGACATCGGCGACGCCTCCCCGCTGCACCCGCTGTTGCAGGCGCTCCGCCGCTACGACGCGGACCTGTCCGCCGCCCGCGCGCGCAGCTCCTCGGCGGTGCGGGGGCTGTTGCAGATGGTCGCCGACGAGACCGCCGGCCCGGACGGCGCGGGCGCGTTGCTGGAGCGGGTGTCGCGTGGGCTGCACCTGATCGCCGAGGGCAGACCGTTGGTGTTGATCCTCGACGATCTCCAGTGGGTCGACCGCAGCACCCGGCAACTGCTGCTCTACCTGTTGGCCGGTCTGGGCGACCTCCAGCTCTCGGTGCTGGCGGCGGTGCGCGCCGAGTCGTTGCAGGGTGCGCACCCACTGCGCCGGGTGCTCACCGAGCTGCGTCGTCTGCGGACGGTGCGGGTGCTCGACCTGGCGCCGCTGGGCCGGGCCGAGACGGAGGAGCTCGCCGCCGCGGTGGTCGGCCGCGCCCTGTCCGGGGACGCCGCCGAGCAGGTGTGGCAGCGCAGCGGTGGCAACCCGTTCGTCATCGAGGAGTTGGCCCGCGACCTGCGTGACGGCCGCGACGGCCTGTCCGAGACGCTGCGGGAGATCTTCCTCGACCGGGTCGACGCGCTGCCGCAGCACGCGCACGCGGTGGTGCACGCGGTGGCCGCCGGCGTCGAGCCGGTGCAGCACTGGCTGCTGGCCGAGGTGCTGCGCTTGCCCGAGGACGAGCTGATCGACGCGGCCCGCGCGGCGGTGGCACACCGGCTGCTGGTCGGCGCGGACGACGGCTACCGGCTGCGGCACCGCCTCGTCGCCGAGGTGCTGGCGCACGAGTTGCTGCCGGCCGAGCGTTCCGGGCTGCACCGCCGCTACGCCGAGGCGCTGACCTCGGCGCCCGGTGAGCTGCACCAGGCCCGACTGGCACACCACTGGCGGCTGGCCGGTGACCCGGCGCGCGCCCTACCGGCGGCGGTGGCCGCCGCGCAGGAGGCCGAGCGGCTGGGCGGCTACGCCGAGGCGCACCGCCACTGGTCGGTGGCGTTGCAGCTCGCCGCCGACTCGGGCCCTCTCGCGGTGGACCGCGTCGAGCTGCTCGGGAACGCCGCCGAGGCCGCCCACCACAGTGGGGAGCACGCCCGCGCGTTGGCCCTACTGGAGGAGCTGGCCACGCTCCAGGGTGGTGAACCGAGCTGCGCGTTGCACATCCGCCGGGCCCGTTACCTGGCCGCCGCCGGTCGCTCCGCGTTGGCCGAGGAGGAGTACCAGCGGGCGTTGAAGGCGGCGGACTGCTCCCCGCGCGACCGCGCCGCGGCCGCCGCGCGCCTGGCCGAGTTGTTGCTGCACCTGGGCCGGTACGCCGATGCCGGTGACCGGGCACGCGAGGCGCTGGCGCTGGCCGAGAACGTGGAGGGGTCCGTCACCGAGGTCGTGCTCGCCAGCTCGGCGCTGGGCTTCAGCGACGCCTTCCTGGAGGATCCGGACGCCGGCCTGGCGGTCATGCGCGACGCCCTCGACACCGCCGAACGCGCCGGCCGTCCCGAGGACGTGGCCTGCGCGTACCTGCACCTGGCGGAGTTGCTGACCGGGCCGCTGAACATCCTCGAAGAGGGTGTGGTGGTGGCCCGGCGGGGTGCCGAACGGGTGGCCGAGCTGGGGTTGGGCCGCACCTGGGGCACCCGGCTGTTGGCCATCGCCATCAACGGGTTGTTCCGGGTCGGTCAGTGGGCCGAGGCGGAGAAGGTCGTCGCCGTAGCGTTGCGGCAGCGACCGTCCGGTGCGGACGCCGTCGAGTTGCTGCTCGCCCGGTGCCGGCTCTCGGTGGGCTACGGCGACATCGAGGCCGCCGGTCGGGACCTGGACGCCGTGGCGACCCTGCTCGCCGGCGGCGGGGCGCGGCACGTCATCCCGCTGCTCACCCTGCGCTCCGGGCTGGCCATGTGGGAGGGCCGGCACGACGTGGCGCGGCTGGCGGTGCAGCGCGGCCTCACCGAGAGCCGCTCCGACGACGTGATGATCCTGTCCGCCCTGGTCTGGCACGGCCTGCGCGCCGAGGCGGAGGCGCACGCCAGCCGCACCCTGGAGGTGGACCCGACGGCGGTGCGCCGACTGCGCGACGTCGCCGACCGGATGGCCCGCAAGAGCGCCGGCGCGGCCCGACCGGTGCGCTCGGTCGTGGAGGGGTTCCTGGCGCTCTGCGCCGCCGAGGTCAGCCGCCTCGACGGCAGTGACCCGGAGCTGTGGGCGACCTCGGTCGCCGAGTGGGACCGGCGTAACCACCCCTATCCGGCGGCGTACTCGCGGCTGCGGCAGGCCGAGGCGTTGTTGGCTCGGCGCAGTCGGCTGGCGACCGCCGGCAAGCTGTTGCGCGAGGCGTACGAGGTGGCGCAGGGGTTGGGCGCGGTGCCGTTGACCTCGGAGATCCGCGAGCTGGCCGGGCGGGCCCGGGTGTCGCTGGAGGAGAGCGACACCACCGCCGGGGCCACCCGGGGGGCACCGGCCCAGGCGTCCGACGACGAGTTGGCGGCGCTGACCGCGCGGGAGCGGGAAGTGCTCGCGTTGGTCGCGGAGGGGCTGACCAACAAGGAGATCGGGCAGCGGCTGTTCATCAGCGAGCGGACCATCGGGGTGCACGTCTCGCACATCTTCGACAAGTTGCAGGTCCGCACCCGCGTTCAGGCCAGCGCGATCCAGCTGCGTAACCACCGGGGCTGACCGACCACGACGTATCCCGGCGCGCCTGTGCGCGCCGGGATACGTCGTTCTACTGATCCGGCCGACGGGTGCGGGCTGAAAGGCTGAGCCGCGTCGACGACGGCACGGGGGATGCCGCCGACCACCATGGAGGAGAGATGACCGAACCGGTCTGGGGGCCCGTTCACCGGGACATCGTCGACTTGCTCGCCGACCATCCCGCGGACGTGCCGGCCGTCGTCGATCATCTCACCAAGCTCCAGGATCTGCTGGTGCGGCTTCCTCCGTTGGAGGAGAGCTGCCCCCTCGCCGACTTCAACAAGCTCTACCTGACCATCACCAGCAGCGTCCTCGACGGGCTGTACGACGATCGCTTCGTCGACCCGGCGTTCCTGTCCCGGCTCGACGTGGAGTTCGCCGCGCGGTACTTCGACGCGATGCGGTTGTGGACCGACTCCAGCCCGGGCACCCCGAAGGCGTGGTCGTGTCTCTTCGAGCGGATGCGGGGGCCGGACGCCCGCCCGCTGCCCTCGGCGGCGGCCGGGGTGAACGCGCACATCAACTTCGACCTGCCGTTCGCGTTGGTGACCACGTTCGACCACCTGGAGTCGGAGCCGGTCGACGGTAGCGACCAGCACCGCGACTACCTGGAGATCAACAACATCTTCGCCGACAAGATCCCCGGCCTGCGCCGTGGCTATCTGGAGCGGTGGCAGTTGCTCATCGACATGCTCAACGGCGACATCGACGACTGGTACCAGGGGGAACTGGTCGAGTACACCCGCGATGTCGCCTGGCGCAACGCACAGAGGATCTGGCGGTGCCGGCACGATCCGGACGCCCACGAGTGTGAGCGCACGCGGTTGGACGACAACGCCGCCGCGCTCGGCCGGCTGTTGCTTTCGCCCCTCGGGGCGTTCCTGCAGTAGCCGGGACGGGGGGCTCCCGCGCTCCGCCCCGTGGGGGGCGGCGGAGCGCGGGAGCGCGTCCCACCAGCTCCACCCACCCCACGGGGTCGGCCGAGGTCTGGTCGACCCAGGGGGTGCAGCCGGTCGGCCCGGGGGGTGTCGACCGTCTGCCACCGTCGGCCGGCCCGGGGGGTGTCGGCCGGCGGTGGGGCACTGGAGTCGGCGGTGCGAGATTCCCGGGTGTCGGCGGGCGCGTAACGGGTACGCCCGCGCCATGACCGTCCTGGCCCGGCGGCGGCCCGCCGCCCGACCCCGGCCCGCGCGACCCGGGCCCCTGCGACCGGGCGGCCCGGTGTCCCGACCCACCGCCCGACCGGGCGCGCGATGACCGACGTCGCGACACGGTTCCCGTTCCGCTTCGATCCGGCGTTCCGCCCGGTGTTGGCGCTGGTGGGCGTCCGCCCGGCGACGGCCTGGGTCGCGGTGACAGACCAGGACCTGGTGATCCGGTACGGGCCGTGGCGGCTGCGCACCCGCCGGGACAACGTGACGGCCGTCGAGGTGGGTGGCCCGTACCGCTGGTGGCGGGTGATCGGGCCGCACGTGTCGATGGTCGACCGGGGCGTGAGCTTCGGCAGTAGCACGGCCGGCGGCGTCTGTCTGCGGTTCGGCGCGCCGGTGCCGGCCCTGGTGCCCGGCGGGCTGGTCCGCCACCCGGCGGCCACGGTGACCGTCGCCGACCCGCCCGCGCTGGCCCGACTGCTCGCCCTCCCGGACCTGCCCTGAGCAGCGCGTTCACGTCCCCGGTTCGGCAGGCTGGGCACCCGGCTACCGCCTACCGTCGGGTCAGGACCTGTGAGGGTGGGGACTGACGATGGGTGACGAGCACCGGGGGAGAGCACGACGCTGGGGTGGACGCCGCCACGCGCCGACCGGACCGGACCCGGCGTTGCGGGCGGCGCGTGACCCGGCCCGCCCGCACGCGGGTGGCCGGCCGGGGGTCGTGGTGCCCGATCAGGTGGCCAGCCCGGCCCGGTCGGTGCCGCCGGCCAGCCCGCTGCGCCGGTGGCTCTTCCAGCACCAGGTGCAGCCGCCGGGGCCGGAGACGGCCGAGGGGCAGAACCGCAGGCACGCCTGGTGGCAGGTGATGTGCCTGACCGGGGTGGACTACTTCTCCACGCTGTCGTACCTGCCGGGCATCGCCGCGGTGGCCGCCGGTGCGCTGTCCCCGCTGGCGACGCTCCTGATCGTCGCGCTGACCCTGTTCGGCATGCTGCCGATGTACCGGCGGGTGGCCCACGACAGCCCGCACGGTCAGGGTTCGGTGGCGATGCTGGAGCGGCTGCTGCCGTTCTGGCGCGGGAAGATCTTCGTCCTGGTGCTGCTCGGCTTCGTGGCGACCTCGTGGATCATCACGATCACGCTGTCCTCGGCCGACGCCACAGTGCACCTGTTGGAGAACCCGTACCTGCCGGACGTCCCGCACGGCGCCCTGGTGCCGGTCGTGGTCACCGTCGTGCTGCTGCTCATCCTCGGTGGGGTGTTCCTGCTCGGGTTCCGCGAGGCGGTGGTCGTGGCCATCCCCCTCGTCGCGATCTTCCTGGTGCTCAACGCGGTGATCGTCGGGGTGGCGGTGGCCCGGATCGTCGAGAACCCGGACATCGTGTCGGACTGGACGGCCGCGTTGACCGCCACCGGGGGCGGGCCGGGCCACGTGCTGTTCACCGCCGTGTTGGCCTTCCCGCTGCTGGTGCTGGGGTTGTCCGGTTTCGAGACCGGGGTCAGCATGATGCCGTTGATCTCGGCCGACGGGCCGGACAAGCAGGCCCGCCTCGCCGCCCGGATCCGCAACACGCGTCGGTTGCTCACCACCGCCGCCCTGATCATGTCGGTGTACCTGATCTCGACCACGTTCGTGACCACGGCGCTCATCCCGGCGGAGGAGTTCCGCCCGGGTGGTAGCGCGAACGGGCGGGCGCTGGCGTTCCTGGCGCACACCTATCTGGGTGAGGCATTCGGCACTGTCTACGACGTGAGCAGCGTGCTCATCCTCTGGTTCGCCGGCGCGTCGGCGATGGCCGGGTTGATCAACATCGTGCCGCGTTACCTGCCCTCGTACGGCATGGCGCCGGAGTGGGCGAGGGCGGTGCGCCCGGTTGTGATCGTCTACACCGTCGTCAGCGTCGCCATCACGATCGCGTTCCGGGCCGACGTCAACGCCCAGGCCGGCGCGTACGCCACCGGCATCCTGGCGATGATGGTCTCGGGCGCGGTGGCGGTGACGATCGCGGCCGCCCGCCGCCACCAGCGCGTCGGCGCGACCGGCTTCACGGTGCTGACGCTGGTGCTGCTGTACGCGCTGGTGGAGAACGTCATCGAGCAGCCGGACGGGATCACCATCTCGGCGTTGTTCATCCTCGGCATCATCGCCGTCTCGCTGGTGTCCCGGGTCACCCGGACCACCGAGCTGCGGGCCGAGCGGATCGAGTTCGACGAGCCGGCGCGTCGGTTCATCACCGAGTCGTTGGCCCACGACGGGCAGTTGCACCTGATCGCGAACAAGCGGCAGAAGGGCTCGGTGAAGGAGTACACGGTCAAGGAACGGGCGCAGCGCGGGATGAACCCGGTGCCCGGGGCCGCGGACGTGCTGTTCCTGGAGATCGACGTGGTCGACCCGTCGGAGTTCAGTCAGGTGCTGCGGGTGCACGGGATCGAGGTGAGTGGCTTCCGGGTGCTGCGGGCCAGCAGCCCGGCCGCGCCCAACGCCATCGCCGCGATCCTGTTGGCCCTGCGGGACGCGACCGGCGTACGGCCGCACGCGCACTTCGAGTGGTCGGAGGGGAGCCCGATCGCGCACCTGGCGCGCTATCTCATCCTCGGCCGTGGGGACACCCCGCCGGTGGTACGGGAGATCATCCGCCGGACCGAGCGCGACCCGCTTCGACGTCCCGGAATCCACGTCGGCGGATGATTCCCTGGTGCCCCGTTTCATGGGTTCCGAAGATGAATAAGGGCACTATTCACGTTCACACCTTCCTGTCCGTATTGCGGACTTATCGTGACGTCTGGTGGTCGGCGGTACGTCGAGCGCCCCGCGCCCGGATCGGCGCGCGGTCACGGAAGTAGGCAGGAAGGTAGGCATTCTTGATGTCCACGTACCCAGGAGGAGGCCGCGCGACCCGACCCAGGCGCCGGTCCCGATGGCTCCTAGCCAGCGGTTTCCTGGCGGGGAGCCTGGTGGTGGGGGCGGCCGGAGCGGCCGGCGTGGCCGCCGCCGCCGACCGGGCCCTCGCCCTTCCCGGTCTGGGCCGGCTCACCACGGCCGGTGGCGACGACGACCGGCGGGCCGACGACCGGCGCGGCGAGGACCGCGAACAGGGCGATGGCGAGCGGGATCGCCCGAACACCCCGGGCACCGGCAAGCGGGGCGTCGTGTCGGTGCCCTGCGACGCCGCGAAGCTGGTGGCGGCGCTGGTGACGGCCAACGCCGAGGGCGGCGCGGAACTTCGTCTCGCGCCCAAGTGCCGCTACGTCCTCACCGAGGCGTTCCACGAGAAGGACCAGTACGACGGCGGGATCCGCGACGCGCGGGAGGCCGCCGACGCCGCGGAGACCCCTGGTGACGCCGAGGCGCCTCCGCGCAACCCGGCCGACGACACCGCCGGTCTGCCGGTGATCTACCAACCCATCACCATCGACGGCGCCGGGGCCACCATCGCCCGCGACGCCCAGGCCGCCGCGTTCCGGTTCTTCACCGTCCGCGACGGCGGCGAGCTGACCCTGCGCGACGTGGAACTGCACAACGGTCGCTCGGCGATCGAGGGTGGCAGCGTGCACGTGGTGCACGGCGCGACGGCGCTGGTGGAGCGGGTGACCGTCTCGCAGAGCACGTCGCTGTCGCCCGAGGGCGGCGGCGGGGGCATCTTCAACGACGGCAACCTGGTGGTCACCGACTCCACGTTCGTCGGCAACAGCGCCTCCGGCGCCGCGGGCAAGGGCGGGGGCCTGCTCAACGGTGGCGTGCTGACGCTGAAGCGCTCCGAGTTCCACCGCAACAGCGCCAACGCGTACGGCGGCGGGCTCGGCAACTACCGGGGCGCGGCCGAGGTGGAGAGCGTCTCGTTCACCCGGAACAGCGCCGCGCAGGGTGGCGGCCTGGCCAGCTTCTCGGCCCGGACCAAGGTCTCCGACACCGAGCTGCTGAACAACACCGCGCAGGTCGGCGGCGGTGCGGCGAACTCCGACGCGGTGCTGGTGATGCGCAAGATGACCATCCGTGGCAACACGTCGACGGTCAACGGCGGCGGCATCTCGACGGTCAAGGGCCTGACGCCGCTCGACGACAGCGTGGTCGACGGCAACACCACCCACGGCCTCGGCGCCGGCATCTACGCCGAGAAGGCGAACCTGCTGGTCCGCGGCAGTGACGTGACCCGCAACGAGGCGGTCGGCGCCACCTCCACGGGCGGTGGCATCTACGCGACGGCGGGCTCGGTCGCGGTCTACACCAGCAAGATCACCCACAACGCCTCGACGGTGAAGCCCGGTGGGGTCTTCGCCTCGCACGCCCAGGTCAAGATCGACGATGAGAGTGTGATCGTCGAGAACGAGCCCACCAACTGCGAGGGCAGCCAGGTGCCCGTCGCGCACTGCTTCCGCTGAGCACACCGCGCCCATCCCGAACGCGCAACGAGCCGCCCCGACGACCGGTCGGGGCGGCTCGGCGCCTCCCGCCCTTCGGGCGCCCGGTTCAGCTCGGCGCGCGCAGGCGGCCGGAGAGGTCACCGGCGAAGAAGTCCAGGAACCCGTCCGGATCGGGGCCGGCGTTCTGCAGGACGATGTGGTCGAAGCCCGCATCGACGTACGAGCGGACCTTGGCGACGTACGGCTCCGGGTCGGGGCCGACGGCGAAGAGTCGGCGGATGTGCTTCTCCTCGACGTGTGCACTGGCCGCGTCGAAGTTGACCGGGTTCGGCAGTTCGCTCATCACCTTCCAGCCGGTGACCATCCACCGGCTGGTCTGCAACACCGCCTGCACCGCCTGCTGCTCGTCGGTGGCCCAGGCCAGCGGAACCTCGGCGTAGCGGGGGCCCGAGCCGTTCGCGCGCCGGTAGTGCTCGACTATCGACGCGTCCGGTTCGGTGGCGAACAGCCCGTCGCCCAGTTCGGCGGCGAGCCGGGCCGACGCCTCGCCGCTGGCCGCCACGGCGATCACCGGCGGGGTGTCCGGCAGGTCGAAGACCCGGGCGTCCTCCAGGTGCAGGTGCCGACCCTCGTAGGACTGGTAGCCGCCCTGCCAGAGCAGCCGGATGATCTCCAGTGCCTCGCGGAGCCGCTCGTGCCGCCCTCGTAAGCTGGGGAATCCCTGCCCGACGACGTGCTCGTTGAGCCGTTCACCGGCCCCCACGCCGAGGGTGAACCGTCCGTCGGAGACCAGTGCCATGGTCGCCGCCGCCTGCGCGATGATCGCCGGGTGGTAGCGGACGGTCGGGCAGGTGACACCGGTGGCCAGCCGCAGGGTGCTGGTCTTGGCCGCGATGGCTCCGAGCACGCTCCAGGTGAACGACGAGTGCCCCTGCGCGTCGAGCCAGGGGTGGTAGTGGTCGCTCATCTCGACGAAGTCGAAACCGGCCTGCTCGGCCAGGACGGCCTGCCGGATGATCTCCTGGGGGCCGTACCCCTCCGAGGCCAGCTTGTAGCCGATCTGCATGCCATGCTCCCGACGCCGTCCGCGTGACTGACGCCGGGTCGGTTCCCGGCGGGAGCAGCGACAAACGCGGGGGAGACCGCAGACCAGCCTCCTAGGACGCCGTACGGGGTGTGCGCGGCGTACCAGCCACCGCGGCGGCGGCCTCCGACCAGGGAGGGCGGCCCTCACCGGCGACCACGACGGCCGCTGCGTCTACGACAACTGAGACGCTCTGCCCACGCGTCGGCCCAGGCCCCCGCCGGGAGCCTGGGCCGGTGAACGTCCGTCCTACTTGGACGGCTCGGGCAGCTTGCAGTCGACCTTGGGGTTGGCGCCGATGTAGTTCAACGGCCCGGCCACGATGGTGACCAGGATGGTGCCGGCCTCGGCGCAGTTGGTGTCGTCGCCGCTGTAGTAACCGCGCTGACCGGCGGCGACCGCGCCGATCAACAACCAGATCACGACGATGACTCCGAGTATCGAGGTGCCGCGCATCGCTGCCTCCTGAGGAATGTGGTGGATTGCTGAGGTGCAGGCGTTGTACCCAATCGGGTCACGCGACTAACTGTCGCCGCCTACCACCCACCGAATCGTCCGTCCGGCCGATGCGGTCCACCGGTGAGTACCGTCCACGCATCGGCCGCCCGCCTCGGGTCGCCCCGGCGCGCTATCGGATCGCCGACCGACCTGGCCGCCGTACCGGCCGGTGGACGTAGAACTGCCTCACGGCCCCCGCCGAGGAGGACTCATGGACGCCCCGACACCGCCCCTGTACATCGACCGCCCCGAGGACGTCGCGGTCGCGGCCCGCGCGCTCGCCGGCGGTGCGGTCGTCGCGGCGGCGTTCGCCAACTTCTACGCCATCGTCACCCGTCCCGACGCGGCCACCGTGCGCCGGGTCAACCTGGCCAAGGGTCGTCCGGCCCACCACGTCGGCAGCATCACCACTGCCGTCGGACGCATCCCCGGGATGTACGACTGGACGCGGATCTCACCGCGGTTGCCGGTCGGACGGGTGCGCGCGTTGATGGACACCCTCTACGGGGCCGGTCCGTTCGGCTTCCGGGGGCCGGCGGCGGAACGGCTTCCCGAGCACCTCGTGCAGGTCGACCAGGGGTTGCGAACCACACAGGTCATCGCACCCGGTCTCACCTGCCCGTCCAACGCGTTCTTCGAGCGGGCGCTCGCCGAGACGGGGACGGATCACCTCTACATCACCTCGGCGAACCGGTCGCGACACCTCACCGGCGCGGCCGACGAACCGGCGCACTGGAAGGCCGGGGCACTCGCCGCCGACTTCGCCCACCTCGACGACCTGGTGGTGCTCTCGCACCCGGACGAGGCGGCGGCCCGCGCCGCGTACCCGGGCTATCTCACCACCTCGGTCACCCTGCTCTCCTTCCACGCACCCGTCGGTGAACTCGAAGAGCCCCCGGTGCTCACCGTGGACCGGCACGGATCGCTGCACCTCGACGACGTCCGCCGGGCCGCCGCCCCGCTGGGCCTGCAGGTGCGTCTGGGCGGCACCGCCGGGCGGAGGTTGCAGGTCCGGGGGTACGCCGGGGCGCTGGTGTGAGCGGCAGCCGACGCCGCCGACGGTCGCCCGTCGGCGGCGTCGCGCTCGCGCCCGGCTCAGTGCGGTGGGCTGGGAGTCTCCGCCGGCTTGCCGTGGCTGCGCCGGTGGTCCGCGTACGCCACCCCGGCAAGCACCAGCAGGGCCCCCAGTGACGCGATCATCGGCGGCACGTACAACGCGACGGGTGCGATGGTCAGCAGCGCCAGGATGCCTCCCGGTCGGGACCAGGACACCCGGCTGAACACCTCGTACTCGAAGGAGGCCCGGCCGGTCAGGAACAGCGCCGGGCCGCCGAGGAAGACCGCCAGCCAGGCCGGCGGGGTCTCCCCGGTCGGCTCGTGCAGCACCAGGTGGAAGCCGGCCGCCGTGGTCACCACGCCGGAGATCATCAACAGATGGGTGTACGGCGCGGTGAACAGGAACTTGCTCGGCGACTTTGCCGCCTGGATGGCGCTGGGCAGCAACTCGCCGGACTTGTGTACGTAGATCCGCCAGAGCAGCAGGGTGGTCAGGAACGCCACCGCGAACGCCGCGATGTTCTCGGCCTCGTTGTGCTCCAGGCTGAACATGGTGCCGATCGTCAGGATGCAGTCGCCGAGGGCGATGATGAAGAACTGCTGGTAGCGCTCGGACAGGTGCTCCGCCTGGACGTTGCGCTGCTTCTCCGGCACCACCCCGAGGCCGGGCACCGGGTAGGCGAGCCGGAAACCGACGTAGTCGATGGCGAGCGCGATCGTCCAGCAGATGATCCGGGCGTCGCCGCTGACGAACGCGCCGACGAGCCACGGGATCGCCGACACCAGGAACCAGACGAAGATGCGCGCCGCGCGACGTTGGGTCTGCGGTTGACGCCGTACCGCGGGCATCAGGAACAGCCCGCGCCCGAGGTGGATCGCCACGTAGGTGCCGGCGAAGACGAGCCCCCGGTCGTCGAACGCCTCCGGGATCGCCGTGGTCATCAGCAGCGCGCCGAACATCACCGCGCTGATCAGCAGCTTGATCTCGGTGCGTTCCGGGTCGTACAGGTCGGTGACGAGGGTGGTGATCGCCCAGGTCCACCAGACGGCGGCCAGCATGATCAGTGCCTGCCCGGCGCTGTGCCAGTCGAGCTGCTCGACCATCGTCCGGGAGATGAGGGCCAGCGCGACCACGTACACCAGGTCGAAGAAGAGTTCGAGGAGGGTCACCCGGCGCGGGCCCTCCGGGTCTCGCACCGGAGGGCCGCTGGCCTGCGGCGACGCAGGCTCCGGCGCGGGGAGGTGCACGGGTCACTCCTGCGGAACCGCTCGACTCGACGGACCCGTCCGGCCCACCTCAACGGACGGTAACGACCGGCCGACCGTACGGGCCGGTATTCGCCTCGTCTTCCCCCGACCGGGTCGACCGACGCGGCTCTGGGGACGTCCGGCCCGGATGGTCACCTCGGTCCCCGGATGTCGGGCCGATCGTCGGACGGCCGGCACCGGAGTCGTCCCGCCCCCTGGAACGAGCAGGTCCCCGGCCGGTCGTCGCGTTGACGGCCGGCCGGGGACCAGAGGTCAGGCGGTCAGGCCTGGTTGCCGTTCGGCAGCACGGCGGCCATCTCGCCGGCGGCACCGGCGAGCACGCGGGCCTGCTGCGGCCAGCTGGCCAGGCCGGGTGCGGCGCGGAGACCGGCGGCTCGGATCAGGTCGCGCAGCGCCGGCTCGTCCAGGTCACCGAGCTGGCCGTAGGTGCGCACGCCGGCGTCCTGCAACGCCGCCGCCATCTTCGGCCCGATCCCCTGAATACGGCGGAAGTCGTCGGCCGGACCCGTCGGGTCGCCCGGGTAGCCGGTGATGTCGGTGTCCTCGGCCGCAGGGGACGTGGCGGCGGCCGGTCGGACCGGAGGGGTGGCCACGGCCGGCCGCGCCGCCTCAGCGTCCACCGGGTCGGGGTCGGCGGCCACCGGCTCCGCCTTCGCCGAGTCGGTGGTCACCGGCTCCGCGTCGGCGTGGTGAGCGTCCACCGGGTCGGTGTGCGCCGAGTCGGTGGTCACCACCGCCGGCTCGGCCGACGAGGGCCTGGCCTCCGCGTCGTCGGCCGGGTCGGCGGTGATCCGGTCGTCCGCGTCGGTGGCCGCTACCGGCTCCGCTGCCGAAACGGCGCCGACCGGCTCGTCGGCAGGGGTGGTGTCGGCCGGGGTGGTGTCGATCGGCGTGGCGTTCGCGGGCGGGAGGTCGTCCGCAGGCCGGCGCGGGGCCACCACGGTTGCCGAGGTGCGCTGCTCGTCGGCCGCGACCGGCTCGGGAGTGGACTCGACGGCGGGCTCCGGCCGCAGCTCGTTCGCGTCTGATTCGGCCGACGGCACGGGCGGCGGGGGCTCGGTCAGCGCCATGTCGCCCGGGTCGACGGTGCTCGACGCTTCCGCCGGGACGGGCGTCGGGCCGTGGTCGTCCGTGGCGGTCACCGCAGCCGGCGCGCTGACCGTGTCCACCGGGACCGGCTCGTCGGCGACGGCGGTCGGGGCCGGGTCGACGGCGGCGGCGGGCCGGGGCTCGTCGGTGGTGGCAGCCGGCGTCGGCGTGGAGATCACGGCCAGTCCGGCGACGGGGTCACCATCCACAATCGAGCTGCCCTGACCACCCCGCCGTCCGCGCAGCAGCCACCCGGCGGCCAGTCCCAGCAACAGTGCCAGTACCACTATCAGCGAGTGTCCGATAGACCACGTCACGGCGAACCTCCCTCTCACCTCGTTGGAAAAGTCACGAGAAAAACTCGCCGCAGCTTCGCACACGCCTGTTACCGACGAGAGAGAGGATCGGCCAGGGGCGTCGCGGGTGGCCCGCTCACCTCAGCCGGTGCTCGTCGGGTGACACAGCGTCGCCCCGACCAGCGCGAGAACAGCCCGGCCCGGCGAGACCGCGGCCCGGCACGGCGCGACCCGGGCCCGGCGGGGTACGCCGAGCCCGGGCCGACGGGCCGTCGCCCGATTCAGTCCCGATCGCCCTCGTAGGTGTGGAAGTCGTCGACGAACCGTTGACGCAGCCGCGGCACCCGACTGGTCACTCCGAAGTAGCCACGCGCGCCGAGCAGCGCGAGCCGACCCACCACCGGCCGGTACATCCGATCGTCGCCGCTGGTGCCGCTGCGGTTCAACGACTCGGCGACCCGCGCGAAGCCGTACGGCGCCATCGCCGCCTCGTAGTCCGCGACCGCCTGGAGCAGGGTCTTGTCACCGGCGGTGGCCCGGGTGAGTTGCTCGCAGAGCAGGCGGGCGTCGCGCAGGGCGGTGTTCGCGCCGACACCGCGACCGGGGGTCATGGTGTGGATGGCGTCGCCGAGCAACGTGACGGTGCTGCTTTTCCAGGGAGGCACCGGCTCGGAGGTCGACACCTTGATCGGCAGGGCGCTGGCCGGCTCCGCCCGGGTCAGCAACTCCCGCAGGTCGGGGTGCCAGTTGGTGGTGAGGCCGAGGGCGACCCGTACGAGGTCCTCGCCGCGACGCTCCATCACGTCGGCCGGGAACCGACGGGCCGCACTCCAGATGATGAGGTTGATGTTGTCGGTGGTGGTGTCCTGGGACAGGCCGGGCCAGTTCTTCAACAGCCGGGCGTCCGTGTCGCCGACGCCGGGTTTGATCGCCCGGGTGGCGTCCCACTTGAACTCCATCACGTGCAGCACGCCCATGATCCCGCCGATGCCGAAGATCAGTGAGATGCCCCGAGCGACGCGTTCGGGGACGAGAGCACGGGTGCGCTCGGTCAGCGGGATGCGGGTGGCGATGTTGATGGTGCCGGCGTCGCGGGTGACGGCGTGCGGCAGGTACTGCCGGCGTACCGCCGAGTGGGTGCCGTCCGCCCCGACCAGCAGGTCCCCGGTGGCGGTGGTGCCGTCGGAGAAGTGCGCGGTGACCGTGCCGTCGTCACGCTGCTCGTAGTGGGTGAAGGTCTTGTCGAAGTGGACCACGTCGTCGAGGCCGGTCAGCAGCACGTGGCGCAGCACCATCCGGGCCACCGAGTGTTCGGTGTGCACCGGGTCGGCGTTCGGCCGCAGGGGGAACGACGCCGTCTGGCGCAGCCCCTGGGTGACCACGTTGAAGTAGTGCGGGGGCCGGGCGCAGGTGGCGAGGAAGGTGGCGAACAATTCCGGTGGCAGGCACTCGCGTAGCGCTCGACTGCCGGTCGGGCCGATGCCGACCCGATAGCCGAGCAGCCCGTCGGCGCGGTCGCGGTGCCGTTCGTAGACGGCGACGGTGATCCCGGCCCGGCGCAGGCCGTGCGCCAGGCACAGCCCGCCGGTGCCGGCGCCGATGATCAGGACGTGCGGTGGCGCGCCGCCCATGTCAACCAGCCGGGTGCGCCGCAGGCGCGTCGGTGCCCGCCGGGCGCGCGGCGGGTAGGTCGGCAGCGTCCGGCCGCGCGGTGGGCGCGTCGGTGCCGGCTGGCCGCGCCGTGGGCACGTCGGTGGCGGTTTGGCGCGCCGTCGGCGCGTCGGTGGCGTCCCACCGGTAGAAGCAGCCGGCGATCGCGTCCCGGGGGGAGCGCCAGGTCGGCAGGTACGGCGACGTGTGCGCGGAGAGCCGCTCGTTGACCTGCTGGAAGAGCGGGTGGTTGCGGGCCGCCGCGAGGGCGTCCGGGTCGACGTCCGAGGTTTCCATCACGTGTACGCACAGGTCGTGCAGGCAGTACAGCGAACGGTGCGTGACGCCGGTCAGGCCGGGCAGTTCGGTGGCGTCGGATTCGGCGAAGATCTGCGCGACCCGCCCCTCCGCGCCCGGGATGATCCGGCTGACGATCAGTAGACGACTCATGGGACCCCTTCCGCCGGTGGCCTTCCCGACCCTCGGATCGGTGCCACGTGCTCTGTGCGCCCACCGTGCCGTAGCGCCTGTCACGTCACCGTCACGTAGGCCGAGCAGTCGGTGACGGGCCGCGCCGTCACGGGCACTGCCCGGCGATGTCGGACGGTGTCGTCGTCACGCACGTCGCCCGGCTGGTGACGGACGATCGGCGACGGCCTCCCGGCTGGCCTGGCGGATCGGGGCGAGGGTGTCGTCGAGCAGGGCGCTCATCGCCGGGCTCGGTTCCAGGCGCAACTCTCGGCGCAGCAGGTCCCGGTAGACGTAGAAGGCGTGCACGGCTTCGAAGGCGTTGCCCTCGGCCAGGTGGATGCGGACGACCAGCCGGTGAGGGGTCTCCCGTAACGGCTCGGCGGCCATCGCCTCCAGTGCGGCTTCGAGGGCCTCGCCGTGCCGCCCCGCGGTGAGGTGGTGCCCGGCCACCTCTTCCAGCATGTGCAGGCGGAGCTGGCGCAGCCTCTCCCGGTCCAGCAGCACCCAGTCGTCATACCACCCGGGCAAAAGGTCGTGCCGGCCGGCGGCGAGCGCCCCGGCGGCGGTACGCGGGTCGTCGCCGTCGCGGACCCGGACCGCGGTGCCGACCAGGTCGTCCACGTCGAGCCGGACCGCCGGGTCGAGCCGTACGGTGTCGCCGGCCACGGTCATCGGACAGCACGGGTCCTGACGCAGTCGCCACAGCGCGGTGCGCAGGGAGGACAGCGCCCGCTCCTCGGAGGCGTCGGGCCACAGCAGCCCCGCGAGCTGACTGCGGGTGGCGCCGGGACGCAGCCCGATCAACGCGATCACCCGTTGCAGCCCGCGTGGCACCACGATCGGCGTCGCGTCGCGCAGCAGTCGGAAGCCGCCGAGCAGGTGGAGTGAGACGCCCTCCTCGGGCGGGCCCCCGGCGGTCGGCACGGTCGGATCAGCGGCCACGGCGGCACCCCCTGCGGAACGCTCGTCCCGACTGTCTGCTGCGTCCTGGATCGGCTGCCCGTGACGCCTCTGTCGACCCCGACGATGGGGGCGCGACCCTGGCTGCCGGGCGCGGCCCCACCCGCCGGGGCGGCCGGGCTGACCACCGTGAAGATTATCAATTACGGTCACGGTGCGTCAATGTCGCTGTAGGCGCTCTATTCGCGACAGTCAACCTGAGATCGGTTCTGAACTGCTCAAACATCAGATCGATCGCGCGCTGCATGCATGGCTGACGCATAGCTGATGCACAGCTTGCGTCAACGCAGCGTCACGAAGGTGCGTCGCTGGTCAGTCCTGTGTGGTGACGCCGCCGTGACGAGGACTGCCGCATCGTGTGGGCAGTCGTCCAGTGCGTCCGGGGGCCACCCGTCGCCGGCCGGACGCCGTGGGGGGAGGCCCAGTATGGACCGATCGCTGATCGTCGCGAAGGTGGATCCGGCCGCTGCGGAGCGGGTCGCCGAGATCTTCGCCGAGTCGGACGCGACGGAGTTGCCGCGCCTGGTCGGCGTCCGGCACCGCTCGCTGTACCGCCTGCACGACCTCTACGTGCACCTGCTCGAAACCGAGCAGCCGGCGGAGGGCGCGGTCGAGGCAGCCCGTGGGCACCCGGAGTTCATCCGGGTCAGCGACCGCCTGCGTCCGTACGTCTCGCCGTACCTGTCGACCTGGCGTTCCCCGCGCGACGCGATGGCGCAGTGCTTCTACCGGTTCGACGCCCCGGACACCGGAGGGCGGTCGTGACGGCCACCGCGCCGCGCGAGGAGCAGCTCTGGTCCCGCTGTGCCGGCTGCGCCAGCCTGCTCTACCGCAAACGGTTACGCCGCAACCTGGACGTCTGCCCGGAGTGCGGCGAGCACGCTCGCCTCGGCGCGCCGGAACGCCTGCGCCAACTCGTCGACCCCGGATCGCTGCGCCCGCTGGCCGACCGGCTGCCGGAGGCGGACCCGATCGACTTCGTCGACGTGGTGCCGTACCCGCACCGGCTCACCGCAGCGCGGGCCAGCACCGGCCTGGTGGAAGCCGTCGTCTGTGCCACGGCCACCATCGGCGGACACCCGGTCGTGATGGCGGTGATGGACTTCCGCTTCCTCGGCGGCAGCCTGGGTTGCGCCGTCGGCGAGCTGATCACCCGGGCGGCCGAACGGGCTCTCGACGACCGGGTCCCACTCGTCCTGGTGACCGCCTCCGGTGGTGCGCGGATGCAGGAGGGCGTGCTGTCGTTGATGCAGATGGCCACCGTCAGCCAGGCCATCGCCGCGCTACGCGAGGCGGGTCTGCTCACCGTCAGCGTCCTGACCGACCCGACCTACGGTGGCGTGGCCGCGTCGTTCGCCACCAACACCGACCTGGTGCTCGCCGAGAGCGGCGCGCGGATGGGCTTCGCCGGCCCCCGGGTGATCCGTCAGGTGACCGGTCGTGCGCTTCCGGAGGGTTTCCAGACCGCCGACTTCCTGCTCCGGCACGGGCAGGTGGACATGGTGGTGCAACGCCGGTCACTGCGCGGGCGGCTGATCGCGCTGCTCGCCGCGACCCGCGCCGGCCGTCCGGCCCGTCCGTCCGTACCCCGGCAGGAGCCGCCGCCGCACCGCGAGCGCCTCGCCGAGGAGGAGCCCTCGCCGCCGACCACGGAAGCCGACGGAACCCCGGCGGTACGTGACGCGTGGGACACCGTCCGGATGGCCCGGCACCCCGGCCGACCGACCACACTGGACTATCTCGACTCCGTCTTCGACGGCTTCGTGGAGCTGCACGGTGACCGGCTCGGCGGGGACTGCCCGGCCATCGTGGGCGGTGTGGCCCGGTTGGCCGGCCGGCACGTGATGGTCATCGGCCACCAGAAGGGGCACACCACCGCCGAGCTGGTGGCTCGCAACTTCGGCATGGCCAGCCCGGCCGGGCACCGCAAGGCGTTGCGCCTGATGCGCCTGGCCGCCCGCCTCGGACTTCCGGTGGTGACGCTCGTGGACACCCCCGGTGCCGACCCCGGGGTGAGCGCCGAGGAGCACGGCCAGGCGGCGGCCATCGCGGAGAACATCCTCACCCTCACCGTGCTGCCCACCCCCGTGCTGGCGGTCATCACCGGAGAGGGCGGCAGCGGCGGTGCGCTGGCCCTGGCCGTCGCCGACCGGGTCCTGATGCTGGAGAACGCGGTCTACTCGGTGATCAGCCCCGAAGGCTGTGCGGCGATCCTCTGGCCGGACCGTTCGGCGGCGCCGCAGGCCGCCCGTGCGCTGCGACTCAGCGCCCCCGACCTGCGCCGCCTCGGCGTGGTCGACGAGGTGGTGCCGGAGCCGCCGGCCGCCGCGCACGACGAACCGGCGGAGACCGCGCTGCGGTTGCGGGCCGCCCTGGTGGCGAATCTGCTGCCGCTTCTGGACGTGCCACCGGCCATGCTCGTCCGGCTCCGCCGGCAGCGGTTCCGGCGGTTCGGCGCGACCCGTGGCGGTCAGCGGGCAGGTGCCCGGTGAGCGCCGAGAACGGGACGGTGTCGACGGTCGAGGTGCCCGAGGACAACGAGGTCGGCGAGGAGGAGGCACTGGCCGGACTGCGCCGGCAGGCGCAGCACCTGATCGCCGAGCTGGCCGGGCCGGTGCGCCGGATCCGGCTGCGCAGCGGCCCGGCGGTCCTCGAGGTCGAGTGGCATCCGGAGAACGGGACCCAAGCGGACGTACCCCCTGCGTCGACCGTGGTGCCGGCGTCGCCGGCAGCCGAGGAACCGGCGGCGTCGGCCCCACCGCCGGTGCCCGGTCGCGCCGCGGTTCGGGCGCCGATCGTCGGCACCTTCTACCGGTCGCCGGAGCCCGGCGCCAGACCGTTCGTCACGGTCGGGGACCTGGTCCGCCCGGGACAGCCGGTGGCCATCGTCGAGGCGATGAAGCTGATGAACGAGGTGACCGCCGACCGCGCGGGTCGGGTGGTGGCGGTCCTCGTCGAGGACGGCCAGTCGGTGGAGTACGACCAGCCGCTGGTCGAACTGGACCCGGCGTGACGGCGCGGGGTGGGTGACGATGTTCGAGACCGTGCTGATCGCCAACCGGGGCGAGATCGCGTTGCGGGTGCTGCGCGCCTGCCGCGAGTTGGGCGTGCGGACGGCGGTGGTCTACTCGGCCGCCGACGCCGACTCGGCGGCGGTCCGCCTCGCCGACCAGGCGATCCGGATCGGACCCGCGTCGAGCCGGCGCAGCTACCTCAACGCCGCCGCGATCGTGGAGGCGGCCCGGCAGGTGGGCGCGCAGGCAGTGCACCCCGGGTACGGCTTCCTCTCCGAGGACGCCGACTTCGCCGAGATCTGCGCGGACAACGGGCTGACCTTCATCGGCCCACCACCGGCGGTGATGGCCGCGTTGGCCGACAAGTCCTCGGCGCGCGCCCTGATGAGCCGCGCCGGTCTGCCGCTGTCGCCGGGCAGCGTCGCGCCGGTGCCGACCGCCGCCGCGGCCGCCGAGGTGGCCGAGGCCGTCGGCTATCCGGTGATCGTGAAGGCCGCCGCCGGGGGCGGTGGCCGGGGAATGACGGTGGTCCGCACCCCGGGCGAGCTGCGTCGGGCGTACACCCGCACGCGGGCCGCCGCCCAGGCCGCCTTCGGCGACGACCGGGTGTACGTCGAGCGCTACCTCACCGAGGCCCGGCACGTCGAGGTGCAGGTGCTGTGCGACTCGCACGGCAACGGGGTGCACCTGGGCACCCGGGACTGCTCGGTGCAGCGCCGGCACCAGAAGCTGGTGGAGGAGGCGCCCGCCCCGGCGCTGCCCGCCGCCGTCCTGGACACCATCGCCGAGACGGCGCTGCGGGGCGCGTTGGACGTCGGCTTCGTCGGGGCCGGCACCCTGGAGTTCCTCGTCGACGCCGAGGACCGGTTCCACTTCCTGGAGATCAACTGCCGGATCCAGGTCGAGCATCCGGTGACCGAGATGGTCACCGGGATCGACCTGGTGCACGAGCAACTGCACATCGCCGCCGGAGTGCCGCTGCGCTGGCGGCAGGAGGAGGTCCGCCTGCGCGGCGTGGCGGTGGAGTGCCGGGTCAACACCGAGGACCCCGAGCGCGGCTTCACGCCCACCCCCGGCCGGTTGGAACGTTTCACCCCGCCCGGCGGGCCGTTCACCCGGGTGGACACCCACGCCAGCGCCGGCTGTGTGATCGGCCCCTGGTACGACTCGTTGCTGGCCAAGGTCATCGTCTGGGCGCCCGATCGGGAGTCGGCCCTCAACCGGCTGGAACGGGCCCTCGACGAGTTCGACGTCGCCGGTCCGGGCGTGCACACCACCATCCCGTTCGTGCGGCGGGTGCTCGACGACGCCGCTTTCCGCAAGGGCCGCTACACCACGGGCCTGGTCGACCGTCTGCTCGGTGTGCCCGGTGGGCCGCCCGCGCAGCGGCCGACGTCCACCCCCGCACCGCGCTCGGCGTCCGCCGCGACGCCCGAGGTAACCCACAGGAGGACCCGATGACCGTCACCCATGGTCGCCCGCTGACCGCCGAGATCACCGACATCCTGGTGGCGCACTGCGGGCTGGACGCCGACGCCGCGGCCCGGGCGCCCGCCGCGTCGCTGGAGGAGCTGGGCATGGATTCGCTCGCCCTGCTGGAACTCTCCGCCGTCGTCGCCGACCGGTGGCAGGTGACCATCCCCGAGGAGGCCGGGCAGCTGAGCATCGCGGCGGTGGCCGACCTGGTCGCCGACCGCGCCGACCCGCCCGGACACACCGAGAACACCGTGGTCGTCGACGCGCCGCTCCCGGTCGTCTGGGAGGTCACCAACGACGTCGCGAACTGGACCGAGCTGTTCACCGAGTACGCCGTGGTGGAGATCCTGCACCGCGACGGGCACACGGTGCGGTTCCGGCTCACCATGTACCCGGACGAGAACGGGGTGGCCTGGAGCTGGGTCAGTGAACGCACCGCCGACCCGGTGAGCCGCCAGGTGCGGGCCCACCGGGTGGAGACCGGGCCGTTCGAGTACATGCGGATCCACTGGCGTTACACCGAGGAGGCCGGCGGCACCCGGATGACCTGGACGCAGGACTTCGCGATGAAGCCGACCGCACCCGTCGACAACGCCGCGATGACCGAGCGGATCAACACCAACAGCGTCATCCAACTCGCAGTGATCAAGGACCGGGTGGAGCGGATCGCCCGGCAGCGCGCCGAGCAGGGCCACCCGGCGGCCGGGGACGAGTCGACGGGAGCCGACGATGAGTGACCTGAGCACCCGGCCGATCGCCGCCCGGGACGTACCCGCCGATCGGCGGCGCGGCGGTGAGCTGCGGGTCCTGCTGGGCCCCCGCACCGTCGGCAGCACCTCCGGGTTCCTCGGGGTGGCGACGCTCGCGCCGGGGGAGCGGATCGCCGAGCACTACCACCCGTACAGCGAGGAGTTCCTGTACCTGGTGCGCGGCGCGATCACCGTCGACCTGGACGACCAGCCGACGCTGCTGGCCACCGGCGAGGGCCTGTTCGTCCCGGTGAACGTGCGGCACCGGCTGCGCAACACCGGCGTCGAGCCGGCCGAGGTGGTCTTCCACCTGGGTCCGCTCGCCCCGCGCCCCGAGTTGGGGCACGTCGACACCGAGTTGGTCGAGCAGCGAGGCGGATCGTGAGCGCGAGGAGTGAGCCGGTTCTGCGAGCCCCGCAGTCGCGAACAATCGGTGGCGTCGTGAGCGCGAGGAGTGAGCCGGTTCTGCGAGCCCCGCAGTCGCGAACAATCGGTGGCGTCGTGAGCGCGAGGAGTGAGCCGGTTCTGCGAGCCCCGCAGTCGCGAACAATCGGTGGCGTCGTGAGCGCGAGGAGTGAGCCGGTTCTGCGAGCCCCGCAGTCGCGAACAGAGGTGGCGTGATGACCAGGCGCCGCACGGTGGTGACCGGGGTGGGGGTGGTCGCCCCGGGCGGCGCGAGCCGGGACCGGTTCTGGAAGACCATCACCGAGGGGCGGACCGCCACCCGGCGGATCAGTTTCTTCGACCCGTCGCCGTTCCGGTCGCAGATCGCCGCGGAGTGTGACTTCGATCCGGTCGCGGCGGGCCTCAGCGAGGTCGAGCGTCGGCGGGCCGACCGGTACGTCCAGTTCGCGCTGGCCTGCTCCGCCGAGGCGGTCGCGGACGCCCAACTGGTGCTGACCGACGCGGAGCGGGACCGGGCCGGGGTGGTGCTGGGCACCGCTGTGGGCGGCACGATGGCGCTGGAGCAGGAGTACGTCACGGTCAGCGAGCACGGCCGGCGGTGGCTGGTCGACGCGACGCGCGGTGGCCCGTACCTCTATCAGGCGTTGGTGCCCAGCAGCCTCGCCGCCGACGTGGCCTGCCGGCACGGGTGGCACGGTCCGGCGCAGGTGGTGTCGACCGGTTGCACCTCGGGCATCGACGCCATCGGGTACGCCCACCAGATGATCGTGGACGGTGAGGCGGACGTGATGCTGGCCGGTGCGTCGGACTCGCCGATCTCGCCGGTCACCGTGGCGTCGTTCGACGCGATCAAGGCGACCAGCCCGGACAACGACGACCCGGCGCACGCCTCGCGTCCGTTCGACGCGGACCGGCACGGGTTCGTGCTGGCCGAGGGTGGGGCGGTGTTGGTGTTGGAGGAGGCCGGGCACGCCCTGCGGCGTGGGGCGCACATCTACTGCGAGGTGGCCGGGTACGCCAGCCGCAGCAACGGTTACCACATGACCGGGTTGCGGCCGGACGGGTTGGAGATGAGTCTGGCCGTGACCGATGCGCTCGGACAGGGGCGGATCATCCCGGAGCAGGTGTCCTACATCAGCGCGCACGGGTCGGGCACCCGGCAGAACGACAGGCACGAGACGGCCGCGTTCAAGCGGGCGCTGGGTCAGCGCGCGTACCAGGTGCCGATCAGCTCGATCAAGTCGATGGTGGGGCACTCGCTGGGTGCGATCGGGTCGATCGAGATGGCCGCGTGCGCCCTCGCGATCGAGTTCGGTGTGGTGCCGCCGACGGCCAACTGGAGCACCCGGGACCCGGAGTGCGACCTGGACTACGTGCCGAACGAGGCGCGGGAGGTCCCGGTGGACGTGGCCCTGTCGGTGGGCAGCGGGTTCGGCGGTTTCCAGTCGGCGATGGTGTTCCGTCGACTGCCCGGGAAGGTGGCGGCGTGAGCGCCGCTGACCGGCGCGACGGCGCCCACGCCGCGGAGCTGCACGAGGGCATGGGCGCCCCGCGGCAGCGCGACGGTGTGAGCGCGCCTGCAGCCCGGGCGGTGGTGACCGGGATCGGTGTGGTCGCGCCCAGTGGTGTCGGCGCGGACGCGCACTGGCGTACGGTGCTGACCGGCACCCGCCGGACCGGGCCGATCACGTTGTTCGACCCGTCCGGCTACCCGACCCGCAACGGCGGGGAGGTGCCCGGCTTCACCCCCGACTCCTACGCGGACAGCCGACAGTTGGTGCAGACCGACAGGTGGACGCACATCGGTTTCGCGGCCACCCGGCTGGCGCTGGCCGACGCCGGTCTGCCCGAGCGGGCACCCGACCCATACGGGTACGCGGTGACCCTGGCCAGCTCGTCCGGGGGCAACCTGTTCGGTCAGCGGGAGTTGCAACGGCTGTGGGGTGGGGCGTCGCGGACGGTGGGGGCGTACCAGTCGATCGCCTGGTTCTACGCGGCCAGCGTGGGGCAGCTCTCCATCCACCACCAGTTCAAGGGTCCGAGCGGGGTGTTGGTGGCGGAGACGGCAGGCGGGTTGGACAGCCTCGCGCACGCGGCCCGCGCGGTGCGCCGGGGCACTCCGGTGGTGATCGCCGGGGCGACCGAGTGCCCGCTCAGCCCGTACGCGTTGGCGTGCCAGTTGCGGTCCGGGCTGCTCAGTGAGGTGACCGACCCGGAGCGGGCGTACCTGCCGTTCGACGCGGCGGCCAGCGGCTACCTGCCGGCCGAGGGGGGTGCGGTGTTCGTGGTGGAGGAGTTGGGGCACGCAGTGGCCCGGGGCGCCCGGGTGTACGGCGAGGTGAGTGGTTGGGGTTCCACCCACGACGCCGCGCACACCACGGCGGACAGCGCCGGCGACGTGGCCCAGTACGCGCGGGCGATGCGGCTGGCCCTGGACCGGGCCGGCGTCGCGGCGGCCGACGTCGACGTGGTGCTGCCCGACGCGCTCGGGGTGCCCCGCTACGACCGCAGCGAGGCCGAGGCCCTGCGGGCGGTGTTCGGCGACCGACCGCCTCCGGTGACGACGCAGAAGCCGCTGACCGGGCGGGCGTACCAGGGTGGGTCCGCGTTGGACGTGGCGACCGCGCTGCTCGCCTTCGCGCACGACACGTTGCCGGCGTCGGCGGGTCCGGGCGAGGTGGCCGACGGGTGCGACCTGGACTTCCTGCGGGAGCACCGTCGGCCGCGCAACCGCCTCGCGCTGGTCTGCGCGCGTGGCTTCGACGGCTTCAACAGCACGCTGGTCCTGCGCGGGGCCGCGCCGACGAAGGGGCAACCGTCATGACCGAGCAACGGGCCCGGGTGGTCTTCCTGGTGCGGGTGCCGGTGCCGCGTACCGAGGCGTTCCTGGAGGCGTACGAGCAGGTGCGGCACCTGGTGGCCGACGGCGTGCCGGGACACCTGGTCGACCAGGTGTGCCGGTCGTCGACCGACCCGGAACAGTGGTTGATCACCAGTGAGTGGGCGAGCCTGGCCGACTTCGAGACCTGGGAACGCAGCCCGGAGCACCGGGACCTGGTACGCCCGATGCGGGAGTGCTTCACCGACGCCCGTTCGCTGCGGTTCCACATCCACGCCCAGACACCCGCCCTGGCCTGACGGGTCGGCGCTGCTGACAAGATCCGCGCAACATCGCTGATGGTGCTGTCTCCGATTCGCGGGAGGCAGCACCATCCCCGATGTCGCGCGGATCTTTGGTGTCGAGGGCGGGTGGCGGCGGGTGGAGAGTCGCCATCGGCCGTCCGGCTGAGGGCGCGCGACGGTGGTACGAGGCGTCATGCCACGGTGACGCTGTGCCGAGGCACGCGCCTGATCCTGCCCGCCGAACGGGCTGTCGGCAATCCGGCTGGCCGCTCCTTTTGATCCATCCATTTGCATCTAGCAATGGTCCTGTGCGCGCCGTATGGTTCCCCGCAGCACCCCGACAAGCGTACGTGATGGGCGGATTCGCCCTCTTTCATGCTGGGCGGTGAACGGCAATGACGGCAGAAGATCCTACGGCGACGGACCCCGGATGGGTGGACGAAATCCTGTTCGCCGGCCGATCGACCGACATTTGTCTCCGTCTGCCCGAGCCGATCGACCGGGCCACCCTGCACCGGTTGGTCACCGCCGCGCAGGGTCGGCTCGTCACGGCCGGACTGCGGCCCGGCGGTGCCGCCGCGCTGCGGCTACCGCCGTCGCTGGCGTACGTGGTGAACCTGCTGGCCACCTGGCGCGCCGGGGCGCAGGCGATCCTGCTCGACCACCGGCTGACCGACCACGAGGTGGACCGCGCCCTGGCCCGGCTCACTCCGCAGGTGGTGGTCGCGCCGATCCGCAGCGGCGACGGCGCGTTGAAGATCTTCGTCGACGTCACCGAGGGCGTCACCCCGTACGCCGGCCGACCGGCGGTCAGCGGTCACGCCGTGATCCAACTCAGCTCCGGCTCCACCGGACCGTTCAAGGTGATCGGCCGCACGGCGCCGGACCTGGTCGCCGAGGTGCGCCGCTACACGCAGATCGACGGCGTCGCCCTGCCCGGCGAGCGGATCATCCTGCTGCCCTCGATGGTGCACGTGCTCGGCCTGGTCGGTGGCCTGCTCTACGGGCTGCACGCCGGGGTCGAGCTGGTGCCGCCGCAGCGGCTCAGCGGCGACGCGGTGCTGGCCGCGGTCGCCGCCGACGCGACGCCGGCCACCGTGTTGGGCGTGCCCTTCCACATCGGACTGCTCGCCTCCACCCGCCCAGCCGGTCCGTTGCCGCAGCTGCGGCGGATGACCACCGGCGGCGAGCTGGTGCCGGCCGCGGTCGCCCGGGCGTTCACCGACCGGTACGGGGTGCCGCTGGGCAACATGTACGGGATGACCGAGGTCGGCGTGATCGGCACCGACCTGCACGGGGCACACCGACCGTCGATCGCCCCCGCCCCCGGCATCGAGGTCCGCGAGTCCGGCGGCGAACTGTGGGTGTCCTGCCCGGCCTCACCGTACGTCGGGTTGAGTGACCCGACCCGCTGGGCCGACGGCTGGCTGCACACCCGCGACGCCGGCACCGTCGACCCGGACACCGGTCTGGTCACCGTGCGCGGGCGACTCGACTCGCAGGTCTCCGTCGGCGGTATGAAGGTCGACCTGACCGAGGTGGAGGCGAGCATCGCCGAGCTGCCCGGCGTGGCCGCCACGGTGGTCGTGTGGGACGACGGCATCACCGCGTACGTCCAGCCGGACGGCCCCCTGTCGGAGGAGACGCTGGACAAGCTCCTCGCCGAGCGGTTGGCCGGCTACAAGCGCCCTCGGGTGCTGCGGCTGCTCGACCGGTTGCCCCGCACCACCACCGGCAAACTGGTCCGCTCGACGGACGCGCTGCGGTCGGCGGCGTCGTCGTGACCGGGCCACTGCACCACCTCGACCCCGACCTGGGTCGTCGCGCGCACCGCGACGGCGAGAACGACACGCTCGTCCAGCACGGGGTGGCCGACCCACACGGCGTCGGCGCCGGGCACCCGTCGCAACGGCCGGTCCGAGGGCGGCATCTCCCGGAGCAACCCGCCGCCGCGCAGGCCCCGCCCGAGCGTCTTGCCCACCGCCTCCTTGGCGGTCCACAGCCGCAGGAAGTCCACCGCCCGCCCGGCCTCCGGTCGGCCGGTCAACCAGGTCGACTCGGCCGGCGGGAACCAGCGGCGGGCCAGCGCGAGCGCGGGCAGCGGCCGGATCCGTTCCACGTCCACCCCGACCGCGCCACAGCGGCGGGCGGCGACCACGACCAGCCCGGCGGTTCGGCTGACGCTGACCGGCAGGCGCACCGACCGGGCCGTGCGGAGCACCGGCCGTCCGTCGCGCTCGTGCGTCAGCACCAGCTCGGCGGCCGGACGGTCGAGCAGCAGAGCGCCCGCCCGGCGCAGCAGTTCAGCGGCCGGATCCGGCTGACCGCCGGTATGCCGGCCGACCCACACGTAGGCGGTGTCCCGACCGGACGCCGTCAGCTGGCCCACCCAGAGAGGTTATCCATGAGAGCCGAGGTCCGCGCCTTCGTCGTCGAGCAGCTCGCCGACATGAACTACGACGTCGAGGGGCTCGACGACGACACCACGCTCGGCCCCGCCGGCGTCGACCTGGAGTCGCTCGCCCTGGCCGACCTGTCCGTCCGGGTGGAGGACCGGTACGGCGTGACGTTCGCCGACGACGAGTCCGAGCAGCTCGCCCTGATGACGGTCGGGGAGTTCACTACGATGGTCGCCGACCGCGTGGCCGAGACGACGAGCGGTGCGGCGACGAGCGGTGCGGCGGCGACGAGCGACGAAGCCTGATGGGCGGTCAGCCCGACCTGGGGCGAGCTGACCTGCTGACCATGCTCGCCGAACTCACCGCGAAACCGGCTGCCGAGGTGTCCGACCGGGTCGGCTCGATGGAGCTCGCCTGGCTGGTGCACCTCGTCGAGCAGCGTTACGACCGGCGGCTCGACCTCACCGACGACGAGCTGGCCCGAATCCGTACCGTCGACGACGCGCTGGCGGTGTTCCGGGCGTCCCTGACGACCTCCGCAGATGACTGAGCGGCGCGTCGCGCAGCTCACCGGCGTACACGCGGTCAGTGCCCTGGGTCGGGGCGCCGAGGCCCAGCTCGCCGGCGCGCTGGCCGGCGTCCCGGCGTTCGCCGCGGTACGCCGTTTCGACACCACCGCCCGCCGGGTCACCGTGGCGGCCACCCTGCCCGACGTCGGTACGCTCCCCGACGAACTGGCCGCCGCGGTCGACGCGGCCTGCGGCGCGGCCGGGCTGACCGGTGCGCAGCGCGCCGGGTGTGCCCTGCTGCTCGCCGTGCACGGCGGACCGACGGGGCCCGGTCCGGCACCGGGCGCGCTCGCCGACCGGCTCGCCGACCACTGTGGACTGTCCGGGCACACCCGCGTCTACACCAGCGCGTGCGTGTCGGCGAGCACGGCGGTGGCCGACGCGGCGACACTGATCGCCCGGGGTGACGTCGACCGGGTGGTGGTCGCCGCCGGCTACCTGGTGGAGTCCGACCAGTTCGCGCTCTTCGACGCGGGCCGAGCCCTCGCGGCCGACGGGGCGGTCCGCCCGTTCAGCGCCGGCCGTCGAGGGTTGTTGCTCGGCGACGGGGTGGCCGCCGTGGTCCTCGAATCGTCGGACGGGCGTCGGGGCGGGGCCGAACCGCTGGCCGCCGTGGCCGGATGGGGACGGGCCGGGGACGCCTTCCACCCGTGCCAGCCGGACCCGACCGGGGGCGGGCTGGCCCGCGCGATCGACGCCGCGCTGCGCCGAGCGGGCCTACCACCGCAGGCCGTCGGTTACGTCAACGCCAACGCCACCGGCACCCCGCAGAGCGACGCCGCCGAGGCGGCGGCCCTGCACCGGGCTCTCGGCGGACACGCGGCGCAGGTGCCGGTCAGCTCCACCAAGTCGGTGCACGGGCACGCGTTGGAGGCGTCCGGGCTGCTCGAACTGGTGGTCACCGCGCTCGCGCTCCGGGACGGCGCGCTGCCGGTCAACGCCGGTTGGCTGGCCCCGGACGAGGGCTGCGCCGTGGACGTCATCGTCGACCGGCCCCGCCGGACGGCCGCGACCCACGCGTTGACACTGAACGCGGCGTTCGGCGGCGCCAACACCGCCCTCCTGGTCGGCGTGCCGTGACCGCCCCCGAGGTCCAGCGACCGTCCGGCGTCCGCACCGACGACCCCGACCGGGTGAGCGGGTCCAGTAGCCGGCCGGGCGGGTCGGCACGGGCACGCTGGCCGGAGACGGGGGACGACGACCAGCCACCGGGAGTCGCCGGGTTCGTGTTCTCGCCGTTCGCTCCCGTGGTGGTGGCGGTGGCGGAGCGGTGCCTGCGGCGGCGGTACCCGACGGCGGAGGTACCGGTCGGGGTGCGGACCGGGATCGTGCTGGTCAGCGCCAGCGGCGACCGGGTCAGCGCGGAGCACGTCCGGGCCACTGTCGAGGCCGGTGCACGGGTCGGACCGCTGTTCTTCTTCCAGTCCGTGCCGAACAGCGTCGCCGGGCACGTCGCGGCGCGTTGGGGGCTGCGCGGCCCGGTGGTCTGCCTGAGCCCGACCGGTGACCCGTACGCCGACGGCGTCGCCGAGGCGAACCTGCTGCGCGACGACGGCGACGCCGACGAGGTGTTGCTGATCCTGATCGAACAGGCACCCGACGGGCCGACCGAGGCGGTCGCGGTGCTGCTGGGGGGAGAGGGACGACAATGAGGAGACGAGGACTACGCGCCGCGTTGGCCGCCGACCCCGAGGTGGGCGCGGGCAACGTGCTGGCCCGGGTGCTGGCGCACGGCGCCGACCCGGACGGGCCCGGCCTGACCTTCGACACCGCCGTCGACGGGCACCCGGCCGAGGTGCCACTCACACTGGGTCGGCTCGACGAGCGGGTCGCCGCCCGCGCCGCCTGGCTGCACGAGCACGGGGTACGCCCCCGCGACCCGGTCGCCGTCTGGGCCACCGCCGCCGCCGACATGGTGCTCAGCTTCCTGGCGCTGACCCGCCTCGGCGCCATTCCGGCGCTGATGAACGGCAAGCTCCGCCCGGAGATCGCCGCCGAGTACATCCGCCGGTTGCGGGGCGTCGGTGTGCTCGCCGACGACGCGCACACCGCGTCGCTGGCCGGGCACGACCTGGGCGTACCGCTGCTCGGCACCCCCGCGCAGGCCGGCACGGGCGACCCGTCCGCCGCCCCGGCGCACTACCGGCACCACCCGGACGACCCGATCGTGATCACCCACACCTCGGGGACGACCGGGGTGCCCAAGGCGGTGCTGCACTCCCACGCCAGCCTCTTCGCCGCCACCCGGCACCTGCTCACCATGCCCCAGGCGCAGGGCACCCACCGGATCCTCAACGCGTTGCCCGCCCCGCACACCGCGACGGTGTTGATGGTCAACCAGGCGCTGGGCAACTCGGCGGAGATGTTCCTGCTGTCCGAGCAGGACGGCGCACGGGTGCTCGACGCGATCCAACGCTGGCACCCGGACGGTGTCTTCGGCTTCTCGGTCACCTGGGCCGAGTTGGCCCGCTTCGACCTGTCCGGGTACGACCTGGACTCGGTGCGACTGTGGTTCAACACCGGCGACGCCTCGCACGAGCCGCACATCCGCCGCCTCGTCGCCGTCGGCTGGCACGACACCGTCACCCGCGACGGGGTGGCGAAGGTGCCCGGCTCGGTGTTCATCGACGGGCTGGGCTCCAGCGAGATGGGGCACTCGATGTTCCACATCACCCACCGCGCCGACACCGACCGGTACGGCCGCTGCATCGGCCGCCCGTACCGGTTCGCCACGGTCGCGGTGCTCGACGCCGACGGCGAACCGGTGCCGACAGGTGAGGTGGGTTTCCTCGGCATCGACTCGCCGTCGCTGTTCCGCGGCTACTGGAACGACTCGGCCACCACGTACCGGTTCCGCCAGCGCGGCTGGTATCTCACCGGCGACCTGGTCCGCGCCGACACCGACGGCCGCTACTACCACCTGGACCGGGCGGTGGACGCGGTCGACGCCGGTGACGGTCGACGCTTCTACACCGCGCTGAGCGAGGAGCGCATCCTCGCCGCCTGCCCGGACGTCACCGACTGCACCGTGGTGATCGTCGCCGAGGCCGGCGAGGTGGTCACCGACGTGTTGCTGGAGTTGGCCGCCGGCGCCGACGAGGCCGAGGACCGCACCGAGCGGGTCCGGGCGGCCCTCGGCCCGGACGTCGGCGCGACGGTGCGCCGGGTCGTGCCGGTGCGCTCGGCCGACATCCCGGTCACGGTGACCGGGAAGGTCCGCAAGGTGGCCCTGCGGGAGCGCTATCTGACCGAGGCGATCCCGTGAGCGCCCTGATCACCGGGATGGGTCTGTTCACCCCGGTCGGGCGGGGTGTCGAGGAGACCTTCGACGCGCTGACCACCGGCCGCTCCGGGCTGACCCGCCCTCCCGACGGGCACCCGGCGGCACAGTCGCTGGACGTCGCCGGTCTGCTGCCCGACGTCGACCCGCGCACCGTGACGTCCGGGCCGGAGACCCGGGTGCTGGACCGGATCGTGGTGCTCGCCCTGCTCGCCGCCGCCGACGCGCTCGCCGACGCCGGCATCGAGGTGGGCCGCGACGTCGACCCCGAGCGGATCGGGGTGATCGTCGGAGGGGTCGGCGGGATGGCCACACTGGAGGCTCAGGTCCTGGCCCGCGCCGACCGGGGCCGGGCGGCGGTCAGCCCGTACCTGCTCACCGGGATCCTGCCGAACATGCCGGCGGCGCGGATCGCCATCGCGCACGGCATCCGGGGCTACAGCTCGTCGGTCGGCACCGCCTGCGCGTCCGGGGCGCAGGCGGTCGCCGACGCGGTCCGGCTGATCGCGACCGGCGAGGCCGACGTGGTGCTCTGCGGGGCCAGTGAGGCACCGCTCTTCCCGACCTTCGCCGACACCTTCGGCAACGCGCGGGCCCTGGCCCGCGCCGGGACCGACCCGGCCCGCGCCAGCCGGCCGTTCGACACCTCCCGCAGCGGTTTCGTCCTGGCCGAGGGTGCCGCGCTGCTGGTCATCGAGAACGCCGAACACGCCGCCGCGCGGGGGGTGAGCGGGTACGCCGAGGTGGCCGGCTTCGGGGCGACCACCGACGCGTACCACCCGACCGCGCCCCGCCCGGACGGTGCCGGCGCGGCCGCCTGCATCCGCCGCGCGTTGCGCAGCTCCGGTGTGCCCGCGGCGGCGGTCGGCTACGTCAACGCGCACGGCACGGCCACGAAGCGCGGCGACGTCGCGGAGACGACAGCCCTCGCGGACGTCTTCGGCGTCGGCGGCGTGCCGGTCAGCTCCACCAAGGCGCTCACCGGTCACCTGCTCGGCGCCTCCGGGGTGCTGGAGGCGGCGGCCACCGCGTTGGCGCTGGGTCGAGGGCTGCTGCCGCCGACGTACCACCTCGACGACCCGGACCCGGCCTGCCCGGCGGACCACATCCGTGGCACCCCGCGTAAGGCCGACCCGGAGTACGCGGTGACGAACTCGTTCGGGTTCGGCGGCCAGAACGTGAGCCTGCTGCTCGCCCGGGTCGCCGAGCCGAGGGGGTGATCGACGCGGCATCCCGGGCGGGCGCGCCCGGACGGCAGTACGGGGGAATCGTGTGGGAGGGGTTTCAGGGGACATGGACATCCGTGGTATCGACCACATCGAACTCTACGTGGGGGACGCCCGGCAGGCGGCCTTCTACTTCAGCACCGCCGTCGGCTTCGAGATCTGTGGCCAGGGCGGCCCGGAGACCGGGCTGGACGGGCAGCGCTCACTGCTGCTCTGCCACGGCGACATCCGGTTGCTGCTCACCTCCGGGCTGAGCGCCGAGCATCCGGCGGCGCGGTACGTGCAGCGCCACGGTGACGGCATCGCGGTCGTCGCGGTCGAGGTCGACGACGTGGCGTCCGCGTACGCCGAGCTGGTGGGTCGCGGCGCGACCGGGGTGACGCCACCGACCACCCTCGCCGGCGCGGACGCCGAGGTGGTGGTCGCCGAGGTGGACGGCTTCGCCGACGTGCGGCACCGGTTGGTGCAGCGTCGCGGGGACCGGGGCGACTTCCTGCCCGGCGCCATCACGCCGACGGCGTCCCCGGTGCAGGAGCATCCGCCGGTGCTCGCCGAGATCGACCACCTGGCGGTGTGCGTGCCACCGGGTCAGCTCGACGACACGGTCCGGCACTTCGAGGCGCTGTTCGACTTCGCGCAGATCTTCGAGGAGCACATCGAGGTCGACGGGCAGGGGATGAACTCGAAGGTGGTGCAGAGCCGCACCGGTCGGGTGACCGTGGTGCTGCTGGAACCGGACCGGGCCCGGCGGCCGGGGCAGATCGACGCTTTCCTCGACCAGCACGCCGGTGGGGGAGTGCAGCACCTGGGTCTGCGCACCGACGACATCCTCACCGCCGTCGAGGCGCTGGGTCGGCGCGGGGTGCGCTTCGCGGGCACCCCGGGCAGCTACTACGACACCCTGGAGGCCCGGGTCGGTCGGGTGGACGCGCCCCTGGACCGGCTGCGTGAGCTGGGCGTGCTCGTCGACTCCGACCACGACGGCCAACTGTTGCAGATCTTCGCCGAGTCGATGCACGTGCGCCGCACGCTGTTCCTGGAGTTGATCGAGCGGCGCGGCGCGCGGGGCTTCGGCAGCGGCAACATCAAGGCGCTCTACGAGGCCAAGGAACGGGAACTGGCCGCCGTGGCGGCCACCCCACAGGAGGTGGGCGCATGACCGTGCTGACCGCCGAGGAGCGGGCGCTGCTGCCGTCCGACGAGGACGTGCGCCACTACGCCGAGCACGGCTGGTACCTGTCGAAGAAGGTGTTCACCGACGACGAGGTGGACGCGCTCGCCGCCGCCGCGCAGCGCTACTACGACGGGGAGCGGGACCGGCGGCTGCCGGTACGCCCACCGAAGCTGGCCTACTGGGACCCGTCGAAGGGGCCGGTGCAGCGGCACAACGACTACGTCCACCACGAACACGACGGGATCGGCGCGATCCTGCGCAAGCCGCTGATCGGCGCGGTCGCCGCCCGCCTCGCCGAGGCCGACGAGATCCGGGTCTTCCAGTCCACGCTGATCTACAAGCCGCCCATCGACGGTGAGCCGAGCAACATCGTGCCCTGGCACTTCGACAAGCACTACTGGGCGTCCTCGTCGTCGGAGAAGATGCTCACCGCGTTCATCCCGTTTCACGACTGCGGGGAGGAGATGGGCACCATCACCATGGTCGACGGCTCGCACCTGTGGAAGGAGATCGGCGCCGACGACACGGTGGTGCGGCACTTCGCCGACCGGGACCGCAGCCAGCTGGAGGAGATGCTGGCGGAGAACGCCGCGCACAACGGCGCGGAGATCCGCAAGATCCCGATGGTGATCCCCAAGGGGCACGTGAGCTTCCACCACTGCCGCACCTACCACGGCAGCGGCCCCAACGTCAGCGGTCGCCCCCGACAGGCGATCTCGCTGCACCTGCAGGACGGCGACAACGCCTGGCGGGAGTATCCGCTCTCCGACGGCACGCTCGCCGCGTACAACCACGACGTGCTGGTCCGCCGCACCCACGAGGGGCGACCGGACTACGCCGACCCCGACTACTGCCCGATCATCTGGCGCCACCGCGCCCAACAGGGAGGCTGACATGTCACGCTACGACTGGGGGAAGACGCACCCGGGCATCGAACGGTTGGAGCGGGCGGTGACCGACCGGCGTGACGCCGTGGTCAAGCACCCCCTCTACGCCAATCTGGACAATCACGAGGCGCTGGTCACCTTCATGGAGCACCACGTCTTCGCGGTGTGGGACTTCATGTCCCTGCTGAAGTCGTTGCAGCGGCAGTTGACCTGCGTCACCGTGCCGTGGATCCCGACCGGGCCGACCGGCAGCCGCCGCCTGATCAACGACATCGTCATGGTCGAGGAGAGCGACGAGCTGGGCGGCGGCTACATCAGCCACTTCGAGCTGTATGTGCGGGGCATGGGCGAGGCCGGCGCGGACACCACCGCCGTCAACGCACTCGTCGACCTGCTGCGCGCCGGGCGGCCGGTACGCGAGGCGCTCGTCGAGGCCGGGGTGCCGGACGCGTCGGCGAGGTTCGCCGCGACCACCTGGCAGATCATCGAGTCGACCCCGGTGCACTGCCAGGCGGCGGCGTTCGCGTTCGGCCGGGAGGACCTCATCCCGGACATGTTCACCCAGGTCGTCTCGGTCAACGAGGTCAGCAACCGGCTGCACACGTTCGTCGACTACCTGGAACGGCACATCGAGGTCGACGGCGAACAGCACACCCCGATGGCCATGCAGATGCTCGCCGACCTGTGCGGCGACGACGACACCAAGTGGCAGGAGTGCGCCGACACGGTCAACACCGCGCTCGCCGCCCGGGCCCGCCTCTGGGACGACATCCTCGCCGCCGTCAAGGGCCCGGCGTGACCGACGCCGACCCGGTCCGGCTCTACCGCACGGTCCGGCTGATCCGCCGGTTCGAGGAGCGGGCGGTGGAGCTGGTCCACGGCGGGCAGATCGTCGGCGGCATCCACCCGTACCTCGGTCAGGAGGGGATCGCCGCCGGCGTCTGCGCCGCCCTGGGCGCCGACGACGTGCTCGCCGGAACCCATCGCGGCCACGGGCACGTGCTGGCCCGGGGCGCGGACCCGGCCCGGATGCTCGCCGAGCTGTGCGGCCGGGTCACCGGTCTCAACGCCGGGCGGGGCGGGTCGATGCACGCCGCCGACCTGAGCCTCGGTGTGCTCGGCGCCAACGCGATAGTGGGGGCCTCCGGGGCGATCGTCACGGGCGCGGTGTGGGCGCACCGCCGCCGGGGCCGCGACACCGTCGGGGTGAGCTTCTTCGGCGACGGCGCGGTCAACGAGGGGATGCTGCTGGAGGCGTTCAACCTGGCCGCGCTCTGGCGGGTACCGGTGCTGTTCGTCTGCGAGAACAACGGCTACGCCACCACCATGCCGGTCGGCGGCGCGGTGGCCGGCAGCATCACCGGCCGGGCCGCCGCGTTCGGCATCCCGGCCGTGGTGGTCGACGGCCAGGACCCCGAGGGGGTACGCGTCGCCGCGGCCGCCGCCGTCGACCGGATGCGGGTCGGCGGCGGCCCCGAGCTGATCGAGGCCCGTACCTACCGCTTCGACGTCCACCACACCTTCGAACACGCGGTACGCCTCGACTACCGCCCGCCCGACGAGGTGACCCGGGGCCGGTCCCGGGACCCGGTGGACATCCAGGGTGCACGTCTCGCCGACGCCGACCGGGCGGCGGTGGACGCCGAGGTCGAGGCGACACTCGACGCGGCGGTGGACTTCGCCCTGGCCAGCCCGCACCCCGACCCGGCCGACGCCCTGGCCCACCTGTACGCCAGCGGCCTGACCGCCCGCACCGGAGGTGGGTGAGGTGCCCCGACTGTCGTACCGGCGGGCGTTGGCCCGGGCCCTCGCCGACGAGCTGACCCGCGACGAGGCGGTCTTCGTGCTCGGTGAGGACGTCCAGGTCGGGGCGTCGATGGTGACCACCGGTCTGGCCAAGCGGTTCGGCGTCGACCGGGTCCGCGACACCCCGCTGTCGGAGCAGGCGTTCACCAGCTTCGCCACCGGGGCGGCGCTGGCCGGGCTGCGGCCGGTGATCGAGTTCCAGATCCCGTCGCTGCTGTTCCTGGTCTTCGAGCAGATCGTCAACCACGCGCACAAGTTCCCGCTGATGACCGGGGGGCAGTGCGCGGTGCCGGTCACCTACCTGGTGCCCGGCTCCGGGTCGCGGACCGGCTGGGCCGGGCAGCACTCCGACCACCCGTACAGCCTCTTCGCGCACGTGGGCGTCGTCACCGTCGTACCGGCCACCCCGGCCGACGCGTACGGGCTGCTGGTCACCGCGATCCGCCACGACGACCCGGTGGTGGTGTTCGCGCCCGCCGGAGCGATGGACGTACGCGACGACGTCGACGACCTGTCACCGGTGCCGCTGGGCCGGGGGCGGATCCACCGCTTCGGCTGCGACGTCACGGTGGTCGCGATCGGGCACCTGGTGCACGACGCGCTCGCGGTGGCCGACGAGCTGGCCGACCAGGTCTCGGTGGAGGTGTTCGACCCGCGCACCCTGTACCCGTTCGACATCGACGGTCTCACCGAGTCGGTGGCCCGCACCGGACGCCTCGTCGTGTTCGACGACGGCAACCGGGCCTGCGGAATGGCCGCCGAGATCATCACCTCGGTGCTGGAGCGGGTGCGACTGCTCGCCCCGCCGCGCCGGGTCACCCGACCGGACGGCGCGGTCCTGCCGTTCGCGCCCGCCCTGGACCGGGCCGTACAGCCCGGCCGGGACCAGCTCGCCACCGCCATCCACCTGACCATGAAGGACACCTCATGATCGATCCGAACTACGCGTGGCCGGCGGCCGACCGAGCCTGGGCCGAGCTGCCCGAACCGGCCCGTCGGGCCATGGTGGCCAGCGGGGCGGCGGCCTGGGAGCAGGTCTTCCACGGCCGGGCCACCTACAACAAGCAGTGGCGGCTGGCCCGACCCCCGGTGCTGGCCGCCGACGCCTGGCGGGAGCTGAACGAGGTCTGCGACCGCCTCGCCCAGCTCATCCTCGACGCCTGCCGCCGTCGGGCGGGCACGGCCGGTGAGCTGCGTCGACTGCTCGGCGTACCGGCGGGGGAGACTCGGCTGCTGGACGAGTCGGAGCCGCTGACCGAGGCGCTGCTGGCCGCGTACCGCCCGGACGTGATCTTCGCCGACGGGGTGCCGAAGTTCGTCGAGTACAACATCGACAGCAGCCTCGGCGGCGGGTTCGACGCCGACACGGTCATCCAGCGGTTCGCGCACCTCTACCAGGAGCAGGGCATCCTCGACTGCCTGCCGGCGCGGGCCGCGCCGTCCCTGCTGGACCAGCGGTTCGTGGCGATCCGCGAGGAGCTTCGGCTGCCCGACGGTGCCCGGCTGGCGCTGCTGATGGACTTCGACGCGGACTACCCCGGCCTGGACGACCCGGAGACGTTCATCCGGATCCTCGACCCCCTCGCCGTCCGGGCCCGGGACTTCGGCATCGACCTGGTCATCGCGCCCCTCTCCACCGCCACGGTGGACGCCGACGACCGCCTGGTCGTCGGCGGCGCGCCGGTCGACGCGCTGTTCCGGTTGTTCGTGCCCAACCGGGTCACCCCGACCGCCGGCCTCGACGCGGTGGCCGGCGCTCTCGCGGCGGGCACCCTGCCGATGTTCGTGTCGGCGGCGGCCTGGCTGCTCGGCAACAAGACCACGTTCGCCTGGCTGTGGGAGGACGTGGACGGGCTACCCGCCGACGACCAGACACTGATCCGGCGGCACGTGCCGTACACGGTGCCGCTGACCGCCGAGGTGCTCGACCGGGCGCTCGCCGAGCAGGCGAAGCTGGTGGCCAAACCCGCCGACGGTTCGGCCGGGCACGGCGTACTGCTCGGCCCGGAGTCGAGCCCGACGGACTGGGCCGACGGCGTCCGGGCCGCCGTCGAGCAGGGCGGCGCGATCCTTCAGGAGTACCTGCCGACCGACCGGGTGCCGATGGACTTCGTGCAGATCGAGACGGGTGACACGGTGACGGCCGACGTCCCGTACTCCCTGGCCCCGTACCTGTTCGGCCGCCGCGCCTCCGGCGGCCTGGCGAGGGTCGGCTACCCCGGCTGCGACGGCGTCCTCAACCTGGCCCACGGAGTCCTGCTGACCGGCGTCCTCCTGACCGACTGAAACCCCGCCCCTCCCGGTTGATCATGAGGTTGGCGGGGCTCCGGGCTGCTCCTGGCCCCGCCAACCCCATGATCACCGGGGTCGGGCCGGGGGTCCGCGCGGGTTCCGCCTTCAGCGGCGGTGGGTGGACAGGAGGCGGAGGGTTTCGGCGGTGGCGATGGCGTCGCTGCGGGCGCTGCCGTGGCGGCCGTCGGTGCTGTAGAGGGTCGGATCGGCGGTCAGCGGGTGGTCGGTGAGGTGCACGTGCAGGGTGCCCAGCCGCTCGGCGAGTCGCGCGGTGTGCGCGGAGAGACGGCGCATCCGCTCCCGCAGGCCGGGGCGCACCGCCTCCGGTACCGCCGGGCTGTACGAGACGTCGAACATGCCCACCGTGATCACGTCCGCGCCGGCTCCCCGGAGGGCGACGATCATCGCGGTCAACTCCACGTCGACGCTGTCGGCGTCGTAGCGGGACCGGAAGGCGTCGTTGCCGCCGCAGACCACGAGTGCCAGGTCCGGACCGAACGCCAGCGCCGGGGCCAGTTGGGTGGCGCGGACCTCGTGCGCGCGCAGCCCGCTACGGCCGAGATTGAGGTACGCCAGACCCGGCCGGGCGGCGTCCAGTTCGGCGGCGATCCGGTCGGCCCACTGCACGTCCGGGTAGCCCGGCGTCGGCTCGCACAGACCCTCGACGACACTGTCGCCCAGTGCCACGAACCGTCGCCACGGATGCCCCCGCAACAGTGCCGCGCTCTCGCCCTCCCGCAGGCAGTACGGGTCCGTCGACTCGGTCACCGTCGATGTCATGCCGGCAGGCTAGTCGAGTGATCCGGCGCTGGACAGCGCATCGCCGCTCCCACCCGCCGGGGTGGGAGCGGCGATGTGTCGCTCAGGGGGTGCTGCCCGCCGGCTTGTTGAACCAGCCGTGCAGGGTCACCACCACGTGGACGGTGCCGCTGCTGGCGTTCAGGATCCTGATCACGCCGGACCGGCCGTCACCGATTCGGCCGGTGTCCCGGCCGACCCTGGTCACCACCATCGTGGTGCGGGCGAGGTGACCTGCCGCGAAGTTCGACACCGACGTGTTGCCCACCACCGGACCGCCCGGGACGGTGTACGCGAACATCCCGTCCTTCTCGACCGTGAGGAATCCGTTCGCGGTGGGGTGGACCGCCGTCACCGAGATGAGCGCGCCGTCCATCGCGTTCTCCGGAATGCCGAGGGCGGTGTTGAGGTTGAGGAACAGTTCGCCCTTCGCCTTGAGCGGGGCCCCGCCGTTGGCCCGGGTGTCCACCACCTGGGTGGGCTGCGTGACACGCAGATCCGCGCCCTGGGTGGGGGATGCCGCGACGTAACCCTGCACCCTGATCACCAGATGCACGGCCGGGCCACGGTTCACGAAGGTGACCTGGCCGGCCGCGGAGAGCTTGACCGAGAGCCCCTGCGAGGTGAACCCGGCAGCGTAGTCCATCATGCTGCTCGGGTCGGCCGGGCCACCCGTCGCGTACGCGCTGAGGTAGCCGCCGTGGGCGGCGTTGGCGACGACCACGTCGACCAGCGCGCTGGTCGCTCCGGCCGGGATGACGCCGCCGGTCAGAGTGAAGGTGCGGCTGCCGTTGGTGGGGATCGTGCCGGTGGTGGTGCCGGTGCCGTCCCGGGTGTCGACCATGTGGGTGTGCTTCACCGCGACGAGGCCGCCGCCCCCGCTGGTGGTGAAGTAGCCGTGCACGTCGACCGTCACGTGCGTGCTGCCGCCCTGGTGGTAGACGGACAGTTTGCCGGTGGGACCGACCTTGACCACCTGGGTGGTGGAGATGGTCTCACCGGTGGAGGCGTTGAGTGAGGACGTGGCCGGGCGGGGCGACCCCTGCGGGTACACCGTCAGGTAGACGTCGGTGGTCGGCCTGATCGCCGTGATGTCCGCGAGGACGGCGGTGACCCCGGTGGCGGGGACACCGCCGACCCCGAGCGCCTGGAAGTCGGTGGTGACCGCACCGGTACGCGGGCCCGTGGTGCCGCCGACGCCGCTGCGCGTGTCCAACAGGACCCCACCGGGGTTGAGCGCCACGTAGCTGTTGCGGGTGTTCTGCGCGATCCAGGACCCGAGGTCGTCGACCCGGACCTCGGTGGCGGTGCGGCGGGTCTCGGTCTCGGCGAGGCAGCCGCCCTGCCAGGAGCGGTCGTGCAGGGCGACCAGTTGGGGCGCGCCCGCGCCGACCCGCACCAGTGGACCACCGGCGTCGCCCTTGCACAGGCTGGTGGCGGCGTCGCCGCCGTCGA
The DNA here is from genome assembly GCF_029581275.1 of Micromonospora sp. WMMD1155. Lineage (NCBI taxonomy): Bacteria > Bacillati > Actinomycetota > Actinomycetes > Micromonosporales > Micromonosporaceae > Micromonospora > Micromonospora sp. WMMD1155. Next base: position 6,226,259 of record NZ_CP120742.1, read on the forward strand.
CGGTGACGGAGGTGCCCGCGACGCCGGTGACGGCGAAGGCGCCGGCGTGCAGCTTGTCGGGCACCCACTCGGTGGCGGTACGGCCGAAGCCGGCGGCCATGAGCTGCTCTCCCGCCGTCGCCGGCGCGCCGAGGGAGATCGGCGTGACACCGGTCGCCGGCCGGTCGAGCTGGGCGAGCACCACGTTGCGGGAGGGGTGGGGCACCAGCGAGGTGACGGTCATGACGTGGCCGTCGGTGGCGGTCAGGTCCGTCCGTCCGACCGTGACGTTCGTCGGGCGCGTCGGCGGCCCCGCGACGACGGGTTGACCCGGCGTGGTGAGACATTCGGCGGTGGTGATCACCCAGGTGGGGTCGACCAGGGCGGCGGAACAGGCCCCCAGGTCGCTCTGGATCTTGGCGGTGAACAGGTAGGTGCCCGAGGGCACCGGAGTGACCCCGCTCACCGCCTGCGCGGTGGAACTGATCGTCGCGCCCGCGGCGACGGCGACGGCGAGTAACGCCGCCCGCCTCGCCCGGCGACTGCGTGTGAGACGCATGCCCCTCTTCCCTGTCAGCTCGGTGCTGGCCGGTGACCCGATAGGCCACCGGGCAGCTTCGATCACGTGGTCGGCCGATGCGGCCGTACGGCACCAAGACCCCCGTGAGGTCGAGGAATTCGCCTGTGGTACGGACGATAGCGGGCGGTGCGATGCAGTGCGGTCCCGTGAATCAGGGCAATGGGGACTGTCGTCTCAGTCAGTCAACCGGACCTCCGCCAGGTAGACGAAGGTCCGCTCCTCGTGCGAGGAGTAGTAGCTGACCCACAACAGGTCGTCGTGCCAGACCAGGCCGGGATAGCTGGTGTCGCCGCCGGAGGGCAGAGCGACCAGTTCGGTCAGCTCGCCCCGGCCGGGGTCGACGGAGCAGATCGCGGTGCGGACCCTGCCGTCGTGCAGGCGTACCCCGGCCAGCATCCGCCCGTCCGGCAGCCGCAGCAGCGCCGGCCCGCCCACCTGGACGCCCAGGTCGGTCCAACTCCAGTCCCGGTACGGCGGCAGAGCCCGACCGAGTTGTGCGGTGGCCTCGGCCCCGTCGCGGCGCAGCAGGCAGAAGGCGGTGCCGTCCGGGGTGAAGACGAGCCCGGACTCGTTGGGGTAGCCGCCCTCGTACAGCACCGGCACCCACGGTTCGAGGTCGACGCCGTCGCTGCTGCGGTAGAGCCGGGCGAACCTCGGCTCCCGGGTGGCGTAGCCGACGCCGTACATCGCGCCGTCGTGCCAGGCCGCCCGCCACACCCAGACACCCGGCTCGCCGACCGGGACCGGGTCGCTCCAGGCGTGACCGTCGGCCGAATGCCACGTAACCGTCCGGAACGTCTTGGCGGTGTCCCCGACGGCGGCTGCCGCCAGCAGGTGCATCCGCCCGTCGGGGCGGGGGACGAAGCGCGGGTCACGCAGGTCGACGCCGGCCTGCCGCAGCACGGCAGACGTGCTCCACGACCGTCCGTCGGTCGACGTCAGGATCCGGATCACCCCGTCGTCACTGAGGTGGGTCCGTGCCTCGCGGAAGGCGCAGAACCAGGTCCCGCCGTGCCGGACGAGGTCGGTGAACGCGCTGTGCGGCGCGCTGTCGCCGATCCGGTGCACGGCGACGACCTCGGCGGTGATGCGGCGGGTGGGTGACGACGTCATGCGCGGCGGCCTCCTGGGCGGGAAGAGCGCCGACGGTAACCGCCCCGACCGACGCCCGCGCGGCCACCAACCGAACACCCGACGAACACCCGACCGGCCCGGGACGGCTAGCCGTCGGTGGGCCCCCGGTCGGCGCGGTGGGCGGCGGCGAGCCGCTTCGGGGCGCGGGCGTACCACGCCTCGGTGACCACCTCGGTCAACTCGGCCAGGCTGATCCGGTCGAGTCGGACCAGCACCGCCGGATAGCCGTCGAGGTGCGGAGTGGTGAGGTAGATCGACGGGTCGTCGGCGAGCAGGGCCTCCTTGACGCCGAGGTCGATCACCCGGACGCCGAGGAGCGGGCCGTCGGGAGCGGACGCGCCGAGGGCGTCGAGGTCAGCCCGACGCAGCGGTCGCTCCCAGACGAACATCTTGTCGCGTACCCGCCAGGCCGGCAGCCCGTCGTAGGACGGCCGCTCGGTGGTCTCCGGAAGGGCGAGGGCGATCCGGCGTACGTCATCCCAACTGGGCATGGCCACACCGTACGGGCTCAGTACGACACGGTGAGCAGTTCGCCGAGCACGTGCCGCACCCGCAACCGAGGTGCGCCACAGCCGTTCCGCCGAGGGCTCTACGGCGTGACGGCGGGGGTGGGGAGCGACGGTGTGGTCGTCCGGGCCAGCAGGGGAGAGGCGGTGACCAGCAGACAGAACGCGGCCATCAGCAGCAGGGCCGGGGTGAGGTCGAGCGCGTCCACCGACCAGCCGCCGAGCAGCGCGCCGACCGGCAACCCGACGAAGGCCAGGGACCCGGCGATGCCGATCACCCGGGTCTGCAACTCCGCCGGCACCCGTTCGTAGAGGGCCACCCCGAGCAGCGGGTTGACCGCCGCGATGCCGATTCCGGACAGGAAGGTCACCACGAGCACCACCGGCAGGTCGTCGCTGATCGCCAGGGCGACCAGCCGGGGCGTGCCGGCGACCAGCGCACCGACCAGGAACGTCAGCCGACGGGGCAGCCTCGGCCCGAGCGCGGTGAACGCCACGTTGCCCAGCAGCGCGCCCGCCGAGAACGCCGCCAGCACCAGGCCCAACCCACTCGGGCCGTGCAGTTCCCGGGCGACCCAGACCGGGATGTAGACGGCCACGCTGGCGTTGGCGACCATGTTCAGCGCCGAGACGACCACCAGCATGCCCAGCAGCGGCCGGTCCCGACCCAGGTAGCCGAACCCGCCGCGCAGCGCGCGCAGGTAGTTCTCCGGCGGGCCGGGTCGCGCCGGGGTGCTCGCGGGACGGACCAGGACGCCGATGAGCAGCGCGCAGACGGCGAAGGTGGCCGCGTCGATGAGGATCGCCTCGGTCACCCCGAACACGGCGATCAGCACGCCGCCCAGCGCGGCGCCGAAGAGGGTCACCACCCGGCTCAGCCCGTCGTACGCCGAGGTCAACCGGATCAGCGGCACCCCGGCGGCCTCGGCGACCGGTCGGAACATCACGTGCTTCACCCGGTCCCCGATGCCGCGCAGCGCGCCGGCCACCGCGACCAGGGCCACCAGCGGCGCGAAGCCCAGCCACGGCGTCAGCGCGACGACCACCATGGCCACCGCGCTGCCCGCGTCGCAGAGGATCGACGTGCGGCGCAGGCCGAACCGGTCCGCCCACGGCGTGCCCAACGCGCTGGACAGCAGGTACGGCAGGGTCTCGGCGAACGCGACCAGGCCCATCTTGGTCGGACTGCCGGTGCTGACCAGCACCAGCCACGGGATCGTCACCACCGAGATGCGGGTGCCCAGGTTGGAGATCAGGTCCGCGCCGACCAGGACGACCAGTTGCCGCCGGGGCGTCACGCCCCGACCGCCGCCGCCCGCCGCGCCGCGTACCGCTCGCGGAGCGCCCGTTTGTCCACCTTCACCGACCGGTTCACCGGCAGTCGGTCGACGACCTCGACCCCGGCCGGCGCCCACATCTCGTTGAGTTCGGCGGTCACCAGGTCGATCAGCTCCGCCGGAGTGACCGTCGCGCCCGGTGCCAGCACCACGTACGCGTACGGGACCTCGCCGACCGTCTCGTCCGGTACGCCGATCACCGCGGCGGCCCGCACCTGGGGGTGCCCGGCCAGCGCGTCCTCGATCGGGCGGCAGAAGATCGCCCAGTTCCGCCGGTGCGTGACGATCATGTCGTGCGCCCGGTCGACCAGGTAGAGGTAGCCATCGTCGTCCAGGTGACCGATGTCGCGGGTACGGACCCAGCCGTCGACGAGCGTCTGCGCGGTCAACTCCGGCTGGCCGTGGTAGCCGGCGAAGCTCAGCCGGGTGTGCACCCACACCTCACCGTCGCGCCCGGTCGGCAGCACCGTGCCGTCGTCGTCGCGGATCTCGATCCGCACGTCGCCGTACGGTCGGCCGCAGGACCGCAGCCGATCCGGGTGCTCCGGGTCGTCGGTCAACCCGGGCAGCGCGGTGATCACGACGGCTTCGCTGAGGCCGTACACGATGCGCAGCACCGGACCGAACCGCGCGATGGCCTGGCGCAACCGGGCGGGCGCGGCGGGCCCGGCACCCACGTTGAACATGAACATGGCGGAGAAGTCCGCCCCGACCAGCGCCGGGTGGTCCAGTACCTCGTAGAGCATCGGCGGGGTGACGAAGGTGGAGTTGATCCGCTCCCGCTGCACGGTGTCCACGAAGGCCACCGGGTCCCAGTCGTCGCGCAGGAACAGCACCCCACCGGTGAACAGGTTGAACAGGGTGGTGATCTGCCCGCTGGCCAGCCACATCGGTGAGTGCGACAGGTGCCGCAGCAGCGGGAACCCGGCGGCGCGGAAGTCGGCGGCCAGGGTGAGGATCTGGGCGTAGAAGCTCTCGGTGTGGTGCACCAGTTTGGGGCTGCCGGTGGTGCCGCTGGTCTGCAGGAACGACTCCGGCGCCGCCCCGGGCGCCGGCGGTTCCGCCGCCTCGTCGAGGACGGTGAGGTCCGGGCCGGCGCCGCCCGCGCCCAGGCAGCACACCGGCGTGCCGGGCAGCGCGGCGGCCAGGTCCGGGCCCAGGCCGACCGGGTCGCGGGCGTCGTAGACCAGGGCGTCCGGGCGGGCCAGACGGACGAACTCGTCGACCTCCCGGCGGGAGGTGACCGGGGCGACCCACATCGTCCGGCAGCCGATCAGGTGCAGCGCGAGTTGGAGCAGCGGACCCTCCACCGCGTTCGCCACGGTCACCAGCACCGCCGCGCCGGGGCGTACACCGTGCCGGGCGAGCGTCGCGGCCATCGACCGCACCAGCGCGGCGGCCTCGGTGTAGGTGAGGCGGCGGCCCCCTCCGACCAGCGCCTCCCGGTCGCCGAAACCGGCGAAGAGGTCCAGCGCCCTGTCCACGTAGGTCGTCGTGTCCCCGGGTGTGTCAGTCATCCGGCAGCCACCTCCCCAGAAAGCGGCGCGCCCGGTGCCGACGCGACGGTGGCGCGCGCTCCGGTGGGCCCGCCACCTGCGAGCCTAGGCCCGGTGACGGCTGGTCCGGACCGTGCCGACGGGCGGTCCGACAGGCCCGGCGGACATTTGATCGCGTCGATCAGGTTGATTGACGCCCGTCAGCGGCGACGGCTAGGTTTCTGGACCATCGTCCAGGCGGGAGCCGTCATTGGACGGCCCTGGGCTGCCACACGATGGAGGTTCCATGTCGACCCCGAAGAGATGGCATGTCGTCGCCGCCGCGGCTGCGGTGCTGGTCACCGGAACACCCGTCGTCGCCGGCGCCGGCCCGTCCGGGACCGCCGCCGGCCGACCCGACCGCCTCGAGTGGGCGGGTAGCTGGGCCACCGCGGTCACCCGCGGCAACTCGGTCGGGCTGACCAACACCGGCCTCAACAACCAGAGCGTCCGGATGGTCGTGCACGTCTCGGTGGGCGGCCCGGCACTGCGGGTGCGGCTGAGCAACCTGTACGGCGAGCAGGCGGTCGCCGTCGGCCGGGCCACCGTCGCCCGACCGAACACCGCCACCGCCGACGACCTGTCCGACATCGATCCGGCGTCGCTGCGCCCGCTGACCTTCAGCGGCGCGGCCTCGGCGAGCATGAACCGGGGCGCCGAGCTGCTCAGTGACCCGTTGGCGTTCCCGGTCGCGGACGACAGCGACCTGGTGGTCACTGTGCACTTCCCGACGCCGACCGGCCCGACCACCTTCCACGGGCAGTCCCAGCAGGCCAACTTCATCGGCGCCGGCGACCTGACCGGGGCCGCCGAGGGCACCGGGTTCACCACCCGCCCCACCTGCTGCTGGTTCTTCCTGTCCGGCATCGACGTGCAGCGCAAGGCGACCCCGGGCGCCCTGGTGGTGCTCAGCGACTCCATCGGCGACGGCAACGGCAGCACCGTCAACGCCAACCGGCGCTGGCCGAACCGGCTGTCCGACCGGCTGCTCGCCGCCCGCCCGGACGCCCGCACCCCCGGTGTGCTCAACCTCAGCCTGGCCGGCAACCGCCTCAACCACGAGGGCACCGAGCCGGGTGACGGCGACTACCCCGGCTACCACCAGCTCGGCCCGAACGCGGCGGCCCGGCTCAACGAGGACGTGTTTCCCCAGACCGGGGTGCGTACCGTCGTCACCCACCTGGGCATCAACGACATCTGGATGTCCAACGACTCACCCGAGGCGATCATCGCCACCCTCCGGCAGATCAACCAGCAGGTCCAGCAGCGTGGACTGACCAGCCTGGTGGCCACCCTGACCCCGTACGAGGGGCACGGGGCGCCCGGCGTGTGGACCGCGCAGAAGGAGGCCACCCGCCAGGCGGTCAACACGTACCTGCGGGGCAGCGGGGAGTTCGACGGACTGCTCGACTTCGACCGGGTGCTGCGCGACCCGGCCCGGCCCAGCGCACTGCTGCCCGCGTACGACTCGGGGGACCACATCCACCCGAACGACGCCGGCAACCAGGCGCTCGCCGACGCCGTGCCGCTGCGGCTGCTCGGCCTGTGACACCGGCCGGGGGCGGCGGGCGATCCTCGCCGCCCCCGGCATCGACATCCTGGGGAGGAGAGCGTCGTGACGGTGCAGGAGTTGCTCACCGGTCTGTACAGCGAAGAGGGCCGACAGAATCCCTATCCGTGGTACGCCGAGCTGCACCGGCTCGGCCCGGTCAGCGCGGTGCCGCCCCGCGCCGAGCACCGGACGGTGGCGGCGGTGGCGGTCGGCTACGACGTGATCGACGAGGTGCTGCGCGATTCGGAGTGGACCAAACAGCCGCCGCCGGGCTGGCAGGAACAGGAGATCCTGCGCACCTTCCAGACGTCCATGATGTTCGTGAACCCGCCCGACCACACCCGGATGCGGCACGTGTTCTCCCGCACCTTCACCCCGCGTCGGCTGGGCGCGCTGGAACCGGTGATCGTGCGGGTCGTCGACGACCTGCTGGACCGGCTGGCCGACGCCGGGAACAGCGTGGTCGACTTCGTGGCGGACTTCGCGTACCCGATCCCGGCGCTGGTGATGGCCGAGTTCATCGGCATCCCGGCGGGGGAGTTGGCGTGGTACCGCGAGCGGGTGGACTGGATCGACGAGTTCCTCGACGTCGCCGGGAAGACCCCGCAGCGGTTGGCCGCCGCCAACACCGCGGCCGAGGAGCTGCGGGTCTTCTACCGGGAGCTGCTGGGGCACCGCCGCCGGGCGCCCGGTGACGACCTGCTCAGCGGGCTCGTGGAGGCCCTCGACTCGGGTGAGGTGGAGCTGACCGAGGACGAGCTGATCAGCAACCTGATCGTGCTGTTCAACGCCAGCTTCGTCACCACCGTCTACATGTTCAGCAACGGCCTGCCGCTGCTGTTGGCCCACCCGGAGACGGTCGCCGCGCTGCCCACCGACGAGAAGCTGGCCCAGGGCTGTGTGGACGAGGTGCTGCGGTTGGCGAGCCCGGTGCACTTCCTGGCCCGCGCCGCGCCGACGGACACCGAGCTGGCCGGCGTGCCGGTGGCCCGCGACGACAACGTGCTGATCATCATCGGGGCGGCGAACCGGGACCCGGCGCGGTTCCCCGATCCGGACGTCTTCGACCCGACCCGACCCGGCCCGCCGTCGCTGGCCTTCGGGGTGGGGCTGCACTTCTGTCTCGGCGCGGCGGTGTCCCGCCTGGAGGGGCGTCTCGCGCTGCCCCGCCTGTTCGCCCGGTTCCCGAGGCTGACGGTCACCGAGACGCCCACGTACAGCGGCAGCCTCTTCCTACGCGGCATCGACAAGTTGCTCGTCAGCACCGGCGGATAGGAGCGACATGGCAGTGCACCCGGAGGTGGCCGCGTACCGGGCGGCCCGCGCCGCGACCGGCACCCCGCCGCTGTACACGCAGACCCTGACCGAGGCCCGCGCCGCGGACCTGGCCGCGATCCGCGCGGGCACCGGCGCGGTCGAGCAGGTCGCCGAGGTACGCGACGAGCGCATCCCCGGCCCGGCCGGTGAGCTGCCGCTGCGGGTGTACCGGCCGACCGGGTCGGGTCCGCTGCCCACACTGCTGTACTTCTTCGGCGGCGGGTGGACGCTCGGCAGCGTCGACACCGCCGACGGCATCTGCCGACGACTGGCCAACGCCGTGCCCTGTCAGGTGATCACCGTCGGCTACCGGCTCGCGCCGGAGCACCCCTTCCCGGCGGCGGTGCACGACTGCCACGCGGCCACCCGCTGGGTCGCCGAACACGCCGACCGGCTGGGCGTGGACCCGGCCCGGCTGGCGGTGGGCGGCGACAGCGCCGGCGGGAACCTGGCCGCCGCCGTCACCCTGCTCTGCCGCGCCGACGGGCCGACCCTCGCCGCGCAGCTGCTGGTCTACCCGAACACCGACCAGACCGGCGATCCGGCCGACCCGGCCGACGGCGACCCGACGTTGTTCAACAGTCGGTCGGTGGCCTGGTACCGGACGCACTACCTGGCCGACCCGGCGCACGCCCGGGATCCGCTCGCGTCGCCGCTGCTCGCCGACGACCTGACCGGCCTGCCCCCGGCGCTGGTGGTCACCGCCGAGCTGGACCCGCTCTGCGCGCAAGGGCAGCGGTACGCGCAGCGACTGGACGCCGCCGGTGTGCCCACCCGGGTCGCGCACTACCCGGGGATGATCCACGGCTTCTTCGCCATGCCGGGCGTCTTCACCGACGGCCGTCGAGCGCAGGCGGACGCGGCGGCGTTCCTGCGGGAACGGTTCGGGCTGCCGTCGGGACGCGACGAGGTGGCCGACGGTGCGACCGGCACGGCGGTGGGCGGTGGCTGAGCCGCTGCTGACCGACGTGACGGCCGGTGAGCCGCTGCTGACCGAGCTGCCCGCCGTGACCCTCGCCGACTACGCCGAGCGGGCGAGGACGGTGTTGCCGCCCGACGTGTGGGACTACGTCGACGGCGGCAGCGCCGCCGAGGTGACGGTCGCGGCCAACCGGGCCGCGCTGGACCGGGTCGCCGTGCTGCCCCGGGTACTGCGCGGGGTGGACACCGTCGACCTGGGTACCCGGTTGCTCGGCCGCCCGTACGCCATGCCGGTCGGGGTGGCGCCGATGGCGTACCAGCGGTTGCTGCACCCGGACGGCGAGGTGGGCCTGGCCTCGGCGGCTCGCGCGGCCGGGATCCCGTACCTGGCGAGCACGCTGGGCAGCACACCCGTCGAACAGGTCACCGCCGTCGGCGCGGACGTGTGGTTCCAGCTCTACTGGCTGCGCGACCGGGTCCTCGTCGGTGATCTGCTGGCCCGGGTCGTCGCGGCCGGGTGCCGGGCCCTGGTGGTCACCGTGGACGTGCCGGTGCTCGGTCGGCGTCCCCGCGACCTGCGCAACGCGTTCCGGCTGCCGCCCGAGGTGGTGGCCGCGAACCTGCCCGAGGGCCGCGACGCCCTGGCGCACTCCGGCGCTCCGGGGGTGTCCGCGATCGCCGCGCACACCGCCGCCTCCTTCGCCCCGGCACTGCGCTGGGCGGACCTGGCCTGGCTGCGGGAGCAGGTCGACCTGCCGCTGGTGGTCAAGGGGGTGCTGGACCCCCGGGACGCGGTCGAGGCGGCCCGGGTCGGCGCGGACGCGGTGGTGGTGTCCAACCACGGTGGCCGGCAACTCGACGGCGCACCGGCCAGCGTCACCATGCTGCCGGAGGTCGTCGACGCCGTCGGTGACGACTGCCAGGTACTGCTGGACAGTGGCATCCGCGGCGGCACCGACGTGCTGCGGGCGCTCGCGCTGGGCGCCGCCGGGGTGCTGCTCGGCCGACCGCTGCTCTGGGCGCTGGCCGCCGACGGCGAACGCGGCGCGCGGGACGCGTTGGCGCTGCTCGCCGTCGAGCTGACCGACGCGCTCACCCTGGCCGGCTGCGCCGACCCGGCGGCGGCGGCCGACCTGCGGACACTCGGCGCGGGGTAGAGGTGACCGCCGCCGAGCCGGTCGACCTGACCGCCGCCGACCTGCACCCCGCGCTGGGCGACCCGGCGCTGACGTCGATGAACTTCCTCAACGAGGTGTCCGAGCGCTACCCGGCGGCGGTGTCCCTCGCGGCCGGGCGGCCGTACGAGGAGTTCTTCGACGTCGCGGCGGTGCACCGGCACCTGGACACGTTCCACCGGCACCTCACCGACGACCTGGGTCACCCGCCCGAGCAGGCCCGGCGACTGCTGCTGCAGTACGGCCGGACCAAGGGCGTCGTGCACCACCTGGTCGCCCGTAACCTCGCCGTGGACGAGGGGATCACCGTCGACCCGGAGGCCGTCGTGGTGACGGTCGGCTGCCAGGAGGCGATGTTCCTGGTGCTGCGGGCGCTGCGGACCGGCCCGGCGGACGTGCTGCTCGCCGTCGCACCGACCTACGTGGGCCTGACCGGGGCGGCCCGGCTGGTGGACCTGCCGGTGTGGCCGGTCGCCGGTGGACCGAACGGGGTGGACCTGGCCGACCTGTCGACCCAGGCGCGCCGGGCCCGCGCGGCGGGGCTGCGGCCACGCGCCTGTTACGTCATGCCGGACTTCGCCAACCCGTCCGGGGTCAGCATCTCCGCCCCGGACCGGCGGCGTCTGCTCACCCTCGCGGCCGAGGAGGACCTGCTGCTGCTGGAGGACAACCCGTACGGGCTGTTCCACGGCGACGACGGGCCGCGCCAGCCCACCCTGAAGGCGTTGGACACCGAACGGCGGGTCGTCTACCTCGGTTCGTTCGCCAAGACCGTGCTGCCCGGGGCGCGGGTCGGCTATGTGGTCGCCGACCAGCGGGTGGCCGGCCTGGACGGCAGCGTCGGCCCGCTCGCGGACCAGCTCGCCATGATCAAGAGCATGGTCACGGTGAACACGTCACCGATCGCGCAGGCGGTGATCGGTGGCCGACTGCTGGAGAACGGGTGCAGCCTGGTGCCGGCGAACACCCGGGAGCGCTGGGCGTACACCCGGAATCTGCGCCACCTGGTGACCGGGCTGCGCCGACGGTTCCCGGCCGGGACGCACGGCCCGGCGGCGGTGCGCTGGACGGTGCCGGCCGGCGGGTTCTTCGTGGTGGTGACGGTGCCGTTCCCGGTCGACGACGCGCTGCTGGACCGCTCGGCGCGCGACTACGGGGTGCTGTGGACGCCGATGGCGCACTTCTACGACGACACCGCCCCGGTGTGCGCACTGCGGCTGTCGGTCAGCGCGGTGACGCCGGCGCAGATCGACATCGGGTTGGACCGCCTCGCGGCGCTGATCACCGACGAGCTGGCCGCCCGGGCGGGTTGACACAGCGCGTTCATCGGATGGCAATGCGCGACGACCCGCGTGTCGGCGTCCTGGGTGGACGGTCATAATAGGCCGCATGGTTGCCTGGGAGTACGCCCTGCTCGTCCGCCGCTATCAGGGACAGGGCCGCAATTTCCATGTCTCGTTCGTCTGGTACGCGCCGGACGGGTCCCGTAAGGACATCACGGCCTTCGGGGACACCGCCATCGCGCACCTCAACCGCGCCGGCCGGGAGGGATGGGAGTTGGTCTCCGCCGCCGAGGACGTCAACAACGTCCAGGGCAGCACCGAAGTCCACCGCTACCACCTGAAACGCCCCATGGCCTGACCCCTACTACCCCCGTCGATCATGGAGTTGTGGTGGTGGACGACGTACGCCATCCACCCCGATTCGGGCACCACAACTCCATGATCGACGCGATCGGCCGGGGGTCGGCCCGGGGGTCGGTCAGGACAGGTCGATTCCGGGGTAGAGCGGGTGGGGGGCCAGCAGGTCGGTCGCCTGGCGGGAGATCTTGTCGGCCAGGGCCGGGTCGAGGGTGTACTTCGCCTTCGACGGGGTGCCGTCGGCGTTCGCGCCCGCGGTGGTCTGCGTGAGCACGGTGTGGATCAGCTCAGCGGTCTGGTCCATCTCGGCGGTGCCGAGGCCCCGGGTGGTCAGCGCCGGGGTGCCGATCCGGATGCCGGACGTGTACCACGCCCCGTTCGGGTCCTGCGGGACCGAGTTGCGGTTGGTGACGATGCCCGAGTCGAGGAGCGCCTGCTCGGCCTGCCGACCGGTGAGCCCGTAGCCGGACACGTCGATCAGCACGAGGTGGTTGTCGGTGCCACCGGTGACGAGCTTCGCGCCCCGGCGCGACAGCCCCTCGGCGAGGGCCTGCGCGTTGTCCACGATCCGCTGGGCGTAGTCGGCGAACTCGGGGCGACGGGCCTCCGCGAGGGCGACCGCCTTGGCGGCCATCACGTGCGGCAGCGGCCCGCCGAGCACCATCGGGCAGCCCCGGTCCACCTGGTCGGCCAGCTCCGGCTGGCAGAGCACCATGCCACCGCGCGGGCCGCGCAGCGACTTGTGGGTGGTGGTCGTGACGATGTGCGCGTGCGGCACCGGGTCGAAGTCGCCGGTGAACACCTTGCCCGCCACCAGGCCGGCGAAGTGCGCCATGTCGACCATGAAGGTCGCGCCGACCGAGTCGGCGATCTCGCGCAGGATCCGGAAGTTCACCTTCCGGGGGTACGCCGAGTAGCCGCCGACCAGGATCAGCGGCTTGAACTCGCGAGCCGCCTCGGCCACCCGGTCGTAGTCGATGAGGCCGGTCGCCGGGTCGGTGCCGTAGCTGCGCTGGTCGAACATCTTGCCGGAGATGTTCGGCCGGAAGCCGTGGGTGAGGTGACCGCCCGCGTCCAGCGACATGCCGAGCATCCGCTGGTTGCCCAGCTCGCGGCGCAGCGCGAACCAGTCCGCCTCGGTGAGGTCGTTGACCTGCCGGACCTGTGCCTTCTTCAGCGCCGGGGACTCCACCCGGTCGGCCAGCACCGCCCAGAACGCGACCAGGTTGGCGTCGATGCCGGAGTGCGGCTGCACGTACGCGTGCGCGGCGCCGAACAGCTCCCGGGCGTGTTCGGCGGCGAGCGCCTCGACGGTGTCCACGTTCTGGCAGCCGGCGTAGAAGCGACGGCCGACGGTGCCCTCGGCGTACTTGTCGCTGAACCAGTTGCCCATGGCCAGCAGGGTCGCCGGGGAGGCGTAGTTCTCGCTGGCGATGAGCTTCAGTGACTCCCGCTGGTCGGTCAGCTCGGCGCCGATGGCGTCGGCCACCCGGGGCTCGACCGCCCGGATCACCTCGAGGGCACTTCGGAATGCGGTGGACTCGGCGTTGCGCGACATGCGACCTCCAACAGACGTGCGGGAAGGCCCAGGCGCTCGGCAAACGTCCTCGTGACGGGGCCGCTCCCCGATGGTTCTCCATCCCCACGCGCCAGTAACGGCCCGCCTGCGATCCTACCGGGCCGACCGGAGCCGTCCCGGGCGACCTCCGGACGACACCCACCGAGGTACGACGAGGGCCCGGCACACCGCCGAGCCCTCGGTGTACGCGACCGCACTCAGGCGGTCATCGCGTCCATCGCCTTCTTGATCGCCTTCGGCTCGGTGGGGGTACGCGGGGCGTCCGCCCGCATCGCGATCATCTTCTCGCCGATCTCCTGGAGTTGCTTCCGCCCGAGCGCGTCGCGGACCTTCGGGAACCACTCCTCCTCTTCCTCCTCGACGTGGTGGGTGACGTTCTCGATGAGGACGGTGGTCTTGGCGTTGAACCGTTCGTCGGTGGCGTCCATCCGGGCCAGCTCGGCGCAGAGCACGTCGGCGACGTGGTGCTCCTCGTACGACTCGAGGATGTCGTCCTCCAGGTCGGGCAGCAGCCGGCGGATCTCCGGGTACATCACCTCGTTCTCCAGGTAGGTGTGCACCGTCAGGGCTTCGAGAATCTCGTTCACGAGCTTCTGCCGCCTGCTCGCCGGCCCCTCCTCCGCATCCTGGAAGGCCTTGAACAGTCGGCGCATCTCCTTGTGGTCCTCTTTGAGCAGGACGATCGCATCGGTCGACACGGGCATGACCTCCCTGGATCTCGGCTGGTGTGATTCCGGTACCCAGCAGGTCAAATGAGGAAACAGTGGATATCGGCTGATCAGACCATGGACAGCGTGCCGGGGATCTCGTCCAGCAGTTCCCGGGCGAGGAAGCCGATCCGGCCGTACCGGGGGATGAGCCGTTGACCGCTCACCGCGTGCGCGAACGAGCCCCAACAGGCGGCCTGCGCCGGGTCGGCACCCCGGGACAGCAACCCCGCCAACAACCCGGCGAGCACGTCCCCGCTGCCGGAGGTGCCCAGCCCGGCGTCACCGCTCTCCTCCCGCCAACCCCGCCCGTCCGGGGCGGCCACGTGCCCGTACAGGGACACGACCGCCTCGTAGCGCGCGGCCAACTCGGCCGCCTCGGCGTCCAGGTCGCCCCCCGGGTCCCGGCCGAGCAGGTGCGTCGCCTCGGTGAGGTTGGGCGTGAGCACCACCGGCCGTCCCGTCCCGACCAGCAGGTCCGGCGTGTGGCTGAGGGCACCGAGGGCGTACGCGTCGAGCACCAGCGACGTCTGCGGGCGGGCCGCGTCCAGGACCAGGCTCAACAGGCGCCTGGTCTCGTCGATCGCCTTCAGCCCGGGGCCGAGGGCCACCACGTCCGCCTCGGCCACCAGCTCACCGAGTTGACCGTCCCGGTCGGCGGCGACCGCCCCGTCGGCGGTCTCCGGCAACCCGACCACCAGTGCCTCCGGCACCTGGATGCTCAGCGTGGCGGCGGTGGACTCGGCGGCGGCGAGCTGCAGCACCCCGGCGCCGGCGCGCAGCGCGGCCACCCCGGCGAGGAGCACCGCGCCGGGGGTGAAGCGGGAGCCGCCGACGACCAGGACGGTGCCGCGACTCTCCTTGCCCCCGGCCGGCACCGGCAGTGCCCAGTCCCGCAGCAGCCCCGGCGTGATCACCTTCACCTCAGACCGGCTCGGCATGGATCTCGTCCTCCCTGGTCGGCTGCGCGCCCTGCCGGTGCAGGTGGCCGACCTCGTTGAACCCGCCCAGTGTCAGCCGACCCTGGGCGTCGGCGGACCAGTCGGTGATGGAGCAGTTCGCGATCACGTGCTCGCGGGTCAGCGCCATCAGCTCCGCCTCGGTCAGCCCCTCCACCAGGTAGCGCAGCAGGAAGACCAGCGCGTCGTGGCCGAAGAGCAGGACCCGTCGGCCCTCGTGGTCCCGGCGCAGATCGCCGAGCAGCGTCCGTAGTCGCAGCGCCACGTCGGTCCAGGACTCCCCGCCCGGTGGCCGGTAGTAGAACTTGCCGAGCCGGGCCCGGCGCTCCGCCTCGTCCGGGTACCGGCGGCGCACCCCGTGCCCGGTCAGGCCGTCGAGGATGCCCAGCTCCCGGTCGCGCAGCCGCTCGTCCCGGCTGACCGGCACCCCGGTGCCGTGCAGCGCCAGCTCGCAGGTCGTGAGCGCCCGCAGGTACGGCGAGACCACCGCGACGTCCGGCCGGCGGTCCGGAGGCAGCTCGGCCAGCCAGCGGCCGGTGGCCCGGGCCTGCTCCTCGCCGGTGGGGGAGAGCGGCACGTCGGCGTCGCGGTGACTGAGCCCGATCAGCTCCTCGCCGGACGCCTCGGCCTGGGTGGCCGCCACGTTCGCGGTGCTCTCACCGTGTCTGATGATCCAGAGAGTCGCCAGTTCCGCCATGCCGACCCCCTACCCGGGCGCCGACGGCGGTAACCGTGCCCGCTCACCCCCGGCGTTGCAGCAGGGCGACGGTCAGCCCGGTCACCTTGGTCACCCGGACCACGTCGTAACGCTCGGTGAGCGCCGCGGCCTGCTTCTTCGGCAGCGCCTTCAACGGCTCGTCGGTGCGTACCGGCAGCAGCACCCAGATGCGCGGCTCGTCCCGCAGACACGTCGCCGGGTTGCCGCAGTCGGTGCCGAACAGCTCGTTGCTCTTCGCCGCCGACCGCTGCCGGAAGACGTTGCGCGGCGATACGTCCGCCGGGAGGTAGTAGCGCACCCCGACCTCGTGCATCCACCACCACGGGGCCCCCGCGACGAGCCCGTCGCCGGGCTGGTAGCCCGCCTCGATGACCTCGGCGGCCTCCGTGTAGGACAACGGCTGGAAAGCCCGTGCCTGCGGGTACGTGTACCAGCCGTGCGAGTACTCGGCGCGCATGGCGAGCTGACCGGGCACCGACAGCGCGGCGACCACGACGAGCGCCACCGCGATCAGCGGGGTACGACGCAGCGCGGCGAGCCCCGCGCCGGCGAGCACCGCCCAGGCCGGCATCAGGAACAGCAGGTACTTGGAGAAGAAGTAGTTGATGTCGCCGGTGGCGGCCACCAGGATCACCGGCACCGGCAGCGCGGCGATCAGCGCCGCGCTCAGCGTCCGGGTCACGGTGTCCCGGCCCAGGTGGGTCAGCAGACCCAGCACGGCCAGCGCGGTCACCGCGACGGCGATCAGCGTCGAACCGTAGACCTGCTCCCAGACGGTCCAGGGCGAGCTGTCCGGGATCCAGCTGATCTGCCGGCCCGCCTGCTTCATCCCGCGTAGGAGCACCGGCGCGGCGATGGCCGCCCCGGCGGCGGTGGCGAGGGTGAACCAGGCCACCGACCACCAGCGGCGCTCCCGCCGGCAGTGGATCAGGACGGCCACCCCGTGCCCGAGCAGCATGGTCAGCGCGACGACGTTGACCAGGCCGGTGCCGGCCACCGCGAGCGCGTACGCCGCCCACCGCAGGAACCCCGGCCGCTCCAGCGCGCGGAGCAGGAACAGCGTCGCCGCGGCGGCGCCGAGGACGACGAACGCGTACGAACGGGTCTCCTGCCCGAATCGCGTGACGGTGGGCAGCAGGGCGAAGACGAACCCGGCGGCGACACCCGTGCGGTGGTCGAACAGCCGCCGTCCGGTCAGCGCCACGCAGGCCGTGGCCAGGACCATCGCCAGCACCGACGGCAGCCGCACCGCGGCCGGCCCGGTGCCGAACAGCGTCGTCCAGCCGTGCATGAAGAGGTAGTAGGCCCCGTGCACGGCGTCGACGTTCGCCAGCATGCCCAGGATCTGCCCGGTGGAGCGGGTCGCCACGTCGATGGTGACCAACTCGTCGTGCCACATCTCCGGACCGCCGAGTCGCCAGCCGACCGCGAGCGCGGCGAACGCCGTCGGCCAGAACCAGACGCTTCGCGCCACCTGGCGGGCGAGCCGCAGCGGCCGGGGGTCGGGCACGGCGGCGGGCGGGGGCGTACCCCCGGCGGTGGGCTGCGCGGGCTGCGCGTCCGTGGCGACGGCGCGGTCTGACATCGGCGTCCGATCCGGGGGGCGGGCGGTACGGGGCGCGACGATGATAGCGCTCGCCCACCTCGGCGGCGGACCGTCGTCGGTGTGGGCGCGGTGTCCGGTTCGGCGGTGCTCGATCGTGGGTCGGAGCCTGATAATGTGGCCGCGCCTGTCGAGCACTTCCACCACGCACAGTGAGGTTCCCCGACCTGATGATTGTCGACATCATGCTGCCGTACTACGGAAGCGTGCCTCTCATGCAGGCGGCGGTGCGCAGTGTGATGGCGCAGAGTGACAGTGGTTGGCGTCTCACCGTGGTCGACGACGGCACCGAACCGGGGGTGCCCGAGTGGTTCGCCGGCATCGACGACGAGCGGGTGCGGTACCAGCGCAACGAGCGCAACCTCGGGGTCACCGGCAACTACCGCAAGTGCGTCGGCCTCGCCGAGCACGAGTACCTGGTGATGATGGGCACCGACGACATCATGCACCCCAACTACGTCGCCACCGTGCGGTCGGTGATCGAGCAGTACCCGGGCGTGTGCATGATCCAGCCGGGCGTCGAGGTCATCGACGCCGAGGGCACGGTCGTCAACACGATGGTCGACGAGGCCAAGCGGCGGCTCTACGCCCCCCGGGTCGACTCCCGCGAGCTGATGGGCGGTGAGGACCTGGCGGCCAGCCTGCTGCGCGGCTGTTGGTTCTACTTCCCGTCGATCTGCTGGCGCACCGACGCGCTCAAGGCCGTCGACTTCCGCGACGAGTTCCAGGTCATCCAGGACCTGGCCCTGGTGATCGACCTGATCCAGCGCGGCGAGCAGATGGCCGTCGACAACACCCTGTGCTTCCAGTACCGGCGGCACGCGGTCAGCAAGTCCGCCGCCGACGCGGTCAACGGCTCCCGGTTCACCGAGGCGCGGGCGTACTTCGTCGATGTCGCCCGGCGGATGGACGAGCACGGTTGGCCCCGGGCGGCGCGGGCGGCCCGGCACTACATGTCGTCGCGGCTGCACGCCATCACCCTGCTGCCGACGGCGGTCCTCTCCGGCAAGATGGCCGGCGTACGCAGCCTGTCCCGGCACGCGTTCGGGCCGGGCCGATGACCGACGACAGCCCGGGAGGCGCCATGACGATCGCTCCACGACCCCCGGCGGACGACGCCCGGCAGCCACTGCGGGTGACCGTGCTGGGTGGCACCGGTTTCCTGGGTGACCCGATCTGCCGCGCGCTGGCCGACCAGGGCCACACCGTGGTCGCCGTCGCGCGCACCCCGAAGACCATCGGCGCGGGGGTGCGGGTCCGCGCACTGGACCTGGCCGCCGCCGACGTCGACGAGATCACCGAGATGCTGCGGGACCTCGACCCGCACGTGGTGATCAACGCGGCGGGCGGGATGTGGGGTCTGAGCGAGGAGCAGATGCTCGCGGTCAACGTCACCCTGGTCGAGCGCCTGATCGAGGCCGCCGGCCGGTTGCCGCGGCGGATCCGGGTGGTCCAGCTGGGCAGCGTGCACGAGTACGGGCTGGTCCCGGTCGACACCTCGATGCCGGAGGGCCTGCCCCCCGCGCCGGTGATGGCGTACGGCGGGTTCAAGGTGCGCTGCACCACCGCGCTCACCGAGGCGCACCGGCAGGGCCTGGTCGAGAGCGTCACGCTGCGGGTCGGCAACGTGATCGGCGCCGGTCAGCCCGGGCACAGCCTGCTCGGCGTGGTCGCGGGTCGACTGCGCGACGCGCAGCGGGCCGGTGAGCGGGCCCGGTTGGAGTTGGCTCCGCTCGGCTCCCGGCGCGATTTCGTCGGCCTCAGCGACGTCGTCTCCGCCGTGCTGCTGGCCGTGACCCGCCCCGACGCGGGCGGCCGCGTGATCAACATCGGCCGGGGGGTGGCGGCCAGCGCGCGTGATATGGTCCAGCTCCTCATCGACGTCAGCGAGGTGCCGACCGACCTGGTCGAGGCCGAGCACACCGGCCCCGCCGAGACCACCTGGCAGCGGCTCGACGTCGGGCTGGCCGCCGAGCTGCTCGGCTGGTCGCCGAGCGACGATCTGCACACCGAGATGAAGCAGTTGTGGGAGCACGCCGGCGCCGAGGTGCCCGCCTGATGGTCGAGAGGTTCCTGGCCGCATGACTACCCCCGCCCTCCTGCGATCCCGTGGCACGCTGGCCGATCTGCTCTCCGGCCGCAGCAACGGCATCGGGCTGATCCGACTCTGCCTCGCCGTCGGCGTCGTGCTGTCGCACTCCAAGCCGCTCGGCTTCGGGGCCAGCGACCTCGGCTACCACCTCACCGGTCG
This sequence comes from Micromonospora sp. WMMD1155, assembly GCF_029581275.1. Taxonomy (NCBI): domain Bacteria; kingdom Bacillati; phylum Actinomycetota; class Actinomycetes; order Micromonosporales; family Micromonosporaceae; genus Micromonospora; species Micromonospora sp. WMMD1155. The sequence goes on from NZ_CP120742.1 coordinate 6,245,752, forward strand.
GCAGACCAACGTCGGCACCATGGCCGTCTACGGCTTCTTCGTCCTGTCCGGCCTGCTGATCACCCGCAGCGCCCGGCGTACCGGCCTGATCCGCTACGCCTGGCACCGGGCCCTGCGCATCTTCCCCGGTCTGTGGGTCTGCCTGCTGATCACCGCGCTGGTGGTCGCCCCGCTCGTCGCGCTGCGCGAGCACGGCAGCACGGCCGGCTTCTTCGACGACCCCTGGGAGCCCGGCGGTCCGCTCGCCTACCTGCAGGCCAACTGGTGGACCGGCGTTCGCCAGTACGGCATCCACGATCTGCTCCGGGACACCACCCCGTGGGGCGACAAGAGCAACTCCAGCGTCTTCAACGGCGCCCTCTGGTCGCTCAAGTACGAGATGTTCTGCTACGTCGTGGTGGGTGTGCTCGCCGCGACGGCGGTGCTGCGCAACGCCCGCCGGTTCGTGCTGTTCCTGACCGTCGCGCTCTACCTGAGCATCCTGCAGGACTGGGTGAGCTCCGGGCAGTTCAGCGGCCCGGTGTCGACGGCGAGCTGGTCGTTCACCTCGCCCCTGGTGGGCGGCATGAGCTTCCACTACATCGTCTACCTGGGCTTCCTCTTCGCCTTCGGCGCCACCCTGGATCTCTACCGGGAGCGGGTGCCGATCAACGACGCGCTGGGCATCGGCTCGGCGGTGGCGCTCGGGCTGTCGCTGCTGTTCGGCGGCTTCTTCGTCATCGGTCTGCCGGCGTTCGCGTACCTGCTGGTCTGGCTGTCGGTGCGGATGCCGCGCCAGTTGCACTGGGTGGGCCGTAAGAACGACTACTCGTACGGCATCTACATCTACGGCTTCGTCTTCCAGCAGGTGATGGCGAGTCTCGGCTGGAGCCGTTGGGGCTACGTGCCGTTCGCCGCGATGTCGGTGGCCGCCGCCTTCGCCGCCGCGTTCGTCTCCTGGAAGCTGGTCGAGCGACCGGCGCTGCGGTTGAAGGACTGGACGCCGGGCTTCGTGGCCCGCCGGTCCACTCCGGCGGTGCCGCCGGAGCAGCAGACCGCCGTCGCCGAGGAGCCACCCGGGACGCCGCCCACCCAGGTCGGCGGCCCGACGCAGGAACTCCCGCAGCAACCCGCCACGCTGGTCCCCGGCCGCTAGCCCGGCCGGGGCAACCCGTCCGCCACGCTGGTCGGCGGACGGTGGCCCGTCCGCCACGCTGTCTGCGGGCGGTGGCCCGCCCGTCACGCCCCCGCGTCGTACTCTCGGGGGCGTGGCCACGGCGGCGGAGGAGATCCGGGTGGGGGAGCGGCTGGTCCGCGTCTCCAGCCCCGACAAGCCCTACTTCCCGGAGCGAGGGCTGACCAAGCTGGACGTGGTCCGCTACTTCCTGGCGGTGGGCGACGGCATCCTGCGCGCGCTGCGGGACCGCCCGACGATGCTGGAACGCTGGCCGCGCGGTGTCTTCGAGGGAGCGACGATCGCCACCCGGCAGACCAACCGGGGCGACGCGTTCTACCAGAAACGGCTGCCGGCGGGCGCGCCCGAGTGGGTGCGCACCGCCCACATCACGTTCCCCAGTGGCCGCACCGCCGACGAGATCGCACCGAGCGAGCTGGCGGTGGTGATCTGGGCCGCCAACCTGGGCACGCTGCGGTTCCACCCGTGGCCGGTCAGCGCCGCCGACGTGGAGCGCCCCGACCAGCTCCGCATCGACCTCGACCCGTTGCCCGGCGTCGGCTTCGAGCAGGTCGTGCCGGTGGCTCGGGAGGTCCGTGCCTTCCTCGCCGAGTTGGGGATGACCGGCTATCCGAAGACCACCGGCGGGCGGGGTCTGCACATCTACCTGTCGATCGAGCCGCGGTGGGGCTTCGGTGAGTGCCGCCGCGCGGTGCTCGCGTTGGGCCGGGAGATGCAGCGCCGGTTGCCGGAGCTGGTCACCACCACCTGGTGGCGCGACCAGCGGGACCGGCCGGTCTTCGTGGACTACAACCAGATGTCGCGCGACCACACGATGGCCTCGGCGTACTCCATCCGCCCCACGCCCCGGGCGCTGGTGTCGGCCCCGTTGGAGTGGGCCGAGCTGGACGACGCCCGACCGGAGGACTTCGACGTGCTGTCCGTGCCGGCCCGCTTCGCCGAGCGCGGTGACCCGCACGCCGGCCTGGACGGCGACCGGCACTCGTTGGAGCCGCTGCTGGAGCTGGCCGAACGGGACGGGCTGGAGGCCCCTCCCGTTCGGTGAGCCGGGTCAGGCCCACGGGCTGCCCGCCCCGTCGAACTCCTCGAACACCAGCCAGGTGCGGGTGGACAGCACCCCGGGAATGCTCTGCACCCGGCCCAGCACCACGTCGCGCAGTGCGGCGTTGTCCGGCGCGCGGACCAGCGCGAGGACGTCGTGGTCGCCGCCGAGCAGCGCGGCGTGCTCGATGTAGCGCACCCGGGCCAGCTCGGCGGACACCTCGCGCCAGGTGTTCTGCTCGATCGTCAAGGCGATGTACGCCGAGGTGCCCAGCCCGGCCGCCTCGGGCGCCACCTGGGCCCGGAACCCGGTGATCACCCCGTCGCGCAGGAGCCGCTCCACCCGCGCGTACGCGTTGGTGCGGGAGATGTGGATCCGCTCGGCGAGGGTCCGCACCGACGTGCGGCCGTCCCGGACCAGCTCGTCGAGGATCCGTCGATCCACCTCGTCCAGGCCTCGGGCCGATCGTCCCGATCCCGCCGCCCGGCCCGCTCCGTCGGCGGTCTCCTGGCTCACTGTCGGCCCCTCTGCATGCCAACCGTCCCGCCTTCCGCGTGGATCTTGAGTCAATCATCCGACAGGCGGAAGCATAGGCCCACCACACGTCCCAGGAGGTTCCGCCGTGACGACCACTCCCCAGGCGGTCCGCAGGGCATCCCCGCGCACCCGTCGGGCGGCCACCCCGCCCGACCCGGCGCGTCCGCTGCTGCCGAACACCGAGCCGGTCCGCCTGCTCGACCCGACCGGCACGCCGCTGCCCGCCCGCACCGACTACCCGGAGCCGCCCGTCGAGGTGCTGCGCGAGCTGTACCGCCGGATGGTGCTCGGCCGCCGCTTCGACACCCAGGCCACGGCCCTGACCAAGCAGGGTCGCCTGGCCGTCTACCCGTCCTCGCGGGGCCAGGAGGCGTGCCAGGTCGGCGCGGTCCTCGCGGTCCGCGACACCGACTGGGTCTTCCCCACCTACCGCGAGTCGATGGCTCTGGTTGCCCGGGGCATCGACCCGGTCGAGGTGCTCACCCTGCTACGCGGCGACTGGCACTGCGGCTACGACCCGACCGAGGTACGCACCGCGCCGCAGTGCACCCCGCTCGCCACCCAGTGCGTGCACGCCGCCGGGCTGGCGCACGGCGAGGCGTACCAGGGGCGCGACACGGTGGCGTTGGCCTTCATCGGTGACGGCGCGACCAGCGAGGGCGACTTCCACGAGGGGATCAACTTCGCCGCCGTGTTCCAGGCGCCGGTCGTCTACTTCGTGCAGAACAACAGGTACGCGATCAGCGTCCCGCTGTCCCGGCAGACCGCCGCGCCGTCGCTGGCGTACAAGGGTGTCGGCTACGGCGTACCGAGCGAGCAGGTCGACGGCAACGACCCGGTCGCGGTGCTCGCCGTGCTCACCCGCGCGGTCGCGCACGCCCGCGCCGGCAACGGTCCGTTCCTGGTCGAGGCGCACACCTACCGGATGGAACCGCACACCAACGCCGACGACGCCAGCCGCTACCGCGACGGCGCCGAGGTCGACGCCTGGCGCGACCGGGACCCGCTCGCCCGCCTGGAGACCTACCTGCGGGCCCGCGGCGTCCTCGACGACGCGGCCGTCGCCGAGGTCGCCGAGCAGGCCGAGGCGTACGCGGCGGACCTGCGGGCGCGGATGAACGAGCAGCCGACCGTCGACCCGCTGAGCCTCTTCGACCACGTGTACGCCGAGCCCACGCCACAACTGGTCGAACAGCGCGAGCAGGTCCGCGCCGAGCTGGCCGCCGCCCGCGACGAGGAGGGTGACGCCTGATGGCCACCACCATGGCGAAGGCGCTCAACACCGCGCTCGCCGACGCCCTCGCCGCCGACGACCGGGTCGTCGTCTTCGGTGAGGACGTCGGTCAACTCGGCGGCGTCTTCCGGATCACCGACGGCCTGCAGGCCCGCTTCGGCGAGGACCGCTGCTTCGACACCCCGCTCGCCGAGGCCGGCATCGTCGGCTTCGCCGTCGGCCTGGCCATGTCCGGGCTGCGGCCGGTCGTCGAGATGCAGTTCGACGCGTTCGCGTACCCGGCGTTCGAGCAGATCGCCTCGCACGTGGCGAAGCTGCGCAACCGCACCCGGGGCGCGTTGAGCGTGCCGATCGTCATCCGGGTGCCGTACGCCGGTGGCATCGGCGGGGTCGAGCACCACTGCGACTCGTCCGAGGCGTACTACGCGCACACCCCGGGACTGAAGGTGGTCACCCCGGCCACCGTCGAGGACGCGTACTCCCTGCTGCGCGAGGCGATCGACGACCCCGACCCGGTGGTCTTCATGGAGCCCAAGAAGCTCTACTTCGCCAGCGCCGACGCGGAGCTGCCCGCGCGTGCCGAGCCGTTCGGGAAGGCCGTCGTGCGTCGCCCCGGGCGCGACGCCACCCTCGTCGCGTACGGGCCGGCGGTGCCGGTCGCGCTGGAGGCCGCCGAGGCCGCCCGTGAGGAGGGCTGGGACCTGGAGGTGGTCGACGTGCGCACCATCGTGCCGTTCGACGACGCCACCATCGCCGCCTCGGTGCGGCGTACCGGCCGCTGCGTGGTGATCCAGGAGGCGCCCGGCTTCGCGGGCGTCGGCGCGGAGATCGCCGCCCGGGTGCAGGAGCGCTGCTTCCACGCGTTGCACGCCCCGGTGCTGCGGGTGGCCGGGCTGGACATCCCGTACCCGGCGCCGATGCTGGAGCACACCCACCTGCCCGGCGTGGACCGGGTGCTCGACGCGGTGGCCCGCCTGCAGTGGGACGACCAGCCGGACGCGCGTTGGGCGGCGGCATGACCACCGTCGAACGGACCCAGGTCTTCCTCCTGCCCGACCTGGGCGAGGGGCTGAGCGAGGCCGAGATCGTCGAGTGGCGGGTCGCCGTGGGCGACGTGGTCACCGTCGACCAGAGCGTGGTCGAGGTGGAGACCGCCAAGGCGGTCGTGGACGTGCCCTGCCCGTACGCCGGTCGGGTGGTCACCCTGCACGGCGCGGCCGGTGAGGTACGCCCCGTCGGCCAGCCGCTGATCACCATCGCGCCGCTGGACGGCGGCGACGAGCCGGCCGGGCACGCCACCTACCGCGAGGAGGAGCGGGCCGGCTCCGGCAACGTCCTGATCGGGTACGGCACCGGCCACGGCGGCGCCACCCGCCGTCGACGTCGCCCTCGGCTGGCCCTCGCCCCCGAGCCGGTCGACGTCGGCCCGGCGGACCCGTCCCGGTCCGACACTGTCGGGTCCGACGCCGCCGGATCTGACGGCTCCCGGTCCGACACGGCCTGGTCCGACACGGCCGGGTCCGACGGCGGGCCGACGGCCGGTCGTACCTCCGCCGGAGACGCCGCGTCCGGCGGCCCGGCGCGATCGACGGCCGCCCTGGTCATCTCGCCGATCGTGCGTCGGTTGGCCCGTGAGCGCGGCATCGACCTCGCCACCGTGCGGGGCACCGGGCCCGGGGGCGTGATCCGCCGCGCCGACGTGGAGGCCGCGCTGACCGTGCCCGCCGCCCGGCTCGCCGCCGTCCCGGACCCGCACGTCGCCCTCGCACCGACCGGGGACGGTGACGTGATCGTCCCCCTCACCGGCGTCCGCAAGGCGATCGCCGACAAGCTCTCCCGCAGCCGGCGGGAGATCCCCGAGGTGACCATCTGGGTCGACGTGGACGCCACCGGTCTGCTGGAGACCCGCGCGGCGATCAACGCTGCCACCCCGGACGCGCCGGTGAGCATCCTGGCGCTGCTGGCCCGGATCTGCCTCAGCGGGCTACGCCGGTTCCCGCAGCTCAACGCCCGCGTCGACACGGAGGGGCAGAGGATCGTCCAGTCCGCCGGGGTGCACCTCGGCATCGCCGCGCAGACCGACCGGGGTCTGCTGGTGCCGGTGCTGCGCGACGCCCAACGGCTCACCACCGCCGAGCTGGCCGCCGAACTGGCGGCGACCACCGCCGCCGCACGCGCCGGCAGCCTGCCCCCGGCCCGCCTGACCGGCGGCACCTTCACCCTGAACAACTACGGGGTGTTCGGCGTCGACGGCTCCACCCCGATCATCAACCACCCGGAGGCGGCCCTGCTCGGGGTCGGACGGATCGTGGACAAGCCGTGGGTGGTCGACGGGCAGCTCGCCGTCCGCAAGGTGACCCAGCTCAGCCTCACCTTCGACCACCGGGTCTGCGACGGCGGGGTGGCCGGTGGCTTCCTGCGGCACGTCGCCGACTGCGTGGAGCGCCCGGCGCTGCTGATCGCCGCCGTCTGACGCGTACCCCCAAGGTCCCGGCGTCGCCCGTGCGGCGCCGGGACCGACGCACGTCCGGGCCCACGGCGCGGCGATCGGGCCGCTCTCTCCCGACGGTGTCGTCCGGGCCGGGTTTCCCGGCCGCCGCATCGGGAAGTCGGCCCCGCCGGAGCGCACCGACCGCGTCGAAGGGAGCCGGCCCGTGGCGAACGAGCTGATACTCAACTCGGTCCGGGTGCGCCGGCCCGCCGCGGCCGGCGCGCCGCTCTACTGCGACGCGCTGGAGTACGGGCTGACCGGTGACGGCTCGACGAACGACCAGCCGGCGTTGGCCGCCCTCGTGGACCGCCTGGGCGCCGGCTACGCCTCGGACGGGCGGGCCCGGGTCATCTACTGCCCGCCGGGCATCTACTCGATCCGGGACGCGGGCACGGTGTGGCGCAGCGGCGTGTCGCTGATCGGTGCCGGTCCGGCGGCGACCCGGTTCATGCTCAGCAACGAGGGCAACCGGGCCGACCCGACCCCGTTGGCGTTCTGGACCACAGTGCAGCACGGTGCCGACCGGGACCGGCACATCGCCGACTGCACCTTCGCCGACTTCCAGATCGACGGCTCGGGCGTGGCGATGGCCGAGTACAACTACCTGGCCAAGGGCCTCGGCCTGCAATACGTGGTGCGCGGCGTGTTCCGCAACCTCTACATCCACCACACCGCCGCCACCGGGTTGGGCTGCGACTTCCTCCAGGACTCGCTCATCGACGGTGTGGTGGTGGTGGGCTGCGGCCGCCTGGACAACGGCGAGCAGATCGGCGGCGCCGGCATCGGGGTCGGTATCGGCGGGTGGGGCACGATGGAACGCCTGACCATCGCCAACTGCACCGCCCTGGCCAACGGCACCAACGGCATCTTCCTGGAGTTGCAGAAGGACTACTGGGAACCACCGCGCGGCTACCGCATCGTCGGCTGCCACAGTCAGGGCAACCGGTTCGGCATCTCCGACTGGGGCGCCGACGGTCTGATCGTCTCCGCCTGCACCATGACCGGCAACCTGGAGACCGGCTTCGACGTGTCGGCGCAGGGCACCGCTGCCGTCGCCGGGCGGGGCGGGCTGCTCACCGACTGCGTCATCGACGCGAACCTGCGCGACGGCGTCAGCATCGGCAACAGCCCCGGCCCGTACACCGTGCGGGGCAACCGGATCAGCGGCAACGGTCGGCACGGCTACCACGCGCAGAACCTCGGACGCGGCTACCAGGGCACGATCCGGGACGTGGTGATCGAGAGCAACGAACTCTGGGGCAACGGGTTGGACGCGGTCCGGATCGACCACCAGATGAGCGACGCGGTGCTGCTCAACAACCGGATCCGCAACAACGGCCGGCAGTACGCGCAGGGCGCCGGCGGTGCCGGCGACGCCGTCCGCTACAGCGAGCGGACACTCGTTGACCGGTCGGCCACCTGGCCGCACGACGGCCACCGGGGCAAGGTCCTGCGGGTCGGGCAGGCCGTCGCCATGGTCGCCGCCAACAGCGGCGACGAACTCATGCTCGCCCCGGTCCGCCCGGACGCGTTCACCGCGTGGAGCGGGGACGTGCCGCCGCCCGGGTGCGGGTACGAGCTGGCCCCCGCGCCGCACCGACGGGCCGGTGTCACGATCGACGCGCCGTTCGACTCGGCCACCATCCGCGGCAACCGGATCTGGGACAACCACGACAACCAGACCCAGACCCACGGGCTCTGGATCACCGAGCGCGGCAGTTGTGTGGACTGCCGGGTCGAGGACAACGACCTCGCCGGCAACGCCGACGAGGGGATGCGGCTGGACACCCCACCGGTGGGTGGACGCTGGCGGGACAACCACGTCGACAGCGACTGGAGCTGAGCGACGGATTCCCGCGTCCGGCGGGGGTCGGCGCCCGACGACGTGCGGCGGCGGCCGGAGTGCTCCGGCCGCCGCCGCTGTCATCGTCTACCGGTCAGCCGGCCAGGCCGGCCACCGGATCCGGGTCCAGCACGACAGTGGCCGAGGCGGACTGCGGCGGTACGCCCGGCTCGGTCGGCGCGTCGGTGTACTCGGCGACGAACACCGCGGTCAGATTGTCCGCGCCGGCGTGCCCACCGTCCACGAAGGTCGGGATGCTTCCGGTGCAGCCGGTCGACGTGGACAACGGGTGTCCGTGCTCGTCGTGCCCGAGCACGTAGGTGACGGTCACCCGGGAGCAGTCCACCGGCAGGTCGTCGGTGACCTTCACCTCGTACGCGACGGTCTGCCCGAACTGGAAGGGCTGCCCGGCGACCGGGGCGACGAACTCGATCACCGGCGCGGTCGGCCCGACCACCAACGGCAGCGTCGCCGAGGCGGACCGGCCGGTGCGGTCGGTCACCTTCAGGGTCGGGGTGTACGAGCCGTTCTCCGCGAACGTCCAGGACGGGTTCGGGTCGGTGCTGTCCACCGAGCCGTCCGCGTTGAAGTCCCACGCGTAGGTCAGCTTGTCACCGTCCGGGTCGGTGGTGCCGGCGCTGGAGAACGCGACGGTCAGCGGGGCCTGCCCGACGGTCGGGGTGCCGCTGATCTTCGGGATCGGCGTCCGGTTGCCGCGGACGAAGTCGATCCGGGCCAGCTGCGCGTCCGGGTTCTCGGCGAAGTAGCCGTCGCCGTACTCCAGCACGTAGAGCGAACCGTCCGGGCCGAACTCCATGTCCATCGGGTTGTCCACCACGATGGAGGGGACCACCGAACGGATGTCCGCGACGTTCCCGTTGGAGTCGAGGCGGAACTCCTTGATGTAGTCCCGGGTCCACTCGTAGAACAGCGGCACGCCGTCGTAGTAGGCCGGCCACCGGGTACGCGACGTGCTGGTGCCGTCGTAGTCGTACGCCGGGCCGCCCATCGGGCCGATGCCACCGGTGCCCAACTGCGGGAACTCCCCGGAGGCAGCCGAGGGGTACCAGACCTCCGGCTGCTCGACCGGCGGCAGGATCCGCTTGCCCGTGTTGTGGGGCGAGTCGTTGACCGGGCGCTTGCAGTTGAACTTCGCACCCGACTCGCCGGTGGCGAAGTCGTAGTCGCGGTACGCGATGGTCGGTGTCACGCAGTACGGCCAGCCGTAGTTCGCCGGCTTGTCGATGAGCATCCACCGACCGTGCCCGGCCGGACCGCGCTCCGGGTTCGGGGAGGACGCGTCCGGCGAGTAGTCGGCCAGGTACACGTCGTCGGTCCGCTTGTCGACGGCGAACCGGAACGCGTTGCGCAGCCCCATCGCGTAGATCTCCGGGCGGGTCTGCGCCGTCCCCGGCTTGAACAGGTTGCCGGCCGGCACCGTGTAACCCCCACCGGGCTTCACCTTGATGCGCAGCAGTTTGCCGCGCAGGTCGTTGGTGTTGGCCGAGGTGCGCTGGGCGTCGTACGCCGGGTTCCGGTCGGCCCGCTCGTCGATCGGGATGTAGCCGTCGGAGGCGAACGGGTTGGTGTCGTCACCGGTCGACAGGTAGAGGTTGCCCTTGCTGTCGAAGTCGATCTGCCCGCCGACGTGGCAGCAGATGCCCCGGTCGGTCGGCACGTCGATGATCTGCTGCTCGCTGGCGAGGTTGAGCTTCATCCCCTCCAGCTTGAACCGCGACAGCCGCAGCGCGCCCCTGAACCGCTGCCAGTCCGCCTCGGTGCCGGTCTCCGGCGCGTCCCCCTCGTTGACGTCCGGGGTCGCCGGGTCGTCCACCGGAGTGTCCATCGGCGGCGAGTAGTAGAGGTACACCCACTTGTTCTGGGCGAAGTTCGGGTCGATCGCGACCCCCTGCAACCCCTCCTCGTCGTGCTCGTACACGGGGATGTCGGCGGCGAGGGTGTTCAGCCCGGTGCGCGGGTCGTGGATGCGGACCTCACCGGTGCGGGAGGTGTGCAGCACCCGCAGGTCGGGCAGGACGGCGAGGCTGATCGGCTCGCCCGGGAAGTCGTTCAGGGTCACTTTCTGGAAGCTGCTGTCCGGCGGTGCGGCCGGTGCGGCGACTGCTGCTGACGGCGGCACGGTCAGGCCGGCCGTCACCAGCAGCAGGGCGGACACGAATGCGGTCCTGTTCATCAGGTCGTCCCCCGAGGTGGTTTCAGTACCGAAGTGAGGCGAGATAGTCGAAGCCGACCCGGGCGGTGTCCAGGGCGTCGGCGGGGGAGCGTGGCGGGGTGCCCGCGTCGTCGCGCTCCACGATGTACTCCTCGATGCCGGCCTCCCGCTCGTGCGCGAAGATCCGCCCGAAGTCGATCAGGCCGTCGCCGAGGTCGGCGAAACCGCCCTCGACGTCGAGGTCCTTGACGTGGACCTGGCGGATCCGGCCACGGTTGGCCCGGATCACGTCGACCGGGTCGTGCGCACCGCGCCAGGTCCAGTAGAGGTCCAACTCGAAGTGGACGAGCCGCGGGTCGGTCTGCGCGGTGAGGATGTCGAACCCGGTCGAGCCGCCGGTCAGCGGCACGAACTCGAGCTGGTGGTTGTGGTAGCCGAAGTCGAGCCCGGCGCGCTCGGCGAGCCGCCCGGCCTTGTTCAGGTCCCGAGCCAGGGCACGGTAGACGGCGGGGTCCCGGATCGGCTGGCCGGCCGCGTCCCGACCGAAGTACGGGTGGACGATCTTCTTGCTGCCCACGACGTTCGCGTCCTCAAGGGCCTGTTCCCAGGTGGCGGCGTCGAACGGCTGCGGAATGCCGGTGTGCCCGGAGGTGGCGCGCAGCCCCGCCTCGTCGAGTGCCGCCCGGAACTCCGCGGCGGTGCGTCCGACGAAACCGGCGTGCTCCACCCGCCGATAGCCGATCCGGCGCAGCGCGTCCAACGTGCCGGGCAGGTCGGCGGCGAGCTGGTCGCGCAGCGTGTAGAGCTGGATGCTGATCCGGTCCACCGGCACCCGGCGCCGGCCCTGCGCAGATGCGGCGGGTGCGGCGCCGGCCGGCCCGGCGAGCAGACCGGCGGCGCCGACGGCGGCGGCGGAGACGGTCGCGGCGCGCAGCACTCCACGCCGGCTGACCGACTCCGACGCCGGTGTCGGCTCCGGTCGGTTGATCTGTCGATCCATGGTGGTGGTCCCTTCCTGACGGCTGGCACACCGTCGGCGGCGGTCGACCGGTCTGCCGTCGCCCGGGCGCGCCGAACCGGCCGGAGGCGGGCTCCGGCTGGACGATGACGGACGGCGCTCGGGTGCGGCCCGGCCCCGTCAGGAGCGGAACACGGCGACCCGGCAGGGGTGGCGGCAGGCTGATCGACTAATGGGCAACCCTCTATCTAGATCGTGACCCTACCCTTGCCTCCGGACGAAGGCAAAGCTTCGTCGCGTTCGGCAGAAGTTTCGCTCCAACTGACAAAAGCGAGCTGTCGAGGTGCGCCGGCCGGCATGACCTCCTACTTCCGCGCCTCCTACCTCCGCGCCTCCTACCTCCGCGCCGGCGTCCGCGCCTTCGGCGCCCGAGGCGCGCCTCCGGGCGCGCGGGTCGCACGTTCGCCGCATCCTTCGGCCTTGATCCACTCGGTTTCGCCGATGTCGGGGTGTCCCCGGCGCTCGGATACCGCGATTTCGGCGAACCGGAGTGGATCAAGGGGGTACGCCGCCTTCGGCCCGGTTCACCTCAACCGCCGCGAGAGGGCGTCATCCGGACAGCCGGCGATGCTCGTCCCAGAGCGCGGCAAGCGGCACGACAGGGGCCGGTGAGCCCCTATGCCACCACGGGGAACATTCTCGGAGAATCGTGCCGACAAATGCGCTGACAATTATTTCTGAATGCCGTAATCGCGCATGCCCGGGAAGCGAGAATGTCGGCATAGGGAAGCCGAAAACGGGGGGACTGAACATGACGTGTAGGCGGCGATTGACGCTGTTGGCGGTAACCATCGCGGCCGCACCACTCGTCCTGGGTGGGTGCACCGCCGACCGGGAGTCCGCGACCGGCTCGGCCAAGAAGCACGCCGCCCCGCCGGAGCTCGCGGTCACACCGGGGGACAAGACCCGGGACGTGCCGGTCAGCGCCGAGGTGGGCACCGTGGTCAAGGGAGGGCGGGTCACCGGCGTACGGCTGACCGACGACAAGGGCAAGCAGGTCAACGCCGAGCCGCGCGAGGACGGGTCGGGCTGGGTACCGACCGCTCCGCTGCAACCGAAACGGACCTACACCGCCGAGGTGACAGCCACCGGTGACTCCGGTGCCACCACCACGCGCACCACCACCTTCACCACCATGGCCAAATCGACCAAACCGCAGGTCACCAGCACCCTCTATTTCGTCGGTAATCGGACGTACGGAACGGCCATGCCGGTTACCGTCGCGTTCGACCCGGGAATTCCGAAAGAGGCCAGAGCGGATGTTCAACGGCGCTTGTTCGTGAAGACGAATCCTCCGCAGCCCGGCACCTGGTCATGGCTTGAGGACGGCACTCAGGTCTATTACCGGGCCCCCGATTTCTGGAAGCCGGGTACGACGATCAGCGTCCGGGCCGGTCTGGAGGGCCTGCCGATCGGCAAGGACAAGGTCGGTGACGCCGAGCGGACCGCGACGTCCAAGATCGGGCGACAGGTGTCGCTGGAGATCGACAACGCGACCAAGCAGATGACGGTCCTGCAGGACGGCAAACAGGTCCGTCGGATCCCGGTCAGCCTGGGCAAGCCGAGCACGCCGAGTTCGAGCGGCAAGATGGTGATCATGGAGAAGCACGAGCGGACCACCTTCGACACCCGCGGAGAGCCCAACGGCGGCTACGTGGTCGACGTCGACGACGCTCAGCGCTACACCTGGGGCGGCGAGTTCATCCACTCCGCCCCCTGGTCGGAGGGGGACCAGGGCAACACGAACGTCTCACACGGCTGCGCCAACGTCTCCGCGACCGCGGCTGACTGGTTGATGGGGGTGACCCAGGTCGGTGACCTCGTCACCGTGAAGGGCACGGAGGTGGAGCTGCAACCGGGCAACGGCTGGACGGCCTGGAACGTGAGCTGGGACGAGTTCGTCCGAGGCAGCGCGTTGCCGGTGCCGCCGGGGCTCAAGCCCGCCCCGCTCGCTCCGGCCCACCCGGGCGCCGTGGCCGGCGGCTCGCCCGCCCCGGCACCCTCGGTCAGCGGTCGCTGATCACACCGTCGGCTCACCGGGCCGGTCCGCCACGAGCGGGCCGGCCCACCCCAGGGGTACGCGGGCCACTCCCGGCCCGATCAGGCTGCCCAGCCAGAGGTGGTCACCGTGCTGGCGTACCCCGGTGATCATCCAGTAGTGCCCGTTCGGGCCGTGCAGCGTCCGGCGGACCCTGCCGTCGCCGTCGACGAGCGCCACCAGCCCGTAGCGGCGGGGCTGCGGCTGCATCGCGTCGGGCAGTAACGCGGCGAGCTGGCGCAGTCGCGGGTGCGGCAGCAGCCGCTCGGCGATCGGCACCCGAGGACTGGGCAACGCTATCCAGTACGTGCCGTCGCCCACGGCGGCGAGATTGTCCGGGTACGCGGGCAGGTCGGCCAGAACCCGCACGCCGCCGCCCAACTCGACGCGGAGCAGACGGTGGGTGCTGGTCTCCACGAGCATCAGGGCCGACTCGTCCGGCGTCAGCGCGATGCCGTTGGGGAAGTACAGCCCGTCGGCCACCACCTCGGTGCGGCGGCTGCCCGGCCGGTGGGCCAGCACCCGGCCGTTGGGGCGGTGCTCCAGCAGGTCCCGCTTCCAGTGCGAGACGGGGAACCGGTCGGAGGAGTCGGTGAAGTAGACGGTGCCGTCGCGGGCCACCGTCGCGTTGTTGGCCAGGTGCACCGGGGGTGCGGTCCCGGTCAGTTCGTGCACCGCGCCGTCCGGGGTGACCCGCAGCAACCCGCGGTACGCGTCGCACACCACCAGCGCCTCACCGGACGGGTCCGCCTCGATGCCGAGCGGCCGGCCGCCGGTCTCGGCCAGCAGCCGGGGTCGGGTGCCGGCCGGCGCGTCGACCGGCCACCACCAGAGCCGACCCTCCTCGTCGCCACTGATCACCCGGCCGGCGTCGTCGACCAGCACGTCCTCCGGGCCGACGGCCCCCTCGGGGAGGGGCAGCAACTCGACGTGGTCGAGCCGACGGTCGGTGGGTGCCCACGCACCGGCCAGCGCCGGGGGAACCGTCGCGGGTTCGCGGACGGGGCGGATCAGCCGAGGCGGCCGCGGCCGGGGGATCAGCATCGGCCTATTCTCCACCGCCCGGTGCCGGCTACCGTCGAGCAGCGCCGACGCGGCGCGCCGCGCACCTCGGTCGACGGCGGGCTGTCCCGGGTCCGGACCTCGACCCGCCGGAGCTGCTCAGCGCCCGGACGGAGCAGGGGTGGAGGCCCCCGAGCCTCCACCCCTAGGGGGATGAGCGCCACCTCGGGGTATGACCCTGGGCGTACCCGGAATCACTCCGCCGAGGGGCGAAACTGTCGGAGGTGGCGGCTAGATTTCTTGGCATGGGAGAGGGCAGCGACCGGCTCGACGTGCAGGTCAGCGTGGGTGACCAGGTGGTCGTCATGCGGGTGGCGGGCGAGATCGACATCGCCACGGTGGCGGCGTTCCGGTCGGCGTTGTGGTCCGCGCCGGCTCGTCGGGTGATTCAGCTGGAGTTGTCCGATCTGCGGCTGCTCTCCGCCGCCGGCGTCCGCACGCTGCTCGCCGCGCACCTGCGCGTCCGGGCCTGTGGTGGCGAGCTGGTCCTGGTCGACCCGACCCCGGTGGTGGCGCGGGTGCTGCGCGCCAGCGGTCTACACCGCGTGATGGAGATCCTGGAGCCGGCCAAGGTCGTCACGGCCGCGCGTCGCACCGGCGCGGCGACGGCGGACCTGCAGTTGGCCGCCTGATCCGCCCGGTCCGGCGTGGCGCGGGGTCGCCGGCGTGAGCCGACGACCCCGCGACCCGGTCAGCGCACGCCGAGCAGGTCCACGACGAAGATCAGCGTCTCGCCGGGCTTGATGACACCGGCCGCGCCCCGGTCGCCGTACCCGAGGTGTGGCGGGATGGTCAGACGGCGACGGCCGCCGACGCGCATGCCGACCACGCCCTGGTCCCAGCCGGCGATGACCTGACCGCCGCCGAGCGGGAACTCGAACGCCTGGCCACGGTTCCAGGACGAGTCGAACTCGCCGCCGGTGGAGTGCGACACGCCGACGTAGTGCACGCTGACCAGTTGGCCGGCCTCCGCCTGCGGGCCGTCGCCCACGGTGATGTCCTCGATCACGAGGTCGGCGGGCGGTGCACCCTCGATCGGACCCACCTCGGGCTTGCCGGATCGGGCGCCTGCTGCCTGGTTCATGCGGGGATCTCCTGCCGTGTCGGATGATGTGTCCGGTCACCGTCGATCCTGCCGGATCGCACCTCACCGATGTGCGGCGGACCCGCTACCTGCTCGATCGCGCCCGTGCGCCCCCGCACACAGCTCTGCGGGGAGTGCACGAGCCGCGCGGCGCGGGAGAGCGGGGCGGCGGGGTCCGTCAACGGGTCGGCGGGCGTCACCGGGGGTGGTGACGCCCGCTCAGGGGTGGTGCGTGGTGGTCAGCGCAGCCGGGGCAGCCGCTGGACGACGGGCAGCGTCGCCCACACCCGGCCGAGGCCCCAGGTGTGGCCGGCGTCGACCAGTGCCAGGATCGCCGACACCGCGGCGTAGATCAGGTGGTCGTCCATGAAGGGGTTGTTCTCCGGTGGCAGGACGGCGGTCCACATCAGGACCAGCAGCAGCCCACCGGTCACGGCGGCGATCCGCATGCCGATGCCGAGCAGCAGGGCGACACCGATCCCGGCCAGGCCGACCATGAACAGCCAGTCCGCCCAGGCGGCACCGGCGATCCCGGTGTACGGGTCCGTGCACGGCCGGTCACCCGAAGGTAAGGAAACCCCTGGTGGGGCTGCCCCCGTTGATCCAGGCGTTCTTCGACTCGGTGGCCATCCCGAGGGCCGACCGACCGCGTCGACCCGGGGCCTTGGACCCTCTTGCGTCCGGCTGAGCCGGGTTCGCGGGACCGCCGACGCGGAGTCGGCCGGTCGCCTAGGCTCGGGGAGCGGTCGCCCGGCGGGGTGACGGGCGATGCACCGTGGTCGGCGCGGGAGGGCTTCGGTGGCGGAGGCGACGGTCACGATCCCGCTGTGGGCCTGGGCGGCGGTCGGCGCGGTGATCGCCGTGATGCTCGCCGTGGACGTGCTCCTGCACCGCGACAACCACGTCATCGAGCTGCGCGAGGCGCTGCTGTGGAGCGCCGTGTGGATCGGCGCGGGCCTGCTGTTCGGGTTGGTCGTCTGGTGGGGCCTCGGCGGCGACCCGGCCATCGCCTACTTCTCCGGCTATCTGCTGGAGAAGGCGCTCTCGGTGGACAACGTGTTCGTCTTCGCCCTGCTCTTCGGCTACTTCCAGGTACCGCCCGGCTACCAGCACAAGGTGCTGTTCTGGGGGGTCGTGGGGGCGCTCGTCTTCCGTCTGCTGTTCATCTTCGCCGGTGCCGAGTTGCTGGACCGGCTCACCTGGGCCGGGTTCGTGCTGGGCGCGTTCCTGATCTGGACCGGCTGGCGGCTCGCCGTACGCGGGAAGCCGGACGTCGACCCGGAACGCAACGTCGCGGTCCGGCTGTTCCGGAGGCTGGTACCCACCGACGCGCGCTACCACGGCGACCGGTTCACGGCCCGGGTGGCCGACCGGCGTGTCGCGACGCTGCTGCTGGTGGCGCTCGTCGCCATCGAGGCCACCGACGTGGTGTTCGCCATCGACTCGGTGGCGGCGATCCTCGCCATCACCACGAACACCTTCCTGGTCTGGACGGCCACCGCGTTCGCCGTGCTGGGACTGCGCAGCCTCTACTTCTGCCTCGCCGGTCTGCTGCGCCATTTCGGCTACCTGCGGTACGGGCTGGCGTTCCTGCTGGCCTTCGCCGGGTTGAAGCTCATCCTCGCCGAGACGCCGGTGGGCAAACTGCCGGTCTGGTTGACCCTCGCGGTGGTGGTGCTGACCCTGGTGATCGCCATCGGCGCCAGCGTCCTCGCCGCGCGACGCGCCCCGGCCGGCTGACGCGTCGGGTCAACCGGCCCGTACCGGCCGGGACAGCTGGTCGGCCAGGAGCGCGGGCGCCTCGGCCAGCGAGGGGCCGTACCAGGTGAGGTGCCGGCCGGAAAGAAGGGCACACGGTACGCCGGGGAACGCCTCGGGCCCGTCGTCCGCGGTGAACCGGTACGGCTCGTCGGGCAGCACCACCAGGTCGGGCTGCCGTTCGCGCAGCGCGGCGATCGTGGGGCGGGGATAGCGCTCCGGGTGCTCGTCGTAGGCGTTGACCACGCCGAGTCGACGCAGCACGTCACCGGCGAACGTGTCGCCGCCGAGCACCACCCACGGCCGCCGCCACACCGGCACCACCGCCCGGGCCGACGGTGTCGGCCGGGGTGGCTCGGCCCAGGCCCGCCTTGCGGCGCGCAGCCAGGTCGGCTCCGTCGGGGCACCCAGCTCTGTGAGCAGGTCGCCCAGCTCGGTCAACGCGCCGGCCACGGTGCGCGGATAGGTGACCCGCACCGGTACGCCGGCCGCCCGCAGCGCCTCCGCATCGGCCCGGCGGTTCTCCTCCACGTTGAGCAGCACCAGGTCCGGCCGCAACGCACGGACCCGGTCCAGGTCCGGGTACTTGCTGCCGCCGACCCGGGCGACGTCGAGCCCGGCCGGGTGACTGCACCAGTCGGTGGCCCCGACCAGCGCTCCGGGCAGGGTCAACGCCACCGCCTCGGTCAGTGACGGCACCAACGACACCACCCGCATCCGCGTACCTCCCGGCACTCATCATGCCGGTCCGGTCCACGCGGCAGGGTCAGGGCGGGCCGGGTTCGATCCGGGCGGTCACGTCGAGGTGCGCGGGGGCGCAGCCGGCTGTCGTCGCGAACCGGCGGACCGCGGCGTCGACGTGCTCGCGTACGCCGTCGGTCGGTGTGCCGGCCGCCACCTCCACCCGGATCCACACGTCGGGTCGCTGCGGTACGCCGGTGAGCACCACCCGGGCGCGGCGTACCCCGCAGTCACCGGTGGTCAGGTCCCGCTCCAGCGCGCCGACCAGCACCTCGGTGGCCAGGCGGGTACGGCCGGGGCGGTGGCCGGGGTGGCTCAGCACGCCGCGTAGCGCCCGGCGGGGTCGGCGCAGCTCACCCGCCAGCAGGCGCTGCCCGGCCAGCGCGGCGACCACTCCGGTGACCGCCGCGGCCAGCGTGCTCCACGGCGCGGCCGTCCGCCACGCGTCGAGGAGCGCCGGTCCGAGCAGTGTCGCGTGCGGATCGTCGGCGGGCAGCGTCCTGACGCTGACCCACAGCGCGGTCGTCCCGAACGCCACCAGCACCAGCGCGACGATCGTCCACAGCAGGCGGTGTGCGGCGTCGGTCATGCCGGCCGCCGCCGGGTCCGCAGCCGGACCTCGATCCGGCCGGTACGGGGTGAGGCGAGGCGACGCAGCTCCTGGCGTACGGCGAACTCGACCTCCGTACGGGCTGCGGGGTCGCCCGTGGCGTGCACCCGGGGGCGCCACGTGTCTCCGCGTCGCCGGACGCGCACCCGTGCCCGGCGGACGCCGGGCACGGTCCCGACCGCGCCGGTCAGCCGGCGTTCCACACACCGTCTGCGAAAATGCCAGCCGTCCCGCTCATCGATCCGCAGCCGGGACGGTGTCCAGCGGCGCAGTTGGGCGACCAGGATGACCAGGCCCAGCAGGACGGTCGTCCCGGCTCCGACGCGGACCTCCGGGTCGGGCCACCGGGTCGTGGTCAGCGCGTCGTACCAGCCGGTGGGGGCGAGCGACGCCGGGCGGCCCAGCGTGACCAGCAGCGCCTGCACGGCCAGCAGCACACCACCGGTCAGCAGCGCGACGGCCAGCAGGGTCGAGGCCGCACGGTTGACGACGCGCATGCCGGCCTCCGACCAGCGGACCGGCCGACCCGTGGGGGCGTCGTGCGCTCCGGGGACGATCAGGTCGACCACGGTGATGGTCACGGCGGCCACGGTGAGTCCGGTTCCGGCGGCCACCCGGTCGGCGACGGCGGCCCGGACCGCCTCGGCGACGACCGGCACGCCGTACCCGTAGGTGGTGACCAGGTGCAGGTCGAGTCCCACGGACCGGTCGACCAGCCGGACGGTGGCCGGGTGGACGCCGCTGACGCCGGGCACCTGGCGAGCCGCGTCGACCGCGATCCGTGCGACGTCCGCCGTCACTTCGGTCTGCTGCGGGGTACGCCTGCTGCGGGTGCCGTCGCCGGGGCTCCCGGCGTTCGGCGTGGAGCCGGCCGTCAGGGCGGACGGGCCGACGGCCACGGGTCGTGGTGGCAGTCGATGGTGGCGTCCCGTTCGATCGGCGCGGGGGCGTCGGAGGATGGTCGGATCACCGGACTGTCCCGGGCGACGGGCGCGGCGCGGGTCGTCCCGACGCTGGCGGGCGCCCCGACCGGCGCGGGTGCCGAGCTGCTGTCGCGACATGCTGACCTCCCCGGCCGGTTCGCTACCGGCGACTCCGCTGGATACACCTCAGCGGAGTCCCCGGAACGCCGCTTCGGTGTGACGTGGCTCACAGATGTAACCCGGCCGGTGGCCGACCGGCGCGGTCAGGGCGCCGCCGAGGCGTACACCATGATCGACCGCCTAGACTCGGCCCGGCTCGACCGACCGGCGGATGGATCAGGCAGATGACGAGCATCGGCAGCGACGACCGCGGTTGGCTGCGGGCGGTATCCGCCGACGGCGGACGCGACACGCTGACCAGCCGCGCCGGCCAGCGGGTCCACGCGAACCGTCGGCTCAGTGACCTGGTCCAGGGGCGCCCGCCCGGTGTCACCGGCAGTCAGTGGAGTTCCGCCAGCCGGGCCGGCTTCGACTTCGTGGTCTGCGCAGCCGACACCGGCCGCGCGGTCGTCGCCGTGGAGATCGGCCCGGTCGCGCCCGCCGGCTCCGCCGAGCAGCGCGTGGAGCGGCTGAAGGACGCGGTGAGCGCGGCCGTCGGCCTGCCCGTGCTGCGGATCGGTTCGCCGACCCTGCGGGCGCCCGAGCACGGGCGTCGCCTCGTGGAGTACGTGATCGACGCCCGCGCCTACGTCGCGGGCGGTGCCGGAGCGACTCCCTCCGGCGACGAGCCGGTCCCGACGGGCTTCCGGGACATCCTCGGTCGGCTGCCGGACGGTCGTACCGGCGCGGTCAACGACCTCGGCGCGCTGACCCGGGCGGCGGTGGTCGACGCCTACGTGGCCGGGCGGGTGGCCGACCCGATCGTGCGCGGGCTGCACGTGCGGTGGGCGGACGGGTCGGCGCAGGGGTGGAGTTGGGTGCAGGTCCGACCCGACGCCTGCCTCGTCGAGCGGGTCTCGGTGACCGAGCACCGCTTCTCCTGCGGCATCGACCCGGCCCGGCTGGCCGAGGACCTCGCCACGGTCGCCGTCGGGGAGCGGCTGCGGGAGAACGCGTTCTCGGAGCTGGTGCCGCGCGCCGAGCTGACCGCGCAGATCGTCGCGCTCAGCCGGCGTCGCGATGAACTGGTCGGCGGTTTCGCCTTCGACCACCTCTGCGCCGACTGACGCCCCACCCGTTCCACCTGCTGATTCACCGCCGCGCACCGGCTCCGTGTCGGGTCGCGGCAATTTCCTGTGAACCGGTTGAACCTTCCCGGTCGCCGCCCCGTACTCCTGCGCGAATGAACAGGATCTCCCCACTCGCGTCGTCGGGACCCGGGGACGGTGTGGAAAGGGCATCGTCGGCCATCGACGCATTACCGGGTAGGTCACGGTGGTCGCCGCCGTGGCGTGCCATCTCACATCCGTCGGTCCGCCGAGGGCAGGAATCCACTACCGGATCGAGAAGGAGAGCAATTCGATGCGCAGGTCCACACGGGCGCGCCGGTCACCCGGCAACGCGCGGAGCAAGCGTCTGCTGGCCGTTGTCGGCACGCTCGCGGTCTTCGGCGGAGTCGTCGCCGTGACCCAGATTTCGTCGGCCCAGGACCGGCGGACCAATAAGCCCCGCCCGGCCGCCGGGCAGTGCGTGGAACCGAGCCCTGGCGCGACCGCGCCGACCGGTGGCGGTTCCACCAGCCGGACCTGGCAGAACGGTCGGTGGGTGCGCAACCACTGGGGTGACGGGCAGCAGTCGGTGCCCGAGTGTGAGGACGGCAAGGACGGCACCGTCGGCACCGGCACGGCCATCGCCTGCCCGGACGTGACGGCCAAGCTGCCGCAGGTGCCGGACCGGGCGCGGGCCGAGGTGGACCGCAACCTCGCCCAGCTGCAGGCGCAGATCGCCGAGGCGGACCGCCGCCTCGCCACCGAGGGCGACAAGGGTGAGGCGTTCATCCGCAACGCCATCCTGCAGCCGTTGGCCGGCAAGCGGCGCGCGGTGTTGGACCGCATCACGACCGCTATCGACCGGGTCGGTCCTCGACCGCAGGGCCTCGCGGAACTCGCCCAGTGCACGGTGCAGCCGACCAACAACGGTGGCGGCAACAACGGCAGTGGCAGCACCCCGACCCCCACCACCAGCACCGGCGGTAACAACGGTGGCGGCAACGCCCCGGGGGCCGGTCTCGGCGTACTGGCCAACGACTGCGACGAGAGCCGCCTCCAGCCGCACGACGGCTTCCAGAACGGCAACCGCTGCGTGAGCACCGAGTTCGGTGAGGTCGGCGCCGCCGCGAACAACCCGTCGCTGCTCATCACCCAGTTCCCCCAGCAGGTCGGCCAGAACCAGGCCTTCACCCTGCGGGTCAGCACCCGCAACCTGGTCCGCGACCGCTTCCTGGCGGCCGGTCAGGGCGGCTACTACGTGGAGAGCTCGCTGCTCAACGCGCAGGGCCTGGTCCGGGGTCACTTCCACACCGCCTGCCGGATGCTGGACAGCCTGACCACGCCGCCGGAGCCGCAGGAGGTGCCGGCGTTCTTCGTCGCGACCGAGGACGGCCGCGGCGGGGCCCAGCCCGACGAGGTGACCATCCAGGTTCCGGGTCTGCCGGAGTCCGGCACCGCGCAGTGCTCCGTCTGGGCCGGTGACGGCTCGCACCGTCTGCCGATGATGGAGCGCGCCAACCAGACCCCGGCGTTCGACTCGGTGCGCATCACCGTCAACTGACCGGACGTACCGAAGGCGGCCGGCCACCCGGGGGCGACGATCCCCGGGTGGCCGGCCGCCGCGTCGTCAGGGTCACCCGGACAAGCCGACGGGGCCCCGCCGTTTCCGGCAGGGCCCCGTGGTCGACTCGCGCGTCAGCGGCTCTTGTACGCCTCGACGACCTCGACCGGGATCCGACCCCGTTCGGAAATCTTGTAGCCGTTCTTGACGGCCCATTCCCGGATTGCTCGGTTCTGCTCCCGATCCATTCCCGCGCCGGAGGGTCGCCCCGGACGCCGGACCGAGCGGGCGCTCTCGACCGGGCCGCGCCCGATACGCCGACCCGCATTGATGTAGGGATCCAGTGCCTTACGCAGGACGCCGGCATTCTCGTCCGAGACGTCGATGGTGTAGGCGACGCCGTCGAGGCTGAACTCGACCGTGCGATCGGCCTTCCCGCCGTCGAGGTCGTCGGTCAGGACCGTGATTACTTTTCTCGCCATTGCCGATTACTCCCTGTGTGCGGCGGGATGTGTCCAAAGTCTGACCTATCACCCCGGTAATCCGCAACAATATGCCTCCCATTCATTCGGCGCGTCGCGATTCCGTTACCGAGCAAAACCGTGAATCGGGGCGATGAAGGAGCCTCATTCGCCGAGAAGGCCGGCGTGCCCGGCGATGGCCGCCGCCTCGGCCCGGTTGGAAACCCGCAACTTACGCAGCAGCGCGGCGGTCATTCGTTTCACCGTCCGCTCCGAGACATGCAGATCGTCGGCGATGTCGACGGTGTTGCGGCCGGACGCGATCGCCCGCAGCAGCCGACGTTCCTCGCCGTCCAGGTCGACGGCGGTCATGCGGGTGGGCCGCAGCATGGCGTGCAGCAACTCGGTCGGCAGCACCGCCCACCCGTCGAGGACCGCCCGCAACGGGGGCAGCAGCGCCTCCGGTTCGCTGGTCTTCGGCAGGAACCCCTCCGCGCCGGCCCGCAGCGCCTCCAGCGCCGGTGCCGGATCGGCCGAACCGGACATCGCGACCACGCGTACCCGGGGGGTGGTCCGGCGGATCGCGGCCACCGCCCGGATGCCCCCGGGCGGTGGCATGTGCAGGTCGACGAGGGCCAGGTCGGGGCGGCACCGACCGACGAGCGCCGCGGCGGCGGCGGCGTCGCCGGTCGAGGCGACCACCTCGGCCCGGCCGCCGGTGCTGACGGGGAGCAGCAGTTCGAGGCCGCGGACGAAGAGGGGGTGATCGTCCACGACGACGATTCGCATGGTGGAGGCTCCCGGCATGTCTGCGCCGTTCCCCAGCGGGTACCGATCATGCGGGTACGCACCGAACGAGGGGAGTCGGGTGGATGCGCGCACGCCAGGGTCTGCGGGACCTGCTGCGAGGGTTGCGCCGGATCGAGCCCGCTTCGGGTGACCTGCGAGCACCGCTCGCCGATTCGGAGTTGCTGTTGCGGGTGTTGTGCCACGAGTTCCGTACGCCGATCAGCACCCTGACCTCGCTCACCCGCGCGCTGGCCGACGAGCACCGCGAGTTGACCGGCGCCGACCGGCGGGCGATCACCGAGTTGTGCCGCGACCAGGCCGTGCACCTGCAGAGCCTGCTGCGCGACGCGGCCGCCGGCACCGGCGCGCTGGCGCCGGCGCCCCAGCCGGAGCCGACCGTCCCGCTCGCGGACATCCTGCGCGAGGCCGCCGCGCTGGTGCCGGCCGACCGGCGGCGGGTGCGGGCCACCCGGCTGGCGGGCTCCTGCCCGGTGCCCGCCAGCCGGATCCGTCAGGTGCTCGTCAACCTGGTGGAGAACGCGCTGCGGCACGGGCCGCCGCAGGGCCAGGTCGGGCTGTACGCCACACTGCGGGGCTCCGGTCTGAGCGTGCTGGTGACCGACGAGGGCCGCGTGGACGACGCGCTGCTGGTCGCGTTGCGCTGCCCGGCCCCGGCGGTGGGGATGTCCGGGTTGGGGCTGTGGATCGTCCGGCGGTTGCTCGCGGTGGACGGGGGAGCGCTGCGGGCGCATCGGCTGCGACCGCGCGGGGTGGCGCTGGAGGTGCTGCTTCCGGCGGCTCGTCCGGCGCGCTGACCCCACCGGGACACGGGTTGGCCCGGCCGGGTCAGCGAGCGGGGAACGGCCGCAATGCCAACGTCCCAGACCCAGGGGGTCAGATGTTCAGTCACGTCAAGGACCTGCAGTTCGAGGCCAAACCGGACGGGCCGGACGCCGCGTTCGCCCGCCGCCTGCAGGAGGTGCTCGGCGGCAAGTGGGGCGAGATGACGGTCGCCAACCAGTACCTGTTCCAGGGTTGGAACTGTCGGTTGCCCGGCAAGTACAAGGACCTGCTGCTCGACGTCGGCACCGAGGAGATGGGCCACGTCGAGATGATCGTCACGATGATCACCCGGCTGTTGGACAGCGCGCCGCTGTCGCTGTCGGAGGGCATCGCGGAGGATCCCGGTGGGGCGGCGATCTACGCCGGCTCGAACCCGGCGCACTTCATCCACGGTGGTGGTGGCGCGTTGCCCGCCGACTCCAACGGGGTGCCCTGGAACGGTGCGTTCATCACCGCGAGCGGCAACCTGCTGGCCGATTTCCAGCTCAACGTCACCGCCGAGGCGCAGGGTCGGCTCCAGGTCGCCCGGCTGTTCCAGATGACCGACGACCCGGGCGTCAAGCAGATGCTGCGCTTCCTGCTGGCCCGCGACACGATGCACCAGAACATGTGGCTGGCGGCGATCGAGCAGCTCAAGGAGGACGGGCTGGAGGACATGCCGGTGCCGGAGGCGTTCCCGGACTCCGGTGACCTCACCGAGGAGTACGGCTACACGTACCTCGGGTTCTCCTCGGGTGCCGACGCGGCGCAGGGGCGTTGGGCGTCCGGACCGTCGCCGGACGGCAAGGGCGAGTTCCGGTACGACGACGACCCGCGAGCGAACGCCCCGGAGCCGGTGCTGCCGCCCGGGGACCCACGGCTGTACGGCACCAACCCGGGGGCTGCCGGAGCGCTCACCTGAGGTGTCCCGTCGGGTCGCCCGCCGCTGACGGACGGACCGACGGGTGCGCCGAGCAGTGGCGTGGGTCACAGAGCGGAACAAGGGGAACGCTTTGTTACTTGAGCCAGACACGCTCAACTCAAACGTGATGGCAGGTGTTCGATGGCAACTCTTCCGGTACTTCCCCTGACCGACGCCGTGCTACTGCCCGGGATGGTCATCCCGGTGACCCTCGACCCGTCCACCCAGGCCGCGATCGACGCCGCCCGCGCGACCGGCGACCGTAAGCTCCTGGCCGTTCCGCGCATCGACGGCGAGTACGGCCCGGTCGGCGTGGTCGCCACCATCGAGAAGGTCGGCCGGCTGCCCGAGGGTGAGCCCGCCGCCGTCATCCGTGGCCTGTCCCGGGCCCGGATCGGCTCCGGCGTTCCCGGCCCCGGCGCGGCGCTCTGGGTCGAGGCGACCGAACTCGACGAACCCGCCTACGCCGGTCGGGCCCGCGAACTCGCCCGCGAGTACCGCGCCCTGGTCACCTCCGTCCTGCAACAGCGGGGCGCGTGGCAGGTCATCGACGCGGTGGAGCGGATGACCGATCTCTCCGAGTTGGCCGACTCGGCCGGTTACGCGCCCTGGCTGACCCTGGAGCAGAAGACCGAGCTGCTCGCCGCGCCCGACGTGACCTCCCGGCTGGAGCTGCTGGTCGGCTGGGTGAAGGACTACCTGGCCGAGCAGGAGGTCACCGAGCAGATCAACAGTGACGTCCGCGAGGGGCTGGAGAAGTCCCAGCGCGAGTTCCTGCTGCGTCAGCAGCTCGCCGCGATCCGCAAGGAGCTGGGCGAGGACGAGCCGGACGGCTCGGCCGACTACCGGTCCCGGGTCGAGTCCGCCGAGCTGCCGGAGAAGGTCCGCGAGGCGGCCATGCGCGAGGTCGGCAAGTTGGAGCGGGCCAGCGACGCCTCCCCGGAGGCCGGCTGGATCCGTACCTGGCTGGACACCGTGCTCGAGATGCCGTGGGGCACGCGTACCGAGGACAACACCGACCTGGCCGCGGCCCGGGCGGTGCTCGACGCCGACCACGCCGGCCTGGCCGACGTGAAGGACCGCATCCTGGAATACCTGGCGGTGCGCAACCGGCGGGCCGAGCGCAACCTCGGTGTGGTCGGCGGTCGCGGCTCCGGCGCGGTGCTCGCCCTCGCCGGTCCTCCCGGCGTCGGCAAGACCAGCCTCGGTGAGTCCGTGGCACGGGCGCTCGGCCGTAACTTCGTCCGGGTGTCGCTCGGCGGCGTCCGGGACGAGGCGGAGATCCGTGGTCACCGGCGCACCTACGTGGGCGCGCTGCCCGGTCGGATCGTCCGCGCGCTGCGCGAGGCCGGCTCGATGAACCCGGTCGTGCTCCTCGACGAGGTGGACAAGCTGGCCGCCGGCTACGCCGGCGACCCCGCCGCCGCCCTGCTGGAGGTGCTCGACCCGGCGCAGAACCACACCTTCCGGGACCACTACCTGGAGGTCGACCTCGACCTGTCCGACGTGCTCTTCCTGGCCACCGCCAACGTGGTGGAGTCCATCCCCGGCCCGCTGCTGGACCGGATGGAGCTGGTCATGTTGGACGGCTACACCGAGGACGAGAAGGTCGCCATCGCCCGGGACCACCTGCTGCCCCGGCAGCGGGAGCGGGCCGGGTTGACCGCCGACGAGGTGGACATCGCCGACGAGGCGTTGGCGCTGATCGCCGGGGAGTACACCCGGGAGGCCGGTGTCCGGCAGCTCGAACGGGGCCTGGCGAAGATCCTGCGCAAGGTGGCGGTGACGTTGGCGACCGACCCGTCGCCGGTACGCGTCGACACCGACAACCTCACCGGCTACCTCGGGCGACCGAAGTTCACCCCGGAGTCGGCCGAGCGCACCGCGGTACCCGGCGTGGCGACCGGCCTCGCCGTCACCGGCGCCGGTGGTGACGTGCTCTTCATCGAGGCGACGAGCATGGAGGGCGAGCCGGGGCTGACCCTGACCGGCCAGCTCGGCGACGTGATGAAGGAGTCGGCGCACATCGCGCTGTCGTACCTGCGGTCCAACGGGCGACGGCTCGGCATCGACCCGAACGCCCTGGCCGGGCGGCGGATCCACGTCCACTTCCCGGCGGGCGCGGTGCCCAAGGACGGTCCGAGCGCCGGCATCACCATGGTGACGGCCCTGGCGTCGCTGGTCACCGGCCGCCCGGTCCGCCCCGAGTTCGGGATGACCGGTGAGGTGACCCTCTCCGGTCGGGTGCTGCCGATCGGCGGGGTGAAGCAGAAGCTGCTCGCCGCGCACCGGGCCGGCCTCACCGAGGTCATCATCCCGGCGCGCAACGAGCCCGACCTGGACGACCTGCCGACCGAGGTGCGCGAGGCGCTGACCGTGCACACCCTGGCCGACGTGGCCGACGTGCTCGCCCTGGCGCTGCGCCCGGCCGACGTCCCGGCGCTGGACGGACCGGCGCTCTTCGTCTCCTGACCCTCCGACCGCGATGACCCCCGCCGTCCCCGTGACGGCGGGGGTCATCGATGTCCGCGCACCGAGCGCTACTGTCGCCTGACGCTCGCCATGACCTCTCCGCCGCGAGGCGGTGCCCCCGGAGGTGACCCCCGTGAACGTGCCGCTCTGGGCGATCCAGATCCTGCTCGCCGCCGTTTTCGCCGGTGCCGGCCTGGCCAAGCTGACCCAACCCAAGGAGAAGCTGCGCGACCGGATGGGCTGGGTCGATCCGGTCCCGCCGTCGCAGGTGAAGGCACTCGGCTTCGTCGAGGTGCTGGCCGCCGTCGGGCTGGTGCTGCCCCCACTCACCGGCATCGCCACAGTGCTCACCCCACTCGCCGCCGTGGGGCTCGTCATCGTCATGATCGGCGGCATCCTGGTGCACCGGCGCGACATGAAGGCGCACACCGGTGACCGACGCAAGCTGGAGATCCAGGGTGCGATCACCTGCGCGGTGTTGCTGGTCCTCGCCGCCGTGGTGGCCTGGGGACGCTTCGGCCCGTACTCCTTCTGACGGCTACGCCGGCGACCGTCGTACCCCGGCGGTCGCCGGCGACGTGTTCAGCGGTCGTCGCGTCCGCGGTCGCGGCGCACCGTCGCCTTGCGGCCCTTGATCGTGCTCTGGCGCAGCCCGGAGATCACCTCGTCGGCCACCCCCTGCGGCACCTCCACCAGGGAGAACCGGTCGGCGATCTCGATCGAGCCGATGTCCCGACCACGGATCCCGGTCTCGCCGGTGATGGCGCCGACCAGGTCCTGCGGGCGTACTCCCGCGCGCCGGCCCAGGCCGACGAAGACCTGGACGGTGTTGCCGCCACCGGAACGCGGCCGACCACCGCCACGCCGATCGCCGCCCCGGCCCCCGGACTCCGGCCGACCCTCGCGGGGACCGCGCACCGGGACCTGCGGGATCTCCTCCTCGTCGTCGGAGCCCGGCGAGGTGACCTCGTGGGCCAGCTTCACCGCGGCGAGGGCGACCTCCATCAGGTCGAACTCGTCGGTGAGCGTCTCCACGATCACCCGGTACGGGTCGAGGTCGTCCTCCAGCAGGCTCTCCCGCAACGCCGCCTGGGTCAGCTCCAACCGGCGGGTCCGCATGTCCGCCACGGTGGGGATCTTGTCGATGATGATCCGCTGGCCGGTCACCCGCTCGATCGTCTTGAGCATCCGGTGTTCGCGCGGCTCGGCGAGGGTGATCGCCACGCCCTCGCGGCCGGCCCGACCCACCCGGCCGATGCGGTGCACGTACGACTCCGGGGCGGACGGCACGTCGTAGTTGACGACGTGGGTGAGCTGCTCGACGTCCAGCCCGCGAGCCGCCACGTCGGTGGCCACCAGCAGGTCGGCGGTGCCCGCCCGCAGTCGCCCCATCACCCGGTCGCGCTGCTCCTGGCTCATGCCACCGTGCAACGCCTCGGAGCGGTAGCCCCGGCCGTTCATCGTCTCGGTCAGCCGGTCGACCTCCTCGCGGCTGCGGCAGAACACGATCGCGGCGGTCGGCGACTCCACGTCCAGCACCCGACCCAGCGCGGCCGGTTTGTGCGCCCGGGTGACGATGTACGCGCTCTGCCGCACCCGGGGCGCCTCACCCGCGACCGGCTGCTCCCGACCGATCTCGATCCGGACCGGGTCGCTGAGGTGCTGCCGGGCCATGCCGTCGATGCGCGAGGGCATGGTGGCCGAGAAGAGCACCGTCTGACGCTGCGTCGGGGCGTGTTCCAGGATCGCCTCGATGTCCTCCGCGAAGCCCATGTCGAGCATCTCGTCGGCCTCGTCGAGCACGACAGTGGTCAGCCCACCGAGGCGCAGGGTGCCCCGGGCGATGTGGTCGAGGGCGCGCCCCGGGGTGGCCACCACCACGTCCACGCCGCTGTCGAGTGCCCGCAGCTGCCGTCCGATCGGCTGCCCACCGTAGATCGGCAGCACCCGGGCGCCCAGGTCCTTGCCGTAGCGGTGGAACGCCTCGGAGACCTGCACCGCCAGCTCACGGGTCGGCACCAGCACCAGCGCGACCGGGTCACCGCCGCGACGGTGGGCCGTCATGAGGTTCAGCAGCGGAAGCGCGAACGCCGCCGTCTTGCCGGTGCCGGTGGCCGCCTGACCCAACAGGTCCCGACCCTTCAGCAGCGGTGGGATCGCCTCCCGCTGGATGGGCGTCGGCTCCTCGTAGCCGAGGGCGGACAGCGCGCCCAACAGTTCGGCGCGCAGGCCGAGCTCGGTGAAGGCGTTCACCTCGTCGGTGCCGGCGGGGGTGGCGTCGGACGGTGCGTCGTGCTGTACAGGTGCGGAACTCATGCGCCAAGCCTTTCATCACGCCGTCCGGGCCGCTGCGCCGACCGCCACAAGAGCGCGGCCACTGCGCGCCACCGCCGCCACAAGATCCACGCAACATCGGTGAAACTGCTGCCTCCGCGACGCCTGAGGCAGCAGTTTCAGCGATGTTGTGCGGATCTTGCCCCTCCGCCCCCGGACGGGCGGAACGTCAGACGGCGCCGCTCAGGATCGCCAGGATCATGATGCCTGCCAGCGTCGTGTCGAGCACCGCGCACCCCTCGGTGTACCAGCGCGGCACCACCCGTCCGGTGCGGTGATGGGCCAGGTCCCACCCGGCGTGCGCCAGCCAACCGAGCGCCACCAGCCACTCGGCGGTCCGACCACCTATGGTCACCGCGACCAGTGTCACCGCGACCCAGACGGCGAGACCGACCAGATGGGTGGCGAGCACGCCCGGCCCGTGCAGTGTGCGTCGGACCATG
This sequence comes from Micromonospora sp. WMMD1155, assembly GCF_029581275.1. Taxonomy (NCBI): domain Bacteria; kingdom Bacillati; phylum Actinomycetota; class Actinomycetes; order Micromonosporales; family Micromonosporaceae; genus Micromonospora; species Micromonospora sp. WMMD1155. The sequence continues at coordinate 6,276,492 of NZ_CP120742.1, forward strand.
CCGATCAGCAGGTATCCGCCGGGCAGCACCAGCATCGTCCACGGGCTGAGCACCGTCGGGTCGACCCACATGTCCACCGTCACCAGCAGCGCCAGCCCGGTAGGCCAGCGGTGGGCGAGCGCCACCACGGCCGGGTGCCGACGGATCACCGCCGGCGACTCGTGCCGATGCCGCACCGCCACCAGCACCATCGCCGGCACCATCAGCAGGTGACCGCCGAGCAGCAGGGCGTCGGCGTCGAGCAGACCCGTCCAGTACGGCACGAACAGCAGCAGGAACGGCACGTACATCGCCGCGGCCATCTCGCCGACACCACGCCAGTGGTGCGCCCGGTAGCGCATCCACACCGTCATCCCGACTGTCATGTTCGTGGCCATCACCAGCGCGGCCACCTCCGGCCGACCCAGCGTCCCGGTGAGCCCGAGCGGGGCGCCGGCGGCGTCCCACAGCGGCCCGAGCAGCAGCATCCCGACGACCATCGCCAACGCCATCTCGGCGAGATGCCACCACAGCCGCCGCGTGCCGGTGCCGGGTGGTGCCGGCAGCGGCCCAGGCGGTGGTACGACAGTGCTGTCCGCGTACCCCCGTGTGTTCTCCATGCCCTGACCCTGCCGGTGTCCCGGCTCGGTGGGCAGGCGCGTCCGTCACCGGGTTCCCGTGCGCGGTGCACGGTTCGACAGTGACGATTCGCATGGGTGGACCGGTCGGCGCGCGGTCCTAGGATCGACGCGTGACGAGCGAGGCGGTGACTCCCCGGGCCGACCGCCGGCTGCTCCGGGCGCGGCAGGCGACGTTGCTGTCGCTGGCCCTCGGGATGTGGGCGACCGTCCTGCTGCCGACGGTCGGCCTGACCCGGGAGCCGGACGCCGGCCGCGTCGCGCTCGGCGTGGTCGGCATCCTCGCCTTCGCGGCCACCCAGACCGCGGTGTCGTACGCGGCGGTCACCCCCTGGCTCGCGCAGCGGTGGCGACGCCGTGCCCAGGTCGGCCTGGTCGTCGTGGCGCTGCTGACCGTGCCGTTGGTGGCACCGGTCGCGGCCGGGAGCTGGCCGACCTGGGCGTGGCTCGGCGCCTCCCTGGTCGGGATGGCTCCCCTGGTGGTGCGCCTCCCCGGCGCGTTGGCGGTCACCGCCGGCGTCCTCCTGGTGTCGGCGGCGGTGGCCTGGTGGACCGGCGGCCCGGTCGGGCGGTCCCTGGCCGTGACGGGCGGGGTCGGGGTGGGCGTGGCGGCGGTCAACCGGTTCCAGGTGTGGTTCTGGGACCTGCTGGTGGAGGCCCGGCAGGGCCAGGCCGCCCAGGCCCGGCTGGCCGCCGCCGAGGAGAGGCTGCGCTTCGCCCGGGAGGTGCACGACCTGCTGGGGCACGGCCTCACCGTGATCGCGTTGAAGGCCGAACTCGCCGCGCGGCTCGCCCCGGTCGACCCGGTTCGGGCTGGTCGGGAGGCCGCCGAGGTGCAGCGCCTCGCCGCGTCCGCGCTCGGCGAGGTCCGCGAGAGTGTGCACGGTTACCGTGCTGTCGACCTCGGTGAGCAGGTGGTCGCCGTGGCGGAGGTGCTCCGCTCCTGCGGGGTGCGCTGCACGGTGCCCCCGGCGCCCGTGGACCTGCCGCAGCCGGCCGCCAGCGAGCTGGCGGCGGTGCTGCGTGAGGCGAGCACCAACGTGTTGCGCCACAGCCGCGCCGAATGGTGCCGGATCCACATCGACCGGGAGAGGGACGTGGCCAGGATGACGGTGACCAACGACGGTGCCGACGACGGCGGCCCGGACGAGCACAGCCACGGCCTGCGGGGCCTGGCCGACCGGCTCGCCGCGGCCGGTGGAGAGCTGCGGGTCCGCCGCCAGGACGCGGTGTTCACACTCGAGGCCACCGTGCCGGTGCCGTCGTGATCCGCGTCCTGCTGGCCGACGACGAGGACCTGATCCGGGTCGCGGTCGCCGCACTGCTCGGCCTCGAACCGGACATCGACGTGGTGGCCCAGGCCGCCGACGGGCCGACGGCGGTCACCGCGACGATCGCGCACGGTCCGGACGTCGCGGTGGTGGACCTGGAGATGCCCGGCCTGGACGGCATCGCCGTCGCCGCCGAGTTGGCCCGCGTCCGCCCCGGGTGCGCGGTGGTCGTGTTGACCGGGCACGGCCGCCCGGGGCACCTGCGCCAGGCGTTGACCGCCGGGGCCCGGGGGTTCCTGCCCAAGGGCTCGCCCGGCGGTGCGCTCGCCGACGTCATCCGCCGCGTGCACGGCGGCGGACGGTACGTCGATCCGTCGCTGGCCGCCGACGCGCTCACCCTGCCGGCGTGCCCGCTCACGCCTCGGGAGTTGGAGACGCTGCGGCTGGCCGAGTTCGGCGCACCGGTCGCGGTGATCGCCCGCCGGGTGCACCTGTCCACCGGCACGGTCCGCAACCACCTCTCCGCGGCCGTTCAGAAACTCGGCGCGGCCGACCGGGCCGAGGCGGTCCGTGCCGCCCGGGACAACGGCTGGCTCTGATCCGCTCGGTCCGCGTGTCGTGGCTGCTCCGATACTTCATCCGAAACGCTGCCGATCTGCTGCCAAGATGGGCGAATGGCCAGGAAAGTCGCGGCGGGTCCGGTCGACCCGGTGCGGTCCAGCGCCGTCGAACTGTTCTTCGACCTGGTCTTCATCTTCACCCTCGGCCGACTGTCGGCGACCCTGGTCGAGGGGCCCAGCCTGCTCGCCGACGCGCAGGCCGTCATCTTCCTGCTCGCCTTCTGGTGGATCTGGTACAACACCAACCTGGCCACGGACAGCCTCGACTGCGAACGACCCACGGTCCAGATCCTGATCATCTGCGTGATGCTCGGCAGCCTGTTGATGTCCATCAACGTGCCGGACGCGTTCGGTGACCAGGGCTTCGTCTTCGTGAGCGCCTACCTCGGGATCCACCTCGGTCGCACCCTGGTCATGGCTCTCTACCTGCACGGCACCCCGGCCTGGCGACGGCCGGTACGAGGGATCGTCTGGTACCTGATCTCCGGGACGGTCTGGTTCGCCGGGGCCGCGTCCGACGGTGACGAGGCGCGCGTGCTGTGGTGGGCCTTCGCGTTGGCGATCGACTACTCAGGGTCGGTGCTGGGATGGCCGGTGCCGTGGCTCGGTCGGGCGCGATCCGACGAGTGGCACCTCTCCGGTGAACACCTCGCCGAGCGCTACCGGCAGTTCATCATCCTGGCCCTCGGCGAGACGATCCTGGCCACCGGCAACTTCTACCGGCTGTCGGCGCGGGACCTGGCCGACACCACCGCATTCCTGATCACTTTCTGGACGGTCGTCTTCCTCTGGTGGACCTACTTCTACCGCACCACGAGCAGCCTCGCCGCGAAGATCGACGGTGCGGTTGACCCGTACCGGATCAACCTGCGGGCGAGCTACACCCACCTGGTGATGGTGGCGGGCATCCTGCTCACCGGCATCGGCGGCGAACTCATGCTGAAGGAGCCCACCGGGCAGCGGTCGGCCGGCAACGTCGTGGCGATCCTGATCGGGCCGCTGACCTTCCTCGTCGGGCGGATGATCTTCGAGATCTGGGTGTTCGGCCGACTGACGAGGCACTGTCTCGCCGCCGTGGTGGCGTGTCTGATCCTGAGCCCGGTGGCGGCGCGGTTCCCGCCGCTGGCGGTGGGCCTGCTGGGGGCGGCCACCATCACCATCGTCGCCGTCTTCGACCTGACCCACCGCTCCCGGATCGCAGGCGGGGTCAACCCGGTGTCCGGCGAAGACGTCGCCCTCCGCCGTACCCGTTAGCGTGGGCGCGTGCGTACGGTGGAACTGGTCTGCTCACCCGGGTTGGAGACCGCGGTCCGGTCGACCTGGGAGCGGCTCGCTGCGGCGGGTCTGCCCAGTCTGGCTCGCAACATCCATCCGACCAACCGGCCGCACCTCACCCTCGCCGCGGTGGACGACCTTCCGCCCGGCGTCGAGCACCGACTGGGCGAGGCGTTCGACGACGCGCTGCCGGTGCCGGTGACCCTCGACCGCGTCGTGGTCCTCGACGGCAGCGCTCCCTTGGTCTGGCTCGTCCGGCCCACGCCGGTGCTGACCGCGCTGCACGCCGCCGTCTGGGAGATCCTCGCCGACGTCGAGGGGCGACGTCCGTGGCACGCGCCCGGTGCCTGGGTGCCGCACCTGAGCCTGGCGCTGCGGTTCCGCAACGCGGACCTGCGGCTGGCCCGGGCCGTCGCGGGTGGGCAGCGACCGACGGGCTCCTTCGACGGTGCCCGCAGCTACGACGGTACGAACCGGACGGTGTCCCCGCTCACCCGGCTCGACTGAGCGGGAGCGCCCCTCGAACCCGACCCTGCCCGGTCGCCGCTCCGGTGCTCAGGGCGATGATGGCGTCATGAGTGGTGCTGAGGGGCGGGGGATGGTCGAGTTGGCCGCGTTGCTGGCCGACGGCACCCGAGCCGGGATGTGCCTCGCGCTGCTCGACGGGCGGGCGTGGACCGCCGGGGAGTTGGCCCGTCGTGCCGGGGTCGCGCCGTCCACGGCCAGCGATCACCTCACCCGGCGGGTACGCGCCGGCGGGCTCGACGCCCCGGCGGGGCTGCCGTCGTACGCCGAGGTGCAGGGGCTGACCCCGGAGCAACCGGACGGCCCGCTCCCTTAGGGGTAGATAGGAGGATTGTTCGGTCCGCTCCGGTCACGGCGATTACGGTGTGTTACAGGGCGAAGTACCCACTGTGGTGACCGGAGAAGGGACCCCCGTCATGCGAGTGCCCAGTCGTAGTCCGGGACAGCAACCCGGTCCGCCCGTGTCACCCACCGCACCCGCGCACCGCCGACCCTCCGGCGCGGCCCCGCGCCGCCTTCCCACCGCCGACCCCGACCTGGCCGCCTACCGCGCCGCCGTGGCGGAACTGCTGGTCGAGGTGGGCGCCCTGGCCGACGCGACCAGCACCCGGGCCCGGCAGGTGCTCATCGACGAGCGACTGCGGGAGCCGGCGCTCGCCGCGGTCCTGGACGCCACCCCGCAGGGGCTGATCGGCGCCCGCGAGACGCTGCTGCTGGAGATGGCCCGCTACCAGCCGAACGAGCGCACCTCGGCCCGTGACCTGACCGCGCTGGTCCGGATCTACCTGCTCTCGCGCATCGACGTGCTGTGGTGGCAGGACGCTCCCACGTTCGTCACCGACGACCAGGTCAACGGCAGCGCCGAACTGGTCGACCTGGAGTGGCTGCGCCGCCGTGACCTGCTGCGCTTCCGCTACCAGGAGCAGCCCGCCACCATCCTCGGCCGGGCCGCCCGCGGTCTGCGGCGTCGACTCCGACCCGATGTCACCCCGCGCACGGCAGGGCTGCTGTTCCGCCGGGCCCGCCGAGAGGTGGTGGCGCTGCTCAACGACATCGGACGGGAGTTCGCCGCCGCCGCGCCGCCGGCCACCCCGCCGCTGTGGGTCACCAGCCTGGTCCGCAGCGCCGAACACCAGTACCGCCTGCGCCGTCTGGGCTACGCCGCGATGCTGCCCAGCGGGCACTGCCTCGGCTACTCCGTCGACGTCGAGCTGGCCTGGTTCGAGCGTTTCGGCGCCCGGGACACCCTGGCGGAGCTGCTGCTCGACCGGCAGGAGGCCGGAGAGCTGAACGTGATCGACGAGGGGCAGGCGTGGCACCTGTGTCTCGCCCCGACCGCCCGGCGTCGCCTGCGCCGGGCGTACGAGGCCGAGATGGGGGTCTGACCCGGTGTGTGGCATCGCGTTGAGCATCGGCCCCGAGGCCGACCCGGCGACGTTCCGGCGGATGCTCGCCGTCCTGGCCCCACGCGGTGAGGTCACCGAGACCCGGTCCGAGAACGGTCTGCTCGCCGGCACCCGCCGACTGCGGATCGTCGACCGGGACCGGGCGGTTCAGCCGTGGACCTCCACCGACGAACGCTGGTTGCTCTGCTTCAACGGGGAGATCTTCAACCACCGGGAGCTGCGGGCGCAGTTGACCCGTCTCGGGCAGGTCTTCCGCACCGACAGCGACACCGAGGTGCTGCTCGCCGCGTTCCAGCAGTGGGGCGAGGCGGCGGTGACCAGGCTCCGCGGCGAGTACGCCTTCGCGATCGTCGAGCGGGCCACCGGCCGGGCCTACCTGGCCCGCGACCCGGTCGGGGTCAAGCCGCTGTACTGGTCCCGCCGTCCCGGCTGCCTGCACCTCGCCTCCGAGGTGAAGGCGCTCGTCGGGCACGGCGCCCCGATCGTCGAGGTGCCGCCCGGCCACCACGGCTGGGCGGAGGCGGACGGGCACGTGCGGTTCACCCCGCACGTCGACCTGCTCACCATCGGCGCGGGCCTGCCCGTCATCGACGACCCGGACGAGGCCGCCCTGCTCGTCCGCGCCGCGTTGAGCGACTCGATCCGGATGCGGGTGGAGACCGACCTGACCGTCGGGGTGGTGCTCTCCGGTGGATTGGACAGCTCGCTGACACTGCGGCAGGTGCGCGACATCCACCCGGACTGCGTGGCCGTGACGGTCGGGGTGGCGGACAGCCCCGACGTGGCGTACGCCCGACGGCTCGCCGCCGACCTCGACGTTCCGCACGTGGTGGTCGAGCTGCGTCCGCGGGACATCCGGCTCGCCGACGTCCGCGAGGCGATCCGGATCTCCGAGCTGACCGAGTACGGCGACATCATCAACGCGGTCGTCTCGGTGCCGATCTTCCGGCGGCTGCGCGACCTGGGCATCAAGGTGGTGCTCACCGGCGACGGCTCCGACGAGCTGTTCGGCGGCTACCCGATGTACCACCAGGTCGGCCCCACCGCGGCGCGACGGTTGTTCCTGCACCGGATCCGCAACCTGTGCCGTACGGAGTTGCAGCGCGTCGACCGGGCCGCCATGGGGCACGGGGTGGAGGCCCGGGTGCCGTTCCTCGACCTCAGCGTCGTGGAACTGGCGATGCGACTGCCGGTGGATCTGAAGATCCGCCACGGGCAGGAGAAGTGGATCGTCCGCCGGGCGTTCGCGGACGTGCTGCCGGACTACATCCTGCGCCGCCCCAAGAACCCGATGTCCTACTCGTCCGGATTGCACGAGCGGGTCCGGCTGTACAAGCCGCTCTTCGCCCGACTGCACCGCTCGTTCGGCTACGACCTGCAGGAGCCGGTCCGCCGGGACTTCGACACCGTCCTCAGCCGCTGCGGCAACGACCTGGACCGGGCGATCGCCGACGGGTTGAGCCGACCCGACTACACGGTGTTGGAGCACGCCCGCGACCTGGTCGGTGCGGCCAGGTGGAACGCCGCGCCGATGGTCCGTCGACTGGTCGGCCCGCGCCCGCCCCGCCGCTGAACTCCCCGCCCGACCGTTCCTGGCGGCCGGCGGTCAGCTCCCCAGCAGCAGCGCGCCGACCGCGGCGAGCGTGCCGGTGACCGCGAGCAGCGTGCTGGTCAGCACGAACCGGGTCACCGGCACCGCCACCCCGGCGGCCCGGCACCGCTCGAACCAGAGCAGGGTGGCCAGCGAGGCCCAGGGGGCGGCCAGCGGGCCGACGTTGGTGCCGATCAGCAGGGCCAGCAGGCGGGTGTGGTCACCGGTCGGCAGCACCGACTCGCCGGCCAGGTAGGCGGGCAGGTTGTTCACCCCGTTGGCGAGCAGTGCACCGGTGCCTCCGGCGCGCAGGGCGCCCAGCGCTCCACCGTCGGCGCCGAGCAGGGTGCCGACCAGGTCGTCCAGACCGTGCCGGCCGAAGGTCTGCACCACCAGGAACAGGCCGGTGACGAAGAACAGCAGGCGCACCGGGACGAGCCCCGGGCGCAGCGTGGCGGGGGAGCGGAGGAGGAACCCGACCAGGACCAACGCGAGCGCGACGGTGGAGGCGAGACCGATCTCCACTCCGGCGAGGATGCCGGCGACGAAGAGCAGACAACCGGCCAGCGCCGTGCGGTGCAGCACCGGATCGGCGGGCACGTGGCGGGCCGGTGGGACGAAGCGCCCACCGCTCGGCCGTTCCCGTCGCCACCAGGCGAACCAGAGCAGGGCCATGGTCACCGTGACGGCGGCGAGCTGCGGCAGCGCCATCCGGGCCGCGTACGTCAGGGGGGCCAGCCCGACCCGGTCGGCGGCGAGCAGGTTGGTCAGGTTGGACACCGGCAGCAGCAGGCTCGCGGTGTTGGCCAACCAGACCGTGGTGACGGCGAGCGGGGCGGCGGGGATCCGCAGGTTCCGGGCCAGTGCGAGCAGCACCGGGGTGAGCAGCACGGCGGTGGTGTCGAGGTTGAGCACGAGCGTGGTCAGTGTGGCCAGACCGCCGCAGAGCAGGAACAACGCGACCCACCTGCCCCGGGAGGCCCGGGCCAGTCGGCTGGCCAGCACGTCGAAGACACCGGCCACGGCGGTCAACTCGGCGAGCACGATCACGGTGCCGAGGAACAGCAGCAACGGCAGGATCCGGTGCAGGGTCTGGGTGGTCTCGGCACGGGGGAGCAGCCCGCTCAGCGCGCAGGCCGCGCCGACCACGGCGAGCACGACCGCCACCACGTCCAGCGGGTGGGGCCGTCGGCGCGTGGTCGGTTCGGGCGGGGCTGCGACTGTCACATCTCGTGACGTTCGCACAGGTCCTGACCCCCCGCTCGGCAACCCCGGGCGAGGGTGACCAGTCCCACGACGCCCGCCGTCGAGCGCCCAGCCGGCCCGCGTCCCCCGCCGCGCCGCACCGATCGGGCGGGGTGGGCGACGAGCTGACCTGTCGGGTCTTCCGGACGTCGCCGGGCCCGGCCCCCCGACGTCGGGGGACCGGGCCCGGTTGCGTGCTCGGTGCCTACCAGCCCAGGTAGCTGGGCTGGGTCTGCACGTTGAGCTCCTGGTAGCGGGTCAGCTTGGCCGTCCAGGTGCGCCAGTCGTTCAGCTCCAGGACGTCCAGGCCCTTCACCATGTCGTTGGAGTAGATGTGGCCGTTGTAGTAGTACGCGGACCAGGTGCCGCCGCCGACGGGCCGGTCGGCCGAGAGCGGGCCGCGCTCCCAGAAGGCGATCTCCTTCGGCTTGGCCGAGTCGGTGAAGTCCCAGACCGAGATGCCGCCCTGGTACCACGCCTGGACCATGATGTCCTTGCCGAGCACCGGGATCAGCGAGCCGTTGTGCGCCACGCAGTTCTCGGTGTCGGCGTTCGCCCGGGGGATCTTGTAGTAGCTGCGGAAGGTCATCGTCCGCGCGTCGCCACGCCCGGAGATGTCGTAGATGGCGTCCGCGCCCCGGTTCGGGCCGATGGCCTCGTTGCAGGTCGCCGCCCCGCCACCGCCCAGCTCGTCGGTGAAGATCACCTTGGTGCCGGCGTTGTTGAAGGTGGCCGAGTGCCAGAACGCGAAGTTGACGGTGTCCCGGACCCGGTTGATGACCCGAGGTGCTTCCCGGTTCTTGATGTCGAGCAGGATGCCGTCACCCATGCACGCGCCGGCGGCCAGGTCCTTGGCCGGGTAGACGGTGATGTCGTGGCAGCCGGTGGTCGCCGAGCCGGTCTCGCTGCCCGGGAAACCGCCGTCCGGGAAGAGGTTCGGGGCGGCGATCACCGCGGCGTCGGTCGGCTTCTTCAGCGGCACCTTGATGATGGAGATCGAGTCGTGCGGCGGCTGGCAGTCCGGGAACTCGGCCCGCGGGCTGTACGACGAGACGTACAGGTAGACGGCCTTGCGGTCCTTGCCCGGCACCAGGGTGTGGGTGTGCGAGCCGCAGGCCGTCTCGACCGACTTGATGTAACGCGGGTTGGCCTTGTCCTTGATGTCGAAGACCTTGATGCCCTCCCACGAGCCCTTCACGTCCGCTCCCTGCGTGGTGCTGTTGCAGGAGTCGTCGCTGCGGGACGAGTCGGTGGAGAGGAACAGCAGGTCACCGTGGACGGAGATGTCGTTCTGCGACCCCGGGCAGAGCACCCGGGCCTTGACCGTCGGGGCGCTGGGCCGCGAGATGTCGTAGATGACGAAGCCGTTGTAGTTGCCGGCGAACGCGTACTTGCCCTGGAAGGCGATGTCGCTGTTGGTGGCGTCCAGCGGGGCGACCTTGGGCACGTTGGCGATCTGGCGCAGGTTGGGGCTGCTCACGATCTCGTCGACGCCGGGGATCGTGTTGGTGAGCGCGGGGGCTGGGGCCGCCTGCGGCACCGCCTGCGCGTTGCTCGGCGGGGCGACGAGGGCGCTGGCGACGAGGAGGCCGGTCGTGGCGGCCGCCACGACGCGCAGTCGTCGTAACCGTGGCTTGTGGAGTCTGATCATCGGCGGGGCCCTTCGCAAGGGGGAGACGATGGTTGACACGTTACCGTCCGGCGAAGATCGTCGATGTGAGCTGGATCACATCAAAGTGGGTTCTTCAATAGATAACATCGCGGTGACCTCGACCTCAGGGAGTGGCCCATGACCGATCGGCGCGCGCGCACCCTGGCAGTCGTCACACTGGCTCTCGTGCTGCCGCTGGCGGCGTTCTTCGCGATCCGTCTCGGCGACGACACCGGCACGGGCACCGGGCAGCCGGTCTCCGCACCCGCCTCCAGCGCGCCGCCGACCGCCAGCCCCGTCCCCACCGACCTGACGGTCATCGCGCCCGGCCGCCCGGGCGAGACGGCGGCCACCCGCCCGGCGCACGAGGTCCGCGACGTCGGCCCCGCACCGCACAACGCACTGGACGTCATGTTCGTCCAGATGATGATCCCGCACCACGCGCAGGCCCTGGCGATGGCGGAACTCGCCCCCGACCGGGCCGCCGACCCCGACGTCCGTGCCATCGCCGAGCGCATCCGCGCCAGCCAGGGGCCGGAGATGGGCGTGATGCGCGGCTGGCTGCAGACCCGTGGCCTCCCGGCGGAGGGGCCGGGGCACGATCACGGCACCATGCGTGGCATGCAGTCGCCCGAGGCGATGCGGCAGCTCGCCGCGACCCGCGGCGCGGACTTCGACCGGCTCTTCGTGCGGATGATGACCGAGCATCACCAGGGCGCCATCGAGTTGGCCACCAACCTGCTCACCGTCGGCTCCGACCTGACGCTCAACGAGTTCGCCAACGCCGTCGCCACCGAGCAGACCGTCGAGATCGACCGCATGCGCGAGATCCTCGACCGCTGAGCCCGGGCGCGAGGCGTGCGGGCCGGGAAGGCCCCGACACGTACCCTGGGTCACCGTGAGACGCACCCTCTTCGGTCGCCCGCTGCGCGGCGTCGCCTTCGACGTGGCCGTCGCCGCCCTGGTGGTGCTCGTCTCCCTCGCCTCGGCGGTGAACCAGCCGGGTCAGTGGGCGGCCACCGCGGTCGGTGTGGGGATGGCGGTGGCGCTGCTGTTCCGCCGTACCCACCCGAGAGCGGTGACAGTGGTGGTCGCGGCGCTCGCCCTGGTCCAGGTGATCGCCGAGTGGGGTCCCCTCGTCTACGACGTCGCCGTCCTGATCGCGCTCTACAGCGTGGTGAAGTACGGCGAGCGCCTGCGCGACGGAGTCCTGGCCGGCGCGGTCGCCGCCGTGGGCGTGCTGCTGGCCGCCGCGCAGACCCCCGGCGTCATCCAGTGGTGGGTCACCGCGCTGTGGTACGCCCTGGTCACCGGCGCGGTGTGGCTGGTCGCGCTGAACGTGCGGACCCGGCGGCTCTACGTGCTCAGCCTGGAGGAGCGGGCCACCACCCTGGAACGCGAACGGGAGGCCGAGTCCCGCGCGGCGGTCGCCGAGGAACGCACCCGCATCGCCCGGGAACTGCACGACGTGGTCGCCCACAGCATGGCGGTGATGATCGTCCAGGCGGACGGCGCCCGGTTCATGCTCGACCGGGACCCCGCCCAGGCGCGTACCGCCGTGAAGGTGGTCGCGGACACCGGCCGGCAGGCCCTGGAGGAGATGCGTCGGCTGGTCGGCGTCCTGCGCGACGCCGGACCGGGCGGAGCGGACGGGCTCGTCGTGGCCGCCGACCCGGAGCACCGCCGCCTGGCCCTGGCCGAGCTGCCCGACCTGCTGGCCCGGTTCGGTGACGCCGGGTTGCGGATCCGCAGCGCCGTCACCGGGACGCCTCCGGCGCTGCCCCCGGGGCTGGAGCTGACCGTCTACCGGGTGGTGCAGGAGGCGCTGACCAACGCGCTCAAGCACGCCGGTGTCGGCGCCGGCGTCGAGGTCGCGCTGACCTACGGCGACGAGGCCGTCGTGGTCCGGGTCGTCGACAACGGTCTGGGTCGCCCCCTGGTCAGCCCGGCGCCGTCGGGCGGTCACGGTCTGCTCGGCATGCGGGAGCGGGTGACGGTGTACGACGGCAGCCTCACCGCCGGTCCCCGACCGAGCGGGGGCTGGCTGGTCGAGGTACGGCTACCGCTACCGTCGGAGCCGGCAACGGAGGTGATCGCGGCATGACGATCCGGGTGGTGATCGTGGACGACCAGGCGCTGGTCCGCGCCGGTTTCCGGATGGTGCTGGACTCCCAGCCCGACCTGGAGGTGGTCGGGGAGGCGATCGACGGCGCCGACGCCCTGCGGGTGCTCGCCCGCACCGAGGCCGACGTCGTCGTGATGGACATCCGGATGCCGACGATGGACGGGGTGGAGGCCACCCGGCGGCTGTGCGCCGACCGGTCCGCCGCGGCGCCCCGGGTGCTGGTCCTGACCACCTTCGACACCGAGGCCGACGCGTTCGCGGCCCTTCAGGCCGGCGCGAGTGGGTTCCTGCTCAAGAACGTCCCACCGGAGGACCTGCTGGCCGCGATCCGGGTGGTGGCCCAGGGCGACTCCGTGGTCGCCCCGTCGATCACCCGGCGGCTGCTGGACCGGTTCGCCGGGCAGCTCGGCACCGCACCGCGTACCGACCCGCGGCTGGCGCAGCTCACCGAACGGGAACGGGAGGTGCTGCTGCTCGTCGCGCAGGGGCTGTCCAACGGGGAGATCGCCGACCGGGTGCACGTGGCCGAGGCGACGGTGAAGACCCACGTCGGGCGGATCCTGGCGAAGCTCCAGCTCCGCGACCGGGTTCAGGCGGTGGTCCTGGCGTACGAGAGCGGGTTGGTCACACCCGGCGGATGACGCCGCGTACGACCTGGGTCGTAGCGACCGGCGGACGCACCGCGACCCGGGGGGCACACAGGTCGAGCGCGCAGGTGGAGATCGACTGACCGGCCTCGGCCATAGCGTCGGAGGGGTCCGATCCGCCACCCGCACCGGGAGCCCCGCTTGATCCGCCTGACCCTGCGCTCGCTGCGTGCCGAGGCGCTGCGCATGCTGCTCTCCGCGCTGGCCGTCGTGCTCGGTGTCGCGTTCGTCGCCGGCACCATGATCTTCGTCGACGGGATGCGCGCCGGAACGTACGAGCGGGCCGGGACGTTCGACCGCCACACCGACCTGGGTGTCTACTCCGCCGGCCGGGAGGTGCTGCCGCCGACCCTGGTCGACCGGGTACGCGCTGTCGACGGGGTGGCCGCCGCGGCCGGTGAGTTGACCGACACCGCCGGGGTGCTCGGCGTCGACGGTCGACCGGTGCTCGGCTTCACCGTGCTCGCCGCCATCCCCACCGAGGACGCCCTGCGCTCGTACGACGTGGTCGCCGGACGGTTGCCCGACCGCGCCGGAGAGGTGGTGCTCGACGCGGAGACGGTCGCCGCGGAGGGTTTCGCGCTCGGTGCCGCGGTCCGAGTCGGCGGCGCCACCGGCCCGGCCCACCCGTACACCCTGGTCGGCACCGTCGACGTGGCCGGGACCGCCCGCGACGTCGGCGGCCCGTTCGTCGGCATGGTCGGACCGGACGCGCTGGCCCTCACCGTCCGGCCCGGATACGGCCGGGTCCTGGTGGCCGCCCGACCGGGGGCCTCCGTCGCGGCGCTGACCGAGCGGCTGCGCGCGGTGGTCGGCGGCGAGGCCACCGTGAAGAGCCGTGCGCAGATTCTCGACGAGGCCGTCGAGGACGCGGTCCGCAACGTGGAGCAGTTCCGGATGCTGTTGTTGATCTTCGTTGGGGTCGCCGTCGTGGTGGCCGGTTTCGTCATCGCCAACACGTTCGCGATCGTGTTGGCGCAGCGCACCCGCCGGACCGCCCTGCTGCGCCTGATCGGGGCCACCCGTGGTCAGGTGTTCCGGGCGGCCGTACTGGAGTCGGCGGTGCTGGGCCTGGTGCCCTCCGCGTGCGGGGTGCTGCTCGGGGTCGCCCTCGCCGGTGGGATGCGACTGATGATGTCCCGACTGGACGCGCCGGTCACCGGCGGCCTGACCGTGACCGGCTCGACCGTCGTCACCGGCCTGCTCCTGGGCACCGCGTTGACCGTGTGCGCCGCTCTGCTTCCGGCCTGGCGGGGGACCCGGGTCGCCCCGGTGGCCGCGCTCACCGACGCCGCGGTGCAGCCCGCGCGGGCTGCTGGTCGGGTACGCCTGGCCGTCGGCGCGGTGGTGCTGACCGTCGGTGTCGCGGCGCTGGCCGGTGCCGCCGACGCCGGTCAACTGCTGCTGGTGGCGGTCGGCGGGGTACTGGCCTTCTTCGGGATCGTGCTGTTCGGGCCGGTGCTCGTCCCGGCCCTGGCCCGGGTGTTCGGCTGGCCAGCTCGTCGCGTGCTCGGGGCGACCGGTGACCTGGCGGTGGCCAACACGATCCGCAACCCGCGGCGGGTCGCCGCGAGCGCCACCGCCCTGGTGATCGGGATCGGGCTGGTGTCGGCGTTCATGGTCGGCGCCCGCAGCACCAAGGACGGCATCGAACGCAGCGTGGACGCCCAGATCGGCACCGACTTCGTGGTCAGCGGTATCGGTCAGAACCTGCCGGCCGCGCTCGCCGGTGAGCTGGCCGCCCGCCCCGAGTTGGGTGTGGTGCACGAGCAGCTCAGCACGGTCGTCGCCGACGTCGAGATCCGCGCGGCCCACCCGGCGCTGGTCGGCCGGACCCTGGGCGCGGTGCTCGCCGGCGACGTCGCGCGGCTCGGGCCGGGGCAGGTGCTGGTGCACCGGGAGGTGGCGCAGGCACGCGGCTGGCAGGTCGGCTCACCGGTCACCGTGCGGGGCCGCTCGTTCCGGGTGGCCGCCGTGGTCACCGACGACACGTCCGGCGACGGCGCGCCGACCGGGCACGTCATCGACATGGCCGACGAGGACTTCGCCGCGCTCTTTCCCGACCAGCGCGGTTTCCTGGCCGAGGTGGACCCCGCCGCCGGGGTGAGCGCCGACCGGGCCCGGGAGGCGATCGAGACGGTGCTGGGCCGCTACCCGACGGTGAACCTGATGGACCAGGGCGCGTACAAGAGGATGCTGACCGGCACCGTCGACATGCTGCTCGTCTTCGTCACCGCGCTGCTCGGCCTGGCGGTCGTGATCGCCCTGGTCGGCGTGGCTAACACGCTGAGCCTGTCGGTGGTCGAGCGCACCAGGGAGAACGCCGTGCTCCGGGCGGTCGGGCTCACCCGGGGACGCATGCGGGGCGTACTCGCCGTGGAGGCGGTGCTGATGGCGCTGGTCGGCGCGGTGCTCGGCATCGGGCTGGGCACCGGCGTCAGCGCCTCCGCGATGGCCCTGCTGGCCCGCCTCGGCGGGGACTTCCACGTGGTGCTGCCGCTCGGTCAGCTCGGTCTGACCCTCGCCGTCGCGGTGCTGGCCGCCCTGCTCGCCTCGGTGCTACCGGCCCGTCGCGCGCTGTCCCGCCCGGTCGTCGAGGCGCTCGCCGACCAGTGACCCGCGACGTCGGCCCGGACGGACATCCGCCGGCCGGTCCCGCCGACTGTCGGCGGCGGGACCGGCCAGCGGTGCCGGGTCTACAGGCGCTCGACCAGTGGGCCGGCGCACCGGTTGCGGGTGTCGAACACGTAGCGGGCGTGCCGGACCACGAGGTCGTAGTCGAAGCTGTCGTGGTCGGTGACCACCACCACCCCGTCGGCGGCGCTCACCTCCCGCTCGGAGAGCCCGACCACGGTGACCCCGGCGGGGATCTGGTGCGGCTCGGCGTACGGCTCCACGGCGTGGACCTCGGCGCCGAGCGCCTGCAGCCGGCGGGCCACGTCGACCGCCGGGGAGTCCCGCATGTCGCCGGTGTTCTTCTTGTACGCCAGGCCGAGCAGCAACAGCCGGGCGCCGCTGACCGACCGGCCCGTGCGGTTCAATCCCGCCATGACCCGCTGCGCGACGTGTTCGGGCATCTCGTGGTTGACGTCGTTGGCCAGCTCGATGAACCGGAACTGTCGGCCGAGGCGGCGCTTGACCTGCCACGACAGGTAACAGGGGTCGATCGGCAGGCAGTGCCCGCCGACGCCGGGGCCGGGCCGGAACGGCAGGAACCCGAACGGCTTGGTCTCGGCGGCGTCGATCGCCTGCCAGACGTCGATGTCGAGGTGATGCGACAGCATCGTCAGCTCGTTGATCAACGCTATGTTGACCTGGCGGAACGTGTTCTCGATCAGCTTGGTCAGCTCGGCGACCCGGGTGGAGTCCACCGCGACGGTGCGGTGCACGATGCGCTGGTAGAACTCGTCCACCCGGGCCAGCGACGCCGAGTCCACCCCGGACACCACCTTGGGGGTGTTCTCCAGCTTCCACGTCGGGTTGCCCGGGTCGATCCGTTCCGGGCTGTAGCCGAGGTGGAAGTCGCCCGGACTGGTCAGCCCGCTGGCCTTCTCCAACAGCGGGCGCAGCAATTCCTCGGTGGTCCCCGGGTACGTGGTCGACTCCAGGACCACTGTGCAACCCGGCCGGACGTACGGGCCGATGCCGATACCCGCCTGCTCGACGAAGCTCAGATCGGGGGTGCCGTCGCGCAGCGGAGTCGGCACGGTGATGACGCAGACGTCGAAGCCCTCGGCGTCGGAGTACTCGGTGCTGGGGTTGTACCGCCCGCTGCTCAACGCCCGGCCCAGCCGGTCGGTCGGGATGTCCTCGATGAACGACTCACCGGAGGCGAGACGCTTGACCCGGTCGGCGTCGACGTCGAGGCCGACCACGTCCAGCCCCGCTTCGACAGCACGCAGGGCCAGCGGCAGCCCGACGTATCCCTGACCGATCACGACCAGCTTTTCAACGCTCACCCAGGCTCCTGCGGCAGTTGGTGGAAATGGCCTGCAGAGAGCCTAGAGGCGTCTTGAGCGACGTAAGTCCGTTTTGGGGATATCGGTGCTGGTGGGACCGCGCCGACGAATGGCGCCCGCCCGGCTACCCGTCGCCCGAGCCCTCCGGAACGGTCGGTGTGCTCTCCGTCGCGGTGGGCGTGGCCGACGTCGGCGTGGTGCTCGGCTCGCCGGTCGGGCCGCCCGTCGGCGCGGTGGTCCCGGTCGGCGTCCCCGTCGGCGTCGGTGAACTGCTCGTCTGGCTGGGTCGCACGCTCGGCGTCGCGGACGTCGAGGCGGACGGGGTGCTGGGGGCATGCGGCCGACCGGGTCGGCCCGGATCGACGGTGACGACCTGCTCGTTCGCCGCCGGTAGTTCCGCCGGGCCGCTCGGCGCCACAGTCGGCGACGTGGTGGGCAGCTTCACCGCCGGATCCTCGCCGGCGTTGCGCGCCGCTCCCAACGCGGCACCGAGCCCGACCAGCGCGACCAGCACGGCCGCGGCCGCGCCGACCAGGGGACCCCGCCGCCGGTGACGCCGGGACTGCGCCGCGCTCGCCACCGCCGCGCCGACCGGCGCGTCGGTACGGGTGCCCGGGCCGGCGTCGCGCAACGGGATCGGCGTGGCCATCGCCGTCGGAGGCTCGCCGCCGGTGACCGCGGTCCGGGCGGCCTCGGCCATCGCCGCGCCGCTGGTGAAGCGGTCGAGCGGATCCTTCGCCAGGGCCCGTGACACCAGGGCGCGGACCGCCTCCGGGATGTCGTGCGGCAACTCCGGCGGTTCGTCGTCCAGGTGACGCACCGCGACCTGGAGTGGGTTGTCGCCGGTGAACGGCGGACTGCCGGTGAGGCAGCAGTAGGTGACCGCGCCCAACGCGTAAATGTCGGTGGCACCGCTCACCGGCCGACCGGCGGCCTGCTCGGGAGCCATGTAGAGGGCGGTGCCCGGCACCGCGTTGGTGCTGGTGATGCTGGTGATGTCGGTGGAACGGGCCACCCCGAAGTCCACCAGGACGACGGTGCCGTCCTCCTGCACCAGCAGGTTGCTGGGCTTGACGTCCCGGTGCACGATGCCGCCGCGGTGCGCCGCGTTCAACGCGGCGGCGGCCTGGGCCACGATCGACATCGTCTCGGCCACGTCGAGCCGACCGGCCGTCTCGATGCGCTTGGACAACGGCTCGCCGGCGACGAACTCCATCACGAGGTAGTCCGCTCGGCCGCCGTCGTCGGGCAGGTCGTCGGCGCCGCAGTCGAAGACCTGAACGATGCCCGGGTGCCGCAGCGCCGCCATGATCCGCGCCTCGGCCCGGAACCGGGCGATGAAATCCGGGTCGGAGACCAACGCCGGCAGCAGCACCTTGACCGCGACCTGGCGGCCGAGGATCAGGTCGGAGGCACGCCAGACATCGCCCATACCGCCGGTGGCGACACGTTCGTCCAAGCGGTAGCGACCGCTGAGCACGACCTCCGATGACAACACCGCATTACCGTACCTAGAGTGGCGGTGCACGGCGTACCGCGGCCTGTCGTCCGCTCGGGTGACACCCGTCGGTCAACCGTCCCCGACCTGTGTGGACTCCACGTTCCTGTGACACGGCGACGACGTGGTGTGACGAAAGCTGACATCTTTCGGGGTCCGACCGCTCGGCGGTCGCCGAAAACCGCCCTCGACCACGGACCGCTTCCCCGGCTCACCGACCGTTACACCGACGCGCCGTCGAACATGGTTGATAATTGTCACTCTTCCGTGACGTGGTGCCGACTTGTCGCGCCGCCGGTCCCCTCCTAGCGTTAGCCCGGCTCGGACCCCGGCGACGTCGGCGCGCCGCCGATCACCCTGCCGGTGCCCGGACCAGCCGACCCGGACCACCCGGGTCGCGGGCGCGATCAGATCGGCGGGGGGCGGTACGGGTGCGTGAGCTGGTCGGGTGGACCCTCCGTAGCCGGTGCTCGACCCCGGTGGGGCGGAGCGGGTCGGCAGGCTCCAGGCAGTTCACGGGTCGCGGATGAGTGGCGACCTGTCGGAGGCGGTCAGCGCGGCACAGGGTGGGGACGAGGATGCGTTCCGCTTCCTCTACCGCAGCCTTCAGCCGGGGCTCCTGCGTTACCTGACCGCCCTGGTCGGCGCGGACGCCGAGGACGTCGCCTCGGAGGCCTGGCTGCAGATCTCCCGCGACCTGCCCAGCTTCACCGGTGGTGAGTTCCGCGCCTGGGCCGTCACCATCGCCCGTAACCGGGCCATGGACCACCTGCGCCGGCTGCGCCGACGCCCGGCCTTCCCCGTGCCGGTGCAGGCGCTCGTCCATCTCGCCAGCGACGCGGACACCGCCGAGGGCGCCAGCGAGACGATCGGCACCGAGACGGCCCTGGCGTTGATCGCCACCCTGCCTCCCCGTGAGGCCGAAGCCGTGTTGTTGAGGGCCGTGGTGGGGCTCGACGCCGGGTCCGCCGGCCGGGTGCTGGGCCGTCGGGCCGGTGCCGTGCGGACCGCCGCACACCGGGGCCTGCGACGGCTCGCGACCCTGTTGGAGCGCGAGGATTCGGTCGCTGTCGACGCGGTGCCGTCGCCCCGCACGGGTAACGGTCCCGCCCTGCGGGCGTCGCACACCGAGCCGGCGGACGGCTGACGTGAGGGGATCTCCGATGAACCCGTTCCGGCGGGCCGATCACGCCGACACCGAACGGCTGCTCGACTCCGCCCAGCCCAGCGGGGACACGCGGTCGGGTGCGGCCCCGGTCCCGGCGGACAGCGACGTGACGTCACCCGAGGCCCCGGCGTCGACCCCGGTCGCCCGGTTGCTCGCCGCGGCCGCCGGCCCGGTCCGGCCGGGCGAACTGGCCGGCGAGGAGGCCGCGCTCGCCGCGTTCCGGGCTGCCCGGGCCGAACAATCGCCGTCGGCGGCACACCGGGTGCGCCGTCGACGCCTGACGACCGGCGCGGCGGCGTGGATCGGGGCGGTCGCGGTCACCGCCACGGCGGGCGCCGCCTTCGCCGCGGTCCGTCAGGACTGGATTCCGGTACCCGTCGCACCGGAGCCGTCCAGAACGTCGCCGACGCCGGATTCGCCCCGGTCCGGCGAACCCACCCGGTCGCCGGCGCAGACGCCGTCGCGCGGCACCGCGTCGCCCCAGCCACCGTCGCCCGGCACGCCGTCGGTGGCGGCGCCCCCGGCCCACAGCCCAACCACCGGTTCCCTGCACGGCAAGTGCCGCGCTTGGTCGGCCAAGAAACCCGACCAACGGGAGAAGGCGTTGCGGACGCCGGCCTTCGAGCGGCTGGTGACCGCCGCCGGTGGTGCCGACCGGGTCGAGGAGTACTGCCGCCGACTGGGTGCCGAGGCGAAGCCCTCCGCACCGGCGAAGTCCGCCGCGCCGCACCCTCCGTCGGGCCGCCCCTCTCCGAAGTGAGCGGTGGGCGACCGGGTGGTTAGTTCCGCCCGGCATGGGAAATTCGTCTGGCGGACAGAGGTTGGTGGCCCCGTGCACGGCCTCCGACAGTGTCGGTGGATGGGTCTACCGTGACACGGTGTCGTTGACCCGGCAGATGGAGAGGGGCCCGACCGTTGGTGACGTCGCCCGACCTGGAACGCAGCGCCATCCTGCGGGAGTCCGCCGCCGCAGGCCGTCATCTCGCGCGGATCTGCTTCAAGACCGGTCCACCGACCCATGTCGGCGTCGAACTGGAATGGACCGTGCATGACGCCGCCGATCCCGCCCGCCCGGTCGATCCGGGGCGGTTGAGGGCGGCGCTGGGGCGGCACAGCCCCGCCACGTTGGATCCGACGAGCCCGGCCGAGCCGCTGCGAGACGGCGGAGTGGTGACCGTCGAGCCGGGTGGTCAGGTGGAGATCTCCACCCCGCCCCGACCCTCGACGGCCGCGTTACTCAGGGCCACCGAGGCTGACATCGCCCAGGTCACCGACCTGTTGGCCGCCGCCGGGCTGGTCCTGGGCCGCAGCGGCATCGACCCACACCGACGACCCCGCCCGGTGGTGGAGACTCCCCGTTACCGCGCGATGCGCGCCTCCTTCGACCGGCGTGGTCCGGCCGGCCGCGTCATGATGTACGGCACGGCGGGCCTGCAGGTCTGTCTCGACGCCGGTGAGCCGGACCAGGTCGCCGACCGGTGGGCCGCCGCCCACGCCGTCGGTCCGCCGCTGCTCGCGGCGTTCGCCTCGGCCACCCGACACGCCGGGCGTCGCACCGGTTGGGCCTCCGCCCGGATGGCCGCCTGGCTGGCCATCGACCCGGCCCGCACCCGCCCGGTGTGGACCCCCGGCAACGCCCTGCAGGACCCGACGGCGACCTGGATCCGGTACGTACTCGCCGCGCCGCTGCTCTGCCGGCGGCGGCACGGCTCGGACTGGACCGTACCGCCCGGTGTGACCTTCGCCGACTGGCTCGACGGCGCGTTGCCGCAGCCGCCCACCACCGACGACCTCGACTACCACGTCAGCACGCTCTTCCCGCCGGTGCGGCCACGCGGTTACCTGGAGTTGCGTTACCTGGACGCCCAGCCCGAGCGGGATTGGCGGCTCCCGTTGGCGGTGCTGAGCGCCCTCTTCCACGATCCAGCCACGGTCCGCGAGGCGTACGCGATCGCGGCTCCGGTGGGGCACCGCTGGTCGGCCGCCGCGCGGAGCGGTCTGGCCGACCGCGCGCTGGCCACCGCCGCGACGGGTCTGTTCGACCTGGCCCTGACCGTCCTGCCCCGGCTGGACCTGCCGGCCGACACCAACGACGAGATCGAGCGAGGGGTACGACGGCGGCTGGCCGCCGCGAAGGAGGGGGTTCGGTGAGTGCGAGGAGTGAGCCGGAGTTGCGAGCCCCGCAGTCGCGAGCGTCGGGAGGTTCGGTGAGTGCGAGGAGTGAGCCGGGGTTGCGAGCCCCGCAGTCGCGAGCGTCGGGGGATTCGGTGAGTGCGAGGAGTGAGCCGGGGTTGCGAGCCCCGCAGTCGCGAGCGTCGGGAGGTTCGGTGAGTGCGAGGAGTGAGCCGGGGTTGCGAGCCCCGCAGTCGCGAGCGTCGGGAGGTTCGGTGGGTGTGAGTGGTGAGCGGTTGCGGGACCGGATCGCTGGGGAGTTGGCGCGGGCCCGCTCGCGTACCTCGTTGTTGACCGAGGTGGTCGACGACGGTGAGTTGATGCGTCAGCATTCGCCGCTGATGTCGCCGCTGGTCTGGGATCTCGCCCACGTGGGTAACCAGGAGGAGTTGTGGCTGGTCCGCGATGTCGGCGGGCGTGAGCCGGTGCGGTGTGACATCGACGAGTTGTACGACGCGTTCAAGCAGCCGCGCCGGGACCGCCCGGCCCTGCCTCTGCTGGCGCCCGCCGAGGCGCGCGCCTATCTGGGCACGGTGCGGGACAAGGTGCACGAACTGCTGGACACGGTGGCTTTCAGCGAGCGGCCGTTGGTCGCCGACGGGTTCGCCTTCGGCATGATCGTGCAGCACGAGCAGCAGCACGACGAGACGATGCTCGCCACCCATCAACTGCGCGGGGGGCCGGCGGTGCTGCACGCTCCGCCGCCGCCCGAGCCGTCGGTCCGGGTCGGCGGGGAGGTGCTGGTGCCGGCGGGGGAGTTCACGATGGGCACCGACACCGACCCGTGGGCTCTGGACAACGAACGGCCCGCGCATCGGGTGGACCTGCCGGCGTACGTCATCGACGCGGCCCCGGTGACCAACGGGCAGTACGCGGCCTTCATCGCCGACGGCGGTTACGACGATCAGCGGTGGTGGAGCCCGGCGGGTTGGGCGCATCGGCTCGGGGAGGGGCTGGTGGCGCCGATGCACTGGCGTCGTGACGGCGACGAGTGGTCGTACCGGCGTTTCGGCCGGTGGGATCGGGTGCGCGCGGACGAGCCGGTGGTGCATGTGTGCTTCTACGAGGCGCAGGCGTACGCGGCGTGGGCCGGTAAGCGGTTGCCGACCGAGGCGGAGTGGGAGAAGGCGGCCCGGTGGGATCCGGCGACCGGGCGGTCGCGGCGTTTTCCCTGGGGCGACGAGGACCCGACCGAGGCGCACGCCAACCTGGATCAGCGGCATCTGTGGCCGGCGCCGGTGGGCGCGTACCCGGGTGGGGTGTCGCCGTTGGGTGTGCACCAGCTCATCGGTGACGTCTGGGAGTGGACGTCGAGCACGTTCGGCGGGCATCCGGGTTTCACCGCGTTTCCCTATCGCGAATACTCCGAGGTCTTCTTCGGCGACGACTACCGGGTGTTGCGGGGTGGCTCGTTCGGCACCGACCGGTCGGCCTGTCGCGGCACCTTCCGTAACTGGGACTATCCGATCCGCCGGCAGATCTTCAGTGGTTTCCGCTGTGCCCGCGACGCCCGACCGGACGAGTCGTACCGGTGATCGGCAATCCGGCGGGCGGGGCGCGCTGATGTGCCGTCATCTGGTCTACCTGGGGGTGCCGGTCACCCTGGCGGAGGTGTTGTTCGATCCGCCGCACTCGTTGGTGCGGCAGTCCTGGGCCCCTCGGGACATGCGCGGCGGCGGCACCATCAACGCGGACGGGTTCGGCGTCGGCTGGTACCCGGGCGGGGGTGAGCCGGTGCGGTATCGACGGGCGCAGCCGATCTGGAGTGATCCGACGATCGCCCAGTTGGCGGCGGTGACCCGGACCGGCGCGGTGCTCGCGGCGGTGCGGTCGGCCACGGTCGGGATGGCGGTGCTCGACGGCGCGGCCGCGCCGTTCGCCGAGGGGCGGTGGTTGTTCAGCCACAACGGTGTCGTCCGCGGCTGGCCGGACGCGTTGGTGCCGCTCGCCGCCGGTCTGCCGGTGCGTGACCTGCTCACGTTGGACGCCGCCACCGACTCGGCGTTGCTGTGGGCGCTGGTGCGGCACCGGTTGCGCGCCGGGGACGACCCGGCGGACGCGGTCGGGCGGACGGTGGCCGACGTCGCCGCGGCGGCCCCCGGGTCGCGGCTGAATCTGCTGCTCACCGACGGCCGCCGGGTGGTGGCGAGTGTGGCCGGGCACGCCCTGTCGGTACGCGAGGCGCCGGGTTCGGTGCTGCTGGCCTCGGAGCCGTACGACGACGACCCCGGGTGGCGGGCGGCACCGGAGGGGCACCTGGTCCTGGCCACCGCCGACGAGGTGCGGACACGTCCACTTCCGACCCGCTGAGCAGCACCGGGCGGGCACGCAACTGTTTGTCGAACAGAGAGGCGAGTCGATGACGGCGGAACCGCTGGAGGTCTACCTCGAGGAGCGCGATCTGGAGCGTGGTCTGCGCGACGACGTTCGGGCCGGGCTGAGCGCCGAGCAGAAGTGGTTGCCGCCGAAGTGGTTCTACGATGCCCGGGGCAGCGAGTTGTTCGAGGAGATCACCCGACTTCCCGAGTACTACCCCACCCGGGCGGAGCGGACGGTGCTGGCCGAGCGTGCTCCGGACATCGCGGCGTCGACCGGGGCCAAGACGTTGATCGAGTTGGGTTCCGGGTCGTCGGAGAAGACCCGCCTGTTGTTGGACGCGTTCACCCGCCGGGGTGGGCTGGGCACGTTCGTCCCGCTGGACGTGTCGGTCAGCGCGCTGCGGGGGTCCACGGCCCAGATCGCCGCCGACTATCCGGGCCTGCGGGTGCGGGGCATCGTGGGCGACTTCACCCGGCAGTTGGACCGGTTGCCCACCGGCGGTCGACGGCTGGTGGTGTTCCTCGGCGGCACCATCGGCAACCTGCTGCCCGCCGAGCGGGCCGCCTTCCTGACGGCGATGCGTGCGGCGTTGGAGGTCGGCGACTGGCTGCTGCTCGGCACGGACCTGGTGAAGGACCCGTCGGTGATCGTGCCCGCCTACGACGACGCGGCCGGGGTCACCGCCGAGTTCAACCGCAACGTGCTCCACGTGATCAATCGTGAGTTGGGTGCCGACTTCGACCCGGGGGCGTTCGACCATGTCGCTCTCTGGGATGCGGAGCACGAGTGGATCGAGATGCGGCTGCGGGCGACCCGGCCGATGCGGGTGCGGGTGTTGGGCATGACCGTCGACTTCGCGGCGGGGGAGGACCTGCGTACCGAGGTGTCGGCGAAGTTCCACCGGGAGGGGGTCGCCGCGGAGCTGGGGGCGGCGGGCTTCGCCACGGCGGAGTTCTGGACGGACCCGGGTGGGCTCTTCGGGGTCACGTTGGCGCGGGCCCGGTGAGCCTGTTCACCCGCCTCGGACCGGGCCGCCGATGATCGGCTAGGCTGAGCGGGCGAAGGGGAGTAGCCCCCAATGTCGTGGTCGACATACTGGTGCGTTCCGCATCCGGCCACGCGGCCCCGGTTTCCGGGGCGGGCGAGACCTTCGACTCAGGCTGTTGCAGCCGGGTCGAGGGCGCCCCTGTACCTCCTCCCGGCATGAGCGGGAAGGACGTCATGGAGGGATTTCTCGCCGCGCTGGTCGTCAGCTTCGGCGTCATCTTCGTCGCGGAGCTGGGGGACAAGTCCCAGTTGATGGCGTTGACCTTCGCCACGCGGTTCAAGCCGATTCCGGTGCTGATCGGTATCACGGTCGCCACGGCGGTGGTGCACCTGGCGTCGGTGGCCATCGGCGCGGGCCTCGGGGCGGTGTTGCCCACGGAGTGGATCTCGCTGGTGGCCGGTGTGGCCTTCCTCGGCTTCGGTGCGTGGACCCTGCGCGGGGACAAGCTCACCGAGGAGGAGAAACGCAAGGCGGAGAAGACGAACAAGACCGCGCTGGTCGCGGTGTCGGTGGCGTTCTTCCTGGCCGAGTTGGGTGACAAGACGATGCTCGCCACGATCACGCTGGCCACCAAGTACGGCTGGTTCGGCACCTGGCTCGGCTCCACGATCGGCATGGTGGCGGCGGACGCGTTGGCCATCCTGGTCGGCCGGATGCTGGGTCGTCGGCTGCCGGAGAAGACCATCAAGTACGGTGCCGCGATCCTGTTCGCCGTCTCCGGTCTGTGGCTGATCCTGGAGGCGGTGAACGAGCTGACCTGAGCGGGGCCTAGCTGCCCCGAGGGCGGGTAACGGTCCGGGGTGGAGCCGGCCGAGCTGCTGCGACAGGGCGACCAGGTGTTGGTGGCCGTGGTGGAGGTGGCCGGCGCGCTGGTGATCTTCGTGGGCGCGGTCTGGGCGGCGGTGCGGTTCGTGGTCGAGGGGCTACGACACCGCACCGCCGCCCGTTTCACTCCGATCCGGCTCTCGCTGGGCCGGTTCCTGACCCTCGGCCTGGAGTTTCAGCTGGCGGCGGACGTGCTGCGGACCGCGGTGTCCCCGTCGTTCCAGCAGATCGGTCAACTGGCCGCGATCGCGACGATCCGGACGGCGTTGAACTACTTCCTGGGCCGGGAGATCCGTCAGGAGCAGCGCCAGGTGGCCGAGGGGGAGCGTCGAGGGTGATGGACACCCTGGTCACGGCGGTGACCGCGCTGGCCCTGGTCGTCGGCGTGGTGACCGTGGTCAGCACCGGCGCGCTGCGAACCGGCGTCCGACTGCTGCTGGACCTGCTGACGGCGGCCGGTCTGATTCGGCTGGCCGGCGATCCGGGTTGGAACGGTCTGGCCGGCGCGGTGGCGATCATCGCCCTGCGTCAACTGCTCGGGGCGGCGTTGAGCGCTCCGACGCCGTGGTCGGGGCGACAATCCCCGGCCCCCTGCGCCGAAGACGATTGCCACCTACCGTTGGCGCTAGGACGCGAGACCGGGGAAAACGGGAGGATGACCAGATGAGCCGGCACGACGAACCGAACGAGTACGGCTTCTCCGGCGCCGGCACCGCTCCCGAGCCGCCGCCGGGTGGGAAGCCCGACGAGCAGGATCGTGTCGAGGAGGTGGCGGTGCCGGGCGACGACCTGACCGCCCCGGCGGCCGAGGCGGTGGTCGAGGAGACCGAGGACCTGCCGCCGGCCGACCGTCGACGCTGACCCCGGATCGCCGTACGGCGCCGCTCAGCGCTCGGTGGGCCGCTGGTAGACGTCGGGCACGCCGTCGCCGTCGGCGTCGCGTCGTTCCCGCTCCGCCACCCGGCGGTACGCCGCGTTGCGCCGGACGAGCACCGCCGCGGCCAACCCGGCGGAGATCACCGACCCGAGCAGCACGGCCGCCTTGACCCGGCCGTCGGTGGTGCCGTCGCCGAAGGCCAGGTCGCCGATGAGCAGCGACACCGTGAACCCGATGCCGCCGAGCATCGCGATTCCGAGCAGGTCCGACCAGGTGACGTCCTCGTCGAGTTCGGCCCTGGTGAACCGGGCCAGCAGGTAGGTCGAGCCGAGGATGCCGATGCTCTTGCCGAGCACCAGGGCGGTGACGACGGCGATCACCACCGGGTCGGTCAGCAACGCCCCCAGGTCGCTGCCACGAAGGGTGACCCCGGCGGCGAACAGGGCGAAGACCGGCACCGCGAAGCCGGCCGACACGGGACGCCAGCGGTGCTCCAGGCGCGCGGCGAGCCCGCCCTCGGCGTCGGCGTCCGATCGGTCACCGGTCGCCGTCCGGGGACGGGCCAGCACCGGGACCGCGAAGCCGAGCAGGACGCCGGCCACCGTGGCGTGCACTCCCGAGGCGTGCATCAGCGCCCAGGCGGTGACCGCGAGGGGGATGAGCGCCCACTGCCAGTGACGTCCGCGCCGCACCAGAATCGCGAAGACCCCGATCACCGCCAGCGCGGCGAACAGGGCGGCGGGCTGCAGATCGGCGGTGTAGAAGACCGCGATGATGGTGATCGCGAGCAGGTCGTCGACAACGGCGAGGGTGAGCAGGAATGCCCGTAGGCCTTGGGGCAGATGAGTGCTGATCACCGCGAGCACGGCGAGAGCGAAGGCGATGTCGGTGGCGGTGGGAATCGCCCAGCCGCGTAGTCCCTCGCCGCCCGCGCTGAGGACGACCGCCACGTAGACCAGCGCCGGCAGCAGCATCCCGCCGAGCGCGGCCACCACCGGCAGCGCGGCGCGCCGGGGGTCGCGTAGCTCCCCGGCGACGAACTCCCGCTTGAGTTCCAGGCCCACCACGAAGAAGAAGACGGCCAACAGGCCGTCCGCCGCCCAGGTGGCCACGTCCAGGTCGAGGTGCCAGGGCGCGCCGCCGGGCCAGGGGACCCACCGAGCGAGCCGGGTGTACGCGTCGGACCAGGGGGAGTTGGCCCAGATCAGTGCGATCGCCGCACCGATGAGCAGCAGCGCGCCACCGACGGTCTCGGTACGCAGCACGTCGGCCAGGTGTCGGGCCTCCGGCCAGGACGACCTGGTGAACAGCCGATTCTTCGGAGGGCGTTGGTCGGGTGGCGGGGTGCGGGAGGTCATCTGCGGGGTCACCTCGGGGCGTCAGGACGGCATGGAATCCGCTCGCCGGCCAGACTTCCCGGCACACCGTCACCGACCCTATCCGGCTTCGCGTTCGACGACGGCCGCCGGGCCGATCGGACGTCACCGGACCTGCTTCCGACTTTTTCCTCGTTGTCGCCGCTGCCGAATGGGCTGTTCTCGGGTTGGTCATCCGGAGCCATGTCGCACTACAGAAAATACATAACTCCGGACATAAGCCGCATGAGCCGCTTTAATGGTTTCACGAGTTTAGAGACGACCTTGGGGGTTTTCGTGAAGTTCTTTGGCGTAACCGGCCCGGCACGGAGGCGCGCCTGATGGATCTGCTCCGCCATTTGCGTCACGTGCGTAGGCACTGGTGGGTTGCGCTGGTCACGGTCATGGTGGCCCTCGGCCTCTCGGCATTCCTGACCGTGCGCGCCCAACCCCGGTACGTCGCCTCGGTGACGTTCTTCGTCACCACCCCCAACACCGGCGTCAGCGAGGCATACCAGGGTGGGCTCTTCCTCCAGCAGCGCGTCAAGTCGTACGCGGACCTGCTCACGAGCGACCGACTGGCGCAGAGCGTGGTGGCCGAGACCCCGGTCGGCCTCACCGCGGACGAGGTGCAGCAACGGGTGAAGACCTCCACCGAGACCGGCACCGTCATGCTCCAGGCGTCGGTCACCGACACCGACCAGACCCGCGCGTTGCGCGTGACGGAGACCCTGGCCGCGAAGTTCGTCGAGCTCGTCCAGAAGGTCGAGACGACGCCCGAGGGCAAGGCGCCGATCAAGATCGAGGTGGTCAGCGGCCCCCGGGTGAGCGCCAACCCCGTCTCGCCGCAGCCGGTCCGGAACCTCACTCTCGGCGGCGTGATCGGCCTGCTCCTCGGCATCGGTCTGGCGATCCTGCGTGGCGTCGCCGACGTTCGACTGCGCGACGCGGCCGGTCTGCAACGAGCCACCGGCAGTCCCCTGCTCGGCGAGATTCCGTTCGAGGGCAACGCGCGCAGCGCGCCGCTGATCGTGGGCGACGCCGCCACCTCCGCGCGTGCCGAGGCGGTGCGCAAGCTGCGTACCAACCTGCGCTTCGTGGATGTCCACGAGCCGGCCCGGGTCATCGCCGTGACCAGCGCGCTGCAGGGTGAGGGGAAGACCACGCTCTCCTGCAACCTGGCCATCGCGCTGGCCGAGGCGGGCTGGCGGGTGTTGCTGGTCGACGCGGACCTGCGTCGCCCGAAGGTCGACGACTACCTGGGCCTGGACGCGGGTGTCGGCCTCACCGACGTGCTGGTCGGCGACGTGCAGGTCGGCGACGTCGTGCAGCGCTGGGGCGACAAGTCGCTGCTGGTGCTGCCCAGCGGTTCCGCCCCGCCGAACCCGAGCGAGCTGCTCGGCTCCAAGGCGATGTCGGACCTGCTGCTGGCACTGCGGGAGTCGGCGGACATCGTGATCATCGATACCGCGCCGCTGCTCGCGGTGACCGACGGCGTGGTAGTGGCCGTGCAGGCCGACGGTGCGCTGCTGGTGACCCAGCAGGGCCGCACCTCGCGAAGCCAGGTCGCCGCCGCGGCACGCTCACTGCACGCCGTCTCGGTCCGTCTGCTCGGCTGCGTGCTCAACATGGCGAAGGTGGCGAAGGCCGAGGCGTACCAGTACGAGGCCTACCGGGTGGTCGCCACGACGACGACGGCGTCGGTGCCGACCGAAGGAGCCGCAACGGGTCGGCATGTCGCGACCACCGGCGGTCTCAACGGCGTCACCGACCACACCCAGGAACTCACCCGGCTGCCCCGATGAGCGCGGCGAGGGGTCGCAGGGACCGTTCGATCTCCTCGGCGCAGCGTCGGAAGTCGGCGGCGCTGCCGCCGATCGGGTCCTGGAGGTCGTCCGCGTCCGGGGCGGCGGGTTGCAGCCGTCCCCGGGCCTTGGCGGCGGCGGCGATCGCCGCCCCCAAGGAGTCGTCGGCCGGGCCGGCGGGCGGTTCGGCCGCCGCGGCCAGCCGGCCGAACTGGCGCACCGTGAACGTTCGGTGCAGCGCCGCCGGTGCCAGCGCGGTGCAGACCGAGCGCTGGCGTCGGGTCGCGGTCAGCACGAGCGTCGCGTCGGCCAGGTACTCGGGGCGCAGCGCCCGGGTGCGGAACGCCGCCGGGTCCGTGTCGCCGTCGGTCACGACCTCCATCGCGTACGGGTGCATGCCCAGCCCGTCGATCGCGTCGGTGCCGGCACTGCCCACCGTGACGGGCCTCCCGGCCAGTAGTCGGCGGGCCAGGAACTCCGCCATAGGCGACCGGCACAGGTTGGCGTGGCACACGAACAACACGCGATCGGCCATCGGGGCCCCTCTCCTCGGTGCGGACCGGGCTGTCCACACCGCGAGGGCGGTGCGTCGACGCCGGTGGTCGCGCGGGGAGGGGTTGTCGGCATCGTACGCGCGCGAGACGCCCGCCGGTCGTGGTGCCGCGCCGACCGACGCCGATCAGTGCCGAACGGGGGCTCACCGGTGAGGATCGGCATCCTGTCGTACCACTTCCCGCCCGAACCGGCGTTCATCCCCGGCAGCCTCGCGGAGGAGTTGGCCGCGCGCGGGCACGAGGTTCGGGTGCTCACCGGATTTCCGGACTACCCGGGCGGGCACGTCTATCCCGGTTGGCGGCAGCGCTGGCACCACGAGACACACAGCCGGAACCTGACCGTTCGTCGGGTACCGCGCTACCCCGGGCGAACCACGTCCACCAGGGGGCGAGTGGCCGGCTACCTCTCGTTCGCGGGCAGCGCGACGTGGGCCGCCCGACGGTACCTCCGCGACGTGGACGCGCTCTACGTCTTCCAACTGCCGGCGACGACGTTCGCCGCCGCCGGGGTGCTCCGGCTGCTCGGGCAGGTGCCGACGGTGCTGCACGTGCAGGACGTGTGGACCCGCGACGGCGCCGAGGACGCGGGCGAGGACCGCTGGGCGGCGCGGATGAGCGCTGCGATGACCCGGATCTACCGGGCCGCGGCGCGGATCGCGGTGGCCGCGCCGTCGATGCGGGAGCTCGTGGTCGCTGCGGGCGCCGACCCGGACCGGGTCCGCGAGGTGCTGAACTGGACCGACGAACGGATCTTCCACCCGGTGACGCCCGGCACGGCGGCCCGCCAGTTGGTCCGTAGGGACGGTCGGTGCGTGGTGATGCACGCCGGGACCATCGGCGAGCGCCAGGGACTGGAGACCGCGGTCCGGGCGGCGGCGGCCCTGGACCGGACGATGGACCTGGTCCTCGTCGGTTCCGGCGCGGACGAGCGGCGGGTGCGGGGGCTCGCCGCCGAGCTGGGTGCCGACAACGTCCGCTTCGTGCAGCGACGGTCACCTGTGGACATGCCCGAGCTGTACGCGGCCGCCGACTACCAACTGGTCATCCTGCGGGACCTTCCGGAGCTGCGCGGCACGGTGCCGGGCAAGCTTCAGGCCGCGCTCTCCTGCGCTGCCCCGGTGGTCGCGTCGACCGGCGGGGACACGGCCGAGCTGGTCGAACGGGCCAGGGCCGGGCTCTCCTGCCCGCCGGAGGACTGGGCGGCGTTGGCCGACCGGTTCTGGTTGGCGGCTACCATCCCGCCGCCCACCCGGGCCGAGATGGGCCGCCGGGGGCGGTCGGCGTACCTCAGGGAGATGTCGCTGCCCGCCGGGGTGGACCGGATCGAGCGGTTGCTGCACGAGGCGGCGGGGCGGGCCACCGCACCGGTCACGGAGCTGCGAGGAAACCTCGCCTAAGCGGCAATCATCGCGATAACGGCACGAAATTCCCAGACGCATGCTAAGAACGTCAGGGAATCGACCAACTGTCCGATTCCCCGATTGGGAGCGTGGTGTGACGGAAAGCGAACGGCCGACCCGACGGCGGAGCCGGTCCCGACGCCGTCGGCGGGCCCGACTGCGACGTGCCCTCCTCAGTGCCCTGGTGGTCGGCTCGCTGCTGCTGGCGGCAGGCGGTTGGGTCGGCTTCCGCGGCTGGCAGGCGCGCGCCCACCTGCTCAACGCCGCCGGCCTGGCCCGGGAACTGAGCGCCTTGGTGGTCGGCGGGGACACCGACCGTGCTCTGCGGACCCTCGCCGCCCTCCAGGAGCAGTCCCGCGCGGCCCGCGCGGCGACCAGTGACCCGAGCTGGCGGCTCGGTCGGCGTACCCCGATGGTGGGCGACAACCTCGATGCCATCCGGCAGATCGCCGCCGCCATCGACGACTTGGCTCGGCAGGCGTTCCCGACCTTGCTCCGGATGGACCTGACCAGCCTGGTGCCGACCGGCGGTCGTCTGGACCTGGCCCGACTCAGCGGCGTCTCCGCCGAGCTGACCCGGGTCAACGAGTCGGTGCAGGGTACGCGCCGAGACCTCGCCGCGGTGCCGGCCGACAGCCTGGTCGACAAGGTCCGGCAGGCGCTCGTCGACCTGCGCGGCGAGATCGACCGCCTGGCCGGCCTCACCACGGCCGCCGACCAGGGCGCCCGCCTGCTCCCGCCACTGCTCGGCGCGAACGGACCGCGGCGGTACCTGCTGGTCTCGCAGAACTCCGCCGAGTTGCGCGCCACCGGGGGCATGTTCGGCGCGTACGCGGTGATCGAGGCGAAGAACGGCGCGGTGAAGATGGGCAAGCAGGGCAGTTCGTCCTCGCTCGGCTTCTTCAACCCGCCCCTGAAGGTGCCCGCCGAGACCCGCGCGATCTGGACCGACCTTCCCGGCATCTACCCGGCCGACGTGAATCTGTCCCCGCACTTCCCGACTGCCGCGACGCTGTACCGCGAGATGGTCCGTCGCAAGACGGGCACCACTGTCGACGGGGTGCTCGCCGTCGACCCGGTGGTGCTGTCCTACCTGCTCAAGGCGACCGGCCCGGTGCTGGTGCCCGGCGGTGTCCCGCTGGCCAGCGAGAAGGTCGTGCAGACGCTGCTCAACGACAGTTACCGGCAGCTCGAGGTCGAGCAGCAGGACGAGTTCTTCGCGGCGTCGGCGGCAGCCGTCTTCGACGCCTTCTTCAAGAAGAATGTCAACCCTAGGGTGTTGTTGTCCGCATTTGACCGTGCTATCACCGAACGACGGATATTGTTCTGGAGTGCCCGACCTGAGGAACAGCGGACGTTCGGCGGCAGCCGGATGGCCGGGACGCTTCCGGAACAGGACACCGTGCCGACGGTCGGCGTGTTCCTCAACGACGGCAGCGGCGCGAAGCTCGGCTACTACCTACGACAGACGGCGAACCTGACGGTCGGCGAATGCCGCTCCGACGGTCGCCGCGAGCTCCGGCTGCGGGTGACCCTGCGGTCGACGGCACCGAAGTCCGGACTCACCAAGTCCGTCCTCGGTCTCGGCATGGCTGGTGATCCGTACACCGTCCGCACCTTGGTGTCGATCTTCAGCCCGGCCGGTGGAGCGGTGCTCGAAGCCCGGCTCGACGGGGCCGAGACGGCCGTGGGTAGCGGCACCGAACGTCGCCGTCAGGTGGCGACCGCCAGCGTCGACGTCGCTCCCGGCGCCGAGAAGACGTTGGAGGCCACCGTGCTGACGGCCAAGACCGGCGTCGGACAAGCCGAGCTGTGGCTGACCCCCACCGCCAGCCCCTGGACCACCCAAGTTCATTCCGCACCAAGCTGTGACCAGTAGGAGGGAACCAATCATGCGGCTATCCCGCATCATCATGGCGCTCACGGTCGGCCTGGCCGTGGTGGCCGTGCCGACGGCAGCGGGGGCGGCACAGCCGCAGCCGGCGCCCAGCGCGACCACTGACCCGCCGCAACCGCCGCCGTACGCGCCGCAACCCCCGGCGCTTACCGTCAACCGGCCGACGATCTTCCTCGGCGAGACGGTGCTGTTGACCGGCACCAACTTCGGCCCGAACGAGATCGTCGACATCGCGGTGACGGTCACCCCGCTGGCCGCTCCGGCCGGCGGTCAGGCTCCGGCTCGCCGCAGCGACGGCAGCACCGTGGCCATGGCTCCGGTGGCCTACCAGGCGAGCGCACCCCTGAACTTCACGGCGACCACCAACGCCCAGGGGCGCTTCACCAAGTACTACAAGCCGTCGGTGACGGGTCTGCTGACCTTCACCGCGACCGGCCGGGAGTCGGGACGTACCGCCTCCACCGAGCTGCGGGTGCTGCACAAGAAGCAGCCGCTGCCCGTCACGGGTGACAGCCTCGGTACGCCGATGAAGGTCGGCGGTGGCCTGGTCGGCGCCGGAGCGATCATGTTGCTGCTGACCCTGGCCTGGCGTCGCCGCCAGCGCTTCGGTGGTGCCGCGCACTGATCCGACCGCCGGGCATCGCCCGGATCGCACTGAAGCTGACGCCCGTCGGAGTGTTCCGGCGGGCGTCAGCTCTGTGCGGGGCGCGCGCTCCGCACCGACACGTCTTGATCGACACGATTTCCGGGAAGTCGCGGTATCAACCCGGTACGGACACCCCGATATCGCCGAAGTCGAGTGGATCACGCCCGGCTGGGCGGTCGTTCTCGAAGGGTCTGAAGCAGGTTGACGGGTGGCAGGACATGCCGCTGACCGACGCCGCGCAGACCGTGCAGGTGTCGGCGTACCCGGACGCGTACGCCCAGTGGGAGCAGCAGGCCACCGACCTGGTCGCCCAGCACTGGAACAGCTGACCCCGCACCGAAAGAGCTCGACCGCTGGCCGGCACCCCCACAACGGGGTGCCGGCCAGCGGCGTACCCGAATCAGCGGTTGCGGACGATGTCGACCAGCGCGCAGATCAGCGCCAGTCCGATGATGCCGGTGGCCAGGATGAGGGACCGCT
This sequence comes from Micromonospora sp. WMMD1155, assembly GCF_029581275.1. Classification (NCBI taxonomy): domain Bacteria; kingdom Bacillati; phylum Actinomycetota; class Actinomycetes; order Micromonosporales; family Micromonosporaceae; genus Micromonospora; species Micromonospora sp. WMMD1155. The sequence goes on from NZ_CP120742.1 coordinate 6,311,468, forward strand.
CGAAGGCGGTGGTCCAGTCGCCACGGGTGTCGGCCAGCGACGAGAAGAACATCGAGCCGACGGCGGCGATGCCGGCGGCGGCACCGATCCGCTGGCCGGTCTGGAGCATGCCCGCGCCGCTGCCGGCCTGGGCCACCGGCACTTCGGAGAGGGTGATCGTCTGGTTGGGGGCGATCACCAGCCCGCTGCCGATGCCGGCGACGAGCAGTGGGCCGGCGGCGACCCAGGGTGCCGGGGCGTCCGGCGCGAGGCGCAGCGCGATCACGGTCGCGGCCAGCCCGACCACGACGGTGAGCAGACCGATGGCGACCAACGGTCGGCCGAGGCGGTTGACGATGCGGCCACCGAGGACGGCGGCGGCCGCCGAGCCCAGCGCGAACGGGGTGATGGCCAGGCCGGCGACGAGCGCGCTGTAGCCGAGACCCATCTGCAGGAACAGCGTGAAGATGAAGAAGATGGCGGTGAAGCCGCCGAAGTAGACCAGCGCCAGCAGTGAGCCCAGTGTGTACGACTGGAGGCGGAACAGCCGAAGGTCGAACAGGGGCTGGTGGTGGTGTTCGTACCGCCGCTCCCACAGCCCGAAGACGACCAGCACCGCCAGGCCGATCGGGATGAGCGCCCACTTCCACGGGGTCTCCCACTGCTGTTCCTGCACGAGTGGGAGCAGGACCAGGACCACGCCCACCCCGAGCAGCAGGACACCGACGGGGTCGAGTTGACGCCAGCCGGGTTGACCGGCGGGGCGGCCGGGCAGCAGACGCCAGCCGAGGATCACCGCAAGGATGCCGACCGGCACGTTGACGAAGAAGACCCACCGCCATCCGTGTTCCTCGCCGCCGACCGCGATGAGCAGTCCGCCGAGCAACGGCCCGACCGCGGTGCTGATGCCGATGGTGGCGCCGAGCAGCCCGAAGGGCCGGGCCCGTTCCGGGCCGCGGAACAGTTGCTGGATGAGCCCGATGACCTGCGGGTTGACGATGCCGGCGGCGGCGCCCTGAAGGAGTCGGGTGACGACCAGCCAGGTCGGGGAGGTGGCGAGGCCGGCGAGTGCGCTGGTGATCGTGAACAGGGCGATGCCGAAGACGAACGCGTTGCGCCGGCCTCGGGCGTCGCCGAAGCGGCCGGCGGGGACCAGCGCCAGGCCGAAGGTGAGCGCGTACCCGGAGAGGACCCACTGCAGGTCGCTCGGGGCGGCGTGCAGCGCCCGGTCGATGGACGGCACCGCGACGTTGACGATGCTCACGTCGAGCAGCGTCATGAACGCGGCCACCAGCCCGACGCCGACGGCCTGCCAGCGTCGCCGGTTCTCGGCCGCCGTCACCGGCTGCGCCGTGCTCATCGTGCCCCCCGGTGACCGTTGATCGCGCATTCCTGGCCGCTACCCGGGTCAGCGGGGGGCGAATCGTCTCGGGAGGTCCCGCCGGTCACGCCATCTGGCGGGCGCAGAACCGGGGGCCGAAGTCGAGGCCCGCCATCGGTGAGTCCTCGCGGTGCAGCAGGCCCTTCTCGGTGAGCAGGTGCAGGGGACTGGTTACCTGCTCCTCGGTGAACCCGGACTCCTCGGCGATCAAATCCGGGTACGGCACCTGCCCGCGTGCCTCCAGGGTGGTGACCGCCTGGTACACCCGTTGCTCGGCCTCCGACAGTTGCACCTGCTGCATGGTTCCTCCTCGGTTCGTCCGCCGTCGCGCGGCGGCTGCCGTGCGCCGGTTACCCCCTCGGTGACCGAAGATGCACACCCGATCGGGCGGTCGGCGGGTCCGGCTGTCCGGGTCGGTCCGTGGCCTAGGCTGCTGTCGTGATCGTCTGGGACCTCGTCGTCGTCGGCGCCGGCCCCGCCGGGCTCTCCGCGGCACACGCCGCTGCCCGCGCCGGTGTCTCCACACTCGTCGTCGAGCGGGCCGTACACCCGCGGTACAAGACCTGCGGTGGTGGTCTGATCGGCACCTCCCTCGCGGCCGTCGAGGATCGGATCGAGGTGCCCGCGCACGACCGGGTGGACAGTGTCACGTTCACCCGCGAGGGTCGCCGGGAGTTCACCCGCCGCAACGACGGTCCGGTCGTGACGATGGTGCGCCGCGAGGAGTTCGACGACCGGCTGCGCGCGGCGGCGGTCGCCGCCGGCGCGCAGATGCGGGAGCGGGTCGCGGTCCGCGCGATCGAGCAGGACCCCGAGGGGGTACGCCTGCGGCTGGCCGACGGTACGACGATCGCGGCCCGCACGGTGATCGGCGCCGACGGTTCGTCGGGGGTGACCGCCCGGCACGTGGGGGTCCGATACCGGCAGGTGGACCTGGGGCTGGAGTTGGAGATCCCGATACCCGAGGCGGAGCGGGAACGGTGGCGGGGGCGGTTGCTGCTGGACTGGGGCGACATGCCGGGCTCGTACGCCTGGGTCTTCCCGAAGGGTGACCGCCTGACCGTCGGTGTGATCGCCGGTCGGGGAGCGGGGGAGGGGACCCGCGAGTACCTGCGGCGGTTCGTCGACCGGTTGGGGTTGACCGGGCTGCCGGCGGAGCACGACTCCGGTCACCTGACCCGGTGCCGTGCGGAGGATTCGCCGTTGCGCACTGGCCGGGTGCTGGTCGTGGGGGATGCGGCGGGGTTGTTGGAGCCGTGGAGCCGGGAGGGCATCAGCTTCGCGCTGCGGTCCGGTGCGTTGGCCGGTGCGGCGGTCGCCGACGGTGACCTGACCGGGTACGAGCGGGCTGTCGCCGCGCGGTTGGTGCCGGAGATGCGGGCGGGCTTCCGTCTGCTGGACGTGTTCACCCGGCGCCCGGACGTGTTCCACGCCCTGTTGGCGACGCCGCCGGGCTGGCGGATGTTCGTGCAGTTCTGTCAGGGGCGGGCGAGCTTCGACGAGATGCTGCGACGCCGGTCCATCCGGGCCGCCCTCGCGGTGCTGGACCGACTACCCACGCCACGCCAGCCCACCGCCGTTCTCCCAGGATCCTAGGACGCCCTACACGGTGTGAGCGGCTGCTGATTCTGCACAGCCGGCTCGTTGGACAATGGCGAGGGATGCAGGGAGGTGCCGATGGCCGAGCAGCCGTTCACCGATGACGAGTACGCGTTCCTCCGCCACATCCGGTTCGGCGAGCTGCCGCCCGCCGTCCGGCCCGACGAACGGGTCGCCCTGACCGAGACCGACCCCGGGCGGGACCGGCCGGAGAAGGCCGAGGACCCGGTCCGCTGGAACGTGCAGGGCTGACGACAGCAGACGGGCCGTGGGTGTCGCCACCCACGGCCCGTCTGCGCTGTGCGATCAGAAGACCGGCACGCCCTCGCGTACGAGCCGCCAGTTCGGCTGGAAGAAGTCGGCCGGGTCGATCGTCCCCTTGGCCTGCGCCCAGTCGATGAGCAGTTGGCGGATCTCCTGCTGCGCGTTGTAGACCTGCGTCTTCACGATGCCGGGGAAGTTGCCGCCGCCGCTGCGCCGGTAGTTGTTCACCGCCACCACGAACTGTGCGTCGTCGGCCACCGGCGTGTCGGTGCCGGGCAGCACCAGGCGGGTGATCCGCTGCCCGACCGGCTTGGAGATGTCGATGTCGTAGTCGACGCCGGAGAAGACGTCGTAGTTGTAGTCCGGTACCGCCGGGTCGCTGAGCTGCTCCGTGTCGACCGGGGCGCCCGGCGCGAGGGTGCGGAAGTACTTCGCCGAGTACTCCAGGTACGCGCGCACCTCCGCGCCGCTGAGCACGACGGCTTCGAGGGTGTTGTCGTACACGTACAGGCCGGCCACGTCGCGGATCTTGACGTCGCCGGCGGGGAAGACGGCGGTACGGCTGAACGGCGCCGCGATCGACAGCACCGGCAGGTCGGCGTACGCCGTGCCGACCAGAGCCGCGCCGACCACCTCGGTCTGCACGTGGTTGATGAAGTCCAGGATCGGGGTGTCCTTGTACCGCGACTCGGCCGCCGACAACTCCACAGTGGAGCGGGCGACGACCTGGTTGACGTACGCCACGGTCTTCTGGTGTTGGGCCCGCACGGCCGCGAGTACCTTCGGGTCCTCGACCACCGTGTTGGTGTTCAACATGGTGGCGGCCTTCTTGGTGATCACCCACCGGCCGTGTTCGCGGGTGAGGGTGAAGTCCATCCGGGTGAGCCGCTGGCCCCACTTCGACGGCTCGGAGAGCAGCACCTGGGCGCCGGTCCGCTCGTTGGTGACGAACCGCTCGACCACCTCGTTGTGCGCGTGCCCGAAGAGGATCGCGTCGATCCCCGGCACCTGCTGGGCGATCAACGCCACCGGGTTCTCGTTCGGCAGCTCCGGGCCGTAGCTGGAGGTGCCGCTGTCCCCGCCGTGCGCGGAGATCAGCACCAGGTCCGCGCCGCGGGCCCGCATGATCGGTACCCACTTCGCCGCGGTCGCGACCATGTCGTCGAAGCGCAGCCTGCCCTCGACGTTGCCCTTGTCCCAGATGGCCACACCGGGGTTGGTCAGACCGAGGATGCCGACGCGCAGGGTGGGCGCGGCGAAACCGAGGGAGACCTTCTTGATGACGTACGGCAGGAAGGCCGGCTTGCCGGTCCTCGCGTTGACGGCGTTCGCGGCGAGCGCCGGGAAGCCGAGCTGGCGGATCCACAGGTCGAGCAGCGGCAGCCCGTAGTTGAACTCGTGGTTGCCCAGCGTCACCGCGTCGTAGTCGATGACGTTCATGGCCCGGGCCATCGGGTGCTTCTCCCCGGTGGCGGTGATCGGTTCCTGCTTGGCGTAGTACGTGGCCAGGGGCGTGCCCTGGATGGTGTCTCCGGCGTCGAGCACCAGCGTCGCCTTGCCGCGCCGCTCCCGACGGATCTGGTTGATCAGAGTCGCCAGCTTCGCGACGCCGATGTCGTTGTGCTTGCTGTCGTCGTACTCGGCGTCGCGGTAGTAGTCCCAGTTGTAGACGTTGCCGTGCGTGTCCGACGTGCCCAGGAGGGTGAGGTCCCAGGTGCGTGACCGGGCCGCGCCGGCCGCCTGCGCGGGCGCGGCGGCGATCAGCGGGGCGGACGCCGCCGCCGCGGCGGCGACGAGCACCTGACGACGCGACGGGCCGGAGGGAGAGGTCATGACGTGCCTTTCCATGGGGGTGGACGCGCTTCGTGGGCGCCTCGCGCACCATAACCACCGGCTGTCACTCCTGCCACGTCAGCCCCGACTGTTGCTGCGGTTTCCGCCGGTCAGCGTGGGGTAGGGCGGTCGGGGACGGGATTCGCGGGAGAGCCGTCGCCTCCCGCGCGGCGCGAGGAGACTTCGGAGAAACCGGTGACTGAGGACCAGCACACCCAGCAGGACCCGACCAGCCAGTACGGCGGGCAGTCGGGTCAACCCGCGCAGCAGCAGTCGGCACCCGGTTCGACCGCGGACATGAGCCCGAAGCCGGACCACGGGGAGGAGTCGTACCGTGGCAGCGGCAAACTCGACGGCAAGCGGGCGCTGATCACGGGCGGTGACTCGGGGATCGGCCGGGCGGTCGCGATCGCGTTCGCGCGGGAGGGCGCCGATGTGCTGATCTCCTACCTGGGCGAGGAGGAGGACGCCGACGCCCGGGAGACCATTCGCCTGGTCGAGGAGGCCGGTCGGCGGGGCGTCGCAGTGCGCGGTGACATCACCGACGAGTCGCACTGCCAGGAGTTGGTCGATCGGACGGTACGCGACCTGGGCGGCATCGACATCCTGGTCAACAACGCCGCCTACCAGATGTCGCAGGACAAGGGGATCCTCGGGATCAGCACCGAGCAGTTCGACCGGGTGCTCAAGACCAACCTCTACGCCATGTTCTGGCTCTGCAAGGCGGCGATCCCCCACCTGCCCGAGGGGGCGGCGATCATCAACACGGCGTCGATCCAGGCGTTCGACCCGTCGCCGCAGCTGCTGGACTACGCGACCACCAAGGCGGGCATCGCCAACTTCACCAAGGCGCTCGCCGCCGACCTCGCCGACCAGGGCATCCGGGTCAACGCGGTCGCGCCCGGCCCGGTCTGGACGCCGCTGATCCCGGCCACCATGCCGCAGGAGAAGGTGAAGCAGTTCGGCACCGACACCCCGGAGGGGCGTCCCGGGCAGCCGGCGGAGCTTGCTCCGGCGTACGTCTTCTTCGCCTCGCAGGAGTCCAGCTACGTCACCGGCGAGATCCTGGGCGTCACGGGCGGTCGGCCGACGAAGTGATCCCGCGAGGTGGGGCGGGCGCTGCTCGGGCGCCCGCCTCGCGCGGCCCGTATCGGTGTGCGTGGGCGTCGGTGACCGGCGTCGTGCGGCGTTGCGGTAGGTGTGTCGGCGTCCGGCGTTGCCGTGCGCGTTTCGGTGTCCGGCGTGGAGGGCGTGCGGCGGGGTTCAGCCTTGCCGTGCGTGCTTCGGTGTCCGGCTTGGAGGGCGTGGGGCGGGGTTCAGCGTTGCCGTGCGTGCTTCGGTGTCCGGCTTGGAGGGCGTGCGGCGGGGTTCAGCGTTGCCGCCCGTACTTCGGCGTCCGGCGTCCGGCGTCCGGCCAGCAGAGCGTGCGGCGGGGTTTCAGCGGGGCCAAGCGGCGAAACGCCGCCGGACCTGGGCGACGGCGGCGGCGTCCAGGCCGTAACGACCGAAGCGCTGCTCGGACAGCCGATCCAGGTAACGCCCGGCGGCGCGCACGTCCGCCGGATCCAGCGCCGGGTCGACCTGCCGGGCCAGCACCAACAGTTCGGTCACGTCGTAGTGCTCCAGCGCCGCCGCGACATCGACGAAGTCGCGGACCTCCCGCCGGTTGACCAGAGCCGCGATCTTGTTGGCCACCAGGTCGCGCACGTCCATCACCGGGCCGAGGTCCATCACCACCGGGCTCTGCCGACGGTCCAACCGGGCGAGGCTGAGCCGGATCTGCCGGCCGTCGCGGCTCACCACGAAGTCCTTCATGTCCTGCTCGTACCCGTCGAACAACTCGGCGAGATCACCGTCGGGGTCGGCGTCGCTGACGAGGAAGCCGGCCCGCTCCAGCGCCACCCGTACACCCGTGGACGCCGCCGCGGCGGCACCCTCCACGTCCGCGAAGAGGTCGACGTCCTCCGTCGGACGGGCGACCAGACCGTGCGCCGCCCAGGCCACCCCGCCCCCCAACACGAACCGGTGCGGCCCGGCGGCGGTGAGCGCCACCCGGGCGACCTCCCGGTAGAACTCGTGCAGATGCGGTTCGGTCACGCCGCGCGCAGGCCGCGGTGGCGGCTCTCCCACGCCTGGCGTACGCCACGAGGCAGGTTGAGCAGCCGCCACACCCGCCGAAGGGTGCGCCCGTTGACGAGGACGCGCAGGTCATCGACGCGGGTGGTCTCGCGGAGCACGTTCTCGTACATCCACAGAAGCTGGTCAGGGTCGGCGAGGTCGAAGGTGCGCTCGGCGTTCCACATCAACCGCACCGGCAACTCGACCACGCCGCGAGTGGGACCGGCGAGCTCGGCGAGCGTCCTCGCCACCACGGCAGGACGACCGGGCCGGGCCAGGAAGGCCACGCCGGTCGCGGTGGGGGAGACGGCCTGCATGGTGTCAGGGTAACGCCCACCGCAGCCGGTGTCGCTCAGGACGATCCCTACGCGCCTCAGGGCTGGTCGGCGAAGCCCTCGTGGAGGCCTGATCGGCGCGGTCACCCGGGGTGCTTTCCGTGGGTCCGCAGCTGTCCGTGTCGCCCGTGCCGTCTGCCCGTGTGCCGTCGCCCGTACCGTCCGTGTCGCGCGTGCCGTCCGTGCCGTCCGTTGCCGTCCGTTGCCGTCCGTTGCCGTCCGTGCCGGCTGTCCGTGCCGCGCTGAACGTGCGCCCCTGGCGTGCGTGGTTTCATGCCCGCGGGTGGTGTCCGCTTTTGGCAGCCCGCCGGGTTTGTCCTCGTCAGGCCGCCGGGAGGTGACCCGTCTATGCCTGACCCGTCTATGCCTGACCCGTATGCCGGGCCGCCGGATGGCGCCCTTGGTTCTGACGGTGCCCGTTGGCCTGCATCCAGCCGTCACGCGAGTCCGGTTTGTCAGCATCGGCCCCACCCGCGCGACTTGATCGACTCGGTTTCGGTGAAGTCGCGGTATCAACCCCGCGCGGATACCGCGATTTCGGCGAAGTCGAGTGGATCATGCGTGAGGCGGGGTGTTCTGCCCGCAGGCGTGGGTGCCGTGGGGGCCGGGGCCGTGTCGGTCCGGTACGGTTTGTTCCGTTTGGGTGGTATGTGGGTGTGGTCGGCGGCACTCGTCGGTCGGAATGACGGCCGGGCCGGGGTCGTTACACACCCTGACGATGGCAGGACCACGGCCGGTCGGCTCGATGGTCCGCCCCCGGGAATGACCCCCGACCCCGGGTCGTTACACCTGGACCCCGGCCCGACCCGGCACCCCGTTCCACCGGGTGCTCACGGACTCGGCCGACCCCGGAATGACCCGGCCCGCCGGGTCGTTACACCCGGACCCCGGCGCCACGAGCCCCCGCTCGTAGGCCGCCGATGATCCCCCAAGACTTCCCCGTTTGTTGCAGCGCCGGACGAGGTGCTCGCACCCGCCGTACCCGGGTGGGTGTTCTGACCCCCGAAGGAGCTTCCCCCATGAACACGATCATGCGTAAGAGTGTGCTGTCCGTTGCTGGTCTGGCGTTCGCCGGTGGTGTGTTCGCCGGTCCGATCGCCGCCCACGCCAACCCCGTCGACGCCAAGCCCGCCACCGCTGTTGCGGTGCAGGCGGGTGCGCCGAAGCCGCAGGGTGAGCAGTCGCACATCGACCTGAACGGCGAGCAGACCGCGAACGTGAAGGCGATCATCGCTGCGACGAAGAAGGCGGGTCTGCCGGAGCGGGCTGCGGTGATCTCGATCGCGACGAGCCTGCAGGAGTCGAAGTTGGAGAACCTGGGCCACCTCGGCGACGCCAACGACCACGACTCGCTGGGCCTGTTCCAGCAGCGCCCGTCCTCGGGTTGGGGTACGCCGGAGCAGATCACCGACCCCGCCTACTCCACGACGGCGTTCCTGAAGGGTCTGAAGCAAGTTGACGGGTGGCAGGACATGCCGCTGACCGACGCCGCGCAGACCGTGCAGGTCTCCGCCTACCCGGACGCGTACGCCCAGTGGGAGCAGCAGGCCACCGACCTGGTCGCCCAGCACTGGAACAGCTGACCCCGCACCGAAACAGCTCGACCGCTGGCCGGCACCCCACCCGGGGTGCCGGCCAGCGGCATATCCACCACCGCCACCACGGGTGGCAGCGCGTCCACACCGAGATCTTGGGCAGTTCCCGTTCCGCCCGCGGAACGGGAACTGCCCAAGATCTCGCGATTCGTGGACCGAATTGGGCCGCCCTCGGCCCCCGGGCCGCCCTCGGCCCCCGGGCCGCCCTCGGCCCCCGGGCCGCCCTCGGCCCCCGGGCCGCCCTCGGCCCCCGGGCCACCTTCGGCCCTCGGCCCCGGCCCCAGCCCCTGCCTCCGCTCCGGCCGATGGCCCTGGCCTGGCCCGCGGCCCTGGCCTTCGTCCCCGGGCCGTCCGCCTGGCGGCTGGCCTGACGGTTCGGCGGTGGGTCGTGGCGGGGGGCGATGCCGGGAACAAGGTCGGGGTGGGGTTGGTTGTGGAGGGTGTCGGTGTGACTCAGTGTCCCCGGGCCTCACCTATATCGCCCTCGCGGAATACCGTTCGGCCGGAGCCGCGTCGTGCCACTCGCCGAGAGGCGACCTGCACACCGACACCAGCGCCGCCCCCGGCCGACGAGGCCGGGGGCGGCGGTGTCTGCGCGTGCAGGGCGGGGCACGACTCGCGAACATGTCTCAACTGGCCTATGTTCGTGGGGCCGCTCGCGTGGGAGGGGGTGTCGGGGCATGGGTCTGCGGACCTTCATCGAGGGTTGGCCGGTCTACCGGCAGCTCACCGGCACCGATCCGCTCGGTCGGGGTGCGGCGGCCAAGTCCGCTGGATCTCGCGCGTTGACGGCCCGTACCGAGGACGCCGACAGTGTGGCCCGGTCGGTCTGCCCGTACTGCGCGGTGGGTTGTGGGCAACGGGTGTTCGTCAAGGACGGGCAGGTCAGTCAGATCGAGGGCGACCCGGACAGCCCGATCTCGCGGGGTCGGCTCTGCCCGAAGGGTTCGGCCAGTAAGAGTCTGGTGACCAGCCCACTACGGCAGACCAAGGTCCGCTACCGGCGTCCGTACTCGACGCAGTGGGAGGATCTGGAGCTCGACACCGCGCTCGACATGATCGCCGACCGGATGCTCGCGGCCCGTGAGCAGACCTGGGAGGACGTCGACACGCAGGGCCGGCCGCTCAACCGGACGCTGGGCATCTCCAGTCTGGGTGGGGCGACGCTGGACAACGAGGAGAACTACCTCATCAAGAAGTTGTTCACCGCGATGGGGGCGCTCCAGATCGAGAACCAGGCCCGTATTTGACACTCCGCCACCGTCCCCGGTCTGGGGGCCAGTTTCGGTCGTGGCGGTGCGACGGATTTCCAGCAGGACATCGCCAACGCTGACGTCATCGTCATCCAGGGTTCGAACATGGCCGAGGCGCACCCGGTGGGTTTCCAGTGGGTGATGGAGGCGAAGCGCCGGGGCGCGAAGGTGTTCCACGTCGACCCACGGTTCACGCGGACCAGTGCGGTGGCCGACGCGTACCTGCCGATCCGGGCGGGCACCGACATCGCGTTGCTCGGTGGGGTGGTGCGCTACATCCTGGAGAACGAGTTGGACTTCCGGGAGTACGTGCTCTCGTACACGAATGCCGCCACGATCGTCAGCGAGCAGTTCAGCGACACCGAGGACGGTGACGGCTTCTTCTCCGGCTTCGACCCGGCGACCGGCACGTACGTGCAGGACAGCTGGCAGTACGAGGGGCATGAGGGCTCGTCGGGCAGTGGACACACTGCGAAGGAGCGGGACACCGCCGCCGGTCTGGAGCACGAGTCGCACGGCGCGGAGGTCGGCGGGCAGACCCAGCGGGACGAGACGTTGCAGCATCCGCGCTGCGTCTACCAGATCCTGAAGCGGCACTTCGCCCGCTACACGCCGGAGATGGTGGAGCGGGTCTGCGGGATCTCGCAGGAGCAGTTCCTGGAGTTGGCCCGGGCGTGGACGGCGAACTCGGGTCGGGACCGCACCGGCATGCTGATCTATTCGGTGGGGTGGACGCAGCACAGTGTGGGTGTGCAGTACATCCGCACGGGCGCGATCATCCAGCTGTTGCTGGGCAACATGGGCCGCCCGGGTGGCGGGGTGATGGCCCTGCGCGGGCACGCCAGCATCCAGGGCTCCACCGACATCCCGACGTTGTTCAACCTGCTGCCGGGCTACCTGCCGATGCCGCACCACGCCGACCACCCGACCTTCGACGAGTGGGTGGACAGCATCCGGCACCCGGGGCAGAAGGGTTTCTGGGGCAACGCGCGGTCGTTCGCCGCCAGCCTGTTGAAGGCGTACTGGGGCGACGCGGCGACCCCGGAGAACGACTTCTGCTACGGCTACCTGCCCCGGTTGACCGGGGACCACGGCACCTACCAGCAGGTGCTCAACATGATCGACGGGAAGATCAAGGGCTACTTCCTGCTCGGTCAGAACCCGGCGGTCGGTTCGGCGCACGGTCGCGCGCAGCGGCTCGGGATGGCCAATCTGGACTGGTTGGTCGTCCGGGACCTGTTCATGATCGAGAGCGCCACGTTCTGGCAGAACGGCCCCGAGGTGGCCACCGGGGAACTCGTGCCGGAGGAGTGTCGTACCGAGGTGTTCTTCCTGCCGGCCGCGTCGCACGTGGAGAAGGAGGGCACGTTCACGCAGACGCAGCGGTTGTTGCAGTGGCGGGAGAAGGCCGTCGAGCCGCCGGGCGACGCCCGCTCCGAGCTGTGGTTCTTCTACCACCTCGGTCGCAAGCTGCGGGAGAAGCTGTCCGGCTCGCCGCTGCCACGGGACCGGGCGCTGCTCGACCTCACCTGGGACTACCCGACGCACGGTCCGCACGCGGAGCCGAGCGCCGAGGCGGTGCTGCGCGAGATCAACGGGTACGACGTGGCGACCGGCCGCCCACTGTCCGGTTTCGCCGAGGCCCGCCCGGACGGTTCCACGGCGATCGGCTGCTGGATCTACAGCGGGGTGTACGCGGACGGCGTCAACCAGGCGGCTCGGCGTAAGTCCCGGCACGAGCAGGACTGGGTGGCCGCCGAGTGGGGTTGGGCGTGGCCGGCGAACCGGCGCATCCTCTACAACCGCGCGTCGGCCGACCCGGACGGCAACCCGTGGAGTGAGCGCAAACGCTACGTGTGGTGGGACGCCGACAAGGGTGAGTGGACCGGCTACGACGTGCCGGACTTCGAGAAGACCAAACCGCCGTCGTACCGGCCGCCGCCCGGGGCGTCCGGGACGGAGGGCATCGCCGGTGACGACCCGTTCGTCATGCAGGGCGACGGCAAGGGTTGGCTGTACGCGCCGAGTGGTGTCCTGGACGGCCCGCTGCCCACGCACTACGAGCCGGTCGAGTCGCCGGTGCGGAACCCGCTCTACCGGCAGCAGGCCAACCCGACCCGCAAGATGTACGCGCACCCGGTGAACTCGGTGAACCCGAGCCCGCCGCAGGAGCACACCCAGGTGTTCCCGTACGTGTTCACGGTCAGCCGGCTCACCGAGCACCACACCGCCGGTGGGATGAGTCGGACCGTGTCGCCGCTGGCCGAGTTGCAGCCGGAGATGTTCGTCGAGGTGTCGCCGGCCCTGGCCGCCGAGGCCGGTCTGACGCATCTGGGTTGGGCGCACCTGGTCAGCGGTCGTGCGGTGATCGAGGCGAAGGTGCTGGTGACGGATCGGCTCACCCCGTTGCGGGTGGACGGGCGGATCATCCACCAGGTGTGGTTGCCGTACCACTTCGGTTTCGAGGGTCTGGTGACCGGTGACTCGGCCAACGACCTGTTCGGCATCAGCCTGGATCCGAACGTCCTGATCCAGGAGAGCAAGGTCGGCACCTGTGATGTGCGGCCCGGCCGACGGCCGACCGGCTCGGCGTTGCTGGACCTGGTCGCCGACTACCAGCGGCGTGCCGGGATCACCCCGGGTGAGAATGCTCCGGCGGTCACCACCGACAGCGAGGGGGAGCGGCGCGGTGCTTCCTGACCCGAACAGCCTGTACGGTCCGCTGGACCCGGCCCCGGACGCGGGCTATGTGAATGCGCCGCCGCGGATGGGGTTCTTCACCGACACCAGCGTCTGCATCGGGTGCAAGGCGTGTGAGGTGGCCTGTAAGGAGTGGAACGGGGTGCCGGAGAGCGGGTTGGACCTGCTCGGCATGTCGTACGACAACACCGGCGCGTTGACGGCGAACTCCTGGCGGCACGTGGCGTTCGTCGAGCAGCCCCGCCCGGCCGGGCAGCACCCGCCGTCGGCGGACGTGCTCGGCGAGCCGGTGAACGCCGGCGGGCAGCGGTCGGTGGACGCGGGCTCAACACCGCAGTTCCTTGGGATGCCGGGTGCGCAGCCGCCGGGTCGGGGCACCGGTGTCGAGGGTCGGACGGATTTCCGGTGGTTGATGATGTCCGACGTGTGCAAGCACTGCACTCATGCGGCGTGTCTGGACGTGTGTCCGACGGGGTCGTTGTTCCGGACGGAGTTCGGGACGGTGGTGGTGCAGGAGGACATCTGCAACGGGTGTGGGTACTGCATCTCGGCGTGTCCGTACGGGGTGATCGATCAGCGTAAGGGTGATGGTCGGGCGTGGAAGTGCACGTTGTGCTACGACCGGCTCGGTGCGGGGATGACTCCGGCGTGCGCGCAGGCGTGTCCGACGGAGTCGATCCAGTACGGGCCGCTTGACGAGCTGCGGGAGCGGGCCGCCGCGCGGGTGGCGACGTTGCGGGGGCGGGGGGTGTCCGAGGCGCGGTTGTACGGGCACGACCCGGACGACGGCGTCGGCGGCGACGGGGCGTTCTTCCTGCTGTTGGACGAGCCCGAGGTGTACGGGCTGCCACCCGACCCGGTCGTGACCACCCGCGACCTGCCGAAGATGTGGAGACGCGCCGGCCTCGCGGCCCTCGCGATGGCGGCGGCCACCGTCGCCGCGTTCGTCGGAGGTTCCTCGTGAGTCCGCAGCGCCCCGAGGTGGGTGACCTGTTCCGCCGCTTCCGCGACCGGCTGGCCGCCGAGGCTTCCGCCCGACCGGGCGTCTCGGCGCGGCCGGAGATCGGGGCCGACGGCGCGCCGACGGGAGCCGACGACCACCGTCCGCACGCGACGACCTCGCAGCACGCGACCACCCCGCCGCAGGAGATCGCCACGCGGCACCGGGCTGCCCGGCCGCAGGAGACCTCCACCGACCAGCCCGGTCGACGGGCGGGCCGCCGACGCGGCGGACGCGGCGGCGAGGAGGTACGGGTTCCGGAGGCCGAGTTCACGTCGTACTACGGTCGTCCGATCCTCAAGGGGCCGGTCTGGAAGTGGGACATCGCCGCGTACCTGTTCACCGGTGGCCTGGCGGCCGGCTCGTCGCTGCTCGCGGCCGGTGGGCAGCTCACCGGGCGGCCGGCGCTGCGTCGCGCCGGTCGGGTCACCGCGCTGGCCGCCGTCAGCGCCAGCGCCGTCTTCCTCGTCAAGGACCTGGGCCGACCGGCCCGGTTCCACCACATGCTGCGGGTGGCCAAGCCGACCTCGCCGATGTCGATGGGCACCTGGATCCTGACCGCGTACGGGCCCGCCGCCGGTGTCGCCGCGGTCGCCGAGGCAGCCGGTGTGTTGCCGCGCCACGGCCTGCTCGGGCTGGCCGCGAAGGCGCTGCCGCCGGTCGGGCACGCCGCTGGGCTGCTCGCCGCGGGCACCGCGCCCGTGCTGGCCACGTACACCGGGGTGTTGCTGGCCGACACGGCGGTGCCGTCGTGGCACGAGGCGTACCCCGAACTGCCGGTCATCTTCGCGGGCAGCGCGTTGGCCAGCGGCGCCGCCGTGGGTCTGCTCGCCGCGCCGCCGGCCCAGACCGGGCCGGCGGCGCGGATGGCGGTGGCCGGAGCGGCCCTGGAGCTGTACGGCGCGCACCGGGTGGAGACGCGTCTCGGTCTGCTCAGCGAGCCCTACCGCCTGGGCCGCCCCGGTCGGCTGCTGCGCGCCGGTCGGCTGCTCACCGCGGGAGGCGTCGCCGGTGCGCTGCTCGGCCGGCGTAGTCGGGTGGTCAGCGGGTTGTCCGGTGTGGCGTTGCTGGCCGCCTCGCTGGCGACCCGGTTCGGCATCTTCTACGGCGGCGTCGCGTCGGCCCGCGACCCCCGGTACACGGTGGTGCCACAACGCGAGCGGGTGGAAGCCCGTCGGACCGACGGCGGAAGTTCCACCTGACCGGGCGGCCCTGCCCGTGCTGTGATCGAATGTCCGGTGGAGGCGTTCAGGCGGCTGGTGCCCCTCCCGGTCTTCAAAACCGGTGTGGTCCGGGACCCGGGCCAGGCGGGTTCGATTCCCGTCCGTCTCCGCCAAACCAGTGCAGGAGATGACGCGATGGGCGACGGGCCGACGGACCCGCGACGGCGGGTGCCCCGCACCGACACGCTGCTCGCCGATCCTCGGCTGGCCGCCGCCAGCGCGACGCTCGGTCGGGAACGGGTCAAGGCGGTCGTCGCCCACGCCCAGGAGCGGGCCCGCCGGGGCGAGCTGCACCCCGACGAGGTACGCGACGCGGCGGTCGCCGCGCTGCCCGCGGCCGGGCCCCGGGTGGTGCTCAACGCGACGGGGGTCGTGCTGCACACCAACCTGGGCCGGGCGCCGCTGTCCGCCGCCGCGGTCTCCGCGGTGGTCGCCGCCGCCGGGCACACCGATGTGGAGTTGGACCTGGGCACCGGGCGGCGGGCCCGTCGGGGCCGGGACGCCCTCGACGCACTGGCGGCCGCTGTGCCCGACGCGGGCGCCGTGCACGTGGTCAACAACGGCGCCGCCGCGCTGGTGCTGGCCGCCACCGCGTTGGCCGCCGGTCGGGAGATCGTCGTCAGCCGGGGTGAGCTGGTCGAGATCGGCGACGGTTTCCGCCTGCCCGACCTGTTGGAGAGCACCGGCGCGCGGCTGCGGGAGGTGGGCACCACCAACCGCACCACGCTCGCCGACTACGCCGCGGCGCTCGGCCCGCAGACCGGCTTCGTGCTCAAGGTGCACCCGTCGAACTTCCAGGTCACCGGCTTCACCTCGGCGACCCCGGTGCGACGACTGGCCACTCTGGGCGTGCCGGTGGTCGCCGACATCGGCTCCGGTCTGCTCACCCCCGATCCGTTGCTGCCCGACGAACCCGACGCGACCACCACCCTGCGCGCCGGGGCCGCGCTGGTCACGGCCAGCGGCGACAAGCTGCTCGGCGGCCCGCAGGCGGGCCTGCTGTTCGGTGACGTCGAGCTGGTCGAGAAGCTGCGCCGGCACCCGCTGGCCCGGGCCTTGCGGGTGGACAAGCTCACCCTGGCCGCGTTGGCCGCGACAGTGCACCAACCGGACACGCCGACCCGGGCGGCGCTGCACGCCGACCCGGGCGCGCTCCGCAGCCGGGTGGAGCGGCTGCGCGACCGACTCGGCGCGGACGGCCGCAAGGCGGAGGTGGTGCCGACCGTCGCGGTGGTCGGTGGCGGCGGGGCACCGGGCGTGGAGCTGGACTCGTGGGCGCTGAGCCTGCCCGAACGGTACGCGGGGCCGCTGCGCACCGGCGAGCACCCGGTGCTCGGGCGGGTGGTCCGGGGTCGGCTCCTGCTGGACCTGCGCTGCGTGCCGGTCGAGGCCGACGACGCCGTCCGGGCGGCCGTGCTGCGCGTAACCGGGGACGACTGAGCGTGTTCGTCGTCGCCACCGCCGGGCACGTCGACCACGGCAAGTCGACACTGGTCCGGGCGTTGACCGGGATGGAACCCGACCGGTGGGCCGAGGAACGCCGCCGGGGCATGACGATCGACCTGGGCTTCGCCTGGACGACGCTGCCGTCCGGTGGCACTGTCGCCTTCGTCGACGTGCCGGGGCACGAACGGTTCGTGCCGAACATGCTCGCCGGTGTCGGCCCGGTACCGGCGGCGCTGATCGTGGTGGCCGCCGACGAGGGGTGGATGCCACAGTCCGCCGAGCACCTCGCCGCGCTCGACGCGCTCGGTGTCGCGTACGGCCTGCTGGCGGTGACCCGCGCCGACCTGGCCGACCCGGGGCCGGCCATCGCCCGCGCCCGGGACGAGATCGCGGCGACCAGCCTCGGCACGGTGCCGGCGGTGGCCGTCAGTGGCCTGACCGGCGCGGGCCTGCCGGAGCTGCGTACCGCCCTGGACCGGCTCGCCGCCGGGGTGCCCGCCCCCGCGGTGGACGACCCGGTGCGTCTGTGGGTCGACCGCAGTTTCACCGTGCGGGGCAGCGGCACCGTGGTCACCGGCACCCTCGGCGGCGGACGGTTGCGGGTGGGCGACGAGTTGGAGCTGGCCGGTGCCGACGAACCGGTCCGGGTACGCGGCCTGCACGCCCTGGGGGAGGCCCGACCGGAGGTCACGGCGGTGGCCCGGGTGGCGGTCAACCTGCGCGGTACGCCCCGCGACCGCCTCGGCCGTGGCGACGCGCTGCTCACCCCGGGCCGGTTCCACCGCACCGACCTCGTCGACGTGCGGCTCACCGGCGATCCCGCGGCCGACCTACCGGCCACCCTCACCCTGCACGTCGGGTCGGCGGCGGTCCCGGTACGGGTCCGACCGCTCGGCCCGGACACCGTACGGCTGCGGTTGGCCCGTCCGTTGCCGTTGCTGGTGGGCGACCGGGCGTTGCTGCGTGACCCGGGTCGGCACCACGTGACAGGTGGGGTACGGGTGCTGGACGTGGCGCCGCCACCGCTGTCCCGCCGGGGTGCCGCGGCGGCCCGCGCGCAGGTCCTCGCCGAGTTGGACGGCCGCCCCGACCTGGCCGGGGAGCTGCGCCGCCGCCGGTTGGTCCGGGTCGGCGCGTTGATCCGGATGGGGGTGCCGGTGCACGTAGCTCCGGTGGCCGGTGACTGGTTGGCCGACCCGGCGCACTGGCAGCGGCTCGGCGAGCAGCTGGCCGAGGAGGTCGCCCGCTACGCCCGGGAACACCCGTTGGAACCCGGGATCCCGGTGGACGCGCTGCGCCGGCGTCTCGCGCTGCCCGACCGGGTGCTGGTCGAGGCGCTGGTCCGGCCGCCGCTGCGGATCCACGCCGGGCGGGTCGGGGCGGCGGGCGTCGACGCGTTGCCGGAACCGGTGGCCCGGGCCGTGCAGCGGGTCCGCGCCGAGTACGGCGACCGCCCGTTCCGGGCCCCCGAGGCGGACCGCCTCGTCGACCTGGGTCTGGGCCCCCGGGAGATCGGCGCCGCGGTGCGGGCCGGGGCCCTGCTGCGGCTCGCCGACAACGTGGTCCTGCTGCCCGACGCGCTCGACGGCGCGGTCCGGGTCCTGGCCGGGCTGCCGCAGCCGTTCACGCTCTCGGCGGCCCGGCAGGCGTTGGACACCACCCGTCGGGTGGCGGTGCCCCTGCTGGAGTTGCTGGACCGTCGCGGCGCGACCCGGCGACTGCCCGACGACGCCCGGATCGTCGTCACCTGAGCAACCGGCCCCGGGGTCGGCCGTGGTCGCCTACGGTGACGCCATGGACCCTTCCGCGGTCTGGCGGGACCGGCAGCACCAGTGGCGGATCGAGGCGTACCGGGCACCGGACCTGCGCTTCGCCATCTACGCCACCAACGGGCCCACCGAGTCCGTGCCGCTGTGGCTGTTCGGGATGACGGCGTTGGCCCGGTGGCTGATGACCCACTCCATCTCGCTGGACGACCTGGAGGTCGACTGAGCGGGTCGTAAACCGGGCCCGGAGTCGGCCGCGCTGCGGTTGAGTGACCTCAGGCGGCGGACACGGGGGTACGCGATGGGCGGTCAGCTCGGGCAGTTGGCGCTGGTGGCCGTCCTCGTGCTGGTCAACGCGGCGCTCTCCGGCAGCGAGATGGCGCTGGTGACGTTGCGCGAGGGGCAGTTGCGGCGGCTGGGTCGGCGCAGCCGCTCCGGTGACCGGTTGGTGCGGCTGTCCCGTGACCCGAACCGCTACCTGGCCACCATCCAGCTCGGCATCACCCTGGCGGGTTTCCTCGCCTCGGCGGCGGCCGCGGTGTCGCTGTCCGAGCCGCTGGTCGGCGTGCTGGGTTTCCTCGGCGGCGCGGCCCGCCCCGCCGCCGTGCTGCTGGTGACGGTGCTGTTGACGTTCGTCACGCTGGTGCTCGGCGAGTTGGCCCCGAAACGGCTGGCGATGCAGCGGGCGGAGCGGTGGGCGCTGGTGAGCGCCCGCCCACTGGACCTGCTCGCCCGCGTGTCCCGGCCGGCGGTGTGGCTGCTCAGTCGGGCCACCGACGCGGTCGTCCGGCTCGCCGGGGGTGACCCGCGGGCCAACCGGGAGGAGATGACCGAGGAGGAGTTGCGGGAGATGCTGGCCAGCCAGCGCGGGCTGTCCGCCCAGCAGCGGGAGATCCTGACCGGCGCGTTCGACATCGCCGGTCGTACGCTGCG
Organism: Micromonospora sp. WMMD1155; assembly: GCF_029581275.1. NCBI lineage: Bacteria > Bacillati > Actinomycetota > Actinomycetes > Micromonosporales > Micromonosporaceae > Micromonospora > Micromonospora sp. WMMD1155. Next base: position 6,330,893 of record NZ_CP120742.1, read on the forward strand.
CGAGATCCTGGTGGCCCGGCGGGAGGTGCTGACGCTGCCGGCCGACCTCGGGGCCGACGAGGGGGTTCGTCGGCTCGCCGCCGCCGGGCGCTCCCGTGCCCCGGTCACCGGGCCCGGCGGGCTGGACGAGGTGCTCGGTGTGGTGCACATCCGGGACCTGGTGCGGGCCGGTGCCGCCCCGGTGGCCGAGCGGGTCCGGTCGCCGCTGCTGCTGCCGGTGACCCTGCCGGTCGCCGACGCGTTGCGTCAGCTACGGCAGAGACACCAGCAACTGGCCCTGGTGGTCGACGAGCACGGTGGCATCGACGGCATGGTCACCATGGAGGACCTACTGGCCGAGGTGGTCGGCGAGTTGTACGACGAGACGGACCGCGACGTGCACGGCGTCGTGCGGGAGTCGGACGGGTCCCTGCTGGTGCCCGGGGACTTCCCGCTGCACGACCTGCCCGACCTGGGGGTGCGGCTGAGTTTCCCGCTGTCCCGCGACTACACGACGGTGGCGGGGTTGGTGCTGGCCCGGCTGCGGCACCTGCCCGGTGAGCCGGGGGAGACGGTGCGTCTTCCCGGGTTGACCCTGGAGGTCGTGGAGGTCGCCGACCGGGCCGTTCGTCGGGTGCGGTTGCGGGGTTTCGTCAGCGACCGGTGACTTGTCACCCGACCAGGGGACACAAGCCGCGAATCAGGGCGAAAGCCGATCGTGCCGGGCTAGCGTGCGACACGTGAAGGACCGAGGGTTGCGTACGTTCGTCACGGTGCTGGCCGGCCTCGCGGTGATCTACTTCGGTAGCGCCGGCCGCAGCCCCGAGGAGGGCCGTGGCATCTCCGGCGGCGTGGTCGTCCTCGCCCTGCTCGCCGCCCTGCTGGTGTGGCACCTGACCCGCCCCGGAGACAAGACGGTGAAGTGAGCGCTCAACGGGCGGCGACGCGGGTGACCTCGCCCGCCGACTCCTCGCCGAGCGCCACCCGGACCAGCGCCGAGGCGAGACGCCCGAAATCCGGTTCGTCGACGAGCCCGGCCAACCGGTCCGGGGATCCCGGCAGACCCAACCGCTTCGCCCCGGCCAGGGCCCGACGGTCGGCGTACGGGCGCAGGTCCGACCAGACCGCCTGTGCTTCGCGCAGGTAGATGTCCGCGCCGGTCGGGCCGATGCCGGGGAACTCGGTGAGCCGCCGACGCAGCCCGACCGGGTCACCCTCGGCCTCGCGGTGCAGCCGCCGCAGGTCACCGTGCCAGCGGTCCAGGCACAGCCGGGCCCCGGTGCCGAGCATGGTGGCCGTCCGCTCGTCGTAGCGGCGGTAGTGGCCCCGGCCCAGCGCGTCGACGCGCTGCTGCCAACCGGCCGCCTCCATCGCCTGCGGGGTGCGATAGCCCGCCGCGAACAGCTCCCGCGCGGCGTCCACCGCCACGCACGCCCGGATCCGGGTGCTCAGCAGGGTGGTCAGCACCAGCAGCTGGTACAGCGGGCCGGGTCGGTCGGACAGCCGGATCCCGGCCTCCTCCGCGTACGTGCGGCCGCGCCGGTCCAGCAGGACCCGCACCACCGTTCGATCGTTGCCCACGGCGAACGGTTACCCGGTTTGGCACCGGCTAGCCGTCCCGGCCGTACCCGAGGCCGGAATGCCCCCGGGGCGGGCGGGTATGCCGACGGTGGAGGCGGTCGATGCCGCCTGCCGTACCCGGAAGGGAGACACCCGTGACGAACCCGCAGCAGCAGGAACTCCGCCGCAACGCGCTGGGCGCGACCAGCCAGGACAACAAGGGCCCCGCCCCGGGCGGGCACCCGGCCAACCGTGGCACGTCGCGCGGCGACGCCGGTCGACCGGTGCCCAAGGGCCAGGTGTCGCCGTACGGCCCGGCCGGTGAACCCGTGGCCGAGGACGACAGCGACACCCGTTGATCAGCGACCGCGACCGGACGGCCGCCGCAGCCTGTTCCAGGTGGCGGCGGCCGTCAGTCCGTACGCGAGGTGCGGGATGATGTCGGAGATCCAGTCGGAGCGCCGCCAGGTGCGCGGGTCACTGATCCCCAGCGCGGTGATCGACCCGTCCGTCATCGTCATCACACCGGCGCCGAGCAGACCGGTCGCCACCGGCAGGGGTTGCCGCCGGTCGCCCGCGTAGAGCGCGAACGCGACACCCGCGGCGATGCCCAGCCCGTAACCGATCAGGGGCCCGAGGCCGGAGCGGCGGTTGGCCCTCCGGTCCCCGGACCCCAGATCCACGTGGGCGATGCCGGCCAGCTTGTCGACGGTCTCCTGCGGCACGTCGCTCTCCGGACGCCCCCGAAGTGCCATGTCGAGGTAGCTCACCACGTTCAACGCGGTGCTCCCGACGGCGCCCGCGATGGCGCCGTCGGCCACGTCGACCCTTCTCACTTCGGGTCGCCCGGTTCGCGCTCACTCTTCGGGCCGTACGTGCGGTCACCGCGCACCACGCCCCGTTGGCCGCGATCCTCCTGCAGGATCCGGTTCGCGACCTGGTTGGCCTTGCCGTCGGGCACCCGGCGTCCGGAGTCGTCGATGGCGTTGCGCAACCGCGCCCGCTGCTTGTCGTACGCGTTACTGCCCGGCCGTGGTCCTGGCATCTGCTGCCTCCTTCGTCGGCGGTCTGGGCGTACGGCGGCCGTCTACCCGTCTGCCGCCGGGCCAACCCCGTGCCGGCGCGGCCCGCGGACCAGACGGCCGCCGCGCTAGTGCGGCCCGCGAACCACAGGGCCGCCCTAGTGCGGCCCGCGGACCACGGCGACCGGGCACTGCGCGTGGTGCAGCAACGACTGGCTCACCGACCCCAGCAGCAACCCGGACACCTCCCCGCGCCCCTGCCCACCCACCACCACCAGTTGGGCGGAGCGGGACTCGTCGGCGAGCACGCTGCCCGCGCGTCCGCGCACGGCCCGGCAGGTGAGTCGTACCGTCGGGTGGCGCTCGGTCAGGCCGGTCAGCCACCCGGCGAGCATCCGCTCCTGCTCGGCGTGCAGCTTCGCGTCGTCGTACACCAGGGGTTGCATGTCGCCGGGGCCGCTGCTGCCGGGGTGCCGGTAGGCGTGCACCGCGACCAGTGGCACACCCCGGGACACGGCGGTCTCGGCGGCGAAGTCGACGGCGACGCGGGCGGCCTCCGACCCGTCCACCGCGGCCAGCACCGGCTCGTCGGGTCGTTGCGCGCCGCGGGCCACCAGCACCGGGCAGTCGGCGTACGCGGCCACCTGCACCGCGACCGACCCGACCACCAGCGCGGAGAAGCCGCCCAGGCCACGGTCGCCGAGCACGATGAGCGCCGCGGTGGTGGACTCACCCACGAGTACGGCGGCCGCCTCGCCGTCGATGATCTCGCCGCTGATCGACAGCCCGGGTGCTGTCGCCTCGGCCTCGGACACTGCGGCCTCGACCAGTTCCTCGGCCCCGTGGCGGAGCCCACCGCCCGGTGGCGCACCGGGGGCGGGGGCGGTCGGCACGTGCAGCAGCGGCCAGATGAAGCCGTGCACGACCCGCAGTGGTCGGTGCCGACGCGCGGCTTCGGTGGCGGCGAGGCGGACGGCCCGCAGCGCCGGCTCCGAGCCGTCCACGCCGACCACCACCGCCGCGTTGTTCGCCGAGTTCACCGCCCACCTCCCGTCGCGGCCAGTATCGCGGGCCCGGACGCCTCCGCGTCGCGATACCGCCGAGCGCGTCGCTGTCGGTACGCTGGCGACGACCGGCCGGGGAGGGGGCGTCGTCGATGGATGGACCAGACCAGCCGAGCACCGCGCGAATGATCGACTTTTGGCTCGGTGGGGAGCACCACTTCCCGGTCGACGTGGCCGCCGCGAGCGCGTTCGAGCAGGCGTACGGGTCGTGCGCGCCGGTGTTCCGGGAGCTGCGGGCGTTCCTGGGCCGGGCGGTGCGGGCGATGGCCGACCAGGGCGTGGACGGTTTCCTGGTGTTCGGCGCCGGGGTGCCGACGAGGGGCAACGTGCACGAGGTCGCCACCGACGCGACGGTGCTCTACACCGACGTCGACCCGGTCACCATCCGGCTGGGCCAGAGCATCCTCGCCGGCAGCGACCGGGCCGGCTACGGCTTCGGTGACGCGACCGACATCGGCACGATCGACCCGGCGCAGCTGCACCGCTTCGTGCCGGGCTGGGGGCGACGGCCGGTCGGGGTGGTCTTCCTCGGGCTCGCCGCGTTCCTCGACGACGACACGCTGACCCGCACGCTCGACGAGTTGTATGCCGCCGCGGCGCCGGGCAGCCTGCTCGCCGTGGACTTCGACACCGAGGAGTTGGCGGGTCACCCGCAGGCCCTGGCGATGATGGGGCCGCAGTTCCGGATGCGTCCGCCGGCGGCGTTCGCGCCCCTGCTGGGTCGTTGGGCGCCGACGGAGGACGGGATCGTCCCGGTCACCGACTGGCGGCCGGAGGGTCCACCGCCGCGGGTGCCCGACGCGTTCCACGGCGTGCTGGCGACCCGGGGCGGCGACTGACCGCGCGGATTCGGCGTCCGGGGGCGTCCGTATGATGCTTGCCCTGTAGCAAGCTTCTTGAGAGGACGACCATGGTGGACGTGCCGGACGTGGTGTCGCGCGCGCTGCGCGACGCCCCGCCCGACCAACTGGCGGAGGCGGCGGACCGGGTGATCCGGTCGACGATGGGTGCGCTGCGCACCGACGTGTTCGTCGCCGACTACCGGATCAGCGGGCTGTGGCCGCTGCTGGATCCGGACCTGCCGGCAGCGGGTTTCCTGGCCTGTCACACCATGGCGCAGCGCTGTTTCAGCAGCCAGCAGCCGGTGCGCGACGGCGAGGGTCCGTGCCGGCTGTACCTGCCGTTGACGGTGTGGGGGGAGCGGCTGGGTGTGCTGCTGATCGAGCTTCCCGAGGTGCCCGGTCCGGCGGTCACCGGCCGCGCGACGGACGTCGCCGGCGCCCTGGCGGTCGCGATGCGGGCGGCGGACCGGGAGACCGACCGTTACCGGCGGGCACGCCGCCGGGAGCGGCTCACGATGGCCGCCGAGATGCAGTGGGACCTGCTGCCCGGTCGTAGCGTGGCGCATCGGGCGTTCGACCTGGCCGGTCAGCTCGAGCCGGCGTACACAGTGGGTGGTGACCACTTCGACTGGTCGCTGGACGGTGACCGTCTCACCCTGACGGTGCTCAACGGCGAGGGCAGTGGTCTGGCCGCGTCGATGCTGACGTCGGTCACGGTCAACGCGATGCGCAACGCGCGTCGGTCCGGCGGCGGCCTCGTGGAGCAGGCCGAGCTGGCCTCGGACACCGTCTTCTACCAGCACCGGGGCCAGCGGTACGTGGCCACCCTGCTGCTGGAGGTGGACACTCGCACCGGTCAGGTACGGGCGGTCGACGCCGGCTCCCCGCACCTGCTGCGGATGCGGGGGCCCGTGGTGGAGCAGATCAAGCTGGACCAGCAGTTGCCGCTGGGGATGTTCGCCGAGACCCGTTACGAGGTGCAGGAGTTGCACCTCGAACCGGGTGACCGCCTCTTCGTGGTCAGTGACGGGGTGTGGGCCGCCGAGCCGCCGGGGCGGGAGCCGTACGGGCAGCGCGTGATGGCGCGTTCCCTGCGCGCCACACGGTTGCAGCCGGCGGCCGAGGCGGTTGGTACGGTGATGCGCGAGCTGCACGCTTATCACGCGGAGTCCGATCTGCGCGACGACGCGGTCGTGGTCTGTCTGGACTGGCGCGGTCCGCGGGAGCGGGGCAGCGGGTGAGGGCCGCCGTTTCGCCGGGCGGCCAGCAGCGCGACGACGGCAGGGGACATCGGGTGGAGCGACCTGCGGATCTCGCCGCGGCGATCACCGCGGCTGCCGAGGCGTTGATCGCCGTCCTCGACTCGGCCGCGTCGCGCCACCAGTTGCCGCCGACCCAGTTGCGGGTGCTCACGCTGATCAGCAGCCGGCAGGAGACGAACGTCAACGGGCTGGCGGAGTTGCTGGACGTGGTGCCCTCGTCGGCGAGCCGTCTGTGTGACCGCCTGGAGGCGACCGGGCTGTTGCGCCGGGTGGCCGATCCCCGCGACCGGCGCGAGGTGCGGCTGGTGCCGACTCCGGCGGCGTTGACCCTGTTGGAGGAGTTGGCCGCGCGGCGGCAGCGTGCGGTGCAGGCGGTGTTGGACCGGATGCCGACGCGGACGCAGCACGATCTGCTGCTGGCGTTGGTCGGGTTCGCCCGCGCGGCGAAGCAGCCGGCACCCGAGCCGCAGGTCGATCCGGCGGTGCAGACGGCGTGAACACGGCCCGGCTCCCACTAGTGTCCTAGGACGCTCTACGCGTGGTGATCCACGCCACAGTGCGGCAAAGCCGCACCGGACGGCACGCGGCGGCACCTGGAGCTCGGCGCAAGCCCGATATAGTGACAGCGCACGTACCGGCCCGCGATCTCGAGATCGCGGGCCGTGTCAGGGGAGGGGCCCCGCCCGGGGCCGCAGCAGGGGGAGCCGGCGGTGGCCGGCCCGACAACGCGTACGCCCCTCAGCCACGCCAGACGTCGGCCGGGGCCCCGCGTGCCGTGGAGGAGGATCGGTGTCGCGTCGGCCGGCTCGGGCAGAGCAACCGCCGGACACCGGTGACCAGACCCCCGGCAACCAGGTGCTCACCCTGCCCAACCTGATCAGCTTCGGACGGCTGCTGGGTGTCCCGCTGTTCCTCTACCTGTTCCTGGTCACCCGGGCCGACGTCGCGGCGATCGTCGTGCTCGCCATCGGCGGCACCACCGACTGGGTCGACGGTTGGATCGCCCGCCGCCTGCGCCAGGTGAGCCGCCTCGGTGAGTTGCTCGACCCCCTCGCCGACCGGCTCTACATCCTCGCCACCCTGGTCGCCTTCACCGCCCGCGAGATCGTGCCGTGGCAGTTCACCGCGGCCCTGCTGGCCCGCGAGCTGCTCCTGCTCGGTTCGCTGGCGGTGCTGCGGCGCTACGGCTACGGGCCGCCGCCGGTGCACTACGTGGGCAAGACCGCCACGTTCCTGTTGCTCGCGGCGTTCCCGGTGCTGCTGTTGGCCACCGAGTGGAGCGCCGGGGCGACGGCGACGGCCGCGATCGGCTGGGGGCTGGCCTGGTGGGGGTTGGTGCTCTACTGGGTGGCCGGCGCGATGTACGTCGTCCAGGCGGCGCGGTTGGTGCGCGCGGCCCGCGGCCCGGGGGCGGCGGCGTGAGCGCGCCGCGGCTCGGGAAGCCCGGCCAGGACCGGGTGTACGCGCCGGACTTCCTCACCGAGCTGTTCCGCAACCCGCTTGATCCGGGGTACGCGGACGCGGCGGCTGCCCGTCGGCAGTCGGCGGCGTCCGGGCCGGTGCGGGGGTGGCGGGGCTGGTCGTCGCGGTCGGTCAGCCTGGTCGTGGTGGTGATGCTCGGTTTCCTGTTCGCTGTCGCTTACCGGCAGACGATGGAGGACGAGCCGGGGCGCAGCCAGGCCCGTTCCGGGTTGGTGACGCAGATCAAGGAGCGGGAGAGTCAGACCGACCGGTTGTCCACGCGGGCGGACCAGCTGCGCGAGGAGGTCAGCCGGCAGCGGGACGCGGCGTTGAGCGGTTCGGCGGCGGCGCGGCTGCGCAACCTGGAGGCGAGCACGGGGCTGGGTCGGGTGCGTGGTGACGGTGTGGTGGTGCGGTTGGCTGACGCGCCGGACAACGCGGACGCGGTGACCGGTGCTGGTGCCGGCCCGCCGCGGGTGCTCTACAGCGATCTGCAGGGGGTGGCCAACGCGTTGTGGAGTGCCGGCGCGGAGGCGATCGCCATCAACGGGCAGCGGTTGACGTCGACGTCGACGATCCGGTCGGCGGGTGAGGCGATGTTGGTGGATTTCCGGCCGGTGACCGGGCCGTACGAGGTGTCGGCGATCGGGCCGGGTTCGATGCGGCGCAAGTTCGAGGACAGTCGCAACGCGGCGCTGATGCGGGAGGTGTCGCAGAAGACCGGGTTGTCGTTCGGGGTGCGGGAGTCGGACGACCTCACCCTGCCGGCGGCTCCGGAGCCGCAGCTACGCTACGCCAAGCCGTCGGTCAGTCCGAGCCCTTCCGCGTCGGGTGTCCGGTCCGGCAGTCCCGGGTCGTCCGGTCCGACGACGACCGTTAGCCCCTCCGGAGGTGGCCGATGATCGCGGTGCTGGCGTTGCTCGCCGGGGTGGTGCTCGGTGTGTGGCTTGATCCCACGGTGCCGGCGGCGTTGCAGCCGTACCTGCCGATCGCGGTGGTGGCCGCGTTGGACGCGGTGTTCGGTGGGGTGCGGGCGAGGTTGGACCGGATCTTCGACGACAAGCAGTTCGTGGTGTCGTTCATCTCGAACGTGCTGGTCGCCGGTCTGATCGTTTATCTGGGTGACCAGTTGGGGGTGGGCGGGCAGTTGTCCACCGGTGTGGTCGTCGTGCTGGGTGTTCGTATCTTCGGCAACGTGGCGGCGATCCGTCGGCACCTGTTCCGGGCGTAGGTTGGTTGCGATGAGTGACGAGCAGACGGACACGGGGACGGGGTGGCCGCAGCCGGCGGGTCCGGCGCGGCCGGGTGGGCCGGCGGGTGAGCCGGATCCGCGGCCGGATGCGCCGGATCCGGACGAGTTGAGTCCGTTGGCGCCGCAGGAGGAGCCCGGCGAGCCGAAGCCGGCGTCGGGTGACGAGGCTGTGGTGGAGCCGGTCGACGACGGCGCGACGGTGGACCTGAGCGCGGTGCCGCGGTCGGGGGAGCCGGTGTCGGGTTCGGACGGGTCGGCGGAGCCGGTGGGGGAGTCCGCGCCGGTGGTGGCCGGCCGGTCCCGGTTGACCACGGCCGGGGTGATGATCGTCGCGTTGCTGGTGTTGTTGGGTTTCACGTTGGTCGTGCAGTTGAAGACGACGTCGACGGACCCGACGTTGGGGGCGACGCGGCAGGAGGACCTGGTCCGGATTCTGTCGGATCTGGATGCGCGGGAGAACCGTCTTCAGCAGGACATCCGCGCTCTGGAGGACAGTCAGCGGCAGTTGCGGTCGGGTGAGCAGGGTCGTCAGGCGGCGTTGGACGAGGCGACGCGGCGGGCGGACGAGTTGGGGATCCTGGCGGGGACGTTGCCGGCGGTGGGTCCGGGCCTGACGGTGCAGTTCGATTCGGGTGTCAAGCCGATCACGGCGAACCGGGTGTTGGACGCGGTGCAGGAGTTGCGGGGCGCGGGCGCGGAGGCGATGCAGATCGCGGGTGGTGACCGGGCGACGGTGCGGATCATCGCGTCGACGTACTTCCTCGATGGGGACAACGGGTCGTTGGTGGTGGAGGGGCGTCGGTTGACGGGCCCGTACACGATCACGGTGATCGGTGATCCGGCGACGATGCGTACGGCGTTGAACATTCCTGGTGGGGTGGTGGCGTCGGTCCGGGGTGGCGGCGGTAACGTGACGTTTGGGGAGCGTGAGGTTGCCGAGGTTTCGGCGCTGCACGTGCCGATCAAGTTGGAACACGCCCGTCCGGTCTCCTGACCGGCGCGGCCGCGCCGGACCCGGGTGGTCCGGGGCACCGATGGATGAAGGACGCGTCTGGTGATTCCTGAGGATCTGCGATACACCGCCGAGCATGAGTGGGTGGCGGGTGACGGCACGGGTGTGATCCGGGTCGGCATCACGCACTTCGCGCAGGACGCGTTGGGTGACATCGTGTACGTGCAGTTGCCCGAGGCGGGTGCGGTGGTCGCGGCTGGCGACTCGTTGGGTGAGATCGAGTCGACCAAGAGTGTGTCGGAGATCTACGCGCCGGTCGCGGGTACGGTCGCGGCCCGTAACGAGGCGTTGGGTGACACGCCTGAGCTGATCAACACTGATCCGTATGGTGCGGGTTGGTTGGTGGAGATCACGCCGAATGATCCGACGGCGACGGATGGGTTGCTGACGGCGGGCGCGTATCAGAAGATCACCGAAGGCTGAGTGAGCTTGTTCCGGCGCGTGGGCTGTCTGCGCGCGTCCGGTTGCCCTGCATTTCGGCGCTGGCTAGGCTCGCCCAGTCGACCGAGAACCCAAATAGTTGAGCGTTGCGGAATTGCCTTCCCGGGCACGGGGAGCCAGCCGCCGGGTGTTCACGTGCCCGGCGGCCAGACCCGCCATTACCCGACGCCGACCGAACAGATCCGTGAGGTGGTCCCATGACGCGGCCAGACGACGAGTTCCCCCCGCTCGACGTCACTTCGACGCTCAATCTCGGTTCGCTCGACGAAGTGCTGGAGGGGCCGGACACCGATGTGGTGCCGAGCCGGATGTCCGGTTCGTTGCCGCCGGGTATGGCGCTGCTGGTGGTTCGTCGAGGCCCGAATGCGGGTGCCCGGTTCTTGTTGGACCACGATGTGACGACCAGTGGCCGGCATCCGGACAGTGACATCTTCCTCGATGACGTGACGGTGTCGCGTCGGCACGCGGAGTTCCACCGTGACGGTGGGACGTTCACGGTGCGGGACGTGGGTAGCCTGAATGGCACGTACGTGAATCGTGAGCGTGTCGAGGCGGCCACGTTGAGCAATGGTGACGAGGTTCAGATCGGTAAGTTCCGGGTGGTGTTCATCGCCGGTCCGCGCCCGGAGGAGGAGGCCGGCCGGGGGTGAACGAGCCTGCGGCCTCCACGTCACCCGGTGCGGCCCGGTCTCAGCCGCTGATGAGCATCGGTGAGGTGCTCGGGCAGTTGCGGGTGGATTTCCCGGACACCACGATTTCGAAGTTGCGGTTCCTTGAGGCCGAAGGGCTGGTCGAGCCGCAGCGGACGGCGGCGGGTTACCGGAAGTACAGCTGGGACGATGTGGCGCGGTTGCGGTTCGTGTTGACCGCGCAGCGGGACCGGTATCTGCCGTTGCGGGTGATTCGTGAGCAGTTGGCGCAGTGGGATTCGTCCGGTGAGCAGCCGGAGAGGTCGCGGCCCGCGTTGGTGGCTGTCGGTCCCGATGGCGAGGTGCCGGGTCGTGAGTCGGAGCCGGCCGAGTCGTCGCAGGTGCGGCTCGGCCGGGCGGATCTGGTGGCGCGCAGTGGGATCGACGAGTCGACGTTGGTGGAGTTGGAGCGGCTCGGTGTGTTGGTGTCGGATCCGCCGGGTTGGTATGACGCGGATGCGTTGATCATCGCGTCGGCGGTGGCGGGTTTGGCGTCGTACGGGTTGGAGCCGCGGCACCTGCGGGGTTATCGGACGGCGGCGGACCGTGAGGTTGGTCTGTTCGCGCAGTTGGTGGCGCCGTTGGTGCGGCAGAGTGATCCGGCGGCGCGGGCGCGGGCGGCGGAGACGGCGCGGGAGTTGGTGGCGTTGTCGGAGCAGTTGCACGCGGCGTTGGTGCGGGTGGGTCTGCGGTCGACGTTGGGTCGTTGACGGTGTCCGGTGGGTGGTGGCTGAGCGGAAAGATCTCTGCCGGGAAGCGTGCCGTAGGCTTGCCGGGGTAACCCCTTTCCGGCGCGGGCGTGGTGCTGTAGCGCATGGGACGGCCGTGTCGCGGTCCGTGTACCGTGCAGGGAAGGGCGCGGTGCGGCGTAGGTGACAACGACACGGAGGCGGCGGTGCGCGAGCTGAGCGTGGTCGGAGTTCGGGTGGAGCTGCCTAGCAACCAGCCGATCGTCCTGCTCAGGGAGGTCGAGGGGGACCGCTATCTGCCGATCTGGATCGGTGCGGTCGAGGCGACGGCTATCGCTTACGAGCAGCAGGGGGTCAAGCCGGCCCGGCCGTTGACTCACGATCTTCTGCGGGATGTGTTGGCGGCGTTGAAGGCGCCCTTGCAGGCGGTGGAGATCACCGAGCTCAAGGAGAACGTGTTCTACGCGGATCTGTTGATCGGTGACGGGGTGCGGGTGTCGGCGCGGCCGAGCGATTCGATCGCGTTGGCGTTGCGTGTCGGTGCGCCGATTCGTTGTTCGGAGCAGGTCCTCAGCGAGGCGGGGATCGTTATCCCTGACGAGCAGGAGGACGAGGTGGAGAAGTTCCGCGAGTTCCTGGACCAGGTGCGTCCGGAGGATTTCGCGGGCTGAGGTGGGCTTCGCGTCCGGGGTGTCACGGTCGGTGACGCCCCGGTGGTGCGGTTGGTGATCTTCTCGGTGGCTGCGCGGCGTGTCGCGTCGGTTCCTCCGTGGTAACCCCTGAAGGTGGCTATAGGGTTGCCGTGTCGAGGGGTGCGCGTCCCGGAAACGACGCGTCGCCGCACTGACGGGGAGGTTGTCCGGATGCACGAGCCGCAGGATTCCGATCCGGGTCGAGAGTGGGATGGGCCGGGTGCCTCGTCGCCGCAGGCGGCGGTCGAGGGTGAGGGTTCGGTTGGCTACCGGGGTGTGACGGCCTGCCACGCGGTGGGCATCAGTTACCGGCAGTTGGATTACTGGGCGCGGACGACGCTTGTGGTGCCGAGCGTTCGGGACGCCTCGGGTTCGGGGACGCAGCGGTTGTATTCGTTCCGGGACCTGGTGGTGTTGAAGGTCGTGAAGCGGTTGTTGGATGCGGGGGTGTCCCTGCAGAACATCCGTAAGGCGATCGAGGCGTTGCGGTCGCGTGGTGTGGAGGATCTGGCGGGGATCACGCTGATCTCTGATGGGACGACCGTGTATGAGTGCCGGTCTCCGGAGGAGGTGGTCGACCTGTTGCAGGGGGGCCAGGGCGTTTTCGGGATCGCGATCGGTGGGGCTTTCAAGGAGATCCAGGGGTCGTTGTCGCATCTGCCGGCGGAGCCGGCGGCGAGTGGCCCGGTGGAGCCGGCGGTGGCGTCCGATTCGGATCCGGTGGGTGACGAGTTGGCGGCCCGGCGGGCGCGTCGGCGGGCTGGCTGAGCGTTCCCATTTCCCGGTCTTTTTCCGGTTGGTTTTCTCGCGACCCTCGGTGACGGTGGCAGGGGTCGGTGGGTGTGTGCGGTCCATTGTGGATACGGTGTGTGTCGTCGTGGTGGCCGATTGTGGATTTACCTGCGGGTAGTGGTGACGGAGCGTGTCAGCGCTCTGTCGGAAATCCGATACGGGGGCGCTGACCGGAGGCGTTTGACACGCTATGGTCCCTGACGGTTCTGGACCCTTCACCCCCCGGAGGAACGACCGTGACGGTTACGGAAGAGACTGCTCCCGCTTCGCACTACGACCGTATTGGTGGTGCCAGTTCGGTCAAGGCGGCGGTTGAGCTGTTCTACGACAAGGTGCTCGTGGACCCGGAGTTGGCTGGTTACTTCGCCGATGTGGACATGGTGGGTCAGCGGCGGCATCTGACGTTGATGTTGACCACGGTGTTGGGTGGTCCCAACGAGTACGCGGGTCGTGGGTTGGCCGAGGCGCACCAGCCGTTGAACATTCCGGTGGAGCACTACGCGAAGGTGGGTGAGCACCTGACGGTGACGCTGACCGAGCTGGGTGTGCCGGCGGACATCCTGGCTGATGTGCAGACGGTGCTGGGGCAGGTGCAGGACCAGGTGGTGGCCCGCGAAAACCGGTCGGGCGCCTGAGCGTGGACGCGGCCCGACTCAAGCAGAGCTGGTCGCTGGTCGCCGCGCACGGTGATCAGGTGCCGCTCTACTTCTACTCCACGTTGTTCCTGGCGCATCCCGAGACGCGGCAGATGTTCCCCACGAACATGGCCGGGCAGCGGGACCGGCTGGTGACCGCGTTGGGTCACATCGTGTCCAACGTGGACCAGGTCGAGCACCTGGTGGGTTTCCTGCAGGATCTCGGCGCCGATCACCGCAAGTTCGCGGTCCGCGCGGAGCACTACCCGGCTGTCGGTGAGGCGCTGGTGGCGACGTTGCAGCATTTCCTCGCCGAGCAGTGGACCGACGAGTTGGCGGCGGACTGGACGGCCGCGTACGGGTTGGTCGCGCAGGTGATGACGGAGGCCGCGCAGGCCGCCGAGGCGGTGAATCCGCCGTGGTGGGTGGCGGAGATCGTGGCGCACGAGCGGCGGGCGTTCGACGTGGCGGTGTTGACGGTGCGCCCGCAGTATCTGTTGCCGTTCACCCCCGGCCAGTCGGTGGGGGTGTCGCACCCGTCGGTGCGGTCGTGGCGGTACTACTCGCCGGCGAACGCGCCGCGTGCGGACGGCACGTTGGAGTTGCACGTGCGGGCCGCGCCGGGTGGCGCGGTGTCGTCGCGGTTGGTGTACGGGTCGGCGGTGGGTGATCGGATCCACCTGGCGGCGCCGGTGGGGGACCGGCTGTCGTTGTGGTCGGCGGGTTCGAGTGACCTGCTGCTGTTGGTGTCGGGCACGGGGTGGGCGCCGGTGAAGGCGTTGGTGGAGCAGGTGGCGGCGGAGGGTTCCCGCCGTCGGGTGGACCTCTACGTGGGGGCTCGTTCGCGTAGCGAGTTGTACGACAGTGAGGCGATCGACAAGTTGGCGGCGTCGCACCCGTGGTTGACGGTGACGTACGTGGTGGGTGCCGACGTGCACCGGCCGGGGGAGTTCGTGCAGGCGGTGGATCGGGCGTTGGCCGACGGTGACTGGCGTTCCCGGCACGTGTTCGTGTGTGGGTCGGACGAGATGGTTTCGCACGCGGTGCAGACGTTGGTCCAGGCGGGTTTCCACCCGGGTCAGGTGCATCACGAGGGCCTGGGTTCGCAGTGGTACGGCTCGGCCTGGCGGACGGCGGTGCAGGAGACGACCGCCGGTGACACTTCGGGAGGTGGGCTCAGGTGAGCGCACGGAGTGAGCTTGCAGGTCCCGTAGTCGCGGACGGAGGCGGGAACAGGTGAGCGCGACCCCGATCAGCCGGTACGACGGTGTGCAGATTTCCGGCGGTGTGCAGGTGCGGATGACCGCCGATCGGGTCCGGCGGTGGGAGTTCGGGTCGGCGTCGTTCGCCCGGCGTGGGTACGACAACGCGGACGTGGACCGGTTCCGGATGCAGGTGGCCGACGAGTTGGACCTGTTGGCGACGCAGATCGCGACGTTGCGGGCGGAGAACGAGCGGCTCAACGACCGGGTGGAGCTGCACCGGCACGGGGTGATTCCGAGTACGGGGGCGGCGGCGAAGGTCCCGGCGGCGCGGGAGGTGAACCTGCTGTCCGCGGCGCAGCGTGAGGCGGAGCAGATCATCGCGCAGGCGCACGACTACGCGCGTCGGGTCGCCGAGTACGCCCGGGTGCAGTACGAGAGCTACATGCACGCCGCGGAGGCGGAGGCGAAGCAGGAGGCGGAGCGGGCGGTGGCGGAGTACCGCAGCGCCGCGGGGCCGAGCTTCGACGACACGGTGGCGACCCGGGAGGCGTTGCGGATCTTCGGCGAGATGATGGTGTCGCACATGCAGGCGGCGGCGCGGCATCTCGACGACGGCAGTGAGCATCTGGCGCGCACGATGGACCGGATCGCGGCGGAGACGCCGGGGGCGCCGTTCGCCGCCGGTGCGACGGCGGGCCGGTCGGCGTTGCCTCGGCACCAGCAGCGCTGACCGCGCGGGGCCCACTCAGGTGGTGGCGGCGCGGACGGCGTCGGCGATCGGGGTGGGCCCGGCGACGACTTCCAGGGTCGTGCCGGTGGTGCGTTGTTCGTCGAGGAGCGCGGCGAGGACGTGGGCGACGTCGGCGCGGCTGATCGCGCCGCGTCCGGCGTGCCGGGTGAGGGTGACGGCGGCGGTGGGCGGGTCGTCGGTGAGGCGGCCGGGTCGCAGCACCGTCCAGTCCAGGTCGCGGTCGCGGAGATCGTCCTCGGCGGCGCGTTTGGCGCGCAGGTACGCCGCCCACACGTCGTCGGTGCCGGCTGCCGGTGGGTTGTCCACGCCCATCGAGGAGACGAGCAGGTAGCGGCGGACACCGGCGCGGGTGGCGGCGTCGGCGAGGAGCGCGGCGGCGGCCCGGTCGACGGTGTCCTTGCGGGCGGCGCCGCTGCCAGGGCCGGCGCCCGCGGCGAAGATCACCGCGTCGGCGTCGGTGAGGTGTTCGGCGAGTGCGGTGACCGTGGTGTGTTCCAGGTCGCAGACGACGGGTGTGGCGCCGGCGGCGCGTACCGTCTCGGTCTGCGCGGGGTTGCGGATCAGCCCGACCGGGGTGTCGCCGCGTTCGGCGAGGCGACGGTGCAGCAGCAGGGCGATCTTGCCGTGACCTCCGGCGATGACGACACGCATGCGTTCAACCTACCGGCGGTGTGGGAGCCGCCGCAGTGGGCTTGACCTTGACCTTCGGGGAAGGCTCAACCTGGGTGTGCCGGTCACCGTGGCCGGTGCGAGGAGGTTGTCGACGTGGGGCTCATGACCATCGGGGCGTTCGCGCAGGCGGCGGGTCTGACGCCGAAGGCGTTGCGGCTGTACGACCAGGTGGGGCTTGTGCCGCCGGCCGCTGTCGACGCGGAGTCCGGGTATCGGCTCTACGACCCGGCGCAGGTGCCGTCGGCCCGGTTGGTCGCGCGGCTGCGGGGCATCGGAATGCCGTTGGCGACGATCCGCGTCGTGTGTGGGTTGGATCCGGCGGCGGCGGCCGAGGCGGTCACCGCGTACTGGCGGCGGGTCACCGCTGACACGGCGGCACGCGCCCGGCTCGCGACCCTCCTCGTGGACCACCTGTCCGAAGGGGGTACCACCATGTCCGATCCGAGTACGGCGGTCGTCGTCCGCTACGCCGCCTGTTGTGACACGGGGTTGGTGCGCGACAGCAATGAGGACGCCGTGTATGCCGGTGACCGGTTGTGGGCCGTCGCCGACGGCATCCGGGGGCCGCGCGGTGCTGCCGCCAGCGCCGCCGCGATCGAGGCGCTCACCCCGTTGGCGCTGGTGGATTCACCGGCCGTGGATCTGGTGGCGATGCTCGCCGCAGCGGTCGCCGACGCCGACCGGAGTGTGCGCGGGTTGGCGACCGGCGACGACCAGCCGGGCACCACGTTGACCGTGCTGCTGCGCAGCGGTTCCCAGTTGGCCCTCGCGCACGTCGGTGACACCCGGGCGTATCTGCTGCGCGATGGTGAGTTGTCGCTGCTCACGCAGGATCACACCTGGGTGCGGGCGCAGGTGGATCAGGGGCGGCTCGACAGTGCCGAGGCCGCCGTGCATCCGCAGCGGGCGTTGTTGGTCCGCGCCCTCGGCGCCGGGGCGCAGGTCGAGGTTGACCTGGCACTGCGAACCGCGCGGCCGGGTGACCGGTACCTGCTGTGCTCGGACGGGTTGTCCGCGGTCGTCGACCGGGACGCGGTGCGGTCGACGTTGGCCGCGCCCACCGACCCGGAGCAGACGGTGCGGGCATTGGTCGAGTCGGCGCGGGCGCAGGGGGCGCCGGACAACATCGCCTGCGTCGTCGCCGACGTCGTCGCCGGGTAGGCGGCGCGGTTGCTTCCCGCCGCCGGGCCCGTGCGGGGTTCGGCCGACGTCGTCGCCGGGTTCACGGCGCGGCACGTCCACCGCCGAACCTCTGCGGGGTTCGGCCGACGTCGTCGCCGGGTTCACGGCGCGGCACGTCCACCGCCGAACCTCTGCGGGGTTCGGCGGTGGGTGGCGGGTTGAGGCAGCATGGAGGGGTGATGGAGAGCCTCGACGCGTTGACCTCGCTGGTGGCCGGGGGTGGGGTGGTGGTGCTCAGCGGTGCGGGCCTGTCCACCGAGTCGGGCATCCCGGACTACCGGGGCCCGAGTGGGGTGGCGCGGCGGCACACGCCGATGACGTACCAGGCGTTCACCCGGGATCCGGTGGCCCGGCGGCGGTACTGGGCGCGTAGCCACCTGGGGTGGCGGTTGATCGCCGGCGCGGCGCCGAACGACGGGCACCGGGCGGTCGCCGGGTTGCAGCGGGCCGGTCTGGTCGACACGGTGATCACCCAGAACGTCGACGGTCTGCACGGTGCGGCGGGCAGCACGTCGGTGATCGAGTTGCATGGCCGCCTGGACGAGGTGACGTGCCTGGACTGCGGCAACCTGACCTCCCGGGAGGAGTTGGACCGCCGGTTGCGCGAGGCGAACCCGGATTTCACGGCCCGGGTCGCCGGGGTCAACCCGGACGGTGATGTGGATCTCCCCGATGAGCAGGTGGCGGCGTTCCGGACGGTGGACTGCGGGATCTGCGGCACCGGCATGTTGAAGCCGGACGTGGTGTTCTTCGGCGAGACGGTGCCGGCGCAGCGGGTGGCGCGGTGCTTCGCCGCCGTGGAGCAGGCCCGGTCGTTGCTGGTGCTGGGGTCGTCGTTGACGGTGATGTCCGGGCGGCGTTTCGTGATTCGGGCGGCGAAACAGGGCATCCCGGTGGCGATCGTCAACCAGGGGCCGACCCGTGGTGACGGGCACGCCCGGGTGTGCGTCGATGCGCCGCTGGGTGTGGTGTTGCCGGAGTTGGCCGCGCGGGTCAGTGGCAGCGCGGCGACCGTGGGGGTGTGACCGGCGGCGGGGTGACCGGCACGGGCCGGGGGTAGGACATCTGGCGGTAACACCGGCGCTGGTAGCGTTGTCGGTGCCGGTAACACCCACGTGGGAGAGACCGCCCGAGAGCACGCAGGGCGGCGCCGAAGGGGCAAATCCTCCCCGGAACCTCTCAGGCAAAAGGACCTCGTGGGCAGGCACTGTGGAGCGCCGCTCGTGGGTGTGACAGAGGGGGAGGCCGACACGTCGACCTCGCCCCGGGAGCGCCACCCATGACCGTAGAGCAGTTCGCCACCCGTCACATCGGTCCCGGCCCCGACGACGAGCGTCGGATGTTGGAGGTCGTCGGGCACGACTCGATCGACGAGCTGATGGACGCCGCGATCCCCGAGGTGATCCGCTGGCACGGCACCCTCGACCTGCCGGACCCGGCCACCGAGGCCGAGACGATCGCCGAGCTGCGGGCCCTGGCGGCCCGTAACACCGTCGCCGTCTCCATGATCGGCCTGGGGTACCACGGCACGCACACCCCGGCGGTGATCCGCCGCAACGTCCTCGAGGACCCGGCCTGGTACACGGCGTACACGCCGTACCAGCCGGAGATCAGCCAGGGCCGCCTGGAGGCGCTGCTGAACTTCCAGACGATGGTCACCGACCTGACCGGGTTGGCCACCGCGAACGCCTCCATGCTCGACGAGGGCACCGCGGCGGCGGAGGCGATGACCCTCGCGCGCCGCGCGTCCAAGAGCAAGAGCCCGGTGTACGTGGTCGACGCCGACGCCCTGCCGCAGACCATCGCGGTCATCACCAGCCGGGCGCAGCCGCTGGGCATCGATGTGCGGGTCCTCGACGTCGATGCCGACGAGTTGCCGGCGGAGTTCTTCGGCCTGCACCTGCAGTACCCGGGGGCGTCCGGGGCGGTCCGCGACCACGCGGGCCTGGTCGAGGCCGCGCACGCGGTGGGGGCGCTGGTCACCGTCGCCGCGGACCTGTTGGCGTTGACGCTGCTGCGGGCGCCGGGGCAGATCGGGGCGGACATCGCCGCCGGCACCACCCAGCGTTTCGGCGTACCCATGGGATTCGGTGGGCCGCACGCCGGTTACCTGGCGGTGCGCGCGGGCCTGGAGCGGATGCTGCCCGGGCGTCTGGTCGGGGTGTCGCGCGACGCGGACGGCAACCCGGCGTACCGGTTGGCGTTGCAGACCCGGGAGCAGCACATCCGGCGGGAGAAGGCGACCAGCAACATCTGCACCGCGCAGGTGCTCCTCGCGGTGATGGCCGGCATGTACGCCGTCTACCACGGCCCGGACGGGTTGCGGGACATCGCGTCGCGTACCCATGCGATGGCGGCGCGGCTCGCGGCCGGGCTGCGCGCCGGTGGCGTCGACGTCGCGGACGTCGCGTTCTTCGACACCGTCACCGCGCGGGTGCCGGGCCGGGCGTCGGCCGTCGTCGCGGCCGCCGCGCAGCGGGGCGTGAACCTGCGGCTGGTCGACGCCGACCGGGTGGGTGTGTCCTGCGACGAGACGACCACCCTCGCGCACCTGGCCCTGGTGTGGGAGGCGTTCGGGGTGGCCGCGTTCGACGGCGACGTGGACGCCACCCTGCCGGTCGACCTGGCCCGCACCACCGAGTTCCTGACCCACCCGGTGTTCCGCAGCCACCACTCGGAGACGGCGATGCTGCGCTACCTGCGGCGGCTGTCGGACTTCGACTACGCCCTGGACCGGGGCATGATCCCGCTCGGGTCCTGCACGATGAAGCTGAACGCGACCACCGAGATGGAGCCGGTCTCCTGGGCGGAGTTCGCGCACATCCACCCGTTCGCGCCGGACGACCAGACCGTCGGGTACCGGGAGATGATCGGCCAGTTGGAGTCGTGGCTGGCCGAGGTGACCGGCTACGACGCGGTCAGCGTGCAGCCCAACGCGGGTTCGCAGGGTGAGCTGGCCGGGCTGCTGGCGATCCGCTCCTACCACGCGTCGCGGGGCGACACGCACCGCGACGTGTGTCTGATCCCGTCGTCGGCGCACGGCACGAACGCGGCGTCGGCGGTGATGGCCGGCATGCGGGTCGTCGTGGTGGCCTGCGACGACGACGGCAACGTCGACCTGGTCGACCTGGACGCGAAGATCGACAAGCACCGGGACGCGCTCGCCGCGATCATGGTGACGTACCCGTCGACGCACGGCGTGTACGAGACGGGCATCGCGTCGCTGTGCGCGAAGGTCCACGACGCCGGCGGTCAGGTGTACGTCGACGGGGCGAACCTCAACGCCCTGGTCGGCTTCGCGAAGCCGGGTAAGTTCGGGGCGGACGTGTCGCACCTGAACCTGCACAAGACGTTCTGCATCCCGCACGGCGGCGGTGGCCCCGGCGTCGGGCCGGTGGCGGTACGCGCGCACCTGGCGCCGTTCCTGCCCGGTGACCCGTTGGGCGCGCACGCGGACGCGACGCCGGCGATCTCGGCGGCGAAGTACGGGTCGGCGGGGATCCTGCCGATCCCGTGGGCGTACCTGCGGATGATGGGCGCCGAGGGCCTGACCCGGGCGACCGGTGTGGCGGTCCTCGCGGCGAACTACGTGGCGGCGCGTCTGCGGGGGCACTTCCCGGTGCTGTACGCCGGCAACAAGGGCCTGGTGGCGCACGAGTGCATCCTCGACCTGCGGCCGTTGACGAAGGCCACCGGGGTGACAGTGGACGACGTGGCGAAGCGGCTGATCGACTACGGCTTCCACGCGCCGACGATGTCGTTCCCCGTCGCGGGGACGCTGATGGTGGAGCCGACCGAGAGCGAGGACCTGGCCGAGCTGGACCGGTTCTGCGACGCGATGATCGCGATCCGCGCGGAGATCGAGCAGGTCGCCTCGGGGCAGTGGCCGGCCGGGGACAACCCCCTGGCGAACGCGCCGCACACCGCGGCGATGGTCAGCGGTGACGAGTGGCCGCACGCGTACCCGCGGTCGGTGGGCGCGTACCCGGCCGGGGTGGACCGGGCTGGGAAGTACTGGCCGCCGGTGCGGCGCATCGACGGCGCGTACGGCGACCGGAACCTGGTCTGCTCGTGCCCGTCGCCGGAGGCGTTCGAGGACTGAGTGGCGACGGGCGTGCCGGGGCGGGCGGTGCGAGCCGCCCCGGCAGCCGCTGCGACCCGGGGAACGACCGGGCCGATCGCGGCTATTCGGTGACGCTGAGTGGTCGGTCAGGCCACGAGGGCGTGGCGGGCGGGGCCGCGGTGCGGTGCGATGCTGCTGCCGTCGGGGAGCAGCTCGCCAGTGTCCTCGAAGACGATGACACCATTGCAGAGCAGGCTCCAGCCCTGCTCACGGAAGCAGGCGAGGACTCGCGCGGCTTCCCGGTCGGTGGCTTCAGCGGAGGGGCAGGTCGGTTGGTGCTGGCACATCGGGTTCTCCGGACTGTGGGGGCACTGTGTCATGGTTCACATGACCAGTGACGCACAGTACCAAGCGAAAGTGTCCGGCATCGAGCAGGTGTCCGTCTGTCGCGCCGGAAATCCACTGAACGGATGAGGAAGGTCGAACCGTACGGCGTGGAAACGCTCCCACAGGTGTCTACCGCGGAACGCGGCGTAGCTGGCTCGGCCGCGAACCGCGACCCGGCCGGCTCCGTCGCGCGCCGCGACCCGGCCGGCTCCGTCGCGCGCCGCGACTCGGCGGCGTTCGTCGATGTCCCGGCGGGCCCGGCCGCATGCCGAGGCGCGCTCACCGAACGCGCCCGCCTGCAGTGGCGCCTCGGCGACGGAGGCGACCCCGCGGCCCTGGCCGAGGAGTTCCTCGCCGCGCACGGCCTGCCCCTGCACGACCTGACCCGCCCGGCCAGCGCGCACCACCTCGGCAGCGGGGTCTGCGGGGCCACGCTCTACCTGTCCGCCGCCGCCGGCGCGCACCTGGCCGGTGCGCCCAGCACGGCACCCGAACCCGCGCCGACGCTGCCCGACCTCGCCGTCGTCGTCTACGAGCACCGCCCGCCGACGGCCAACCCGTTCGGCCCGCCCGCGTCGACGTGGTGGCTCGGCGAGTGGGCCGAGAGCTGGACGCCCCGGCAGCACGCCGACGCGGTCACGCGCGTGCGCGCCGCCATCGGTCGTGGCGACGTCTACCAGACCAATGTCGTCGGGCACGCCGCCGCCCCCTACACCGGTGACCCGCTGCCCGCGCTGCGCCGCCTCGGCGGATTGCCCGGCGCCCGTTACGGCGGTGTGCTCACCGGCGACGGCTGGGCCATCGGCTGCGCCTCCCCGGAGACCCTCATCGAGGTCACCGACGGGTACCTCATCACCCGACCGATCAAGGGCACCCGCCCGGCCACCGCCGCCGGCCGCGCCGAACTCCTCGCCAGCGCGAAGGAACGCGCCGAACACGTCATGATCGTCGACCTGGAACGCAACGACCTCGCCCGCATCGCCCGCACCGGCACCGTCACCGTCGACGACCTGTTCACCGTCCGCCGCTGGTGCGACCTGTGGCAGGCCGAGTCGACGGTACGGGCCGTCGCCGCCGACGGCCTCGGCCTCGCCGATCTGCTGCGCGCCACCTGCCCCGGTGGGTCCGTCACCGGCGCCCCGAAACTCGCCGCCCTGACCCAGATCAACGCCCTCGAACCGGTCGGCCGGGGCGCCAGCATGGGAGCGCTGGGCTGGGTCGCCCCCGGCCGCGTGGACCTCGGCCTGACCATCCGCACCGCCGCCGCCGACGGCCGCCACCTGCACACCTGGGCCGGCGGCGGCATCACCTGGGACAGCGACCCGGCCGCCGAGGTCGCCGAGGCCGCGGCGAAGGTCGCGCCGATCCGCGCCACCCTGGCCGGACGCTGACTCCGCCGCCGACGGCGATAAGCTGCCGGTCATGACCATGCGGCCCATCCGGATCATCGGCGACCCCGTCCTGCGCACCGAATGCGAGCCGGTCACCACCTTCGACGCCGAGCTGCGGTCCCTCGTCGCCGACCTGATGGACACCCTGCTCGGCGAGCCCGGCCGCGCCGGTGTCGCCGCACCGCAGATCGGCGTCAGCGCCCAGGTGTTCGTCTACGACGCCGACGGGCACCGCGGGCACCTGATCAACCCCACCCTCGAACTGTCCGACGAACTCCAGGACGACGAGGAGGGCTGCCTGTCCATCCCCGGGCTGTACTTCCCGACCGTGCGGGCCCTGCACGCCACCGCACACGGCGTCGACCAGAACGGCGAACCGTTGACCATCTCCGGCAGCGGCTTCCTCGCCCGCGCCCTGCAACACGAGACCGACCACCTGCGCGGCACCCTCTACGTCGACACGCTGCGCGGTGACATCCGCCGCCGGGCCCTGCGCGAGATCCGCGCCGGCCGCTTCGACTCACCCAGCCGCCGCCGCTGATCCGCCTGCGCTGATCCGACCGACGCGCCGGCCGGGCGGTCCCGTCAGTCGCTGTCGGCGGTCCCGGCCGGCGCGGCGACGACCGGCGGCAGCGGGTCAGCGCACCGTCACCGGGCCACCCACTGGTCGTGGCCGAGCTTCGCCACCAACGCCAGCACCACCACCAGCAGCACCACCCGCACGAACCCCGACCCCCGGCGCAACGCCATCCGCGCACCCAGCACCGCACCGGCGATGTTGCACACCGCCATCCCCGCGCCCAGCAGCCACCACACGTGTCCGGTCACCCCGAACACCACCAACGCACCCAGGTTCGTGCCCGCGTTGACGACCTTCGCCATCGCCGAACCGTGCACGAAGTCCGCGCCGACGACAGTCGTGAACGCCAACACCAGGAACGTGCCGGTGCCCGGACCGATCATCCCGTCGTACAGGGCGATACCCACCCCGGCCAGCGCGACCACCACACCCACCCGCACCGGAGTCCGCTTCGCCGGCACCGCCACCACCCCCATCCGGGGACGCACCAGCACGAACACCGCCACCGCCACCAGCACCACCAACACCACCGGCCGGTACGCCGACGCCGGCACCGCCCCGGCCAACGCCGCGCCCACACCCGCGCTGAGCACCGCCAACCCGGCCGCCGGACCCGCCACCCGCCAATCCACCTTCGTCCGCCGGGCGTACGTCGCCGCCGCCGTGGACGTACCGAAGATCGCCGCCAGCTTGTTCGTGCCCAACGCGGTGGCCACCGGCAACCCGGGGGCAGCCACCAACAACGCCGGCAACAGCAGCAACCCACCACCGCCGACGACGGCATCGACCCATCCCGCCATCGCGGCGGCGGCCAGCAGAGTACTCAGCGTCACGGCGTCCACGGGTCGCAATTCTCGCCACCCGACGCGCCCGACCGGCCCCCCGAGTGGGAGAACTCACCGCTCAGCGACCCCGCGTACGCCGCAACCACACCCCCAACGCACCCACCGCCACGAACACCACCATCGAACACAGCAACACCTTCACCACCCGGCAACCATCCCACGGGCACGTAAGGTGCAGGAGTGCGCCTGGCCACCTTCAACCTGCTGCACGGACGATCCCTCACCGACGGGCTCGTCGACCCCGACCGGCTCGCCGCCGCCGTCGGCGCCCTCGACGCCGACGTGCTCGCCCTGCAGGAGGTCGACCGCGACCAACACCGCAGCGGCAACCTCGACCTCACCGCCATCGCCGCCCGCGCCCTCGACGCACCACACCACCGCTTCGCCGCCGCCGTCGTCGGCACCCCCGGCGAACACTTCCGCCCCCTCCGCCACGACGACGACGGACACGGCGAACCCTGCTACGGCATCGGGCTGGTCAGCCGACACCCCGTCCGCAGCTGGCACGTCACCCGACTCAAGCCCGCCCCCGTCCGCTCACCGGTCTACGTACCCGGCCCCCGCGGCGGCCTGATCCTGCTGCACGACGAACCCCGCGTCGTCCTCGCCGCCGTCCTGGACACCCCACACGGCCCGCTCACCGTCGCCGCGACCCACCTGTCCTTCGTGCCCGGCTGGAACGCCCGCCAGCTCCGCCAGACGGTCCGCGCCCTGCGCGCGTTGCCCGCCCCCCGCGTCCTGCTCGGCGACCTCAACCTGCCCGCCGGCGCGGCCCGACTCGTCTCCGGCTGGCACCCGCTGGGCCGCCGCCCCACCTACCCCGCCGGGCAACCCCGCGTCCAACTCGACCACATCCTCGCCGACCGGCACGCCCTCCAACAGCTCCCACCGGTACGCGCCGTCACCGCCCCACCGTCCACCATCTCCGACCACCGCCCCCTGCTGGTCGACCTCGACTGACGGACGTCACGAAAAGCCCGGCATCGCGAGTCACGAATGTCTAGGGTGGGCTCACCGACACCACCGTCGTCACGCCATCGCCACCCCCGACGCCACGGCGCTGACATGAGCGGCACGCCGGACACCATCGTCCTCATCCACGGATTCTGGGTCACCCCGCGCAGCTGGGAGCAGTGGGCCCACTACCAGGCCAAAGGCTTCCGGGTGCTCACCCCCGCGTACCCCGGTCTGGAGGCGGAGGTCGAAGCGATCAACGCCGACCCCAGCCCCCTGGAGATCGGCTTCATCCTGCGCTGGAACGGGCAACACCACGGCGCGCTCTGGATCACCGGCGACACCGTCCCGACCCGCCGCGTACGCGCCGCCGCCACCGACATCGGCACCGTGCTCCTGCACCTGGCGGGGGAGCGCACCACGAGCCGCAAGATTCCCTCAAGATCATTGCATCGACGGACCTCGACGATCATGCTGATCGACACGCGCCCACGAGCACCTCGTCGGAGGCCACATGAGACGTCAGCGACCCACCCTCATCGCCGTGTCCACCATCGCCGCCCTCACCCTCACCACCGCACCCACCCCCGCCCACGCCCAACCCACCACCGCGCAGGTCACCGACCTCACCGTCCGCCAAGCCGACGGATACGCCACCCTCGCCTGGCAACCCGTCCCCGACGCCACCGACTACCAGATCGAACGCACACCCGTCGACGCCACCGACACCCCCACCGGCACACCCACGATCGTCGGCGTCTGGCGCCCCAACCGCCAGATCAACCAACAGTCACCCACCTTCGCCGACGCCGGATTCAACCCCGGAGACACCTTCCAATGGCGGGTACGCGCCCGCGTCGGCACCACCGAACAGCCCTACTCCGACCCCGTCGTCGCCACCACCACCGCACCCTGGGGCAATCCCGAAACCCCCGGCCAACACCTGCGCACCCAATGGGAGACCACCCACGCCGCGCAATACACCAGCGACACCGACGAGTACGCCTACACCGCCGCCACCGACGCCCTCAGCGACCGCGTCCGCGTCGTCGAACTCGGCCGCACCGTCCAGAACCGACCCATCAACATGCTGGTCATCGGCCACCCCACCCCACCGGCCACCCCCGCCGCCGTCGCCGCCACCGCACCCGTGGCCATCAACTGCAACGTCCACGGCAACGAACCCGGCGACCGCGAAGCCTGCCTCATCATGGCCCGCCAACTCGCCTTCAGCACCGACCCCCGCATCACCGACCTGCTCAGCCACACCACCGTCCTGATCGTCCCCACCATCAACGGCGACGGCCGCGCCAACAACACCCGCGGCAACTCCACCGGCCAGGACCTCAACCGCGACTACTCCCTGATCCGCCAACCCGAAACCACCGCGTACATCAAAATGGTCCGCGACTACCGACCCGTCGCCGGCTACGACGGCCACGAATACGGCAACTCCCGCGCCGGCGACCTCCCGATGCTCCCACCCCGACACCAGAACGTCGCCCAACCCATCTTCGACCAGTCCCAGGACATGATCGAAGGCCACATGTACGCCAAGGGCGCCGAAGCCGGCTGGTGGGCCTGCCCCTACGGCTGCGAAGGCGGCGGCAACGTCGGCCTCAGCGAGGAAACCATCCTGCGCAACACCCTCGGCCTCAAGAACGTCACCAACTCCCTCCTGGAACTGCGCAGCTCCGGCGGCCAGACCCGCCCCGACGAGGGCAACACCGCCAACAACCGCCGCCGCAAGACCTACTCCGCCCTGTGGACCTTCCACCAGTTCCTCGACTACCACCGCGCCGACCGCGCCGACATCCTCAACTCCCGCGCCGACGCCATCGAGACCCAGGCCGCCAACACCGGCCGCCTCGTCTTCCGCGGATCCCGACCCATCCCCGCCCATCCCGCGCCGCACCCCGGCGACAGCCCGCCGCCGCTCGACGCGCCCCCCGCCAACCTCATCCTCGACAACGCACCCTGCGCCTACAAGCTCACCGAGGAGCAGTACAACGGCGCCCGCACCGACGGACCAGGCGGCGCCGGCACCACCGTCGCCCAACGCATCACCGCCCACGGCTGGAAGGTCGTCAAGACCACCGACGGCTACTACGTCCCCCTCAACCAACCCGAACGCGGCCTCATCCCACTGCTCCTCGACCCACTCGGCGTCGAGAAGCTGACCGACGGCGAACGCGTCCACCCGACCCTCACCGGCCGCCGCAACGGACCCCTGACCGTCACCGGCTTCACCTGCGCCACCGACGCCACCATCAACGGCCCGGTCACCGTCCGACCCGGCGCGGCACTCGTCGCAACCGCGACGACCATCAGCGGCCCCCTCACCGCCACCGGCGCCGCCGGCGTCCTCCTCGCCGACAGCACCGTCAACGGCCCGCTCCGCATCGCCGACACCACCGACGCCGTCTCCGTCATCGACGTCACCATCGCCGGCCCCGCCGACCTCTCCACCAACACCACCGGCACCGACACCCCACTGCTCGCCGGCACCACCATCCGAGGCCCGCTCACCTGCACCGGCAACAACCCCACCCCGAGCAACCTCGGCATCGCCAACACCGTCCACGGCCCCCGCACCAACCAGTGCGCGGCACTCTGACCGTCACCTGAACACGCCGGCGGCGCGGGACCCACCGCCCGCGCCGCCGGCACCCACCGACCCCCGACCCGTGGAGGCCACCGTGTCGCAACCCGCCACCCCAGCGCGACACCCCCGACTGCGGGCCCTCGCCCTCCTCGTGCCGACACTGCTGCTCACCGCCTGCACCAGCAGCACCGACACCCCCCGCGCCGCCACCCAACCACCAGCCGACACCACACCCCAGGTCACCGGACCCCTCTGCGCCGCCCTACCCACCGGCACCGACCCCGGCAACCCGACCTTCCTCGCCGGCCAACCCGCCGACCAGGCGCTGCGCTGGATCCCCACCCTCACCACCTTCGAGGCGGCCCTGCGCACCAGCGGCGTCCTCACCGACCTGCCCGCCGGCACCGGCCTCACCATCCTGGCCCCCACCGACGACGCCTTCGCCGCCACGTTCTCCGAGGACAACTGGGACGACCTCATGACCCACCACACCGACCAGCTCCGCACCCTGCTCAAGGCCCACCTCGTCAGCGAAACCCACCCGATCGCCGACCTCACCACCGCCGGCCGGGCCACCACCCTCGACGGCACCACGATCACCGTCACCCGCACCGGACCCACCAGCCGCCTCGGCGACCGCGCCGACACCGTCTGCTCCGACTACCAGGCCACCAACGCCCGAATCCACATCATCAACGCCGTCCTCGGCCCACTGCCCGTCACCGCCGGCACCGGCCACCGCGCGCACTGACCACCGCTCACCGCGGCCGCACCGGCAGCAGAGCCGCCAACGCACGGTTGGTCCGGTTGGCCCGGACCGCGTCGCGCTGCTGCCCGACCGTCACCTCGATGTACGTCTGCGACGACGCCAACGACGCATGCCCCAACAACCGCATGATCTCCGCCGCGCTCGCCCCGTCCTCGGCCAGCCGCGTCGCGAAGGTGTGCCGCAACGCGTGCAACCGCGCGCCCTGCGGCACCCGGTCACCGATGCCCGCACGCCGATAACACGACTCGACCAGGTACTGCAGCCCACCACGACGCAACGGCTCACCCCGCCGATCCACCAGCAACGCCGAGTCGGGGCGTACCGACCGGGAACCGAACCGCCGCACCCGACTGTCCAGATAGTCCTCCAACACCCGGTCCAGATCCGCCTCCATCGGCACCACCCGGGGCCGCCCACCCTTCCCGAGCACCTCGATCCGCCGCTCACCAGGCCGACCACCCAGCGAACCCACCCGCAACGCCAGCAGCTCCGACAGGCGCAGCCCGGCGCAGAGCGCCACCGCCAACACCGCGACGTCCCGCTCGGGCCACGGATCGCGCTGCCGACCCTCGTCCCGCGCGGCGGACGCGAGCAGCACCTCGGGGGTGTCCGCGCCCCGCAACGGCTTCGGCTGGGGGAGTAGCGCCCGGGGCCGCCCGACCGCCGGCATCGGGTTGCCGGCCACGACCCCGTCAGCGACGAGGAACGTGAAGAAACTGTTCCAGGTGGACCAGGCCCGATGCACCGACGCGGGCGCCCGGGGAGCGGCGAACCGGGCGAAGGCCGCCCGCATCACCCTGGGGGAGAGGTCGGTGATCGACAAGGCGTCCAGGGGGAGGGGAGTGGCGGCATCCTCGGCGACCAGGGCCGCCACCGCGAGCAGATCTCGCCGGTATGCGGCCAGGGTGTGCGGGGAGGGCTTGCGGGTGGCCCGGGCGGTCAGGAACTCCTCGATCAACACTGCGAGCGATTCGTCCTTTTTGTCATGCATAAGCGATATTATGCAGCATTTTCGGGTTGCCGGGAAGTGCCCCGTACCAGCCCCGGACAAGGGGAGCAGGCACTGCCTTCGGGGTCCTGCGTTCCGGGGTGGTTCGACAGCGGCGCGGCCACCTGTCGGCCGGCGCGCATCGCGGCAACGCGTCGCGCGGATCGAGGGAACACGTACTCTGCGCGGCATGGCAGTACCCGTCACCACCTGCCCGCACTGCGGGCGACCCGGCGCGGTCTTCGTTCATCGAGAGGTGGGCGAACCGACGGACCTGGTCTGCCCGGAGGGACACCAGTGGCGGGCTGTCGGTCGACCAGGGTGGGCGCCCTGCGCGTCGTCGGCCGCCCAGTCCGGCCGCTATGGCGCGGACGACGCATCGACCTGGACGGAGCCCATGGACGTCGACAAGGACGGACAGCGTTGGCGGATCGGCACCCCCGACGACGTCCGCTGGCTCGCCGGGCAGACCACGCAGGGCTTCTCGGTCACCACCGCGATCCCGCCGGTGTTCGACGCGTACGCCACGTTCCACCCACCCGAAGGTGTCGGCTTCGACGCCCACGAACGCGCCGTGGTGGACGAACTTGCGTCGTGCACCACGGATCAGCCCTGGTGGCTGGGCTACCTCGACACCGGCGCCCACGACGTCGTCTTCCCGCACGCCCCGAGGATCTCCCTCTACTGGGACTATCCCTACGTGGTGGTCGAAGCCGGACCCGAGCAGGCCCTGACCTGGAGAACCGGCCACATGCGTGGTGACGGTCCGCTGCCGGATCTGTTCTTCCCGGCGGATCGCTCCTGGCTCGTCTCGGCGTTGTGGGACGACACCTGGACCGACTTCGGCGGCAGCGCCGCTGTGGTGGCGCGTCTGCGGCGCCATCCGCTGGTCAACGCCCGCCCCGTCGGGCCGGACGAGGACGCGTGCCCGCCCGGGTTGACCCGTGGATGACGGTGGTCGAGGGGACCGCCGGATTCCATGACTTTACATAATGTGCATTATCGAATCAGACCCTCATGCCAGGTGGGGCCTGGGCCGTAGATCAGCCAGTCGTCGAACGGCTCGCCGTGGCGGCCGGGAAGTCGGGCTGCGCGACAGCGGTGCCGAGCGAGTCGTAGAACAGTCGATCCGCGGCGCAGTAGCTGTCGTAGCGCTCGTCCACCGTCCCGCCTCCCGTCTCGAACCCGGCCGGCTGTCGTGCCGGCGTTCTGGATCGAGTCTCGTTGACGGGACGGGGCGCGCCACAGTGCAGTTAGTCACGACCCTTCGATGCGTGGTGCACAGTGTGCTCGTGACAAAAGTCAGGGTGTGCTCGCCGGGAGGGTGGGTCAGGCGCGGGTTCGCCGCAGCCAGTCCTGGGTGTGCGCGCGCAGCAGGGCCGGTTGTTCGAAGGGCAGATAGTGGCCGGCCTGGTCGATGGTCGTGTAGGTGCCACGGGGGTAGCGGCGCATGGCGTGGAACTGGTCGGCGTACCCGACGACGCCGTCCTGTCGGCCGGTGAGCACCCTGACCGGCCCGGGGAAGGGGGTGTCGACGTCCTCGTCCGGGAGCGCGTACCCGGAGCCGGACCGCAGCGTCCGTTGAAAGGTGTCGTCGCCGGGGCCGCCGGTGGCGAGGGCGGCGAGCACCGTGGTGACCACGGCCGGGGTGCGGTGGCCCAACGCGGCGTCGAGGTGCGCGCGAAGGTCGGTGGGGGCCTCGTCGAGCCAGCCGGCCGGCCCCGGTGCCGGGCGCTCCTCGGGCAGGGTGCGGCCGCTCGGCGCGATGGTGACACCGGGGCAGACGAGGAGCAGGCCGCGGACGAGTTCGGGTCGTCGGCGGGCGATCCCGGCGGCGAGGTACGCCCCGTAGGAGGCGCCGGCCAGGAGGACGGGGGCGTCGACGTGCTCGTCGAGCCACGCGCACACCACGTCCAGCACCGCCTGGGACGTGGCCGGGCAGGTTGCCGGGGTGTCGCCGTGGCCGGGCAGGTCGAGGTACGTCTCGCGCAGGTCGGCACCGGCGAGGGCGGGTGCCAGGGCGGCGGCCGTGGCGACGCGGGTCGTGCTGAACATCGGCAGGCAGATGATCTCCGGCCCGGTTCCCGCTGACTGGTCGAAGGTGAGGCGCATGGTCGAATTCTGCACCGGGTGGTGGAGCGCGGGGTTCGCGGTGAGCGCCGTCGCTGTCGCCGACCTCACGTGCGCCGCCCAGCAGGGAATGCCGAGGTGGGTCGCGCCGTTCTCCGTTCGGAAGATCAGAATCAGATGATCGAATGGAAGAGCCATGCACATGCGCTCAGACGCGGTGGTGCTGTTCGGCGTCACCGGTGACCTCGTCTCGAAGAAGCTGTTCCCGGCGCTGTACGAGTTGACCCGACGCGACCGCCTGAACGTCCCGGTGATCGGCGTGGCCCGCTCCCCCTGGGATGACCAGCAGCTCGTGACCACGGCCCGCAAGTCGGTGCTGGAGGCCAACGACGAGATCGACGAGGAGACCTTCGACGGGCTCGCGGCCAACCTTTCGATGATCTCCGGCGACTACGCCGACCCGACGACGTACCAGCGCCTGGCCGAGCGTCTGCGCGACGCCGAGCGGCCGCTCTTCTACCTGGCGATCCCTCCGGCGGTGTTCGGGTCCGTCGTCGAGGGCCTCGCGGCGGTCGGGTTGGCCGACCGAGGCCGGGTGATCGTGGAGAAGCCGTTCGGGCGTGACCTGGAGTCGTCGCGTGAGTTGGATCGCACGCTGCGGGCGGCGTTCGACAGCGAGCGGGTGTTCCGCATCGACCACTACCTGGGCAAGGAGGCCGTCGAGGGTCTTTACGCCTTCCGGTTCGCCAACCGGTTGTTCGAGCCGTTGTGGAACAACGAGCACATCGACAACGTCCAGGTGACCCTCGCGGAGGGCTTCGGCACGCAGGGGCGGGCCGGGTTCTACGACACTGTCGGCGCCACCCGCGACGTGTTGCAGAACCACATCCTGCAGGTCGTCGCGTTGATCGCGATGGAGGCGCCCGCCAGTGACGACACGACGGCGTTCCGGGAGGCGGAGGCCGCGGTGCTGCGGCAGATCGCGCCGCTGTCGCCGGAGTCCACCGTGCGGGGGCAGTACGCCGGATACCGCGACGAGCCGGGTGTCGCCGCCGACTCCAACACGGAGACGTTCGTGGCGACCCGGTTGACCGTCGACTCACCCCGTTGGGCGGGCGTGCCGTTCTACCTGCGCACCGGCAAGTCGCTGCCGGGTACGGCGACGGAGGTCGTGGTCGAGTTCAAGCAGCCGCAGCGCGCGCTGATCCCGGCGGAGCGGGGCACGGCGACCGCCGCGAACCTGCTGCGGTTCCGCCTCGGGCGTGGCGACGGCATCACGATGTCGATCCAGGCGAAGAGCCCGGGTGCCGAGGTGACGAGCCGCCCGGTGGACCTGTCCGTCGACTTCGGTTCGGCGCTCGGGCGTCGCCAGGAGGCGTACGAGCGGTTGCTCGACGACGCGATGGACGGGCAGCACCTGCGTTTCGCCCGTGCGGAGACGATCGAGCAGGAGTGGCGCATCGTCGCGCCGATCCTGGACCTGGCGGCGCCGGTGCGGTCGTACGACAAGGGCACCTGGGGTCCGGCGGACGCCGAGGCCCTCACCGGCGGGTGGCACGCCCCGGACCTGCGGTAGTGGCGCTGCTCACGGCGTCGGCCTCGCCGGTGCCGGGGCGCACCGCGCCCTGGCAGGCTGTGCCGGGTGGCGACTGACGAGACGGTAGGCGCGCTGGCCGAGCTGGCCGAGGCCGAGTTCATGTTCCGGTACGAGTCGGGTGCTCCGGCCGACGTGCGGGCCGCGCTCGGGATCCGGACCGCCCGGGTGGGCGGCGGGGTGGTGCTGTCGATGCGGCACGACCCGACCGGCTACTGGTCCAAGGCGCTCGGGTTCGGCGTCGCCGAGCCGGTGACCGGCGAGGTGATCGCCCAGGTGTGTGACGTCTACCGCGCCGAGGGCACGCCCAGCGCCGTCATCCAGATCGCGCCGGACCGGTTGCCGGCGGACTGGGACGAGATCTGCGCGCGGGAGAACATCACGGCGGGCGGTGTGTGGGTGAAACTCGCCGGTGAGGTCGACGCCCTGAGCCCCGGTGGCACCGACCTGCGGGTGGGCCCGGTTCCGGACGGGTCGGTGCACGAGTGGGCGTCGGTCGTGTTGCGGTGTTTCGGGATGCCCGAGGAACACCTGGCGCCGATGCTGACCGCGAGTGTCCGCGACCCCGGCTTCCGTCCGTTCGCCGCGTGGGACGGTGCGGAGATGGTGGCGGCCGCGAACCTGTTCGTGCACGGCGAGGTCGGTTCCCTCAACACCGGTGCCACCCTGCCGTCGCATCGGGGTCGGGGCGCGCAGTCGGGTCTGTTGGCGGCCCGGGTGGCCGCCGCCGCGGCGGCCGGTTGCCGGTGGGTCGCCGCCGAGACGGGTCGGCCCGCGCCGGGGGCGTCGAATCCGTCGCTGGACAACATGCGTCGGCTGGGCATGAGCGTGCTCTACGAGCGGCGTAACTGGGTGTGGCGGGCGCAGCCGGCGGCTGAGTGACCGCTCAGCTCACGGTTTCGACCACCCGGCGCTGTCGAGGTTTGCCGCTGGTACGTGCGGTGGGCACGTTGTGGGGACGTCTCGTCCTCATCGGAGAGGAAGCAGCGCATGCTTTCCGCACTCGATCGTCGGCACACCGTCGCGCCGCCCGGCTACAGCCGGTGGCTCATCCCCCCGGCGGCGTTGGCCATCCACCTCTGCATCGGCCAGGTCTACGCGACAAGCGTCTACAAGAACTCGCTGATCGCCCACTTCGACGCCAGCCAGACCGCGATCGGGGTGATCTTCAGCATCGCGATCGTGATGCTGGGGTTGTCCGCCGCCGTCGCCGGGACCTGGGTGGAGGAGAACGGGCCGCGTAAGGCGATGTTCGTCTCGGCCTGCTTCTGGGCGGCGGGTTTCCTGGTGGGCTCGTTGGGCATCGCCACGAAGCAACTGTGGTTGCTGTATCTGGGCTACGGGCTGCTCGGCGGCATCGGCCTGGGCATCGGCTACATCTCCCCGGTCTCCACTCTGATCAAGTGGTTCCCGGACCGGCCGGGCCTGGCCACCGGTCTGGCGATCATGGGTTTCGGTGGTGGGGCGATGGTCGCCTCTCCCCTGTCCCGGCAACTGCTGTCCTTCTTCGATCCCGCCTACGACCCGGCCAACGCCGGGTCGACGGCGTCCGGCAGCGCCCTGGTCTGGTTGTTCGTGACACTCGGCATCGGCTACTTCGTGATCATGATGTTCGGGGTGGCGAACGTGCGGGTGCCGGCCGAGGATTGGCGTCCGGCCGGCTTCGACCCGGCGAGTGTGGCGGCGAAACCACTGGTCACGACGGCGAACGTGTCGGCGGCGAACGCGGTGAAGACCCGCTCGTTCTGGCTGCTGTGGGTGGTGCTGTTCTGCAACGTGACAGCCGGCATCGGCATCCTGGAGCAGGCCAGCCCGATGATCCAGGACTTCTTCCGGGACGACGGCACGTCGGCGGTGACCGTCGCGGCGGCCGGTGGGTTCGTGGGTCTGCTGTCGCTGTTCAACATGGCGGGCCGGTTCGTGTGGTCGTCCACGTCGGACGTCATCGGCCGCAAACCGATCTACCTGGTGTACCTGGGTGTCGGCATGGTGCTGTACGCGCTGCTGGCCCTCGTCGGGCAGACCGCCACGGCGTTGTTCGTGTTGTTGGCCTGCGTGATCCTGTCGTTCTACGGCGGTGGGTTCGCGACCGTGCCGGCGTACCTGCGGGACCTGTTCGGCACGTTCCAGGTCGGCGCGATCCACGGTCGGTTGCTGACCGCGTGGTCGGCGGCGGGGGTCGCCGGCCCGCTGATCGTCAACGGGTTCCTCGACGCGCAGGGCGAGCCGGGCACGTTGACGGCGGCGGCGTACCGGCCGGCGCTGTTCACCATGGTGGGGGTTCTCGCGGTGGGCTTCGTGGCGAACCTGTTGGTGCGGCCGGTGCCGCAGCGCTACCACGAGCCGGCGGCGAATGTGGACGAGCCGAAGACCGAGCAGAGGAGCGGTACGCGATGAGCGACGACAGCCGTAACGGGCAGCAGGCCCGGTTGTGGATCTCCTGGTTGGTGGTGGCGGTGCTGCTCGGGTACGGGGTGGCGCAGACCGCCATCACGGCGGCGAAGCTGTTCACCCACTGACCTGTTCACCCACTGAGCGGTGAGCCGGGGCGCGCGGCGCCCCGGCTCACAGGCCGCCGGAGACGCGCAGCACCGTGCCGGTGGCGTAGGAGGCCTCCGGGCCGAGCAGCCATGCGATGGCGGCGGCGATCTCGTCGGGTTCGCCCGCGCGGCCCAGCGGGATCCGGCCGACGGCGGAGTCGGGGCGGTCGGGCACCCCGGAGTCGGCGTGGATGTCGGTGCGCACGATGCCGGGGGCGACGGCGTTGACCCGGATGCCCTTCGGGGCGAGTTCCTTGGCCAGACCCACGGTGAGGGTGTCGGTGGCGGCCTTCACGGCGGCGTAGTGCACGTACTCCCCCGGGCTGCCCAGGGTGGCGGCGGCCGAGGAGACGTTGACGATCGCGCCTCCGTCGCTCAGCCGGCGGGCGGCCTGCTGCGCGCACAGGACGTAGCCGACGAGGTTGACGTCGACGACCCGGCGCAGGTCCTCGACGCGCAGCTCGGTGAAGGGCCCGATGAGGCTGGTGACGCCGGCGTTGTTGACCAGGCCGGTGAGCGGGCCGAGCCGCGCCGCGGCGTCGAACAGCTCGGCGACCTGGTCGGGGTCGGTGGTGTCGGCGCGTACCGCGATGGCCTGCACTCCGGTCGCGCGCAGGTCGGCCAGGACGGTGGCGGCGGCGGCCTCGTCACGGCGGTAGCACAGGGCGACGTGGTGACCGGCGGCGGCGAGGCGGCGGGCGGTGGCCGCGCCGATGCCGCGACCGCCCCCGGTGATGACGGTGACCGGTGCCACGGCGACTCCAGGGCTGTCGGATCGGGATGCGCCGACGCTACCGTGACCGGCGCGCTTCGGTCGTCGAGAGGAGGGTCACAGGCGGCGGGCTTCGGTACACGGTGGCGGCGGGGTGGCCGGGGAGTCGGGGTCGCTCCGGGGTGATCGCTTACGCTTCCCGCGCGTTCGGTCGCTGGGACAACGGAGGTGCGCGGTGGCGGGTGTGGGTGTCGGCGACGTGGTGCAGGATTTCGAGCTACCGGACGAGACGGGCACGCCGCGGCGGTTGTCGGAGTTCCTGGCGACCGGGCCGGTGGTGGTGTTCTTCTACCCGGGCGCGATGACGCGGGGTTGCACGGCGGAGAGCTGCCACTTCCGGGACCTCGCGGCGGAGTTCACGGCGTTGGGCGCGTCGCGGGTGGGCATCAGCCGGGACCCGGTGGCGAAGCAGGCGGAGTTCTCCGAGCTGCACGGGTTCGACTATCCGCTGTTGTCCGACGAGGACGGCACGGTGGCGCGGCAGTTCGGGGTGAGGCGGCGGATGCCGTTGGGGGCGTTGAGCACGAAGCGGATGACGTTCGTGATCGGCGTCGACCGGCGGGTCATCGAGGTGATCCACAGTGAGGTCAGCATGAACGACCACGCGGATCGCGCACTGCGGGCGTTGGGCGGCTGAGTGGGCGTGGGCCCTGTGCGGCGGGTGTCGCAGTCGGCTGGTATCAAGACAGAAATCAAACAGGTGTACGGAAGAGGGTTGTGATGGATGCCGGCCAGGGTTTGTCCACTGACGAGGTGCAGAGCATCCGGGAGGCGTTGGCGGCCGGGCGTAAACCACGGGTGGTGTTCACCGCCTCGGCGGGGCAGATCGCCGGCCAGGTCGGTCAGGTGGTCGAGCTGACCGACCCGGAGGTGTCCGACGAGTTCGTGGTGGTGCGGTTCGGCCGCGACGAGTTGCCGTTCTCCCCCGCCGACCTGGCGGTGGCGCCCAAGGGCGCCGGTCGTCGGGTGGTGGAGCCGAAACCCGAGCCCGCGCCGGAGCCGGAGCCGGTGGCGGCGCCGGAGTTCGTGTTGGACACGCCGCGGGTGCCCGCGCAGCGACAGGAGGATCCGAAGGTGGAGCAGACGGAGAAGCCGCCGGCGCGGCGGGCGGTCAAGGCCGTCAAGCCGAAGGGGCCCGCCGGTCTCACCGTCACGTTGGCGTACGCCGACGGTGAGTGGACCGTCGCCGCGCAGCAGGGCAGCAAGGCCCTGGCGAAGCCGTACGTGGTGAAGCCGGCCGAGGCGTTGAAGATGGTGGCCCTGGTCGACGTGCCCGGGGTGCAGGAGGCGGTGGAGCAGATCCTCGGCACCGAGCGGGCCGAGGCGGAGCAGCAGGCCGAGAAGCTGCGCGCCGAGCTGGCCGAGATCGAGGCGCGCCTGGCGGAGCTGCGCGAGGCCCGCTGAGGGTGTTCAGCGCCGGGCGTGGTGCTCCAGCAGGCGGGTGAGCAGGCGGGTCAGCTGGTCGCGTTCGGCGGTGGACAGCGGGGCGAGCAGCTCGTCCTGGACCCGGCCGACGGTGTCGCCCATCCGGTGGGCCTCGTCGGCGCCGGCGTCGGTGAGGCTGATGACGTTGCGGCGGCGGTCGGCCGGGTCGGGGGCGCGTACGACGAGCCCTCGACCGGCCAGGTCGTTGACGGCCGCGACGACGTCGCTGCGGTCGATGCCGCAGCGTCGGCCCAGGTCGGCCTGGCTGGCGGGGCCGTCCTCGTCCAGCGTGGCGAGCAGCCGGTAGTGGTAGCCGCGTAGGCCGTGCGCGGCGAAGCCCTCGCTGATGAGCCGGGCGGCGTGGGCGGCGGTCTGGTTGAGCAACCACGTCGGGGTGGTGCGGAGCCCGGCGGGTGACTGCGGGGCGGTGGACTGCATGGCCGCAGCCTAACAGGAATCGTTGGCGCGACCTACGATCCATGCTACGTTGGCTTCACCAACGTTGGTGCGGCCAACGTTTAGAAGGAGGCGTCATGTCCACCACTCCCACCCTCAACGGCCAGGTCATCGGCCAGGCCCACTACGCCACCCGGGCCCTGCTGGAGCGGGCCGTGGCCCCGCTCGGGCTCACCTTCGGCCAGGTGCTCGCGCTCAACGTCCTCGCCGACGGGCCCGTCGACCGCGCCCACCTGACGGACCGGATCACCAGCACACTCAAGGTCGACGCGCCGGCCGTCCACGAGGTGATCGCCAGACTCCTCGACGCGAACCTCGCCGACGACGACACCGACCCGGCGCGGATCCGGCTCACCGACGCCGGTCAGGCGACGCAGGCCCGCGTCGCGGACGTCGTCTCCGGCATCACCGAGCGCCTCTACGCCGACATCCCCGCCGACGACGCGAA
This sequence comes from Micromonospora sp. WMMD1155, assembly GCF_029581275.1. NCBI lineage: Bacteria > Bacillati > Actinomycetota > Actinomycetes > Micromonosporales > Micromonosporaceae > Micromonospora > Micromonospora sp. WMMD1155. The sequence continues at coordinate 6,369,982 of NZ_CP120742.1, forward strand.
CGCCGCCGCCCGGGCGCTCACCGTGATCACCCGACGCGCGAACGCCGAACTGGCGGCCTGACCGGGGGCGGTGGCGGCACAGGTCAGCCGACGCGCGAACGCCGAACTGGCGGCCTGACCGGGGGCGGTGGCGGCACAGGTCAGCCGACGCGCGAACGCCGAACTGGCGGCCTGACCGGGCACAGCGGTGCCGTCGCGGGTCGGCGGACCGGTCAGGCGTGTGCGCGGACCTGACCGCCGGGAACGTGGTCGGGCCGATCGCCCGCAGGTGGCGGTGACGCCGGACGAGTCCGACCCGTCAGAAGTAGTCGAGCACCTGGGCCGGGCCGCCCGCGCCCAACAGGTCCAGGGCGTCCGGCGCGACACCGGCGGCGTGCAGCAGGCCCGCCTGCGCGACCGACCGGGCGCCGGCCGCCCCGGCGTACAGCAACGCGAAACCGCGGACGTCCAGCCGCAGATCCGCCTCACCGTCGACGCGGGTCAACTCGGCCGCGCCGTCGGCGACAGCCAACCGCCAGGTGCCGGTGTTCCACTCGGCGAGCGGATCGGTGAGGCGGAAGTCGACGACACCCCGCACGTGGGCGGGCCACCCACGGGTGCTCACCGCCCGGGCGACGTCGACCGGCCGGTGCATCCACAGGTCCCGCTCGTGCTCGCGGGCCGACTCCAACGGCAGGCAGGCGCTCACCGCGTCACCGTCGAGCGGACACAGCCGCAGGGTCGGCGCGACGCTCGCCCAACTGGCGAGCACCCCGACGAGTTCCCGGGCGGCCTCGGCGGTGACCGCCAGGGCCTCGTCGACGGTGAGCACCGAGTCGGCACCGTAGCCGCTCCCCCGCTGCCAGGTGGCGTAGCCGACCAGGTCGTCGCCCCTCTCGACGAGGGTGAGTCCGTCACCGGGCAGGCCGCGATCGTCGGCGTCGAACAGCTCACCCCGGCGGGTCAGCAGGCCGTTACGGTGCCGGGTGACCCGCTCGTAGAGGGCGGCGACGGCGGGCAGGTCGGCGGGCGTACCGGCCCGGACGGTGAGGTGCGACGCGGGCCGGTACCGGGGCAGCGTGGCGGTGGCCAGGTCGACCGTCCGCAGCACACCGACGGCCTCCCACCCGCAGGCCCGGTACGGGGCGGCGACGGTCGGGTACAACGCGCTGACCGCCGCGCCCCGCTCGTGCGCCCCGCGCAGCAACGCGGTGAGCATGGCCCTCGCCACGCCACGGCCCCGGGCCTCGGGTGCGACGGCCACCCCGGCCACGTCGGCGGCCGGCACCACCCGCCCCGACCACCACTGGTCGTGGTGCAGGTCGACGGCCTTGCCGACGAGCCGCCCGGTGTCGTCGAACGCGCCCCAGCGCGTCATCCCGGGTACCACGATCCGCGTGCTCGCCGCTCGTTCCGAGGTGTTGCCGAACGCGAACCGGCCCAGGTCCCAGGCGGCGTCGAGGTCGTCGGCGGTGAGTTCGCGTACGTGCATCGGCACACGGTAGCGGCGGACGCCGGACGTGATCGACTCGATATCGCCGACGTGGCGGTATCCGCGCCCCCGGGATACCGCCACGTCGGCGAGATGCGGTCAGTGTTGGGGGATGTTGGCCACACCGATGCGCTTGCGGAACACCCAGTAGGTCCAGCCCTGGTAGGCCAGCACCACCGGAGTGAAGATCACCGCCACCCAGGTCATGATCTTCAGGGTGTAGGGGGTGGACGCGGCGTTGGTGGCCGTCAACGTGCCGGCGGTGTCCAGCGTGGACGGCAGCACATTCGGGAACAGCGCCGCGAACAGCGTCGCCACGGCCAGACCGATCGCCACGGCGGTGCCGGTGAACGCCCAGCCCTCCCGGCGTACCCGGGCGGCGGCCAGACCACCGAGCAGGGCGAGGGCCGCGCCGACGGCGAGCACGACGGCGGCCGTGCTGGAGCGGATGCTCAACGTCCAGCTCAGGAACCCGACCGCGAGTACCGCGGCGACGACACCCAGGCGCACCGCGAGGGCGCCCGCGCGCTCGCGGATGTCGCCGGTGGTCTTCAGCGCGAGGAACACCGCGCCGTGGGTCAGGAACAGCGCGAGGGTGGTCGCGCCACCGAGCAGGGAGTACGGGTTGAGCAGGTCGACGAGGCCACCGACGTACTCGTGGTCGGCGTCCAGTGGCACGCCGCGCAGGATGTTGGCGAAGGCGACGCCCCACAGGATGGCCGGGAGCAGTGAGCCGACGACGATCGCGGTGTCCCAGCGGCGCTTCCAGGACGCCTCGGGGCGCTTGTGCCGGTACTCGAACGCGACACCCCGGGCGATCAGGGCCAGCAGGATCAGCAGCAGCGGCAGGTAGAAGCCGGAGAACAGGGTGGCGTACCACTCGGGGAACGCGGCGAACATCGCGCCGCCGGCGGTGATGAGCCACACCTCGTTGCCGTCCCACACCGGGCCGATCGTGTTGATCAGGACACGGCGTTCCCGGTCGTTCCGGCCCAGGACGGGCAGCAGCATGCCGACGCCGAAGTCGAAGCCCTCCAGGATGAAGTACCCGGTGAACAGCACGGCGACGAGGAGAAACCAGATGGTGGTCAGTTCCACGATGGGCTCCGGGATCAGTAGGCGAAGGCGAGCGGGCGCTCGGCGTCGTCGGTGTCGTCGGCGGGGGGTTGTTCGCTGACGTCGGGTACGCCGGCCTTGGCGTAGCGCAGCAGCAGCTTGACCTCGATGACGGCGAGGGTGGCGTAGATCAGCGTGAACGCGGTGAACGAGGTGAGGACCTCGGCCAACGAGACGCTGCGGGACACCCCGTTGCGGGTGAGCATCTCGCCGAAGACGATCCACGGCTGGCGGCCCATCTCGGTGAAGATCCAGCCGAACGAGTTGGCCAGCAGCGGCAGCACCGGCATGGCCAGGCCCGCGCGCAGCAGCCACCTGCTGCTCGGGGTACGGCCCTTGCGCTGGCTCCAGAGCACCAGCAGGGCGATCGCGCCGGCGGCCATCCCGAAGGCGATCATGAAGCGGAAACTCCAGTAGGTGACCGGGATGATCGGGGTGTAGCTGCCCGCGCCGTACTGGGTGGCGTACTGGGCCTGCAGGTCGTTGATGCCGTGCACGGTGCCGTGCGGGTCACCGGTGCCCAGGTAGGACAGCAGGTACGGGATCTTGAGGGCGAACACCTCGCGGCTGCCGTCGAGGCTGCCGATGGTGAGCACGGAGAACGAGGCGGGACTCTCGGTGGAGTAGAGACCCTCGGCGGCGGCCATCTTCATCGGCTGCACCTCAGTCATGATCTTGCCCTGGATGTCGCCGGTGAACAGCACGGCGGCGGAGGCGACCAGGACCACCCAGGAGCCGAACTTCGTGGCGAAGCGGTACGCGCCGGTGTCGGCGGAGTCGCGGTTGCGGATGACGTGCCACAGGCCGACCGCGACGATCAGCGACCCGGCGACGAGGAACGAGCCGGCCAGGGTGTGCGGGAACGTGATCAGGGCGACCTTGTTGGTCAGCACGGCCGGGAAGTCGGTCAGCTCGGCGCGTCCGCTGTCGGGGTTGATGCGGTAGCCGACCGGGTTCTGCATGAACGAGTTCGCGGCGAGGATGAAGTACGCGGACAGGTTCGTGCCGATCGCGGCGGCCCAGATGCTGGCCAGGTGCGCGCGCTTGGGCAGCCGGTCCCAACCGAAGATCCACAGGCCGATGAAGGTGGATTCGAGGAAGAACGCGACGAGCGCCTCGATGGCCAGGGGCGCGCCGAAGATGTCGCCGACGAAGCGCGAGTAGTCGCTCCAGTTCATGCCGAACTGGAACTCCTGCACGATGCCGGTCACCACCCCCATGGCAAAGTTGATCAGGAACAGCTTGCCGTAGAACTTGGTCAGCTTGAGGTAGCGCTCGTTGCCGGTGCGGTGCCACAGCGTCTGCAGGATGGCGACCAGCACGGACAGGCCGATGGTCAGCGGAACGAAGAGAAAGTGGTAGACGGTGGTGACACCGAACTGCCAGCGGGCGACGTCCAACGCGTCCACCTGAAACCCCCAACCAGCCGTACTACGAGACGTAGTAAATACTACTGCTCGTCGTAGAGGATTGGGCAGGGCCGGGCGGCCCGAACCGGTCCGGGACCAATGACCCTGATCACCCCGAGGCATCCGGCCGACCCGCCCGCACGCCCTCACCGCCGCGTGCGACGATGTCGCGCTGATGGACACCACGTACGCCACCTGGCAGCCGCCGCTGATCTGGCGCGGCGCTCTCCTGCTGGCCCGGGGCCTGGTCGGCCTGCTGGCCCGCCTCGAGGTCACCGGCGACGTCCCCGCGCACCTGCGCCGCGGGCCGCTGGTGCTGGCCGCCAACCACATCAGCCCGTTCGACCCGGTGGTGCTGGCCGCCGCCTGCCAGACCCGGCGCATCGCCCCCCGGATCATGGCGACCGCCGGACTGTTCCGCGCCCCGGTGCTCGGCACCGCCATGCGCCACGCCGGGCACATCCGCGTCGACCGGGGCACCAGCGCCGTCCACCAGGCTCTCGACGACGCGGCCACCGCTGTCGCCCGCGGCTCGGTGATCCTCATCTACCCCGAGGGACGCATCGGCCTGGACCCCGGCATGTGGCCCGAACGCGGCAAGACCGGCGCCGCCCGCCTCGCCCTGGCCTGCGGCGCCCCGGTCGTCCCGGTCGCCCAGTGGGGCTCGCACGAGGTACTCCCCTACCAGGCACCCCGGGGAATGCTGCGCGGCGCCGCCCGCTCACTGTGGCGTCGCCCGGTCATCCGGGTGCACTTCGGCACCCCCGTCGACCTGGGCGAGTCGACCGCCGCCAGCCCCGGCGCGGCACGCCGGGCCACCGACCGGATCATCGACGCGCTCACCGACACCCTGGTCCCGCTGCGACCCGACGAACCCGACCGGCCCCGGCACGTCGACCCCGGCCGCCCGAGCGACCTCAGCCGCGCCCACCGCCGCCGCTCGGCCTGAGATGCCCGCTGGGCCGAAGCGCCATTCGGTCTGCGCCGCCGCTCGGCCCCGCGCCGCCGCTCGGCCCGGCTGCGCTGCGACCGACGAGGTTGCTGCGGCGTCGGGGCGCCTGTGCCAGCGAAGCCCACAGCGCAGAGTTCAGCCCACGGCGACCGCATCCCCAGCACCACCCCCTACGCCCTTTGCTGTGCACCCGCCGATGCACCAGCTACCCACGGTGACTGTCGCCTCCGTGGGTGCAGAGCAAAGGACGTAGGGAGGGTGGCCGGGGGTGGCCGCCGTGGGCCGGTTCGGGCGGGAACATTCGGCGGCCAGCGGGCGCCGGAAAGAGCGGTTACGGGACGGCCGCTTCGGCGGTGTCACCGGCGTGCCCGTGGGACCTCGGTGGCCGTACCCCCTCGTTGGCGTTGTCCCCGGTCCGGGGGATGCGGGTGGCTCGGCGAGGGGATGAGACCGCCTCGGCAGGCGGTGATGCTGATTCGCGTCAGCCAGCCACCTGCGCGAAGGAGTGCCATGTCCCGGTCTGGTTCCCGTGCGGCGGTGGCGAGAGCCACGGTGGGCACTGTGTGGTCCTCGGTGACCTGGGCGTGGTGGAGGCACTGGCCGACCTGGGCCGGATACGCCGCCGGGGGTTTCTCACTGCTGTACGGCGCGCTGGGCCTCTACTGGACCGCCGGTGGCGACGGGTTTCCGTTCGCCCCGGTGGACCCGTCGCGGGCGTCCGGGTCGATCCTGGAAGGCAGCCGCGTCGAGGTCGTCGCGCCGATCATCGCCGTGCTCGGCCTGGTCGGCGCGGTCGTCGCGTGGGTGATGACGCGCCGCGCCCGACCCGGTCGCCTGCCGACGGCGCTGGTCCTGTTCGGCTGGGCGGTGGCGGTCGGGTCGACCCTGGTCATCCCCGACTACACCCTGATCGTCCTGGTGGCCTTCGCGCCGCTGCTGCTGGTCTTCGCCTTCACCGGCGTGCCCGGCGAGCAGGACGGGATCGGCGACATCCTGTACTGGCACCGGACGAACCTGATCATCGTGTTCCTCGGCGGTCTGCTCTGGGCCGCCGCCACCCTCGCGTACCAGCGGCGGGTCCGGGGCGCGTGCGCGCACTGCGGCCGCCGCCACGGGAGCGGCGACGGCCCTTCACGGCAGACGCTGCTGCGGTGGGGCCGGTGGGCCGTCGTGGCCGCCTGCCTCGCGCCACTGCCCTACGAGGTCACCCGGATCGCCTGGTACCTCGGGTTTCCGCTCGGCATCGACGAGGACTTCCTGCGGATGATGCAGGGCACGCCGGGAATGCTCGAGGTGGGGCTGGGCTGCGCCGTCGCGTCGGCGGTGGGCGGGGTCCTCACCCACGGCCTGGTGGCCCGCTGGGGAGAGGTCTATCCGCGCTGGATCTGGTTCAAGGCCGGCAGGCCGGTCCCGCCCGCCCTCGCCACGGTCCCGGCGCCGACGCGGGGTCTGCCACCACTGCGAGCAGGGACATCCGCCGGCAACGGCGTCGCGGGCCTGATCTTCGCCGGTAGGTCACCCGGGCTCCACCGGCGGCGGGCATACTGCGTCGCGTGCTGACCCGACCCGGCTACCTCGACGCGCCCGCGCCGCTGGCGTTCGCCCACCGTGGCGGCGCCGCCGACGGCGACGAGAACACCGCCGAGGCGTTCGCCCGGGCCATCGGGCTCGGCTACCGGTACGTGGAGACCGACGTGCACGCCACCGCGGACGGCGTGGCCGTGATCTTCCACGACCCGACGCTGCGCCGGGTCACCGGTGAGCCGGGGCGCATCGCCGAGATGAGCTGGGCCGACCTCGCCTCGGTACGCGTCGGCGGCGCCGCCGTCGTACCCCGGCTCGACGAGGTGCTCGGCGCCTGGCCGCAGGTCCGCTTCAACATCGACGTGAAGGCCGACGGTGGTGTCGAACCGACGGTCGCGACAGTGACCCGGGTCGGCGCCGCCGACCGGGTGCTGCTCGCCTCGTTCAGCGACGCCCGCCTGACCCGGATGCGCGCGCTCACCGAGGGGCGGGTCGCGACCAGCCTCGGCATGCGGGGCGTGGCCCGGCTACGCCTCGCCTCCCTGCACGGACGCCCGCTGCGGCTTCCCCCGTCGGTGGTCGCCGCACAGGTGCCGCCCCGCTACGGGCGGGTGCCGGTGGTGGACCGCCGGTTCCTCGACTACTGCCACCGGATCGGCCTTCAGGTGCACGTCTGGACGATCGACGAACCCGCCCAGATGCACGACTTACTGGATCGTGGCGTGGATGGCATCATGACCGATCACGTCGGCGTGCTGCGCGACGTCTACCGCAGCCGCGGCCACTGGGCCGCCTGAACCATTCCAAGGACCCCCGATGGCCGAGACCGTGACCCCCGCGGTGGACGACACCCCGCCCCCGGCGAGCACCCGCCGGGAGCGCCGGGGCTGGTACATCTACGACTGGGCGAACTCCGCGTTCCAGACCACAGTGATCACCGTCTTCCTCGGCCCGTTCCTCACCACCGTCGCCGAGGTGGCGGCCGGGTGCGAGTTGGGCGCGGACTCCTGCGACGGTTTCGTGTACCCGCTCGGCATCAAGGTCGCCGCCGGGTCCTACTACCCGTACCTGATCTCGCTGTCGGTGTTCCTCACCGTGTTCGTGCTGCCGGTCATCGGGGCCATCGCGGACCGGTCGGCGCACAAGAAGCGGCTGCTCGGCGGTGCCGCGTTCACCGGTGCCGGCGCCACCATCGCGATGGCCCTCGTCACCGGCGACCGCTACCTGCTCGGCGGGGCGCTCTTCCTGGTCGCCAACATCTCCTTCGGCGCCGCGATCGTGGTCTACAACTCGTTCCTGCCGCAGCTCGGCGGCCCCGACGAACGCGACGGCATCTCCAGCCGGGGTTGGGCGTTGGGCTACCTCGGCGGTGGTCTGCTGCTGGCGCTGAACCTGGTCGCGATCACCCTGCTCGACAAGGGTGACGACCCGCAGCGCACCCTGGACCTGGCCCGCTGGTCGATCGTGTCCGCCGGTGTCTGGTGGGCGCTGTTCACGCTGGTCCCGCTGCGGTGGCTGCGCGAGCGTCCGTCGGCGGCGGCGCTGGCCGGTGGCGGCAACGTGCTCACCGACGGGTTCCGCCAGCTCGGCCGCACCGTCCGCGAGATCAAGGCGTACCCGCTGACGCTGTACTTCCTGCTCGCCTTCCTGGTCTACAACGACGGCATCCAGACCGTCATCACCCTGGCCAGCCAGTACGGCACCGAGGAGCTGCGCCTGGAACAGAGCACCCTGATCATCACGATCCTGCTGGTGCAGTTCCTCGCCTTCGGCGGCGCGTTGAGCCTGGGCGCGCTGGCCCGGCGCGTCGGCGCGTGGAAGACCGTGCTGCTCAGCCTGGTGCTCTGGACTGGTGTGATCATCGCCGCGTTCCGGCTGCCCGCCGAGGCACCGGTGCCGTTCATGGTCCTCGGCGCGGCCATCGGCCTGGTCCTGGGCGGCAGTCAGGCGCTGAGCCGGTCGCTGTTCAGCCAGCTCATCCCCACCGGGAAGGAGGGCGAGTACTACGGCTTCTACGAGATCAGCGACAAGGGCACCAGCTGGCTCGGCCCACTCGCCTTCGGCCTGGTGTTCCAGCTCACCTCCTCCTACCGGGTGGGCCTGGTCTCACTGCTGATCTTCTTCGTGGTCGGTTTCCTGCTCCTCGCCGCCGTACCGATGCGCCGTGCCATCGTCGCCGCCGGCAACACGCCACCGCGGGTGCTCTGAGCACGCATCCCGCACCCGACAGATCAGGGCCGGTCGATCGGCTAGGCTGCCCGACCGTGACTGACGACGCCACCGCCGCCCCGACCTGCCTCGCCCACCCGTTCCCCGGCCAGCCGCACGCTCCGGCCGGGTGCGCGGCGGCGCGCGGGCTGGACGGGCGGCCGGTGCACGCGGCGGCGTTGAAGTTCTTCTGGGGGCCGATGGACTGCGGCAAGTCCACGATGGCGTTGCAGATGAACTACAACCACGCCCGGCAGGGCCGTCGGGGACTGGTCACCACCCGCATCGACCGGTCGCTGGGCCCGCAGGTCACCACCCGCATCGGGCTGGCGCACGAGGCCATCGAGGTCACCGACGACCTGGACCTGCGGGCGCTCGTGCGCGGCCGGTGGGCCGACGGGGTACGCGTGGACTACCTGATCTGCGACGAGGCGTGCTTCTACACCGTGGAGCACGTCGAGCAGATGGCGGAACTGGTCGACAGCTACGACGTCGACGTGTTCGCGTTCGGGCTGGCCACCGACTTCCGGTCCCACCTGTTCCCCGCCACGCAACGCCTGTTCGAGTTGGCCGACGAGGTGGCCCGCATCCAGGTCGAGGTGCTCTGCTGGTGCGGCCGGGAAGGTCTGCTCAACGCCCGCGTCGTCGACGGGCGGGTGGTCCGCGAGGGCGCGCAGGTCGTCATCGGCGACACCGTGGACACCGCTGAGGTGCGCTACCAGGTGCTCTGCCGCCGTCACTACCGCAGCGGCGACCTGGGCCCCCGCGACTGAGACACCGGCCGGCCGGTTCGGAGCGGGTCACCGCTCGGCCCGCTGTGCCCGGGACCGGTCGGCGACGATCACGGCGACCGTCACCACCAACGCCACCGTGGCGCACCCGGCGACCGGAACCCCGAGCCCCACGCAGACCGGCATCAGCGCCAGCAGCACCACCACCGCCGTGATCCGGCTGGTCGGCAGCATCCGCCACAGCAATGCCTGGTACGCGGCGTGCCCCGCGAGGAAAAGCGCCGGGCCGCCCAGGGTGAGCATCACGACGTCCATGGTGGCGGGCGCGCCGGGCTCGCGCAGCAGCCGCTCGTCACCCGCCGAGGTGACGATGACACCGGCGACGATCACGGGATGCAGGAAGTTGAACGCCACCCGGCTCAACGCGCCGGTGCGGTCCCCGGCGTGGGCGATGACCTCCGTCGCGGCCGGGGCTGAGCGGGCGAAGTACACCCACCACAGGGCCACCGACCCGGCGAAGGCGAGCAGGAACGCGCCGGACGTCACCCGGTCGAGGTGCGACGTGAGGGTGGTGCCGGTGACCAGGATCGACTCGCCCAGCGCGATCAGGACGAACGCCGCGCACCGCTCGGCCAGATGTCCGCCCTCCACCATCCACCGCTCGGGGCGGCTACGCCCCCGCCCCGGCAATGGGTAGCCGATCAACAGGCCGAACACGTCGAGCACGACCGCCGACGCCCACAACGCCTCCCGGGCGGCCCCGCCGACCAGGCCGCCGACCACCATCAGCACCGACGTCCCGACTATCCACGGCAGCGACTTCTGAAAGCCGTCGACCAGCCATGGGGTGCCCTGCACCGCCCACAACGCGAATATCGTCCGCCCCACCTGCACGGTCACGTAGACCACCGCGAAGAGCAGGCCGGTCCCGGCGAACGACTGCGGGATCGCCGCCGACAGCAGCAGACTGCCCAGCGCCACCCCGATCAGCATCGCCCGCACCGGACCCCGGTCCGGGTGCAGCCAGTTGGTCAGCCAGGTGGTGTAGACCCAGACGAACCAGACGAGCGCCAGCAACAGCGCGGTACGTCCGCCACCACGCCAGCCCGGGTGTTCGATCAGGTAGTGCGACAGCTGGGTGATCGTGAAGATGAAGACCAGGTCGAAGAACAGCTCGGTTGAGGTGGTCGGTCGGACCCCCTTGCGCATGCGCAGCAACCCGGGATGCGCCGGGCTGTCGGCCGGCGGTTCAGAAGGGGTCACCGCACACCCGCCAGTCGCCGCCCTCGCGGACCACCGGCAGGCGACGTTCCTCGCTGAGCCCACCGGAGCGGGTCACCTTCACCGTCACCGTGCCCTGCGGTCGGCCGCTGCGGGTGGTGACCGACACGTCGGTGATCTCGTAGTCGGTGACCATCGGCGGGGTACGCACCCAACTGGTGAAGCCGATCGCGCTCCACCGGCTGCGGGCGTCCTCGCAGAGCCGCTCGTACGCCCGGTCGCTGTCGCCGAGGGTCACCTCGGTGAGGAACCCGTCGGCGGTGTCCCGGATCGGGCCGGCGGCCTGCCGGACGGTCTGCAGATTCCAGGCGGCCAGGCCGGCCACCCCGACGCAGCACAGCGCCACACCGAACCCGGCGAACGCCAACCCGGCGCGCATCGGGCGGCTGCGCCGGGCCGGTCGGCTCCACGACTGGCCGGCACCCACGACTACCGACCGTAGAGAACGCCGTCGCACCGGGGTACGACAAGCGGAAAATCGGGTCCGGCGACTCACCCTGTTCGCGGCGGCCACGGATCGTCTACCGTCGGCGCACACCCCCCGAGCAGTGCCAGGAGCCGATCGATGAGCCGCTTCGTGCAGCCGGTACCACCCCCCGTCGACCCGTACGCCGATGACAGCCTGCTGCGGTCCTGGCTGGAGCGTCACCTGGGCCCGGCCGGGCACGCGGCCGCGAAGGGCCGTCTCGCCGACCTGGCCGCCGACGTCACCGGGCCGCTGCGCGCGGCGCACGCCGACGCGGAGGCCCACCCACCGACGCTGGTCCGCTACGACCCGTGGGGCGCACGGGTCGACCGGATCGACACCTCCGCCGGTTGGCAGGCGCAACGGGCCGCCGCCGCCCGGCACGCGGTGGTCGCGCTGCCCTACCTGCCGGACGCGCGCGGCACCTGGGGCGCCGCCGCCCGGGTGGTGCAACACGCCCTGCTGCACCTGTACGGGCCGGAGTCGGCGACGTTCTCCTGCCCGGTGGCGATGGCCGACGGGGCTGCGGCGCTGCTCAGCCTGCCGGAGGTGGACAACGGGGTGCGGGACGCGTGGCTGCCCCGGCTGATCTCCACCGACCCGGCCGTGGCGATCACCAGCGGGCAGTGGATGACCGAGGCGCAGGGCGGCTCCGACCTGGGCCGTTCCAGCACCATCGGCCGACCCGCGGCGGATGGGTCCTGGCGGCTGACCGGGGAGAAGTGGTTCTGCTCCGCCGCCGACGCGGCGATGGCGGTGGCGTTGGCCCGGCCGGAGGGCGCCGGACGCGGCAGTCGGGTGCTCGCGCCGTTCCTGGTTCCCCGGTACGCGGTCGACTCACCGTTGGCCGACGGCGCTGCCTCGGGGGTACCCGCGCCGGGTGTCACGGTGCACCGCCTCAAGGACAAGCTCGGCACTCGGGCGTTGCCGACCGCCGAGATCGGTCTGCGCGACGCGTACGCGCTGCCGCTGGGTGACCCGGCGATTCCCGGCCTGGTCCGGGCGATGACCCTGGTCGTGGTGACCCGGGTGCACAACGCCGCCGCGGCGGCGGGCGGGATGCGACGAGGTCTCGCGTATGCCCGGGCGTACGCCGACGTGCGGCACGTCGCGGGCGGCGCGTTGGTGTCGTCGCCGCTGCACCGGGCCACCCTGGGCACCCTCGCGGTCGACGCGGCGGGCGCGTTCGCCCTGGCCGGGCACGCGTTCGCCCTGCTCGGGCGGGTCGAGGTCGGCGCGGACCCGGACGCTGCGGCGGAGCTGCGGATCGTGGCACCGCTGGCGAAACTGGCCACCGGTCGACTGGCGGTCAGCTCGGCCAGTGAGTACGTGGAGAGCTTCGGCGGGGCCGGCTACGTGGAGGACACCGGCGTACCCCGCCTGCTGCGCGACGCCCAGGTGCTGCCGATCTGGGAGGGCACCACGAACGTGCTGGCCCTGGACGTACTGCGGGCGCTGACCCGGGAGGACGCCGGGGCACCCCTGCTGGCCCGGCTCGCCGCCGCCGTCGACCTGGCCCGACCGTTGTCGCCGGCGCTGGCCGACACGCTGGCCGCCACCGCCGCGCAGCTGGGCGACACCATCACCTCGGTGACCGCCGACCCGGGCTCGCCGACGGTCCTCGCCGGTGCCCGTGGTCTGGCGCTGCGCCTGGCGTACGCGCTGACCGCCGCGTTGCTCGTCGAACACGCCGCCTGGGGCGACGAGCAGGCGGCACTGACCGCCCGGCTGTGGGCACGCCGGTGGCTGCGACACGAGGAGATCGCCGAGGACGCCCACCACCACCTCGACCTGCTGTGCTGAGCGATCGGCGCGAGCGGACGGGTGGGCGCGCATGACGGTGCTGATCGAGCTGGGCGACGACCGGGGTTCGCCACTCGACGACCGCCCGCCGCCTCCGCAGTCGTCCCGCCGTCGGCGGCTGGCGGTGCTGGTGGCGGCGTGTGCCCTGCTCGGCGGCGCCGCCCCGGCCGCGCGCCTGACACCCCAGGTCGGGCCGCCGGTGCCCGCCCGGGCGACGGTGCTCGGTGCGGGGCCGCTGCTGCTGGTCGCCGACCCGGACCAGAACCCACCGACGCTGAGCGCCTACGACCCGGCCGCGCCGGGCGGCCCGCCCCGGTGGCGGGTCACCGTGCCGCCCGCGGCCGGGTGGTCCGCCGAGGTCGCCGGTGACCTGCTCCTGCTCGTCGAACGCGACCAGACGCGCGGGGCGCGGGCGACCTCCGCGCGGTCGATGCGGACCGGCCAGCCGGTGTGGCGGCGGCCCGAGCGGGTGTACGCGGCCGGGGACGCCGCGGTGGCGGTGAGCGAGGTGCGCAGCGCCGCCGAACCGGGACGGCGGGTCGAGGGCACGGTGCACGGTGTCGACCCGAGCACCGGCGCAACCCGGTGGTCGGTCCCGCTGCCCTCCACGGCGGTGCTGCGGCCGCTTCCCGGCCTGCCCGGGCGGGTGCTGCTGGTGCAGGACGACGGGCTGACCCGGTTGCTCGACGCCCATGACGGCACCGAACTCGGTCGGGGACGACTTCCGCCGGCCGACTACGGCCCGGACAATCCCCAGGTCGCCGGAGCGCATCTGGTGCTGCGTCATCCGAGTGGCGGCGCGGCGGCGCTGTCCGGGTACGACCTACCGGGGCTGGCACCGCGCTGGCAGGTGCCGGTGCCCCCGGGCGAGCTGACCCTTCGGCCCTGCCAGGGGTTGATCTGCGGGCAGGACGAGCGGGGCCGCTGGGCGATCGACGCGGGCACCGGGGTGCGGCTGTGGACGTGGTCGGCGGGCGCGCGCTGGCGCACCGTGCCCGGCCCTCGGGGCGCCCCGGAACCCCTGCTGGTGCTGGGTATGGCGGCGGACGGCAGACGCTCCCTCGTCGCGACGGTGGGTCGCGATGGTCACTGGGTGTCCGCGGTGCTCCCGGCGGGGGTGACCGACTGTCGGCGGGCCGGCACCGGGCTGCTCTGCCGCGACGGCGCGGCGCGGCAGACATTCTGGCCCCTAGACGACCCCTGACCCGGTGCCGCGCCGGTCGCCGATCGGCATGATCAACACCGGTTCACCGAAGTCGGGGTGTCGGAGGCGTTGGGATACCGCGACTTCGCCGAACCCGTGTTGATCACCGACGGGGATCAGGCTGGGTCGGCCCGCGCCGACAGGGAGCGGGCCGGGTCAGGCGCGCCGACGGGAGCGGGCCGCCCACACCGCGTAGGCCGGGTCGCGGTCGAGGTTGTGCCGGTCCCGGTCGTAGCGGCGGGTGGTGCGCGGGTCGGCGTGGCCCATCGCGTCCTGCACGTCCTCCAGCGGCACTCCCTCGGAGCGGGCGGTGGTGGCGAACGCGTGCCGCAGTGAGTGCGGGGACAGCTTCGCCCACGACGGGATGCCGGCGGCGCGGGCGAGCCGACGCACCAACCGGAACACCGAGTGCCGGTCCAGCCGACCGCCGGTGGCGGTGACCAGCAGCGGCCCGGTCAGCTGCGTCACCGGCACACCGGCGGCGGCGGCCCGCTCGGCCAGGTAGGCGTCCACGGCGTACCCGCTGCTGGGGGTGAGGGCGCGGCGGCGGAGCTTGCCGCCCTTGCCGACGAAGCGCACGCTGCGGTGGCCGCGTTCGGCGCCGAGGTCGGTCAGGTCCAGCGAGATCAGCTCCCCGACCCGCAGGCCCAGGTCGGCGAGGAGCGCGATGGCCGCCCGGTTGCGGGCGGCGGTCACGCCGGTGTCCGCGTCGGCGGCCGCGAGCAGCGCGTCGACTTCTTCGGGGGTGAGCCCGAGGGTGGCGGAGTGGTCCCGGTCGACGCGGGGCCGGTCCGCCCCGGAGACCGGGTTGGCCGGGACCGCGCCCAGTTTGACCAGGAAGTCGTACCAGCTGGACAGCGCGGAGAGCCGCCGCGCCACGGTCGCCGGTGTCAGCGGTCGGCCGCTGCGGGCGCCGATGGTGGCTTCCAACGCCCGCGCGTACTCGTTGACGTGCAGGAAGCTGGCCCGCAGCGGGTCCAGGTCGCGGCCGGCGCACCAGGTGAGCCACCCGGTGACGTCCCGGCGGTACGCGTCGCGGGTGTGCTCGGACAGCCGCCGGTTGCGCAGCCACGCCTCGGTGACCTCGACCGGCCCGCTCGGCAGAGCGAGGGTCGTGGACGGGCGGGCGAGCACCGGAGCGTCGGGGAACACCATGTGAAAAAGGTTCTCAGCCTCGGGTGGGATCGGCGTGCAGGCGCGCCGATCCCACCCGAGGTCGTGATCACGCGTTGATCTGGCGGCGTCCTTCGCCGTTGGCGCTGATGGTGACCCGGCGGGGCTTGGCCCGCTCGGCGACGGGGATGCGCAGCGTCAGCACCCCGTGCTCGTAGCCGGCCTCCAGCTTGTCGGTGTCCAGCGTGTCGCCCAGGAACAGTCGCCGGGTGAAGGTGCCCATCGGGCGTTCGGCGGCCACCAGCTCGACGCCGTCGCCGCTGGGCCGGCGACGCTCGGCCCGGACGGTGAGCACGTTGCGCTCGACGGTGCAGTCGATCGTGTCGGGGTCGACGCCGGGCAGGTCGAACGCCGCGTAGAAATGGTCCCCGTCGCGGTAGGCGTCCAGGGGCATCGTCGCGGGACGGGCTGCCGTACCGAAGAACTGCTCGGCGAGCCGGTCGATCTCGCGGAACGGGTCGGTACGCATCAACATTGTCATGCCTCCTCGGTTCTCCTGGCCGAAGGTGATGAGTTGAGTCGGTGTGACTCAACTTCCTCTTCTTATTTAGCGCCTTCCGAGGCGTTCGTCAACTGCTTCTCGAACCAGTGCTCGGCGTAGGGCCCCTGCGAGTACGCCGGGATCTCCAGGTAGCCGTGCCGGGCGTACAGGGCGCGGGCCTCGACCAGGTCGTTGCGGGTGTCGAGCCGGATCCGGTCCACCCCGGCGGTGCGGGCCGCCTGCTCGACGGCGGCCAGCAGCGCGGCACCTCCTCCGGCGCCTCGGTGCTCGGGACGGATGAACACCCGGGTCAGCTCGGCCCACCCCGACTGCCGGCGCAGTCCGGCGCAACCCGCCAGGTCGGGGCCGTGGTGGGCGAGCAGCAGCAGTCCACTCGGGTGGGTCAGGTCGTCGCTGGGCATCTCGGCCAGCGCCGCGTCGACCTCACCGGGCCGGGCGGGTCGACGGTCGTAGCGGACCACCATCTCGGTCATGTACTCGCGCAGCAGGTGCACCGCGTCGGGTTGGTCGGGTCGGGTGGCACTGATCGACCAGGTCGGTCGGGCGGTGACGGTCACCTGTCGATCATCACCGCCCGGTCAACGGGATTACACCTGCTCCCGGCCTGCCCCACGCGTTCGCCCGCCCGGCGCACCGATGCGCAAGCGCGGCCAGTCGGCCAGGTCGCGCAGCAGTTGCCGGTCGTGCGTGGCGATCACGACGGCGGCGCTCGTGTCGCGGATCGCGGCGGTCAGTTCGTCGGCCAGGGTCGACGACAGGTGGTTGGTCGGCTCGTCCAGCAGGATCAACGTGGGCCGCCCGGCCAGCGCCAACGCCAGGTCGAGACGGCGCTGCTGGCCCTGCGACATCCGCCCGACGGGGGTACGCGCCGCGACGGAGTCCAGCAGCCCCAGCGATCCCAGCGACACGGCATCGGCGTCGGCGAGCACTCTGCGGGCGACGAGGAGCCCCACCCGGCGGGCGTACACCTCGTCGGCGGTGAGGTCGGGGGTCTGCCCGGCGGTCTCCTGGGTGACCCGGGCGACCCGGGCGTCCTTCGCCGTCCAGACGTACCCGTCGGTGGGTTCCAGTGCGCCGGCCAGCACCGCGAGCAGCGTGGACTTCCCGGCGCCGTTGGGCCCCGTGACGAGCAGCCGGTCCCCGCCGTCGACGGTGACGTCGACCGGACCGGGGAGTCGACCCTCGACCGCGACGCTCCGCAACCGCACCTGCGGCGCGCCCCGCCGCACCCCGAGGTCCGGCAACCGCAACGCCGGCGGTGGTTTCGGTACGTCGACGCGGTGTGCCCGCAACGCGTCCTGCTGCCGGTGCAGCGCCTGCACGACACCCGGTGCACGGGACTGACGCTGATGCTTGCCGGTCCCCTTCTCCGGTCGCCAGCCGGTGGAGAGCCGGTCGCGGGCCTTCGACACCGCGTCCTGTAGTCGTCGGTGCTCGACCTGCTGTTGCTCGTGGTCCTGCTCCCAGTGCTCCCGCTCGCGACGACGCGCCTCCTGCCAGGCGTCGTAGCCGCCGGCGTACAGCCGAGGTTTTCCGTCCCGGGTCGGCTCCAGGTCGAGGAACCGGTTCGCGACGTCGCGCAACAGCGCCCGGTCGTGGCTGACCACGGCGAGACCGCCGTCGTGTTCGCGGAGCCGAGCGGTCAGGAAGTCCAGGCCGTCGGCGTCCAGGTGGTTCGTCGGCTCGTCCAGCAGCAGCACGTCGTGGCGTGCGCCCAGCAGGCACGCCAACCGCACCCGGTAACGCTGCCCGACCGACAAGGTCGCCAGTGGACGGTCGCGGTCCGTGCAGGCGTCGAGTGCCTCCAGTGCCACATCGACGCGGCGTTCGGCGTCCCAGGCGTCGAGCCGGGTGGCGGCGTCGAGCGCGCTGGCGTAGCGGTCCCCGGCGGTCGGGTCGCCCTCGGCCACGGCGATGGCTGCCGCGTCCAGTGCGGCGACGGCGGCCAGCGACGCGGCCAGCGCCTCGGACGTCAGGGTGCCGACCGTCTCGCCCTCGCGGGCGGACAGTTCCTGGCGGGCCAGGCCGATCGTGCCGGCCCGCGCGACGGTGCCGCCGTCCGGCGTGATCAGCCCGGCGAGGACGTGCAGCAAGGTGGTCTTGCCGCGGCCGTTCTCGCCGACGACCGCTACCCGTGATCGGGCGGAGACGGTGACCGAGACGTCGTTCAGGACGCGACGCGACCCGCGGGTCACGGTGATGGCGGTGGCGCGTACGTGCGCGCTGCCGCCCGCCTCGACGGGCAGGGACATGGCTTCGTGGTTCGGGGTGAGGTTCAACGGTGCTCCGCAGCTCGCGATGGAGCCGGGCAGCGGCTGACGGCCGCCCGGCGGGAACCGGGACGGCGAGCGCGAATTCAGCAGAAAGGACGCCGCCGTCAGCGGGCGGAGCGCACCTTCTGCGACCAGATACCTCGTGCCATGACAGCGATGCTAGCAGCGCCGACGAGGCGCCTCGCGGGAATTTCACCCACCCTGCTGTCCCGCGTACCGGCATCGGTCGGCAATGACACGGTCGCAAAGCCGCAGTGCCCCGTTGATCGACTCGGCTTCTTGAAAGGCGGGGCGTCGCGGTAGCTCGGACACCGCGGTTTCCAGGAACCCGAGTCGATCAAGTCGGGGATCAGGCAGTTGACCATCGGTCTGATTCGTCTACGACATCAGCTCCAAACGCTCCGTATCGCAGCGGTCGACTGCCCCTACGTCGCGATAGCTACCGCCGGGGTCGGGGCAGCAGGGCGGCGGACGATCAGTGTCGCTGGTAGATGCCGTGCTCACGGGTGAGCAACTGCTCGTCGATCAGGTAGCGGCGCAGCGTCGCGTGGTCCGACCCACCGGCTGCGCACCACTTCTTGAGCACGTCGTCGACGGCCCGCTCCGGATAACGGGTGCCCGGCGCGAACGACTGCTCGGCGATGTGTGCCAGCAACACCCGCCGCCGACCCCGCTGAGCCGGCAGAGCCACCAGGACGTCCCCCCGCAGGAAGGTCCGCAGCACCGGGTCGACGCCGGGATCGGCGTCGTCGGCCGGACGGCTGTCGCGGGCGGCCTCCCGCAGGGACGCCTGGTCGGGCGCGAACGCACCGTCCGCGCCGGTGACGAGACCCGCCTCGGTGAGCCGGCGAACCCCGGTGAGCACCACCCGCACCGGCAGGCCGGTCCGCTCGGCGACGTCGGTCGCGCTGGTCGCACCCAGCACGATCGCCGCGAAGATCCGTCGCCGTCCGTCGTCGGCCAGGGCCCCGGCCAGAGCATGCGCAGTCACGCCGGTCACCCTTGCATCGGCGGTACGCGCACCGCCAGGTAATTATCCGGGACCTCGGTCAGCCTCCGGCGGCTGCTCGGCGACGAGCAGCACCCGGCGCAGCAGGTCGGAGAGGCGCCGCCGCTCGGTCGCGCTGAGCGCTCCGAACAGCCGGTGCTCCTCGGCGCCCTGGACCTCCATTGCCCCACGCCACGCGGCCTGCCCCGCCTCGGTGAGCTCCACGTCGACCCGTCGACGGTCGACTGTCGACGGAATCCGGCGCACGAAACCCCGCCGCAGCAATGTGTCCACCCGCGCCGTGATCGAGGCGGGGGCCATCGCCAGGTCCGCGGCGAGGTCCGAGGGCGCCGCCCGGCCTCGACGACCGGCCAGGGCGTGCAGTGTTTCGTACTCGTGGGCCGAGAGATCGAGATCGACCAGGACCCGTTCCTTGACCGCCCGCAGGTGTCGGGTCAGTCGGATCATCCTGGTCACCGCCCCCTCGACGTCCGCGTCGAGGTCCGGAACCACAGGCAGCCAACGCTCGATGTGCCGGTCGGCGGCGTCCGGGGTCGGGGTCACCGTACCAGCTTACCTCAATGTCGAAATATTCATTGCCAAAATATTCGGTGTCGAAGTACCTTCGGGTCATGGCTCACCCTCTGCGCAACCGCTCCTTCCGGCTGCTGTTTCTGGGTCGTACCGTCTCCGCCCTCGGCGACGCGGTGGTGCCCGCCGCGCTGGCGCTGGCCGTGCTGCGGGCCACCGACTCCACCGGCGCGCTTGCCGTCGTCCTCGCCGCGGCGATGGTGCCCCGGCTGCTCCTGCTGCCCCTCGGCGGTGTCGTCGCCGACCGCTTCGACGCCCGCCGGGTCGCCCTGCTGGCCGACCTGGTCCGCTGCGCCACCCAACTCGCGGTCGGTGTGGAGCTGCTCGGCGGTGACCCGTCGCTGAGCACCGTCGTCGTGGCGTCCGCGCTCGGCGGCGTCGCCTCGGCGTTCGCCATTCCGACCGCTTCACCGCTGGTCGCCGGCACCGTCGAACCGGCCGACCGGCAGCAGGCCAACGCCTTGATGGGCATCACCGCCAACACCAGCCGCCTGGCCGGGCCGGCGCTGGCCGGTGCGCTGATCTGGGCCGCCGGGCCCGGCTGGGCGTTCATCCTGGACGGTGCGTCGTTCGCGCTCAGCGCCGCGCTCCTCATGGTGGTGCGGGTCCGTCACGTGCCGGTGCCGCGCCGCTCCGTCCTCGCCGACCTGCGGCACGGCTTCGGGGAGGTCCGCGCCCGCGACTGGTTCTGGACCAGCCTGATCGGGCACGGCGTGTGGAACGGCGCCGCCGCCGTGCTGATGACCCTCGGGCCGGCCGTCGCCATCGACCGGCTGGGCGGTGAGACGACCTGGGTGGTGCTGTTGCAGGCCGGTGCGATCGGAATGCTCACCGGATCGTTGCTGGCCGGTTGGGTCCGGCTACGCCGGCCGGTGCTGCTGGCCAACCTCGGGCTGGCCTGCTACGCCGCGCCGCTGTTCCTACTGGCCGTCGCCGCGCCCGCCCCCGCGGTGATCGCCGCGTACGCCGTGGCGCTGACCGCCCTCGGCTACCTCAACCCGGTCTGGGAGACCGTCGTGCAACACCAGTTTCCGCCCGAGGTCCTGGCCCGCGTCACCTCGTACGACTGGCTGGTGTCGTTGGCCGCCATGCCGTTGGGCTACGCGCTGGCGCCGTTGGCCGCCGACGCGTTCGGCGCGCCGGTGCCCCTGGCCGTCGCCGGGTTGCTGGTCCTCGCCTCCTGCGCGGGCACGTCACTCGTGCCCGGCGTACGCCGACTCACCTGGCCGGCGACCCCGCAACCGCAACCGGCCGAACCCGCCGGCGTCCGCTGATGAGGTCAGGCGGCGTGGCGGATCAGCGCGACGAAGCGCCGCCACGACGCGGGGCTTACCGCCAGCGTTCCGCCGTCGCGATCCTTCGTGTCCCGCACCAGGACCACACCCGGCAGGTTGTCGGCGACCTCGACACAGTCACCGCCGTTGCCGCCGCTCCTCGTGCTCTTCCGCCACCGCGCGCCGGTCATGTCCATGCTGCTGCCGCTTCTCTGAGGAGTGCCAGGGAACGCCCTCGGGGCAGTGCCTCTCCGCGAATCCGCTCCCACCGTCGCTCCAGATTAACAAGGTCCGATGGCTGGTCCAGGATCTGCGCCTGGGCCGCGCTGTCCACGTGCGCGACCCGGGAACCGTCCGGCATGTCCGCGATGGTGAACGGCCCGTCGAGCCCGGGGTAGCTGGGCGCGTCCGCCGGGACGATGTGCAACTGGACGGCGCCCGCTTCGGCGTGCCCGACCAGGCGCGCGAGCTGCGCGGCCATCAGGGCCCGGTCGTCGCCGACGCGCCGTCGCAGCACTCCCTCGTCCAGCACGGCCACCAGCAGGGGCCCGCCCTCTCCCGGGGCGAGGATCGCCTGCCGGTCGAGGCGTGCCTCGGTGAACTCGTCGATCGCCTCCGCCGCCAGCATCCCGCCGGCCAGGGTCGCCCGCGCGTACGCCTCGGTCTGCAACAACCCGGGCACCCACGCGAGTTGAAAGGACCGCAGCGTCACCGCCTCGCGTTCCAGGTCGACCCACGGCCGGAACCACACCGGCTCACGGCGGTGGCCCGCGTCCGGCCACAGCGTGTCGACGTCCTTGGCGAGGAGGTCGGCGACGGTCGCCCGGTGCCGACTCTGGGGAATGTGCCCCGGGTTCGCCCACCGGGCGACGGTCTTCGGGTGCACCCCGATCCGGTCGGCGAGGCTTTCGGCGGTGTGACCCGCTGCGGCGAGCGCTGCGACAAAGGCGTGGTTCATGCCGTCCTCTCCTGGTGCAAAGCGGCTGCGATGAAGACATAACGCAACGCTGTGTGCTTGTCCAGTGACTACCGGCAAAGTGCGGTGTAGACGGCGCGCCCGGCAGGGATTAGACCCGGCGGGCGCGTTCGTAGCGGGGCCGCTTCCGGTGGGCGAGCACTCCCGGAAGCGGCCCCTTCCAGACGCCGAGCAGAGGGAAGACCGGTGCCGGAGAGCAACGAAGAGTCCGGCCGGTTCCGGGCCGGGGACGTGGTCCTCCTGACCGACGCCGCGAGCGTGCAGTTCCGGAAACCGATCGTCGTGCGGGTCATCCGCGAGATACCCGACCGGTACACCTACGACGGTTGGCTCTGGCTCGACGCGTACCAGCTGAACGCCAAGGGTGAAGCGGTGGCACGGCGTGAACTGTTCGTGATGCGCGCGGGCGTACGGCGTTCGACCACCGCGCGGGCCACGGCCCGTTAGGCCAGTCGCGCGTGCAGGTGCATGTCGTGCCAGCCGTCGGCGTGGCGCATCGACAGTCGGGCCACTCCCTCCACGGCGAAGCCGGCCCGGGTGGCCACCCGGCACGACGCCGCATTGGCGGTCGAGTGCTCCAGGGCCAGCCGGTGCAACCCCGCCTGCGTGAAACTCCACCGGGTCATCGTGCGCAGCACGTCGGCGGCGATCCCCCGACCGCGCGCGGCCGGCACCACCCAGTACGACACGTGCGCCGACGCCTCGGCCAGCAGGACGCCCCGCAACCCCACCTGACCGACGGGCCGGTCGTCGTCGCCGACGATCGCCCAACTAACGGCCGTCTCGTCGCGCCAACGGCCTTCCCACTGCGCCGTCCACGCCCGCGCCTCGTCGTCATCGTCCAGACGCAGGACGTGCCACCGCTGGATGTCGGGACAGCCGAAGGCAGCCCGCACGGCCGTGGCGTCGTCGACGCGCCACGGCCGCAGCGCCAGCCCGGGGCGTACCGGAAGGTCTGGTTGCTCCTGGGCACCGAGGCTTCCGGCGGGCAGGGCGGGCGTGACGAGCGGCGGCATCCGCCCATTATCGGGCCCGGCCTCACTCGCCGGTCGGGCCGCCCGCGAGTTCGGCGACCACGTCGAGGTGACCGAGGTGTCGGGCGTACTCCTGGACCAGGTGGAACAGCACCCGCTCCAGCGACGCCGGGTCCGCGCCGTTCCAACGCGGCCCCGGGGCGCCGATCTCCGCCAGGTCGTGGGCCGTCACGACCGCGCTGGTGTGTGCGCCCTGCGCCCGCAGCGCCGCCACCAGGTCCTCCCGGGTCACGTCCGGGGCGACGTACCAGCGGTCGTCGCGGCGGTCGCCCCACGGCTCGGCCACGTCGCGGCCCTGGAAGCCCCACTCGATCCAGCGCAACTCGACGTGCCGCAGGTGGGTGAGCAGTTCCAGCGGGGTCCACCCCGACGGCAGCCGACTGCTGCGCAGCTCCGACTCGTCCAACGCCGACACCTTGGCCACCATGGATTCCCGGAAGTAGTCCAGGTAGCGCAGGAAGACCTCGGTGCGGCTGCCGGCCGGGGCGGTGGGCTCGGGGAACGACGTCATGGCCCGCTCGGCAGGTCACGGCCGCGCTGCCGCACACCCGCGCCGCCGTACGGGTAGTCGCCCACCGGCGGCGCGCTCGCCTCGTCGAGCAACCGCATCTGCTCGGCGTCGAGGTCCAGGTCGGCGGCGGTCAGGTTGTCGTCGAGCTGTTCGGTGGTACGCGCGCCGAGGATCACCGAGGTGACCGCCGACCGGGCCGCCAGCCAGGCCAGCGCCACCGCCGACATGGACACGCCACGTTGCCCGGCGATCTCGCGTACCGCGTCGAGCACCCGCCAGGTGCGCTCCTCGGCGTTGCGTCCCGCGTACGCCTCGACGCCCCGCTCCGGGTTCTCGCCGAGGCGGGTCGCGCCGGTGGGGGCGTTGTCGCGTTGGTACTTGCCGGTCAGCCAGCCGCCGCCCAGCGGTGACCACGGCAGGATGCCGATGCCCTCGTTCTCGCAGACCGGCACCACCTCGAACTCGATCTCCCGGGCCAGCAGGTTGTACTGCGGTTGCACCGTCACGATCGGGGTGAGGTTGAGGTGCTGGGTGAGCAGGGCCGCCTTCTGCAACTGCCAACCGGTGAAGTTGCTGACGCCCGCGTAGCGGATCTTGCCGGCGCTGACCGCGTCGTCGAAGAACCGCAGCGTCTCCGGCAGTGGGGTGAGCGGGTCCCAGGCGTGCGCCTGGTAGAGGTCGACGGCCTCGACACCGAGTCGGCGCAGGCTGGCGTCCAGGGCGCGGGTCAGGTGCACCCGGGACAGGCCCGCGTCGTTGGCGCCCGGCCCCATCGGGAAGCGCCCCTTGGTGGCGATGACGAGGCGGTCCCGCACGTCGGGCCGGGCCCGCAGCCAACGGCCGACGATCTCCTCGGAGACACCGCGGGAGTAGACGTCGGCGGTGTCGATGAACGTGCCGCCGGCGTCGACGAACCGGTCCAGTTGGGCGAAGCTGCCCGCCTCGTCGGTCTCCGCGCCGAAGGTCATCGTGCCCAGACACAGGGTGGACACCACAGTGCCGGTGGCGCCCAGATTGC
Source organism: Micromonospora sp. WMMD1155 (assembly GCF_029581275.1). Taxonomy (NCBI): domain Bacteria; kingdom Bacillati; phylum Actinomycetota; class Actinomycetes; order Micromonosporales; family Micromonosporaceae; genus Micromonospora; species Micromonospora sp. WMMD1155. The sequence continues at coordinate 6,394,487 of NZ_CP120742.1, forward strand.
GATAGCGCATATCGTCCTTTCGGTCCGAGTGACAAAGCTGATCTTCGCACTCGCCCCGGCCACCCGCACACGGCACAGTGCCGAACCCCGGCACGGGCACCCACGCATCGACGCCGCCGGTCATCATGAGCGGGTGAGCGAGCCCGCGATCGACATCGACCGACCGCACCGCCCCACCCAGCCGCCGCCGTCGGCGACGCCACCCGAGCCGGGCGCGCCCACGCGCGGTCCGTGGCTGGTGGCCGCCGCCACCACCGTGACCCTGCTGCTGCTCGCCGACCGTTACGGCTACCACCGCGACGAGCTGTACTTCCTGCTCGCCGGTCGACACCTCGACTGGGGGTACGTCGACCAGGGCCCGCTGGTCCCGGCGTTGGCCCGGCTGCTCGACACGATCGCGCCGGGCAACCTGGTCGTGCTGCGTACCCCGTCGGCGGTGATGGCCGGTGCTGCGGTGCTGCTGGTCGCCGCGATCGCCCGCGAGGTGGGCGGCGGTCGGGGCGCGCAGGTCTTCGCCGCGGTGCTCGCCGCGCTGTCCGGCATCGTGCTGGCCGGCGGGCACCTGCTCAGCACCACCACCGTCGACCTGCTGGTGTGGCTGGTGGCGGCGTGGTGTGCGGTGCGGTTGCTGCGCACCGGTGACAGCCGGTGGGCGCTCGGCATCGGGTTGGCGCTCGGTGTCGGCATGCTCAGCAAGGTGCTGCCCGCATTGCTGGCCGTGGGGCTGCTCGCCGGGGTGCTCATCGCCGGGCCGCGTCGGCTGCTGCGGGACCGGTGGGTGTTCGCCGCCGCCGGGGTCGCCGTCGTGCTGGCCGCACCGAACCTGATCTGGCAGGCGGCGCACGGCTTTCCGCAGCTCGGGGTGGCTGCGTCCATCGCCGACGGGGACAGCTCCTACAGTGGTCGCCTCGACGCGTTCACCCTTCAGTTCGTCATCATCAGCCCGTACGCCGTGCCGATCTGGATCGCCGGGCTCGTGGCCCTGCTGCGGCGACCGGCGTGGCGGGCGTACCGGGCGGTGGGCTGGGCCTGGTTGGTCGTGGTCGGCATCGTGCTGATCGCCGGCGGCAAGGGTTACTACGACGCGCCGCTGCTGCTGGTCCTCACCGCGTGCGGCGCGGTGGTCACCGCCGGGTGGGCGTCGCGTGGGTCGGTCCGGCTGCGGCGGGGGCTGCTCGTGCTGGGTGTGGTGCCGTTCCTGCTGCCCAACATCGTGCTGTTGCTGCCGGTGCTGCCGGCCGACCGGTTGCCCGGTTTCGTGGTCGACGTCAACTACGACGCGGGTGAGACGATCGGTTGGCCGGCGTTCGCCGACTCGGTCGCCGCCGTCCACGGTGGTCTGTCACCCGAGGAGCGCTCCCGTGCGGTCGTCCTGACGGCCAACTACGGTGAGGCGGGCGCGTTGGCCCGTTTCGGTCCGGCCCGTGACCTGCCCCGCGCCTACTCCGGGCACAACAGCATGGTCGACTTCGGTCGGCCACCCGCCGACGCGGACGTGGTGATCGCCGTCGGCTGGGACGGTCCCGGTCGGTTGAACTCCTGGTTCGAGTCGTGCACGCAGGCCGGGTGGGTGGACCAGCGGGTCGAGGTGGAGAACGACGAGAACGGCGGCCCGATCCACGTGTGCCGGGGGCTGCGGCGTCCGTGGGCGCAGATCTGGGACACCGAGGTACGCCACACCGGGTGACAGCGGTCAGCCGGTTCCGCTGGTGAGCCAGGTCTGGATGCCGGCCAGTGCCTCGGGGCCGGAGTCGGTGTCGACGTCGCGGGCGAGATCGGCGATCGTGACGGCGGCGAGCGCCTGCCGCCAGGCGTCCTCGGCTGCCCACATGGCGCGGGCGACCGGGCACGGTGTGGTGCAGGCGTCGGCCGGGGTCGCGAACGGGCCGCGCTGGCGGATCTCGGTGCAGACGAAGGTGGGCCCCGGCCCGTCGACGGCCCGCACCACGTCGAGCAGGGTGATGCTCTCAGGGGCGCGGGTGAGGACGTAACCACCGGACTTGCCCTGCACGGAGTGGATCAGACCGGCGCGGGCGAGGGACTGGAGCTGCTTGGCGAGGTAGCTGCTGGAGACGTCGTGCAGCTCTGCCAGCTTGGCCGCCGGGACCGGCGTGTCGCTGGCCGTGAGGACCACGCAGCAGTGCAGCGCCCACTCGACCCCGCCGGACATCTTCATGACGTCACCCTAGTCACCCCGTTACTCGGACTCATCGTATCCGAGTATAGTTCTCGGACAGAAGAGGTCCGAGTTCGGCGGACTTGGTGAGCCGGACAGCGGACCACACACTCGCAGGAAGGTGCATACCGTGAAGATCGCCGTACTGGGTGGGACCGGCCTCATCGGGTCGCAGGTCGTCAAGATCCTGCAGGACGCCGGGCACGAGGCCGTGCCGCACTCGCTGTCCACCGGGGTGGACCTGCTCACCGGGCAGGGGCTGACCGAGGCGCTCACCGGTGCCGAGGTCGTCGTCAACCTGACCAACTCGCCGACCTTCGACGACGCCTCCCCCGCCTTCTTCCAGACGACCATGGACAACCTCCTGGCCGCAGCCGGCAGCGCGGGCGTCGGGCACGCGGTGGTGCTCTCCATCGTCGGCGTCGACCAGGTGCCGGACCTGGCCTACTACCGGGCCAAGGTCCTCCAGGAGGACATCCTCAAGGCCGGTCCCGTGCCGTACTCGATCGTGCGCGCCACCCAGTTCTTCGAGTTCGTCGAGGCGATCCTGTCCTGGACCGCCGACGACACCACGGTGCGTCTGCCCCGCACCCCGGTGCAGCCCATGGCCGCCGCCGACGTGGCGCAGGCCGTCGCCGACGTCAGCATGGGCGCGCCGTTGCAGGGCATCCGTGACGTCGCCGGCCCCGACGTGTTCGCCCTCGACGAGCTGGGCCGGATCACCCTCGCCGCCCGTGGCGACCAGCGCACCGTCACCACCGACGACAGCGCCGGCATGTTCGCCGCCGTCCCCGGTGACGTCCTCATCGCCGCCGACGGCGCGGTCATCGCCCCCACGACCTACCGGGAGTGGCTGGGACGCCAGGGCTGACCCGCCGACCGGCACGCACGCCGCCGTGGCCGTCGAGCACCACGGCGACGTGCGGTACGGCCGCTCAGGTCAGGAGGACACCGCCAGTTCACGATCGAGCACCGGGTCGACGGCCGGGCGGCGGGGAAGCAGCAGCGGACCGGCGAGGATCAGCACTCCCGCGACGGCGATGGCCGTGCGAGGGCTGGTGGCGGCGGCGAGCAGACCGCCGAGCGCGCTGAGGACGGCGATGGCGGCGCTGCTGCCGATCGACCAGGATCACTCCGGCTCTCGGGACCGCCACTCGTCGTCCAGGACCGCGAAGACCAGCTGGTCGGCCCACTCCCCCTCGAACAGGTAACTGGCCACATGGCGCGCCTCCTGACGCATGCCGAGCCGCCTCATCAGACGAGCGGAAGCGTCGTTGCGCGCGTGGCACCGACCGTAGACACGATGCAGCCCGAACTCGGTGAAACCCCAGTCCACCAGCGCCGCGGCGGCCTCGGTGGCCAACCCACGACCACCGTGGTCCGGGTGGACGACGAACCCGAGTTCAGCCGTCCGGTCGGCCTCGCTGCGCCACACCAACTCCACGTGCCCGATCACACCGGTCTGCCCCACCACGGCCACCGTGAGGCAGTCGCCCTCCACGCGCAGCGCGTCCTCACCGGTCATGGCGAGCACCGACGCCCGCGACTGCTCCCGGGTACGCGGCCCGACACCACGCATCCACCGCGTGACGTCGGGCCTGCGCTGGTACGCGTACACCTCGTCGAGGTCGTCCGACCTGACCGGACGCAGCGTGAGCCGCGCGGTACGGATCGGGTAGGTCGGTGCGGACACCAGCCGATCCTAGGGTCGACCGATTCCTTTCGACCACGCTCGCGGTCGGTACCGGCATGGACGCGATACGGAAGATGTACGCCCGCTGGGCAGCCGGAGACATGGGCGAGGACGACCAGTGGGGTGACGTGACGGCCGAGCCACGCGGCCTGGACTACCTGGAGGTGTCAGCGGACGGGGTGCCGGCGATGTGGCTCGTCCCGCACGGCGTCGGCCCGGACCGGGTGATCGTCGCGCTGCACGGCGGCGGTTTCGTCAGCGGTTCCCTCTACACCCATCGCAAGATGTACGGGCACCTCGCGAAGGCGGCCGGCGTACGGGTGCTGCTCGCCACCTACCGGCGGGCGCCGCAGTTCCGGCATCCGGCACAGACCGAGGACGCCGTCACCGCGTACCGGTGGGCGCTGACGGGCGGCCGGACGGTCGCGCTGGCCGGTGACTCCTGCGGCGGCGGTCTCGCCGTACAGGTCGCGCTTCGGGTGCCCGGCGCGGCCGCGCTGCTGTTGCTGTCTCCGTGGATCGGCATGGACCCGGCGCAGACCGCGACCTCCTACGAGGAGAATGCGGCCACCGATGTGTTCTTCACCCGACCGATGGTGCAGGGTCTCATCCGGCAGTACCTGCCCGAGGGCGCGGACGGCCTGGCCCCCGACGTCAACGCGTTCCACGCCGACCTGTCCACGCTGCCCGACATCTACGTGCAGTGCGGTGGCGACGAGAGTGGTCGGGGTGACAGTGAGCGACTCGCGAAGCTCACCGGCGCCCGGCTGGACGTCTTCGACGGGCAGCCGCACACGTTCCAGATGGCCGCCGGGCGCGCACCGGTCGCCGACGAGGCGATCAGGAGGTTGGCCGTGTGGGTACGCCCGAAGCTGGGGTTCTGACCGAGACGTTCGAGGCGGAGCGCCGGGGCTTGTTCGCCCACGCGTACCGGATGCTGGGCGCCTATCACGAGGCCGAGGACGTCGTGCAGGACACCTACGTGCGGGCGCTGCGCGGCTGGGAGACGTTCGAGCGGCGTTCGTCGGTGCGCACCTGGCTCTACCGGATCGCGACGAACGTCTGCCTGACCGCGATCGAAGGCCGCGGGCGGCGCGCCCTCACCTCCGACGTCAGCCCCGACGACCTCGGGCATCTGTGGGTGGAGCCGTTCCCGACGGATCCGCTGGACCTGGTCACCGCGCGCGAGAGTGTACGGCTCGCGTTCGTGGCCGGGTTGCAGCACCTCGCGCCCCGGCAACGCGCGGTCCTGCTGCTGCGGGAGGTGCTGGCCTTCTCCGCCGCCGAAACCGGTGCGGCACTCGACATGTCGGTGCCGGCGGTGAAGAGCGCACTGCAGCGGGCACGGACACGCCTCGCCGAGGCCGCGCCCACCCGCGACGACGTGCTGGACGCGACCTCTCCCCGGGCCCAGGACCTGCTCGCCCGGTACATGGCCGCCTGGGAGGCATCCGACGCCGCCGCCTTCCGCGAGGTGTTGCGCGCGGACGCGGCCATCGAACCGGTCGGCTCGCCGACCCCCTACGCCGGCCGTGAGGCGTGCCTGGCCTTCGCGACGCCGGCGATGGGAGCCGCAGGAGACTGGAGAATGGTGGCGACCGAGGCGAACGCCCAACCCGCGGTGGTGGCATGGTTCCGGGGTGACCTCTTCGGCGTGGCGGTGCTGACGGTCACCGAGGGAGGGATCGCGGCGATCACCCTCTTCGGAGACCCGCAGGCGGCGGAAGGGTTCACGGCCGCCTGAGTCCGACGTGGGGCTTGGCGTCGACCCATGTGTGCAACGGTCTACTCTCGCCGGTATGTCCGACTCCCGCCTGCTGCGCATCGGCACCCGCAACTCCCCGATGGCGCTGGCCCAGGCCGAACGGGTCCGCGCGATGCTCACCGACCGGCACCCCGACGTCACCGTGGAGGTGCGGTCGATGTCGACCAGCGGGGACCGGTGGCTCGGCGACCTGGCCGCGCTGGGCGGCAAGGGGGCGTTCACCAAGGAGGTGGACGCCGCCCTGCTCAACGAGGACGTCGATCTGGCCGTGCACAGCGTCAAGGACGTACCCGGGGACCGACCGGCGCCCGCGGGCACCGTGCTGGCCGCCTACCTCGCCCGCGACGACGTCCGGGACTGCCTCGTCCACCCGGGCGGCCTGCGCATCGAGCAACTGCCCGTCGGCACCCGGGTCGGCACCTCCGCCGTCCGGCGGGTCGCGCAACTGGCCCTGCACTGGCCGAACCTCGTCCCGGTGGCCATTCGTGGCAACGCGAACAGCCGGCTGGCCAAACTCGACGCCGGTGAGGCGTACGATGCGCTCCTGCTCGCCGTCTCCGGTCTGCAACGGATCGGCCAGGCCGACCGGATCACCCACCCGATCGACGTCGACTCGATGATCCCGGCGGTCGGCTCCGGCACCCTGGTCCTGCAGTGCCGCGACGACGACGCGCGCACCCGCGAGCTGGCCACGAGCCTCAACGACCCGCGCACCTGGCGGGAGACCATGGCCGAGCGGACCATGCTGCACATCCTGCAGGGCAACTGTCACTCGCCGATCGCCGCGCTCGCGCGCACCGAACCCGACGGTCGTCTCGGCCTGCGCGCGAGAGTCATCAGCCTCGACGGCAAGACCGTGCTCGACGTGCACGAGTGGGCCGCGGACCCGATCACCCTCGGGACGTCCGTCGCCGCAGCGCTGTTGCGCCAGGGCGCCCGTGAACTCCTCGACCTGCCCACCCACGGGTCGGCCTGACCCGAGCCGGACCCGTCCGCCGGCCCGACCCGGACCCGTCCGCCGGCCCGAGCCGCAGGTGTCCGGGCCAGCGGACGCCGCCGATCAGCCGGTGGGGCCGCCGAACCAACGGGCGAGCTGTTCGTCCAGGTCCCGCTGCCCGTCGCCGATCCAGGCGATGTGGCCGTCCGGACGCAGCAGGACACCCGGAGCGTCCACGGCGGCGCTGGGGTCGACGAGGAGATCGACCCGGTCCGACCAACCGCCGACGGTCAACCGCCCGGTCCGGTCCAGCAGCAACCCACGGCCGCGGTGCGTCACCCCGTAGAGGGTTCCCGATGTTACGGCGATGTCGCGCAGGCGGCGACCGAGCAGATCCGGGCCCGGGCCGAAGTCGTACCGGATGTCGAGGCCGGTGATCTTCTCGATCAGGCGGCGGTTCACCACGTCGAGGTCCATCAGCTCGGTGAGCAGGCGGCGCACCGCCTGCGGGCCGGGTTCGGCCGACAGCAACTCCGTCTGGGCGCGGGTGTTGTCCAGCACGTCCTCGGCGACCGGCCGACGTTCCTCCTGGTAGGTGTCGAGCAGGGTCTCCGGCGCCCAGCCCCGGACCTGCGCAGCCACCTTCCAGCCGAGGTTGAACGCGTCCTGAACGCCCAGGTTGAGGCCCTGCCCACCGATGGGTGGATGGATGTGCGCCGCGTCCCCGGCCAGCAGCACCCGCCCCACCCGGTACCGCTCGGCCAGGCGGGTGGCATCGCCGAACCGCGACAACCAGCGCGGGGAGTGCACGCCGAAGTCCGTCCCCGCAACGATCCGCAACCGTCTGCGGAAATCCTCCAGGGTGGGCGGCTGCGCACGATCGCTGACGTCCCCGGCGGGGACCACGACGCTGAACACCTGCCCGCCGAAGGGTCGCAGCCAGAACGGGCGGTGGGTCTGGCCGACGGCGGCCACCCGGGCCGCGACCTCCTCCGGGGACGCGGTCAGCATGATCTCGCCCATCAGCGTCTCGGTCCGCGAGGGTTCGCCCGGAAAGCCGACGCCGAGCAGCTTGCGCACCGTGCTGCGCCCACCGTCGCAGCCGACGAGGTACCGCGTTCTCAGCTGCTCCCCGTCGGCCAGCTCGACCGTCACGCCGTCCTCGTCCTGGGTAAGACCGGCCACCGCGGTACCGCGCCAGACCTGTGCCCCCAGGGCGATCGCGTGCTCTTCGAGCAGGTGGACGATGACCGGTTGCGGGATGCCCAGCAGGTAGGCGTGCGCGGTGTCCAGGTCCTCGGGCGCCGGTTTGTCGATGGCGGCGAAGAAGCCGCCGGCCGGGCGCTGCCGGCCCCGCGCGCGGACGCGCTCCAGGAGACCGCGCATCGCCATCACCTCAAGGGTGCGTACGTGCAGGCCGACGATGCAGGCGAACGACGTGGGCTCGGTGTCCTTCTCCAGGACGAGAACCCGGACGTCGTGCAGGCGTAGCTCGGCGGCCAGCATCGCGCCGGTCGGTCCGCAGCCGGCGATGATCACGTCGAAGAGGGGCTGGTGCGGCGACGCCGCAGTGGTGTGGTGCCGAGAGTGCATGGGTGTTGCCTTTCGGGAGTGGCGAGGCGCTCCCGGCGACACCTACGTCAATCGCCCGACCGTGACGGAAAGGGGGAGCACCCACATCGCTGCAACGTTCATGGGTCTCACCTCCTCGGGCAGGGTCACGTTCCGCAGCAGGCTACGAGTGTCGGCGTCGTCGCGTCCACCGCATTTCCGGCGCGCGCCGCCGTCCCAGACCGCGCCGACTCCGCAAGGTCCGCGTTGGTGCCGCCTGCAACGCGCAGGAGGCAGCACAGGTGGGGCGTTGGCCGGTCGCCAGCCGATCGGCTTGTCAGGGCGCTGGCCTAGCCTGACGAGATGCTGTCGCAGGTGAAGGGCTTGGCCCGGCATTTCACTGAGGAGACCCTTCGCGCGTACCTCCTCGATCGTTCGGTCCGTCGAGACGACGGCTGCCTGATCGTGCGCGGTTACGGCAGCCAGCGGGGCGTTTACCAGAAGCTCGCCGGTCGGGCTTGGGCGCACATCGCGGCGTACGTCGCCTTCGTCGGCACCTTCGATCCGGACCTTGATGTGCACCACCTCTGCGGGGTCGCAGACTGCATCGAGCCCACCCACCTGCGGCAGGTGAGCCACGCCGACACCTGCCGCAACCGCACGCAGCAGCCGCACTGCCGCAACGGGCACGAGCGGGAGATCGACCCCGCGAGCGGTCGGTACCGCAAGGTCTGCCGAGTGTGCAACAACGAGGCGCAGAAGAGGTGGCGCTCGCGTCAGGCCGCAGAGGTCGCCGCCGCCCGTGCCGCTTACGGCCGGCAGGCGGGCTGAGGTTCGGCACCACGGTCTCGACCAGTTGCTTGACCCTCCCTCTCTACCCTGTCGACGAACCCGACCTCGAACCCCTCCGGCGAATCGGCGTGCCCAGGCGTGCTCTGCGGAGCCCCGATTGAGCTGGCCCTTCGGGGGTGGGCCAACTGACGTGACGACGTTCGGGTCGACGCGTTCCCACTCATCTCGATCTTCGTCGGCCGATGTCGACCTTGGCGAGGACCGGTAGGGCCACATCCCGGTTGTCGATGACGACGTCCGCGCGTTCGTGAGGCGCGCAAGCGGCGAAGTACAGCCGCTGGCCGCCGACGTAGCGGCCGAGGCTCGGATGTTCGGGATCCGGATGCGAGCCGTCGCGTCGGGCCATCCGTGCCACGGTGACGGGAAACGGCGCGTCAAGGAAGATGGAGAAGTCCCAGAACGCCACCAGCTCGTCACGGTGCAGGAACAGCCCGTCGACGATGAGTACGGTGCCGGGCGCCGCGGTCCGCCACGCAAGATCCAGGACCTCGTCTGTCCGAAGATCATGGGCGGCGGGACGGTATCGGCGTGAGCCCTCGTGACCGAACGGCTCCAGCACGTTGTGGACGAGGGCTTCGTAGTCGTAACTGTCGAGCCAGAAGCCTTCCGGCGAATCCCGGCCACGGCGATGCCGCACATCACGACGGTGATGAAAGTCGTCCGCCGACACGTGCACGACATCACGTCCCCGGCCAGTCAGCAACGTGGCCAACTCGCCGGCGAACGTCGACTTGCCCACCCCGTCGACCCCGTCAACGGCCACCCGTACGCACTGTGGCGCTGGGTAGGTCGGAACCATGTCGGCGACATCGTCAAGCAATTGCCCCCGCACGCCGTGCACGCCGTTCCTCCATCCATGACCAGAAGCGCAACACGCTCCACGGATCGAGGACGTCACTCTGCCAGACGCCTGCGTCAGATCCGTGGGACCGGCATCGGGTTCACCGGCTACAGCGGTCTGCACCACGTCCGTCGGGGCAGGACAGCGCCCCGTCTACTCACACCACACCAGTCTGATTCATTACGCCCAAGAACTGTCATTATGATGCACGTCCGATGCGCCCCTTTTGTGGTGATGAATTATTGGATTGTTGTTACCGATAAACCAGAAATGCTGGCGCGGCGACTCCCGGTGGTGTTTCGGAGGACGCCGCGCCAGCGATTGCGAGTGTCGGGTCTCAGCGAGATTGGCGAGTCACGCCTTGTCGGTGGCGGACTTGTGGCGAGTTCTCATCCAAGTTGGCGAGCTGCCCTCGGCGTGCCGGACCGGGCAGCACTCCGCCCTGCTCGAAAATCGACGTATGACGACGACTTCTCTTGCGCGGCAGACGGCTGACTCCTCTCCTGCGCTGCACTACTACGTGGTCTATGACGATGCGGGCGAACCGGAAGGGCTGTTGGCAGAGGAGTTCCTGCTCGCGGCGGACCACTCGTCCGCCGGTCTGGTGAGTGGCGGGTGGAGCCAATCGGAGGGCCGCTGGTGCGACGCGTCGGCCACGAGCCGGCGCCTACGCGTTGACGCCGCGCTACGAAAGCGAGTGACGCCCGTTGGGCGGGCAGCGGCGGCGGCACTCTATTGGGACCTTTGCGGGACCGATCTGCCGGAAGAGGCCGCTCTGCGGGCTTGTTTCGGCGCACCGCCGGCTCTGCCGCCGTCCCCCTTGCGGCTGAGCGGGTCCGAGCCCAGGCCGGGGTTTCACGAGACGCGCGTCTACCGGATCCTGTTTGCCGACGAGTTGAGCCCGGACGGCCTCGCGGCACTCAGTGAGGCGTGGCAGATGCCGGTCACCGGCGACCTTGCGGATCCCGAGGTGCGCATCCTGGGCGCGGTGCGCCGTCAGGTCTCCGGCGATGCCTTCCGTTGGGATCTACGCCGAGTCGCTGGGGGTGCCGCCTGGGGGCTGGATGTGACCTGCGATCTCCTCGGGGACCGTGATGAGGCGGTCGGCGTGCTGCTGCGCGGTCTGACAACGCAGATGCGGCAGCAGGGGCTGATCCCCGTCACCGTCGACCGTTTCCGCTGAGTGAACGGGTGGCGAGTTCTCATCCGAGGTGGCGAGGAGTGATGTCCCGATGCAGCGACAGCGGCGTGAAGGGCTTCCGGGCCCGGACGAGAACCTTGAGGTGATCTACCTGGACGGCCGGGGCGTCGAGCAACGCGTCCCCTGGGGCTGGCTGCCGGAGGTGGTCGATGAGCTGGAGCGGCCGGTGCGGTCGTTTCCGTCGTATCGGGGTCAGCGCAACTTCCCGGGCTGGTACTGGTCGGCGACGATGGGCCGCCGGGTCGGTTTCGAGTCGTGGGTGGAACGCGACCACCTGGTCGCGCTGGATTTCGACCCGTCGGTGACGGGGATCGTGTCGCAGCCGTTCTGGCTGCTCTGGCCTTGTGAGGGCAAGCCGCGCCGGCACGCACCGGACTTCCTGGTGCGCATGGACGGCGGGGCGGTGCTGGTGCTGGATTCGCGGCCGCTGGAGCTGGTCGAGGACGCGGATCGGCAAGCGTTCGCGGTCACCGATCAGGCGTGCGGGTTGCTGGGCTGGCGGTATGCGGTCTGGGACCGGTTGGAGCCGGTGTTGGTGTCCAACCAGCGGTGGCTGGCTGGCTACCGGCATCCGAGGTGCTTCGACGCGCAGGTCGCCGGGCGTTTGCTGGCGGCGTTCGCCAAGCCGCGTCCGTTGATGGACGGTGCCGAGGCCGCGGGGGATCCGTTGGGCACGTTGCCGGTGCTCTATCACCTGCTCTGGCGGCGGGAGTTGGTGGCGGACCCGTCGCTGGTGCTCTCGCATCGCACGGTCGTGCAGGTCGCTCCGGTGACAGACCGGCTGGCAATGGTGGGTGAGCGGGATGGCTGAGCGGCCGGGTGTGTTGCGGGTCAACGACCGGGTGATCTTCGCGGGCGCCACGCACACGGTGGTGGCGATCTCGGGTAACGCGATCCGGTTGCTGTCGGCGGCCGGGACGACGACCGTGGTGGCGTTGCCGTTCCTGCTGTCCGCTGTCGATTTCGAGCTCGTCGGCGCGGCGCCGGCGTCGCGGGTGGACCCGCACGGGCTGTTGGACGCGCTGCCCGCGCAGGCGTTGCAGGCGGCGCGGGACTGGGAGCGGCACCTGATCGAGGTCGAGACCGGGCTGCCTCCGAACGCTGAGGCGGATGCGGTTGCGCGGCCTGAGTATGACCCGGAAGTTCATCCGCTGGCTGTTCGGGAGGCGGCGAAGGCCGCGGAGTTGACGGCGGCCGGGTCGAAGACGAGTCTGCGCACGGTCCAGCGGATGCGCCGCCGTTACCGCGAGCAGGGGTTATGGGGTCTGGTCGACGCCCGGCACGCACGCGCGGCGAAGCCGACGGGAAACGTCGACGCGCGGGTGGTCGCCGCAGCGGCTGCGGTGGTCGAGGCGCAGACAGGCACGTCGACGGGCACGAAGTCGCGGGCGATCCGGCAGATCCGGCAGCTTCTCGACGACGAGCACGGCGAGGGTGTGGTCGCTTTGCCGTCGCAGGCGACCTGCTACCGGCTGTTGGAGGCGTTGTCGGCGGGCCGGTATTCGTTCGGGTCGGCGGTGACGCGCCGGCAGACAGCGAACAAGCCGGTCGGGGCCTACGCCGCGACCACGGCGAGCCGCCCGGGTGAGCAGGTTCAGATGGACAGCACCCCGCTGGACGTCATGGCGGTGATGGACGACGGGATCCTCGGCCGCGCGGAACTGGTGCTGGCGATCGACATCGCGACCCGCACGATCTGCGCCGGGGTGCTGCGTCCGGTCGGAGCGAAGGCGGTCGACGCGGCGTTGCTGCTGGCCCGGGTGACGGTCCCGGAGCCGATGCGGCCGGGCTGGGATGCCGCGCTGGCGATGTCGGCGTCACGGATCCCGCACCAGCGGCTGGTCTCGCTGGACGCGCGGATGGCCCTGGCCGCGGCCAAGCCGGTGATCGTCCCGGACACTGTCGTGATCGACCACGGCAAGGTGTTTCTGTCCGAGGTGTTCCTGCGCGCCGCCGACACCCTGGGCATCTCGGTGCAGCCGGCGCATCAGCAGACGCCGACGGACAAGGCGATCGTCGAGCGGACCTTCGAGTCGATCAACACGCTGTTCTGCCAGCACGTCGCCGGTTACACCGGACGCGACGTGACCCGCCGCGGCGCCGACGTCGCTGAGCGGGCCGTCTGGACACTACCTGACCTGCAAGAACTGTTTGACGAGTGGGTGATCGCCGGGTGGCAGTCGCGCCCGCATGACGGATTGCGGCACCCGTTCAATCCCGCGCAGGCGGCCTCGCCGAACGACGCCTACGCGGCCCTGGTCGCCGCGGCCGGCTACGTCCCAGTCGCGTTGACCGGTGAGGACTACATCGAGCTGCTGCCGGCGGACTGGCGAGCCATCGGTGACGGCGGCATCCAGATCGACTACCGCACCTACAACTGCGCCGAGCTGCGCCCTTACGCCCGCAAGAACTCGGGCGTCGCCAGCCGGGCCGGGCGGTGGGAGGTCCACTACGACCCCTACGACGTCTCGCGGATCTGGGTCCGCAACCACCACCGGGGCGGCTGGATCACCGTCCCCTGGACTCACCACAGCGTGGTCGGGCAGCCGTTCGCCGACTTCACCTGGCGCGCGTCGCGCAAGGTCGCCGCCCAGCGTGGTCTGGACGACACCAACGAGATGGCCGTCTCGATCGTCCTTGCCGCCTTGCTGCGCCGCGCCGAGGAAGGCCCCGGCAGCCTCCGGGCGCTGGCGCGCACCCGCACCGCTCATGCGATGGACAACCACCTGCCGCCGGAGCTGACCACCGCGGCGCTGGCCGGCCCCGCGCTCGCCGAACCCGTGCCACCGGCCGACCTTCCAGTTACACCCGGCCCGGAGCCCGAGCCGGAACTGGAGGAACGGCCGCAGGTTCTGGTCGGCGAGGTCGTGCCGTTCGCGTTGTTCGACCCGTTCGCCGACGACCTGGAGGCGGGCCGGTGAGCACGCTGCCGATCGACGCCTTGGGCGATCTCCCGTCCGAGGTTCGTCACCCGCTGGCCACCAAGCAGGGCTGGGCCACGTTCGTCGCCCAGATCAACCCCGAACCGCCGCGGCTGCTGCCCTCCGAGGATTGGAAGCGGCTGACCGCCTTCGAGCGGGACCTCTACAACGAGGCCCGCCAGGACTACCACTCGGCGTTGCTGCTGGTCGCGACCCCGGACATCAAGAGGATCATCCACACCGGCACGAAGCTGGTCGTGAACAACCGCGGCAAGCAGCTCGGTCGGCGCGGTCTGATCGTCTCCGGGGCCAGCGGCACCGGCAAGTCGACCTCGATCACCCAGCTGGGCAAGAAGTTCCAGATCGACCTGGAGCGGCGCAATCCCGGCGTCCGCGATCGCATCCCGGTCGTCTATATCGTGGTCCCACCCGACGCGACCCCGAAGATGCTGGCCACCGAGATGGCGGTCTTCCTCGGGTTGCCGACCTCGCCGCGCGACAGCCCCCAGTCGATCACCCATACCGTCGCCTCGGTGATGCGCCGGGTCGGCACCGGCATGGTCCTGGTCGACGAGATCCACCGCATCGACCTGACCACCCGGCAAGGCAAGAACGCCTCCGACCAGCTGAAATACTTCTTCGACACGATCAGCGCCACGTTCGTTTACGCCGGCCTGGACCTCGACGAGCACGGCATGTTCTCCGGCATGCGGGGCCGGCAGATCGCCGGCCGGTTCATCCCGGTCAACACCATGCCGTTCACTCACCGCACCGCCCAGGACAAGCAGGACTGGGCCAAGCTCGTCGCGGCGATGGAACACGCCCTGCGGCTGCACCGCCACCAGAGCGGGACCCTCGTTGAGCAGGCCGCCTACCTTCATGACCGGACCGGCGGCATGATCGGCAGCCTCGACCAGCTCATCCACGAAGCCGCCAACGACGCCATCACCGACGGCACCGAGAAGATCACCAAGGCGCATCTCGACGCAGTCATCCTGGACATCGCCGCTCAGGCCCAGTTCACCCCGCCCCGCCAGCGCCGGGCAGGTCAGCGATGAAAACGTGGCAGCAGAGCGCCCAGCAACTCCCCGTCCAGGTCAGACCGGTCCGGGGCGAGACGACGATCTCTTTCGTCTTCCGGCTCGCCGAGGCCAACGAACTCGCCCGGCCCACGCTCCTACTGGGCGCCCTCGGCCTGCCCAACCGGGGCCTGACCCAGTTCCTAATCGACGACTACGAAGTCCGGCTCAACGCCCTGGCCCTGCAACGGCTGGAGACCTTCACCGGCACGTCCCCGGGCTATCTGAAACGGTGCTGCCCGCACTGCACCACCCGGGCGACGCGCTGCCCGAGGAAATCCCCGCCACGCGCATCGTCAAAGCATGGAACCTGCGCGACCACTGCGACCACTGCACTGCCCGGCTCCCCGGCCGCCGAGCAGTCAAAGTTCACCCCTTGTATTTCCCCGTGCTCTGCCGAAAGCACCGTCGCTGGCTAGACACCAAGACCGACCTCACGAACACCCCAGAGATCCTCACCGCCCACCGCCGCCATGGCCGACTGCTCGCCGCCACGGGCGATCGCCAGTGGACCTACCAGCAGCTTCACCGCGCCACCTGGATCGTCGGCGAGTGGGCACGCCTCAGCTTCCGCACCCTCCCCCGGCTCCACGACATCTGGCAGACCAGAGGCAACGTCCTCCCCGGGCATCACAGCCCGTTCAGGCCCTCCGACCTGCTCGTCTATCCCGAAGCCGTCGGGCTGGCCGAGATCTTCTGCGATCTCGAATGGCGCCGCCACGTCGCGATGGTCCGAGACCTGGAGATGACGAACTTCTACAAACGCATCGCTGCACGCCTCAACCAGCCCCGCGACCTCGCCGACTGGCTCGGACGCTCCGTGATGCGCCTCCGCAAGCGAGGCGGCTACGACTGGGTGCCCAACCCGCTCCAGCACTGGATATCCCAGCACCGCAACACCCACAAGAAGACCCGCACCGAGTTCTACGAACGGCTCAACGGCTTCGGACGGACCCCTTTTCCGGAAACTCGCCACTTCAAATGAGGAACGATGACCAGTGACCACACCGAACCTAACTGGCGAACCGCAGTTCAACCCGGCTCAGACTCGCCAACTAAAACGAGGAGAGACAGCGAGTGGCGGTCAGGCTGTCCGGTAGCGCGTGGCCAGCTCGGGGCTCTGCGCGGCGAACGCGGCGAGGTCGGCTCGGAAGACCGCGTCAAGGAGACCGGCGTCCTCGACACCCGGGGCGCAGACGGTCTCCCCCAGTTCCAGGCCACGCAGGCTGGCGGTGACGACGTCGTCGGCCGTCATGCGAGGCACCCTGCTCATGTCCAGGCCCTGACGCTCGTGGAACTCGGTGGCCACCACCCCCGGGCACACGACCTGCACGGTGACCCCGGTGCCCTCCAGCTCCGCGCTCAGGGTCTGCGAGATGGCGACGAGGTAGGCCAGGCTGCCGCCGTAGACGGCGCGGCGGGGCATCTGGGAGTGCGGGGCGGGGCCGCTGAAGGCGATCATGCCGGCCACGTTGATGATGGTGCCTTCACCCCGCTCCTGCATACCCGCGACCACGGCGCGAGTGAGCATGGTGGGGGCGAGGACCTTGACGTTGACCAGCTCGGCGGCCTTCTCGGCGGGGAGGTCGGCGAGCGGCATGTAGTGGGCGACCCCCGCGTTGTTGACGAGCATGGTCAGCGGCTCGGTGGCGCAGACCTCGGCGACCGCCTCGATCCCCGCCGTGGTGGACAGGTCGACGGCGACCGTCGTGACCGTGACCTCGGGGTGGGCGGCGGCCAACTCCTCCAGGCGGTCCTTGCGTCGGCCCACGATCACCAGGTCGTAGCCGTCGGCGGCCAGGCGTTCGGCGAAGGCCCTGCCGATCCCGGAGGTGGCGCCGGTGACGAGCGCGAGCTTGCTCACTGTTCTTCCTTCTTCCTGTGGTCGGCCGCCGCGGTCATCGCTCGGCGCCCGTGCGCTCGATGCGCCGGCACGAGGTGATTGTCGTGCTTTCTCATGCCCCAAGCCTGCGAAACGGCCGGGCGAGCAGCCAGACGTCTGGTCTTCCTGGGAACGCCGGTACCAGGAAGGCCGGAGTCGGGGCGGGCACACTGGCAGTCGTGGCAACGACGGAATTCGGGCAGGCGGTGCGCCGCTGGCGCGAGCGGGTCCCGCCGGAGAGCGCCGGACTTCCTGTCGGCGGTCAGCGGCGTACCCCCGGGCTTCGACGCGAGGAGCTGTCCCAGCTCGCCGGGATCTCCGTCGACTACCTCACCCGACTCGAACAGGGTCGCGCCACCAGCCCGTCGCCACAGGTCGTCGAAGCCCTCGCCAGAGCCCTACGGCTGGCCGCCCCCGAACGCGCGCACCTCTACCAACTGGGCGGGCTGCGGCCGCCGGGACCGGACAGCGTGCCCGCCCACCTCACGCCCAGCGTGCAGCGCGTGCTGGATCGGCTGACCCACACCCCTGTCGCCGTCTTCGACGCCGCCTGGACGCTCCTGCTGGCCAACCCGCCCTACGCCGCCCTCATGGGCGACCCGTCCGGACGGCACGGCCACCAGCGCAACGCGGTGTGGCGCAACTTCCTCGACCCCAGCGACCGGGTACGGCACACCCCGCAGTCACGGCACGCCCTGCAGAGCGCCTTGATCGCCGACCTGCGCACCGCCACCGCCCGCTACCCGGCCGACCAGCATCTCAACCGGCTGGTCGCCGAACTGCGCCTGCACAGTGACCTGTTCGCCGAGCTGTGGGACACCGGCATCGCCGGTCAGCACGAAGCCGCCCGCAAGACGATCGTCCATCCGCACGTCGGCGCTGTCACCCTCGACTGCGACATCCTCACCGTCGCCGGCAGCGACCTGCGCATCATGGTCTACACCGCCGAACCCGGGACCGAGGACGCCGAGCGTCTCGCCCTGATCACCACCCTCGGCATCCAGACACTCGTCGGCTAGGGGTTCATCTGCGGCCGAGGATCGGCGCGATCGTCACCATACGATCGCTTCCCTTCTCATTATCGGAGGTCCGGGCCTTGACCGAGCTGTACCCGCCGATCGAGCCGTACGACACGGGCATGCTCGACGTCGGCGACGGCAACCGCGTCTACTGGGAGGTGTGCGGCAACCCGGCCGGTAAGCCGGCGCTGGTCGTCCACGGCGGCCCCGGTTCCGGATGTGGGGCCGGCTGGCGCCGGTACTTCGACCCCGACCGGTACCGGATCGTCCTGTTCGACCAGCGTGGTTGCGGCCGCAGCACACCGCACGCGAGCGACCCGGCGACCGACATGCGGCACAACACCACCTGGGATGTGATCGCCGACATGGAGCGGCTCCGCGAACGCCTCGGCATCGACCGGTGGCTGCTGCACGGCGGCTCCTGGGGCTCCACGCTCATCCTTGCCTACGCGCAGCAACACCCCCGACGGGTGTCCGAGATCGTCATCGCCGCCGTCACCATGACCCGGCGCGCCGACATCGACTGGCTCTACCGGGGCGTCGGCCGGTTCTTCCCCGAACAGTGGGAACGATTTCTCGAAGGCGCCCCGGGCACACCCCGCGGCGGGGACGTCGTTGCCGCCTACGCCCGCCTCATGGAACATCCTGACCTCGCCGTGCGGGAACGGGCCACGATCGATTGGTGCGCCTGGGAAGACGCAGTCCTGTCCGGAGAGACCGGCGGCGTATCCAACCCGTACGGCGACCGCCCTCCCGCGGCACGGCTGGCCTTCGTACGAATCTGCGCGCACTACTTTTCCCACGGTGCGTGGCTGGAGGAAGGCGCACTACTGCGCGACGCCGACCAGTTGGCCGGCATTCCGGGCGCCCTCATCCATGGCCGACTCGACCTGGGTGGACCGCTGCAAACAGCGTGGGACCTGCACCGGGCCTGGCCCGACTCCACCCTGACCGTGATCGAGAGCGCAGGACACCTCGGCACCACCGAGACGCGGGAGCACGTTCTGCATGCCCTCGACCGGTTCGCCGTCAACGACGCCCCTCGGGTCTAGAACACGCGGTTGCGCCTGCGGCGGTTGATGCCGTACTCCACCGCATGGCACTGCTTGGGTGGCGGCCGTTCTGTAACGCCCGGTCAGGGCCGGAGCCAGCGGTCGAACCAGGCCCGGGTCCGGCTCAGGACGTCGAGTTGGTGGTGGCGTTCCCGGATCGAGTGGCCCTCTCGCGGGTAGATCACGAACTCGTGTTCGACGTCGAAGTGGCGCAGCGCCCGGTGCAGGTACACGGCCTGCCCGAGGGGGACGTTGGTGTCCTCGGCGCCGTGCAGGATGAGCACCGGAGTGCGGATGTGGCTGGCGAAGGAGACCGGGCTGACCGCGTCGTGTCGGTGTGGGCCGACGCCGGACCAGCCGGTGCTTCCACCGAGCGCCGCTTCGAACTGGCCGTTCTCCCCGGTCGCGGCGAGCATGCCCCAGTCGACGACACCGGCGCCGACCAGCGCGGCGCGGAAACGGTCGGTCTGGCCGACGGCCCACGCGGACATGAAGCCGCCGTGGCTCCACCCGGCGATTCCCAACCGGAGGGGGTCGGCGATGCCCCGGGAGATGAGGAGGTCGATGCCGGTCTGGATGTCGGTCCACTCCTCCTGACCGACCTGGCCGGCGACGGTGGCGGCGAACCGGTGGCCGTGGCCCTGGCCGCCGCGCGGGTTGGGCAGGAACACCGCGTAGCCGGCGGCGGCCAGCCATTGCGCGCTGGGGAACCAGAACAACTGGCAACGGTCGGCGTGGCGGTCGTAGGGGCCGCCGTGCACGATCGTGATCAGCGGGAACGGGCCGTCGGAGGCGGTTCGTCCGACCGGGAGTACGAGGAGGCCGTCGAGGGCGAGGCCGTCGGCAGCCTGATAGGCCAGCGGTTCCTGCGTACCGAGAGTGACCCCGCTCAGCTCTGGGCGAGTGTCGGTGATCATTCGTAGTGGCCCGGTCGGGGGCCCGACATGGACGTCGACGGGTCGATACCGCCCACTGGTCAACGCGGCGATCGTCTCGCCGGTGCCGGTGGTGGTGAGGTCGCTCAGGCGTCCCGGATGCGTCGACAGGATCGTGAGGTCGGTCGAGCCGAGCCGAGCCGAGCCACTGTCGTGTTCAGACCGTCGGCGAACACCACCAGTGCGGCGGCATCGGTCTGGCACAACTCGGTGGGGCACATCGACAGATCAGCGGTGCGGTTGCGCAGGACCCGGCTGCCCAGGGCGAGGTCGAACACGGCGGTACCGGCGTGCAGTGCCGGTGGGGTGAGGGCCAGGTAACCGAGGTGCCAACCGTCCTCAGCCGGCCACCAGGCCAGCGAGCGCGCGTCGGCCGCGACCGGTCCAAGGTCCTGCACGCTCCCGGTGACGTGGTCGAACAGGTGTAGCCGGCCGCTGCGGGGGCCGTGGTCGTTGTCGGCGCTGGCCTGGGTGAGCACGGCGAGCGGGCCGCCGTCGGGCCGTTGTCGCAGTTCCACGACGTGTCGGTCACCGAACACGTCCGGTGTGGTGATGGTGCCCGTGTCGAGGTCGAGCAGCCGCAACCGGGCACGCGACTCCCGCTCGCCGGCGACGATGGCGTCGTCGCGGTCCCGGGCGCGGCGTTCGTCCTCCTCGGTGGGCTCGTCCTCGGCGAGCAGAGCGACGAGGCCGGAGGCGGCGAGGGGCAGATCGCCGGACGCGGCGAGGGGCAGATGGTCGGGGGCGGCGAGGGGCAGATGGTCGATGATGCCGGCACGCCAGGTGGTCAACGCGGTCACCGTGCCCTCGGCGACGGCGAACCTGTGCAGCTGAGGAGTGCCTCGGTCGGTGCGGTCGGACAGGAAGAACAACGCCCCCGAATCCTCCGACCAGCGTGGCCGAGACTCCGTCGCGGTGTCGGTGGTCACCCGGCGCGCCACGCCCACGTCGTCGACGTCGGCAAGCCAGACCTGGGTGTCGAGATGGTCACCGGCCCGGCTGACGGGAGCGAGGACGTAGCCGAGCAGACGCCCGTTCCGGGCGAGGACGGGGGCGCGCGGCTCTCGACCGTCGACCACCATGTCGGCGGTCAGACCTGTCATGCCGGTCAGTCTGCCAACATCAGCAGGGCGGGACGCGACCGGGCCGGAACACGGCGTCAGTCGGCTCACGAAAACGGGAACTCAGGGGCGGCTGCGGACAGGTACCGGTGTGACAGCTGAGATGCGGAGCCGAATCCGCGCGGGAGACACCGAGGCGTTCGGGGAACTCTTCGACGAGCACGCCGACGCGGTTCGTCGGCACGCGGTGTGGAGTGGGGGCGATCCGGCGCTCGCCGACGACGTGGTGTCGCTGACCTTCCTGGAGGCGTGGCGGATCCGTGAGTCGCTGCGCCCGGACGGTGGCGCTCTCCGGCCGTGGCTGCTCGGCATCGCCACCAACGTGCTGCGCAACCGGCGGCGGGCGGCGCGGCGGCACCGGGAGGCGCTGCGGCGGTTGCCGGCACGCGACACGGTCCCCGACTTCGCCGACGAGGTGGTCGGCCGGCTGCACGACGCCGACCAGGTCGCCGCCGCGTTGGCGGCGCTGCGGGCACTGCGCCGGGCGGACCGGGAGGTGTTCCTGCTGTGCGTGTGGTCGCAACTGGACTACGCGGCGGCCGCCGAGGCGCTGGGCGTACCCGTCGGGACGGTGCGGTCCCGGCTGTCCCGGGCCCGGACCCGGTTACGGGCGCTGGCCGAGCAGGAGATGGCACGTACCCGAAAGATCCCCGTCGAGCAGGGAGAGTACCGATGAGCGAGCCCACCGCCCCCCACGTGCCGGCGCTCTCGGCGACGCGCCGCCAGGCGCTGCGACACCACCTGATGAGCGAGATCGGACGGCCGGTCCGACGGCCGCGGAGGATGCTGGTGCTCGCGCCAGCGGCGGGCGTGCTGACCGCCGTGGTCGCGGCCGGCGTGGTCGCCCAGCCGTGGGCGTCGGACAGTGCGCCGGTGGTCGTGGCGGTCGCGCCGGGCGAACCCGGCGGCGCGACACTGCTGCTGAACCGGATGGCCGACGCCGCCGTCGACAGGCCGGGGCCGTCGTCCGGCGAGGGCGAGTACGTCTACATCCGCAGCCGGGGTGCCTTCGCTGAGTTCGGCGACGGTCCGGCCCGCCTGCAACCGGTACGCGAACGGGAGCTCTGGATCCCGCGGTACGAGCCGGGCGAGGGCCTGCTGCGGGAGCCACGCTTCGACGGACCCCTCGCGGAGGTGATCCCCCGGCGGTCGCGACTCGACGACGTGACGCCGAACGCGGTGCTCGTCGATCTGCCCACCGACCCGGACGCGTTGCTGGCACAGCTCTACCAGGAGCGAGAGCAACGGGGCCGGGGCAACAGCCGCGACGGCGCGGCGTTCACCGCGATCGGTGACGTCCTGCGCGAGTCGCTGATGCCGCCTGCGACGAGCGCGGCGCTCTACCGGGCGGCGGCGAAGATCCCCGGGGTCGAGGTGGTCCGTGGGGTCACCGACGCGGCCGGTCGGCGGGGCATCGCCGTCGGGCACACCGAACTCGACAGACGCGACGAGTGGATCTTCGACGAGCGGACGTACGAGTACCTCGGTGAGCGCAGCTATCTCGTGGCGGACACCCCCGACGGACCGGCCGGCACGGTGCTGGGAACGACGGCGGTGCTGCAACGGGCCGTCGTGTCCACCCTCGGGGAGCGCCCGCGGCGGTAGCCGGTGCGCGCGTGACTTGACCCTCGACCGGGTCGAGGCCCGAGCATCGGCGGCATGGACGACCAGCCCACACCCGACCCGACCATGACGCGCATCATCGAGGCGGTGCAGCTCGGCCAGGCCGGTGACCCGACCCGAGCCCGGCACCGCCTCACCGCGTTGTGGGACGAGATCGGCGCCACCGGCGACGCGCTGCACCGCTGCACCCTGGCCCACCACCTCGCCGACCTGCAGGACACCCCCGAGGACGAGTTGGTGTGGGACGAACGCGCCCTCGCCGCCGTCGCCGACCTCACCGACGAACGCGCCCGACAGCACCACCACGCACTTCAGGTACGGAACTTCCTGCCGTCGCTGCACCTGAACCTCGCCGACGTGCACCGACGACTGCGCGACACCGCCCGGGCCCGGGCACACCTGCACACCGCTCGTAGCCTCGCCGAGCACCTGCCGACCGACCAGTACGGCGAACTGGTCCGGGTCGGCGTCCAGCACGTCGAGCAGGCCCTCGCGGCGGGCTCCACCCGACGCCTCGACTCGCACCCCGCCGCAGCCGACTGACGACGCCCGGCGGGCGCGGTGTCTACGGCGCTACCGCCGCTGGTTCAGCTGCCGGATCCCGTGGGGGGCGCTGTGCGCGGACCGACCGGCGCTGGAGCACGACGACGGCGGACAGCACCAGGGCGCCGCCGACGAGCTGCACCACTGTCAGGTTCTCGCCGAGGACCACCGTGGCGAGGACGGCGGTGACCACGGGTTCGACGGTGGACAGGATGGCGGCGGTCGACGGGCCGGTGCGCCGCAGCCCCGCGAAGAAGGTCAGCATCGCCGCGACTGTGGACACCACGGCGATGCAGGCCACCCAGAACCAGCCTCGCCACCCGAAGTCCAGGTGCACGCCGCCGGTGAGCAGGGCGCGGACGGCGAGGGTCCCGGCCGCGCCGGCCAACACCAGCGCGGACAGCACCACGGGTGCCATCCGGTGCACGACGGTGTCGGCGACCAGGATGTAGATCGTGTAGGTCATCGCGGCGCCGAAGGCCAGCAGCGCCCCGAGCGGATGAAAACCCACGCCACCGGCGCCGAGCAGAACCAGCAGCGTTCCGGCCGACGCCGCCACCAGCGCGGCGCCGCGCCTCGGGGAGAGCCGGTCGCGGCCGAGCAGCACCGCTCCCACTGTCACCAGGACCGGGTACGTGTAGAGGATCAGGGCCAGCAGCGAGGCGTCCATCAGTTGCAGGGCGGAGAAGAACAGACCCGCCTGGGCGGCGTAGCCGACGGCACCCAGCCCGACGGCGACGGCCAGCACCTGGCGACCCGTCATCGCCGGCCGCCCGGGAGTGGGCGAAGCGCGGCGGAGACCCGGCCGCACCAGCAGGGCGACCCCGAGCAGGACGGCGGCCAGGGTGAAGCGCACCAGCAGCAACTCCCCGGTCGGGACACCTGCGTCGTAGGCGAGCTTGCCGAAGATCGCCATGGCGCCGAAGCACGCCGCGGACAGGAGACACAGTGCTGCACCCATGCAGCCAGGATCGGAGACCCGACCCGTCAGGTCCAGCGATGATTCCCGCAGGTCAATCATTACGATTTCCGCATGATCGAGCTGGACCTGCGGCGGTTGCGCTTCCTGCGCGAGCTTGAGGAGCGCGGCACCCTGGCGGCGGTGGCGGCGGCTCTGGGTTACAGCCCGTCCACCGTCTCCCAGCAACTCGCCCTGCTGGAGAGGGAGGTCGGCGTCCGGCTGCTCGACAAGGCCGGGCGCGGCGTGCGGCTCACCGATGCCGGGCAGCTCCTCGCCCAGCACGCCCGGGTGCTGCTGTCCGCCGCCGAGGCGGCGCAGGCCGACCTCGCCGCCCTCGGCGGCGACGTCCGCGGCACGGTCCGCGCCGGGGGCCTGCAGTCGGCGGCTCGCCGCCTGCTCATCCCCGCCGTGGCCCGGCTGCGGACCGAACACCCACAGGTCCGCGTGGAGATCTTCGAACTCGAACTCGAGCAGTCCCTGCCGGGTCTCCGCCTCGGCACCGTCGACCTGGTCATCGGCGACGAGTACGACAGCCATCCCCGCCCCCGACCGGCCGGTCTGCGGTTCACGCTCCTGCTCGAGGAGCCCCTGCGGATCGTGCTCCCCGCCGCGCATCCGCTCGCCCGGTCCGGTGGGCCCGTCGCGGTGGCCGACCTGCGTGCCGACATCTGGGCCGCCTCGGCCGAAGGCACCGGCCACCACGCCATGGTGGTCGGCACCTGCCGTGCCCTCGGCGGGTACGAACCCGACCTGCGGCACCGGTCCAACGACGCCGACGTCCAACTCGAACTGGTCCGCGCCGCGACCGCCGTCGCGCTCATGCCGGCCCTGACCCTGCCCCGTGACGACCCGGCGCTCGCCATCCGGGACGTCGCCGAGGTCACCGTCGGCCGCCGGCTGGTCGCCGTCACCCGGGACACGCCCGCCGCCCCCGCGCTCATCGCCCTCCTCAGGGCGGTGACGGAGCAGGTAGGCCGACTCGGCGGATAGCGGAGCAGCGCAGCACGGGCGGCACCGACAGCACCCCAGCGTCGACAGTAGGTGTTTCCAGGGGCGGTCGGTGGGTGATCTCGATTGCCATCGCGGAGCGCACCTGCGAGGGTCGACGGATGTCACCGGTGACCGGCGCCGACCTGCTCCAGGCGGCCGACGAGATGACGCGTGTGCTGCACCCGCACCGCGAGCGCGACTGGTCGGTGCCCGCCGGCACGTTGACGTGGAGCTGCTGGACCACCGCGGCGCACGTGGCGCACGACCTGCTCGCGTACGCCGGCCAGGTCACCGGCCGCCCGGACGACGGCTACCTTCCGTACGACCTGCGGGTCTCCCCCGACGCCGGCCCCGCGCAGACCCTCACCGTGGTCACCGCCTGCGCCGGGTTGCTCGCCGCCGCCGTCGACGCTGCCCCTGCCGACGCGCGGGCCTGGCACTGGGGCCCGTGCGACCCGGCCGGCTTCGCGGCGATGGGGGTGGCCGAGACCCTGCTGCACACCCACGACATCACGGTCGGCCTGGGCGTGCCGTGGCGACTACCGCGGCGGCTGAGCGCGCTGGTGCTGGGGCGACTCTTCCCGGACGCGCCGGACGGGCCCGTGCCGGACGTGCTGCTGTGGATGACCGGCCGTGGTGAGCTGCCCGGCCGGGCCCGGCGTACCTCGTGGGTTTGGCGTGCCGCCGTGGACTGACGGGCCGGACCGCGCGCTACCGCATCCGCCCCGGATCGAGCTGACGGACGGGCACCGGCAACACGTGCCGGTGCCCGTCCAGAGGAAAGGTCGGCGGCCGGGCGGGCAGCGTCTCCTCGTAGGCGAAGCCGCACTTCTGTGCCACCCGGCAGGACGCGACGTTGTCCACCTGGTGCAGCAGGTCCAGATGCGTCAGCCCGGGGAACCTGTCGAACGCCCAGCCGCTGAGCGCGGTGACCGCGCGCGGGGCGACGCCGCGCCCGCGCGCCCACGACGCGGTCCAGTAGCCCATTTCGGGAGCCGGGCGCTGCGGCGTGACGCCCTTGAGCACCACGTTCGCCACCAGCCGTGGACCGTCCGCGTGGTCCTCCAGGACGGCGAAGCTGTACCGGCGACCGTCGGCCCAGTCCCGTCGCGTCCGCGAAAGCCACTGCCGCCCCTCGTCCGGGCTGGTCACCGGCAGCCGCGTCCACCGGCGTAGCACCGGGTCCCGGTACGCCGCCAGCAGCGCGTCCAGGTCCTCGTCCACCCAGGGCCGCAGCGCGAGCTCCGCCGCCCGCAACTCGATCGCCATCCGCACAGTGTGCCGGAGGCCGACCAGGCGGTCAGCGGGACCGGCGCCGCCACGGCAGCCGCCACCAGGTACGGCGGGACCGGCGCGGCGGGGCGACGACGGCCCGCTCGGTCGCTGGCGTCGACACGCTCGGCGGGGTGTGTTCGGCGCGCCAGCGGCGGAGCACCTCGTCGACGTTCACCGGGCGCACCACCACCCGGGGGCCGTCGGGGTTGCGCAGCCACGCCACGATCTGCGCGTTCAACTGCCCGACGACGTCGCGGACGGACTGTTCGGTGGGCAGGTCGCGGACCTCGTCGGGGATCTGCTCGATGCGTCGGCGCAGGTGCAGCGGGGTGGGCAGGAGCAGGTCGCTGGGCAGCGCCTCGCGCTCCAGGAAGCTCTTGATCCACCAGGACTCGTCGTACGGCGTACCCCGGCCGGGGATCGGCTTGCCCATGCCGGGCAGGTCGTCGAACTCGCCGCGTTGCACGGCTCCCCGGATCTGCGCCTCCACGGCCGCTTCCCACGCTTCGGTCACCCTGCGGCACCTCCCCTGGTCACGGTAACGCGCCGCCTGAGGGTGACGACGAGCCTCCGCAGGAGGTCAGCGCACCCGGCCCGGTGACCATTCCCGCCGAGGGCGCTACCGCAGGCCACCGGCCGCGAGGTGGCCCTCGGCCGGGATGTTCGTCCCGATTACGGTCGGTGTGGGGACTACCGGACGGGGGGACATCGATGGTGGGTTCGGGTGCGCTGCTGGGTATCGCGCTGGTCGCGTTGGGGCTGGTGCTGACCCCCGGTCCGAACATGGTCTACCTGGTGTCCCGCTCGGTGGCGCAGGGCCGACGGGCGGGGCTGGTCTCGCTGCTCGGGGTGGCCGCCGGTTTCGGGGTCTACCTGGCCGCGGCGGTCGCCGGTCTGGCCGCCGTGTTCGTCCTGGTGCCGACGCTGTACGCGGTGGTGAAGCTGGCCGGTGCCGGCTACCTGCTCTGGTTGGCCTGGCGGACGCTGCGCCCGGGCGGGCACTCACCGTTCCGGCCGGCGCCGCTGCCACCGGACCCGCCCCGGCGGCTGTTCACCATGGGCCTGGTCACCAACCTGCTGAACCCGAAGATCGCCATCCTCTACGTGTCGCTGCTGCCCCAGTTCGTCGACCCGGCGCGCGGGCACCTGGCCACGCAGAGCCTGCTGCTCGGTCTGACCCAGATCGCTGTCGCGTTGAGCGTGAACGCGTTGATCGTGCTCACCGCCGGTTCCCTCGCGGGATTCTTCGCCCGCCGACCGGTGTGGCTGCGGGTGCAGCGGTGGGTGACCGGGACGGCTCTGGCCGCGCTGGCCGTGCGGATCGCCACCGACCGGTCCCGCGCGGCGATCGCCACGCCCTGACCCGAGGGTCACCGCTCCCGGTGGCGACGGACCATCCCGGCGGCCAGCGGCGCGGAGTCCAGGTCACCGGCGGCGAGCCGGGCGGCGAGGGTACGGCGTACCAGCCGGTCGGCCAGCGCGGGCGCGTGCCGGCCGACGGCCATCTCCAGCCGCCCACGGGCGGTGGTGGCCACGTCCCGGGGGGCCCGACGGGAGGTGGCGGTACGCAGGATCGCCGCGACCACCCCCTGCACCGGCTCGGGGCGGGACACCCCCTGCAACGACAGTCCCGCCTCGGCGGTGCTGTCGTGGATGGGTGAGGCGACCATGCTCGGGTAGACGACGCTGACCCCGACGTGGCTGCCCACCTCGTGCCGCAGCGCGTCGGCGTACGCCACCAGGGCCCGCTTGCTGACCCCGTACGCGGCGGCCAGCGGCAGGGGCAGCACCGCCATCCGACTGGCCACGAAGATGACCCGTCCATGGGCGGTGAACAGCGGTGGCAGGGCGGCGGCGGTGGTCCGCCACGCGGCGAGCAGGTTGACCTCCAGTTGCCGGCGGACCACCTCGTCGGGTGGCAGTTCGGCCGGGGCGGGGCCACCCACCCCGGCGTTGTTGATCAGCAGGTCGAGCCCGCCGAGCCGGTCGACGGCGGCCCGTACCGCCGGTGCCACGGCGTCCGGGTCGGTCAGGTCGCAGCCGAGCACCGGCACGTCGCCGTCCGGGCGGGCGTGCAGGTCGAGCCCCACCACGCGGGCGCCGGCGGCGGTCAGCGCCGTCCCGAGATGGCGACCGAAGGTGCCGCTCGCCCCGGTCACCAGCACCCGTCTGCCGACCAGGGACCGGGTCGTCACCGCCCCGCCCCGGCTCGGCGCGCGCCGGCCGCCGACTCCCGGGTCAACTCGGCCAGGTAGACGTCGAAGTCCACGCGCATCGCCGGGCGGCGTTGACCCCAGCGGGCGGTCGCGGCCCGCAGCTCGGCCCGGCAGGCGGCGCGCTGCCGATCCGGGTCGGGCAACGCGTACCGGCCGGCGAGGTTCGCGGCGACCAGTTTGGCCTGCGCCTCGACCAGGGGGAACGCGGACCCCGTGGACTGCACCAGCCCGACGAAGGTCAGGCCGGGGGCGTCGGGGTGGAACACGTGCCGGTACAGCGGCAGGCTGTCCGCGCCGTCGCCGAGCAGCGCCGGGTCGAGGAACGGGACGGCCACCCGGTAGCCGGTGCACCAGATGATCAGGTCGACGGTGTCGCTGCGGCCGTCGGTGAACTCGACCCGGTCACCCTCGATGAAGGCGACCCCGGGTCGGGCCTCGACGTCGCCGTGGGTGAGCCGGGACAGCAGCCCGTCGGAGAGGGTCGGGTGGTCCTGCAGGAAGCCGTGGCTCGGCGCGGGCAGCCCGTAGCGGGCGGGGTTGCCGACGGTGGTGCTCAGCATCGTCTGGCTGATGCGTTGCCGCAGCCGCCACGGCAGCCGGCGGGCCAGCGCACCGTTGAGGGTGTCCGAGGGGCGGCCCAGCAGGTACTTCGGCACCACCCAGACGCCCCGGCGCAGCGACAACAACGTGCGGGTGGCGGCGTACGAGGCGTCCACCGCGATGTCCATCGCGGAGTTGCCGCCCCCGACGACGAGGACCCGTCTGCCGGCCAACTGCTCCGGACCCCGGTAGTCGTGGCTGTGCATCTGTTCGGCGGTGCAGGTGCCCGGGTACGGCGGGTCGGGCAGCTTGGGCACCCGGTTGTGTCCGTTGGCGACGACCACCGCGTCGACGCCGACCTCGACCGGCCCGTCCGGCCCGCTCGCGGCCACCGTCCAGGTGCCGTCCGGATCGCGGGTGACCCGCTCGACGGTGTGGCGCAGCCGGATGTGCTCGCCCAACCCGAAACGGTCGGCGTAGTCGGCCAGGTATCCGGCGACCCGGGTGTGGTCGGGGTAGTCGGGCCAGTCGGTGGGCATCGGATGGTCGGCGAACTGGGTGCGGCCTCGGCTGGTGTTCAGGTGCAACGTCCGGTACGCCGGTGAGTCCGGTGCCCCGTACACCCAGAGGCCGCCGACCTGGTCGGCGGCCTCGAAGCAGACCACCGACGCGTCGACGTCGCGCAACGCCTTCACCGCGGCGAGCCCGGCCGCGCCGGCGCCGATCACCGCCACCTGAGGTGGTACGCCCATCGCCGCCCCCATCTAATCCAACGTCCGATGGATAATCGTCGCCGGGCGGCGACCCGTCAAGGGGTGGGCGACCCGTACAGCCCGTCGAGCAGCCGATGCACGAACGCCCGGAACTCGCGCCGTTCCCGGGCGCCCGGCGCGCCCGCGGCCAACGCCACCACGTGAGCGTGGGTGGCCCACACCAGGCTGCGTACGGTGATGTGCGGGGTCGGTTCCACCAGCGCGCCGGCCGCCGCCGCGGCGCTGAGCAACTCGGCCACCAACCGGTACAACGGGTCGGCGTAGCGCTGGTCCAACTCGGCGTGCCGCTGTGGCTCCAACCAGCGACGCAGCCACAGCGCGGTGGTCTCCGGGCGGTCCTCCAAGAAGTCCACGAAGACGTCTACCAACCCGTGCAGGGCCCGCCGCGCCGCGTCCGGCCCGCCGTCGATGGCGGCGCGGGCCTGCTCGGCGGCGTCGGTCAGGACCTCCCGCTCGGCGGCGAAGACACGGGCGAAGCAGGCGTCGTAGAGCGCTGCCTTCGTACCCGTGTGGTGCGCGACGGTGGCGACGTCGACCCCGGCGGCGGCGGCGACCTCCCGCAGCCCGACGGCGTCGAAACCCCGCTCGGCGAACAGCGCGGTCGCGGCGGTGAGCACCACCTCGCGGGTCGGTCGGGTCTCGTCGCGTCGCGGGCGACCCGGACGACGTCGGGGCATGGTCATGGCCGCCATTCTGCCCCTAGAATCCAGCAACCGTTGGATTGCGGAGAGGATGCGGCGATGACCGGGCTCGACCGGCGGTCCACGGCCGCCACCGACGCGACGCTTCCCCGTGGCCCCCTGGCGGGCTTCGCGGCCGGCTCACTCGGCATGGGTGTCTGGGTGACGGTGCCCGGCCTGCTGCTGCTCTACTTCCTCACCGACGTGCTGGCCGTCGACCCGTGGCTGGCCGGCATCGCGCTGCTGCTGCCGAAGGTCGCCGACGTGCTGCTGCACCCCTGGGTGGGCCACCGCGCCGACGTCGAGCAGACCCGACGCGGCGACCGGCGTCGCCTGCTGCTGCTCGGCTGCGCCCTGCCGCTGGCGTTCGCCGCGCTGTTCGCGGTGCCCGATGGCCTGACCGGCGCGTCGGCGGCCGCGTGGGTGGCGGTGTTCTTCGTCGTCGGCAACCTGCTCTTCGCCGCCTACCAGGTCCCCTACCTGGCCACCCCGGCCGACCTGCGCATCGGCTACGACGAACGCACCCGGCTGATGGCGTTCCGGATGGTCGTGCTGACCCTGGGCATCCTGGTGTCCGGCCTGCTCGCCCCGCTGCTCACCGGCGGCGACGCGGCGACCCGCGCCGGGTACCAGCGGATGGGCGTGGTCCTCGCCGTCGGGATGCTGCTGGCCATGCTGGTCGGCGTCGCCGGCATCACCCGGCTACGCGGATCGGCGGCGGACCGCACCCCGGCGGGGCACGGCGGATGGCGGGCACTGCGCACCGCGCTGCGCGACCGGCAGTTCCGCTGGCTCGTCGCCGCCTACCTGGCGATGTCCACCACCACCCACCTGGTGCTCGCCGGGGTGCCCTACTACGCCGAGTACGAACTGCGGGCCACCGGCCTGACCACGGTGCTGGTGGCCGCGTTCGTCGCACCCGCGCTGCTGGTCACCCCGGCCTGGCTGGTGGTGGCCCGCCGCGTCGGCAAGCAACGGGCGCTGCTCGGCGCGCAGGGCGCGTTCGCCCTCGGGTCGCTGGTGCTGGCGGTGGGTCGACCGGCCGGCCTGCCGGTGCTGATCGGCGCGGTGGCGGTGCTCGGGGTGGCGTTCGCCGGCATGCAACTGCTGCCGTTCTCGATGCTGCCCGACGTGATCCGCGCGGCCCCCGGCTCCGGCGCCGGCACGTACACCGGGGTGTGGACGGCCACCGAGGCCACCGGCGCGGCCCTGGGCCCGTACGCGTACGCCCTGTGCCTGGCCGTCGGTGGTTTCGTGGCCTCGACGGCCGGTGAGTCGCCGGTCCAGCCGGACGCGGCGCTCGCCGCGGTCCGCTACGGGTTCGGGTTGCTGCCGGCGGTGGCGATGCTGGCGGCCCTGCTGCTGCAACGCCGCTACACCCTGGACGGCACCGCCCGCACGACGAGCTGAACGGCCGGCACTAGACTTCGCCCTCGATGGACGCCCAGCCCAGCACCACCGAAACCCGCCCGTGCGCCCACTGTGGAGCGCCGGTGCCGCAGCGAGTCGGCGCGGGCCGACCGTTTCGCTACTGCCGGGACAACGACGGCGCCTGCCAGCGCGCGTCCCGCAACAGTCGGATGCGGCACCGCAACGCCCCCGGCCTGCCCGGTCAGGTGGCCCGCACCTGGGAGGCGGTGGACCGCCTCGACCAGATCGTCGAGACGTTGACCGAGTCGCTGCACGCCGAGTTGTCCCCGGTGGGCGTACAGCGGCAACTCGCGCAGGCCCGCGCGGAGGCCGCCGCCGAGGTCGCGGCGGCGCAGACCGAACGCGACGAGGCCCGCGACGACGCCGAAGCCGCGGCGGCCGACGCGGCGCGCGCCCGCGAGCAGGCCCGTGCGGCCCGCGCCGAGGCCGACGACGCCCGGCAGCGCGCCGAGCAGGCGGCGCGGCGGGCCACCGCCTCCGACGAACGGGCCCAGCACGCCGAGGCGGCCCGCGACCAGGCGCGCCACGACGTCAGCGCCGCCGAGGCGTTGCGCGCCCAGGCGGAACGCGACCGGGACCAGGCCCGCGCCGAGGTGCGCGACCTGCGGACCGAGCGGGACACCGAGCGGCAACGGGTGACCGACCTGACCGTGCAACGCGACGCGGCCCGCGCCGACGCCGAGCGGGCCACCCGGGCCGCCGCCGAGGCGACCGACCGGGCCGGGCGGTGGCAGGCCGAGGTGCAGGACGTGCGGCGTCAGATCGAGCAGGCCCGCGCCGACGCCGCGCGGACCCGCGCCGAGGCGGCCGACACCGCCCGCGCGCGGGAGCAGGCCGAACGGGCCCGCGACCGCGCGGTGGTCGCCGCCCAGCAGGCCGACGACGCCCGGCAGGAGGCCGCCGAACTCGCGGCTCGGCTGCGCGCCGAGCTGGCCGCGACCGTCGCGCACCGGGACACGCTCACCGCCGACCTGGCCGCGGCCCGGCAGGCAACGGCCACCGCCGAGGGCCAGGTCACCGCCCTGACGGTACGACTCGACGCCGCCGAAACCGATCGGGACCTGGCCCAGCGGCGGGTGGCGCAGCTCGGTGACCAGGTCAGTGATCTGGCGTTGGCGTTGGCCCGGCTGGGTCCGACGCCGACGGGCGAGCCGAGTGCCTGAGCGGGCCGGCGCAACCTTCGCGGGGTCCGGGCGGTTAACATCCCCGGTGGCGGCGGACACGCCGCAGTCGCGACCTGCCCGGGATCACCTGGCCGGCTGACCGCCCGGGCCGGTTACCCTTGGTCCCGGTCCGCCCGTGGACGCCTCACGCCCTCGGGCGGGAATGGCTCGACGGGAACACACCGTTACACCCAGAAGACCAGCACCACGAACGAGGGGAAGTCGATCATGGGCGAGCGTATGCTGCGCGGAAGCCGCCTTGGCGCGGTGAGCTACGAATCCGACCGCAACACGGAGCTCGCGCCGCGTCAGACCCGCGAGTACCTCTGCGCCAAGGGCCACCAGTTCGAGGTGCCGTTCGCCGTCGACGCCGAGGTCCCGACGACCTGGGAGTGCAAGTTCGACGGCAGCGTCGCCCGACTCGTCGACGGCAGCGAACCGGAGCAGAAGAAGGCCAAGCCGCCGCGTACCCACTGGGACATGCTGCTGGAGCGGCGTTCGATCGCCGAACTGGAGGACATCCTCGAGGAGCGCCTGCAGGAGGTCCGGACCCGTCGCGGCCGCGCCTGAGCCGCACGACGTACGACGACGACGCCCCCGGGGTTACCCCGGGGGCGTCGTCGTTCTCCGTGCTCAGTGGCGGCCCGGCTCCACGATCTCGCCCTCGATGGCCCGGCCGCCGTCGACCACCACCGGTTGCTCCGGTCGCGGGGTCGGTTGCGGCGCACCCTGGCGCACCCGCACCGTGCGGGGCCCGAACAGGTCACCGGCGACCATCGACGACACCCGCCGCTCGGTGGCGCGTCGCACCCCGGCGCGGGCCAGTCGCCGCACCGGCGGCACCAGCAGCAGCAACCCGGCCAGGCCGCTGACCAGACCGGGCACCGCGAGCAGCAACGCTCCGGCCAACCCGACGAGCCCGTCGGTCACCTGCCCGCCCGGTGGCTGCCCGGCCGCCGCAGCGGACCGGAAACCACGCCAGGCGCGCATGCCCTCGCGGCGCAGCAGCACCAACCCCAGCAGGGACGCCGCGAAGACCAGCAGCACGGCCACCCCGAACCCCAGTGCCCGCCCCACACCGACGAACACCACCAGTTCCAGCACCACCGCCAGCAACAGGGCCAACGGTACGAACCTCAGTCCTCGGCGCATCTCACCTCATCGCCATTCCCGCGAAACCCAGGGGCGTGTCCCGCCCATCCAGCATGACACGACCTCGCTCACGGCCACCGCGCCTGACCGGTGGCCGTGCCGTGCAGGCCACGGCGTACCGCCTGGCGGCGGTCCTGCACACCCCAGGCGGTGATCCGCCACAGCGCCTCGGCCACGATCTTCGGGCTCATCTTGCTGTCCCCGCGTTCCCGCTCGGCGAACGTGATCGGCACCTCCACGATCCGCACCCCGGCCTGGTGCGCCAGCCGGGACAGCTCCACCTGGAACGAGTACCCCTGGGAGGTCACCGACTCCAGATCGATGGCGTCCAACGCGCTGATCCGGTACACCCGGTAACCACCGGTGGCGTCCGAGACCGGCATGCCCAACGCCATCCGGGCGTACAGGTTCCCGCCGCGCGACAGCAGCAGCCGCCGCAACGGCCAGTTGAGCACGCGGGCGCCGCTGGTCCACCGCGACCCGATCACCACATCGGCGTCGCGGGCGGCGTCCAGCAGGGCGGGCAGGTCCTCCGGGGCGTGGGAGCCGTCGGCGTCCATCTCCACGACCGCCTGGTAGCCGTGCTCCCGGGCCCACCCGAACCCGGCCAGGTACGCCGCACCGAGGCCCTCCTTGCCGTGCCGGTGCATCACCTGCACGTGGGCGTCGCCGTCGGCGAGGGCGTCGGCGATCGCACCGGTGCCGTCGGGGCTGTTGTCGTCGGCGATGAGGATCCGCACCGCCGGGGCGGCACGCCGGACCCGGCCCACGATCGCCGCGATGTTGTCCGCCTCGTTGTAGGTGGGGATCACCACCAGCACCCGACCCACACCGGGCACCTCGTCCGGGCGTCGGATCGTATCGGTCGCCTGGATCACGGTTCCTCCGCTCCCGCCGGCGTACCGGCTGTTGCTATCCGGGCATGATCCGCTGCCGCCGGCGCACCGTCGCGGCGCCGACCAGGGCCGCCGCGGCCAACGCGGCGAGCGCCACCTCCGGCCACCAACCGAGCCGGGTGGCGAGGGTACGTCCGTCGTCGAGGCGCAGCTGCCGCACCACGACCTCCCGGGTGTTGAACCCGGTGGCATCGCTTACCCGCCCGTCGGGTGCCACGAACCCGGACACGCCGACCGTGGAGGCCATCAACGCGGGCCGACCGTGCTCGACGGCCCGCAACCGGACCATGGCCAGCTGCTGGCGGGCCTCCGCCACGTCGAAGGTGGCGTTGTTGGTCTGCACGACGAGCAGTTGCGCGCCGCCGGTGACGGTGTCGCGGACCACAGCGTCGTAGGCGACCTCGAAGCAGATCACGTCACCCAGCACGGCCGGGCCGACGCGTACCACGCCCGGGGTGCTTCCGGGCACGAAGTCGCTGCGGATCAGGTCGACCTGCTTGCTGACCATGCGGGCCACGTCACGCAGCGGCACGTACTCGGCGAACGGCACCGGGTGGCGTTTGGTGTACAGCTGGTCCAGGTCCGCGCCGGTGCCGGGCCGCCACAGGATGCCCGCGTTGCGGACCTGCCCGGCGCCCGGCCCGAGCAGCACCGCGCCGACCAGGATCGGCGCGCGGACGGTGTCGGCGGCCTGGGAGATCCGCGCCCCGGCGCTGGGGTTGCGCAGCGGGTCGATGTCGCTGGAGTTCTCCGGCCACACCACCAGGTCGGGTTGGCGTTGCCGGCCGGCGGCGACCTGGGCGGCCAGTTCGAGGGTGGCGTCGACGTGGTTGTTGAGGACCGCCTGCCGTTGGGCGTTGAAGTCCAGGCCCAGGCGCGGCACGTTGCCCTGCACGATCGCCACGGTGACGTCCGCGCCGGACCCGGCGGCGGCGACGGGCACCAGCAGCGCCCCGGCGGTCAGCGCGACGGCCACGGCGGCCGGTACGACAACCGGACGCCACCGCCGCGCCGCCGCAGCGCCATCTGGGCGCGGCGGGGCGGTCTGGGGGTCGGGCGCGGCGTCCAGCGGGCTGTGCGGGGGCGCGGTGGTGCCCTGCGGCGCACGACGACGGGCGACGGCCCATCCGCGCCAGACGGCGGTGACGAGCAGCCCGCCGAGGAGCGCCACCGAGAACGTCACCAGCGGGGCGCCGCCCAGCGCGGCCAGGCGCAGCAGCAGGGAGGTGTCCTGGCTGAACGCCAACCGCCCCCACGGGAACCCACCGAACGGGGTGCGGTCACGCAGCGCCTCCTGCCCGACCCACAGCAGCCCGGTCAGCACCGGCCACGACCAGCGGAGGCGGTCGACGAGCGGGGACACCCAGGCGGTGGCCGCGCCGAGCAGCGCCAGGTAGCCGGCCTGCAACAGCGACAGGAGCACCCACGGCAGGTAGCCGGTGTGCAGGTTCGTCCAGGCCAGCAGCGGGGCGAAGAACGCGACCCCGGTGAGGAAACCCAGGCCGGCGCCGGCGCGCAACCGCCGCCGGTGGGTGGCGGCGGCCAGCAACGCCACGCCGACCGGGGCCAGCGGCCACACCCCGTACGGGGGGAACGCCACCAGCAGGGCCAGCCCGGCGGCGATCGCCAGGGGCGCGGCGACGGGCAGCGGCAACGGCCGACCGGCGACGACCGGCGCGCCGGTCACCGTGGGCGCGTGGGTTTCGTCCCGCTCCAGCATCGTCACCGCAGCTTCACCTCGATCACGGGGCGAAGGTTACCCGGCTGCCGGTCCTGACGGCCGCATCGGGCAGGCGGCAGTGAGCGGTGGGGCGCGATGATCAGGTGATGAGGAAGAGGTCGAGGAGGGACCGGCCGACCCACTTCTCGTCACCTGATCACGGAAGGCGGCACGGGACGCGGTGGGGACGAAATCGGGGCGCGGCGTAAGCCGCGCCCCGATGCTCCCAGGCCCTTCCCGGCCGGTGTGGCGAGGATGGGGCACGACGACCTTCGGACCGACCGGACGCGGACTGGCTGCCCCCGCCGGGCCGTTGTCTACTGGCCGTGCACCTCACCCTGCCCATACACCGGTAACCGCGGCCGGTTCGCGCCGCCCCGCCGACCCCCGCCCGCTGGACCTGGCCGCCGCGACGATGATGCTGAAACATGTCGCTCGGCCAGCGGACGAAGGGACGAAGCGAACAACAGCCGCTTCCCGTGGTAGGACTCAAAGACGGTACGTGCCGACCCCCGTCGGTTGTCAACCCACACCCGGCCTGTCGTGTGTTGCGACACGGCGTGTCGGGTCGGCGCGTCTCAATGTGTCCGCAGATGGTGACGCAGCAGCGCCCCCGCCGCCGCCCGATGCTCCTGGGCGAGGAGCCCTCCGGCGGCCAACACGTAGTCGGCGTCGACCACCGCGTCGGCGGCACGCGGCAACGCCCACCCACCGGCGTGATCGGTGAGGACCGCCGCCAACACCTGCCCGGACACGGGCGTCGGCGCGTGCCGCAGCACCCCACCGGAACCCACCAGCAACCGCACGTCACGCAGGTCCCGCCCGCAACGCTCACCGGTCGCGGCGCCCCGCGCGTGTCGCCGCAACGCCACCGTCGCCGCGAGGGTGGCGATCCGGGCGTCCACGGCCCGCTGCGCGTCGTCGACGGCCAGGAACGCCGGGTCGGCGGCCCGACGGTCCGCGTCGGCGGCCAGGTCGGCGGCGTCGCCCGTGGTGAGCAGCCGCTCCTCCACGGCGGCGCGCACCACCCCGGGGGCGCTCCACCGCATGCCCAGGTCCCCCTCGACGGTCCGGGCCCGCCAGAGGGTGCCGGCGACCTCCCGGCCGGGCCCGATGGCCCGCTCGTCGGGGGTGAGCACCGAGTACACGTCGGTGGTGGCCCCTCCCACGTCGACCACGGCGAGGTCACCGCCGATGGTGTCGGCGAGGACCTCCACACCGGTGAGGACCGCGTCCGGGGTGGCCGCGCGGACCAGCCGGGCGAACCGGGTGCCCCGCGACAGCCGTTTACCCCCGATGACGTGCCGCAGGAACACCGTGCGGATCGCCGCGCGCGCCGACGCCGGGGCGAGGACCCC
The DNA here is from genome assembly GCF_029581275.1 of Micromonospora sp. WMMD1155. Classification (NCBI taxonomy): domain Bacteria; kingdom Bacillati; phylum Actinomycetota; class Actinomycetes; order Micromonosporales; family Micromonosporaceae; genus Micromonospora; species Micromonospora sp. WMMD1155. The sequence continues at coordinate 6,432,833 of NZ_CP120742.1, forward strand.
GATGCGCGGTAGGACGTTCTCCGCCCCGGTCACCGGCACCCCGGCGGCCTCCAACAGCGCGGTGAGGTCGTCGCGGACGTCGGCGTTGCCCGCGTACACCACGGGTTTGCGCCACCGGGCGCGGGCCAGCCGCGTCGCGTTGTGGGTGACCGTGTCGGCGTCCCCGCCGTCGGTGCCACCGACCAGCAGCACCACGTCGGGTCGGGCCGCGCGCAACGCGGTCAGGTCCGCCGCGCCGAGCCTGCCCGCCGCCACGTGCACCACGTGCGCACCGGCGGACAACCCGACCCGCCGGCCCGCCTGCGCGGTGACCAGCGGCTCGTAGCCGATCACGGCCAGCCGCAGCCCACCACCGGCCGACGAGCACACGTACCACGGCACGTCGCGGACCCCGAGCCCGGCGGTGGCCGCCGCGACCGCGGCGTCCAGGCCGTGCAACACGTCGGTGCCGACCGTGGTGGGCGCGGACGCCGCACCCACCAGCGCACCGGCGGCCAGGTCCACCACCGCCGCCTTGGTGTACGTGGACCCGACGTCCGCGCAGACCGCCAGGGTCACAGGTCCTCCTGTTCGCGACTGCGGGGCTCGCAACCCCGGCTCACTCCTCGCGACTCACGCCGACGCGGGGACGACCACGGTGCCGGTCGCGGTGACCGCCACGATCGGCGGGTCCAGGACCTCCGCGGCCGACTCGGAAACCTCCGGGCGACCCCGGCACACCACCACGCAGGCCAACTCCAGGGTGCGGCTGCGCGAGCCCACCCGCGACACCCGCGCGGTCACCTCCACCACGTCACCGGCGTGGATGGGCGCGCTGAACCGCACGTCGGAGTACCCGGCGAACAACCCCTCGTCCCCGTCGGTGCGGATGCACACCTCGGTCGCCACGTCCCCGAACAACCCCAGGGCGTACGCCCCGTCGACCAGGTTGCCCGCGTAGTGGGCGTGCGAGTACGGCACATACCGCCGGTGCGTCACCGTCAACCCGAGCCGTGCGTCGGTCATGCCATCGCCTTCCGCTGCGTGATCAGGGCGTGCACCAGGTAACTGGCCACCTCGCCGGGTGTGGTGCCCCGACCGAAGATCCGGTCCACACCCAACTCGTCGGTCATCGTCTCGTCGAACCGGGGACCACCGACGATCAGCAGCGGCCGCTTGCCCGCCGGCATCGCCTCCCGGAACGCCGCGGACATCTCCCGGGTGTTGTGCAGGTGCGCGTCGCGTTGCGTGACGACCTGCGACACCAGCACCGCGTCGGCCTTCTCCACCCGGGCCATCTCCACCAACTCCGGCACACTGACCTGCGCACCCATGTTGGTGACCTTCAACTCCCGGTAGTACTCCAGGCCCTTCTCCCCCGCGATGCCCTTGACGTTGAGGATCGCGTCGATGCCCACGGTGTGCGCGTCGGTGCCGATGCACGCACCGACGACCGACAGCTTGCGCCGCAACCGCTGCTTGATGACCGTGTTGACGTCCTTCGCCGACAACAGGGCGAAGTCGCGTTCCACCACCTGCACCGCGTTCAGGTCGACCAGGTGGTTGACCCGCCCGTACACCACGAAGAACGTGAACCCGTCGCCCATCGGTTTGGCGTGCACCACCATCGCCGGGTCGATGCCCATCTTGCTGGCCAGCTGCACCGCCGCGCCCTCGGCCCGCTTGTCGTGCGACACCGGCAGGGTGAACGACACCTGCACCATCCCGTCACCGGTGGTGTCCCCGTACGGCCGCACGATCTGCTTGCTCACGCCGCCGCTGCGCGCCGGACCGCTGTGCTGGCCGGTTCGCTCGCTCCGCTCGCTCACGCCGCCGCCTCCAGGATGTCGGTGGCCGGGTTGTAGTAGTCGGCCTCGTGCGCGGCGACCCCGTCGAGGCCCTTGCCCCGGTCCGCCGGCCGCTTCATGATCCCGAACGTGCCCTCGGCGATCGCCGTCAGCAACGTCTGCTCCCCGATGCGCTCCAACAGGTCCAGCGCCTCACCGAGCACCTGGTCGGCGCGCCGGCGGATGAACCCGCCCGGCGCCGGCACGAAGTCCTCGTGCAGCCCACCGGCCGCACCCAGCACGTACCGCACGTTCTGCAGGGCGATGTCCCGGTCCGACAACCACGGCGTCACCACCGCCTCGGTCATCATCCCCACCAGTAGGATGCCCTGACCGGTCAGCGCCCCGGCCAGGTTGAAGAACCCGTCGAGCAGGTTGCCCCGGAACACGTCGCCGGTCATGTGCTTCGTCGGCGGCATCCACTTCAACGGCGCGTCCGGGAACAACTCCCGCGCCAGCAGGGCGTGCGCCAACTCCAACCGGAACGACTCCGGCACCTCCGGGTTGATCTCGAACGCGTGCCCCAACCCCAACTGCCAGTCCGCCAACCCCGCCTCGTGCGCGAAGAACTCGTTGAGCAGCTGCGACACCGTCACCGTGTGCGCCTCGTCGACCGCGTCCGCGGTGGTCAGGTAGTTGTCCTCACCGGTGTTGATGATGATCCCGGCCCGGGCGTGCACCTGCCGGGAGAACCGCTGGTCGACGAACGTGCGCACCGGGTTGATGTCGCGGAACAGGATCCCGTACATCGAGTCGTTGAGCATCATGTCGAGGCGTTCCAACCCGGCCAGGGTCGCCATCTCCGGCATGCACAACCCGGACGCGTAGTTGGTCAACCGCACGTAACGGCCCACCTCCTTGGACGACTCGTCCAACGCCGCGCGCATCAACCGGAAGTTCTCCTGCGTGGCGTACGTGCCGGCGAACCCCTCCCGGGTCGCACCCTCGGGGACGTAGTCCAACAACGACTGCCCGGTGGAACGGATCACCGCGATCACGTCCGCGCCCGCCCGCGCCGCCGCCTGCGCCTGCGGGATGTCCTCGTAGATGTCCCCCGTCGCCACGATCAGGTAGATCCACGGCCGCTGCGCCGGGTCACCGTGCCGCTTGACGAGACGGTCCCGCTCCGCGCGCCGACGGTCGATGCGCCGGATGCCCGACCCGACCGCCCTACGCGCCGCGCTGCGGGCCGCCGTCGCCGCCCGCCCGGCCGGTACGCCGAAGCGCACCGACCCGGCCGCGGCCTTCTGCGCCAGCAACGTCACGTCGGTGAGGCCCTCACGCGCCAGGGCGTCGAACACCGGAACCGCCACCCCGTGCCCCAGACCGACGTCCGCGGCGACCGCGTCGACGAGCCGGTTCACCCACGGAATACCGTCCGGATCGGCGCCGGTCACCCCGGCCAGCCGCAGCACCGCCCGCTCCACCGACACCGTCGTGTGGCTGCGCGCCAGGTCCACCACCGGCTGCCCGGCCCGACGCGCCAACTCCCGCGCCCGCGCCACCAGCACCGGATCGAGATCAAGCTTGCTCATCGACCATCCACTCGTTCCTGTGCCTGATGGTTCGCTCGCCGCGCTCGCTCACGACGACCCTTCCTCGTAGATGACCTCACCGCGCAGCACCAGACGCCGACACACCGGCAACGGCGTCGGGTCGTCCGGACCCCGCAGCTCCGCGTCCTCGGCCAGCAACACCGGCAGACCCCGCTCCACTCCCGCCGGCGTCGACCACACCGCGAACGTCGCCGGCGCACCCAAGGCGAGAACCCCCTCGACATCCAGGTGCACCGCCCGCCACCCACCCCGGGTGTGCGCGGCGAACGCCGAACGCACACCCATGCGCTGCGCCGGGTTGTGGTGCGCCGCCGCCGCCCGCACCGACCCCCACGGGTCCAGCGGCGTCACCGGCGAATCCGACCCGAACGCCAACGCCACACCCACCGAGTGCATCGCACCCATCGGGTTCGACTCCAACGACCGGTCCAACCCCAACCGCGCCTCGTACATCCGGCCCGCGCCACCCCACAACCGGTCGAACGCCGGCTGCATGCTCGCCACGACCCCGTACTCCACGAACCGCGCGATCAACCGCTTGTTCATGATCTCCGCGTGCTCGATCCGGTGCCGGGCCGCGCGCAACCGCTCCAAACCCACCGTCTCGGCCGCCGCCGCGAACCCGTCGAGCACCGTGCCGATCGCCGCGTCCCCGATCGCGTGGAACCCGCCCTGCATGCCGTGCGCCGCACAGTCCAGCAGGTGATCACGCACCTGCTCCGCCGTCAGGTACCCGTGCCCACACCCGTCGCCGTCACCGTACGCCTGCGACACGTGCGCCGTACGCGACCCCAACGCCCCATCGGCGAACAGGTCACCACCCGCGCCCACCGCACCCAACTCCCGGGCCCGCGCCGCACCACCCAACTCACCCCAGTACCCGTACACCTCCGGCACCCCCGCACCGGAGACGCCCAGCAACCCGGTGAAGTCCTCCTCGTCGGAGATGTCCGGGCCACCACACTCGTGCACCGCGGCGATCCCCAGCGACGCCGCGTGCGACAGGGCCACCCGCTGCGCGGCGACCCGCTGCGCCCGACTCACCGACCCCTGCGCCGCCGCCCGCACCACGTGGTGCGCGTCGCGCCGCAACCACCCCGACGCGTCGAACCCGGCCGCCTGCGCCGCCTGCGGACACGCCGCCAGCAGCGCCGACGACACCAACGCCGAATGGATCGACGCCTGCGACAGGTACACCCGCCGCCCACCGGCCGCCCGATCCAACGCCGCCGCGTCCGGCAACGACGGATCCGACCAACCCGACTCGTCCCAGCCGTGCCCCAACACCACCGCGTCCGCCGGCAGACCCGCCGCGAACCCGGCCACCGCGTCCAACAACTGCGCCGCCGACCGCACCCCGGACAACTCCAGCCCGGACAACGCCAACCCCGTGTCGGTGGCGTGCACATGCGCGTCGACGAACGCCGGCGTCACCAACGCCCCGTCCAGGTCCACCACCCGGTCGGCCGGCGGCGCGTCACCGTCGGTCCCCAACCAGGTGATCCGCCCACCGGACACCAGCAGCGCGGTAGCACTCGGCTCGGCGGGGCAGTACAGCACGCCGCCGCGGTACAACGTCGAGGGGTTCGTCATGACCTCAGTCTGCCGCGATCCGCGCCGCGAACAGCCGACGCACCCCCGGCTCGGCGCGCAGCAGCCCCAACGCCAACTCCGCGTGCCCCGGCACGTACCCGTTGCCCACCAGCATCGTCACGTCCGCAGCCAACCCCTCCGCGCCCAACGCCGCCGCCGAGAAGCTCGTCGCCATCGAGAAGAAGATCACCGTGCCGCCGTCCGCGGTGGCCAACACCGCACCGTGCTCACACCCCGGCACGTCCACGCACACCACTGTCACGTCCGCCGGCGCGCCCAGGGCGGTGGTCACCGCCGTGGACAACCCCACCGGGTCCCGCGCGTCGGCCACCGCCACCACCGACGCCAACCCGGCCGCCGTCAGCGCGTCCCGCTCCGCCGCCACCGGAACCACCCCGACGGTACGCGCGGCACCCGCCCGCCGCGCCGCCGCGAGCGACAGCGACCCGCTCTTGCCCGCCCCACCGATCACCGCGACCCGCACCGGCGTCGGGTCACCGACCCGACGACGGTCCTCGACGTAGCGCGACACCACCCGCGCGGTCAACGCGGGCGCCCCACACACGTCCAGCACGGCCAGGGACAACTGCGGGTCCTCGTCGTCGGGCAGCACCGCGGCGATGGAACGGGCGAACAGGATCGCCCACCCGTCACAGGGCACCTGCTCACTGCGCCCGTCCCAGCGGGCCAGCCCATCGGTGATCACCAGCGGCGTCAGCGTCAACGACACCAGGGTCGCCACCCGCTCGCCCACCTTCAGCCCCAGCGGGGACCGCCGACCGGCCTCCTCGACCGTGCCGATCAACATCCCGCCGGACCCGGTCACCGGGTTCTGCATCTTCCCCCGGGTGGTGATGATCTCCAGCACCTCGGCGCGGACCGCGTCGCCGTCACCGCCGTGCTTCTCCGACAACTGCCGGAAACTCGCCGCGTCCAGGTTCAGCCGCTGCACCCGGATCCGCACCTCGTTGGGCGCGATCTGCGCCGACGCGTCCAGGCGCCAGGCCGCCTGCGGCAGCACCCCCGCCGGTTGCACGACGCGGTGCAGCCCCACCGGTGACGTCACGCCAACCCTCCCCTGCCCAGCCGCCCGAAGCCCCGGTCAAGGCTCGCGTAACGGGAAAACTTACGGCAGACTAGTTTCTGTACCGAATATTTTCCAGTAGCCTTCGGGCCCGTCGATCAACAGCAACACCGAGGAGGGGCCGTGACCCAGACCATCCCGCACCCCCGTCACGCCCCGGTCGCCACACCGACCGCCGGGCAGCCCTACGAATACCACCGCCGCCCCCTGGTCGAACCCGACTGGACCCGCTTCCCCGGCTGGCGCCACATCACCCGCGAGCAGTGGGAATCCGCCCAGTGGCAACGCGTCAACTGCGTCAAGAACATCAAGCAGCTCCGCGCCGTCCTCGGTGACCTCGTCGACGAGAGCTTCTACGCCGACCTCGAGGCCGACCAGAAGGCCCTGGCCACCATGTCCATGCTGGTGCCACCACAGATGATCAACACGATGGTGCCGGACGTGCCCCCCACCACCGAGGCGCTGCTCGCCGACCCCATCCGCCGCTACATGATTCCCGTCGCCTCCGACCGACGCACCGACTGGCCCTCACACCCCTACGCCAGCCGCGACAGCCTCCACGAGCACGACATGTGGGTCGCCGAAGGTCTCACCCACCGCTACCCCACCAAGGTCCTCGCCGAACTGCTCTCCACCTGCCCCCAGTACTGCGGGCACTGCACCCGGATGGACCTCGTCGGCAACTCCACCCCCGCCGTCGACAAACTCAAACTCACCCTCAAGCCCGTCGACCGCTACGACGCCCACATCGCCTACCTCAAGGCCCACCCCGGCGTCCGCGACGTCGTCGTCTCCGGCGGAGACGTCGCCAACGTCCCCTGGCGCAACCTCGAGTCGTACCTCATGCGCCTACTCGAACTGGAGACGGTCCGCGACATCCGCCTCGCCACCAAGGCCCTCATGGGCCTCCCCCAGCACTGGCTGCAACCCGACGTGGTCGAAGGTCTGGAACGCGTCGCCCGCACCGCCGCCCGCCGCGGCGTCAACCTCGCCATCCACACCCACGTCAACCACGCCCAGTCCCTCACCCCACTGGTCGCCAAGGCCGCCCAGACCGCCCTCGACGTCGGCGTCCGCGACGTCCGCAACCAGGGCGTCCTCATGCGCGGCGTCAACGCCACCACCCCGGAACTGCTCGACCTCTGCTTCGCCCTCCAAGGCGAGGCCGGGATCCTGCCGTACTACTTCTACATGTGCGACATGATCCCCAACGCCGAACACTGGCGCGTCCCGGTCTGGCACGCCCAGCAACTCCAGCACGACATCATGGGATACCTCCCCGGCTACGCCACCCCCCGCATCGTCTGCGACGTCCCCTTCGTCGGTAAGCGCTGGGTGCACATGCTCACCGACTACGACCGCGAGCGCGGCATCTCCTACTGGACCAAGAACTACCGCACCTCCATCGAGTCCGCCGACCTGGAGGCGCTCAACAAGCGCTACGCCTACTACGACCCGATCGACACGCTGCCCGCCGACGGCCGGCAGTGGTGGACCGACCACCGCGACGACTGACCGCACCGACGGCGACACCCCCGGGGGGTGTCGCCGTTTTCCGTCACCGGCAGCTCAAACCCTCGACGTACCCCGCCCGCAGCGTCCCGGCCGCCACCTCGTCGGCGTACTCCCAGAACACCTCCGGCCAGTCACCCGCCTTGTCCATCTCCCGCAACACCCGCCACCCGTGACTGCCCCGCAGCGCCTCGGCGGCCCGGCGCACCCCGACCTCATCCCCGACCGCCCGCGCCCGCTGCCACTCCGCGATCCACCCACAACCCACCCGGGACGTCACCCCCACACCAAACTGGTACGAGTCGCTCACCCCGATCTCCTCCAACGCGGCGACATCGAACCCCGGCGGCAGCGGCACGTCGGCGAGCACCTTCGCCGCCCGCTCCCGCACCGGCATGGTCATCTCCGCCGGAAGCACCGCCAACCAGGTCCGCGCGTCCACCCGAACGACGTCCGAGAGAACCCGGTCCACGTCCTTACGCGACCAGTTCCCGGAGGTCTTCATCTCCACGACCATGTTGTCGCGGGGACGCACCAGCACCGTGAAATCACCGCTGAAGCTCTGGAACAGATCAGCCGGCCAACCGTCCACCCGCACCGACCTCCCCGGGCCCGTCTCGCGCTGGTTGGCATACCGGTCCGCGTACACGGACGCCGAATACCAGTTCATCTCCAGTTCCCGCCCACCCCGGCGGAACCTGACCACGCCATAGTCCTTGGAGAACTCGGACAGGGCCGTCACCGTCCAACCGGCCCGGTCGATCAGCAACCGTGGGCTCCTCTCCGCCGCCTCCATCACCAGCGGCGAAAAGACGGCCCCGGCTCCCACACCCGCGCTGGCGATCGGCGAGACCCCGTCATCCTCAGCCTGCCCCCGTAACAGCATGGACGCCGGCACGATGCTCAGGAGCACGGCCGCCGCGGTCAGGACACCCGCGAAGCGACGCACCCACACCCGCCGCCGCGGCATCCCGACGGTACGCCGGACCAACGACTCGGACATGATGTCCTCCAGGAGGGCCTGCTTCACCCCGCCGAAATCCCCCATCACCCCGAACCCACCCGGGTCGGCATCCCGAACCAGCTGGTCGACCCGCTCCCCTGTGGTCATCAGTCCTCCTTGCGGGTGGAAGTGGTCAGCACGTCGAGTACATGTCCGGGCGGCCCCGGGTCGTCACCGACCAACCCCCGCAACCGTGCCCGCGCCCGCGACAACCGGGTCCGCACCGCCGCCGCAGACACCCCCAGCACCGCCGCCACCTCATGCGGCTGCAACCCCTCCCAAACGGTCAGCATCAGCACCTCCCGGTCCACCTCCGGCAGACCCGCCAACGCCGCCCGAACGGCAAGCCGCTCCGGCACCGCACTGCCCGGATCCGGCACCGACGCGGCGATCTGCTGACGCAACCGCTCACCCAGGCGCTGCCGTCGGACACCACCACGGTGATGATTCGCCAGGACCCGCCGAGCCACCCCGTACAACCACAGCCGGGCCTCACCGACGACCGGAATGTCCTGCCGACGACGCCACGCCACCAGGAAGGTCTCCGCGACGACATCGGCCGCGTCCTCCGGATGCGCGACGCGCCGCAACGCGTACGCCAGCAACGACTCGAAATCCTCGGCGTAGGCCCGCCGGAAGCGGTCCTCGTCCTGCCCTGTCCCGGAGCTCACATCCACTCCATGTCCGGCGGGACCTCAACCGTGACAGCCCACCCGACACGCGCCCGCCGAACCGACAGTCTCAGGCTCCGCCCAGCACCTCGGACAACGGTGCCGGCGTCAACCCTCGCGCGCGCAACCCGGCCAGGATGTGCGGCAACGCCTCATCGGTCATCGCGGCGTTCGCCTCGGTCACATGCATGATCACCACCGACCCGGGTCGTGCGTGGTCCACCACCGCCCGCACCAACGGCTTCCACGCTGTCGCGAACGGATCGCCGCTGACCACGTCCCCGTCCACGACCGTCACGCCGAGCGGGGCCAGCGCGTCCAACGCCGCCGCGTCGTGACAGAGCCCCGGGAAACGGAAGTACCGGGTCTGCCGACCCCCGTACGGTGCGATCACCTCGAACGTCTTCGCCACGTCGCCGCGCAACTCGGTCACCGGCTTCGAGGGCAGGTCGTAACAGTCACCGGTGAACGCCGCGTGCCCGTACGTGTGGTTGGCCAACTCGAAGCGCGGATTGCCGGCGATGCGCCGGGTCACGTCCGGATACCGCTGCACCCACTTGCCGGTCAGGAAGAACGTGGCCGGAACCCGCTCCCGCTCCAGCAGGTCGAGGATGCGCAGGTTGGCGTACGACTTCACCCGACCGGCACGCAGGTTGCCCAACATCGCGTCGGTCATGTCCGCGTCGAAGGTCAACGCGACCTTGTCACCGGTCCGCGGACCGTGGTTGACCACCGGCGCCCTGGTCCCGGTCGGCGTCGCGCCCGGCACCGAGGTGACAGCCGACGGCGACGGGGCACCTGCCGACGGCACGGCCGGGTCGGCACCTGTGGACGGCGCCGCCGACGAGGCACCGACCGACGGCGCGACGGACGGTGTGGACGGGCTCGACGAGGCGGACGAGCCGACGAAGACCGGCTGGTCCGCAGGCGGCACCCGGGACGCCTCACACCCGGCAGCGCCGAGAGCCGCCACGACCAGCACGCCAAGAAACGGGCGAAGCCCAGCTCGGATCACGCCGCAGATCATCGCAGACGCGAAAGCGTCTCACTGTCCCCGCGTGCTGCGGTCGGGGCATCGCGCGGGAGTGCCTCTCCGGACCGCGCGGGAAGGTATCGCTCGCGTGAGCGATATACCTCAGAGTCATATTTATGCCTCTGCGGTATATCGCTCAACAGCGACACGCCCCCGCGTCGTAACGCGGGTCAGGCGGAAATCCCACGCGGGGCGTACATGATGACAGCGACGCCGAGCAGGCAGAGCGCCGCGCCGGTCACGTCCCACCGGTCCGGGCGGAAGCCGTCCACCACCATCGCCCAGCCCAACGACCCGGCCACGAACACCCCGCCGTACGCGGCCAGGATCCGGCCGAAGTTCGCGTCCGGCTGGAACGTCGCCACGAACCCGTAGCAGCCCAGCGCCACCACCCCCGCCGCGATCCACCACAGGCCACGCTGCTCCCGCCAGCCCTGCCACACCAGCCACGCGCCGCCGATCTCCGCAAGCGCGGCCAGCGCGAACAACACCAGGGAACGAAGCACCGTCACCCGGCGACCCTAACCGCCGAACACGACGGGTCCCCGGGCGACGCTGCGCCCGGGGACCCGCGAACCGCTCAGGTCACTTCGTGAAGGAATCCTTCATGTTGCGACCGGCGTCCTTGACGTTCTGACCGGCCTGCTTGGCGCGCGCGTCGCTCTGCTGGCTGGCGCCCTCGCCACGCATCCGCTCGTTGTCAGTCATGTCGCCGACGCGCTCTCGCGCCGCGCCGGCCATCTGCTCGACCTTGTTCTTTGCCTTCTCGGTGAAGCTCATCGCGCCTCCTCGGTCTGGCGACTGTCCCCGCTCGCATCCCCGGCTTCCGGGTGCCGAAACCGGCGGTGCCGGTCGGCACACCCGCTAGGGCATCCTAGGAAGATAGGTTGTGGCGAGGGCCGCGAGATAACGGTGCGGTCGGTGGTTAACTGGCCGCATGGGAGAGCTCCTGCTGATCCGGCACGGCGAGACCACCTGGAGCGCCAGCCTGCGGCACACCTCGTACACCGACCTGGAGCTGACCCCCGACGGCGAGCGACAGGCCCGCACCCTGGCCGCGTTCCTGGCCGGCCGGCGGTTCGTCACCGTGCTGGCCAGCCCCCGTTCCCGGGCACTACGCACCGCGCAACTGGCCGGCCTCACCGTCGACGCCGTCGACGAGGACCTCAGCGAGTGGAACTACGGCGAGTACGAGGGCCGCACCACCGTCGACATCCACGCCGACCAGCCGCACTGGAACATCTGGACCGACGGCTGCCCCGGCGGGGAGTCCCCCGCGCAGGTCGGCGAGCGCGTCGACCGGGTGCTGCAGCGGGTCACCCCACTGCTCGACCGGGGCACCGTCGCGCTGGTCGGTCACGCGCACAGTCTGCGCGTGCTCGGCGCCCGCTGGATCGGCCTGCCCCCGTCCGCGGGTGGCCGGCTACGCCTGGAGACCGCCACGGTCAGCGCGCTCGGTCACGAGCACGGCCGGCAGGTCATCCTGCGGTGGAACCAGCCGGCTCCTCCGGCGCCCGGGACCGCGACCGACCCGGCGCCGCGGCACTGATCTTCGGCGGCCGGTTCTCGTACGGGGTGGACAGCACCACCGTCGTGCGGGTCGTGACGTTCGCCGAGGTGCGGATCTCCTGCAACACCCGCTCCAGGTCGGTCGGGCCGGCTACCCGCACCAGCAACAGGTAGAAATCCTCCCCCGCCACCGAGTAGCAGGAGTCGATCTCGGGCAGGTGCGCCAGCCGCTCCGGCGCGTCGTCGGGCTGCGACGGGTCGAACGGGCGGATCGCCACGAACGCGGTCAGCGGCAGGTCCAGCGCCTCGAACGACACCCGGGCGGCGTACCCCTTGATCACCCCGCGTTGCTCCAGCCGGCGCACCCGCTGGTGCACGGCGGACACCGACAGCCCCACCTTCTCGGCCAGGTCGGTGTACGACAGACGGCCGTCGGCGGTCAGCGCGGCGACGATAGCGCGGTCGATCTCCTCCACGGCGTGCAACCTACCGGGAAAACCGCCCGACGGCGACGCAGTACCCGGCGCGGCCAGCGTGGGCCGCGCCGGCACCCGTCGTCCTCAGCCGCGCGCCAGGGCCCGGGAGATCACCATCCGCTGGATCTGGTTGGTGCCCTCCACGATCTGCAGCACCTTGGCCTCGCGCATGTACCGCTCCACCGGGTGGTCGGCGACGTAACCCGCGCCGCCGAGCACCTGCACCGCGTCGGTGGTCACCCGCATCGCCATGTCGGTGGCGAAGAGCTTCGCCTTGGCCGCCTCGATGGCGTACGGGCGGCCGGCGCCGCGCAGCCGGGCCGCCGCGAGGGTCAACGCGCGGGCCGCCGAGATCTGGGTGGCCGCGTCGGCGAGCAGGAAGCCCAACCCCTGGAAGTCGATGATGGACCGGCCGAACTGCTGCCGCTCCCGGGCATAGCCGACCGCGTAGTCCAGCGCCGCCTGGGCCAACCCGACCGCGCAGGCCGCGATGCCCAACCGGCCGGAGTCCAGGGCGGACATCGCGATGGTGAAGCCCTCCCCCTCACCGCCGATCAGCCGGTCGGCCGGCACCCGCGCGTCGTCGAAGGCGATCTGGGCCACCGGGGAGGCGCGCAGACCCATCGTCCGCTCGGCGGCCTGCGGGGCGATGCCGGGAGTGCCGGCGTCGGCGAGCAGGCAGGAGATCCCCTTCGGGCCGGGCCCGCCGGTGCGGCAGAAGACGTTGTAGAAGTCGGCGGTCCGGGCGTGGGTGATCCACGCCTTGGTGCCGGAGACCAGGTACGCGTCGCCGTCGCGCACCGCCCGGGTGCTCAGCGACGCCGCGTCGGAGCCGCCCTGCGGCTCGGAGAGGCAGTACGCGCCCAGCAGCTCGCCGCCGATCATGTCCGGCAGCAGCTTGCGCTGCTCGTCGCTGCCGAACGCCGCCACCGGGTAGCAGGACAGGGTGTGCACGCTGACCGCCTCGGCGACCGCGAGCCAGCGGCTGGCCAGGATCTCCAGCACCTGCAGGTACACCTCGTAGGGCTGGGCCGCGCCGCCGTACTCCTCGGGGTAGGGCAGGCCCAGCAGGCCGGCCCGGCCGAGGGTACGCAGCACCTCGCGGGGGAACTCGGCGCGCTCCTCGAAGGCGGCGGCCTTCGGCGCGAGCTCGCGGTCGGCGAGCTCGGTGGCGAGACCCAGCAGGTCGTGGGCCTCGTCGGTGGGCAGGATCCGGTCGACAGTCATAGCGCGATGAGCTCCGTGGGGGTGGTGTTGAGCCGTTGCACGCCGTCCGGGGTGCAGACGACGATGTCCTCGATGCGGGCGCCGTGCCGGCCCGCGAGGTAGATGCCCGGTTCGATGGAGAACGCCATCCCGGCCTCCAGGGGCCGGTCGTTGCCGGCCACCAGGTAGGGCTCCTCGTGACCGTCGAGCCCGATGCCGTGACCGGTGCGGTGCAGGAACGCCTCGGCGTAGCCGGCGGCGGCGATCGGCGCCCGGGCCGCGGCGTCGGCCTGCGCGCCGGTGACGCCGGGTCGCACCGCCGCGACGGCGGCGCGCTGGGCGTCGCGCAGCACCGCGTAGTAGTCCAGGAAGTCGGTCGGCGCGGACCCGCCGGCCAGGTAGGTGCGGGTGCAGTCGGAGCGGTAGCCCGACGGCATCGTGCCGCCGATGTCGACCACCACCGGCTCACCGACGCCGATCGGGCGGTCCGAGGTGCCGTGGTGCGGGCTGGCTCCGTTCGGTCCGGACGCCACGATGACGAATTCGACCGTCACGTGCCCGGTGGCCCGGATCGCCGCGGCGATGTCGGTGGCGACCTCGACCTCGGTGCGGCCGGGGCGCAGCCACTCACCCATCCGCAGGTGCACCTCGTCGATGGCCGCGCCGGCCTCGGCGAGCGCCGCCACCTCCGCCGCCGACTTGCGGATGCGCAACTCCCGCAGCACGTCACCGGCGAGCCGTTGCGCGGCGTCGGGGAGCGCCGCGCGCAACGCGAGGACCTGCTCGGCCCACATCCGGTCGGCCAGGCCGACCGCCGCGACCGGGCCGTCGAGGGCGGCGACGACCAGGGGGTACGGGTCGGTGCCGTCGACGTGGTCGACGATGCGTACCCCGGTGGCCGGTGCGGGGGACGCCTCCGCCGCGGGACGTTCCAGTCTCGGCACGATCAGGGTCGGCTCCCCCTCGGCGGGCAGCACCAGGCAGGTGAGCCGCTCCCCCGCGTGGGCGTCGTACCCGGTCAGGTACCGCAGGTCGGAGCCGGGCGCGAGCAGCAGGGCGTCCAGGCCGGCGGCGGCGGTGGCGCGCTGCGCGGCGGTCAGCCGGTCCGGCGGATACAGCTCGTCGGTTCCCACGCCGTCAGCTTAACGGTCGTTTGGGCCAGTGCGGAATCCGGACAACCGGCACGAAGGAAATCCACCGGCATTGATTGACTCGGACAGTTAACACTCTTTAAGATTTGGCTGCCTCGAGGCCCACCCGTTCCTGCGTCCCCGCACCTCCCGCCCACGACAACCCTGCGTGGGCGGCGTCGTCCCCCGCCCACGGGAAGGCCCCCGATGTCCTCACCACTGCGCCGCGCCCTCGCCGCCGGCCTGCTCGCGTTGGCCACCGCAGCCGCCACCCTCACCGTCACCTCCACCGCCGCGCAGGCCGTGGTGCTGCCGAACAACTTCAAGAGCGTCGGCTACCTGCCCTCCTGGGCCGGCAACATCAACACCATTCAGTACAACAAGCTGACCCACATCAACTACGCCTTCATCCTGCCCAACAGTAACGGCAGCCTGCAGGGTGTCGACGGGGCGCGACTCTCCTCACTGGTCTCCCAGGCGCACGCCAACAACGTGAAGGTCTCGATCGCGGTCGGCGGCTGGAACGACGGCAACGACTCCGCCTTCGAAGCTCTCGCCGCCAACTCCACCAGCCGCACCGCCTTCGTCAACAACCTGGTCAACTTCGTCAACCAGTACAACCTCGACGGTGTCGACATGGACTGGGAATACCCCGACCCGGGCGCGTCGGCCAGCAACTACACCGCACTCATGACGCAGCTCAGCAGCGCGATGCGCAGTCGCGGCAAGCTGCTCACCGCCGCCGTGGTCAGCGAGGGCACCACCGTGCAGGGCGTACAGACGGCCGTCTTCCCCCTGGTCGACTGGCTCAACATCATGGCCTACGACGGCGGCAGCCCGCACGCCAACTACGACTGGTCCATCAACGCCGTCAACGGGTGGAAGGCCCGCGGCCTGCCGGCCGGCAAGGCCGTGCTCGGCATCCCGTTCTACAGCCGCCCGGTCTACTACAACTACTCGTACCTGGTCGGCCTGGACCCGGCGAACGCCAACCGCGACTGCGCCACCATCAACGGCTCGCAGCAGTGCTGGAACGGCATCCCGACCGTCAAGCGCAAGACGCAGTGGGCCCTGGCCAACGCGGGCGGCGTGATGAACTGGGAGCTGAGCCAGGACACCAGCGGCTCCACCTCGCTGCTCAGCGCGATGTACGACACCATCATGGGCGGCACCACGCCCCCGCCGAGCGGTCGTACCGGCCGGATCACCGGCATCGGCGGCAAGTGCGTCGACGTGGCCGCGGCAAGCACCGCCAACGGCGCCGCCATCCAGCTCTACACCTGCAACGGCACCAACGCGCAGACCTGGACCGTGGCCGGCGACGGCACGCTGCGCGCCCTCGGCAAGTGCGCCGACATCACCAGCGGCTCGACCGCCAACGGCGCGAAGGTCCAACTCTGGGACTGCAACGGCAGCGGCGCCCAGGTCTGGCAGGCACAGTCCAACGGCACGCTGCGCAACCCGCAGTCGAACAAGTGCCTGGACGCCACCGACAACAGCTCCGCCGACGGCACCCGACTGCAGATCTGGGACTGCTTCGCCGGCGCCAACCAGCGCTGGACGCTCCCGGCCTGACGGTTCGCACGGTCCCCGGTCGACGCCCAGCGTCAGCCGGGGACCTTTGCGTGTGCCCGGACCACGGTGAGCATCTCGTCCACCGAGCCCGCCGGGTCGGTGACCGGGAACTGCACGGCCCGCACCACCGCCGTCGGGTCGACCAGCAGCGTCAACCGCTTGAACCGGGTCATCCCGCCCGCCCGGAAGACCGGCAGCAGCAACCCGGCGGCCAACCGGCCGTCCTGGTCGGACAGCAGCGGGAACGGCAGTTCGGCGTACGCGGCGAAGTCGGCGAGTTGGTCGGGCCGCTGGGTGCTGACGCCGTACACCCCCACCTCGGCCGCCTGGAACTGCGGATGCCGCTTGGCGTACGTGGTCGACTCCAGGGTGCAGCCCCGCGCGCCGGGGATCTCCGCCCAGCCGGGCGGATAGTCCGGCCGGACCGGCGCGTACGCCCCGGGGAAGAAGTAGAGGACGCTCCACGTGCCCGTCGCGGCCACCGCGACCGGCCGACCGTGCGAATCGGGCAGGACGACGTCGGGCAACCGCCGCCCGACCAGTTCGTGCGCCCGGCGCGCCTCGGCGGACCCGGCGTCAGCCGTCGCGGTCACCTCACCGTCGCCCATCAGATGTCTCGTCCCCCAGTCCTGGAGGGCGATGAGGACCGGCAGCAACCCCTCGCCTCTCGCGGTGAGCAGGTAGTCGTAGCGCGGTGGGTGTCGTGAGTACGGCCGACGCTCCAAGACCCCGTGCTCGACCAGGGAGCCGAGGCGCTCGGTCAACGCCCGCCGGCTGACGCCCAGCTCGCGTTGCAGGCCGTCGAAGCGGGTCGTTCCACCGGCGACGTCGCGCACGATGAGGAACGTCCACCAGTCCCCCAGCACGCCGAGCGCCTGCGCGATGCCGCAGTCCGCGTCGGCAAGATCTTCTCGCCGCACCCACTACCTCCGTTGCTCCCGCTCCGACTATAGTCCGTTCCAGTTTGGAACGCACTGCGCGGCGAACGGGGGCGGACGACATGCGCGTCGGAGATCGGGCCGGTGTGTTCTGGCGCTGGTGGACCGCCGGCACGACCAGCATGGTCGGGTCGGCGGTCGGCTCGGTCGCCCGGTGACCACACCGACGGCCTTTTGCCGGGCCGGACGGCATCCGGGGTCATAGCCTGGATCCGGGGACGTCCGTGCGGGCGACCCCGACCGGGAGGTCCGCCGTGGCAGCGAACGACACGAACCGGGCGACGACACGTCGCCGCCGCCAACTCTGGGCCGGAGTCCTGGCGCTCGTCGGGCTGGTCCTGCTGATCCTCGGCCTCACCGTCGCCGACGGTGTCGCCGCCTGGATCGAGGTGCTGGTCGCGGTCCTGCTGCTGGTGACCAGTTACGTGGTGCAGCACCTGGCGCGACGCGAGACCGTCTACCGGCACGACGACCGGGGCTGACCGCGCCGGACGGCCGGGGGTGCCCCGGATCGTCGGAGGGCTGTGCCAGGCTGTCCGGCGTGGCACAACGACCCCCGATCCTGCTGATCGACGCACCCAGCCTCTACTTCCGGGCCTACTTCGGCATCCCGGAGTCCGCCGCCCGCGCCGAGGACGGCACCCCGGTCAACGCGGTGCGAGGCTTCCTCGACATGCTCGCCACCCTGATCCGTGGGCGCGGCGCGGACCGGATGGTCTGCGCGCTGGACTACGACTGGCGTCCGGCCTGGCGAGTGGATCTGCTGCCGTCGTACAAGGCGCACCGGGTGGCACCGCAGGGCGGCGAGGTCGTTCCGGACACGCTGTCTCCGCAGGTGCCGATGATCCTCGAGGTGCTGGAGGCCGTCGGCATCACCGCCGTCGGCGCGACCGGCTACGAGGCGGACGACGTGCTCGGCACGCTCTCGGTGACCCAGCCCGGCCCGGTCGAGGTGGTCTCCGGCGACCGGGATCTGTTCCAGCTCGTCGACGACGCCCGGCCGGTCCGGCTGCTCTACGTCGGGCGTGGTGTCGCCAAGCTCGACGACTGCGACGACGCCGCGGTGCGGGCCCGCTACGGTGTGCCGGCCGACCGGTACGCCGACTTCGCCGCGCTGCGGGGCGACCCCAGCGACGGGCTTCCCGGGGTGCCGGGCGTCGGGGAGAAGACCGCCGCGCGGCTCATCGAGCGCTACGGCAGCATCGCCGGCATCCTGGCCGCTCTCGACGACTCCGACTCGTCCTTCGCGCCGGGTCTGCGCACCAAGCTCGCCTCGGCACGCGACTATTTGGGCGTCGCGCCGACGGTGGTCCGGGTCGCGCTGGACGTGCCACTGCCGGAGCTGCCCACCGCGCTGCCGCCCGCCCCGGTCGACCCGGACCGGCTGCTCGACCTCGCAGGGCGGTGGAACCTGGCGGGCTCCGCACGCCGCCTGGTCGACGCCCTCGCCGCCCGCGCGGACGCCTGACCGGCGAGCTTTACTTGATCTTGCGGGTCGACCGGACCACGATGCCCTCGTACTCCGGGTGCTTGACCAGCCAGTCGGCGAGGAACGGGCAGATCGGCACGACGGTCCGCCGCTTGGCGCGCGCGTCGTCCATGACCGCACGCGCCAGCGTCGACCCGACACCGGCGCCCTCGAACGCCGGATCGACCTCGGTGTGGGTGTAGGCGATGATCGAGCCGGTCAGCTGATAGGTGACGAACCCGGCGACCGCGCCCGTTTCGTCGCGCGCCTCGAAGCGCTCCCGCTCCGGCGCGTCTGTCACGGTGAGCTGCACCCGACCATCCAACCACCCGGCGGGTCGCGTCCGCCCCGAGCCCGGCGGGGAGGTGACCTCGCGCGCATTGTCGGGGCCGGAACGGGAAACGCAACGCCCCGGCCGCACGTGGGAGGAGACCCGCCACCATGACGACCCCATCGACGGACGGCGGCTTCGCCGTCGTGGAGATGTTCACCTCGCAGGGGTGCAACAGCTGCCCACCGGCGGAGGAGTTGCTGACCGAGATCGAACGCGATGCCCGGGAACGCGGTAAGGCCGTCTTCGGTCTCGGCTTCCACGTCGACTACTGGGACGATCTGGGGTGGCCCGACCAGTTCGCCGACCCGGCGTACACCGCGCGGCAGGAGGCGTACGCCCGCGCCCTGGGCACCCGGGGTCTGTACACCCCGCAGATGGTCGTCAACGGCACCGTCGAGTTCGTCGGATCCGATCGTCGACAGGCGTCCGGTGCGATCGCGTCCGCCCTGGCGACACGCCCCGCCACCCGCCTCACGCTGTCCGTGGCAGAGCTGGACGGACGGCGGGTGGCACTGGACTACGAGGCCGAACGGCCGCCGGACGACACCGTCGTGAACGTGGCGGTCGTGGAGCGGGGCCTGGACAGCGAGATCGCCCGAGGCGAGAACGCGGGACGGACGCTGCGGCAGGACAACGTCGTCCGCGCCTTCGCGTCGGCGACCCTGAACGCCGGGCGGGGACGGGTGGACGTGGTGACCCCACGTGAGTTCGACCCGCGCCGTGCCGCCGTCGTCGCCTACGTGCAGGAGAACGGCTACGGGGCCGTCGTCGGCGCGACCCACGTCGAGCTGTCCGACGCGTAGTCTCGGCGCATGCTGATGGTGGGCGGCGCGAGGGGGCTCGGTGGTTGACGCGGAGGACGTACGCCGGGTGGCGCTGGCCCTGCTGCACACGGTGGAGATCCCCAGCGACGGGTTCGACTTCCGGGTGGCCGACAAGGGCTTCGTCTGGTCCTATCCGGAGCGGACGCCGGGCCGGCCGCGGGTGATCCGGCTGGACATCGCGGTGCTGTACGTCGGGGACGAGGCGGAGAAGCAGGCGCTCCTGCTCGGCGAGCCGGACGTCTTCTTCACCACGCCCGCGTATGACGGGCTGCCCCTGGTGCTGCTGCGTCTGGCGACGATCGACCTGGAGCGTCTGGTCGAGCTGGTGACCGACGCGTGGCGGATGCGCGTGCCGGAGGCGTTACTGAGTGACGTCGAGGGCGTCGGCACATAGCGATATCCGTACGCAACAGGGCTGACACATTGACGAGAATCTCGGTGCTCCACTACCGTGGCCGTGAGAGCGCTCTCTCGCCTGACCTTCCCCCCAATTCAGACGCATCGCGTCGGAGCCGGAAACGGCCACACCCGGCGCGCGATGGAGGCACCATGAAACCTCCCGTCCCCCACCGCCGATGGGCCCTGGCCGCCGTCACCGCCCTCGCTCTGGTCGTCGGCGGCCTCACGATCCCGGTCACCCGCGCGGCCGAGGCCGCCCCCGTCGGCGCCGGCAGCTACACCACCACCCCGGTCGGCCCGCTCCCCAGCGGGTGCGGCGCGATGTCCAGCAACCCCCGCCAGTTCGCCACCGCCAACGCGCCCGCCGGCCCGATACCCACCAACGACTGGTGGTCGTCGCTGCTGTGGAAGCGCACCGACTGCTCGTTCAGCGAACCCCTGCACGCACACCCGATCTCGTACGACACGTTCGGCGACGGGTTGGGCTTCTCGGCGAACTCCACACCCGCCATCAGCGGCACCGCGACCGGTGTCGGAGAGTTCCACTACCCGTACGTGCAGGACATCCGGGTCGGCGTCGCCGGGCTCGCCGCACCCCAGGTCAAGGTGGACGGCTGGACGGACTGGACGGTCAGCCCGCACTGGAGCGACGGCGCCCGCACCCTGCGCGCCACCATCGGCCACGGCCTGCCCTTCGCGTACTTCCAGGCCACCGGCGGCAACGCGTCGATCAGCACCGCCGGCACCCCGGACGTCTGGTCGAACAGCGGCGCCACCATCGGCTTCCGGGTCAACGGCCACGACTACGTCGCGTACGCCCCGAGCGGCGCGACCTGGACCGTCGCGTCCGGCCGGATCACCTCCACCCTGGCCGGCCGAGGCTACTTCTCGGTCGCCCTCCTGCCACCGACGTCGAGCACCACCGAGCGCGCCGGTCTGGCCGCCACCTACGGCCAGTACGCGCACGCCCACGTCACCGGCACCCAGGTGTCGTACGCGTACAACCCGGCGACCAGTGGCCTGACCACCACGTACGCGTTCACCACCACCGCCCGGGAGGGCATCGCCACGCAGACCGTGGTCAGCCTCTACCCGCACCAGTGGAAGTCGCTCAGCGGGTCCACCGCGATCACCCCGACCTACCCGTCGGCGCGCGGCCGGATGAAGGTGCTGACCGGCGTCAACCAGTTCCGCACCGCGATGAAGTTCCAGGGCGTCCTGCCGGAACTGCCGGCCGTCGGCGACGGCAGCGGGAGCGACCTGGCGACGCTCACCAGCCAACTGGCCGCCGTCCGCGGCAATCCGATGGACCAGCGCGGCAACGACACCTACTGGACCGGCAAAGGGCTCGGCCGAGCCGCCCGGATCGCCGAGATCGCCGACCAGGTCAACGACACCGCGACGCGCGACAGCGCGCTGAACGCGATCCGCAGCACCCTCACCGACTGGTTCACCGCGTCCAGCGGCAAGACCAGCCGGGTCTTCTACTACGACGACAACTGGGGCACCCTGATCGGCTACCCGGCGTCGTACGGCTCCGACCAGGAACTCAACGACCACCACTTCCACTACGGCTACTTCATCGCCGCCGCGGCGACGCTCGCCAAGTTCGACCCGGCGTGGGCCGCCACCAGCCGCTACGGCGGCATGGTCGACCTGCTGATCCGCGACGCCAACAACTACCGCCGCGACGACACCCGCTTCCCGTACCTGCGGGACTTCGACATCTACGCGGGCCACGACTGGGCGTCCGGGCACGGCTCGTTCGGCTCCGGCAACAACCAGGAGTCCTCGTCGGAGGGGATGAACTTCGCCAACGCCCTGATCCAGTGGGGGCAGACGACGGGTGACACCGCCGTCCGCGACGCCGGCGTCTTCCTCTACACCACCCAGGCGGCGGCCATCCAGGAGTACTGGTTCGACGTCAGCGACCAGAACTTCCCCGCCGCCTTCGGCCACTCAACCGTCGGCATGGTCTGGGGCAGCGGCGGCGCGTACGCCACCTGGTTCAGCGCCGAACCGGAGATGATCCAGGGCATCAACCTGCTGCCGGTCACCGGCGGACACCTGTACCTGGGCAACAACCCGGCGTACGTGCGGACCAACTACGCCGAACTGGTCCGCAACAACGGCGGGCAACCGACCGTGTGGCAGGACATCCTGTGGCAGTTCCAGGCGCTCGGTGACCCCGACGCCGCCCTGGCGAACCTGCGGGCGAACCCCGGCTACACCCCGGAGGAGGGCGAGAGCCGCGCGCACACCTTCCACTGGATCCGCAATCTCGCGGCGTTGGGCACCGTCGACACGACGGTGACCGGCAACCACCCGTTGTCGGCGGTCTTCTCGCGCAACGGCGCCCGCACCTACGTGGCGTCGAACCCGACCGCCACACCGATCACCGTGACGTTCTCCAACGGCACCACACTGAGTGTGGGCGCCGGCAAGACGGCCACCACCGGGGCGTACACCTGGAGTGGCGGCAACGCGGCCGGCGGCGTACCCCCGACGACGCCGACGGATCCCCCACCGACGACGACCCCGCCGCCGACGACCACCCCACCGCCGTCCACCGGCGGTCCGACGCGGTACCTGCTGCCCGGAGGCGGGTTGGGCGCCGCCGGTGGCGCGGCCACGACGACCGTCGCGGCGGCCAACGGCAACCACGACGGTACGCCCACCAACGCGCAGGTCTTCACGGCGACCGGCCTCAACCTCGCCTACTCCGGCGGGCAGACCGCGTTCGACCTGTTCGTGGACGCGGGAACGGCGGTCGGCAACGGCGTGCAGGTGCGGGTCTCCTACGACCTGACCGGCAACGGCAGTTGGGACCGGGTGGAGACATGGCGCTACTTCGCCACCGACCCCGTCGCGGGCTACGAGCACTACACGCAGCACGCGGGCCTGGCGTCGGCCACCGGCACGTTGGGCGCGCTGAGCAACGGCAGGGTCCGGGTGGAGGTCTGGTCGGCGATCGGCAACAACCCCAGCACCCTGGGCCTCGGCAACCAGTCGGTGCTGCGGCTCCCGTACTCCTGACCGGACCGGCCGGTGCGGAGGACTGCTGGTCCTCCGCACCGGCCGGCGTCTGTCAGGAGGCGGTGCAGGTGGGCGTCATGCCGGCCCCGCTGCCCGTGCCCTGGAAGCCGAACTCGGCGACCTGGCCGGCGGTGAGTCGGCCGTTGTAGTCGACGTTGGCGAACCGAACCGTGCCGCTGGAGCCGCTGGCCGTCGCGCTCCAGGTGTTGGTGACGCTGGCGCCACCCGGGAGGGTGACGCTGACGTTCCACCCGTTCGTGCCGGCCGAGCCGGCGGTCACCTTCACGCTGGCCACGAACCCGCCGTTCCACGAGTTCAACGACACCGACGCCGAACACCCGCCGGTGGTCGGCGGCGGGGTGGTGGGCGGTGGGTCGGTGGGCGGCGGCGTGGTCGTCGGCGGGGTGGTCGGGATCCCCGGGCCGGCGTTGAGCGCGTTCAGCACGTTCGTGTACGCGGCCTTCTTGTTGCCGTTGCAGTCGAACAGCAGCGCGTTGTCCGAGCCACGCCACGAGTCACAGTCGCGCACACCCCACACCGTGATGCCGGTGCAGCGGGACACGTTCATGCAGGCGCGGGTGACCGCGCCGAAGATGTTGGCCTGGTTGCCACCGGTCATCACGTCCAACTCGGTGATCTGCACGTCCACACCGAGGTCGGCGAACCGCTGCAGGTTGGCCTGGTAGTCGGACGCCAACGAGGTGCCCAGGTGCGACTGGAACCCCACACAGTCGATCGGCACACCACGGGACTTGAAGTCCCGCACCATGTTGTAGATCCCCGTCGACTTCGCGTTGATCCCGTCGGTGTTGTAGTCGTTGTAACACAACTTCGCACCCGGATCCGCCGCGTCCGCCGCCCGGAACGCCGCCTCGATCCAGTCATTACCCGTACGCTGCAGATTCGAGTCACGACGCCCACCCGAACCACCGTCGGCGAACGCCTCGTTCACCACATCCCACGAATGGATCTTCCCCCGGTAGTGCGTCGCCACCTGGGTGACGTGGTTGATCATCGCGTTGCGCAACGCGCTGCCCGACATACCCTGCGCCCACCCCGGCTGCTGCGCGTGCCACAACAACGTGTGACCGCGCACGCTCATGCCGTTGGCCTGGGCATGACTGACCAGACGATCACCACTGGAGTGGTTGAACACGCCCTGCTGCGGCTCGTTGGAGGCCCACTTCATCTCGTTCTCGGCCACGACACTGTTGAACTCACGATTCAAAACCGTCGTGTACGTGCTGTTGGACAGCTTGTTGACGGCGACGGCCGCACCGAAGTAGCGGCCCTTCTCGGCCGCCGACGCCCCGAGGGTCGTGCCGGCACTGGCCCCGGTGGTCATCGCCATCGTCATGCCGCTGGCGAGAGCGCCGGCGACCGCGACGGTCACCGCCGCTCGCAGGACTTTTCTGTGATTCATGCGGATTCCTTGTCTGTGGTGGTTCGGCGGTGGGGGCGCAGCGCCCGAAGCCGCGCCCGTGACGTCGGCGAGCCGCATCGGCGATGCCCGGCGACCGATGCCCGCGTACGACGGCGGTGGTGTCCCAGGTCCGGCGAGACATGACAGCGAGCCCGGTAGCCGTCACGGCACCACTGCTGGGAGTCCTGACGCGACGTCCGGCATGCCCTGGGCGGACGTCACGTTCCGAGGTGCGGCCGGCCGACTCGCCCGGTGAGCCACGTGGGTGGCCGCCCTCAACCATCGACTGTGAGCGATAACATGCGGTTCGTCAAGTCGTGACGAGGCGCAGCGGGATCGCGCGCTGGCGGCCGCTGTCACGGGCTGGTGCCGGAGCCGTGCGACCACGACTCCGGCACCGCACGTCACTGGAACGAGGCGTCGTCGACGAGCAGGCTGTCGGTGCCCGCCGCCGTCTCGACGTAGAAGGTGGCGTTGGTGAGCGTGCCGCTCCACGACGGGGTCGCCGTGCCGGTGAGCAGCGTCCAGCCGTTCACGTTGACAGCGGTCGCCGGGGTGAGCTGGAGGTAGCTGGTCGTGCCGTTCGCGGTCAGCGCCAGCGTCGCCTTCGCGGACGGCGTACCGCTCTGCGCGCGTACCCAGACGTTCGTGGTGTAGCTCTTGCCGTTGGTCATCTTCGCTGTCACGTCCTGGCTGGGGCCGTTCCACGCCGAGGTGCGCCCGGTGATCGACAGGGAACCGGCGCCACCCCGGACGACCGACGTGTTCCGGGAGATCGTCCCGCTGCCGTTCACACCCCAGCCGGTCGTGCCGTTCTCCACGTCGCCGTTGGTGAGGACGTTCCCGCCGCCACCGGTGCCGCCGTCGAACTGCCACCAGTTGATGTTGAACAGGTTGCCGCTGCCGCCGGCGAAGCGCAGGTACAGGTCGCGGGTGCCGGTCGCGCCGCTGATCGCGCAGGTGGTGCTGGTCCAGGTCTGCCAGCCGCCGGTGCCACCGACGGTGCAGGTGCCCACCGTCGGGCCGGTGGCGCTGTCGAGGCGTACCTCGATCCGGCCGCCGCTGGTCGCCGAGGCGACCCGGGCGGTGAACGAGGTGGCGCCCGTGCCGAACGCGACACCCTTGACCTTGATGTAGTCGCCGTTCTCGATCCAGCCGACGTTCATCCCGCCCTCGCTGGACACCTCGGTCTCGATGCCCGAGCCCCAGGCGATCGTCTCCGCCTCCTGCCGCACGTACGGATTCAGCGTGCCCACCTGCGGTGCGCCGGTGGTGGTCATGTTGATCGTCGGGATGGTGCCGTTGGAGTTGTAGGTGAACTTCTCCACGGCCACCGAGCGGGTGTAACCACTACCGCCCGGCAACGCGCCGTTGTGATAGAAGAAGTACGATCCGCCCTGGAAGTCGATCACACCGGCGTGGTTGGTGAAACTCGCGCCCTGCCGCGGCATGATCGTCCCCCGGTAGGTCCACGGCCCGGTCGGACCGGTCGCGGTCGAGTACGCGATGAACTCCGAGCAGCACTCCGCCGCGAACACGTTGTAGTACAACCCGTTGCGCTTGAACACCCACGGGCCCTCCTCGTAGAGGGTCGGTCGGCTGGCGTTGCCGTTGCGGGTGCCGAAGCCCGCCGTGGTGAGCGGGATCCGGGTCGCGCTACCCGAGTACGAGATCATGTCGGCGTTCAACCGCACGTACCACAACCCGGGGTTACCCCAGTACAGGTACGCCTGCCCGTCGTCGTCGATGAAGACGGACGGGTCGATTTCGTTGTTGCCGACCAGGGGCCGGCCGATGGCGTCGCGGAACGGGCCGGTCGGGCTGTCGCCCACCGCGACCCCGATGACCATCTGCCCGTTCGAGCGCTGACGCACCGGCACGTACCAGTAGAACTTGCCGTTGCGGGCGATGACCTGGCCCGCCCAGGCGTTGGCGTCCGCCCAGGAGAACGTGGCCAGGTTCAACGGCGAGCCGTGGTCGGTCCAGTTCACCATGTCGGCCGACGACCACACCCGCCATTCCCTCATGGTGAAGTACGTCGAACCGTCCTCGTCGTGACCGGTGTAGAGATACACCCGGCCGTTGTGCACCAACGGCGCCGGATCGGCGGTGTAGATGTGTTGGACGATCGGATTGTCCGCGCGGGCGGCACCGGCCGGCAGCACTGCCAGGACGCAGACGAGGCCGGCCAGCCAGGCGACGGCGCGCCTGACCCGGGTCGTGGTTCTCTCACTCACCTTCACTGTTGCTCCCACAGAGAGTGCGCGGTGCACGGGTTCGGATCGACGAGCCACCCTGCCGGTCGAGCGGGGTCACCGCGCGCACACCGAGCCGCACGGCCGGCAGCCGTGTTAGCGCTAACAGATCTTGCTTGAATGCCCCTCCCCGCGTCTGACCTCGATTTTTGGGTGGTTCGGAGGAAAGTCGTAACCGCATCGCCACATCGATGTATCGACGTTGACATCCACGATCTACGATGCACCGTACTGAGCGGCGGGGCGAGCGTCAACGGCTCCCGTGACGGTGGGTCACGACGCACCGGCCAACCTCTGCGGCGGCGTCGGCTCCCGGCCCGCCCGCGACCCCACCCGGCCACCGTGCACAGCACGCCCGCGACCCGACGGACCACTCCGAGTGGCCGGCCCGACGATCCGGGGGTTGCGGGCATGTTAACGACCAACTATGTTAGCGATCACATTGATGTGCCGCGATGACGTACCGGGACGGGCACCGGACGCCTCCGACGGCAGCACCCTGCGACACGCGACCCGCCTCCTGCGCGTCGACACCCTCAGTGGCGGTTCGAGTGCCGCTGACCGGCAGGACGCCACCTTCCGGATCACCACCACGCAGCACCCTTGGAGGTTCCATGCCACCCCCGCCGCTCAGCCGCCGCCGCCTGCTGCAGGCCGCCGGAGCCACCGTGGCGCTCTCCGCAGCCGGTACCGCCGTCACCCCCCGCAGCGCGACCGCGGCCATCGTCCCACCGGTCCGACCCGACCTCGGCGTCTCGGCGTACCCGTTCGACCTCGGCCAGGTACGGCTCACCTCCGGCCGCTGGATGGACAACCAGACGCGGACGCTCAACTACCTGCGGTTCGTCGACGTCGACCGGATGCTCTACAACTTCCGCGCCAACCACCGGCTCTCCACCAACGGTGCCGCCACCAACGGCGGTTGGGACGCGCCGAACTTCCCGTTCCGGACCCACATGCAGGGGCACTTCCTGACCGCGTGGTCGTACGCGTACGCGGTGCTCGGCGACACCACCTGCCGGGACAAGGCGAACTACATGGTGGCCGAGCTGGCCAAGTGCCAGGCCAACAACTCCGCCGCCGGCTTCGGCGCCGGATACCTGTCCGGTTTCCCGGAGTCCGACTTCACCGCGCTCGAAGCCCGCACGTTGTCCAACGGCAACGTGCCCTACTACTGCATCCACAAGACCCTCGCCGGGCTGCTCGACGTCTGGCGGTACACCGGCAACACGCAGGCCCGTACGGTGCTGCTGGCGCTCGCCGGCTGGGTCGACACCCGGACGAGCCGGCTGAGCTCCAGCCAGATGCAGTCGATGCTGGGCACCGAGTTCGGTGGGATGAACGACGTCCTCACCGACATCTACCAGCAGACCGGCGACTCCCGGTGGCTCACCACCGCGCAGCGGTTCGACCACGCCGCCGTCTTCAACCCGCTGGCCAACAACCAGGACCAACTGTCCGGACTGCATGCCAACACGCAGGTGCCCAAGTGGATCGGCGCGGCCCGGGAGTTCAAGGCCACCGGCACCACCCGCTACCGGGACATCGCCGGCAACGCGTGGAACATGACGGTCAACGCGCACACCTACGCGATCGGCGGCAACAGCCAGGCCGAGCACTTCCGGGCGCCCAACGCGATCGCCGGGTACCTCAGCAACGACACGTGCGAGCAGTGCAACACGTACAACATGCTGAAGCTGACCCGGGAGCTGTGGCTGCTCGACCCGAACCGGACCGACTACTTCGACTTCTACGAGCGGGCCCTGATCAACCACCTGATCGGTGGGCAGAACCCGGCCGACAGCCATGGCCACATCACCTACTTCACCCCGTTGCGGCCGGGCGGGCGGCGGGGCGTGGGACCGGCGTGGGGCGGCGGCACCTGGAGCACCGACTACAACTCGTTCTGGTGCTGCCAGGGCACCGGCCTGGAGATCAACACCAGGCTGATGGAGTCCATCTATTTCTACAACGGGACGACCCTGACCGTGAACCTGTTCACGCCGTCGGTCCTGACCTGGTCGCAGCGGGGCATCACGGTCACCCAGAGCACCACCTACCCGGTCGGTGACACCACCACCCTGACCCTGTCCGGGGCGATGAGCGGCTCGTGGAGCATCCGGGTGCGGATCCCGGCCTGGACGACCGGCGCGACGATCGCCGTGAACGGCACGGCGCAGAACGTGCCCACCACGCCGGGCAGCTACGCGACGGTCACCCGTACCTGGGCCGCCGGGGACACCATCACCGTGCGACTGCCGATGCAGGTGGTCATGCGGGCCGCCAACGACAACAGCTCGGTGGCCGCGGTGACGTACGGGCCGACGGTGCTGGCCGGCAACTACGGCAACACCACGCTGAGCGCCCTGCCGTCGCTCACCGTCTCCTCGATCACGCGGACCAGCACCAGCTCGCTGGCGTTCACCGCCAGCGCCAACGGGTCCACCGTCAACCTGGCACCCTTCCAGGACGCCCACGGCTACAACTACACGGTCTACTGGAACACCAGCGGCGGTGGCAACACCGGCGGCAGCCACCGCCTGGTCAACGTGGGCACCGGGCTCGTCCTCGGCATCCAGAACATGTCCACCGCCGACGGCGGCCTGGCCGTGCAGTGGGGTGACAGCGGCACCGCGGACCACAACTGGGTGATGGTGACCGACGGCAACGCGGTCCGGTTCCGCAACGTCCACAGTGGCAAGGTGCTGGGCGTGGAGAACATGTCCACCGCCGACAACGCTCGGGTCCTGCAGTGGGCGGACAACGGCACCGCCGACCACCGGTGGATCCTGGTGGACAACGGCGACGGCACCTACAAGATCCGCAACGTCCACAGCAACAAGCTGCTCGGCATCCTGAACGGGTCGACCGCCTGGGGTGCGCAGGCCGTCCAGGACTCGGACAACGGCAGCGCGGACAACCGGTGGAGGCTCGTCCGCAACGCCTGACATCCACCCCGCTCGACGTCTCACCGGCGCGGCCGACCCGGTCGGCCGCGCCGGTGACGCCGGGCGGGCGGGCGGCGGCGGTCGTACAGTGGAACAGGTCCTGGCCCCAGTGATCGTGGCGGACATGTCGGCTCCCACCGCCTTGCCGCCCGGAAGGAGCACAGTGAACCGCCTCCTCCGCACCACGCTCGGCGGCGCGCTCGTCGTGGCCCTGCTGGCCTCCGTCGCCGTCAGCCCCGCGCAGGCGCACCCCGCAGGCCCGCCACCCACCGTCCTCGCCCTGCCCGACGGATTCCAGCCCGAGGGCATCGCCACCGCCGGGAAGTACGCCTACTTCGGCTCCCGCGCGACCGGCGCCATCCAGCGCGTCGACCTGGTCACCGGCCGGGGCACGACGATCAGCGCAGCCACCGGCACCCCGTCGCTGGGCCTCAAGGTCGACAGGCGCGGCCGGCTGTTCGTCGCCGGTGGCACCGCCGGCGACGCCCGCGTGCTCGACACCCGCACCGGTGACGTGCTGGCCAGCTACCAGTTCGCCGGCGCGCCGACGTTCGTCAACGACGTGATCCTGACCCGCGACGCCGCCTACTTCACCGACTCCAACCGCCCGGTGCTCTACCGGCTGCCGCTCGGTCGCGGCGGCGCGCTGCCCCCCGCCGACGGTTTCACCACCATCCCGCTCACCGGGGCGTACGAGCAGGTCGGCACCGGCGTGAACCTCAACGGCAT
Source organism: Micromonospora sp. WMMD1155 (assembly GCF_029581275.1). Lineage (NCBI taxonomy): Bacteria > Bacillati > Actinomycetota > Actinomycetes > Micromonosporales > Micromonosporaceae > Micromonospora > Micromonospora sp. WMMD1155. Next base: position 6,463,361 of record NZ_CP120742.1, read on the forward strand.
CACCACCACACCGGACGGTCGGGCCCTGATCGTCGTCCAGTCGAACACCGGCACGCTGTACCGGGTCGACCCGCTGACCGGCGTGAGCACCGCCGTGGACGTGCCGGGCCAGACCTTCACCAACGGCGACGGTCTGCTGTTGCTCGGCCGCACCCTCTACGTCGTCCAGAACCGCCTCAACCAGATCGCGGTCGTCACGCTGAACCGCGCCGGCACCGCCGGAACGCTCACCGCCGTCATCACCGACCCGAACTTCGACGTGCCCACCACCGTCGCCACGGCGTTGGGCCGGCTCTACCTGCCCAACGGCCGCTTCACCACACCACCGACCCCGACCACCCCGTACACCGTCGTCGCGGTCCGCGCGCGCTGACCGACCCCCGGGGGTACGCACGGCGCGCGTGCCCCGGGGGGACCCGCGCGGGGTCGGCTCTTCGCCCGCCGCGAGTACGATCACTGCCACCGCGGCGACGACAGTCGCCTCCCCCACCCGGAGTGCGCGTGGCCGACCGTCAGTCCCGATTCCCGCGCCGAGCGTCGGCCGTCTGCCTCCTGCTCGCCGCCGCCGGGCTCCCGGCCGGCCCGCCGGCCGCCGACACCACGGACACCGCCCGACCCACGGTCCTGCGGATGCTCCAACTCAACCTCTGCAACAGCGGTCGGGCCGGTTGCTACACCGGCCGGTCGATGGCCGTCGCCGCCGAGGTGATCGACACCGAGGCACCCGACCTGGTCACCCTGAACGAGATCTGTCAGGGCGACGTCCCCGCCCTGCGGCGCGTGTTCGCGGCCGTGCACCCCGGGCGGGCCGTGGTGTCCGCGTTCCAACCGGCCGGGGACCGGCCCAGCGGCGCCGACACCCGGTGCCGCAACGGTCAGCCGTACGGCGTCGGGCTGCTGGCCCGCGTGCGGACGCCGGGCACCCCGGATGCGGTGTACCGCGGCATCCACCCGACGCAGGACCTCGCCGACCCAGAGGAGCGCGCCTGGCTCTGCGTCGACGTCGACCGCAGGCTGCTCGCCTGCACCACGCACCTGGCCAACACCAGCTACCGGGTGGCGCTCGCGCAGTGCGGGCACCTGCTCGACACGATCCTGCCGACGATCCGCGGGGGCACCGGCGCGGTGCTCGCCGGTGACCTCAACCTCCGTGCCGGCGTCGACCCGGACGTGCGCTCCTGCACCCCGCCCGGCCACCAGCGGGTCGACGACGGCGCGCTCCAACACATCGTGGCGACGGCCGGCGTGACGATCTGTTGTCGCAGGTCGGTGCCCATGCGCGAGGCGACCGACCACCCGGGGCTGCTGGCCACCCTCGTCGTCGAGGACCGGCCACCGACCTGAGGCCCGGCGTCAGCGGGGCGGCGTGTCCCGGCGCGACGGGAACGGGGTGCCCGGCTGACCGAGGGTGGAGTGGGCGCGCAACCCGACCGGGTCCGGGGCGGGCGTCGCGGCTGCCGGCTCCGCGACCCGACGCCCGCTGAGGTACGCCGAGGCGGCCCGGTCGTCGTCCGTCGGAGCGGCCAGCAACGCGTAGAGCAGGCCGACCACCCCGAAGATCACCGCCAGCATGATCGGCACCAACAGGCTGCTCACGCCGGCACCGGTCACCTCGCGGCCCGCACCCTCGTGGCGGTGCACCGACAGGGCGCTCATCCCGGTGAAGTGCATCCCGTTCACGGCGACGCCCATGACCAGCGCGGAGGCGAAGACCGCCATCCCCCGACGGACGGTCATCGCGAGCCACAGCGCGACGGTGGACGCCACGACGGCGATGACCACGGAGAGCGCGACGCGGACGGCGTCATACCCGAGAGTGCCGTTGAGGCGCATCGCCGCCATGCCCGTGTAGTGCATGGCGGCCACGCCGGCCCCGGTGAAGACGCCACCGGCGATCAGTCGGAAGGCGTTCAACCGGCCGGTGCCGACGATGGCCAGACCGATACCGACCGCCACCACCGCGATGATCGTGCTGGCCACGGTCAGCGGCACGTCGTAGCGGATCCGGGTGTTCTCCACCGCGAACCCGAGCATCGCCATGAAGTGCATCGCCCAGATGGCGGTGCCGCCCAACGCCCACGCCGACAGCAGGCCCCACCACGCCCGCTGCCCGCTCGTCCGTGCCGTACGGATACGCCCGGCGCAGACCAGACCGAGGACGGAACCGAGCACGGACAGCGCATAGCTCAACGCCGGCGTGATCCACCCGTACTCAAAGTGATTGATGTCCCCCACTGCTGCCTTCTCCCCCTCGTTACCGGCGCGTCAACAAAGCGCTCGGGCAATGATCAGGGGTGCCGTGATCAGGCGCAATAGCACCTCCGGCCCTATTCGAGGGGGCCGTGGCGGTGACCGTCCGACGCGTCGATTCGGCAGCGATGGCAACTGAGCGTGATGGTCAGGCCGAGGTGTGGTAGGCCAGGACACCCCGGTTGATGGCCGCGATCGCCTGCCGTGCGGTGGATCGCAACTCCGGCGGGGCGCCACCGGAGTCGGCGAGTTGACCCAGCAGGTCGACCACCTGCCGCGCCCACCTGACGAAGTCACCGGCGGGCATCTCACCGTCGATCTCGTGACCGCTGCCGAGCACCTTGGCCAGCGCCTCACCCCGGGCCCACCGGTAGACGGGCCAGGCGAACCCGAGATCCGGCTCCCGGGTCGCGGCCAACCCGCGCGCCGCCTCGTCGGCCTCGATCTCCCCCCACAGCTTCAGCGTCTCGTCCACCGCGTCGGCCACCGGCCCGCGGGGCAGTGACGCCCGCTCGTCGACGTCGCGGCGCGCCTCGAAGACCACCACGGACACCGCCGCCGCCAACTCGGCCGGCGACAGCCCGTTCCACACCCCCCGGCGCAGGCACTCGGCGACCAGCAGATCCGCCTCGGTCCAGATCCGGCCGAGCATCCGCCCGGCGTCGGTGACCGCGCCGTCCCGGGCGAGGTAGCCGCGCTCGGTCAACAACGCCACGATCCGGTCGAAGGTCCGGGCCAGCGACCCCGTCCGTCCGGACACCCGCTCGCGCAACTCCTCGGTGTCGCGCTCCAACCGGCGACGCCGCTCCGCCCAACGGGCGTGGTCCTCGCGCTCCGGGCAGGCATGGCAGGGGTGCCGCCGCAACTCGGTGCGCAGCTGGGTCAGCCGGTGGTCCTCGCCGGTCACCTGCCGGGAACGGCCACCCCGTCGACCGCCGTGCCGGTCCAGGCCGGTGCCGCTCACCTCGGCGGCGAGATCCCGCCGGGCCGCCGGCGAACGGTGGTTGAAGTGCTTGGGCACCCGGATCCGCGCCAGCACCTCGGCGGGAGTGGTGAAGTCGCCGGGGCTGACCCGCCCCGCCCAACGATCCTGGGTGAGCACCAACGGCCGGGGCTCACCGAACCCACCGGTCGCCGGGTCCAACACGACGGCCAGCCCGGCCCGCCGGCCCGACGGCACCCGGATCACGTCGCCGACGCGCAGCCGCTCCAACGAGGCCACGGCGGCGGCCTTGCGCTGGGTCTGCCCCTGCCGGGCGATGGCCTTCTCCCGATCGGTGATCGCCACCCGCAACGCGAAGTACTCGTCGAAGTCGCCGTGGTGGCAGGCGGCCTCCGCGCCGTACGCCTCGATGGTCTCGGTGTTGCGCTGCACCTGCCGCGCCAGGCCGACCACCGACCGGTCCGCCTGGAACTGGGCGAACGAGGACTCCAGCAGGGCCCGGGCCGGCTCCGCGCCCACCGAGCCGACCAGGTTCACCGCCATGTTGTACGAGGGTCGGAAGCTGGAGCGCAGCGGGTAGGTGCGGGTGGACGCCAGCCCGGCCACGTGCCGGGGGTCGGTCTCCGGGGACCACACCACCACGGCGTGCCCCTCCACGTCGATGCCCCGGCGGCCGGCACGCCCGGTGAGCTGGGTGTACTCCCCCGGGGTCAGGTCGACGTGCGCCTCGCCGTTGTACTTGACGAGGCGCTCCAGCACGACACAGCGGGCCGGCATGTTGATGCCCAGCGCCAGGGTCTCGGTGGCGAAGACCGCCTTGACCAGGCCACGGACGAACAGCTCCTCGACGACCTCCTTGAACACCGGCAGCATGCCGGCGTGGTGGGCGGCCAGACCACGCTCCAGACCGTCGAGCCACTCCCAGTAGCCCAGCACGGTGAGGTCCTCGCCGGGGATCGCGGTGACCCGCGACTCGACGACCCGGCGGATCTCGGCGCGCTCCTCCGGGGAGGTCAACCGCAACCCGGCGGCCAGACACTGCTGCACCGCCGCGGCGCAACCCGCCCGGCTGAAGATGAACAGGATCGCCGGTAGCAGACCCTCCCGGTCCAGCCGGTCGACGATGTCCGGGCGCAACGGGCCCCGCCAGCGCGGGCCCCGCCGACCGGCGCCCGGCCCCGCGCTGCGGCCCTCGCCCAGCTCCAGTCGCCGCGCGGTCTCCCGGGTGTAGCGCAGCAGCTCCGGGTGCACGTCGTGCTTGCGGGCGGCGTCGGCGTCGTGGAACAGGTCGAACATCCGCTTGCCGACCAGCATGTGCTGCCACAACGGCACCGGCCGGTGCTCGCTGACCACCACCGCGGTCTCACCGCGTACGGTGACCAGCCAGTCGGCGAACTCCTCGGCGTTGGAGACGGTCGCCGACAACGAGACCAGGGTGACCGAGGCGGGCAGGTGGATGATCACCTCTTCCCACACCCCACCACGGAACCGGTCGGCCAGGTAGTGCACCTCGTCCATCACCACGTACGCGAGGCCCTGCAGGGTGCTGGAGCCCGCGTAGAGCATGTTGCGCAGCACCTCGGTGGTCATCACCACCACCGGCGCGTCGCCGTTGATCGCGTTGTCGCCGGTCAGCAGACCGACCTGCTCCGCGCCGTACCGGGCGACCAGGTCGTGGTACTTCTGGTTGGACAACGCCTTGATCGGGGTCGTGTAGAAGCACTTGCGCCGGGTCGCCGCGCCCTCACCCACCGGGTCGCCGGGCCGCCCGCGCAACGCCAGGTGGACCGCGAACTCACCGACGACCGTCTTGCCGGCGCCGGTGGGGGCGCAGACCAGCACACCGCTGCCCCGCTCCAGCGACTGGCACGCCTCCCGCTGGAAGTCGTCGAGGTCGAAGCCCAGGTCAAGGGCGAACTCCTCCAGCGCGGGAAACTGTGAGGCCTGCGCGGCCCGACGACGGGCCTCCGCGTACCGCTCGGCGGGACTCGACATGAGACCAAGATTAGTGCGTGCCGGGACAGGACACCCCACAAGGCCGTCCGGAGGTGCCGTCGGGGGCGGTCGGTAGGGTGCACGGCGTGCCGGACCATGCCGAACCGCCCAAGACCAGTCCGCCGGGCAGCGCCGAGCGCCGGGCGTCCCGACGCCCGGTGAAGGCCGTGCTCTTCGACTTCCACGGCACGCTGGCACAGGTGGAAGAGCCCCGACAGTGGGTGCGGGAGGCCGCCGCGGCCTGCGGGGTCACCCTGGACCACGTCCGCGCCACCTCGCTGGCCGACCGGCTGCTGACCGCCGGGCGCGCCGGTGGCCCGCTGCCGGCACGGGTGCCGCCCCGCCTGGCCGAGCTGTGGGCCGACCGGGACCTCTACCAACACGCCCACCGGGGCGCGTACACCGGGCTGGCCGAGACCGTCGACGCGGGCATCGACGGCTTCGCCGACGCGCTCTACGAACGGCTGCTGACCGCCGACGGGTGGCTGCCGTACGCCGACACCGCCCCCACGCTGGCCGCGCTACGCGACGCCGGGGTGCCGGTCGCCGTGGTCAGCAACATCGGCTTCGACCTGCGGCCGCACTTCGACACGTGGGGGTTGACCGACCTGGTCGACGCGTTCGTGCTCTCCTACGAGGTGGGGCGCTGCAAGCCCGACCCGGCGATCTTCTGGCGTGCCTGCGGGATGCTCGGCGTCGACCCGGAGCAGACCCTGATGGTCGGCGACACGTCCGCCGACGCGGGAGCGGTGGCCGCCGGCTGCTCGGTGCTGGTGCTCCCAGCCGCCGAGCCGGGCCGGGAGAACGGGCTGGGGGCCGTGCTCGACCTCGCCCGAGCGGCCTGACACACGCCGTACAGGCTGGTCGGCGGGTCTCCGACACGCCGATACCCCACCTCGCCGCGGCCCCACCCATGATCGACACCAGATCGCCGGAGTGGGGCCATCCCGCCGCGCTGATACCGCCACCTCGCCGAAGTGGAGTCGATCCCATCGCGGTCGACGCCGCGACCGGCAGCGTGACGTACCGGGCCGGCTGTCGACACCGCCCGCGAGGCCCGGGAGCCGACCGCCTAGCGTCAGGGCCGTGACGGACACCCTGCTGCCCGCGTCGGCACCCACCGACACGCCACCAGCCCGGCGCGGTGGCGTCGTCGCCGTGGGGCTGGTGCTCGGCGGTGCCCTGTCGGTGCAGTTCGGCTCCGCCGTGGCCGCGTTGCTCTTCCCGCGTACCGGTGTGGCCGGTGCGGTCACCCTGCGGCTGACCATCTCGGCGGTGCTGTTGCTCGTGGTGTGCCGGCCCCGACTGCGCGGGCACGACCGGTCGGCCTGGCTCGCGGTGGGCGCGTTCGGCCTCGCGCTGGCCGGTATGAACTCGCTGTTCTACCAGGCCATCGAACGTATCCCGCTGGGCCCGGCGGTGACGCTCGAAGTCCTCGGCCCGCTCGCCCTGTCGGTGTTCAGCGCCCGACGACTGGCGAGCTGGGCCTGGGCGGGCCTGGCCCTGGCCGGGGTGGCGCTGCTCGGGCAGGGTGGCTTCGACCGGCTCGATCCGGTCGGGGTGGCCTTCGCGTTCGGCGCCGGGGCGATGTGGGCCGCGTACATCGTGCTGAGCGCGCGGGTCGGCGGCCGGTTCCCGGGCGCGGACGGGCTGGCCCTGTCGCTGGTCGTCGCCGCGGTGGTCACCCTGCCGCTGGGCATCGTCGACGGCGGCGCGGTGCTGCTCGACCCGCCGGTGCTGGCCCTCGGTGCCGCCCTCGCCGTGCTCGCCTCCGGGCTGCCCTACACCCTGGAGCTGCTGGCGTTGCGGCGGATGCCCACCGCCACCTTCGCGGTGCTCATGAGCCTCGGCCCGGCCGTCGCCACCCTCGCCGGCTGGCTGGTGCTGCGCCAGGAGCTGACAGTGCTGGAATGCGCCGCGATCCTGCTGGTGATCGCGGCGAGCATCGGTGCGGTACGGGTCAACGCAGCAGCCGCACGGCCCCCGGGACGGCGCTGATCGTCACCGGCAGACCCAACGAGCGTTCCCCGTCGGCGTACGTGGTGATGCCCTCGGCGGCCAACTCCACGGTGCGGGCCCGGAAACTGCGCACCAGCGGATGGCTGACGTGGGTGCCCTGGTAGATGCGCGGTTTGACCCGGACCAACGTCCGCCGGTCGACCCGGCCCGCCACCACCACGTCGAGCAGCCCGTCGGTGGGGTCGGCGTCGGGGCAGATCCGCATCCCGCCGCCGTACGTGGGGCAGTTGCCCACCGCCACCAGCACCGCGTCCAGCTCGTGCGACACCCCGTCCAGGCGCATCAGGTAGCGGCGCGGACGCAGCCGGGCCAGCTCGACGACGATCGCCAGGTCGTACCGGCGCGGGCCGCGTGGCCAGCGCATCCGGTTGGCCCGCTCGTTGACGATCGCGTCGAACCCGGCGGCGAGGACCGCCCCGTACCAGCGCTCGGTGCCGTCGGCCCCGCGCATCCGGGCCAGGTCGACGATGTGGCTGCGGCCGTCGCGCAACGCCGACGCGATCACGTCCGCCGCGGTGAGCGGATCGGCCGGGAACCCGGTGTCCAGGGCGAAGTCGTTGCCGGTGCCGGCGGGGATCGGCCCGAACGGCACGTCGGTGCCCGCGACCGCCTGCAGCGCCCGGTGCACGGTGCCGTCCCCACCGATCGCGACCAGCGCTCCCGCGCCGTCCGCGACCGCCGCACGACACGCCGCCTCCGCCTCGCCCGGCCCGGACGCCGGCAACAACCGGACCGGCCGCCCCGCGGCGGCCAGACCGTCCAGCAGCCGGGGCAGCAGGGCCCGGTAGCGTCCCCGGCCGGCGGTCGGGTTCGTAAGTACGGCCACCGGGCCACCGGGGAGCGGGGCACGGTCGACCGGGCCCGGCAGGTGATCGTCTGCGGTCACGGGCAGCACCGTACCGGTCGGACACCCGCCGTTCACCAGGGGCGGGCGTCGTCACCATCAGTCTCGCCGCCGACGCTCGGCGTGACGCGGCGACGCCGCCCCCGATCGACGGGGGCGGCGTCGGCTGACCGGTCGGCGCGGAGCCGTCAGGTCATGTCGTCGTAGCGACGCTCGATCGGTGCCGGTTTGGCGATCGGCTCGGGTACACCGATCGGCTCCGCCGCGTCGACCCGTTGCCCGGCCACGACCGGGTCCGCGTCGAACTCCAACGGCGACACCTCGTCGTCGTCGATGCCGGCGTAGACCTCCTTGCCCCGCCCACGCCGCTTGTCGTTGATGAACGCGACCCCGACCGCCGCGAAGTAGAGCGCGGACAGGCAGAGCGCCAACGCGGTCATCCCGAACGGGTCCGGGGTGGGGGTGACCACCGCGGAGAACGCGAAGAACACGAAGATCGCCACCCGCCACCAACTGAGCAACCGCTTCGCGCTGGCGAGACCGACGAAGTTGAGCATCAGCACGATCAGCGGGAACTCGAACGCCACCCCGAACAACAGGATCAGGTTGGTGACGAACGAGATGTACCGGGTGACTTCCAGGTTGGTCGCGATGTCATCGCCGGACACGTTGAGCAGGAACTCAAGGCCCTTGGTGGTGACGAAGAAGGCCAGCACCGCGCCGGCCGCGAACAGCGGCGCGGCGAGAGCCGTGAAGATGTACGCGTAGCGCCGCTCGTGCCGGTGCAGCCCCGGAGCGATGAACGCCCACAGCTGGTAGAGCCAGATGGGCGCCGCGATGACCAGACCCACCCACAGGCCGATCTTCAGGTTCAGCAGGAAGACGTCCGCGACACCGAGCTGGACGAACTTGCACTTGCCGGAGACCGGATCCATCGAGGCCGGGAGGTCACAGTACGGCTTCGACAGCAGGATCCGGACCGGCGTCGCCAGCCAGATGCCGACGCCGAAGCCGACCATGATCGCCAGCGACGCGCGGAACAGACGGTTGCGCAACTCGCGGACGTGCTCGATGAGCGTCATCGAGCCGTCGGCGGCCCGCTCGAACGTGCTCGGGCCGCGCTTACGCAGGGCGAAGGCCACGACAGTGGTGCCCTTCGGTCAGTTGTCGCGGACGCGGTGCACCGGGTCGACGACCGGCTGCTGCGGCGGCGCCTGCTGGTACGGCGGCTGCTGCGGCTGCCCGGCGTACGGTGCCTGCTGCCCGGCGTGCGGCGGCAGCGGCTGGTAGCCGGCCTGCGCGTCGGCCTTCTCGGCGAGGTCGCGGTCGTCGTCCTGCAGGCTCTTGGTCTCGGCCTTGATGATCCGCAGCGACCGACCCAGCGAACGGGCCGCGTCGGGGAGCCGCTTCGCACCGAAGAGCAGGATCAGCACAACCACGAGAACAGCGATGTGCCACGGCTTGAGGGCACCCATGAGAAGCTCCAGTCGGTCTGTGTCCGAGGGGGTGGTACGCAGCCCATCGTACGTGCGGATCGGCTGCCCGCCACCCGCCGGGTGGTGGTGGTCTGGCCCGGAGGGTGAAGTCTTGACCAACCCGGGATGATCCGTCAACAGCCGCCGGATGAGGGCTCGGTCAGCCGCGCTTCGCCTTGATCAGCGCGACCCGCCGGGACGCGGTGTCGAGTTGGCGCTGAACCCCCTCGGCCCGCTGCTGCAACGCCTCGGCGGTGTCCCGCAGCGCCTCGGCCTCGGCGGCCCGCCGCTGCAACGCCACGGCGGCGCGGCGTAGCCGGGGCAGCCGGGTCAGCAACGGGCGCACGGCCAGCGCGAGCGCCACGAGCGGGAGCAGCACCACCGCGAGCACGATCCAGATCAGCACGGCGGTCAGCCTACTGGGTGCGGCCGACCACCGCCGGGTCGCCCGACGGCGCGTTGCCCGGCTCGGCCTCCGGCTGCCGGGGCGCTGTCGTCGGCGCGGGCACCGCGTACGCGTCCAGGGCGGCGGCCGCGGTCGCCCGGACCTGCTCGGCCAACTCGGCCGGAGCCACGACCGTGACCTCCGGCCCGAGGCCCAGCACGAACCGGCGAGCCCAGTTGAGGTCGGTGACCCGCAGGGAGACGAGCCACTGGTCGCCGTCGCCCGCCTCGACCCGCTCGCACGGATAATATTCGGTGATCCACCGTTCGCTGCGACCGATGCGCAACGTGATCAACGGCAGGTCGGGCGACGGGCGGAACACCCCATCGGTCAAGTCGTGCGGGACGGCCTGCGGCGGCACCGCGGCGGGCTCGGCCAACTCGGTGATCGCGTCGATCCGGTCGGCCCGGAACAGGCGGACCGCCTCGGCCCGCCGACACCACGCCTCCACGTACGCCCGGCCGCCGACCATCAGCACCCGCAGCGGGTCGATGACCCGGTCGGTGGTCTCGTCCCGGGCCGCCGTGTAGTAGGTGATCCGCAGCGCCTTCCCGCCCTCCACGGCGGCCCGCAGCGCCTCGACCCGCCGGGTGTCCCCGGGCAGCCGGACCGCCACCGGCGCGCCCACCAGGTCCCCCGCGTCCTCGATCTTCGCCAGGGCCCGTTCGACGGCCTCCCGGTTGGCGACCCCGGGCGTCTCGACGAGCATCCGCAACGCCACCACCAACGCGAGCGCCTCGTCCGGGGTGAGCCGCAGCGGCCGGTCGATGCCGGCGTCGTAGGTGATGGTCACCCGGTCGCCGTCGAACGCCATGTCGATCAGGTCACCGGGACCGTAGCCGGGCAACCCGCACACCCAGAGCAGCTCCAGATCCTCCCGGAGCTGCCGCTCGGTGACACCCAGGTCGCCGGCCGCCTCGGCGATCTCGATGCCGGGGCGGGCCAGCAGGTACGGCACCAGGTTGAGCAGCCGGGCCAACCGGTCCGCGGACGCGCGGGAGCCGCCCCGGGCGGCCGGGCGGGTCACCGGACAGCCCCGGTGACGGCCAGGTCGTCGTGGCGGACGGCGATCTCCTTGAGTCGTTGGATGACGGCCTCGCGGACCTCCGGTGGGTCGAGCACCCGCACGTCCGGGCCGTAGCCGACCAGGTGACCGGCCAGCCCGTCGGGATCCGCGTACGGCAGGACCAGCCGGTCGCCGTCCGGCCCGGTGGTCACCTCCACCGCCCAGCGGCGCAGCCCGGCGGCCCGGCCGGGTGCGGCCAGGACGGTGGCCCGACCGGTGTGCTCCACCGGCCCCGACCACCGGGCCACGTGGCTGATCAGGTCGACGTCGGCCGGCGGCTCGTACGCGCCGGGCGCACCGGTCACCCGGACCGCGCCGACGACCCGGGACAGCCGGAAGCAGCGGGTCGCCTCCCGATCCCGGTCGTGGCCGACCACATACCACCGGCCCCGCCAGCAGACCACGCCCCACGGTTGCAGCCGCCGACGGCTCGGTGCGTCCCGGTCGGGCACCCGGTAGTCGAACCCGACCTCGCGGCGGTCCCGGGCGGCGGCGGTCAGCGGCGCGAACGCCGGGTCGACGGTGACCATCGGCTCCAGGCCGAGGGTGGCCTGCGGGTCCACGTCCACCCCGGCGGCGCGCAACTTGGCCAGCCCGGACGACGCCGCGGCGGCCAACCCGGCGTGCTGCCACAACCGTGCGGCGATGCCGACGGCGGCGGCTTCGTCCGGCTCCAGGAGGATGTCGGGCAGGGCGTACTCGCGGTGCGCGATCCGGTAACCGGGCTCGGCGTCGAAGGCGCTCGCCGTGCCCGTCTCCAGTGGCACACCCAGTTCGCGCAGCTCGGCCTTGTCCCGTTCGAACTTGCGCTGGAACGCTTCGTGGTCGCGCGCGTCGTCCGGATCATGCTCGTAACCGGGTACGGTCGCGGCGATCTGCGCGGCGGTCAGGAACCGTCGCGTGGACAGGAGGCAGATCACCAGGTTGACCAGGCGTTCGGTGCGGGTCCGCGACACGCGGTAGACGCTAGCAGCCGACGCGCCCACGACGTGCACCCGCGCGGGCGTGCCGCACACTTGTTCGGATCGGTGCTCGCCCGGCGCGTCGTCGGTTCCGGTCATAGGGTGAGCCTCATGTCGCAAGCGGAGGCCAGGCCCGAGAGCGAGAGCGTCGGCACCGTGATCGTCGCGGGCGCCGCCAACCTCGCCATCGCGGTCGCCAAGCTGATCGCCGGGGTGATCTCCGGCTCGGCCGCGATGCTCTCCGAGGCCGCGCACTCGTTCGCCGACACGACCACCGAGGTGCTGCTCTTCCAGGCGTTGCGCCGCGGCTCCCGACCGGCGGACCAGCGGCACCCCTTCGGGTACGGCAAGGAGAGCTACGTCTGGGCGTTCTTCGCGGCGATGTTCACCTTCGTCGCGGGCGCCGGTTTCGCCGTCACCCACGGTGTCACCACGATCCTGGTGCACGAGCACAGCGGCGACTACCTCATCTCGTACGTCGTGCTCGCGGTGTCGTTCGTCATCGAGTCGATCTCCCTGGCCCGGGCGGTGCGCCAGGTTCGCCGGGAGTCCCGACGGTGGCGGACCACGCCCCGACGGTTCCTGCGGCTGACCGCCGACACCACCGTCAAGGCGGTCTTCCTGGAGGACAGCGCGGCCCTGATCGGTCTGGTGCTGGCCGGGCTCGGCGTCGGCCTGTCGCACGCCACCGGCGACGAGGTGTGGGACGGCATCGCGTCGATCCTGATCGGGCTGCTGCTGCTGACCGTCGCCGGGATCCTCGCCGCCAACAACCTGTCGCTGCTGGTCGGCCGGGCGGTCCCGGAGCGACTGCGCCGGGAGATCGAGCAGGAGTTGGCGGCGCTGCCCGAGGTGGAGCGCATCGACACCCTGCTGACCATGCAGCTCGGCCCGGACGACATCCTGGTCGCCGCGAAGGTCGACTTCCGCGACGAGGCGACCGGCGCGCAGATCGAGGCCGCCGCCGACGAGGCCGAGCGGCGGCTCACCGGCCGGTACCCGGAGATCCGGTTCGTCTTCCTCGACCCCACCCGCTCGCTGCCGGGGGCCACCGGCACCGCCCGGCACACCCAGGCCGGGCCGGGGCCGAGCACCGACGGCAGCCCCGAGTCGGCCTGACCGACACCACCGCCGCACCCGGGCGCGGGCCGTCGGGCCCGCGCGGCTAGCGTGCCCGTCATGGTGCGATGGCGTACGGGGACGGTGGCGAAGCTGCGACGGCAGTGGACCGGGGCGGTGGAGCTGGACGTCGACCTCGCCGACGGCACGAGCATGCGGGCGCTTGCCTACCCGGAACTGGTCGGTACTCCCGAGCCCGGCGACCGGGTGCTGCTCAACGCCGGTGCGCTGCTGATGGGGTTGGGCACCGGCGGGTACGCCCTGGTGGTGGCCCTGCCGGACCGGCTGCCGCCGGACCCTGGGTCGGTCGGCGACACCCGTGACGCCGGGCACCTGGTGAAGGCCCGCTACACGCCGTTGCAGCCGATCCTGCTCGGCGTGGACGAGGAGGCGTCCCCGCACCGCGACGTGCTGGCCGACGCGGACGACCTGGGCGGTCTGCCGGTGGTCACCGCCGACCTGCACTCGGCGTTGCCGGCGATCCTGGCCGGCATCCGCGCCGACGCCCCGCGGGCGCGGGTGGCGTACCTGCTCACCGACGGTGGGGCGCTGCCCGCCTGGTTCTCCCGCACCCTCGCCGGGCTGCGTGGAGAACTGGTCGGCACGATCACCGTCGGGCAGGCATTCGGCGGCGACCTGGAGGCCACCACCCTGCACGGTGGTCTGCTCGCCGCCCGGCACGTGCTGGGCGCCGACGTGGCGATCGTCGCCCAGGGCCCCGGCAACCTGGGTACCGGCACCCGGTGGGGCTTCTCCGGCGTCGCGGTCGGCGAGGCGGTCAACGCGATCGTCACGCTGGGCGGCCGGGCGGTCGGCTCGCTGCGCATCTCCGACGCCGATCCCCGCCCCCGGCACCGGGGCGTGTCACACCACAGCCTGACCGCGTACGGCAGGGTGGCGCTCGCCCCGGCGGAGCTGGTGGTGCCCGACGACCTGGACCCGGCCCTCGCCGCCGAGGTGGACGCGTCGCTGGCGCCGCTGACGGCCCGACACCGGATCGTCCGGGTGCCCACCGCAGGTCTGGACGCCGCGTTGCGGGCCACCACCGTGCCGCTGTCCACCATGGGCCGCGGTCTCGATGCCGACCACGCCTACTTCCTCGCGGCCGCCGCCGCCGGCCGCCACGCGGCAGCCCTGCTCCCCTAACCCGCCCTGCCCCGGCCCAACCCCCGCTCCCGTCGATCATGGAGTTGGGGTGGCCGGAAGGTGGATTTCCACGGCTGTCGTTCCCACCACAAGTCCATGATCGACGCCGAGCGGGGGGGGTGGGGTGGGGTTAGGCCAGGAAGATCAGGGCTAGCCAGCCGCCCACGATGAGGGCCAGGGCCAGGGCCAGCACCCAGGTCGGCACGGTGTATTCACCGCGTCGGTTGCGGTCGATCTCGGCGCGGATCTTCTCCCGCCGGCGTTCGACCCAGTTCTGCCGCTCGGTGCCGCGCTCGGAGGGCTCGGAGCGGTCGGATGGTCCAGAAGTCGTCATGGCGCGCTCAGCCTACCGGTTGCGCCGGCCCCGTCGACGCACAGCACCGCCGGGGCCGGCACACCCGTCACATGCTGGCGATCAGCCGCTCCACCCGCTCGTCGTACGCCCGGAACGGGTCCTTGCAGAGCACGGTGCGCTGCGCCTGGTCGTTGAGCTTCAGGTGCACCCAGTCGACGGTGAAGTCGCGTCGCTTCTCCTGGGCGTGCCGGATGAACTCGCCGCGCAGCCGGGCCCGCGTGGTCTGCGGCGGGGTCTCCTTCGCCTCGAAGATCTCCGGGTCGGTGGCCACCCGGTCGACCTCACCGCGGCGCTCCAACAACCCGTAGAGGCCGCGACCGCGACGAACGTCGTGGTAGGCCAGATCCATCTGCGCCACCCGGGGGTGCGACAGCGGCAGGTCGTGCTTGCGCTGGTAGCGCTCGATCAGCCGCAGCTTGCTGACCCAGTCGATCTCGCGGGACACCGGCTCCAGGTCACCGGTCTCCACCGCGTGCAGCACCCGGCCCCACAGCTCGACGACCCGCTTGGCGGCCTGGTCGCCGCCCCGCCGCTCGACGAACTCGGTGGCCTTGGCCAGGTATTCCTGCTGGATCTCCAGGGCACTGACCTCCTTGCCGGAGGCCAGTCGCACCTTGCGCCGGCCGGTGATGTCGTGCGACACCTCCCGGATCGCCCGGATCGGGTTCTCCAGGGACAGGTCGCGCATCACCACCCCGGCCTCGATCATCCGCAGCACGATGTCGGCGGTGCCGACCTTGAGCAGGGTGGTGACCTCGTTCATGTTGGAGTCCCCGACGATCACGTGCAGCCGCCGGTAGCGCTCGGCGTCGGCGTGCGGCTCGTCGCGGGTGTTGATGATGGGACGGCTGCGGGTGGTCGCCGAGGAGACGCCCTCCCAGATGTGCTCGGCGCGTTGCGACAGGCAGTAGACCGCGCCGCGCGGGGTCTGCAGGACCTTGCCGGCCCCGCAGATCAACTGCCGGGTGACCAGGAACGGGATGAGCACGTCGGCGAGCCGACCGAACTCGCCGTGTCGGGAGACCAGATAGTTCTCGTGGCAGCCGTACGAGTTGCCGGCCGAGTCGGTGTTGTTCTTGAACAGGTAGATCTCACCCGCGATGCCCTCGTCGTGCAGTCGCTTCTCCGCGTCGACGAGCAGGCCCTCCAGGATCCGCTCGCCGGCCCGGTCGTGGGCGACCAGATCGGTCACCGAGTCGCACTCCGGTGTCGCGTACTCCGGGTGCGACCCGACGTCCAGGTAGAGCCGGGCCCCGTTACGCAGGAAGACGTTGCTCGACCGCCCCCAGGACACCACGCGCCGGAACAGATAGCGCGCGACCTCGTCCGGGGACAGCCGCCGCTGCCCGCGATAGGTGCAGGTGACGCCGTACTCGGTCTCGAGGCCGAAGATTCGCCGCTCCATGGTGTGACATTAGCCGCCCGGAGGCCCGGTTCGTCACTGTCACACCACAGGTCGTGCTCCAGGCGTGCTCACATACCGGTTGAGTGCGACATTCCGTCCGGGCCGAGACTCGCCACGAACCGCCGGCAGGCGTCGTACTCCGGCAGCAGACCTCGCTCGCGGGCCTGGGCGAGGGTCGGCGCGGCGTCGTCGCGGGCGGACAGCAGCGGGGCGTCGGCGGGCCACTCGATGCCCAACTCCTCGTCCAGCGGGTGCACCGCGTGCTCACCGGTCGGGTTGTAGGTGGCCGAGCAGAGGTAGCTCAGCGTCGCGTCGTCGGTCAGCGCGCAGAAACCGTGCCCCAACCCCTCGCTGAGGTAGACCGCCCGACGGTCGGTGTCGTCCAGCCGGACGCCCTCCCAGCGGCCGAAGGTCGGCGAGCCCACCCGCAGGTCCACGATCACGTCGAGGACCGCGCCGCGTACGCAGGTGACGTACTTGGCCTGCCCGGGTGGGACGTCGGCGAAGTGGATGCCGCGCACCACACCTCGCGCCGAGACCGACAGGTTGGCCTGGGCCAACCGCAGGGGGTGCCCCACCGCCTCGGCGAGCGCGTCGAAGCGGTACCACTCCATGAACATGCCGCGCGGGTCGCCGTGCTGCTGCGGGGTGATCTCCCAGGCGCCTTCGATGCCCAACTCCCGAATCTTCACCAGGCACCCCCGTGCTGGCCGACCGGAGCGTCCTGCTCGGCCAGCAGACCGAGCAGGTAGTCGCCGTAGCCGCTCTTGGTCAACGGCGTGGCGAGCGCGCGCAACTGGTCGTCGTCGATGAGCCCGGACCGCCAGGCGACCTCCTCGACGCAGCCGATCTTCAGGCCCTGCCGCTCCTCGACGACGCGGACGAACTCGGCCGCCTGCATCATCGAGGTGAACGTGCCGGTGTCCAGCCAGGCGGTGCCGCGGTCCAGCACGGTGACCGACAGCTCGCCGGTCTCCCGGTACGCCTCGTTGACGGCCGTGATCTCCAGCTCGCCGCGGGCGCTCGGAGTGATCTTGCGGGCGATGTCCACCACCCGGTTGTCGTAGAAGTACAGGCCGGGCACCGCGTACCGGGACTTGGGCCGGGCCGGCTTCTCCTCGATCGAGCGCACCCGGCCGGCGTCGTCGAAGTCGACCACGCCGTACTCCTGCGGGTTGGCCACCTGGTAGGCGAAGACCCGCCCGCCGATCGGGTCGGCGTGCTTGGCGAGCTGCCGACCCAGGCCGACGCCGTGGAAGATGTTGTCGCCCAGGATCAGCGCCACCGACTCGTCGCCGATGAAGTCCGCACCGAGGATGAACGCCTGCGCGATGCCCTCCGGGCGCTCCTGGCTCGTGTACTCCAGCCGCAGCCCCAGGTGGCTGCCGTCACCGAGCAGCCGGCGGAACTGGTCCTGGTCCTCCGGAGTGGTGATCACCAGGATCTCCCGGACCCCGGACATCATCAGGGTGGAGAGCGGGTAATACACCATCGGCTTGTCGAAGATCGGCATGAGCTGCTTCGAGACCGCCCGGGTGATCGGCCAGAGCCGCGAACCGGTGCCGCCGGCAAGTAGGATTCCACGCACCGGGAGAGCCTAGCCGGACCGGCGCCGAACGCGCCGGGGGACATGCCTCGGCCGACGCGCGGAACATTTCGCGTAGACTTCCCGACCCGTGAGGATCCTCGTCACCGGCGGAGCCGGATTCATCGGGTCGGAGTACGTTCGCCTGCTGCTGGGCAAGCCCCTCGGCAGCGCCGAAGGCGTTCCGCCACTCGACCCGGCGGTCGTGACCGTGCTCGACAAGTTGACCTACTCGGGCAACCTGGCCAACCTCGACCCGGTACGAGACGACCCGCGGTTGCAGTTCGTGCAGGGCGACATCTGCGACCCCGTCGTGGTCGACGAGGTCGTCGCGGGCCACGACGTGATCGTGCACTTCGCGGCCGAATCGCACGTCGACCGGTCCATCGCCGGCGCCGCGCCGTTCGTCACCACCAACGTGCTGGGCACCCAGACCCTGCTCGACGCCGCGCTGCGCCACGGCACCGGCCGTTTCGTGCACGTGTCCACCGACGAGGTCTACGGCTCCATCGACGAGGGCTCCTGGACCGAGACCTGGCCGCTGGCGCCGAACTCCCCCTACTCGGCGTCCAAGGCCGGCTCGGACCTGCTCGCCCTGGCCTACCACCGCACCCACGGCATGGACGTCGTCGTCACCCGCTGCTCCAACAACTACGGCCCGTACCAGTTCCCCGAGAAGGTCATCCCGCTGTTCGTCAGCAACCTGCTCGACGGCGGCACCGTCCCCCTCTACGGCGACGGCGGCAACATCCGGGACTGGCTGCACGTGCACGACCACTGCCGCGGCATCGCCCTGGTTCAGCAGAAGGGTCGCGCCGGCGAGGTCTACAACATCGGCGGCGGCACCGAGTTGACCAACAAGGAGCTCACCGGCCTGCTCCTGGACGCCTGCGGTGCCGGTTGGGACCGTGTCGTCCCGGTCACCGACCGCAAGGGCCACGACCGCCGCTACTCCCTCGACATCACCAAGATCAACCAGGAGCTCGGCTACGCCCCCAGCGTCACCCTCGACCAGGGGCTCGCCGACACCGTCGCGTGGTACCGCGACAACCGCGCCTGGTGGGAGCCGTTGAAGGCCACGCCCACCGCATGACCCGACTGGTCGTCACCGGCCTGCTCGTCACCGGCGCCGGCGGAATGCTCGGCCGGGACCTGGTCACCGTGCTGCGCACCCGCTCCGACCTCAAGGTGACCGCAGCCACCCGCGCCGACCTGGACATCACCGATCCCGCCGCCGTCCACGCCGCCGTCCGGGACCACGACGTCGTGATCAACACGGCGGCCTGGACCAACGTCGGCGGCGCCGAGGACGGCGAGGCGGCGGCCACCGCCGTCAACGGCGACGGGGTGGTGAACCTCGCGTCGGCGTGCGCGGCCAGCGGCGCCCGGCTGGTCCAGGTCTCCACCGACTACGTCCTCGCCGGCGACGCGCGCACCCCGTACGCCGAGGAGGCGCCCACCGCGCCGGTCAACGCCTACGGCCGGAGCAAACTGGTCGGCGAGCAGGCCGTCGCGCGACTGCTGCCCGACACCGGGTACGTGGTCCGCACCGCCTGGCTGTACGGCGCGCACGGGCCGAACTTCGTGACCACCCTGCTCCGACTCGCCGAGCAGCGGGAGCACATCGACGTGGTGGACGACCAGCACGGCCAGCCCACCTGGTCCTACCGGCTCGCCGAACAGCTCGTCGCCCTGGTCGACGCGGCCCTGGGCGGTCGGGTCGCCCCCGGCGTCTACCACGGCACCTGCACCGGCCAGACCACCTGGTACGGGCTGGCCCGTGCCGTGTTCGCACTGACCGGTCTCGACCCGGAGCGGATTCGACGCACCACGGGCGACCGGTATCCTCGTCCTGCTCCCCGACCGGCGTACAGTGTGCTCGCGCACAGCCGCTGGGCGGCCGCGGGCCTGCCGTCGCTCCCGGACTGGCATGCCACCCTCGTCGAGGCGTTCGACTCCCCCGCTCCGCCCGTTCCGTGGAAGGTCGCATGAAACTCACCCTCGTCACCGGCCTGACCGGCCTGATACTGCTGGCCACGATCGTCGAGCTGCTGCGCCGCCGACAGCTCCGCGAGAAGTACGGCATGCTCTGGCTCGGCGTCCTCGTGATCGTCATTCCGCTGTCGCTCTTCCCCCGCCTGTTGGACAACGTCGCCGAACTGCTCGGCGTCGCCTCCGGTGTGAGCCTCGTGCTCTTCCTCGGCATCGTCTTCCTGCTGCTGGTCTGCGTGCACCTCAGCTGGGAGGTCAGCCACCTGGAGGAGGAGACCCGCACCCTGGCAGAAGACTTCGCCCTGCTCCGCGCGGAGATCGACGCGGACCGGGCGGCCCGAGACGAACTGGTGTCGCACGATGGTTAACGGCAAGCGGGTCCTCATCATCATCCCGGCGCTCAACGAGTCCGGTTCGATCGCCGACGTGGTCCAGGAAGTCCGCGGCGAGCTGCCGGGCGTCGACGTGCTCGTCGTCGACGACGGCTCCACCGACCGCACCGCCGCGGTCGCCGCCGCCGCCGGCGCCCGGGTCGCGAAACTGCCCTACAACCTCGGCGTCGGCGGGGCCATGCGGTGCGGCTACCGCTACGCCCGCGACCACGACTATGACGTCGCGATCCAGGTCGACGCGGACGGCCAGCACGATCCCCGGTACGTGCCGAAGCTCGTCGACCTGCTCGACGAGACGGACCTGGTGATCGGCGCCCGGTTCGCCGGTGAGGGTGACTACACCGTCCGCGGCCCCCGCCGCTGGGCGATGATCATGCTCTCCGGCGTGCTGTCCCGCGTCGCGCGCACCAAGCTCACCGACACGACCTCCGGGTTCCGGGCCGCCAACCGCCGGGTGATCGACATGTTCGCCACCTGGTACCCGGTGGAGTACCTGGGCGACACCGTGGAGACGCTGGTGCACACCGCCCGACGCGGTTACAAGATCCGCCAGGTGCCGGTGGCCATGCGCAAGCGCATGGCGGGCACCCCCAGCCAGTCGCCCGCCAAGGCCATGATCTACCTCGGCCGGGCCTTCGCCGTCCTCACGTTGGCGCTCATCCGCCGGTGATCCGCAGGCTGCTGAGTCTGGTCCCACCGGGCACCGTCGCCGTCGGCGCCGGTCTGGCCCTGTTGGGGTTGGCCTCCTACGTCCACCTGGCCGTCGCCGGGCACAGCCTCACCGAGGCGGACTACTCGTCCCTCTCGGTGCTCTGGTCGATCGTCTTCACCCTGGGCATCGGCCTGTTCATGCCGGTGGAACAGGAAGTCGCCCGACTCGTCGCCGCCCGGCACAGCCAGGGCCTTCCCCCCGGGCCGGTACTGGCCCGGGGGGCGGTCCTGGCCGCCGGGCTGCTCGCCGCCATGGTCGCGCTGATCATCGCCGTCCGGGCGCCGCTCGCCGACCGGCTCTTCGACGGCGACGGCACCATGGTGACCGTCCTGATCGGGTCACTCGCCGGGCTCGCCATCGCGCACACCACCCGCGGCGTCCTGTCCGGCCTGCAACTCTTCCCCTGGTACGGCACCCAACTCGGCATCGACGGCGGCCTGCGGATCGTGCTCGTCGCCGTGCTCGGCCTGACCGGCGTCACCAACCCGGTCTGGTTCGGCGCGGTGCTGGTCGTCGCACCGATCGCCGGTGTCATCCTCACCGCGCCGCCGGTGCTGCGCGCCATCGGCGGCGGCACGCCCCTGGCCTGGGCGCCGATACTGCGTGGCCTCGGACTGCTCATCGTCTCCAGCCTGCTCGCCCAGGTCGTGGTCAACATCGGCGTGATCAACGTCAAGGTGCTGGACCCGTCCGACGTGGCGACCGCGGGCGCGCTGCTCAGCGCCCTGGTGCTGGTGCGGATCCCGCTGTTCGTCTTCGCGTCGCTGCAGGCGTCACTGCTCCCCGGCCTCGCCACCACCGCCACCACCGGTGACCTGGCCGGGTTCCACAGCCTGCTGCGCCGGGCCCTGGGCATCGTCACCGCGCTCGGCCTCAGCGGCGCCGCGGGTGCGGTGCTGCTCGGCCCGTGGCTGGTGCAGACCCTCTTCGACGCTCCCGACGTCCTCGGCCACGGCGACTTCGCCTGGCTCGCCGTCGCCACCCTCGCCTACCTGTGGGCCATGGTCCTCGGGCAGGCGCTGCTCGCCCTCGACCGGCACCGGGCCCAGGCCCTCGCCTGGGCCGTCGGCGTGGCCGCCCTCGTCGTCGCCACGCTCGCCCCGGTCGCCACCGCGCTGCGGGTGGAACTCGGCTACGCCATCGGATCCGTCGTCGTCGCCGCCACCATGGCCGTCCTGCTGCGCAACCACACCCCCCGCTCGACGTCCACCCACACCCCTGCCCTCGAGGCCGTCACGCCGGGAGTGACCGGAGGACCCTGATCATGGCTCCGCCCCGGATAACCGTGGTGATGCTGGCGTACGGCCCCGAGCCGTACCTGGTCGAAGCCGCCCGCGCCGCCCTCGCCAGCACCGGCGTGACCGTCGACCTGGTCGTCGTCGACAACGGATGCACCGGCGGCGGCATCGACGCCGTGCAGAACCTCCCCGGGGTACGCGTGTTGACCCCCGCCCGCAACACCGGCTACGCCGGTGGCTGCGACGTCGGTGCCGCCGAGGCGACCGGCGACTGGCTCGCCTTCGTCAACTCCGACGCGATCGTGGCACCCGACGCCCTCGCCAAGGTCACCACGGTCGCCGCCGAGGAGGACGTGGGTGCCGCGATGGCATCCATCCGCCTCGCCGACCGACCCGAACTGATCAACACCGCCGGCAACCCCCTGCACTTCGCCGGCCTCTCCTGGGCCGGTGGCAACGGCGAACCCGCCACCGCCCACGCCCACCGCCGTTCCGTGCCGTCACTGAGCGGCTGCTGCTTCGTCATCGACAGGCGCCTCTGGCGGGAACTCGACGGCTTCGCCCCCGAGTACTTCGCCTACCACGAGGACACCGAACTCAGCGTGCGGTTGCGGCAACGCGGCCTGCGCCTGGAGTACGTGCCGGACGCCGTGGTACGCCACCACTACGAGTTCTCCCGCAACGCCCTCAAGCTCTACCTGGTCGAACGCAACCGGCTGGTCACCCTGCTCACCACCTACCAGGCCCGTACCCTCGCGCTGCTCGCCCCCGCACTGCTGCTCACCGAAGCCGCGATGCTCACGAACGCGCTGACCGCCGGCTGGGCCCGACACAAGATCCGCGGCTGGCGCTGGCTGTGGCAACACCGAAGCTGGGTGCGCAGCCGCCGCCGACGACTCCAGGCCGAACGCCGAGTGCCCGACGGCGTCATCGCCGAGCTGATGACCGGTCGGCTCCCGCCCACCGACATCACCACCCCCGGGCTGGGCGTCTTCAACCTCCTGGCCGGGGCCTACTGGACCCTCGCCAAACCGCTGCTCAAGCGCCACTGACCGCCGGCCCCACCCGGGCCGGAAACGCCTCACGGCGGGCAGCCGACGAATCCCCAGCCGCCCGCCGTGACGATCGGTCGCTACGTGCCGTCCGCCGGCTTGTCCTCCAGGTCAGCCGAACCCGCCGACGTCGTCGGCTTGTGCGCCTCCGTCGTCGGCTGCGCCGGCGTGTCGGGGCCACCCGCCTCCCCCGGCTGCTCCGCGGCGGCGACATCGCCGTCCAGCAAAGCGGTCAGCGCGGCACCGGTGATCCGGCGGAACGTACGCCCGACCCGCTGGCGGTCCAACACCGCAACCTCCAGCTGGTTGGCGGCGATCGTCCGGGCCGCCCCGCCCTCACCGCCGGCCGTGCTCAACGCCTGCACCGCCACCCGGGCCGCCTCCGCGAGGGACATGTCCGCCCGGTGCTGCGACTTCAACACCGCGGTGATCGCCTCGGCCTGACCACCCATCGCCATCCGGCCCGGCTCGTCGTTGACCGAGCCGTCGTACGTCAACCGGTACAGCTCGTCGGCGTCCGCGGTGGCCCCGACCTCCGCCACGCAGATCTCCACCTCGAACGGCTTCGACTGCTCGGTGAAGATCGCGCCGAGCGTCTGCGCGAACGCGTTGGCCAGGGCCCGACCGGTCACGTCACGCCGGTCGTAGCTGAGCCCGTTCAGGTCGGCCATCCGCACACCGGCCCGACGCAGATTCTCGAACTCGTTGTAGCGGCCGACCGCGGCGAAGCCGATCCGGTCGTAGATCTCGCTGACCTTGTGCAGGGCACTGGAGAGGTTCTCCGCGACGAAGAGCACCCCACCGGAGTAACTGAGGACCACCGCGCTACGACCCCGAGCGATGCCCTTGCGGGCCAGCTCGGAGCGATCGCGCATGATCTGTTCGGGCGAGGCGTAGAACTGCATGGCCACGGCGGCGGTTCTCCTTACGGCGCTGTGCTGACGACTGCTGACTGGTGGGGGTGGACGGGGCTCAACCGCCCGGGTTCTCCATCCGACCGGCGACCACGCCCTCGGCGATCTCCGCCGTCTCGGCGTCGGTCAGCCGCCGCGTGCCCTCCGCGGTAGCGGTCATCACCACCGGATAGATCCGACGGGTCAGGTCCGGTCCACCGGTCGCGGTGTCGTCGTCGGCCGCGTCGTAGAGCGCCTCGACCGCGAGCCTCGTCGCGTCGTCGACCGACAGGCCCGTCCGGAAACGCTTCTTCAGCGCCGACTTCGCGAAGAGCGAGCCGGAGCCGATCGCGTCGTAGCCGGTCTCCTCGTACGGGCCACCGGTCACGTCGAAACTGAAGATCCGGCCGGCCCGCGTCGGCTCCGCGGCGGCCAGGTCGAAGCCCGCGAACAACGGCACCACCGCCAGGCCCTGCATGGCCGCGCCCAGGTTGCCGCGGATCATGGACGCCAACCGGTTGGCCTTGCCGTCCAGCGAGAGCATCGCGCCCTCGATCTTCTCGTAGTGCTCCAGCTCCACCTGGAACAGTCGCATCAGCTCGATCCCGATGCCCGCGGTGCCCGCGATGCCGACCAGCGAGTACGCGTCGGCCGGGTGCACCTTCTCGATGTCGCGCTGGGCGATCAGGTTGCCCATGGTGGCCCGTCGGTCGCCGGCCATCACGACGCCGTCGGCGGCCGAGATGGCCACGATGGTCGTCGCGTGCGGCGCCAGGTCGGCTGCCATGCCCGGCGGCAGCGGCCGCCGGCCGGGCAGCATCTCGGGGGCCACCCGACTCAGGAACGTCGTGAAGGAGGACGTCCCCGCGTTGGTGAACACATCTGGTAGACGCCCGGATGGATCAAAGCCCGCTGCCACGTGGTTCCTCTCAGGTACGTGATCGCCCTGGCCAGCCTCATGGGACTGTCACGGAACTGGCCAAGACCACCGTTGCAGTTGAAGCAGAGTATCCCGCGCACCCATCCGGTGCGATGATCGTGGTCCAGATGTTGCGGGTCGGCGCCGCCACAGATCGCGCACACCCCGCCCTGCTCCGCCAGGAGCTCCTGGAACTCCTTCTCGCCCACGCCGTACCGCCGCCGTAGGTGGTACTCGCGGTTGCCCCCGTACAGCCGCTGCGCCGTTTCTTTGCCTCGAGCATTGTGGCAAGGCTTGCAGTAGCTGTGCCGACCACTCGCCCTGGTCGTGGTGGTGGGGAAATCGTCGAGCGGTTTGATCTGCTCGCAGTCCGGACACCACTTCAGACCCTCACCTACGGGCGTCGGCGACTTCCTCTGCGGCGCGATGCCGCGTTTGCGCCGGCTCGCCTCCGACCGGACCTTGGCGCACGTTTTGCAGTAGAAGGCGGGACCGTCCACTCGGCGGCGATCGCGGTGGAACTCGGTGCGGGCCAGCGCCCTCTTGCACTGCGGACAGACCTTGTCCAGGGGGTCGGTCAAATCGGACATATGACTCTATTGACCCCCTTTCTGTACATAGCCCCTCACGAACTCCTCTGCGTTCTCTTCGAGGACGGAGTCGATCTCGTCGAGGAGGTCGTCGACGTCCTCGGTGATCTCGGCGTGCCGCTCGGCCACCTCGGGGTTGGCCTCGGTGGTGACGTCCTCGATTTCCTCGCCCTGACGGGACTTGCCGGACTGCGACTGGCCGCCGCTGTCATGAGTGGCCACTGCTGCCTCCTCCACGATCGTCTGCGATGAACTTACCTCGCGCGGGCGACGAAAAGCCCGCCGCGCGCCGGCTTGCGGCACACGACGGGCAAACGAACCGTGGATCAGCCTCCGGTCAGCGTCTCCAGCAGGTCCTTGGCGCTGGCGCAGCGGTCGAACAGCGCCCCGACGTGCGCGCGGGTGCCCCGCTCCGGTTCCATCATCGGCACCCGCACCAACGACTCCCGACCCACGTCGAAGATCACCGAGTCCCAGCTCGCGGCGACGACCTCGGACGCGTACTGGGCGAGGCAGCGACCACGGAAGTAGGCCCGGGTGTCCTCCGGCGGCTCGGTCATCGCGGTACGCGTCTCGTCGTCGGTGAGCAGCGTCTTCATCGCGCCCCGGGAGACCAGCCGGTGGTAGAGGCCCTTCTCCGGACGGACGTCGGAATACTGCAGGTCGACGAGCTGGAGCTTGTGCGAGCCCCAGCCGAGCTTCTCCCGCTCCCGGTAACCTTCGAGCAGCCGCAGCTTGGCCACCCAGTCCAGCTCGTCGACGCAGAGCATCGGGTCACGCCCGAGCCGGTCCAGGACGCTCTCCCAGCGGTCGAGCACGTCGACGGTCTGCTCGTCGGCGTCGGTGCCGTAGCGGTCGTCGACAAAGGACCGGACCCGCTCCAGGTATGCCCACTGCAGGTCGAGTGCGGTGAGCCGGCGACCGTCGCGCAGTCGCATGAGGTGCGACAGGCCGGGGTCGTGACTGACCGCGCGCAGCTCGCTGACCGGGTCGGCGATGCCGAGGTCACCGCCGAGCGCCTTCTCCTCGATCATGGTGAGGATCAGCGCGGTGGTGCCGACCTTGAGGTAGGTGGAGATCTCGGAGAGGTTGGCGTCGCCGATGATGACGTGCAGCCGGCGGTACTTGTCGGCGTCGGCGTGCGGCTCGTCCCGGGTGTTGATGATGGGCCGCTTGAGCGTCGTCTCCAGGCCCACCTCGACCTCGAAGAAGTCGGCGCGTTGGGAGATCTGGAAGCCGCTCTGCCCGCCGTCCTGGCCGATGCCGACGCGGCCGGCGCCGCAGACGATCTGCCGGGTCACGAAGAACGGCGTCAGGTACGCCACGATGTCGGCGAACGGGGTCTGCCGGCGCATCAGGTAGTTCTCGTGGGCGCCGTAGCTGGCGCCCTTGTTGTCGGTGTTGTTCTTGTAGAGGTGGATCGGCTGGCTGCCGGGGATGGTGGCGGCCCGGCGGGACGCCTCGGCCATCACCCGCTCGCCGGCCTTGTCCCAGCGCACCACGTCCCGGGGGGTGGTGACCTCCGGAGTGGAGTATTCGGGGTGGGCGTGGTCGACGTAGAGCCGTGCGCCGTTGGTGAGTATCACGTTGGCGAGGCCGAGATCCTCGTCCGCCAGGGCTTCGGCCGGGTCGTAGGCCGCCCCGGAGTAGGTGAAGCCGCGGGCGTCGCGCAGCGGCGACTCCTCCTCGTAGTCCCAGCGGGCTCGCCCACCCCGGTTGAGCTCTGGGCGAGCCCCGTACGCGTTGACCACCTGTGACGAGGTGACCATCGGGTTGGCCCCGGCCTGTCCGGGCACGGAGATGCCGTACTCGACTTCGGTGCCCATGATGCGACGTACCGTCATGCGACCACTCGCTTCGCTCGCCCCTGGAGCCGGCGTGACCGCCGCTCACACCATCGAGACTAGTCTGCGCGGTGGCCTATCGCGCGGCCCTGCCGGTCGGCGCGGCGCGGCTACCGGGTCATGGTGGCCTGCAGCGGCACCACGGTCAGGCCCGAGCGCAGCGAGGGATCCGCTCCGAGGATCTCGTCGATGGCCTGCTGAGCGCTCCGGTCGGCCACCAGCAGCCGTAGTGGGCGGGGCACCCGGCGCAGGATCTGCGCGGTCCGGGCCGGCTCCTGGAAGGTGGGGAAGTAGATGCCCGACTCGGTCTGACCGCTGGTGCTCTGGATCGCGGACAGGAAGATCGACTCTCGGTAGCTCTGGGTGCCCTTCTGGTCGACGACGAGTGTGACGGTGCCGGGGATCGCCGGGTACGCCTGGGCGGCGACGGCGGTGACGAACGCCGTCCGGCTGACGGCTTCACGGTCGTGGTGGGCCCAGGAGCCCGCCCAGGTGGTGTTGCTGCCGTTGCGGTGGAAGTATCCGCCGGTCAAGCTCACCATGCCGGTGCCGGCGAGCACGGCGAACGTCACCAGGACGGCACTGGCGACGGCGGGGAGGGCGGCGGTGGTCGGGCGGCGCCGCGGCTCGGGGTCGGGGCTCTGCGCGGGCACCGGCACCAGTCGGGCGAGCGCGGCCGTGCCGGTGATGAACACGACGATGAGCAGGTGCGCGGTCTTACCGACGTAGTACGCGGGTTGGGTGCCGTTGACCAGGTTCGCCGCGGCCATGCCGGCGCAGAAGAGCAGGGTGACGGCCAGGACGACCAGGTAGCGCCGCCACGTGGGGTCGCCGAGGTTGGTGCGGGCGAGGACGGCGGCGACGACGAGCGCCCCGAACCCGAGGACGGTCAGGAAGGTCGCCGCCGGTGGCACACCCCCCGGGGCGGCCAGCGCCTCGCCCTGTCCGGCGACGACGACGCCGATGACGGCGGTCAGTGGGGCGAGCACGGCGGTGGGGACCGCGACCAGGGCGACGGTGCGGGGGCGGAGGCGCAGCCGACGTCGGTCCGCGATCAGCCAGCAGAGCGTCATGGCACCGGCCGGTAGCAGGAACAGGTAGTAGCTGAAGCCGATGCCGATCAGCAGTGCGCCGATGAGGAGTAGTTGTTCGCGGAGCCGGCGCAGGGGCCGGGCGACGAGGGCGACGAGGATCGCGGTGAGGCTGAGCCCGAAGGTCTCGCTGGGGTAGCCGGCGACGAACAGCCGGGGCAACTCGGTGCCGAGGGCGAGCGCGGTCACGGCGACGATGAGGACCATGCGGCGCAGTGGGTGCAGCGGACCGGCGAGGTGGTGGGCGGCCCAGATCAGCGTCAGCACCAGCATCGCGAAGGTGGCGAGGGACCAGAAGAGGTAGTGGTTCATCAGGGCCGGCCCGCTGGGCGGCTCCCCGGGGGCCTGGAAGCCGTCGAGCAGGGCGGTGAGGAGGTGCCAGCCCTGCGGGTAGTGGATCAGGCCGGAGAAGATGTGCCCTCGGGAGGCCTCGGGGTCGACGAAGAGGTAGCCGCCGAGGCGGCCGATCGCGTCGAATAGCGCGGGGTGCCGGGAGTTGTCCTCGCCGATCATGGCGAGGTTGAGGCGTTGATCGAAGCCGTCGGCCCGCAGGTAGGGGGTGGCGAGGTACCCGGCGGCGACTGCTGCCGCGGTGAGCGAGACCAGGTCGGACCATCGGGGGCGGGGCAGTCGGGGCGCGCGGCGGGACAGCACCGAGGCCAGGGCCAGCACGGTGAGCGTCAGGCCGGTGACCGGGACCGGATGCAGCCCCCAGCGCCAGACGGTGAAGATCAGGCCGGCGGCGCAGGTGAGGCCGGCGAGCAGGGCGAGGGCGAGGGCCAGGCGGTCGAGCAGGCTTCGTCCGGAG